>NZ_JACCFM010000001.1:0-2400000 GCF_013410665.1 Leifsonia psychrotolerans | reverse complement strand
CGAACCAGGTGTTGGCCGGCATCAACTTCGAGGTGGCCGCGGGCGAGGTTGCCGTCGTGATCGGCCCGTCGGGTTCGGGTAAATCGACGTTTCTGCGTTGCCTGAACGCCCTCGAGACCATCGACAGTGGGCGCATCCGGGTGTCGGGATCCGACGTCGGCTACGACTACCGGGACGACAAGTTTTACGAGTGGAGCTCGAAGGACTATGCGAAGTTCCGGCTCGGCATCGGCATGGTGTTCCAACGCTTCAACCTGTTCAACAACATGAATGCCCTCGAAAACGTGGCCTGTGGTCCGATCAAGGTGAAGGGCATGCCGAAGAAGGAGGCCAAGGAGCGGGCGCAGGCATTGCTCGAAATGGTCGGACTCGGCACGCACGGCCATAAGTTCCCGAACCAGCTCTCGGGTGGCCAGCAGCAGCGGGTGGCGATCGCTCGTTCGCTGGCGATGGATCCGTCGGTGATGCTCTTCGACGAGCCGACGTCGGGCCTCGACCCCGAGCTCGTCGACGAGGTGCTCGAGGTTATGAAGACCCTCGCGCTCGGCGGCATGACCATGGTCGTCGTTACGCACGAGATCGGGTTCGCCCGGGAAGTCGGCGACTCGCTCACCTTTGTCGACGGTGGAGTTGTCGTCGAGAAGGGCGACCCGCGCACGGTCATCGCCAACCCGCAGAGTCCTCGAACGCAGCAGTTCCTCTCGAAGGTTCTCTAGGGACGTTCGGCGCGTACTCGTCACCCGATTGTCGCAATCAACTGGAGGTGCTCCATGACGGAGCAGATCGTCGTCATCACCGGAGCCTCGTCGGGCATTGGCCAAGCCACGGCCGACCGGTTCACTGCCGGGGGAGCGCGGGTTTACAACCTCGACCTGACCGCTCCGGCCGCGCCAACGGCCGGAGCGATCTGGCGGCACTGTGACGTTACCGACCACGAACAAGTCGCCGCTCGCATCGGCGAGATCGTGCGGGAGGACGGCCGGGTGGATGTCGCCATCGCGAACGCGGGCATCAGCATCCGTCGGCCGTTCCTCGAGATGAAGCCGGCCGAGATCGACACGCTGCTGGCGATCAATGTGCGTGGGGTCATCAATCTGTGGCAGGCCGCCGGCCGGCAGATGTATGAGGCGGGCTCGGGCGTTCTGCTGGCGACGGCGTCGACGAATGCCACCGCGGGATACCCCTGGTATGCCGACTACAACGCGTCGAAGGCCGCCGTTCTCGCACTCTGCCGCAGTGTTGCACTGGAATTGGCGCCTCGGGTACGCACGGCGTGCGTGAGTCCCGGATATGTGATGACACCCATGCAGCGACTGGAATATACCGACGAGATGATTGATGAGGTGAACGCGAAGATTCCCAGTGGGCGTCACGCAGAGCCCGCCGAGATTGCGTCGGCGTTCTACTTCCTCGCCTCTGCCGAGGCCGCCTTCATTACCGGCCAGCAGCTCGTGGTGGATGGCGGAGAACTTGCTGGTGGAACCGCTTCCTCGTATCGAACCTGGCAGGCAGACCGCCGCACCTGAGACGCGGCGGGAACCCCGCCGTGCGTCCGTCCGCGCCTCCTTGTCGGTTTTGTGCCCGCCCGTTGGTCGTGCCCGCCCGTTGGTCGAGCCCGCCCGTTGGTCGTGCCCGCCCGTTGGTCGAGCCTGTCGAGACCCTGGTTCACCCGTCTCGGGTCGTGGTCGCGGGATCTCGACAGGCTCGATCAGCGGTGGGGTGCTCGATCCTTCCCGTTGGTGGTGCCCTCCCGTTGGTCGAGCCTGTCGAGACCCTGTCACCGCGTGCGGCGGTTCACTCCTTCCCGTTGGTCGAGCCCGCCCGTTGGTCGAGCTTGTCGAGACCCTGGTTCACCCGTCTCGGGTCGTGGTCGCGGGATCTCGACGAGCTCGATCAGCGGTGGGGTGCTCGATCCTTCCCGTTGCTCGAGCCCGCCCGTTGGTCGAGCCTGTCGAGACCCTGTCACCGCGTGCGGCGGTTCTCTCCCTCGCGCCGGCCGAGCGTACGAAGTATGTTGACTGATCCTCACGGTCCGTGTACTGTATACAATATTCTGAGCACTCGACAAGGAAGTCATCATGAAATCCAGCAAGTATCTTGTCCCGGTCACCGCTCTCGCCGCGATGGCACTCCTGGCCGGTTGCGCCACGGGTGGCACCGGCGGCCAGTCCGCCCCGGCACTCGACCCGAGCACCAAAGTCTCCGGTGACATTACCGTCTGGTCCTGGGACTCGGCCGCGGTCGCGCTCAAGCGCAAGGCCAAGGAGTACGAAGCCAGCCACGCCGGGACATCCATCAAGGTCGTCGATGTCGGCTACGACAACGCCTACGACAAGCTTTCGGTCGGCCTGCAGGCCGGCAGCGGACTTCCGGATGTCGTCACCATCGAGACCGACCGGGCTCCGGGCTACATCTCACAGTTCCCGAACGGCCTGATCGACTTGAACCCGGTCCTCGGCGACAAGAAGGCCGACTTCGACCAGTCGAAGTGGACCGCTTCGTCGAATGACAAGGACCAGCTCATGGTCGCGCCGTGGGACTCGGGCACCGTCGGGCTCTACTACCGTTCCGACTACCTGGCCGAGGCCGGCGTCGACCCGGCATCGCTGACCACCTGGAACGCCCTCATCTCCGCCGGTGAGACCATCAAGGCCAAGACCGGCCACACGCTGATGTCGACCGACCTCTCCACGGGTGGTGGCTTCACGATGATGCTGCAGCAGCAGGGTCAGGGCCTCTTCGACGCCGACGGAAACGTCGCCGTCAACTCGCCGAAGGCAGTCGAAGCACTCACCGTGCTCAAGGATATGAACGACAAAGGCTTGATCAAGAACGTCAAGGGCTGGGATGGCCGCGTCACCTCCGCCAAGGACGGCGACTCGGCGGTGACCCCGGAGGCTGTCTGGTGGATCGGTACCCTCACCGGTGAAATGCCCGAACTTGCCGGGAAGTATGGCGTGACCGAGCTTCCGGCGTTCGCCGATGGCGGCGTTCGCACCTCGAACAGCGGCGGATCCGGCCTCGCGGTTCCCGCGCAGGCGAAGAACCCCAACCTCGCGGCATCCTTCGTCACCTGGCTGCTGGCCGACGCCACCAATCAGGCCGACATGATGAAGAACGAAGGACTCTTTCCCTCGTACCTACCTGCTCTCAAGGACGGCTACTTCCAGCAGCCGGACCCCTACTTCTCGGGGCAAAAGGTGTACGAGCTGTTCGCCGAGCAGACCCCGAACATCCCGTCGATCAACTACACGACCGACAATGCGAAGGCGCAGGACATCGTGGCCAACGCCGTCGTCGCCTCGGTGCTGAACGGCGCCGACCCGAAGAAGACCCTCGACGACGCTGCCAAGCAGATCGCCACCGCAACCGATCGCAAGATCGCGAAGTAACATGGCCATCTCGTCCACGCGGGCGCGTAACCGCGCCCACACCGGGCGAACCGCTCCGCGGACGCTGGGGCGCAAGCTCCAGCGTCCGGGGTTGTACTTCGCCGCCCCTGCTCTCGTTCTTTTTGCACTGTTCTTCGCCTACCCGCTCGTCTCTTCGTTGTGGCAGAGCATGACGAAGACCGTGGGCGGTCAGACCGAGTTCGTCGGTCTCGAACAGTACGCTCGCCTGTTCGCCGATCCACTGATCGCAAAGAGCCTGTTCAACGCTGGCATCCTGCTCGTCATCCAGGTTCCACTGATGATGGGCCTGGCCGTCGGCCTGGCCTACTTGCTCAACCAAAGCTGGCTGAAATTCAAGGGCGGCTTTCGCGTACTGCACTTCCTGCCTGCCGTGACGACGCTGGTCGCCTACTCGGTCGTCTTCCGCATCATGCTGGCCACCGATGGCGGCGCCGTCAACCAGATGATCGGCGTGCTCGGCATCGCACCGGTCGACTGGCTGAACAACGAGATCTGGGCGCGGGTCGCCCTGATCGCCTCGATCACCTGGCGTTGGACCGGATACAACATGGTCATCATTCTGGCCGGGCTCCAGGCGATCCCCGGCGAGCTCTACGAAGCGGCACGAATGGATGGGGCGGGCCGCTGGGCGATCTTCTCGAAGATTGTCATTCCGCAGTTGCGCCCGGTGCTGCTTTTTACCGGCATTACCTCGACGATCGGCGCCCTGCAGCTCTTCGACGAAAACTTCATTCTCACCGGGGGAGGACCGAGCGATGCCACACTCACGCCAGTGCTCTACCTCTATAAGGTTGGTTTCCGTCAGTTCGACTTCGGCTATGCCTCCGCTATCGGGTGGATGATTGTCGCCATCACCGCGGTGATCGCGCTCATTCAGTTCCGTCTCACGAGGGAGAAATCGTGACCCGCGCCACACCGGCGGCCTCCGCCCGACTCGGCTCGGCCATCCGCCAGGCTCCGATCTATTTCGTGCTGTTGGTCGGTTCGATCATCAGCCTCATCCCATTCCTCTGGATGGTCATTGCCTCGACGCATCAGACCTCCGACTTGTTCGGCACGCCACTACCGGTGCTTCCGGGCGGCGAACTGCTGAACAACCTGGCTCGGCTGCAGCATGATGTGAACTTCGGTCGCGTCATGGTGAACAGCCTGCTGCTCGCGGTCATCTACACCGTGTTCAGCTCGATGATCAGCATCATGGCCGGCTACGGGCTGGCGAAGTTCAAGTTTCGCGGCCGCGGTATCGCGCTCGGCGTCATCCTCGTCACGATGATGATTCCGATGCAGGTTCTGCTCGTTCCGCTGTTCCAGATGATGGCCAGCCTCGGTTGGATCGACACGTACCAGGCCGTGATCCTGCCGTTCCTAGCCAGTGCCTTCGGCATCTTCCTCATGCGTCAGTCCTTCCTCGACTTCCCTGATTCGCTCATCGAATCGTCGCGGATCGACGGGGCCAGCGAGTTCCGCACGTTCTACGGCATCGTGCTGCCGGTGGCCCGGCCGCAGATCGCCGCCCTGATCATCTACACGTTCATGACCCAGTGGAACGCGTTCATCTGGCCGCTGCTGATGCTGAATACCGAGGACAACTACACGATCCCCGTCGCGTTGAACACGATGATTGGCTTGTCGCGAGTTGACTACTCGGGCCTCATGCTGGGCTCGCTGTTGGCGACGTTGCCGCTGCTGATCCTCTTTCTGATCTTCCAGCGTCAGTTCATTTCCGGCCTGCTCGGCGGCGCCGTCAAGGGCTAGCAGCAACTCTGTGGTGGTGTCTCGACAGCTCGACAACCGATTCCCCGTTGGTCGAGCGTGTCGAGACCCTATGTCTCGACAGGCTCAGCAACCGATTCCCCGTTGGTCGAGCGTGTCGAGACCCTATGTCTCGACAGGCTCAGCAACCGATTCCCCGTTGGTCGAGCGTGTCGAGACCCTAGTTTGCTGCGGGTCGTATCTCGACAGGCTCGATCAGCGGTAGTTGTCCACGGATTTCCTGCATCCGGCCAACGCCGCGACGGCTTCCTGTCAGCCTGTCGCGCATGCCATTCATGTACGTGTTGCAGTGCTCCGACGACTCGTTCTACGTCGGAAGCACATGGGATATCGAACGACGGCTCTGGCAACACAATCACGGTGAGGGCGCCGCGTATACACGGCGACGGATGCCGGTGCGCCTGGTCTACGTCGAGGAGTGCGAGCGAATCGAGGATGCCTACGCTCGGGAGAAGCAGGTGCAGGGCTGGGGTCGCCAGAAACGCATCGCTTTGATCGAAGGGCGACTGGCTGATTTGCCTGGCCTGAGTCGCTCGGGGACGCCGCCTCCCGAGAGCTAGCACCGCACGTCGTGTCTCGAAACGCTCGATCGGCGTGCCGTGGGTCGAGCCTGTCGAGACCGTGGTTCCCGGTCTCGAGGGTGGCTGACGGGATCTCGACACGCTCGATCGGCGGGGTGGGCTCGATCAGTGTCCCGTGGGTCGAGCCTGTCGAGACCGTGGTTCCCGGTCTCGTGGGCGGGTGACGGGATCTCGACACGCTCGATCAGCGGGGTGGGCTCGATCGGCGGGGTGGGCTCGATCAGCGGGGTGGGCTCGATCAGCGGGGTGGGGTCGATCGGTGTCCCGTGGGTCGAGCCTGTCGAGACCGCGGTTCCCGGCCTCGTGTGTGGCTGACGGGATCTCGACACGCTCGATCAGCGGTGTGGGGTCGATCGGCGGGGTGGGCTCGATCAGCGTCCCGTGGGTCGAGCCTGTCGAGACCGTGGTTCCCGGTCTCGTGGGCGGGTGACGGGATCTCGACACGCTCGATCAGCGGGGTGGGCTCGATCGGCGGGGTGGGGTCGATCAGCGGGTGGGGTCGATCGGTGTCCCGTGGGTCGAGCCTGTCGAGACCGCGGTTCCCGGCCTCGTGTGTGGCTGACGGGATCTCGACACGCTCGATCAGCGGGGTGGGGTCGATCAGCGGGGTGGGCTCGATCAGCGGGTGGGGTCGATCGGTGTCCCGTGGGTCGAGCCTGTCGAGACCGCGGTTCCCGGCCTCGTGTGTGGCTGACGGGATCTCGACACGCTCGATCGGCGGGGTGGGCTCGATCAGCGGGTGGGCTCGATCAGCGGGGTGGGCTCGATCAGCGGGGTGGGGTCGATCGGTGTCCCGTGGGTCGAGCCTGTCGAGACCGCGGTTCCCTGTTCCGTGTGTGGCTGACGGGATCTCGACACGCTCGATCAGCGGGGTGGGGTCGATCAGCGGGGTGGGCAAGATCAGCGGGGTGAGCTCGATCGGCGGGGTGGGCTTGATCGGCGGGCGCGGCTCGACCTAGACCAGGGTCGCGGTCAGCTCTGCATTCGCCAGAATGCGCTGCACGCCGTTCAGCCAGTTCGATTTGAGTGCGGTCTGGGCGCCCGCGACATCGCCTTCGGCCAGACAGTGCGCGATCGTCGCGTGCTCGGCGGCAACGCGCCCAATCATTGCCTCATTCGAGACGAGAAGTGATTCGTAACGGTGGAAGAGACCGCGGACGCCGCCGATGAGTTCGAGCAGACGTGCATTGGGGCACGCGCTCAGCATGAGTTCGTGCCACTCGTCGTCGCGATGGGCGACCTCGGAGTGCGCGGCGATGTCCTCGTGGAACTCTGCCGACATCCGCACGAGCTGGCGACCAATCGTCTGCAGGTCGACGAGAGGAGTGAGCTCGATGGCGAGGCCCTCCAGGGTCGCGATGACCGGGCCGAGTTCCTCGAACTCGGTGGCGCTCAGCTTCACGAAGCGGAAGCCCTTGCCGTTCTCGCTCGTGATCTGCCCCTCACTTTCGAGGCCGATCAGCGCTTCACGAAGCGGGGTGCGACTCACTCCGAGTTCCGACGCGAGCTGCACCTCATTGATGCCCTCGCCCGGCTGAGCTTCACCCGATCGCATGCGCGCCAGCAATTCGTCCCGCACCTGTGAGCGGAGTGTTTTGCGTTCGATTGCCATGCGCCCTCCCAGGCTTCTACTGATCGGCCAATCCTACGGGTTGACCGGAACGAATATTCGTCATACGGTAGCTGTATACAGAATACAATCTTTACGACGTCGTGTACAGAGGATGCGGTCCGGCGTTGAAACAATCGAAAGGGAAGCGGGCATGACCTCGACTCCGGCACGGCCGATCAGGCTTGATGCACTCGCCTATGGCGGCGACTACAACCCTGACCAGTGGTCCGAAGAAACCTGGATCGAGGATGCCCGGCTGATGCAGAAGGCCAGCGTCAACCTGGTCTCACTGCCGGTCTTCTCCTGGCCGCAGATCGAGCGCACGCCAGGTGTCTACGACTTCGGCTGGCTCGATCGCGTGATTGACCTGCTCTGGGAGCACGGCATCAAGGTCGACCTCGCCACGGGCACGGCCACGCCGCCGGCCTGGCTGATCCGCGAGTTTCCTGAGGTATTGCCGTCTAACATCCACGGCCAGCGTCTCGAGTTCGGCTCGCGCCAGGCCTACTGCCCGAGCTCGCCGATCTTTCGCGAACATGCGCTCAAGCTCACCGAAGCCATGGCCACGCGCTATGGCAACCACCCGGCGCTCGCCCTCTGGCACATCTCAAACGAATACGGCGACCACGTGCCGCGCTGCTGGTGCGATGAGTCGGCTCGCCACTTCCGCCGCTGGCTTGAAGCTCGCTACGGCAGCATCGAGGGCCTGAACGAGGCCTGGGGCACCACCTGCTGGGGTCAGAACTACAACACCTTCGAGCACATTGAGCCGCCGCGCACCTCGATGGGTCCGATCAATCCCTCGCAGAACCTCGACTTCGAGCGCTTCTCGAGCGACGCGTTGCTCGAACTGTTCCAAAGCGAGATCGACGTGCTGCGCCGGGTCACCCCCGACATCGCCGTGACCACCAACTTCATGAGCCTGTTCAAGGAGCTCGACTACTGGGACTTCGCAGCCGTCGAAGATCTGGTGACGGATGACGCCTATCCCGACCCCGCCGATCCCCAGGCGCACGTGCCCGCAGCCCTCAACTACGGCCTGATGCGTTCGCTGAAAGACGGCCAGCCCTGGCTGCTGCTCGAGCAGGCCCCGAGCGCGGTCAGCTGGCGCGACATCAACGTGCCCAAGGCGCCGGGACGCATGCGCCTGAACAGTTTTCAGGCCATCGCGCACGGTTCCGACGGCGCGATGTTCTTTCAATGGCGCCAGGCCAAGTTCGGCCCGGAGAAGTATCACTCGGCCATGCTCGGCCACCGCGGTGAGAACAGCCGCACCTTTAAAGAGACGGCCGCCCTCGGCGCCGAGCTCAAGCAGATCGAGGTCGTGCGCGGAACCCGTGTGCGGGCATCCGTTGCCCTCGTCGCCGACTGGGATTCCTGGTGGGGGAGCGCGGCGCCCGACTCGTTGCCGTCGCAGCGGCTCAACTGGCTCGAGCAGGCCCGCGCCTGGCACGGAGCCCTGTTCGCCCTCGGCCACACCGTTGACGTCGTGCGGGCCACCGGCTCGTTCGACGGCTACGACGTCGTCGTCGTACCGAACCTCTACATCGCTACCGACGAGCAGGCTGCGGCCATGACCGCGTTCGTGCAGCGCGGCGGCCAGCTGGTCGTCGGCCCGTTCAGCGGTGTCGTCGACCCGACCGAGAAGGTGCACGAGGGTGGCGCTCCCGGCCCGCTGCGCGGCCTGCTCGGCGTCGAGGTCGACGAGTGGTGGCCGCTCTCCGACGGGGAGACCGGTCAGGTCAACCTCGACGGCGCGATTCTGCCCACCCAGATTTGGAGCGAGTGGATCCACGCTGCCTCGGATACCGACACCGTCGCCACGTACTCCGCCGGAGTTCTCGAGGGGCGCGCCGCCATCGTGCGCAACGCGCTCGGCGCCGGCTCCGCCTGGTACCTCAGCGCCACGCTCGCACCGGAGGGACTCGAGCAGGTTCTGGCTCTCGCCCTCACCGCCGCCGGGCTGCCGAACCGCGTCGCGGACCGCGACCTCGAGATTGTCACGCGCACTAACGAAGAGACCGACTTCATGTTTGTGCTGAACCACGGCCAGGCGGAGGCATCCGTCGCCGTGCCAGTTGGATCACACGACTTGATCACCGGTCTCGACGTGACCGGCAGCCTCACGCTGGCGCCCGCGGGGGTCGCTGTGCTGGCGCACCCCGCAATCTAGTCGGAGGCGACTCTCCAGGGGCGCATTCTGCAATGAATCACTCCGTGAGATACGGGGCGCTCGTGTGTGCAAGCATACGAGTCGCCCCGTTCGTCCAATTGGCATGCAGTGCCCTTCGAGCGCCGGGGAGGTCGCCGGCAATCAGGCAGGAAGCAATAGCGGCATGCTCGGCGGCGTTGCGGGCGATCATCGCTTCACTTGGAATGAGGAGGGATTCATACCGGCGCAGACCGCTTCGTGCTTGATCGAGTAGCTCGAGCAACCGTGAATTCGGGCACGCGCTGGTCAGCAGGCCATGCCACTCCTCGTCGCGGGTCGTGACCTGAAAGTGTGTCGCACGAGGTGTACAGAACTCGATCGCCTCTTTGTGCAGCCGCTGGCCGATTTCCAGTCGTCGGGCAGCGGGGGTGAGTTCAAGCGCGAGACTTTCGAGCTCAGCGATAATGGGTCCGAGCTCTTCAATTTCACTCACGCTCAGCCGGGCGAATTGGAAGCCCCTGCCCGTTTCGCTGGTGATCTGCCCCTCGGTTTCCAAACCGATCAGTGCCTCGCGCAACGGGGTACGGCTGACGCCGAGTTCGGCCGCGAGCTGCACCTCATTGATACTTTGGCCTGGCACGACGGCGCCGGTCCGGATCCGATTCAGCAGTTCGGTGCGGACCTGCTCGCGGAGCGTTTTCCGTTCAATGAGCATCTGCGTGCAACTCGGTCAATACACGGAGAAAACGGTCGATGTCTGCGACCGTGTTGTAGTGCACCACGCCGGCACGGAGCAGACCTTCATCGAGGTCGATCCCCAGGTGTTCGAGAACTCCCTGGGCATAGAAACTGCCGTTCCACGTGTAGATTCCGCGTTCACCGAGTGCCCGTGCAAGCCGGGCGCTGCCGCCGCCCTCCACGACGAGACCGAAGGTGCCAACCCGGCCGGCAGATTCTGCGGTTCGAGGGCCGACGAGTCGCACACCGGGTACCCGGGCGATTCCCGCCAGAAAGCGCTCGGCCAGAAAATGCTCCTGCTGTTCGATGACCTGATAGGCCGAGTCCAGCTGGCTGTCGAGCGTGTCACCGGCACCCAGAGCGGCGAGGTAGTCGATCGCGGCAACAAAACCGGCCAGGGCCTCGTGCGCGAGGGTGCCCGTCTCGAAACGGTGGCCAGGAGGCGTGATCCCCGCCGGGCGCACTCGGTTCGCCGGCCAGGTCTCGGCAAGGTCACGACGGACCCAGGCCATTCCAAGGTGCGGTCCGAAAAATTTGTACGGTGAGCAGAGCAGAACATCGCAGCCGATGTTCACAACATCGATGCGCCGGTGGGCGGCGAATGCGACGGCGTCGACCCACGCTAGGGCTCCCACCTCGTGGGCCATGCGTGCGATCTCGCGGGCCGGGGTCAGTGTGCCGACCGCGTTTGACGCCAGGGTGAACGCGACAACCTTGGTTCGGCTGCTCAGCTTGGAGGCGAGATCGTCCAGGTCGAGGGTCAGGTCTTCTTTCAGCCCGACCGTGTGTACGACGAGACCAAGATCCTGGGCGAGGAGCAACCACGGTGCCACGTTTGAGTCGTGGTCGAGGGCAGTCGTCACGATCTCGTCTCCGCGCTTCAGGGTGCGACCGAAGGCGGCGATCAAACTGAAGTTCAACGTCGTCATGTTCTGGCCGAAGGCAATGCAACCGGCATCGCCGCCGACGAAACTGCCGCCGTACGCCCGCGAAAGCGCGAGAAGCTCATCGGTGGCGATGGTCAGGTCGAATTCCCCCTCGATATTCGAGTTCGAATTGCGTAGATAGTCACTGATTGCCTCGATAACCGACTCCGGCACCTGGGTGCCGCCCGGGCCGTCCAGGTAAGCGGCTAGCTCCCCGCTGGGTGCGGTGCGATTGAGCGCGGGGAACAGACCGCGCAGCTGAGTCAGCGCGGCGGCGTCTAGTGCAGGCATGTCAAGCTCCTTCGTCAGAATACGGTTCGGCGCGAGCGAGGTCACTCACGTGGCGGGTCGAGAAAGAGATCGCGCGGGAGGAATGCCGAGATGACGTAGGTTCCCTCGTTCACGATTTCACTGATCTTAAGGTCGGCCGCGACGGAGCACAGCATGTAGGCCTCGATCTCCTCGATGCGGTATAGCGCAACGACACGGTGCACCATGGCCCTCACCGCCGCCTGCGCAGCTTGGTATAGATCGGGCCCGACGCCGGTCGTCGCGTAATAGCCGGCTCGAGCTGCGGACGCGCGCTCAAGCGGTCGATTGATCTCATATTCGGGGAACCGCAGAACGCGATCACGCACAACACTGAGCCGCACGGTGATGTCCGCGGGAGTCTCGATGCCTGCACCGCCGACCTCCCCGTCTCCTTGTGCAGCGTGAGAGTCGCCGAGGCCGAAAAGAGCGCCTTCGACTTCGACGGGCAGGAACATCACGGTGCCCTCACGGGCATGCTTCATGTCCATGTTGCCGCCCGCCCGGTGCGGGGGAACACTCGGATGCGGGCCGTCCGCGGCGGGCGTACAACCAATGATTCCGAGCATTGGCTCGATCGGTACGCGGATGCCAGGCACAAGCTCGGTCGAGTCGCCCTGCGTCAGATCCCACAACCGAAACCATGCGTCGGGGAACTCTTCCTGCAGAAGCCCCGTGCCCGGGTAAACCGCAGACCAGCCGAAATGAAGCGGGGCCACCCGCAGGATCTCGACCTTCAGAACGTCGCCTGGATGCGCACCCTCGACAAAAACGGGGCCGCTGATCGGATCGAGTTGTGTGAGATCCATCGCCGTGAACGTCTCGAGGGTCGATGTGGCCGAGATTTGTCCGTTGGAGCAGTCGGGAGCTTCTACGAAGAGCTCGGTGCCCGACGCAACCACAGCGGCCGGATCATGGTTTCGATCCCAGCCAAACGATACTGTCGAGCGATCAAGGTGTGCGGATGGCGCCATCAAGGTGGGCTTCTTTCGTATCGGAGGGACGAGAGCCTGGCAGTGATTCCGATCGTCGGGTACGCCAGACTTTTCGCACGAGATCGTCGGCTTCGTCGAAAGCAAAGAGCCCGTCTCGTCGCCAGAACATCACCGCGAGTATCAGAAGTCCCAGAGTGATCTCTTGCAGCCCAAAGACGTTCTGGATGGTGAAATCCCCGATCGTGAAGCCGTTGAGCCCGATCTCGACGCGTCGTGCGACTTCCAGAAGTGTCGCGACGATCACCGTTCCGACGACAGCACCGGTCACCGTCGACTGCCCGCCAACGACCAACATGGCTACAAGCATGAACTGCAAAGAGATGTAGAACTGTTTCGGCGAGAACGCCGTAAGTTCGTGAGCCATCAAAACACCGGCCGCAGCGACGATCAGGGCGCTGAGAATCCAGGCGACCAGACGCAAACCGGCAATGTTGATCCCCATCGACCGGGCGGCAAGCTCGTCTTCTCGACTGGCCTGCAAGCGGATGCCGACGACCGATTCGCGAAAGAGTCGAGCGACGAAAATCGCGACCAAAACAACGCCGAGGGCAATGTAGATGTCGACCGCCGGCGGGACTCCATAAAATGTTTCACTTCCACGGGTAACGCCCTTGGCTCCGACGAGCACGATGTACGTGATCAAGAGCATCGTGAACGTGGCGATCGGGGTGGCGGCCGCCGAGAGCCTCGCGAACGGCAGCCCGAACAGCACGGCCATCACCAACACGACGACCATTGCGACGAGCATCGCCGGGAAGAGCGGAAGCTGAATGCGCATCAGCCAATCAGGCAAACCCGGCAGGATCTGGGCTTTGACCGCCGGAGAGGCCGTGAGCAGGCCACTCGCATAGGCGGCAACGCCCATAAACGCCGCGTGGCCGAACGTCATGATTCCGGAGTTTCCGCTGTAGAGGCTGAAACCGACGACCGCCACCATCGAGATGAGCATGTTGATCGCGAGCTGCTGACCCACAGCGCCCATGGTCGCCATGACGATGACGACGATGATGACGACGGGGAGGCCGAGAGCACCGGTTCCGATTGCCGAGCGAGTGAGGGGGGAATGTGCTGTCAATCGCATTATGCGCGCTCCGTCACTTTGCCGAGAAGCCCTTGGGGGCGCACCATCAGAATCACCAAGACCATCGTGAGAGTAAACGCGTCAGCGAACGGGAGCATGGATTCGGGGAGCTGGGACCGGAAGAGAACCTCGGCGGCGCCGAGGATGAACCCTCCGAGCACAGCCCCGGGTAGGCTGCCCAAGCCGCCGAGGACCGCCGCGATGAAAGCCTTGATGACGGGGAAAAGTCCCATCGTTGGGTCGACCGAGCCCCGCTGTGCGATCCAGAGAAAGGCCGCGAGCCCCGCGAGCAAACCCGAGATGGCGAAGGCGGTTGAGACGATTCGGTTCGCATTGATTCCCATCAACCGGGCGACAGGAAAGTCCTGAGCCGCTGCCCGCATACCGATACCCAGTGTGGTTCGACGAAGAAAATAGATGATCGAGACGAGTGCGACGGCGACGACAACGATTGCGGTCAGCTGGATAACTCCCAATCGCACGCCGAAAAGATTCAGAGTCTCACTCAGCTGAGCGGGAAGTTGGATACCCATAGGTCGTGCGGAAATGAAGATCTGAAAAAGAACTTGCAGCACGATCGACACGGCGAAACTTGTCAAAAGCATCGTCGTACCGCTCGCTCCCCGAACCGGCCGGAATGCAATTCGCTCCATGAGCACCGACCCGAGAACGACAGCAAAGATGCCGAGCAGGGCAACCACGATGAGAGGTGCGCCGAGCACCATTGCACCGAACCAGATCGCGTACCCGCCGATCGTCATGAGATCGCCATGCGCGAAGTTGACCAGCCCCATGATCGAGAACACCATGGCGAGGCCGAGCGCAAGAAGAGCGTAGATTCCTCCGAGACTCAATGCATTGACGAGTTGTTGCGCGAAGATATCCATTAGACCGCTCCCAATCCCAGATATGCGCGTTCAATTCCGCTGGACGCACGCAAATCTGTTGCCTTTCCTTCGAGTTGGAGTTCACCACTAGCCAGCACATATCCGCGGTCTGCGATTGCCAGAGCTTGATCGACATTCTGCTCAACCAGAAGAATCGTGACGCCTTCTTCACTCAGCTGTTTCAGCAGGTCGAAGATGAATTCCACGACCTGGGGGGCGAGACCGAGGCTCGGCTCGTCCAAGAGGAGCAGCCGCGGGGCCGACATCAGCGAGCGTGCAATTGCGAGCTGCTGCTGCTCTCCTCCAGAGAGTGTTCCCGCGAACTGCGTGCGTCGCTGGGCCAGAATCGGAAAGCGAGTGAAGGCGCTCTCCTTCAACTCGGCCGCTGAGCCTCGCCGGCCGAGCGAGATCGCCCCCATCCGAAGATTCTCCTCAACGGTGAGTTGGGGAAAAACTCGGCGTCCTTCGGGAGTGAGAGTCATTCCGAGCTTGGAGATCTTCTCGGTGGGCAGCTTTTCGACGGCCGTCCCATTGAAACGGATCGACGACGACGGGTCAGAGGGGGCAAGGCCCATCACGGCGTTCATCGTGCTGGATTTACCGGCACCATTGGCGCCGAGAATGGTGACGACTTCACCCTCGTTCACGTGGAAGGACAGGTTGCGTACGGCGCGGATTCCGCCGTACACCACCGAGAGGTTTTCGACCTCGAGCATTGGCATTCTGGAGCGCCTAGGGCTTCGGGATGTCGGCAGAATCAGGCGTCTTGGTGCCAAGAAGCGCGAACTTCCCGTTGTCGACCTTCACCAGGGAGACCGATTTGAGGGGAATGCGGCCCTGGTCGAGATACGTGATCGAGCCGGTTGCGCCCTGCACGTCGACGAGTGTGTCGATCGCATTGCGCACGGCCTGTGGATCAATTGACTGGGCCGAGGTGACGGCGGCTTCAACGACCTTGATGAGGTCGTAGCCCGTGGCCGCGAAGACGCTCTCCGGCGCCTTGCCGTATGTCTCGGTGTAGCGCTTCCAGAAATCACCGGTCGGCGTTCCGTCGGCCGGGAAACCGTGGGTGGTGAAGACGAGTCCCTCGACAGACGCGCCGCCAGCGTCGATCGTGGTCTGTGAGTCCACCCCGTCCATCGAGATGACCGGAGCTGTGATGCCCGCAGCGCGGAGTTGCTTGATGAAGGTCGGGGCGTCCGGCGGGTAGGCCGGGGTGAAGATGACCTCGGGAGACGGCTTCAACGCGAGGATTTTCGTGATTTCGCTGTTGAAATCTGGGGCCCCGAGAGTATAGGAACCCTTGCGAAGGATCGTGCCACCCTTTTTCTCATACACCTGGGTGAAGTAGTCGCAGGATTTGGAAGTGTAGGAGGAGTCGGGGGAGCAGAGAAGGTAGGCATTCTTAAGGCCCTGTTCAATGGCGTAGTCGGCCAGGACCGTCGTCTGAGTGTTGTCGCCGAAGACGCTCATGAACATGAAGTCGCCGACGGCACCCGGAAGTGTCGGTGAGGTGGCCGCAGTCGAGATCGTGGGGATGCTTGCGGCCTGGGCGATCTGGCCGGCGGCAATGCACGGGTCGGCATCCGACGTGCAGATCTGGAGCTGCGCGCCATTGGCCAGAAGGTCACGGGCTACCACGGAGCTTTGACCCGGATCGCTGCGGTTGTCCTGGATCGAGAGCTCGATCTTCCATTTTCCGTCAATACCGCCGGCAGCGTTGATTTCGTCGACGGCCATCTTCACGCCGGTCGACGCCGCGACGTCTGAATACGCCAGTCCGCCGGTTTGAGAGGAGTTGTACCCAATTTTGAGCACGTCGCCCGTTTCTCCGCTCTGGGCTGTCGCGGTGCAGCCCGTCAGAACGAGCGCGGCGGATAGGGCCGTTGCCAGTGTAATTCTGCGTTTCATTTCGTCTCCTCCAGCATGGATTCGGTGGTTAGTGATGGTTCGGCAAAGGATTCCGCTGCCCACTTCTTTCCGAAGTAGGCCTCACGAACCGCCTGGTTCTGGCTGATCCCCTCGGCATCACCTTCGGCGATGACCCGTCCGCCAGTCAGCGCGACGATTCGGCTCGCCACACGCATCATCAGTCGGAGATCGTGTTCGATCACGAGCACTCCGAGCGAGTAGTGGCTTGCGATCATCTCGATGAGTTCTGAGAGCTCCTCAGACTCGGCACCGTTGGCGCCGGCGGCGGGTTCGTCGAGGAGAAGGAACTTCGGCTTGGTGGCCAGTGCGCGAGCGATCTCGATACGACGCCGGATGCCATACGGAAGCGTTCCGGCGCGTCGTTCCTGAAATTCATTGAGTCCGAGCTCGTCGAGTGTCTTCAACGCGGCATCTCTGAGCTCCGCTCCGCGCGGACGAGCGTCGCTCAATGCACTTCCGACTTGCACATTTTGAAGCACAGTCATGTTGCCAAAGAGTCGAATATTCTGAAACGTTCGCGCGACCCCGAGTCGTGCGATGCGGTGGGCACGAAGAGAGGTGGTTTCGATCTCGTTGACGAATGTGCGACCTGATGAAGGTCGGTATACGCCGGAGAGCACGTTGAGAAGCGTTGTCTTGCCAGATCCATTCGGCCCGATCAGCCCAACAACTTCGCCGGTCGTGATGCGAAAGTCGACCTCGGTGAGCGCTTTGATGCCGGAGAAGCTGACAGACACTCCTTCGGCCCGGAGCCCGCTGCCGCTGATACCTGCGGCGGGGGTGGTTGCGGAAAAGTGCTGTCCCTGCATTGTGCCCTCCATTGGACATCTCTCGTGCTGTGTGCTGTGTGCTGTGTTCTGTATACAGGATTTTCACAGAGCATTGCCATCGATGTCAAGCAATGTGTTCGGCGCAAGCGGTCACAATGCTCCCGCAAGCGGCAATTTGAGCTCGAGGCTCGAAAGTTTGGCGATCCGAGGTTGACAGTCACTTAAAGTGTATACAGAATACAATCAGGCCTGACTCGTTCCGACGCGTCACTTTCTTCCGTACCGCTCCAGCAGAGGGACACAAATATGACACAACCATTCGTCCACCCCTACTTGCCGAACTCGGCACCTGACGTCAAAGCAGCGATGCTTGCCGCCGTCGGTGCAGAGTCGATCGAAGAGTTCTACGTTGACGTGCCCGCCGGGCTGCGCCTCGACCGCCCGCTCGACCTGCCGGCCCCGCTCGTTGCCGAGCAGGACCTCGTGCGCCACGTCGAAGGCGTTCTCGCGAAGAACCGCTCGACCAAGGAAAAGCTGAGCTTCCTCGGCGCCGGTACCTACAACCACTTCGTTCCCGCCGTCGTCGACGAGGTCATCAATCGCAGCGAGTTCCTCACCGCCTACGCCGGCGAGCCCTACGAGGACCACGGTCGTTTTCAGGCGCTGTTCACCTACCAGTCGCTCATGGCCGAGCTGCTGAACATGGACGTCGTCAACGTTCCGACCTACGACGGGTACCAGGCCACTGCGACCTCGCTGTCGATGGCCGGTCGCATGAGCGGTCGCCGCGGCGTGATCGTCGTCAGCGACGTGCTGCCCGACAAGTTGTCCCGCGTGAGCGACTTCGTGCGCCCGAACCTCGACCTCAGCTTTGTGCCCACGGTCAACGGCACCGCGGATGTTGCGGCAGCTGTCGCACTCATCGAGTCGCGTGGCGACGAGATCGCCGCCATCTGGGTCGAAACCCCCAGCTACAGCGGTGCAGTTGAAACCGCCATCCGTCAGCTCGCCGATGCCGCCCACGCTGTGGGCGCCGTGCTCGTCGTCGGAACCGACCCGGTCGGTTACGGCGTTCTCACCCCACCGGCCGACCAGGGCGCCGACATCGTCTGTGGCGACATCCAGGCTTTCGGCATTCACCAGTGGTTCGGCGGCGCGCACGGTGGCTTCATCGCCGTGCACGACGACCCCACATTCATCATGGAAATGCCGTCCCGTCTGTTCGGCCTGGCCTCGACGGATGTTGCCGGTGAGTACGGCTTCGGCGACGTCGCCTACGACCGCACCTCCTTCGCCCTGCGCGAAGACGGCAAAGAGTGGGTCGGCACCGCCGCCGCGCTCTGGGGGATCGCCGCCGGCGTTTACCTCGCTCTGATGGGACCGCAGGGAATGGCCGACCTCGGCGAAACCTTGCTCGCTCGCACCCGCTACGCCCAGCAGCAGCTCTCCGGCCTGGCCGGCGTGAGGCTGACCGATGACGCCCTGCACCTGCGCGAGTTCGTCGTCGACTTCAGCGGCGCATCCGTCACTGCACACCGGGTCGTCAGCACGCTGCGCACCGAGGGCATCGAGCCCGGTGTCGTCGTCGGCGAGTACGAGCTGCTCGTCTGCGTGACCGAGGTCACCACCCAGGCCGACATCGACCGGTTGGTCGCCTCCGTCGCCGCCGTTTTGAACGCCGCATCCAACAACACTGCCGCTGCCCACACGTCCGCTGTCCACACCGAGGAGAAGAGCGCATGAGCCTCCCCATTGCACCCAAGCCAGCCCTGCGTCGCTTCCACCAGGCGAGCTGGGACGAAAAGGTCATCTTCGAGCTGACGACGCCCGGCGAGCGCGGCGTTCTCGTCTCGCGCCCGGAGGCCGCCGTCACCGCGGCTGTTGGTGACGTCGTCGCCGACCTGCCCGAGGGCCTTCGCCGCAAGAAGCAGGCCGCACTGCCCGAAATGGGTCAGATGCGCGTGCTGCGCCACTACCTGCGCCTGAGCCAGGAGAACCTGAGCGCCGACCTCAACGTCGACGTGGGACAGGGCACCTGCACCATGAAGTACTCGCCCAAGGTCAACGATGCGCTGATCCGCACCACCAAGCTCGTCGACATGCACCCGCTGCAGGACGAAGCCGACGCGCAGGGTGTGCTCCAGCTGATCTTCGACCTCGAGCGGATGATCGCCGAGATCTCCGGCATGCACAGCGTGTCGCTGCACACCAGTGGTGGCTCGACCGCGATCTGGACCAACATCGCGATGATCCGTGCATTCCACGAGTCCAACGGTGAAGGCGACCAGCGCGACGAGGTCATCACCACGATCTTCAGCCACCCGTCGAACGCCGCCACGGCCAAGGCCGCCGGCTATAAGGTCATCACCTTGTACCCGGACGCCGAGGGCTACCCGGATGCTGACGCCCTGCGCGCCGTGATCGGCCCGCAGACCGCCGCGATCATGATCACGAACCCGGAAGACACCGGAATCTTCAACCCGCGCGTCAAGGAATGGGTCGACCTGGCTCACTCCGTCGGTGCCCTCGCGTCATACGACCAGGCCAACGCCAACGGCATCCTCGGCATCACCCGAGCCCGCGACGCCGGCTTCGACGTCTGCCACTTCAATCTGCACAAGACGTTCTCCACCCCGCACGCCTGTGGTGGACCGGGTGCCGGCGCCAACGCCGTCTCCGAGGCGCTCGCGCCGTTCCTGCCGGGCCCGATCGTTGAAAAGGTGGGCGACCGCTACACCCTCAACGCCGACCGTCCGCAGTCCATCGGCAAGGTGGCGCCGTTCTACGGTGTCGTTCCGAACCTGGTGCGCGCCTACTCGTGGATCATGGCCCTCGGCGCAGAAGGCCTCCGCGCCGTCGCCGAGATCGCCGTGCTGAACAACAACTATCTGATGAAGCGCATCCTCGAGATCCCCGGCGCATCCGCCCCGTACGCCACGGGTCGTCGCCGCATCGAGCAGGTGCGCTACTCCTGGCAGGAACTGTTCGAAGAGACCGGCATCAGCTCGGAAGAGATCGGTGTGCGCGCCAGCGACTTCGGCATGCACTACTGGACCAGCCACCACCCCTACGTGGTGCCGCAGCCCTTCACCCTCGAGCCCACCGAGTCATACACGATGGCCGAGCTTGACGAGTATGCCGGCGTGCTGGCCGAGGTGGCTCGTGAGGCGCGGGAGACGCCGGATGTCGTGCGCACCGCGCCGCACAACCAGACGGTGCACCACACCCACCACGATGACCTCGACGACCCCGAGCGTTGGGCCATCACCTGGCGCATGTACCAGCGCAAGTACTTCAGCTAGCGAGAACCGCTGATCGAGGTGCACCGCTGATCGAGGTGCACCGTTGATCGAGCGTGTCGAGATCTGACTAGGGTCTCGACAGGCTCGACCAACGAAACCGCTGATCGAGGTGCACCGTTGATCGAGGTGCACCGTTGATCGAGGTGCACCGTTGATCGAGCGTGTCGAGATCTGACTAGGGTCTCGACAGGCTCGACCAACGAAACCGCCGATCGAGTGTGTCGAGATCTGACTGGGGTCTCGGCAAGCTCGACCAACGAAACCGCTGATCGAGCGTGTCGAGATCTGACTGGGGTCTCGGCAAGCTCGACCAACGGGGTCTCGACCAACGGGGGCTCGACCAACGGGGTCTCGACCACCGACCATCAGGAGCACCACGTATGAATCGCACACTCGGCCTGCTGATCAACCCCGTCGCCGGGGTTGGCGGACCGGCCGGCCTCAAGGGCAGCGACGGCGAGGCCGTGCAGGCGCTCGCTCGCACCCGCGGCTCGGCCGCGCATGCCAGTGAGCGCGGTATCCGTGCGCTGCAGGTGATCGCCGAGTCCTACCCGGACGCCACAATTTTCACCGCCGCCGGCTCGATGGGGGCGGATGCCGTCACTGCAGCCGGTCTCAGAGCCCACATCGCGTACACGGCCGGTCATGGCCAGGCCGTGTCCGCCACCACCGCACGCGACACCGTTGCCGCCGCTGCGGCGATCGAGAAAGCCGGAGCCGACCTGATCCTCTTCGTCGGCGGTGACGGAACGGCGCGCGACGTCGCATCCGCGCTCAGTCCCGAGCGGCCGATACTCGGCGTGCCGGCCGGGGTCAAGATGTATTCGGGATGCTTCGCAGTCAGCCCGACGGCGGCCGGCGTTCTGGCCACCCGATGGCTTGGTGACGAGCAGATTCCGCTCACCGAGCGCGAGGTGCTCGACGTCGACGAGGAGCAGATCCGGCACGGCCGGGTCGACCCAAAACTCTTCGCTCTCGTACAGGTTCCGTTCGTGATCGGGCGTACCCAGTCGCGAAAAAGTGCGACCCCGGTCACCGAGGCGGCGGCCGTTCACGCCGCAGCACGCGGGGCCGTCGCCGCGATGAATGACACCACCCACTACCTGCTCGGCCCCGGTGGAACGACGCGCGAAATCGCCCGCCAACTCGGGGTCGAGAAGACGCCGCTCGGCGTCGACGTGGTCTGCGGCGGCTCGCTCATCCTCGCCGACGCCTCCGAGCGGCAGCTGCTCGAGCTCGTGTCCACCACTCCGGCGAAGGCCATCGTCACGGTGATCGGCGGGCAGGGATTCTTGCTCGGACGTGGCAACCAGCAAATCTCGGCCTCGGTCGTCGCCGCACTCGGCCGCGATCCGTTGCTCGTAGTCGCCACCGAACAGAAACTTGCCCTGCTGCTGGGGCAACCTCTCCTGGTCGACACGGGCAACGCCGAGGTCGACCGCACTCTTGCCGGCTACATCCGTGTGATCACGGGCGTGGGCAGTTCCGGCGTTTACCCTGTCACCGCACCAGAAGTGTCAACCGAAGAAAAAGGAGCGCAGCCATGCGTCTAGAAAACAAGAACGCAATTGTCACCGGCGGTGCCGGCGGAATCGGCCGCGCCACCGCGCTGGCTTTCGCGGCTGAAGGCGCGAAGGTGGCGGTCGTCGATTTGCGGGCGGATGCCGCGGAGGCAGTCGTCGCTGAGATCCGCGCAGCCGGGGGCACCGCAGTTGCCATCGCTGCTGATGTTGCCAACGAGCAAGACATCCAGCGCGTGATTGCCACGACCGTTGAGGAATTCGGCGGGGTCAACGTCGTGTTCAACAATGCCGGCATCATTCGCCGCACTACCGCCGTCGAGACCACGGCCGAGGAATGGGACATGGTCTTCGGCGTCAACGTGAAGTCGATCTTCCTGATGTGCAAGCACATCGTGCCGGTCATGGCCGCGAACGGCGGCGGCTCGATCGTCAACACCGGTTCCGGCTGGGGCCTCAAGGGTGGCGGTCAGGCCATCTCCTACTGTGCCTCGAAGGGTGCCGTCGTGAACATGACCCGTGCGCTCGCGATCGACCATGGACCGCAGGGCATCCGCGTCAACTCGGTCAACCCGGGTGATGTGAACACCGGAATGCTGCGCGAAGAAGCCCGCCAGCTTGCGCAAGACACCGACGCGTTTCTCGCCGAATCTGCTGACCGTCCGCTCGGTCGAATGGGTGAGCCCGCGGAGGTCGCCGCGGCCGTCGTCTGGCTCGCCAGCGACGACTCCTCCTATGTCACAGGCTCCGCTCTCGTCGTCGATGGTGGTGGTATCGCCTAAGCACGCACCATTCGCGTCACCACAACGCCCCTCCGCCCGGCTCCGCGCCAGGCCGAGGGGCGTCGTGTTGATGCTGTGGGCCGCGTGAGCGTCGAGGCAACCGGATCGCGGAAGGTGCACAATGACGGTGAATCCGCCGTACACGAAGGAGCAGCCCGATGAATGGAATGAGCGACATCACCCACGGCGCGGGCACGGTGCAGGCCTACCGGAGCGAACCCGGCGCCGACGTGCCTGTCCGTGGCGCGCTGCTGGTGGTACATGAAGTGTGGGGCCTCGTCGACCAGATCAAGAGGGTGGCCGATCGATTCGCCGCCGAGGGGTACCTGGTGCTCGCGCCCGACCTTTTCGCTCACCGAGACCTTGATTCCGACGAGATTGCCGCGCTGCAGGCCGCAGCATTCGGGTCAGACCCCGAGGCCAGAAACCGGGTACAGCCGCGCTTGCGTGAGCTGATGGCACCGCTGAACTCGCCCGATTTCTCGGCCGCAGCCGACGTCGACCTGCGCGCCTGCTTCGACGAGTTGACTGCGCAACCCGGGATCAACGGGCGCGTCGGTGTCGTTGGATTTTGCTTCGGTGGCAGTCAGGCCTACAGCCTCGCCGTGCACGAACCGCGGCTGCGCGCGGCGGTGCCGTTCTACGGTCAGGCCAACTATTCGGTGGCGGAACTCGGCGGCATCCGGTGCCGAATTCAAGCCTTCTACGGCGCGAATGATGTGCGGCTGATGGCCGCGCTTCCCGAATTCCGGCAACAGCTGAGCGCGGCAGGCGTCGACTTTCGCGCCGAGGTGTTTCCCGACTGCGGGCACGCGTTCTTCAACGAGACGAACCTCGGGGCCTTCAACGCGAATGCCGCGACGCGCGCCTGGCGCATCACACTGGACTTCCTCAGCGAATCATTGGCAGGTTGAGGCGCCTCGTCGACGCGAGAGGCGGTGTCGTACCGGGGAGGGTGCGCGTCTGAGCTACTGTGACTGCGTGAAGGAAATTCGGGGTCGTTCGGGGGCGTCACGCATCATCTTCGCCGTTCTGGCGCTGATCGTCGTCGTGTTGGTCGTGAATGCCGTCGCGGCGTTATGGGTCGGGGACGCGGCGAAGTGGCCGGTTGCCGCGGCCGCCGTGTTCTGTGCGGGAACGTGGGAACGCTGCCTGCTTAGGCTGGGGCGTTCGGCGCATCTGGGCATCGTGATCAGTCTTCCGGTTCTTGTCGTCCCAGCATCGAGCTCGTCATTCTCACCCCTGGTTGCAGCCGGACTCGTCGTGCTCGGGGTGCTGATGGTGGGAATCATCCGTCGAGTCCGTCCTCTCATTGCCCTCTACAGCGCCGCCTTGGCCGGCATTGGAGCCGCAGGCATTGCCGTCGTGTCACTGGCCCTGTCGCTGGGCGGGGTTCCGTCGCACCCCGCACTGGCCGTGGGCTGTGCGGCCTACGTCTTTTTTGTCATCGGAGCAGAGTCACTGCGTGAGCGCATCACCATGGGCACACGCAGTGAGCAGCGGCAGGCCGTCTCGGTGGTGCGCACGGTCGGGCTTGCCGTGCTCGTCGGCGCGCTGGCGTTGCTGTCTGATCACTGGAGCGCACACGGTCTCCCGTTGATGAGTGGGGGCTCGGCCGGTGTGAACACCCTGATCGTGCTGTTGCTGCTGGCGGGCGTCGCGCTGGCCCTCACCGCGCACACCCGTAAAGTGGCAATGCGACGCCGCCTCCTCGGTCTGATCGAGGGCACGCTGGCGTTGGGCGCCACCGATATGCGCGCCCCGTCCACTGTCGGGGTGCGTGGTGTCGAGGCAGCATCCGCGCGTGATGCCGCGATGGAAACCAGCCTGCTGCTTCGACGCTCGATCTCTGACACGATCGGTGTGCAGTCCGTGCGGGTCGCGGCGACGCCACCCCGACCCGGTGAAATCGGGGTCGCCGTCGAGTTCGAGCCGGGCCGCACCGAGTACGTCATCGCACGGCGAGATTCGATGGATGTCGCGTTCACGGAGGCGGACCGAAGCGCCCTGGCTGCACTGGCGCAGACGGCAAGCGCCGTCCTGATGGCCCGGCGCAACATCGGCGGGCTGACGACTCGCGCCAATAGCGATCCGCTCACCAGCCTGCCCAACTACGGGGCCTTTCACGAGACCCTCACGAACATCAATGAGCACCGCGAGTACTCAGAGGCATTGGCCGTTCTTTTCATCGACGTGGACGACTTCAAGAGTGTGAACGACCGTCATGGGCATGCTGTGGGCGATGAGATGCTCCGGGAGATCAGCCGACGTTTGCTGGGGTCCGTGCGCTCCGAAGACCTGGTCGCCCGGGTCGGCGGCGACGAGTTCGCCGTCATCCTCACCCATCTCACGTCGGTGGAGGAGGCCACGGCCCGTGCGGAGCGGCTCAAAGTTGCCACGGAACCTCCTCTTGTCATCGAGGGAATCAGCTTCGAACCGGTGCTTAGCATCGGGCTCGCCTACTCCGCACATCGTGAGGCCGACATTAGTTCGCTGGTGCACGACGCCGATCGCAGCATGCTCGGTACCAAAACGGCCCGCCGCCATCTGGGGGCGAAGAAGAAGAGCAGCATTGCGGTCTCACCG
Source organism: Leifsonia psychrotolerans (assembly GCF_013410665.1). Classification (NCBI taxonomy): domain Bacteria; kingdom Bacillati; phylum Actinomycetota; class Actinomycetes; order Micrococcales; family Microbacteriaceae; genus Glaciibacter; species Glaciibacter psychrotolerans. Next base: position 2,374,641 of record NZ_JACCFM010000001.1, on the reverse strand, counting down.
CACCACTCGTCGTACCTCAATGACGTTGTCGTTCGGGCCATCGACGACGATCGGTTAGACGTCGCCTTCCAACCGATCGTGAGTCTGGTCAACAATCAGATCTGGGCGTTCGAAGCGCTTGTGCGCTATTCAGACAGCGACGTGGGCACCGTGTCGCCCGCGACCTTGGTCGAGAAGGCGAAGTCGCTCGGCCGCTTGGACGCGCTCACGCGTCAAGTGGCCACCCGGGCGATGGCCGCTGCCGACGCGTTTCGACGGGTTGCGCCGACCGTGGTCTGCATTGCCATCAACATCGAGGCGGTGCAAATGCTGCCCGAGCGCGTCGGCACATTCCTCGAAGAGCTGGCTGCGCGCTATCCCGACCTCTCACTCTGCCTGGAATTGAATGAGCGCTCGGTGGAGCGCGTACCGATGGAGGTGCGCATCCAAGCGGAACGGATGCGGGAGCGCGGCATCCTGATTGCCCTCGACGACTACGGTTCCCAGGATTCCTCCGTCGACGCGTTGGTGCGGGTGCCGATGGATATTCTGAAAATCGATCGAGGGCTCGTTGACGACCTTGATGATGTGCGGCAACGCGAGGTGCTCACCGCGCTGCAGAGTTTCGGCGACAGCCTCGAGTATTCGATGATCGTCGAGGGTGTGGAAAACCAACGGATGGCCGATCATCTGCACGCGATCGGCGTGCGCAGCGCGCAGGGTTTTCACTACGGTGTGCCGCACAACCAGCAGCGAACCCTCGCACGTCTGGAGAAGCACGGTGCGGCGGCAATTGTGCGCCGTGTGACGACGTCACTCGTGGCGCAGGACTCCGTGTCGGCGGGGGGCGGCACCGCCAGCTAGGCTCAAGGAATGGGGGACCTTCAGCGCAACCGGCTCTTCGAGGTCGCCGGCACCGCCGTCGGGCGTTCCGCGCTCGTTTCCCAGCTGCTGCTCACGGCGTCGACTCTGCTGCTCGCGGTGATCGCCGCGGTGGTGATGCCGGAGATGCTGAGCAACACGCTCTTCTTCAGCGCGATGATCTTGATCTTCGTCACAACAGGGCTGGCTGCAGCCGTTCCCTGGGCACGGCTTCCCCTGGTCTGGATCACCGTCCTGCCGGTGCTCGCCATCGCCTCCATCGTGCTCATGCGCGAGGCCGAGCCGCTGCTCGGCGCCACCTTTCTGCTCATCTTTCCGGTGATCTGGCTCTCGAGCAACTTCGGGGTATCGGGGGCTATCGGTGGCGTGGTGCTGGCCGCGGGGTTGGTCTGGGGCAGCGCGTTGAACCGGGAGATCGCCCTGCAGGAAGTGGAGATCCCTCGGCTGGCGATCGTGCCCATTGTGCTGACCTTCGTTGCTGCCACAACCTATGGAACAACCCGGCGTGCAGCCGCGCAGCGGGCACTTCTCACCCAGCAGACCGGACTATTCGAGCTTGCACTGCATCGTTCCCGCCGACAAGAACAAACGCTCGACGAGATTCTGAACGCCGTCGACTTTGGCGTGATCAGCTTTAACCGCGCCGGAGACTCCCACCTGGTGAACCGGGCCCAGCGGGAGATCCTGGCTCGGTTCGGACCTCGCAACGACGTGCCGATGCCAGCCGTACTCTACCGCGAAGATGCGGTGACTCAGTTTGAGGACGACGACCGTCCGTTCCGCCGAGCACTCCGCGGTGAGACGATCGACAGGGTGACCGTCTGGATGGGGGCTCCCGGGGGCGACCGTGCCGCCTTCCTGGTGTCGGCCCGGCCGTTGACCGACCACGAGGGCGTATTCGACGGCAGCGTCATCGTGTTGCGTGACGTCACCGTGGAAATGCGCGCGATTCAAGCCCGGGATGATCTCGTCTCGTCCGTCTCGCATGAATTGCGCACGCCGCTCACATCGGTTCTCGGCTATCTGGAACTCGCCCTCGACGATGAACGGCTCGATCCGTCGACCCGGCACATGCTGACCGTGGCGGAGAAGAACGCCGACCGGCTGCTTGCGCTCGTGTCCGGACTTCTGACCGCCACCAACGACACGTCGAACGTGTTCACCCTCACTGTCGAGACCTGCGACCTGGGTGCCATCGTCGAAGACGCCGTGGAATCCATTCGCCCCCTGGCGCAGGAACGCAACATCACATTCGAGCAGAGCGAGAGTGAGCCGATTTCGATGAAGGTCGACCCCTTTCGCATTCGCCAGGTTGTTGACAACCTGCTCTCGAACGCCGTGAAATACAATGTGCACTCCGGTCGCATCGGTGTTGCGGTGCAGCTGACGGCGGGGGTGGTCGAGGTGCGGGTGAGCGACACGGGAAACGGCATGACCGCAGCCGAGCAGACACGACTTTTCGAACGTTTCTACCGGGCCGACTCGGTGCGCGGTTCGAGCGTGCACGGCACCGGTCTCGGGTTGAGTCTCAGCCGCGACATCATGCGCCAGCACGGCGGTGACCTTCGTCTGACCTCGGAGCCGGGCCGAGGCACAACGGCAATTGCCACGCTTCCCGTGACCGGAGTCCAGCCGCTGGCCGAGATGGGGGAGCCCCGTGCAACTTGACTCATTGACACTTCTGGCCGTGAGCGGAATCATCTCCGTGCTCTGCGGCACATTCTTCATCGTGAACACGACTTTTCGACGCAACGATGGCGTCGGACAGCTGTGGAGTGTGGGCTTCATGGCCGCGATGGTGGGAGCGTTCGGTTTGACCGTGGCCGCGATGAACCCCGAAACCTGGATTGCATTGATTATCGGGAACATGGCTCTTCCCGTGGCGCTCGGGTCGATGTGGTCAGGGGCGCGCGTGTTCAATGGCCGCACATCGCGATTGTGGGCGGTCGGTGTCGTCGCCGCTGTCGCTGCACTGGGCGTCATCGTTCGCGGGCCGGATGCCGGGGGCTGGGCCGGCGCTGCCGAATCCAATCTCGGGGTGGCCGTGATGGCAGCATGCGCGGCGGTCGAATTCTTCACCCGCAGGCTCAAACGCGATGTCAACGGGCGCATCGCCCTGGTGGTATTCGTGACCGTCGCGATCTTCTACGGCACGCGGGCTGCGGCTCTTGTCACGATGGGTCCCAAGAACCCGTTCTTCGAGATGGTCTTCGGCACGGCCACCATCACCTTCGTGAACATGATTCTGATGGTGTCGTTGGCCATCGCCTTGTCGATCCTGCGCGCGGAACGGGCGTCGGGTGGTGCAGTGGGGGACTTCGCCGATGGAATTCATTCCCGGGCCGGCGTGCTCTCGGCGAGCGCTTTCACCCAGGCTGCTACCGATCACCTGCAGCGAGCCGAGCAGGCGCCGGGCGGCCCAGTTCCCTTCGCGCTGATCAGCGCTGACATCGATTTGCTTCCCGATTTCAACCTCGCGTTCGGCAGAACCGCCGGCGACGAAGCCATCGCCTCGTTCGCCGAGACGCTGCGCCGGACTGTTCCACCGACGGCACTGATCGGCCACCCGGCCGCCGGCCGGTTTCTGATTCTTGCGGGTGTTGCCTCTCCGGCCGAGTCGATCGCGATCGCCGAAGACATTCAGGCGAGGCTGACCGATACTCCGCTGCCGTCGGCTGACGTCATCCGTCTCACCGCAAGCTTCAGCGTTGCAGACACCCTCGCGCACGGCTTCGATCTGACGACCCTCATGACGGCTGTCACCCAGGCCGTCAACGTCGTGAAGACATCCGGCGGCAACGACATCGCCGTTGCCCTGACACGACCGTAGGCCTGCCCGAGCCGCACCTGCGCAAAAACTGCGGAAACCCTGGGCTACGGGTGTGCCTTCATGCTCGCAACCCTGCATTCGGCCCGTCATTCTGTAATCACGAGACGGGGCAACGGATGCTCCAGTCTCGATCACTCTCAGACATCGCAGACAAAGGGCACATCGTGAAGAAGATCGTTAGCACATCATTTGGGCTGAAAGCCCGCGCCATCCTCGCCGGAAGCCTCGTGCTCGGCGTCGGAGCGGCCGTCACTTTGGCCTCGTGGAACGATTCCGAGTTCGCCGCCAGCGGCTTCACCGGCGGATCGTTCAACCTGCAGAGCAGCATCACCGGCGGCAGCGGAGCGGCCGACTGGAAGGACGCGCCCAGCACCGCAGCCGCGTCGCTGGCTTTCGTAGCCGGGCCGAACACCCTTTCGCCGAACACGACGGTGTATGCGCCGTTCGCGGTGAAGCTGGCCACCGGCACGACCAACGCCGCAGATGTGAGCATCAAGTCCGCCGCCGCCGCCGGCATCGGTGACCACCTCACCTACCGCATCGTGAAGACCAACGCCTGGGGCTGTGACTCCGTCAAGTACGCCGCCGGCACCGAGGTTGCGCCGACGGCCAACGTCAAGGCGAGTTCTGTCGCCCCGGCATTCGTCCTGGCCGCAGCGAACACCCCGGCCTTCCTGTGCGTCGCGGTGACGGCCGACAGCACTCTGGCTCAGGGCTCAACGGGCACTGTGACCTGGGAGTTCAACGCAGTGTCCACCGCCACGGTCCTTCCGTAACCCCACCTGGCCGTCATGCCTCGTCATTCATATCCCCGGAACCGCAGAGTCAGCCGGTTCACCCGGCTCCGTGCGATCCTGGCCGGTGCGTTGGTGTTCGGTGTCGGAGCCACCGCCACCCTTGCATCATGGAATGACAGCGAGACGGCCACGGCCGGCTTCACCGCAGGCCGCTTTGACATCGTCGGAAGTGTCAACGGTGGCGCGTTCGGCCAGCACGGCCCATCCGCTCCCGCAGCACTGAACTTCCCGGTGCCGGTTGCGGGCATGGCGCCGGGCACTACCAGCTATGCGCTCTTCTCCGTGAAGGGCAGCGCGACCACGGTGGCCGGTGCCGTGAGCCTGGCGGCCGCTGCGACCAACGCCACGAGCGGCACCGGGCTCGGTGCCTTCCTCACCTACGGTGTGACGAGCATTCCCAGCGGCTCGGCCGGCGCCTGCACGGCGACATCGTTCGCCGCCGGTGCGACGGTCGTCGCTCCGGGCTCGCCCGTCACGGCCAGCCAGCCGGCCGGAGTGTCGCTCCCGCTCCGCGCCAAGGGTGCCACCCAGATCAACTACTGCTTCGCGGTCACCCTTCCCACCACCGCCACGAACGATGCCCAGGGCAAGAGTGCTGCTCCGGTCTGGACGTTCAACGCCGTGTCGAGCTAGCTCGCAGTACTGCCACTCCGACCATCGACTGAATAAGAAAGGAGAGTGACCGACGATGACTTCCAGTCACACTCTGCCCACATCCCGCCGCATTGGCCGCGGACTGAGCGAAACCGCTTTGAACCTTGCGGCGTTGGGCGGACTGATCGCCCTGACCCTGGTCGCGCTCGCCTTCTTCTTCAATATCTCGCTGATCATGTTCAAGACCGGTTCGATGAGTCCCACGATTCCGACCGGATCGGTGTCGATCGTGCACGAGATCCCGGCAGCCGAGATCAGCGTCGGCGACGTTGTCACCGTGGACCGCTCCGGCGAACTGCCGGTGACCCACCGGGTGACGAGCGCGTCTGCTGTTGCGGCCGACGGCAGTCGCTCAATCACCCTCAAGGGCGACGCGAACGAGTTGGAAGACCCGGCGCCCTACACCGTGTCCCAGGTGCGCATCGTGCTCTGGTCGGCACCGGGGCTGGCCGCTGTAATCGTCTGGTTCAGCAATCCGCTCGTGCTCGGTTCGATCACGTGTGGTGCGACGGCGCTTGTCATGGGGGCCTTCTGGCCGCGACGCAGCGCTCAGCGTGAGGCTGCGGCGCCCCGCGCGCAGCGTGTGCACGGCCGCCATGCAGCGCTGGCCAGCTGATGCGTCTCGTCGTCCCGCACCGTCACCGTGACGAGACGTCCGACGGGGGAGGGTCGCGCAGAAGGGCTGCACGCGCCTTCGCTTGGTCGACGTCGGAGTACATCGACGAGGCTGCTTTTGCAGCATTGCTCGTGGACATGTCGGGCGACGACGAGAGCACCCGTCGTTTTGTCGAAGACTTCGTCAGCCTCTGGGAGACCCGTGCCCAGAGGCTGACGAATGCGTTCGCGGAGGAGGAGACGGAGGCCGCCTACGTCGTGCTGCTGAGCATCCGCGCCTCGGCCCGGATGTTGGGTGCAATCCCGCTGGAGGCTGCCGCGCTCAGAATGCTTGCTGCTCTGCAGACCACTGAGCTGCTCGCCTGCTCGGTGCAGATCGCAGACGTGCTCGAACTGGGCGAGAACTCTTGCCTCGCGCTCACTGCACGCCTGGCGCATCCGCCCGCGTGCGCGTAGCTACGCGCGGCTGGCGCTCAGCCGGTAGCCGACGCCGCGAACCGTTTCAACGAAACGCGGTGATTGCGCGTTATCACCGAGCTTCCGACGCAGATTCGTGAGATGCACCTCGACCGCACGCTTGTCGGTCTCACTCACATACCCGCTGGTCAGATACGGGTCGCCGCGCACCAGCAATGCCAGGTCCTGCTTGCTCCGCACCCGGCGCCCGGATTCAAGCAGCGCTGCCAAGAGCTCAAACTCGCTTCGCGTCAGGTCGATCTCGTCGTCGTGGAGGGTCACGATGCGCGTGGCGGCATTCAACCGCAGCCCATTGTGACGCAGCCAGTTGTCCTCGGCCGGGATCGCGACCGACATATCGGCACCAGCTGGCGCATCGCTGACCGGGGCCGGCTCGGGGACCTGAGTCGCGGTGGCGACCAACGCGGATTCCGTGCCGCCGGGCGTGCCATGTGCACGCGGGCGTCGCAGCATCGCCTCGATGCGTGCGCGCAACTCGCGCGGGCGAAACGGTTTTGTCACATAATCATCGGCACCCGAGTCGAGGCCCTGAAGCATGTCGATCTCTTCATCCCGAGCGGTGAGCATCACGAGGTAGGTCGAGCTGAACGTTCGAATTCGCTTGGCGACTTCGAACCCATCGATCCCCGGCATGCTCACGTCCAGAGTCGTGACGATCGGGTCGTGTTCGCGTACGGCCTCGATGCCGTCCAGGCCGTTCGCCGTCGACACCGTTTCGAACCCGGCCTGACCAAGCACCGTTTCGAGAAGGTGACGGATGTCGATGTCGTCTTCGATGATGACGGCGATACGCCGTTCCCCCTGAGTGTGCATTGCGCTTATGCTACCAACTTTGCGCCCCTGACGAGGGTAGAGTTTCTTCGCTCTCGCCTCCCGGCGGTGTCGGATTCCCCCGGGCGCGGGTATCCAGCGAATTCCCACGAACAGTGCAGCCTGCTGTGAGGTGTCGGCGGTGAAACGGCGACACCGACGCTTCCCGGCAGTCACGACAGCGCATCGAACCAGGCCACGCGGCTCGAAGATGGCCCTGAGCCGGTCAGCTCAGGCGCCACAATCCAGCCAAGCGCAGAGTATCGCCCCTGAGAGCGGGGTGCGGCAAGAGAAGGCGGCGCGCCGCGATAGGCTGGACAGTGTGAATTCTCAGGCTCCCGTCGACGTCGTACTCATTGGTGGGGGCATCATGAGTGCCACCCTTGGCACCCTGATCAAGCAGTTGCAACCGGACTGGAGTATCCAGGTCTACGAGCGATTGGGCGAAGTCGCCCAAGAAAGCTCGAACCCGTGGAACAACGCGGGCACCGGTCATGCCGCTCTCTGTGAGCTGAACTACATGCCGGAAGCGCCCGACGGGTCCGTCACAGCCGAGAAGGCCGTGAGTATCAACGAGCAGTTTCAGATCAGCCGTCAGCTCTGGTCGCACCTCGTGGAGACGGGTGTGCTGCCCGAACCCGAGAAGTTCATCAACTCCACTCCGCACATGACCTTTGTGCACGGCGCGGCGAATATCGAATACCTCAAGCGTCGCGTCGCGGTGCTGAAAGACGAGCCGTTGTTCCAGGGCATGGAATTCAGCGACGACCCGGCCACGATCAGCAAATGGACCCCGCTTCTGACGAAGAAGCGCAACCCCAAGCAGAAGATCGCCGCCACCCGGATCGAATCGGGCACCGATGTCGACTTCGGCGCCCTCACCCGGTTCCTCTTCCGCGACCTCGTCGCTCACGGTGCCGGCGTGCACGTGAACCAGGAGGTCACCGGTCTCACGAAGAAGCAAGACGGTACCTGGCGGGTGAAACTGCTGCGACTGGTCGGTCAGACCCGCAGCGAGGTCAACGCCCGCTTCGTCTTCGTCGGTGCGGGTGGTGGTGCCTTGGCGCTGCTGCAGAACAGCGGCATCCCCGAGATCAGAGGATTCGGCGGCTTCCCGATCAGCGGGCAGTTCCTGAAAACCACCAACCCGAAAATCGTGGCCCAGCACCAGGCCAAGGTGTATGGCAAGGCTTCGGTGGGTGCCCCGCCCATGTCGGTGCCTCACCTCGACACCCGTATCGTCGACGGCGAACCCTCGCTGATGTTCGGACCGTACGCCGGGTTCACCCCGAAGTTCTTGAAGCGCAGCACCTGGTTCGACTTGCCGTTCTCGATTCGTGCCCACAACCTGGGCCCGATGATGCAGGTCGGCCTGAGCAACTTCGCCTTGGTGAAATACCTGGTCGGCGAGGTGCTTGCGTCGAAGAGCACCAAACTCAAGGCTCTGCAGCAGTTCATGCCTACCGCCAAAATGGCGGACTGGGAACTGATCACAGCCGGCCAGCGCGTGCAGGTCATGAAGAAAGACCCGAACAAGGGCGGCGTCTTGCAGTTCGGCACCGAGGTCATCACCGGGGCCGACGGCAGTATCGCCGGCCTGCTCGGAGCGTCGCCGGGCGCCTCGACAGCGGCGCCGATCATGGTTGACCTGATCAAGCGCTGCTTCCCTGAGCAGTATCCCGGCTGGGAACCCAAACTGCGCGAGATGATCCCGAGCCTCGGCACGAAGCTGTCCGACGATCCGGCAGTCGCCAAGGCCTCGCTCGCGGCAACGGCGGCAACGCTGCACCTCACGGCCTAGGGCGCACAGATGGCCAAGTTGTACTTTCGATACGGGGCCATGAACAGTGGCAAGAGCACCTCGATGTTGCAGGCTGCCTACAACTATGAGGAGCGCGGGCACCAGGTGCTGTTGGCCAAGCCGGCCATCGACACCAAAGGCGACATCGGCATCCTCTCGCGCCTCGGCGTCACGCGACGCGTCGACTTTCTCCTGACACCGGATGCGGATGCCTACGCGCTGTTTCAGGAACTGCGCACGAGGGTCCGGGCTGAAACCGGCCGCGACGTGAGCGCGCTTCTTCTTGATGAGGCGCAGTTCCTCACCGAGACCCAGGTCGACGACCTTCTGCGCATCGCGATTCTGGAGAATGTTCCTGTACTCGCCTACGGCATCCGCACCGACTTTCAAACCGTCGCCTTTCCGGGCAGTCGGCGCCTGCTCGAGATCTCGCACAGCCTCGAAGAGCTCAAAACCATCTGCCGGTGCGGGAAGAAGGCGGTGTTCAACGGCCGAAAGGTTGACGGCCAGTTTGTCTTCGACGGTGATCAGGTCGCCATCGATGGCGTCGAAGTTGCCTATGAGTCGCTGTGCGGCTCGTGTTATCTGCAAGAAAGCGGCGGTGTGCTGAATCAGCGAAGCCGTCTTATTAGTTAGGAATCCATGAAGATCTCAGTTATCGGATGCGGTTATTTGGGTGCGGTGCACGCCTCGGCGATGGCCGAACTCGGGCATGACGTCGTCGGCATCGATGTTGACGCGGCGAAAATTGCCTCGCTGGCGGCCGGAAACCCGCCATTCTTCGAGCCGGGTCTCCCCGAAATTCTGATCTCGGCCACGGCGAGCGGGCGGCTGCGATTCAGCACTGACATCGCGGATGCCGCGGGCTCACAGGTGCATTTCATCGCGGTCGGCACGCCGCAGAAGGCCGGCAGCCACGCCGCGGACCTGACCTACGTCGACGCTGCAGTCAGCGCGCTGATCCCACACCTCGCACCCGGGGATCTCGTTGTCGGTAAGAGCACGGTGCCGGTGGGCACCGCGGCTCGCCTCGCCGAGCAGGTCGAGTCATCGGGCTCGGGTGCGTCGCTGGCCTGGAACCCCGAGTTCTTGCGGGAGGGCTTCGCCGTGCGCGACACCCTGACCCCTGACCGGTTGGTGTACGGCGTGCCGGCTGGCGTGGCCGGGGAACAGCCCGCGGCGCTTCTGAACGAGATCTACGCCTCGGCCCTCGCAGCGGGCACCCCGCTCGTTGTGACCGATTACGCGACAGCCGAGCTCGTGAAGGTCTCAGCCAATGCCTTTCTGGCCACCAAAATCAGCTTCATCAACGCCATGGCCGAAATCGCCGAGGTGACCGGTGCCGACGTCACCCAGCTCGCCGAGGCGATCGGTTTCGACGATCGCATCGGCCGCAAGTTCCTGGGGGCCGGTGTCGGCTTCGGCGGTGGCTGCCTGCCCAAAGACATTCGGGCGTTCACGGCGCGCGCCGAGGAGCTGGGCCGGGGCGAGTCCGTCGCCTTCCTGAAGGAGGTCGACAAGATCAACCTGCGCCGCCGTCAGCGCGTCGTCGACCTCACGGTTGAGGCGCTCGGCGAGAAGCTTCACGGCTCGAAGGTCGCCGTTCTCGGGTTGAGCTTCAAGCCGCACTCCGATGATGTGCGTGACTCGCCGGCGCTCGACGTGGCCGTGCAGTTGCACGGACTGGGGGTGGATGTCGTGGCCACCGACCCGGAGGCCATTCACAACGCGCGCGTGCGGCATCCGCAGCTCGGATATGAAGCGTTGATCGACGATGCGCTGCGCGACGCGGATGTCGTCGTGCTCGTGACCGAATGGCCCGAGTTCCGTGCCCTCGACCCCATCTGGGCAGCCTCGCTGGTGCGCAACCGCGTCGTTGTGGATGCCCGCAACTCCTACGATCCCCAAGTCTGGCGTGCCGCCGGCTGGGCTTACTACGGATTGGGTCGCCCCTAGTGACCGCCGCACCCCGCCTGATCGCTTTCGACCTGGACGACACACTGGCTCCGTCCAAGTCGCCGCTCGACCCGCGCATGGCCGAGCTTCTCGTGCAACTGCTCGCCGTCTCACCGGTCTGCGTGATCTCGGGCGGCCAGATCGCTCAGTTTCGGATGCAGCTGATCGACAACCTGACCGATGTCAGCGCCGAGGCCTTGACTCAACTGCACCTCATGCCCACCTGCGGCACCCAGTATTACCGTCACCAGAACGGCGACTGGATTCAGATCTACTCAGAGAGACTGAGCGACGATGAGAAGGCTGCGGCGCTCGCCGCGGTCGAAGTCGCAGCCCGCGCGTTGGGCTATTGGGAGAGTGATACCTGGGGGCCGATCCTGGAGGATCGTGACTCGCAGATCACTTTCTCGGCCCTCGGCCAGGCCGCACCGGTTGCGGCAAAGCGGGAATGGGATCCGACCGGGGTCAAGAAGAACACCCTGCGCGAGGCCGTTCAGGTGCTGTTGCCAGGACTGGAGGTGCGTTCCGGCGGGTCAACCTCGGTTGACATTACTCGTCGGGGCATCGATAAGGCCTACGGCATGACCAAGCTGGCCGCCCTCACCGGGATTCCGCTCGATGACATGCTCTTCGTCGGCGATCGACTCGACGAAGACGGCAACGACTACCCGGTGAAGGCGCTCGGACTCACCTGTGTCGCGGTTACGGGCTGGGAGGACACCGCTGCGTACCTGGAGACGCTCATTCCGCAGCTGCGTGCTGCGTCCGAGGCATCCTCCCGTTGATCGAGCGACCCTCTCGTTGATCGAGCCTGTCGAGATCTATTGACCGTGCCTCGGGATGGCGGGCAGGGTCTCGACAGGCTCGACCAGCGGGTTTGCCTCGACCAGCGGGTTTGCCTCGACCGACGTCGTCTCGTTGGTCGAGCGACCCTCCCGTTGGTCGAGCGACCCTCCCGTTGATCGAGCGACCCTCCCGTTGATCGAGCCTGTCGAGATCTAGTGACCGTGCCCCTGGACGGCATGCAGGTTACGCACAAGGGCCGGCACACCATGTGTGCCGGCCCTCATTATGTGGTCGGGGTAACAGGATTTGAACCTGCGACCTCGTCGTCCCGAACGACGCGCGCTACCAAGCTGCGCCATACCCCGATGGTCCGTAAGACCTCTACTAGTATACCTACTCCGAGGGGGACCGATGACCGCGTCAGGCCGCTGTGAGGGTGAGGAGCGTCGCCTCGGGGCGGCAGGCGAAGCGCACCGGCGCATAGATCGAGGTGCCGAGACCTGCCGACACGTTCAGGAACGCCGTGCGCAGCCCGAGGTTCCACAGGCTGAGTCCTTTGGCCTGACGTCGAGGGATGTCGCAGTTGGTGACCAGGGCACCGAAGCCGGGCACGCAGACCTGTCCGCCGTGGGTGTGCCCGGCGAGAATGAGCTGGGCACCGTGGTTCACAAACGAGTTGAGCACTCGCTGATACGGCGCATGGGTGACGCCAACGGTGAGAGTGGGCCGCTCCGCCGCCGGTTGTGCCGGATCCGGCCAGGTCTCGTCCAAGAGGGGATCATTCGACCGCAACTCGTCGACAGCTCCCGTAATCAGATCGAGACGATCCTTGCCGATGTGTGGGTCGTCGACACCAAAGAATTCGAGGCGGGTGCCGTTCACCTCAAGGGCATCCGCGGTGTTGTTGAGGTCTTTCCACCCCAACGCGCTGAAGACACTGTGCAGCTTGTCGATATCGAGACTCACAGGTCGGGAATGAACCATCGACGGCCCCCCGAAATACTTCAACGGGTTCTTCATTTGCGGCCCGAAGTAGTCGTTGGACCCGTTGACGAACACCCCAGGAACTCCGGCGAATGGCTCCAGCGCATACTCGATACCGGCGATACCGTCGACGTGACCCAGATTGTCGCCCGTGTTCACAATGAAGTCCGGTTGCAGTGCCGCGAGGTCGCGCACCCAATCCTGCTTGTCGCGCTGCCACGGGGCCATGTGCAAATCGGAGAGGTGCAGAATCCGGATTGGAGCGGAGCCGTGGGCGAGCACCGGCACGCTCACCTCCCGCAGCGTGTAGCGCTTGCGCTCGACCAAGGATCCCCACGCGAACGCGGCAAGGCCGGCTCCGGCAGCCAATCCTGCTGTCGTCGCGAGGGCTTTGCCCGCAGTGCCGAGCGAGCTCATCAGCCGTTTCCGTCGCCAGAGCCGTTGCCGTTGCCGTTATCCGCTCCTCCGCCGTTGCCGCCGGTTGCGCTGCCGACAACGATCGTGACGGTGTCTCCTGGTCTGGCAGGCGTACCTGCGCCGGGCTCCATCGAGATCACGCGGCCAATCTGGCGTGGATCGCTCTTCTCGACGATCTTGACGTTGAATTCCCGCAGGTCGTTCTTGGCGTCGTTGAGAGCCTTGCCGACGACGTTGGGCAGGGCCTTCATCGCGCCGTTGCTCGTGAAGACGGTGATGGTTGAGCCGCGGTCGGTGTTGCCGCCGCCCGCAGGGTCGGTTCCTGCGACGAGACCAGCAGCCACATCGGAGTCGATGACGCCGCCGTCCGAGAAGGTGAATCCGGCCGCTTCAATGGCGGACTGTGCCTCAGCCATTGATTTTCCGCGCACATCGGGAACCGGAACCTGCACGGTCTGAATCACCGAGCTGGACGCCTCGGGGAAGTCGTCTCCGCCATACTTGGCATTCGCAACGCTCATGACGGCCGGCCACATGTGGTGACGGGCGTACGAAGCGGTCGTGCCGTTCATGGTGACGGCGCGCTGGTTGATATCGCCGTTCACGCTGACGACACCGACAACAGTCGATACCTTGGTGCTCGCACCGCTCATCCACGTGTCTTTGTTGCCGTCGGTCGTTCCGGTCTTACCGATCATCGGAACGCGAGGGCGTGTGGCGCCGTACGACTGCGTCGCGGTTCCACCCGTCATAACTCTCTGCATGGCATAGGTCATACCGGCCGCAACGCTGGGCTCGACCGACTGGGTGCAGGTCGACTTCGGAATGGGAATCTCTTTGTCGTTCGGGCCGACGATCTTGTCGATCGCGACCGGCGAGCAGGTGGAACCGCTGTTGGCGATGCCTGCGAAAGCCACAGCCATGGTCAACGGAGCGACCTCATTGGTACCCAGCACCGAGCTGGCGCCCTGCTCCAGCGGCTTCCCGTTCGCACGGTGCACACCGAAGGCCTCGGCCGTCTGACGGATGCCGCAGAGGTCAAGCTTCTTAGCCATTCCGATGAAGCCCGTGTTGATGGATTCCTGCGTCGACTGCAGGGCGCTGTAGTTGCTGCCGCTTTCACCCGAGTCGTTCTTCGGGTTGAAGCTGGCGCCGTAGTTCTGCGGGCCGTCGCAACTGTCTTTGAATGTTCCCCAGTCGCTCTTCCGGCGGGAATCGACGCGCTCGTTGAGCGAGTGCCCCTCCTTCAACCACTCGCCGAGAGTGAACACCTTGTAGGTCGAGCCGGGCTGGAAGCCGAGCGATCCGCCCTGAGTTTCGTCGGTGTTGTAGTTGATGCTCGTGTAGTCGGGGTTTTCAAGCACAGCTGGGTCCTGACTGTACTTGCGGTTCTGCGCCATGGCGAGAACGCGGCCAGTGCCCACCTGCACGCTGGAGATCACTCCACCGACGTCCCAGCCGTCCATGGTTGCCGGCACGTATTCGGCCATGGTCGACTCTGCAGCCGCCTGCAGGTCGAGGTCGAGCGTGGTGTACACGTCGTAGCCGCCACGCTTGAAGTTCAGCAACCGAGTCTCGGCATCTGCGCCGAACGTCGGGTCGGTCTTGAGAATCGTCGTGACATAGTCACAGAAGTAACCGCTGCCACCGGCGGTTTGGCAGCCCGTGCTCGGCTCCTGGATGGCCGGCTCAATCGGCGACGCAATGGCCGCGGTGTAGTCGTCCTTCGAGATCTTCTTGTACTTCAACATCTCGTTCAGGATGTAATCGCGACGCTGTTTGTTGGCTGCGTATCCGTTGGCCGCGCCGTTCGTTTCACTGTCGGGATTATCAAGCTGGAATTTGACGGGGTTGTTCACGATCGCGACCAGGCTCGCTGACTGCGCGAGAGTGAGGTTCGCGGCGCTCGTCGAGTAGTAGTAGTTCGCTGCGGCCTCAATGCCGTAGACACTGCCGCCGAAGCCGGTGATGTTGAGGTACTGGCGCAGGATGTCGTCCTTCGAGTACTTCTTCTCGAGGCCGATGGCCAGGCGCATTTCCTTCAGTTTGCGGTCGATGCTTGTCTCGGTGGCATCGATGTAGCAGGCCTTCACTTCCTTCTCGTTGGTGAGTACCTCACACTTCTGCACGAGAACGTTCTTGACGTACTGCTGCGTGATCGACGAGCCACCGCGGGTGTCTCCGCCGCCGAGCGTCTTCACTGCACCCTTGACGGTTCCTTCGAGGTCGACTCCACCATGCTCGAAGTAGCGGGGATCTTCACCGGCCACCGCGGCATCCTTCACAAACTGACTGATCTGATCGGAACCCACCTCAACGCGGTTCTGGTCGTAGAACGAGGCCAGGAGTACGGGAGCACCTTCGTTATTCGTCGCGTAAATGTTGCTCTTCTGTGAGAGTTGGTCGATGGTGAGGAACTCGGGGAGGTTCTCGAAGACGCTGATGGTGTTCGTCGCGGCGATACCGGAGAGGGCGAGCGCTGGGGTGACGGCGACGGTCACGAGAACACCGGCGACGGCACTCATTCCGATAAAGCCAAGCACTCCACCCAGCACGCCGCTGGCCGTTCGATTTTTGACAGACATAAGATTGACCCTATAGGGACAAAGCTGAACAACAGCTTGAATAGGAGCCGCATGCCTGCTTGGGAATACCTCACAACGCCGCTGATGATTCACAACACAGCCGCCATCTTGAATAACTGGGGATCGGAGGGCTGGGAGCTCGTGCAAGTCGTCACCGGACCAGAAGGTGGGCTCGTCGCCTACCTCAAACGTCCACTCGCCGCCGACTCGACTGTCGAAGGAGCATAGTTATGTCGCAGATTGACGCACGCCTGGCCGAACTCGGAATCGAACTACCCGCCGTCGTGCCGCCGGTTGCTGTGTATGTTCCGGCAGTTGTGTCTGGTTCGCTTGTCTTCACCTCGGGCCAGCTGCCGATGGTGGCCGGTGCGCTGCCGGCCCTCGGCAAGGTCGGCGAAGGCGAGGGGCTCGTCCCTCCCGCGGATGCGAAGGCGTACGCCCGGATCTCGGCGCTGAACGCGCTGGCCGCGATCAAGGCGAAGATCGGCTCGCTCGACCGCATCACTCAGATCGTCAAGGTTGTCGGTTTTGTCGCATCCGACCCGTCGTTCACCGGTCAGCCCCGCGTCATCAATGGTGCGTCCGAGGTGCTCGGCGAGATCTTCGGTGAGGTGGGCGTGCACGCACGCTCCGCAGTCGGGGTGTCGGTGCTGCCGCTCGACTCGCCCGTCGAGCTTGAACTGATCGTGTCGTTCGCCTAAAAACGTCACCCAGACACGCGAGATCGGAGTCGTGGTCGTTATAAAGCGATCATTACGACCACGACTCCGATCTCGGGGACGCGGGCCCCTGCCACTCCCGTTGATCGACCTCAACCGCTGATCGAGCCTGTCGAGATCCCGCGAGCCAATCGCAAGACACGGCCACATCCAGCCCGTTGATAGAGCCAGAGATCTCGCGAGAGGGTTGTAGCTATTTCACCTGGCCGGAGATGATCTGCATGACCGAGGTGTCGGCCAGCGTCGTGGTGTCGCCGATCTCGCGGCCCTCGGCAACGTCCCGCAGCAGACGCCGCATGATCTTGCCGGAGCGGGTCTTCGGCAGTTCGTTGACGATGAAGATCTGACGCGGACGTGCGATCGCACCAATCTGCGAAGCGACATGCGCCCGCAGAACAGCCGAGACGTCTTCGTGCGATGCGGTGTCCTCCTGGCTGGCCTTGATGATCACGAACGCGACGACGGCCTGGCCGGTCGTCTCGTCGGCCGCGCCGACCACGGCAGCTTCAGCGGTGAGCGGATGCGCGACCAACGACGACTCGATCTCGGCGGTTGACAGGCGGTGACCCGACACGTTCATCACGTCGTCGACGCGTCCGAGCAACCAGATGTCGCCGTCCTCGTCCAGCCGGGCGCCGTCGCCGGCGAAATACTTGTCACCGAACTTGTCCCAGTAGGTTTCCTTGAAGCGCTCGGGGTCGCCCCAGATGCCGCGCAGCATGGCCGGCCACGGCTCGCTGACGACGAGCAGCCCGCCCTCGCCACCACCGACAGCGTTGCCGTCGTCGTCGAGCACCTCGATGCTGATGCCGGGGATCGCGACTTGCGCGCTTCCCGGCTTGGTCACGGTGATGCCGGGCAAGGCCGAAACCATGATCGCGCCGGTCTCGGTCTGCCACCAGGTGTCGACCACCGGGGTGAGGTTGTTACCGATGACTTCGCGGTACCACATCCACGCCTCGGGATTGATGGGCTCGCCCACCGAACCGAGCAGGCGCAGGCTCGACAGGTCGAACTCCTGCGGAATCTGTCGACCGAGCTTCATGAACGTACGGATGGCCGTGGGCGCGGTGTACAGGGTCGTCACCTTGTACTTCTCGATTACCTCCCACCAGCGGCCGGGGTGTGGTGAATCGGGGGTGCCTTCGAACAGCACCTGGGTGGCACCGTTGGCGAGCGGGCCGTAGACCACGTAGCTGTGGCCGGTGATCCAGCCGACGTCGGCGGTGCACCAGTAGACATCCGTCTCAGGCTTGAGGTCGAAGACGCTCTTATGCGTGAACGCGCTCTGGGTGAGGTAGCCACCGCTGGTGTGCAGAATGCCCTTGGGCTTGCCGGTGGTGCCGGAGGTGTAGAGGATGAAGAGGGGGTTCTCGGCCGGGAACGGCTGGGCGACGTGCTCGTCCGGGGCCGCGGCGAGTTCGTCGTGCCACCACAGGTCGCGCTCGTTCCACTCGACGTCGCCGCCGGTGCGCTTGACGACGAGAACGTTGGTGACCGACGAGTCACCGCTGGCCAGTGCCGCGTCGACGGCCGGCTTGAGGGCGGATGCCTTGCCCTTGCGGAATCCTCCGTCGGCCGTGATGACCAGAGCAGCGTTGGCGTCGTCGATGCGCGAGCGCAGGCTCTCGGCGCTGAACCCGCCGAAGATGACCGAGTGCACGGCGCCGAGGCGGGCCACGGCGAGCATGGCAATGACGGCCTCGGGAATCATCGGCAGGTAGATGGCGACACGATCGCCGGCCTTCACTCCCAATTTAATGAGCACGTTTGCGGCGCGTTTGACCTCGGCGGTCAGCTCGGCATAGGTGATCGAGCGGGAGTCACCCGGTTCGCCTTCCCAGTGGAGGGCGACACGGTCGCCGTTGCCGGCCAGCACGTGGCGGTCGAGACAGTTGTAGGCGACGTTGAGCGCACCGTCTTCGAACCAGGTGGCGAACGGCGGGTTCGTCCAGTCGAGGGTTTTGGTGAACGGGGTGTCCCAGTGCAGCAGGTCGCGGGCCTGGTCGGCCCAGAATTTAAGGCGGTCGGCTGCGGCATCCTCATAGAGCTCGGGCCGTGCAGTGGCCTGCGCGGCGAATTCGGGGGACGGGGCGAATCGCCGGGACTCAGTGAGCAGGTGATCGATTTGGACGCTCATTGTTCTTGGGTCGCTCCTTCGCGATGCGTAAATCCGGGAGTGTGGCCAGCCACAAAAGAACCCTACTCTGCTTGGATTGGGCATTTTTTCACGGTGGTTGCGCATCGTTTCGAACCGAGTCTGAGAAGACAAACAGAATGTCCCCATTTATGAGGACTCAGAAGTTGCGATTTCCGTCAGTACGCGTACACTGGGATTCGTCCGAACGTAAAGTTTTGACCAGTGATGCGTATGGTTCCCCCCAATCTGCGCGTCACCGAGGCGGCACCTGTTCCCCCCAATAGGTGCCGCCCCCCTTTTTTTAACGACTCGGTGGTCGAGCGAGTGCCGTTGGTCGAGCGAGTCGAGACCCGGTCACCGCGAGCGGCGTTTCGCTCCCTCCCGTCGGTCGAGCGTGTCGAGCCTTGGGGGCGCTTCGCGCCAGCACGGGATATGAATATCCAGATCAGGGCGAATTGCGAGTTTCGGGCGTTTTGCATATCCCGAGTAGACCCGGTGAGTCAGTCCCGAAATCCTTGCGCTTCACCGTCGACTTCCCTCCACACCAGCGCGGGTGGCCACGTTATGCACCGGCATGGTTCCTGCGGATGCTGCTCCGCATCGGCCGCGTAGCGTCGCCCCATGATTACGCCGTATGTCGCTTTTCCGTCCTACGCCGATACCGCCGCAGTGCCGCGGCATGCCGTTCCCGATGTTCTCGACCAACCGGAACCGGGGTCGCGGCTGATTGTGTCGTCGCGTGAGCAGCAGTCTGAGGCTCTGCACGTCGGCGTGTCAGCGCCGATACCGCTCAGCGACCACTCCGCGCTTGGGCCGCTGGCTCTGTTCGCCTCCGGCACCGACGTGACCGATCTGCTGGTCAATGGTGAAGCAGGACTCTGGGTCGACGCCGGGCACGGCCTCATCCACGAGCCGACCTGGCGATTCTCCGAAGCCGAGCTCCGCGCTCTCGCGGTGAGATTGATTGCACTCGGCGGTCGACATGTCGACGAGGCTAGCCCGTGCGTCGACGTGAGGCTGGCCGATGGCATTCGGGTGCATGTCGTGCTTCCGCCCGCGTCGAGTTGCGGAACGCTGATCTCGATCAGGCTGCCGCGCGCGCACCGCTTCACCCTCGATGAACTGGCGCGCGCGGGGCTCTGCGGCAGCGGGGTCGAGGGCCACGCGCTGACCGAGAGACTGCGCGACGTGGTTCTCACCCGAATCAATCTGCTGATCACGGGCGCGGCGGGCAGCGGCAAGACCACTCTTCTCGCGGCGATGCTCGCGGAGGCGCCCGGCGATGAACGCATCATCGCGATCGAAGACGTCGCCGAGTTGCGCATCGCGCATCCGCACGTGGTCGGGCTCGAATCACGCCAGGCCAATCTCGAGGGCGCCGGTCGAATCGGGTTGGAGATTCTGTTGCGCGAAGCGCTGCGGATGCGGCCAGACCGTCTGGTGCTGGGCGAATGTCGCGGGGCCGAGATTCGAGAGCTGCTGGCGGCGCTGAACACGGGTCATAGCGGTGGGGCCGGAACTCTTCATGCCAACTCGCTGCACGACGTTCCGGCTCGCCTCGAGGCGCTCGGTGCTCTGGCGGGGATGCCGCCCGAAGCGGTCGCGAGGCAGGCGGTCAGCGCCATTGGCTTGATCCTGCACCTGGAGCGTCGAGCGGGGCAGCGCCGTCTTGCCGAGGTCGGCAGGTTCGCTCTCGACGGCAACGACAGGCTGAGAGTTGTGGCCGCATGATCGGGCGTCGTCGCAGGAAGCCTGGCGGAGTGTCTGCGTTAGAAGAGGTCGCGCAGGTCGCCGAGCGGGTGGCCGTCTTGCTCTCGGCCGGGGTATCGCCAGCGCGCGCGTGGGGTTACCTGCTTCCTGTCGATCACGTCGGGGGCCACCAGGCTGTGGGTGAGTCGAATGAGGGCGAGCGGGATGCGGGTAATCCGGGTATTGGTGAACCGGGCGTGGGCGAATTCGCTGTGGGCGAGCTAGACCTGAGGATGCCGAGTTCCCGCATTCCGGGCCGGCCGCATCGGCAGCGACCGAGTGCGCAGGCCGAAGCCCGCACGGAACGGATCATTCGTGCGGCGGCCTTCGCCGGGCTGCGGGGTGAGAGCGCTGCCGATGCCATCGCCTTCGAGGCTCGCTCACGCGACAACCGCGAGAGGGAAGCCTGGCTGTGCTTGGCCGCGGCCTGGTCGGTGGCAACCGAGGCCGGTGCTCCCTTGGCGGGATGTCTGCGCGATCTGGCTCAGGCCTTTCGGCACATCGGCCAGTTGCACCGCGATCTGGATGTGGCAGTGGCGGGGCCGGCCGCGACGGCGCGCATGGTGATGGTGCTGCCGATCATCGGCATTCTTTTCGGCACGGTGATGGGCTTTGACACCCTGCGCACGCTCTTTCTCACCGTGCCCGGTGTGCTCTGTCTGGGGGTGGGGGCGTTGCTCCTCGTGCTCGCTGCTCGGTGGAACCGCAGGCTACTGCGGTCGGCCCGAGCACAATCTGTCGCTCCCGGCCTGGAACTGGATCTGACCGCGATCGCCCTCGCGGGCGGAGGCTCGATCGACGGCGCTCGCGCGCTCGTCGCGGTGGCCCAACGCCGCTTCCTTTCAGGGAACGATGAGCCGCCGTCGACAGCCACCACCACTACCGACGCTGTCGCGGTGGCGCGCTCCGGCACCGGATCCCGCATCGAGTCCGATTCCGAGCCCGGTTCGGAGTCCGATGGCCTGCGTGACTCAGTTCTTGACCTGGCGGAACGAGCGGGGGTTCCGGCTGCAGAGCTCCTCCGCAGCGAGGCAGAGCAACTGCGCCGGCAGGCGCGCAGCGAGGGGCAGCAGAGGGCCGAAGCTCTCGCCGTGACGCTCATGATTCCGCTTGGAGTCTGCGTGCTTCCGGCGTTCATGCTGGTGGGCGTCATGCCATTGCTGCTGGGGGTTCTCTCCTCCACTCTCTCGACACTCTGAGATTCTGCACGGCTTGCAGGTCTTCTCGCTCTGCGGCGGTTGCTCGCGACACGCTGGAGTCACTCGTGCCACCACCAATCGCGCCAGACGGCGCAGAAGGAGAAGACCGATGTATCGACAACGGCACACAGCATCCGTGCAGACAGCGTCCGTGCAGAGAGCGTCCGCGCACACCGGGGCTGGGCAGGCAGCGCCTGAGCACGCGGCGGTACGGCTTTCCACGGAAGACAGCGAGGCAGCGCTGCGCGGGGCTGCGCAGCTCGCGGCCGACCGAACTGCTGGCGATTCACGCACAGCGTCCCGAATAGCGAGGGCGTGGTGGGAACGCACCGGCATCCGACGGGTGCGGCGTGGCGACGACGCCGGCGCGGCGACCGCTGAATACGCCGTCGCCACGATGGCCGCGGTGGGTTTTGCCGGACTGCTCATCATCATTCTGCGGGGCGACGAGGTGCGCGGCATTCTCACCGAGCTGGTGCGCAATGCACTCACGGTGGGGTGAACGAGCGGGGGAGTCTGACCGCGGGAGGTGCCTGACGCAGCCACACGAGCGAGGCAGCATTACCGCCGAATTCGCGGTGGTCCTTCCCGCCGTCGTGCTCGTGCTCGCCTGCTGTTTGGCTGCGATCCAGGTGGTCGGTCAGCAGGTGCGACTCACCGATGCCGCGGTGGTTGCCGCACGGATGCTCGGTCGTGGTGAGAGTCTCGACAGCGCGGCCGCTGCGGTGCAAGCGTCGATCGCCGGTGCGGAGCTCCGCACCGAGCACCAGGGGGATCTAGTCTGCGCACTCCTGCAGAAGCCGAGCGGTTTTGGTCCCTTCGCCCGTGCCGGCGTGACCGTGACAGCGCGCTCCTGCGCGCCGAGCGGGGGACTCTGATGCGCAGAGCGAGAAAGTCGCGCCGGGACAGGTCGGTTGAGGGTGAGGGAGGATCCGGCTCGCTTCTGGCCGTGGGGGTGCTTGGCGCGACCCTCGCGCTCACCGTGGCGGTCATTCCTCTGTATGCGGTGCTCGCGGTCACGCAGCAGGTGCAGGGCGCCGCGGCTGCGGCGGCGCTTGCTGCCGCCGACACGGCATCCGGACTTCTTCCGGGGATTCCGTGCTCGGTGGCCGCGCGGGTTGCGACGGCCAATGGGGCATCGATCGACTCCTGCGCGATGGATGGCCTGATCGCCTCGGTCGTGGTGAGCCGCGGCTACCTTGGCTTCACCCTCGAGGGACGGGCGCGGGCCGGACCGCCGCCCTCACCACAGTGACGACACGCGGGGTGGCACAAAATGAAGACTACTTAAAGACGGCCTCAAGGTAGCGATAATCCACAGCGGTCGGCCGGTTGGCCTGGCCGCCGGCGTCGAACTCGATTCCGCTGCTGCGCTGATAGATGTAGTGCTTTCCGGAGTCGGCCGGAATCTCGAGGCGCGCCCGGGGATCGCCCGACTCGAGAAACTCGGTTCGAATGGTCTTTCCTTCGAGAGGACCGTCCGTCAGCTTGGCCGTATACGTACCCATCGCTTCAGTAGACATGTCTCAATTCTCACCATCCGAGCAGAACTGACAAGCCCTCAATTCGGCAAGCACCCGTTTCCTGTGTGTATGGTGTGCCATGGCCCACACGACGGGTCCCTACCTATAAGAGGAGTCTGGTGCCAGGCACTAAGAAGCTGGTCATTGTTGAGTCGCCGACCAAGATGAAGTCGATTGCGGGCTATCTGGGCGACGGCTATGAGGTGTTGTCCTCTGTCGGACACATTCGCGACCTGATCGAGCCCAAGAACTTGCCCCCCGAGCTCAAGAAGGGGCCGCTGGGTAAGTTCTCTGTCGACGTCGACAACGGGTTTGAGCCGTATTACGTCGTCTCCGACGCCAAGAAGAAGACCGTCGCCGAGCTCAAGCGGGCGTTGAAGAACGCCGACGAACTCCTCCTCGCAACTGATGAGGACCGCGAGGGCGAGGCCATCGCGTGGCACCTCCTGCAGGTCTTGCAGCCCAAGGTGCCGGTCAAGCGCATGGTGTTCCACGAGATCACCAAAGACGCCATCCTTGCCGCAAAAGACAACACCCGCGACCTCGACACCGCCCTTGTTGACGCGCAGGAAACCCGTCGCATTCTCGACCGGATTTACGGATACGAAATTTCTCCCGTGCTCTGGCGCAAGGTCGGCCCCGGTCTGTCCGCCGGGCGCGTGCAGTCCGCAGCCACCCGTCTCGTGGTCGAGCGTGAGCGGGAACGCCTCGCGTTTGTCGCAGCAGGTTACTGGGACCTGATCGCACAGCTGGCACCGTCGGGCGCGGAGCGCGACAAAGAATTTGCTGCGAAACTCGTGCGTCTGAACGGCGAACGCATCGCCTCCGGCAGCGATTTCGACGACACCGGCACTCTCAAGCCCGGCGTGAAGGCGGCGACCCTCGACGAGGCATCCGCCGTTGCGCTCGCCGCAGCGCTGCGCGAACCGGGCGTTCCGCTCACGGTCAGCAAAGTCGCTTCGAAGCCGTACCGCCGCAGCCCGGCCGCCCCGTTCACGACCTCGACCCTGCAGCAGGAGGCGGCGCGCAAGTTGCGCTTCACCGCACGCCAGACCATGAGCGTCGCGCAGTCGCTGTACGAAAACGGGTACATCACCTATATGCGTACCGACTCGCCGTCGCTCTCACAGCAGGCGATCACCGCTGCGCGCACCCAGGCCACGGCGCTCTACGGCGCCGAAACGATTCCGGACAAACCTCGTGTCTACAAGGGCAAGAGCAAGAACGCCCAGGAAGCCCACGAAGCCATTCGCCCCTCGGGCGATACGTTCCGCACCCCCGCGTCGCTTTCCGGCAGCCTGCGCGGCAACGACTTCAAGCTCTACGACCTCATCTGGAAGCGCACAGTCGCTTCACAAATGGCGGATGCGACGGGTTCGACGGCGTCTGTCACCATCGAGGCCGGCCCGACCGGGCAGGCCGCGCACCCCGCGGCATCCGGTGCCCGGGCCGAATTCTCGGCCAGCGGTACGGTCATCACGTTCCGGGGCTTCCTGCTCGCCTACGAGGAAGGCCGGGACGAGGAGCGCAACGCGCCCACCGATGCGACCGAATCGAAGCTGCCGCCGCTGACCGAAGGCCAGACGCTCACGCTGGCCGATGTCGAGGCCAAGGGCCACGAGACCACCCCGCCGGCGCGTTTCACCGAGGCCAGCCTGGTCAAGAAGCTCGAGGAGCTCGGCATTGGCCGCCCCTCGACCTACGCGTCGATCATCTCGACCATCACCGACCGCGGTTATGTCACGCCGCGCGGCCAGTCGCTCATTCCGAACTGGATCGCGTTCTCGGTGGTGCGCCTGCTCGAAGACTTCTTCGGGGATCTGGTCGAATACGACTTCACCGCTGAAATGGAAAACGACCTCGACCGCATCGCCGACGGCGAGGCCGACCGGGTTGACTGGCTGAACAGCTTCTACTTCGGCTCGGACAAGCACCGCGGCCTCCGCCAGGTCGTCGACAACCTCGGCGAGATCGACCCGCGCGTCATTAACTCGGTGCGGATCTCCGATGACATCACGTTGCGCATCGGCAAGTACGGCCCCTACCTCGAAGTGATCGAGCCGGATGCCGACCCTGATGTGACGCCGCGCCGCGTCAACATTCCGCCGGATCTGGCCCCCGACGAGCTCACCGCGGCGAAGGCCCGCGAGCTCATCGACGCTCCTGTCGTGACCGATCGTGTGATCGGTGTCAATCCGGTCAACGGCAAGAACGTCGTTGCCAAAGATGGCCGCTTCGGACCGTACGTCACCGAGGTCGACCCCGAGCCGGCAGCCGATGCAACGGCGGCAACGGATGCCGCGGCTGCAGCCGCTACGACTGCGACCACGCTCGCCGATGGCAGTGTCGTCGACCCCGCCACCGGCGAAGTGTCAGAGGCTGCCGCGAAACCCAAGAAGAAGGCCCCGGCGAAGAAGGCGGCTACGGCTAAAGCGCGCACGGCATCCATCTTCAAGTCGATGGACCTCGCGACCATTGACCTCGACACCGCGCTGCGCCTGCTCGATCTGCCGCGCGTTGTCGGCAGTGATCCCGAAACCGGCACCGAGATTTTGGCGCAGAACGGTAAATTCGGCCCGTATCTGAAAAAGGGCGTCGACACCCGCTCGCTCACGAGCGAAGACCAGATCTTCGACATCGACCTGGCCGGTGCGATCGAACTCTACGCGCAGCCGAAGTACGGCGCCCGCCGGGCCTCGAGTGCGCTGAAGGAGTTCGAGGCGCCAGACCCCGAGAGCGGCAAGGCCATCAAGATCAAGGACGGCCGGTTCGGCGCCTATGTGACTGACGGCGTGACGAACGCGACGATCCCGAAGGCCGAGACGGTCGAAGACGTCGACTTCGACCGAGCCGTGCAGCTTCTTGCCGATAAGCGAGCCAAGGGCCCGGCGAAGAAGGCGCCGGCGAAGAAGGCCGCTGCGAAGAAGCCGGCCGCCAAGAAGGCACCGGCCAAGAAGGCACCGGCCAAGAAGGCACCGGCCAAGAAGGCTGCTGCAGGGAAGGCAGCGGTGACACGCGCGGCCGTCGTCAAGACTCCGGAAGAGAAGGCGGCGATCGCGGCGAAAGCGGCCGCGACCCGTGCGCGGAACGCCGCGACCAAGGCAGCGGAGGCCGGCGCCGCATCGTGACCGGTTTTTTCATCACTATTGAGGGCGGCGACGGGTCAGGCAAGTCGACCCAGGCTCAGCTGCTGACCGACTGGTTGGAGCAGCACGGGCATACCGTGATGCGCACCCGTGAGCCGGGCGGCACCGAGGTGGGCGTCGAGATCCGTGAGATCGTGCTGCACCACCCCGGCGAAATCGCGCCGCGCGCCGAGGCGTTGCTTTATGCAGCCGACCGCGCTCACCACATCGCGACAAAGGTCCGCCCGGCGCTGGCGCGTGGGGAGATCGTGATTCAAGATCGCTACATCGACTCGTCGGTTGCCTATCAGGGGGCCGGGCGCGTGCTCGGCGCCACCGAGGTGCGCGAGCTCTCGCTCTGGGCGACCGATGGGCTGTTGCCCGATCTGACGATCCTGCTCGACCTGGACGAAACTGTCGCGCGCGCCCGGCTGAACGCTGCGAATAAGCGTTTCGACCGGCTTGAGGCCGAGAAGAATGAGTTCCACGCCCGGGTGCGGGCCGCGTTCCTCGAACTCGCAGCGGCTGAGCCCACCCGGTTTCTGGTCACGGATGCCGCTGCCCCTGTTGACACGATCGCCGCGATTCTGCGGGCTCGCGTCGCCGAACTACTGTCCTAGACCTCGCGGCCCGCGTTGAAGACGCAGGACCATGGTTAATCGTGGGCCTTCTTCCCAAACGCGGGCCGGAGCAGACTGTCGGCGGCGAACGGTAGCCTTGACTCATGGCAGTTTGGGACGACCTGACAGGGCAGGCCGAGGCGATCGCCATTTTTCGTGCCGCAGCGGCTCGCACGACGACCGGCGACGGCGCATCCGGTGCGACGACCGAGTCCGCATCGATGACGCACGCCTGGCTGATTACGGGGCCGCCCGGATCTGGCCGCTCGAACCTCGCGTTTGCATTCGCGACGGCACTGCTCAGCCCCGGCACGCCCGAGGGCGATGAGGCCGCCCGCCGCCAAGTCGACGCCCGCACGCATCCGGACCTCACGATCTTGTCAACCGAGGGCGTCATCATCAAGATGGAGACCGTCAAAGAGGTCGTCGCTCGCTCGCAGTATTCGCCGTCGCTCTCGCGCTACCGGGTGATTGTGGTCGAAGATGCCGACCGCATGGTGGAACGCACATCGAACGTGCTTTTGAAGGCGCTTGAAGAGCCGCCCGAGCGTACCGTGTGGATTCTCTGTGCGCCGAGCGAAGCAGATTTGCTGCCCACAATTCGTTCACGCGTGCGGTCGGTTCGCCTTGGAGTTCCGAGCATCGAGGAGGTCGCCGCCCTGCTGTCGAAGCGCACCGGGGTCGACGCCGACACTGCCGAGCGCTGTGCACGGCAGGCGCAGAGCCACATCGGTATGGCCGTGCGCCTCGCCACCAATGCCGAGGCGCGAGCCCGGCGTGAAGAGACGTTGCGGGCGGCTCTCGGTATTCGGGGGGTGTCGAGCGCGGTCGTGACCGCTGCGCGTCTGCTGGCGATCGCCGGAGACGACGCCAAGTCGTTCACCGCCGAGCAGGATGCCGCCGAGCGTGCCGGCGTGCTGCGTTCGCTGGGCGTCGAGCCGGGTCAGGCCGTTCCACCCGGGCTCCGCGGGCAGTTGAAGGCGCTGGAAGACGATCAGAAACGGCGAGCGACACGCAGCCTACGCGATGGAATCGACCGCATCCTCGTCGATCTCGCCTCGCTCTATCGCGACGTGATGATGGTGCAGCTCGGGCGTGAGAGCACCATCATCAATCGGGAGCTTGCCGCGGAGTTGCGTGTGGCAAGTAGCGCGACCGAGCCGGCCGGAACTTTGGCCACGCTTGACGCGATCGCACTCGCCCGCCACCGAATCGAATCGAATGTTGCCCCGGCACTCGCGTTGGAGGCCATGCTGGTGACGGCGATCCGTCGCTAGAGAAGCGTGTTGGAACAGAGGGTTGGCCGATCGATCGTGCTCACAAGCGCGCAGAAGAAGGAAACGCAATGATCAGACGCCGTCGTGCACTCGTCGCACTGGCCGCAGCCGTGGCTCTCACCGCGGGACTCAGCGGCTGTGTGTCGCTGTTCATGCCCAAACCACCCCCCGCCACCTCGAACCCGACGAGTGAGAACGTCGACCCGGCGCTTCAGCCGTTCTACAGCCAGATACTCCGCTGGAAGGCGTGCGGTTCCGGCATGCAGTGCTCCACCGCGAAAGCGCCCCTGAACTGGAAAGAACCGGCAGCGGGCACCATCGACCTCGCTCTCGTGCGCCACGTGACCACCGATGGCAGCCGGGTCGGCTCACTGCTGGTGAACCCGGGCGGTCCGGGCGGGTCGGGCTACGACTTCGTCAAGGACTCGCTCAGCTACGCCGTCGATAAGCGGCTCGAGAAGAGTTTCGACATCGTCGGTTTCGACCCGCGCGGTGTCGGTCGGTCGTCGGCGGTGGCCTGTTACGACCCGGCGCAGATGGACCAGTACCTGTATTCGCTGACAACCGCGGCGCGCGGGTCGGATGCCTGGATCGCCGAGATGGAGGCGGACGCCACCAAGTTCGGTGCGGCCTGTGACGCGCAAACAGGCCCCCTACTCGGCGAGGTCGACACCGTGAGCGCCGCTCGCGACCTGGACCTACTGCGCGCCGTTCTCGGCGACGCCAAGCTTTACTACCTCGGCTACTCGTACGGCACCTACCTCGGCGCGACCTACGCCGAGCTCTACCCCGAAAAAGTTGGCCGTCTCGCGCTCGATGGCGCGCTTGATCCGGCGGCCAGCAACTTTGACGTGACGCGGGTGCAAGCGCAGGGCTTCGAAAGCGCGCTTCGGGCCTACTTGAAAGAGTGTTTGTCGGGGTCGAGCTGCCCGTTCACGGGCACCGTCGACGACGCGATGGTGACGATCAGGGCGCTGCTGGCATCCGTCGATGTGAGCCCTCTGAACAATGAGGATGGGCGGCAGCTCGGTGCCAGCACTCTGCTCACCGCCATAATTTATCCGCTCTACCAAGCCTCGGCCTGGCCCGCGCTCAGCCAGATGTTTGAGAGCGTGATGCACGGCGATGCGAGCATCGCGTTCGAGTTCGCCGACGCTTATAACGGCCGAAACGCCGACGGAACCTACGCCGACAACTCGACCGAGGCCTTCAACGCCATCAACTGCCTCGACTACAGCTACGACGACGATCCGGCGTCGATGCGCGCACAGGCCGCAGAAATCGAAGCCGCTGCGCCGACGATCGGTACGTATATGAGTTTCGGCGATATCAGCTGTGCCAATTGGCCGTTCACGTCAACAGTAAAGCGCGGTGAAATCCATGCGCCGGGGGCGGCGCCGATCCTCGTGATCGGCACGACGAATGACCCGGCAACCCCGTACAAATGGGCTCAGAGTCTCGCGAAGCAGCTCGACAGCGGGCATCTGGTCACCTATCAGGGCGAGGGCCACACGGCCTACAACAAATCAAATTCCTGCGTCAATGACGCCGTTGATGATTACCTGATCCGGGGCATAGTTCCCGCGAAGGACCCCCTCTGTTGAGCAGTTTTTGAGCCGGGATTCTCGGTTTCACGGTCCCTGTCGGGGCGGAGTGTACAAAACCAGTCGCCGGAGCCGGTAAGCTTTGATGCTGTGTCACCGAGTTCTTCCTCGCGAGGAGCTCGTGGATCAAGCCGCCTTAGCTCAGTCGGTAGAGCGATTCACTCGTAATGAATAGGTCATCAGTTCGATTCTGATAGGCGGCCCCGACAAAACACTGGCCACCAGCCCGATTGGGTTGGTGGCCAATGTTGTCTCAGCCGATTCTCGGCTGCCGCATCGGAGCGTCGGCTCCGGCTTTCGTGAGGATCCAGACATGACGCACACACTTCGCTGGGGGATACTGGCCACCGGTTGGATCGCCCACCTGTTCGCAAGTGACCTGCGTGAGAGTGGCTTCGCGGTTCAGGCCGTCGGGTCCCGCACGCAGGAGGCCGCCGATATCTTTGCGGCCGAGTTTGATATTCCGACGGCTCACAGCAGCTATGACGCACTCGTGGCCGACCCTGAAGTCGACATCATCTACGTGTCGACGCCGCATCCGTTTCACCTGGCGAATGCCAGACTCGCCCTCAACGCGGGCAAGCACGTTCTAATCGAGAAGCCGATCACTCTTAACGCTGCCGAGGCCCGCGAGCTCGTCGACCTGGCCGCAGCCAACGGCGTCGTCATCATGGAAGCGATGTGGACGCGTTTTCTGCCGCACATGGTGCGCATCCGCGAAATTATTGCTGCTGGAACCCTCGGCGACGTGCACAGCCTCATCGTCGATCACACACAGAACCTCTCCGACGACCCGGAACACCGAATCAACTCGTTGGAGCTCGGCGGCGGGGCACTACTCGACCTCGGAATCTACCCGATCTCATTCGCTCACGAGCTCTTCGGACGCCCCGAAACGATTCTGGCCAGCGCCAGCTTCAAGCAGACCGGGGCCGACGCGCAGGTCGCAACAATCTTCCGATACCCGGATGGCCAGATCGCGTCGACCCTGTCGGCCAGCGATACCGCGGGTCCGAACACCGCAATGATTCTGGGCACCGACGGTCGGATCGAAATCGACACGGTGTGGTACTCGCCCACCACCATGCGGGTTCTCGACAGCGACGGCACCGTGCTTGAGACGTTCTCGGCCGACGTGAACGGTCGAGGCATGCAATTCCAGGCTGACGAGATCGAGCAGGTGATTGCGCGCGGCGACCTCGCGAGCACGATCATGTCACCGGAGGAATCCGTCTCGATCATGGAAACGCTTGACACCATTCGCGAGCAGATCGGTCTGCGCTATCCGGGTGAGTAGGCGCGGGCAGTCGGCGGCACGGTGAGTCCGTGCGCTGGGCGCTCTCTCACATGGGTTGGGTAAAGTATGCGGGTGGAAGAATCTGATGCTGAGCTGAACCGTCGTGCCGACTCCGAGAGCCCCGATGCGGGCACCACGGACCACTCCGGCGCAGTGGGATTTGTAAAGCGTCACCGCGTTGCAAGCCTGATCGGCGCTAGCGCCGTGGCATTCGCGCTGCTCGGCACCGGGGCCGTCTTCGCAGGTGCGTCGACTGGATCGACACCGGAACCCGTCGCGATCTCCACGGCCACGGCCTCGGCCACGCCGACCCCGACTCCGACCGCCACGGTTCCGCCGCGAACTGTGCCCGGAACCGAGAGTGTGGCCAGCCGCCTACGCACCTGCAGCGTCGCAGAGCTCGCGACAGACCCGCGGCTCGGCAGTTTTCAGGCTCAAGTCGTCAACGCCAACACCGGCGAGATTCTCTTCGATCGCGGGGGCAGCACGCCGTCGCGCACCGCGAGCGTGCTCAAGGTACTGACCTCGGCTGCGGCGCTGGCCGTACTCGGACCCGACTACCGAGCCACGACGTCAGTCGTCAGGGGAACGGAACCAGGCCAGATCGTTCTCGTCGGCGGGGGAGACCTCACCCTGTCGCGCACGAGCACTGGCGAGGAATCCACGTATGCCGGAGCGGCCCACCTCGACGCACTGGCCGCGCAGGCTCTCGCAGCATGGCAGGCCGACCCGGCCAACGCCGACCAGCGTATCTCGTCGCTCGTGCTTGATTCGTCGATGTTCGGTGACCCCGGCTGGGAGCCGAGTTGGAACCGCAAGGAACTCACCGACGGCTACATGCCAGAGATCACGGCCCTGCAGGTCGACGGCGACCGCGACAACCCTTTCCGCAGCACCTCGGAGCGGAGCGATGACCCAATCGGCCGCGCCGGCGAGGCCTTCCAACGGCTTCTCCCCGGGTCAATCGAGGTCTCGCGCGGCACAGCACCGGCCGGAGCGGCCGTGCTGGCCAGTGTGGAATCACAGCCCGTGTCCACCCTGATTCAGCAGTCCTTGATCGTCTCCGACAACGCACTCGCCGAAATGCTGGCCCGCCTCGTGGCTGTGAAGTCGGGCGCTGGCAACACCTTTGCGGCGCTGAACCAATCGACCATCGCCGGCTTGGCCGGCTACGGCATTGACACCACGGGCATCGTCATAGCCGACGGCTCTGGCCTGAGCGACAACAACGCGGTGCCGCCGAGCTACCTCACGCAGCTGTTCCGCAAGATCAACGCGCGGGAAGGCAACCTGGGCGTCATCTTCGACGGTCTGCCGGTGGCTGGCCGATCAGGTTCACTGTCGTACAGCGACAGGTTCAGCGGCGCCAGTTCGGTCGCCGACGGTGCTGTGTTCGCCAAAACCGGCTGGATCGACACCGGATACACGCTGTCAGGAATCATTCACGCCGCCGACGGCACACCGCTCACCTTCGCCGTTTACGCGCTTGGCGATGTGAGCGACAATGCCAAGCAGGCCATCGACACCATCACCGCCGCATTCTTCACCTGCGGCGACAATCTCTCGAACAACTAGCGCAGCACGCACGAACAGGGCAGTACCGAACCCGAAGGAGTGGACCGTGACTCGAGCACTGTTCATCATTGACGTTCAGAATGACTTCACCGAGGGCGGCGCTCTCGGGGTCGACGGCGGGTCTGCCGTCGCGGCCGGGGTGACCGGCCTGCTGGCGCGGCATCCGGAGCTCTATAGCTCAGTCTTCGCCTCGCGCGACTGGCACGACATCGGCAACGACAACGGCGGTCATTTCGCTCGGGATGCCGCGCCCGACTACGTGTCGACCTGGCCGGTGCATTGCGTGGCCGGTACGTCCGGTGCCGAATATCACCCGGCCTTGGCGACGGATGCCGTGACATTCCACATTCGTAAAGGGCAGGGCAAGCCCGCCTACTCGATCTTCGAGGGAACGACCGAGGCTGGCGAGACGGTGGGTGCGCTGCTCGCCGCGCGGGGTGTGACCGACATCGACATTGTGGGCCTGGCGACGGATCACTGCGTGCGGGCCTCGACGCTTGACGCGCTCGAACACGGCCAGCATGTGCGTGTGTTGACCGATCTCATCGCTGGCGTCGCTGCCGGGCCGAGCGAGGCGGCTCTGGCCGAGATGGCGCACGCCGGCGCGGTGCTGGCGACCTCGCATGCCGTCGCAACGGATGCCGAACGTGCCGATGCCGGCACTGGCACCGATTCGTAGACTGAAATCATGGCAATCACGTTCAACTTCATCGGCCTCGTCGTGGCCGACCTGGGTCGCTCGCTCGACTTCTATCGCCGGCTCGGGCTGGAGATTCCCGAGATTTCGGATGACGAGGGTCACGTTGAGGCCGCATTGCCCGGCGGTCTGCGCCTCGGCTGGGACACGATCGAGACCGTCAGAACCTTCGACCCGACCTGGACGGCGCCGACGGGCAGCCACCGGGTGGCGCTGGCCTTCGACTGCGAGACGCCGGCCGAGGTCGACCGGGTTTTCGCCGAGATGACCGAAGCCGGGTTCGCCGTCCACGTGCAGCCGTGGGATGCCTTCTGGGGTCAGCGCTACGCGACGCTCCTCGACCCCGACGGCAACGCGGTCGACCTGTACGCGCCGCTGCCGGCCTGACACGTACTCCTCGGTTCGGGCGCTGGCACTCTGTGCGCTGTCCCCCGATTCGGAGATTGGCGCGACACGCCATGTTCCGGCGCGGCGACACGCGGCTATGTGCTTGATTCTCCGAATCGGGGGACAGAGAGGACGACACGGGACAGGCACACGGAGGGGGCCTGGGACCGAGGCAGGAACTGGGACGAGGATCGGGAACGCGCTCAGGCGCGCGCCAGGGACGGACGACGCATCCGTTTGCGAGGCGAGGGCTCCGCCACAGACACGGGATGAACCAGTTTCCCACCGAATGAGCGCACTGCCGCGACTCGGAGTGGGGCTCGGGGAGTCTGAGCTCATGACGAATGTCGCGAGTGGATTGCGCCGGATCGGTGGGGTGGCAAGCACCTCGGAGTTGAGACGCCGAGGAATCACCAAACGCATGTTGGCCGAGGCCGTGTTCGGGGGCGAGATCGTGCGACAGCGCATCGGGCACTATTGCCTTCCGGGGACCGCAGAGTTGATTGTCGAGGCGTTACGTGTCGGCGGGCGCGTGTGTTGTGTGAGCGCGGCGCCGTTGCACGGCCTGCGTGTGTTGCACGGCGCCGAACGTCTGCATGTTTCGGTCGATCCTCACGATTCCCGGTTCCGTAGCCGAGTGGATCCGCGGGTGCAATTTGAACCGACTGCGACTGCGCTGCGCCCCGGCGCTCGCGAGCGGGGGACCCGAATCCACCTTCACTGGGATTCCCCGCGCCTCGACCAATCCTCGCGGCACATCGTCTCGATCGAAGACTGCGTGGTGCAGCTCATCAGATGCCTTCCCCCGATCGATGCGATCTGCGCGCTCGATTCAGCCCTCGAGATTCCCCGCATCGGTCGGGAGACGGGCTTGCCGCTGCTTGACGGCGCTGGACTCACTCGAATTCGGGCGAGGGTGTCGAGAGAGCAGGCCGCGATGGTCGTGGACCGCTCGTGCGGGCTCTCGCAAGCAGTGGGAGAATCAGTTGCGCGATGCAATTTTGAGGATGCGGGCATCCCCTCGCAGCCTCAAGCTCCGCTGCCCGGCGGATTCTTCGCGGACCTCCTGATTGGGCGCTGGCTCGTGTTCGAGTGTCTCGGCGAGGGAGTGCACACCGCTCCGGGTGCGTTTGATCGTGACCACGCACGCACTGCCTGGCTGCAGACCCAGGGTTTTCACGTGGTGCAGTTCTCCCACCACCAGATTCTGGGCGACTGGCCGATGGTGCTCGGCACCATGCAGCTGCTGATGCGCCGGGGGCAGCACACGCATCCGTTCTGAGTCGGTGGCTGCCAGGGAAGAGTTGGAGGGCACTCGCGGCATCATTGTGCACGCGACTGCAGCCCCCGGATTCGGAGAATGTGAGCGGATGCCGCGTGTCGCGACGGCGACACGCCGACAAGCTGCCCGATCTCCGAATCCGGGGACAGAAGCGGTGGGGGTAACAGCGGGTGGTGGTAGAGGTGGCGCGTGGGCGGCGTGGGCGGCGTGGGCGGCGTGGGCGGCGTGGCGGTGAGGCGGCGCGGGCGGCAGCAGACGGCAGCAGACGGCGACTGACGGCGGCAGACGGCGACTGACGGCGGCGCGGGCGGCGCGGGCGGCAGCAGACGGCGACGGGCCCGGATGCCGGAGCATCCGGGCCCGTCTGGCAGTCCAGCCGATCAGGCAGGTACCGCGCGTCTGAACAACTGGCCTAGAGTGTGTGGCCGAGCTTGAAGCCCTTCTCGTTGTCGCCCTCACGGGTATACGAGAAGCCGTCCGCGCCGACGGTCACCTCCATCTCGGAGTCGTCGGTGCGCGCGATGAGCGGCTGCGGGTTGCCGTCCAGGTCGAGCACGAGCGAGGCATCCGTGTACCAGCTCGGCACGACGGCATTGCCCCACCAGTCGCGGCGCTGATTGTCGTGCACGTCCCAGGTGACGACGGGGTTGTCGGGGTCGCCGGTGTAGTAGTCCTGCGTGTAGACCTCGACGCGGTGACCGTCGGGGTCGCGCAGGTACAGGTAGAACGCGTTTGAGACACCGTGGCGGCCGGGGCCACGTTCGATGGTGTCACTCTTCCGCAGCGCGCCGAGCTTGTCGCAGATCGCGATGATGTTGTGCTTCTCGTGGGTTGCGAATGCGACGTGGTGCATGCGGGGGCCGTCACCACCGGTCATGGCGGTGTCGTGCACGGTGGGCTTACGGCGCATCCACGCGGCGTAGGTGGTGCCCGCCTCATCCTGAATGTCTTCGGTCACACGGAAGCCGAGGTCCTCCATGTACGCCACGGCGCGGGGAACGTCGGGAGTGACCTGGTTGAAGTGGTCGAGGCGCACGAGGCAGCCCGGAGTCTGCAGGTGGTACGCCCAGGCGAGGCGCTCGACGTGCTCGACGTCGTAGAAGAACTCGTACGGGAATCCCAGCGGGTCTTCGACGCGCACCGAGTCGCCGATGCCCTTCGTGTAGCCCTGGCTGTTGCGTTCGACGCGGCAGCCGAGCTCGGTGTAAAAGGCCACGGCCTTGTCGAGGTCTTCGGGGCTACGCACGCGGTAGGAGAACGCGGCGACCGCGGCGATGGGGCCCTTGCGCAGCACGAGATTGTGGTGGATGAACTCCTCGAACGAACGCAGATAGATCGCGTTCTCGTCCTCTTCGGTGACGACGAGGCCGAGGATGTCGACATAGAACTCACGCGACGCGGCGAGGTCGGTGACGACGATCTCCATGTAGGCGCAGCGCAGGATGTCGGGGGCCGGCGCGGTGGGGGTTGCAATACGGTTCACGGGCACGGCGATGGGGCTGCCGGAGGTGACGACGGGTTCAGTCATGGTGATGCTTTCTCTTCCTTGAAAAATCGGGCTCAATTGCAGGAACGGCCAAGGCCGGGGGGAAACGGGCTACTTCGATGTGCCAAAGCGCGGGGAGTGCGCCTCGCCCAGCGTGATGTGCACAGCCTGCTGGTCGGTGTAGAAGTCGATCGATCGGTAGCCGCCCTCATGGCCCAGACCGGATGCCTTGACTCCGCCGAACGGAGTACGCAGGTCGCGCACGTTGTTGGAGTTGAGCCAGACCATGCCGGCCTCAACGGACTGCGAGAAGTTGTGTGCGCGCTTCAGGTTGTTGGTCCAGATGTAGGCCGCCAGTCCGTAGCGGGTGTTGTTAGCCAGCTCGAGCGCTTCCTCGTCGGTGTCGAACGGGGTGATCGCCACGACCGGGCCGAAGATCTCTTCCTGGAAGATGCGGGCATCCGGTGACACATCGGCGAAGACCGTGGGGGAGACGTAGTTGCCGGTCTCCAGGCCCTCGGGGCGGCCGCCGCCGGCGACGAGACGGGCTTCGGTTTTGCCGATCTCGACGTAACTCATGACCTTGTCGTAGTGCTCGGGGTGTACCAGGGCGCCGACCTCGGTGGCAGGATCGTGCGGGTCGCCGACCACGATGTTCTTCGCACGCTCGGCGTAGCGGGCAACGAAGTCGTCGTAGATCGAACGCTCGACCAAGATACGGCTGCCCGCGGTGCAGCGCTCGCCGTTCAGCGAGAACACGCCGAACACCGTCGCGTCGAGAGCGGCCTCGATGTCGGCGTCGGCGAAGACCACGGCGGGCGACTTGCCGCCGAGCTCCATCGACAGGCCCTTGAGGAAGGGAGCCGCGTTGCCGAAGATGATCTGTCCGGTGCGGCTCTCGCCGGTGAACGAGATGAGGGGAACATCGGGGTGCTTGACGAGCGCGTCCCCGGCTTCCTCGCCGAGGCCGTTCACAAGGTTGAACACGCCGTCGGGCACGCCGGCCTCACGGAAGATCTCGGCCCATAGCGAGGCGGACAGCGGGGTGAATTCGGCCGGCTTCAGCACGACGGTGTTGCCGGTGGCGAGTGCGGGAGCGAGCTTCCACGACTCGAGCATGAACGGGGTGTTCCACGGCGTGATCAGGCCGGCGACGCCGATCGGCTTGCGGTTGACGTAGTTGACCTGGCGGCCGGGCACCTTGTACGTGTCGTCACTCTGGGCGACGATGAGGTCCGCGAAGAAGCGGAAGTTCTCGGCCGCACGATTGGCTTGGCCCAGCGACTGCGTGATCGGCAGGCCGGTGTCGAACGTCTCGAGTTCGGCGAGGCGCTGACCGCGGCTCTCGACGAGGTCAGCGATTGTGTGCAGCACGCGCGAGCGCTGACGCGGCATCATGCGCGGCCAGGGACCGTGCTGGAAGGCGTGCTTGGCCGCGGCGACGGCCAGGTCGATGTCGGCCTTCTGCCCGGCTGCGGCTGTGACGTAGCTCGTGTTCGACACCGGGTCGAGCACATCGAAGGTCTCGCCGCCGACCGAGTCGACGAATTTACCGTTGATGAAGTGCTGGATCGAGGACGGCAGGTCCTCGGGAATGTAATGCGTCATAGTTCTCTGTCCTCCGTTGGTCGAGCGTGTCGAGACCCGGTGATCGTCGCCGGGCTGTCTGATCGGAATGCTGGGGTGGGTGGGGTTAGTAGGCCAACGCGGGGTCGGCATCCGTGACCGCCGGGGTTCGGTCGGACTGCAGGCTGACCGCGCCCGGCTCGCCAAGCGGATGCTTGTGCTCAGCCTGGTAGGCCAGCATCGCGTCGAGCGTCGCAGTGCGGTGAGCCCGCGCCCCCAGCTCGATCTGCAGCGCCGACGCGCGGGCCTCGATCAGTCGCAGCAGTTCTTCATGCTCCAGCACCGAGGCGTGCGAGCGGCCGGGCACGAAGCTGAAGGTGGAGTCGCGCAGCACATTCATGCGGTTCCAGCCACGGTGCACGAGATCGAGGATGTGCGGGTTCGGGCATTCCTCGAACAGGATCGCGTGGAATTCGAGGTTGAGCTCGGT
This sequence comes from Leifsonia psychrotolerans, assembly GCF_013410665.1. NCBI lineage: Bacteria > Bacillati > Actinomycetota > Actinomycetes > Micrococcales > Microbacteriaceae > Glaciibacter > Glaciibacter psychrotolerans. The sequence continues at coordinate 2,336,332 of NZ_JACCFM010000001.1, read as the reverse complement.
GAAGCGATGCGGGTTGAAATTGTCGAGACAGGCGATCATCTGGGCGTTGACGGCGCGTGCCCGCGCAATGTGCTCGGCCGTGAGGAACGGAGCGGAGAGCGCTGTTGCGGCGCCTTCGACGATGCTCAGTGTCTGCATGGTGTGCAGGTACTCGATCTCTTCGAGCATCGCGACCTGCGCGCCGATGTTGCGCTCGAAGGTGACCAAGCCCTCGGCTTCGAGCAGGCGGATGGCCTCGCGGACGGGCACCACGCTCATGTCGAGTTCCTTGGCGATCTGGCCGAGCACGAGCCGGAATCCGGGCACATAACGACCGTCGTTGATGCGCTCACCGATCCAGCGGTGCGCGATTTGGGCCTTACTCAGAGTGGTCATCAGGCGCCGGTCGATTCGAGGTAGCGCTTCTTCCAGCTGGCGTTCATGGGGAACAATCCGTCGACAGCCTCGCCGTTCGCGACCTGTTCGGCCACGTAGGCGTCCTGCCGTTCCTGTTCGGCAGCCTCGGCCACCACCTCGGCGAGCAACTGCGGCGGAATCACGATCACGCCGTCGCCATCGCCCACGAGAATGTCACCGGGCTGCACGGCAGCGCCGCCGCAGGAGATGGTCACGTCGACCTCCCAGGGCACGTGCTTGCGGCCGAGAACGCTGGGGTGGGCGCCCTGCGAGAAGACGGGAATGTCGAACTGGGCGACAGCGTCGAAGTCGCGCACGCCGCCATCGGTCACGATGCCGGCCGCGCCGCGAACCTGAGCGCGCAGGGCCAGCACATCCCCGACGGTTCCGGTGCCGCGCTCGCCGCGGGCCTCGACCACGAGCACCTCGCCCGGGTTAACGGTGTCGAAGGCGAGCTTCTGGGCGTTGAAGCCGCCGCCGTGACTGGCGAAGAGGTCGGGACGGAACGGGATGAAGCGCAGGGTCTTCGCGGTGCCGATCATGCGGTCGCCCGGGTGGTTGGACGAGACGCCCTCGATGAAGATGTCGTGGTAGCCACGCTTGCGCAGTGCGACCGAGAGGGTTGCGACGGCGACGCCGTTGAGCTGCTGTCTGATCTCGTCGGTCAAGACCGAGGTGACGGATGCCGCGCGCTCGGCGTTCACGCTGCCCGTACCGTCGCTCCCACCCGGGACGCCGTCCAACGTGCTGGCGCGGCCGGCGGCCACAGCGGCTGTGTATTCGGCCTCACTGCCCCAGGCCTCGATGCGCTGCAGGTCGTCGACGGCCGGTGTGCTGCCGAAGTCGCCGAACGGCGTGGTTCCCTGGGCGATCGTGGTGACGAGGCGGCCGGTGCTCGGCGCATCCGGGTGGGTGGGGGCATCCACTTCGACCTCGACGACGTCGCCGGGGAGCACGACCGACGAGCCGGCCGGGGTACCGGTGAGGATCACGTCGCCGGGCTCGAGGGTCATCAGTTGGGAGAGATCGGCGATGAGCTGGCCGAACGGGAAGAGCAGGTCCGCGGTGGTGTCGTCTTGCACGAGCGCGCCGTTGACCCAGGTGCGCACGCGCAGTGCGGCCGGGTCGAGGTCGGCGGCGGGAATGACGATCGGGCCGAGGGGTGTGAAGCCGTCGCCGCCTTTGGAGCGCAGGTTCGAGCCCTTGTCGGCGGTGCGCATGTCGTAGATGCCGAAGTCGTTCGCGGCGGTCACGCCCGAGACGGCCGCCCATCCGTCGGCGGGGGAGACCCGGCGGGTGCTGCGACCGATGATGAGAGCGATCTCACCTTCGAAGGCGAGAAGTTCGGTGCCGGCGGGGCGCTCGAGTGTGCTGCCGGTCGCCGAGACGGATGTCGGGGGCTTCAAAAAGTAGGACGGCTGAGCCGGAACGCGGCCACGCTGCGCGGCGCGAGACGGGTAGTTCAGGTGCACGGCGATGATCGTGCCGGGTGTGTTCAGGGCATCGTTGCTCATTGAGGTCCTCGTCGTCGGTGTTATCTCAAATAATATACGATCCACTCGGCGGCGCAACTGTGAGTATGCGTCCCACCCGGGACAGGCCGCGCTCATCTTCGTAGGCTGGGGAGTATGGACTATCGCTTCTTGGGCGCTTCGGGCCTCAAAATATCTGAAATCACCTACGGCAACTGGCTCACTCACGGCTCTCAGGTGGAGAGCGACACGGCAACCGCGTGCGTCAGAGCCGCCCTGGAGAGCGGAATCAGCACATTTGATACCGCCGATGCCTATGCCAATGGCGCTGCAGAGGAGGTGCTCGGTGCGGCGTTGACCGGCGAGCGCCGGGAATCTCTTGAGATTTTCACCAAGGTGTATTGGCCGATTGGCCCCGCGGGCCCCAACGACACCGGGCTCTCACGCAAGCACATCATGGAGGGCATCAACGGCTCGTTGCGCCGACTTCAGATGGATTACGTCGACCTGTATCAGGCGCACCGCTATGACCACCACACTCCGCTTGAAGAGACAATTCAGGCCTTTGCGGATGTCGTGCGCTCGGGCAAGGCCCTCTACATCGGAGTGTCGGAGTGGAACGCCGAGCAGTTGCGGGCCGGCCAGGCGCTGGCCAAACAGGCGGGGTTCTCAATCGTGTCGAATCAGCCCCAATATTCGGCGCTGTGGCGGGTGATCGAAGTCGAGGTGATTCCGGCGTCGAAGGAACTCGGCATCTCGCAGATCGTCTGGTCGCCGATGGCTCAGGGCGTGCTGTCGGGCAAGTATCAGCCCGGCCAGCCGGCCCCGGAAGGAAGTCGCGCCACCGACGAAAAGGGCGGCAAGAACTTCATCTCGCGGCTGATGGAAGAGCCTGTTCTGACCGCGGTGCAGAGGCTGCGACCGATCGCCGACGAGCTCGGGTTGAAGATGTCGCAACTCGCGATTGCGTGGGTGCTGCAAAACGACAACATTTCGGCCGCGCTCGTCGGAGCATCACGGCCGGAGCAGATCACCGAAAACGTCGCCGCCGGTGGAGTACGGATTCCGGCCGAGCAGATGGCAGAGATCGACGCGGCGCTCGGCGCGGTTGTTGTGCGCGACCCGGCGTTGACGGAGAGCCCGGCGACTCGGGTCGCGTAGCGGGCGGCGGTTCAAGCCCCACCGTTGATCGTGCGAACCCCGCAGGTCGTGCGAACCCCGTTGATCGAGCGTGTCGAGATCTCGTGAGCCAGCGTCGGGACGTCGTTGGAGGGTCTCGACGAGCTCGACCGACGGTGGGGGGCTCTTGCGCATCCGGCTGATCGAGCGGAACCCGCTGATCGAGCGGAACCCGTTGATCGAGCGGAACCCGTTGATCGAGCGTGTCGAGATCTCGTGAGCCAGCGTCGGGACGTCGTTGGAGGGTCTCGACGGGCTCGACCAGCGGTGGGGCGACCAGCGGTGGGGCTCGACCGACGAGCTAGTGCTGGCCCGTCGCGAAGGCGTAGATCTCTTTCTGGTACGGCGCCATGATGCTGCTCGAGATGCGGCAATCCAGCAGGTACACGCCGTCGGCGCCATCCGCCAACCACTGTTCGAACGACGCAAGGTCGTCGAGCGTGTCGATCACATCGCCGCGTCCGCCGAGGGCCCGCGAGAGTGCGGCGAAGTCGGCCTGCTCGATGAGCATCGGGCGCGTGTCGAGGCCCATCAGGCCGTACATGTGTACCTCGGCGCCGTAGGCCGCGTCGTTCCAGACCACGATCACGCCGCGACGGGTGGTGCGGATGACACTGTCCAAATCGGCGAGGGCCATCAGCCCGCCGCCGTCGCCCGTCGTGACCACGAGCAGGGGCTCCGGCAGGGCGACCGTCGCGCCCACAGCGCTCGGGAAACCGAGGCCGATGCTCTGGAATGCCGTGCCGACCATCATCATGCGGTTGGGAGCGGCAACCGGCCAATAGGTGTTGGCCCAACCGATGAAGTGACCGCCGTCGGAGACGACCAGGCGGTCGTCGGGCAGCAGCTCGGCCAAGCGGGCGGCAACCCGGCGCGGGTCGAGCAGGCCGTCGGGCAGGTTCGCCTCGCCGGCATCTCGGGTGCGGAATGCGCCCTCGGTGAGGCCCGGCAACGATTCACGCCAGCCGGATGCCGTTGCGCCCGAGGCCGCCAGGCTCGAAGTCAGCGCTTCCACCGTGAGGCGGGCGTCGCCCACGAGCAGGCTGATCACGGCAGGGTGCGCGGCCGAGGCGACGTCATCGATGCGGATGAGCGTCGTGCCCGGTGCGATGAGGCCGCCAAAGCTCATCGTGAACTGGTTCATGCTGGCGCCGACCACGAGCACGACGTCGGCGGTCTTGACGAGTGCCATGGCGTTGTCCTGGCCGAATCCGCCGGTGACTCCGAGGTCGAACTGCTGCTTCGGGAAGATGCCCCGGCCGAGTGCCGACGTGGCCGTGACGGCACCGAGCGCATCGGCGAGGGCGCCGAGGGCGTCGGCGGCGCCGGCATCCCAGGCGCCGCGGCCGGCCAAGATGAACGGGCGCTCGGCTCCCGCGAGAACGGATGCCGCGGCATCCGTTGCGGTGGAATCCGCGGCGACCGGGGCGGTCAGGCTCAGTTCGGTCGGCAGCGTCTCGTCGGCGGCATCGGCCGCTGCGAGGTCGTAGGGAATTGCGAGGATTACTGCGGTGCGGTTGTTGAGGGCGTGCTCGAGCGCATCGAGGACGGTGCGCCCGGCGTCATCGGCGGCGACGGTGAATGTGGGCGCACCGACCGAGGCGGCGAGTGCGACCTGATCAATGTCCCAGGCGCGCAGGCCGCTGGTGGGGGCTTCACCGGCGACGACGAGCAGAGGGATCTGCGCCCGCACCGCTTCGGCGAGCGAGGTGACCATGTTGGTGAAGCCCGCGCCGTAGGTGACGGTGGCGGCGGCGACCCGGCCCGACGCCCGATAGTACGCGTCGGCCGCGGCGACCGCGGCGGTTTCGTGGCGCACCGCGGTGTAGCTGATCGGGCCAACAGAATCGCCGTAGAGCGCGTTGATGAAGTGGGCATTTCCGTTGCCCATGACGCCGAAGACGTCGGTCACATGGGCAGAAATGGCGTCGGCGACGCGCGTCGAGACAGAGGTCACGAGATGTTCCTTAACAAGTCATATAGCGGTGAGTTTCCGTATATGTCTCGCGAAGCATGCACTTGATCGGTGCGAATGTCGCTCAGCGCCCCTTTTCCGGACGCGACGGCCAAGCCGTCAGACCTGACCACTCTAGGGGATTGGTGCCGTCGTCGTCACTTCAGCACCCCTGGGCGGGTCCGGCGGCGCATTGCCGAGGGGCGACGGGTGTGCGACCACTGCTCGTGTCAGTGGCCGCATACCCGTCGTCCCGATCGTGGGTTAGCGAATACTGCGGGTGCGCCGCGCGGCGACTGCGACGGTTCCGAAGCCGGCGAGCACGAGCAATGCGCAGAGCCACAGGTTTGCGGCGAGCTCGAAGCCTGTGCTGGCCAGCGCGGATTCACTGCCACCTGCCGGCGAGCCGCTTCCCGTGCCCACGGCGGGGGTGACGGTGAACGGCACCTCGGTGACACGCCCTGAGGTCACGCCAACCGCGACGATTCTGTGGCTTCCCGGTGTCACAGTCGGAACGACGAAGGTGAGTGTGCCGGATCCGATGCCATCGGTCTTGATGGTTCCGAGAGAGATGGGATCGGAGTGAAGCGTCACTGCGACATCCTCCCAGGGAAGGAACCCCGAGACAGAAACGCGTGCGGGCCCACCGACAGCGCCCGATTCGGTCGGTGTCGTTGCATCGGGCACTCGCGCTGTCACGACGAGATTCTGGGCCTCAGAATCTGACGCGCTGTAGCTGGCATCGCCGGCGAAATGCGCGACGAGGGAGGTAGTCCCTGCCGGGGGAGCCTGGAACGTTGCCGTTGCCTTCCCGTCGGTGAGCGTGCCGGAGGCGAGTACGTCGCCGGCCGCGGTGGTGAAAGTGTACGGTCCTGTCGCGCCGACTCCTGCGTTTCCTGTCACCGTGAGCGTCGCAGTTGCCGAGCCGCCCTCGATGACCGAGGCTGCACTCAATGCGAATGCCGTGGTGGATGCAGCTGTGGTCGTCGTCTCTGAGCCGGTGGCTGAAATACGGGTTCCGCGCAATGGAGTGAACGATGCAGTGAAGCTGCGCGACCCGACGGGCTGCGCGGTCAGAGTGACGCTGGCTGAGCCCGCTGCGTCCACTGGAGCAGAACCGAGCACGGCGGTCGAGGAATCAGCGAATTCGACGAAACCGGTGATTTTCCTGGCATCCGATCGCGTCAGCGAGGCCTGCATGCTGCTCGGTGAACCAAGCTCAGACGTCGTGGCGTAGGCCGAGAGTGTGACGTCGCTGATCTCAGAGACCGTGCCCTGGCTACCGTTGGGAACATAGAGGGTGCCGCCCGCGCGTGGGTCGAGGATTCCGCCGTTCGCGCCGTAGCCGACGGTAATACCAGTGACGGGGGTCGCCGCCGAAACTACGGGAGGGATGACTGTGACTTGTGAGCGGACTTGATTTGACGGGTACACATTCGCGACGACGAAGGTTGTTCCGTCGGCGCGCACGCTGATCGATTGCAGCTGCGATGTCGAAGATGCTCCGGTCGGCAGTGCAACGAGTGATTCAGTGCGCGTGACGACGGCTGACTGCTGATCGTTGGCGACGGTGAGCCACGACACGGAGTTCGTCGCGCTGCTGGTGATGAGAACCTGCCCGGTTTGAGCATTGACGCCGACGCCGACAGGCGAGGTGGCGAGCGGGATGACGCCGAGCACGGCAGCGGGAACCGCATTCGTATCGATGACGGTGAGCGTGTTCGATACGGGGCTCACAACATAGAGACGGTCGCGGTCGTTGTCGATGGCCATGTAGCCGTCGTGGCTGTTGAGGTCGGTCAGGGTCTGCACGACATTCAGGCGATCCGGGCTCGTTGAAGCTCCAATCACTGAAATTGTGTGCTGGTTGACGTGCAGGGCGTACACGCGACCGTCATTTCCGACGTCAAGCAAATAGGGATTGCCTGTAAGGCCGCTGCTGATCACCGGGGGTAATGAGGCATCCGTGTAGGTCTGCGCTGGATCAAGAACTGAGATTCCCTGCTCGTGGCCGCTGTTGTGGGACACATAGACGGTGCCGTCACGAGGGGAGACTGCCGTGTCGACCGGGGCGAAGGAGCCACCGAGCGGGATCAACGTCGCCACTCCCGAGGAGAGGTCGACTTGAACAACCTGTGACGGCGAGTACGCAACCGCGATATACAGCCGGTTGCGTGAGGCATCGATCGATCCCAAGGCGAGCGACCACTGCCCGGTCTGCGCTCTGATGTCCAGAGTCGACGCGACAGCGGTGGCCGTCGAGCTTGTCAGGAGCGTCGGGCCGGGTGCGGGTGCGGCCACGGCGGTGCCCATGCCCAGCAGACCGAGCGAGAGAGTGGCGGCCGCAGTGAAGGCTGTGAGCCGCCCCGCCGTGGTTGTCTGTGGACGGCGGTGGGCACGCGGCATCAAGGCTCTCTTCAGTTTGGGGGCAACGGCGAGAGTTCACTCACGCAACTCTGAGTTTGACAGTGCGAGTGAGTCTGCGCCGCCCCCATTTCGGGGCGATGCAACGGTTCAGTAGCTGGCGCGCTCGGCCGGCTCGTCGACCACAGCGGGTGCCGGAATGTACCTCGCGGCCAAGGCCTCCGAGCCGCGGGCCAGCAGCGAGACATCGGCGCCGACCAGAACGAAGTTCGCACCAGCCGCCAGATAGCGTTCGGCTGTGGCCGAGGCGAAGGCATTCACGCCGACAGGTTTGCCGAGTGCTGCAACAGTCCGGATACAGTGTTCGACAGCAGCGACGACGTCCGGATGCTCCTGCTGACCGAGCAGGCCCAGGGATGCGGCGAGATCAGACGGTCCGATAAACAGCCCGTCGATTCCCTCGACAGCAGCGATCGACGCCACATTCTCGACGGCCAGCGCGGTCTCGATCTGGACGAAGAGCGAGATGGTGGCGTTGGCGTTGTGCAGGTAGTCGTCGATGCGGTTCCACCGTGCGGCGCGAGCCAGGGCGCTGCCGACACCGCGCACCCCGAGTGGCGGATAGCGCACGGCGGCAACCATCGCGTGCGCCGCATCCGCGTCGTCGATCATGGGAATGAGGAGGTTCTGTGCGCCGAGGTCGAGCAGTTGCTTGACGATGACGCGGTCGCCGATCGGGGCCCGCACGAGCGGCACGATCGGGTAGCCGTGCACGGCCTGCAGCTGGCTGAGCGTCGACTCGAGTCCGTTCGGACTGTGTTCGGTGTCGATGAGTAGCCAGTCCAGGCCGCTGCCCGCGCAGATCTCCGCCACGAGGGGGCTGCCGGAACAGACCCACATGCCGATCTGGGCGCGGGATGCCGTGGCGAGAGCATCGCGGAACGTCGGCTCTGCTGTTACTCGAAGCGACATGTGATGGTTCCCAACTGTCCGTAGTCTGCGTGGATGGTGTCGCCCTGTTCGACCCACATCGGGCGGGTGAATGAGCCGGCCAGGATGATCTCGCCGGCCTCCAGGCGCGAGCCGTGCTGGGACAGCTTATTGGCGAGCCAGTAGACGCCGGCGGCCGGGTGATTGAGCACGGCGGCCGCGACGCCCGACTCCTCGATGGTCTGGTTGCGATAGAGCAAAGCCGAGACCCAGCGCAGATCCACATCGCCGATCTTGACCGGGTTGCCGCCGTAGACCATGCCGCCCATCGCGGCGTTGTCGGAGATGGTGTCGACGATCGTGCGACCGGCCATCTCGATGCGGGAGCTTAGAATCTCGAGTGCGGGAACGACGTAGTCCGTGGCATCCAGCACGTCGAAAATCGTGCAGTTCGGGCCCTCAAGGGGTTTGCCGAGCACGAAGGCGAGTTCGACTTCGATGCGCACATTCGAGAACGAGTCGAACGGAATCGTGGAGCCGTTTTCGTAGACCATGTCATCGAAGATCACGCCGTAGTCGGGTTCGGTGATGCCGGTTGCGACCTGCATGACCTTTGAGGTGAGACCGATTTTTCGGCCGACCAGGCGGCGACCGGCGTCGATGCCGCGCTGCTTCCACAGGCTCTGCACGGCGTACGCGTCTTCCACCGTCATCCCGGGATAGCGTGCGGTGAGCCGGGGGACGGTGGATCGGGAGCGATCCGCGGCGAAGAGTTCGTCGGCGATCTCTTCGATCTGACTGGGCTCGAGCATGATCAGCACCACTTCCTTGTCGATGACACTGCAACGATCGTATACGATGCCAGTGCCTGACGGGGCGTGGGCTGGTGCTCGGGCGTGCCGGCGGGCAGACGTCTGCCCGCGGGCAAACGTCTGCCCGCGGTCTTGTCTGGGTGGGCACGCTCGTTGTCGCAGAGGGAAGCATCCGTGGGGGAAGCGCTGGCGGCGGGGGACTTCGTGAGACTCTCGCATCACACGTTGAGGACTCAGAGGAGAGAACACTCATGCCCGCATTGAAATCTGTCATTGTCGTTGGGGCGGGTACCGCCGGTTCGGTGGTCGCGCGGAGGCTCGTGGATGCGGGGGTTCGTGTGCGCCTGCTCGAGGCGGGCGGCGTCGACACCAACCCGGCGATTCACGACCCAAGCAGGATGGGCGAGCTGTGGCACAGCGCCGACGATTGGGACTACTACACCGTGCCGCAGAAGCACGCGGGATCCCGCCAGTTGCACCTGCCGCGGGGCAAGGTGCTCGGCGGTTCCCATTCACTCAACGCCATGATCTGGGTGCGCTGTGCGCCTCAGGATTTCGATGGCTGGGCGGCCGCGGGCAACGTCGGCTGGTCGTGGGCTGATGTGCTGCCGCTGTACAAAGAGATGGAGACCTATTCCGGTGGCGCGAGCGAACTGCGCGGCGGAAGCGGACCGCTTGACGTCGACGGCTCCTACCCGCTCGAACCGATCCAACAGTCGATCATCGATGCGGCGGTCGAGATCGGCCTCCCGCACAACCTCGACTACAACGGTGACCAGCTCGACGGTGTCTCCCAGCAGCAGGTCAACATTCGTGACGGTGTGCGTCAGAGTGCGTGGGTCGCCTATGCCAAGCCGGTGGAGGGCTCCGATCTTTTCACGGTTGAGACCGGATGCTGGGTGCACCGTCTTCTGATCGAGGGCACCGGGGCAGGCGCTCGCGTCATCGGCGTCGAATTCGAGCAGAACGGTGACCTTCATCAGGCCTTCGCCGATGAGGTGATCCTCGCCGCCGGAGCCCTCGACTCTCCGCGCATCCTGCTGCAGTCGGGTGTGGGCCCGGCCGACGAACTCGCGGTTCTTGGGATCGAGGTCGTGCTCGACCTGCCCGGAGTGGGCAAGAACCTGCACGACCACCTGCTCGCGCCTGTGATCTTCGGCACCGAGCGCGAGGTGGGCGCACCGAAGAAGGGGGTGTCGATCACGCAGTCGCACCTGTTCTGGAAGAGCCTGCCCGAGCTGGACGTGCCTGACACCCAACCGATCCACTTCAGCGTGCCGATGTATCAGCCCGACATGGACGGCCCTTCCGACGGCTTCTCGCTGATGGCCGGAATCGTCACCCCGAAGAGCCGGGGCAGCGTCACGCTCTCGGGCCCCAACCCGCACGATCCTCTGCTGATCGACCTCGCTGCGCTCGAAGATGCCGACGATGTGCGTTCGCTCGTCGCGTCGGTCGCGCAATGCCGTCAGATCGGCCGCGCCGCCGCACTCGCCGTCGGGTGGGGCGCAATCGAGATCTACCCGGGTCCCGAAGTCGACGATTCAGAGCTCGACGAGTACGTGCGGGACCGCGCCGTTACCTACCACCACCAGGTCGGAACCTGTCGCATGGGAGTCGACGACCGAGCCGTCGTCGACCCGCGCCTGCGGGTGCACGGCTTGGCCGGAGTGCGCGTTGCCGACGCGTCGATCATGCCGACCGTGACGACCGGAAACACAAACGCTCCGGCCGCTCTGATCGGCGAGCAGGCCGCTCGCTTCCTGCTGGCCGACGCCGAGTAGTCGCCGGCGGCACGCGCGTTCGAGGCACGCTCCGACGCGCGTGTCACGAAAACCGGCAGGTTGAGGCGACACTCGGCAATCCAGCCTGTTCTGGCTGGCGGATGCCACATCGTCCTGTTTTCGCGACCGTGGCCTGCGCCGCCGCCGACCCAGCCACCGCCGACCCAGCCGCCGCCGACCCAGCCGCCGCCGCGGCGGCCGGGGGCCGGTCGGGGGCGCGGCGGCATCCGTTCAGCGTAAGGAAGCGGAGCTTTCGCGCGTGATCAGGCGAAAGCTGGGTTCGATGTCCGACGCATCGGCCTCGGGGTCGTCGATGAGCTCGAGCAGGCGCGCAACCGCGCTCTCGGCGATCGCCTCTTTGTCGGGCGAAATCGTGGTGAGTGAGGGCACGCAGTAGGCCGAATCGTCGATGTCGTCCATGCCCGTCACGGCGACCTGTTCGGGCACAGAGATGCCCCGGTCGGCGAGCGCCCGCAGTGCGCCGAGGGCGAGTACGTCGTTGAAGCAGACCAGGGCGTCGAAGTCGAGGCCGCGCTCGACGGCCTCGTGCACCGCGCGGTGGCCGGCCTGGCGACTGTACTGGTCGGTGTAGAGAATGCGCGACGCGTCGAACGGGATGCCGGCGGCCGCGAGTGCGCTGCGGTACCCCTCAAGGCGCAGGTCTGCGCTGCGGTAACCGGGCGACGAGTATGCCCCGAGCGCCGCGATGCGGGTGCGCCCCGTGTCGATCAGATGGCCGGTGAGGTCATGCACCGCACGCACATTGTCGATGGCGATGTCGACGAAGGCCTCGCTTGAGATCTGCTCACCGATCAGCACCACTGGCACGCTTGGCCGGTTCGCCATCAGATCGTCAGCCTGCAGAACCATGGGGCTGAGAATGAGCCCATCGACCACATGGGAGCCGAACTCCCGAAGGATGCCGAGCTCGCGCTCGCGCAGACCGCCGGTCTGAGCGGCCATGACGGTGTACCCCCGCCTCTGCGCCGCGCGCTCGATGAGCTCGCTGAGCTCGGAAAAGTAGGGTTGCGACAGCTCAGGCACCGCGAACGCGAGAATTCGGGTCTTGCCCTGGCGCAGGCGGCGGGCGCTGATGTTCGGGCGATAGCCGAGCTTTTCGATGGCGGCCTGAACCCGAACGCGGGTCTCGGGACGGACATGCACGAAGTCGTTGACGACATTCGAGACCGTGCGAGGTGAGACGCCGGCCAGTGCAGCGACGTCGTGGATGTTGGCAGCCATGGCCTAATCGTGGCGTATTGAGGCCTCGGATGCGAAAAGCGCGCCGCGACACGGAGCCAGATTTGACAGCACGGCAACAGATGTGGGTAAATCGATCTGTTCGCAGTTTGCAACGTGGCAATTCAGGAGGAATCAGGTGGCGCGAAGCTCACGTCAAGCCCGCATCGGCTTGAAGCACGGTGTGATGTTCACGGCACCCTTCCTGCTGGTCTATCTTGCTTTCATCATCTACCCGCTGATTCAGGCGGTCGTGATGAGCCTGCACGACTGGGACCTCCTCGGCTTCACCCGCGAATGGATCGGCGTCGAGAACTACGTGCGCATGTTCTGGGGCACGCAGATGACCTGGACCATGGATCACCTGTTTTTCTGGCGCGTGCTGCTTCTGGCCGCAGCTGCCGCTCTCATGGTCCAGCCAATTCGACGCCGCACCCTGACCTGGGGACGCGGAGTCAGCGTGTTCGGCCTCGTCGGGGTCGCCTTCGTGATGGGATTCCATCCGGGTGGCGGCGGCATGTGGAACGACCCGAACTTCTGGGTCTCACTGCAGAACACCCTGCTTTTCACCGCGGTGTCCACCCCGATCATCGCCGGGCTGGGGCTCGCCATGGCGCTTGCGCTTCAGGGAAAACGCCGTGGACGCGCCCTCTACCAGATGGCGTTCTTTCTGCCCTATGTTCTTCCCGTGTCGGTCGTCACGCTCGTCTGGAGCTACTTCTTCTCACCCGACCGAGGCCTGCTCGCCCCGTTCCTCGCCACCTTTGGCATCGGCAAGATCGCCTGGCTCTCGGATCCGAGCTTCGCCATGGCCGCGATCATCATCACCACAGTCTGGTGGACCGTCGGCTTCAACCTCGTGCTCTTCTCGGCCGGTCTGCAAGACGTCGACGGCACGCTCTACGAAGCGGCATCCCTCGACGGCGCCGGTCGGCTGCACACGTTCTGGCACATCACGCTGCCGGGGCTGCGCCACGTGATGATCCTCGTCATCATCACCCAGGTGATCGCGTCGTTCCAGGTCTTCGGGCAGGTTAACATCATGACCGGCGGCGGTCCAGGCGGCTCCACCCGGGTGTTGATCCAGCACATTTACGAGGCCGGCTTCCGCAATCTCGAGTTGGGCTACGCCTCGGCGGTGTCGCTCTTCCTCTTCGCACTGATGCTCATCGTGTCCATCGTGCAATTCAAGGTCTTCGGGCGGGAAAGGTAACCGATCATGGCTCTTCTCACCTCAACAACGGATGCCGCCACAGCGGCCGCACCCAGCGCAACCCCGGCGGGCCCACGCCGACGCAACCCGCGGTTCACCGTCGCGCGCCTGAGTCCCCGGCGAGCATCGGCATCCGTGATTTATCACGTTCTGATGATCATCGCGAGCCTGGTCTGGCTGATTCCCGCACTCTGGATGGTCTCGCTGGCGCTCACCCCCAACGGCATGCTGGCCTCGCAGACCAGCGGCCTCGTGCCGCCGGCAATCACGTTCGACAATTTCGTGGGCGTCTTCACCGTGGGCCTGACCCCGCGCTGGTTTCTGAACAGCATCATCGTGTCGGTCGTGACCACCGTGCTCACGGTATTTCTCTGCGCGATGGCCGGCTATGCATTCGCGAAGATCGACTTTCCGGGCAAGCTCATCATCTACGCGAGCGTGCTTGCCGGACTGATGATTCCGAAAGAGGCAATGTTCATTCCCCTCTTCACTATGTTCGCCGATCTTGACCTGCACAACAGCTATGAGGCGCTGATCCTGCCCCGCATCGCCGCGCCACTCGGCGTCTTCTTGATGACGCAGTTCTTCTCGAAGGTGCCGCACGAGGTCGAGGAGGCCGCCCGCATCGACGGTGCCGGCCCGTGGCGCAACTTCTTCTCGATCATGCTGCCGCTCGCCCGGCCGTCGATGATCGCGCTCGGCATTTTTACTTTCGTGCAGACCTGGAATGACTACCTCTGGCCGCTCGTGTCGGCAACCCAGCGTGAAATGTTCACCATCACCACGGGGCTTGCCTCATTGCAAGGGAACTTCGCGCAGGCCACTGAGCTCGGTTCATTGATGGCCCGTGGCGTGATGGGCAGCCTGCCGCTGCTGATCATCTTCGTGCTCTTCCAGAAACACCTGATTCGAGGCATCGCCTTGACCAGCGGCGACAAATAGCCGCCCCACAGCTGCACCACTCGGCCATCCGGCCATCCTTCCCCCTAAATAAGAGGAGTAACACCTATGCGCACCAAGAGGATCGCAATGACGACGTCGTCGTTTGCGGTGGCGTCACTACTGTTGGCCGGCTGTTCCGCAGGAAACACTGCCGCCAGCTCGGGCGACCTGTCGAAAGACATTGCCGCAGTGACCGCCGAGCAGCTCGACGGAACGACAATTCAGATGTCCCGCATGTTCGGGGACTGCGAAGAGACCACGGCCGGTGTCACCGATACCAGCAAGGCGACGAGCGAGTGTGAGGCGATTCAGATCCTCACCAACAAGTTCAACGCCGAGAACGAGTTCGGCATCACCGTTGAGCGCCTCGGCGGCAGCGAATGGGCGTCGTACTATGACGCGTTCAACGCCAGCCTCGCCGGTGGCGCCCCCGCCGACATCGCCAACCTGCACGCCCACGCGTTGCCGGACTACGCCGCTCGCAACAGTGTGATCCCGATCGACACGGATGCCATGGGCATTGATCTGGCCGACGCGAGCGATGCTGCCCGCGGTGGCGTCGAGTGGGACGGCGCGACCTACGCTGTTCCGTTCGACCTGCACGCCATCCTCGCTCACGTCAACGTCGACCTCTTCACGCAGGCCGGCCTCGTCAACGCGGACGGCACCCCGAAGCTGCCGACGAGCGCCGAGGAGTTCCTCGCCGATGCAAAAATCGTCAAGGAGAAGACTGGAAAGTTCTTCATCTCGATCGCCTATGCCAACGACCCGATGGGCTTCCGCCTGTTCTCGATGCTGGTCAACCAGCAGGGCGGCGAACTGATCTCGGACGACGGTAAGACCGTGAACATCGATACCCCCGAGGCACAGAACGCACTCGAGTTCATCAACACACTCGTCGACGAAGGCTACGCCGACCGCACCGTCGACTACGCCGGTTCAACGGCGCAGTTCCTGGCCGGCGACTCCGCAGTGCTGATGAACGGCACCTGGGCTGTCAACGAATACGCCAACACGGCACCGTTCACCTATCAGGTTGCTGACTTCCCGACGCTGTACGAGCAGCCGGCCACCTGGGCCGCCTCGCACACCTGGGTGATCCCGCGTCAGAAGAGCGGCGACGTCGTGAAGTATCGCGCGGCAGAGGAGTTTGCGAAGTTCCTTTACAACAACACCGACACCTGGGCCATCGCAACCGGCCACATGTCACCGCGCGTGTCGGTGCTCGAATCGGATGCCTACCTCAACGCCGTACAGCGCTCGAACTACGTCGAAACCGCAAAGAACAACGCTCACCTGGTTCCGCACATCAAGAACTGGCAGCCCGCAGAAGACGCCATCCTCGAGCAGATTTCGTCGACCTGGCTGAATGACAAGGACATCGCTGCAGCGTTGACCGAAGCACAGGCGCGCGTCGAACAGGCTCTGTCCAAGTAGTAGTCCCTTCCCCGCATGACCGGGGCCTGCGGTGCGTTCCCGCGCCGCAGGCCCCATTTTCACAGGAGCACAGTCACCATGATCGACGCCCGCATCGATTCCAGCCGCCCGACGCTCGACCTTGACGGCGAGTGGTCTCTGTCCTACGACGGAGGGAACGACACCGGCACCGAGATGGCAACGGTGATCGTGCCCGGTCCGTGGACGACGCAGGTCGACGGGCAGGGTGACTCCCACGCGAGTGTCGTCTACAACCGCACGTTCGACGTGGCTGAGGGGTGGGCGCGGGACCGCACCACGCACCTCATGTTTGGGGGAGTGAACCGCACGGCATCCGTGACACTCAACGGCCACCACCTCGGAACGCACGTCGGCGCCTGGACCCCGTTCGAGTTCGAACTCGGCGAGGCACTGCGCGCGGGAAGCAACGATCTGCGCGTCGAGGTGTCGTACCCGCCGCGCATGGGCACGGCCGATGAGGCCGGTTTCACCGAAGTGCCGCACGGTAAGCAGACCTGGTACGGCACGAGCGCCGGCATCTGGCAGTCGGTGAGCATCGAAGCGCGGGTGCCGCAGCACCTCGGCGAGCTGATCGTGCGCGCCGACGCCGCGACCGGCACGGTGCGCGCAGCGGTGACGCTGGCCCGGCCGGCGCAGGCGGGCGAGAGCCTCACGATCACCGCGACCCGTGTCGGCGAGACGGATGCCGTAGCAACAGCCGTTCGGCTGCCGCTCGACGGTGCTGCCACCACAGCCGAGCTGAGCGTCGGCGTCGACGCACCCCAGCTGTGGTCACCCGACGACCCTCAGCGCTACGCCGTGACGGTGAGCGTGCACAGTGCGGACGGCACCGATTCCCAAACCCGCACGACAGGTTTTCGCACCATCTCGACGCAGGGCGGCGAGGTGCTCTTCAATGGCAAACCGATCGAGATCCGTGCCGTGCTCGACCAGGACTACCATCTCGGCAGCTCGACGATTCCAGAATCGGACGAAGCCCTTGAGGCGCTGTTCGCCGAGACCAAACGGCTCGGCTTCAACATGCTGCGCTGCCACATCAAGCGGCCGGACCAGCGCTACTACGACCTGGCCGACCGCTTAGGCCTGCTGGTCTGGGCCGAGCTTCCGAGCTGGTTGACGATGACCACGCGCGGTGCGGCAGAGGGCGCCCAGCTGTTGGCCGACCTCATCGCCCTCGACGGGCACCACCCGTCGATCGTGATCTGGACGGTCATCAACGAGTCGTGGGGAATTGACCTGCGCGATGCCGCTCAGCGCGCCTGGCTGCGAGAGACGTTCGACGCCGTCAAGGCGCTCGCTCCCGAATCGCTCATCGTCGACAACTCGGCCTGCGAACCCAACTTTCACCTCAAAAGTGATCTCGACGACTTCCATGTCTACCGCGGTATCCCAGAAAGCCGGGTGTCGTGGGACGAGAAAATCGCCGACTTCGCGACCCGGCCCGACTGGACCTACAGCCCCTACGGCGACGCCGAACGCGTCGGCGATGAGCCGCTGCTGCTCTCGGAGTACGGCAACTGGGCGTTGCCGCACGCCCTCGACCAGTACGGCCCGGATGGCGCCGAACCCTGGTGGTTCGCCAACGGCGCGCACTGGGCGTTCGGTGCGGCAGAGGGAACAGGTCTCGCGCAGCGTTTCATCGATCTCGGCCTGGACGAGGTGTTCGGCACGTGGGACAACCTGGTCGACGCCCTGCACCACGCGCAGATGGTGGCCAACCGCTACCAGACCGGTTCGATTCGCAGCCACGCGAGCATCTCGGGCTACGTGCTCACCCAACTCAGTGACGTGCAGTGGGAAGCCAACGGCCTGTTCGACATGATGCGCAGCCCCAAGAAGTACAACGAGGACTTCCGCCTCGTCAACGGCGAGTTCGCCGTCGTCTTCCGGCCCGACGTCTATTCGGCTGAGTCCGGTGAGGTGATCGGTGCGACCAGTTCGATCGTGCCGCCGCGGCCGCTCGGAAACCTGGCCGGCGTCATCGCCGAACTGCGTCTGAGCGTTGCCGGTCAGCCGGTGCAGAGTGTCCCGGTGCGGCTTGACGAGCGGGCGGCGATCGACGCGTCGCTCACTCTGCCGGGCGTCGCCGGTGAGATTGAGCTCGCCGCCGAGCTGTGGGTCGATGGCGAGCTGCGTGCCCGGGATGCGGCGACGATCGTGGTGATCGCTGCGGAATCGGCCAGAGTCGCCGCACCCGGGGCGGCGGCCGAATCGAGCGAATCGAGCGGACCGGCCGAATCGAGCGCACCGGGCGCACCGCCGCGCACCGTGCGTGCGGCAGACGCGGAGCTCGAGGTCTGGCTGCGCACGCTCGGCATCGCGACGCAACCCGGTTCGGGCTCGAACCTGGCCGACGCCGACGATCTCATCGTGACGCGGGCGTTCGACGCGGCGGCGCAGGCGCATGCGCGCCGCGGCGGGCGCGTGCTCGTTCTGGCCGAGGACTCCGACGCGCTCTCGGATGCGTTCGACTACCTGCCGGTCGCGAAGCTCGGCCGCCGTGACGGCGACGGCGACTGGGTGCCGCGCCAGGAATGGTTGCGTCGCGACGGTGCCTTCGCGGCGCTGCCGGGCGGCCCCCTGCTTGGAATCGCCTACGAAGACCTACTCGGAGACCTCGTGATCAACGGCATCCCGGCGGCGATGCGCCCGGCGCAGGTGCACTCGGCGATCTTCTCTGGCTGGCTGCGTCATGCCGCGACGACGACAGCGACTGTTGCCTGGAGCGACGGCGAGGTCACGATCACGACATTCAAGGTGCGTACTCAAGCGGATGCGACGCCCCTCGCCCGTGCGCTCGGCCGCGCGCTGGTCGCGCACGCCGCTCGGACCTAACCGTCCCACCCACCCGTCGCGTTCTGTCCCCGGATTCGGAGATCCAAGACGTGTGCGGCGTGTCGCTGAGGCGACACGCCGCACATCCGTCGAAACTCCGAATCCGGGGACAAGGGAGTGGGTAGGGGGAGTGGGTAGGGGGAGTGGGTAGGGGGCAGGGACTGGTTAAGGGGAGTGGGTAGGGGGCAGGGACTGGTCAAGGGGAGTGGTCAAGGGGAGTGGTTAGGGGTGTCGCGCGAAGACCGCGCGGCCCGCAAACCAGGTTTCGTCAATTCTGGTCTGCACGAGCGCCGATTCGGCTGACTCGAACGGATTCCGGTCGAGCACAAGGAAGTCGGCAGATTTGCCCGGTTCGAGTGTGCCGATCGTATCGTCGAGGCCCATCGCCGTTGCCGCGTTGATCGTGAAGACCGCGATGGCCTCCGCGAGGGTGATGGCCTCGGCCGCCCCGAGCGTCCCTGGGCGGTTTCCGCTCGGGTCGGCCCGCGTGACCAGGCCCTGGATGCCTTCCCATGCGTTGGGCGTCTCGCTGACGGGCCAGTCCGACCCGCCGGCGACGAGCGCACCAGAGTCGATCAGGCTGCGGTTCGGCTGCATCGCCTCGACCTGGTCGGCCGGGCGCACGGCGCCCAGTGCATCCGCAATCACACCGGGAAACCAGAGGAACGGTGAAATGTCGGCCGAGACGTCGAGCTCGGCCAGCCGGGGCAGGTCGACGTTGCTGATGAACTGGCCGTGTGCGATTTGAAACCGCACGTCGGTGAAGCCGTCGCCACGCAGCGTCTCGACGGCGTCGAGAACCAGGCGTACCGCGGCGTCACCGGTGCAGTGGATCTTCGCCGACAGGCCCTTCTCGGCGCACCGGCGTAGCCAGTCCATGAGTTCGTCGGCCGACATCGTGGTGCCGCCACAGAAGTGTGCGCCGTGCTCGGCCGTCTCGATATACGGCTCGAGGAACGCGCCGGTGTGCGCGGGCGGCACTCCGTCGAGAAAGATCTTCACGAAGTCGGGGCGGTGGTGCTCGCTGCGGTTCTCTTCACCGTGCGCAATGAGTTCGTCGCCGACCTCGGCATAGCCGAAGATCTGGTCGTTGATCGTCATCGACGAGACGACCCAGGCGGCCAGTCGGCCCTGGTCGTCGAGCGACTTGAGGGCGCGCATGCCGGGGAGCGAGATCGCGGCATCCTGAAACGCGGTGATGCCATAGCTGTGTGCGATCGCGATGCCGCGCTCGGAACTGCGCTCGTGCTGCTCGGCCGTGAACGTCAGGGTGCGTGTGACGGCCTCCTCCACGGGCAGGCACGCCGCCTCGAGCAGCACGCCGCTCGGCGCGCCCGTGGCGGGATCGCGCACGATCACGCCGCCCGGCGGGTTCGTCGACGCGGTCGTGATGCCGGCCAGTTCGAGTGCCCGAGTGCTGACCCACCGGTTGTGGTGGCTGTCGTCGGTGAGAATGACCGGGCGCCCGCCCGCGGCCTCATCGAGTCGGTGCCGGGCCGACTCGTGCGAGAGCTGCCCGAGCAGGCCGGTTCCCCAACTACTGCCGATGATCCAGTCGTCGGCATCCCGCCCCGCCGCGTATGTGCGGACGATCTCGAGCACCTCGTCGAGTGAGGCCTCCAGGCTAAAGCTGAGCTCATAGAGGTCGGATTTGCCGGCGAGCGCGTGGTGGTTATGCACGTCGACGAAGCCCGGCATCACGAAAGCGCCAGCCAGGTCGCGCACCGCGACAGGTTCGCTCACTCCGCTTGGGCTCACAGCAGCCGCAACGGATGCCGCGACGTCCGCGGCATCGCCGACGGCGAGAACGCGGCCATCCTGAACCGCCATGTCACGTGCCCACGGGTTCGCGGGGTCGCCGGTGTAGATTCTCGCGTTTGTGATGAGGAGGTCAGCGCGCGTCAGGGCCGCATTCTCAGACATGTCAGAGCGCCGGGTCGTACTCGGCCGGGTGCACGGTGGTTGAGATGAGACGGCCGTACGCGCCGAACGTGAAGTGCGTGGGAATCTCACCGGTCTCATCGAGCCCGAACAGCACACCGTGCGAACGGATGTTGCGGGCGTCACGGTGGTCGGCAATGGTGACCGACGCGCACGGGATCACCTTTTCGCGCCAGGCGAAAACGTAGATGCCCGGCCGAATCTCGTACGCCGAATTCTCGTCGGTATCGGCCAGGCCGCGCTCGGGGCCGGCCAGGCACTGCCAGGTGTACCACTGCGGGCTGAGGTAGACGTGCTCGTAGGCGTGCTCGGGACTGTAGACCCACTGCACCCGTCGCCCGATGAGCGTCGTGGTCGGTGCCGCCTCGCGGCCACTGGTCGCCACCTCCTCGATGAGGCCAGGCGCAAAGAACTGCTGCACGGCCGTGGTTCCGGGGTCGGCCGCGCCGATGAGGCTGATCACGGCCAGGGCCCGGCCGGAGTGCAGGTCAAGCACGAGCGAGACGGCTTCGTTCGGCAGGTAGTTGTGGTGGAACTGCACGAAGTAAAGTCCATCGTCGACGAGGAATGCTTCGTAATCGTCGGTCTCGGCTGCCGGAGCGGTCGGGTCCCCGACCCCGGGTGTGTACTCCCACGCCACGGTCGTCTCGGCGAAGACGTGACGGATGCGGGTTCCGCGCCCATCGACGACGGTGAACTCCCGGCCGACGAGGTCGAGCGAGTGCGGCGCCTTATTGGCGTCGAAGCCGGGGGCGAGTCCGTCGAGCGGTAGCCACTGCGATGTGTCGGACAGATTGACGGCGGTGTCAGTCATTGGTTCTCCTTGAATTGATCGGGGTGTGTCCGATGGTTGAGGAGGCCCGCCAGGGCCTCCTCGAAACCTCGCGAGCCGTTCTGCGGGCGGGAGGGTCTCGAGATCGGCTCACCGGGTTTCGAGACACTCGCTGGCGCTCGTTCCTCAACCAGCGGGAGGGAAAAGCGAATGCCGGGTCAGTGCCCGCAGGTGCAGGCGTCGCCGCAGCCGGCCGTGGCATCCGTGCTGCAGCAGCCGCCCTCGGTCATCCGTCCGTCGGGCAGATCCAGTGCCGGGTTGCGGTCGAAGAAGCCGTACGGTTTGAACAGGAAGCCCGAGTAGTCGACGGGCATGATCGGCCAGTCTTCCGTGCGCGGAATGTGGGTGGGGCCGAACACGTGCCAGAGCACAATGTCGGTGCCGTCCAGGTCGCGGTCCGCCGCTGTCCAGGCGGGCAGGCCCGCGCCACCGGCGTGCGCGTTCGGGTAGTCGCCGGCCGGGTAGAGCTCGGTCGGCTCGTAGGCGGTGCCCCACAGGTGCTTGGTGGCGAAGGTTGCCCGGCCGTACACGGTCGACTCGGGCTGAGCCATCAGGGTCGGCCCGCCCTGCGGCAGCAGGTGGAACGAGGTGGGCTTGCCAACGTGGTTGGTACGTGAGGCGCTCGCCACTTCCCAGACCCGAGCGGATGCCGGGGCGGCCAGACGCTTCGCCTCGGACTCGGTCGAGAGCTGGGTGCTGGTCCAGGTGAACGCGTTGCCGTGAGGGTTCGCCTCGCCGATCGGCATGCCGACCACGTCGATCTCATGCAGCGTGTTGTCTTCGCCGTCGATGGCCACGTCGAGACGCGCGCAGAACAGGTGCTGGTGCACGGGGGCGAAGAGGCCGGGGGAGATCTCGTTGGCGTGCGGGTTGTCGGTGCCTGGGATCCCGGCGCCGACGAAGACGATGCCCGTCGCCTTGGCCTCGACCTGGATGGTGCCATCCGGGTAGAAGTACCAGAAGAAGCCGTAGTCGTAGTTGCCGATTGTGCTGAAGTACGACACCACGAGGCGGCGCGAGCGACGCACCTCGGCCTTCCCGTTCAAATCGGTGTGCTTCCAGAGCACGCCGTAGTCCTCTTCGTGCATGCAGACGACCTGGGGAATCTTGACCGGGTTGCCGTGGTCGTCGGCCACGAAGCCGTCGAAGTAGTGGATGACGCCCAGGCAATCGCAGCCGAGCGCGAGCGGGTTGGCGTTCTTGCCGAGCAGGTACTCGCCGGCGTCGAAGTAGCTGATCCAGAACCGGGTCGACGTCGTGTCACCGTAGGGCACGACCATCTCGGGCACGCTGGCCCGGTAAAGCACCGAGCGGTCTTCGGCGCCGTCGCGGAAGCTGACCTGGTTGAGCACGAGACCCTCACGGGCGTTGAAGCCCACGCGGAATTTCCAGTTCTCCCACTCGACGTGCGAGCCGTCAACGGTGAAGCTCGTGCCCTGCGGCTGGCTGATCTCAATGGGTTTCGTGCTCGTGCGGGCCGGGCCGACGACGGCGACGTCATAGTTGCCATGCAGGGTCGGCGTGGGAATATCGCCCTCATCTTCGACCCGAATGATGCGGTTCGAGGTGAGGTCGATGTGCACGATCAGACCCTCGACAGGGTGCGCCCACGGGCTGTCGTTGGGGGAATCGCGCAGAAACGTCAGAGAACGGATGACGCGGCGCCCGACCTCGTCGGCACGGCCGAAATAGCCGGGCGCGAGCGGGGCGCAGAACGCGAGTTCCATCTTCGCGGCGAGCCCGCGGCGGGTCATCGCTGCCTGCCACAAGGCGGAGGCCTTCGAGATCGCCTCGGCGCGCTCGTACTCCTCAAACAGATACTGCGGCTGGCCGTATGGCGCCTCCGTCGTGTTGAGCGGGGTGTGCGAGATGACCTCGGCCGAGGTGACCGAGACGACGGCCTCCGCGCTCAGGCCGGTGGCGACATCCAGCAGCACGAGCAGCAGGCGACGCTCCAGCGCGTCTCCGGACTTGAACGCCGCGACGGATTCCTTGCTTGCGTCGACGGGCAGCACCGAGGCGAACCGCGTGGTCTCGCCGACAAGGCCGGCCGCGACGAGCACTGCGCGGGCCGCGGCGATCTCATCGCCGGTCAGCGGGTCGAGCGGATGCACCGGAGCCTGCGGCTCGGTGACGGTACTGGTGTGCGGGTGCGAGTACGCGGCAGATGACATGGCAGGTTCCTTCGTGGCAGGGATGCCTCCAGTATCGGGTGCGGCGACCCCGGTCAGCTTGTCTGCCAGTGTGAGTCAGTTGTCGCAAAGCGTAGAACGGCGCCGTAGCGCTGTGCCGGATCGGTCAAGTGCTGTGCAGCGAAGGAACAGAGTCGGCCGCGCATCTGCGCCACCATCGAAGATCACCACCCTGCTGCCCGGCGGGGCTGCGCCCGTTGTCTGATGCGTGAATCGAAGGAGATTCCATGAGTACGTCCACCCGAACGACGCCCTCGACGGGAGCCGCCACGACCGTGGCCCCTCGCCGCAAACTGGGCGTCATCGCCGTCGCGTTCCTGATCGTGGCGGCATCCGCCCCGCTTACCGTGATCGCCGGTGGCGTCACCTCGACGTTCGCCGTCACGCACATCGCTGGCGTGCCGCTGTCGTTCCTGCTGCTCGCCGCAGCCCTGGCGATCTTCGCGATCGGCTACGCCGCAATGAGTCGGTTCATCACCAACGCCGGCGCGTTCTACTCGTATGTGGCGCAGGGCATCGGCCGCCCGGCCGGTGTGGGTGCGTCGATGCTCGCGCTCGTCGCCTACAACATGATGCAAATGGGTATCTACGGCATGTTCGGCTTCCAAATGTCGATGCTGATCTCGGAGAAAACCGGGCTCGACGTGCCGTGGTGGATCCCGGTGCTCGTCTGCATCGCCATCGTCGGTGTGATGGGCGTCAACCGCGTCGACCTCTCGGCCAAGGTGCTCGGGGTGCTCGTCGCGCTCGAGTTCCTCGTGGTGATCGTGTTCGACGTGGTGGCGTTCACCGTTCCCACTGCCGGCTTCTCGACCGCTCCGCTCGACCCGGCCATGCTGTTCGTGCCGGGTGTGGGCGCTGTCTTCGCCTTCGGCATCGCCGCGTTCATGGGGTTCGAATCCGCAGCGATCTACGGCGAAGAGTCGAAGGATCCGCGCCGCACCATCCCGCGTGCGACCTTCCTTGCCGTCGCCGTCATCGGTGTTTTCTATTCGGTCTCGGCCTGGGCGCTCTCGCTCGCCGTCGGCATCGACAAGATCGTCGACCCGGCCGGCATCACGGCCGACGAGGCGGGCCCGCCCCTGTTCTTCGGATTCGTCGCCGAGCACATGGGCACGATGTGGGTCGACCTGATGTCGGTGCTGTTCATCACGAGCATTTTCGCGGCCCTGGTCAGCTTTCACAACGCCGTCGCCCGCTACCTCTTCTCGCTGGGTCGTGAAGGTGTGCTGCCCGCGAAGCTCGCTGCGGTGCGCACGACGAGTGGTGCTCCATGGGCGGGGTCGCTCGCGCAGACCAGCGTCGCCGCCCTCGTGATCGTCGCCTTCGCCATTGGCGAGACCGGATGGAACCCCGACAACGGCCCCTACCCGGTGCTCACCCTCTTCACCTGGCTGACCAACTCGGGTGCCCTCGGCCTGGTGTTGCTCATGGCCGTCGTCTCGGTCGCCGTGATCGGCTACTTCCGGCGTGACGGCCGCGGCGTTGGAGTCGGTAGCCGCCTTGTCGCGCCGATCATTTCGGCTCTGGCCCTCGCGGTGGTGTTTGTGCTCATTCTGATGAACTTCGACGTGCTGCTCGGTCAGGCGGAGCCTGACTTCACCACGTTCCTGCTGCCGGCCCTCGTGATTCTGCCGGGCATCATCGGCGTGATCTGGGGCTTCCGACTGCGTGCCACCAAGCCGAACGTCTACCGCCAGATCGGGCACGGCACCGATTCTGGCGCGTCGCTCGGAAGCGCGACGGCAGCCGACGACGCCACAGCGGGTCGCGTCGGCTAACGAATGGATCTGCAGCTGCGAGGTCGCGCCGTTGTCATCACCGGCGCGGCCTCCGGCATCGGCCGGGCTTGCGCCCGCGCGTTCGCCGCGGAGGGCGCCCGGCTCGGGCTGATCGATCGTGACGCCGACGCACTCGCTGAGCTGAGCGGCGGCCTGCGCGCCGAGCTGCAGGCCGAAACGGATGCCGCGGGCCCGACTGGCGCATCCGTTGCCTCGACCGTGTTCACGGTCACTGCCGACGTCGCCGACGAGGCCGCGATGACCGCGGCGGTCGGCCAGATCGCCGCCCACTTCGGCGGCATCGATTCGGTGGTCGGCTGCGCGGGAATCTCCGGGCCGTTCGGGCAGGACCTCAGCGAAATCTCGCTGGCCGACTGGAACGCCGTGCTTGGCGTGAACCTGACCGGCCAGTTTCTGATGGCGCGCGCCGCGCTCGCCCACCTGCGTCGCGCGGAGTCGCCGACGATCGTGTTCATCGCGAGCGACTCGGCGTTCGTCTCGGCGCCCGGCATGGTGCCGTATTGCGCGTCGAAGGGCGCGCTTGTGCAGTTCGGCAAAGCGCTGGCCGTGGACCTCGCCGCCGACGGCATCCGGGTGAACAGCGTCTGCCCGTCGATCGTCGACACCCCCATGTCACGCACAGATCTGGGCCTCGTCGAGCAGGGCTTCGGCGGGGCCGACTACCCGGTGCAAAGCGCCGACGAGGTGGCCCAGCACGCGCTCTACCTGAGTTCGGTGCGCTCGCGCCCTGTCAACGGCACCGCACTCGTTTCGGACTTCGGCTACCTGGCCAAGTCGTCATTTCCCGCCTAGATTCCCGCGCGGTTTTTCCCCGCACCGGTTTCCCGCACCGGTTTCCCCGTACAGGTTTCCCCGTACAGTCAGGACCCGTCTCATGAATTCATACCCCTCGTCGGTCGCCGGCAAAGTTGTTGTCATCACGGGCGGCGGCACCGGAATCGGTGCCGCGATCGCGCGCCGCTACGCCGCCGAGGGCGCGCACGTGGCAGTGCTCGGCCGACGTGCCGAGCCGATCGAGGCCGTCGCCGCCGAGATCGGTGGCTTCGCCGTGGTCGCCGACGCGAGCGAGTCGGCATCCGCTCAGGCCGCAATCTCGGCGGTCGTCGAACGCTTCGGCGCCGTCGACGTGCTCGTAGCCAACGCGGGTGGGTACGGCATGGGTACGGTGCTCGACACCGACGATGCCGCCTGGGCGCTCAGCCTGCAGGCCAACGTGACGAGTGCGTTCGTGATTGCCAGGGAGACCCTGCCGGAGCTCATCAAAACTCGCGGGCAGATCGTGATCGTCTCGTCGCTGGCCGGACTGTTCGCCGGACCCAGCGTCGCCGGTTACACGGTCGGCAAACACGCCCTGATCGGCCTGACTCGCACGCTGGCCCGCGACTACGGCACACAGGGTGTGCGCGTGAATGCGATCTGCCCCGGCTGGGTGCAGACCCCCATGGCGGATGCCGAGATGGACGAGTTCGCTCGTCACGCCGGGTTCGAGGGGCACGAAGCCGGCTACACACTTGTCACGGCGGATGTTCCGCTTGGCCGCCAGGGACAGCCTGAAGAGATCGCTGCTGTCGCCCGGTTCCTCGGCTCGGCGGAATCGTCATACGTGACCGGTGCGGTCATCGTCGCCGACGGCGGCGCGCACATCGTCGACGTGCCGACGCTGGCGCTGGATCACGCCGGGATGTAGCTGCCCGGCGCCGGGCGCCGACTTTCCCCGTTGCGGTCGAGTTCGCCTGGCACGCCTGCGTAACTCGACCGTAACGGCTTAACTCGGCGAAACCTTGGGCTCGCTTCCCTGCTCAAATCGTTGCGCTCTTGATTCGCACGTGCTCAACACTCGGCCATCGAGATGGGGCCAATACTGTTCCGATCCGCGTAGCGCCGTCAACTGCTGCGCAACTACCGAAAGGCCGGCCCCGCGAAACGCGAGGGCCGGCCAGTCGAGCAGAAGCGAAGACGAGAGACTACGCCGCCTCGCCCCCGAGATACGCCCTGTGCAGCAGCTCGGGCGAGTCGAGGAGCGCCTGCGCACCACCCTGATAGCTGACGCGTCCGCTGGCGACGACGAGGGCGTCATCCGCCACCCCCAGCGCCAGGTGCGTGAACTGTTCGACGAGCAGCACACCGACCCCCTGCTCGGCAAAACGCTGCACCAGGGGCAGCAGGCGCATGAACACGACGGGAGCGAGGCCGAGCGACATCTCGTCGATCAGCAGGAACTTCGGCCGTGCCGCGAACGAGCGCGCCAACACCACCATCTGCTGCTCGCCACCCGAGAGCAACGCGGTCGGGCTGTTGCGACGCTTCTCGAGCTCGGGGAACATCGCCAACGCCTCGTCGACCTCTGTCGTGTTGCGCGCGGTCAGACGCAGATTCTCGGCCACCGTGAGCGAGGGGAACACGGCGCGGCCCTGCTCGATGTGGATGACTCCAGCGCGGGCCCTGCCCACCCGTGACACCTTCGCCAGCGGGGTGCCGGCGAGCGTGATGCTGCCTGAGCTCGGCGCGATGACGCCCGAGACCGCCTCGAGCAGACTTGTCTTGCCGGCGCCGTTCGGGCCGACGAGTGCCGTGATGGTGCCGGCGGTGACCGTGAGGCTCACGTTGCTGATCACCGGGCCCGCACCGCGGCTGACTGTCACATCGGTCAGTTCGAGCGTGCTCATATCATCTCCGTTTCGCCCATGTAGGCCTTCAAGACAGCGGGGTCGGCAAGAACATCGTTCTGGTCGCCACTGGCCAGCACCTCACCGAAGTTCAGCACGGTCATTGTCGAACACACCGTGCGCACGAGGTCGAGGTCGTGCTCGATCAGCAGAATCGACATGCCGAACCGGGCCGGTACCTGTAGGAGCCGCTGCGCGAATGCCAGGTGTTCGTCGTGCGACAGGCCGGCGGCCGGCTCGTCGAGCAGCAGGATGCGCGGCTTCGCCACGATCTGTGCCGCGACCTCGACGAGGCGGCGCGTGCCGACATCCACCTGACGCAGGTGCGTTCTGGCGGGCGGGCAGCCGAAGAAGGCGAGCGTCTGCTCGATCTCGGCCAGGCTCACACTGCGACGGGCCACGAAGCGCACGTAGGCCTCGATCGTGAGGCTGGGCGGCACGCGGTCCTGCTGGAACGTGCGACGGATGCCGAGGCGCGCGATCCGCACCGGGGTCTGCCCCGTCACGCTCTCGCCGGCGAGAGTCACGGTGCCGGTGTGCTGGGGGAGGAACCCGGTCAGCGCGTCGATCATTGTCGACTTGCCGGCGCCGTTCGGACCGATCAGGCCCATGATCGAGTTCTCGGCGACGGTGAAGCTCACGTCGGTCAACGCCTTGACCTGGCCGAAACTCACCGAGAGATTACTCACCTCGAGCAGTGGGGCTCCGGTCGACGCGTCAGGTGCAATCGCGGCCGACGGGTGGCCGAGGGCATGCGCGAGCGAACCGTGAGCCAGGGTGCCGGTGCGCTTCTGCACGCGCTTGGCCCAGAGGTTGCGCAGATCCTGGCCCAGGTTCGAGTTCGTGGTCAGCGCCTGAATTCCGAGCAGACCGAAGACGACGAAACCCCAGTCCTGCGGCACGCCGAACTTCTTGAGTAGCTCGGGGATGAGCACCCAGAGGATGCCGCCGAACACGGCCATCTCGATCAGATACGACCCCGCGACGATGGCGAGCACGTAGAGTGCGAGCGACTGCAGCGGCGCGAAGGTCGAGGGTGAGGCGATACCGACCTGCAGGGTGACCAGACCGCCGCTGACGCCGGCGAGGGCGGCGCTGACCGCGAATGCAGTGAGCTTGGTGGTGCGCACGCTCCCGCCGGCGCTGGCCGTGCCGCGTTCCGAGAACGCAACCGAGCGCCATCCGCTGCCCACCCGGCTGTGTTGCAGCGCGTAGACGACAATGCCGCAGGCCACCAAGAACAGCACGGCGAGGAAGAAGAACGAGCGGTCGGTGCTGAAGAGTTCTGGTTTCAGCACCCGCACGTTCGTTGTCGAACCGGGAAACTGGAACTTGGTCAGCGTCAAGTGCATCGCTGCGGCGAAGCCGAGCGTGACGACAGCCAGGTTCACGCCGCGCAGGCGCAGGGCCGGTAGGCCGACGAGAATGCCGACCACCCCGGCCGCGAGGCCTCCGACGACGATCCAGAGCACGCCGTCGCCGGGGGCCTTGATGAAGTTCAGGCCAGAGACCACCCAGGCGCCGATCACGGCAAACGACAGCTGGCAGAGCGCGATCATTCCGGCGCTGCCGGTGACGACGCCGAGGCCGAGCAGCGAGATCGCGGCGACGATGGCGCTCGTGCCGAGAAACACGTAGTAGCCGGGCAGGGCGAGGCTGAGAATCAGCCCGGCCACAATGGCCAGGGTGCCGGCCACGATCGGCATTCCGATTCGAGACGTGGCGAAGGTTTTAGCGTGCAGCATCCCACACCTCCTTGCGCTGAGTCCACAGCAAAAGTCCGACAATAATTAGGAACGGCAAGAAGTAGCGCAGCACCGTGAGCTGGTCGAACTGGGCGAGCGCCCCGTCGAGCATGCCGAGGGTGAGACCACCGATGACGGCCAGGTCGAGGCGGCGGAACCCGCCCACGAGGGCCGCAGCGGCGGCGGGCACGATGATCATTGACAGCGACATGGCGTCATTCGACTGAGTCGGCGCCACGATGCTGACGACAATCGTGCAGATCACGCCGGTCGTCACCCAGACGGCGATGCTGAGCGGCTTCGACGGAATGCCGATGAGTTCGGCCGTGGTGGGGCGCTCCGAGAGGGCGCGCAGACGGATGCCGATGGTTGTCTTGGTCAGCATCAGTTTGGCGGCGATGGCCACGACGATCGACAGGACCACGAGGGTGACGGTCACCTGGCTGATCACGACGTTGCCGAGGGTGAACGCCGGACCGGCCAGCAGCGGTTTGAACGACTGCGGCTTGGTACCGAAGAGAAGGAAGGACAGCGCGATGAGCATGAGCAGCGAACCGACCGTGACGGCGGACCGGTTGTTGATGCTCGACTCAGAGAGCCAGGTCGCGATGATCCAGCCGAGAGCGGCCGAGAGGGCGGCTCCAACAAGCACACCGCCCAGAGTGGCCAGCCAGATCGGCACCCCCAGTCCGGCGAAGGCGACGGCGCTGAACGCGCCGAACATGCCGATGGCGACCTGGGAGAAATTGACGACACGCACGAGGCGTGCCATCAGGGTGAGGCAGACGGCGATGATTGCGTAGAGGCCACCGGCTGCGAGGCCGGCGAGTGCGCCTTGGAGCATGGTCCGCTCCTTTCTGGGTTTCGGGTTCCGCGGTAGCGGTGATGCGAGGTGAACCGCCGCGGCGGCGACTGCCAGTAGGACAGCCGCCGCCGGGACGTCAGAGCTGTTCCGGTGCGGGCCCGCTCGGTATCGGGCTACTCGGGAATGATGATCCATTCCTTGGCGGCCAGCTCCCAGGCGCCGGTGCCGCTCGTGAGCGTGATCGGCCAGCCGCCACGGCTCGAGTTGTGACGATCGGCCGTGCCGAAGACGTACGGCGTTCCGACCATCGGGTTCTCGATCGGGGCCATGGTGTGCAGGGCCTCGTTGACGGATTCGCGGGTGATGTCACCCGTGATGCCCTTGAGCACCTCGACGAAGTAGGTGGCTGCAAGGTAGCCGCCCTGACCGAACGAGGTCAGCGGAATCTTGTTCGCTTCCATCAGAGCACGCCAGTCCGTGTTGGCCTCGGTGTCGGCGTTCGTGTACGGAGCGAACTCGGCCGGAACGTAGACGCCGGCACCGGTTGCACCGGCGGCCTTGGCGAAGCTCTCGCTGTAGGTGCTGGTGAGGTAGAGGAACGTGACGTCATCCCACCCCTGAGCTTCGGCAGCTTTCAGCTGGCCGATCGCATCAGGCTCGACGGCGTTGCTGTAGACAGCGTCGCAGCCGGCTTGCTTGGCCTTGACGATGTACGGCGTGTAGTCGCTTCCGCCGTAGGGAACGCTGTCATCGGTGTAGTGCATCTTCTGGCCGGTGGCGGCAGTCCAGTTTTCGATGGCCTCCGCGTAGGCGGGGCCGGTCGATCCGACGATCTCGAGCAGGGCACAGATCTTCTTGAGGCCGAGCACCTCTGAACCGTAGGTCAAAGTCATCTGGGTGTCGAGGAACGGGCCGACGTTGACCGGTGAGACGGCGGGGCTGTCGAAGCACACCTGGTCGACGCCCGTGCCCTGAATCGACAGGATGCCCTGCTGCTCGTAGTAGGCCGCGTTGACCTCGCAGTCGAGCAGGCTGGCCGAGCCGACGAGTGCGACGGCGTTGTCGCTTTCGACGACCTCACGGGCTGCGGCGCTCGCGGTGGCCGGGTCGGCCTTGTCATCGAGCACCTTGTACTCGATCATGCGGCCGTTGATGCCGCCCTCTTTGTTGACGCGGTCGAACACGGACTTCGCCGCAGCGGATGCTTCGGGGAACGTGGCCGGGCCGCTCAACGCATTGACGGAGCCGACGACGATCGCGTCGGCGGTTCCGCCGGCGCTGTCCCCGGAGCATCCGCTCAGAATCAAGACGCTCGCAGCTGCGAGTGCCGTTGCTGTGTAGATAAGTTTCTTCATGCGCTTCCCTGTCTGATGGGTTGCACGACGACCTCTTCGTCGTGGCACCGTGCCCTCGATCGGGCGAAAATCGGTGTCTGGATTTACAGAGCCTATGAGCGGCGTCATGGCCCGAATTGTTTACTTCGGCACAGCTCTTGTGTCTGGGGGCAGCGGATGCGGCTGCGCGGGTTGAGCGCAGTTGCGCGCGGTGAAATCAACCCGAGCAACTGCGTTCGACCCGCGCGGCACCCAGCGCGGGTTAGACGGGCTGCGCGTCGGGGTAGGCGACCGAGCCGATCGGGTAGATGTGACCGCCCGCCCGCGAGTGCTCTGATTCGCCGGACCCGTTCAGGCCGAGGAAGATCCCCGTGGTGCGCAGGTCGTAGCCGAGGTCGTGCAGCCAGACGCTGGCCACGGCGATGCGGAACTCGCGGAAACAGAACAGGTACAGTCCGTCGTCGAACTTCCAGACGGTCGAAAGGTCCATGTCGCCGTGCCCGCGTTGCACCCCCTCGAGGCATTGCCAGGCGTAACGCTGGCTTGAGACGTAGATGTGCTCGTACAGGTGCTCGGGGCTGTACCGGTAGAGGTTGCGTTTGCCGATCAGGTCGCGTGACGGGCCGGGCTCCGACCCTGAAACGCTCTGGCCATCGATCGTGCCCGCCCAGAACGTCTGCTTCACGCGCGGTGTGCCAGAGGAGTCCTGCTCGCCGATCACCGAGTGCACGACGCTCACGCGCTGGGTGGCTGTCGAGTAGACGAGAGTGAGGGCTTCACCTTCGATGCTGGTGAGCGGCAGATTGACGAAGACCACCGAATCGCGCACGGCAACAGCGTCGTAGGGGTCGCGTGTTCCAGTCGCGGTGGTGATCGCGCCGGCGGCGCTCCAGGTCACGGCATCCGTGCCGAAGGCGAAGTCGAGCGTCGTGCCGTCACTGAGCGTGACGCCGAGGCGCGTACCGGCCAGGGCAAGATTCGGCAGTCGGAACGTGTCGATGCCGGCGGCGAACTCGTCGTAGGTGCGCCATTCCTCGTCGTCGGTGGTTGCGGGGGTCAGGGGGGCGTCGGTCATAGCAATCGGTCCTTTGAAAAAAAGTGATGAGAGGGGGAAAGGAGAGGAAAAGCGGGAGGGGCTGAATCCCTGTCAGGCGGAGGGCGGATTCGTGCCTCAGCGCAGCGAATAGCCGCCATCGATGAGCAGGTCGGTGCCGGCCAGCCATTGCTCGTGCAAGCTGACATCGCCGTCGAGAAATGGGGTCGCGACGAAGCCGGGCGAGAGCGTGTTCACGCGCACACCGCGGCCGCCCCATTCGGCGGCCAACAAACGCACCAGTGCGGTGACTCCGGCTTTCGCTGTGTTGTAGTGCACGGTGCGCTGCGGCACATTGACCACCCGAGTGCCTGACATCGAGGCGATCGCGACGATGCTTCCACTGCCCGCGGTGAGCATGGGCTTCGCGAAGGCCTGGATGCTGAGGAATACGCCGCGCAGAATCACCGCAAGCACGTCGTCGAATTCGACGGGGTCGAGGTCTTCGGCTGGAGTGTCCGAGCCGCGGATGCCGGCGTTCGCGACCACATGATCGATCCGGCCGTCGGTGGCGGCGAGCACGTTAGCGGCGGCAGCCCGCACCGAGTCGACGGTGCGCACATCGCAGTGTACGTACTCGCCGATACGGCCCGGGGCGACATCGAGCCCGAAGACCCGGGCGCCCTCGCACTGCAGGGTTTCGGCGATGCCGCGGCCAATCCTGCTCGTGGTGCCGGTCACCACGGCCACGCGGCCGCGGAATCGTTGGGACGTGCTCATGCTGATGCTCCTGTCGGGGCTGCGGGCGAGGGGCGGGGGAGTGTGGGGTCGAGTACGACCTTCAGCACCTCGCCCTCGCGGCGGCTGATCGTGTCGAATGCCTCGGAAACGTCGTCGAGGGCGAACCGATGCGTGACGGGGTCGGCGAACGGGAAGTCGCCGCGCGTGGCAGCGCGATCGCCGATGCGGGCGACTTCGCCGACGAACTCATGGCCGGGCACGAGTGGGAACGGATGTCATGGGTGGCTCTCGGCTCTGGCCCCGGCGACGGTGCAGGGGGTAGAGCCATCGTGCTGAAGCGCTCTGGCCTGATCAAGCGCGCGCGACCGTTTGTTCCCGGCCCGTCAATCCACCTGCTCAGTGCGACAAGAGGGCATCCGTCTCACCGTCGTTCGAGAACCTCTACCGTCGCAACCCCGCGAGACGGGAGTCGTTGTCGTTGTGAGTGCGTTATGACGACAACAACTCCGGTCTCGAGGGAAAGGACAGGCGAGACTCAACACGCGACACCAATCAGGCGAAGGGCGTCAGCCGAGGCTCTGGCTGCGCAACTCGCGCGGCGCCATTCCGTAGGCCGCCTTGAACACGCGGCTGAAGTGCGCGGCATCGACGAAGCCCCAGCGGGCTGCGATCGCGGCGACCTGGTGGTCGGCGAAGACCGGGTTGATCAGGTCGCGGCGGCAGCGTTCGAGACGACGGGTGCGAATCCAGGTCGACACCGTCGTGCCCTGCTCCTGAAAGATTCCGTGCAGGTGACGCGTCGAGATGAAATGCGCCGCCGCGATCTGACTGGGACCGAGGTCGGTCGACGCGAGGTTGGCATCGATGTAGCTGCGCACGCGTTGCATGAGGGCCTGGTGCGGCGAGCCACCGCCCTTTTCCAAATCGAGCTCGTTCGCAAAGAGAGTTGTGACGAGGTCGAGGGCGCTGTGTGCCAAACGCACTCCGGTGCTGCCGGTGAGCTGATCGAGGTTGCCGACAAGCTGGGCGAGGAACGGCACGATCATGCTGCCGACACCCTCGCGGCCCGACATCCGCACGGCGGTGAGCTGGCCGACGACATCAGACGGCAGGTTGATCAGGTGCTTCGGGAACATGACGACCATGGTCTTGAACCGTTCGTCAAAGACGAGAGTGTACGGCCGGTCGGTGTCGTAGACAGCCAGGTCGCCCGGCTGCAACACCGCCTCGCGGTTGTCTTGAATGAGCAGGCCAGAACCCGAGAGCAACAGGCTGAGCTTGAAGTAGTGGCGTGTGCTGCGTGCGATGAGTTCGGGAGTGCGCTCGACCATGTGATCGCTGGCGCTGACTTCGCTCACGTGAATCTCGTCGACGAAGGCCGAACGAATCTTGCCGAAGAATGGTTCCGGATGCTCACTCGTCACGTGCAGGGGAACAAACGACTCCGAGACCGCGGTGCGAAATTCGCTGAAATTGCGCGCGATGGCCGTCGTGACATGGTTGGCCGGCACTGCAGCGGCGGCCATTCGCGGGGACGCGGCGCGACGGGACACGGCTTGCGGGACATCGGGAGCGATGCTCACGGGGACCACCTCGACTCTCTGCGAACGCGACGACACTGTATACGATCCGTAATCTTGGATGCTATCAGGTGGCGCGCGCCCCGGGAGTCAGGTGCGCAGATGGGCGGCTGGGCGGGGCACGCCTCCGCACCATAACCGTGGATAGTCCCCGGTAAAAAGTCTTTGACGACCCCCCGGGGGCCACACGTAACGTGGATCAATCATCGTTTCGCCTCGGAGTCGATGATGACAAAGGAGTCTTGGATGTCTGCAGTTCTGGTCGACCGCCCGCCGGTCAAGTCCGCCACGGATCTTCGACGGGTGGCTCTGGCCACTGTGATCGGCACGACAATCGAGTGGTACGACTTCTTCCTGTATGCCAGTGCCGCGGGCTTGGTTTTCGCGAATCTCTTCTTCGAGCCGGCGGGCGCCCAAATCGGCCTCATGCTCGCGTTCGCGTCAGTCGGCGTGAGCTTTCTGTTCCGCCCGTTCGGCGCATTCCTGGCCGGTCACTTCGGAGACCGCTTCGGTCGCCGGGCCGTGCTGGCCACAACCCTCATCTTGATGGGCGCGTCGACGATGCTCATCGGTCTGCTTCCCGGCTACGCCCAGATCGGTGTCGCGGCTCCCGTGCTGCTTCTGCTTCTGCGCATCCTGCAGGGAATCTCGACCGGCGGTGAGTGGGGCGGTGCCGTGCTCATGGCCGTTGAGCATGCGCCCGAGGGCAAGCGGGGCCGTTACGGCGCGTTCCCACAGATCGGTGTGCCCATCGGCCTGCTGTTGGCCTCCGGAATCCTCGCCCTGATGACCGGCGTGATTGCTCCCGGTGAGGCGTTCCTCGAGTGGGGCTGGCGTGTGCCGTTCTTGCTCAGTTTCGTGCTCGTGATCGTCGGCTTCGTGGTGCGCCGCAGCGTCGAAGAGAGCCCGGTCTTCGAAGAGATCGCCGCCCGCAAGCAGCAGACCAAGATGCCGATCGTCGTGCTGTTCCGCAAGCACTGGCTGCTGGTGCTTCTCGCCGCGCTCACGTTCGCCGGCAACAACGCAGCCGGTTACATGACCACCGGTGGCTACATTCAGAACTACGCCACGAACCCTGATGGCCTGGTCGGCATGGAGCGTACGCCCGTGCTGCTGGCCGTCGCCGGCTCGGCGGTGGTCTGGCTGATCATGACCTGGACCGCCGGCGGCGTCTCCGACAGGATCGGCCGCCGCAACACGTACATCATCGGCTGGTGCGTGCAGCTCGTGACGGTCTTCATGCTCTTCCCGCTCGTGAACACCGGAAACGTCTGGTTGCTTTTTCTCGGGCTGTCGCTGTTCACCATCGGAAACGGCTTCACCTACGGCCAGCAGGCGGCGTTCTTCGCCGAGTTGTTCCCGGCCTCGATCCGGTTCTCGGGAGTTTCGATCACCTACGCGCTCGGTGCGATCCTCGGTGGGGCTTTCGCTCCGCTGATCGCCACCTGGCTGGTGGCCCAGACGGGCACCGCCGTATCGGTCGCCGTCTACATCGCCATCCTCTCGGTGATCGCGTTCGGTGCGACGCTGCTGCTGCGGGACCGCACGGGCATCCCGCTCGGCCCTGACCACGAGGCTGAGCAGGCTCGCGGGCAGATCTACGGCATGAAGCGCTAGCTCTCTCGCTTCAACTCAGAGCCGTTACTGTGCGTTGCGTCGTGTGCGACGGCGCAGCCACAGCACGGCCGAGAACCCGGCGAATCCCAGCCACAGCACCGCGGCGATAGTGCCCCAGATGCTGTGGGTGAAACCCGCCAGCGCAGCCCACAGGCTGTGGGGCTGTGCGGCGGGTGCGACGGATGCCTCGTGGCTCGCGACAGTCTCTTCCCACTGGGCGTAGAGTGCCGCGGGCACGACGGTCGTCGCTTCGGGCTGCCAGACCGTGCCACCGGTCGGCTCGTCGAACCAGCCGACGAAGCTGAAGCCGGCGCGCGTCGGCGCGGCTGGTGCCTCGGCGAGGTCCTCGAGATTCACGGTGAGGGTCGTCGGAGTGTCACCGTTTTGGTTGCGGAACGTCACCGCGTACGCGACGGGCGCGGCAGCTGCGGCAGTCGGCGCGGCATCCGTGACCGAGTACACCGCAAACGGCACCGCAAGACTGTCGAACGACCAGTGGGCGTAGAGCGTGACGGGGGCGGTGATACCGGTTCCAAAGCTCCAGGCCATTCCGCCGAAGGGCTGGTCAAACCACCCGATGAAGCTATAGCCCGCGCGGGTCGGCGCGGTCGGTTCGGCGGCGGGGGAGTCGACGTCGAAGCTCTGGTCGGACGCGATGGTGCCATTTTGGCTGTCGAACGTGACCGCGTGGGCGACTCGTGCCCATTGGGCGTAGAGCGTGGTCGGACCGGTGATCGCCGTGTCGAAGTCCCACCAGAGACCGCAGTTCGAGCTATCGGCCCACCCGACGAAGCTGAAGTCGGCCCGGCTAGGCACGGGAGGGATCGGCACAGGCGAGCCGTATGCCACATTCGCCACGGTGGATTCATCGTCGTGTTGCGCGTCGAAGGTGACCGGGAAGCTCACGGGCGCCCACTGCGCGTACAGCGTCATCGCGCCGGTGACGCCGTCGGCGAAGTCCCAAGCGGATCCGCCGGATGCCTGATCAAACCAGCCCAGGAACGTGTGATTGGGGCGGGTCGGTGCCAGCGGCTGGAGCGCGGGCGAGGCATAGTCGAGGGTCTGTGTGGCAGGGGTCTGCCCGTTTCGGGCGTCGAACGTGACCGCGTAGCTGTTCAATGACCACATTGCAGAGAGGGAAACGGGGCCGGTGATGCCGGTCGTGAAATTCCACGCGGTCCCACCGGATGCAGCATCGAACCAGCCGAGGAACGTGTAGCCGGCTCGAACCGGGTCGGCGGGCGCGATGGAGGGCGAGCCATGCTGCACGGTAGTGGCCGTGCTGGCGTCGCCATTATGACTATCGAACGTGACCGGATAGGTCAGCGGGGACCAGCGGGCATACAACGTGGTCTGCCGGATGACGCCGGCGCTAAAATCCCAGAGGGGGCCGCTCATCGGCCACTCTGACCAGCCGAGCAAGGTATTTCCCGGCCGGAGCGGGGCGGGGGGTTCAGTGGCGGGAGAGCCATGATCGGCCGTCTGCGAGAACGACGTTTCGCTGCCCCACCACGGCTCGAACGTCACCACGTGGGTCGCAATCTGCCACTGCGCGTAGAGGGTGACCGGTTGCGTGATCGGAGTTGCGAAGTTCCATTCGGTTCCCCCGGATTCCGCATCAAACCAACCGAGGAACGCGTGGTTGGCGCGGATCGGAGTGCTCGGCTCGACGGCGGATGCGCCGTAGTCCAGGGTCTGAGTGGCTGGAACGCCGCTGTTTCGAGAATCAAAGGTCACGACATGGGTCGTGATCTCCCATTGGGCAAAGAGATCGGTGGGTTGGCTGATCACCGTGGAGGTATCCCAGGGAGCTCCACTTATCGGGGTCGTCGACCAACCGACGGGGGAGAATCCCTGGCGCGTCAGAGTGGTGACGGATTCCGGTAGCGCCGCAGCATCCATGCTCGCTGCGTACACTTCGACGATCTTGCCGGCCGCCACCCCATCGTTGGCGAAGAAGGAGAACGGGGATACCGCCCCTGTGACCGATGCTGTGAGGCTATTCGTGTTCCGAATCGTGCCCGCATTGTCGATTACGCCCGCACCCGCGACAACGCCCGTGTTATCGAACACGCCCTGATTCTCGATGAGTCCGGAATGCGTCAGCGCGGCCCTGTTCTCGATGGTGCCCGTGTTGGTGATCACCTGGCCCGGTTGCGTGGACCATCGGTTGCTCATAATGATTCGGCCTGCCGAATTCATGGAACCAAAAGGATGCGCGCCACCGACTTCATCCCATCCTCGACCGAACGCGATGTAGGACGGCGCCACCGTGATCGCTGTCACTGTGGCATCCGCGCCGATCGTGAGGTCGGCGCCGGGCGTCATCGTGATGCCGCCGATTGCTGCACCATAATTGGAGCCCGTCGCACGGACGGTTCCGGCTGCGATGGTGATCGCCAAGGGGACAGGAGTGTTTCCGCTCCCGATTCCTGCGGCAAACGCGCCGGCAATGGCGTCGACCACTCCGCCGAGGATCGACACCGTACCGCCGGACGTTTGCTGCGAGCCGCCGAGGCCGGCGCCGCCATATCCACCGGTTGCGGTGATGGTGCCGCCGGCGATGATGATCGTCGGGTCATTTCCGTATTCCCCGGCCCCGATGCCCGCGCCGCCCTGGCCGCCCTGTGCAGTGACCTGCCCGCCGCGGATCTCAACTGTGCCGCCGGTCCCGTATGGTCCCCCTTCCCCATGCCCGCCCGCACCGATTCCAGCGGCACCGGGGACCCCGGCCTGGCCGGGGGCAAAGGCATCGATGGTTCCACCGAGAATGCGGATCGTCCCCGGGCTCGGGGTGAACATTGATCCACCGATTCCGGCTGATCCGTGGCTGCCGCGGGTCGTGAGCTTTCCTGGGCCGTCGACGATGAACTCTGAGGTCGCCCCGACCTCGATGCCGGCCTTTTGGTAGTCACCCGTGACAGTCAGCTCATGGCCGTTCAATTCGAGACTGACCGTTGCTCCCGCCGGAACGAGAAGCCCGGCACCGGCGATGTCTGCGCCCAGGTGAATCACGTTGTCGGGGCCGGATGCCGCGTTGAACGCGGCCTGGATCTCGGCCCAGTCGCCGACCGTCGTGGTCGCCGCCGAGGCGGGGGCCGAGGGAAGCACGATGGTGCCAGCGGTGATGATGAGCGTGGTCAGAAGTGCCGAGACGAGAGAAGGCCGCAAGCTGGAGCCGGGAGCCACGTCTGCTCGATGGGGTCGAGTGGGGGCAGAAGGAAGCATGGAACTCCAGAGCAGAGGCGAAGCTTCAATGCTACGTGACGTTCAGGAAATTCTGTGACTCAACGAGGGGGCGAATTTCAGGATTCTCGACCGGTCATTTCAGAGCGGCGTTCTTCTGCGCGCGCCGGCCAGGGCACGTCACGCGCGCAGTCGACGACGGCCTGCGCTCGCGGAGTCAGCGTCACGTCCTCGGGCCAGACCAGATAGACCCCGACGAGCGGTGCGGCGGGCGAGATCGGCAGAGAAACAACGGGCCGGCCCTCGTAGCTAAACGGTTGCGCCGGACGCTGAACGAGCACGCTCCAGCCCTGCCCCCGCGCGACGAGCGCCCGCACCATCTCGTAACTTGAGGTGCGGTGCGCCACCTCGGGGTGCAGGCCGCGGGCCTCGAGCAGCCCGAGCGTGTACTCCCGGCTCGGTGCGGCGTCGAAGAGCACGAATGGCTCGTCGATGAGGTCGGCCAGGTCGACGCCGGCTTCGGCCGGGGCATCCGTGCCTGGCGCGTCGGCCGGGGCATCCACACCTGTCGGCGGACAGAGACGATGCCCGGCGGGGAGCAGCACATGCAGGCGCACCTCATAGAGCAGCACGCGGTTCAGCCCACCCGGCAGGTGCATGTCGTAGACGACGGCCAGGTCGATGTCGCCGTCGAACAGCCCGCGCAGCAGGCCGTCTTGGGCAGACTCGACGAGCGTGAAGGTGAGGCCCGGGTGCACCGCACTTGTGGCCTCGAGAAGTGCGGGCACCACGGTGGGGGCGAGTGTGACGTAGCAGCCGAGCGTGATTGGGCCCCGCAGCTCACCCGCGGGGGAGCCGTGCGTGTGCCGAATCTCATCGGCGGCACGCAACACCCGGCGAGCCTTGTCGAGAACGTCCACGCCGTTCGGAGTGAGAGTCACACCGTGGGCTTTGCGGCGGATGCAGAGTTGCATGCCGACGCTGGCCTCGAGATCGGTCAGGGCCGCCGAGAGAGCGGACGCCGACACGTGCAGCCGGGCCGCGGCATCCGAAATGCTGCCGGCCTCGGCGATGCCGACGAAGTAGGCGAGTTGGCGCAGGGTGAAGTCGGCCACGGCTAGCCCAGTTCGGAAACGATCGCGGCGGCCGCTGTGTGCAGGCGTGCGGCAATCTGCTCGGCGCTCGCCGCGGCACCGACGTACACCACGGCCAGCGCCGCCGGTGCCTGGCCAGCCGGACGCAACGGGACGGCGACCGAGGAGAGCCCGGGAATGACCTCGTCGTGACTCGTAGCGAAACCGCTCTCCCGCACTACGGCGAGCGTGTCTGCGAGTGTGGGCCCGTCCGCTGAGTCATTCGATGCGGTTCCGGGGGCTAGGGCGGCACGCTCGGCCGGGGAGAGTGATGCCTGGATTGCATGGCCGGGTGCGCCGCGCTCAAGCGCGTGCCGAGTGCCGGGGCGTTGCGCGACGCTCACGTGGGCGTGCCGCGGTTCGACGCTGACCAGGGTGATCACTTCGCCGCGATCGAGCACGGCAATAAACACCGTCATCGCCAGGTCGTTGGCAACGGAGGTCAGCTCGGGCAGGGCCGCAGACTGCAGATCACGCGAGACGCCGCGGGCCAGTGCGGCCATGCGCGGGCCGAGCGCGATACGACCGGATTCGCCGCGCACGACGAGTCCGTGATCCTCGAGCGTGCGCAGAATTCGATAGGCGATCGAACGGTGCACGCCGAGGGCATCGGCCAGTTCGGCGATGGTGAGTGGTGCCGGCGCCTCCGCGAGAACTTCCAGCGCACGGATGCCACGCGACAGCGTCTGCGAGCCGGCCGCTGCCTGCGGTGAGTGGCCGGGGGCATCCGTCGTGGTGGTCATCGTCTCATTCTGTCACTGCGTGTGGCGATGTTCGGAGTGAGCGCGAGCGGAGCCCTCTCGCTGTGAGCCGTCTGCGTCGTGGGTCCTGCCTCGGCAGAGTGTTCGCGCCTGCACCGAGGGAGCGCGCTGTGAGTCAAGGAGCTCGCCGCTTCACTGAATACGGTGTGAAACATGGAATCGTTCTGGCCGCTCCTCTGCCTCGCGTTGGCTCTCGGCGGCACCGGCCTGTCGATGATCTGCGCGCTCGCCGCGCTGCGTGGACCGACTCCGCGGCCGCTCGCGGTTGTCGGCGCGGCGGTCATGGTGGTGTCGACGGTCGATATGGTTCTGCCGGGGGTATCCCTGCTGCCCGCGCTCGGCTGGGCTGCGGTGCTGCTCGGCACAGTGCTGGTGAGCGTGCTCGTGTCCTTTCGCGTTCGGCAGGAGGGCGGCGGTCGGCTGGCTACCGCTCAACACTCCGCCGGGCTGCTGCTCATGGTGGTGATGTGGCTGGCGATGGTGCCGACGTCGCTGCCGACGCGGGCGTTAGCGGGTCTCGCACAGGCGGCCACGTCGACGGATGCCGGCCATGCTGCGCACCTGGCATACGTCGGCGGGGGAGCGGTGCCGCTGGGCTGGGGGATGCTGGCGGCATCCGTCGCCTTAATTCTTGTGGCCGTCCGTGCTGCCCCGCGGATTCGTGTGGCCGTTCATCGGAGCCCGCGCGCCGCGCGGAGTTCGACCCGCCCGTCGAATGTGGTCCAGCGCCTCGGCCACGACACACACGGGGCAGGCCGGTCGTCGATCGCACGCCGACTCGGGGCCCTGCAGCACGCGAGCATGGCGTGGGCGATGGGAGCGATGACGGCCGGAATGGTCGTTCCGGGCCTGCAGGTGCCGGGGATCGTTGGCTGAGCGTGCCCCGGGAGAATCCGCTGAAAAGGGCGCGGTATCCGCACTGTCTTAGCTAGGATCTGAGGGTTGAGATCAAATCGTATACGAAAGAGGTACGCCATGAGTGAGTCCCGCGAAACCGAGCTTTTGGCCCGCGTTCCGAGCCAGCTGTACATCAACGGTCAGTGGGTCGACGGCAGCTCGGGCCGCACGATTGCGGTGACTGACCCCGCGACCGGCGTCACGATTCGCTCGATCGCCGACGCCAGTGTCGAAGACGGCGCCCGCGCTCTGGATGCCGCGGTGGCGGCTCAGGACAGCTGGGCTGCGACGGCCCCGCGTGTGCGTGGCGAGATTCTGCGCCGGGCCTTCGACTTGCTGCAGGAGCGCAAGGAAGACTTCGCACTGTTGATGACACTGGAAATGGGTAAGCCGCTGGCCGAGGCCCGCGGCGAGGTCGGTTACGGCGGCGAGTTCCTGCGGTGGTTCAGCGAGGAAGCCGTGCGCATCAGCGGTCGGTATGGGTCAAACCCCGAGGGCACCGGTCACATGGTGGTGACGCAGCGCCCGGTCGGACCCTGCTTCCTGATCACGCCCTGGAACTTCCCGCTGGCCATGGCCACCCGCAAGATCGCCCCGGCGCTCGCCGCAGGCTGCACCGTGGTCGTCAAACCGGCTGCGCTCACCCCGCTCACGACGTTGCTCTTCGTTCAGCTCCTCGAAGATGCCGGGCTGCCGGCCGGCGTCGTCAACGTGATCACCACGTCGACATCCGGTGCGGTCTCCGACCCCATCATCGCGGACCCCCGACTGCGCAAGCTCAGCTTCACCGGTTCGACGCCGGTCGGCCAGGCCCTGCTCCGTCAGAGTGCCGAGGGCGTGCTGCGCACCTCGATGGAGCTCGGCGGCAATGCCCCGTTCGTCGTCTTTGCTGACGCCGACCTCGACAAGGCCGTCGACGGTGCGATCATCGCCAAGTTCCGCAACATCGGCCAGGCCTGCACGGCGGCCAACCGCTTTATTGTTCACGCCTCGGTCGCCGACGAGTTCGCCCGTCGTATCACCGAGCGGGTCAACGCGTTCCCGATCGGTCGCGGCACCGACGAGGGCATTGTGATCGGTCCGCTGATCAATGACAAGGCCGTCGCGAAGGCCGACGAGCTGGTTCAGGATGCGCTCACTCGCGGTGCGACGCTGCTTACCGGCGGCGCGGCTATTGCGGGCGACGGCTCGTTCTACCAGCCGACGGTGATCAGCGGAGTGACCGCGGGCAGCGAGATCCTGCGTGAAGAGATCTTCGGGCCGGTGTTGGCAATTGCGACGTTCACCGACGAAGACGAGGCCGTGCGCCTGGCCAACGACACCGAGTATGGCCTGGTCAGCTACGTCTTCACCGAGGATTTGGCG
This sequence comes from Leifsonia psychrotolerans, assembly GCF_013410665.1. Taxonomy (NCBI): domain Bacteria; kingdom Bacillati; phylum Actinomycetota; class Actinomycetes; order Micrococcales; family Microbacteriaceae; genus Glaciibacter; species Glaciibacter psychrotolerans. The sequence goes on along the minus strand of NZ_JACCFM010000001.1, from coordinate 2,292,124 downwards.
CGTGGCCACCGCATGATCGATCGCCTCGAGACAGGCATGATGGGCCTGAACGTGGGCGTCGTCTCGAACGCCGCGGCACCGTTCGGCGGGGTGAAGCAGTCGGGGCTCGGCCGCGAAGGTGGGCTCGAGGGCATCCACGAGTACCTCTCGACCAAGTACACGCTGATTCCGAACTAGCCCTGCGAAGCGCACCTCGAGCGCGGATCGTCGCTTACGGTGAGCCCTGGCGCGGCGGTCCGAGCCGACGTAGCGTAGTCCCGAGGGCCGGATCTGGCACCGGCCCCGCGCAGAAGGGTGTGAAGCAGATGAGCGTTGGACGATTAATCGTACGCGTGGTGATCGGATCCTTGTTCGTCGGACACGGCGCCCAGAAGCTTTTCGGTTGGTTCGGCGGCTCGGGTCTTGACGGCACAGACAGGGTAATGGCGGCAACCCAGATGTATCCGGTGCGTCCCAATTCCATCGCAGCCGGCCTCACCGAGGCCGGCTGTGGTGCACTGCTCGTGGCCGGGATCGCGACGCCAGCCGCTGCGGCTGGCCTGATTGGTGTGATGACCACGGCGATACGCACGGTGCACGGCAAGAATGGGCCGTGGAACTCCAACAGCGGCTGGGAGTACAACGCGGTGATCATCGCAGCGCTCACCGCCCTCGTCGACAGCGGTCCGGGCTCGCCCTCATTCGATGCGGCGCGGGGACGCGTGCGGTCCGGTCCCGGTTGGGCGCTCGGTGCGCTGATTGCAGGGATGGCCGCCTCGACACTCGCGACCCAGCTCGGCCGTCGGAATGCGCCACGCTCTGGCGAGGCGGACGAGGCGGTCCCGTCTGACGCCGCAGCCTGAGCAGGCGGCACGATTCAGTAGACTCCACGAGTGCCCGTCATCGAGATAACCGACCTCAGCGACCCGCGTCTAAGTGACTATTCCCATCTCACCGATGTCGCCCTGAAAAAGGCGCGGGGCACCGAACACGGTCTCTACCTGGCAGAGTCGGCGCTCGTGCTGGAGCGGGCGCTCGGGGCCGGCCATCGACCGCGTTCCGTTCTTGCCCTCGGGGGCACCGTCGACGAGGCGGTGGCGCTTGTCGGCGGTGACGTGCCGGTGTTCTCGGGGCCGGGTGAGCTCCTCGCCGACCTGACCGGCTACATCCTGCACCGCGGACTGATCGCCTCGATGAACCGGCCCGCTCTGCCCGACCCTGACGACCTGCTGGCCAGTGCCCGCCGCATCGTCATTCTGGAAAACGTGGCCGACCCCACCAACGTCGGCGCCATCTTTCGCTCGGCCGGAGCCATCGGCGCCGACGCGATTCTCGTGACGCCGCGTTGCTCCGACCCGTTCTACCGCCGCGCCATCCGGGTCTCAATGGGCACCGTGCTGCAGGTGCCCTGGACGCGCATCGGTGACTGGACCTCGACCCGCGAACTGCTCACCCGGCACGGCTTTCATGTCGCGGCGCTGGCGCTCACCCCGGATGCCGTGAGCCTGCGCGATGTCGACGGCACCTCTCACGACCGGCTGGCTCTGGTGCTCGGTGCAGAGGGTCCCGGCCTCACCGATGAGGCGTTGGCCGCCTCGGATACCGTCGTTCAAATTCCGATGATGCACGGCATCGACTCGCTCAACGTGGCGGCCGCCAGCGCTGTGGCGATGTGGGCGCTCTCGGCCTGATCGAGCGCCGACGATTGGGGAGTTAACTCCCTCGTCGCCGAACCCGTTTCGGAGGAAACTAACGGGCATTGCTCCTGCGTACGTCCACCGGGAGTCCCCCTACCCAGGAGATTTTGTGAAGAAACCACTCCGTCCACTCGTGTCGGCGACGGTCGTTGCAACGATGGCCCTGAGCGCAGCGGGACTCGCCCTCGCGGCACCCGCGTCGGCAGCGCCCGGTCAGTACCACGATGTCCACACGTCGAGTGTGTTCTGGGAAGGCGTCAATGATCACACCGGCTACATCAATGACGCGAACCCTCACAACTTCGCCGGCGACATCCGCGGCTGGTCTGACGATGCCTTCGACAGCATCCCTGACCCGTTCTATCTGCGCGATGGCGTGAACTCCTGGGATTTCGTCGCAGATGATGCTTCCTCGGTGATCAACGAGGGCGGCCGCTCCGTCTTCACGATGACGGGCAACACGGGGGGTGCGTTCTTAACCGCGACCTACGACGTCACGCTTGTTCTCACCCTGGACGGTAACTACGCGCAGTGGTCATACACGATCACCGACGTATCCGTGGTGGTCGATCCCGCTCATCTCGCCGCCCTGACCGTTGGATTTGAGGGAAACCTGGGTTCAGACAACGATTCATTCTTTAGTGTCAACGGCAGCACGATGGTCAGTGACGATAATGCGGTGGGGCCTTTTGCCAACGATCCGGTGATCGGCTACAACATCGTCACCAACGGAACGTTCAACGGCTGGAACGTTGAGGACGGTACCGGCTACGTTCAGCCCACTGTGACCGGAGCGTCGCAGTTCGATCTCACGCTGGTGATCGTGGACTATGAGGTGTGCAACGGGCTTGAAAAGGCACGCGCCTTCGTGCAGTCGATTGTCGCAACCCTGCCATCGACCATGGGCGCCAGCTACGACGCGGTCGGCTCGTGCGTGACCGCGGCTCCGCTCAGCCTGGCCGTCGGAACGCCGGTGAACCAGGATCTGGTCCTGACGCTCGACGCCGGCCTCGAGGTGAACGATGGCTACTTCAACCCCGCTAATCCCGTGGTCGCTTCAATCGATGGCCTTCCCGCCGGACTCACCGACGCCGCCGTTCGCCAGGCCGATGGAACGTTCCTCGTCACTGTGACCGGAACTCCCACCGAAGCAGGCACGTTTCTGTCGACGCTGCGCTTTCACATGACGTCCGCAGGCGGCGGCGATGCCCCAGAAGGCAGCCCGGCAAACGCCCTCCCGTTGACCGCGCCGTTCACGGTGACGGTAACTGCTGCAGCTACTCCGCCCGCTGTTCCGCCCGCTTCCACTCCGGCTGCCGGCGTCGATGTTCCGAAGGTCGAACTTGCCGCAACGGGCTTCGACGGCCAGACTGCCGGACTGCTCGGCCTGTTTGTCATGTTGGCCGGCGTCACGCTGCAGGGAATGCGTCGCATCCGTCGGACCTAACCGAACCGATCGCCCCACGAGCCGGTCTGCAGAATCTCAGTTCTGCGGGCCGGCTCTGTTCGTCTGTGCTCGGGAGTCACGTTGCGCGCCGCTCGATCGCGGGACGTGTGCCGGTGGGCGCTTCTTCGCAGGCAGAACGAAGCCGTCCCGGCCTAGGCTGGCCTCATGAGCAACGATGCCGTCATTGTCGATGTTGTGCGCACGCCGTCTGGTCGGGGTAAACCGGGCGGCGCGCTCTCGTGCGTGCATCCGGCCGATCTGCTGGCTGGCGTGCTGGCCGAGTTGGTCGCCCGCTCCGATCTTGACCCGGCTCTGGTCGACGACGTGATCGGCGGATGCGTCAGTCAGGTGGGCGAGCAGAGCTCCAACATCACGCGCACCGCGCTGCTGTCGGCAGGCTTCCCCGACTCAGTGCCGGGAACCACAATCGACCGGCAGTGCGGCTCGAGCCAGCAGGCCGCCACCTTCGCCGCACAGGGCGTGATCGCCGGACACTATGACGTGGTGATCGCCTGCGGCGTCGAGTCGATGAGCCGAATGCCACTCGGCTCAGCGACGACGGGTCAGGACCCGTTCGGAATTCTCATGCACGAGCGTTACCCGAACGGGCTCGTGAGTCAGGGGGTCTCGGCCGAGTTGATCAACGCGCAGTGGGGCCTGGGCCGTGACGAGCTCGACGAGTTCGCGGCGCGGTCGCATCGGCTCGCGGCATCCGCGGGCGAGAAGGGGCGCTTCGCCCGAGAGCTGATCTCTGTGACGACCCCCGATGGAACCCTCGTGAGCGTCGACGAGACCATCAGGGCCGGCACCACGATCGAGACGCTCGCGGGGCTGAAACCGGCGTTCTACAGTGAGAAGCTCGCGGTACGGTTCCCGGACCTTGACTGGAAGGTCACCGCAGGGAACTCGTCACCGCTGACCGATGGCGCCTCGGCTGCGTTGATCATGAGCGCGTCGCGCGCCGCCACGCTGGGGCTTACCCCGCGTGCCCGGTTCCATAGTTTTGCGGTCACAGGCAGCGACCCCCTGCTGATGCTCACCGGGGTGATTCCGGCGACCCGGCGCATCCTGGGTCGGGCTGGCCTCAGCCTCGACGAGATCGACGTTTACGAGGTCAACGAGGCGTTCGCTTCGGTGCCGTTGGCCTGGCTGCGTGAGCTCGGAGCCGATCCGGGAAAGCTCAATCCGTGGGGTGGGGCGATTGCCCTCGGCCACGCCCTGGGCTCCACCGGCACGCGCCTGCTCGGCACGCTGCTGAACGAACTTGAATCCGGCGGAGGCCGCTTCGGCTTGCAAACCATGTGCGAGGGCGGCGGAATGGCCAACGCGACAATCATCGAAAGGCTGTAGAAATGCTCATTCACGGATGCTCCGCACTGATCACCGGCGCGGCCTCGGGCCTCGGCCTGGCCACGGCCACCGCCCTCCATGATGCCGGTGCCTCAGTCGTGCTGTTCGACCTGCCGGGGGCACCGGGCGAGCAAATCGTCTCGGCCCTCGCCGACCGCGCGCGATTCGTTGCCGGTGACGTGACCCGGGCGGCCGATGTGCAGCAGGCCGTCGACGCGGCGGTGGACCTCGGCCCGCTGCGGATCGTCGTGAACTGTGCCGGAATCGTCTCCGGGGCGCGCACGGTCGGGCGGGAAGGCCCGCTGCCGCTCGAGGAATTCGAGCGTGTGATTCGGGTGAATCTGATCGGAACGTTCAATGTGATTCGACTCGCGGCTGCAGCCCTGCAACAGACCGAGCCAATTGGTGAAACCCCTGAGCGCGGTGTGATCGTGAACACCGCCTCCGTCGCCGCGTTCGACGGGCAGATCGGGCAAGCCGCTTACTCTGCCTCGAAAGGGGGAGTGGCTGCGATGACGCTCCCGCTGGCGCGTGAGTTCGCCTCGTCGCTCATCCGGGTGATGACGATCGCACCCGGTACCTTCGACACCCCCATGCTGCGGCAGCTGCCGCAGGCGACGAGGGATTCTCTCGGGGCCCAGGTGCCGCATCCGTCGCGTCTCGGCGACCCGTCAGAGTTTGCCGCACTGGTGCAGCACATCGTTGAGAATCCGATGCTGAACGGCGAGGTGATCCGTCTCGACGGGGCAATCCGGATGCAGCCGCGGTAGGCCACCGTGCTCTCAGAAAAGGCCCCATGAATGTGATTCATGGGGCCTTTTCGTGGAGCGTGTTGGGTGCGGTGGTTAGCAGCGGCCTCGCTTGAGGACGGTGTCTGAGAGCGCTGATGTGCCGCCGATGAGGGTGATCGTGGTCGGTGTGAATGACGTCAGATCGGTGTGGATGCCGGCGGGGATGCAGGTGGGTTGCACGACGTAGAGCGGTGCTCCCTTCGCTCCGGCCAGTGCGGCGCCGGCGAGGGCGTCGGGGAACTGGAAGCCGGTGGCGAGGTAGGCGCTCTTGATCGTGGTGAACGCTGCTTTGTTGACTTTCTGTGAGGTGTCGAATCGGTCGGTGCCTGAGATTCGGGTGACCTTTCCGATGCTCTTCAGCGAGGAGACGATCTCGTTAGAGACGGCGGCTTTTCCGCCGACGACCGTCACGTTCTTCACGTTGAGTTTCGTCAACAGGGTCTTGGTTGCCGTGTCGGCGCTGGTCGCGCCGCCGTTGACGAGTAGAACGGGGATGCCGTTGGCGCCCGCTGCGGCGGAAGCCGACAGTGCGTCGGGGTAGTTCAGTCCTGTCGCGAGGTACGCGGACGCGACCGAACTGCCAAATGCCTGCGTGACGACCTGTCGGGCGGTGTCGAAGCGGTCGGAACCGGCCACACGTTTCACGGTGGGGGCGAGTTTCTTGAGCTCGGCCAGTACGGTGTCCGAGACGGCGGCGGTGCCGCCGACGACGATGATCTTGCCGGGCTTCAACCGTGCAATCTCGGTTTTCACGACGGCGGGAAGTGCGGCCGGCGGGGTGAGGAGCAGGGGTCCGCCTTCCTTGGTTGCGGCCGGGGCTGCGCCGAGGGCGTCGGGGTAGTTGGTGCCGGTGGCGATGTAGACGACCGGGGCGGTCTTGGCGAAGCCGGCCTTCGACAGTGCGACCGAGGTCGCGTAGCGGTCGGTGCCCGAGATGCGCTTCATGGTCGGCTTCCACGGAGCCGGCGGCTTCGGTGTCGTAGTCGGCGTCGGCGTCGGTGTCGGGGTGGGCGTGGGCGTCGGTGTGACGGCGGTGGACTTCCAGCCGGCGTAGACCGTGGTGGCCACGGTGATCGGTGCCTCGAAGTTGAACGGCGTCTTCAGTGCGGCATCCGTGAACCAGCCGGTGAACGTGAAACCTGTGCGGGCAGGCTCCACGGGTTCGGTGGCTAGGGAGCCGTAGTCCACCGTCTGGACTGTCGACGGGTCATTGTTTCCCGGCTCGAAGGTGACGACGTGGGTGTCAAGGGCCCACTGCGCGTAGACGGTGGTCGCCGTGGTGATTCCGGTGCCGAAGTCCCATTGCAGTCCGCCGACGGGCTGATCGAACCAGCCGAGGAAACTGTGGTGGGCCCGGGTCGGAGCACTGGGTTCGCTGGGGGCGGTGTCGTATTCGACGCTCTGTGTGGTCGGGCCCTGGCCGTTCTGAGCGTCAAACGTGACGACCCTCATCGCGATCTCCCACTGGGCGTAGAGGCTGGTGGGCATGGTGGCCGCCGTAGCGGTGTTCCATGGCGCGCCGCCGCTGGGCGCAGTTGACCAGCCGTGCTGGTCGAAGCCCAGGCGAGCCAGGTGTGAAACGGATGTCGGCAGCTCCGCGGCATCCATGCTCTTCGAGTAGACCGCGACGAGTGGCGTAGCCGGCCCGCCATCATTGGCATGCAAGGTAAAGGGGAACGCATCGCCCGAGACAGGGGTCGAGAGCGTCTTTGTGTTGCGAATCGTTCCTGAGTTCTCGATGCTGCCGCTACCGATCAGGTATCCGGAGTTATCGAGCACACCGGAGTTTTTGATGAGACCGGCATGGTCCAGCCTCTCCAGGTTCTCGATCAGTCCGGTGTTTGTGATGACCTGACCGGGCTGAGTCGTCCAACGGGCGGGAAGGATGATGTGGCCGGCCGAATTCATAGAACCAAACGACGGCGAGGCTCCGATTCCATCGAATCCCCGGCCGAATGCGAGCATCCCCGGCGCCACCGCTATCGCTGTCACCGTGGCATCCGCACCGATCGTGAGATTGGCTCCGGGACTTTGGCTTGCCCCACCGATCGCTGCGCCGTAGTTGGAACCTGTCGCACGAACGGTTCCGGCCGCGATGGTGATCGTCATGGGGGGAGAAATGTTTCCGCTGCCAATTCCCGCGCCGAACGCGCCGGCGATTGCGTTGATCTCGCCGCCGAGGATGGACACGACACCTCCCGAGGTTTGACTCGAACCGCCGAGGCCAGCGGCGGCATATCCACCGGTTGCAGTGACCGCACCGCCCGAGATGATGATCGTCGGGTTGGTTCCCAGCTCCCCTGCTCCGATGCCGGCGCCGCCCGTACCACCCTGTGCGGTCACAACGCCGCCGCGAATCTCGACTATGCCGCCGTCCCCGTAAACGCGGTAATCGGATGCGTACCCACCACCGCCGATTCCGGCAGCGCCGCCGAAATCGTTCTTGCTGGATGCGGCCGCATCAATTGTTCCGCCGAGTATTCGAATGGTCCCTGCGCTCGGATTGACCATTGATCCACCAATTCCGGCAGAACCATAGCTTCCACGAGCCTTGAGATTTCCGGGGCCGTCGATAAGGAGCTCCGAGGTCGGACCGACTGCGATGCCGGGATTTTGGTGTTCGCCCGTGACTGAGAGGCTGTAACCGCCAAGATTGAGCGAGACGGTTGCACCGGCAGGAACAACCAATCCTTCACCGGATTCTGGACCGGCGATGTTCTCGCCCAGCGTCACGACATTTCCCACACCAGATGCCGCAGTGAATGCTGCCTTCACCTCGGTCCACGTGGTAACCAAGGTCGTGTTCGCCGAGGCGGGGAGGGGGGACGCGACGACTGAGCCGGCAGTGACGAGCAGAATCGTCATGAGGGCTGCGGTGAGAAGAGGCAGGCGTCTGGGGCCGGGCCCCGCTTCTGCTCGATTTGGTCGGGTGAAAGACGGGGCAGGCATAGAACTCCAGTCACGTGGGCGAAACTTCAATGATACGCAACGTTTCGGAAATTCCGTGACTCATTGCGGGGGCATATTTGGGCCGTTTGTCACCCAGCGGGCTGATGTTCGGCGTTTGGACTTGCAGCGGAAACTGTTGTGGTGTGGCATTCGGCGTAAATCGTCGATTCGGCTGTGATCGGTTGGCTGAAATCGAACGCTGAGGTCGTCAGGTGCGTGGGCTGTCGTGCTGATGACGACAGTCTGCGGTGTGCGCGCGCCGCGACCACTCATCCGTCTCGACGGGGCAATCCGGATGCAGCCGCGGTAGGCCACTGTGCTCTCAGAAAAGGCCCCATGAATGTGATTCATGGGGCCTTTTCGTGGAGCGTGTTGGGTGTGGTGGTTAGCAGCGGCCTCGCTTGAGGACGGTGTCTGAGAGCGCTGATGTGCCGCCGATGAGGGTGATCGTGGTCGGTGTGAATGACGTCAGATCGGTGTGGATGCCGGCGGGGATGCAGGTGGGTTGCACGACGTAGAGCGGTGCTCCCTTCGCTCCGGCCAGTGCGGCGCCGGCGAGGGCGTCGGGGAACTGGAAGCCGGTGGCGAGGTAGGCGCTCTTGATCGTGGTGAACGCTGCTTTGTTGACTTTCTGTGAGGTGTCGAATCGGTCGGTGCCTGAGATTCGGGTGACCTTTCCGATGCTCTTCAGCGAGGAGACGATCTCGTTAGAGACGGCGGCTTTTCCGCCGACGACCGTCACGTTCTTCACGTTGAGTTTCGTCAACAGGGTCTTGGTTGCCGTGTCGGCGCTGGTCGCGCCGCCGTTGACGAGTAGAACGGGGATGCCGTTGGCGCCCGCTGCGGCGGAAGCCGACAGTGCGTCGGGGTAGTTCAGTCCTGTCGCGAGGTACGCGGACGCGACCGAACTGCCAAATGCCTGCGTGACGACCTGTCGGGCGGTGTCGAAGCGGTCGGAACCGGCCACACGTTTCACGGTGGGGGCGAGTTGCTTCAGCTCGGCCAGTACGGTGTCCGAGACGGCGGCGGTGCCGCCGACGACGATGATCTTGCCGGGCTTCAACCGTGCAATCTCGGTTTTCACGACGGCGGGAAGTGCGGCCGGCGGGGTGAGGAGCAGGGGTCCGCCTTCCTTGGTTGCGGCCGGGGCTGCGCCGAGGGCGTCGGGGTAGTTGGTGCCGGTGGCGATGTAGACGACCGGGGCGGTCTTGGCGAAGCCGGCCTTCGACAGTGCGACCGAGGTCGCGTAGCGGTCGGTGCCCGAGATGCGCTTCATGGTCGGCTTCCACGGAGCCGGCGGCTTCGGTGTCGTAGTCGGCGTCGGCGTCGGTGTCGGGGTGGGCGTGGGCGTCGGTGTGACGGCGGTGGACTTCCAGCCGGCGTAGACCGTGGTGGCCACGGTGATCGGTGCCTCGAAGTTGAACGGCGTCTTCAGTGCGGCATCCGTGAACCAGCCGGTGAAGGTGAAGCCTGCCGCTGTCGGGGCGGCCGGTTCCGGGAGGAGATCGCCGAGCGGTACGGTCAGGGTTGAATCGGCTCCATTACCGGTGAGAGCGATTGTCACGGCGATGATGGTGCGCTCCCAGCCCGCAAAGATCGAGGTCGCGCTGGTGATGGGGGTGTCGAAGTCAAACGCGGTTGTCAGCGCAGCTGTCGTGTACCAGCCGGTGAAGGTCCAGCCGGTTTCAGCAGGCGGTGCCGGCTCGTCGGCGGTGAGTCCGTAGTTGATGGTCTGGGCGTCGATCGCGGTGCCGTGTCCGCCCAGGTTGAAGGTCACGGTCGAGGGTGCGACTGCGGTCCATTTGGCGAAGATCGTGGTGTTCGCGTTGATCGGGGTGGCGAAGTCGAATGCGGCGGTGAGGCCGGCGGTGGTGTGCCAGCCGCCGAAGTCGAAGCCGGGTGCGGTCGGTGCGGGCGGCTGGGTTGCCGTCTGTCCGTAGTTGATGGTCTGGGCGTCGATCGCGGTGCCGTGTCCGCCCAGGTTGAAGGTCACGGTCGAGGGTGCGACTGCGGTCCATTTGGCGAAGATCGTGGTGTTCGCGTTGATCGGGGTGGCGAAGTCGAATGCGGCGGTGAGGCCGGCGGTGGTGTGCCAGCCGCCGAAGTCGAAGCCGGGTGCGGTCGGTGCGGGCGGCTGGGTTGCCGTCTGTCCGTAGTTGATGGTCTGGGCGTCGATCGCGGTGCCGTGTCCGCCCATGTTGAAGGTCACGGCCGAGGTGTTGATCGACCAGCCGGCGTAGAGGGTGGTGTGAGCGTTGATGGCGGAGCCGAAGTTGAACGGGGTGGTGCGGCCGGGATTAGAGAACCAGTTGGTGAAAGTCCAACCGGTCGCCGTTGGCGTCGGCGGCTTGACGGCTTGTTTGCCTAGGTGCACGGTCTGATCGGCGACGGCGCCACCGTGTCCGCCGAGGTCGAAGTTCACGGTGGAACCCCATCCGGCGTGCAGCGTTGTGTCGGCGTTGATCGGGGTCGAGAAGACAAACGGTGCGGTGAGAGCTGCATCCGTGTACCAGCCGGTGAACACGCGACCCGCAGCAATGGGCGTGGGGGGTATGGCTGTGGTCAGGCCCGCGTTGACTTCTCGTGAGGGAATTGCGGCGCCGTTGCCGTTCATGTTGAAGTCCACCACGGCGTACGCCTGGGCCGTGTAACCGGCAAAAGGAGAGCCGTAGCCGCCGCTGTAACGCACGGGGTATCGCACAGTGACGCCGGCGGGGCCGAACGAACCACTTGCACCTGCGGCGGTGACAGTGGGACGTGGGCCGGTCATTTTGACTGTGGTGAGGGTGTTCCCGGCGAAGGCCGATGCGCCGATGCTGGTCACCTTGGCGGGGATTGTGATGCTCGAGATTCTGTTGTTCGCGAAGGCCGATGAGCCGATGTCGGTGATGGTCGATGGAAGGTTGACGCTGTAGAGCTTGTTTCCGCTGAATGCGCCGTTGCCGATCGTGCGGAGATTCTCGGAGAGGCTGAGATAGTTGATGCCCTCGCTCTGGAAACCGTTAACCGAGACCGCCGTGACGTTGTAGTGGGTGTCTGAGATATACGTTTCCGCGGGAATTTGAATCTGTCCGGAGAGTCGGTCGTAATGCTCATCTGCAGAGTTGAAGCTGGCGACTGCTTCGGAGCCGTTAAACGGCGTGAGCGTCACGCCGGGAGGCGAAGGCCAACTCTCGGCACTGGCCGGTGTGGCGCGCAGCAGCTGCCCGCTACCGAGAAGAAGCGCGATGGTCAGCGCGGCGATGAACCGGCCAGCGATTCGACGGATGCGCCCCTGCGGGCGTTCGTAATTGAAGCCAGTGTCGAGCATTCCCGAACCCCTACGTGAATCGAATGTGTATGAGAACGGTGCCCCCAGTGCGCAGCTCGCGCGCAACTATCCTATGCCAAACGCGCATACCAATTCCCCCATTGAAGGGGCATTTTCCGGCCGAATCGGCGCCGGTTAACTGTTGACGCTCCAGCGGGCGTATACGGTGGTGTTATCGGTGAGGCGGGCGCCTGTGCTTTCTTGCTGACGACGACAGACTGCGTGGCGATCGTGCCGTGACCGCCGAGATTGAAACTGACCGTTGATTCCCATCCCGCATAGACGGTGACGTCTGCGGTGATCGCGTTGTTGAAGGTGAACGGCGTGGTGAGCGCGGCATCCGCGTACCACGTGGTGAATTCCAGGCCCGTGGCGGTGGGCGGCGTCGGCACGGACGCTTTCGCGCCGACAATGACACTCTGGTCGGGACCCGTGCCCTGGGCGTTCATTACGAAATCCACGGTGGCAATCGGTGGGCTCTTATAGCCGTTCCAGTTGCCCGTTCCGTCGATTTCGTATCCACCTGCGTAGAGCGTGCTCTGGTATTTCCAGGGTTAGTACACGGTGAGGCCGGCACCCGTGCGAAGGCGTTATCGCCGACCTGTGTGAAGCCCGCATTCAGGGTGACTGAGGCGATCCCCAGGGTGGTGAAGCCTCCAGCCGCAAAGCCGCCGACGCTGTAGAGCGGGCCACCATTGAGGATGTTTACCTCGCCCAGCCGTTGAAGACCGCGCCGGGCGCGGTGGGCTCACCCGGCCGTGCTGCCTTCTGGCCGACAACGACGTCTTGCGCGGTGGGGGAGCCATGGCCCGACATATCGAAAGTTACGGTCGCAAGCGCTGCGGTCTTGTACTGATTCCACGCACCGCCCGTATACCCGTTGGTGTACCGGTCGCGATCGAATTTCCACGGGTAGTAGACCGTGGGGGCATCGCCGGGGCCGAGCGAGCCGGTGCCCGGAACGTAATCTGTTGAATCTTGTTCCCGGCGAGCCCGTAGCCACGGATCGTTCTCAGTCGGGCAGGGAGCGTGACTGAGGTGTGGCTCCTGTCCACGAAGCCAGAGCCAGAGACATCAAGGGTGTCGAGGCGCTTGCCCCGATCAGGGCGCTGTCCGGCAGCACCAGCGGTTGGTTCGCCGGTGGGCCTGAAGTTCCTGCGCGGACGCCAAGTTCATTATCCATCAGGTAAGAAGTCCAGGCCGGGGTGCGCGGGATCTGCCTCCGCGAATGCCGGGGCTGCAGAACTCAGTTGCCCGCCGGCGGCCAACGCCGCGAAGGTCACCGCTCCGATGATCTGCAGAATTCTGCGTGCCGGCTGGCGGGTGCACTGTAATCGAGGCGTGTCTCACGCACTGCTGAAACTCCCACTGACGTAGACCGGCAGGAGGATATTGCTCCGTGCATGCGTGAGCAAACCGCGCACCATTCGCAGAGTGGTGCACGCACCAGTGACGGCTACTCCCGCGGGATGAGCTGTCTGTGCAGTCGGTGCGGTGAGTGTTAGCTAAGCCTGGCGGCGGCGCGCAAGCAACAGCCCGCCGAGCGTGAGCGCGGCGAGTGCGGCGAGCAGAGCGCCCGAACCGTCGGTACCGGTCGACGCGAGCCCGCCGACAGAGCTGCCGGGCCCGTTGGCGCTGCCGGGCGACGTTGAGCCGCCTGGGTCGGCTGGCACGCCGGGGCTCGGCGGGGGTAACGTTCCGGCCTTCCATCCTGCGTGCAGTGTGGTCGCGGCCGTGACCGGGATGTTGAACTCGAACGGAATCGTGAGTTCCGCATCCGCGAACCAGCCAATAAAGATGAACCCGCTGGCCGTGGGAGGTGCAGGGGGAATTATGATGTCGCCGACCTGCACCCTCAGAGCCGAGTTGGTGCCCCGATCGCCGAGGTCGAGCGTGAGAGCAACGGTGTCGGCGGTGCCGACGCGAGGGTTCTCAGACCAGCCGGCGTACATGGAAATGTCGCCCACGCCTTCGAGGTCTTCAGGGAACGGAATCGAGAGGGCCGGATCCATAAACCAATTAGTGAAGGTGTAACCGGGGGAGACCGGTGGCTCGGGGCGGTACAGGGGCTGACCTGCCGAGGAGAGATACGAGGTATTCACGCCATGGCCGCCCATTTCGATCGTCACGATGATGAGGCGCGGTCCAATCAGCTCCTCCCAGCCTGCATATGCGGTGGCGCTGGTGGTCAGAGCAGAGGTGAAGTCGAGAAGTGTCGTCAGCGCGGCATCCGTATACCAACCGGTGAAGATCAAATGGCGATCGATCTGATCGATTGGATCGATCGGCGGGAGGGCCTGTTGTCCAGCGGGCACGATCTGCTCTTTTACGGCGTCGCCGTGGCCGTTCATCTCGAACGATAATGTCACGGTGGCCACGGCCCAGCTGGCGTAGATCGTGGTGTTGACGAAGATTCCGGTCTCGAAGTTGAACGGTGTCGTCAGCTCGGCATCGGCATACCATCCGACGAAACGCCAACACGGGTCAGTGGGTGGGGCCGGTTCGGCCACGACGGTGCCGGGTGTGACGACGAGGGGTACGAAACCCGTGCCTCGGCCGTTCATCTCGAACGCCACAATTGAGGTGTTGACCGACCAGCTCGCGTGGGCGACCGCACTCGTTTGGACCGCGGACGTGAAGTTGAACGGTGTCGTGAGCGACGCATCCGCGTACCATCCGGTGAAGGTGTAGCCGGCGGAGATGGGGGAGACCGGCTCCGCAGCAACCTCACCAGGAGCGAGTCGCTGAGGCGCGATCTGCTCGCCGCGACCGCCCATCGCAAAACTCAGGGTGGCGAAAGGGCGCGTCGTGTATCCCCGCCAGGTGGGAGCGGTGAAACCGGGGGCGGCGGGGGCGTCGGCGAACTCCATCGGAAAGTAGACCGTCAGAGACGCTTCGTGGCCGAATGACGGCTGGTCTTCGTTGGGGACATCGTCAGAGACGAAGGGGGCGTCGACGAAATTCGCCGGTGGGGCGCCAAGGAATTCGACACGGGTCAAGAGTGACGGCGTGTTTGCGGCGTTCGGCCAGATTCCGGCTTCGCTGTAGTCGTCGTAGTCGAGCCCAAAGCTACGGCCGAAAGCGTCGCCGCCGATCGACGTGACGGATGCGGGGATGGTCACACTGGTGAGAGAGTTCCAGAGGAACGCACTCGCGCCGATGCTCGTGACGCTGCTGCCCAAAGTGAGCGAACTCAGCGCACTGCCGACGAACGCACCGTTCCCGATCGACATGACGGTGTTGGGGATGGTTACTTCGGTCAACGGGTTGTAAGCGAAGGCGAACGCGCTGATTTCGGTGAGGCCGGCCGGGAGCCGGAGGGCGGCAAGCCTGTTGTTTGCATACGCCGCCTCGCCGATGCTGGTGACGTGATCGGCGAGCTCGGCGGCGGTAAGGGAGTTGCGATACAGGGCGTAATCGCCCATCGAGGTGAGCGAGCTGGGCAGGGTGACGGAGGTCAATCCTCGACCAGACAACCCGAACGAGCCGATGCTGGTCACCGGGTAACTCACCGAGTCGATGACTGCGGCAGCCGGAATGATCAGTGCAGGCGTTCCGGAGCGGTACCCGATCACGCTCGCCCCGGCTTCCGGGTGAGCGGGGTCGATCGCGAAGACGAGGCCGCTGGAGCCAATCGAGGAATCAGTCTGACTCCTCCAACCTGCAAAAACCGTCGTGCTTTCGGTCAGGCCCTCGCGAAACACGAGTGGCTCCTGCGCCGCTGCCTCGAGGAACCACCCGGTGAAGGTCATGCCGTTGGCGCTCGGATCCGTGGGCTCCAGGATGGGAGCACCCGGATCCACGGTGACGGGGGCGATCGGAGCGCCGTAGCCGTTCATGTCGAACGTCAGAATGACGGGAGGGAGGGCCCAGCCGGCGTAGAGGGTGGTGTCGGTCGTGATGGGGGTACCGAAGAGGAACGGACTCGACAGTCCCGCATCCGTGAACCAGCCGGAGAACATCCAACCGCTGGCGCTCGGTGGAGTCGGCTCGATCGCGAAATCCTCGAATGGAACCTGTTGACTGCCGATGGCCACCCCATGGCCTCGCAGATCGAAATCAACGGTGTAGCTGTTGATCGTCCAGCCTGCATACAGCGTGGTATCCACGGTCAGCGGCGTGCTGAAACTGAACGGCGACGTGAGCCCCGCATCACCGAACCAGCCGTCGAACGTCCAGCCCATGGCTGTGGGGGGCGTCGGCGGCGTCACGGTCTGACCCGGCATCACGAATTCGGGTGCGAGGGCACCACCTCTGCCACCGAGGTCAAAGCTGACGGTGAGAGTTCCCTGCGTGGCGTAGCCACGCCAGGTTGGCAGAGTGAAACCAGGGTTGCCAGGCGCGTCGGCGAATTCGGGCGTGAAGTGCACGGTCAGCCCGAGTTCTGAGCCCAGCGAGGAGCGCACAGTCGGGTCGTCGCCGGCGGTGAGCGGCGCGTCGACGAACGTCGTGGGTGGGGCGCCGAGAAAATCCACGCCCGTCAGCGTTGAGGGCGTGGTGAGAGGATCAGGTGTATCGGCGACGGAGTAGTACCCATCGAGGAAGTCACGGTAATTCGCGTCGATGTTGAGCCCGAATGCGTCGCCCTCGATTGACGTGACGGATGGCGGAATGGTCACTCTGGTGAGGGAATTGAAGTAAAACGCCGACGAGCCGATGGTCTCTACCGACGTGCCGAGGTCAATCGAGATGAGACGGTTCCCCGCGAATGCGCCACGCTGCACCGCCGTGACGGAGTCAGGAATTGTCACCGCCAGCAACAGATTGTAGCCGAACGCAAACTCGTCGATCATCGTCAGCCCCTGTGGGAGTGAGACGGCGGTCAAATCGTTCCAACCGAACGCACCCCCGCCGATCGTCGTCACGCTGTCAGGAATCTCGATGGTCGTGAGCTTGTTGCCCACGAACGACGAGACTCCGATTGTGGCGAGGGAGCTCGGGAGGGTGACCGCCGTGAGGCCGAAGTTCGCGAGACTATCCGGGGCGATCGCGGTGACAGAATAGGTCACCGAATCGATGACGACGCTGCTCGGAATGTCGATGGCGAGCGGCCCTGGACGATAGTTGACGACACTCGCACCGGCCCCGGGGTCGGCCGGATCGATCAGGTAGATCAGGCCGTCGACGACAGCAGACTCCTCGACAGGGTGCCACCGGGCGAAGACGGTGGTGTCGACGCTCACGCCATCGGTGAACGTGACGGGGTGGCTGAAGTCGGCGTAGTGGTACCAGCCGATGAAGTTCCACCCTGGTTCGCTTGGCGTGGCCGGCGGCGCGATGGGCTCAAGGAGTGTGAGCTCCTGGTCGGGAACGGGGGAGCCATGGCCGTTCATCTCGAAACTCACGGTGAACGACTTCTCGGTCCAGAGCGCGTAGAGCGCGAGATCCCCGGTGATGGGCGTGCCGTAGAACTCGAACGGGGTCGCGAACGCGGCATCCCGGTACCAGCCGTTGAAAGACCAGCCGGGATCATTCGGAGCAATCGGGCCGGATGACTGCTCTCCGGTGTTCACGGTCATCGGGCTGATCGGCTCGCCGTGACCGTTCAGCACGAATGTCAGGGTCGACGTGGCGATTGACCAGCCGGCATGAACGGTGGTGTCGATGGTGATCGGGGTGCCGAAGTCAAACGGAGTCGTGAGTGAGGCATCCGTGTACCAGCCGGTGAACACGAATCCAGCGGCGCTCGGGGTGGGAGGGGCGGAAGCAGTGGAGCCGGTATTGACGCTCTGCGCGGGAACCTCGTCACCCTGGCCGCCGAGGTCAAAATTCACGGTGGCGACAGCTTGGGAGGCATAGCCGACCAAGAGCGGAACGTAGCTGCTGGCGTATCGAACCGGGTAGTACACGGTGAGGCCGGTACCGGTGCCGAGTGAGCCGGTGGGGCCGGCTGCGGTGAAGGTGGTGGGGGCTGGGCCGGTGAACTCCACGGTGGTGAGGGTGTCGTTCAGGGCGAATGCGCGGGTGCCGATGCTCGTCACGGTGGCGGGAATACGAACCGTCGTCAGGAAGTTTTCCGTGAAGGCAGAATTCCCAATCGTACGGAGTGACGTCCCGAGGTCGACGTCGTTGAGCAGAGCGTGGGTGAATCCGCTGTCTTCGACCGAGGTGACGGGATAGGCCAGCCCGTCGAGTGGGATCTGAATCGGGTCAACGATGGTGAGCGATGAAACGCTGACTGAGCCGTCCGAGCGCACCGAGGCCTCGGTGCCGTTCAGCGTATAGATCGCACCGGGGCCCAAGGTTTCAAGTGCAGAGGCTGGCGCCGCCGAGAGGAGCTGGCCGGTGCCGACAAGCAGACTGACGATCACAGCGGCAGTGACACGGCTGCCGACGCGGCGGAGGCGAGTGTGCCGTCGCGCCTGATCTGACCCCAGCATGTGCGAGCTCCAACTATCTATGAGATGCAAGAGAACCCGTGCCCCCAGCGTGCGATTATCGCTCTTTTCAGCTTAGGCGACTGAAAACAGAAGAATACCCCTCATCAGAGGGTGTTTTGTTTCGACTTTGATCCACGTGGGGACCTGCGCGACGCGTATCGCCGAATGATGGCGGGCTTGTTTGCTCGTGAACCCCACATACGGAATGAGCAATCGAGCGGTGGTGCGCGGTCGCCCATCGGGGTGAAGATGATCGCACCCGATGTCGTCGGCACCGTGCTCCACGAAGGGGCCCCATGAATGTGATTCATGGGGCCTTTTCGTGGAGCGTGTTGGGTGTGGTGGTTAGCAGCGGCCTCGCTTGAGGACGGTGTCTGAGAGCGCTGATGTGCCGCCGATGAGGGTGATCGTGGTCGGTGTGAATGACGTCAGATCGGTGTGGATGCCGGCGGGGATGCAGGTGGGTTGCACGACGTAGAGCGGTGCTCCCTTCGCTCCGGCCAGTGCGGCGCCGGCGAGGGCGTCGGGGAACTGGAAGCCGGTGGCGAGGTAGGCGCTCTTGATCGTGGTGAACGCTGCTTTGTTGACTTTCTGTGAGGTGTCGAATCGGTCGGTGCCTGAGATTCGGGTGACCTTTCCGATGCTCTTCAGCGAGGAGACGATCTCGTTAGAGACGGCGGCTTTTCCGCCGACGACCGTCACGTTCTTCACGTTGAGTTTCGTCAACAGGGTCTTGGTTGCCGTGTCGGCGCTGGTCGCGCCGCCGTTGACGAGTAGAACGGGGATGCCGTTGGCGCCCGCTGCGGCGGAAGCCGACAGTGCGTCGGGGTAGTTCAGTCCTGTCGCGAGGTACGCGGACGCGACCGAACTGCCAAATGCCTGCGTGACGACCTGTCGGGCGGTGTCGAAGCGGTCGGAACCGGCCACACGTTTCACGGTGGGGGCGAGTTTCTTGAGCTCGGCCAGTACGGTGTCCGAGACGGCGGCGGTGCCGCCGACGACGATGATCTTGCCGGGCTTCAACCGTGCAATCTCGGTTTTCACGACGGCGGGAAGTGCGGCCGGCGGGGTGAGGAGCAGGGGTCCGCCTTCCTTGGTTGCGGCCGGGGCTGCGCCGAGGGCGTCGGGGTAGTTGGTGCCGGTGGCGATGTAGACGACCGGGGCGGTCTTGGCGAAGCCGGCCTTCGACAGTGCGACCGAGGTCGCGTAGCGGTCGGTGCCCGAGATGCGCTTCATGGTCGGTTTCCATGAGGCCGGCGGCGTGACGGCGTTGGCCTTCCAGCCGGCGTAGAGGGTGAGGTCGGTGCTGATCGCGGTGCTGAAGGCGAACGGCTGGGTCAGCCCCGGGTCGCTATACCAGCCGGTGAAAGTCCAACCGGCGGCGGTGGGCTTCGGATCGGTGGCGCGCGCGCCGGGAACGACACGCTGAGCCGCGGCTGAGCCGTGGCCGTTCAGTGAGAAATTGACGGTTGCGACGGCCTGGCTGGCATAGCCCTGCCAGCTGCCGGCGGTGAAGTGCGTGGCGGGGTCTGTGCCCTCGAAGCCCAAGGAGTAGAACACCGTGAGGAGTCCCTCGTGGCCGAGAGAGGGTTGGTCGTCCCAGGGTTCCTCGCCCAGATATGGACCGGGCACCAAGTGCGCCGGTGCGGCACCCAAGAAGTCCACACGCGTCAACGTCGAGGGGGTATCGACGGCGGTCGGCATGTTCTCAAAATCGGGGTAGTCGCGCCAATCGACATCGAAATTGCTGCCGAAGGCGTTGGCGCCGATGGCGGTCACGGCTGCGGGGATGGTCACGCTCGTGAGCGAATTCCACATGAAGGCGTCGCTTTCGATGTTCTGAACCGACGCGCCAATGTTCACCGATGTCAGACGGTTCACCGCGAAGGCTCCCGAACCGATGGTGGTGACGGAGTCGGGAATGGTGACCGTTGAGAGGGCGTTGTAGCCGAATGCGATGCCCAAGATCGTGGTCAGTCCGTTCGGAATGCGCACCGAGGTCAGCGCATTGAAGGCAAAAGCACCCTCTCCGATGTGTGTCACTGAATCGGCGAGGCTCAGCGTGGTGATCTTGTTCTCCAAGAAGGCGTACGCGCCGATCGTGGTGACGCTCGGCGGCAGGGAGAGCGACGTGAGCGTGTTGCTCGCGAACGCCATGAAACCAATGCTGGTGAGGGAATTCGGGAGGGTGACTGCGCTCAGCCCATTGTTGCGAAAAGCCGCAGCGCCAACAGTGGTGACCGGGTATGTCTGGCCATTGATCACTGTGGCGGCCGGGATGGTCACGGCGAGCGGCCCCGGCTGGTTGTGGACGACGCTGGCACCACTGGTGAAATCGAGCGGGTCAACCGCAAGGACGAGGCCGTCGACGACCACGGATTCGGTGATGCTCCTCCAGCCGGCGTACAGAGTGGCGGCGCCGTAGATGTCGGTAGGAAGGTAGGCCTTTTCGGTCGCTGCGGCATCGTCATACCAGCCGGTGAAGTTCCATCCGGGCGCGCTGGGCGCGGCAGGTTCACTGAGTCTTTCGCTCCGCGGCACCTGCACGGAATAGTCGTCGCCGTGACCATTCAGGTCGATGTCCACGGTGTAGGTCTCGGGGAGCGGATCGGCGCTGGCCGGTGTGGCCAGCAGGAGCTGCCCGGTGCCGAGCAGCAGCGTCACGGTCAGAGCCGCGGTGGCCCGGCCAGCCAGACGGTGGATGCGCCCCTGCGAGCGCGCATGAGTGAAACCGGTTTCGAACACGGTCGAATTTCCCCCTACAACGTTGTCTCTGAACGAGAGCCGCGCCCCCAAGCGCGAACCGCGCATCAAAACACTACCGGTCAGGCTGAGTTTTCCATCACTCATTCGGGGGAGCTTTTTGTGGCCGTTACCCGGATGCGACACGATCCCGACGCAATCACCGGGGGAAGACGGGGAAGCTGGGGTCGACGTGGTTACAGAGGGTGGCGTCCTGGCTGGGGCCGCCCAGGGCGAAGCGACGGTGCCCACAGCGCGTGAACTGCGCGCACCAATCCTACGCGACGTCCTATAAATTAATGCCCCCCTTTGAAGGACAAAGACACGGACCAAAGCTCTGACGGTGCGAAAGTCGAGCGCTTACTTCTACACGCGACGGATGCGACGGCGCACGAGCATGAGCATGCAACCGATTGTGAGAGTCGCGAGGGCCGCGAGCGCGGCGCCTGCACTGCTGTTTCCGGTACCGGCGAGGTGGCTCGCAGTGCCGGGCTTGTCTGACTGGCCCAGCAACACGGGGTTGTTTCCCTGATCTGAGCCGCCGGGTTGCGAGCCCGTGCCTGCGCCAGGTGTGCCGTCCGATCCGTCGCCGGATCCGTCTGGAGCTGGGGCAGTGACCGGCGGCTTCGGCGTGACAGCGTCTGCCTGCCATCCGGCGTAAATCGTGGCCTCGGCGGTGATCGGTTTGGAGAAGTCGAACGGAATCGTAAGTGCGGCATCCGCGAACCAACCAGTGAAGGTGAAGCCAATTGCGATGGGTGCGGTGGGCGGGCGGAGGAGTTCGCCGATGGCGATGATGATGTGGGTGTTGCTGCCGTGCTCGCCAAGCACGAGTTTCACCACGACGGCGTCCGGCGTCGGGGGAACGGCGGTCCAGCCTGCGTAGACCGTCGTGTCGGTCTCTATCTTGCTGTCGAAGAGGAAAGGCGTACTGAGATCGGTGTCGGTGAACCAGCCGGCGAAGGTGTGGTCGGTTTTGGTCGGGTCGGCTGGTTTGGTGGCGGTGCTGTTGTGGTCGACGGTGGCGGGGGTGAGGGTGGTGCCGCCGTTGCTGTCGAAGGTGATGGTGTGTGTGTTGAGCGTCCACTTCGCGTAGAGGGTGGTGTTTGCGGTGATTGGGGTGGTGCTGAAGGCGAAGGGTGAGGTGTGCTCGGTGTCGGTGAACCAGCCGGCGAAGGTGTGGTCGGTTTTGGTCGGGTCGGCTGGTTTGGTGGCGGTGCTGTTGTGGTCGACGGTGGCGGGGGTGAGGGTGGTGCCGCCGTTGCTGTCGAAGGTGATGGTGTGTGTGTTGAGCGTCCACTTCGCGTAGAGGGTGGTGTTTGCGGTGATTGGGGTGGTGCTGAAGGCGAAGGGTGAGGTGTGCTCGGTGTCGGTGAACCAGCCGGCGAAGGTGTGGTCGGTTTTGGTCGGGTCGGCTGGTTTGGTGGCGGTGCTGTTGTGGTCGACGGTGGCGGGGGTGAGGGTGGTGCCGCCGTTGCTGTCGAAGGTGATGGTGTGTGTGTTGAGCGTCCACTTCGCGTAGAGGGTGGTGTTTGCGGTGATTGGGGTGGTGCTGAAGGCGAAGGGTGAGGTGTGCTCGGTGTCGGTGAACCAGCCGGCGAAGGTGTGGTCGGTTTTGGTCGGGTCGGCTGGTTTGGTGGCGGTGCTGTTGTGGTCGACGGTGGCGGGGGTGAGGGTGGTGCCGCCGTTGCTGTCGAAGGTGATGGTGTGTGTGTTGAGCGTCCACTTCGCGTAGAGGGTGGTGTTTGCGGTGATTGGGGTGGTGCTGAAGGCGAAGGGTGAGGTGTGCTCGGTGTCGGTGAACCAGCCGGCGAAGGTGTGGTCGGTTTTGGTCGGGTCGGCTGGTTTGGTGGCGGTGCTGTTGTGGTCGACGGTGGCGGGGGTGAGGGTGGTGCCGCCGTTGCTGTCGAAGGTGATGGTGTGTGTGTTGAGCGTCCACTTCGCGTAGAGGGTGGTGTTTGCGGTGATTGGGGTGGTGCTGAAGGCGAAGGGTGAGGTGTGCTCGGTGTCGGTGAACCAGCCGGCGAAGGTGTGGTCGGTTTTGGTCGGGTCGGCTGGTTTGGTGGCGGTGCTGTTGTGGTCGACGGTGGCGGGGGTGAGGGTGGTGCCGCCGTTGCTGTCGAAGGTGATGGTGTGTGTGTTGAGCGTCCACTTCGCGTAGAGGGTGGTGTCGCCGGTGACGGGAGTCGAAGAGAACGCGAACACACTGGTGAGGCCGACATCCGAATACCAATTGGTGAACGTATAGCCGACTGACGTGGGTACTGACGGAACCATGGACATCTGGTTTATCACGACGTCGGGGACGGAGGGCGGAGTGCCGTGACCGTTCATGTTGAAGGTCATTCTGGCGACGGCCTGGGACCTGTAGCCTCGCCACTTTCCAACGGTGAACCCGCCACCGTAACGTTTGTCTTCATATCTCCACGGGTAGTACACGGTGATGTCGGCATTGGGACCGAGCGAGCCATTGGCGGCTGCAGGGGAGAAATCACCCGTCGAAGGCGGGGGCCCCGTGAACGTCACATCGTTGAGCGTTGGGTTGCCCGCGAAAACGCTATCGGCCAGATAGCTCATGGACTCGGACAGCGTCACCGATGTCAGTCTGTTGTTTGCGAAAGATCGGGCCTGGAGTTGAGTCACCGAATTGGGCATCGTCACGCTCATAAGGCCACTGCCGTTGAAGGCGTGTCCTCCGACCAATTGCAGACGCGCGGGCAGTTTGAGCGTGGTGTACTTGAGGCCGACGAACCCGGAACCGGCGACGTGAATGATGTCCTTCTGCGACCCCTCGACGAACGCGGTATCCGGAAGATTCAGCGGGCCGTTCTGCGGTGGGGGAGTTGTGCCCTGCAGGATCCCTGCCCCGCCGCCTGAACGGTAAAAGCACAGGTTGGGGTAGGCGGGATCTTCAATCTGAGTACATACGGCCGCCGAGGCCGGCTCCGCGGCGATCAGCTGCCCGCTGCAGAGCAGCAGTACAACGACAAGCGCGGCGACAAGCCGGGTTGCGTGATTGCGAATGCGGCTCTGCGGGCATGGCCAAACGATGCCGGTCTCGTTCACTCGTGAACTCCAATTACTGAATGAGGGTGGGAACGGTGTCCACCGCGTGTCTATCTCCGAGGAGTGGCGTGCGCGTTTTTTACGATGTTCCTGCCCCGTGTGATGGGCAAAATCGGAGGCAACGCGCGGCGGATGCCCTGGCGCACGGAACGGTCGTGAGCATGCCGCCGAGCGCAAGGATCGCGCTCGGCGGATGTGTTAGCAGCGGCCTCGCTTGAGGACGGTGTCTGAGAGCGCTGATGTGCCGCCGATGAGGGTGATCGTGGTCGGTGTGAATGACGTCAGATCGGTGTGGATGCCGGCGGGGATGCAGGTGGGTTGCACGACGTAGAGCGGTGCTCCCTTCGCTCCGGCCAGTGCGGCGCCGGCGAGGGCGTCGGGGAACTGGAAGCCGGTGGCGAGGTAGGCGCTCTTGATCGTGGTGAACGCTGCTTTGTTGACTTTCTGTGAGGTGTCGAATCGGTCGGTGCCTGAGATTCGGGTGACCTTTCCGATGCTCTTCAGCGAGGAGACGATCTCGTTAGAGACGGCGGCTTTTCCGCCGACGACCGTCACGTTCTTCACGTTGAGTTTCGTCAACAGGGTCTTGGTTGCCGTGTCGGCGCTGGTCGCGCCGCCGTTGACGAGTAGAACGGGGATGCCGTTGGCGCCCGCTGCGGCGGATGCCGACAGTGCGTCGGGGTAGTTCAGTCCTGTCGCGAGGTACGCGGACGCGACCGAACTGCCAAATGCCTGCGTGACGACCTGTCGGGCGGTGTCGAAGCGGTCGGAACCGGCCACACGTTTCACGGTGGGGGCGAGTTGCTTCAGCTCGGCCAGTACGGTGTCCGAGACGGCGGCGGTGCCGCCGACGACGATGATCTTGCCGGGCTTCAACCGTGAGATCTCGGTTTTCACGACGGCGGGAAGTGCGGCCGGCGGGGTGAGGAGCAGGGGTCCGCCTTCCTTGGTTGCGGCCGGGGCTGCGCCGAGGGCGTCGGGGTAGTTGGTGCCGGTGGCGATGTAGACGACCGGGGCGGTCTTGGCGAAGCCGGCCTTCGACAGTGCGACCGAGGTCGCGTAGCGGTCGGTGCCCGAGATGCGCTTCATGGTCGGTTTCCATGGAGCCGGCGGCGTGACGGCGTTGGCCTTCCAGCCGGCGTAGACCGTGGTGGTCGCGGTGATCGGTGCCCCGAAGTTGAACGGGGTCTTCAGGTTGGCAGCGGTGAACCAGCCGGTGAAGGTGAAACCGGATGCGGTCGGTGCAGCCGGTGCTGTCGTCGGTGTGCCGTAGTCGACCATACGAGCCGCGATCGGAGCACCGTGGCCACCCATCACAAAGCTCACCGTTGCAAACGCCGCAGCCATGTAGCCACGCCAGGTGGGCGAGGTATAGCCCGGTGTCTCAGGAGTGTCAGAGAATTCGATGGGGAAGCGTACCGTGAGGCCCAGCTCGGAACCGAGCGACGGCGAGGAATCGTCCGTGGCCGGGGCCGCGACGAACTCCGTGGGTGGGGCGCCGAGGAATCTCACCAGGGTGAGTGTCGACGGCGTATCCGACGCGGTCGGTTGGTTGTCCCCGTCCTCGATGTAGTCGAGGTAGTCAATATCGAAATTGTCGCCGAAAGCGTTGTCTCCGATTGTGATGACGGATGCCGGAATGGTGACCTCGACGAGCGAATTATGAGAGAAAGCGTAATCGCCGATGGCTGTCACCGAGTTGCCAAGCGAGACGCTCGTCAACCGGTTCAACGTAAAAGCGCTGCCGCCGATGCTGGTGACGGAGTCGGGGATAGTCACAGACGTCAATCGGTTGTAATAGAACACCCCCTCGCCGATGGAGGTGACACCGTCGGGGATGCTCACCACAGACAACCGGTTGAAATAAAACGCCAGGTCGCCGATTGACGTCACGCCGGTCGGGATCGTAATCGAGGTGAGCTGATTGTCCGCGAAAGCGTATTGCTTGATGACCGTGACCTGCGCCGGAATGGTGACCGCGGTCAGACCCTTGAGAAAGAAGGCGAAGTCTCCGATCGCGGTGACCGGGAAACTCGTTCCGTTGATCGTGACGGTGGCCGGGATCGCCAGGTCGAGCGCGCTACCTCGGTAGCCGATCACACTGGCGCCCGCGGTCAGATCGTTCGGGTCGATCACCGAGATGAATCCGTCGAGGACGCTGGACTCCGTGACCGGCCTCCAGCCGGCATGGAAGATGGTGGGGTTGATGGTTGAATCGTTGCTGAAGTTGGCCGGAACGAGCAGCTCGGCGTCGTCGAACCAGCCCGTGAAATTCCATCCGTCGGCTGTCGGCACGGGCGGTTCGGTCACGAGCTGCTGGGGGGCTATGTTCTGCTCGGGAACCTGAGCGCCGTGGCCGTTCATCTCGAAGCTCACCGTCGGGAACTCTTCCGCGATGTAATCGGACCACTTCGGCTTCGTGAATCCGGGGCTCCCCGGGGCATCGGTGAAGTGAGAGTAGTGCTTGATCCAGACATTGATGCCGAGTGACGGGCGCTCTTCGCGCGGCAGGCTCAGAGTGTCATATCCGCCGTACCCGACGAATGTCGTCGGCGGAAGGCCGAGAAAAGAGGCTCTCGTCAACGATTGCGGCGGGAAGGATGTACCGATCCCGGCCACCAGATCCGGATAGTCGAGGTAATCGGCGGAGAAGTTTTCGCCGAAGCCGTTTCCTTCGATTGAGGTGACCGAGGCGGGAATGATGACGTCACGAAGAGAATTCCAGGCGAATGCCGACACGCCGATGTGGGTGACGGAGCTGCCGAGGCTGAGCGTGGAGAGCCGGTTCGTGAAAAATGCGGATGCGCCGATCTCGGTGACCGCATTGGGGATGGTCAGCGCGGTGAGGCGGTTGGTCTGGAAAGCGCCCGCACCGATTGCCGTCAGGGAAGCGGGGAGGGTGACTGCGGTGAGCCCTGCGTCGGCGAACGCACCCTCTCCGATCGTCGTGACGGCGTAATCCTGGCCGTCAATTGTGACGCTGGCTGGGATGGTGACGCTGGCAGGACCGGCATAGCCGACGGCCGCGGCACCGGCTGCGACACTCTCGCTGTCAGCCTCGAAGGTGATCCCATCGATGACGACGGTGCCGGTGGCGGCCGAAGCGGGGGCAGCGAGCACCAGCTGGCCCGTGCCGAGCAGGAGCGCAACGGTCACTGCTGCGGTGACGCGGCCGGCGACGCGGCGAATGGGCGCTTGTGGACGTACCTGAGTAAAACTGGTTTCGAACACCGTCGAAGTCCCCCTACTGCTCTGAATATGACTGAGAGCAGTGCCCCCGCGCGACCCGCGCCCCCACAGACTACAAGTACAACGCCCGTCTGCACCTATTCGGGGGTAGAGGGAGTGGCCGTTCGCGGTTCTTATGCCAGCGGCTCCAACAGGAAGACCGGGATCCGACGGTCGGTCTTCAGCTGGTAGTCGGCATAGTCGGGCCACGCTGCGACAGCCCGCGCCCACCATTCATCCCGCTCGGCACCGAGCGTTTCGTGGGCGAGATAGTCGAGTGTGACGTCTCCGTCTTGCAGCAGAACGTGGGGCTCGGCCACCATGTTGAAGTACCAGGCCGGATTCTCGGGGGTTCCTCCCTTGGAGGCGATGACGGCGTACCGACCCTCGTGCTCCACTCGCATCAGCGCGGTTTTACGCAGTGCCCCGGTCTTGGCGCCCCGGGTGGTTAAGACGATGATCGGCTTGGAGCGCAGCTCGTTCGCCTCCTGCCCGCCGGAACTCTCGAATAATTCGGCCTGCTTGCGCGCCCACTCGGCAGTACTCGGCGCATATTCTCCCTGTAATGGCATGGCAGATACAACGCGCGACGGGCCGCACTCTATTCCCGCACCACCCACGCGCTACGGGAAGATTCCTCAAAAAGAGTGGGGCGCGTAGCCTCCGTTTGGAGCTCTCACAACGCTGTCGCGCCGTTCGCGATGGCCTGCAGCGCGGCGACATGGATGCGCATCGCGGCCTTGCCTGTCGCGGTCGCCCGAAGCCAGGTGCGCGGGCGGGTGGAAACGTAGCCCTTCCGCACGTCGAGATAGCCTGCCGCCTTGAGGTGCGTGATGGCCTTGCTCAGTGCGGAATCCTCGGTCTCGAGCAGGTCCCGCAGCGCTGCAAAGTCAATCTCGGCATCCGTCGCCAAGGCAGCCATCACCGAGAAGCGCAGCGGAGTGAGCAGAGCATCGTCAAGACTGTGCCGCGGGTGCATCCGGGGATCCCTCCGATCCCTCTCGAGACGCGGATCCCCGGATTGCTGAAAGAGCCAGGGGAGCGGCTACGGTCAGGCCGCCGGCGATTCCGATTAGCGGGGCGTCGAAGGGTGTGCGGACCAGAATGACCGTGACCCCCACGAGCAGTCCAAACGAGGCGGCGAAGCCGAGCCACTGCGCTCGGCCCCACTCTGCACCGACCGCGGACAGTCCCCACCGGGTTGTGGAAAGCGCAAGCATCACCAGCAGAAGCACCATGACGAACGCGCCGACGATCGCGCCATATCTGAAGGCGCCGGATGCCGCGGCCAACCCGAAAAGCACGCCGACCGCCACGGTGACAGTGAGCGCCTGTGTGCTGAGCGCAACCCGAGTGCCGGCCGGGACCGACGGCGCGGGGTGCGTGCGCGCGTTCCGGGCGCTTCGAAGTGCGAGTGTCGCAGGTTGAGCCGCCGCGCAGAGGGTGGCCAATGGGTTCACCCACCAGGAATAGTGCGCGCCGAAGATGCTCGCCGCTGCGACCACCATGAAGGGGATGATGCCGACGAGCCCCGCTGTGATCGACAGCGATGGATGGCGGCTGAGCAGGGTGGCCCGCAGGGTGTCGCGCACACCGAGGGTCAGGAAGCTCAGAACAAGAATCGGAAGGAGCAGGGTCGTGCTGAACGAGTAGCCGCCCGCCGCCGCGTTCGTGACGGCAGTGGCATCCTGGCCGCCGAACAGAAACAGAAAGGCGCTGACGTAAACAAAAATGGCGAGGGCGGTTCCCGCTTGCACGAGCGCTTGCGTGCGGAAGTCGATCGTCGCGTAGACGCGTTGACCGACCTGCTGGCCGCTGTGCAGCAGCCGCGCGGCGTCGGCCGCATCGAGGGGGTGCTCAGTCATGGGCGGGTGTCCTCTACAGGGAATCGGTGACAGCGTCGGCTAAACAGTGGGCGCATCCCAGAACTCCTCGGGTCGTTCGCGAATGACGGATCCTCGAAACGCCGAGAACACCAGTGGGGCGGCCACGGCTACCCCGCCCACGATGCCGACCACTTCGCCGAGCGGGGAACCCAACGGCGTGCAGGCCAACACGACGGTCACCAGCACGAGGAGGCCGAAGGACGAAGCGAAGCCCACCCACTGTGCGCTGCCCCACTCCGCTCCGACATGGATGATGCCCCATCTGGCCTTCTGAAAGAGGAAGTAGGTCAGCAGGATTCCGAGCAATATAAAGCCGGCCGTTCTGCCCCATGGGAATGTGCTCGTTGCCGCCGCAAGGCCGAAGAGCATGCCCATCGCGAGGGTAACGGCGATCACCCAACCGCTGAGTGCTTCGCGCGGGCCATCGGGCATCGGGTGTATCGAGCTCGCGCGAGCCTTGAGCGCGCTGGACATCGCGAGCGCGAGCGGAGGTGCCGCAGCGCAGAGTGCGATGAGAGGGAAGACCCACCAGCCGACGGATGCTCCGAAGATCGTGGCGAAGAGTGCAATGAGGAACGGGACCCAACATGCGATTCCAACGAGAATCCAGAGCGACGGGAAGCGGCTCGGCAGGGTGGCACGCAGGCGCTCCCGGCTGGCCAGCGTGAGCGAGGTCAGCGCGAAGAACGGCAGAAGTAGGTTGGTGATGAAACCGTTCTCGCTGGGCGCCCCGTCATTCCCTGCTGCATCCGTCGATTGCCCCGCAGCGATGAGCAGCGCGGCCCAAATATAGAGGAACGTTCCGGCGGCCAGGCCTGCCTGAACGAGGGCCTGGGTGCGGAGGTCGAACGAGACCACGACGCGCGCACCGATCTGCTGGCCGCTGTGCAGGAGCCGTGCCGCGGCCGTCGCATTATGGGGGTGATCGGTCATCATGTGCCCTCCCGCGCGGTCCGTCCGGCGCCATTGCTGTCAATCTAGCATTAACTTTCTATTTGGAAAGTTAATCTCCCCCCGACCACGTGCCCGCTATTCCGCGGCGTGCGATTCCAGAAATTCGTAGACCTCGGTGTCGTCCACGCCGGGGAATGTTCCCGACGGAAGCGGCGACAGCACATGCGAGTGCAGGCGTGCGCTCGGCCAGGCCTGACCGGCCCAGCGCGTCGCGACGTCAGACTTCGGTCGGCGGCAGCAGCTTTCGTCGGGGCAGCGGGAGACCGCACGTTGCGTGGTTTCTCGCCCGCGGAACCATTTTGCATCCGCGAATGGCACCCCGACACTGATCGAGAACTCGCCCGCCGACGTCGACCCAGTCTGCGTGGCGCACCAGTACGTGCCGGCCGGGGTGTCGGTGTACTGGTAAAACTCGGTCGTGCGATTCGCGTGGGTGAAAGCGTTTCTGGCGCTCCACTGTTTGCAGACGTACTGACCTTCGATCGATCCCGTCACATCGGTGGGCAACGGCAGGCCGTCATTCTCGTAGCCTTTCTGCAGCGCACCGTCGCCATTGACCCGCAGAAAGTGCAGCGTCATGTCGAGGTGCGAGGTGGCCAGATTCGTCAGGCGCAGGGCTGCGGCCTCGTGGGTGACCCCGAAGGCGTCGCGCAGGTCTTCGACCGCGAGTTCGCGGGCGTTCTTGGCCTCACGCAGAAACTTGACGGCGGCGTCCCTCGGCATGAGGCAGGATGCCGCGAAGTAGTTGATCTCGAGCCGTTGCCAGAGAAACTCGGCGTAACTGTCGGGTCGCTCGTGGCCCAGCAAGCGGTGGGCCATCGCCTGCAGGGCCATCGAGCGCAGGCCGTGCCCGCCCGGGATGGAGGCAGGCGGCAGGTAGATGCGGCCGTTGGCCAGATCGGTGACCGACCGCGTGGAATTGGGCAGATCATTCACGTAGATGAGGTCGAAGCCGAGCTGCTCGGCCATGAGGCTCACCTCGCGGTGGGTGAGGGCGCCCGAGACGTGGCCGGAGGCGCGCACCCGTTCTTCGGCCAGCGCCTCGATCTCGGGCATGTAATTTCCGCGTTCGCGCATCCGCTCACGCAGCTCGGTGTTCGCGCGGCGTGCTTCTTCGGGGGTGGCAATCGCTTCGCTGGCTCGCCGGGCGAGCTCCCGGTGCAGGCCGACGAGCGACTCGATCGCCGTGGTCGGTGTGCCCTTCGTCACCTTGACCGTGGGCAGGCCGAGGGCGCCGTACAGCGCGTTCTTCTGGCTGCGCGCGAGCTCGATCTCGAGGGCGGCGCGGGTGTTCGGGGCCTCCCGGCTGAGCAGGTCAGTGAGTTCGACGCCCAGCGCGGTTGCGACATCCTGCAGCGTGGAGAGCTTCGGCTCACGACGCCCATTTTCGATCAACGACAGCTGGCTGCCGGCCAATCCCACCCTTTCGCCCAGCTGGTCGAGGGTCAGTGCGCGTTCACCGCGAAAGTGACGGATGCGGTGGCCAAGAGTGACGAGATCCGATGAGGGGAGAGCCATTCCTTAACAATAGCGAAAGAATCGCACTTCTTAACGGCTAAATCTTGGTCGACGCGTGATTTTGTGGCGCATTCTTGAAGAACACGATGAGGTTTCACTGCTCCTGACACTGATCTCGTGTGTTCCCGAACGACAACGAAAGGCCAGAAGATGACCATCGCAGCTCTCTCCGTACACACCGGTGGGGATGAAACCCCCAAGAAGTATGGAACGACCGACCCGCAGCTGCAGGCGTGGGTCGACGAGGTTGCGCGGCTCACTCAGCCCAGCGACATCGTGTGGTGCGACGGGTCGATGCAGGAGGCAGATCTGCTCACCAAGCAGCTCGTCACCGAGGGCAAGCTGATTCGGCTGAACCCCGAATGGCGCCCCAATAGCTTTCTCGCCCGCACGAGCCCGTCCGACGTGGCGCGCGTCGAGGACCGCACCTTCATCTGCTCGGTGAACGAAGAAGACGCCGGCCCCACCAACAACTGGGCCGATCCCGTCGCCATGCGTTCCGAGCTCGACGGGGTCTTCGCGGGCAGCATGCGCGGTCGCACGATGTACGTCGTGCCGTTCTCGATGGGACCGCTCGGTGGCCCCATCTCGCAGCTCGGTGTTGAGATCACCGACTCGCCCTACGTCGTGGTCAACATGGGCATCATGACCCGCATGGGCGCCGCCGTTCAACAGCTGATCGAAGACGGGGCCAGCTGGGTGCGCACCGTGCACAGCGTGGGCTACCCGCTCATTGACGCCGCGGGCCTGCGTCGTGATGACGTCGAATGGCCGTGCAGCGACACCAAGTACATCGTGCAATACCCCGAGACTCGTGAGGTTTGGTCGTTCGGTTCCGGCTACGGCGGAAACGCCCTGCTGTCGAAGAAGACGTTTGCGCTGCGCATCGCGTCGGTGATGGCGCGCGATGAAGGCTGGCTGGCCGAGCACATGCTGCTCATCAAGGTCACGTCGCCCGAGGGCGCCGTCTCGCACCTCGCCGCGGCTTTTCCGTCGGCCTGTGGCAAGACGAACCTCTCCATGCTGCGCCCCACAATTCCCGGCTGGACCGTCGAGACCATCGGCGACGACATCGCCTGGTTGCGCCAGGGTGACGACGGACGCCTCTGGGCGATCAACCCGGAGGCCGGCTTCTTCGGCGTGGCTCCGGGCACTGGCGAACTGACCAACCCGACGGCCGTGCAGACGCTGTGGGGCAACACGATCTTCACGAACGTGGCGCTGCGCGACGACGGAGACGTCTGGTGGGAGGGGCTGACAGAGACCGCCCCCGATCACCTCATCGACTGGCAGGGCAACGACTGGACGCCCGACTCCGGTCGGCCCGCCGCCCACCCGAACTCGCGCTTCACCGTCGCTGCCGCGCAGTGTCCGTCGATCGCCGACGACTGGGAGGATGCCGGCGGCGTGCCGATCGACGCCATCCTGTTCGGTGGCCGCCGCGCCACGAACGTGCCACTCGTGGCCGAGGCGCGCAGTTGGAAGCACGGTGTCTTCATGGGCGCCACCATCTCGTCGGAAAAGACCGCGGCCGCCGAGGGAACCGTGGGCGAGCTGCGCCGCGATCCGTTCGCCATGCTGCCGTTTTGCGGCTACAACATGGCTGACTACTGGTCGCACTGGCTCGCTGTCGGTAAGGAGCTTGGTCAGAAGGCCCCGGCGATCTTCCAGGTGAACTGGTTCCGCAAGGGCGACGACGGCAGCTTCCTGTGGCCTGGTTTCGGTGAAAACTCGCGGGTGATCGAATGGATTGTTCGCCGGGTTCAGGGTGACGCGGATGCCGTCACCACGCCGATCGGTCTGCTGCCGGCCGAGGGGGCACTCAACCTCGACGGCCTCGATCTGACCCCCGAGGCCACCGCCGCGCTGTTCGAGATCGACCCGCAGTCCTGGTTGGCTGAGTGCGACCTCACCGAAGAGTACTTCGGCCTCTTCGGCGACAAGGTCTCACCGGCGCTGCAGGCCGAGCTGGCCAGCCTGCGCTACCAGCTCAAGCAGTAACTCCACGACCCCGACGGGCCCCGATCGCGCACCGCGCGGCCGGGGCCTGTCTTGTATGTGCGCCGTTCGTTGGGGCGCTGCCCGGCCGAGCGGTTCCGGCGCGCTCACCTCTTTCGGTGCGCTCACCGCTTTCGGCCCGTTCACCTTTTTCAGCGACGGGACGGGCATGGAGTGCGCCCGACGGCAATGGTTGCGCGCCCTCACACAAGACGAGCCGCGGCTCGGCACTTACTGTTGCATAAACGCCGGACTCACCGTGGAGGATTCCCATGCACACCTTCGACAGCCTTCTCGCTTCGATCACCCCAACGACCGGACCGACCAGGGACATCTATGACCCCGCAACCGGCGCTGTGGTGGGCTCCGCCCCCGTGCACACCGTCGACGATCTCGAGACCGCTGTCGTTGCGGCCGTCGACGCACAGACCGCCTGGGCCGCTCTCGGGCATGCCGGCCGGAGCGAGGTCATGCTGCGCGCCGCCGACGCGATCGACGCGGCCGCCGAGCCGCTGGCCGAACTGCTCTCGCGGGAACAGGGCAAGCCGTTGAACGGCCCGAACGCGCGTTTCGAGGTGGGTGGGGCATCCGCCTGGCTGCGTACCGCGGCCGCAACCCCGCTCGAGCCCGAGGTCGTCGTCGACGACGGCGAAACCTTTGCGTCGATTCACTACCGTCCGATTGGCGTCGTGGGCGCAATCGGCCCCTGGAACTGGCCCATGATGATCTCGATCTGGCAGATCGCCCCGGCGCTGCGCATGGGCAACGCGGTCGTCGTGAAGCCGTCGGAGTACACGCCGCTGTCGGTGCTCGCACTCGTCGCTGTCATGAACCAGGTTCTTCCCGCCGGCTTGCTCACCGTGGTCTCCGGGGGACGCGATGTCGGCGCCGCTCTGTCGACGCACCCGGCCATCGGCAAGGTCATGTTCACCGGTTCGACGGCGACGGGCAAGGCGATCATTCGCAGCTCGGCTGACACCGTCAAGCGCCTCACCCTTGAGCTCGGCGGCAATGACGCCGGAATTGTGCTTCCGGATGCCGACCCCCAGGCGATCGCAGAGGGCCTCTTCTGGGGCGCGTTCATCAACACCGGCCAGACCTGTGCCGCGCTCAAGCGCCTCTACGTGCACGACGACATCTACGAGGAGGTCTGCACCGCGCTCACCGCGTTCGCCGCGGCCGTACCGATGGGTATCGGACTCGACGAGAACAACGTGCTCGGGCCACTGCAGAACAAGGCCCAGTTCGACATCGTCGCAGACCTTGTCGACAAGGCGAAGGCATCCGGTGCCCGAGTGCTGCTCGGGGGCACCCCCGACGCCGACCAGCCCGGCTACTTCTATCCGACCACACTCATCGCCGACATCGACCCGTTGAACCCGCTCGTGGTCGAGGAACAGTTCGGCCCGGCGCTGCCGATCATTCGCTACACCGACCTCGACGAGGTCATCGCGTTGGCCAACGGCGTCGATGTGGGCCTCGGCGGTTCGGTCTGGTCTGCGGATGTCGCCACGGCCCGTGAGGTCGCCGCGCGTCTGGAGACCGGTACCGTCTGGATCAACTCGCACGGTGGCGTGCACCCGATGATTCCGTTCGGCGGGGCGAAGCAGTCCGGCTACGGCCTCGAGTTCGGTGTCGAAGGGCTGAAGGCGCTCGGAACCCCGCAGGTGATCAACGGCTAGTTCGTCGGCGCTCGATCGAGTCGTTCCCACGCGCGTTCGGTTTCGGGGGTTTTTCCCCTCGACCCGGCATCCGAGAACTCATAGTCTGGACGCATGAGCGAGAATCCGGCAGGCCCGCCGTCGGCCCCGAAGCGCGTGGGTGCCGCGCTCGGACGCGCGGCGGGCAGCGCGGCGCGCGGAACTCGAGAGGCAATTCGACGCAACCCCACGGTTGACACGGTCTACCGCACGAGCGTCGGCATCGTTGGCGGCGGCACCGTGGCGCTCGGCGTCGTGCTCATTCCGTTGCCCGGGCCGGGTTCGCTGATCGCGCTCGGTGGTCTCGGCATCCTGGCGACGGAGTTCCACGGTGCAAAGAAGGTGAGCGTCGCGGCGAATTCTGCGGCGAAGAAGGCGTTCGACGCAGCGCGAGAGGCGCGGGCGCGCAAGAAAGCCGCGGCTGCGCAACCACGCACCGGGCCAACGCCGACCTCCTCCGCCTCGCTCTGACTCTTTCCTGCGAGCGGCGGTGCATCTCTTGAGAAAGTGATGCGGCCGACCTAGGGTGGCGTCACGTCAACGGCTGGCGCGATTACGCTCGAGGAGCGAGCTCTCATGCACGATGACAGCACCACGATCCAGGCCCGCCTTGACCGGTTTCTGCGGGAACGCATTCCGTCTGCGCTCTCCCGAGCGGTTGCACCACTCGTGATCGAAGCCTGGGAAGTACCGGATGAGCCGGTCCCGTTCGCCGAGGCCGTCACGCAGCAGTTCGGCCCGTTCACCCTCGGCGACCGGTTCGGAAAACCGTGGGGAACGACCTGGTTTCATCTCACCGGGGCGGTGCCGGGCGACTGGGCAGACGAACCGGATGCACGGATCGAACTCGTCATCGATCTCGGTTTCACCGCCACAACCCCCGGCTTTCAAGTGGAAGGAATCGCCTACACGCCCGACGGCACGATTCTCACAGCGATCGAGTCGCGCAACCGCTCGGTGCCGGTCAGCGCATTGCCCGGCGATCCGATCGATGTCTACATCGAGGCCGCATCCAACCCTGATCTCTCGGAGAACTGGAGCTTCGCCCCGTCGCCGCTGGGGGAGAAGAGTACCGCCGGGGGTGACCCGATCTACACCTTCCGTCACGCCGACGTGGTGCTTGGCGATCTGACGGTCTGGGAGTTGAGCCAAGACCTGTGGATGCTCGCCGGCCTCGCGCAGGAACTCTCGCCGGCGCTGCCCCGACGAGCAGAGATCGTGCGGGCACTCGAGCGGTGCCTCGACGTCGTCGACCCCGACGCGGTGGCCGCGACGGCCGCCGCCGGGCGCGCCGAGTTGGCCGGTGTGCTCGCCAGCCCCGCGTCGGCCAGCGCCCATCGACTCCATGCCGTCGGGCACGCGCACATCGACAGCGCCTGGCTCTGGCCGGTACGCGAGACCGTGCGCAAAGTCGCCCGCACGTTTTCGAACGCCTTGGATCTCATTGAGCAGAATCCGGACTTCGCGTTTGCCGCGTCATCCGCTGCGCAATACTCCTGGCTGAAACAGCACTATCCCGAGCTGTTCGAGCGGGTGCGGGTCGCCGTGGCGCGCGGCAACTTCGTGCCGGTCGGTGGCATGTGGGTGGAGTCCGACACCAATCTGCCGGGCGGAGAGGCGCTCGCCCGGCAGTTCGTGGCCGGCAAACGATTCTTTATGGAGGAGTTCGGCCTGGAACCGCTGGAAGTGTGGCTGCCTGACTCCTTCGGCTACTCGGCGGCGTTGCCGCAGATCGCACTCGCCGCCGGTTCCCGCTGGTTTCTCACCCAAAAGATGTCGTGGAATGACACCAACGTCTTTCCGCACCACACCTTCCGCTGGGAGGGCATCGACGGCAGCCGCATCTTCACCCACTTTCCGCCCGTCGCGGACTACAACACGCAACTCTCGGCTGCCGAACTCGCCCGCGCGGAACGTCACTATGCCGAGAAGGGCAGGGCCAATACCTCGCTGATTCCGTTCGGCTGGGGAGACGGCGGGGGAGGGCCGACCCGCGAGATGATCGCGGCAGCCCGGCGCGCCGCCTCGCTCGAGGGCTCCCCGACGGTCGAGTTGTCGACCCCGCGGCATTTCTTCGAGGTCGCCGAAGCCGAGTATCCCGAGCCGCCGGTCTGGTCGGGTGAGCTGTATCTCGAGTTTCATCGCGGCACCTACACCTCGCAGGCGCGCACCAAACAGGGCAACCGGCGCAGCGAGCATCTGCTGCGTGAGGCCGAGCTGTGGGCGACCACTGCGCTGGTACGCACCGGCGAACCCTACCCGTACGCCGCGCTCACCGACGCCTGGCACACGGTGTTGGTGCAGCAGTTCCACGACATTCTGCCTGGCTCGTCGATCGCCTGGGTGCACCGTGAGGCCGAACGCAATTATGCGGCCCTGGCCGTAGCGGTGACCGACGTGATCGAGGCATCCGTGCGCGCGCTCGCCGGTGCGGGCACGGGGGAGTTGCTGCTGAACGCCGGCCCGTATGCGCTAAATGGCGTGCCCGCGCTGGGCGCTGCATCCGTCTCGCCAGTCCCCTCATCCCCCTCATCCCCCTCCGGCACCTCCGTCCCCTCCGGAGCGGCATCCGTCTCGCGTACGCCGGCCGGCCTGGTGCTGCAAAACGGCCGGGTCGCGGTGACGATCGACGACGAGGGGCTGTTCAGCTCGATGCGCGACCTGGCCGCCGACCGCGAGCTGATCCCCGCTGGCGCCCGGGGAAATCTGCTGCAGCTTCACCGGGACACCCCGAACCAGTGGGACGCCTGGGACCTTGACGCGAACTACCGAAACACGCTCACCGAGCTGCGCCAGGTCGACAGTATCGAGTTGCTTGAGGGAAGCGACCGGGACGACAGCCCAGCGGGCGGCGTGGGAGTGCGTCTCACGCGTTCGTTCGGGGCCTCCCGCATCGTGCAAGAGATCACCCTGCGTGCGGGCTCGGCGGCGGTCGACCTCGCGTTCACAATTGACTGGCAGGAGCGGCAGAAGCTGCTCAAGCTTGCCTTCCCGCTCGATCTGCACGCCGAACGCGCTACCTCCGAGATTCAGTTCGGGCATGTGCATCGGCCCACCCACAGCAATACTTCCTGGGACACCGCGCGCTTCGAGACCGTCGCCCACCGCTGGGTGCACGTGGGCGAGACCGGCTACGGCGTCGCCGTCTCCAACGATTCAACCTATGGCTACGACATCGGCCGCACCAGCGCCGCCGACGGGCACACCGTGACGATGGTACGGCTGTCGTTGTTGCGTGCTCCGCTCTACCCCGACCCGCATGCCGATCGCGGCATACATCAGCTCCGTGCCGCGCTCGTGGTCGGCGCTGACATTCCGGCGGCGATCGCCGACGGATACCGGCTCAACCTTCCCCTGCGGCGGGTAGCCAGAGTCGTGGCCGCGCCGGTGCGCCCCCTGTTCGAGATCGACAATCCGGCCGTCGTGGTCGAGGCCGTGAAAGCGGCCGAGGACGGCAGCGGCGATGTCATCGTCAGGCTCTATGAGGCGCACGGCTCGCGGGCCCGGGCGCGCCTTGTGCGGCATTTCGAAGCGACAGATGTCACCGAAACCGACCTGCTCGAACGTGCGCTGGCAACGCCGGACGCGTTGCGATCGACCAACGAGACGGCGGCCGACAACCCCGTGAGCGTGCTGGAATTGCGACCGTTTCATCTGCTCACACTGCGCTTTCGTCGTCGGTAGCGGGCGGAACGAATCGGGGTCGCCCGGCTTTGGACAGCCCCGGTTGGCCACGGCTCTCGGTGATTTCAGGCAGTCGAGTGGCGGCCCCTAGACTGCGCGCATGGGGAAAAATTGGAGCGAGGCCGCCGCGCAGCTCGTCGATTGGCTGCACTGCCCGCGCTGTGAGGCCGTACTGGGTGCTGCCGGGTGGTGCTCCCGGTGCGGAGCCGACCTCACTGGGCCGATCGGTGCCGAGCTGGTCACGGCGTCGACAGCGGCCGCCGAGGCACTTGCGAGACGCGAGACGATCATGGGTCGTATTCCCACGGTGTGGCCTGCCACGCACACGGCTGTGCCGGTTACCGGTGCGGCTATGTCGGCATCCGCCGCGAATGCTGCCGTGCGACTCCCCGCCGGGCCGTCCGTCAGTACCGTCGACCGGCACGTGCCGGTTCCGGCTGAGGCCCAGTCCGTCGCCGCCGCCGCCTCAGGTTCGCAGATCAGCGTGCAGTCTGTGCTCGCCGTGGCTGGCGCCGGGTTGCTCGCGGTGGCGGCTCTCGTCTTCACTTTCCTGAACCCCGAGCTCACGAGCTTCGCAACGCGCACTACGATCATCGCCGTGATCACCGTGGCGTTCGTCGCCGGAGCCTGGCTCTTCGCTCGCCGTGGTCTGCAGTTCTCGGCCGAAGCCGTGGGCGCTCTGGCCGCGGTCTTCGCCGCGCTTGACGTGTGGGCCTTCAGCCAAACCGCTCCCGACGGGGTGAGTGTGTTCGTTTACGCCGCTCTCGGATTGTTCGTGGGTTCGGCCGTGTTCCTCGGGCTGGGGGCGCGCCGGCGCATCCGCACCTGGCTGTGGGCCGCAGTGGTGGGCTTCGCGCTCACCCCCGGTTTCCTGGGCGCAGCCGGCGGAGGCGAGTGGGCGCCGGTGCTCGGCAGCCTTTTCGTCGCGATCGTCGTGTTGGTGTTGCACCGTGTGCTCGCGGCGTTGGAGCCGGGCTTCGGAGCCCTGCTGAGAACCGAGCGCACGACGGCGACGACGCTGCAGATTGTCGCCGTGGTCGTCGCCGTGGTTCAGTTGCTGCTGCTGTGGTTCGGCCTGCCTGACCTGGGGCCGGGTCGCATCCTCGGAGTGGCGACCATTCTGCTCACGCTGTCGGCGGTCGCGACGATCGGCAGCTGGAACGGCCTGAAACGCTTCTGGAGTTTCGTGGCCGGCATCTTCGCCGTCGCCGCGATCGGCCTGCTGCCGTTTGCGCTGCGTCTCACCGACGAAGTCTGGTACCTCGCACTCGTGCCGCTGGCCACCGGCATGGCGCTGGTCGCGGTGTCGGCGCTGCGCCCTGCGGTCGCGGCACGCCGGGACAGCCTGCAGCAGGGTGCGCGCACCCTCGCCCTGCTCAGCGCCGTGCCGACGGTCTTTGTTGCCGTCCAACTGTTGTTCTGGCAGCTCTCTCCGATTCGACTGATCGCCGTGTTCGGCGACATCGAGAGTGTCGGCTCCGACCTGCTGCCGCGTGACGCCGGGCTCGCGGTCATCCTTGGCGTGGCGGCCGTGTCACTCACCTCGGGCGCACAATCCTGGGTGCTGCGTCGGGCGGATGCCGCCGGCCGATTCGCCGATCGCGGCGCGCAGGGCCCTCTCCCGCATGTGGTCGAGAAGGCCCGACCCGCCTCGATCGACCGCGGAGCCCGCAGTCAAGCCCTCTGGATGGGCGTACTCACACTGCTCACAATCACGGGTTGGAGCGGCTTCGAGCGTGGTGTTCAGTCGGCGATCGGCCTCGCTCTCGCCGCTGGACTCAGTCTGCTGCTCGTCGGGGCGCGTTCGTGGGCCGGCCGGCGCCCAGAGGCATCCGTGGGTGTCGGGGCGCTCACCGAAACAGCGGTGCGTCGCCCGCTCATCATCGGCGCGCACCTTCTGCTCGGACTCGCGGCACTGATCGGCTGGCTGCAGCAGCACACCATGGTTGGGGTGGGCGCCGCCACCGTGCTGGTGCTCGGCGTGGTGGCGCTGGCCATGCCCGCGCGCTGGAACCCGCTATACCTGGGCATCGGTTATGGCTATGCCCTCATCGTGTTCGCGACGGCGCTCACCCGTGCCGACGTCGAGGGAATCGCGGTGCTCTGCCTCACGACCACGCTCGCCCTGGTCGTGGCCCTCGGCGTGACGCTCGCACGCTGGCTCTCTCCGCGGAGCTGGTACGCGATTTTGATCGTGACGGCCGTGCCGTTCCTGTTGGGCATCGCCGCCGTTCTGATGGTGCGCAGTGGCTGGACCGCGCTCTCCACAGGCATCGCCTTCGCTCTCGCTGTGACGCTCATGGTGACGCGGCGCCCGGGCATGACGCTGCTGCTGCGGGCGGCCTCCGCTGCGCTGCTGGTACCGGCGCTGTCGGTCGTGGTCGTGTGCCTCGGAGCCTGGCTGTTCGAGTCGAGTGGGTCGCCCATCGTTCTGCCGATCGTCGCCGCAATCGTGGCCTGCACGGCGCCGACCGCCGGTCTGATCGCGGCGGCGCTCCGGCGGCGCGGGATCCCCGCTCGAGAATCGGATGCCGCCCGGCTGTGGATCGAGATCTCGGCCATTGTCACGGGCGTGCTTGCCGTCCTGCTCGCGCTGGTGCGTGCAGCGGCTGGCCTGCAGACGACATTCCTGGTTCTCGTCATTCTGGGAGCGGGTGCGGCGGCCACTGCATTCACGACTCGACGGCGCCGCGCCTGGTGGGCTGCGGCCGCCAGCTGGACCGGAGCGCTCTGGTGTGTGTGGGCGCTGCAGGGCGTCGATGTGCTCGAGCCGTACGTGTTGCCGCCGGCCTTGACAGCCGTACTCGTCGGCGCGCTCATCGTGGCACGAGGTGCAGAGAGTTCGCGCTCGTTCGCCACCGCACTCTTCGCCACGGGCCTGGCCGTCGCCGTGATACCCAGCCTCCTCGCCTTGGCGCTGAGCGGGACGACTTCCGAATTCGACGGCACCGGGCAATCCGTGTTGGTCGTCCCCTGGCGCACGTACGGGTTGATCTTCGCGTCTGTGATTCTCGTGCTGCTGGGCGCTTTTGTCATGAGAGCCCAGGCTTCGGCACGGCTGCGGCCGCTCCGCGTGTTGCGTCGGCCCACCCTCGTCGTTGCAACGATCGCCGCGGGTGCGGGGGCGGTGCAGGCCGTGCGCTGGGGGCTGGCCGTCGACCCGCTCTCCTTCGTCACTCCCACGAT
Organism: Leifsonia psychrotolerans; assembly: GCF_013410665.1. Lineage (NCBI taxonomy): Bacteria > Bacillati > Actinomycetota > Actinomycetes > Micrococcales > Microbacteriaceae > Glaciibacter > Glaciibacter psychrotolerans. The sequence goes on along the minus strand of NZ_JACCFM010000001.1, from coordinate 2,250,259 downwards.
CCTCATGCTGCAGGTGCTCGGATTCAGTGTCATTGCAGCGGTCTTGGCTGCCGCGTCCGGCGCTGTGTTCGCCCGGCGCCTCGCCGCGATCAGCGGGGCCGCTCGGCTCGCACTGTCAAACGACGCTGTGTCGGAGGGCGCAGGGGCGGGCCGTGCCGCAGCCTCACCGGAAACAGATTCGACGTCGACTGCACCCTCGCGCTGGCGGTATGCGGCAGCGACAGCGTTCCTGGTGGTCGGGCCGATCACGGCCATCCGCTTCGATGCGTTCTCAATCGGCACGTTGATGGTGCTCACCCTCGCGCTGTTGACCTTCATGCTCGTCATCGTGGCGCTCGCTCGCGGTCGGGCCGTGTCGCTGCCTCCGGTCTGGTTCATCTTTGGCCTCGCTTGGTGCACGGCCGTCGCGGGTTGGAGCCCACGCGAGCTGCGGGTCGAGGCCTTTTCGCTGCCACTCGGCCTCGCCCTGCTCGGCGCGGGAATCATTGCGCTGCGCCCGGTGCGTGGCGTGGCCGACGGGGCACCCGATGGTCAGGCGATGCCGCGCGCCACGGTGACGTCGTGGCCCAACGGCTTCGTCGGATCCTGGCGGGTGCTTGCACCCGGCATCATCGTGACGTTCCTTCCGTCGGTGCTCGCCACGGGGACCGACCCGCAAACCTGGCGGGCCATTCTTGTGATGAGTTTCGCCCTCGCGGCGATCCTGATTGGTTCGGTGAAGCGCCTCGCCGCACCCTTCGTGCTCGGGCTGGCCGTGTTGCCGATCGAGGTGATCGTGGTGTTCACCGTGCAGATCGGTCAGACCATCAACCCGTTGCTCTGGTGGATCACGCTCGCAGCCGTCGGAGCGGTTCTGCTCGTGATCGCCATCACCTCGGAGCGCAAGGGCACCGGCGTCGACGGTGGATTCACGGCGCGCATGCGCGACCTGGGATAGCGACAACACTCCGATGATCGAGCGCGTCGAACAGAGTTAGACGAGCAGCTGGTGCTTGGCCAGGTCGCGGTAGAGGGGGGTCGACACCACGAGCTCGGAGTGCGTTCCCGTTCCCACGACCTGGCCATGCTCGAGCACCACGATCTGATCGGAATCAACAACAGTCGAGAGCCGGTGTGCGATCACAATCAGCGTGCGATCTTTGGCGACGGCGTCGATCGCGGCGCGCATCTTCTGCTCGTTTACACCGTCGAGGCTCGACGTCGACTCGTCAAGAAGCAGAATCGGCGGGGCCGCCAGCAGCGCCCGACCGATCGCGAGGCGCTGGCGTTCGCCGCCCGAGAGCATGACGCCGTCCTCGCCGACAGCTGCGTCGAGTCCGGCGGGGTCGCGCTCGAGCACCTCGGTGAGGTTGACCGCGTGCAAGACGGCGATGCACTCGTCGTCGGTTGCGTCGGGGGTTGCGAGCGTGAGGTTGTCGCGCAATGAGCCGGCCAGCACCGGGGCATCCTGCTCGACATAGCCGATCTGCGAGCGCAGGGCGGTGCGGTCGAGGCCGCGAATGTCGATGCCGCCAAGGCTGACGGTGCCGGCTTTGGGGTCGTAGAACCGCTCGATCAGTGCCAGGATCGTGCTCTTGCCCGCGCCCGACGGGCCGACCAGGGCGGTGCGCAGCCCACGCGGGGCACTGAATGAGACCCCGCGCAGCACCGGCTGGCGCGCCGATTCGGCGGTTGAGACGGATTCCAGATCGGATGCGGGGTCGGCGCCGGCCGACGAACCGGCGCGCCCGGTCACTTCGGTTTCGGCATCGACCGGCGCCACCGCTGAGGCATAGGTGAAGTGCACGTTGTCGAATGCGATGGCTGCGGAATCCGGGTTCACCAGCTCATTCGCTGCCCCGACGGTGATGGCCAGCGGAGCGATCTCGCGATCGAACTGGTCTTCACTCGGCAGCGCGATGATCTCTTCGATGCGGCCAAGCGCGCCGAGCGCCGAGTTCACCGACGTGACGGCGCCGAATGCCTGGCCGAGCGGCATGATCATCAGGAACAGGAAAAGGATGAAGGCGACGAGGTCTGCGACGCTGATCGCGCCGCTCGCGACGCGGTAGCCGCCCACGCCGAGCACGACGAGGAACGACACCTGCATGGCGATGCCCGCGATCGGGACGACCAACGCCGAAATCTTGGCGACCTGGATGCCCATCCGCCAGGCACCCTCGGCTTCCTTCTCGACGGCAGCGATTTCACGCACGGTGGCGTTTGAGGCGCGCACGGTGCGCACGGCGCTGATGGCCCGTTCGACGCTCGAGGCCAGATCGCCGACCTTGGCTTGTGCGGCCTGGCTTGCGGTGCGGATGCGGGCCGACAGCAACACGACGCTCACGGCCGACACGGCGATGACGAGCACGGTCAAGCCGAGCAGCACCGGGTCGATGACGAGCATCGCGATGAGCGCGCCAACGAAGGTGAGCGTGCCGCCGATCGCCTCGACGAGGCCCTGCGTGAGTACCGCCCGCAGCAGCGTCGTATCCGAGCCGACCCGTGAGACGAGATCGCCCGTGCGCCGGGTGTCGAACTCCGAGATCGGAAGATGCAGCATCCGAGTGATGAGTTTGCGTCGGCTCGAAAGCACGACGCCCTCACCGGTGCGTTGCAGCAGGTAATGCTGGTAGCCGCTGATCAACCCGGAGATGACGACGAGGGCGATGAGCGCCCAGACGAGCGAGCCGAGCGGGTTGCCCTTTTGGACGATGTCGATGACCTGGCTGACGAGCAGCGGCTGGGCCAGGCTGGCTGCGGCGCCGAGCACACTCAGTACCGTCACGAAGGCGAGCACCTTCTTGTGCTCAAGTAGGTACGGCAAGAGGTGGCTGAACTTTGCGCGCGGCCCGGTTTCGGGGCCAGAGCGGCGGCCGAATCGGGATCGCCCGCCGGGGCGTGGCGTGTCGACGGATGCCGCGGCTGCAGCGGATGTGGAGGGGGACGTCGCAGGGGTGCTCGTGGAGGTGCTCACCGAATGAGCCTAGTCGCTGGCGCTGAGTGCTCCGCTGAGTGCTCCGCTGAGTGCTCCGCTGAGCGCGGGACGATCACTGTGCGCAGGTTATGGCAGTGCGCGCACGCTAGAGCGTGCGCGCACTGCCAGAAGGTGCGCATTGTGCGGGAGGGCGCGGGAGGGTGTGCGATGCGAGCGGTTAGAGCTCGATGTCGACATCCTTCGTTTCCTTGCCCAGGAGCAGGGCGATCAGCGTGAGCAGACCCATTGCGGCCAGGTAGATTCCGACCAGGAACGGGCTGCCCTCGCCGAGTCCCCAGAGCCAGACGGCAATGAACGGCGCGACGGCAGCACCGAGAATCGAACTCACGTTGTAAGAGATTCCCGAACCGGTATATCTCACATTGGTCGGGAACAGTTCGGGCAGCAATGCGCCCATCGGACCGAACGTCATTCCCATCAGGCTGAATCCGATGACCAGCCAGAGCATGACGCCTGCGAAACCGGCGCCGAGCAACGGCACCCAGAGCAGACCAAAGACGATGATGCCGAGCGTGACCCAGATGAGTGTCTTGCGACGACCGAACTTGTCGGCCCACGGGCCGGAGAGCAGCGTGAAGATTCCGAAGAAGACCACGCCGGCGATCAACATCAGCACGAAGGTGGTGTAGCTGTAGCCGAGGCCGGGCAGCGCTGCAGAATCGCCCGGGGCGATCGGGGCTCGGCCGTAGCTGAGCGAGAACGTGGTCATCAGGTAGAAGAGAACATAGGTGGCCAACATGAAGAATGTGCCGAGAATCAGTTGGCGCCAGTGCGACCTGAACACGGCCACCAACGGGGTCTTGACGACGGTGCCGGTCTTGACTGCCTTCGAGAACGCGTCGCTCTCGACGAGCTTCAAGCGCACCCACAGGCCGACGATCACCATGACGGCGCTGAACAGGAACGGGATGCGCCAGCCCCAGTCGAGGAAGGCATCCGATGGGCGCGACGGGTCGGTCGACGGCAGCACCGCGGCAATGATCAGGAAGAGTCCGTTGGCAATGATGAAACCGATCGGCGCACCCATCTGCGGGAACGTTCCGTACCAGGCCCGTTTGCCCTTCGGTGCGTTCTCGGTTGCGACGAGTGCCGCGCCCGACCATTCGCCGCCCAGCGCGAAGCCCTGCGCGAGACGCAGAATCACCAGAAGCAGCGGAGCAAACCAGCCGATCAAGGCATAGGTAGGCAGCAGACCGATCAGGAATGTTGCGATTCCCATGGTGAGCAGAGCCGCGACGAGCGTGGTTTTACGGCCGACCCGGTCGCCAAGGTGGCCGAAGAACACGGCGCCCAAGGGGCGAGCGACCATGGCAGCGCCGAACACCGCGAACGAGGCGAGCAGTGCCGTCGTGTCATTCCCGGAGGGAAAGAAGAGGTGCGGAAAAACGAGAACCGCTGCGGTGGCATAGACATAGAAGTCGTAGAACTCGATCGTGGTGCCGATGAGGCTGGCGAGGATGACGCGACTGCGCGGGTTCCGCGGCGCGGCCGTGTCGGATCCGGTGAGGGATGTGGCGGGTGCAGACATAGAAGTGCGATGCTCCGAAATACAGGTGAGGGGGCGTCCCGTGCTGGCGTCGATCAGGCACCGGATGCAGCGGGGGAGCTCGGCAGATTGGGGGGTGGCGGCTTATGGCATCCTCTAGTACCCTATGCCTGCCCGCGCGTCGATGCGAATTCGCCCGGTATGACGCGGGGCCGTATCACCCTGCGGCTGCGGGGGCCGAGAGCTATGCTGGCCCCATGGAAACAGTCATGAGCATCCTGCACGTTGTCGCTGCCGTCTTTATCGTCGGGCCGATGGCCATTCTGCCGATGAGCGCCATGCGCGCCGTCCGGGCTGGGAACGGCAGCCAGGTCGCCGCGCTGGCGAAGTCCACCAACCTCTTCAGCCTGCTGTCGCTGCTCGTCGTTGTCTTCGGCTTCGGCGTGCTCGGCATGGCCGACGAGAAATACAATCTGTCGGTGACCACCCCCTGGGTTCTCTGGTCGATCATCCTCTATGTCATTGCGCTGGCCGTGAGTTTGTTCCTCGTCGTTCCGACCATGCGCAAGGCTGCGGAAGCCCTCGAAACGTCGGCGAATGCGTCGGCGGGTGCTTCTGGCGGGGCCGCAGCCGCTCGGTACCCTGCCATCGCGGCCGGCAGCGGAGTCGCCACTCTGCTGCTTATTGCTGTCGTCGTTCTGATGGTCTGGAAGCCGTAACTCCGGTTTCTACGACGAAGGCGCCCCGGGTTTCCGGGGCGCCTTCGTCGTTCATGGCCGGCACACGGCGCGAGAGCTGGCTATCCGCGCAGCTCCGCCAGCACGCGGGCCAGCTGGAGCGCAGCGGTCGCCGCCTCTTCGCCTTTGTCTTCCTTCGAGCCGGGGAGCCCGGCCCGGTCGAGTCCCTGCTGCTCGTCGTCGAGGGTGAGTACCCCGAAACCGACTGGCTTGCCGGTGTCCAGTGCCACTCGGGTGAGGCCATCCGTCGCAGCAGCCGAGACGTATTCGAAGTGCGGTGTGCCACCTCGAATGATCACGCCGAGAGCGACGACGGCATCCGCCCCGTTTTCAAGGGCGACCTTGCTGGCCACCGGTAATTCGAAGCTGCCGGGTACTCGGAAAAGTGACCAGGTTGCCCCCGAGTTCTCGAGCACCCGGCTGGCACCGGCGATCAATCCGTCGGTGATCACGTCGTGCCATTGGCCGGCGATGATCACCACGTTCAGTCCGGTGCCGTCGACGGCGATGGTGGGGGAGCCTGCTCCGCTCATGATGCGTGTCCTTTCACAGTCTCGGCCTCGATGTCGTCTCGAGCAGCGTCGAGGTCGAGGTTGAGGTCGGTTGATGGTGTTCCGGCAACGCCGGCGATGTGGTGCCCCATGCGGTCGCGCTTGGTGGCCAGGTAGGACGCGTTGAAGCTGGTCTCGCCCACCAGGAGGGGCACCCGTTCGGTGACGGTGATGCCGTGAGCTGTCAGCTGGCGCACCTTCTCGGGGTTGTTGGTGAGCAGGCGGATCGACGAGATCCCCATCTCGCCAAGGATTGCCGTGGCCGCGCTGAAGTCGCGCGCGTCGATGGGCAAGCCGAGGGCGAGGTTGGCGTCGAGAGTGTCGAATCCGTCTTCCTGCAGCTTGTACGCGCGCAACTTGTTGATGAGGCCGATGCCGCGCCCTTCATGCCCGCGCAGGTAGACGACGATGCCGCCCTCGGCGTCGATCGTGTCGAGCGCCGTCTGCAACTGGGGGCCGCATTCACATTTGAGCGAGCCGAACGCCTCACCGGTCAAACACTCGGAATGCACGCGCACGAGTGCTCCGTCGATCGGAGTGCCGGCGACGATCGCCACATGGTCGGCTCCGGTCATGCGGTCGCGGTAGGCACGCAGCTTGAACTCGCCGTGTGCAGTCGGCACCGTCGTCTCGACCTCGAAGTCGACGCGCGGTGTTTCCACGATAGGCGCTGCGGCCAGAATCGGAGAGTCGCGGGGCGCCTCCTGCAGATAGCTGATCAGGTCGGCGATCGTGATCACCGCGATGCCCTCACGCTCGCCGAGCAGAAGAAGCCCGGGCAGCCGCATCATCTCGCCGTCATCCGCCACGATCTCCGAGATCGCTGCAACCGGGCTCAACCCCGCGAGTTTCATCAGGTCGACCGCCGCTTCGGTGTGGCCGTCACGCTCACGCACGCCGCCGTCCACGGCGCGTAGCGGCAGAATGTGACCGGGCCGGTGCAGACTCGTCGGAGTCGAGGCGGGGTCGGCGAGCACACGCAGAGTGTGAGCGCGATCGGCCGCGCTGATTCCCGTGCTCAACCGGTCCGCCGCATCGACGGAGACCGTGTAATTCGTGCCACGCGGGTCTTCGTTGTTCGGCACCATCACCGGCAGCTCGAGCGCGTCGGCAATCTCGTTCGTCATCGGAGCACAGATGAAGCCCGAGGTGTAGCGCACCATCCAGGCAAGCCACTCCTGGCTGGCGAGTTCGGCCGAGATAATCACGTCGCCCTCATTCTCGCGGCCCTCATCGTCGGCAACGATGATCGGCTTCCCGAGGCGTAAGGCCAGAAGTGCGGTGGGAATGTCGGCGAGGCTCATGATGCGCTCCCTGCGGTTGGTGCGTACGTGTCGAATGGGGCGGATGGTGTCGGGGCGACCGACGACGGGGGAACGGATGCCGGGGCACCCGCGAACGGAATCTTTCCTGCGGCGGCGAGCGCCAGCATCCGTTCGAGGTGGCGGGCCAGGATGTCGGTTTCGACGTTGACGACGTCGCCGACGACGCGTTCACCCAGCGTGGTGGCGGCGAGCGTTTCCGGGATCAGCGAGACCTCGAACCACTGCTCGTCCTCGGTGGCCGCGCTGACGGCGCTCACCGTGAGTGAGACGCCGTCAAGCGCGATCGACCCCTTGTCGACGACGAGTGGGGCCATTGCAGCGGTGAGGCTGAATCGCAGCACACGCCAGGCGTCGCCCGGCAGCACTGAGAGTAGCTGGCTCGTGCCGTCGATGTGGCCCTGCACGATGTGCCCGCCCAGTCGGTCGCCGACCAGCGCCGCGCGTTCGAGATTGACGGCCAGTCCGGCCTCGGCGGACGAGAGGGTCGACATCTGCAGCGTCTGAGCCATCACGTCGGCGGTGAAGCTGTCGGGGGTCTGGGCGACGACGGTGAGGCACACACCGCTGACCGAGATCGAGTCACCGTGCGCGGCACCCCTGACGGCGAGCGGGCCACGAATCGTCAGGCGCGCCGCATCTGCTGAGCGGTCGACCCGCACGATATGGCCGAGTTCCTCGATGATTCCGGTGAACATGTCAGTTCCTTGTCTGTGCGGGGGTCTTGGCGTTGGTAGGGGTCTCGTCCGTGCTGGCGTCCAGCGTGCCGGGGGTCGCATTCGGCGCGATCTCGGGGTGGGCGACGACGAGAAGATCGGTGCCGATCTGCTCGACTCGGGTGAGGGTGAGGCGGCGTTGCTCGACGATGGTGCCGACACCGATGTCGACAAGCGCGGCGCGGGGGCCGCCGAGCAGGGTCGGTGCGAGGTAGATGACGTATTCATCGACGAGCCCGGCCTCGACGAATGCGCTGGCCAGCGTCGGGCCGCCCTCGATGAAGACGCGGCGAAATCCCCGCGCCCAGAGGTCGCGCACGAGTGCGGTCAGGTCGGTGCCATCGACGAAGAGGGGTTCGTGCGGATGGCTTCGCACCGCGGCATCCGTCGGGATCGGGCGGGCGCCGATCACGACCGGAACGGGCTGGCTCGGCAGCAGTGTGCCGTCGGGGTCGCGGGCCGTGAGCGAGGGATCGTCGGCCAAAACCGTGCCGGTGCCGACGAGAATCGCGTCGCTGGCCGCGCGTCGGCGGTGCACGTCGGCTCGGGCATTGGGTCCGGTGATCCATTGGCTTGTGCCGTCGGATGCCGCGGCTCGCCCGTCGAGGCTGGACGCCCATTTGAGGGTGACGAACGGTCGCCCGCGGTGCGTGGTGGTGAGCCAATCGGACAGAAGAGCCTCGGCCTCCGCGGCGAGAAGGCCCGCGTGCACCTCCACTCCCGCGCGTCGGAGTCGTTCGCCTCCGCCGGCGGATACGCCGCCAGGGTCAGCGATTGCATAGACGACGCGGGCGATTCCGGCGTCGATGAGAGCTTGGGCGCAGGGGCCGGTGCGTCCGGTGTGATTGCACGGTTCGAGAGTGACGATGGCAGTGGCGCCCGGGGCTTTGCCGTTCGGCACCTTCGCCAGGGCGTCGACCTCGGCGTGCGGAGTACCGGCGCCGCGGTGCCAGCCCTCCGCGAGTGTGGCTCCTGCGGCATCGAGGATGACGCAGCCCACCTGGGGATTCACGCCCGTGGCCGGTCCGTTCGTCGCGAGTTCGAGGGCGCGCCGCATACTGCGTGCGAAATCTGCCTGCCCGACCATTCCATCCTCATTCGTTGTGCACGAATTCCGGGGTTGGGGCGTCGCGAGTACACGAAACCAGTCGAACGGTCATAAAAACCATTCGACTCGTGCGCCTCCCATCCGGACTTTAACCGTCGGTGCTGGAATTTCACCAGCTCAACCACTTCTCCGGTAAGGGGGAAGCGGCTCGCGGACTTTCACCGCCGGTTCGGACTCTCACCGACCCCGGAGCACGTTTCTTACTTCTGATCTTAGGTCAACGGTGAGGCGGCACGAATAATTCCTCGGCCGGAACCCGTTGTTTCGCCGCACTCAGTTCGTGCCGGCGGCGGCCTGAAGCAACGCGCGCGCGGTTCCTTCATCGAGGATCAGGTCTGTCACCAGGCCGGCCGCGAGCGCGCCCTGCAGGCTTGACACCTTCGCCGCCCCCGAGGCGACGCAGATGCGCCGGGGGGTGCGACGCAGCACCTCGAATGCAGGTCCGGTGGACCGGGCGTTCACTGTCACGCCGTCGGTTGAGCCGTCACCACGGAAGAACACCGTGGCCACGTCCCCGACGGCACCCTCGCGAGCCAGCTGATCATAGTCGGCAGCGTCCAGGTAGCCGCCGCTGTAAACGTGGCTCGGAATCTCAGAAAAGGGTGAGCCGAGACCGAAGAGAACCACGTCCATTCGGGACTGCAACTCGAGCAACCGTTGGGTGCTGCGCTCTCGCCACATGGCGGTCTTGGTGTCGGGGTCGTCGAAGAAGGCGGGAACCGGAAACTGTTGCACATGGGCTTCGTAGGCTTCGCCGAATCGGCGCAGGATCTCACTCGCGTAGGCAAGCCCCGTCGTACGCGTATTCCCAGCGCCATTCAACTGCACGATTTGAGAGTTGTGAGTTTGCTTGGGCAGGAGGTGCAGCGAAATGGCTCGCACCGTCGAACCCCAGGCGATCCCCATCGACATGTTCGAGTCAAAAAACTGCCCGAGAATTCGTGCAGCAGAGAGGCCAACTCTGTTCAAGCGGTCGACGTCGCTGACTTGATCCGGCACGGGTACAACGTGCGCCTGAACGCCAAACCGCGCCAGAATGTCGCCCTCCAATCGGGCGGGAATGTCGAGGGGGGAGCGGATCTGGATATCGACCAGCCCACTCGCTCGGGCCTGACTGAGCAGTCGCGAGACCGACGAGCGTGAGGTGTGCAGTTCGCTGGCGATGGCGTCCATCGTGAGGTCTTGCATGTAATACAGATGGGCAGCGCGCAGCGCCTCGCCTGTCTTATCGAAGCGTGGGTGAGTTAAATCGGCCATGAACCTATTGTGCACGTATGTGCGGGCAGGTTGAAAGAATGTGTCGAACCACTCAGGATGGAGATGCTCGTGACGACGCTCTCTGCGCAGTCAGGGCCCACTGAGTGAAGGACAGAGCATGACCGCACAATCGCCAGCGCCCACGGCCGCACCCCGTTCCAACGTGAACAGCCTCAGCACCCGCCCGTCCGGTTCGGTACTCATCATCGGCGCCGGAATCAACGGCATTGCGACGTTTCGAGATCTCGCCCTGCAGGGCGTCGACGTGGCGATCGTCGACCGTGGCGACTACGTCTCGGGCGCGTCGGCGGCCTCCTCGCACATGATTCACGGTGGCATCCGTTACCTCGAAAACGGCGAGTTCCGCCTGGTCAAGGAATCCGTCGAAGAACGCAACGGTCTTCTGAAGATCGCGCCGCACTACGTGAAGCCACTGAAGACGACGGTGCCGATCTTCTCGACGTTCTCGGGTGTGCTCTCGGCCCCGCTGCGCTTTCTCACCCACAAGCAGGGCAAGCCGCAGGAGCGCGGCGCGCTGCTGATCAAGCTGGGACTTTCACTCTACGACTCGTTCTCGCGCGACGGGGGCACCGTTCCGCGCCATGAATTCCGTGGGGTGAAGAAGTCGCTCGCCCAGCTTCCCGAGCTGAATCCAGCGCTCAAATACACGGCCACCTACTACGACGCCTCGATGCATGACCCCGAGCGCCTCGCCCTCGACGTGCTGCGTGACGGTCTCGACGCCGGGCCGCACGCCCGTGCCGCCAACTACGTCGAAGCGATCGGAATGGATGCCGACGGGGTGCGCCTGCGCGACACCGTCACCGGCACCGAGTTCAGCTTTGCCGCCGATGTCGTCGTCAATACCTCCGGACCCTGGACCGACCTCACGAACCAGGCCCTCGGTGAAGCCAGCACGTTCATGGGCGGTACCAAGGGATCTCACGTGGTGCTCGATAACCCCGCTTTGTTGGCGGCCACCGGCGGCCGCGAGATCTTCTTCGAGCACAGCGACGGCCGTATCGTGCTGATCTATCCGCTGAAGGGTCGAGTGCTCGTCGGAACGACTGACCTCGAGCACGACATGACCCAGCCGATCCGGTGCACAGACGCCGAGGTCGACTACTTCTTCGAGCTCGTGAAGCATGTCTTCCCAGCCGTGACCGTCGACCGCTCCGACATCGTCTACCGCTTCGCCGGTGTGCGTCCGTTGCCCCGTCACGACGACGAGGTCCCCGGCTTCGTCTCCCGTGACTACCGCATTGAGTCTCGCCCCTTGGGTGCGCGCCCGGGCACACTACTCAGCCTCGTCGGCGGCAAATGGACCACGTTCCGCGCCCTCGCCGAGCACCTGAGCAATGACATCCTGAACCTCCTCGACACGCAGCGAGTCGTCTCGACCGAGGGACTCGCCATCGGTGGCGGGCGTGATTTCCCCACGACGGATGCCGCGCACCGCGTCTGGGTCGCCGCCCACGGCGACGAGGTGGGTGCGCACCGTGCCGCACAACTCCTGGCCCGCTACGGAACCCGAGCCGCCGATCTGATCGACTTCATGATCGAGGGTCCTGATGCGCCGTTGCAGCACAACGTCGACTATTCGCGTCGTGAGATCGAATATCTGGCGACGACGGAATCCGTCGTGCATCTCATCGATGTGCTGTTGCGCCGCACGAGCCTGGCCTTCGTCGGAGGTCTGAACCGTGACCTTCTCACCGAGCTGGCAACGCTGGTCGCCCCCGTGCTGGGCTGGAGCGACGAGCGCCGTCGCGACGAAATCGAGGCCGCGGCACAGGAACTGAGTGAGGCTCACGGCGTTGAGCTCGGCAGCAGAGCGGATGGCCTATTCGCGTCGGCGTGAAACCGTTGAAACTGCACGGACGTGCAGTCGCTACCGGCTTCTGCTGGTGAGTGAATCGCTAGGGTTCAATATGTTGCTCGGTGGTGAGTAGCACTCTTTCAGCATCGAAAGGACACGTGGGCATGAACACACACAGCGCCGTTGAGGCCCAATACATCCTCGCGATCGATCAGGGCACGACGAGTTCCCGGGCGATCATTTTTGACAAGGCCGGCTCGGTTATTTCGGTCGGTCAGCTCGAGCACAAACAAATTTTCCCGCAGGCCGGCTGGGTGGAACACAACCCCACAGAAATCTGGAACAACGTCCGCGAAGCGATTGGCCAGGCCCTGTCGAAGGCGAACTTGACCCGGCACGACATCGCCTCCGTCGGGATCACGAACCAGCGCGAGACTGCAGTGGTCTGGAACAAGAAAACGGGTGAGCCCGTCTACAACGCAATCGTCTGGCAAGACACGCGCACGCAGCCGATTGTCGACCGACTGGCCGCCGAGGGTGGTGTCGATCGTTTCAAGAAGCAGGTTGGTCTGCCGTTGGCCACCTACTTTTCTGGCACAAAAATCGTCTGGATTCTCGAAAACGTCACGGGGGTTCGCGAGGCGGCCGATGCGGGCGATCTCTATTTCGGCACGACCGATTCCTGGGTCCTGTGGAATCTGACCGGTGGTGTTGACGGCGGCGTGCATGCCACCGATGTGACCAACGCCAGCCGAACTCTGTTCATGGATCTGACAACTCTGCAGTGGGACGACGAGATCTTGGCTGCGTTCGACGTGCCCCGGTCGATGCTGCCTGAGATCAGGTCTTCCTCCGAGGTCTACGGCACCGTGGGCGAGCACAGCCTGCTGCGCGAGGTGCCAGTGGCCGGAATTCTCGGTGACCAACAAGCTGCGACGTTCGGCCAGGCCGCGTTCGATCAGGGTGAGGCCAAGAACACCTACGGCACGGGAAACTTCTTGATCTTCAACACGGGTGAGGACATTGTGCACTCCTCGAACGGACTGCTCACCACGGTCGGCTACAAACTGGGTGATGCCCCGGTGCACTATGCGCTCGAAGGCTCGATCGCGGTGACTGGGTCATTGATCCAATGGTTGCGTGACAACCTCGGCATGATCGAGTCCGCGAATGAGATCGAGGCGCTGGCTGCCTCGGTTGACGATAATGGCGGTGCGTACTTCGTTCCCGCCTTCTCGGGTCTGTTCGCGCCGTACTGGCGAGCGGATGCCCGGGGTGCGCTCGTTGGCGTCACCCGTTTTGTGAACAAGGCGCACATTGCCCGGGCGGCGCTCGAATCGATCGCCTTCCAGACCCGTGAAGTGCTCGACGCTGTGAACGCCGACGCCGGGGTTCCGCTCACCGAGCTGAAGGTCGATGGAGGTGCGACAGCGAACAATCTGTTGCTTCAGTTCCAGGCCGACATCCTGGATGTCCCCGTCGTTCGCCCGGTGGTTGCTGAGACGACGGCCCTCGGTGCCGCCTATGCCGCAGGCCTCGCGGTCGGCTTCTGGAATGGCCTCGACGAGCTGCGTGCTAACTGGCAGGAAGACGCGCGCTGGGAGCCGAACATGCAGGCGGACGAGCGTGACCGCCTGTTGCGCAGTTGGAAGAAGGCCGTCACGAAGTCGATGGACTGGGTCGACGACGACGTGAAATAGCGCCGAACGACGCAGGCGTCGCTGACCGGCCCGCCGCTGCTCTCGGCGCCTAAGGCACCGCCGAACGTGCCGACCGCGGCCGCACGTGCCGCCTACCCGCGACACGTGCCGCCTACCAGCCGCACGTGCCGCCTAACCACCAGCACCACCGGCGGCAGCCGACCATAGCTCCTGCATCTTTCGGAGCCGCAGCAGTGGAACTGCGTCGGCGTGGGGTGGCACGCGCCCGACGGCTACTTTCTGCAGGAGTTGTGGGTGGGGTGCCGGCCGTGGCCGATGGCTCGATGTACTAGCTGCCGCTGCCGCTGCCGCTGCCGCTGCCGCTGCACTCGCTGACCTGCCACCGATTCACTCGCCGAGTGACCACCGCCGATGCAGCCAGCGACCACAACTCCTGCAATTTCCGGATCCATTGCAGTAGAACGGCGTCGGCGTGGGGTGGCACGTGCCTCACGGATTCGTCGGGCAGGAGTTATGCACAGCCGCGCGGCACGAGGAGTAACTCACAGAAGTGGCGGAGTACCCGAAATTGACCGCCGTGCAGGGACATTCTCTGCGATATGCACACCTCACCTCACCACGGTTCTGATTTGCAGCGCATCTACCGGCGCTCTGAACTTCTAGCGAATGGCCTCACTGCTGGGGCAATTACCCACGCCGTTCGTGCTCGTACGTTAATTCGTGTTCGACGTGATCATTACGCGTTGCCCGACACCGATCGCCATACACTCGAAGCAGTTCGTGTCGGTGGCCGGCTGGGATGCGTTTCGGCAGCGGTGGAACTCGGAATCTTTGCCTTCGACGCGGCAACTACTCACGTCCATCTTGAGCGGGACGCCTCCCGGCTGAGGAGCCCTCGCAGTCGCCGCCATCGATTGGCAGATCTGCCCCGCGAGGATGTCCAGCTCCACTGGTGGCCGCTGATCGACCCGATGGAGGGGAACGAGTTCTGTATCGGCGCGCGAGACACCCTCGCGCAGATCATCCGCTGTCAGCGGCGCAATTTTGCGCTTGCAGCGCTGGATACCGCGCTACACGGGAATGTTATTGCGCACTCTGATCTACCGGTCATATTTGCCCATGTGCCCGCAAAATATCGAGCACTGTGGTCGCTGATTGATGCTCGCGCGGATGCGGGGCAAGAGAGCGTCCTTCGACAACTGATCCGAGACGCCGGCTTCAACTGCGAGATCCAAGTTCAGATCGGTGGAGTCGGACGGGTCGACGTTGTGGTTGAGAAGTGCGTCGTGGTCGAAGCCGACAGTCGCGGATTTCATAAGACGTGGGAGCAACATGTTCGCGACCGCACACGAGACCGTCTGCTCGCTGAGCGCGGTTACGTGTCACTCAGGGTTCTCTATCAGGACATCATGTTCGACCCGGACGGAGTGATCCGTGCCATCAGCGAACTGATCACACTGTGCCGGGACGGCAGCAGTCGCTCATAACTCCGGCAGACAGCGTCGAACTTCCGCGGCGAGACCGCATTCTGCGGCCATTCGAGTCGCTTGAATTAGATTTGCAGGAGTTATGCGTGCGGATGTTGGGTGTTGGGTGCTGGCAGCTGGACTCTGGTGGCCGGGGCGTACTGCTGTTGCGCCTGGCTAGAGGCGCGCCCGGTAGAACGGGGGGGGGGGGGGGGGGGCTTTGGTACGCCTGGTCAGCGAGCCCGGCCGGGCGAGGGTGAGCGGTAGGCAGGGGCGCCTGTTGGTGCGCTGGTTTAGCGAGCCAGGCCGAGAGCGAATGGAAGCTCCGCCAGCCCCTCGATGCGAATGACGCCAACCTGCTCGGCCTCGTTCGCCTCGGCGGCCTGCTCCGAGTCGAGTGCCTGCTGCGCCCCATCCGCAGCCCCCGGCGCTGCAGCGCCGAGCTCAGCGGTTGCACTCTCAATGGAATCCGCTACTGCCCGGACGGATGCAGCGGCATAACGGTTCAGCCACACCCCCGTGAGGCCGGCCCGCGCGGCTCCGATCGCGTCAGTACGCAGCCGATCGCCCACGTATGCCGCGGCGGCCGGCTCGACTCCGAAGAGCGCGCACGTGTGCCTGAAGATTGCGGGATCCGGCTTGGCAACGCCCAGTTCGCCCGAAGCGACGACGTGTTCGAAACGGCTGTCGAGCCCCGTCGCCTGCAATTTGCGGCGCTGAAAGGCCAGGTCGCCGTTGGTGATCAGACCCAGGCGGATTCCGGTTGCCGCCAGGGCATCGAGGCAGGGGAGAGCATCGTCGTGCAGTGTCCAGCTCTCTTGATAGTGCAGAAAATACGCGTCGAACCACGCGCCCGCGTCGGCCTCAGCCAGCTCGACACCGTGCGCCGCAGCGAAGTCCCGCGCCCGAGCCCGTCGCTGCCCCTGAAAGTCGAGTCGACCCGCGAGGTAGGAGTGGTAATGCCGCTCTTCGAGAGAATTCCACAGCGTGATTGCGGCAGCGGGCTCGGCCTGCGCGAACACGCCACCGGTCGAATGCATGTGCTGCAGGATGCCGTCCGCAACGGCCCGGCGGTGCGCGAACAGCGTGTCGTCGAGATCGAACAGCACGACCTGCAGGGCCGGGGCCATCATCGGCTCAGCGCCTCCGTCGGCCAACCGGGCTGGATGGACCGGTCGTCGGGTGCGTGGAGCCAGCCCTGCCACGATTGCGGATGCGACCCGTCACGATATGGCGCAATGGACGGCGCTTCGCCCGCAAAGGTGAAGCCGGCCTTCTGGGCGACCCGGGCCGAAGCGGCGTTGCCCACCAGGCATTCCCAATGAATCGCCGAGACGATGCCGTTTTCGAACGCCCAATCGGCGACGAGACGCAGCGCTTCCGGTACATAGCCGTGACCCCGGTGTGGGGCACCCAGCCAGAAGCCGACCGACCCGCTGGGCAGTCGCAGGCCGATGATGCCGAGGAATTCGCCCGTCTGGGGTGCTCGCAACGCCCAGGTGTATTCGTCGTTAGACTTCCAGCCGCTCGGAATGACGAGACTGATGAAGGTCTCGGCATCTCGGCTGTTGTAGGGCCATGGCACGGTCAAAAATCGCTCGAAGACCGGATCTTGGCAGAACTCGTACATCAGTGTGGCGTCGGCCAACACCGGCTGGTCGAGTTGGAGCAGCGGGGAACCGAGTTCAACGGGCTGCATGATTAGCGTTTCGGGAGCAAGCCGACGCGGTCGTACGCCTTGGCCAGCGTGGCGTCGGCTACCGCAGCGGCACGGTCGGCATTCTGGGCGAGCAGGCGGTCAAGCTCGGCCGGATCGTTCGTGAGCTCGAGCACGCGCTCACGAATCGGTCCGAACGTTCCGGTGACGACTTCGGCCAGCCCCTTCTTGAGATCGCCGTAGCCGCGCCCGGCGTACTCGTCTTCGAGCGACTGGACTGTGCGTTCGGCCATTACCGAGTAGATGGTGAGCAGGTTGGCCACACCCGGCTTGTTCTCGCGGTCGAAGACGATGCCGCCATCGGCATCGGTCACGGCGCGCATGATCTTCTTGGCGGTCACCGACGGCTCATCGAGCAACCAAATCACGCCCGCGTGAGACTCGGCCGATTTCGACATCTTCGCGGTCGGGTTCTGCAGGTCGTAGATCTTCGCGGTCTCTTTCACGATGTCGACCTCCGGCACCACAAACGTCTCACCGAATCGCGCATTGAAGCGCGTGGCGAGGTCGCGGGTCAGCTCGACGTGCTGGCGTTGGTCTTCGCCCACCGGCACGATCGCGGCGTCGTAGAGCAGGATGTCGGCGGCCATGAGAGTGGGGTACGTGAAGAGGCCCACTGTCGTTCCATCGGCGCCGTGCCGCTGCGACTTGTCTTTGAACTGCGTCATGCGGCTGGCCTCACCGAAGCCGGTGATGGTGTTCAACACCCAGGCGAGCTGCGCGTGCGCGGCGACATGCGACTGCACGTACAGCGTCGACTCGGCGGGGTCGATGCCGGCTGCGATGTACTGCGCGGCCGTGCGCCGCGTGTTTGTACGCAGCAGTTCCGGGTCTTGCGCCACGGTGATGGCGTGCAGATCGACGATGGAGAAGAACGCGTCATGGGTCTTCTGCAGCGCCTTCCAGTTGAGAAGGGCACCGATGTAGTTACCGATCTGCAACGAGTCGGCCGAGGGCTGCATGCCGGAGTAAAGGCGGGTCTTGGTCATAATCTGAACTTTCGTACAACGTCGGGGGCCCGAGCGGGCAGCGGGAGAAGGGGGGAGCGGTTAGAGTGCGTAGTCGACAACGACGGGCGTATGGTCCGACCATCGCTCGTCGTAGGCGGAGGCCCGGTCGACGGCATAGTTGGTGACGGATGCCGCGAGCGTGGGCGTCGCCAGCTGATAGTCGATGCGCCAGCCAGTGTCGTTGGTGAAGGCCTGGCCGCGCCACGACCACCAGGTGAACGGGCCGTCGACGTCGCCGGCCCATTTGCGGCCCACATCGACCCAGCCCAGGCCGGCTCCGGCGTTGTAGGCCGGATCGTCTTCGCTGCCCAGAATGCGGTCGAAATACGTGCGTTCGTCCGGTAAAAACCCGGCGCGCTTCACGTTGCCGCGCCAGTTCTTGATGTCGAGCCGGCGGTGCCCGACATTCAGGTCGCCGACGACCACGGCGCGCTCATTGTGAGCCTCGAGCGCCGGCAGTCGTTCGAGCATGGCGTCAAGAAAGGTGTACTTTTCGACCTGCTTGGGAGTATCGACCTCACCGGAATGCACGTAGGTGCTCACCACGGTGACGGATGTGCCGCCCACGTCATAGTCGGCTTCGAGCCAGCGGCCGGCGCTATCGAAATCGTCGGCGCCGAAGTCGACACGGTGAACGGTGGCCGAGGAGCGGCTCGCCAGCGCGACGCCGGCGCGCCCCTTCGACGTGGCTTCGTCGTGCAGAACATGCCACTCGGGCCCGAGCAGCCGCTGCAGGTCTGCGGTGGAAGCCCGAACTTCTTGAATGGCCAGGATGTCAACGTCGCGCGCGGCCAGCCACTCGCCCATGCCTTTGCGGTACGCGGCGCGCACCCCATTGGTGTTAATGCTGGCGATTCGAAGCTGCTGTGGTGACGATTGCGACATGCTGCCAGTCTAGTTTGGGCCGGCGACACCGTGTCGGTGGGCGTATTTTCGTGCGGCACGAAGCCGTCGGTCAGCCGACCAGACGGAGTACCACGGTGCATCCGCTCGTGCCTGCAGCGCGTTGCGCAGCTCCACCTCGGCCGCAATCCGCAGCGCATCGTTTTCACGCTGTGCGTCGTGCTCTGCCTGCTCGCTCTCGCTCTGTTTGTGGGCGGTGAGGCCGGCATCGGCCATCCCGACGGCGATCCAGGATGCCGCAAGCAAGATTGCCGTGCTCGTGAGCTTGAACCAGATCAAGAGGCCGATGATCACGGCAAATGCGGCGAGAAGCGGGTTTGCGCCGGCGCCGCGCAGCAGAACGCTGCCCAGAACCTTCAGCACGCCGAGCCCAATAGCGCCCAGCACGGAGCCGACCAGGAGGCGCCGGAACGGGATGTGAATTTGGGAGAGTACGCGAAAGAGCACGGCCAGAGTCACGGTATCGATCACAAGCACGATGGTGAGCCCGACGACGCGCACCGTTGCGTCGAACCAGAAGGAATCCACCGGCAGTCCGACGAGCGGAAAGAGGAGCTGCAACGCCTCCGTGCTGGCCACCGAGAGGGCGGCCGACGCCAGAAGAACGAACCCAAAGAGAAGCCCGAGGCCGAGTTCGCGCGCCTTCAGGAGCAGGAAGAATGTCGTGTTGGGCGGCATCCGAAATATGGTGCGTATCGCCTGCGCCGTGATCGACATCCAGCCGAGAGCGGTCGAGAGCAACCCAAGGAGGGCGATGGCGGCCGACCAGCTGAGCGCGGTGGAGTTGGTGAGCTCCGCGGGGTTGACGATGCCGTCTGCGCCGATCAGATTGGGGATCGACTGATTGATCGTGTCATAGAGAGCGTGCTGCAGTGCCGGGTTGGCGGTGAGCCACAAACCGGCGACAGAGAATGCCACCCAGAGCGCTGCGAACACCGCGAAGATCGACTGGTAGGACATCCCGCCGGTGAGGAGCGCGCCGCCGCTTCTCCCGAAATGGGCGAAGACGCGAACCGGACGCAGGCCGTTGACCCACTGGGTGACGGACTGCACCGCTCGGTTTACCTTGTTGATCATGGCGCTTGTTTTCACCCTCACAGCCTAGTCAGCGTGCGGCTTGGACGGCGGCAGGGCGCTCGAGCCTGGCGCCGCGAACAACACACCCCCATTACAGGGGGAATCTGGTTCTGAGGGTTCCTCGACTCTTGCCTGGCGCGGGGGCGTGAGGGAGGATGCTGAGTGCTGACCCGAACTGAGCCGGCTATCCATAACCCGAATGTGGATGGTTTGACATTGATCTCACTAACGCCGCGGCGATCCCGCGTGAAGGTCCCTCGACCTTCACGCGTTCAGTACGCCGCCATTGCGTTCGTGGCTCTGCTCGCCCTGCTCGGTTTGGGTCAGTTCTCCTCTGCCCAGGCAGTGAGCTCGTCCGATGTCCCGAGGGGCCCTGCGCATTCGTCGTCGGTACTGTGGCTTCACGCCCCGCGAGCCACAGGGCCCGGCGTCACGTCCGGCGGCGTCCCGTCCGGCGTCCCGTCCAGCGTCGACACGTCCAGTCGCGACGCCGTCAGCCTCGCCCGAACCGTGTCAGCCGAGAGCAGCGAGCCGATGCCTGACATTCCCGGCAGCGACGTGCAGCCGATCTGGTTGCTGCCGTTGGGAATCGGCGCGGTGACGCTCGGGGTGGTCTTTCTTGTCGCGCTCCGCCGGCAGAATCGCGACGATCGCGACTGATCAGGGGCGCAGACGTAAAAACGCATCCGCCCGAGAATTCGAGCGGATGCGTTTTTACGCGAACGGCAGGCTAGGCCTTGCCACGCATGATGGCCTGCTTGACCTCGGCGATGGCCTGGGTCACCTGGATGCCACGCGGGCAGGCCTCGGTGCAGTTGAAGGTGGTACGGCAGCGCCAGACGCCCTCTTTATCGTTCAGAATGTCGAGGCGCACGGCGGCGTTCTCGTCACGCGAGTCGAAGATGAAGCGGTGGGCGTTCACGATCGCGGCCGGTCCGAAGTACTGGCCGTCGGTCCAGAACACGGGGCAGCTCGAGGTGCATGCCGCACAGAGAATGCACTTGGTGGTGTCATCGAACCGCTCGCGCTGCGCGACGGACTGGATGCGCTCCTTGCCGTCCTTGGCCGGCTTGGTGGCCATGAGGAACGGCTGCACCTCCTTGAACGACTCGAAGAAAGGCTCCATGTCGACAATGAGATCCTTCTCGAGCGGCAGGCCCTTGATGGCCTCCACGTAGACGGGTTTCGTGATGTCGAGGTCCTTGATCAGCGTCTTGCAGGCCAAGCGGTTGCGGCCGTTGATGCGCATGGCATCCGAGCCGCAGACGCCGTGCGCACAGGAACGACGGAAGCTCAAGCTGCCGTCCTGCTCCCACTTGATCTTGTGCAGTGCGTCGAGGATGCGGTCCGTCGGGTACATCTCGACGTCGAAGTCCTGCCAGTGCGGCTCGTCGTCGACCTCGGGGTCGAAGCGTCGAATGATGAGGGTGACGGTGAACGGCTTGATGGCGTCGGAGGCGGGGGCCTCGGGGGTGATGGTGCTCACCGTTAGTACTTCCTCTCCATCGGCTGGTAGCGCGTGATGGTCACGGGCTTCCAGTCCAGCGCAATGTGGTCGGCGGCATCCGCGGAGTGCGGGTCGCCTGTCAGGTACGCCATTGTGTGCTTCATGTAGTTCGCGTCGTCGCGGTCGGGGTAATCGTCGCGCATGTGTCCGCCGCGGCTTTCCTTGCGGTTGCGGGCCGAGTAGACGACGACCTCGGCAAGGTCGAGCAGGAAGCCGAGTTCGACGGCCTCAAGCAGGTCGGTGTTGAACCGGCGACCCTTATCCTGCACACCGATGTTCTTGTAGCGCTCGCGCAACAGGTGGATGGTCTGGGTGACCTCGGCCAGCGACTCGTCGGTGCGGAACACCTGAGCCTTCTGATCCATCATCTCCTGCAGTTCCTTGCGAATCACCGCGATGCGCTCGGTGCCACTCGACGAACGGATGCTCTCAAGCAGGCCGCTCACAAAGCCGGCGGGGTTCTCGGGCAGCGGCACGAACTCGGCGGTCTTGACGTACTCGACGGCGTTGTTGCCGGCGCGCTTGCCGAAAACGTTGATGTCGAGCAGCGAATTGGTGCCGAGGCGGTTGGAGCCGTGCACCGAGACGCAGGCGCATTCGCCCGCGGCGTAGAGGCCCGGAACGACGGTCGTGTTGTCGCGCAGCACTTCGGCGTTCACGTTGGTGGGGATGCCGCCCATGGCGTAGTGCGCGGTCGGCATGACCGGAACCGGCTCGGTCACGGGGTCGACGCCCAGGTAGGTGCGGGCGAACTCGGTGATGTCGGGAAGTTTGGTTTCGAGAACCTCGGCACCGAGGTGGGTGCAGTCGAGGTAGACGTAATCCTTGTGCGGACCGGCGCCGCGGCCTTCCGCGACCTCTTTCACCATGCAGCGGGCGACGATGTCACGCGGAGCGAGGTCCTTGATGGTGGGGGCGTAGCGCTCCATGAAACGCTCACCGGACGCGTTCCGCAGAATGGCTCCTTCACCGCGGGCACCCTCGGTGAGAAGGATACCGAGGCCGGCCAAGCCGGTCGGGTGGAACTGGAAGAACTCCATGTCTTCAAGCGGCAGGCCCTTGCGCCAGATGATGCCCACGCCGTCACCCGTCAGGGTGTGCGCGTTCGAGGTGGTCTTGAAGATCTTGCCGAAGCCACCGGTGGCGAAGATAATCGCCTTGGCCTGGAAGACGTGGAGTTCACCGCTCGACAGGTCGTAGGCGACGACGCCGGAGGGCTGGTCCACACCGTCGACGTTGGTCATGATCAGGTCGAGCACGTAGAACTCGTTGAAGAAGTTGATGCCGCGCTTGACGCAGTTCTGATACAGCGTCTGCAGGATCATGTGACCGGTGCGGTCTGCGGCGTAGCAGGCACGGCGAACCGGGGCCTTGCCGTGATCACGGGTGTGACCGCCGAAGCGACGCTGGTCGATCTTGCCCTCGGGCGTGCGGTTGAAGGGCAGACCCATGTTCTCGAGGTCGATGACCGCGTCGATGGCTTCCTTCGCCAGGATCTCGGCGGCATCCTGGTCAACCAGGTAGTCACCGCCCTTGACGGTGTCGAAGGTGTGCCATTCCCAGTTGTCTTCCTCGACATTGGCGAGGGCCGCAGCCATCCCGCCCTGGGCCGCACCGGTGTGCGAACGGGTCGGGTAGAGCTTGGAGATGACAGCGGTTCTCGCGTTCGGGCCGGCTTCGATGGCCGCACGCATGCCGGCACCACCGGCTCCCACGATCACAATGTCGAATTGGTGGTAGTGCACGCCGTCAACGACGGTGGACTCCGCGGGCGCATTCACAGGGGCATCCGTAGTCATGGTGGGTGTGTACAGCTCCTAGCTGGCCGGGCAGAACGAGGGGAGGAGGTCGGCGGGCGAGCCAGCCGGGCAGGGGTCGAACGTGAACACGACGAGCGTGCCGAGAACGATCAAGACGACAACGGCTGCGAGAATCGCGCCCTTGAAGATGCCGCGGGTGAGGCGGGCGGATGCATAGTCGTTGACGATGGTGCGCATTCCGTTGCCGCCGTGGATGAGAGCGAGCCAGAGCATCGTCACATCCCAGACTTTCCAGAACGGGTCAGACCATTTGCCTCCGACGAAGGCGAAGTCAAGTGCGCTCACGCCCGTGCCGACCATGAGGTTGACGAAGAGGTGACCGAAGATCAGCACGACCAATACGACGCCGGAGACGCGCATGTAGATCCAGCCCCACTTTTCCCAATTGACGCCGCGCGTGCCGGAGCTGCGCGGGGTACGGGTGTAGGGGCTGCGGGGGGCTTCGATGGTGTTTGACATTGTTCTTCCCCTCCTAGTGGCTGAAGACGTTAATCAGGTGGCGGGGAACGAAGCCTGCCATCGTGATCACCCAGAGGGCGATGACGATGTAGAACAGAAGCGTCGAGTGCTTCGCATTCCAGAAGTCGATCAGGATGATGCGCAGCCCGTTGAACGCGTGGAACACGATGGCGCCGACGAGGGCGACCTCGCCGAGGCCCATGATCGGGGTTTGATAGGTGCCGATCACCGCGTTGTACGCCTCAGGACTGACACGCACGAGTGCGGTGTCGAGTATGTGGACCAGCAAGAAGAAGAAGATGGCAACGCCGGTGATGCGGTGCAGAACCCACGACCACATTCCTTGTCGGCCCCGATACAGGGTGCCGGCCGGGCGACGCGACGTTGTCTTTTGCTGAGATGTCAGGGTTCCTGCCGGTTGCTGTGGCATGAACTACCCTCCCTGGCTGAATAGTCGGCGGCCCGACGAAATTGGGGGGCCTCAGGTGCTCACCGAGCACGTGGGGCCAGTCTAGTTCCCGACGGTGACCATTTTCTGGTTAGGTATGCCTAACTAGCGAGGGACGCCGGGTAGTCTGGGCGGATGCCTCACTCCACTGATGCTCTCAGTCGCTTTTATGCAGTCATCCCCGCGGGCGGGATCGGATCCCGGCTGTGGCCGTTGTCGCGCGCGGATGCCCCGAAATTTCTGCACGATCTGACCGGATCGGGCCACACGCTGTTGCGGGACACCTGGGACCGCCTCGCCCCGCTGGCCGGGGAGCAGCGCATCATGGTGGTCACCGGTCGCGCCCACCGTGCGGCGGTCGAGGCGCAACTCCCCGAGCTCGCCGACGCCAACGTCGTTCTCGAGAGCGAGCCGCGTGAGTCCACCGCAGCCATCGGCCTGGCTGCCGCGATCCTGAATAAGAGGGAACCCGGCGTGATCATCGGCTCCTTCGCGGCTGATCATGTGATCAAGAACTCGACGGTGTTTCGCGATGCGGTGCGTCAGGCCGTCGCCGCGGCAGATTCCGGGCAGATCGTCACCCTCGGCATCCGCCCCACCGAACCCGCGATCGGGTTCGGCTACATCAAAACGGGTGAGGCGCTCACGATTGAAGGTGCCCCCAGCGCGCTGGCCGTCGAGTCGTTTGTGGAAAAGCCCGACCTGGCGACAGCGAAAATGTATGTCTCGAGCGGGCAGTACCTCTGGAACGCCGGAATGTTCATCGCACGGGCCGACCGGCTTCTCGAAGAGATCGGCGCGAGCGAACCCACACTTCTGGCGGGGCTGCTCGAACTGGCCGACGCCTGGGACACGCCGGAGCGTGGAATCGTCGTCGATCGGGTCTGGCCGAATTTGAAGAAGATCGCCATCGACTACACGGTGGCCGAGCCCGCAGCCGCAGCCGGCAAACTCGCCGTGGTTCCCGGCCAATTCGATTGGGATGACGTGGGGGACTTCGCCTCGATCGCCAAGATCCATTCGGGCGGGCGTAAGCGAGACCTGGCCATTCTGGGCGAGGGCGCGCGCGTTCTGGCTGACTCGTCGAGCGGCATCGTCGTGAGCCACACGAAACGGATGATCGCGTTGATCGGCGTCGAAGACATCGTCGTCGTCGACACGCCGGACGCGCTGCTCGTGACAACGAGCGCGAATGCGCAGCGCGTGAAGGCCGTGGTCGACGCGCTCAAGCTGTCCGGATCGACCGACGTGCTCTAATCTCTCGATCATGAGTTCTTCCTGACTGCTCGTATCCCTTCCTGACTGTTCTCACCTCTCTCCAAGGAATCACAATGCCTCGTCGTCGTTTCGTATTCTCAGCCGCGCTTGCGCTGGCCTCGACTGTCGTGTTCGTCGGCTGTGCGCCGGCGCCGGAGAGCACTCCGACAGGCGCCGACGCCGGGTCCGGTGCTGAGAAGGCCTATTGCGCACGCATGGTGACGAACTCGGGGGGACTGGAGGACAGATCGTTCAACCAGTCCAGCTGGGAGGGTTTGCAGCAGGCAGCCGACACGCTGGGGATCGACACCAAGGCCATCGTGTCGACGTCGGAGACCGATTTGGCCCCGAACGTGGCCCAAGCCGTCGACACCGGCTGTGGATTCATCCTCACTGTCGGCTGGGAACTCGCGGATGCCACGCTGGCCCAGGCCACGGCGCATCCGAAGGTGCACTTCTCGATCGTCGATGAGACCGTTGAGGGCGAGAACATCAAGCCGATCGTGTTCGACACGGCTCAGGCCTCCTACCTGGCCGGCTATCTCGCAGCCGGGGTGAGCAAGACCGGAAAGGTCGCCACGTTCGGCGGCGGCAACCAGCCGCCTGTCACGCTCTTCATGGACGGTTTCGTCGACGGTGTCGCGAAATACAACGAGATGCACGGCACGAACGTCGCCGTGCTGGGCTGGAACAAAGAGGCCCAGGACGGTTCCTTCACGGGCGACTTCGAAGACGTCACCAAGGGCAAGAACCTGGCCAAGGGTCTCATCGACCAGGGCGCGGACGTCATTTTGCCGGTTGCCGGCCAGGTGGGCGAGGGCGCGGCTGCCGCGGCCATCGAAGCGACCGGGGTGTCGATCATCTGGGTTGATAACGACGGCTACGAGACTCTTCCCGCCGAGTACCGTCCGATTCTGCTGACGAGTGTGCTGAAGAACACCCAGGATGCCGTTGTGCGCATCGTGGGCGATGATCTCGCGGGCTCCTTCGACAACACGCCTTTCGTCGGCACGCTGGAAAACGGGGGAGTGGACATCGCCCCGTTCCACGATCTGACCGGGTCGGTGTCTGCCGAGCTTGGTGCAGAACTGGACCAAATTCGAGCGGCGATTATCGGTGGGATTATCACCGTGGAGAGCCCCAGCAGCCCGCGCTAACTCCGGCTGATAACGATTTCGCGCGCCTAACCGTTATCGTGACGCAACACATTTGCTCGTTTGAGCACAGAATTGTTCGCTAATCTGTAGCAACACAGCCCCCGGCGACGACGCTGGGATGCATTTTCTTGGAGGTCAGTTTTGAAGATCACTACCCGTAAGACAGCCCTGAGCGGTCTCGCCGCGCTGGGTGTCGCCGCGTTGTTCGCCGGCTGCGCTTCGGCACCGAGTGACAGCGGCAACGCCTCCGGCGCACCCGTCGCGAGCGATTTCGTTCCCTGCATGGTGTCGGACTCCGGTGGATTCGACGATAAGTCGTTCAACCAGCTCGGCTTGGAGGGCCTGACCGCCGCGGCCGACACGCTCGGCGTGAAGCCCGTTTCTGTGCAGTCGAACTCCGACGCTGACTTCGCACCGAACATCAGCAACCTGGTCGACCAGAACTGCAACCTGATCGTGACGGTCGGCTTCAACCTCGCCGCAGCAACCAAGGAAGCCGCTGCAGCGAACCCGAAGACCAACTTCGCAATCATCGATGACAACTCGATCGTTTCCGACAACGTCAAGCCCATCGTCTTCGACACCGCTCAGGCGGCCTTCCTGGCCGGCTACGCATCGGCGAGCTACTCCAAGACCGGAGTCGTCGGCACGTACGGTGGCATGCAGATCCCGCCCGTCACCATCTTCATGGACGGCTTCGCCGATGGCGTCGCGTACTTCAACCAGGCGAAGGGCAAAGACGTCAAGGTCATCGGCTGGGATGTCAAGAGCCAGAACGGTGTCTTCACCGGCAGCTTCCAGGCCGGAACCGAGTCGAAGCAGGCTGCACAGGGCCTGATCGACCAGAACGCCGACGTCATCCTTGCCTGTGGTGGCCCGATCTTCCTGAGCGCCGCTGAGGCCATCCGTGACTCGGGTAAGCCCATCTCGATGATCGGTGTGGACGCCGACCTGTTCGAGACGGACGCCCAGAACAAGGATCTCTTCCTGACCTCGATCATGAAGGGCATGAAGCCCGGCGTGGAGTCGGTCACGGTTGATGCAGCCGCCGGCAAGTTCAACAGCACCCCGTTCGTTGGCACCCTCGCCAACGACGGCGTCGGTATCGCGCCGTTCCACGACTTTGATTCCAAGGTCGACCCGGCACTGCAGGGTGAACTCGACAAGATCAAGGCGGACATCATCGCCGGCACGATCACCGTCGAGTCGCCGTCCTCGCCGAAGTAACACTCCGCAGCACACTCAGCCGGGGGGCCAGCGCAGTCACGTGCTGGCCCCCCTGCATTTATTAACGGCTTTGTCGACAGAGCCACGCTCGCGTTTGTCGTTTCACCTGTTCCAATTTTCTTTGTTTTACTTTTTCATCTGTGCGCCTCATCGATGAGCGCGTCGGAAGGTAGATTGACACCCCATGAAGCTTGAACTTCGCGGCATCACGAAACGATTCGGTTCGCTCGTTGCCAATGACCATATTGACCTCACGGTCGAACCGGGCGAGATCCACTGCTTGCTCGGCGAGAACGGCGCAGGCAAGTCGACTCTGATGAACGTGCTCTACGGCCTGTACCAGGCCGAGGAGGGCGACATTCTGCTCGACGACGTCGTGCAACACTTCGAAGGTCCCGGTGATGCGATGGCAGCCGGAATTGGCATGGTGCACCAGCATTTCATGTTGATCCCGGTGTTCACGGTTGCTGAAAACGTCATGCTCGGGCACGAAGAAACCGGATTCGGTGGGCGCCTGAACATGGCCGCCACGCGCAAGAAGGTGCGCGAGTTGTCGGACCGCTTCGGTTTCGACCTCGATCCCGATGCTCTGATCGAAGATCTGCCCGTCGGCGTGCAGCAGCGCGTCGAGATCATCAAGGCGCTCTCGCAGAACGCCAAGGTTCTCGTTTTCGACGAGCCGACCGCCGTTCTGACGCCGCAAGAGACCGATGAGCTCATGGCCATCATGAAGCAGCTCAAAGAGGCCGGCACCGCGATCGTCTTCATCACGCACAAATTGCGGGAGGTGCGGGAGGTCGCAGACCGGATCACTGTCATCCGTCTGGGCAAGGTCGTCGGCGAAGCCGAGCCGACCGCGACCAACGAAGAGCTGGCCTCACTCATGGTCGGCCGCGCCGTCGACTTGGTGATCGACAAGGCTCCGGCCAGACCGGGTGACCCAGCTCTCGTCGTCACAGACCTGTCGGTCATCGACCACATCGGCCAGCTGGTCGTCAACCGGGTTTCATTCGAAGTACGCGCGGGAGAAGTCCTCGCTATCGCCGGAGTTCAAGGCAACGGCCAGACCGAACTCACCGAGGCGATTATGGGACTCCAACACCGGGTCACCGGTGAGATCAAGCTGGCCGGCACGTCACTGCGCAAGCGCAGCGTGCGCCACGTTCTCGACGCCGGAGTCGGTTTTGTTCCGGAAGACCGCAACCAAGACGGTCTTGTGGCGGAGTTCACCATCGCCGAAAACCTCATGCTCGACCGGTCGAGCAGCGAACCGTTCGTGAAGTTCGGCAACCTCCAACTGGGCTTCCTGGCCGAGTTTGCCGAAGAGAAGGTCAAGGAATTCGACGTGCGAGCCCAGGGCATCTCCACGCCCGTGGGACGCCTTTCCGGAGGAAACCAGCAGAAGGTCGTGCTGGCCCGCGAGCTCAGCCGCGACCTGCGTTTGTTCGTCGCCGCTCAGCCCACTCGTGGCCTCGACGTCGGATCAATCGAGTTCGTGCACGGGCAGATCATCGCGGCCCGTGACGCCGGCGTCGCAGTGATCGTCGTCTCGACCGAACTCGACGAGGTCAGCGCCCTGGCCGATCGTATCGCCGTGATGTATCGCGGAGGGATCGTGGGCATTGTTCCCGGCGACACCTCTCGTGACGTACTCGGTCTGATGATGGCCGGAGAACACCCCAATTTTGCAGGAGAAGCAGCATGACTGACGTGCACACCCCTCTGAGGCCCACGCCTCCTCCCGTCGAGGGAAACCCGACGACCCAGACACCCTCGCGCTGGCGTGTCGCCGCCAACGAGATCATGGGCGGTTCGGTGATGATCTCGATCCTCTCCGTCGTTCTCGCCATGATCGTCGGCGCGGTGCTGATCGCTCTGACCGACGAAACCGTGCAAAAGACCGCGGGATACTTCTTCTCCCGGCCCGGCGACATGCTCAGTGCCGTCTGGCAGTCGGTTTCGGGCGCCTACAGCTCACTGTTCCAGGGCGCGATCTACAACTTCCGTAAGCCTGACTTCGTTGATGCGATCAAACCGCTCACGGCGACCCTGAACTTCGCCACCCCGCTGATTATGGCCGGGCTGGGTATTGCGCTCGGGTTCCGTGCGGGCATGTTCAACATCGGTGGCCGCGGTCAGATGCTCATCGCCATTGGGATCGCGGGCTGGATCGGATTCTCGTTCGACCTTCCCTTTGGCATCCACATGATCGTTGCCGTCATCGGCGGCATGGTGGGTGGCGCGCTCTGGGCGGCGATCGTCGGCCTGCTCAAGGCGCGCACCGGCGCGCACGAGGTCATCACGACGATCATGCTGAACTTCATCGCGTACTACCTGATTTCGTACCTGTTGCGCACCCCCGGCGCACTGCAGGCTCCGGGCTCGAACAACCCGAAGTCGCCGGCCATGAAAGAGACCGCGATCTTCCCGCACCTGTTCGGCCCGAACTACCCGCTGAACCTCGGCTTCATCTTCGCCATCGTTGCCGTGATCGTGGTGTGGTGGCTGCTGTCGCGCTCGAGCCTCGGCTTCAAGTTCCGTGCCGTCGGTGAGAACCCGGATGCCGCGAAGGTAGCCGGCATCAACGTCGGAAGCATTTACGTCTGGGCCATGGTCATCTCCGGCGCCCTCGTCGGACTGGCCGGTGTCGCTCAGATTCTGGGCACCGTCACGACCGGGTTCAGCTCGGGTATTGACGCAGGTATCGGTTTCGATGCCATCACCGTTGCTCTGCTCGGACGCTCGCGCCCGTGGGGCACATTCTGGGCCGCCATTCTGTTCGGCGCGCTCAAGGCTGGCGGTTTCGCCATGCAGGCGGCTGAGGGCATCCCGATCGACATCGTGCTCGTCGTTCAGTCGATGATCGTGCTGTTCATCGCCGCGCCGCCGCTGGTGCGGGCGGTCTTCCGGCTCCCGACTCCCGGGGTCTTTCCGAAATCCTCGCTCGCTCGTCAGAAGGTTGAGGTTTCGAAATGACGACAGTGACACACCACTCCGCGCCTGAAGCGGCCACTGACGCTCTGGAAACGACCGTCATCACAAGCTGGAAAGCGCCTGTCTCGTTCGCCGTGATCACGGTGCTCGCCTTCGTTCTCTTCGTGCTGAACGGGCGTACCGGAACGAGTCAGTTCCGGCTCACCGAAGACAAGAACGCAATTCAGCTGGCGCCGATTGACCTTCCCACCGTCGCCACCTGCGTCCTCCTCACGATCCTGCTCGCCGGTATCACCGTCGTGTCGGTGTTCCTGGTGCGGGCCCGACGCAAGGTTCCGCTCTGGCTGGTGGCCATCTTCGGGTTCGCCTTCCTCGTCGCGTTCCTCACCTGGGCCGGTGCCGGAGCATCCATTCCGGTCTACGGTCTGCTTCTGGGAACCGTGGCGCTGAGCGCCCCGCTCATTTTCGGTGCGATGGGCGGTGTGATCTCGGAACGCTCCGGTGTGGTCAACATCGCCATTGAAGGTCAGATGCTGGCCGGCGCCTTCGTCTCGGCTCTCGTGGCCAGCATTACACGCAACCCGTTCGCCGGCTTGGTCGGTGCCATGATCGCGGGAATGCTCGTTTCGTTCGTGCTCGCAGCGTTCGCCATCAAGTATCTCGTCGACCAGATCATCGTCGGTGTGGTGTTGAACGTTCTGGTGACGGGCCTGACCAGCTTCCTCTATTCGACCGTCATGACGTCGAATCCTCAGATGCTGAACTCTCCGCCGCGATTCAAGCCGATCAATATTCCGCTGCTGAGCGAGATTCCGATCATCGGACCGCTCCTCTTCCAGCAGACGATCATCATTTACATCATGTATGTCACGGTCGCGGTCATCTGGTTCGCCCTGTACCGCACCCGCTGGGGCCTGCGGGTTCGCGCCGTCGGTGAGCACCCGAAGGCGGCAGACACCGTCGGCATCAACGTGGCTCGGACCCGGTTCTGGAACGTCTCGCTCGCGGGAGCCGTCGCCGGTCTCGGTGGCGCCTACTTCACGCTGGGCTCGGTCGGTGCCTTCAATAAGGAGATGACGGCCGGCGCCGGATTCATCGCGCTTGCCGCCGTGATCTTCGGCCAGTGGGATCCGATTAAGGCCACCCTCGCGGCGCTGTTGTTCGGCTTTGCGACGAACCTGCAGAACGTGCTCGGCATCATCGGATCGCCGGTGCCCAGCGAGTTCATGCTGATGCTGCCCTACGTCATCACGATCCTGGCTGTGGCCGGCTTCGTCGGAAAGTCGAGGGCTCCAGCCGCAGACGGAAAGGCGTACATCAAATGACGCCCGAATCGACTGCTCAGCCGCCGGCATCCGTCGAGATCGATTGGGACGCCCTCAAGGTCGTTGCTCTCGAGGCGATGGCGCGGGCGTACGTGCCATACTCGAAGTTTCCGGTCGGCGTCGCTGCATTGGTCAGCGACGGCCGGGTGATCAGCGGATGCAACGTCGAGAACGCGTCGTACGGGCTCACGCTGTGTGCCGAATGCGCGCTCGTCTCGTCGTTGCACATGACCGGGGGCGGCCACCTTGTGGCGTTCACCTGTGTCGACGGTAAGGGCAACGCCCTCATGCCGTGCGGGCGTTGCCGGCAGCTGCTGTACGAACACTCGGCACCGGGAATGCTTCTGCAGACCGTGTCGGGTGTGAAGACGATCGATGAAGTGCTGCCGGATGCCTTCGGGCCGCGAACACTCGTCGAATTCGCGGAGGAGGCATTGTGAGTGAGTCAGGGCATGTTATTGAGGCGTTTGACACCGTCGATCTGATCCACATCAAGCGAGATCGCGGGGTGCTCAGCACCGCTCAGATCAACTGGTTGGTCGACGCTTTCACTCGCGGCTACGTGGGCGATGAGCAGATGGCTGCCATGACGATGGCCATCTTCCTGAACGGGATGACGCGCACCGAGATCCGCGACCTGACGATGGCCATGCTGCACAGTGGCGAGCGCATGAGCTTCACCGGGCTCGGCAAGCCGACGACCGACAAGCACTCCACCGGTGGCGTGGGCGACAAGATCACCCTTCCCCTGATGCCGCTCGTGGCGGTCTTCGGTGCGGCCGTGCCGCAGCTGTCGGGTCGAGGCCTCGGGCACACCGGCGGCACTCTCGACAAGCTCGAGTCGATCCCCGGCTGGCGGGCAAACCTGACGAACGACGAGATGTTCGCCCAGCTCCGTGACGTGGGCGGTGTCGTTTGCGCCGCGGGCAGCGGTCTGGCGCCGGCCGACGGCAAGCTGTACTCGCTGCGGGACATCACCGGAACCGTCGAGGCCATCCCGCTGATCGCCTCGTCGATCATGTCGAAGAAGATCGCCGAGGGAACGGGCGCGCTCGTGCTCGACGTGAAGTTCGGCTCGGGCGCCTTCCTGAAAGACATCGCGAAGTCGCGTGAGCTGGCTCGCACCATGGTGGAGCTCGGTCAGGATGCCGGGGTGGCGACATCCGCTCTGCTCACCAACATGAATGTGCCGCTTGGCCTGGCCATCGGCAATGCCAACGAGGTGCGCGAATCGGTCGAGGTGCTCGCCGGTGGCGGTCCCGCCGATGTCGTCGAGCTCACTGTCGCACTCGCGACCGAGATGCTGGCGGTCGTGGGAATCGTCGATGTGGATGTCGCGGCGGCACTGCATGACGGCCGAGCCATGGACAAATGGCGGGCTGTGATTCGTGCGCAGGGTGGCGACCCGGATGCCGCACTGCCCGTCGCGAAGGAGACCCACACGGTTGTGGCCGACCGTGATGGCGTGCTCGTCGAGCAGCAGGCGCTGCCGTTCGGAATCGGCGCCTGGCGCTTGGGTGCCGGGCGAGCGCGCAAGCAGGATCCGGTGCAGCATGCCGCCGGCATCGATCTGCACGCGAAGCCCGGAGATGTGGTGAAGGCCGGCATGCCGCTGTTCACCCTCAGCGCCGACGAGCCAGAGCGCTTCGCGCGTGCGCTCGAGGCGATCGAGGGTGCCTGGCGCATCGGTGACCCGGGGGAGCCTGTGCAGGATGGCGGCCCGCTGATCGCGGAGCGCATCGCCTAAGCCCTGCTAGAACTTCGCGAGATGCCACAAATGGCCCCTTGGAACGCTTCCAAGGGGCCATCTGCGGCAATTCGTGTGCGATTTCGGCGGGCTCTTCCGATTCGGCAGGTTACTCCGGGTCGCCGATGCGTTCGAGCGCATCGACGATGAGCGCCCAGAACTTGGCGTGGTCGAGGTCAATCGCCACCTGCGTGGTGCAGTCGACGGGCGCAGGGGAGCGGAAGTCGGCCACCGTCATGCCGAGGGTGAGCGTTCCGGTGAGCTCGACGTCGAGCGGGGCACGACGCACGGTCATCACGCTGCGGTCGATCACGAACGCAACGGCACACGGGTCATGCACGGGCGGGTAGTCGAAGCCCTGCTGATCCTTGTAGGTCTCGCCGAAGAAGTCGAGCAACTCGCCGACGAAGCGTGCCGGGCCGGTGCCGAGGGCGGCGATGCTCGCCACGACGTCGGGGGTCGCGAGCGCCTGGTGGGTGAGATCGATGCCGACCATGGTGAGTGGCCACGTCTCGTTGAAGACGATGTGCGCGGCTTCGGGGTCGATCACCATGTTGAACTCGGCCGTGGCCGACCAGTTGCCGATGTTGTATCCGCCGCCCATCAGCACGATCTCCTTGACCCGGTCGACGATGCGCGGCTCCTTGCGCACGGCCAGAGCAATGTTGGTCAGCGCCCCCGTGGGAATGAGGGTGATCGTGCCCGGTTCGTTGCCCATGATCGTGTCAATGATGAGGTCGACCGCGTGGCGAGGGTCAAGCTCGAGGGTCGGCTCGGGCAGCACCGGGCCGTCAAGGCCACTTTCGCCGTGGATCGACGGCGCCGTCTCGATCTCGCGCACGAGCGGGCGGGCGCATCCGGCGGCAAACGGCACACCGGTGATGCCGGCCACACGAGCCACCGACAGGGCGTTGCGGGTGACCTTGTCGAGAGTCTGATTGCCCATGACCGTCGTGACAGCCACCAGGTCGATCTCGGGGCTACCGTGAGCGAGCAGCAGAGCAATCGCGTCGTCGTGGCCAGGGTCGCAGTCGAGGATGATTTTTGTTGCCATAGATGAAACCTATATGAAAGTGACATTCATATGTGTAAAGTTCTGAAAATGGATGAGAGAGTTTCTGCGGGCCGCGCCCGCATCGAGTGGATCCGTTCTCGCATGCCTCTGCTCGCGCAGGCACGCGCCGAATTTGCCGTCAGCCGACCGTTTGAGGGTCGGCGCATCGGCATGTCGCTGCACCTCGAACCGAAGACCGCGGTGCTGCTTGAAGCGCTGCAGGCGGGCGGGGCCGAGATCATCGCAACCGGCAACCACGGCTCGACGCAGGACGACATCGTTGCGGTGCTGCGCTCCACCGGAATGACGGTCTTCGGCGCGCGGTCCGACAGCTTCGAGCAGCACCTGCGCAACGTGCAGTCGGTGCTGGACGCCGAGCCCGACATCGTGCTCGACAACGGCGGTGACCTGGCCGCAGGCCTGGTGGCGCGTGGCCGCACGGCATCCGTCACCGGAGGAACCGAAGAGACGACATCGGGCGGCGCGAGGCTCCGCACCGAGTTGGCCGGTGCTGTGCCGTTCCCGGTGATCGTGATCAACGACAGCCTGCTCAAAGCCATCGGCGAAAACCGGCACGCCGTCGGCCAATCGGTCGTGGAGAGTTTCATGCGCATCACAAACCTGATGGTGCCGGGCCGACATTTCATCGTCGTGGGGTACGGCTGGTGTGGGCGGGGGATCGCGCAGTATCTGCGTGCGTTCGGCGGTCAGGTCGCCATCGTCGAGGTCGATGTGCTCAAGGCGTTCGAGGCCGCCCTCGACGGCTACCGGGTTGGTTCGGCGACAGAGTTGGCCACCTGGGCCGATGTCATCATCACCGCCACCGGCCGTCCCGACGTCATCAGCGCCGACGTCTTCCCGCTGTTGCGTGACGGCGTCGTGCTCGCCAACAGTGGGCATTTCCCCACCGAGATCGATGTGCCGGCGCTGCGGGAGCAGGCCGCCTCGGTGGTCACCGTCGCCGACGCTATCGAGCGCATCGAGTTCGCCGATGGTCGCCACGTCGTACTGCTCGCCGGCGGTCGCATGGTCAACCTCGCCGGGCCTGCTCCCAAGGGAAACTCGCTCGAGTCGATGGATCTGGGCTTTCTGCTGCAGGTTCTCTCGCTCGAACGCGTCGTCACCGCGCCCGAGACGCTGCTGCCCGGCGCCCAGCCGGTGCCGCATGACATCGAGCGCACGATCGCCACGCGGTTCCTCGCTGCGCTTGACGCGTCCCGCTAGCCGCCGTGACCAGCTACGCCGTCCCCGCTCTCGATAAAGCGCTCGATATCGTCGAGCTGCTGGCTTCCCGCTCCGACGGCCTCACCCAGGCACAGATCGCGCAGGACATTGGCCGCAGCGTCGGCGAGATCTTCCGCGTGCTCCAAACGCTCGAGCGCCGCGGTTACATTCTGCGCGACCGCGTGTCCGGACTCTATTTTCTGGCGACACGGATGCTCGAACTCGCCAACCAGCATCCGCCGCTGCGTGGCCTGGTGCAGCGTTCGCTGGGTGCGATGCAGCGGTTGGCCAGCGAAACGCGGCAGTCCTGCAACCTCTCGGTGCTCGATGGAGCGAACGTACGCGTTGTCGCACAGGTCGAGAGCCCGGGCGACTTCGGCTTTCGGGTGCGTGTCGGCGCGGCGTTCGAGATCGCGGCCACGACGAGTGGCGCGGTTCTTCTCGCGTTCGCAGCGCCCGATACTCGTCGTTTCGTACTCGACGAGTTGGCCGCGCGGGGCCTCGAGCGGTCCGGGCTCGCGGCCCTGGAAGCACGGCTGAGGCGTGCCCGAGAGCAGGGCTTTCTCGAGGAGGTCGATGCGGCGCAGGCCGGGATTCTCGATCTGGTGCATCCGGTCTTCGGCCCCGACGGCACGGCCGTTGCCGCGCTCACGGTACCCTGCGTGACCACGAGTTACGGCGGGAACGACGCCCCGCGGGTGAGTGCGTTGCTCGCCGAGACGGTGCGCGAGTTGGGGGCCGGGATGCCGGAGCTCTCGGGGGACTAGTTTCCCGAGCCTCCGTGGCACGGGATGCCGCAGCCTCCTCCACCGCCGCAGGACGTGAGTTGCCGCATCCGTATTCCCTTGAGTTGCCGCAGATCGCCCCATGGGCACGCCGCACGGGGCGATTCGGGGTATCTCGCGGTGCGCGGTGCGCAGCCGCGGGACGACGAGCGGACGGGGTGCGGCAGGAGGAGCCGACGCCTGTGCACAACCCGAGCGGCCCGAGGCGAATGCCTGGCACCCTGTCTGGATGCATCGACGCTCGCAGCTTCCTCGGGACCTGACCGCGAGGCCATTCACGTGTCTGGAAGCCCGTGCGCTCGGCGTCACACCGAAACGTCTCCTCTCAGGAGACCTCGAGCGGCCGTTTTACGGCGTTCGCGCGCCCGCCGGCAGCCTGACTGATCTGGGCGACCGCTGCCGCGCATGGGCCACACGGATGCCGCAGGACCAGCTCTTCAGCCACGTCACGGCAGCTCGTTTGCACGAGATGCCCCTTCCTCGGTTCGCGCAGACCGATGTGCTGCATGTCACGGCGGTGAAGCCCGGGCGGGCTCCACGCGGAGCCGGAGTCGTTGGACACACGCTCGATCGGTGGCCCGACGTCACCTGGATCAAGGGGGTCCGGGTCGTGGCTGCCGCACAGGTCTGGTGTGAACTCGCCACCGTGCTCAGCCTCGATGACCTTGTCGCGGCGGGAGACCGTCTTCTCGGCTACCGCAGCCCGCTTGCGACACGTCAGCAGGTTGCATCCGCTGTCATCGCCTCAGCAGGAAATCGCGGGGCGAAGAAGTTGCGCGCCGCATTCGAGCTGATCCGGGAGCGTGTGGAGTCGCCGCGCGAGACCTGGCTGAGGTTGCTGATCGTGCGCGCCGGGTTGCCCGAACCCGAAACGAACCTCGAAATTCCGATGAAGCCGGGACGTAAAAGAGTGCGCGGCGACCTGATGTATCCGAAATACAAGGTTCTCGTCGAATATGACGGTGAGCAGCATCGCACTGACTCGGCCCAATACGCGCGCGATGTGGAGCGGCTGGCCCATATCGCCGAAGAAGGCTGGATCCATATTCGAGTGTTGAAGTCCACGCGGGTGGCGACGGCTCTGGCCGACCTCGACCGCGCGCTGCGCTCGCGTGGCTGGCTGCCGTAGGTCCCGCCTATCCGTCGCGAATTGCCTCAGATCACCCCGTGAACCCGCTTCGTGGGGCGATCTGGGGCATTTCGCGAGGGCACATGGCGCGGTGCCGGCGAGAGGACGGCATCCGCGGAGCGACAGTGCGTTAACGAAGGCGAGGTCGCGGGGCTCGCTGAGCTAAGCGATGGCTTCCGCAGTCGGAGGAGAGCTCGTGCGAAACAGGGAGACTCCCAGCCGTCGCGCCGGTAGATTAGACGAGTGAACACCACACCATCGCGTTACCTGCTCCCCGGCACCACGACGAGTATCAACGACCTGCCCAAGGTCTCGTTGCATGACCACCTCGATGGCGGACTTCGCCCGGCGACCATGATCGAGTTGGCCGACTCGATCGGACTCGATCTGCCCACCACGGATGCCGCGGAGCTCGGCACCTGGTTCGCGAAGCAGGCGGACTCCGGTTCGCTCGTCGACTACCTGAAGACCTTCGAATTCACGACCGGAGTCATGCAGACTCGTGAGGGACTCACTCGAGTCGCCCGCGATTTCGTCGAGGACCTCGCCGCGGACGGCGTGATCTACGGCGAAGTGCGCTGGGCTCCTGAGCAGCATCTGGCGCGCGGGCTCACGCTTGACGAAGCCGTCGAGGCCGTGCAGGAGGGCATCGAAGCGGGAATCGAGAGCGTCG
Source organism: Leifsonia psychrotolerans (assembly GCF_013410665.1). Taxonomy (NCBI): domain Bacteria; kingdom Bacillati; phylum Actinomycetota; class Actinomycetes; order Micrococcales; family Microbacteriaceae; genus Glaciibacter; species Glaciibacter psychrotolerans. The sequence continues at coordinate 2,211,706 of NZ_JACCFM010000001.1, read as the reverse complement.
CCGGCGAGGGTTCACACATTCGTATCGGCCAACTCATCACCGCAATGCGGCACGCCGACCGCGGCCTGGAGGTCGCTGAGCTCGCCGTGCGCCACCGCGGCAATGGGGTTGTCGGCTTTGACATCGCGGGTGCAGAGCTGGGCTTCCCTGCCCGCAATCAGCGTGCGGCATTCGACTATCTCGCCCAGGAATTCCTGCCGGTGACGGTTCATGCCGGGGAAGCCGACGGGCTCGACAGCATCCGTGGGGCCTTGTTCGATGGCCGAGCTCTGCGTTTGGGCCATGGAGTGCGCCTGGCTGAAGACGTGACGATTGAGCGTGTGGATGGGGAGAACACCTTTGTCACACTCGGGCCCGTTGCCCAGTGGGTGCGCGACCGTGAGATCGCCCTCGAACTCAGCCCGTCGTCGAACCTGCAGACCGGCGCGATCTCCGCGTGGGGGGATGAGATGATCGACCACCCGTTCGATCTGCTCTACCAGCTCGGCTTTCGTGTGACGGTCAACACCGACAACCGGTTGATGAGCAAGACAACTTTGACCCGTGAATTGGCGCTACTCACTGATGCGTTCGGCTATGACGCCGACGATCTTGAGGTGTTCCAGCTCAACGCTGCTGCGGCGTGCTTCCTGCCGTTGGAAGACCGCGAAGCGCTCACCGACGCCATCATCGCCGGATTCGCACAGGCCTAATCCCCACCCACATCGTGAGCCGCGCACCCCACGCGACTGACGCAGAAACTGAGAGTTCTTATGCCGATGCCGCCACTGCCGCACTCCTCCATTGCGATCGGGGTGCATGTCACCGACTGGCGTTCCGCCGTCACGGCAGCCGGTGACGTGCTCGCGCGTTCGGGGGCGACGACACCGGACTACACCTCGCGCATGATCGGCGTGATCGATGAGTTCGGTGCCTACATCGTGATCGCGCCGGGACTCGCACTGGCGCACGCTCGACCGGGCCCCGACGTGCTGCACGAGGGGCTCAGCATCGTGACGTTGGCAGAACCCGTCGCCTTCGGCCACCCGCACAATGACCCCGTGAGCGTCATTGTCGCGCTCTGCGTCACCAGCCCCGATGAGCACGTGCAATTCGTCGCGAAGCTGGCCAACGTCTTTAACGACCCCACGGTGATTCCGGCGATTGCTGCGGCAACGACGCCCGACGAGGTCTGCCGTTTGCTGGGCACGACCGGCATCGCGAGTGACGACGACGCGGCTGGCACCGGCGACCCGGCAGACGTATGAAGGTCGTCGCGCTCTGTGGGGCGGGCATCGGAACATCCGCCATTCTGAAGGTTAACGCCGAGCGGGCGCTGCAACGGCTCGAGATCGAGGCCGAGGTCGTCGCAACGGATGTCGGCAACGTACGTGAGGTCGCCGCCGACGCCCAGGTCATCTTGACCTCGTCGGAACTCGTCGACGCGATCGGCAAGACAAACTCCGACGTCATCGTGATCAACAACTACTTCGACCTGGACGAACTCACGGCCAAACTGGAAATCGCCCTCGGCTGAGCGCCGCTGAGCGCCGCGGCCGGATCTCGACACGCTCGATCAACGGTTGTTCGCTGGTGGAGCGTGTCGCGGCTTCGGGGGCCATTCTCGTGAGCGGTCACCGGATATGGACACGCTCGATCAACGGTTGTTCGCTGGTGGAGCGTGTCGCGACCTCGTAATTCCCTCTCACGACTTAGCCGATCAGCTCACGCATCCCCGCGTCGACCACGGCCAGCGCAGCGGTCGCCGCGGCCGTGCGCTCCGGCACACTGCCGATCTCGCTGCGCGTGTCGATGTAGACCTTGAGTTTCGGCTCGGTGCCGCTCGGGCGCACCATCACCCGCGAGCCATCGGCCAGACGGATGCGCAGCACGTCACTCGGTGGCAAGCCATCGAAGCCGGCGCTCAAATCGTCGATGCTCGTCACTCGGATGCCGCCCACCGCCTCGGGCGGGCTCTGACGCAGCCGCGTCATCACGCGGCTGATCTCGGAGATGTCGGTCACGCGCACCGAGATCTGGCTTGACGCGAAGTGGCCAAAGCGCGCGCTGAAACGTTTGAGGTGCTCCGCGAGCGTCACACCCTCGGCCTTCAGATCACTCACCAGCGAGAGGAAGGCCAGCGCGGCCGAAATTCCGTCCTTATCGCGCACGGTGCCCGGGTTCACGAGGTAGCCGAGGGCTTCCTCGAAGCCGTAAATCAGGCCCGGTGCCCGCGAGACCCATTTGAAGCCGGTCAACGTGTCGGCGAAGTTCAGCCCATAGGCCTCGGCCACGGCCTGCAGCGCGGGCGTCGACACGATCGAACAGGCCAGAGTGCCGATCGGGGTGCCGGATGCCGCAGCCGAAGCGACCGCGTTCTCGGCCGCCCGCCAACCGAGAATCGCGCCGACCTCGTTGCCGCTGAGGCGACGGTAGCCGTTCTCGGCGGTCGGGTCAGGAATTGCGATGGCAAGCCGGTCGGCATCCGGATCATTCGCGATGATCAGCTCGGCGTTGACCTCATCTGCCGTGCGGTACGCCAGATCCATGGCGCCGGGTTCTTCGGGATTGGGGAATGCGACGGTGGGGAATGCGGCATCCGGAGCGATCTGCGCGTCGACGAGGGTCGGCAGGGCAAACCCGGCCGCCTCGAGAACGCGGCGTGTGGTGTCCCAGCCCACGCCGTGCATGGCCGTGTAGACGGCGTTGACCGGGGCGAGCGGCGCATGCACCAGGCCGGCGGTCGCACTGATGTAGGCCTGAACGACCGACTCGGGCGCGGTCTCGTAGGCGGAACGCGGCAGTTCGGGGACCAGGCGTTCCTCGGCCACCCGTAGAATCTCGGCGGCGATCAAGCCGTCATCGGGCGAGACGATCTGCGACCCTTCGTTGGCATCGCCGAGGTAGACCTTGTAACCGTTGTCGTTCGGAGGGTTATGCGACGCGGTCACCATTACGCCGGCGCTGACGTCGAGATGACGCACCGCGAAGGCGAGCACCGGCGTCGGCAGCAAACGCGGCAGCAGCACGGCGCGCACACCGGCACCGGCGAGCAGCTCGGCGGTGTCGGTCGCGAAGATCTGCGAGTTCTTACGGCCGTCATAGCCGATCACGGCCGATGGCGTGGTGCCCGGCTCTGCACGAGCGAGAAGATAGGCGGCGAGCCCGGCGGCGGCCTGGGCGACGAGCACGCGGTTCATGCGGTTGGGTCCAGCCGCGATCTCGCCGCGCAACCCGGCCGTACCGAACGCCAGGCGAGTGTCGAAGCGGCTATGCAGATCCGCGAGGGCAGCAGTGTCCCCGCCCGACGCGAACGTGAGTAGTGCACGCAACTCGGCGCGGGTTTCGGGGTCGGGATCCTGAGCGAGCCAGGCCTGGGCCGCGGCGAGCACCGGGTCGGTAGCCGAGTCGGTGGCCGCGTCGGTGGCCGCCGAGGAGGCCGCGTCGGATGCCGACCCTGCGGCATCCGTTGCCGCTGCAGCGCCGGTGAGAGGGGGCAATTCGATGGCAACCGTCGCGATGTCTTCGGCGCGAATCACCGGAGGCAGGGCCGAGTCGGTGTCGGCCGTGTGCCGCCCGCGGGGGCGCTCGAAACCGGCGTCGGTCACAGCGCCGCTACGATTCTGGCGAGAAGAGCGCTGATCACGGGCTCGGCCAACTGACCGGCCTCGATGACCTCTCCATGGCTGAGCGGCGTCTTCTGGATGCCGGCGGCCAGGTTGGTGATGAGCGACATGCCGAGGATCTCCATACCGGCCTGGCGCGCTGCGATGGCCTCAAGCGCGGTGGACATGCCGACAATGTGACCGCCGATGGTCTTCGCCATCTGCACTTCGGCCGGCGTCTCGTAATGCGGTCCGCGGAATTGGCAGTACACACCCTCGTCGAGGGTGGGCTCGATCCCGCGGGCCAGCTCGCGCAGACGCGCGGAGTAGAGGTCGGTCAGGTCCACGAAGGTGGCACCCTCAAGCGGCGAGTCGGCCGTCAGGTTGATGTGGTCGCTGATCAGCACGGGTGTGCCGGGCGTCCAGGACTCTTTAATGCCGCCGGCGCCGTTGGTGAGAATCATCGTCTTCACGCCGGTCGCGGCCGCGGTGCGCACGCTGTGCACGACCCGGCGCACGCCGTGGCCTTCGTAGTAGTGAGTGCGCGCGCCGATCACAAGCGCACGCTTACCGCTCGGCAGCAGCACCGAGCGGAGGGTGCCGGCATGTCCGGCCAGCGCGGGGGCGCTGAACCCGGTGATCTCCTGTGCGGGAATCGTGTGGGTGGTCTCACCGATCAGATCGGCGGCCTTGGCCCATCCGCTCCCCAAAGTCAGGGCGATGTCATGGGCGGAAACTCCCGTGGCGGCGGCGATCTCTTGGGCGGCGACGGCGGCGACCTCGAACGGATCGGTGCCCACGGCATCCAGCGGGTTGGTGTCGGTTTTTTGCATCCCACCACTCTAATTGGCTCCCGAAAATACGGCAGGATTTCTCGAAAATCCGCATATGAGCAGAGGATTGCGACAATCGCACAATTTTGCTGCACGGATGCGCTCACGCGCCGGTCGGAGATTCGCGCCGTGGTCGTCCGCACGGGAGAATGGACGCATGGCCTACGAGTTCGAACGCAAGCAACGCATCGCAGTACTCGGTGGAGGGCCCGGTGGTTTCGAAGCCGCTCTGGCCGGCGCCCAGCAAGGGGCCGAGGTCACGCTGATCGAGCGCGTCGGAGTCGGCGGCTCGGCCGTCATCACCGATGTGGTGCCGTCGAAGTCGCTCATCGCCACGGCCGAAGCCTCGAACTCGATTCGCGAAGCCACAGACCTCGGCGTGCAGTTCTTCGTGCGCGGTGAATCCGGAAAACCAGCCCGCCCGGACGTCGCTATCAACCTCGCCGCCGTCAACAAGCGACTGCTCGGCCTCGCCCGCCAGCAGTCCGAAGACATGAAGGCAATCCTGATTCGCGCCGGTGTGCGTCTGGTGCAGGGCCAGGGGCGTCTCGACGGCGCGTCCGGGGTCATCGTGTCGACGGCCCCCGGTGATTCTGGCACCGACTTCGACCGCATCGACGCGGACACCATCGTTGTCTCGGTCGGCGCGAGCCCGCGTCTACTTGCGTCGGCGATGCCCGACGGTGAGCGCATCCTCACCTGGACGCAGCTCTACAACCTCAAGGCCGTGCCCGAACACCTCATCGTCGTCGGCTCGGGGGTGACCGGCGCCGAGTTCGCGTCGGCCTACCGCGCGCTCGGCTCGAAGGTCACGCTGATTTCGAGCCGCGATCAGGTGCTGCCTGGCGAAGACGCGGATGCCGCAGCCCTCATCGAAGACGTCTTCATCCGCAACGGCATGGTGCTTCTGGCGAAGTCGCGCGCCGAATCCGTCGTGCGCACGGCCACCGGCGTGCTCGTCACGCTGTCGGATGGCCGCACCGTCGAGGGCAGCCATTGTCTGATGGCCGTCGGCTCGATCCCGAACACGGCAGGCATCGGACTCGAAGAGGCCGGCGTGCAGCTGAACGAGTCCGGGCACATCCGGGTCAACCGAGTCGCCCGCACCTCGGTGCCGAACATTTACGCGGCCGGTGACTGCACGACCAGCCTGCCGCTGGCCTCCGTCGCGTCGATGTCGGGCCGCACCGCGGTCTTCCATGCGATGGGTGACGTGGTCAGCCCGATCGAGGTGCGCAACGTCGCCGCGAACATCTTTACCCAGCCCGAGATCGCCACCGTCGGCTGGACCCAGAAGCAGATCGAAGAGGGCCTCGTCCGCGGCGAAATCTACAAGCTGCCGCTCGCCTCGAACCCCCGCGCCAAGATGATGGGCATCAAAGACGGCTTCGTGAAGCTCTTCGCGAGTGTCGGCAGCGGCGCCGTCATCGGCGGCGTCATCGTCGCGCCGAAGGCCAGTGAGCTCATCTTCCCGCTCGCGCTGGCGGTCGAGCACCGGCTCACGGTCGACGAGGTCGCCCGCGCGTTCCCGGTCTACCCGTCGCTGACGAGCTCGATCACGGATGCCGCCCGCGCCCTGCACGTGGTGCAGTAGGCCCCGCGTCCCGCTCGGACCGTCGCTGGGGCGTCACGAGTAACGACTTCGCATCGACGTGACGCTCTCTCTGGTGTGTCCAAAATACAACGCGGTAACCTTAAAAAACGTCTGAGGCGACTCATTCGTTCACAGGGGGCTCCACATGCGATACACACGTCCACTAGCGACTCTCATCGTGTGCGCCATTGCGCTGACGGGATGCGCCGCAGCGCCGATTCCGACCCCGCCGCGGAGCCCGAGCAGCGCGCCGTCTGACGGGCCGCACGCCGCGCCCCGTGCGACTCCTGAGCCGCAGACCGTGGACCCGCTGGCGGCGGTCACATCAATTGTCGTGCGCCCCGAGAATCTCGATCTCAACGATGCGGACGGCACCACGATTCAGGAACTCTCTTACGATGCCGATGCCGCGGAGTTCGTTGCGGCGCTGAGTGGCGTGTTGCACGCCACTCCGGCCGTCGCTGAAAAACCAGGCGGCATCGAATGGTCGCCGTCGACGGAGTACGTCTGGCCCGGCGTGACGCTGCGTGACGACCACGAGCGGGGCGACTACCAGCAGGACATGAATCTCGAGGTGGAGTTCAGCCTGCCGATGGTGGGATTGGGGGTCTCCGTCGCGACGATCCAGGGCTTCCAGCCCGGCGCTGACCTGGAATGGCTCGCCCGTTGGATGGACGAACCGTTCAGCGCCGAGAATTTCAATGTGGTCCAGGCCGAACACGGACCAGAAATCGGACCGCGTACACACGATACGTATGCGAACGCGAACTCCGTCGCTGTTCGGGACTTCACCGGTTCCACAGTGATCTATGCACCGTGGAACTTCGGCATCGGCCACGTCTAACCGGGAACTCCGCCCGGGCGCTCCACCCCAGCGATCCATCCCGGAGACCTGCCTCGGCGACCTGCCTCGGCACGGCGACCTGCCTCGGCACGGCGACCTGCCTCGGCACGGCGAGCCGCTCCAGAGACCGGGATCCGCCTTCCCGTTTACTGTCCCCGGATTCGGTGTGTGGTGCGACACGCCGTCTGTGGACGTGCGACGCGCCGGAAACTGTCTCGATTTCCGAATCCGGGGACAGAAAAAAGTGGCCGCTGCCCGAACCGGGAGCGGCCACACTTTCGTGCGCGTGAAGCGTCGGTTACGCGGCGACCGCGTCCAAAACCGTCAGCAGCAGATGACCCGACGAGACTGTGGCGCCGACCTCGGCCGAGAGCGAGCCGACGACGCCGTCTTTATGAGCGGTGAGCGGCTGTTCCATCTTCATGGCTTCGAGCACGAGCAGCAGGTCGCCCTTGACGACGACGTCGCCCTCGGACACGAGCAGCTTCACAACGGTCGCCTGCATCGGAGCCTTGACCGCGTCGCCGGTCGCCGTGTTCACCGAACTGCTGCTGCCACGACGGCGCGGTGCGACGCCGGCGGTGTGCTGCGATGCTGCGCCGGGCAACAGTCGGGTGGGCATCGTCACTTCGATGCGGCGGCCTTCGACCTCGACGACGACACTGTGGCGCTTCTCTGCGCCGGATGCGTCTTCCATCGTTCCGCTCCACGGCTCGATGTCGTTCTCGAATTCGGTTTCAATCCACCGGGTGAACACCGAGAACGGCGCGCCGTCGGCCGGGGCGAATGCAGGGTCGCGCACGATCTTGCGGTGGAACGGCAGAACGGTCGGCAGGCCGGCGACCTCGAACTCGTCGAGGGCACGGCGTGAACGCTCGAGGGCCTCTTCGCGGGTGGCACCGGTGACGATCAGTTTCGCCAGCAGTGAGTCGAATGAGCCAGAGATCACGTCGCCGGCTTGCACGCCGCTGTCGACGCGCACGCCGGGGCCGCCGGCCGGCTTGAAGACGTGGATGGGGCCGGGGGAGGGGATGAAGCCTCGGCCGGCGTCTTCGCCGTTGATGCGGAATTCGAATGAGTGACCGGTGGCGACCGGGTCGTCGTAGTCGAGAATGCCGCCGGCGGCGAGGCGGAATTGCTCGCGCACCAGGTCGATGCCGGTGATCTCTTCAGAGACGGGGTGCTCCACCTGCAGGCGCGTGTTGACCTCGAGGAACGACACGGTGCCGTCCTGCCCGATCAAAAACTCGCAGGTTCCGGCGCCGACATAGTTGACCTCGCGCAGGATGGCCTTCGATGCGCGGTACAGCTCGGTGGTCTGCGCCTCGGTCAGGAACGGCGCAGGCGCCTCCTCGACCAGCTTCTGGTGGCGACGCTGCAGTGAGCAGTCGCGAGTCGAGACGACCACGACGTTGCCGTGCGCATCCGCCAGGCACTGGGTTTCGACGTGTCGGGGGGAATCCAGGTATTTCTCGACGAAACACTCGCCGCGCCCGAAAGCGGTGATCGCCTCACGGGTCGCCGACTCGAAGAGCTCGGGAACCTCGTCGCGGGTGCGGGCGACCTTCAGGCCGCGTCCGCCGCCGCCGAAGGCCGCCTTGATGGCGACCGGGAGGCCGTGGATGTCGACGAAGTCAAGAACTTCTGCGGCATCCGCCACCGGGTTGAGCGTGCCGGGGGCCAGCGGTGCGTTGACCTTCTGGGCAACGTGCCGGGCCGAGACTTTATCGCCGAGCTGCTCGATGGCCTCGGGGCTGGGGCCGATCCAGATCAGGCCGGCATTGATGACGGCGCGGGCGAAGTCGGCGTTCTCGGCCAGGAACCCGTAGCCGGGGTGCACGGCGTCGGCACCGGAGCGGCGGGCCACCGAGAGGATTTTGTCGATCACGAGATACGTTTCGGCACCGGTGGTGCCGTCGAGGGCGTAGGCCTCGTCGGCGAGGCGCGCGTGCAGGGCATCGCGATCCTGGTCGGCGTAGACCGCGACCGAGAGGATGCCACTGTCTTGGGCAGCCCGAATTACCCGGACGGCGATCTCGCCCCGGTTGGCGATGAGGACCTTCGTTATGCGAGACACAGTGATCTAGCTTAGGGCGCGCTTCACCTGCGCTTTTGGTTCAGTTCAACAAAATAATGCCCGGAACTACCACGGATACCTACAACTGCCGCGCTGAGGGAGCCGCGCTAAGAGCCGCCACAACGCTCACAGCGGTGCGCGCAGCCGTGCGCTCAGCAGCACTCACCGCCACCGCCACCGCAGCCGCAGCCGCTGGCTCAGGCGTCACGGTTCCAGAGTGAGGTCCACTCGTGGCCGAGCTCACGCACCAGCGTGCGAAGAGTGGGCAGCGACAACCCGACCACCGTGGACGGGTCGCCCACGATGCCGCTGATGAACGGGGCTCCCAGGCTGTCAATGGTGAACGCCCCCGCCACGAAGAGCGGCTCGCCGGTGGCGATATAGGCGTCGAGCTCCCCGTCGGTGATGTCGGCGGCGAAGGTGACCTCGGCCACCGCCCAAGCGCCAACGGCCCGAACCGACACGCCGCCGCGCTGTTCGATCAGCCAGTGTCCGGAATAAAGCGAACCGGTGTGGCCGCGCTGAGCCAGCCAGCGTTCCTTGGCGCGCTCGGCGGTGTGCGGCTTGCCATAGACGATCCCGTCGAGCACGAAGACGGAGTCCCCGCCCAGGATCAACCCGTCGAGGTCGCGGGCTGGCCCGGACGCCACGGCTTCGGCCTTGGCCTGAGCGAGCAGTTGCACGACCTCTCGGGGGTGCAGGGGAGCGCCGGCAGCCTGCGCCGCGGCATCCGCCACCGCGGTCTCATCGACGTCGGGCGCGTGGAGCACCGGCTCGATTCCGGCCGAGCGCAGCAGGGCCAGGCGAGCGGGCGAGGTGGAAGCGAGGCAGAAGTTCATGGTTCCCTTCAGAGGTGGCAGGGCTCCCGTGCGCAGGCATCCGGGCAGTGTGAGATTCTTAAAGGATGGGCACTCAGAATCAGACCGGTCAGAATGATCGACGCAACGAAGCCGGCATCGTCGGCGCCGAACTCGAACTCGACGTCACCAACGTAGCTCACGGCGGCATCTTCGTCGCCCGGCACGAAGGTCGCGTCGTCTTCGTCACCGACACGCTGCCGGGGGAGCGCGTGCGCGCCCGGCTGACCGAAGCCAACAAGAAGAGCTTCTGGCGCGCCGAGACCGTCGAGGTGCTCGACGCCGCTCCGGAGCGCCAGCCGCACGTCTGGTCCGCCGCCGCCATCGAGCGCGCGCCTGAGAACCGCGCCGGCGGTGCCGAGTTCGGCCACATCGAGCTCGCCCACCAGCGCGAACTCAAGCGCCAGGTTCTGGCCGACGCGATGAAGCGCATGGCCGGCATCGAAACGGATGTCGCCGTCGAGGCCGTTCCCGTCGGCGAGAACGCGTCCCCGGGTGACGCACTCGACGGCACGGGCTGGCGCACGCGCATCCGTCTGCAGGTGGCCGAAGACGGCCGGGTGGGTCCGTACGCGGCTCGTTCGCACCGTGTGATCTCGGTCGACGATCTCCCGTTGGCCGACCGTGGTGTCGAAGCCGCAGCCCCGCTCGATGAGTATTTCAAGGGTGCCGCGTCGATCGACGTCGTTGCTCCGAGCACCGGACGTGTGCAAGTGCTGGTTGCCGAACGCGACGCCAAGGGTAAGCGCGTTCCCACGCCCAAGCGCCCGATCATCGAAATGGTCGGCGACCGCGAATTCCAGCTCGACGCTGCCGGCTTCTGGCAAGTGCACTCCAGCGCTGCAGCGACGCTGACCTCGGCCGTTCAAGACGCCATCGATGCCTCGCTTTTCGACCCGCGGGCCGACAACCTCGATCTGTACGGTGGCGTGGGGCTTCTCGCCGCCGCGGTCGGTGACCGTTTCGGTTCCACGACACGCATCACCTCGGTCGAAAGCGACATGCAAGCCACCGAATTCGCCGGAGAAAACCTGGCCGACTGGGTCGGCGCGAGCGCCCAGACCGACCGGGTGGACCGTTTTCTGGCCCGTATCGCACGCGAAGCCACGGCCGCAGACCGGGCCCGCCAGCAGGCGGCAACCGTGGTGCTCGACCCGCCGCGCGCCGGCGCGGGCAAGGCCGTTGTCGACGCGCTCGGTGCACTGTCGCCGCGCCAGATTGTCTACGTGGCCTGCGACCCTATCGCATTGGCCCGCGACGTCGCGCTCTTCGCTGCACACGGGTATCAGCTGTCGACGCTGCGTGCCTTCGACCTCTTCCCGAACACCCATCACGTCGAAGCTGTGGCGCTTCTGACCCGATAATCGCTTCGGGATCGGTACTGTGAGGGTAGACAACCCTCGTTCTAGAATTGAAGGCACCGTGACATTGGCAGAATCGCTCAGCGCAGCCCGCACCGACACCCTGGTGCGCGTCGGAATCGTCGATGACCACGAATCGGTCAGGCTGGGGCTCGCCGCAGCCTGCGAGAAAGCGGGCTTTGACGTCATCGCGACGGCATCGACGGCCAGCGAACTTGTGGCGGCGTTGAAAGGCTTGCGCTGTGACGTGATCGTTCTCGACCTGTCGCTGGGCGACGGATCACGCGTGACCGACAACGTGAGGATCACCCAGGACACCGGTGCTTCCGTTTTGGTGCACAGCATCGCAGACCGGGTGGCTCTCGTGCGTGAGGCACTGGCGGCCGGGGCTGCCGGTGTCATCCCGAAGTCGTCACCGACCACCACGGTGATGGCTGCCGTCGCCACCGTGGCCCGTGGTGATGTTCTGAACAATCTCGAATGGGCTACCGCGATCGACGCGGATCGGGCTTTCTCGAAGGCCCAGCTCGGTCGGCGCGAACGCGACGTGCTGCACCTCTACGCTTCGGGACTGCCGCTGAAGATGGTGGCCATGCAGCTGGGCATCGCGCATTCGACGGCGCGGGAGTACCTCGACCGCATCCGCGTGAAATATGTCGAGGTGGGTCGCCCGGCCCCCACGAAGGTCGACCTGTTGCGGCGCGCGGTCGAAGACGGCATTCTGCCCGGGCTCGACTCAGGCAGCGGGAATGGCAACTTCTGAGCAGTTGATCGGTGAGCAAGTGGGATCCGAGATGCAAGCCGGTGCGGCTGACGGCGGCAGACGCGCCGTAAATAGTGGGCAGCTCGGCTCCCGACAGCCCATCAGCCGAACCCAGATCGAAGCGGTGATTTCACGGTCGGTCGCCGGCGTCGGGCTGATCTTCACACTGCAGAGCATTCCGCTCTTTCTCGATCAACTTGATCTGCGCATTGCCCCCCTGGCCCCGATACTCGCGGCGGTGATGGGGCTGGCCGTCGTGGCTCTGGTGGTCGCCGCCGTCAGCAAGCGCGCGGTACGCCCAATCGCGAGCACCGTCGCCGCGCTATACATCGTCACGCTCGTCTGCTGGCCCTCGCTCATGATTGACCCCTCGGCCGTTCTCGGGGGCGCACCGTGGATCTGGTTTCTCTGCACGGTGGCGACGTCGTGCGCGGCTATCGCCTTCCCGGTGTTCTGGGCGGGCGTTTATACCGTGGCCGTGCCGGTGATGTACGGGATCATCCGGATGCTCCCGTCGGGTGGCGACAAGGGCGTAGTTCTGGCCTCGATCGATACGGTCTACGCGATTCTGCTCGGCTTTGTCGTGCTCACGATCATCGCCATGCTCCGGCAAGCCACGGCTGCCGTCGACCTGGCGCAGACGAACGCCCTGATCAAGTACGCCGTCGCTGTGCGCCAACACGCCACCGAGCTTGAGCGGGTCGAGGTTGATTCGATCGTTCACGACAGCGTGTTGGCCACTCTTCTGTCGGCCGCCTCGGCCAGCACGCCGCACGCGTCTGAACTGGCCAGCGCGATGGCCAGCCACGCCATTGTGCGCCTGAACGACGCGGGAGAGGTGCCGTTCGGGGAGCACGGCGAGATTCCGCTCGAAAGGCTCAGCCACCGCATCCGGGCAGCCGCTGGCTCGTTTGCCACGCCGTTCACGGTGATCGAACGCGACCATGACTGTCTGAGCCTGCCCATCTCTGCAAGCGAGGCCCTCTACTCGGCCAGTGTGCAGGCCATGGTGAACAGCGTTGAGCACGCGGGATCCGCCGAGGGGGCGCTCGTTCGCACACTCACAATCGCGGCCAATCTGCGCGGCGGATGCACCGTTGTCGTGTCGGACAACGGCGTCGGCTTCGACCCGAACGCCGTCTCACACGACCGACTGGGTTTGCGGGTCTCCATTCTGGAACGCGTGGCCGGAGCCGGCGGTACCGTGCACGTGCAGTCGGCCCCCGGGCAGGGGACCACCATCACCCTCGACTGGCCGAGCACCGAGTCCGACTCGAACGCGGTTTTGGGCCTCTTCAGCGGTGACGAGATTCCGGCGCTCGGGCTCGACGATGACGGTGACGGCGGCACCGCTTCTACCGTTTCGAGCGCTTACTCCTCCACCACAAGCACCGCGTCCACTGCCGACACCGAAGCCGCGATCGCGCCCACTCAGACGGGAGAACGCGCATGATCACCGTTCCCCGCGGCCTCGTACTGGGGCTGGCCGCACTACTCAGCGGCTACCACGTCATGCTCGGGGTCTATTCACTCGGGGTGCCGGCGCATCCGGGCCCTCCACTCGTCGCGTTGACCCTCTATTCTCTTGCGACGGTGATGAGTCTGTGGCCGACGTCGCCGATGCGGATGCCGCTGTGGTTGTCGTTCTTCTCCCTCGCCGTGTGCGTGGCGTTGCCGCTCCTCGTGGGCAGCCAGCTCAACGGAGCAGACCCGAGTGGCGGCTATGCGAGCGGCTATGCCACCTGGTACGTGGCAGCGGTCGGCACCTTGATGACCATCGTCGCAACGCGTAAACGCCAGGTGGTGGCCTGGATCGGTATCGGGTTTCTGGTAGTCCACACCGTCGTCTGGGCCGGACCAGCGGCACTGGTCGGCATGGGAGTGATCGGGAGCGTCGTATGGGTGACCATCGCGGTGACTCTCTCGCGTGGTTTGGCACGGGCCGGCCGGGATGCTCGACAGTTTGCGCGCGCAGAACGGGAAGCCACAGAATGGCAGGCCGCCCAGGAGGCACGTCTCTACGAGCGCCAGGTACGGCTTGAACACACCAACCGGTTGGCGGTTCCCATGCTGCGGCGGATCGTTGCACGTCGGGGCATCCTCACCGAGGAGGAGCGCCAAGAGTGCCGCTATCTTGAAGCCGCGATTCGTGACGAGATCCGCGGACGCCAACTCTTGAACGATCCGGTTCGCGATGCGGTCATGGCGGCCCGACGCCGTGGAGCGCTCGTCACTCTGCTCGACGAAGGCGGTATCGACGACATCGAAGCGTCGGAACTCAACTGCATTCTGAACGAACTTGCCGCGGCCATTGCCCAGACGAGCGCCGACACCATCATCGCGCGCACGGTGGCCGACGGAGGTGCCACGGCGATTACGGTCGTCGGGCTGCGCAGCAGCGATCCGAGTGTCAGCGCTCTGGGGCTCGACTCACCCGACGATGAGGTCGATCTTTGGCTCGAAATTCCCCGGCTGCGGGCGACGGCGTCGCACGCCCTCGGCGCCGGAACGTCGGCCGCACGCGCCTGAGATGAGAAGGCACGCGCCCGAGATGAGAAGGCACGCGCCCGATCTGAGAGGCACGCGCCCGAGATGAGAAATGGGGACCGGCCGAAGCCGGTCCCCATTTCTGAGTTTCCAGTCTGGCGGCAACCCGAATGCCGCACAAACTTGCCTCCAAAAATTCGTCCGCTTACCCTAGTCGACGAATCAGTGGTGGTGGTCCCACAGAGAACCACCGGGCAATTACTATGCTTTCGCACAAGTACAGGTAGGAACAGTCAGCACTTCGGGGGACACCGGTTCCGGCCGCTGACCGCGGTTTAGCCCGAGAAGCTGCGCCAGCGACCGGCTCCGGGCGTCAGCGGCGCACGCACGTCGCGCTGGCTGAGACGCCAGGCATCCTGGGCACGAGCCGGGCTGACACGCAGACTGTCGGATTCCTCCTGCAGCAGTCCATGCAGCAGCGCAGACACGGCCGACACCTCGGTCGGGGTGACCCGGCGAGTGACGAAGCCGAGCTGCGCGAGGGAGTTCTCGCCGGTAGGTGCGGCGTCTGAGTTCGATGCGATTGTCATAGCGCCGCCTACAGCGGGATGTTCCCATGCTTCTTGGGCGGCAGGCTCGCGCGCTTGGTGCGCAAGGCCCGCAGCGCCTTCGTCACCGCGACACGCGTGGTGGCCGGCTCGATGATGCCGTCCAGCTCGCCACGCTCTGCGGCCAGGAACGGGCTCGCGACGTTGTAGGTGTACTCGTTGGCCAGCTGTGTGCGCACCGCGGCGACATCCTCGCCGGCATCCTCCGCGGCCTTGATCTCGGCACGATAGAGAATGTTGACGGCACCCTGGCCACCCATGACTGCGATCTCGGCCGTGGGCCA
The DNA here is from genome assembly GCF_013410665.1 of Leifsonia psychrotolerans. Taxonomy (NCBI): domain Bacteria; kingdom Bacillati; phylum Actinomycetota; class Actinomycetes; order Micrococcales; family Microbacteriaceae; genus Glaciibacter; species Glaciibacter psychrotolerans. The sequence goes on along the minus strand of NZ_JACCFM010000001.1, from coordinate 2,196,414 downwards.
AGCCAGGTTGATGTCGGCGCCCAGCTGCTTCGAACCCATGACGATGTACGCGCCGCCATAGGCCTTGCGCAGAATCACGGTGATCAGCGGCACCGTCGCTTCGGCGTAGGCGTAGAGCAGTTTTGCGCCACGACGGATGACGCCGGTCCATTCCTGCTCGGTGCCCGGCAAGTAGCCCGGAACGTCGACGAGCGTGAGGATCGGAATCGAGAAGGCATCGCAGAACCGCACGAAACGAGCAGCCTTCTCGCCGGCCTCGATGTTCAAGGTGCCGGCCATGGCGTTGGGCTGGTTGGCGACGATGCCCACCGAACGGCCCTCGACCCGGGCGAAGCCCACGACGATGTTCGGCGCGAACAACGGCTGAGTCTCGAGAAAGTCGCCGTGGTCCACGATGTGCTCGATGACCGTCTTGACGTCGTAGGGCTGGTTGGGTGAATCGGGAATGATCGTGTTGAGCTTGCGATCGGCATCCGTCGTCTCCAGCTCAACCTCGCTGTCGAACACCGGCGGTTCGGCCAGGTTGTTGTCGGGCAGAAAGCTGAGCAGCGAGCGAGCGTAGTCGAGCGCGTCCTCTTCATCGCTGGCGAGGTAGTGCGAGACTCCGGAGATTGTGTTGTGGGTGAGCGCGCCGCCGAGCTCCTCCATGCCCACATCTTCACCGGTGACGGTCTTGATGACGTCCGGGCCGGTCACGAACATCTGGCTGGTCTTGTCGACCATGATCACGAAGTCGGTCAGGGCGGGCGAGTAGACGGCGCCCCCGGCGGCCGGGCCGCAAATGATCGAGATTTGGGGGATGACGCCGGATGCAGCGGTGTTGCGACGGAAGATCTCACCGTACTTGCCGAGGGCGACGACACCCTCCTGGATGCGCGCTCCGCCCGAGTCAAGAATGCCAATGATCGGAACGCCGGTCTTCAGCGCGAGGTCCATCACCTTGATGATCTTCTCGCCGGCGACCTCGCCGAGTGAGCCGCCGAAGATGGTGAAGTCCTGCGAGTAGACGGCGACCTGGCGACCGTGGATGGTGCCGGTGCCGGTGACGACGGCGTCGCCGTAGGGCCGCTTCTTTTCCATGCCGAAGGCGTGGGTGCGGTGGCGCACGAACTCGTCGAGCTCGACGAACGATCCCGGGTCAAGCAACAGGTTGATGCGCTCGCGGGCGGTCATCTTGCCCTTGGCATGCTGTTTGGCGATCGCCGCTTCGCCGCTGGCCGTGACGGCCTCGTGGTATCGGGCTTTCAGATCGGCCAGCTTGCCGGCTGTCGTGAACATGTCGGGGGCTGCCGCAGGAGAATTCAGAGTCACGCCGTTCACTCTACCGGCCAAGTACGGGGCTGAACCGTTGACGATTCTCTACAAAAGTGTCTCAATACGCTGGTCGATTCCACCTGGGGCGGCGCCGCTCGACCCATTTCTGCTCGTGGTCGCGCCGTCCCACGCGCGTGACTCCTGCATTTTTGCTCGTTCCGGCCCGAAAGCGGCGAATGCGCGGGGTATCCGAGAGAATTGCAGGAGTTACGCAAGGGAAGAGGCACGCATGCAGTTTGAGGTCAGTCGCGAGACGGTGTCACGGTTCGAGTATTTGGCCGAGGCCGGGTCGACCAACGACGTGTTGGTTGCGGCAGCGACCGGAATGGATGCCGATACCTGGCCGCATCTGTCGGTGGTCGTCACCGACAATCAGACCAGCGGACGCGGCCGCCTCGGACGCACCTGGCTGGCGCCCACCGGCAAATCGCTGGCGATCTCAGTGCTGCTGCGTACCGAGGCTCTGACGGGTGACACGCTCGGGTGGATTCCACTTCTCGCCGGAGCCGCCATGACGCGTGCCGTGCGCTCCGTCGTCGGCGAGAGCCTCGAGGCCCAGCGGGTGGCCCAGTCGGCCCTGAATGACACGTTGCGCGAGGTGGAGAATCCCGTCCATGACGTGTCGCTGAAATGGCCGAACGACGTTCTGATCGATGGCTACAAGGTGTCCGGCATCCTCTGTGAACTGCTGCCGGGCGCGACCGGTGTCGTGATCGGCGCCGGACTCAACGTCTCACTCGACGAGCACGACCTGCCCACGCTCACCTCGACGTCGCTGTTGCTCGTCACGCAGCGGCCGGTCGACCCCGACGACGTTCTGGCTCGGTACCTCCGCGAGCTGAGCGGGCTGGTCAACGCCTTTCTTGCTGCGGATGGCGACGCGCAGCAGAGCGGCCTGTTCGCGGCTGTCACGGAGGTCTGCGGAACGTTGGGCACCGTGGTGCGCGTCGAGTTGCCCGGCGGTGACAGCCTCGTCGGTACGGCCACCGCGCTTGACCCGCAGGGGCGGTTGGTGGTCATCGACCAGACCACCGGGGAATCGCGTCCGGTCGCCGCCGGCGATGTGACCCACCTACGCTATTAATGAAACTATGACTAAAAGCGTGGCGGGCCACAGCAACGGCGAAGCCGAGGGGCGAACTGAACAGGTCGTCGCGCGGCTCCGTTCGCACGGCCGAGCGCTATTCTGGCCGACACTGCTTTTGTTTGCGGTGTGCGGCGCGACCGGATACGTCTACGGCACGCTCCCCGAACCGTGGCAGAACGCGGCAGTGTTGATCGGGGCCGGATTGATCGTCTTGCTGCTGTGGTTCCTGCCGCTCATGGTCTGGCTGACACGCCGGTACACCATCACCACCCGCCGCGTGATCGTGCGCACAGGGTTCTTCATGCGGGTGCGGCAAGAGATTCTGCACAGTCGCGGCTATGGCGTGAGCGTGCGCACAAACTGGATCCAGGCGATGATCGGCACGGGTGACGTGCGCATCACAGCTGGGCAGGGAAATCCGATTGTACTGAAGGATGTGCCCGGTGCCACGCTGGTCCAGCAGGCCCTGCACGACCTGATTGAGCAGACGGCTCCGGCCGACTCACAGCACGCTCTCGGTGAGTGACACTCCCCGATCAGTCACGCGGATCCTTCACGAGATTTCGAGCCGCCCCCGGCGTGCGTCGTCTGGCACAGGTGCGGTCGCCGAACCCGGACCAGTCCCCTCCGCACGGCCGCGACCCGGTGCAAATACCCAGTAGCGGTAGAGCACGAAGCGGAACGCGGCGCCGAGTCCAAGCCCGATCACATTCGATGAGATGTTGTCGGCCAGCACGCTCGTCATGCCGAGCACGTAGTGCGAGAACCAGAGGCAGGCGAGCCCGATTCCCATCCCCACCAGGCTCACGGCGAAGAACTCGATGCCCTCGCGCACAGTTCGTGATTGACGGTTGGAGCTGAAGGTCCAGTAACGGTTTCCGAGCCAATTGACGACGATGGCGAGAATCGTCGAGACGATCTTCGCGTAGATCGGTCCGGCATGGACCAGGTGCGGGTCGAACACGGTGGCGCGCAGAAGATTGAAAACGGTGACATCCACGGCGAACCCGACGAGGCCGACGGCACCGAACTTGCCCACCTGCGCGCCGAGGGCGAAAACTCGTGAGCGGGTCCAAGGAGAAGTCGACATTTCAGGGTCCGGCCGGTTCATCGAAGCAACAACAGTGAGGGAAGATAGAGGTGCGAAAAGTAACTGCGCGCTCGGCAGTCTACGACGCAGCCGAGAACCTTGCCTGGGCGGGGGCTGACGGCGATATGAAAGCTCGCACAGAAATTGGTGAAGACATGACGACGATTGTTGGTGTCATCGGCGGCGGCCAGCTGGCCCGGATGATGATTCCCGCGGCGGTGAATCTCGGTATCGAGATTCGGGTGCTCGCGGAGAACGACGGCATGTCAGCCGACCTGGCCGCCTTCGGCGTGGGGGACTACCGGGACCTCGAGGTCGTGCTCGCATTTGCCGAGACGGTCGACGTGATCACTTTCGATCACGAGCATGTGCCGCAAGAGATTTTGCGTGAACTCGTCGCACGCGGTATCGCCGTGCACCCGGGCCCCGACGCCCTGCTGTACGCCCAAGACAAACTGCTGATGCGTCAGAAGCTCAGCGACCTCGGACTGCCGGTGCCCGAATGGGCGCGCATCGAAAACGTCGAGCAACTGGCCGAGTTCCTGGCCGACCATGGCGGCCGCGCCGTCGTCAAAACCGCCCGCGGTGGTTATGACGGCAAGGGTGTGCGCGTTGTGAGTCACGCCCACGACGTCGACGACTGGTTTATGGCGCTCGCCGAAGATGCCAACGGCGGCGCACTTCTGGTCGAAGAACTCGTCGACTTCACCCGCGAACTTGCCCAGTTGGTGGCCCGTCGTCCGTCCGGCGAAATCGTGGCCTGGCCGGTCGTCGAGACGGTTCAGCAGAATGGGGTCTGCGCCGAAGTGATCGCACCGGCACCGCACTCCTCCGGAAAACTGGCCGAGGTCGCCGAGGCGATCGCCGTCGCCGTCGCGGAGGGCATTGGTGTGACCGGTGTGATGGCCGTGGAACTGTTTGAGACAACGGATGAGCGGCTGCTGATCAATGAGCTGGCCATGCGGCCGCACAACAGCGGGCACTGGTCGATGGACGGCTCGACGACGAGCCAGTTCGAGCAGCACCTGCGTGCGGTGCTCGATCTGCCGCTCGGCGGAACTGCGGCGCGTGATGCCTGGTCGGTTATGGTCAACATTCTCGGTGGGCCGACGACAGGCTCACTGGTCGAACGTTACCCCGGCGCTTTCCAGGCCTACCCGAGCGTCAAGGTGCACAACTACGGCAAAGACCCTCGGCCTGGCCGTAAGGTCGGTCACGTCACCGCGGGTGGCGATGATCTGGACGATGTCGTCTACCAGGCGCGCGCCACTGCGGCGTTTTTCCAGGACTGATGCATAAGATCGACTCCGTGCCCGAGACCACCCTGACGGAGATCCCTGTGACAGACACCCCGTTCACCTCCCCGACCGACGACGCCGTCGCATCCGTCGACTCGTCGAACCGTCAGGTACCGCTCGTCGGTGTGGTCATGGGGTCGGACTCCGACTGGAACGTCATGAGTGACGCCGTGCAGATTCTGCGCGACTTTGGAGTGCCGTGCGAGGTGGACGTCGTTTCGGCTCACCGCACGCCGCAGAAGATGATCGACTATGGCACCTCGGCACGTGAGCGCGGGCTCAAGGTGATCATCGCGGGGGCGGGCGGTGCCGCTCACCTTCCCGGCATGCTCGCCGCGGTTACCACTCTTCCCGTCGTGGGCGTTCCCGTCCCGCTCGGACGACTCGACGGTCTCGACTCGCTGCTGTCGATCGTGCAGATGCCGGCCGGCGTGCCTGTCGCGACAGTCTCCATCGGTGGGGCACGCAATGCCGGCCTGATCGCGATCAAGGTGCTCGCGACATCCGATGACAGCCTGCGGATCAAGCTCGACGACTACATGGTCTCTCTGGCCGCTCAGGTCGAGCAGAAGAGCCGGGATCTGCAAGCCAAAATATGAGCAGCGTCAATAACCCGATTCGGTATCCCGAGCTTGGCTCGACCCATGTCATGACTAAACGCGGGTGGTGGCTCGTGCTGCTGAACCTCGTGGTACCCGGATCAGCGCAGGTGCTCGCCGGAAATCGTAAACTCGGGCGGTTTGGCCTCCGCGCGACACTGACTCTGTGGACTCTCGCGATTCTGCTCGGTGTGGCCTATCTCCTCTGGCCCGCAACGGTTCTCACCCTGTTCACCTCGGCGATCGGCCTCTGGGTGCTGGCCGCCGCGTTGGTCTTCTATGGCGTCGTCTGGGTCATCCTCACGCTCGATACCCTCCGTCTGGTGCGACTGGTCAAGGCAGCCCCCGGCGCACGGCCGCTCATCGCCGGCTTCGCGACAGTGCTGATGGTCGTGCTCGCGGGCACTGCCGGTTATGGCGCTTATGTGGCGACATCCGCCAGCAACTTTCTGTCGTCGGTTTTCGTGGCAGGCCCGAGTGTTCCTCCCGTCGACGGACGATACAACATCATGCTGCTCGGCGGTGACGCCGGAGCCGATCGCGACGGTTTGCGCCCGGACAGCATCTCGGTGGTCAGTATCGATGCCGAGACCGGGCAGGCCACAATGATTGGGCTGCCGCGCGATTTACAGTGGTTCCCGTTTTCGGATGGACCGCTTGCCGACCTGTATCCCGAGGGTTACGGCTCGATCGACGGGTGTGAGGTTGATGTTTGCCAGCTGAACTCGGTCTTCACGGAGGTCGAGTTGAAGAGCCCGGAGATGTATCCGAAGGCGATCAAGAACGGCAGCGAACCCGGTATTGAGGGTATGCGGGATGCCGTCAGCGGTATTACCGGATTGACGATTCAGTACTACGTGCTGATCGACATGCAGGGCTTCTCTGACCTCATCGATGCTCTCGGCGGCGTTGACATCGATGTGCAGAGCCGGGTGCCGGTGCATTCCGATGACACCTTCACGGATGTCGCGTTTTGGTTCGAGCCAGGCATGCAACACATGGACGGGTATCACGCATTGTGGTTCGCGCGCTCGCGCCATGGCACGAGCGATTATGACCGTATGAACCGGCAACATCAGCTGCAGGAAGCGATCCTTGCGCAGGCGAATCCAGCCAACGTGATCGCCAAGTTCGAGGCCGTCGCTAGTGCGGGAACCCAGGTCGTGAAGACTGACATTCCACAGGGCATGCTCGGCTACTTCGTGAACCTGTCGTCGAAGACGAAGACGCTGCCGATCAAGGCGGTGAACCTGACGCCCGACAACGATGTCGACCCGACGGATCCGGACTTTGTCTCAATTCATCAGATGATTGACGAAGCGCTGGCGCCGCCGCCCACCGAGGCTCCCGCCGAATAACGAGGTCGCCTCCGCCGCTCGGGCCGCCTCCGCTGGTCGTGCCGCCCCCGCCTCCGCTGGTCGTGCCGCCCCGTTGTCGGGCCCACTCCGTTGGTCGGGCCCACTCCGTTGGTCGGGCCCCCTCCGTTGGTCGGGCCCCCTCCGTTGGTCGGGCCCCCTCCGTTGGTCGGGCCCCCTCCGTTGGTCGAGCTTGTCGAGACCCCGTGACCCGTCCCCGAGACCGGGTGCAGTGTTCTCGACACGCTCGATCACCGGTTTTGCCGGTCGTCCCCACTCCGTCGGTCGTCCCCACTCCGTCGGTCGTCCCCACTCCGTCGGTCGGGCCCCCTCCGTTGGTCGAGCTTGTCGAGACCCCGTGGCCCGTCCCCGAGACCTGGTGCAGGACCTCAACGAGCTCGATCAACGGGTTCGTGGGTCGGGTCGCCCCGCTCAGCTGGTCGAGCGTGTCGAGACCCCATGACCCGTCCCCGAGACCTGGTGGGGTGATCTCGACACGCTCGATCAACGGGTTCGCGGGCCGGGTCGCCCCGCCGGTCGTCCCCGCCCCGCCGGTCGAGCCTGTCGAGACCCCATGACCCGTCCCCGAGACCTGGTGGGGTGATCTCGACACGCTCGATCAACGGGTTCGCGGACCGGGTCGCCCCGCCGGTCGTCCCCGCCCCGTTGGTCGAGCTTGTCGAGACCCCGTGACCCGTCCCCGAGACTCTGTGCGGGGATCTCGACGGGCTCGATCAACGGGGGCAGCTCGATCCGCGCCCGCCGGTCGAGCCTGTCGAGACCCCATGACCCGTCCCCGAGACCTGGTGGGGTGATCTCGACACGCTCGATCAACGGGTTCGCGAGTCGGGTCGCCCCGCCCCGTTGGTCGAGCTTGTCGAGACCCCGTGACCCGTCCCCGAGACTCTGTGCGGGGATCTCGACGGGCTCGATCAACGGGGGCAGCTCGATCCGTGCCCGCCGGTCGGTCAGTGGGTTCGTGAGTGCGTTCGATTCACGGACGTGTGGTGTGTTGCAGCAGGTTGACGCTGCGGAGGCGGATCGGGGTCTGGTTCGGGTCGATGTCGCCTGGTGGGACAAGCCAGTAGGCGTCGCCGTGTCGGTCGATGTGCCAGCCGTTGTTGTGCAGCAGCATGTGGTGGAAGTAGCAGAGCAGAATGCCAACGGCGAGGTCGGTGTTGCCGTGTTCATCGACCCAGTGCTCGATGTGGTGCGCTTCGGTCCAGGAGGCTGGTTTGTCACAGTCCACCCAGCCGCACCCATCGTCGCGGGCAGCCAACGCGGCGCGTTGTGCCGTGGTGAAGAAGCGTTGTTCGCGTCCGAGGTTGACCGGCTGACCGGTGGGACCGAACTGCACGGCGATGTAGCCGGAGCAGAGGTGCCGTTCAACCGTCGCAAGCGAAACCGGGACACCGTCGATATGACCGAACCCGCCCGCTGCGCCTGATGTGCTGGGTGCCGGACGTGGCAGGGGCGCGGCTGGTCGGGGCGCGGGCGCGTGTGCTGATACTGAGCCTGGTGCTGGTGCTGGTGCTGGTGCTGGTGCTGGTGCTGGTGCTGGTGCTGGTGCTGGTGGCGACAGGGCCGAGCTCGACAGGGTTTCGCCGCTGCGCGGATGCTGATCGCGGTCATCGCTGGCGGTGCCGCGCGTGGCGGGCTCGGGGTGCTCGGGCGGGTTGGCCGCGGGAAGCGCTGCGGCGTTCACGTGCACGGTGACGGTGGGGCGGCGGCCGAGAAGGACGACGTGGGGGTCGGCCTCGGTGCCGAGGTGCAGCAGGGTGAGGATGCCGTCGGCGGCGATCTGGTCGGTTGTTCGGGGGTCGTCGCGCAGGGCCTGAGCTTTCGCGTGGGCTGTGGGGTCGACAAAGCGCGGTCCGCCGCGGCGAGGGCCGGTGATTCCCTCGACGATCAGCTCGATCTGCCGGCCCTGTTCGGGCGCGAACAGGCCGCTGGTCCGGTACATGCCGTTGGGCTGCTTCCAGAGGCGGAAGAAGCGTTCACCGTGCTGGGTCTTCTCGCGGCGGCTGATGCCCTCGATGTCGAGTTGATCCCGCAGCACCCGGGCCCGCTTCCAGAGCGTGTCGGCGCTCAGGGTGCGCGCCTCACCGATCAAAAGCACGGCTGCCGCGTGAAGCTTCTCGGCCGACACGCCGGGGCCGGTCTCGCCCAGGCCCTTGCGGATGGCGGCTGTGGCATCGGCCGACAGTGTTCCCGCGTTCAACGCCGCCGAGACCTCGGCCAGCCACGACAACGCACTCGGCGCACCCGGCGGCGGGCCGGCCTCCGCGTCGACAGCGCCGGGATCGTCGGCGTGTGAAGCGTCACCCGATTCGGCGGCGGCATCCTCCGCATCCGTAGCAGCAGCGGCAGCGGCGTCAGCGTCAGCAGCAGCAGCAGCAGCAGCAGCCACAGCAGCCTCGGCGGCATCCGCGGTGTCGGCGAGCATCACGCCCAGGCTGACCAGTTTCACAGCGTCGGCGTGGGTCGTACCGGCGGTGCGTTCGATCATCGACTCCGGGCTGCCAAAGCCGTGCCGCCGGGCCAGGCCCCGCTGACCGAACTCGGGCTTCGATCGAAGCGCGATCTCGCCGGCCGCCCACACCGCGTAACTGTCGACCTGTCGCCGCAGCGTCGCAATCAGACCCTGCGCCCCGAGCAACTCGGCGTCGGAGAGCCCGTGGAACGCGGCCACACCATCACCGAGCCGGGCGACCGCTGCGGCGGATTCCCTGAGTCGATCGGTGAGTTTTTCCATACCCCCACTCTAAAACTTTGCGCAGATGAATACGAGCAAATCTCAGGATCTGTGCATAAGTCATCGAACATTTATCTGGGGAGGAGTTCTCTCTGATGCGAGACAGAAATCCGCACCCGGTCTCGCCGACTCGGCTTACTGCACCCGTGCCGCCGGCCGCAGCCATGTCAGTGCGCGGTCACACAGTCGTCGCATCCGGGAAGCCGCCCGCCAAAGCGCAGGCCGTCGTGGTACTGGATCCGGCGACTCAGGACTCTCGGTCAGCTTCCCGTATGCGGTCTTCGTGATTGTGGTCACGTCGGTCTTGTTCGATACCGGGGCCGATTGAAACCGTCGAGTTTCGTCCAACGAGACTTGAAAAAGCAGGCGATGAGATGCATTCGCCCACTGAGAGCGTTCCATTGTCACAGTGCGAAATCGCAGTGCGGTTCGGCCCCGGCGCCCGCACGGGGAACGCGCAGTGCGTGGTTCGACCCGGCGACGATGACCGTGACGTTTTCGAGGTCCGGACCCGCGTCTTCGGTCCGATTCCCGTTGTCGTCAAAGGCAGAAAGAGTGCGCAGACGGATGCGAGCGAGCCAGCGATCCACACGTCGTGCTCGGGAGTATCGGGAATCAAGCGAAGCTCGCCCGAACTCCTACAGATCAGCGTGTAACTGCCACACCCGTTCGGCTGAATCCCGCCAGCTGAACGCCCGGGAGCGATCGCTGCCGTACACCCTCAGCCTGTCGGCCAACTCCCGATCGCCCAGCACTGTGGTGAGGGCTGCGGCGAGGCGTCGCGGATACCCGTCGGCGTCGTTGCGCTCGACGACGAACCCAGCGTCACCACTGGTTTCAACGAGTGCGGGGGCGTCCGAGTGAATGACGGGGGTGCCCATCTGGAACGCCTGGATCATCGGCAGGCCAAAGCCTTCATCCAGGCTGGGGTACACGAAGGCTGAGGCGCGGGACATGACCAGCGCAAGATCCTCGTTGGAGAGCGTTGGGAACGCCTGAACCCGCCCGGGCTTCAAGCCAGCCTCGTCGGCCACCGTCGCCAGATTCAGCTCGCCCCAGGAATCAGGGCCGAGAACCACGAGCGGCAGATCGGGTGCGCCGGGTTCGCCAAGCGCCGCGATGACGGCGGCGACCCCCTTCCTCGGTTCAAGGGTTCCCGCCGTGAGAATGTACTCGCTCGGCAGATTCAGCGCGCCGAGTCGCTCGTCGATGAGTTGGGCAGCAAACTCTCCGGCCAACCCGGCGCCGGGAAGCTGGAATGTGCGGCTGAGCGCCGGGCCAATCACTCGAACTCGATCACCGAGGTCAACGATCTCGCTGAGTTGCGCAGCAACAGCGTGGCTCGGAACGACGATGGCATCCGCATGCTTCTTGGCCCGTCGGATCATGCCCTTGGTCCAGGCCACTGTCGTGGCGGTGAAGGCCTCCGGATGCGACCACACGAGCGTGTCGTGCACCGTCACCGCGACCTGAGTACCGCTATTCACCCGGTCGTGTCGGCGCAGCGGGGCGAGGAGTCCGGGCGCGTGAATCATGCCGGGGCCGGGTGACGTCGATAGCCCGAGCTGCCAGGCTGCAGACAGTTCTCGGCGCGCCAGGGTGGTCTTGTAGAGACTGGCCAGGCCAGGAAGCCGCTCTTCGATCGAGGCGTAGTCCGCCTCGGACGACGACGAGACAATTCCTTCGACCGCGCAATTGGCGGGGGCGGCGGCGATCAGGGCCTGTGTCAATTCTTCGGTGTACCGACCGATCCCACCGGGTACCGGTGCGGCCATTTGGTCGACGACGACGCGTAGCGTTGTCATAGTGCCCCCAAAGCTTCTTGATGTGTGGCTGTTCCCGACGTGTCGATTCTGCTGCGGGATAGGCTGCTCGCGCTGTGACAAACGCAGCTTCCACGGGGAATCTTCACATCAGGAGTCTAGACGAGCGATGCTGCAGAGCACATGTGAAGGCCCCTGAGCGAGGTAGCGCGTTCAGGGGCCGAAGTCGATCGAGTATACGCGGCTTAGCTGGCCCCGAGGGCGCCCGTCGCGAACGCCTCAGTAAGCGCATCCTGCCAGGGGCGCATTGGAGCAAGTCCCACGGCGTCCCAGGCGGAGTGGCCGAGCACAGAATATGCAGGGCGTGGGGCCGGGCGCACGAACGCCGAACTGTCGGTCGGCTTCACACGGCTCGCATCGAGGCCGGCTTCGGCAAAGACGGCACGGGCGAAGTCAAACCAGCTGCCCTCGCCGCTGTTGGTGCCGTGGTAAATGCCGGCCGGGGCATCCGAGTCGACGAGCGTCACGATCTGCCGGGCAAGGTCCATCGTCCAGGTGGGTTGGCCGACCTGGTCGGTGACCACGGTGACTTCCGGATGCGACGCCGCAAGACGCAACATGGTGGCCGCGAAGTTCGGTCCATGCTGGCCATAAAGCCAGGCGGTGCGCACGATGAAGGTGCCCGTGGGGTGGGCTTCCTGAGCGAGACGCTCGCCCTCGGCCTTGGTGCGGCCGTAGGCGCTCACCGGGTTGCGAGGCGTCGCTTCGGGGTAGGGCGTCGTGGCCGTGCCGTCGAAGACGTAATCCGTCGACACCGTCACGAGCTTCGCGCCCGCCGCAGCGGCACCGATGGCCAGATTCTGAGCGCCGAGGGCGTTCACCGCATACGCGGCATCCTCGTTCGTCTCGGCGTCGTCGACCTGCGTGTAGGCCGACGCGTTGATGACCACGTCGTGCCCGGCCACGGCGGCCTGCACTGCGGCCAGATCGGTCACGTCGAGGTCGGCGCGGCGAAGGGCAGTGACGTCGCGGCCGGCGAGCGCCGTCTGCAGGTCATGGCCGAGCATGCCGGCGGCGCCAGCGATGAGGTACTTCATGGGTTCTCCTAAACTCGAATGACGGCGGGGCCGCCTAGGTCGGTCAGCATCTCGAATCCTGAGTCTTGCGTGACAACGGGCAGCGAATGGGCCAGGGCAATGGCGGCAATCCACAGGTCGTTCACGTTCACCCTGCGGCCTGCCTCGCTCACGGCCTGACGGAGACGCCCCCAGTGTGCAGCGGCGGCGGTGTCGGCCGGCAACGTCTGCAGGTTCACGAGCGACTCGATGGTGAAAAGCCGCACCGAGCGGGTGTGCAGCGACTGTGCGGCGTGCACTCCCGCATACAGTTCGCCGTGCGTGATCGCAGAGACGAACTGTTCGTCGGGCAGCCGCGCGATATCCAGCGTGCGCCCCTGTTCCAAAGCGATGAACACGCTGGTGTCGAGCAGTCCCCGCGAGGGGCTCATTCGATCGGCCCGAGGTCGTCGGTCGTGTCGTCCCAGCGGTCGTGCGGATGTGGCTCGGCCGTCGGTGCGCCGGGTCGCATGGCCAAGAACTCCGACTTCGTGAGAAATTCCCGTTTTGGCGGGTTCACCGGAACAAGCCGTGCCACGGGCACCCCGTTCGACGTGATCGTGAGGTCTTCGCCGTTGCGCGCACGCTCGATGACCTCCGCAGTGTGATTGCGGAGGTCTCGAACGGGAACCAGACTCATGCCATCAGTGTAGCCGTGCGTAGCACGACGTAGCAGATGTGCGTTAGAGCGCCGCACGTTCCTTGAGCGGCTCCCACCACTCGCGGTTGTCGCGGTACCACTGCACGACGTCGGCCAGGCCCGTCTCGAACGGAACCCGCGGCTCATAGCCGAGTTCGGCCTGGATCTTTGAGATGTCAACCGAGTAACGCAGGTCGTGGCCGAGGCGGTCGGCGACGCGGTCGACGTACGACCAGTCCTTGCCGGTCGCGTCGAGCAGCAGCTGGGTGAGCTCTTTGTTGGTGAGCTCGGTGCCGCCGCCGATGTTGTAGATCTCACCGGCGCGGCCGCCCACGAGCACCATGGCGATTCCGCGGGTGTGGTCGTCGACGTGCAGCCAGTCACGAATGTTGTTGCCCTCGCCATAGAGAGGCACGTGCGTGTCGTCGATCAGGTTCGTGACGAACAGCGGGATGACCTTCTCGGGAAAGTGGAACGGGCCATAGTTGTTCGAGCAGCGCGTGATCGACACGTTGAGGCCGTGGGTGCGGTGGTAGCTGCGGGCGAGCAGGTCACTGCCGGCCTTCGACGCCGAATAGGGCGAGTTCGGTTCGAGCGGCCACTCCTCATTCCAGGAGCCTTCGGCGATCGAGCCGTAGACCTCGTCGGTGGAGACGTGAACGAAACGCGCAACGTCGTTGCGCAGGGCGGCGTCGAGCAGCTGCTGGGTGCCGAGCACATTCGTCTCGACGAAAATCGAGGCATCGCGCACCGAACGGTCGACGTGCGATTCCGCGGCGAAGTGCACGACGGCATCCACATCGGGGAACAGCGTGTCGAGCAGAGCGCCATCGCGGATGTCGCCCTTCACGAACGTGTAACGGGGGGAGTCGGCGACGGAGGCCAGGTTGGCCAGGTTGCCGGAATAGGTGAGGGCGTCGAGAACGACGATGTCGGCGCCTTCCAAGCCCGGGTAGGCGTCTTCCAGGGTACGGCGAACAAAGTTCGAGCCGATAAAGCCGGCGCCGCCGGTGACGAGGATCTTCATAGAAAAGTAACCGTTCCGTTCGATTGAATGCTGTCGCGATTCTACTGGACGAAGCGACCCGTCTCATGGGTGCCGATTCGATCGCGCTCGGCCCGACAGGTTCCGTGGATTTTTCTCACGGTATCGTTCTGCATTTACACGCGCAGGAAGGTTTCGAATCTGGCCGAGCAATCGGCCAGATTCCGCGTCGAGCTCACCGGGCAGAGGCTGGTTCTCAGCCAGGACCAGTACTTCCGCATTCGATTCAATGAGTGAGGGGGGATCAGTGGGGCGCCCGAATCCTCTTCGATGGCTCGTCTGGGGGTAGACAATGTGGTTTCTCGCGCTCTGCCTACCCCGATTCGATGGAACTCGCCGATAGGATCGCGGAATGCGCCGCACGATTGTATTGAAGCCACTGGTCACTGGAGTGTGCGCCGTCGCGCTCGCAATCGGAGTCGCGATCACTCCGGTGAGTCTGGCGTCGGCAGTTGAGGATTCGGGCGTGAGCGTCGGGTCGACTGAGGCTCCCGCTGCACCCGGGCTAACCCCCACACCCGCTCCGACACCGACCGACGAGCCGACCGAGTCGCCCGTCGACGACATTCCCGCGACGGATGCGCCTGCGACAGATGCCCCCGCGACGGATGCACCGGCGATCGTGCCCGCTCCCGCGCAGACGCCGGTGCCCACCCCGGCCCCGGCTCCCCTCGACGAGGCAGTTGATCCGCTGCCCGACGCGACGCCCCCCGCCAGTGGCGACGCGTTGACGCTGCGCGACCGGGAGGTTGCGGCGCTTGCGGGGTTCAACCCCGGCAACATCATCAGCGACTACAACTTCTATAACTCCTGGGCGATGACCGAGTCTGAGATTCAGAACTTCCTCGATGCGAGGTGCACGGGAGCCAGCTGCCTCAACGATCTGCGTTTCGATACCCCCACTCGCACCTGGAGCTGGGGTACCTGCGGTACCTACAACGGTGCCGCGAACGAGTCTGCCGCGCGCATCATTTATAAGGTGCAGCGCGCCTGTGGGATCAGCGCCAAAGTGATTTTGGTGACGCTTCAGAAGGAGCAGGGGCTTGTGACGCGTACCTCGCCGTCGGATTCCATTCTGCGCAAGGCAATGGGCTACGGCTGCCCCGACACCGACGTGTGTGACTCTACCTACTACGGTTTCTTCAACCAGTTGTTTGCAGCGGGCCGTCAGCTCACCTGGTACACCAACCCCGAGGGCTCCTTCACTCAGAGGTTCAAGGTCGGCGCAACGGTGCCGGTTCAGTTCCACCGCAATGGAGGCTGTGGAACGTCACCCGTCTTCATTTCGAACAAGGCGACGGCAGCGCTCTACTACTACACCCCGTATCAGCCGAATGCGGCCGCGCTCGCAGCCGGGTATGACGCTGCGAACAATGCGTGCTCGTCATATGGAAACCGCAACTTCTTCAACTACTACAGCGACTGGTTCGGCGATCCCACTGCCGGCGGTTCGCCCGCCGCCACCCGCTTGGCCGGTGCTGACCGATTCGACACCGCCGTTGCTATCTCGAAGGGGAGCTACCCGTCCAGCGGTGTGCCCGTCGTCTATGTCACCACAGGCGCAGAGTTCCCGGATGCGCTCAGCGCGGCACCCGCTGCGGCGGCGCAGGGCGGCCCGCTTCTTCTGACCCAGGCCGGCGACCTTCCCGCGGCAGTGAAGGCCGAGATCGCGCGGTTGAAGCCGAAGAAGATTGTGGTCGTCGGTGGCGAGGCCGCCGTCTCGACGGTCGTGCAAGCCGAGCTGGAGACGATCGCACCCGTCACTCGTGTCTTCGGCGAAGACCGGTATGCGACATCTCGTGCGATCGCGGCTCAAGCCTTCCCCACGGCGACCAAGGCCTATATTGCGACGGGGGCGAACTTCCCCGACGCGCTGTCGGCCGGTGCCGCTGCAGGGGTGGCCAAGATCCCAGTCCTTCTCGTGAACGGAGCTGAGTCGACGCTCGACGCCCCGACAGGGGCTGCCCTGGCCGCAACATCCACTGTCATGATCTCGGGTGGTCCAGTCGCCGTCTCGGCAGGAATTCAAACGGCGCTCCTGTCGAGCGGCAAGTCCGTCACCCGATTCGCGGGGACCGACCGCAACCAGACCAGTGTGCTGATCAACCGGGCGAGCTTCTCGACGGCAAAAACGGCCTACCTGGCGACCGGATGGTCGTTCCCGGATGCCCTCGCCGGGGCGGCGGCTGCGGCGAAGGCGAAGAGCCCGCTCTTCATCGTGCCGACAAACTGTGTGCCCGCCGACACCCGCTCGACGCTCGTCTCAACGCTCAAGGTCACGACGGTCACCATGCTCGGCGGACCAGGGGCGCTCTTCGACCGCGTCGCCGCTCTCGCCGGCTGCTGACCGGCCGGATCCCGAGAAGCGCGCAGCTGCCCCAAACCGGGGGGTACGGTTCGCGTGTTTCCGCGTCTTTCCGCCTCTCGTCCGTGACATGTGCCGATCAGCGCCTCAACCGGGGCGTGGCGCAGTATCCGAATCATCGTCTTCCCCTCTAGCCTCAGGTCGAGCTGTCGTGCACATCGT
This sequence comes from Leifsonia psychrotolerans, assembly GCF_013410665.1. Lineage (NCBI taxonomy): Bacteria > Bacillati > Actinomycetota > Actinomycetes > Micrococcales > Microbacteriaceae > Glaciibacter > Glaciibacter psychrotolerans. Next base: position 2,179,826 of record NZ_JACCFM010000001.1, on the reverse strand, counting down.
TCGAGTAGCCGCCAATTCATTCACCACCATTCACACTCGTCGAAGGACCGCGATGCGCTCAGGTGCCCTTATTCTCGTCGGCACACTGCTGGCATCCGTTCTGTCGACTGCGCCGGCGCCAGCCGCGCAGGCCGCACAGGACGACCCAGTCGTGGCCGCAGCGTCCAGCTCAGCGCATCAATTGTTGGCCACCCTCACCGTCGCCGACCCGCATGAGGTTGGATACAACCGCGACCTCTTCACGCACTGGGTCGATGCCGATGCCAACGGATGCGATACCCGCCAAGAGGTCTTGATCGCCGAGTCCACCATTCCGGTGACGAGAGGCGCGGGGTGTTCCATCACCGCGGGGTCGTGGTATTCCTGGTACGACGGGGCCACGTGGACCACGCCGGCCGACGTCGATGTCGATCACTTCGTTCCCCTGCAGGAAGCCTGGAAGTCCGGTGCTTACTCGTGGAATGCCGCGCAGCGGCAGGCCTTTGCAAACGACCTCGGCCTGCCTGAATCCCTCGTCGCGGTGACCGACTCGGTCAACTCCGCCAAGGGCGGATCCGACCCGAGTCGCTGGCTTCCGCCCCTTGCGGGCACTCACTGCGATTATGCAATCGACTGGGTCCTGGTGAAATACCGCTGGAACCTGTCGATCGATCCCGCCGAGAAGGCCACCCTCGACGGGCTCTTGGCCGGTTCGTGTGGCGCTCGGGCCGTTGCGGCGCCGAGCAAAGCCGACACGACGAAGCCGCTGCCCAGCGAGCCTGTCACTGCGGGAGTGGTGCGCATTGCGGGAGCCGATCGCTACGCAACAGCGATCGCGATCTCGGCGAAGTATCCAGCGGGAGTCGATGTCGTCTACCTGGCAACGGGTACCAACTATCCCGACGCGTTGAGCGCCGCGCCGGCCGCAGCGAAGCAGGGCGGACCTCTCCTGCTCACCGCTCCCGATTCGCTCGTGCCGACAGTTCGCACGGAGATCCAGCGGTTGAAGCCGCAGTTGATTGTCGCGGTCGGTGGGGAAAGCGCCATCTCAACAGCCGTCTTCTCTGATCTGAAGAAACTCGCGCCCACCGTGCGGCGCGACGCGGGGCGTGACCGCTACGAAACCTCACGAATCGTCACAGCGAACGCGTTCACCGGCGGCGCCGGGCTCTCCTATTTGGCGACGGGCAACAACTTTCCCGACGCCCTGAGCGCATCGGCCGCGGCCGGTTCGACAGCGAGCCCGGTCATTCTGGTCAACGGTGCAAACAGCTCGGTCGATACGGCTACCGGCTCACTAATCGTCTCGCTGAAGAGCACGTCGATTCGCATCGCGGGCGGCACCGCCGTGGTTTCATCGGCGATTGAGGCAGGCCTCAAGAGCGTTTCGGGCGTGAAATCAGTGAAGCGATTGGCTGGAAATGATCGCTACGCGACCTCCGTCACAATTAACTCCACGGCCTTCGGCTCCTCGTCGACAAGCTATCTCGCCGTCGGTACCGGGTTTGCGGATGCTCTGGCAGGCGCGGCACTCGCGGGTCGCGACAGCGCTCCGCTCTACGTCGTGCCCAACAACTGTGTACCCGACGCCGCGCTCTCGGCGATGACGTCGGCGGGAAGCATCCGCACGGTCCTCCTCGGTGGAACGGGCGCACTCGGAGCCGGGGTGGCAAAAATGGTGCCGTGCTCCACGATCCCCGCTCCGGCACCGCCCGCGCCCCCGAAGCCTCCGGCGCCTCCCGTGCAGGGTCCCACGGTTGATCCGTCGTTTGTGTCGCCCGGCGCGTTCTGCGCAGCGGCGAAGCTCGGCTGGATCGGCTACACGAAGACAGGGAAGAAGATGGTTTGCAGTAAGACGCCGACTGATTCGAAGCCGCGCTGGCGGGCTGCATAGGCTGAGGCGCAGCGGCGCTCGGTGAGCTCCAGGAGCTGCCAAGCGCCGCTTGCTACACTTCGACAGTGCAGATTCGCGAACTTTCTATCCCCGATTCCTACGAGATCACACCGAAGCAGTTCGGCGACGACCGAGGCGTGTTCCTCGAGTGGTACCGCTTCGACAAACTGGAAGAGACCATCGGGCACTCGATGGATCTGCGTCAGGCCAACAGCTCGGTTTCGAAGCGCGGTGTGGTGCGCGGCATCCACTTCGCTGACGTGCCGGTCGGCCAGGCCAAATATGTCACGGCGACGCACGGCGCCGTGCTTGACTACGTGATTGATATTCGTGTGGGCTCGCCGACATTCGGCCAGTGGGACAGCGTTCTGCTCGATGACATCGACCGTCGTGCGATTTACATCGCCGAGGGCCTCGGGCACTGCTTCGTGTCGCTGACCGACAATGCCACCGTCAGCTACCTGGTGACGGATGTCTTCAACCCCACCCGCGAACACGGCATTAACCCGCTTGACGAGCAGGTGGGCCTCGTCTTCCCGAAGGAAGCCGGAGAAACGCTGCTGTCGCCGAAAGACCTTGAGGCGCCGAGCCTCGCCGAGGCTGCGGCCTCCGGCTTGCTGCCCACGTGGGATGTCATGCGTGCGTTCTACCAGAGCTTGAACGAAGGAAAGTAATATGCGGGGAATTATTCTGGCCGGGGGATCCGGTACGCGCTTGTGGCCCATCACCAAGGGCATCTCGAAGCAGCTGATGCCCATCTATGACAAGCCCATGATCTACTACCCCCTGTCGACGCTCATGATGGCGGACGTCAATGAGATCTTGATCATCACCACGCCCGAGTACAACGACCAGTTTCGTGCTCTGCTCGGCGACGGTTCCGACCTCGGCATCCGCATCGAGTATGCCGTGCAGCCCTCGCCGGACGGCCTGGCGCAGGCGTTCATCATCGGTGAAGAGTTCATCGGCGACGAGAGCGTCGCCCTGGTTCTTGGCGACAACATCTTCCATGGTGCGGGTCTCGGCACGTCGCTGCGCGGCAATCACAAGCTCGAGGGCGCGCGCATCTTCGCCTACCACGTGAGCAATCCCACGTCGTATGGCGTCGTCGAGTTCGACGAGAACATGACGGCGCTGTCGATCGAAGAAAAGCCGACACAGCCGAAGAGCAACTACGCGGTTCCCGGCCTCTACTTCTACGACAATTCGGTTGTCGAGATCGCCAAGACCATCGAGCCGAGTGAACGCGGCGAGCTTGAGATCAGCACGATCAACGAGCGTTACCTCGAACAGGGCACCCTGCACGTGCAGGTTCTCGACCGTGGCACGGCGTGGCTCGACACGGGAACATTCGAGTCGATGATGCAGGCCTCCGAGTACGTGCGCGTGATCGAAGACCGTCAGGGCTTCAAGGTCGGCTGCATTGAAGAGATCGCCTGGCGTGCCGGCTGGATCGACGATGCGCAGCTCGACACGCTCGCCACGCCCCTCGTGAAGAGCGGCTACGGTCGCTACCTGAAGAACCTGATCGCCCAGAAGCAGGGCGCGTAGCTCACGCCCTTCTGAGTCACGTAAAAACGACCGTCGATGTCAATCGACGGTCGTTTTTACGTCTCTCCCGCCCCCTGTGAGCGGATGCCGCGAACTGAGCAACCGGCGAGCTTGCCCACCTCGTCAGAGAGAGCGCCGGCGCCGCCGATCAAGGTCACAGCGTCAACCTCATACGCAACCAGATCCGCCGTGATCGATGCGGGAACGCAGCCCGGCTGAACGACATACAGTGGCGACTTTCGCGCGCCGACAACGACAGCCCCCGCCAGCGCATCGGGAAACTGGAACCCGGTCGCGAAGAAGACCCCGGTGGCCTTCTGGATTGCGCTCTTGTTCACCTGCTGAGACGTCTCGAACCGGTTCGCACCGGAGTAGCGAGTGACGGTGCCGAACTTCTTGAGCGATGACGCGACGCCAGCCGAGACCGCGGAGTTTCCTCCGACAATGCGCAGAGTCGACGGCTTCAGGCGCGTAAGCAGCTTTTGTGTCGCTGCGTCGGCGCTTGTGGCGCTGCCGTTGACGAGCACGACGGGAACGCTCAACGAACCTGCCGCGGCAGCTGCCGAAAGAGCATCGGGAAAGTTGAGTCCCGTTGCAACGTATGTCGACGCTACGGTGCCGGGGAACGCATTGTCGACGACCTTGCGTGCGGTTTCAAAACGGTCGGCACCTGAGATTCGAACGACGCTCGGGGCCAGAGTCTTCAACTCCGCGATCACCCCATCCGAGACCGCTGACTTGCCGCCGACGACGATGATCTTCTTGGCTTCCAACCGCTGGATCTCGGCCTTTACAACGGCCGGAAGCGCGGTGGGCATCGTGAGGAGAAGGGGCGCGGCCTGTTTACGAGCAGCGGGGCCGCTGCAAGTGCATCCGGGTAATCCGTGCCGGTGGCGATATATACGGTTTGGGCATATCTGCCGTTGAACTTCGAAAGCTCCACCGACGTGGAATATCGGTCTTTGCCCGAAATTCGGTTGACCGTGAGAACCACGGGCTTTGTGCTCTTCAAGATCATTGTCGCGTTGGTGGCGGCCTTCGTCTGTCCCGCGGTGAGGGTGATGCTTGTGGCCGTCTCAATGGTGTCTGTGCCGGGCCAGAACTGGTCGCGGTAGGGGCTGGAAGAGTCGCTAAAGCCGACACGGTACGTTCCGGCGGGAAGGCCCGAGAGAACGTACCCCGGCGGCAGATACGGGAAGTCGACCATGCTTGTGAAGTCATCAGCCCGCCTCTGCCATGTGCCGTCGAGCTTCTCGTAGATTGTGGCCCGAATTGAGGCGCCGCGTGGCAGGGGGCGCAGCATCCCGGAGCTGGTACGAGCATCGACCAGGCCGCTGATGGCCGCGCCCGGAGCGAGAACAATGTCCTTGCCGGTCATCGGAGTGTTCGCAGTCACGACGACATCGCGCGCGGCCTCGGCCGTTGTCGAGGTCGGCCAAAATGCCGCGCCATATGTCGCGTACTCATTTGACAACTGACGAAACGCGAGCCGGTACGCTCCGGGCTCAACGTTCGTGAGCGTGTACGCGCCGTTCTTGATTGCAACGCCACTTCCCATGATCTCTTTCCAGCGACCAGAGGTGGCCTCCATGCCCATCAGATACGCGAAGGGTCCGTCAGAAATCGGCTTGCCCGCACGATCCTTGACCAATCCAGAGATCGTTGTTGCGGATACGCTCGCCCACCCCTCGACAGGTGCGACGCCGTCAACCGGTGTCTCCGGCGCAATCGGGGCAGTGGGCGCTGCCGGCTCGACGGGCGCGCTCGACTCAATCGGCGCACCCGGTTCGTCGGTCGCGGCGATCGCTGGCGCGGCGACGGATCCCAGCACGATTGCCAGGCTCGTGGCCGCGACGATCAGTGAAAGCGCTCGACGACGTCGAGGGGTGAGGGAAGCATGTGGCATGAGAAAGCATTCTTCTCGGGATCAGATGACGCCGCGGCGAGGTGCGGGCCCCCGGCTCGGAATTGAACCGGGGGCTTTCGTTCCTAACGAACTATTTGCAAGCGCTGAGGGTTTCCACGCCAGCACCCAACGCACTCTTGCCGCCGATCAGGGTGACGGATGTTGCTGCATACGTGTTCAGGTCGGCCTTGATCGACGCGGGGACGCATCCCGATGGAACAACATAGAGTGGTGCCCCGTGAGACCCGGCAATCGCGGCGCCCGCCAGCGCGTCGGCAAACTGGAAGCCGGTTGCGAAGTAGACGTCGCTGCGGGTTTGAATGGCGGCCTTGTTCACCTGCCGGGATGTCTCAAAGCGGTCGCTGCCTGAGAGGCGATCGACGGCTGCGATACTCTTCAGCGAGGTGGCCAGCCCCGCTGAAATTGCAGACGTCCCACCGACGAGGGTGAGGTTCTTCGCCTTGAGCTTCACGATGAGCGCTTTCGTCGCGGAGTCGACGCTCTGTGCGTTGCCGTTGACAAGGATCACGGGAACCCGGGATGACCCGGCGGCGGCCGAGGCCGAGAGCGCGTCGGGATAGTTCAACCCGGTCGCAATGTAGGCAGAGGTTACCTCGGTGCCGAACGCCTGGGTCACAACCTTGCGCCCGGTTTCGAAGCGATCGGCTCCGGAAACGCGAATGACATTACCGGACAGGCTCTTCAAATCGGAAAACACCGATTCGGAGACCGCGGCCTTGCCGCCCACAACGACGATTTTGGCCGGCTTCAGCCGTTTGATCTCGGCCTTGACGACCGCGGGCAGCGAAGTGGGAAGTGTCAGAAGGAGCGGGCCGTATTCCCGGGTCGCTGCGGGGGCTGCGGCGAGTGCATCGGGATAGTTCACTCCGGTGGCGATGTAGACGGTGATGCCGCGAAGGTTGTCGGGAGAAAACCGCGACTGTGAGAGTTCGACCGACGTGGAATACCGGTCTGCCCCCGAAATTCGCTTCACCGTGGGAGCGGGCACTGTTTTGCTTTTCAGAATCATCGTCGCGTTGAACGCAGTCTTTTTCTCGCCGGCAACGACGGTGAAGCTGGTCGCGTCAGTAACTGAGGATTTGCCCGGCCAGAACTGCTCGCGATACAGCCCCGTGCCGTCAGCGCTGTCGCTGAATCCGATGCGGTAGGTTCCGGCGGGGAGCCCGGTGAGCGTGTAGCCGGCTGTGCCGTTGACTCTGGCCGACAAGCGATCAGCCCGCTTATTCCAGACGCCGCGGTTCTTTTCGTAGACAGTTGCCACGACCTGAACGCCCGACGGAAGGGGGCGGAGCGCACCGGCCGCGTTGCGTGCGTCAACCTGGCCGGCAACGGTGGCGCCCAATGTCAACACGAAGTCCATGCCGGTGAGGGCGGTGCCGGCCAGAACTTCGATGTCGGAGGCCTCGTCAACAGTCGCGGAATTCGGCCAGAAAACGGTAGCGGCAGGAACGGGGAGACCCAAAAAATCCTGAAGGCCCAATCGGTAGGCTCCGGCCGGAACGTTGTTCAGTGTGTACGAGCCGTTGCGCGGTGCGGTAACAAGATCAGGAAGCCACGACCAGTTGCCCGACGCGGCATCCTGGATCATCAGCTTGATGTAGATGCCGTCGCCGGCCGGCTTGCCCTGCGGGTCGACAACCGAGCCAGAGATCGTCGAGAGTGCGGTGCCCGCAGCAGCGACACCCGCTTGGGTTTCCTCAACCGGAGCGGTTGAAGCGTCATCGTCACGCGGCGTTGTAGCCGTTGTGGCAGAGGTGGGCGCAGTCGGCTCGTCGGATGCAGCAAATGCTGGTGCGGCAGCTGAGCCGAAGACGAGGGCCAGGCTTGTTACGGCGACGAGCAACGAAAGCGCACGATGAGGTCGAGTCGTGGGTGAGGGTGCAGGGTGCATGGAGTGCTTTCTTCTCGGAGCGGGTGACTCGCCGGAGAGAAGCCTGAAGCGCACAAGCGGCTTGATTCCCCCCGGTATCTATCTCGAGCCTACTGATCGAGAATCGTTGCCCAGCGCCGAAAGGATGCAAATGTGACCCCAGTTCGGGGGTGGTGCAATCCTGTGTTCCGGCGGGCAACGAACAGGCCCCCGGTTCAGAATCGAACCGGGGGCCTGTGGTCGTGCTGGTTACTTGCAGGCGGTGATTGTCTCCACTCCCGCGTTCAGTGCGCTCTTTCCACCGATCAGTGTGACCGAGGTGGTCTTGTAGGTGGAGAGGTCAGAGCGAATGGCGGCAGGAACGCAGCCCGGCTGCACCACGTAGAGCGGTGCGCGCTTCGAGCCGGCCAGCACCGCGCCCGCAAGGGCGTCGGGGAACTGGAATCCGGTTGCGAAGTAGACACGGGGTGCCGAGCCGAAGGCAGCCTTGTTGATCTTCTGCGAGGTTTCGAAGCGGTCCTTGCCTGAGATGCGAACGACGGAGCTGATCTTGCCGAGGCCCGTGGCGATACCGGCAGAGACAGCGCCGGTCCCACCTACAACACTGAGCTGGGTCACCTTCTTGTCCTTGAGCATCTTGGTGGTGGCAGCGTCGACTGAGGCGGCGCCACCGTTCACGAGGAATACCGGCAAACCCTTGGCGCCAGCGGCAGCAGAGGCCGACAGCGCGTCAGGGTAGTTCAAACCGGTTGCGACATACGCCGACGGGGTCGTGGTCGTGAACGCGTGAGCGATCACCTTGCGCGACGTGTCGAAGCGGTCGGATCCGGCCAACCGAACCGTGGTTTTCGCCAGCGTCTTGAGTTTGTTGAACACCGTGTTGGACACGGCGGATGTTCCACCAACGACGACGATCTTCGTCGGCTTCAGTCGATTGATCTCGAGCTCGACTGCGCGCGGCAGCGCGTTCGGTGGCGTGAGCAGCAGCGGCCCACCCTCCTTGGTCGCGGCGGGAGCCGCGCCGAGCGCATCCGGGTAATTCGTGCCGGTCGCCACGTAGACGACATTGGCCGATGTCGGGAAGCCGGCCTTCGAGATCGCCACGGATGTCGTGTAGCGGTCGTCACCCGAAATGCGGCTGACCGACGGTGCCGGGGCACCGCTACCGAGCGAAATGCTGACGGTCGCGGAGGTGCTGTTCATCGCCGTGGTCTTGACGGTGAGCTTGCCCGAGCGGCCGGTGAGGGACTGGCCGGTGGCCAATGCCAGTGCGCGACGGTCGTCGTCCACGGGTTCTGGCTTCGTCAGCACGGCCGTGGTCTCATCGGCACGGATGCGAAGAACGCGCACTCCGGGAGCCCAGTTCCAGGTCAGGTCCTGCGTATACAGCGCGCCGGTGTCGATTCCGGTTCCCGAGCGGTACTCAATGTAGTAGCTCTCGTTGGTGTCGGGGTCGATCACTTTCAGGCCCCGAACACCGGAATTGGCCGAGATCGGGTTCAGGGTGTAGCTCTTCGTAGTCGTACCGAGCGTGACCGTGCGCTTCACCGTGGGCACATCGGCGGAGCTGATCGCGCCGAGCAGAGACTTCTGCGCCACGTTCAGCGCCGGAACCTGAGCGTTGAGGTAGACGGTGCTGCCCGAGCCTTGCACGGAGGTGCTGCCGCCCATGACGTCGTAGGCGTCGGCGTAGACCCTATCGATGCAAGTGTCTGGGGTGAAGCTGTTGTACTTACCTTCCTTACCTTCGACAACTGCACCCGTGCAGGTGTGCGACTGGGAGTGGTTGAGGCCGAGGTTGTGGCCGATCTCGTGGGTCTGGGCGTGCTGACCGAACTTGGTCCCGAACGGAACCCAGGTGACCCCGCCCTCGTGAACCTGTCCGCCGACGGTTCCCCAGCCGGTGCCGTCGGAGCACGAGGTTCCGGATTCGGTGGCAACGAGCACGATCAGGTGACGGCCGGAACCGTTGAAGTACTTCTTGCCCGAGGCATCTCCGAAGCGTTTGAAAGACTCTTCCCAGGTCTTGACGTAGGCACACGGGTCAGTCATCGTGAAGCGCTTGACCGCGCCTGGCTGCGTCAGACTGGTGATCTGTCCACCGGACTGCGTCTGCCAGTAAGTGCTGAGCTTCGAGATCATCGTTGTGACGCCGGAATCGGTGAGGGGCTTCGACGAGGTGGGGGTTGTGGCCGCCTTAGTGATGATTGCGACGTCGGCCGTGTGCGCCTTCGGAGCCTTCGCTGCAGCGACCTCCGGAAGGGCCATCGTGGCCGCAACGACGGTGAGCACGGTGTTCGTCTCGGCGCTGGCGCCGATCACTGCATCGGCCAGGTCGGTGGCCGACAGGGGCGATGCCCCCAGAACGCGAGCGGTGCCGAACGACGCTGCGACGGCCAGGTTTACGGCCGCCGCCGACTCGGCCGGAACGGCAACGGTGCCCGAGAAGGCGGTTCCCGAGACTGCGTCTTCGACGAGCGCGCCGGTGACCTCGATGAAGAGACCGGAATTCGTGCGCAGGATGACGGCGTCAGCAGATTCGGTGCGAGCCTCATCGGCGACCTCGACCAGGCCCGACGCGACTGTGAGGGTTCCCTCGACGTGCACGGCCGTGGTGGCGTCAACGAATGCTCCCGGCGTGGGTTCGACGATGACGGGAACGGTGGCGGCAGCGTCGACCGGCACCGCGGCATCCGGTGACGGCTCGGTCTCGACGGGAGCCTCGGTAAAGCTCTCGTCGAGCTCCTCGGCGGTGGCACCCAGCGCGGCGTCGGCCGCGGTCGGAATGTCACGGGCGGGTTCCGGCGTCGATTCGACGGCGTGAACCGGCATTGCTGAGGCTCCGAGGACCATGACGGTCGTCAGGAGCGCGGTTAAAGCCTTGCGGCCGGGTTTTGGCATACGAATGCTCTCTTCTCGGGGGGCGTGTGGGAAGCCGGCGAGGGGAGCAGAGTGGCAAATGCTGTCGACACCATCGATGCGTCGAACGGGCAACTGCACCATGCGTGTCATGATTCCCCCCGGTATTCCCAGAAGTCTACCGAACTGAGTCGGCGGCACAGGCGACCTATTGAACAACATGCCCCCCAATTCGAGCGTGTAATTTTGTGCCTTTCACGCAATCCGCCGTTGGAACCTGCCTCTCTCGCTGGTCGAGCCTGTCGAGACCCAGTGCCCCGCTCTCGGGACTCTCCTCTCCCGTTGGTCGAGCCTGTCGAGACCCGGCGTCCTGCTCTCGGGCTTCGCCTCGTCCGTTGGTCGAGCCTGTCGAGACCCGGCGTCCTGCTCTCGGGCTTCGACTCGTCCGTTGGTCGAGCCTGTCGAGACCCGGCGTCCTGTTCTCGGGCTTCGACTCGTCCGTTGGTCGAGCCTGTCGAGACCCAGTGCCCCAGAGTCGGGACGTGCCCCCAGGATCTCGACGAGCTCGATCAACGGGTCTCGCTCGATCAACGGATCTCGCTCGATCAACGGGTTCTCACTCGCGGGTCAGCAGCGCTTAAGGGCAGCCACCTTTTCGTTCAGCGCGGAGGCCCCGCCGATCAGGGTCAGGCGAGAGGGGGCGAAACCCGTGAGGTCGGCGTGGATTCCGGCCGGGACACAACCTGGTTGCACGACGTAGAGCGGTGCGCCCTTCGAGCCGGCCAGGGCTGCGCCAGCTAGGGCGTCAGGAAACTGGAATCCGGTTGCGAAGTAGGCGCGTTGCACCTTCGTGAACGCCGCTCTGTTGACCTGTTGAGAGGTCTCAAAGCGATCGCTGCCGGAAATGCGGGTGACGTTTCCGGTGCGGGCCAGCGCCTGGGCGATGCCGGGGGAGACGGCTCGGTCCCCGCCGATGATGCTGATCGAGGTCACCCCAAGTCGTGCAAGCAAGGCTTGTGTGGCGGCGTCTGCGGTGCTGGCACTTCCATTGACGAGCACGACGGGAATGCCCTTCGCTCCGGCCGCGGCCGACGCTGACAGCGCGTCGGGGTAGTTCAGTCCCGTGGCGACGAAGGCCCCGGACGCGCCGTCGCCGAACGCCTGGCTGACGACCTTGCGGGCTGTCTCAAACCGATCGGCGCCGGCAATGCGAATGACGGTGCTCGAGAGCTTCTTGAGTTCGACTAGCACGTCGGCCGACACAGCGGATGCGCCGCCGACGACGACAATCTTCTTCGGTTTCAGCCGTTGGATTTCGACCTTGACGACCGGCGGCAGCGCGGACGACATCGTGAGAAGCAGGGGCCCACCCTCTTTCGTTGCGGCTGGGGCCGCACCGAGAGCATCCGGGTAGTTAGTGCCGGTCGCGATGTAGACGACCGGGGCGGTGCGGGTGAATCCAGCCTTCGAGATCGCAACCGATGTGGAGTAACGGTCGGAGCCGGAGATGCGATCGACGCTCGGCTTCCAGCCGACCGGCGGCGTTGGCGTAGGTGTGGGCGTTGGCTTTGGTGTGGGCGTCGTCGTCGGTGTGGGTGTGGGTGTGGGTGTGGGTGTGGGTGTGGGCGTGACGGCCTTGGCGGAAATGACACTGGTCTGTCTCGACGTCGTCGTCTCCGTTGCATAGCCAACCAACGAGCCAGTGACGGCCACGCTGATACGGCGGCCGACATCCGCCGCTGTCAGCGTGTAGGTGGTCGACGTGGCGCCGGCGACTTCAGTTCCATTTCGAAGCCAGTGCTGCGTCAGATTGACGGATGTCGGTAGCCACTGGCCGCGGTTCGCCGTGAGAACAGCACCCTCGGTGGTGGTCCCGGTGATGCTCGGGGTCGCGGGGGTGATCTGGAGCAGAGGGATCGGAAGAATTGGTCCCGCAGAATTCCCGCGCCAGATCGAGCGGTATCCAGGCTTCACGCCGGTGACCTTCACCAGAATCCATGTGTCAATATCGGCCGTCGTCAGGGTGTAGCTCTGGCCCGTGGCACCAGGAATCTGCTCGCTGTTCGAAAACCAGGCGTAGGTCAGGTCCACTGGGGCGGGCGCCCATGCGGCGTGCTCTGCCGTCAGCACTTCTCCGACTCTCAAGATTCCGGTCAGTGAGACGGGTGCCGGGCTGAGCTCCAGAAGTTCGGATGAAACGGCACCGGTGGGCTCGGAGGTGCGGCTCACGCTGGCATATCCCGTGCGAGTTCCGGTCACGGTAACTGACAAACGAGCGTTAAGGTCGCTCGCGGTCGGCGTATAAAGCGACGAGTTCGCACCGGGGATCGCCGTGCCATCACGCAACCAGCTGTAGGCGAGTGAGACATCAAAGGGAGCCCATCGGCCGCGTTCGAGCGCGGCACTGAGTTCCTGACCGACTTCAGCAAGCCCCTCGATGTACGGAGCCGAGCTTCGGACCGACAGCGGTTCGGGGGTGTAGTCGACGGCAATCGTTGCGCTGCCTCCGGCGATCGACGTGACGCGTACGCTGAGTCCGGGCAGAAGAGTAAGCGTTTCGCCAGCCGTGAGATAGAACGGGCGGTCCGTTGGAATGTCAGTTGTGGTGGGGTCAGAGCTCGGCTTCGCAAGTACAATCGAGCTGTTGTCGCGCTGAAGCGCGAGAACCCGCACGCCGGGTGCGTACAGACTGGAAAAGCCAAAGGTATAGGTTGCGCCGCTGTCAATGCCGGTACCCGAGCGGTATTCCACGAAGTACTTCGCCTCGGTTCGGGGGTCCGTGATCGCAAGCCCGCGGGGTCCGGAGGCCGCGGAAGCCATGGATATGGTGCGTGACTGCGTGCCGGCGGATGCCGCCGAGAAGCCGACAGGGATGAGCTCGCTGGGGTTGAGCAGGTCAAGTCTGTACTTGTGAGTCACGTTCAGTGCCGTCAACTGTGCATTTGACTGGCCGTTGACGCTGAGACCCGCGCCCATTAGGTCGTAGTAGTCCCGGTACGGATTGACCACGCAGGGGTCGATCAGAGAGCCACTAAGGCTGATCTCACTCGTGACCAGGGGATTGCGACAGGTGAGCGTGTTCGAGTGCTGCAGGCCCAGGTTGTGACCGAACTCGTGGGCGACGGTCTGCAGGCCGACCGTGGAGTTGTAGCTTGACCAGCCCACTCCGCCCTGGTGGATCGGGGAGCCGAACGGTGACGACCCCACGCTGCCCAGGCCGCTGCCGCCCCCGCAGGACTGCGGCGCAAGCACCACGAGGTGGCGGCCCTCGCGGCTGTTCCAGTAAGAAATTGGTGTCGCGCCGAATTTCGTCGCCGCTTCGGTCCAGAACGTTTGAGGGTCGCACGCCGCCGCCGACACAATCCGTTGGATTGCATTCGGCCGGGAGATACCACTGATCTGTCCGCCCGATTGCGACTGCCAGAAAGTGCTGAGGGCCTGCACCAGCGTGTCGATTCCGGGGTCATCGAGCACGCTCGCGGTCGGGTCGCTGGGAAGAGTCACCACGACGACGTCAAACGTGTGCGCCATGACCGGGGCGGCGGCTGCGACGGTGGGGGCCGTCGCCGTCAGATCGGAGAGCTCAAGCGGCTCCGCAAGTGTGTTCGCCGCAGCGAGAATCTGCTGCCCGAGCGCAGAATCGCCGTCGACCGAGTTCGATGACGTTCTCTGGGTGCGGCTGTCGAGAAGCTCAGGGGAATGATCTGCGAGTGAATCCAGCACGGCAGCGGGAATACTGAGTGTTCCGGTGACCTCGGTGCCCGTGGCGAGCCCCTCGGCTTCGTCGCCGGTGATCGCTACCGATTCGCCGGCATCCGTGACGAGACGAATCTCGTCGGGAAGCATCGTCGTTTCGGTGACGCCGGGCAGCGCATCCTGGCCGGAGTAGACGACGATGGTGCCCGCAACCTGCACAACTGTCGAGGCGGCGAGGCGTTCGGTCGTCAGGCTGGGAGCACCCGCACCCGCACCCGCACCCGCACCCGCTGCCGGTTGCCTCACCTCGGCGAGGGCCGGTGAGGTGAACGCGCCGACCAGCAGCAGCGTACCGAGCGCCCCCGCGACGATGCTTCGTGCAAGCCGCGGTATGGGGCGGGGCGCGCGTCGGTCGGGTCGTCGCAAGGAATTCTCCGTATCTCGGGCGGTCGCACCACGGCAGACGCGGTATGAAATTCCAAATCTACTGACAATTGCGCGTGTCCCGGCCCACGCGGTGACCCCCATTCGGGCTGAGGGAACACGGCCTGGTACCCTTTTCGAGGGCCAGGGGGATATGGCCCGTCGGCTGAGCGTGTCGACACAGCGTCACGTCGGGCGAGATCCTCCTCGCCGGGCACAGGGGGTTTTCAATGTTGCGTTCGCTCATCGTTCTCGTCGTCGTCGCACTGAGCTGTTCGTTCGTGCAGCCGAGCTTCGCTTCCACCGGCACCGATTCGGATCGCGTCGAGGTGCGAACGAGCGACAGCACGGCCACGACCGCCGAGCCAGAGTCCCGAGAGAATGTCGAGGCGGGGAGGCCCGCCCAAGCCGCCGCTGTCCCCGGCGAAGAAGAGACGTTTCGCTACGCCGGCAAGAAGTGGGCGGGCACCACGCGTGTCGAGGGTGTTGATCGCCACGCCACCGCGGTGAAGCTCTCCCAGTCAGAGTTCGCTCCGGGAACCCCGATCGTGGTCATCACCTCGGGGCGGGATTTTCCGGATGCCCTCTCGGCCGTTCCCGCCGCGGCAAAGCTCGGCGGCCCCATTCTGATGACCGAGAAGGACGCCTTGCCGGCCGTGACACGTGCTGAGATTGTGCGTCTTGCACCGAAGAATATAGTCATCGTCGGGGGACGATCAGCCGTCTCGGCCCAGGTCGAGACCGACCTGACGAAGCTCGCTCGGGTGGAACGCATCAGCGGCAGTTCGCGCTATGAGACGTCGCTGGCAGTCGCGAAGCGGTTCTTTCCCGGGGCAGAATCGGCATTCATCGCCACCGGCAGAGACTTCGCAGACGCCATCCTGATTGGCCCGAGGGCTGCAGAGTGGGGCGCGCCGGTGCTTGTCGTCGACGGAAAACAAGACGCACTCCCGGCAGCGACTATGGCCTATGCCGCAACTATTGCGAGCAGTATCGACATCGTCGGTGGCGTGAACGCGGTGAGTAAGGGCATCGAGAAGCAGGTGCTCACCCTCCCGAATCCCTGGAGTATCGAGCGATATGCGGGAGAGGACCGGTTCGCCACGCAGGCGGCGATGTCGAACGGGCCGTCGAATGCGGCAGAGGGTTTCGTCGTCACTGCCTACAATTTTCCGGATGCACTGGCGGCCGGAGTGATCGCGGGGCGGCGGGGAGCCAGCCTGTACCTCTCACACCCGAGTTGCCTCGATATCTGGTCGACAATGCTGATGTCAGGTGGTCCCGCGACGAAGTACAGCATTGTCGGTGGGGTGAAAACGCTCGGCCCCGATGTGATGAACCTCACCCAGTGCGGCACCCGTCCCCCCGAGAGCCCGCCGCGAGTCCTCGGCAAAATGACCCGTTATATCCCCTACGGTCGGTGCTCAAGCGTGTCGTACTCCAGCTCGCATGGGCCGGGGTTTGGCGGGGGAAGCATCACCGACACTATGGACGCGCAGTACGCCTCCCGCAAGGCGTACTGGACCTACATCGTACGGGGCTACACAATCCACTACTACGACTGCGCCCGCGCCTGAAGAACGGCTGCCGCTCGGTGGCGCGGGGTTCAGCGCACGTCGTCGCGGTGCAGGTAGGTGTAGAACTCCTCTTTCAGATGCACCAGGCCGTGCGCCTGGTTCGTCTCATCGAGCACGAACTCGATGTCGACGTCGACCTTCGAGAGCGACCAGCCGCGTGACTGGGCGTAGTGGCTCATCCATTGGTCTTCCATGAAGGCATAAGGGGTGGGCAGCGTCGAAAAGAAGTCGCGCTCAGCGACAATGTCGATGTCACAGACGCTTCCGCCCGTGCCGACATAGTCGGCGCGCTCGCCGTCAGACAACATCTCCCTGTTCCAATACGATCCGTCGAGACGAAACGACCAAAAACCGGCGACGATGCGGGGGCCGGCGACGGCGAGCAGCCGCGAGACGAAGTCGGTGGGCACCACTTCGTCGTCATCGAGCATGATGAACGGGCCACGATAGCCCGCGTGCCGCACCATCGCCGCGACGAAAAAGCGTGCGACACCACCCATGTTGACGGGGGAGCCGACGAATTCGACACTCATCCGGTCATGGTCAACGCTCGGCGCGAGTTCTCGCAGCTCGCGCCGGTAGCGCGCGTGGTCACGGCGCTGATTGTTCCACAGGATCACACGCAACGGAACCGCGGCATCCTGGGCACCGAGCTCGGCCAGAATGGCGGCAAGGCGTTCCGGCCTGTTCCACAGGCAGATGACAAGGGGAACGGCGTCGGACAGTGGGGTGCCGATACGACGCTCGAGCCGAAAATAACCGCGCGAAAACAAGCGGAAGCACTGCCGCCAGACGGCGGCTTTCAGCGGCATTAGCGCTTCCTCAGTTGTGACACGCCCTCGCTCAGAGCCCGGAGCCAGGCGGTCGACCGCCAGGACGAGCTTGATTCGATTCCCGCGATGCGTTTGTTCAGATCGGCGACGATCTGGTTGCGCTGCGAGATCACACCGCGCTCGCGGTCGGCGGCCTTGTGCGGGTTGGCGCAGAACGCGATGAGGGGGTCGAGCATGCGTGACCAGGTGTGGTCGACGGCATACGTTTTCACACGTGCCGAAGTGGCGGCGAGGAGTTCCTCATCGAAAAGGAGGCGTTCGATCGCCGCGGCAAGCGCGTCGACATCTTCGGCAGGAACGATCTCGCCCAAGCCGTTGTCACGAATGATCGGGGCGAAGGTGTCGCCGTCGGTCGCGATGATCGGGAGCGACGCCCACAGATAGTCGAGAATGCGGGTGCGAAAACTGTATGCCGTCTCAACATGGTCAAGGTGGGTGCTGACGCCGAGGTCGGCATCCAGCAAGAAATTAGCGCGCTCGCGATAGGGCACCCAGGTTTCGTTGAAGAAGACAACCGTGTTGGTCAGACCCAGCTCGTCGGCGAGCACCCGCGTGCGCAGCTCCATCGCCATGGTCGGCACATCCGGGTTCGGGTGTTTGACACCCAAGAAGAAGAGCCGCAGGTTGGGGTGGGCGACCGCGACAATGTTGACGGCCTTGATCAGTGAGATCGGGTCGAACCAGTTATAGATTCCACCGCCCCAAATGATCACCTTGTCGTCGTGTCCAATGCCGTCGACCACGCCACGGATGCCGTGGGTCGTCTGAACCGGCGGGTTGTCTTCGATGCCGAACGGGGCGATGTCGAGCAGCGAGCGCAGACTTGGATCTTGGTCGTATGTCGACGGGTTGATGCGTGCGAGAGCGGCCAACTGTCCGAGCCAGAAATCTCGCTGCTTCTCGGAGGCGCAGAGCATGAAGTCCGCGCGTTCCATCTGGTCGTTCATGACCTCGACCGCGTCCAGAGCCACCGCGTAGCGGTCGGCCTCTGGAAGGTCCTTACCCTGCTCCAACTGTTCAAGATGTAGCGGGTCGTAGATGTCGGCGACGATGATCGTGTCGAGATCTTTCAGCCACGGGTGGCTGCGCAGGATATGCCCCTGCGTGATGATGACGTCGGCCCACAGGGCGTGCGGCCGCAAAGCGTCCTTGCCCGCGTGGTACACCTCAAAATCAGGATGGGTGATCGTGGCGCCGACGGTTGAAGCCAGACGAACGTGCGCTGTCGAGGAGAGCGCCCGGGCAATCTCCCACGCGCGAATCGCGGGGCCGGCCATCCGCTCGCCAACAGTGTCGGGCGTCACAATCAAGATCGAGTATTTGTGGGCGGAATCGATTTCGGCGGATGCGGTCATCGGGTCACCCACCACTGGCGTGTGAACAGCGAGAGTCGCAGCGCGAGGCGCACCGGGGCCAGGTACCAGCCTGAATACTTGCGTGAAAGGTAGAGGTAGGCACTGTCGTGGTGCACGCGTTCCATGCGCTTGGCGCTGTTCGACGTCGAATGGGCACCGGTGTGCGTGACAACGGATGCCGGCACATAGACGTTCCGCCAGCCGGACTGAGCGAGGCGCGCGCCCAGGTCGACATCTTCGAAATACATGAAGTAGCTGGGGTCGAAGCCGCCCACGGCGTCGTAGGCCGTGCGGCGCAGCATCAGGCACGCGCCTGACAGCCAGCCGGCGTCGCGCTGGTCCGTGCCGTAGTCATGTTCAGCCCGATAGCTGCGCGACCACGGGTTGCTTGGCCAGACGCGGCCGAAAAGGGAGTGGCCGATGCCGGTGCGCAGCGACGGAAGGTTGCGTGCCGACGGGTACACCGCGCCCTCGGCGTCCAAGATGCGCGGGCCGAGTGAGCCGGCCGCGGGCACGCGGGCCGCGGCCTCGATCAGCCGGTCGAGTGAGCCCGGTGCGAACGTGACGTCGGGGTTCGTGATGAGGAGCAGGTCGTGGTCGGTGCCCGCAGCGTTCACTCCGGCAGTGATACCGGCGCCGTACCCCAGATTCTCGGTCAGCTCGATGAGTCGGGCGCCGTGCTCGCCGGTGAGCTTGCGCTCCAAAGTGAGATCCTTCGACGCGTTGTCGACGACGATGACATCGGGTGTCGTTTCGGTGGCGTGCGCGAGCGAGTCAAGGAACGCGCGAAGCGTCTCGCCCGTGTTGTAGGTCACTGTGACGACGAGTAGCGAATGAGCCATCGGGTTTAGCGCTCCACGAGTGCGAACGACGGTTCGGCGTAGGTCATTCCTACCGCCAGCGGGTTCGTGGCTACGTCGAATGAGCAGGCCTGTGGCACGTCGGCGAAATGTCGCCCAGCGTCATCGATCAACGAGATATTGACGAAGTACTTTCCGGTGCCGAACGCCGTGTCCTTCAGAGTGAATTCGATTGTTTGAGGTCCGGACATCCGGCCCAACTCGACGCCCATTCGCTTCGTCGTCGTTCCGTACGCCACCTGACCGAGTGTGTTATCGATCTGGAGTCCACACAGCCAGCTTTCGGGCCCGGCGAGAAAATCAAGGTCGACGGTGATCACGATGTCATCACCGTTCTTAACGCTCTCGCCGACCGCGCCAGATTTCGGGCGAGCTGTGGCAGCGAGAATTTTGGCCTCGCGGGGAGCGAACGATTCGGGGTGGGGAGCTGCCGCTTCCTCGGCGACGCGGCGATCTTCCAAGATGTCGCGGAACTCGGCGACAGCGTCACGCGGGTCGCCGTCGAAAACGACCTCACCCTTGTTCATGAGAATCGCACGGTCGCACAGCTCGGTCACCTGGCCGAGCGAGTGGGTGACGAGAACGATCGTGCGGCCTTCCTCCTGGAAGGAACGGATCTTGTCGAGGCATTTGCGCTGGAATGCCTCGTCACCGACGGCAAGTACTTCGTCGACGAGCAAGAGATCCGGGTTGGTGTGAACGGCCACCGCGAAGGCGAGACGCACATACATGCCAGACGAGTAGAACTTGACCTGGGTGTCGATGAAATCGCCGATGCCGGAGAAGCCGAGAATGTCGTCGAATTGCAACTCTGTTTCAGCGCGGCTCATACCCATGATGGATGCGTTCAGAAAGACGTTCTCGCGACCGGTCAGATCGGGGTGAAAGCCGGCGCCGAGTTCGAGCAGCGCGGCGATGCGGCCTCGGCGGGCGACATTCCCGGAGGTCGGATCGATGATGCCACCGATCACTTTGAGCAGTGTGCTTTTGCCCGATCCGTTATGACCGATCAGCGCAACGGTATGCCCGGCCTGAATCGTGATGTTGACGTCTTTGAGCGCCCAGAACTCTTCGCTGTGGCGACGTCCACTCCGGCCGAATGTGACGAGACGCTCTTTGAGTGAGTTGTCCTTGCGCAAAACGAAACGCTTCGAGACGTTCTCGACGTGTACAACATCGGGGGAGTTTATGGTCGACGCCGCGCTGTCAATTGCTACCGTGGTCATTGCTTCTTTCACCGTGCCAGATCAGAGTGCCTGCGCGAAGTTGCCCTGGAGCTTCACAAAGACGCGGTGGAAGACCGCGAGCAACGCGACTCCGATCGCGAATGCGACGCCCAGACTGAGCATGAGATTGTCGGGATACTCTGCGGTCGCGCCACCCGCGGTCCAGAGGGCTCGCTGGAAGCCGAGCACTCCGAGCGTGATCGGGTTGTTGGTATAGATGGCCAACGCGATTCCATCGCCGAGAATGCCCTTGACCATTGACCAGGAGTAGACAACGGGGGAGGCCCACAGGGCGAGCATGAGCAATACCTCGACAAGGTACTGGGTGTCGCGCAGGTACACGTTCACCGCTGCGAGCAGAAAGCCGACTGCCATCCCATACACGAGAAGAACGAGGAAGGCGGGGATCAAGTAGATGAGATCCGGGGTGAGAGGGAACGAGCCGAGGGCAAGGGTTGCAAGAAGCAGGATCGTCAGCTGGATCCCGAAATTGAACAGGGCAGAGCCGGTGCTGGCCAGTGGGAAGACTTCGCGCGGGAGGTAGATCTTCTTGATCAAGCCGCTGTTGCCGACAATGGACGAAGTTGAGCTGCCGATGATTTCGCCGAGCAAGCCGTAAGCGGTCAGCCCTGTGTACACGTAAATCGCGAACTCGGGAATACCGCGCTCAGCGCCGAGGAATTTACCGATCACGACGTAATAGATGAAGAGCTGAGTTAGCGGCCGGATCAGGCTCCATACAAAGCCGAGTGCGCTGTCTTTGTACCGGGACTTGAGGTCACGTCGAACGAGTAACGAGAGCATCTCGCGGTGGGCGAAGACTTCACGCACCGACTTGATGAGTCCGCGATCTGAACTCGGGCCCGCTCCGACGGTCACCATTTTTTGCTGTGCGAGGGCGGTGAAACGCTCTTCTGCAGACATAAATTTCACTTCATTCCGGGGGTGTGGACTTCGCAAGTATAGTCGTTGGGCTGTGTCGACTCCCTGAGTGTGCGAGGTACGACGAGACCAGGAACTCAGCTATTCCGAACTCTTACCTCGCACCATCGCGTGCGAAATTTTGTCGATGACGCGGACAACTTTTCGGTTGCGGAAGCGCGCGAGTTCGGTGCTGACTGCTGCTTCGAGTTCACGGCTGTGCACAAGTTGTGTGCTCAAATTTCCGACCCGTTCTGCCTGTGTGACGGCCTGAGCTTCCAGGTCTTTCACCCGACTCTCCAGATCGATGATGACCTTTCCGTAGGCCAGCGCACGTTCATGCTGCGCGGCGTCGACTGCAACATCAGGAACCGAACCGATCAGAGCATCGGCGACCCGCCGATCGATAACGAACGAACCCGATTCAGTGCCGTCGCGCAGTTCGTCGTCGGACGGGTGCCTGTAATAGTAGGAAGGGAACAGGGTGTCGTTCTGAAGGCGCTTGAAATCACGCATGCCGTGGTGATTGGGGCTCGGTTTGAGATCCGGAGAACTCAGGTACGCCTTGCCGGCGTTCTCAACCTTGTGGCTGAACTGTGCCCACGAGCGCCACGGAAAATGCAGCACTTCGAGCGCGAACTCAGGGGCCGGTGCCCCCAGGCTCGCCAGGCTCACGAAGTGGTTTCCTTGAATGACGGTGATCTCAGGATCTCCGATATGAGCGGCATCGTGTGTCGAATGGGCGTGCAATCCCACAGCGTTGAGCTCTGCAATGCTGCGCTGGTCGCGGTAGATCAAGCGTTGGAGCCCGGTTCCAGCCATGGCCGGGGGGCCCGTCATATCGATCACATCAACGGTGAACGATTGGATGCCGCGGTCGATTCCTCCGAAGGCCTCACGCAGCGTCAAAGCTGGGTTGACCGGCATCCAGAATTCGTCGGCGTCGGCGTTGATCACCCAGTCGGCCCCGTGGATGGTCGCGGCGTCCCTGGCCATCTGCGTCACGACGACGCCCTGCTGTTTACGGTGCACTGGATCGTGCCGCAGATCGACTACTCCGTGAGCGGCGTACCGCTCAAGAATCTCAGTCGTACCGTCAGCCGACCCATTGTCAGTGGCGATGATGATGTCAACGCCCTGATTCAGGTGGTGCTCGATCATGGACGCAATGATGTCGGCTTCATCGCGGACCATCAGCGTCATAGCAAGTTTCATGGAATGCAGCACTTTCTGAAAGATGACGCGCGCCGACTGGCGGGCAGGAGGTCAGGCAACGCGGGTTGACCGAGCTTAGCGAAAGAGAACATCGTGAACTGCAAGCAGATACGTTCGACCGAAACGCTGCGAGGGTTCGAGCACCGCGCCTTCGGCCCATTCGTTCCAGGCATTGATGAAAACCAGACGATGATCGAAATCGCGGTCTGACACGGCGGAAACCGCTGAGTTCAACCAGCGACGGAATGTGAATGGGTTGGCGCCGTACCAGAGGTCAGGCTGCCATTGGCGTCGCGCCGTGTTGTCGAAGTTCACCATGACGCCGGGGTAGCGTTGCACGTCGATCGGCTCCAGCAACTGCAGCTCTGAGCCGCCGGCCATGGCCGCGTAGCTCAAGATGTTGCCTTCGAATCGTGTGTCGACACCGAGGTCGTCTCGATCTTGAGGAGTCCACTTGCGGTTGTGCGGAGCAAACTCGAGAAACGCATCGAGCCCGTGTGCGGACAAATCTGTGTCGATGCCGTCCATGCTCCGGCCCACATCGACGGTGACCAGGTGAAGGCCGTCGAGGCCGGCATCCACAGCGACTTGGCGCCAATAGGCCAGAACAGTTGTGTAGTCGGGAATTTGGGTAATCCGATACACGGACACGAGCGGCTTGTTGTCGACGCGGATGTAACGGGGGTCGGTGATCAACGGGAGGATGTCGTGAATGAACTGGGTCGCTGGAACTTCGTCGTAGTCCTGAGCGATCAGCACGTTCTCGGATCCCCCGTCCCAGCGCCTAGTCCAATTCTCATTTGCCCACATGATGCAGAACGGCTCGTGATTGTCGCCCAACGAGAGGTCGTCGACCGGCATGTTCATCAGCTTCGTACCGGCAAACCAGTAGTAGTAGTACATGAAGCCTTCGATGCCCGCGGTGGATGCAAGCTCGTACTGGCGGGTGCGCACGTTTTCGTTCGACAAATCATAGAACCCGAGTTCGGCCGGCAGGAACGGCTGATTATGACCGCGGAAGACCGGCTGGGCCGACGCGACATTCGACCACTCGGTGAAACCCGCACCCCACCAGGCCTCGTTTTCGGGGAAGGTGTGGAACTGGGGCAGGTAGAACGGAACAACGCGGGCGCGCGGACGAACCGGGTGGGTGGTCTCATAGCGACGCCAGGCATCTGGTGCGGAGGGCGCCAGCTGGGAGATCTGGCGCGTTTCATAGCCGGCCTCGAGCGTGAGAATCCCGATAATCCGCTCGACAGCATGAGCGGTAGTCCCGTCGACTTGCCCGGCTTCAGCGTCGAAGTCGTCAGAGTCAAGGTTCAAGGCACGCAATCCTTGAAGCACGAATCCGCGCACCCAATAGATTGATCCGGCTGCGAAACGAAGAGACTCTTCGTCGAGTTCGAGCTGGAGACGAAGAAGAATCTCGCGGGCAAGCGTACGATCCCCTCCCCAGAACTCCGGACCGAGTACGTTGCCGTCGGTCGTGAGCAAGCCGAGGCTGGGATCCGACGCAAACTCGCCGAGAATCTTCTCGACGGTTGCGCGGGATCCCAACAACCCCGAGAGAAAACCACGGCGCCATTCGGTGCCGCTCCCGCCGAGATCAGAGTGATTCTCGCGCCACTCGCTCTTCTTTGTGTGGATCTTCAGAACAAGATCGTACGGTTCAAGCAGATCGGCGTTCGCCACGGAAATGAGAGGCAGGATGTCGCGGCCATGGTTTGCGACGTCAAGCACCGTCAGGTGCGACATGAGTTCAAGGTGAGTCGTGTCGAGTTCCAGGTCTGTTCCGCTGGCGTTCGTGACAATCACGTCGAACGGCACCGGAATGTGCCGAAGCTCATCCAGAATCTCGCCGATCAGGTCGGTGTAGAAGACATGTAGAACGACAGCAATCCGCGCGGGTGAGTCCGGCACACGAAGAGAATTCAGCCATTGGGGCGGGACGCTCGGGCGCAACTTGCTTGATCGGCGGGCGGTCCAGGCATCGAATGTCGCGGGATGCGCCGTTTCTGTCACTGGAGGTGTCGGGTTTGCCAGGAGGCGAGAGAGCACGCCAAATCCGCGGCTGAGAACGCTCCTTGTTCGACCAAGTGGGGTAATCGTCATTGTCTCGTATTCCTTGGGCGCTGGCCTAGAGCCACGTGCGGGGGTCGGTGCCGAAGCGCTCGAGGACGACATCCGGGACGTCTTGGCCGTCGGGGACTACGGATGAGTTTGTGATGAGTTCGCGTTTCACGAAGGGGAAACCAATCTTGACCAAATTTCGCCACCCCTCCACCGTTGGATTCTCAGCTTGTGACACTACACGTTCGGATTCGAAACAGGCGGAAGTCGTGAGTCCTTCGGCGAGAAGTAGCTGGCTGAGGCCGAGCTCGTAGCGTTGGATGATTTGCTGCTTGTCTGGTTCTACGGCAACGTTCGACCAGAATTGACGGAGCGATCGGTCGTTCAGGATACCGTCGCGGTAGCCGACGAAGAAACTCTGCACATGAGGGCGAATCTGGGCGGTGTTCGTCGCCGCCCACACATTGGTCGTGGCGCTCTCAAAGCTCGTGATCAGCTGGTCGAGATCGCCGAACGGCCCAACCAGGCTGTCGTTAGCCAAAATGACGAACTTCTTGCGGCGAACACTCGGAAAAAGCTTGAGTCCGACAGCCCACGAACCGAAGTCGTAGCCAATATTTGATTTCCGCACGATCGTCGCACGTACGGGATAGTCCTCCGGCCAGATCAAAGGATCAGTAGTGTCTGATGCCCGCACGATGATGACGGTGTACGAGTGCTTTTCCAGCTCGCGAGTCAACGTGGCGAGGGAACGAGAAACCGTGTTGTCGGGCGCAAAGCTAGCGATGATCGCGACTCGCTCGGTCTCGGGGAGGGATCTCGACCCCCGTTCAAACCAGACGGACGACATCGCAAGAGGGAGCACCCGTTGCGCCTTGGCTGTGCTCTTCTTAGTTCGTGCCATTTGCTTCTCTGCGGCGAATCGCTCGCAAGGGTTTGGTGATTTTCCAGGAGGAGGATTGGCGCAGCGCAGCAACCTGTTGGCGGTAGCGTTCGCCCTGCTTGCGTGCTGCGACGAGCTGGCGCTGGAGGTCGTCTATTGTTGGTGCGGTGCGTGCAAGTTGAGCGCGCAGCGCCCGAATCTCGAGCTTGGCTTCGTGGAGTTCGGAGGCCAATGTCGCTTCGTCTTCCAGCTTTGGTGGCGGAGGGGTGCCTATCGACATGTGAACCGATCTATCTCTGTGGATGTACTTGTCGATGATAGCCCCGCTATTTCGGTGGGCATTCAGAGGCTTCACAGCTTGCGAGCACGTCCGCGCACAAGCCGATTTCTGTGCTTGGGGAGTCTCCATCGACGATCTGGCCAACGTCCCGACGCTTCGTTCCCCGATCAGGGCTACACGGGAGCAAACATCTACACGCCCGCCTCTTTCGCGGTGACCTGGGTTCTAGCCAAGCCGTTCGTGTCCGCCGTGCTGAGCGGGCTCGGTCCAGCGCTGGCCATCGCGACGACGAAAGTGGCCGGATACTAGGTTCCGCTGACCGAGCGTTAGGGGCTGCCTTTACTGCCGGGGTTCATCACCAGCATCGCGATCGTGTGTGCGGGGCGCTCGCCGCGGCGGGACGCCGTCGTTCTCGCAACGGGAGCGGTCTGTGCATTGGCGGCGGCTGCACGTGACTTCTGAGTCGGCGAGAGCGTTGCGCTGACAGCCCACGGCCGACCCGCACCACGCAGGTTCTGAGGGATTGGGGTTGGTAGGCTTGAAGGTGCCGTTTCCGATAGAAAGGCTCGCATGCCTCAGCTCCGTCCTGGTGTCGTCTCCGTTGTACTCGTGAACTTCCGGGGGACCGACGACACCATCGAAGCCATCGACAAACTCGGCAAGCTTGACTGGCCGGTCGACTTGCTTGAAATCGTGGTCGTCGAGAACGCTTCTGGTGACGATAGCGCTGACCGAATCCGTGCCGCTGCCCCGCACGTTCGACTGATCGAATCGAAGAAGAACCTTGGCTTCGCCGGCGGCTGCAATCTCGGAGTCAAGGCCTCGTCGGGCGAGTTCATCGCCTTCCTGAACAACGATGCCAAGCCGGATGCCGCCTGGGTGCGCGCGGCCGTCGAACGCTTCGCCGAGAGTCCGGCCATCGGCGCGGTGGCGAGCCGTGTTCTCGATTGGGATGGCAACCTCGTGGACTACATCGGTTCGGCTATGACCTGGTTCGGGCAAGGCTACAAGCCGCTCACGGCACAGCCTGTCCCGTCGGAGCCCGACCGCGTGCACGACGTTCTCTTCGGAACCGGCTCGGCCATGTTCGTTCGCCGCTCGGTGTACGACGCGCTCGGCGGCTTTGACGAGCGCTTTTTCATGTTCTTCGAGGACGTCGATCTCGGCTGGCGGCTCAACCTCCGCGGCTGGCGCTATGTCTATGAGCCAGCCTCGCTGGCGTTCCACAAGCATCACGCGTCGATGAGCTCATTCGGTGCGTTCAAAGAAAGCTACCTGCTCGAGCGCAACGCACTCTTCACCCAATATAAGAACCTCGGCGACGAAGCGCTCGCGCAGGCGCTGCCGGCCACGCTCGCCCTCACAGTGCGGCGTGCTGTCGCCCGGGGGAAGCTTGACTCCACCGAGTTCGACCTGCGCAAGGGCGCCGACAACGGCCCGACCATGGAGGTTGCAAAAGACACCCTGGCAGGTGTGTATGCTATCGACCAGTTCGTCGAGCACCTGCCGTCATTGCTCGCTTCACGCAATGAGATCCAGTCCACCCGCATCATTTCGGACAATCGACTGTGGAGCCTGTTCGGTGAAACCGATGCTCCGTCGTACCAATCGGAGCACTACCTCGAGGGATACGACAAAATCGCCACAGCATTTGGTGTGACTGAAACTCCGGCCGTGACACGGGTACTCGTCATTACGGGTGATCCGATCGGTGCGAAGATGGCCGGTCCAGCGATTCGAGCCTGGAACATGGCCGAGGCACTCTCTGTCGACAACGAGGTCACCCTGGTCACGCTGGCGGGCACGGAGCCGATCTCAGCACCGTTCGACATCGTGCACGTGCACCCGGGCGACGACCGGGCCATGAGCAGGCTTGAGCGTGAGACCGATGTCATCGTGTTCCAGGGCTTGGCCATGGCATTGTTTGACAGCATCCGCCGCTCAGACAAGATCATCGTCGCCGACATTTACGACCCGATGCACCTTGAGCAGCTCGAGCAGGGTCGTGAACAGGGCGCTGCGCAGTGGAACAAGCAGGTTGTCGACGCGACAGAGGTTCTCAACGAGCAGCTCCTGCGCGGGGATTACTTTCTCTGCGCGTCGGAACGCCAACGCCACTTCTACCTCGGCCAGCTGGCGGCTCTGGGCCGAGTCAATCCGGCCAACTACGCGACGGATCCCGACCTGACCGGACTCATCAGTGTCGTCCCGTTCGGGCTGAACCCCGACTTCCCCGACTCCTCGAAGCCCGCTTTGAAGGGCGTGCTGCCGGGAATCTCGGCCGACGACAAGGTGCTGTTGTGGAGTGGCGGCCTGTACAACTGGTTCGACCCCAAGACCCTCATCCGTGCGGTGGCCCGGCTGTCTGAGAGCCACGACAACGTGCGTCTGTTCTTCCAAGGCACCAAACACCCGCACCCCGGCGTACCTGAAATGGGCATCGTCGCCGAGTCCCGCGCCTTGGCCCAAGAACTCGGTGTGCTCGATCGTTCGGTCTTCTTCAACTCCTCCTGGGTCGACTACGCCGACCGCCACAACTACCTGGGTGAGGCAGATGCCGGTGTGAGTACGCACTTTGCCCACGTTGAGACCACGTTCTCGTTCCGCACCCGCATCCTCGACTACCTCTGGGCTGAACTGCCGATGGTGGTGACAGAGGGCGACCACTTCGCCGAACTCATCGCCACAGAGAAGCTCGGCATTGTCGTTCCGCCGACCGATGTCGTGGCGTTGACTGCGGCGCTCGAAAAGGTGCTTTTTGACGAGAAGTTCGCACGGACAACGCGCAAGAACATCAAACGGGTGCGCACGGACTATGCCTGGAACACGGTGTTGGCTCCGCTGGTCGACTTCGTCGCCGACCCCCAGCACGCCGCCGACCTGATCGAAAGCGGCGCCGTGACGGCAGGTTCGACCGGCGGCGCACGTCGCCCGATCGCACGTCGCAAAAAGCATGGCCTTCGCCATGATGCCGGCCTCTTGGTGCACTATCTCAAGAATGGTGGCCCGAAGGTGGTTATCAAGAAGGTGCAGAGCCGCATCAGGCGCCTGCGGTAATGCAGAACCCTGTCCCGACTTCACAGGTGTCGGTCGCACTCTGCACCTTCAACGGTGCGCGGTTCATCGCAGCCCAGTTGCGCAGCATTTTGGCGCAAAGCGCGCGAATCGCCGAGATCGTCGTCGCCGATGATGGGTCGGCAGATGCCACCGTTGACATCGTGCGAGCCATCGCTGCCGAGATCCGTTCGCAGGGTGATTCCGTCGACATTAGAATCCTTGAGGGCCCTGGCGGCAACGGTGTCACAAAGAACTTTGAGCGTGCGGTGGCGGCGTGCACACAGGATCTCATCGCTCTGAGCGACCAGGATGATCTCTGGCATGCCGATCGTTTGGCAGTGCAACTGGCCGAGTTCGACAGCCGCAGCGATCTGACGCTGCTGTTCGGTGACGCCCGGCTGGTTGACGAGCACGGCGCTCCGCTGGGCTCGAGTCTGTTCGAGACCCTCGAGTTCGACGAGACGACGCGCGCGGCCGTGCATCAGGGCCACGCATTCGACGTATTACTGCGCCGCAACGTCGTCACGGGCGCGACGGTATTGTTCCGACGCAGCCTCCTGAAGCGCGCGCTACCGTTTCCGACCGAGTGGATCCACGATGAGTGGCTTGCCGTTATCGCCGCCGCGACGAACGGCGTCGATCTGATCGACCGCGAGGTGATTGACTACCGGCAACACGGTAACAACGAGATCGGTGTGCGTGAACCGAGCCTGGCCAACAAGGTCAAACGGGTGCTCATGCCACGGGGTGATCGCAACCGCCTTCTCGCTGTGCGCTCACGGGTTCTGCAGCAGCGCTTCGAAGAGTTGCAGCTTGACGATGACCTCGTGCAGGCGGCGCGGGGCAAGGCTGCATTCGAGAGGTTCCGTGCAGAATTGCCCGGTGCGCGCATCCGTCGCCTTCTTCCCGTGCTGAAGCGCGCGACGACCGGCGACTACACGCGCTTCGCGAGCCAGGGCAGCACCGATGTTCTGCGCGACCTGCTTCAGCCCGCCTGAGCGCGAGCGTTCGTCTGGGGTCTACGCAGGTCAACGCACCCGAAGAATTGCGCTCGAAGGGGCACCAGGAACACAACTAGGCCGTTGCGGGTGCGCGAGCCGAACGCGGCACGCTATTACTGCCGCGCAACACGGGGGCGTTTCATAATGCGGCGGTGCGGGCCATCATCGAACGAAGAATGCTTCAGAAACGCTCGGATCAGTTCGTCAGCGCTGGAACCTTCTCAGGCGAACGCACGCTCCACGCGCTCCACACGAAGACAACGAGTGCCATCCCGACTGTCACGGCGAGGAGCCACGGTACCGTGCCACCCGGTGGGGCCCACTGCGGAATCTTGATAAAGGACCCCCACGAGCCACCGACCCCGACTGCGTATCGTTTGATGACCCACACGAGGGCGAATGCGTGCGCGGCAATCGCCAAGCCTCCGACAATGAGGGTGCCACGCATGGCATTCTGTCGCGGCAGAACAACCATATTCGACGGCGCTGCCGCCAGCGTGACGAATGCCATCACTATGGCGCAGGCGTACGCGATCAACGTGTAGCGACCCTGCCAGATGTAGCCGGAGTTCGAGATTGATACCGCTTGGAATGCGGCAGGAAGCAGCATGAAGCCAGCGAAGCTGACAGCGAGAGCGACGAGCGGGCGCCCCCGGCCAACAATGAATGCAGCCACCACTATCGAGACTGCAAGGAACGACCAAATTGCATAGACCACGGTGGGCGACAACGTGTCGAGCCAACCGAAGACACCGATCAAACCCGGATCGAACGATCTATCGACCAGCATTGTGACGAAGGCTTTGGCCGGCGATATTTCGGAACCAGCAAATGAGCCCATCTTTGACAACGTGCTTGTCTGAAGAATCCACCATGTCGCGAAGAGAACACCTGCCCCCATCGTCGCAAGTGAGGCCCACACTCGAGGGAGTCGGAGTAGTTCGCGCAGTCGGGGCCAGGGCGCTGCGATGATCGCCACGACGGCAATCATCAACATCCACGCCGGGGACAGCCCTCGTGAGCTGGCGAGGAGAACACCGGCAGCACTCAGACTGACCAGCGCAAGTCGTTGATGCCGAATTCGCGGGCCCCTGACAAGAAGCAGAAGGAGCGAAAGGAGCGCGGCGCCAGCCGAAATCTCAAGTGCGTTTGGGTTCACCGATCCCATGAGGAAGAGCACCATGGGTGTGATGATCGCGATCGTCGCAAAGCCAGCGATGAGCGGCCGTCGAAACGCCAACATCGCAGTCATTGCGACTGCGAAAAAGAATGAGCTGAGGATCGCGCTGATAGTGCGCATCCCATAGACAGCTACACGCGGATTGTCTGTCAGTACCGACGGCCACCCGACAACGGCGTAGTAGACAGGGTTGTACATGCCGGCGGATGTCCGAGCCGGGACCAATTTGTCGTTTGACACGAACGGAGGCTGGCACCCCGCTGTTTGATTTGCTTGGAACGCATAGCAGGCCCAGGCCCGGGAATCCGCCAAGCCCTCCGGGACCATCACCGTGGTGACGGCAGGTTGATCCGTCGAATCACCGATGAACTGGCCTCGCACGACGGAGGCCGCCTTGACGATGTGTGCCGGTTCGTCGGGGCTGGCGCCCATCGGCGTCGCCATGGCCCACGCGACTGAGGCCATCGAAATTCCGGCCCAGATGACCACGAAAGTCAGGAAGATTCGTTCACGAATTACACGAGCAAGCGACTTCATTCCTGACGTCCTAACCCGTCGCTCGCCGCGGTGGCGAGTTGTTCGTTCCGTGCACGCGGAAGTTCGCTTTCGAGCGGCGCGAGGGGCGCGATGTTCATTCTCTCGTTATTCCTTTTGTTGATGTGCGCTCCGCGCAGAGTGAAGAATGCCCTTCGCCGGCCATCAAGAGCCGGCTTCCTGCGTTAAACCTCAAACGGCGCAAACGTGGGTTCAGTAGGGCTCGCTTGGATGTCCAATTGAAGCGCGCTGATCAGGAGTTGACTTCCGAGCATGAGGGGGAGCGCCGCCAACATGACAGTTGCTGCTGTAGCAACAACCGAGCTCGCAAGTTGGAAGCACACCCAAATTGCGATACCGAGGCCGACACCGAACAAAACCATGCCGAGCAGAAGCAGAAGAGCGATGGGCGAGAACGACCACAGTACGTAGCGGTACCAAATGCGGCGCCAGAAGCCTCGAAAAAGTAGATCGAGGAGTTCAGGAATGACCTTGCCCAGCCGGATGCTGGAAACTTCTGTTCCGTACACAGCCGGAATCGGGACATCAACAGCGCCAACCTGCAAGATGTTCAGATGAATGAGCAGATCGTTCTCGAAGCTATAGCGTCGTGACACTCGGTCCAGAGGGACTCTGCGCAGAACCTCGGTGCGAACTGCGGTATAACCGTTCTGCGGGTCGAAGAGGTTCCAATAGCCGGAGGCAAGCTTGGTCATAAAGGAGAGGACAATGTTCCCAAAAATGCGGTATTTGGGCATACCCTCAAACGACTCTGGTGCGAAAAACCGGTTCGCCTTCGCGAAGCCATAACCATCGCGAGTCACCCTGTCGAGGAGCGGCGGCAGATGCTTCGGATCCATCTGAGCGTCTCCAGCCATGATCACGTTCACGTCGGCGCCGAGCTCCATGGCGGCCTTGTGTCCGGTGACGATTGCCCCTCCGACGCCTTGATTGACCTGATGCCGAATGAGCGTGACTCGGTCGTCGGTAGTCCGCCTGACGGCATCGCTCGTGTCGTCCGGGCTGCAATCGTCAACAATGATGATGTGATCCACATACTCAGGCATTGTCTCAATGACCGTGGCGATCATTTTCTCTTCTTTATATGCTGGTACGACTGCCGCAATGCGAGCGCCTCGGTACACGTCTAGTCCTTCTTGCTTGAGTAAGTTGAATTGAACACCCAGTAACGATAGGCGAAGTAGTTCCACACCGTTGACGCCCCGGTCGCAACGACTTTGCCACCGATCCACCCGAGTGCCGTTGGGCTGATCCACGTTACAACTGCCACAGTTGCAAGGGTGTTGATCGCGACGAGTGCCGCGTATTTGACGAGAGCAGCTCCGTGCGGAGCACTCGACTCAAAAGAGAAGAAGCGTTGGATCGTATAGGTGAAGAAAAAGCTCGCCAGAAAGGCAAGTCCGGTTGCGAGCCACAGCGGCCAATCAAACACGTTCTTGAAGAGGGCGAGCAAGCCGATGTCGAAAAGGAAGGCGACCCCTCCGGCGATGAGATACCGAATCGAAGAGTGCTGCAGAAACTTTCCGAGCCGAGTCGGACGCACTGTCCTTTTTCTACTGGCATCGCCGGACGTTAGCACGTCAGGCGACTGACTTCCGTGAGATAACTTGATCGATCACTTCATGAGACGGAGCAATGGTCGCGCGCTCGGCCGCCGCATCAACAGCGCCGTCGATAATGTCGAGGAACCGCGAGAACTGTGACGTGAGCGGTTCCTGAGCGGTCAGTAGTTCAGGAATCTCGATGACGGTTTGCTGGCGATACCCGCGACCGTCGTCAACGGAATTCTCGGAGATGTGGCGATATATCACCACGTCTCGTCGAAGAAGGTCTACTTCGATAAGTCGGTCAGCCTCATAGATTGAAAGCTGGCGAATCTTGCGCTGGCCAATTCGGCTAGCCGACACGCTAGCGATTGCACCGTTCTCGAAGCCGAGCACTGTTTCCGCGACATCCTCGGCGAACGGGGCCGAGTCACGATGAAAGAAGCCAAGCTGCGCATGGACTTGGGTCGGGGCCGAGCCGATGATGTTGATCGCGAGGTCGACATCATGTACGAGTAGATCCCATGCAACTCCGGTGCGAATGCGAGGAGCGTACGGTGAGTGACGCGTGGCGACCACATGCATCGGGTTGTCGAGTACTGAGCGCGCCGTCATCACAGCGGGGTTATATCTTTCGAGAAGACCGCACATGAGCGGGAGATCGCGTGCATCTGCCTCATCGAGAATCTCCCGTGTGCGCAGCAGGCTGTCAGCGACTGGCTTTTCGATGAGCAGCGGGCGATTCTGAGAAAGTACTCGCATAGCGAGGTCATGGTGGGCCTCAGTCGCCGCGGCAACGACAACGGCGTCGCAGTCGGCCAGATCGGGGAGTTCCGGAACCCATGTCGTTCCGAAGCGTGCGGCAGCTGCGCGACCGACATCTTCGCGTGGGTCAACGAGAAAAGCGAGTTCAGCCCGGTCTGACTGAGATATAACCCGAGCATGATTGGTGCCCATATTGCCGGCGCCAACAAGGACAACTCGTGTACGACTGGTCATTGCCTAGGCCCCTGCCGCTGTACGAACTGCAGAGATGATTTCAGTCAGGTCGGAATCGGACAGAGCGGTGTGAACAGGCAACGACACAACCTCAGTGACGATTCGTGCGGCGACTGGCACGTCGGAGATGGCAACGCGAGGATGCGTGCGGTACGCGTCGTAGTCGAAGACCAGCTTCGGGTAGTAGATTCCTGAGCCGATCCCACGGGCGGTGAGTTCCTCAACCAACGTGTCGCGTGAAATCCCGGCTTCCTCTGTCACACGAATCGTGAACTGGTGCCACACATGGCCGCGGCCTTCAAGTTCGCGAGGAACAACGATGCCCGGAACGTCGGACAGGCCCTCAATCAACCTGTCGGCATTCCGGCGTCGTGCCGTAACAATCGACTCATAACGCTCCAACTGCGGAATGCCAATCGCGGCCTGGAGATCTGTCAGACGGTAGTTGTTACCAGCCATCTCATAGACGTAGCGGGCGCGCATGCCTTGGTTGCGAAGAACACGTAGGCGATCGGCGAGCACCGCGTCATCAGTGGTGATGAGACCACCTTCACCCGTCGTGATGTTTTTTGTCGCATAGAGAGAGAAAGTACCGAGACCGTAGCTCCCCGCATGGCGTCCGTCATAGGTGGCGCCATGAGACTGCGCAGCGTCTTCAAGGATCCGGAGGTCGTGCGTTGCAGCGAGGCCGGCGAGTGGGGTCATGTCGGCCATTTGGCCATACAAGTGCACAGGCAAGAGGACCTTCGTGCGGTCAGTAATGCGCTCCGCGACTGACTGAGGGTCGATGTTGAAGTCGTCGTCCCGAATGTCGGCAAACGTTGCGGTAGCTCCGGCTTCCAGAATCGCATTCAGTGTCGCTACAAACGTGAACGGGCTGGTTATCACTTCGTCGCCGGGCTTCAAGTCAAGAACCTGCAGCGCAGCGACAAGGGCCGTTGTGCCATTATTGACTGCGATCGCATGAGGTACGTTGAACAACTCAGCGAATCGCTTCTCAAGCTGCGCAACCTTGGGGCCTTGTGCGATCGAGCCCGATCGAAGAACCTCTAGAACGAGCTGTTCTTCTTCGTGGCCAAACTTGACGGTTGTAATGGGAATCATTCGACCTCGTGAGCTAGATTTTAGGGAGCCAGTCTTGACGGCGCGCGCATCCAACTTACCCGATGGTGCGAGTGCCTTGCGACGAAGCGCGCCAAGTATCAGTAGGGACACAGTGAACTCAGTACATCCTTCCGCGCAGCTCATCGGCGACGTCGTGCTGGGGAGCGGCAACACTATTGGCCCGCTCGCAGTGATCATCGGTCCTGTAACGGTAGGGAACGATAACTGGTTCGGAACGGGGACAATTATCGGCGCCCCGCCCGAGGTTCGGGGTTGGGAGCACCCGAAGGAAGCGTCACGGCTGAGCTCGGGTAACGGAATTGTCATCGGCAGCGGCAACGTCGTGCGTGAGTATGTGCAGATCCACCAGGGGTGGCAAGGCACTACCCGACTGGGAGACAATATCTTTCTCATGAATCAGAGCTACGTCGCGCACGATTGCACTATTGAGGACGGGGCGACACTCGCCTCGAGCGTGCTGCTCGCCGGTCACGTCGTCATCGGTGCCGGAGCGAATCTGGGAATGGGAGCCTCTGTGCACCAGCGTCGATATGTGGGGGAAGGATCGATGGTGGGCATGGGATCGGTCGTCACGCGCAACGTGCTCCCATTCGCAAAGGCATTTGGTAATCCGGCGCACGTTCGGGGGTGTAACTCAATCGCGATGGAGCGAGCGGGTTTCTCGGCTGAATCGATCGCGTTAGCGGTCGACGCATTTCGGACTGCTCCCCGTGCAGCCGAAGGGATTTTGAGAACGATACCTGGGTTCGAAAGCTCGCTCGTGGCTTGGGAGCGTCACGTCGATCGCTAATTCGCTCGTGCAGTCGAACGAGCAGGCCGCCCTCGAGTGATGGCCCCCGAATGGGGGTTGGCGGCGGCGTTCCCCGCGGGGCGTGGTGAGCGTTAGGGTGAGGGGGTTGCTACCCGAGCAATGCTCAGAAAGGCTACCCGATGCCTCTGTCTCCTCTTCCGCTACGCCGCATTCGGCGCCCCTGGCGCCTCTTCTTCATCCTGACCGGTGTCGTTCTT
This sequence comes from Leifsonia psychrotolerans, assembly GCF_013410665.1. Taxonomy (NCBI): domain Bacteria; kingdom Bacillati; phylum Actinomycetota; class Actinomycetes; order Micrococcales; family Microbacteriaceae; genus Glaciibacter; species Glaciibacter psychrotolerans. The sequence goes on along the minus strand of NZ_JACCFM010000001.1, from coordinate 2,143,938 downwards.
GTGGTCATCGTCGGTGGCGCGGCCTTCGCGGGCTGGACAATCAGCCGTGTGGCAGATGCCCAACTGGTGAAGATTCCCTCGGCATTCCCGGCTCCGTCGCTACGGCCAACCGTGGCACCGTCTGTGACGGCACAGAACGGCGGCACCCCGCAGAACATTCTCCTCCTCGGCTCCGACACCCGAGGATCGATCGGCGACACGATCAACAATCTGAAGGGTCAACGCTCCGACACCATCATGGTCGTGCATGTATCGGCCGATCGTAGCGAGGTCAATGTCATGTCGATCATGCGCGACAGTTGGGTCCCGATCCCCGGTCACGGCGAAGCCAAGATCAACGCCGCGCTGTCGTGGGGGGGAGTGCCGCTTGCCGTGCAGACCGTCGAGAGCCTGTTGGGCACGCGCATCGATCATGTCGCCGTCGTCGACTTCGCCGGTTTTCAGACCCTCACGAATGCCGTGGGTGGTATCACCGTCGACAATCCAATCGCCTTTGACCCCATTCACCTGAAGGGGCAGCACTTCACCAAGGGCCCGGTGCATCTCACAGGTGTGCAGGCGCTCGCCTTCGTGCGCGAACGCTACGCCTTCGCCGACGGCGACTTTCAACGAGTGCGCAACCAGCAACTGGTGATCACGGCCATTGCAAACAAGATCATGAGCGCCGACACCCTGACCAGCCTGCCCAAACTGAGTGCGCTGTTCACCGCGGTCACGTCATACGTCGCCGTTGACGAGGGGCTGACCGCAGAATATCTCGCCGGGCTCGGGCTTGAACTCCGTGACACACAGAGCGTGCGCTTCTTCACGATGCCGACGCAGGGGACCGGAACCTCAAGCGATGGTCAATCCATCGTCAATGTCGACTGGGCAACGCTCTCCACGGTGCAGCATGACTTTCAGAACGACACGCTCCAAGATTTCCAACCTGAACGGCAGACGATGCAGTGACGCAGCCGTGTCTGGGTCTGCTCAGTCGTGGTCGTGGTTCTGATGAGGATGCCGGGCCAAGGCGGTGCGCCAACTCATGCCCTGCGCGGCCTTGACCGCGCACACGACCAACAGCATCCAGCCAAAGCCGGTCAATACCGTGCTCTCGGCGGTCGAGATGACGAGCAGGATCACCACGATGAGCGCCGGCCAGACATAGACGAGAGGGCGCTTGTTCGACGCGAGCAACCACGACCGGACGAAAGCCAACGTGACCAGCGCGAGGAACAGAATGAACCCCACCAGGCCGACCTGCAGATAGACGTCGATGAACGCGTTCAACCCCGATGTCTGGTTGTGTTTCGTGACGAAATCGAGCCAGCCGTATGGTGTGACTGACTGCGGCCAGGTACCCACCCAGCCCCAGCCCTCGAGCGGATGCAGGCCGGTCAGCCGCCACATTTCTCGCCACAGGGTGTACCGCACCTCAAACTCACTGCCGGCATTCAAGAGCGCGAGAATGCGCGAGCGGGCGACAAGAGCGATGACTCCCACGACGACTGTTGCGCCAGCCAGGCCGAGCTGAAGTCTCCACCGGATCTCGACGCGCGTACGCCGCAACCAGTACAGCGCAAGAGCCGCGATCGCGACGAAGAGTGCGACGACCACAATCACGGGAGAGCGGGTGAGCAGCAACATGACGCCGGTCAGCACGAGCGATGCGATTCCGACGTTGCGGGTGACCGATCGGGAACGCAGCTCGATCGAAAAGGTGACGGCGGCGACCAACGCGATGAGGCCCAGCGCATTGCGCGAGCCGAAGATTCCTTGAATTGGCCCGAGCGAAGCAATGTTCCCTTCGATGCCCAGGAAGCGGAACGGCATGTCGAGCAGCAGCCCCGAGAGCACCTCCAGACCGAGCGAGACGCCCAGCAGGACACGCAATACGTTGCCCGTCGCCCGCAGAATCTGAATCGTGTCGCGCACGAGCGCAATATAGATCGCGAGAAAGGCCCAGGTGAGTTGGGCGCCGACTCCAACCAGTGACAGAACGGTGTATCCGCTCCAGGCGATCGAGAGAGCGCACCACGCTACGAAGATGAGAATAGACAGCGGAAGCAGGCCATGCCACCCGAGCGTTCGTCTTCGCGCCACCAGCGAGAGCGCCGCAATGACGACCAGCGCGAACACCGCCCCACGCAGACCGGGCAGACCGATCAGGTCGCGCAACAGCGAGGCGGAAAACGCGACGCCCAACGCCAACTGTGTGAGTACCGACGCCAGCTGAGGTGACTCGAGCGAGTGGCGCACCGCAGTGATGGTGGGGGAACTTCCGCGGGGATTCATTGCTGTTCTACGCTACCGGCTCGCGCTGTCGGTTCAGGGCATCGGCACGGTGCGCCCTTGCGCCCGTTTTGTGACGACGGCCAACACCACGAGCACAACCCAGCCGTACTCGATCAGAATGCGGCTTTCAGTCATGCTCTGTGCCAGTAATGCCGCCATGAGCAGAAGGGGCAGAAGGGAAGAGGCCGAGTAGGGCTGTGTATCCGCGACGCCAACGCGCGGGCGGTCGACGGCGAGAAACCAGCTCCGCCAGAGAGTCGACACGACCAGCGCCGCGAAAACGAGCACTCCGACGATCCCCAGTTGCAGCCACACGTCAAGCCAGGCGTTGTGCGCCTGCAGGTAGACCACGCCCTTCCGTTCGGCCAGGTGAGCGAACGGTTCGACCCAGGGTGCCCAGTAGCTCACCCAACCCCACCCGAAGACCGGACGTTGAACCGCCAAATCTGTGACGCTGCGCCAAATATCGAAGCGGCCCGTGAGGTCGTCACTCTTGCCGAGCAGGTTGAGAATTCTCGAGAAGAAGATCGCAAGCACGGCCACGAATACGATCACGGATGCGCTAGCCGTCAGGTAGACCCCTCGACGCCCCTGCGGGCCGACCTGGCGCGCCCAGAGCGCGAAGAGCAGCACGAGGGCAACGACCAGGGCCGCAATCGTCACGGTTGCCGATCGGGTGAGCGCGAGCATCCCGATGGCCAGAATCAGCCAGGCCATGCCCCAGCCGCGCCGCACCGTGCCGGCCGCCAGCTGCACTGCGAACACGATCACGCCTAACAGCGCAATGAAACCAAGAATGTTTCGGTTGGCCACGATGCCCTCGATCGGTCCGCCCGAGAAAAGCTTTCCCAGTGACCAATAGAAGGCATCCGGAATCTTCTGCAGATCATATTCGACGAAGAACGGCAGAACGGGTTGCCGCACGAACACGGCGACGATGAGCTCAAAGAAGAGGGAGAGGCCAAGAACCCAACGCAGGGCAAGCGAGAACGTGCGCACGAACTCAGTCCAGGTCAGGCACAACGCCACGAAGAGGGCGCTGACTGTCGTCGCCAGCTGCAGTGTCACACCGATGGCCGACGCCCCCGGGTAAAACGACCACGCGATCGACAGAACCGCCACTGCGAGAAACGCGATGAGCGACTTCGGGAATCGTCGCCAGGACCAGTCGGGCTTCAGTCGAACGAGAAAGACAACGGCGCCGATCAATACGAAAGCCGCAACGGCACCGAACCCCCACCAGCCGAGAAGGTTACGCCAAAATTGGCCGGCCAGCAGGGTGAAGAGCGCAAACACCGCAAAGGTTCGAACGGCGAATCGGCTGCGAGCGTTGGGCATCTTCTCAGGATAGTGCGGGGCCGGTTGCCGATCCGTGCCCCCGGTGGGCCAGTATTCGCTGGTCGAGCGTGTTGAGACCACGTGAGGCAGTGTCGGGTGTGCGCCCCCGGGTCTCGACACGCTCGACCAGCGGAGGGGTTCGACCAGCGGAGCGGCTTGAGCAACGCTTAGACGAACGCGGCCTGACCTGTGATCGCCCGTCCGACAATGAGCGTGTTCATCTCCTGGGTGCCTTCGTAGGAGTAGATGGCCTCTGCATCGGAGAAGAACCGGGCGACGTCGTGGTCAAGGGTGATGCCGTTGCCGCCGAAGAGCTCGCGGCACCAGGCCACGGTCTCGCGCATCCGTGACGTCGTGTACAACTTGGCGAGGGCCGAGTGCTCGTCGCGCTGGGTGCCCTCGTCGAGCATCTGTGATACCCGCACCACCATGCCGAGGCTGGCGGTGATGTTTCCGAGGCTCTTCACCAGCAGATCTTGCACCAGCTGGTGGCCGCCGATCGGTTTGCCGAACTGCACCCGGGAGGTCGAATAGGCGACTGCTGCCTCGTAGGCACCCATCGCGATACCGACCGCGGCCCAGGACACGTCAGCGCGCGTTAGACGCAACACGCGCGCGGTGTCGGTGAAGGAGTGGGCGTTCTGGAGCCGATTGCGCTCGGGAACGACCACGTTCTCAAGCACGATGTCGGCGTTCTGTACCGAACGGAGGCTTATTTTTCCTTCGATTTTGGTCGCGGTATATCCGGCCGTATCGGTCGGCACAATGAAACCCTTGACCTGACCGTCGGCGACATCCTTCGCCCAGATGATCGTCACATCCGAGAACGTGGCGTTGCCGATCCACCGCTTAGAACCATTCAGCGTCCAGTTCTCTCCCTCACGCGTGGCCGTCGTGCGCAGACCCTTCGCCGCGTCAGAACCCGAGAGGGGTTCGGTGAGTCCGAAGGCACCCACGATTTCTCCGCTCGCCATCTTCGGCAACCATTCTGCGCGCTGCTCGACAGAGCCCGTGGCCGAGATCGAGCCCATGGCGAGGCCATCCTGCACGCCACGGAATGTGGCAACGGAGGCGTCGATTCGTGCGAGCTCGAGAGCCACGAAGCCTCGGAAGACGGCCGAGTTCTCGAACGGCTTCGTCTCATCCCAGCCAAAGGAATAGACGCCGAGCGCGGCCAAAGGCTTCACGACTTCGAAGGGAAACTCCCCACGATTCCAAAAGTCGTTCACGATCGGCCGAACCTCGGTGTCGAGGTAGTCACGCAAGTCAGACAGCGCCGTCTTTTCCTGCTCGCTCAGCAGGTTCGCATACCCATAGAAATCGCCGCCGAGTAGCTCAAATGTCATGTCTGTGCTCCGTTGAATGCTGCAGCCACTCGGAACGCGGCCGTCGGTCAAGTCGACGTCAGCATAGGCGGGCGCGCCGGGCCTTCCCAAGTAGTTGGTAGCTTGGACTCAAAGATTCACGAGCGGAGAACGCCATGTTTGTGGGCATCACTAATTCGCCGCGTCCGTACGCGTGGGGTTCGACGACCGCAATCGCGGGGCTGCTCGGGTATCCGGCATCGGGGGAACCCGAGGCCGAACTCTGGCTCGGGGCGCACGCCGGGGCGCCGGCCACGATCATCGATCCTGCCCAGGTCGGGGGCGCGCTCACCCTGGCGGACTGGATCGCAGCCGACCCCGAGCAGGCGCTCGGATCGAACGCGGTGGCGTCATTCGGCGCGCGTCTGCCATTTCTCCTCAAAATCCTCGCTGCGGCCGGTCCGCTCTCGTTGCAAGCGCATCCGTCGATGCGACAAGCCAGAGACGGCTTTGACCGTGAGAACGCTGCGGGTCTTCCACTCGACGCCCCCGAGCGCAACTATCGGGATGCATTTCACAAGCCCGAGCTCATCGTCGCGCTGAGCGAGCGCTTTGAGGCGCTCTGCGGCTTTCGACCCCGGGACTCGGTGGCCCAGATTATGGCCGAACTGCGTGCCCTCGATGCGGCATCCGACACCCCACAGGTTGGGGCTCTCGACGCGCTCGAATCGCGTCTCGCCGGCGTGGGTGGTGTGCAGGCGGCCGTCGACTGGTTGTTACGCGATGGGCGCGGTGGCGACAGCGGTGAAGTGGCGTGGCTGGTCGAACGCGTGGTGGCGCTCGCCGAGCACGCCGCCTACCTGGCCGAGGGTGGTGCACACATCGGCTTCGCTGTCGAGTTTGAGACCGTGCGTAGCCTGGCGGCGTCCTACCCGGGGGATCCGGGCATCGTGCTCTCGCTCCTGTTGAACCGGATCTCCCTCACGCGCGGAGAAGCGCTCTACCTTCCGGCCGGCAACATCCACGCATATCTTTCGGGTCTCGGAATCGAATTGATGGCAGCCTCAGACAATGTTCTGCGTGGCGGTCTCACCCCGAAACACGTCGACGTCGACGAGTTGCTTGCGGTGCTCGACTTCACCCCGGGTCCGGTGCCCCTGTTGATGCCCTCGTCGCGTTCGACACCGGGAGTGACGGTGTATGCGCCCGAGATACCCGACTTCGAACTGATTCAGATCGAGGCGGGAACGGATGCTGCGCTCGCCGCCGCGGCTCCGGCCGCTCCTGCTCCCGCGCTCCCGGTACCGCTGCGTCAGTTCGCTCTCACCGGGCCTGCGATTGCGCTCTGCACCGCCGGCGGATTTCTCGTGGCCGGCGCCGCCTCATCCGTCGTGCTGAAGCGCGGCGAATCGGTCTTCATCACGCCCGACGAGGGCACGCTCACCTTTGCGGGTGCCGGAGAGGTTTTTCTTGCGACGGTCGGGAATTAGTCTCTCGCCTGCTTTTTCGCACTTTTTCATCCGTCCGTGCGCGTCCGTGCCGGTAGCCTGAATGTATTCGGCGGCGCGCGGCCTCCGGCTGAAACAGAGGATTGTCAGATGGCTTGGCTTGTCACAGGAGGAGCCGGTTACATCGGATCTCACGTCGTACGCGCATTTCTTGCCGAGGGCATCGACGTCGTCGTCATCGACGATCTGTCGAGTGGCCACGCGGCGTTCGTGCCGGATGGCGTGCCGTTCGTGCAGGGTAGTATTCTCGACGCAGCGCTGCTGCGGCGTACCTTCGCCGAGAGTTCCGTGCCGATCACCGGTGTCGTGCACGTCGCGGGTTTCAAGTATGCGGGGGTGTCGGTGCAGCGGCCGATGCACACCTACGAGCAGAACGTATCGGCCACCGTCACACTGTTGCAGGCCATGCACGAGGCGGGCGTCGAGAACATCGTCTTCTCCTCGAGTGCCGCCGTTTACGGCACCCCGAGCACCGATCTCGTGACCGAGAGCACGGCAAAGAGCCCTGAGTCGCCCTATGGCGAGACCAAGCTGATCGGCGAATGGTTGCTGCGTGATCAAGGAATCGCCACCGGACTGCGACACACGAGTCTGCGCTACTTCAACGTCGTGGGATCCGGTGACCCGGAACTTCGCGACACCAGCCCCCACAACCTCTTTCCGCTTATCTTCGACGCACTCGTCGACGGGCGAACGCCGCGCATCAACGGAAATGACTACAACACACCAGACGGCACCTGCGTGCGGGACTACATCCACGTTGCCGACCTGGCGATCTCGCATGTCGCCGCGGCCCAGAGAATGGAAGCCGGCGAGCCGATTGAGGCGGTCTACAACCTCGGTAGCGGTGACGGTGTCTCCGTTGGCCAAATCATGTCGACGGTGGCAACCGTCACTGGAATCGCCTTCGAACCCACTCTCGCGCCGCGCCGTGCGGGGGATCCCGACCGTATCGTTGCCTCAGGCGACCATGCGGCCCGCGACCTCAAATGGCAGATGCGACACACCCTCGAAGAGATGGTTCAAAGCGCATGGACAGCTAGAAATCAGGCTTCAACTCGTTCCGAGTGAACGAAATATTAATCTTGGGCGCGTCGCAACTCTCCAGCCGATATTGAGGGTTTACTATCTGCGACTTGACGAACGGGGAACTACACCGGTGTAATTAGGGGGTCGCTCAATCGATGGGCGTTCGAACGATGGGTGGGATTTGGTATGGCAATACCTGAGAATCGTTCGGGGGTGCCCGATGATTGGTTCGTCGATCCTCTTCAGTTGGGCGTGCCCGGTGTTCGCGCCGTCAAGGTCGGTGACGACAATCCTCTGTCGTGGCAAGCCGATTCCCTGTGTGCGCAGACCGATCCCGAGGCATTCTTCCCCGAAAAGGGTGGATCGACTCGAGACGCGAAGAAGATCTGCTCCTCCTGTGAGGTAAAGACCCAATGCCTCGAATACGCGCTGTCGAATGATGAGCGCTTCGGCATTTGGGGGGGCCTCTCCGAGCGCGAACGCCGCAAACTGCGCAAGCGCGCGGGCTAGCGGGGTGACCGGGGCGTCCGGACGCATCCGGTCAGGCCTTTCCATCGTTTGGCTCACACTGATTTCAGGCGCGCCGTGGCTCCCGGTCGCCCGGGGCCAGAACCCAACCTAGGCTGATTGCGATATGCAACCCCGAGTCACCGCCATCCTCGTTGCCCGCAACGGCCAAAAACACCTCGAACGCACACTTGACGCGCTCACGAAGCAGACTAGACAGCCCGACGTCATCATTACCGTCGACTGCGGCTCAACGGATGCCACGGGCGAACTTCTTGCGGTCTTCGGCCCGACCCATCTCCTGGCGGCCGAGACAGATCTGACGTTCGGCGAGGCGATCAATGCTGCGGTCCGGGTGACGCCGTCTCCGTCCAGCGATAACGAGATGCTCTGGTTCCTCGCTCAGGACAGTGCCCCGCACCCCGAAGCGTTGGCCGCGCTGCTCGGTGAACTCGAGATCGCTCCCTCGGTTGCGGTCGCCGGACCGAAGGTCATGGAGTGGGTCGCCGACGACTACATTCACGATTTTGGCGAATCAGTGACCCCCTCCGGCGCTACCGTGACACTCGTTGAGAATGAGTTGGATCAGGGGCAGTACGACGGCATGAGCGATGTCCTCGGCGTGAGCGCCGGTGGCATGCTTGTGCGCCACGCCGTGTGGGAAAAGCTTGGTGGTTTCGACCCCGCACTGCCTGTCGTTGACGATGCTCTTGACTTCTGCATCCGTGTCCGACTGGCTGGATGGCGCGTTTCGGTGGCCTCAACGGCGCGCGTGGCGACGGCTGAAGACGGTGTGGCCGGCCCCAACGGCTCCTCACGCGGAAAGCCGCGGCGCCGGCGGATGCGCGCCGAGCGGTCCGCTCAACTTCATCGTCGACTTGTCTACTCGCCCGCCTGGGCGCTTCCGTTCCACTGGCTCACGTTGGTGCCCTTGGCGATTCTGCGCTCGATCGGCCAGCTCCTGCGGAAGGAACCCGGGGCAATCATCGGTGAGTTCGCCGCAGCATTCGGCGCGGCATTCGCCCCGATGCGTCTTGGCAATTCCCGCCGCCGTCTGGCGGAGACGCGCACCGTGGGATGGGCATCCCTTGCCTCCTTGCGGGTGCCATCCGCAGTGGTGCGCCGGCGCCATGCGCTGAAGCGCGAGGCAACCATCACAGCAGCGCGCGGTGAGAAGCCTGATCTTGACTTCTTCTCGGGCGGCGGAGGCTGGGTTGTGGTGATCGCGGCGTGCGTGGGGCTCGGGGTCCTTTCTCCTCTTCTGGGTGCTCAAACACTGGCTGGCGGGGGACTGCTTCCGCTGTCGGGAACGCTCGGCGAGCTGTGGAACAACGTGGCCTATGGCTGGCGTGATATCGGCCTCGGATTCGTAGGGGCCGCCGATCCGTTCACCGCGGTGCTCGCCGTTCTGGGCTCCCTCACGTTCTGGTCGCCGTCCTTCGCTCTCGTTCTTCTGTATTTCATCGCGCTGCCCGCTGCTGCGCTCGGCGCATGGGCGGCCGCTGCGCGGCTCACGCGGAGAAACGGCCTGCGCGCCGTCGCCGCGGTGCTGTGGTTCCTGGCGCCGCCGTTCCTCACCGCACTGGCCGAGGGGCGTCCGGCCGCGATCATCGTGCACCTTCTGCTTCCCTGGCTCGTGGTTGCTGGGGTCGGAGCAGTGCGTTCGTGGTCGGCATCCGCATCGGCGGCGTTGCTGTTCGCGGCCATCGTCGCCTGCGCCCCATCGCTCGCTCCCGCACTGCTGATCGGATGGCTGATCTGCGTCGTGATCAGCGGCCGTCGAATCATGCGCTTCATCGGAATTCCGCTGCCGGCCCTGGCGCTGGCGGCTCCGCTGATTTGGGATCAGGGTCTGCGAGCGAACTGGGTGGGCCTTCTGGCCGATCCCGGCGCGCCGGTTGCGCACCTGAACCCTTCGGTTTGGCAGCTTCTGCTCGGTTTTCCCTCCGGGGAATTCGGCGGCTGGAACTCGATCCTGCAGGATCTTGGTCTGTCGGGCGTGAACGCCGAGTTGATCGTTCCGATCGTCTTGGCGCCGCTTGCGGTTCTGGCGATCGTCGCGCTGTTCCTGCGTGGGTCGCGCGGGGCGAGCTTTGCCCTGCTCACGGCATTGCTCGGACTCGGCACTGCCGTTGCCGCAAACCAGGTTTTTGTGACCAGCGCCGGGGAGATTCCGGTCTCGCTGTGGAGCGGTTCCGGGCTTAGCCTGTACTGGCTCGGACTCGTCGGGGCAGCGGTCTTCGCACTCCGGGGGCTCGGCCGATTCGCCCTTGCCCCTGCGATTGTGCTCACACTGCTTCTGGCAATTGTTGCGGTGCCGCTGGCGGCGGCGCAGTCGCTTGGCACAAGCGCGGTGGCCAAGGGCATCGGACGCACACTGCCCGCATTCGTGGGAGCAGAGGCGGGAATCGACCCGCGCGTGAGCACTCTCGAACTTATTGCCCAACCCGATGGTGCCATGTTCGCCACCATCGTCCGCGGTGCGGATGTGACTCTCGACAGCCAATCAACCCTGGCGAACACCGATCTCACTCTCAGTTCCGAGGACCGTGAGTTCGCCACTTTGGTCGGAAACCTCACCTCGCGAAGTGGGCTCGACACTGCGACTCCTCTCATCGATCACGGCATCCGTTTTGTGCTGTTGCGGCCTGCAGCTGTGGCACCCGGTGCGCCCGGAACGACTGAACCGACGACTCCTCCTGCCGCCGAGACGCAGCGACGAGCGTTGACCTCTCTGGATGGAAATTCCGCATTGGTTCCCGTCGGCGCGACCAATTTTGGTGAGCTCTGGCAGGTGGCTGATGCGGCGGATGCGACGGCTCACGAGACCGTCGCCAACCCGGGCGACTCGCTGATTCGTAAACTCTCACTACTCGTCATCGTCATCGTGTTCGGGGCGACACTGCTCTTGTCGATCCCGACGGGGGCCGGTCGCGAGGCGGTGCGGGAAGCCAACCGCGATGCCATCCGCCGTCAAGCGAAGGCAGCAGCCAAAGCGGCGAGGCGGCAGAAGCGCGATAAGGCGCCCGCAGCGGTGCAGACTCAGCCGGCTTCGTCCGACGCAGTACCGACTGACGCGGTGCCCGCAGACGCAGTGCCCTCGACCCCCCTCGAGGGCGCTGATCTGGCGCTCGAGCCCGGGCCTGCTCTCGATTCGCCTGACTCGGCCGCTCACCCTGATCCTGATTCATCCGAACGCACCAACCTGATGGAGAACGACAATGCCCACTAAGCGCAGCGTCGCAGCGGTCGGCGCCCGGGCCGTCGGTGGACTCGTCGGGGCTGGCATCGTCGCGGCGGTCGTCGGTTCACTGGCATTTGTGCAATGGCCTGTCTTTGAGCGGATCCCGGCAGCGACAACAGTCATCCCGGTGCCGAGTGAGCAGATGAGAGTCTGCCCCGGACCGCTTCTGTCATTGGCTGACGATTCAAGCCAAGCTCAAGCCGCGGCGTCGATCGGCGAAGCGACTGCCGCAGTGGCCGCGACCGAGCCCGGCACCGGCGCGACAGTGATCACGCCTGACACGTCGCGCCTCGACGCGCCTGATAACACTCTTGGCGGTCCCGACAGTGCGCCGCTGCTCGCCCGGATTCCGAGCGCACCGGGAACGACCGTTGCTCCACTGGTTGCGGGAAGCCAGAGCCAAGAGGCAGCCACAGAATCACTTGCCGGCTTTGCCGCTACAGCGTGCGGTGAGGCTTCGAGTGACTCCTGGTTAGTGGGCGGATCGACCGATATCGGACGTACCTCTCTCGTGCTGCTCTCAAACCCGACGACCGTTGTGGCTACCGTCGCCTTGAGCGTGTACGGAGAAACGGGCCTGGTCGATTCCCCTGGTTCAACGGGGATTCTGGTTCAGCCGAACTCGCAGCGCATCATCTCCCTCGCTGGGCTTGCGCCGAACCTCAAGTCGCCGGTTGTGCACGTGACGAGCCAGGGTGGGCAGGTGCTCGCCTCGCTGCAGCAGAGCGTGATTCGTGGCATCCAGCCGGGCGGAGTCGACCTGCTCGGGGCGACGAACGGGCCGGCCCTCGTGCAGAACATCGCGGGCTTGATTGTGACGGCGCCGGGTTCCCCCAGCCCCGCCGGCGAAGCCGATGAACTTCAAGACGGTGCGACAAGCGTGCGCATTCTCGCGACGGGAAGCACGACGGCGACGGTTCAGATTGGTGTCGTTGCCGAAAGCGCGAAAAGCTCTGGCCTGTCAATTGAGGTGCAGGTGCAGCCGGGAATCGCTACTGAGGTTCCGCTTCGTGATCTCGCGGTAGGCGCCTATGCCGTGCAACTCAATTCGGATCAGCCCATCGTCACGGCCGCGACGGCGTCGGTCGCCGGAGCGTCGGGCAAGGACTTCGCCTGGTTTGCAGCGTCGGCTCCACTGCGGGGTGAATTTCTCGTGACTGCGGCGGCAGGACCATCGCCGACGCTCCACCTGGTGAACACCGGTTCGGCCGATGAGGTGCTCACCGTCGCGCTGGAGTCGGGCGTTGAAACTACGGTGAATCTGTTGGCCGGACAAGCACAAGCGACACCGCTTTCGACCACCGGTACAGTGTTCGTCAGCGGGGGCACACAGACCGTGGCCTCCGTGGGCTATAGCGGCGCGGGCCAGCTGGCCTCATTCGCGATCCAGCCCGCAGGCCCGTCGGCTGCACCGATTGCGGTCTATCTGCGTTGATCGCAGCAAGCGTCCACGTCTAGAAGTGCCGAAAGTGTTCGGGGGCGAGGTCCCACGGATCTTTGCCGAGGTATTCGGCGACGGCACGGAAGACGCAGCTTTCGATGATCATGCGCTGGTGGAATTCGTCGTTTCGGTGCAGGCGGGACAGCCGCTGGATCGGCAGGCGGTAGAAGACCACTCTCCGTGCCACGGAGTCAACCGACCAGCGTTCGACGCCGCCGACAGACATAGCGGAATCGGGCCCCGGCGCCACTTCGAACCTCACCGAAGAAAGCTCGGCCGGCCACACACCGCGTAGATAGTCCACTGTCGCGGCGATCGTCATGTCGAACATGCCGATGCGGGTGCGCAGCGGCGGCAGGTAGGGGCCCGTGGCCGAGCTGCGGATGCCGCGGCCGTGACGATCTCGACCCCGCCCGCGCCGTGTCGGTGCGGGAAAAGGGTCAGTAGAACTCTGCGACCTGGCCATCGTCACATCCTACTTCTGAGTCGGGTGAGGGTAATCTGAATGGCGATGTCCCAGAGACCGTGTTCCCGAATCAGCTGCGCCGACCCGGCCGTGGCGACGTTGACGTACGTGTACGCAGACTCCATGGCCGTGCTCGGACCGCTCTCCGATACGCCGGAACCTCACTGTTACGATCTCTGCCGACGCCATGCAGACCGTACCTCTGCTCCTCAGGGGTGGCAGATCATTCGCCACCGGGTATTCAGCGAACGTCCTACCCACAACAATCCCGGTTTCACGGGGGAGTCGAGGGTGACGCGCCCGGGATGAATCGTGAATTTGCGAGGTGCTGGCGATCCACGTATTGTTTTCCCTTGTCACCCCACAGGTTCGGAAAAGCCGCAGAGCTTCCGGCCTCAAGCGGGACCATCATCCAGAGTTGATAATCATTCACGTTTCTCTTGTAGGAACCATGATCGTCACTTAGGATGGAAAGTCCACTCGCAGAGCTGATTATTCAGGTCGAGTCGCGTGATTTGTCGTGTACATCAGTGCCGGCGAAACGCTCGAAACACTCGATTTGACAGGCGGATCGCGAGGGTCTAAATTAGAGAAGTTGCCTCGGAGCGAAAGCCAAGAACTGCTAGTCAGTATGGCCTGAAACCGGGTGCGTCCGATCCTTGAGAACTCAACAGCGTGCACAATGTCAAATGCCAAAAACCTCGTACGTAGGGTCCCTTTCTAGGGGGTACCGCGTAGGAGATTCCTTTGGAAAACATTTATAACAACAAAGCAAGTCAGTAATGATTTGTTCTGTCAGTTTCAAACTTGTGTTCTTCCCGCCTATTCCGGTGGTGGAACACACTAGATGTGCCGGTCGCTTCGGTGGCTTGGCAATCAAACATTTACGGAGAGTTTGATCCTGGCTCAGGACGAACGCTGGCGGCGTGCTTAACACATGCAAGTCGAACGGTGAAGAAGAGCTTGCTCTTTGGATCAGTGGCGAACGGGTGAGTAACACGTGAGTAACCTGCCCTTGACTCTGGGATAAGCGTTGGAAACGACGTCTAATACCGGATACGACCCTCGGAGGCATCTCCAGGGGGTGGAAAGAATTTCGGTCAAGGATGGACTCGCGGCCTATCAGCTTGTTGGTGAGGTAATAGCTCACCAAGGCGACGACGGGTAGCCGGCCTGAGAGGGTGACCGGCCACACTGGGACTGAGACACGGCCCAGACTCCTACGGGAGGCAGCAGTGGGGAATATTGCACAATGGGCGAAAGCCTGATGCAGCAACGCCGCGTGAGGGACGACGGCCTTCGGGTTGTAAACCTCTTTTAGTAGGGAAGAAGCGAAAGTGACGGTACCTGCAGAAAAAGCACCGGCTAACTACGTGCCAGCAGCCGCGGTAATACGTAGGGTGCAAGCGTTGTCCGGAATTATTGGGCGTAAAGAGCTCGTAGGCGGTTTGTCGCGTCTGCTGTGAAAACCCGAGGCTCAACCTCGGGCCTGCAGTGGGTACGGGCAGACTAGAGTGCGGTAGGGGAGATTGGAATTCCTGGTGTAGCGGTGGAATGCGCAGATATCAGGAGGAACACCGATGGCGAAGGCAGATCTCTGGGCCGTAACTGACGCTGAGGAGCGAAAGCATGGGGAGCGAACAGGATTAGATACCCTGGTAGTCCATGCCGTAAACGTTGGGAACTAGTTGTGGGGGCCATTCCACGGTCTCCGTGACGCAGCTAACGCATTAAGTTCCCCGCCTGGGGAGTACGGCCGCAAGGCTAAAACTCAAAGGAATTGACGGGGGCCCGCACAAGCGGCGGAGCATGCGGATTAATTCGATGCAACGCGAAGAACCTTACCAAGGCTTGACATATACGAGAACGGGCCAGAAATGGTCAACTCTTTGGACACTCGTAAACAGGTGGTGCATGGTTGTCGTCAGCTCGTGTCGTGAGATGTTGGGTTAAGTCCCGCAACGAGCGCAACCCTCGTCCTATGTTGCCAGCACGTAATGGTGGGAACTCATGGGATACTGCCGGGGTCAACTCGGAGGAAGGTGGGGATGACGTCAAATCATCATGCCCCTTATGTCTTGGGCTTCACGCATGCTACAATGGCCGGTACAAAGGGCTGCAATACCGTAAGGTGGAGCGAATCCCAAAAAGCCGGTCTCAGTTCGGATTGAGGTCTGCAACTCGACCTCATGAAGTCGGAGTCGCTAGTAATCGCAGATCAGCAACGCTGCGGTGAATACGTTCCCGGGCCTTGTACACACCGCCCGTCAAGTCATGAAAGTCGGTAACACCCGAAGCCAGTGGCCTAACCCGCAAGGGGAGGAGCTGTCGAAGGTGGGATCGGTGATTAGGACTAAGTCGTAACAAGGTAGCCGTACCGGAAGGTGCGGCTGGATCACCTCCTTTCTAAGGAGCACGTTCAGCTCTCCTCTGTATACAGGGAGATAACAGCTGACAGTCATACCAACCTGTTCGGGTTGGATGGCGCTCATGGGTGGAACATTGACATTGATGCAAACAGGATGAAGTTGAACTCAGTACGCTCCCTTGCGGGGTTGGAAAGGTTTGGTTTTTGAGGGTTTGTATGACGCACGCTGTTGGGTCCTGAGGGACCGGAACATGAGCCTTTGGGCTGATGAACCTTTCCTCTGGATCTTTTTTCATTCGCAGTCGAGCTGTTTTGCAGCCGCGGATGGGAGGGGATACCGCCCGTACTTTGAGAACTACACAGTGGACGCGAGCATCTTAAATTTGTGCCTTCGGGCATAGATTACAAAGATCAAAAGCACATGAGCCCTTTGGGGTGAGTGTGCATAGATCATTGGTCAATTTCGATCGCGAATTTATTCGTGATACTTAATCGATTCAAACTCATGTGATTTCAAATTTTTAAGAGCAAACGGTGAATGCCTTGGCATGTAGAGCCGAAGAAGGACGTAGTAATCTGCGATAAGCCTCGGGGAGTTGATAAACGAACTTTGATCCGAGGATTTCCGAATGGGGAAACCCCGCCAGGCCCGTAAGGTGACCTGGTGACTCCCGCCTGAATATATAGGGCGGGTAGAGGGAACGTGGGGAAGTGAAACATCTCAGTACCCACAGGAAGAGAAAACAACAGTGATTCCGTTAGTAGTGGCGAGCGAAACCGGATGAGGCTAAACCGATCATGTGTGATAGCCGGCAGGCGTTGCATGGTCGGGGTTGCGGGACTTTTCTGCTGATTCTGCCGAACAGTGAGCGTTACAACGTTGTATAGACGAACAGGATTGAAAGCCTGGTCATAGAGGGTGCGAACCCCGTAGTCGAAATGCAGCAATGGCGCGAAGAGTATCCCAAGTAGCACGGGGCCCGAGAAATCCCGTGTGAATCTGTCAGGACCACCTGATAAGCCTAAATACTCCTACATGACCGATAGTGAACAAGTACCGTGAGGGAAAGGTGAAAAGTACCCCGGGAGGGGAGTGAAATAGTACCTGAAACCGTTTGCTTACAAACCGTTGGAGCCAGTCTGATTCTGGTGACAGCGTGCCTTTTGAAGAATGAGCCTGCGAGTTAGTGATATGTGGCGAGCTTAACCCGAGAGGGGAATGCGTAGCGAAAGCGAGTCTGAATAGGGCGATTCAGTCGCATGTCCTAGACCCGAAGCGAAGTGATCTATCCATGGCCAGGTTGAAGCGACGGTAAGACGTCGTGGAGGACCGAACCCACTTCAGTTGAAAATGGAGGGGATGAGCTGTGGATAGGGGTGAAAGGCCAATCAAACTTCGTGATAGCTGGTTCTCTCCGAAATGCATTTAGGTGCAGCGTTGCGTGTTTCTTGCCGGAGGTAGAGCTACTGGATAGCCGATGGGCCCTAAAAGGTTACTGACGTTAGCCAAACTCCGAATGCCGGTAAGTGAGAGCGCAGCAGTGAGACGGTGGGGGATAAGCTTCATCGTCGAGAGGGAAACAACCCAGACCACCAACTAAGGTCCCAAAGCGCGTGCTAAGTGGGAAAGGATGTGGAGTTGCACAGACAACCAGGAGGTTGGCTTAGAAGCAGCCACCCTTGAAAGAGTGCGTAATAGCTCACTGGTCAAGTGATTCCGCGCCGACAATGTAACGGGGCTCAAGCACGCCACCGAAGTTGTGGCATTGATATTTTTGGTAAGCCGCACCCTTGTGGTGTTGGTTCAGCCGTGTTGATGGGTAGGAGAGCGTCGTGTGGCCAGCGAAGCGGCGGTGTAAACCAGCCGTGGAGGCTACACGAGTGAGAATGCAGGCATGAGTAGCGAAAGACGGGTGAGAAACCCGTCCTCCGAAAGATCAAGGGTTCCAGGGCCAGGTTAATCCGCCCTGGGTAAGTCGGGACCTAAGGCGAGGCCGACAGGCGTAGTCGATGGACAACGGGTTGATATTCCCGTACTGGCGAAAAACCGCCCAAACTAATCCAGTGATGCTAAGTGTCTGAATCCCACTGACTGATCCCTTCGGGGTGAGGCGTTGGGCCTAGCACACGACCCTATGCTGGTGCGGTTAGCGTATTAACAGGTGTGACGCAGGAAGGTAGCTGAGCCGGGCGATGGTTGTCCCGGTCTAAGGATGTAGGCCGAGAGATAGGCAAATCCGTCTCTCATATAAGGTTGAGACCCGATGGGTAGCCCGTATGGGCGAAATCAGTGATCCTATGCTGCCAAGAAAAGCATCGACGCGAGGTTTTAGTCACCCGTACCCCAAACCGACTCAGGTGATCAGGTAGAGAATACTAAGGAGATCGAGAGAATCGTGGTTAAGGAACTCGGCAAAATGCCCCCGTAACTTCGGGAGAAGGGGGGCCTGAGGCGTGTAGGAATTTACTTCCGAAGCGTTTGAAGGCCGCAGAGACCAGTGGGAAGCGACTGTTTACTAAAAACACAGGTCCGTGCCAAGTCGCAAGACGATGTATACGGACTGACGCCTGCCCGGTGCTGGAAGGTTAAGAGGAACGGTTAGCCGTAAGGCGAAGCTGAGAATTTAAGCCCCAGTAAACGGCGGTGGTAACTATAACCATCCTAAGGTAGCGAAATTCCTTGTCGGGTAAGTTCCGACCTGCACGAATGGCGTAACGACTTCCCAGCTGTCTCAACCGCGAACTCGGCGAAATTGCATTACGAGTAAAGATGCTCGTTACGCGCAGCAGGACGGAAAGACCCCGTGACCTTTACTACAGCTTGGTATTGGTGTTCGGTGTGGCTTGTGTAGGATAGGTGGGAGACTTTGAAGCTTGGACGCTAGTTCAGGTGGAGTCATCGTTGAAATACCACTCTGGTCATATTGGATATCTAACTTCGAACCGTGATCCGGTTCAGGGACAGTGCCTGGTGGGTAGTTTAACTGGGGCGGTTGCCTCCTAAAAAGTAACGGAGGCGCCCAAAGGTTCCCTCAACCTGGTTGGCAATCAGGTGTCGAGTGTAAGTGCACAAGGGAGCTTGACTGTGAGACTGACAAGTCGAGCAGGGACGAAAGTCGGGACTAGTGATCCGGCAGTGGCTTGTGGAAGCGCTGTCGCTCAACGGATAAAAGGTACCTCGGGGATAACAGGCTGATCTTGCCCAAGAGTCCATATCGACGGCATGGTTTGGCACCTCGATGTCGGCTCGTCGCATCCTGGGGCTGGAGTAGGTCCCAAGGGTTGGGCTGTTCGCCCATTAAAGCGGTACGCGAGCTGGGTTTAGAACGTCGTGAGACAGTTCGGTCCCTATCCGCTGCGCGCGCAGGAAATTTGAGAAGATCTATCCCTAGTACGAGAGGACCGGGATGGACGAACCTCTGGTGTGTCAGTTGTTCCGCCAGGAGCACCGCTGATTAGCTACGTTCGGAACGGATAACCGCTGAAAGCATCTAAGCGGGAAGCCGGCTTCGAGATGAGATTTCCATCCCTTAGGGGGAGAGGCTCGCAGCTAGACTACTGCGTTGATAGGCCGGATGTGGAAGTGAGGACTAAAGACTCATGGAGCTGACCGGTACTAATAAGCCGATAATTTGATAACACTCAGTTTGAATAAGCTGCTATGCGTCCACTATGTGGTTCTCGATGTACGGTCGAGAACAACCGCCTTCATAGGCAAACAACAATTGAATAGTGCCGTCTTTCGAGTCGGTACACGCAAGATGTTGAAACGACTTGACGACCACCCTGGTGGTTCATCACAAGATGTTTCGGCGGCTATAGCGAGAGGGAAACGCCCGGTCACATTCCGAACCCGGAAGCTAAGGCTCTCAGCGCCGATGGTACTGCAGGGGGGACCCTGTGGGAGAGTAGGACACCGCCGGACTTAACTTAGAAACACACAAGAAAGCCATCCCTTCGGGGGTGGCTTTCTTGCGTTAACGCGCCGCCCGCCGATCGACCCCGCCCACCGATCGACCCACCGTTGATCGAGCCCACGTTGATCGAGCGTGTCGAGATCTCGTGACCGTGTCTCGGGGCGGCTCGCCGGGTCTCGACAAGCTCGACCAGCGGAAAGGGGTCGTTGATCGATCCCACCGTTGATCGATCCCACCGTTGATCGAGCCTGTCGAGATCGCGTGAGTGCGTCTCGGGGATGGGTCGCCGGGTCTCGACGAGCTCGACCAGCGGAAGGGGCGTCGATCGACCCAAACCGTTGATCGAGCCTGTCGAGATCGCTTGAGTGCGTCTCGGGGGTGGGTCGCCGGGTCTCGACGAGCTCGACCAGCGGAAGGGGCGTCGATCGACCCAAACCGTTGATCGAGCCTGTCGAGATCGCGTGAGTGCGTCTCGGGGGCGGCTCGCCGGGTCTCGACGAGCTCGACCAGCGGAAGGGGCGTCGACCAGCGGAAGGGGCGTCGACCAACGGAATGGGCGTCGTTGATCGAGCGTGTCGAGATCGCGTGACCGTGTCTCGGGGATGGCTCACCGGGTCTCCACAGACTCGACCGGGCAGCGTTTATGCCGTGCGGGCCTGGGCCAGCGGCGGGCGCGCTGGTTAGCGGTTCGGGAAGTCGTAGGGGAGGCCGTGGAGCACCGGCTCGAGACGCGCCTGCTGCGCCTGCTGACGCTGCAGGGCCGCGTACTCGCGGTCCCGTCGCATGGACTGCACGCCGGCCAGGAAGACCTCTGCCGGCACTGCGGGCAACGGCGACACGTACGGTGCTGCTTCTGCGGAGAGGGAGGCCGCAAGCCGTTCTCGAGACAGGGGGGTGAGCGCTGAAGCCTGACGCAGGAACTGCGCGATTCGGCGCGAGAGCGCGTCGGGAAGGAGTGCGACGTCGGCCGTCTGCGCCCACACGGTGAGTTCGGCGGGCAGCCCGGGCGCAGGGTCAGGGAGTCTCGGCACCCGCTCATGCTGGCTGTAGGTTCCGGCCAGCAGATCGCCGAGACGCTGTGAACGGCTGTTGAGAAGTGCGGTGGTGGCCGCGAGGCCCCCGAATGTCATATAGATCTCGATCACACCGACGAGTGCACGAATGAACGCATGGCGCAGACCAATCGCGCCGCCGTCGTCGCGGACGATCCGGGCCCCGACCGCAAGTTTTCCGAGGGAGCGACCCCGGGTCACCGTTTCGACAAGTGTCGGAACGATCAGGATTGAGAAGACAAGCGCCGAGACGGCCAAAGCCTGGCCGAGGGCTTCGTCGAGGACATCGGAGAAGACCGTGAAGATCAGGAGGAGAGTCAACAAATAGAACAGCAGATAGGCAACCCAGTCGATGATTGTTCCCGCGCCGCGCAGGACAATTCCGGCGGGCCGAACGTCGAGCGCCACGGCTTCGCCCGTGATGAGTTCGAACTCGTTCTGGGCACTGTTTTCGTGAACGTCAGACCGCGGGGGCTTCGCCATGTCTACTATTGAACCAGATGGATCTTGACGCCTACACAGCTGCGCACCGCGCCGAGTGGGACCGCCTCGCCGATTTGGGTGCGCAGCGGTCTCTTTCTGGCGCCCAGGCCGACGAACTGATTGGCCTGTATCAGGCCGGAGCCACCCACCTTTCAGCGGTGAAGACCACCGCCGGTTCCACCGTTCACGGTGATCGGCTCTCGGTGTTGCTCGCGCGCGCGCGCCTCCGCTTCACCGGTGCCGGCACCAACGTTCTGTCACGGGTACCTCGATTCTTCGTGCATCAGCTTCCCGCTGCGCTGTACCGCCTGCGCTGGCTCACGCTGGCTGTCGCTGTTGTCACCATCGTGGTTGCATCCCTCTACGCAGCCTGGGCGTTGGGCAATCCGCAGGTGCTGGCTAATTTCGGCTCCGACGCCGACCTGGCTCAGCTCGCCAACCACGACTTCGTCGACTACTACTCCGAGAATCCGGCTGCGTCGTTCGCCAGCCAGGTGTGGACGAACAACGCCTGGGTCGCCGCCCAGTGCATCGCATTTGGAATTGTCGGTGTGTACGTGCCGTATGTCATTCTGCAAAATGCGCAGAACATCGGCGTCAGCGCCGCAGTGTTGTTCGCCCACGATCAGGGCGACACCTTCTTCCTCTATATCCTCCCGCACGGTCTGCTCGAGCTGACCGCTATCTTCGTTGCGGCCGCCGGCGGCCTGCGCATCTTCTGGGCCTGGATCGTGCCCGGAGCGCGCACCCGAGGCCAGGCCCTCGCGGAAGACGCTCGCGCGCTGTTCACGGTGGCGATCGGCCTGGTCTTCGTGCTGCTTGTCTCGGGGGTCATCGAGGGTTTCGTCACGCCGGCACCCTGGCCATGGCCGGTCAAGATTGGAATCGGAGCTTGCGCTTTGGCCGCGTTCCTCGCCTACATGCTGATTCTGGGTCGGCGGGCAAGCCGGGCGGGTGAGACGGGCGACCTGACTGAGTTCGAGGCCGGCGCCCGGAGAATCTACGCCGGCTGACGGTTTCGCTAGAGTCGCCCCGCAGCCTTGAGAGCGATGTAGCGGTCGGCCAGAGTCGGCGGGAGCTCAGCGGGTGAAGCGGCGACGACATCCGCCCCGAGCTGCCGGATGGCGGCAGTAACGCGTGCCACGTCGAGAAGAGCTCGTTCGGCGGCGGCGGCGAGGTAGACCTCGTCGCGCGACGCTCGAATCTCTCTCGTTGTCAGGGCCAGAGGGTCGGTCACGGATGCGACGAGAACGGTGTGGCGTCGCGTGAGCTGCGGCAGGATCGAGAGCAGCCCGGATGACGAACCCGCTGCGTCGACGGCTGTGATGAGTACGACCAGAGCCCGCTGGCTGGTGATCTGACGCACCTGCGCGGGAACCGCCGACCAGTCCATCTCAATCAGTTCAGGTTCGATGAGAGCCATCGTGTCGACCATGCGTGAGAGAAGTTCGGCACCGTGCGCCCCCTGTACTCGGCCTCGACTGCGCCGGTCATAGGCGAGGAAGTCGACGCGGTCGCCCGCGCGGGACGCCAGCGCTGCCAACAACAGCGACGCCTCGAATGCGGTGTCGAGCCGCGGCTCATCTTCGACTCGTGCGGCAGAGGTGCGCCCGGTGTCGAGCACGATCACGATCCGACGATCGCGTTCCGGGCGCCAGGTGCGCACCATGACATCGTTGCGTCGTGCTGTCGCACGCCAGTCAATCGAGCGCACATCGTCGCCCCGTACATACTCGCGGAGCGAATCGAACTCCGTGCCCTGCCCGCGCATCATCACGCTGGTGCGCCCGTCGAGTTCTTTCAAACGAGACAATCGTGAGGGCAGATGTTTGCGCGAGTGGAACGGGGGCAGCACACGGATCAGCCCGGGCGCGTCGAGTGTCGCCTGCCGTGCCCAGAGACCCAACGGACCGAAGGAGCGCACGGTCACGTGCGCCACTCGGCGTTCCCCGCGACGCACCGGAGTGAGCCGGAGGCTCACCAGGCGACGTTCGCCCGCTGGTATCAGCACGCGGGTGCGGTTGTTACCCGCTCCCGCCGACGGCTGCCACGCATCCCGCACAATGGCATGCAGGCGATGCGTGCCTGTATTGGTGAGATACAACTCACTCGTGACCGATTCACCCAGCCGCACTCGGCTCGGAAGCGCACGGCTGAGCGCCACCGTGCGGGGCGAAGCGGCGAGCATCAGGTCGGACAGGCCGAGCACCAGCACGAAGAGCAGCCACAATCCGAGCACGCCGAATGCGGCGCCCGGCTCCCCACCCAACAGCACGAGAGGGAGAACGCCGAGGGCGACCAAAAATACGAAGCGTCCGGTGAGTGTCATCGCGGTGGCCTAGATCGGGACCTGAACCTGCTGCACGATCGAACGCAGGATGGCGTCGACGTCGACGCCTTCGAGCTCCGCTTCCGGTCGCAACTGAATTCGGTGGCGCCACACCGGCAAGACCATGGCCTGCAGGTGGTCGGGGGTGATCGAGTCGTAGCCGTTCAGCCAGGCCCACGCCTTCGCGGCCGCCAGCAGAGCCGTGGATCCGCGGGGACTGACTCCGAGCCTGACAGACGGGCTGTGACGGGTAGCGCGGGCAAGATCCACGAGGTAGGCGAGCACATCGGCGCTTGCTCCAACGGCCGCGACGGATGCTTGTGCCGCAGCCAAGTCGTCTGCGCCCAGAACCGGCGTGACACCTGCCGCGGCGAGATCACGAGGGTTGAAACCGGTGGCGTGCCGACGCAGCACTTCGACCTCGGTCTCGCGGTCAGGAAGATCGAGCACCAGTTTGACCAGGAAACGGTCGAGCTGGGCCTCGGGCAGCGTGTACGTACCCTCGTATTCGATAGGGTTCATCGTCGCAGCCACAATGAACGGAACGGGGAGCGGCAGCGTCGTGCCGTCGACGCTGACTTGACGTTCCTCCATCGCTTCGAGAAGCGCGGACTGGGTCTTGGGCGGAGTTCGGTTGATCTCATCGGCGAGCATGATATTCGTAAACACCGGCCCGCGCCGAAACTCGAATTCGCCTGAGTTCGCATCGTAGATCAACGAGCCGGTGACGTCGCCCGGCATGAGATCCGGCGTGAACTGGACTCGCTTCGTGTCGAGACTGAGCGCATGACTGAGCGACCGGACCAGGAGGGTCTTGGCCACACCGGGCACCCCCTCGAGCAGTACATGGCCGCGCGCGAGCAGGGCGATGAGCAGGCCGGTGACGGCGCCGTCTTGGCCGACAACCGCTTTGCCGACCTCGGCTCGAACCTGGGCGAGCGACTGGCGAAGGGTATCGCTGGTCTGGGCTGTAGTCGTCATTGGTCCATTCTTCTGTTGGGGGGAGCAGGGTGAGTGGTGGCGCTGCCCGTCGCGCGAGCGGTTGTCTGCTCCAGCTGGGCGAGTTGGTCGGAGAGTCGAAGGAGATCTCGATCGCTGCGCGGCAGACTGTCGCGCACAATGGCCAGCACCTCGGTGACAGGCCGTCTCGTGAGGGCTGCGACGGCCTGGGCGATCTCTGTCACGCTGGCTGTGCGCGGGAGGCCGGTCATGTCGACGAGCCGCTGCAGTGTGCCGATGCGCACGGCGTCGATGGCTCGTAATCGAGCTGAGGTGCGGGCATAGAGCCGGGCGCGACCCTCCATCGTCTCGCTGGCTCTGACGATGACGGGAAGATTCTCGCCGACCAGCGGCCCGAAACGGCGCCCCCGCCACACCATGGCGGCTAAGGCCGTCAGAACGAGAAGCAGAAGTACAGGGGTGACCCAGCCAGGAGCGAGCTGGCCGAGTGAGGGCGGTCCGGACCGTGCGACATCCGCCAGCGTGGGGACATACCAGATCACAGAGTCGGATGCCCCGAGCAGGTTAAGGGCAAGCGCCGCATTCCCGAACGTGGCAATTTCGTCGTTGCTGAACACCGCGTTCGGGGCGACAAGCGTCACGACGCCTCCGTCGCTGACCTGTTCGATCACCGAGAAGGTGTTGTCGCCGCTTGGGAAACAGCCGGTGAGGCCGGGGGCACCCGGGGTGATCAGGCGCAGCGTGCGCCCGCCAGGGGAGAGTGTCGCGGCGTGGCGAGCTGCAGGCACGGCGCAGTCGGCGCTGAGCGTCTTCGCGGCGGAGACCCCACCGAAGCCGATTGCGGAGTCGAACTGGTCAAGAACAAGAAAATCGGGGTTCGCGACGACGGTGCGTGGGGCGAGGTTCAGGACCTCCGTGATCTGGTCACCGTTGAGATAGCCGCCTTCGTCAGCGAGGAAGAGCGTGGACTGCGGATGCGTGGCGATTGTGGCCCGTGCGACCTCAAGCGTGGGGGCCGCCGTCACTCTCACACCGTGCTGGCGGAGAACCTCGACGAGGGCCCTACTGCCACCCGGCGTTGGATTGTCGGCGCCAAGCGGGGGACCACCCGGTTGGCCGCCGCCAGCGATCACCGTTCCAACGATGGCGACAAGAAGCGCACCGACACCGGCAGCCACCCAAAAGCCGGCTCGCCGCGCAGCAGCGCGCAGGGTCGGTGTTGATGACGGCGCGTCAAATGGCGGAGGGCCAGCGTCGTTCACAGCGACGGGGTTGTGGCCAGCGACCGTCATGAGTGTCGCTCCCCGGAGGCCGAGGATAGGTCGACCGAGGTGTCCGATGAGGTATCCAGCGAGGGCCGGGCGTCGCGCAGCACGCCATCAAGCGTGACAAGAGCGCGGTAGTCTGCATCGGTGCCGGGGCTGCCGAGATAGCGGATCTGATCGAATGTTCGCGCGGCTGCGACGAGGGCGTTGCTGTGTGCGGGGAAAGCACCAGCGGCACGCCGCGCGAAATCGGTCGCCGTCGTGCCGGGGCTTGGCGCCAGGATCGTGCGCTCAAACAGGCTGCGGGCGATGGCGCGGAACGCTTCTTCGCAGGCGAGATCCCAGGTGCCGGCCGCCGCGGCGGTGCGGGCGGCGTGACGCATGGCATCCGCACTTCGCTCGTCGCTGTCACCAAACATCGAGTGGCGCAGATCGCTGCGGCGATTCAGCCTCGGCACCCCGAACACAAGGAAACAGACCACACACGCCACCGCGACAATCACGGTGAGGATGAGGGGAATCCACGGCTCGAATCCGTCGCCGCTCGGCGCGACCAACGAACCGAGCCAGTCGAAGAATGCCTTGGACGCCTCATCAAACCAAGTGGGTTTGGCCGCCTGATAGGGCGCCTTCCCCAATTCGTCGCGCAGCAGTTGTCGAGCGTCTGGCGCATCGGGGTCGACGGGGATGGTGCCGATTACTCTCATGCCTGAGCGCGGGTCAGGTAGGGATCGGGTAGCGGCGCGGATCCGAACTGTGCAGCAGCGCTCGCCGCTTCGACGAAACGCTGCAATTCAAGATCGAGGCCCTCGGTGCGCATGCGCAGATCGATGTAAATCAACGCAGTGGTCGCCGATTGGATGACGGCGGCGATCGCTCCGAGAACCAGCGAGACGAGCAGAAGGACCAGATAGAGAATGATCGCCGGTACGAGCGTGTCGAATGAACCGGTCGGGTCAAGCACCGAGGTCGTCACTGAAAAGAGCAGGCTGATCGGGGTCGTGATGATCTGGGTGACGATGCTGACGATCGCGGCCACAAGAAACTGCACGCCGAGTGTGCGCCAGAAATAGCCGATTGTGAGCGACCATGATCGTCGTACGGCGCGACGGATGCTGAGACGTTCGAGAACGATGAGGCTCGGCACGAGCGACGTGCGGGTAACCAACCAGACGCCGCCGGCAACGAGCGCGAGACCGCCGATGATGCCGGTGACGACGGCCAGAGCGATCCAGGCACCCCCGAGCAGAACCAGCACGGTCACCAGACCGGCGACCAGAGCAACCGCGAGCAGGCCCGCGGCCCCGAGCAGCAGAGTCCACAGCACGAGTGGCCAGAGCCGGCGTCCGACGGAGCGCCAGAGAGCAGAAAGCGTCAATTTTTCGCCCAGTGTCGCTCGAGCTACCTCGAGCACGATGACACCTTGTAGCAGAGCCGAAGCGATGATCGTCAGCACCAGGGGGACGAGCGCCGATAATGCGACGAGGGTTAACGACCCAGCGGCCACGGCATCACGCTCGCCGATCGGTGCAGACTCGATGCGGCCAACCGCGAAGAAACCGGCGGCGCCGACAACCAGCAGCGTCACGACGGCACTCACAGACTGAATGAGCAATGCACTGCCGAATGTGGCCTTCGGGTTGCGCTTCACGACCTGAAAAGGCGCGCCGAGGAGAGCTCCGAAGCTGAGCGGACGCAGCGGAATGAGCCCAGGCTTCGGCGGCGGGGCCCAGCCTTGTGACGCTTGTGGGTACTGGCCGGGGTACTGGCCCGGGTACTGGCCGGGCTGCTGCCCCGGGTACGGCCCCGGCTGTGCCGACGCTGCGTGGGAGGGAGGTGGTGCGGTCTGCTGCCCGTAGTGGGGAGCAACGGGAGTCGTCAGGGGTGGGACCACGGGTGGGACGACGGGCGGGACCGCCGGATGGCCGGGGGGTTGGCCGTCTGTCGGATTCGTGGGCTGGCCGGGGGGAGGCATGGGCACAGGCCAGTTTTGCGGGTCAGTCACGTCTCAATGCTGGCATACGATGACCCAGAATGAGGATCTCAGGCGTTCGACCGGCCTACTCGGCTAGTCTGGGGCCAGAGATTGCAGCCGCCGCCGCCCGATTGGCGTGCCCCAAGCGAAAAATGGATGAATGAGCGCACGCATTTTGGTGGTCGATGACGATCCCGCCCTGGCGGAAATGATCGGAATTGTGTTGAACAGCGAAGGGTTCGAGACGGACTTCTGTGCGGACGGAGCACAGGCGCTCGGATCATTCCACGAGACCAAACCCGACCTGGTCCTTCTCGATCTCATGCTGCCCGGCCTCGACGGCATCGAGGTGTGCCGGTTGATTCGTGCCGAATCCGGCACGCCCATAATCATGCTGACGGCGAAGTCAGACACGACCGATGTCGTCAAAGGGCTGGAGTCGGGGGCGGACGACTACATGGTCAAACCGTTCAATCCGAAGGAACTCGTCGCCCGCATCAAGACTCGGCTGCGCCCGTCGCCGGCAGCGATGTCCGGGCGGCTGCAGATCGGTGATCTGGTGGTGGACGCCGCAGGGCACGAGGTGAAGCGTGGCGACCGACGTATCAACCTGACCCCGCTCGAATTCGATCTGCTTCTCGCGCTGGCCTCAAAACCGCAGCAGGTTTTCACTCGAGAAATGCTTCTCGAGCAGGTGTGGGGTTACCACTACAAAGCGGACACTCGCCTCGTGAACGTGCATGTGCAGCGCTTGCGAGCCAAGGTCGAGGACGACCCGGATAATCCACGCATTGTGATGACGGTGCGTGGCGTCGGCTACCGGGCCGGCGCGGTGGGATAGAACGGTGGCAGCTCGCCCCGTCTCCTACGGCGGGCGGACTCTGCTGCACCGGGTCGCAGTATTGTGGCGCTCATCACTGCAATTTCGCACGGTCGGTATCACTGTTGTGCTTTCGGGGCTGGCGATTCTGCTCGTCGGCGTCTACATGTCGGTCAGCATCGGTAACGATCTCTTCCAATCCCGGCTGAATCAGGTGCTCCTCGACTCAAACCGGGCGACGAATGCCGCCCAGGGTGTTCTCGATTCATCGGATGCTGCAGATCGCGTTCAGGTTCAGGCGCTGATGGGTTCGGCACGCACGTTAATTTCAGCGACCTCGTCGAGCCGGCTGATTGCCGTACTGCGAGTGCCCGGTCAGGAGGGGTCCAGCGTCGTTCCGCAGGACTCATCGACTTTTGGTGCGTCGACCGACGTGATCTCTGACCAGCTCCGAGCCGCAGTACGTGAAAATACGGGTGAGCAGTTTTGGCAGTCGGTGACGCTCTCGAACGATGACGGTGAGCAGTACCCGGGTATCGTCGTCGGCTCGCAGCTGTCGGTGCCGGTGGCTGGACGGTATGAGCTCTACATCGGCTACAGCCTGCAGGACGCAGAGGCGACGTTGCTGTTCGTGCAGGGCACGCTCGGCATCGCAGCACTTGCCCTGATGCTGTTGATCGGGGCGGTGACCTGGATCGTTGTTCGTTTCGTGGTGACGCCGATTCGTGTGGCTGCGGAGATGAGCCAGCGGCTGGCGGCGGGCGAACTTGAAGTGCGCATTCCAGAAAAGGGCGAAGACGTCATCGCGACGCTCGCGCGCTCCTTCAACGGCATGGCGAATGCGTTGCAGAGCCAGATCAAAGAGCTGGCCGACCTCTCCGAAGTTCAGCAACGGTTTGTCTCGGATGTCTCCCATGAGCTGCGCACTCCGCTCACCACCATCCGGCTGGCCGGCGACGTGCTGTACGACCAGCGTGCCGGTTTCGCGCCCGCGACGGCGCGCACGGCCGAGCTCCTGCACACCCAGGTCGAGCGCTTTGAACTTCTACTCGGGGACCTGCTCGAGATCAGCCGCTATGACGCGGGCTCCGTGCAGGTCGAGGCAGAGCCCACCAACCTGGTTCACCTCGCCGAGGACGCCATCGACAGCATGCGTTCGCTCGCTGAATCGAAGGGGAGCGAGCTCCACCTC
The DNA here is from genome assembly GCF_013410665.1 of Leifsonia psychrotolerans. Lineage (NCBI taxonomy): Bacteria > Bacillati > Actinomycetota > Actinomycetes > Micrococcales > Microbacteriaceae > Glaciibacter > Glaciibacter psychrotolerans. The sequence goes on along the minus strand of NZ_JACCFM010000001.1, from coordinate 2,114,463 downwards.
GTCGCTCCTGGCGGCCACCTGAACGCTGATGTGGACCCACGTCGCATCCGTCGAATTCTGCACAATCTCATCGGCAATGCCATCGAGCACGGAGAGGGTAAACCAGTGGTCGTGGCGGTCGATAGCAATGCAAACGCAGTGGCCCTGTCCGTACGGGATTACGGGCTTGGAATGAGCAAAACCGATGTTGAGCATGTCTTTGACCGGTTCTGGCGTGCCGACCCCTCCCGACAACGCACGATCGGAGGCACCGGGCTCGGTCTGGCGATTTCGCTCGAGGACGCAACGGTGCACGGGGGGGTGTTAGAGGTGTGGTCGGGCGAAGGGCAGGGATCGAGTTTTCGGCTGACGCTGCCGCGGCGAGCCGGCGAGCCGTTCACCGATTCACCGATTCCGTTGCCGCCCGACGACGCGGGAGCAGCCGACTATGAGAATCCGATCGGCGACCAGGATTCAGGAGGAAACCATGGGTAGCGCGCGACGGAATCGATGGAACGTGGTTGTGTTGATCGTCACCGCCGGGCTCGTGCTCAGCGGATGTTCGGGAATTCCGCGTACCGGCCCCGTGGAGGCCGGCCGGACCGTCGTGCAGAGCGATTCGCCGGCCCCGATCTTTCTCCCGTCGGGTCCCGAGAAGGGCGCGAGCCAGGATGCCATCCTGCGCGGCTTCATCGACGCATCGTCGAGCCCCGAAAACAGCTACCAAATTGCGCGGGAGTTTCTGGATCCGGCAGCCGACACTTCGTGGGATCCGGATGCCGGCGTCACCATCGACGATGGATCGAACCGCATCGTCACCGTCGTCGACGACGAGGCGATGCAGTTGTCGGTCAGACCCGTTGCCGAAGTCAACGGAGATGGTGAGTATCGCGAGGTAGTCTCCTCCGCACCGGTCACTCTGCTGTTCCACTTTGTGAAGGTCGACGGCCAGTGGCGGATCAGCCAACCGCCGAATGGGATCGTGATCGACCAGAGTACATTTGGTGACGTTTTCAGCCAGCAGGCTCTTTACTTCTTCGACCCTAGCTTTCGGTACCTGGTTCCCGACCTGCGTTGGTTCCCCCGTGGTGCGTCGGCGCCCACCAAGATTGTGAACGCGGTACTGGCCGGCCCCAGCGCCTGGCTCAGCGAAGCAGTGACGACGGCCTTCCCCGAAGGCACCAAGCTCACGGCCGATGCGGTGCAGGTGGTCTCGCGTGAAGCCCAGGTTGACTTGAACTCTGAGGCGTTGAACGCCGATCGGCTCACCCTGCAGCGGATGAAGTCACAGCTCACGAACAGCCTGCCCGCGGGTCTGGGCGTCACAATTACCATCAACCACAACTCGCAGGATATCGGCGAGTTGGGGGCCGCTGCGCCTCTTGTCGATCCTCGTGGCGACGCTCGAGCGTTGATTCTGCGCGACGGAGAGTTCGGGTTTCTGGGAGCCAGCGACGACACGCTCACCCCGGTCGAGGGTCTCTCGACGACGATTGCTGCGCTGGACCCCACCGCAGTAACCCTCGCTGCTGGTCAACGTTTTGCCGCTGTGCTCGCCCCCGGGGGCGTCTACGGCGTGGCCGCCGATGCGCAAGCCAACCTGCTCGATCCTCGGGGCGGATTGATCGCACCATCCGTCGATCCCTTCGACTACGTCTGGTCGGTTCCTGCGGACCGGCCGGGCGAATTGTTTGCCTACGGGCCAACGGGTGAGGCGATCGCAGTTCACACCTCCTGGCCGGAGGCTTCATCGATTCAGTCACTGGTTCTCTCTCGTGACGGCACCCGGTTGGTTGCGCTGCTGCGCACCGGAACCGATCTGCGTTTTGTTGTGGCCGCGATCCACCGGGAGAAGCTGGCTCCGGTCAGCCTCGGCGACCCGCTCAGCCTCGCTTCGAGCGGAAGCATGCCCTTGGGGGCCACCTGGGTCAACAACCTCACGGTCGCGTCGCTGAGTGCGACGCCGAGTGGAACCGAGCAGATCATCGCTCAGACGATCGGTGGGATGAGCGCACCGCTTGAGCCTGCACCGGAGAGCGTGTCGATCACCGGAGGCAACATACTGCGTGATCTGCGCTCTCTCTCGGTCGACTCGGGACTTCAGGTTCAGTGGGGAAGCGGGTGGCAGGAACGAATCGATTCGGTGCGATTGATTGCGACTCAGCAGGGCACGCGCTAGAGCGAAGTTGTGCACGGATGCCGCCCCGACATGGTCGGGCGCAGCGCCGACGTGCAGACTTACGTTTGTGATTCCGAGTCGATTGCTTTCAGCGCTGCGTGACGCGTGGGCTGTACTGCTGCCGACGAGTTGCCCGGGCTGCGAAGCGCCCGATCGAGCGCTCTGCGCTGACTGCCGTGCCGCACTCCTTCCAGCGGTCCAACGTACCCACCGCGACGGCATCGCTGTGTGGTCGGCCCTGAACTATGACGGGGTCGTGCGCCGGGTGATCGGCGCGTACAAGGAGGGAGGGCGCACCGATGTCGCCTCGCCGCTGGCCGAGGCACTCCGCGAAGCTCTCCGGGCGACGATTAACGCCGCCGTCGCCGGCGGCCCCGGAATCGAACTGGTGACGGTTCCTTCCACGCGCGCTGCCTGGCGGGGTCGGGGCTACCACCCCGTCAATCTCCTGCTGAAACGGGCGGCGCTGCGGCCGAGTCGCGTGCTGAGACAACACGGGATGATCCGTGATCAGGTCGGGCTCGGACGCGAAGCGCGCAGCAGAAATAAGCGCGGAACGCTCCATGCTCCCCGCTCTCTCGCCGGACGCCGCTTCGTCATCATCGACGACATTCTCACGACCGGGGCCACAGTTCGGGAGGCGCGACGCGCCGTGATCGAGGCGGGTGGCGAGGTCGTTGGTATCGCCACTTTGGCTCAAACCCAGCGGCTTTACCCCGATCATCGGCACTCCCAGCAAACTGATCAGCAAATGCTGTGACTTCTGCGCCTGGCCCCGCTACGGTGGATCTAAAGGCGCGAAACATCGCCCAGAGAAGGGCGTTTCGCCAGATCTGGAGGTCGTCATGGAAACAAACATCGTCGGACGAAATCTAGGGATCACTGATCGCTTTCGCGATTACGCAACAGAGAAAGCCGAAAAGGTCGAGAGTCTGGCCGAGAAAGCTCTTGCCCTTGAAATCAAGGTGAGCAGGCACGGCGAGAAGAACGGGGCAACCGGGCCGGATCGGGTAGAACTCACCCTGATCGGCAAGGGCCCGGTCGTGCGGGCCGAAGCAGACGGCTCAGACAAGTACGCCGCGTTCGATGTGGCCTTGGGGCGGCTGATGGAACGTGTCCGCCGTGCCAAAGATCGTAAAAAGGTGCACCGTGGGGGCGCTCACCGCCCCACGTCACTGCAGGAGGCGTCGTCGGATGGCTTCCGCGTGGTCGATATCACCCCGGCGAGCAGCGAAACCATGGAACGCGTGCGGACCGGTGCCATTCCGATTCTGAACGACGAGACCGTCGGTGAAGACGTCGAGGAAGAATACAGCCCCGTGGTGATCCGCCGGAAGGTGTTCGATTCTGCGCCCATGACCGTCGACGACGCACTCTACTTCATGGAGCTCGTCGGCCATGATTTTTACCTGTTCCAAGACGCGCAATCGCTTCGCCCCAGCGTGGTCTACCGCCGCAAAGGCTGGGACTACGGTGTGATCGAGCTGGGTGAGGTCACTGAACTGGTCGAACTGAGGGAAGCTGCAGTCGGACGGGGTCGTTGACCAAGTAGCATTGCTAGAGTTGCCGGCTCTGTCGGCGCGCTGGTCGGCGCCAGAACGTGGCGTCGACCAGACGGCAGGCGTATGCATGCGCCGTGACGACTAGTGGAGTGCATCCGTGGCCTCAATTCTTGAAAAGGTTCTTCGTGTTGGCGAGGGGCGTATCCTGCGCCGTCTCGAGAACTACGCGAAGGCAATCAACGCGCTTGAAGACGACTTCAAAGGCCTCAGCGACGAGGAACTGAAGAACGAGACCACGACGCTGCGTGAGCGCTACTCCAACGGTGAATCACTCGATGACCTGTTGCCGGAGGCGTTCGCCGCGGTGCGTGAAGCATCGACGCGAACACTGGGTTTGCGTCACTTCGACGTGCAGTTGATGGGCGGCGCAGCGCTGCACCTGGGCAATATCGCCGAGATGAAGACCGGTGAGGGCAAGACGCTTGTCGCGACGACGGCCGCTTACCTGAACGCCATCACGAGCCGCGGCGTGCACGTCATCACGGTCAACGACTACCTGGCCAGCTACCAGAGCGAGCTAATGGGGCGCGTCTTCCGCGCCCTGGGAATGACCACGGGGTGCATCGTTTCGGGGCAGACTCCGGAACAGCGCCGCGAGCAGTACGCCGCGGACATCACCTACGGCACGAACAACGAGTTCGGATTCGACTACCTGCGCGACAACATGGCCTGGCAGACCCAGGACATGGTGCAGCGCGGGCACTACTTTGCCATCGTCGACGAGGTCGACTCGATCCTGATCGATGAGGCTCGTACCCCGCTGATCATCTCGGGACCCGCCTCCGGCGAGGCCAACCGCTGGTTCAACGAGTTCGCCGGCCTGGCCAAGCGGCTCGTGGCCGATGAAGATTTCGAGGTCGATGAGAAGAAGCGCACCATCGGTGTACTTGAGCCCGGCATCGAAAAGGTCGAGGATTACCTCGGCATCGACAACCTTTACGAGTCGGCCAACACTCCGCTGATCTCGTTCTTGAACAACGCCATCAAAGCGAACGCTCTGTTCAAGAAAGACAAAGACTATGTGGTGATGAACGGTGAGGTGCTGATCGTCGACGAGCACACCGGCCGTATTCTGATGGGCCGCCGATACAACGAGGGCATCCACCAGGCGATCGAGGCAAAAGAAGGGGTCGCGGTCAAGGCCGAGAACCAGACTTTGGCCACCGTGACTCTGCAGAACTACTTCCGCTTGTATTCGAAGCTGTCCGGCATGACCGGTACCGCCGAGACCGAGGCGGCCGAGTTCATGAGCACCTACAAGTTGGGTGTCGTGCCGATTCCGACGAATAAGCCGATGCAGCGCATCGACCAGTCGGACCTCGTCTACAAGAACGAAGAGGCCAAGTTCGGTCAGGTCGTCGAAGATATCGTCGAGCGTCACGCCAAAGGCCAGCCTGTGTTGGTGGGCACCACCAGTGTTGAGAAGAGCGAATACCTCTCGCGACTGCTGGCGAAGAAGGGCGTGCGGCACGAAGTGCTGAACGCAAAGAACCACGCGCGCGAGGCAGCGATCGTCGCACAGGCCGGTCGACTCGGCTCGGTCACAGTGGCCACGAACATGGCCGGTCGTGGAACCGACGTCATGCTCGGCGGAAACGCCGAATTCCTGGCTGTTGCGGCGATGAACGCCAAGGGCCTCAGCCCGGTTGAAACCCCCGATGAATACGAGACCGAGTGGGACGATGTCTTTGCCGAAGTCAAGAGCGGAGTCGACGAAGAAGCCGAGAAGGTCATCGCAGCCGGCGGTCTCTATGTTCTCGGCACCGAGCGCCACGAGTCCCGCCGGATCGACAACCAGCTGCGCGGACGCAGCGGACGTCAGGGCGACCCGGGCGAGAGCCGTTTCTACCTGTCGCTGACCGATGACCTGATGCGCCTGTTCAACGCCAGCGGTGCCGAAGCGCTGATGGGCCGCCAGGGTGTGCCGGATGACATGGCCATTGAGTCGAAGATCGTCAGCCGTGCCATCCGCAGTGCGCAGTCGCAGGTCGAGGGCCGCAACGCGGAGATTCGCAAGAACGTGCTGAAGTATGACGATGTGTTGAACCGTCAGCGTGAGGCGATCTACAGCGATCGCCGCCACATTCTCGAAGGTGACGACCTGCACGAGCGTACGCAGAAGTTCCTCGAAAACGTGATCGACGAGGTGCTGAACGTTCACACGGGTGAAGGAAACGGCGATGACTGGGACTTCGACGCTCTGTGGACCGAGCTGAAGACCCTGTATCCGGTGGGCCTGACCATCGACGAGGTCGTCACTGAAGCCGGCAACCGTGGAAAGATCAACCGCGATTTCATGCGCCGCGAGATTCTGTCTGACGCGAAGGTCGCCTACCAACGCCGTGAGGAATCGCTCGGATCGCCGGCGATGCGCGAGCTGGAACGTCGTGTGGTGCTCTCGGTGATCGACCGTCGCTGGCGTGACCACCTCTACGAAATGGACTATTTGAAGGACGGCATCGGCCTGCGAGCCATGGCCCAGCGCGACCCGTTGGTCGAATACCAGCGTGAAGGCTTCGCAATGTTCCAGCAGATGATGGGGCAGATCCGCGAGGAGACCGTCGGATTCCTCTTCAACCTCGAGGTCGAGGTCAGTCAAGGCGCGGGAGAGATCTCGACTCCAGTCGTCGCGGCGAAGGGCCTCACGCCCGCTGAAACACCCGGCGAGAAGCTCAGCTACACGGCTCCGAGCGACTCGGGTGGAGTCGAAGTGCGCAATCAGCGCGGACAGATTCAGCAGGCTGCCACGGATCGCGCCCGCAAGGCTGCTGCTCCCGCCGCGGAGGAGGAGGCACCCGCAAGCACCGTCCGTGGTGCGTTCGGTCAGAAGACCGAGGGTGCGGCTCCGGCCAATCGTGCAGAACGCCGCTCACAGGGTAAGAAGAACTAGCGCCCCCTGAATGGAGGTATGAGACCGGCGGCCCTGTGGGCCGCCGGTTTCCACCTTAAGTTCGATGTCTGCAACGGATGCCCTCGGACAGACTGAACACATGATGAAATTGTTCTACGCCGCATTCGGCTACATGATTGTCGGCGTCCTGTCCGGCCTGTATTACCGTGAGTTCACCAAGGCCCACGATTTCACCGGGGCCACCCAACTTGGCCTGGTGCACACACATCTGCTCACCCTGGGCTTCATCGTTTTGCTCATCGTGCTGTTGCTCGAGAAGCAGTTTGGGTTGACGCAGAGTTCCCTGTTCAACTGGTTCTTCTGGACCTACAACGCGGGGCTTGTCGTCACCGCGGCCGCACTTGCCGTGCACGGTTCGCTGACGGTGGTCGGCCAGGAGTCGAGTAGCGCGATCGCCGGTATTGCGGGACTGGGTCACATTGCGCTCTCGACAGGGATGGTGCTGCTCTTCCTCGCGCTGAGGAGCCGCATTCTGGCGACGAAGGACGACCCGGCGACGTCCGTTACAGGACGTTAATTGCGCACGCTCGCCAGCGGCTGTCGAGGCCTTCCAAGCGCAACGCGACGGCGCGCACCCGCACCCTGCTGTGCACGATGACGACAGCCTCAACCACCCCGTCACGCGGCTCGGACATCGTGATGTGACCGATTGTGATTGTGGGCCGCTGCGCCCGGCGTCCGGTCACGGCGCGTGCTCTCGCTGATAGAACGACTCGGGTCAGAAGATGCTTATAGACATCGTCGGTAACCCACCGCGCGAGTTGGTCGAGGTCTCGCGCGCCGGCGAGCACCTCGATCACACAGCGGGTGAGGTTGATCAAGAGCGGTTCGGGGTCAGGGAGCTCGCTGCGTGAACTCGGCTGCTGGCCAAAGAAGTCATCGTGAGTGAACTTGTCGGGTGAGGCCTGAGCACGCCGAGTGCGGGCCACTTGGTCGTTCATTCCAGCTCCGATCTGGGTTTGTACAGTGCCTCATCGGGATGCCCGGGCACGCGAATAACGCAGGCCTCCCGCCCAGGCCAGGCCCCCATTCGGGGGTGAAGTGCGTTGGCGAGAACTCAACCACTCGACTGGTCCGCTGTCTAGCGCTTTTAGGCCCTGTGGATAACCCGCTCGCGCAGCTCCAACGCCCACTAGCTTCGGGGTGTGCGCTGGGACAATCTGTTTGACGACCTCGAAGGGCAGCTCGAGCACGAGTTGAACGTCGATGACAGTGACGCGCGTGCCGAGGAGGAACGGCTGCGTCTCGGGCGGCTTGCAGTGCGGAGCCGACTGATCGGCCTGAGCCGAGCAGGCGGCGGCACCGGCACTCTCCCGGTGCGAATCGTGCTGGTTTCCGGTGAGACGATCCTTGTGCGCCCGGCGACGTTCGGCAGAGACTGGTTGGCCGGTGACGTCGTTTCGGCCGACACCGGGATGACGGAGCACCGTAGCCAGTCCGCGCTCGCCATGTGTGTGCTCCCATTCGCGGCCATCGCCGGCGTGGTGATGACCCCCGAGCAGATCCCGGACTCCCTGGCTAGCGAAGCCGATTCGGCGGCTCGCCTCATTGACAGGATCGGCCTGCCCTTTGTCTTGCGGGACCTGTGTCGACGCCGGAAGACAGTGGTAGTGCACATGCCCCGTGGGGCGTTGACCGGCACCATCGACCGCGTCGGTCGTGACCATCTCGACGTGGCTGTGCATCCGGCGGACTCACCGCGACGGGCACACGCCGTCACGGAATACCGTATCGTTCCGCTCGCGCAGATCCAGCTGGTGCTGCTGCGTTGAACCGTGAGGCGGGCGCGCTACCCGAAGCGATGAGGCACTCAGTCGCGCGGCGGGCGTTCTGTTTCGGGACGGATGATCTGCCCGCCGGAGAGCTCGGTAATATTCGCGAAGTCTGACTGCTCCCAGAGCGACAGCCGTCGCGCTTCTTCGTATTTCGCCTCGATGTAGGACTCGAGCACCCGGCGCTCGACGCGCCACGCATGGGCAGAACCCACGCGGATGGCGGGCAGTTCTCCGGTGCGCACCAGATCAAGCGCATCCGCTGCCGAAATGCTCAGGATCTCGGCCGTGTCGGTGAGTGTCAGAAAGCGCCCGAGAGAGTCGGGGGACACGGAATCGGTCATGCTCCGATTATGCGCCTGGGGCGAGGGGAGAAACCGTGGGGCACGCGGGCTGTGGATAACTTGCACGTGAAACGGCGTGGGCCGCCACGATTGGGACCCAAGGGCACGCTTCTTCGTGGCGTGACAGGCGAGGTGGCATCAGATGAGCGACACAACTCGGAACCGTCGAACCCGGTTTTGGTTCGATCCGCGGTTCTCAATCGGACTGGGACTCGTTGTGTGTGCGGTCGTCGGTGTTGTCGCGGTTGTGGCGCAGGCCGACTCGACGATCACGGTGCTCGCCGCACGGGAGACCCTCGCTGTGGGGGACCGGATCACGCCGGGCGACCTGGATTCCGTGCAGGTGAGACTAGGCGGGACCACGGAGCTCTACCTCACACCAGGGATAGTTCCCGAGGAGGGACTGCTCGTCACGCGCACAATCGCGGAGGGAGAACTTGTTCCCGCATCCGCCGTCGGCACGCGCTCCGGTGCCGACGTCACCCGGCTCGTCGCCCCGTTGAGCGGCGCGTTGGCCGCGTCGATCGGCGCGGGAAGCGTAGTGGACGTGTGGTCGGCCAAACACGATGACCGCGGACAGTTCGGGCCGCCAGCGGTGCTCGTCGACCAGGCATCCATCGTGCGAATCGTACCTGCTACCGGGTTTCTGGCTTCGGATGGTGCCGTCAACGTGGAACTGTTGGTTCCCCGCGACGCCGTGCCGGTGATGTTGGAAGCCATTGCGAACGGTGATGCGCTCGCTGTTGTTCCCGTCAACGCCGGGTTGGAGCGCTGAACATGACGATTCTGGCCCTGGCAATCGACCACACGATTGAAGACCGTATCTTGGTCGACCTGGTGGAACACGGCCATACGGTGACGACCAGACAGTCCACAGCTCGAGAGCTCATCGTGGCGATCGGCAAGCGGGCTCCGGAGGTGGTGCTCGTGCAGGCCGATCGGGTCACGCTCAGTGCGGAGCTGCTCACCGTCTGCGATGAGAGTGGTGTGCGGGTGGTTGCGCTCTGCAGCTCAGACAGCGGGCGCCGGTATGCCGCCTCGCTCGGGCTGTACGAGGTGCTCGATGCCACCGCTGCCTGGGCCGAAATTGAGGCGCTCCTCGGCGCGGACGTGACGGTGCCTCTGCGAATCGGAGTGCGCCAGGGGCACGCTGCGCAAAGTCGGGTCGTCGCGGTCTGGGGGCCGGCCGGCGCGCCGGGGCGCACGACCCTGGCCATCAACATCGCAGCCGAGATCGCGGCGTGCGGGCACACCGTCGCTCTCGTCGACGCCGATACCTACGGTGGTTCGGTCGCCTCGGCGCTGGGCCTGCTCGATGAGGCTCCCGGTTTCGCCGCAGCCTGTCGGTTGGCCGGTGCCGATGCCTTGACTCCTGCCGAGCTGGAGCGCATCGCGCAGCGTTACACCTCGCCGCAGGGCGCGTATTGGGTGCTCACCGGGCTCGGGGGGCCCTCGCGCTGGCCGGAACTGTCGGACGAACGGATCACCCGCACGATTCAGACACTGCGGCAGTGGGTCGAGTACGTTGTGATTGACGCAGGGTTCAGCCTGGAGAGCGACGAGGAGATCTCGAGCGACCTCTTCGCGCCACGTCGCAACGCGGCGACGCTGGCGACGATCACTGCGGCGGATCACGTCGTGGCCTGCGGGTTGGCCGATCCGGTTGGGATGGCGCGTTTTCTGCGGGCCTGGGTGGAGCTGGGCACGATTCTGTCGACTACGAACGTGAGTGTCGTGATGAACCGGATGCGGCGAAGCGCGGTCGGCATCGACCCGAAGGGGCAGATCAGCGGGACGCTGCGCCGCTTCGGCGGAATCACTGACGTCGTCCTGGTGCCGCAGGACGTGGCCACGGTCGACAACGCGGTGCTCACCGGACGCACGCTGCGGGATGCCGCACCGAAGTCGGCCGTGCGCGCCAGCATCCGTCGGCTTGTGCTCACCGAGATTCTGCCCGCTCCCGCGCCGGTGCCGCGGCGCGAGCAACGGCGGGAAGCCTCCGCAGGTCGAGTGACGCGCCGGCGTCGGGCTCGGGAAGCGGGCTAACCGGCACGTCGTTCGCCAGAATGGAACCATGACAAACCTGACGCTTCGCCGGGGTGTGGGTGCCCGCACCGACAGCGAACTCGAGGTGAAGCGTTCCCGCTTTCTCACCCGGCTCGTGCGCGTGGAGACCGAGGGGGAAGCGCGCCAGGTCGTGGCCGAAGCGCGCCACGACGACCCGGGCGCCCGCCATCACTGTTCCGCGTTCGTACTGGGCTCCTCAACCGAACCCGGGCAGATACGCCGTTCGAACGACGACGGCGAGCCGTCGGGAACAGCCGGCCGGCCGATGTTGGAGGCGCTGACCGGGCGCGGGTTCATCGACAGTGTGGCCGTGGTCACGCGCTACTTCGGCGGGGTGCTGCTCGGTGCCGGCGGACTGACCCGGGCTTATTCGGAGGCGGTTCTGGGTGCCATCGACCTGGCATCCGCTCGAGGTCTCGTGGTGCATCGCGCCGCACGGGGGGTGTTCAGCGTGGCGCTGGAACACGCGGATGCCGGATCTGTCGAGTCGGAGCTGCGCCAGCGCGGTGTGACCGTGCTCGGAACCGACTATGCGGCCCAAGCCATCGTACGACTCACCCATCCCGATGCGACGGCGCTCGCCGCGATCGTCGCCGCCGCGACGTCGGGCCATGCCGTGCTCACGCCCCTGGGACGCGAATGGGTCGACGTCGAACTCGACGATTAGCGAACCGTCGCGGCGCCTGTATCGCCGACGAGAGCGATGACCTCGATTCGGCTGCCGGGGCCGGCCAGGAGCAACATCCGTTCACCGCTGACGCCGCTCAACGCGCTGACGACGCTCTCGACAGTGGGACCGAACTCATCGGCCTCCGCACGGGGCCAGACGGTGACCTGCGCACCAGAGACCGCAGAAATCGCCTGGCTGAGCGGCTCCGGGTCGGCTCCGGTGACAAGGACAACGTGTCGAATCATCGGCTCGACCGGAATGAGAGGAGGGAAAGCCGCGCGATCGTTGCGCCAGACGCGAAAATGATACCCAGCGGTCAGTGCGGTTGCGAACAAGAGGCCCAGGGGTGCACGGACGTGATCGACAAGATTGAGCTCGGCGTGAGCCTCCAGAGTGAACGCGAAGAGGCGATAGGCAATCACCAGGAGCGTGATCAGGGCAACCACGGCACTCACCCCGAAGATGGCGATGAGGTAGACGCGTCGGCCCATCGACCGAGCCGCCGTCGCGTGAACCACAGCCGCAGGCTTCCAGGCCATCCACCAGAGCGGTGCCGCGACGAGCAGCGAGCTGAGCCCGGCAAGCAGGAGGGGGCGCAGGTCGTTGCCGGCGAACGTCGGCACGCTTGCGGCGAGGAGTGAGTTCACCAGAATCCCGACGCCACTGGCCGCGCCGGCCAACCCGATGCCGGAGAGAACGAGCCGTTCCGACAGGCGAACCGCGACGGATCGTTGCGTGACGACGACGTGATGGTAGCGCCAAACGACGGCACCGATCAGTCCCGCGGCAAGCGCCGTCGGCAGGGGGTCGAGCACGGCCGCGAGCGGTTGGCTGCGGTCGAATGCGACGTCCAACACCACATAAACCGTGGTGCCGAGGCCGAAGAGGCAGGTCAATGCTCCGCCGCCGATGCCGAGCACGATGAGCAGCACCGAGGCGAAGGCACTCGGCCTGTCGCGCGCTCGGTCATGGATCCACTGAGTCCACCAGAGTATGCCGCCCCCCAGAGACCAGAGCGCTGACTGAGCGGCGAACAGCCACCACGAGGAACCGATCGAGACCGGATCGGTGAACCGGTCGACGGCGGCGTGGAAGAGTGTGCCCAGGGCGCCGATTCCACCGCCCACGAGCAGGCCCATGCCGAACCACGCTCCGATGAGCGGAACCAGCGCGGCTAAGCGCAGCGGCGCGGTCTGCGGGCGTCTCCAGATGACGCGGTGCAGGCACCAGACGCCGGCCCACACGATCGCCGTCGCAGCTGCGGACGGGCGCCACTCTCCTGCGAGAAGATCGCTTGCAGCGCTGAGGAGCGAGAGGGAGAAGGTGATGACGGCAACGGATGAAATCGCCGCGAGATACAGGCCCCAGCTGATCGTGGCCCGCTCCCGCTCATCACGGAGGCTGCGCCAGACGAACCAGCCGAGAAGTGCAGCCAGCGGGCCGGCGATGAACGTGAAGGCGAGCGACTGGGCGAGGCCCGTCACATCGGACCCGGCCAGCGTGACGCTCGTGTCGAGGAGCCGGCCCAGCAGCCCCGAGAGACCGATCGCGACGATCACGACAAGTGTGAATAACAGGATGAACACGATGAGTCGGCGAACGACGCCCTGGGCTGCCGGCCGCACGGGCGCGTGAATTGGTGCTGAGATCGTCATGAGGTACCCCCTTCTGGTGGGCAGACTGTCACGTTCCACGGCGTGGAAGTGATCAGCCAGACGTCGCCGCGCTTCACCAGGGTGAACCTGTCATCCTGAGCCGATTCCGCGGGGCTGAACCCTCCGGTGTCGGAGGTCGAGGTGAACGTGACCGCGACCTCGGCCTTGCTGCCATTCTCGGTGGTCCCACGCAGAGTGATTCTCAGATTGTTTGTGGAATCGTGGCCCCCGAAGCAGTTGGACAGCGAGGCCGGATCGACGAGCGCGAGTGCGGCATCCGTGTCGCCGGCGAGCACGGCCTCGGTGTACCGCTGAACGGTTCCGGCCGGTGTCGCCGCGTCAAGGCGTGGCGTCGCGCCGCGCGTCAGCACGACGGCGACAGCGATCACAACGACAGCGCCGACGATCGCGACTAAGAGGTGGAGCGTTCGGTCTCGTTGACCGGGCATTTTGTCCATAGGTCCAGCTTCCTGCATCCGTGGCCGCGAGAGGTGAACGACGCGCACCCGTGTGCGGCCGTAGGCTAGAGCTGTGTCGACGCTCAGTGAACTCGTACTTGCCCAAGGCCGCAGCAGCGCAGAGGATGTGGACTGGCTGCACATGCTTATCGCAGACGGCCAGCTCATCGCCGATCTCGCCTTCGCCGACATCGTCGTTTGGGTGCCCACTGAGACCGACAGCTTCGTCGCCGTCGCCCACCTGCGGCCGTCGAGCGCCGCAACCCTCTTCTACCGCGACTTCGTGGGTCAGCAGATCAAGGGGGAATGGCGCAAACAGGTGACCGAAGCGTTCGAAACGGCGAGAATCGTCGACACGACGGCCCCTGATTGGTATGAAGAGACACCGACCCGGGTCCGCGCCATTCCGGTGATGCGGCGGCTCAGCACGTCGGGATCCCAGGTGACGGATGCCCCGATCGCGGTGCTTACTCGGCACACCAATTTGAGCGAAGCGCGCACTCCGAGCCGCCAGGAGCTCACCTTCAACGACTGCGCCAACGACTTGTTCGCGATGATCGCCACCGGGGACTTCCCCGACTTGGGCGCGCCGACCGGTCCCCGCCGCGGCGCCCCGCGTGCATCGGACGGGTTGATCCGTCTGGCCGTGGATGGCATCACGACGTTCGCGAGCCCCAATGCGCTGTCGGCCTTCAACCGAATCGGATTTCCAGATGAACTCGAGGGGGAGTCGCTCGCCGAGGTCACCACGCGGCTGCTGACCGGAAAAGCCGATGTCGACGAGTCGTTGCCTCTCGTCGTCACCGGCCGAGCGCCGTGGCGCACCGACATCGAAGCACGCGGCGTAACGGTGTCGCTGCGGGCGATTCCGATCCGCAACCGTGGTGAGCGCACTGGTGCCGTGGTGCTGTGCCGCGACGTCACGGAATTGCGCCACCAGGAACGTGAGCTGATCACAAAGGATGCCACGATTCGGGAGATTCACCACCGGGTCAAGAACAACTTGCAGACGGTGGCGTCGCTGCTGCGCATTCAGGCCCGCCGCACGCACTCCGATGAGGCTCGTGAAGCTCTGAACCAGGCGATGCGCCGTGTTGCGGCAATCGCGGTGGTGCACGACACCCTGTCGGAGGGACTGAGCCAGAGCGTTGACTTCGACGCCGTGTTCGACCGTGTCCTGCTCCTGATCGCCGAGGTGGCAAGCGCTCACAACACGACGGCGCATCCGAAGTCATCGGGCAGTTTCGGCACGTTGCCGAGTGCCTACGCCACCCCGCTGGCGCTGGCGCTGACAGAACTCGTCACGAACGCCGTCGAACACGGACTTGCTGGTCGCGAAGGCGAGGTGTCCATTGAAGCCGAGCGCGATGAAGACACCTTGACCGTGCGGGTGCGTGACAACGGATCCGGGCTGCCCGAGGGCAAAGTGGGGTCGGGGCTCGGCACGCAGATTGTGCGCACCCTGATTCAGGGCGAACTCAGTGGAACCATTGATTGGCACACCATGATGGGCAGCGGAACCGAAGTGACGATCGAGATTCCGCTGCGCTACATGGTGGAGAGCTAGGCTCCCGAATCTCGCACAGTACAAAAAGACGTGGGCCCTCCGGATCACTCCGGAGGGCCCACGCCTGACGTGGTGTGGGTGCCGCTATGACGCTCGGCGGGCCCGAGCGGCACGACGCTTCAGAGCGCGACGCTCATCTTCGCTCAGGCCACCCCAGACTCCGGAATCCTGACCTGTCTCCAGTGCATACTGAAGGCATACCTCCGTGACGTTGCACCGTGCGCACACCGACTTCGCCTTCTCGATCTGGTCAACTGCGGGACCAGTGTTACCGACCGGAAAGAAAAGCTCCGGGTCAGCAGTGAGGCAGGCAGCTTTATCGCGCCAATCCATGGGGGTGCTCCTTTATTGCGGGTTTGCATGGCCGATCGGCCTAGAATGCGATGAGTGCCGGTTGCAGGAATATTCGGATCTGCTGACGCGTGAACCATACATGCGTGTGCGTGCCTGAAAATGGTTTTGCGCGTTGAAATCAGCTCACGTCCCTGTGAGCGTCAACCGGGCCTCAAATATGGTCGCATAATAGAGAAATCAAATCAATAGTTTTGTATGGGATTCCCCTGTGAGAGAACAGTCCAACCAGTCTGATGATTCTGTGTCACACGCCCCGCGTGGTGCACCACCGATCGGGTTGCGCGTCGTCGCGACCCTGCTCTGGGCTGAGGCGTTACTTCTCTGGGCGGCCGTCGCCTGGCTGATCTTCGAGTTCCTCACGTCGACCCCCTCGTCGGTTCCGGGCGCGCTCGTCATTCTGGCCATCGTGCTGATCGCGTCGATCGGGGTCAGCCTCGTCGCTGCCGGTGCTGCGCGTGGGCGATCCTGGATGCGGAGCCCGGCCGTGGTGTGGCAGCTGATGCAGATCGCCGTCGCCGTCGGCTGCTTCCAAGGTCTCTATGCTCGTGCCGACCTTGGCTGGCTGCTGCTGATCCCGTCGGTGCTTGTGCTTGTGCTGCTCTTCACTCCGAAAGTCATCGACGCCACGCGGAACTCCGGCTAACGAAATATTTCGAAATCGGAATAGGCGCAGGGGGGTGCAACGTTCACACTGAAATGGTCATGACTACTTCTGAGCTTTCCGTGAAGCGCTACGCTACCGACTCCGCCGTTGACGCCGCACGCGTCGGGTGGGCGCGCTGGCGCGCTGCGCGCCTGGCCACGGTCGTTTCGGCGACCGGGAATCTCGCCCTGGTCGAAACGCGTTGGCTGGACGCCGATGTCACGACCACCCTCGACGACGCCCTCGAGGGCCAGCCCGCGAGTGTGACCGCGACGGCACTGACACGCACGAACCTGTCGACGGGGGAGCCGGAACGCGGCATCCGTCTCTGGGATTCGGCTTCGCCTGCAATCGTGAACTTCGACACCGTCTCGGTGTGGGATTTCGACCCCAGCTGGGTGATCGAAGCAGAGTTCACACCCGTCGACGCCGACCGCACCATTCCGTTCGAGCACATTCGCGACAACGGCGGCAGCCGCAACCTTGTCGTCCCCGGCGACATCACGTTCACTCGGGACGGCGTCGGCTACACGTTCAGTGCCTTCGACGACGACGGCACACTGCTTCTGGTCTTCGGCGACGCAAGCAACGGGGTGGCCGACGACTCCGGTAGCTACGAAGCCGGCCGTTTTCTCTTCGTGCACCGTTCCGCCAGCGCGTTCGGCGAGGCAGGCACCGTCATTCTCGACTTCAATCAGGCTTTTGTTCCGCCGTGCGGTTTTTCGATTCACTACAACTGTCCTTTGCCGCCACGGAACAACCGTTTCCTCGTGCCAGTCGAAGCCGGCGAGAAGGCTGTTCAGTTCCGCGGGGGCCACTCCATCTACTGACTGAGTCAGTGCCGCTCACCAGACCCGACCGGAAAGATCGGGTCTGAGAGCTGGAACAGTCGGGCGTCTCGCGACGCCCGGTGAGTCTTGGTTCGTGTTCGTCGGGCGAAGTTGCCCGTTTCTACTCGTCATCCACACAGGAGTTCTCCGTGAAAAAATCCACGACGGCCGTTCTTGCCGCCGCACTCGTCGCGACCCTCGCCCTGGCGGGGTGCGCTCCCTCGACAAGCGATGCCAGCGCATCCGGGGCGAAGGCCATCGAAATCGGTTCGATCTACGAACCTCAGAACCTTGATAACACCGCCGGTGGTGGGCAGGGCGGCACCGAGGCGTTGAACGGCAACGTCTATGAGGGGCTGTTCAAGCTCACCGATGACGGCGCGGTCGAACCGCTGCTCGCCAGCGCATACACCGTGAGTGATGACGGTCTGACCTACACGTTCACCCTCGTGCCCGGTGTGACCTTTCACTCCGGTAAGACGCTCACCAGCGCCGATGTGAAGGCAAGCATCGAGCGCGTCACCGCCGAGGACTCCCAGTCTGCGCGCAAGTCGAGCCTCGCCGTGATCGCTGGAATCGAGACCCCTGATGCCACGACAGTCGTGATCGATCTGTCGAGCCGTTCGATTTCGTTGCCCTACCTGCTGAGCTATATCTGGATTGTCAACACGGACGCGAAAGATCTGAAGACCGCTGAGGACGGGACCGGCCCGTACACGGTCGGAACCTGGAAGCGCGGCAGCTCGCTCAGTCTCGAACGGTGGGACGGTTACCGGGGCGCGAAGGCCAAGAACCCCGAGGTCGTCTTCAACTACTTCACCGACGCGACAGCGCTCGCAAATGCGCTGCTGACCAACCAGGTCGACATCGTCACGAGCGTGCAGAGCCCCGATGCCCTCGCGCAGTTCGAGAACAACCCCGACTTCACCGTCAACAACGGCAACTCCACCACGAAGGAACTGCTCGCGTTCAACGACAGGGTCGCACCGTTCAACAACGTCGACGTGCGCAAGGGAATCTACTCGGCCATCGACCGTACGAAGCTGCTGAACTCGATCTGGGGTGACTACGGCAGCCTGATCGGCTCGATGGTTCCGCCGACCGATCCCTGGTACGAAGACCTCACCAGCGTGAACCCCTACGACCCGGCGTTGGCCAAGACCCTGCTCGCCCAGGGCGGCTTCCCGAACGGCTTCACGTTCACCCTCGACACGCCGACCTATGACCCGCACCCCGCCGTCGCCGAGTTTCTGAAGAGCGAGCTCGCCAAGGTCAACGTGACGGTGAACATCAACCCGATCAGCTCGGATGAGTGGTACACGAAGGTCTTCAAGAGCCGCGACTTCGAGGCCACCCTGCAGGAGCACGTGAACGATCGGGACGTGGTCTGGTACGGCAACCCCGACTTCTACTGGGGCTACAACAACCCCGAGGTCACCCAGTGGGTATCGGAGGCCGAGCAGTCGGCGACGGTCGACGAGCAGACCGCGAAGCTCAAGCTCGTCAACGAACAGATTGCGAAGGACGCCGCCAGCGCGTGGTTGTACCTCTACCCGCAGATCGTCGTCGCATCGAGTGCCGTGAGCGGATACCCGCTGAACGGTTTGAACTCGCAGTTTTACGTCTACGACATCACCACGAAGTAGTACCTCGCGGGGTCGAGCCTGTCACGAGCGGGCGCCGGTTGTGAGACCGGGGCACGGGGTCTCGACAGGCTCGACCAACGGTTGGGGGCTCGACCAACGGTTGGGGGCTCGACCAACGGTTGGGGGCTCGACCATCGGTGGTGGGGCTCGACCACCGGTTGGGGGCTCGACCACCGACTCAAACAGTAATCTGAGAGAATCATGACCACCTATCTGCTGCGCCGCTTCGCCTTTTTGGTGATCTCGCTGCTGCTGGCCATGGTCGTGCTTTTTCTGCTGCTGCGATTGCTGCCGGGAGACCCGGCGAACGCCCTGCTGTCGGTCAACGCCACACCCGAGCAGGTCGCCGCAGCCCAGGCGCAGGTCGGCAGCGACAAGCCCATCGGCGAGCAGTTCGTCACCTGGTTCGGGCAGATGGCCACGTTCAACCTCGGCAGCTCATTCATCAGCTCGTTGCCGGTCGGCCCTGAGATCGTCTCCCGACTGGCCGTCACGGTGCCGTTGACCCTGATCTCATTCGGCATCGCTGTTGTGCTCTCCCTCTTCATCGGATTCATCGCTGCCTGGAAGTCCGACCGGTGGTACGGTGCCGCGCTCTCGGCCGTGTCGCAACTGGGCATTGCCGTGCCGGCCTTCTGGGTCGGCATCCTGCTTGTGAGCGTATTCAGCGTGAACCTGCGTTGGTTCCCCTCGGGCGGGTTCCCGCGTGACGACTGGGCCGATCCGGACGCCGCACTGCATTCGCTCGCCCTGCCGATCATCACGGTCTCGCTCGTGATGACGGCCTCAATTTCACGCTACGTGCGGTCCGCCACCCTCGACGTGCTCGGCAGCGACTTTCTGCGCAACGCCCGCGCTCAAGGCTCGAGCTTCGGAGTGGCAATGTGGCGGCATGGCCTGCGCAACGCCTCCGTTCCGGTGATCTCCATCTTGGGGATCGAGCTGGCGACGACTTTTCTCGGCGCCGTCGTCGTCGAGAGCGTCTTCACCCTTCCCGGTCTCGGTAACATGCTGCTGCGGGCCATCGCACAGCACGACTACCCGAACATTCAGGGCGTCCTGCTGATCTCGACACTGGCCGTGCTGATCATCGGCTTCGTCGCCGACATTGTGCAGCGACTGATCGACCCGCGGCTGCGCACGAGCGTCTCGGGGAATCGATGAGCGCCGTGGTTCACGCGGATGCGCCGGCGCCAGTGCGACGACGCACTCGCCGTTCGCTCACCCTTTCGATCGGCCTCGTCTGCGTGGGCCTCGTCGTCGTCACCGCGATCGTCTCACTGTTCTGGCTGCCCTACCCGCTCGCCGACACCACGGGCACGAGGCTCGAGGCGCCGAGTGCGGCTCACTGGCTCGGCACCGACAAACTCGGGCGGGATCTTCTCAGCCAGCTCATGGTCGGCGCCCGCATTGCGTTGAGTGTCGGCGCCGGGGCCGTCGCCATTGCCGCAGTTCTCGGCATCGTGCTCGGCTTGGCCGCAGCGTTCGCGACAGACTGGCTCGACGACACACTCTCGGCCATCTTCGACATTCTGATCGCGTTCCCCGTGCTGTTGCTCGCCATGCTGATCGTCGCCGCGCAGGGGGCCTCGCTCTGGTCCGCCACACTGGCCATCGGCTTGGCCATGTCGGCGATCGTCGCCCGGCTCACCCGGGTGCTCACCAAACGGGTGCTCTCGGCGCAATACATCACCGCGGCGCGCACCAGTGGGACCGGCTGGGCGGGGATCATCCGTCAGCATGTGCTGCCGAACATCGCGCCGACGCTCGGTGTGAGTCTCGCCCTGCAATTCGGCGTGGCTGTGCTGGCCGAGGCGAGCCTGTCATACCTCGGTCTGGGGGCCCCGCCGCCCAATGCGTCGTGGGGTCGGATGCTGCAAGAGGCGCAGGGCACGGTGGCCACCGCGCCGGTCGGGGCCATCGCGCCCGGCCTCGCCTTGGTGATTCTCGTCATCGGAGTCAACCTCGTCGCCGACGGGCTGCGGGATGTCGCCGACCCAACCCGGAGGCGATCACGATGACGCTGCTGTCTGTTTCAGAGCTATCTGTGGCTACCCGTGACGGGCTGCCGCTGCTGCACACGCTGTCGTTTGACCTCGCCGCCGGCGAACGGTTGGGACTGATCGGTGAGTCGGGGTCGGGCAAGTCGCTCACGGCCTTCGCTGTGACAGGCCTTTTGCCGACCGGTTTGGTGTCGACCGGCAGCGTGCTCCTCGCCGGAACCCAGGTGATCGGCGCTGCCGAACGCAGCCTCGTGCCACTGCGCGGGCGGGTCGCGGCCGTCGTCTTTCAGGACCCGCTCACCGCGCTCGACCCGCTCATGCGGCTCGGAGATCAGGTGGCCGAACCCCTGCGCCGCCATCAGGGGCTGCGCGGCGCGCAGTTGCGTGCCGGCATCGTGGCAGCGCTCGCCGAGGTGAGTCTGCCTGACCCCGAACGTATTGCGTCGGCCTATCCGCATGAAATTTCGGGCGGGCAGCGGCAGCGGGTGGCGATTGCGATCGCCCTCGCCTGCCGGCCCGAGTTGTTGATCGCCGACGAACCCACGACAGCGCTCGACGTGACGGTGCAGGCGGACGTGCTCGATCTGCTCGACCGTATCGTCGCCGAACGTGGCATGGCGTTGCTCTTCGTCAGCCACGACTTGGCCGTGGTCGCCCGCATGACGGATCGGGTGATCGTGCTGCGCGCAGGCGTTGCCGTGGAGCGGGGAACGTTGACGGCGCTGCTATCGGCCCCACAGCATCCGTATACGGCCGAACTCGTGCGGAGTGCACGCACGCTCGATCACGCGCTGGACATCTCGTGAGCGCCATCCTGGAGCTGCGCGCGGCCAGTTTCGCCTACCGCGGAGGGGCGCAGGCGCTCGACGATGTGTCATTCGCCGTGACCGAGGGACGTAGCGTGGGCCTCGTGGGCGAATCGGGTTCGGGTAAGACGACACTCTTGCGACTTCTGCTCGGCCTCGCGTCGCCCACCAGCGGGCAGATTCTCTTCGGAGGCGAGCCGCTGGTGCCGCGCAACCGGGCCCAGATGCGCCGGTTCCGACGCAGCGTGCAGACGGTCTTCCAAGACCCGTATTCGTCGCTCGATCCGCGGCAGAGCGTCGCGCAGATCATCGCGGAGCCACTGCGCTCGCTCGGCCTGGCCACCGGTGCGGATGCCGCGGCCCGAGTTGCCGCGGCCCTCGAGTCGGTGGGGCTGTCGACGGATGCCGCCACGCGCTACCCCCACGAATTCTCGGGCGGACAGCGGCAGCGCATCGCCATCGCCCGGGCCATCGCCCCCGGGCCGAAGCTCGTGCTCGCGGACGAGCCGGTGAGTGCGCTCGACGTGACGACGCGCATCCAGATCATGGAGTTGTTGGCTGAACTCGGCGCGGCGCAGGGTCTGACGGTGCTGATGGTCTCGCATGATCTCAGCGTCGTCGCTTCGCTGTGCGCCGAAACGGTGGTGTTGCAGAACGGCCGGGTGGTGGAGCAGGGGGCGACAGCCACGGTGCTCGGCGCACCGCGCGAGGACTACACGCGTCGGCTGATCGCGGCGGTGCCGCGGCTGCCGTAGCCCGCCCGCTCGTGTTCGCCGTCCCCGGATCCGGGTGACCGGTTGCTGCGTGGGTTACGCCGCGAGGCCCAGCTTCTTGCGCAGGCTCGAAACATGGCCGGTGGCCTTCACATTGTAGAGAGCGAGCTCGATCGTGCCGGCTTCGTCGATCACGAAGGTCGAGCGCAGCACACCGGTGACGATTTTGCCGTAGAGGTTCTTCTCGCCGTACGCGCCGTAGGCGTTGTGCACAGTGAGATCTTCGTCGCTGAGCAACGGGAAGGTGAGGGCGTCGCGCTCCTGGAACTTCGTGAGGGTGGCTGGGGAATCCTTCGACACGCCGAGCACCTGGTAGCCGGCGGCCGCGAGGGAGCCCAGGCTGTCGCGGAAGTCACAGGCCTGCGTCGTGCAGCCCGGTGTCATCGCCGCCGGGTAGAAGTAGAGCACAACATTCTGGCCTGCGAAGTCGGAGAGCGAGACGGATGCGCCATCCTGGTTACGCAGCGTGAACGTGGGGGCTGGGTCGCCGGCTGCAAGGCGCGTGGAGTCAGTCATGACTCCACGCTACCCGCTGCCGCTCGGTCAGTGGGCCGGTGCGTTCGCGAACGTCGCGAGTAGGCGCTGCAAAGAGTCAAGACGGGCCGTACCCGTCTCGCCCAGCCTGCCGGCCTCGACGGCCTCCATGATGGCGCAGTCGGGGGAATCCGGCAGATGGGTGCACCCACGCGGGCAGGTCTCGGCGATCGTGGCGAGATCGGTGAACGCCTTGAGGATGTTGTCGGTGTTGATATGTCCGAGCCCGAACGAACGCACGCCGGGAGTGTCGATGACCCAGCCGCGACCCTCATCGGTTTCGAGACGCAGGGAGATCGTGGACGAGGACGTGTGTCGTCCGCGGCCGGTCACCGTGTTCACCACGCCGACAGCCCGCTTCGCATTTGGTACCAGCGCGTTCACGAGGGTGGACTTGCCCACTCCGGAGTGCCCAACGAAGACCGTGTCGTGCCCGACGAGCGCGGCGGTGATCTGCTCGAGCGGCATGATGTCTTCCCGACTCTCGAACACAGGCAGGTCAAGCCCGGCGAAGTTGCTCAGAAATTCGGCAGGGTCGGCCAAATCGGTCTTGGTGATGCAGAGAATGGGGGAGACGCCGGCGTCGTAGGCGGCCACGAGGTACCGGTCCACCAAACGGATGCGTGGCTCAGGATTCGCCGCTGCCACCACGATGAGCATCTGGTCGGCGTTGGCGACGATGACGCGTTCGACGGCATCCGTGTCGTCGGCGCTGCGGCGCAGCAACGTGGTGCGCGGCACAATGCGCACGATGCGCGCGAGGCTGCCCTCCGCGCCCGTCGTGTCTCCCACGATATCGACGCGGTCTCCCGTGACCACCGCCTTCTTGCGCAGTTCGCTGGCCCGCGCGGCGGTGACCCGGCGTTCGGTGGGCAGATCCTCGTCGAGCATGACGGTGTAACGGCCACGATCGACGGCGAGAACGCGAGCGGTGAGAGCGTTGTCATGGTCGGGCCGAATCTTGGTGCGCGGCTTATTTCCCTTGCGGTTGGGGCGCACCCGCACACTGGACTCGTCGAATTCTGGTTCGTCGTCTTCGTCGGTGGTCCACCAGCTCATCTAGAGCGCTGCCTCACCGACGAGAGCGCGCCAGAGGTCGGCGAACTGTGGCAGGGTCTTGGCTGTGGTGCCGATGTTCTCGATCTCGACGCCGGCAACAGCAAGGCCGATGATGGCACCGGTGGTCGCCATCCGGTGGTCGTCGTAACTGCGCCACGGTCCGCCGTGCAGAGGGCGCGGTTCAATCTGCAGGCCGTCTTCGAGTTCGGTGACGTTGCCGCCCAGCCCGTTGATCTCGGCCGCAAGGGCCGCCAAGCGATCGGTTTCGTGGTGGCGGATGTGGCCGATGCCCGTGATGGTACTCGGCGAGTCGGCCAGGGCGGCCAGCGCCACGAGGTTCGGAACGAGCTCACCGCCCGTCGAGAGGTCAAGGGTGACCCCGCGGATGCTCTCGCCACCGGTGACCGTGACGCTGTCGGCGGTGCGAGTCACTGTGGCCCCAAAGCGCGGGAGAAGGTCGATCAGATTGGCCCCGACCTGGGTGGTGCGCTGCGGCCAACCGGTGATGGTGACGCTGCCTCCGGCGACGAGTGCGGCGGCGAGGAACGGCGCGGCGTTCGACAGATCGGGCTCAATGTCAATCTCGGCGCCGGCAATCGGGCCGGCGCTGATCATCCACTCGCCGAGTGCGGGGCTCTCGACCGTCACGCCACGACCGGCGAGAGTGGCGATCGTCATGTCGATGTGCGGCAGGCTGGGCAGGCGCTCGCCGCTGTGACGCAGATGCAGCCCCTTCTCGAACCGGGCGCCGGCCAGGAGCAGGGCCGACACGAACTGGCTGGACGAGCCGGCGTCGATGGTGACCTCACCACCGGGCAGCGAGCCGCTCCCGTGCACCGTGAACGGTAGCGCCATACGGCCGTCGTCATTGACGTCGGCTCCGAGTGCGCGCAGCGACGAAACAGTTGTCGCCATGGGGCGGCGGCGTGCGCCCTCGTCGCCGTCGAAGGTCGTCGGTCCGAGCGCCAGAGTGGCCACAACCGGCAGAAAGCGCATGACGGTTCCGGCCAAACCGCAGTCGATGGTGGTGGAGCCGAACAGCTCACCCGGTGTGATCCGCAGGTCGTCGCCGAAGGCGCCCTCGCCCGGAACAGCGTCGATGGTGGTGCCGAGCTGACGGAGGGCCGCGACCATCAGATCGCTGTCACGGGAGTGCAGCGGCGCGCGAAGCAGTGAGGGCGAGTCGGCCAGAGCGGACAGCACGAGTTCGCGATTGGTCAGCGATTTTGAGCCGGGAAGCCCAAGTGTGGCGGCGAGCGGGCCGTGTGCCTCGGGCGCCGGCCAAAGCGTGGCCGCGTCATCCGGCGCCGTGTCGCCGTAAGGGTTGAACTCCGGTTTGGAATATCTCGAGATCAGCATTGGTTATCAGAATAGTCGGTGATTGATGGAAGAGGGAGGTGCGAGTGGCAGCACGACAGCTTATGGAGCGGCCGAAGTCGGGCAGACGTAGTGGGCCAGCGGTCGACGGCTTAGGATTGCCGGTGATGACTCACGACACGCCTTCGCCCTCCACGCCGCCGGAGAACGTTGAATTGGCCGATAAGCGCGACTTATTCGAGGAACAGGCCCTGCCGTTCATCGATCAGCTTTACGCCGCGGCGATGCGCATGACGCGCAATCCCTCCGATGCGCAAGATTTGGTACAAGAGACCTTTGTGAAGGCATTTGCTGCATTCAAACAGTTTGAGCAGGGCACTAACCTCAAGGCCTGGCTGTACCGGATTCTGACCAATACTTTCATCAACACCTATCGCAAGAAGCAGCGCGAGCCCTATCAGGGAACGATTGACGAGCTCGAGGACTGGCAGCTCGGCGGGGCAGTATCGACCACAGCCATGGCCAGTCGGTCGGCCGAGGCTGAGGCCATCGACCACCTGCCGGACAGTGCCGTCAAAGAAGCGCTGCAGTCGATTCCAGAAGATTTTCGGTTGGCCGTCTACTTCGCCGATGTCGAAGGGTTCTCCTACCAGGAGATCGCCGAGATCATGAAAACACCAATTGGCACAGTGATGAGCCGACTGCATCGGGGCAGACGACTTCTTCGCGATCTGCTGTCGGGCTATGCGGCCGAGCGCGGGCTCGGCACCGGTCAGAACAGCAGCAGCCAGACACCGCCCGGGAGTGCGAAGAAATGACAGATTGCGGATGCGAGAAGGCCAAGGCCGAGCTCGAAGAGTACTTGCACAACGAATTGTGCCGGGAAGACGCAGCGGATGTGCGGGAGCACCTGGCCAGCTGCTCGGACTGCAGCAGCGAACACCTGGTGGGCATCACGCTCATCGAGGTGATGCAGCGTGCCTGTAAGGAAACCGCGCCGGAAGACCTGCGGGACATGGTGCTGCTGAAACTGCGCGCCATTCAGTCCGGGCACTAGCAGTTCCGACCGGGCCCAGCACGACGTGCCCCGCTCGGGTCGTCGGCTGGCTCTCATCGGTCGACTTCGAGGCCACAGGATTTTCTGAAGATTGTTCCATGAGAGGACTACCTTCAGAGATGTGATGAAAGCGTCCCCCTCTTCTTCCGGTGCGCAGGGCGATTCGCGGTCGCGGGTGCCCGGGTGGTTGCGCATCCTGCTGCCCACTGTTGTGCTTCTGGTGTGGTTCGCCCTCTTCGGTGCAGGAGGGGCGTCGTTCGGTCAGATCAGCGCGGTGTCGACCAATGATGCGGTGCAGCAGCTTCCGGCCAGCGCTGACGCCACCAAGGTACAGCTGCTGCAGTCGGACTTCCGTGGCAGCGAATCGGTGCCCGGTGTGGTTCTCTTTGTTCGAGACGGCGGCCTGAGCGACTCCGATCTCACCGCGATCGATGAGCGGGTCAGCACGCTCGAGAAGCTGGACGGTGTGTTCTCTGGGTCGGCGTCGCCGATTCTGATCTCGAACGACAAGGCGGCCGCCGAAGTCATCCTGCCGATCGACTCGAACTATACGACGGCCACTGTGGTCGACGAGATCAGGGCGACCCTGGCGGATCAGCCGATCGACGGGGTGACCACGTTTGTGACCGGGCCGGCCGGACTGCTCGCCGATCTGACCGGCGCCTTCGCCGGAATCGATGGGATTCTGCTGCTCACTGCGCTCGGCGCCGTGTTCATCATCCTGATCCTCGTCTACCGTTCACCACTGCTCCCGCTGATCGTGCTCGGCACAAGTCTGTCGGCGCTCTGTGCCTCCGTGCTCGTGGTCGTCGCGCTCGCGCGGGCCGGCGCGCTCACCCTGACCGGGCAGACCCAAGGCATCCTCTTCATTCTTGTGATCGGTGCGGCGACGGACTACTCCCTGCTGTACGTGTCGCGTTTTCGAGAAGCTCTGCGTGACAAAGAACATAAGTGGGACGCGACCTGGACGGCGCTGCGCGGGTCATTCGAGCCCATTCTCGCTTCCGGGGGTACCGTCATCGCGGCGCTGCTCTGCTTGCTCTTCAGCGATCTCAACACCAACAAATCACTCGGTCCGGTGGCGGCGATCGGGATTGCCTTCGCGATCGTCGCAGCATTGACGCTTTTGCCGGCACTGTTGTTGTGGGCCGGACGGACGGCATTCTGGCCGGTGCGTCCGAGGTTCGGTTCCGTGCACCCCGCTCTGTCCGGAGCCGGGGCGAAGGGCATCTGGCCGAAGCTGGCCCGCGTGGTCAGCACGCGTGCGCGTCTGGTCTGGGTCGCTTCGACCCTGATCTTGCTCGTCGCCTCTCTCGGTGTGTTCCAACTCAAGGCGGATGGCATCTCCCAGAGCGACTTCGTTCTCGGTGCCTCGCAAGCGCGTGACGGTCAGGCCGCGCTCGGTGAGCACTTCCCGGGCGGCTCCGGCACACCGGCCCTTGTGGTTGGCCCTCAGGCCGATCTGCAGAAGATGGCCGACGTGCTGCTCAGCAACGACGGGGTGGATTCCGTCTCGGTGCTCGCGAAAGACTCGGTGAGTGGCACCACTCCGATCACGACCGAAGGACTTCAGGCCGTGGGTCCTCCCGGCACGCCGGTCGCGGAGCCGACTGTCGTCAACGGCGAAGTGATGATTCAGGCCACGTTGAACGCCGCCGGTGACTCGCCGGCTGCGGAACAGACGGTACGTCAGCTGAGAGTCGACGTGTCCGAGGTCAACGCGGGAATCCTCGTCGGAGGAACGACGGCGATTGCCATCGATACCAACGACACGGCGATCCGTGACCGCACCCTGATCATCCCGATCATTCTGGTCGTGATCCTGCTGATCCTCATGTTGCTGCTGCGCGCGATCGTTGCACCGCTGTTGCTGATGGGGACGGTTGTGCTGTCGTTCGGGGCGACCCTCGGTGTGTCGGCCTGGGTGTTCAACGACGTGCTGCGCTTTCCGGGTGCCGACCCGGTTGTTCCCCTCTACGGGTTTGTCTTCTTGGTGGCACTGGGTGTCGACTACAACATCTTCCTGATGAGCCGGGTGCGTGAGGAATCGATCCGGCACGGCACGAGGGAGGGAATCCTGCGCGGCCTCGTCGCAACCGGCGGCGTCATCACCTCGGCCGGTGTCGTCTTGGCCGCGACGTTTGCAGCGCTGGGGGTGCTGCCGATCCTGTTCCTGGCCCAGATCGCATTCATCGTGGCGTTCGGTGTCTTGCTCGATACCTTTCTGGTGCGCTCGCTGCTGGTGCCGGCACTGGCCCACGACATCGGTCGAGAGATGTGGTGGCCGTCGAAGCTTTCCCGGCGCTGACGGCCCCGACTGCACGGATGGCGGCTCCCTCAGTTGCCGCCGTTGTCCTCGTCCATGTGCTGTAGCCTCGACTCCTCGAGGTCGAGCATGTCTTGCGCGCGGGCCAGCACCCGGGAACTATACGAACCGGTGGAACGCGCATCGAGCAGGGCAGCCCGTTCGGCCTGCAGGATGCGCAGGCGGAGCGCGCGCTGCTGTTCGTGCGGTCCGATCCCGCTGGGATCGGTGAGCTCGGCGATGGCCTCACTCAAGAGGATGCTGTCAGACCTGACTCGTTCGATCACAGCGTGGTCGAACGGTGTGCCGTCATCTTGGACCAGGTTTCGCGCGTCGAGGGATTCCCGGCCGATCTGACTGATGTCGCCGATCAGGTCGGCGAGCTCGGCGCGGTCGGCATCGGCATCCGATCCGACGATTCGCAGTTTTCGGATCAGGAGGGGCAGGGTGCTGCCCTGCCCGAGGAGGGTGACGAGGGCAACGGTGAAGGCGATCAGGATCAGCTGAGGGCGATAGGCAACACCCAAGGGCAGCGATTGGGCGGCGGCGAGGGTGACCACCCCGCGCATGCCGCTCCAGGCCAGCACGGCGCCGCCGCGCCAGCTCAGGCCGTCTGCAGCGAGAGACTCGACATCCGCTTGCTTGCGGTGCAGAAAATGTCGCACCCGTCTTGTGCGTTTGGCGCTGCGCTGATCGGGAATTGGCTGGGCGTCCAGGCGGTCGAGGGCCGATGCCAGCGCTGGCCCGCGCGACACGGCCCTGCGCTGGTCGCGTTTGAGCACGGCGATGAGCGGGGCCACGAACACGATTCTGATCACGATGAGAAGGACGGTGATGAGCAGTCCAAGACCGATCGCATGCCACACGCCGAGATTGTCGTCATGCACCTCTTCGATCAGTGTCTTGATCTCGAAGCCCATCAGCAAGAAGACGCCGTTCTCAAGAATGAACTGGATGGTGCGCCAATTCAACCGCTCGCTAATGCGATCCTGGGCGCTGAAATAGGTGGCGCTGGCATGGCCGGTGACCAGGCCGGCCACGACCACGGCGAGCACGCCGGAGGCATTGATCTCTTCGGCTGGGATATAGGCGAGAAACGGAACGGCGAACGAGATCGTGGTGTTGAGAACTGTGCTGCGCAGTCTCGATCGGACCAACACCGTTGCCCAGCCGAGCGCCAGCCCGACGACGATCGCGCCGGCGACGGCGTAGACGAAATCACCGGCGATCTGCCAGAGCGAGACAGTCCCGGCCGTCGCGGCGATCGCCGAGCGCAAAAGGACCAGAGCCGACGCATCGTTGACGAGGCCCTCGCCCTCCAACACGGTGACGAGGCGCGGTGGGAGACCCAGACGTTTGCCGATGGCTGTCGCCGCGACGGCATCCGGAGGGCTGATGACGGCGCCCAAGGCGATCGCTGCCGCCACATCGAGCCCCGGCAGCAACAGGTGCAGAACCAAGCCGCTCACGACGGCCGAAACGATGACGAGCAGCACCGACAGGCTCGTGATCGCCTTAAGATTTCGGCGGAGATCGACGAGTGGCACATTGACGGCTGCCGAGTACAGGATGGGCGGCAGCACGAAGGCAAGGATGGCCTCGGGGGGAACATTCACTTCCGGAACGCCGGGGAGAAAGCTCGCGCTGATTCCCAGCACGACCAGCACGAGTGGGGCGGCCACACCGAGTCTCGGCGCGACGGTCGCGACGCCGACGACGATCAGAAGCCCGATGAGCGCCAGGAGGGGGTAATGCACCTATTCACTGTACGTCGGGTGATTCCTGCGCGGCGGCCTGCGAAACGGGATCTTCGGCGGCGCCGCGCCGCTGGAAGAGTAAGTCGGGAAGCAGAAAGGAGACCGCGCGGGGGCGCGATCTCCTTCTGAGCTGAAAACAGTGACCGGTTAGAGGGTCAAGGCCTTCTTGATGAGTTCTGACTGCTCTGCGGCGTGACGCTTCGATGAACCCGCGGCCGGCGAGGCCGACGCTTCGCGCGAGAAGACACGCACGTCGCGCGGACCCATCTTGTTCGTCTCGAAGTAGAAGAACGGCCAGGCGCCCTGGTTCTCTGGTTCGTCCTGAACCCAGGCCAATTCGGCGTTCGGGTACTGATCTGCGACGGCCTTCATTGGGGCGACGGGAAGTGGGTAGAACTGTTCGAGGCGCACGAGGGCGATCTCGGGGTTCGGGTTCTTCTCCAGCTCGTTCAGCAGATCGTAGTAAAGCTTGCCGGCCATAAACAGCACCCGTTTGACGGCGGCCTTGTCGTCGATACGAACATCGTCGATCACCGGCTCGAACTTGCCGCTGGTGAAATCGGCAATCTCGCTGGTGGCACCGCGCAGCCGCAGCATGGCCTTCGGGGTGAAGACCACGAGCGGACGGCGGGGCCGCATGTACGCCTGGCGGCGCAGCAGGTGGAAGTACGACGCCGGCGTCGACGGGCGAGCCACTGTCATGTTGTTCTCGGCGCAGAGCTGCAGGAAGCGCTCGATCCGAGCCGACGAGTGGTCGGGGCCCTGACCCTCGTAGCCGTGCGGCAACAGCATGACTACCGAGGAACGCTGGCCCCACTTCTGCTCTGCCGAGGAAATGAACTCGTCGATGACGGTCTGGGCGCCGTTGGCGAAATCACCGAACTGAGCCTCCCAGAGCACAAGCGCATCGGCTCGTTCGACCGAATAGCCGTACTCATAGCCGAGGGCGGCGTATTCGCTCAGCAGAGTGTCGTAGATCCAGAAACGCGCCTGGTTCTCACTCAGATTGGCGAGCGGCAACCACTCTTGGCCGTTGACCCGGTCATGGAGCACGGCGTGACGCTGCACGAAGGTGCCTCGGCGGGCGTCCTGACCGGCGAAACGCACGGGGGTGCCTTCAAGCAGAAGCGAGCCGAGGGCGAGAAGTTCGCCGAACGCCCAGTCGATTTTGCCGTTGCGGCTCATGTCGAGTCGCTTGGCCAGCAGCTGCTGCAACTTGCCGTGCACGGTGAAACCGGCCGGCTTGTTGTTGAACGCGTCACCGATCGACGCGATGACGGCGGCCGGAACGCCCGTCGTCTCGGGTTCACCGGCTGCAGCGTCGGCAGACTGGCTGTTGACGTCAACAACCGAGATCGGCGCGGACTGTGCGGCGTGCGTCTCCATGAAGGCACGCTCGAGGCGGTCCTGAAAGTCGCGGTGAGCGGCTTCGTACTCTGCTTCGGTGATATCGCCACGGCCGATGAGTGCTTCGGTGTACAGCTTGCGCACCGAGCGCTTGGCTTCGATCAGGTTGTACATGAGCGGCTGCGTCATCGAGGGGTCGTCGCCCTCGTTGTGGCCACGTCGGCGGTAGCACACGAGGTCGATGACCACGTCACGCTTGAACTCCTGGCGGTAGGCGAAGGCGAGTTCGGCCACACGCACGACCGCCTCGGGGTCATCGCCGTTGACGTGGAAGATGGGCGCCTGAATGGTCTTGGCGACATCTGTGGAATAGGTCGAGCTGCGGCCTTCACCTGCTGACGTCGTGAAGCCGACCTGGTTGTTGACCACGACATGGATCGTGCCGCCCGTGCGGTACGCCCGCAACTGGGACATCTGCATGATTTCAACGACGATGCCTTGGCCGGCCATCGCGGCGTCGCCATGAATCAGGATGGGCAACGTCGAGAAGGTGCCGATGGGCTTGCGGTCCTGCTTGGCGCGCACGATTCCTTCGAGAACGCCGTCGACGGCCTCCAGATGCGAGGGGTTCGCGGCCAGGTAGACCGGGATCTCCTGGCCGTTTTCACCCCGGAAGACACCCTCGGTGCCGAGGTGGTACTTCACGTCGCCCGAGCCCTGAACGGTACGCGGATCTTGCGTGCCCTCGAACTCCTGGAAGATGTGACCGTAGGTCTTTCCCGCGATGTTCGTCAGAACATTCAGACGTCCACGGTGCGCCATACCGATGGCGGCCTCGTCGAGGTTCTGCTCGGCCGCACCGCGCAGAATCGCGTCGAGCAGGGCGATCGTGGACTCGCCGCCCTCAAGGCTGAAGCGTTTCTGTCCGACGTATTTGGTCTGCAGGAAGGTCTCGAATGCCTCGGCTTCGTTGAGCTTGCCGAGAATGCGCATCTGCTCATCGTGCGTGGGCTTTTCGTACGCCTTCTCGATTTTCTCCTGCACCCACTTGCGCTGGGCCGGATCCTGAATGTGCATGTACTCGATGCCGGTCGTGCGGCAGTAGCTATCACGCAGCACACCGAGGATGTCGCGCAGCGGCATCCGTCGACGTTCACCAAAGCCGCCCGTGACGAACTCGCGATCGAGATCCCAGAAGGTCAGCCCGTGGCTCGAGATGTCGAGGTCGGGGTGTGAGCGCTGCACGTATTCGAGAGGGTCGATGTCGGCCATCAGGTGACCGCGCACGCGATAGGCGTTGATCAGTTCTTGCACGCGAGCGGTCTTGTCGACGGCGCTGGCCAGATCGACGCTGATGTCGGGGGCCCAGTGGATGGGGTCGTACGGGATGCGCAGGGCCGAGAAGATGTCTTCGTAGAAGTTGTGCTTGCCGATCAGAAGCTCGTGCACGATCTTCAAGAACTCTCCCGAGCCTGCACCCTGGATGACGCGGTGGTCATAGGTGCTGGTCAGGGTGATGGTCTTCGAGATTGCCAGGTTCGTGAGCGTCTTTTGGCTTGCGCCCTGGAACTCGGCCGGGTAATCGAGGGCGCCCGCGCCGATGATGCAGCCCTGGCCCTTCATCAGCCGCGGCACGGAGTGAACCGTGCCGATGCCGCCCGGGTTGGTCAATGACACGGTCGCGCCGGCGAAGTCGGCGGCGGTCAGCTTGTTGCCACGTGCCCGTGCGACCAAGTCTTCGTACGCCGCGAGGTACTCGCTGAACGTCATGGTGTCTGCGCGCTTGATCGCAGGCACCATGAGAGCGCGGCTGCCGTCTGGCTTGGGGATGTCGATCGCGAGACCCATGCCGACGTGAGCGGGGGCGATGACCGAGGGCTTGCCGTCAACCTCGTCGTAGTACACGTTTTGGCTCGGGAACATCTTGAGAGCGCGCACGAGCGCCCAGCCGATGAAGTGCGTGAACGACACCTTGCCACCGCGCGCACGCTTCATGTGGTTGTTGATGACGATGCGGTTGTCGATGAGGAGCTTGGCCGGAATGGTGCGCACGCTCGTGGCCGTGGGAACCGTGAGGCTGACAGCCATGTTCGCGGCGAGAGACTTTGATGCGCCGCGTAGCGGGGTGACGACGTCGACAGCGACGGGGGCGTCCGCAGCGGGGGCGACAGCGGTCAGCGGACTCGTGATCGGCGCATCGGCCGGAACCGGCTCCGGCTTCGGTGCGACCGAGGTCGTGCGCGCGGCCGGCTGGCTTCCGATCACCGGGATCGGAGCGGTGAGCGGTGCGGCCGCCACGGCGGCAGCCGGAGCATCGGGCAGGGCGGATGCTGCCCCAGCCGGGCTATTCGCGGTCTGGTGGTAGCTCTCAAGCACGGGCCACCACGATTCATCAACTGATTTCTTGTCGATGAGGTACCGCTCGTAGAGCTCGTCAACGAGCCATTCATTCGCTCCGAATTCGCCCGACGTTGTCTCGTCGGACCCACCGGTCAACTGGCTTGACACAGCCGATCGCCTACTTTCTCCGTTGATTCAGGAAGTTCTTGGCGGCAAAAATTCGCCGGCACAGTATGCCTGTCAAGCCTAATCCACTTGTGAGCCACTGCGGTCACCGAGCGCGAGGGCTAGCTTTACTCGTATGAGGTTCTACGAAACGGTTCCGAGTCATGATCTGACTTACTCTGACGTGTTTCTCGTTCCGAGCCGATCGGCCGTGTCGAGCCGTCTGGATGTCTCCCTCGCCCCCGGTGACGGCACCGGCGCGACCCTCCCTCTCGTGTCGGCGAACATGAACTCGGTGACCGGTCCGCGCCTTGCCGCAACGTTGGCCCGACGCGGTGGCCTCGGCGTGTTGCCGCAGGATATGCCCTTACAAGACTTAGACGCTGCCATTCGCTGGGTGAAGGCACAGTCCGTGCGGTTCGATACCCCGTTCAGCTTCGGTGCTGACGACACAGTGCAGATGGCACTCAACCAGGTGCCGCCGTCGAACGGTCAGGGACTGATCGTTCGAGATTCGAGGGGTGACTACCTGGGCTGCGTTGTGGCATCGCGATTGGCGACGGCACCGCCGGAGGGCAGGCTCGTCGACCTTCTGCACGACAACCTGGCCGCGCTCGATGCCGACGATGTCGACGATGGGCGGAAAGCATTCGATCTGATGGTCGCAGCCGACCTCGATTTCGTGCCGGTGCTGCACCACGGCGCGGTCATCGGAACGCTGAGCCGCACGAGCGCTCTGCGATCCACGCTGTACGAACCCGCCGTCGACGCGCGGGGGTGCCTCACGGTCGCCGCTGCCATCGGCATCAGCGGTGATGTCGCCGCCAAAGCGAAGGCGCTCGCCGGTGCAGGGGTCGATGTGCTGGTCATCGACACCGCCCACGGCCACCAGGAGGGCATGCTTCGGGCGATCCGCATCGTGGCCGACCTCGGGCTCAACCTCCCGCTCGTTGCGGGCAACGTCGTCACGGCCGGCGCTGTGGCCGATCTCGTCGACGCGGGCGCCACCATCCTCAAGGTGGGAGTCGGGCCTGGCGCCATGTGCACGACCCGCATGATGACGGCTGTTGGGCGCCCCCAATTCTCGGCGGTGCTCGAAACCGCCGCGGCGGCCCGTGCGGCCGGTGCTCACGTCTGGGCCGACGGGGGAGTGCGTTACCCTCGCGATGTTGCACTCGCCCTGGCCGCGGGGGCCTCCTCGGTCATGATCGGCTCGTGGTTCGCCGGCACGATTGAGGCACCGGGCATCCTCAAAACGGATGCCGCCGGCTCGCTCTACAAGGAGAGCTGGGGGATGGCATCGACCAAGGCCGTGCGCGATCGCTTCGAGCGACTGGACGCCTACGAATTGGCCCGCAAGACCCTGTTCGCCGAGGGAATCTCAAGCTCGAAGATCTACCTCGACCCGCTGCGGCCCTCGGTGGAGGATCTGCTGGACATGATTACGTCGGGAGTGCGCAGTTCGTTCAGCTATGCGGGTGCCACAACGTTGCCAGAATTTCAGGAGCGCGCCCTGGTCGGCATTCAATCGGCCGCAGGCTATGAAGAGGGCAAGGCGCTGCCGGTTTCGTGGTGATGCGACTGTCACGGTGCGTGACGGGTGGCCCTGGGCTTGGATGTGACCCTCACGCTGAACAACGCAGCGGCGGACAGCGCAGGCACAGGGGCCTGCCGGTATAGTTGACGGCACAATGGATGACCCCCCCTCTGCACAATCCCCCAGTCATAAACCTTCGCCCGTGATCTGCGGCGGTGAGCATCATGTTTGAGTGGGTATCGCTCGGCATCGGCCTCATCCTGACCGTGGGCACGGGCCTTTTCGTCGCCAGCGAATTCGCGCTGGTCAACCTCGATCGATCCGAGCTGGAAGCGCGCCAAGCGAAGGGTGAGAGCCGCCTGGCGATGACCATCGCCGCGCTGAAGATCACCTCGACCCACCTGTCGAGTGCCCAATTGGGCATCACCCTGACGACATTGCTTACCGGGTACACCATCGAGCCGGCGCTCAGCACGCTCTTCTCCCCGGCGCTGACCGCCGTGGGGATCCCCGCCGGATTCGTCCCAGCGATCGCGACGACGGTAGCCATCGTGATTGCGACACTCCTGTCGATGATCATTGGTGAACTGGTTCCGAAGAACTTTGCGCTGGCGCTTCCCCGTCAGACCGCCAAAATCGTGATTCCGTTCCAGACGGTATTCACGATGGTTTTTCGTCCCGTCATCTTCGTGCTGAACGGCAGCGCGAACGGAATTCTGCGTTCGTTCGGAATCGAACCCAAGGAAGAGCTCTCCGGAGCGCGAACCGCCGAGGAGCTCTCGTCGCTGGTGCGCCGTTCTGCGAGCGCGGGAATGTTGGAGAAAGACACCGCCACACTGCTGCATCGCACCCTGCAGTTCTCCGGGCACAACGCATCCGATGTCATGACGCCGCGCCCACGGGTTGCGAGCATCAGCCGCACGGCGTCGGCGCTCGCCGTGATCGAACTCACACGCCAGACCGGCTATTCGCGGTTCCCGGTGATCGACGAGAGCGTCGACGACGTGGTGGGCATCGTGCACATCAAGCAGGCCGTTGCCGTTCCGCGGCACCGGCGGGCGGATGTCCCGGTTTCTGCGTTGCAATCGGAGGCGATCCGCGTTCCGGAGACCATGAAGCTCGACGGCCTGCTCAGCGAGCTTCGTGGCCGCGGCTATCAGATGGCCGTCGTCGTTGACGAGTACGGCGGAACAGCCGGTGTCGCGACGCTGGAGGACCTGGTTGAGGAGCTCGTCGGTGAGGTTGCCGATGAGCATGACCGCACCCGAGCCGGTGTCGTGCACTCGCAGGACTCGCTCACCTTCCCGGGGCTTTTGCGCCCCGACGAGGTGCTCGAGCGTGCGGGGATCGTGGTGCCCGCAGACGGCCCGTATGAGACGGTGGCCGGTTTTGTGATGAGCGAACTGGGCCGGCTCCCCGTCGTGGGTGACGTCGTTCAGATCGAGGCGGGCGTGTTGCGCGTCGAGCGTCTCGAGGGGCGTCGAATCGACAGGATACGGTTCACGCCAGCCCCCGAACCGGAAACCACTCCGGAAAGTGAGGAGAAGCGATGAGCGACTGGGCAGGAATCGCGTGGCTCTTCGTCTTGCTCGCGGGCAACGCGTTTTTCGTTGCCGCCGAGTTTGCCGTCATCTCGGCACGTCGCTCCCAAATTGAACCGCTGGCCGAAGCCGGCAAACGCAGTGCGAAGACGGCGCTGTGGGCCATGGAGCACGCCACTTCGATGCTGGCGACGGCGCAGTTGGGTATTACCGTGTGCTCGCTGCTCATCCTGAACGTCTCAGAGCCTGCGATCCATCATCTGCTTGAGATTCCGCTCGGATTGACGGGGCTGTCGGCAGAGGCCATCGGAGCCGTTGCCTTCATCATCACCCTGCTGCTGGTCACCTACCTGCACGTGGTGTTCGGTGAAATGGTGCCGAAGAACTTGTCGTTCTCGCTGCCCGACCGCGCGGTGCTGATTCTCGCCACACCTCTGGTCTTCATTTCACGAGTGTTCTCCCCGGTGATCAAGGCGCTGAACGCGACGGCGAACTCCGTGTTGCGTCTGTTCGGTGTCGAGCCGAAGAATGAGGCGACAAGCACGTTTACGCTCGACGAAGTGGCGAACATCGTCACCCAATCAACGCGCGAAGGGGTGCTGAGCGACGGTTCCGGCGCCCTGAGTGCCGCGTTCGAGTTCACGACTCGCAAGGTGAAAGACGTCGCCGTGCGACAGGGCGACCTGATCAGCCTGCCGGAGTCTGCGACCCCCGCGGATGTGGAGAAGGCGGTGTCGAAGCATGGATTCTCGCGCTACGTGGTCGTCAATAGCGCCGGAGAGCCGACCGGGTACATCCATTTGAAGGATGTGCTCGATCTCGACATCGATTCGGCGTCAGGTGCGGGGACCACCGCGTACTCGGCTCCGATCCCCGGCAAACGGATTCGTCAGCTCGCGTCGATCTTTGAAAACACCGACCTGGAAGACGCTCTCGCGACAATGCGCCGTTCGGGTGCCCACCTGGCGCGTGCCTTCACGACGGAGGGGGAGACCACCGGAGTGTTGTTCCTTGAGGACATCATCGAGGAGTTGGTCGGCGAAGTGCAGGACGCGACCCGACGCGACTAGGCGGAAACTTTGGGGAGTCAGTCCCGCCACTGGGCGCGCAGGTACTGTGGCGGCCAGTAGTCCAGACTGACTCCCAGCTCGTGGGCGGCCCGTAACGGAAAGTGCGGGTCGCGCAGCAGCTGGCGGCCGAGTAGCACGGCGTCCGCCTGGCCGGACGCGACGATCTCTTCCGCCTGTGCCGGAGTCGTGATGAGGCCGACCGCCGACACCGCGACATCCGCCCGCGTCTTCACGAACTCGGCCAGCGGAACCTGGTAGCCGGGGCCGAGCGGAATCGTCACACCCGTCACATTGCCGCCAGAGGAGATGTCGAAGAAGTCGGCACCGTGTTCCGCGGCCCACCCGGCCACCGTCACCGTCTGCTCCTCATTCCAGCCGTCGGGAGCGTAGTCGGTCGCCGAGAAGCGCACGAACAGCGGCACGGTGTCGGCGACCACCGCACGGATGCCGTCAATCACCTCGAGGAGAAAGCGCGCGCGGTTCGCCAGGGAGCCGCCATACCGATCGGTGCGCAGGTTGCTGAGCGGCGACAGGAACTGGTGCAGCAAATAGCCGTGCGCCGCGTGGATCTCGAGCACGTCGAAGCCCGCGTCAACGGCGCGTCGGGCCGCCGACGCAAAATCGTCGACGACCGCAGCGATCTCGTCGACCGTGAGGGCGACGGGGGAGTCATAGCCGGGAAAAGGCACGGCCGACGCCGACACGGTCGGCCAGCCGCCATCGCCGATCGGCCGGGTGCCGGCCTGCTCGGTTCCCCAGGCCGGCCAGACCGAGGCTTTGCGGCCAGCGTGCGCGAGCTGCAAGCCGGCCGACGTGCCCTGGCTGTGGATAAAGGTCACGATGCGCTGCCAGGCCCTGGCCTGTTCGTCAGTCCACATGCCGGTGTCCTCGGCTGAAATGCGCCCCTCCGGACTGACCGCCGTGGCTTCGGCGATGACGAGCCCCGCGCCACCGCGGGCCAGCGCGCCAAGATGAACCAGATGCCAGTCCCGGGGGATTCCGTCGTGCTGGTCGATCGAGTACTGACACATCGGTGCAACCCAGAGCCGATTGCGCAGCGTGACACCGCGCACGGTGAATGGTGTGAAGAGCGCTGAAACGGAAGACATGAAGACGACCTTTCCTCGACGAAACAACCTATCGTGAGTGCATGATGATTCCCGCGGAATGGGGTGATTGGGCGCCCGCCCAGGCGCGTGACTGGATTGCCGTTCCCGGCGCCCACGACGACAAGTACTCGCGGGGCGTGCTCGGGCTGCTGACCGGTTCGGCCGACTACCCGGGCGCCGCGGTGCTGGGCGTCGAGGCCGCGCTGCACAGCGGGGTTGGGATGGTGCGGTATCTCGGGCCGCAGCGTGCCGCCGATTTTGTGCTCGCGCGCCGCCCAGAAACTGTCACTGCGATCGGCCGGGTGCAGGCCTGGCTTCTGGGATCCGGCATGGACGCTGCCGCTCGCGATGCACCGACGAGCGCTTCCCTCGCCTCGGCGCTGGCGGAGGGACTCCCCACCGTGATCGACGCCGGGGCACTCGACCTGATCGGCGCTGCCACCGGGCCGGTCGTCATCACGCCTCATGCGCGTGAGTTGGCCGGTGTGCTCGGCCGGGTGGGGATCACGGTGTCCGCCGAGCAGATCGCAGAAGCGCCGGGGGAGTGGGCCGTTCGTGCCGCCGAATCGCTCGCCGTGACAGTGCTGCTCAAGGGGTCGGTCACCCACGTGGCCTCGCCGCTCGGTGTTCGCCTGACCGTGGCGCGGGCAACCCCCTGGTTGGCGACGGCCGGCACGGGGGACGTGCTCGGCGGCGTGCTTGGCGCGCTGGTCGCCACGCACAGCGATCGGATCAGAGCGGATGCCGGGGCCCTCGCATCGCTGGCCGCCACCGCATCCCTCATTCATGGGCTCGCCGCCCACCGGGTGTCTGCGGGCGGTCCGTTCACGGCGCTCGACCTGGCCGGTACGGTATCGCAGGTGGTGCGGGATCTAGCGACCGGGAATCCCGAACTGTGAGCGCGCACGCGTCTGTGCCACAGTGAAGCGTGCAGCTTTCTGAATCGTCACCGCGGCCGACGGCATCCGTTCGCTGGATGATGCGCAGCGTGACGCTGTGGAGCGGCTTTGTTTTCGTGCACGCCGTGCTGATCACACTCTGCCTCACCGCGCCGGGCTGGCCGCTCGGCGACGTGGAAGGCGTCTACCTGCCGTGGGCAGAACACGTGGCGGCGGGCGTTGCCGTGCCCGGCATCACCACAGATTTCGTGTACCCACTGCTCGCGCTCGTTCCGATCCAGGCGGCGCTGGTGTTCGGGCCAGCTCTGTATTCCCTCGCCTGGCTCGGCCTGGTCACGCTTGTGAACGCAGTGGCGTTCCTCTTTCTGCTTCGACGCCGATCGACCCCACGGCCGGCTCGGGCCGCCTGGTGGTGGCTGGCGTTCCTCCTGCTGCTCGGACCGATCGCGTTGGCCCGCATCGACGCGATCACCGTTCCCCTGGTGATTGTGGCTCTACTGGGGCTGCGCACTCGTCCGCTCTGGGGAACCGTGCTACTCACTCTCGCAACCTGGGTGAAGATCTGGCCGGTCGCAGCGCTTGCGGCACTCTTTGTGGTGTCACGGATGCGCTGGCGTGTCGTCGCCGTCGCTGCCGGGGTGAGCGCTTTCGTTGTGACCATCGCTCTCGCGTTCGGCAGCGGTCTCACCGTGTTCAGCTTCATCGGTGCGCAAACCAGTCGCGGTATTCAGATTGAGTCGCCGATCGCCGGGATTTGGATGTGGCAGGCCGCGTTGCATCTGCCCGGAAGTTTCGTCTACTACGACACCGACATCTTGACGTTTCAGGTGGTTGGCCCGGGCAGCGCGGTGGTGGGCAATGTCCTGACGCCGTTGCTCATCATCGGTGTCGGGCTGGTTCTGCTCGTGGGCGGACTGGCTGTGCGTCGTGGCGTCGCCGCCGAGGTTCTTTTTCCGTCGCTCGTGCTGGCCCTGGTGTTGACGCTCATCACCGTCAACAAGGTGGGCTCACCCCAATTCATCACCTGGCTGGCCGCTCCGGTGATTGTCGGTCTTGCGCTGCACGGAGTGCGGTGGCGTACTCCCGCCATCCTGGCCCTGGTGTTGGCCGGTCTGACCCAGCTGATCTATCCCTTCCTCTATGACTTGCTGCTCGTCGCCAACCCCCTGGTTGTGCTCGTGCTCACGCTACGAAATCTGCTCGAATTCGTGCTTCTCGGCTGGGCGATCTGGTCGATCGTCTCTGCCCGGAGCGATGCCCCAGCAAACCCCCAGGCCCCACGCCCAGACTCGTCAGACCTGTCACATCTGTCACAACAGTCACCACTCACCAAGGAGTAGCCCATGCTTGTCGCCTTTTCTGTCGCACCCTCCGGAGCCGACAACCCCGACGCCTCCGTGCACGATGCTGTCGCTGCAGCCGTGAAAATCGTGCGCGACTCGGGGCTGCCGAACCACACCGACTCGATGTTCACCAC
Organism: Leifsonia psychrotolerans; assembly: GCF_013410665.1. NCBI lineage: Bacteria > Bacillati > Actinomycetota > Actinomycetes > Micrococcales > Microbacteriaceae > Glaciibacter > Glaciibacter psychrotolerans. The sequence goes on along the minus strand of NZ_JACCFM010000001.1, from coordinate 2,072,730 downwards.
CATCGAGGGCGACTGGGACGAGGTATTCGCCGTGATCAAGGCGGCCACGGATGCCGTCGGTGCGTTCGGGCCGCGGGTGTCGTTGGTCCTGAAGGCCGACATTCGCCCCGGTCACACGGGGGAGCTCACCGGTAAGGTCGAACGTCTCGAGAAAGCGATCGACGAATCAGTGTGACCGGCCGGGCCGTCCTCACAGGCGCCTCAGCCTGACCGGCATCTTCGTAGTCGGTCCCACACCGTTGACCGCACCCACCCCGCACCCACCCCGCACCCACCCCGCACCCACCCCGCACCCACCCCGCACCCACCCCGCACCCACCCCGCACCCACCCCGCACCCACCCCGCACCCACCCCGCACCCACCCCGCACCCACCCCGCACCCACCCCGCACCCACCCCGCACCCACCCCGCACCCACCCCGCACCCACCCCGCACCCACCCCGCACCCACCCCGCACCCACCCCGCACCCACCCCGCACCCACCCCGCTGCTCGACCCCTCCGCTGATCGAGCCCTCCCGCTGATCGAGCCTGTCGAGATCCCGCGAGCCGGTCCCGCGACCGGGGACCGCGGTCTCGACACGCTCGACCCACGGGTCACTGACCGACCCCACATCCCCCTCCCGCTGATCGAGCCCGCCCGCTGATCGACCCCCCCCCGTTGATCGAGCCTGTCGAGATCCCGCGAGCCAGTCCCGCGACCGTGGACCGTGGTCTCGACACGCTCGACCCACGGGACTGTGATGGCGCCCACCCCGTTCCCACGCCGTTGATCGAGCCTGTCGAGATCCCGTGAGCCACCCTCGAGACCCGCGGGCAGGGTCTCGACCGGCTCAACCCCTCGATCCCTCCACAGACACAGCTTCTAGAAGTTATGCACCGATACTGAGAAAAGCTCGTAATCGTGTTCGTTCTTTGGGAGAATGGAGCTATGTCAATCACCTCCCCACCCCCAGTCTCCGCCCCGGAGCCGACACCCGCCTCGGGTACGTCGGCACCGACCGCGGCCATGGTGCTGGCGGCGGTCGAACAGGCCCGCTCTTCTCTGGCAGTGCTCGGAACCGTCAGCCCCGAGGCGTTCACCGACGATGACCTACTCGGGGTGCTCGGTGCGTTCGAAGGTGTGGGCCGGCTGGTTGATGCCGGCCGGGTGGCTGTGGCGGCGACGGTCGAGGAACGCTCCGGCCGATGGCTGGGCCGGGACTCCCTCGCCGCGAAGCGGGGCTGCACCACTGGCATCGACCTGATCACCCGGGTCACCCGCATTTCCGGCCGGGAAGCGAAACGCCGCAGCGCCCTCGGCCTGCGGATGCAGGACACCCAGCACGTCGAAACGATCATCCCCGCACTGTTCCCCACCGTGGGTGCCGCGGTGGCCGACGGCTCACTGGGGGTGGATGCGGCGGAGGTGATCATGTCCGGTCTGGCCGAGATCTCCCCGCGCGTCGCCCCCGATGATCTTGCGGCTGCGGAACGCGCTCTGGTGTCTGCGGCGACGGGCACGATCACGGCCGAGAATGAGGGTGAGCCGGGCGCGGGCTTTGCGTTCTCGGCGGACTCACTGCGGGTGCAGATGTTGCAGTGGCAGGCGGCGCTGGACCCCGACGGGGTGGCGCCGAATGAGACTGAGGTTGAGGCGACGAGCACGATCAGTTTCGGCCGCTTCAAAGACGGCATCTACCCGGTGCGAGGCGGGGTGACTCCTGATCTGTACGGAATCATGAACCTCACCTTCGACGCATTCATCGCCGCCCGCAAAACCCCCGCGTTCCCCACCGCCGCCGAACAAGCCCGCGACCAAGCCCGCGACCAGGCCCGCGACGACCGCGCCGAGCACGACGACCGTGCCGAGCAGGATGCCCACGACGACCGCTCCGAGCAGGATTCTCACGACGGTCCCGACGACCACGACCACGACGACCACGACCACGACCACGACCATGACGACCACGGCCAGGGTCCAGCCTCAGCCGAGGCTCCTCTTCCCGGGTTGGCCGGGCATGAGTTCGATGACGTCGACACCCGCACGGCCGGTGAGAAGCGGGCCGATATTCTGCGCGGCATGTTCACCCAGCTGGCCCAGGCCGACAGCACGCCCAGCATTGGTGGTGCACCGCCGACGGTGGTGGTGCATGTGAACGTGAACGATATTGAAGCCGGTCGTGGTGTCGGCTGGATAGATGGTGTCGACGCCCCGATCTCGCTTCGCACGGTGGATCAGATGATGTGTGCCGGAGGGACCCAAACGGTTCTGTTCGGTCCGAATGGTGAGGTTCTGACGCTGACCGATCCGCAACGACTGTTCAACCGTGCCCAACGCCGGGCGATCCTCGCCCGCGATGGCGGCTGCGGCGTTCCCGGCTGTGATGCCCCCGCACAGTGGCTCGAGTTTCATCACGTGATCCCCTGGAGCAAAGGCGGCGTCACTGAGGTCGACAATGGTGTGGCGTTGTGTTGGCGGCATCATCACACCATCGAAACGTCCGGCTGGGAGATCCTCATGGTCAACGGCCGACCCCAAGTGAAGGCCCCGGCCTGGATCGACCCGAGCCGTACCTGGCGTGACGCCAACCGCCACCGCACCGACACCCACCGCACCGACACCCACCGCCGCGACTGAGACGCCGGGACTGGCCCGCCGGGAGACAAGGTAAACGCCGTGACCGAGTCGCCCACGGATGCGGTCGGTGCGTTCGGGTCGCGGGTGTCCTCGGTCGCGAAGGCCGACATTCGCCCCGGTCAGACAGGGGAGCTCACCGGAAACGTCGAACGTCTCGAGAAGGCGATTGACGAATCATCCTGATTTCCGGTGCGCCACCCGGGATGCGTCCAGAAACTTAGGAGCTGAGCACCTGCGCTCGCGCCGCTGCGCGCTCGTCCGCGCTGATGGTTCCGGCGGCATGTAACTCGTCGAGCGCCGTGAGGCGCTCGGTCAGGCTGCGTGTGGGAGACAGCGTTTCACTGTTCATCGCCTTCAGGTTCATCGCCTTCACCGCGAGGTCTGACTCGCTCGTCGTCGGGTCCAACCCGGCACTCTTCAGACGGAGCGCGTTGCGCACGATGAGTGCGCACGTGGCAATGATGCCCAGTACGACCAGACAACCGACCACGACAATCGCAGACCACAGGACGTCATAGCCGGCGGGAATCAGTGGATTCGGTTGCATGTCTGAACGGTACAGGGTGAACGGGGCGGCGGCGAGGCGTGCAGCGTGCGTGATCGATTCCGTCAGCCCCTATTCTGGAACGATGCACCCCTCTACTGACGGGCCGACGTTGTTGTCGCCGGCCCGCATTCGTCTTGCCCTGTTGGCGCTCGCCCTCGGCGGGTTCGGCATCGGCGCAACCGAATTTGTTGCGATGGGGTTGCTGCCGAATCTGGCCGCCGATCTGCTTCCATCGCTGAATGCGGTCGATCCTGACCAGGCCAACGCGCAGGCCGGCTGGCTGATTTCGGCTTATGCGCTCGGCGTTGTCGTCGGAGCGCCCACGATCGCCGCATCCGCTGCCCGCTGGCCCCGAAAGGCACTGCTGCTGGTGCTGCTCACCGCCTTTACCCTCGGAACCATTGCATCGGCGCTGCTGCCCAGCTTTGGGTTGGTGCTGGTGGCCCGTTTCGTGGCGGCGCTCCCGCATGGTGCCTATTTCGGGATTGCCTCTCTCGTCGCTGCCGACCTGATGGGGCCGGGCAAACGCGCCCGAGGCGTTGCATTCGTGCTCTCCGGCCTGACGATTTCGAACGTGATCGGAGTGCCGGCGATCACCTGGCTCGGCCAGGTGTACGGCTGGCGAATTGCCTACTTCGCGGTTGCGGTGATCTTCGCCGCGACGTTCCTGGCCGTGATTCTGCTGGTTCCGTTCCAGGCCGGCGATCCCCAGGCGACAATGCGCGAAGAACTGAAGGCATTTGGTCGGTTGCAGGTCTGGTTTGCCCTGAGCGTCGGAGCCATCGGCTTTGGTGGGCTCTTCGCCGTATACACCTACGTGGCGCCTCTCGTGACCGAGATCACGAAACTTCCCGCCGCGACCGTGCCACTGGTTCTGGTGGTCATCGGGGTCGGCATGACTGTCGGCAACCTCGTGGGCGGCGCGTTGGCCGACAAGAGTGTGCGTCGCACCATCTACGGCTTCTTCGGCGTGATGATTGTCGCCTTGATCGGACTGGCGCTCTCGGCACAGTTCCTCGTCGGGCTGCTGATCGGCGTCTTCCTGATTGGCGCAGCTGCTGCTGCCCTGTCGCCGGCGATTCAGAGCCGGTTGATGGATGTCGCGCAAGGAAGTCAATCGATCGCCGCTGCGACCAACCATTCCGCACTCAATATCGGTAACGCGCTCGGCGCCTACCTGGGTGGCGTGGCCATCTCGGCTGGTTTCGGCTACCTGGCACCGGTCTGGATCGGCGTCGGGCTGAGCGTGCTCGGGGTGATTCTCGCCACGGCGAGCTTCGCCATCGACCGGTCTCGACGCTCACAGGGCATTCATCTGCCCTACGGAACGCAGTCGATCTCAACTTTCGGACAGTAAGCCGGCGCACGGCCGCGGGGCCGCGCACACGACACTAATCGTTCTGCAGCAGGATGCCGTCACGAATGGCCCGCTTACGCAGCGCAACCTTGGTACCCACATCGTGGCCGGCCAGACGGTACTTCTCGCGGATGCGCTTCAGATACGACTTCGCGGTCTCTTCGGAAATGCCGAGCTGGTTCGCGACAGCTTTCACCGGCTCGCCGGCACCGTAGAGTGCCATGACGCGGCGCTCCTGAGCGCTCAAGCGCGGCGAGCCACCGTCCATGCCGGTGATGGCGTGGTCGAGCTCAGCCGAGATGAAAGACTCGCCCACGTGGGCCGAACGAATCGCCTCGACGATCATCGTGGCTTCCTCGCTCTTCACGAGATAGCCGAGCGCTCCCGCGCCCAACGCTTCCCGAACCAATGCCGGCTCGGAGTATGTACTCATGAGCACGGTCTTGACGCCAGTGGTCTTGAGCGTAGAAATCTTGAGTGAAATGGGGATGTTGTCTTTAAGGTCGAGGTCGAGCAGTACGACGTCGACAGGAAACTCGGGGTGCGTCAGCAACTCGGGCCAGGTCGTGACGGCAGCAACCATGCTGATGTCATCGGCGGCGCTGCGGATCCACTCGGTAAGCGCACCCAAGAGCATCCGGTGATCATCGACGATTGCCAGACGGATTGGACGAACTGTGGTCATTGCGATCTCCCCTGCTGCTTTCTTCGCCAGACGATGGCGCTGGTGGCCTCACACATCAGCTGGGTTATCGACACTGCATTCGATCTCCACGCGCAGACTGCCGTCCTGGACGGTGTCGAGATGTGTTCCCACTACACGGATAGCATGCCATGTCTCAGGGTCGACCCTTCGACGTGGCACACCTTTCGTCGTCAAATCGATAGGAAAACGCACGAATCGTTGACGAATGTTGCGGGTTGAGGGCAAAATCGGCCCAAAAGCGAGCGAAACCGCTGTTGCGGGATGATCGGCATCGCTGATCAAAAGCCAGATTGTGAGCAGGAGCGCATCCCGTTGTGCCGGGGCGAGCAAGCCGGCCAAGCCCGACGGATCGTGGACCGTGACCGACGGCCCCAAGAACTCGGATTCGGTAATGGCGTGGTGAAGCCACGTTTCGGTTCTGCCTTCGATCAAGTGCATTCGAAGTGCCGTGGCGAGGCTCGCTGCTGTGGTCGATTCTCGAGCGGGGAGAGGGAGCGCCGCTCGCCCCTGCGCAACATCGTCGAGCAGTGTCTCGGCAGCCAGATCCAGTGCGGCGAGCCGCTCGGACGCAAGCATGCCGACGGCGTACTGCGGCTGTGTCACCGTGCTCTGCACGAGCACCAAATCGAGTTCAAGCTGCACGATTCGTCGAAATGTGCGTTCAATCCCCAGGGCCACAACCGGCGCGAGAACGGCCAGACTGATCACCAAGATTTCCGGTGCGATCGTTTGCGCAAGGACACGCGGCTCGAAGACTGCGACCGTCGTCATGACGACGGCGAGTATTGCCGTAGCGATGATGATGGTGCGCCGTCGTTCGAACGTCACGAGTCCGCCCAGAATGGCACCGATTGATGCTGCAGCGGTTGGGAACACCCCCGCATCCCGCAGGCCATGGCTGCCGTAGAGGTCGAACGCCACAACCACTGCCGCTGTGACGTAGAAGGCGGTGAGGAAAGCGCGGGGGACCCGCGGGGAGAGCGCCCGTTGGCTCGCAATGAAAAGTGCGATCACTAGGCCGACCAGCACCCACGCCGCACTGCTCCAGATCGGGTTGGTGTACTCCGGCCATTGAATTGCGAAGCGCCAGAGGAGGAATAGGGTGATGAAACCATCGCTGAGCGCAATGCCGATTCCGAGGTGTCGGCCACCCAACACGGTCTGGTCAAGTCGCACCGCCCGTTCGGTGCGGGCGGGGCGGCGGAAGGATTCTGGTGGAGGAGCGGCCGAAGGCCCGTCGAGGCCGGATTGCGCTCGCGTGCCGGGCTCGGCGACCGGATGACTCATGTCGCTGACCACACGGTCGGCTTCGGCAGGGGGACGTGTCATTTGGGTACTTCCAGCACAACGGTCGTTCCCGAGTTGGGGGAGGAGAAAAGCCGGGCGTTTCCTCCCACATCGCGCAGTCGAGCAACCACCGACTCAGCGAAACCGAGTCGAGCCGTGTCGACGGCCGCGAGATCAAACCCGACCCCGGCATCCGTCACCATGGCGCGTACCGTTGTGTCGTCGTCGGTGATCGTAACGTCGGCGCGCGTGACACCGGAGTGCCGTCGCACGTTTTCGAGGCACTCGGCCAAAGCGAGTAGGAACGAATCGAGCACGGTGCTGGGCAGCAGAACCTGGCCGCTGCCGTGCCAGTCCACCTCGAGACCCAGCCGACCGAACCGTTGCTTGACCGACTCCAGAGTGGTGCCCAGCGTCGATTCTGTTGCTGGTTCCAGCGTGTAGACACCGGAACGATGGGGGGCCGGCCGCCCGCCCAGCCTCAGCTGGCGGAGGAGCTGAGCATCGTCGCCCGCTTGTTCTCGGAGCGCGGCAGGGTTGACTCCGGTGCCCGAGTGCGCCAACAACGTGAGGGTCGCGAGCACCGTGTCGTGCAACAGTCGGGCGTCGCGGCGACGCCGCGCCTCCAACTCACTCGCTTGCCGCTCAATGGTGTGGGCGCGCCCGATCGAGGCGATGCGCTGCATGACCCGAGTCACGCTGTGCCCCATCCACCACCCCCCGAGCGTCGTTGCGAGCCAGCCGCACACGGTCAAGGCCAGCGGCAGCACCGACCCGCCTGACACTGTTGCAACGTGTGCGACGGTGACGATGGTGATCGTGACAGAACTCAGAAGCAGAACTACGCGTCCGCGGCTTTGAGTGAGAACGATGCCGACGCTCCCCATCACGGTGGAGGCGATGACACCGATGATGCACTCCTCCACCAGATTCATACCGGGGACTGCACGACTCGTGTAACCGATCGCGAGCACGATCGCGTTTCCCCAGAAAACGATGGAGTAGACCCAGACCAGTGACGTGCTCCGACCAAGGAAATACACGCTGACGGTCAGCATCACCGCGAATGGGAGCGCGATCGTTTGGCCGAGCGCGCTGACTCCGTGAGGAATCAACAGGCACAGCACGACCGGAATCATGCACGACAGGCCGAGCATCCTCGAGGATTTCCGAAGCAGACGATCGCGTTCTTTGAACATGCGTTGCTTCATGGGGCCTGCTGCGTCCTTCGACTGGGGATATCAGCACACTATCGGGAATCGCCCGAGCCCGGCAGGAGCCGACGCAACTGGGCACCCACAAACTCTGATTCGATCAGGAAGCCATCGTGGCCGTAGGCAGAGCTGAGCACCACGGCAGTCTGGCCGTCGATGTTATTCGGCAGGAGCGCCGCGATTTCTTGTTGACCGGTGAGCGGGAAGAGTCTGTCGCTGTCGATGCCGAGCACGAGAGTACGCGCCGTGACCCGGGCCAGCGCGGAGGCGATTCCGCCCCGGTCACGCCCCACGTCGTGCGAGTTCATCGCCTCGACGAGCGTGATGTAGCTGTTGGCGTCGAAGCGCCGAGTGAACTTGTTGCCGTGAAAATCGAGATACGACTCAACGGCGAAGCGTCCGCCCGAGCCGAGCGGGCTGATCCCGCTTTGCCAACCGCGTTCAAAGCGTTGGTTCAGCTCAGACGGGCTGCGATAGTTCAGCAGGGCCATTCGGCGGGCTAACGCCAAGCCTCTCGTGGGACCGTCGCCGTCGGCCGCGTCGTAATACTCACCGGAACGAAACAGCGGGTCGGTGCGAATCGCCTCGATCTGAACCGAGTTCAGGCCGATCTGATCGGCCGTCGTCACGGGCGGCGCGGCGAGGACTGCGAGGCGTTCGACGCGATCGGGAGCAGTGATCGCCCATTCGAGGGCGTGCATCCCGCCCATTGAGCCACCGACGACCGCCGCCCAGCGTGCGACGCCGATCCGATCAGCAAAAGCGATTTGGGCCGCAACCTGGTCGCGAATGGTGAGGTAGGGAAAACGGATGCCCCACTCGAGCGCGTCCGGCGCAAGCGAGGCCGGCCCCGTGCTGCCTTGACAGCCGCCGAGCATATTGGGAGCGACGACGAACCAGCGGTCGGTGTCGATGGCCAGTCCCGGACCGACGATGTCGCCCCACCAGCCGGCGGTTGCATGACCGGGTCCGGATGGGCCGATCAGGTGACTGTCGCCGGTGAGGGCATGGAGGACAAGCACGGCGTTGTCGCCGCTCGGGGAGAGCTCGCCCCAGGTCTCGTACGCGATGCGCGCGAAGCCGAGATGACCGCCGGCCTCGAAATGGAGCGGACCGATGTTCTGGAACTGACGGTTGCCGAGTGGGTCACCGTCACGCCAGGCGCCGGTGGCCGGGGGCTTGCCAAAGAGCGAGCGCGTCTGCGCTTCGGTGATGAAGCTCGACGGGACCGTGTCTGCTGACGATTGCCATTCCATACGGTCCCATTCTGCCGGTGAATGGGACGCCCCCGCCAACTGTTACGTCGGCGGGGGCGGTCACAGGGGGTTCAGCGCTTCTAGGCTCCGGCGCGAGCGGCATCAACGACAGCGCGGGCGGCTTCGAGTCCGGCCTGCAAATCGGCCTTGATGTCGTCGATGTTCTCGATGCCCACCGACAGTCGCACGAGGCCCGGTGTGACACCGGCCGACAGCTGCGCCTCGGGGGAGAGCTGCGAGTGCGTCGTGGACGCGGGGTGGATGATCAAGGAGCGCACGTCTCCGATGTTCGCGAGGTGGCTGAACAGCGTGACGTTGTCGACCAGTGCACGGCCGGCATCCACACCGCCCTTGAGCTCGAACGACACCACTGCGCCGACACCCTTCGGGGCGTACTTGTTCGCGGCGGCATACCACGGGCTCGACGGCAGGCCGGCGTAGAAGACCTGCGCGACATCCGGGTGATTTTCCAACCACTCGGCGACCTCCTGGGTGTTCTGCACGTGGCGTTCGATGCGCAGGCTGAGGGTTTCGATGCCCTGGATCAGCTGCCAGGCGCTGGCCGGGGCGATTGCCGCGCCGAGGTCGCGCAGGAGTTGCACGCGCGCCTTGATGATGTAGGCGAGACCGTCGCCGACCGCGGCGGTGTAGCTCGCGCCGTGATACGACGGGTCAGGCTCGGTCAAGCCGGGGAACTTCTCGACGTTCTTCGACCATTCGAACTTTCCACCATCGACGATGATGCCGCCGATCACGGTGCCGTGCCCGCCGAGGAACTTGGTGGCCGAGTGAATGATGATGTCGGCGCCGTGCTCGAACGGGCGGATCAGGTACGGTGTGGCGATCGTGTTGTCGACGATCAGCGGAATGCCGGAGGCGTGCGCGACGTCGGCGACGAGGGAAATGTCGAGAACGTTGATCTTCGGGTTTCCGATGGTTTCGGCAAAGAAGAGCTTGGTATTCGGGCGAACGGCGCGACGCCATTCTTCTGCGTCGTCCTGATTCTCGACGAATGTGGTTTCGATGCCGAGCTTGGCGAGCGTGTACTTGAACAGGTTGTAGGTGCCGCCGTAGATCGAGCTCGACGAGACGATGTGGTCGCCGGCCTGGGCGATGTTCAGCACGGCGAAGGTTGACGCCGACTGGCCGGAAGCGAGCAGCAAGGCCGCCGTTCCGCCTTCCAATGCCGCCACGCGTTCCTCGACGACCGCCTGGGTCGGGTTCTGGATACGCGTGTAGATGTTGCCGAACTCGGCCAACGCGAACAGGTTCTGGGCGTGCTCGGCGCTGTTGAAGACGTAGGAGGTGGTCTGGTAGATCGGCGTGGCCCGCGCGTTGGTGACCGGGTCGGGTGCCGCTCCGGAATGAACCTGCTTGGTTTCAAACTTCCAGGATGCTGAGTTGTCGCTCATGAGGGGGATCTCCTGCAGATGTTGAGGAGCGCGGACCATCCTCGCTCTGCAGTGAGCCTAGAGAGCTTGGAACCCGCTCGCAAACGCGTCCGACACACGACGTCACGTGCCGAGAGGGTGTCGCTTAGCGGGTGATCTCCGGCGGCAGCACGATGGTGCCGGTGGGAGTGGCCGATTCGCGTCGAAACAGCCAGCGGGCACGCGGTTCGACGAGCGGTCGAAACAGCGTACGCACGATCGGTTGCGACAGCAGAACCGAGATGGCGATGCTGAGAAGGATCATTCCGGGCAAGGCCCAGGCCGGCTGCGGGCCGGTCAAGATTCCGCTTTCACGGAACGGGTAGAGCAAAAAGGAGTGCAGCAGGTAGATGTACATCGTTGCGGCCCCGAAGCCGGTGAACCAGGTCTGTCGCCGCGGCATGAGCAGCAGGAACGCCACGATGAGGGCGAAAGCGAGAAAGATCAGGCCGAGACGGATGCCGCCGGCCCAGAATTCGCCATACCCGAACGAACCGTAGGACGAATCGTAAAGCAGAAAGCGGCGCACCTTCAGCGCACGCAGCAGAGTGATGTTGGTGGCGATGAAGGCGAAAAGCGCGGCGAAGAGCAGAATCGCTCCGGTTCGCCAGCGCCAGACGGCGACGGTGCGTAGCGTGAGCCAGCGCCCGGTGATCTGCAATTGTCGCAGCTTCCAGCCGAAGACGAAGAATGGCAGCAGTCCGAGGGTGCGTGCCATCGAAAACGTGTCGTCAAGCGAGGACAGATAACCGGCGCCGATCGAGATGACGATGCTGATCAGCAGTGGAGCGCGCAGGAGCACTAGGTAGGGCAATGACACGCGCCACACGGTGAGCGCGATCAAGAACCAGAGTGTCCAGGAAGCCGTCGAATAGTCGAACCACAGTCGGTGACCGGTCAGACCGCGCACGAGTGTCCAGATGGTTTCGAAGATGAGGTACGGAAAGACGATGTCGGTGAGCAGCCGGTGTAAGTGCCGAGTGCCGGGAGCGCCTGACTTGGCGAAATATCCGCTCACCGCCACGAAGATCGGCACATGGAACGCATAAATGAACAGATACACCGAGTAGGAGACATCCGACTCAGAGATGAGTTTCAGGATCGCGTGACCGATCACCATGAGGGTGATGGCAACCCAGCGAGCATTGTCCCAGAGCGGGACGCGACGTTTGTGGGCGGTGGGGGTGCCGGGCAGAAGAGCGATCATTACGTCTATTGTCGCGGCAGAATAGAGAGATGAGTACACGCAGGGTCGTCGTCACGGGTGCCAGTTCGGGAATCGGAGCCGCCACGGTGCGACTCTTCCGGCAGCGAGGCTGGGACGTCGTCGGTGTCGCGCGACGGTCCGACCGGCTGGCAGCACTCGCCGCCGAAACGGGTGCCGATGTGTTCACGGCCGACCTCACCCGCCAAGACGACGTCGACGCGCTCCGTGATTACCTTGCCGTGCTCGGCCCGGTGCATGCACTCGTCAACAACGCGGGTGGCGCAATGGGGCTCGACAGCGTCGAGGATTCCGCGATCGACGACTGGGCTTGGATGTTCGAGATCAACGTGCTCGCGGTCAAACGAATGACCTCTGCGCTTCTGCCGCTCTTGCGTCGCACTCTCGCTGCCGACGGCGGATCGGCGGATATCGTCACCGTCACGTCGATTGCCGGGCACGTGGCGTATCTCGGCGGCGGCGGGTACAACGCGGCCAAGTTTGCGGCTCATGCGTTGATGGAGGTGCTGCGACTGGAGTTGAACGGGGAGCCGATTCGGGTGATCGAGGTGGCGCCGGGCATGGTCAAGACCGAGGAATTCGGGCTGGTGCGATTCGGTGGCGATGCGGTGAAAGCCGCCGCGCCGTATGAGAACGTGCTGAACCCGCTCTCGGCTGAGGACGTCGCCGAGACAATCGTCTCGGCGGTCGAACGGCCGGCCCATGTGAACCTTGACTTGATCACCATCAAGCCGGTGGCGCAGGCCGCGCCCAGCAGGCTGGCGCGCGGAGAACTGACGGTGCGCGCCGAGGGCTAGACGGGCTCGACCACCGCGATCTCGTCGGCCGGTGCGACATCCGCAAAGGCGAGCTTCGGCACGAAGAAGAGCAGAATGCCGGCTACGAGGGCACCGACGCCACAAATCGTCCAGACCAGCATGTAGCCGAAGAGGCTCGCCGCGGTCGACGTCGCCGCCGTCGCCGCACCCATCAGCAGCACGACCCCGAAGGTCGCCGAGGCGAATGACCCGCCGATGGTCTTCGTCGTGTTGGTCAGGCCGGCGGCGATGCCCGTCTGCCCGAGCGGCGCGGCTGCGGCGGCGGCCGCGGGGAGTGCTCCAACCAGTGCGCCGGAGCCGATTCCGGCGATCGCCATATTCGTGAACACCTGCCAGGTTTCTAGGTGGAAGGGGATGAACGCGAGGTACCCGACGGCCATGAGGAATGTCGCGATGATCAGCGCGATGCGCGGGGTCGTCCACTTCGAGACGAGCGGGAACAGCAGCGCGCCGACGATCATCGAGATGAGGTACGCACCGATGAGGGTTGAAATGTCCGAGGCATCCAGGCCCAGCCCATAGCCGTTGGATCGATCGGTGCCGGCATAGGTGGCCAGCGGTGCCTGTGCGCCGAGCAGGCTGATCCCGATGAGTCCCGCGGTGAGTTGCACGGGCCACATATTTGGCTGGCGCAGCACACGCAGGTCGATCGCCGGATCCTTCTGCTTCAGCTCGAATTTTCCGAACGGAATGAAACTGGCGACACCGATAACGATCAGCGCCCAGACCCACCAGGTTTCCGGTCCGTTCAGCCGCAGGAAGGTCAGCCCCGAGGTAATCAGCAGCAGCCCGAAGGTGAGCATCATGAAACCGATCGGGTCGAGCGAACGGCCCGTTGACGGCTCCGACTCCGGCACACCGAACAGGATGGCGAAGAACACCAGCGTCACGGCAATGGCCGGCAGGAACAACGTGAGTGTCACGTTCTCGCCGAGGGCGGCGAAGATGCGCCCGGCCGAGAGAGCGCCGATGATCGCCCCGGCCTCGAGGGCGACCACGAGCAGGCCGGCCGCGCGTCGGGTCTGCGAGGCGCCGGTGTTCGTGCGGCGACCGCGATCGAAGATCAGCGCCACTTCAAGCGGCAGCCAGACCACATAAAAGCCCTGCAGGGCCCAGGCCGCGAGAAAGCTCCAGAAATCTCCGGCGAAGGCGAGCCACCAGGTGGCTCCGGCCGTGAGGACCGTCGAGGCGAGCAGGATGCGCTTATGCCCGTACATATCGCCGAGCTTGGCGAGGAAGGGAACAACAATGGCCGAGAGCAGCAGCTGTGAGGCCTCGAACCAGTTGAAGTCGGCGTCGTGAATGCCGAGGTGCTTCACGAGGTCGGGAATCAGCGGAACGTAGTAACCCTGCAGAATGCCGCTGGTGATCTCGACCAGGAACAGGAACCCGACCAGGCTAGCGGTCACTCCGACTACTGAGCCGCGCAGCGGTGCGGGCCCCTTCGTGAAAGGCATCATGTTCGGATGCTAGTGCCTGACGGCCCTTAGAATTGGGCAATGGCACACGATGCGGACGACGCCGCGACCACCCTTCCCGAGATCCAGCGCGAGATTCTCGAGTGGACCGACTTCGCCGATGCGGCACGCCAGTTGGCCACCGAGGTGCGTCAGAGTGGGTACGCCCCTGACGTGGTCATCGCGATCGCCCGCGGTGGTCTGCTGCTTGCCGGGGCAATCTCATATGCCCTCGGCACCAAAAACTGCGGAAGCATCAACGTCGAGTTCTACACGGGCGTCGACGAGCGTCTGCCGAAACCGGTTCTGTCCGCCCCGATGCTCGACGCCCCGGCACTCGCCGGAAAACGTGTGTTGCTCGTCGATGATGTGTCCGACTCTGGCCACACCCTGGCGCTCGTCGTCGGGTTGCTGGGCGAGACCGCCCACGAGGTGCGCACCGCAACGCTCTACACGAAGCCGCGAACGGTTCACGTGCCCGACTTCACCTGGCGCCGAACCGACGACTGGATCGTCTTCCCCTGGTCTGCCGAGCCGCCGGTACAGGTGGCGCTCGCCGAGTAGGTGAGACCCGGCCGGGCCGATGTTCAGGTCGTGCGCGGATGCCCCTCAGCGAATCGGCAGAGTCGGCGGTGAGACCGGGGCACCGGAGAGCAACTGCGTAAAGTCGCCCTTCTTCCACAGCTCCCAGTTCCAGGTCGCCAGGAACTTGTCGGCTCCGGTCACCCCACGGCGAAACAACGTCGACTTGTCCTCGGCGGTCAAGTGAAAGTCAGTGACACCGAAACCTGTGGTGTCGATGAAAATCGTGCGTGAGGCAAATGCCGGATCGTCCACGTGAACCCGGTCGTGTGCGCTGAGCATGGTTGACAGGAGCGAGCGCGCCAACTGAATGCTGTCGGCGTCGGGGCTCCACGGGGTTTGGGTGACGCTCGTGCGCGCCGAGAGCTTGATCCCGAGGGTCGGCCAGCGGGACTTTTCATCGTCCCGTCGGTCGAAGATGTCGATCGGGTAGTTCGAGAGCATGCCGCCGTCGGTGCAGACAATCTCGGTGTGGCCGACCGCCGCGACATCCGTCTGCATTCGGAATGGCTGGAAAAAGAAGGGGATGGAGGCTGAGGCGCGCACGGCGTCGGCGACGAGCTGGCTGTCGGGGTCGACACCGAGCAGCGATCGGTAATCCCAGGGGAGGCGCAGCATCAAGCCACGAGAGACATCCGACACGATCACGACGAGTTTGTAGCGTTGGTCGGGCGGAAGCGCGCTTCCCGGATCGTCCTCTTTGAGGTCGGCCCAGGTGCGGACTCCGTTGGCGGCGAGAGTGTCGGCGATCCAGCGGTGCATGAAATCGCCCACGAACATGCCCTCCTTGAAGAGAAGGCCGAACGTCGCGCCGATATGCGGCAGATGGGCGAATACCTTCGGCTCGTCTTCGAACTGCGTGAAGTCGAGGTCGTCCATGATCTGCTTGATCGCTGCCGGGCTGAGACCAGCGGCCAGAAATGAGGCGACGATCGCGCCGGCCGAGGTTCCGGCCACGCGGTGAAACCGGTAGGGGTCTGCACGGGTGACCATTTCAGTGATTGCACCGACCAACGCCGAGCCTTTCACACCGCCGCCCTCGAGTACCAGGTCTGCATCGGGCATGATCTCCCACCTTCCGGCGCGGTGGGATCGCCGGTCAGTGAGCCCCCGCGTAATCCCGACACTTCACCTTCGCGGGCGCGCTGTCAATCGTCACGAGGGCGCCGCGGTGCGCAAGCTCGTGCCACGCAGCTAGGCTCGAACCATGAGTGTGCACCTGGTCGGCGGCGGTTGGACGCCCGACAACTATGCGTCAATGTTCGGGCCGTTTCTCGAGGAGGCATCGGCGCGCGCCGTTGCAGACGGGCGCACGGCACCGCGGATCGCGATCATCGTGGTACGTGACGGCGACGCAGCCGAGCACGCGGCTCAGCTGGGAACCGCGCTCGCCGCGGGCGGGCTGTTCGAGCCCGTGACCACACTGCTTGACCACGACGGCGTTGCCGAACTGATCGCCGTGGCCAACGTCGACGGCATCCTGATCGGGGGCGGGCTCACCCCCGCTTACCTCTCGGCCCTCACCCCGATCGCCGGCGAAATTCGTCGTCAGGTCTCGGCTGGCGTGCCCTACCTCGGTTTTTCGGCCGGCGCCGCGATTGCCGCGGAGCGTGCCCTGATTGGTGGCTGGCGCATCGGCGGCGTCGAAGTGAGCCCCGAAGACGGCTCGGAAGACCTGGATGAGGTCACTCTCGGGCAGGGCATCGGTCTGCTCGATGTGACCGTCGAGGTGCACGCGGCGCAGTGGGGAAACCTGTCACGACTGATCGCCGCGACCGAAGCGGGTCTGATCGACGGCGGACTCGCGATCGATGAGAACACGACGCTGGTCATCGGCGAGGGCGCTCTCGCCGTCGTGGGCGCCGGAAGCGTCTGGCGGGTCAGTCAGGCCGACGGTGGAGTGCTGGTCAGCACGTTCGGCGCCTGACCGTTGCTCGAATGACACCCTCTCTCACGGCCGGACTCGGCGCCGGTTGGGCCGACGCGCTCGAACCGGTGGCGACCGAGCTCGCGACCGTGCAGGAATTTTTGAACCGTGAGCAGGCCGCGGGGCACCTCACGCTCCCCGCATCCGACACCATCATGCGTGCCTTCACCGCGCCGATTGATGACGTGCGGGTGCTGATCGTCGGCCAAGATCCCTATCCGACCCCCGGGCATCCGATCGGCTTGTCGTTCGCCGTCGACCCGGCCGTTCGGCCGTTGCCACGCAGCCTCACCGCTATTCGCCGTGAACTGCAGGACGATCTGGGCATCACCGTGCCCGACCACGGTGACCTGAGCCGGTGGACCGACGCCGGCGTGATGCTGCTGAACCGTGTGCTCACCGTGCGGTCCGGCGAGGCAGGATCACATCGGCGGCAGGGCTGGGAAGCCGTCACCGATCAAGCGGTGCGGGCTTTGGTTGCCCGTCGGCGTCCCCTCGTTGCGATTCTCTGGGGCAAGGATGCTCAGACGCTCGTGCCGCTGCTGGGCGGTGTCCGAGTGATCGAATCAGCGCATCCGAGCCCTCTCTCGGCGCGCAGAGGATTCTATGGATCCCGGCCGTTCAGCCGGGCCAACCGCGCGCTTGTCGAGCAGGGAGCGGCGGCAGTCGACTGGTCGCTCGGGTAATCTGGAGGGTGACCAAAGGGAGCTAGTCGGTGCGTGAAGAGGAATACCCGGTGCGGCCCAGAAAGCCTCGGCATCTGATGCCCGAGGCTCACTCCGAGGCAACGCTCGAGTACACGCTGCGCGGCGTTGAAGCGGCAGATCTGCCGTCTATTCAAGAGATCTACAACCACTACGTGGCCACCAGCCCCGTGACGTTCGATGAAGAGGCGATGACTCTCGCCGCGTGGCGCGAGAAGTATTATTCCCTCTCTCGCCTGGGTATGCCGTTTATCGCCGCGGTCTCGCCGCAGGGCACGATTCTCGGCTACGCACTCGTTGCCCCGTGGAAGCAGAAGAAGGCTTTTCGGTTCACCGTCGAGAACTCGATCTACCTCGGTCCGACCGCAGTAGGCAAGGGGCTCGGCCGGGTCTTGCTCGGCGAGCTCATCGTGCGCTCGAAGGCGGCCGGGCTTCGCGAGATCATCGCCGTGATCGCCGATCACGGCGCCGATGCCTCACTCACACTGCATAGCGCATTCGGATTTCGCGAAATTGGGCGCATGGGTCAGGTCGGCTTCAAATTCGATCAGTGGATCGGCACCGTCTTGATGCAGAAGAGCCTCGCCTGACGGATGCTGCCTCACAACGCGACCCGTAAGGTCGAGGTATGACTGTGAACCCGCTCGACCTGCCGGCCAAGCACACGGTGCTGCTTTCGTTCGCCGGGCATCTCGAGGGGGCGCCGGACGATGTCTACGCGGCGCTGGCCAAACGCTTGGCGTCGGGGGATGAGCGCGGCGATCACTTTCTGGCCGACCCGGCCGAACGCTTCATCGTGGTGCAGGGAGACTGGTGGTATCGCGGTGAATACCGTGTGCTGCCCGAAGGCGACGCGTCCCGGATCGAATACGAGATTGTGAACGTGGCACAGATCGCCCACTGGGCCGGGGCCCTGGCGGGGGGCTCGGTCGTGCGGGCTGCTCCGGGAGCCTTCCAACGTCTGCTCACCGACGTCGAAGCGACGCTCGACCGCGACTGAAGTGGAGCCCCGCCCCGAGCTCAGTGCATGCTGAACTGATACTGCGGCGGAACCTCGTCCTGGGGGCAGACCTCCTGCCACAGTGCAGTGATGGAATTTTCGCCCTCACGGAGGTCGGCCACCTCCACGCCCTCCTTCAAGATGGCGGCGGCTTGTGCAGGATGCCCGCTGCGGGCCAACGCCAGTGCGGTGAGAAAGCGCACCCGGCCGCCTCGTTCCAGCCCACCGTGGGAGCGTCCGATCAGGCGCAAAGCGGCGGCGGGCTGACCCACACGAACGGCTGCCGTCGCCGCCTCGATCAGAAGTGGAGCGCTGGCCGGCAGGGCAGCGCAGGCCCGCGCATAGTGGGCGAGTGCGTCGGCGACGCCGTCCTCGGTGGCGGTGGCGGTGGCGGTGGCGGTGGCGAGGGCGAGAAGAGCGAGTCCGCGATGTGCGTGCGCGCGGGGGAGCGGCTGCCCGGTGGCCTGACGCAGTGTTTCGCGATAGAGCGCGGCTGCGGCATCCGTCTCGCCGACGGCGTGCCTCATGACTGCCCGGTGCAGTGTCGCGTTCGGGTGGGGTGTTGCGCGCTCAAGCAACACTTCCCAGTCGTCGCCAGCCACAAACGAGGGCGCACCGGTGAATTCGGCGCCGTTCAGCAGCGCCAGCCACGGATGCTGGTCAGCGCTGAGAGACTCGATCGAGAATGGAGTTCCGGTCTCGTCGATCCACGGCCAGCCGTTGGCGCGGCGCCGGGCCGCCTCCAAAGCGCCCCAACCGGTGCCGACCAGAAGGATGGTCTCGGGCGGCAGATCAGCGAACGCGCGCGCCTGCGTCAACGCGCTGGCCAGCTCGGTTGAGTCGATCAACTCGTCGACCCGAGACTCGCTATGCCGGATGGCCGCAGCCCAATCCGTGCCGTGCGCGAGGTGGGGGTCGAGCCGGGCATTCCCATACGCCTCCAACCAGGACCATTCGGCACCACTCGGCATCGGCTCATGCTGGAACTGTGTCTGCGCCAGACCGGCCTGAATCTCGGCGTACGGCCCCGCCTCGGGGCTCAGCCACTCCTGCCACCGCGTGCCGCCGGCTCCCTGGCCCCAGACGAAGAGTTTGCGCCCGCGCAACCGCTCCGTGGAGAGCATCGCCACACCGTCGCCGTCACGATCGGCATTCAGAATCCAGCGACGTTGGTCGGCGGCGAGGTCGAAGAAGAAGTCCCGAGCCCGCGGGTTATGGGTGGGCCAGGTGCAATCGATACCGTCGTCGTCGGTTGGGTCGACGCGCGAAATGCCGTTTGAATAGTCGCTCGCGAATGCCGTTCCTGCCGGGGCGATGACTCGACTTTCGGGGTTTTCGGGCACGGCGGCGTTGGTCCACCAATAGAGCGGAACCTCCTTGGGATTGGGGTTTCTGATTCTGACCTGCACCAGGAGAACCTTCGAGTCGGCCGGCAGCCAGGCATCGATTTGAAAAACCACCCCTCGCAGCCGCTCGAACTCCCACATGCGCAACACGTCATGGCCGTCGGGGGTTCGCACAATGCCGGTGTGTAGCGGGCTGCAGGTCGTGGGCGAATGCCCGCGGGTTCCGATGTTCCATTCAACGCCACCGGCAAACCACGCATTGCGCAGCGCCAAATTCGCAAATTGGATGGTCCGCTGGGTGTGCAGCAGGTGCTTGTTGGCGGTCTTGTCGAAGAGCTCCCAGAGGCGTCCGCCGAGTTCGGGCAGGAACACGGCGCGCAGAAAATCATTTTCAAGCACGACGGTGAGCAGCTCTCGGTCCGTGCGGATGCGGCTGTAGGCATCCTGAGCCTGATAGGGAAAGAGGTTGGCCGGGTTGCCCCACCGGGAGCCGTCAATGATCTCCTGCGGCGCGGGCGGCGTGATGCGATAGGGGGTCTCCGGCGGTGCGCCCACGAGGGGGAGCGGATTTTCACTGCCCAGTTCGGCGGCGGAGAAGAGTCGGCGTTCCACGTGCATGGTCGAGGCTCCGTTCGGAAGGGTCAGTGGATGTGTGACTGCGCAAGGAGAGCGGCCACGTCGTCGGTGATGCGCCGGAAAATCGTCTCGTCGACAGGGAAGCCGGCCTGCATTAGGCCGAGAACGGCCGCACCGACGATGCCGTCGCGTGCCGAGAGCAGGGGGGCGCTATCGGTTGCCGCGCGGAGTGCCTCGCCGAGGGGCGTGCGGTGGGCGAGCAGTCCGCTGTTCAACACGCTCCCGCCCAGCACGACGGGGCCGGTGACGACGGGATCTGCGACGGCCGCGAAGGTCGTGCCGAGTTCGGCTGCTGCGTCGGTGAGGATCGCGCGAGCCACGGCGTCATCGACGGAGTCGGCGGCACGAAAGGCAAGCGGGGCGAAGCGCGAGAGCTCGACGGGGCGCAGCGCATATAACGACTCGATCAGGCGAGTCAAGACGGGCGGACGTTCGACCGGCGCTGGGGCTGCGTCCGTGGTGGGGGGAGAGGCGGCGTGTTCACCGGCGGTGGTGTTGAGCTCGGCGAGGAGGAGGTCGGTCAGCGCGGTCGCCGGTCCGCGCCCGTCGAGGTCGGCGGCCACCGCGGCGGCGACGCGATGGCCGATCCAATACCCGGATCCGGCGTCGCCGAGAAGCCAGCCCAAACCGTCGGAGACCGCGGCCAGCGAACCGTTTTCGATGCGTGCCGCGACGGCTCCCGTGCCGGCCACGAGGACATATCCGTCGGGCGCGAGGGTTCCTGAGCGAAACATCGCCAGCACATCGGACACAATCTGGACCGGGCCGCCGATGCCGAGCGCGACGAGCCCCGCGCTCAGCTGCTCACGCGAGTGAGCGCCGGCGCCGGCCATGGCGATGACGGTCGAGGTGACGGCAGCGGCACTCGGTCCCGTAGTCGTGCGGGCATCAGCAATCGCCGCGGCAATCGAGTGCAGGGCGGCGTCGAATCCGCTCGAAATGGGGTTTCCGCCGACGGCCAGGCCGAGTCCCACGCAGTGCCCGGACGGCAGCACGATGACGGCCCGGGTGGCGGTGCCACCCGCGTCGATTGCCAGGATGGTGCACATCGTTACCATTTTGTGTTCCTCGTAATGTGATCACACTGTAACGTAAGAATTGTTTTCACAGAGCTCCAACGACGGAGAAACGGATTCCCTTGACGAACGCCGCAGCGAACATTTCCCCTCGGGAAACGGCTCGTGGTGTGCTCGCTCGAATCGATGCCCGGCTTCCGGAAATGTCAGGAACCATGCGCAGAATCGCCGAGTTCCTGCTCGAGAATCCGCAGTCGCCGCTCGAGGGAACTATCGGCGATCTGGCGAAAGAATCGGGAACGTCTGCAGCGACGGTGACCCGTTTCTGTCGGTTGCTCGGCTACGCGGGTTATGCGTCGTTTCGAGTCAGCATCGCCACCGAAGCGGGACGCGCCGCGGCGCGGGAAACCTGGACGACCGACATCGGTCGGGCGTTCGGGCCGGATGACTCGGCCACCGAGGTGCTGAGCACGTTGATGAACTCACATATTCGTTCGCTGCAAGAGACCGCCTCGATCATGGATCTGCCGGCGGTCAAGGAAATTTCACGGCGGATCGCACAGAGCACACACGTCGATATCTACGGCGTGGGCGGCAGCGCTATCCTGGCCGCTGAACTTCAAGCCCGGTTGTATCGGATCGGGATCAACTGTCACTGTTGGTCCGAGGTTCATGAGGGACTGACGAGTGCCGCAATCCAGAACACCGATTGTGTCGCCATCGGGATTTCGAACACCGGACGCACGAAAGAGACACTGCAGATGCTGAAACAGGCTCGGCGGGCCGGTGCCCTCACCGTGGCGATCAGCAATAACCCACACTCTCCTCTGGTTGAACTTGCCGACCGTCAGATCATCACATCGGTGTTCGAACGTTTTCTTCAGCCGGACGATCTCTCGGCGAAGCACGTGCAATTGATGGTGCTGGATCTTCTCTACCTGTTGATCGCCCAAGAAGACTTCGAACGCACGACGCAGAATCTGTCGAAATCGGCCTCGGCAGTCGCCGCTCACCGCCGCCCGACCCGAAAATCGGGTACGCGTCGCACGCCGGGGCATTCCGCGGCGAGTACACCAGAACGAGTCGAGGAGCGGTAATGCCCGGCACCTCATCCGCCTCAGAATTGATGCTGCGCTACACGAACGAAGTCAGCTCGCGCATCGCTGCGCTCTCGGCTGCCGCCCAAGCAGGAGCTCTGGACGCGGCGGTTGATCTCATGGTGACGGCGCTGCACCGGGGTGGTGTGATCCAAGCCTTCGGCACCGGCCATTCCGAGGCATTCGCCATGGAGATCGCCGGGCGCGCCGGAGGGCTGATCCCCACCAACAAGATTGCCCTGCGTGACGTCGTGCTGCACGGCAGTCTCGACGTCGATTCTCTGAGTGGCTCGGCGCTCGAACGCACCACCGCGGTCGTCGACGAACTCTTCGAGATTTCACCCATCGGAGCCGACGATGTCTTCATCATCGCCTCAAACTCCGGCGTCAACGGTTCAATCGTCGGGCTGGCGCTTCTGGCCAAGGAACGCGGCCACAGCGTGATCGCCGTGACGAGCCTGGAACATACCCACCGGGTGAACCCCAAACATCACAGTGGAAAGCGCCTGAGTGAGGTAGCCGATGTCGTTGTCGACAATCTGGCTCCCTACGGCGACGCCACTGTCGAGCTTCCGGACGGCTTCCCCGTCGGCGCGGTGTCATCGATTACAGCGGCGTTCATCGCGCAGCTGTTGACGATCGAGACCGCGCGGCGAATCGCCGAGTCCGGTGGAACACCGCCGCTCTATCTCTCAGCAAACATCCCTGGCGGAGATGAACACAATCGCTCCATCGAAGATCTGTATCGGAACAAGATCAGGCGCGACGCCTGATTCCACCCAATCACGGAGGTCAAGAGTAATGGAAATTCAGAATAAGCCGCTTGTGCGGCGGGACTTTCTGCGAGGCACACTCGTCGCAGCGGTCTTGATCCCGCTCGGTGGCGCACTCGCCTCGTGCGCGCCATCCGGTGGTGGCGGCGCAACCGGTGGAGCCACCGGTACGGTGTCGGCAACGAACCCGTTCGGAATGGTTGAGAAGTCAACTGTCGACGCGGTCATCTTCAACGGCGGCTACGGCATCGACTACGCCAAGTTCGCCGGCAAACAGGTGGAGAAGGTTCAGGTGGGTTCGACGGTCAACGTCACCCCGCAGACCAACATTGCACAGACTCTGCAGCCGCGCTTCGTTTCGGGCAACCCGCCGGACGTCATCGACAACAGCGGTGCAAACCTGATCGGCATCAATACCATCCGCGAGCAGCTGGAAGACCTCACCGATGTGGTCGACGCCAAGAACTACGAAGGCACGGTCATCAAGGACACCCTCTATCCGGGCGTCATCGAGCCGGGCACGTTCGACGGCAAGTTCGTTCAGCTCAACTACGTGCTGACGGTCTACGCCATGTGGTATTCGGCATCCCTGTTCGACGACAAGGGCTGGACCGTTCCGAAGACCTGGGACGAGATGCTTGCGCTCGGTGCCAAGGCCAAGGCCGATGGAAAGTACTTGATGGGTTGGGGTAAAGAAGCCGCAACCTACTACCAGACCATGGCCATTGGCTCGGCAATCAAGCAGGGCGGCGACGACGTGCGTCTCGCCCTCGAGAACCTCAAGCCCGGTTGCTGGTCGCTGGCACCGGTGCAGGATGTCTTCACCGGTCTGAAGGCGATCATCGACGCCGGCTACATGAAGCCGGGCGGCGCGGGAACGCAGTTCACAGCAGCGCAGGCCCAGTGGAGTGACGCCGAGGACTTCATTCTCTACCCGTCGGGTGGCTGGATCGAGAACGAGATGAAGACTCAGACCAAGGAGGGCTTCAAGATGACGGGTGCCCCCGAACCGACGGTCACCAGTGACTCGAAGATGCCGTGGGAGGCACTGCACTCCACGGCTGGTGAAGGCTACATCGTTCCGTCGAAGGCGAAGAACCCGGCCGGCGGTAAGGAGTTCCTGCGTGCCATGCTCTCGAAGGATGCCGCGGTCAACTTCGCGAAGACCACCTTCTCGTCGACGATCGTCAAGGACACGATCCCGGCAGACGGGTTCGGCTCCACGGCTTTGGTCTCGCAGGTCACGATGCTTGAGGCGGCAGGGACGAACATCTTCTCGTGGAACTTCGTCGACCTCTACGGAATGAACACCGACCAGTTGGTCGTCTGGAACACATTCCTTCAGGGCGGCTCCGACGTCGCCACTTTGACCAGCGGCCTGCAGGCCATCACAGACAAGGTGGCGAACGACCCATCAGTGCAGAAGGTCACTGTCACATGACAGTGATTGCTCCAATAGACGAGATGGGTGGCGGCCGCTCGGCCGCCGCCCATCGGTGGAGCAAGAAAGATCTCACGTTCGACAAGATTTCGTTCATGATCGTCTTTCTTGTCATTCCGGTCGTCGTCTACATCGTCTTCGTCGTCTCGCCGTTCATTCAGGCGTTCTACTACTCGTTGACCGACTGGTCGGGCTTCACCTCGGGCATGAACTTCATCGGCATCGGCAACTATGTCAAGGCCTTTACCGACAGCACCTTCCTGACGGCCATGGGCAACAGCGTGTTGCTTGCTCTCGTGTTGCCGATTGTCACCATCGGGCTCGCACTGATTCTGGCGTCACTGGTGACGGTGGGCGGCCCGAGTAGCGGTCCGGTCCGGGGCTTGCGCAACTCCAGCATCTACCGTGTCGTTTCGTTCTTCCCGTACGTGATTCCCGCCATCGTGATCGGCATCATGTGGGGCCAGATCTATGACCCGAGTAGCGGGCTGCTGAACGGGATTCTCACGGGGCTCGGCCTCGATCAGTTCGAGTCGTTCGCGTGGCTGGGCACCAAGGGTGTCGCGATGCCTGCCGTCATGTTTGTGATTGTCTGGGGCCTGGTTGGCTTCTACATGGTGTTGTTCGTCGCGGCGATCAAAGGCGTGCCCGCAGAGATCTATGAGGCCGCCCGCATCGACGGCGCCGGGCGGTTCCGCACGGCGGTGACCATCACGATCCCCCTGATCCGAGACAACATTCAGACCGCCTACATCTATATGGGCATCCTCGCCCTTGATGCTTTTGTCTATATGGCGGCTCTGGAGCCCGGTGGCGGGCCGGCGAACTCGACGCTCGTGATGTCGCAGCAGCTGTTCACCACGGCGTTCACCAAGGGCCAGTTCGGTTACGCCTGCGCAATGGGCGTCATCTTGGCCGCGATCACCCTCCTGTTTGCCGGTGCAGTGTTCCTCGTGAACCGAATCACCGGCGGAAATAACGAAGTGGCGGAATGACACTCACACAGAAGAAGGATGCGCCGCCGCGCGGTGCGCAGGCGCGGGTAAACCGCACGGGCGACAGAGTTGTCGGCACGGTTTCCCACACACTCTTAACGTTCTGGACGTTGATCGTCGTCTTGCCACTGCTCTGGACGATCATGTCGTCGTTCAAGACGAGCAAGCAGGTGCTGCAATCTCCGTTCACGTTGCCCACGCAATTCAATTTCGACAACTATGTGAACGCCTGGTCAATCGCCGGCATCGGAAGCTTCTTCGTCAACTCGATCATCGTCGTGTTCGGCGCCCTCGTGCTCACCATGCTCTTCGGGGCGATGTCGGCGTATGTACTGGCACGGTTCCAGTTTCCGGGCAGCCGAGCGATCTACTATCTGATGCTGGCGGGTCTGACCTTCCCGATCTTTTTGGCGATCGTGCCCCTGTTCTTCGTGCTGCAAAGCCTCGGCATCCTGAACACGCTGCCGGGATTGATCGTCACGTATGCGGCATTCGCCTTTCCGTTCACCGTGTTCTTCCTCTTTGCTTTCTTCAAATCGCTGTCCACCTCGATTGCCGAGGCCGCAGCGCTTGATGGGGCGGGGGAGTGGCGCACGTTCTTCCAGGTCATGCTGCCCATGGCCCGTCCTGGATTGGCGACGGTGGCAATTCTGAACTTCGTCGGCCTGTGGAACCAGTTCCTCTTGCCCGTCGCGTTGAACACCGACCCGCAGAACTATGTGCTGACGCAGGGAATGGCCCAGTTCGCTTCGCAGGCCGGGTATTCCGTGGACTTCGGGGCGCTCTACGCCGCCGTTGTGATCACCGTGATTCCGGTGCTTGTCGTCTACCTGATCTTCCAGCGCCAGCTGCAGGGATCCGTCTCGCAGGGCACCAATAAGTAGGGAGACACGCGCGCGCAGCCTGGTCGTCGACCGGGAGCGCCGCCTGACTAGGCTCGTCGTATGGCGGAACTACATGAATTGAGTGCCCTGGAGCAGTGGAGCGCACTGCAGCGCAGGCAGGTCGGTGTCGTGGAGCTCACCGAGCACTACCTGGCCCGCATCGAAGCGCAGAATCCCGGTGTGGGTGCGTTTGTGACGGTGACGGCCGACGCCGCCCGGGAACGCGCCCGCTTCGTCGAGACCGAGGTCGCCCCCGAGGTGCCGCTGTGGGGGCTGCCCTTCGCCGACAAAGATCTGCAGCTGCGTGCTGGCGTGCCGACCCATTTCGGCTCGCGGCTCATGGAGGGTTTCGTGCCCGACCGCTCCGACGAGCTTGTGCAGGCACTCGACGACGCGGGCGGGGTGAGCCTCGGCAAGACCGCGACGCCCGAGTTCGGGCTTCCGTCCTACACCGAAACGCTTGCGGGGCCTCCCGCGCGTAACCCGTGGAACCGTGACCTGGGTGCTGGCGGGTCGAGTGGGGGAGCGGCCGTCGCCGTTGCGGCTCGGCTGCTGCCGTTCTCGCCCGGCTCAGACGGTGGCGGTTCTGTTCGAATTCCCGCTGCGGCCTGTGGCCTGGTCGGCCTCAAACCGTCTCGCGGACGTATTCCAGCGGCATCCGGCATCGACAAACTCGCGGGCCTGCCGGTGGCCGGGCCGCTCGCTCGCACCGTAGCGGATGCCGCGCTGCTGTTTGACGCAATGGTCACCCCGCGCGGCGGCCATCCCGACCACCATTTCGCCCTGCGTGCACCGGGCGAGGAAGGACCGTTTCTTGCCTCCGCCATCCGCGGTGAGGGGCGGTTCCAGCTCGGCGTCATGACCACGTCGGCCTGGGATGATGCCTACGACATCGCGATCTCGGTGGAGGCCCGCCAGGCGTTGGCCATCGCGGCCGATGCCCTGGCCGGCCTCGGCCATGGCCTGCAAGAGGCAGCCCTGGTTTCTGACGCGAGTTATGCGCCGGCGTTTCGCACGATTTGGCAGGCTGGGGCTGCGGGCATCCCCGCGGAGGGCGACGACCAGGAGCAGCTGCTTGAGCCGCTGACTCGGTGGCTGCTGTATCGAGGACGCGAACTTTCGGCGCGACAACTCGCCGAGGCACTTTCGGCGCTTGCGCTCTACGAGCGTTCGTTCATCGAGCAGCTTTCTCGTTTCGACGCCGTGCTCACCCCGGCGCTCGCGCTCACCCCGCGCCCGATCGGCTGGTACGACGCGGTCGACGGGGAACGGAACTTTGCCCAGCAGGTGCAGTACACCCCGTTTACGTCGATGGTCAACGTGTCGGGACTGCCCGCTATCGTGCTGCCCATTCACCAGACCGATGACGGTCTGCCGATGGGTGTGCAGTTGATCGGTCGGCCTGGCGGGGAGCACACGCTGTTGGCGCTGGGTGCGCAGCTGGAACAGCATTTTCAGTGGCAGAATCGGGTTCCTCCGCTGGCGTAGTGGCCCCGTGGGTCGACCCCGCACTGTTGATCGAGCCCACCCCGTTGATCGAGCCCACCCCGTTGATCGAGCCCACCCCGTTGATCGAGCCCACCCCGTTGATCGAGCTCGTCGAGATCCCGTAAGCCACCCTCGAGACCGGGGGGCGTGGTCTCGACAAGCTCGACCGACGCTTCGGCGATCGACCCGCACCCCTCTCGTCGCTCGACCCCTCCCGCTGATCGAGCCCACCCCGCTGATCGAGCGTGTCGAGATCCCGTCAGCCGACCTCGAATCTGGGGGACCGAGGTCTCGACAAGCTCGACCCACGGGTCGGTGATCGACCGCACTCCTCCACAGATCGAGGCCGCCCCGTTGATCGAGCCCGCCCCGCTGATCGAGCCCGCCCCGCTGATCGAGCCTGTCGAGATCCCGCGAGCCACCCTCGAGACCAGGGGCGGGGTCTCGACAAGCTCGACCCACGGATTGTCGCGCGATCCCGCACCCCTCCGCAGATCCAGCCCACTCCGCTGATCGAGCGTGTCGAGATCCCGTCAGCCGACCTCGAAACTGGGGGACCAAGGTCTCGGCACGCTCGACCCACGGTTCGGTAATCGAGTCCTTACCCTTCCGCTGATCGAGCGTGTCGAGATCCCGCGAGCCACCCTCGAGACCCATGGCCGAGGTCTCGGCCGGTTCAAGTTCTCGATCCCTCCACAGATGCAGTTTCGATCACTTATGCACCGATACTGAGAAAAGCTCGTAATCGTGTTCGTTCTTTGGGAGAATAGAGCTATGTCAATCACCTCCCCACCCCCCGTCTCCGCCTCGGAGCCGACACCCGCCTCGGGTGCGTCGGCACCGACCGCGGCCATGGTGCTGGCGGCGGTCGAACAGGCCCGCTCTTCTCTGGCAGTGCTCGGCACCGTCAGCCCCGACCGGTTCACCGACGACGACCTCCTCGGGGTGCTCGGTGCGTTCGAGGGTGTGGGCCGGCTGGTTGATGCCGGCCGGGTGGCTGTGGCGGCGACGGTCGAGGAACGCTCCGGCCGGTGGCTGGGCCGGGACTCCCTCGCGGCGAAGCGGGGCTGCACCAGTGGCATCGACCTGATCACCCGGGTCACCCGAATCTCCGGCCGGGAAGCGAAACGGCGCAGCGCCCTCGGCCTGCGAATGCGGGACACGCAACACGTCGGCACGATCATCCCCGCACTGTTCCCCACGGTGGGTGCCGCGGTCGCTTCGGGCTTGCTGGGGGTGGATGCGGCGGAGGTGATCATGTCCGGTCTGGCCGAGATCTCCCCGCGCGTTGCCCCCGATGATCTTGCGGCTGCGGAACGCGCTCTGGTGGGAGCGGCGACGGGCACGATTACGGCTGAGAATGAGGGTGAGCCGGGCGCGGGCTTTGCGTTCTCGGCGGACTCGATGCGGGTGCAGATGTTGCAGTGGCAGGCGGCGCTGGACCCCGACGGGGTGGCGCCGAATGAGGTCGAGGTTGAGGCGACGAGCACGATCAGTTTCGGCCGTTTCAAAGACGGTGTGTATCCGGTGCGGGGCGGGGTGACTCCTGATCTGTACGGAATCATGAACCTCACCTTCGACGCGTTCATTGCCGCCCGAAAGACTCCCGCGTTTCCGACGGCCGCCGAGCAAGCCCGCGACCAGGCACGCGACGACCGCGCCGAGCTAGACGGACAAGACCTGAACGACGACCACGACCACGACCGTGACCATGACGACCACGGTCAGGGTCCAGCCTCAGCCGAGGCTCCTCTTCCCGGGTTGGCCGGGCATGAGTTCGATGACGTCGACACCCGCACCGCTGGTGAGAAGCGGGCCGATATTCTGCGCGGCATGTTCACCCAGCTGGCCCAGGCCGACAGCACGCCCAGCATTGGTGGTGCACCGCCGACGGTGGTGGTGCATGTGAACGTGAACGATATTGAAGCCGGTCGTGGTGTCGGCTGGATCGATGGCGTCGACGCCCCGATCTCGCTTCGCACGGTGGATCAGATGATGTGTGCCGGAGGCACCCAAACGGTTCTGTTCGGTCCGAATGGTGAGGTTCTGACGCTGACCGATCCGCAACGACTGTTCAACCGTGCCCAACGCCGGGCGATCCTCGCCCGCGACGGCGGCTGCGGCGTTCCCGGCTGTGATGCCCCCGCACAGTGGCTCGAGTTTCATCACGTGATCCCCTGGAGCAAAGGTGGCGTTACCGAGGTCGACAATGGTGTGGCGTTGTGTTGGCGACATCATCACACCATCGAAACGTCCGGCTGGGAGATCCTCATGGTCAACGGCCGCCCCCAGGTGAAGGCACCGGCCTGGATCGACCCGAGCCGCACCTGGCGCGACGCCAACCGGCACCGCACCGACACCCACCGCCGCGACTGACGCGCAGTAAGAGCAACTTCCTCTCTGAAGGCGGCGCGCCAAGCGGGGGGTTGTCTTGAGTTCATCAAAACAACTTGATACTCTGGGGGAATGAAGACGGTAGAGGAAAGGCAGCCGGCAGACTCGTTCGCCGACAGCATCCATGCCGTCGACCTCAAGGTCACCGCGACTCGGTTGGCCGTCTTAGCCGCGTTATCGACCCGTCCGCACTCAAGCGCCGAGGTGATGTTCGAGGCCGTGAGTCGCGAATTGCCGGCCACCTCGATGCAAGCCGTCTATGGTGTGCTTGCGGCCTTCACCGCTGCAGGCCTGGTGCGACGCATCGAGCCGGCCGGTTCGGCCGCACTCTACGAGCGCCGTGTCGGTGACAACCATCACCATCTCGTCTGCACCCGCTGCACTGCGGTGCATGACGTCGATTGCGCCGTGGGCGAGGCCCCCTGTCTGACCCCGGCACAGTCGACAGGATCAGCGGCAGGCTTTGTGGTGCACGAGGCCGAGGTTACCTTCTGGGGTCTGTGTGCCTCGTGCCAAGCCGCGACCTCAGCCTGAACTCGTACGCATATCCGTCCCATTTCGATCAACAAGTAGGAGCAGAATGACTGCCGAACCGACCACCACCCAGACTGGAACTCCCGTTCCGAGCGACGACCACTCGCTGACCAGCGGCACCGAGGGCGCCACCGCGCTGCACGACCGTTACCTGGTCGAAAAGCTGGCTCAGTTCAACCGCGAGCGTATCCCGGAGCGCATTGTTCACGCCAAGGGCGGCGGAGCATTCGGTACGTTCGAGGTCACCGACGACGTGTCGATGTACACCCGTGCCGCGGTGTTCCAGCCGGGCGCTGTGACCGAAACCCTGCAGCGCTTCTCCAGTGTTGCCGGCGAGCAGGGCTCTCCCGACACCTGGCGCGACGTGCGTGGCTTCTCGGTGAAGTTCTACACCGACGAGGGCAACTACGACATCGTCGGAAACAACACCCCGGTGTTCTTCATTCGCGATGGGATCAAGTTCCCCGACTTCATCCACTCGCAGAAGCGTCTGCCGGGCTCGGGCCTGCGCGACGCCAACATGCAGTGGGACTTCTGGACCCTCTCGCCGGAATCCGCACACCAGGTCACCTACTTGATGGGTGACCGAGGCCTGCCGCGCTCCTGGCGCGAAATGCCCGGCTTCGGTTCGCACACCTACCAGTGGATCAACGCCGCCGGTGAGCGCTTCTGGGTCAAGTACCACTTCACCTCCAACCAGGGCAACGTCGAGATGGGTGGCTCCGAGGCCGAGCTCATCGCCGGTGCCGACGCCGACTACTACCGTCGCGACCTGTACGAGGCCATCGAGGCCGGCAACTTCCCGTCGTGGGACGTGCACGTTCAGGTCATGCCGTATGAAGACGGCAAGACCTACCGCTTCAACCCGTTCGATATCACCAAGGTCTGGCCGCACGCGGACTACCCGCTGATCAAGGTCGGGACGCACACCCTGAACCGCAACCCCGAGAACTTCTTCGCCGAGATCGAGCAGGCCGCATTCTCGCCGGCCAACACGGTTCCGGGCATCGACATCAGCCCCGACAAGATGCTGATGGCTCGTGTGTTCAGCTACCCCGATGCGCAGCGCTACCGCGTGGGCACGAACTACAACCAGATTCCGGTGAACGCACCGAAGTCGCCCGTCAACAACTACTCACAGGACGGCTCAGCCCGTCACGGCTTCAACGCCACGACGGCACCTGTCTACGCTCCGAACTCGCTCGGTGGCCCCGTCGCGGATGCTGCGGCAGCCGGTGCCGGTAGCTGGGAGAGCGACGGCGAGCTGGTGCGTGCTGCGGCGAAGCTGCGTTCGGACGACAGCGACTTCGGCCAGGCTGGAACGCTCTACCGTGAGGTCTTCGACGACGCGGCCAAGGCACGCTTCCTCGAGACCATCACGGGTGCCGTCAGCGGGGTAACCCGTCCCGAGGTGCGCGAGCGCGCAATCTGGTACTGGACGAGTGTTGACGCCGAACTCGGTGCGAGCCTGCGCGCGAACCTCGCAACGGGCGGCGCGGAAACCGTCGATGGAGAAGCCGAATACGTCGGCGTCGCCGAGTAATAACAACGCGCAGATCGACAGAGCCCGTCCAGACGCTGTCTGGGCGGGCTCTGTGGGTGACCGGCTATCGCAGGTACCCGCCCTTTTCGAGACCGGCCTCGATCTCCCACCGGTTTTTCAACGGGTTACGCCCCGCGATCAGGTAGAGCAGCGGGAAGACCATCCCGTAGCGTTGCCATTGACGTTTATGGATTGCTTCGTGCTCGAGCACATCGTCAGACACGTTCTGGTTGGTGAGGTAGCAACCCCCGACGCACGAGCCGCCACGGCCAAAGGCCCATTTCGGCATGCCGCGAAAGATGATCAGGCCGCCTCGGCGTTCCACTCGACCGGTGCTCCAGATCGACCCCCAGATGATTCCCACGGCTGTCGCGTAGAGATAGCCGACCCGGCTGAGGGGAGAATCGAACAAGATGCTGCGCACCTACTCAGCGTAGGCCGTTGTCGCCGTCGGGCATTGGACGCCCGTACTCCTCGAGCAACCGCAACCACACCTCGCTGAGCGTCGGGTAGCTGGGCACAGCGTGCCAGAGCCGCTCGAGTGGAACCTCGCCGACGATGGCAATCGTCGCCGCGTGCAGCAACTCCGCGACATCCTGACCCACGAACGTTGCTCCGAGCAACACGTGACGTTCTTCATCAACCACGATGCGGGCGTGCCCCACGTAGCCGTCGGCGAGCACCGTGGACCCACCCAACCAGCTGAGATCGTAATCCAGTACGCGGATGCGATACCCCGCGATTTCAGCATCGGCGACCGTGAGCCCGACCGATGCGACTTCAGGATCGGTGAAGGTGACCTGGGGAACGGCGGAGTGATCGGCCGTGGCAACGTGTGTGCCCCACGGTGCATCGTCGACGCGGGTTCCGTTGGCGCGGGCGGCAATTACATCGCCGGCCGCCCGCGCTTGGTACTTGCCCTGGTGGGTGAGAAGTGCGCGTCCGTTGACATCGCCGATCGCATAGAGCCACGCGCCGGTGAGATCGGGGGAGCCGCCCTGCACGAGCAGGGTATCGTCCACGCCCAGCCAGTCGCCACCCGGCAGCCCAATGGTCTCAAGCCCCAGATCCGTGGTGCGCGGAGCGCGACCGGTGGCGACCAACACCTTGGTCGTGGTGACGTCACTGCCGTCACTGAGACGGAGCTGCACCTCGCCCGCGGACGTTCGACTGGCCTGGGTCGTGGTCACGTCGGTGAGAACCGTGACGCCGCTCTCACGGAGGGCGTTCGTGACCAGTTCGCCGGCGAAGGGCTCGAACCGAGTCAACAGTCCGCTCCGGGCGATCAGCGTGACGGATGCGCCGAGCCCACTGTAGGCGGTGGCCATCTCGGCGGCGACGACGCCGCCGCCGATGATGGCCAGGCTGGCGGGAACCTGGTGCGCACTCGTCGCCTCGCGACTCGTCCACGGGGCACTCTCGGCCAGTCCGGGAATGCTCGGGAGCAGAGCCGCCGACCCCGTGCAGAGCGCAACGGCATGGTTGGCGGTGAGCACCGTGGTGCTCCCGTCCTTCGCCGTCACCGTGACCTCGCGCACTCCACTCAGCCTCCCGTGGCCGCGCAGAAGATCGATACCAGCGGATGCCAACCAACGCAGTTGGCCGGAGTCTGACCAGGCATTTGCAATCGTGTCGCGTCGGCTCAGAGCGGCTGCCACGTGAGGGCCGGTCTGCACGGCTTCTGCCGCTCCGGGCACCCGGCGAGCTGCCGAAAGTGCGGTGCCAACCCTGATCAACGCCTTCGACGGCATACACGCCCAGTACGAGCATTCCCCGCCGACGAGCTCGCTTTCGACGATCAGGGCGGTCAAACCGCCCTGCACGGCGCGGTCGGCGACGTTCTCGGCGGAGGAACCGCCGCCGATCACGATGAGGTCGTAGTTCTGGGGCTGCATTGCGTTCGCCTTCCGTTGCCGGCATTCCTCGGGTGGTGCAGTGGCACAGTTCTGCAGTGGCTCAGCGGGTCAGGGCCCCGATGATGCGCAAGATGGGAGAAAGATCGTCAGACGCTGCTTCCGGTGAGACCGGAGCGAAGCCGGCGATCGTGGCACCGGCGAGCGGGAACTGGGCACGCAGAGCAGTGATCGCTGCGGTCAGCCCCTCGATCGTGATTCCGAACGGCACCGGATTGGCCAGTCCGGACAGAGCAGATGGATCGAGAACATCGAGGTCGATGTGCAGGTAGACCGCGGAGGCACCGGCGTGACGCACAGCGTCAGTGAGCTTGACCGCGAAGTCGGCGCTTTCGACGTCGAGCACCGGAATCGCGCGGTCCCGAATCAGCGCGTCCTCAGCCGGGTCGATGTCACGAGCGCCGGCGAGCACGACTCTCTCGAGCGGCACGGCCACCGCCGGGCTGAGTGCCAAGCGTTCGGCTCCCTCGCCGCTGATTGCTCGCAACACCATGCCGGAGAAGGCGCCAGAGGGCGACGACTCGGGCGTGTGCAGGTCGGGGTGAGCGTCGAGCCAGACCACGGCAAGTGTGCCCGGATGCTGCTTCGAGGCGTGCTCGACGGCGGTGAGTGAGACTCCGCAGTCGCCGCCGATCGTGAGCACCCAGTCATCGGCCGCCCGCAACGCTGCGGCGTGGCCTTCGCGCACCTGAAGCAGGCTGGAAAAGCGGTTGACCGAGGTGTTCTCTGAATCACCCGCCTCGACGGGGACGTCGACGGTGCGCGTCGCCGAAGCCGGAAGATCTCCCCGAATCGCCTCCGCCCCGTCGCACAGGCGCATGGCGCGCTCGGACACAGAACCTTGCCATTGCGGCACAACTACGAAAGTGGGAGGCACCCCCTCAGTATGCTCTGCGAAGCGGCGCGGAGCCATCACGAGATGCCATCACGAGATGCCCACGTGAGATGACGGCGGGTACTACATGTCGCGATAGCGTTTCGCACTCGCCGCGGCATCCGTGAGTTCAGCTCGGTTCAGCCGCAACCCGTAGCCGGGCGTGTCACGCTGAATGCGCCAGCCCTCGGCGAGGGGGCCCAGATCGACGACGTCGAAGCCGAAGGTGTCGATCAGGTCGGTCACCGTTTGCTTGGCCGTGGAGTCGTCGCCGGCCACGATCAAAGCACGCCGGTTCTCGGTTCCCGCCGGCTGACCGTCTTCGGTGAGTGTCGAGGCATAAATGTGGTTGAACGCCTTCACCACCTTCGAGGTGGGCAGAAGCCGCTGCAGCAACTCGGCGGTGGTCGTTGACTCATTCTCGAGGGCTTCAATGTCACCGTCGCGCTGAGGGTAGTAGTTGTTCGTGTCGATCACGACTTTTTCGGCGAGCTCGGCCACCGGCAGATCGTCGATATCTTTCAACGGAATCGTCACGACGACGAGGTCGGCCTGTGCCGCGGTTTCGGCTGCTGTCGCAGCGCGAGCGTGCGGCCCGAGTTCGGCGACGAGATCCCGAAGAGTCTCAGGGCCGCGCGAATTACTCACAATCACGTCGTAGCCGTTGGCCACACCGAGTCGTGCGAGTTGACTGCCGATCTGACCGGCACCAATTAATCCCAAAGTTGTCATGGTGGTGACAACGATGAGAGCCGACGGGATGTTCCCGTCGGCTCTCATATGTTGAATGAGTTCTACTGGTCGATGGCCGCGGCCTGTCCGCTCTTCAACGCGGCAAGGCGGGCGTCGACCTCGGTCAGTTCGCCGAGATCCTCGAGGCTTTCGAACTGGGCGTCGAGGCTGGATGCAGCGAGTTCGCTGGCCCCGCGCACCTTGGCCTCTTCGCGGCGGATCTTGTCTTCGAACCGGCTGACCTCGCTGGTGGGATCCATGAGGTCGATGCTCTTGACGGCATCCATCACCTGGGCCTGTGCGGCGGCGGACTTCGAGCGGGCGATCAACTCGTCACGCTTCGACGCGAGCTGACCGAGCTTGGTCTTCATGGCATTGAGGCCGTTTTTCAGCTGGTCGACGACCTGGGTCTGCGACGCGATTTGCGGTTCGGCGGTCTTTGCTTCCTTCTCGGACTGCAGCTGACGGCCGAGTGCCACTTTGGCGAGGTTGTCGAATTTGTCGGCATCCGTGGCATTGCCGGCCGAGCGCAACTCGTCGGCCTTACGGCTGGCCGCGAGCGCCTTGCCGCCCCACTCCTTCGCTGCTTCCACGTCTTCGCGGTAGTCGTCTTCGAGCAGGCGCAGATTGCCGATGGTTTCGGCGATGGCGCTCTCGGCGTCGGCGATGCTGGCTGTGTAGTCGCGCACCATCTGGTCGAGCATGAGCTTGGGGTCTTCGGCGGAGTCGAGCATGGCGTTGATGTTTGCCTTCGCCAGCTGGGAGATGCGGCCAAAGATGGACTGTTTCGTCATTGCGGTGGTGTCCTTTCGAGGGTGATGCGAGGGTTATGTGAGGTCGATGTGATGAATTACGCCGGGGTGAGTGGCACGGTGTGGGTCCGTGTGTGGGTCCGTGTGTGGGTCAGTAGGTGGGCCAGTGGGGTGGGGTGGGCTGCGGAATTTAGAATCGGCCCCCGCCTCCACGACGCGAGCGGGTGCCGGATCCGCCGAAGCTGCCGGCGCTGCGCGAGCCGCTACTGCGCGATCCTCCGCCAAACATGCCGCCACCTCCGCCGCCCCCGCCGCCGTTAAGTAAGGAACTGATCAGGATGCCGCCGAGCACCGCACCCATGGTGCCGCTTCCGCTTCCGGAGGAACCGGATGCGCCTCCCAGCAGGCCACCCAACCCGCCGCCCGCGCCGAATCCGTTGACATCGTTTTGCGCCAGTCGAATCGCGTCGGCGGCCAACGAATCGGCCCGCTGGGCTGCGGCGAGAGCCGTCGGCGGGTCACTCTGTGCCAGGGAATCGGCCTGCACGACAAGGCGCCCGGCTTCGGCCAGCCGGGTGCGCGCCTCTGCACCGACCGCGCCGCGTCGTGCGGTGATGAAATCCTCGGCCGCCGACACCTGGCTACGTGCGGCAAGCAGCGTTTGGCTCAGCGCGGCCTGGGCCCGCTGCAGCTGTGCAGCGGCATCTCGCACGCCCTGCAATGCGGCATCCATCGGGGTATTCGCGGCGTCGAGTAGCTGCACGAGTTCGATCGGGTTGATCGGGCCGGCCTCCAAGCGAGCAGTGGCTGTCGCCACTGTCTGCTCGGTCTGGGCGATGACACCGGGCAAGCTGGCGGAGGCACCGTCGGTGACCGGCACCGAACGCGCGGTCACGAGATCGGTCTCAAGGTCAGCGAGTGCCGCTGTCACCGTTGACGCTGCCTGCTGCAGATCGTCGCCCAAACGGTCGATCGCGTCGAGGAGAAGTCTCGCTTGAGCGACGGATTCCTCGGCCGCCCGAATGCCGACGGCTGCCGACGCGGTGTCGCCGGCAGCGAGCCGGCTGTTCGCCTCGTCGAGGGCGTTCGCCGCAAACGCGAGGCGTTCCCGGGCCTGGACCGGATTGTCGGCCACCGTGGCGATGCTGGCCGCCGTGTATCGCGAGGCCAGATCGGACAGACGTGCCTCGGCATTCGCGAGACGCGCGTCGGCCGCAGTCGCCGCGGAGGCTGTTGCGGCGGCAGCGGCGGGCGCATTTTTCTCCAGCTGGCGGAGAGCGTCGAAATCGGCCGCCTGCTCGTCGAGCACCGCATTCGCCTGGGCGCAGAGCGCCGCGATCTCGGCGTACCAGTCGCGCTGCTGCTGCTCGGTGTCGGGCACTGAATCGTCGAGTTTCTGCTGCAGGGTGAAGGCCTGGCGGAGGGTGGCCGTCGCCGCGGTGAGTGCATCCTGGAAGGCTGCCGTCGCGTCGTCGCCGTACTGGGCGATGGCGAAACCGAGTTCCTGACCGCTCGTCTTGACCGCGTCATCC
Source organism: Leifsonia psychrotolerans (assembly GCF_013410665.1). Lineage (NCBI taxonomy): Bacteria > Bacillati > Actinomycetota > Actinomycetes > Micrococcales > Microbacteriaceae > Glaciibacter > Glaciibacter psychrotolerans. The sequence goes on along the minus strand of NZ_JACCFM010000001.1, from coordinate 2,034,650 downwards.
GTTTGAACCAGCGCACTCCCTGCCTGCTGTTTGAGTTGGGCGGTCGGCACGACGGCGGTTGTTCCGGCGCCGGCCGGCCCCCGGCTTGCGGCACCGCGTTTCTTGGAGCGGAGTACAAAGAACAGGATGCCGGCGACGAGAATGACGGCGACGATCAGCCCGATCGTCAGAACGTTCCCGCCGCCTCCGCCGCCGCTGCTGGGGGTGGCGTCGCCCGGGATGATCTGCGGCGTCGTCACCGGCTGGCCCTGCAGACTCTCGGTCAGGCCGCTGGCCGCACCGAGAGCGGCGCCCGCCCAATCGCTCTGGCGAAGGGGTGGTTCGATGGCGACGGACTCGACGGCGCTGAGTTGGGCATCCGTCAGCCGAAAGTCAGGGGCTGCAGACAGCTGGTACTGCCGTGACTTCGTGGCGACGGCGAGCAGCACATCATTGGTACCCAGACCATTCTTGTCGGCCGTCTGGTCTGCCCACTCCTGGCGATCTGAGACGCCGGTGAAGCTGTCGACGTAGACCACGAAGAGGTCGGTGCCGGTCTCGGCGGCGAGCGTGTCGATGGCGGCTACGACCTCGTCGTTCCGGTCGCCGAGGGCGCCGACCGTATCGACGATGTGGCTGGAACCGAATGTGACGGGGCTCTCAGCGTGGGCGATAGTGGGTGCCGCGAGGGTCAGGGCGGCGAGGAGGAACACCGCGCCCACCAGTGATCGAGCTCGCATAGACCCACCTTCGTGCAAAAAACCGTGTGGTGCCGAGCTTAGAGCCCGCTGAATTCTCAGTCTAGGAAAGTGGTGTGAACTCAACCATTCGTCTGGCGTAACAAAGTGCTCGTGTGCCAGCGAGCATGTTTGACTCTCGGCATGAACGAATCACTGCCCATTCTTGATCTCTCCGAACTGGATTCCGGCGAAGCGGAAGCCTCTGCTTTTCGGGTCGAACTGTGTCGGGTGACGCATGAGGTGGGATTCTTCTTGCTGGTCGGGCATGGCATCGAGCAATCTTTCATCGACGAGGTGCTCGACGTCTCGCGGCGGTTCTTTGAACTGCCCGCGGCCGAGAAACTGGCAATCGAGAACATTAACAGCCCACAGTTTCGTGGCTACACCCGAGTGGGCGGCGAGCTGACGCACGGTGATGTCGACTGGCGTGAGCAGATCGACATCGGCGTCGAGGGTGAGGTCGTGCCTCCCACACCGGGTACCGCGGACTACTGGCGTTTGGAAGGCCCCAACCTGTGGCCCGCTCGTTTGCCGGAGTTCGCCGACGTGATGAACCGTTGGAATTCCGAGCTCAGCGCGGTGGCCGTGAAACTTATGCGAGCGTGGGCGGTCGCCCTCGGCGCCCCGGAGGACGTCTTCGACGAGGCGTTCGCGCGACCTTTCTCGCTCACCAAGGTGGTGCGTTACCCCGGCGAATCCGATGAGGAACCTCAGCAGGGCGTGGGGGCGCATCGAGATGGTGGCGTGCTGACCCTGCTTTTCGTTGAACCGGGCAAGGGCGGCTTGCAGGTCGAACTCAACGGCACCTGGATCGATGCTCCGGCGTTGCCCGGCGCCTTCGTCGTGAACATCGGCGAGATGCTGGAACTTGCAACGAACGGGTATCTCAAGGCCACTCTGCACCGGGTCGTGTCGCCGAAGATCGGTACCGACCGCATTTCGATACCGTTCTTTTTCAGCCCGGCCCTCGACACCGTGATGCCGCAGCTCGCGCTCGCTGAGGAACAGGCAGGAGCGGCGCGGGGCCTCTCGGTCGACCCCTCGAACAGCCCGATTCTTGAGACCTACGGGGAGAACGTGTTGCGTTATCGGTTGCGCGCACATCCTGACGTGGCTGCGAAGTACCACGCCGACCTGCTCACGTAACGGCCTCAACTGCTGAGACTGCTAGGTGATCCCACCGGCCTGGGCCTTCGCAAGAATGAGCTCGAGAAGGTGCATCGTGAGCACATTGTCGCGCCCGCTGCTACGCGGTGTCGTGCCGCCCTGCACCGCGTCGATGAAATGCTCGATCTCGCCCACGAAGCCGCGCAGCTGTAGATCGCGCCCCCCACCCGACATCGCGCTTTCGGCAGGAGTGAACACCGTGCGGTGTTCGCTGAGGCTGGCCCAGGTCGGCTCGACGTGAGGCCGACTGGTGTGCACGGTGAGCCGCACCAGATCCTCGACGACGGCGAAGCCGTGTTCGCCCGTTACGCGCACGCGTTCGCTCTCACTCGAGTAGGACGGCAGGCCCGACAGATCGAGGGTCCCGACGACGCCGGATTCGAACTCAAGCAGCACCGCCAGCGAGACTGCGCGGCCCACCGAACTCGACGAAACAGCGACATCTGTCACCTCGCCGAACAGAGCGCGCACCAGATCGATCACGTGGATTGCGGCCAGCTTGAGAAACTCCTCCTCGTTCGCGCAAAACGCTGTGCTGTCGCAGCCGAAACCCAGATGGAACGAACGGATGTCGCCGAGCTCGCCGTCCGCGATGAGCCCGGCGAGTTGCTCGTAGACCGGGGCATACCGCTTCATGAAGCCGACCATGAGCGTGACTCCGGCGGCGTCGGCGGCGTCGGCGAGTTCGGTCGCCTCCGCAGCCGTCCAGCCGAGGGGCTTGTCGGCGAAGACGTTGCGTCCGGCTTGGATCGCTTCGAGGCTGATTCTGGCCTGGTCGGCGGGCTGGGCGACGACGATGACCGACTCGATGGCGGGGTCGGCTATGAGCGCAGATGCGTTGTCAAACGGCGTACCGGTTGAGCCGAACTGCAGCAGTGCTGCCGCTGAGCGGGCGATATCACGCGTGGCGATGCCCTGAATCTGCACGTCGGCACGAACGCAGGCCGGCAGGATGTTCGTGGTGGCGTGGAAGCCGGCGCCGATCACGCCGACCGCGCGGCGGTGTGATGCGGCATCCGTGGTGGATTCCAGTGGCATGTCGGTGTCCTCGGCTGTGAGTGTTGGTTACGTGGTGATTCGGGCGACGCTGCCCAGGAGCTCGTTCCGCACGGCGGCGACGAGCAATTCGCGGGCCCCGGCCAGAATGGGGTTGCCGACGACGGTGCTGGCCGCCACGACGGGGGACCACCGACTCGTGCGTCGGATTTGCTGAGAGACGAGTTCGGCCAGTTCGTCGCCGCCGGCCCGGCAGGTGGGGCCGCCGAGAACGACGAGCTCAGGGTCGACGACAGCCAGCAACGGGATCACGCCGAAGGCGACCCGGTGGGCCAACTCTGCGAAGACCGCTGCACGCGCGGGGCTGGTTGCCAAGGCGGCGAGGATGCCGGTGAGGTTGCGGCCGTGCACGCCATGTTCGCGGGCCAGACGCACGAGCGCTTTGCCGCCCATGAGGCCCTGCAAGTCGGTAGCCGGCCGCCCGTCACGCCCATAGAGCGCGTGCGGGGCGGGAAGAAAGCCGATTTCACCGGCGCCGCCGAACGAGCCGCGGTGGAGGCTGCCGTCCAATTCGAGGGCCGCTCCGAGGCCGTTGCCGAGCCAGAGCAGCGCGAAGTTGCTGGCGTCGGCTCCGGCACCAAAGGAACGTTCGGCGACGGCCGCCAGGTTGACGTCGTTGTCGATCTGCACGTCGACGTTCAGCTCGTCTTTCAAAAGCTGTCGCACGCCGCTTCGCGGCCAGCCGTGCAAAGTCTCGGTGAAGAGCTGGTCGTCGTTGTGGCTGTCGAGGTAACCCTGCATGCCGATGCAGACGTTGCGCACCATTGACGGATCGGCTCCGCTGGGGGCGCAGGCCGCAGCGATGGCCTCCCGCACCTCGCGAACGGCGTCGCGCTCGCCGACGGAACTCGGCAAGGCGATCTCGATGGTCTCATGTTCGGTGCGCAGTGCGTCGACCAGGCATGCGCGCATCCGTTTCGCGTCGATGTCGATCGCAACGCCGAGCACACGATCGGCGCGAGCCGCGTAGGTCACCGAGGGGCGACCCTGGCCGCCGGTGACCTCGCCGTCGACTCGAATCAATCCCGCCTTCTCGAGACGGGTCACGACCAGCGACGCGGTGGGTTTTGACATTTCGCCCAGTTCAGCGATGCGCACCCGGCCGAGCGGGCCGTGCTCGAGCAGCAAAGAGAGGGTGGCACGATCATTCCACGCGCCGAGCCAGGCCGGCGTGCCGGGGGCGGATGTCGCTGCCATGGGCCCTCTTCTACTCATTGCTCTTCTGGGATCAATCTAGCTGAAGAGCGGGGGATTCCGGGTTAGACGGCGTGCGAGCCGACCTCACGAATCCAGCCCCGTAAAGTTCACGTGAGAGTGTCTGAGTGGACTGGAGTACGCAAAAACGACCTCTATTTGTTCCCAGAAAGGTTTGTTTCTACGTGCCTCACGGTCTCCAGCGTGTGCGTTCCGCCCGGGCTAAGCGACTACTCGGCGTGGCCTTGAATGCTCGCGCGAATGGCAGCAGCATGAGCATAGATCTCGTCAAGCGAGTCGATCGGATGCCGGGTCTCATTCTTGGCGCTATCAAAGATCCCGACGTACTTCTGCTTCTTCCCATTGAAGTGAAGTCGTGCAATCGGCTTGCGATTGTTGTCATCAAGAAGCACCGCGAAATATGACTTTGCATCACGATGGGTGACACGGTGAGGCTTCACCTCGCTGCAGGCGATTGCTTTGACGATCTGGTACCCCTCAAGCTCCTCAAGCGTCGTCTCGATTTCAGTGTCGCGATCCAGATCAGCTGCTGCGATCTCACGACTGTTAATAACAGTCGTCTCCTGCTCGGACTCGGAAACCGTGGGAGCGAAGTTGGAGCTGCCCAATGCAGTCTTGAGCCTGTCGTTGACTTGGTCGTTCAAGAACTGCTTCGAAGCTTTCGAAACCAACGAAGTGAACTGCTCTCGTATCTTCTGTGTAAAGGCGCCGTCATACGCCCGTGTCGTGAAGAAACGAACCCAGTCGTCTTCAGGAGCCCGAAACTGAGCAGCGATCGTGCGCTTGATCTGGCCGATGTACTTGAGTTCCTCGGCCGCGCTGATGATCGAGTCGAGGTCAAAGACGTCTTTGGTGAGCTTCCGAAGTTCGGGGATGAGGCTCTCGTCGATGTCCATGAGGTCAAGCACGAGGAATGGCTTCTCGTCCATGCGGTTCGGCGCATCAAGATCGGTGTAGAACTGGTAAACCTCGCCGTTGGTCAAGACGGCAATCCGGGCGTTGGTGACGGCGAAGTAACGGAACAGCTGAGATGCATGTTCAATTTTCAGAGCTTCAGTGGACTTCTTGCACTCGATCAGAATCTGAACTTCGCCGTCGCGCAGGATGGCGTAGTCAACCTTCTCGCCGCGCTTAACGCCGACGTCGGCAGTGAATTCAGGAACCACTTCAAGGGGGTTGAAAACGTCGTAGCCAAGGATCGTGGAGATGAATGGCATGATGAATGCATTCTTCGTGGCTTCCTCAGTTTGGATCGCATCCTTCTGATTTCTTACCTTGAGCGCAAGCGCTGAGAGCAGTTCTGCAAATTCCATGATTCCCCTAAGAAACGGCCGAGAGTCAAGGCTCTCATAGGCGGTGCGAACGGGCGGCGAAGACACGACCGTTTTCGCGAGCCTCAGCTCGAAGCAACCAATCGGCGGCAACTCGACCGTGCGGGGTCAGCGGATGCGCAGACCCACCGCCACAGGGATCGGCTGGCGCTGACCACCCGAGTGCACGATATCAGTGCCGTCGACAGTGAGCTGGGTCGCATGACAACCGAGGGCCGCGAGCACGCTCGCTCGGCGGTGGGCGAGTTCGAACCACTCCACGTCGAGTGTGCGTTGCTCGACGATCTCGGCGAAGGGGACGCCCAGCGCTCGGCTCGCCGCCGATGCCGCGTCGTGCATGCGCACGTGGTCAGGGTGTCCGTAGCCGCCGCCGTCGTCGTAGCTGATCACGAGGTCCGGGCGGAGCGAGTCGATGAGGGCTGCGACATCCGCGGTGACGTCGGCCAGCGGAGCGGTCGTGAGCGCTGCCGGCCCGGCGTCGTCGGCCGGTCCGGCCAAGCCCTCGCGAATCCAGGTCATGCCCGAATCCTGGTAGCGACGCGGCGGCAATCCACTGACACGAGCCGGGGGCTCGCCCAACCAGTAGGACTCGGAGATGCCGAGGGCCTCGCTCGCCTGCCGCAACTCGAGTTCGCGCCGGATGCTGAGCGCGTCGGTGCCTTCAAGAGCCGACAGCGGCCCGGCGACGACCTCGCCCCGCTCACCCCGCGTCGCGGTCAACAACGCCACTCGCGTGCCTCGTGCCGCCAGCTCGGCAATCAGCGCACCGGTCGAAATCGTTTCATCATCGGGGTGAGCATGCACGAACAACACCCGATCGAGGCCCGCCCGGAGGTTCATGCGTTGCCCACGTCCGACGTGACCAGCGAGCGGTAGACGGCCAACAGCGCAGCGGCCGAGAGCGGCCAATCGAGATGCTCGGCTCGCACACGTGCGGCGCCCCCGAGACGGTGCGCGAGCGCGGCATCCGTCACGATCTCGGAAATTGCAGAGCCCCAGATTGCGGGGTCACGGGAGTCGAGCACGAGGCCCGTGACTCCATCGACGACGGCTTCCCGCAACCCGCCGGAGGCCGATGCGATCACGGGAACCCCACTGGCCGCGGCCTCCAACGCCACGAGACCATACGTTTCTGAGTGCGATGGCACCAGTACCAGTCGGGCTTCACGCAGCAAAGTCGCCAGGTGCTCGCGCGATTGCGGGCCGACGAACCGGATGCCGCCCTCGATGCCGCGTCGGGCCGCGAGCGCGTGCAACTCGTCGATGTACCCGGCGAAGTCGGCGGACGCGTCGCCCGAGATCACCAGTCGCGGACGAATCTCGGCGGGGACCTCGGCGATGGCCTCGATCGCCAAATCGAGTCCCTTCAAGGGCTGTAAACGGGCCGCGACGATCGCGTAACCGGGGTCAGTAGTCGAATCGGCAGGTGGATCGGCTGGTCGATCGGCAGGTGAATCTGCAGGCGAATCGGCTGTGGATCGCGCTGCTGTGACCGGGTGGAACAGCACTCCGTCGACGCCGGGAAAGACGACCGAAATGCGGTCGGCTCGGCCACCGAGCCGGTGCAGAACCGTGTCGGCTTCGGCGTTGCTGATCGCCACCACGCGGTCGGATTCCCGGGCCAGCCAGGCCTCGCCGGCCAGACGCCCCCGAGATTCCGGGCGCTCGCCCTCCGACAGCGGCGTCGACGGATCGGCCGCAATGCTGTGGAAGCTTTGAACGTGCGGGATGCCGCGCTCACGGGCGAGCGGCAGCGCCGCCATGCCTGAAAACCAGTGGTGGGAATGAATGATGTCGTAGGGGCCCAGCTCAGCCAGCCGCATCCGAAACTCCTCGATGTAGTTCTCGTGTTGGCCTTTGGCGATGGATGCCGCAGGGCCGGCAGTGAGAAAGCGTAACGTCACGCCGGGAGCCAGCGGCTCGGAATCGGGCCCCGCCGGATTGACGCGCCGGGTGAGCACCTCGACGGTGTGACCGAGCGCGCCCAGGGCCTCGGCCTGATGCCGCACGACGACGTTCATGCCGCCGGCGTCACCGGATCCGGGCTCGGCGCCGGGCGAAGTATGGAGGGAAACGAGGGCGATGCGAAGCGAAGCGGGCGAGAGGGGCACGCGAAAAGCGTAGTCGCTCTGCTTATCGCCCAACTGTGCGTTTAGGATTCGGCTGGTCGCTCGAGCAGAAGGCCGACGCGGTCGGACAGATACTGCTCGAGGTCGACGGCCGAGTCGTCGCTGGCCGTGACCGTCCAACGTACGAGAGCACGCTCGTCGCGCAGAAAGAGCGGCCCGGTTGATGTGCGCAGTGCCGATGGCGCCAGATCGACCTCGGACGCACCGAAATTCACCGTCTCCCCGCGCGCGAAGGGGCCACGGAATGCTGCGGCCCGGTAGTCACGGCGGTTCTCGCTCGACACCGATTGGAAGCCCGGATAACCGGGCGCGACAGCTCGCGTTGTTGACCCGGTTGCGTAGAGGGTGCCGTTCGGAGCGAGCAGAAATACGCCGAGCCGCCATACGCGACCGACCGGGAGGAGCACGGCATCCTTCGTGAAGACAAGCAGCACACGCCGGGGCGCAACGAATTGGGCGAGCGCCTCGTCGTGTGCGTCGGTCGACCGGAGTCGCTCGGCGGTAATCGTCAGAATACGGCGCACTGACGCGACAGTCTGTTCCTCGTCGCGCGCGTCGGGGTGCTCGTCGTTCACGCTTCGAATGGTACCGCCGGGCGCAGCTCTGGCACATGCGGCATCCGTCGGCGATGCACGTGACGGGCGACCTCTGGCACACTGTGTCGGGGAGGGGGCCATGACAGAACTGCCGATGACGTGGGTGATGATCCCGCTGCTGGCGTTTCTTGCGCCGATTCTCGCCAGCCAGGTCGGGCGTCTGATCAGGATTCCCGTTGTCGTCTTCGAGATTGTGCTCGGAATCGTGGCTGGCCCCAGTCTGCTCGGCTGGGTGACCCCTACCGCCTTCACCTCGACTCTGGCCGACCTGGGCCTGGCCATGCTCTTCTTCATGGCCGGAAGCGAGATCAACTTCGCCGCGGTCGCAGGGCGGCCGCTGCGTCGGGCCGGCCTCGGGTGGCTTCTCTCACTGGCGGCCGGCATCATTCTCGGAATTGTGCTGGCCCCGAACCCCACGGCCGGCGTCTTCATCGGAATTGCGCTCAGTTCCACTGCGCTCGGAACGCTCCTGCCCGTGCTTCGTGACGAGGGGGAGTTGAAGACTCCGTTCGGCGTCGCGGTCACCGCGATCGGGGCGGCTGGCGAGTTTGGTCCGCTGCTTGCTATCTCACTGTTTCTCAGCGGGCGCAATCCAGGCCCGGCGGCACTGGTGCTGGTTGTTTTCGCCGTGATCGCCGTGGCTGCAATCTGGCTGGCGTCGCGAGGCGAACACCGATGGGTGCACCGGCTGGTCACGGCCACGTTGCATTCAAGCGGGCAGTTTGCGATTCGGTTCGTGATTCTGATTCTGGCCGTGCTCGTGGCACTCAGCATGATTCTGGGCCTGGACATGCTTCTCGGTGCGTTTGCGGCCGGCGTGCTGTGGCGCGTGCTGCTGTCGGGGGCAACACCGAAGGACCGGCATGTGGTCGAGATGAAGCTCGATGCTCTCGCGTTCGGGTTTGTGGTGCCGATCTTTTTTGTGAACACCGGTGTCACATTCGACCTCACGGCTCTGCTCGCCTCGCCGAGTGTGCTGTTGCTCGTGCCGATCTTTCTTGTTTTGCTGCTGCTCGTGCGCGGTTTGCCCGGGCTTTTTGCGGCCCCGATTGGCGCCACGCGGGCCGACCGACGTGCGATCGTGCTGTTCAGCGCCACGGGTCTGCCGATCATCGTCGCGGTGACTCAGATTGGTGTCGATCACGCGCTGCTGTCGTCGGGTACCGCCGCAGCATTGGTCGGCGCCGGGATGCTCTCGGTGCTGCTGTTCCCGCTACTCGCCCTCAGCCAGCGCAACTCGCGAACGGGTTCCGCGGAGCTCGCGCCCGACGGCACGGCGTAGGCGAGCCGACCGGGGCTGGCAGAGACATCGGCGATGGTGCCGAGTAGGTCATCGACATATTCGATATCGATGACGTTGGCGCCGTAGGCACGGGTATAACTCTCGCACTCGGTGTACCGAAAACACTCTTCGGAGACGACGAAGTCGAAGCCGATGCTCGTCGCACCCTGGTGCGCGAGATCGGGCGCGTTCTTCTGTCCGGCCGCCAGACCGCGGTCATGCGCCGCGTCGACCAGGAGCGCGGCGAAGTTGACGGCATCCGCCCGGCTCAGTGCCCCTCCCGTGCGGGTGTAGGAATCGAGGTTGTCGAACTCGACCGCCTGAAAACCTGAGCTCGCGCACCGCTCAATTGACGTCGTCAACCGCTGCGCGAGATCGGTTCGATTGTCGGCGGTGGAGATATCGAAGAAATATTCGTCCGGCCATCCCGGATCGGCCATCGGTGCGCCAGCGGAGTCCGTGAGGAGCAGGCTGAGCGGCCAATGTTCGCCGGGCTGGCTCTGAAAGCCGTTCACGTAGCAAATCGAGTACATGTCCGGGACGGGCTGGTCGGTGCTCTCGCGCGTGACGGTGCGCACATCGGGTGAGGGCTCGTACGAACCGCCGAGCTGATAGTCCGCCACGGCACCGGCCGGCGGTAATACGATCGTCGACGCTGAGTGGTCTGCGGTTGTCGAGGCACCGTTCGAGCTGCAGGCTGCCAGCGCGCAGAGCACGGCGGCTGCCGCGAGCGTGGCGAGAGCGGTGAGTGCAGGTTGATTCACCCATGGAGCCTAGTGGATCCTGGTCGCACGCGAGAGGGCGAGCACGCCGATAAAATCGGCTGCACCACCCGGCACCGAGCGAGAGGAATGCGGATGCCCGATCGGCCCCTGTTCCAGCCGATGCATCCGTCGCGGCTCGTCATCGTGCTCCCACTCGCCCCGCTTCAGGTGGGCGACAGCTTCGCGGTGCACAGCTGGCCGCTACACATCACGGTGCTGGCACCCTTTCGCACGGATGCCGCGGCCGTTGAGATCCAGCGCGCGCTCGCATCCGTCGCGGCGACCCAGCCGGCGATCACCATCGTTGCCGCTCGGGAGGAACTTTTCGGTCGTCGTCACGACGTGCCGGTCACCGTCGTCGCCCCGAATCAGCAGTTGGTGGGCCTGCGGACCGCGCTCGTGCGGGCCGTGCAACCGTTGGCATCGTTACCGGAGGAGTCGGCCTTCACCGCACCAGGGTTTCGGCCGCACATCACGCACAAGCGTGCGGCCAGGGCGCAGCCGGGCGACGAGTTCACGCTGACGCAGCTTGCGATCGTCGACATGGCCGCCCGCGCCGACCCGACTGGCCGGACCGTGCTCGCCACGCTCCCGCTGGGCGGTGCTTAGGCGACGCGCATCTCGATCTCGCCCGCCTGGGCCGTGGCACTGCCGAACACCAAATGGCGATTGGCGATCTTCTCGGTGAAGAACCGGTCGTGGCTGACCACGATCACGGCACCGGGGAAGTGCAGCAGGGCGCGCTCCATCACCTGGGTGCTCGACATATCGAGGTGGTTGGTGGGCTCGTCGAGCAGCAGAACGGATGCGCCAGAGAGCAGGCACTGGGCCATCGCCACGCGGGCACGCTGGCCGCCCGAGAGGTTGCCGATCTTCTGTTTGAGGTCGGCCTCACTGAACTGGAACATCGTCAGGAACCGGTTCACCGACTTGCGCGTTGCGGTGAAGGCCAGGCTGCCCGGCATCGCGTTGACCGAGTGTGACACGGTGTCGTCCGGATCGAGTTCATCGAGTACCTGGTTGTACGAGACGACGCCGGCGCCCGGCGCCCAGGTGGCCTTGCCGGAATCCGCCTGCTCCTCGCCGGTCAAGACTTTGAGCAGGGTGGACTTACCGCTGCCGTTCGAGCCCAGCACCACGATGCGGTTGCCGCGCCGGACCTCGAAACTCAGGTCGTCGAACAGGGTCTTCTCGCCGAAGCTTTTACTGAGTCCCTCGACGCGGCAGAGCACATCTTTGACGTGCAGTGAACGGTAAATCTCGGTAATGATCTGGTCGACCGGGCGAGGCGCGCGCTGCTTTTTGATCTTCGCCAGCTGGCCGTCCAGCTTGCGGCTCGCCGACTTTGTGGCTTCGCGGCGGTCGGCGATACCCTCGGATTCGAAGGCCAGCAACTCGGATTCGTGCTCGAACTGGGTCGCGAGCGTCTTGAGCCGAAACTGCTTCTGCACGATGTACTCGCCGAAGTTGCCCGGGTACTCGTGCAGGTGGAAGTTCTCGACCTCGATGATGCGCGTGACGACGGCATCCAAAAATTTGCGGTCGTGCGAGACGATGATCGCAGCGCCGCGGAAGTCACGGAACCACGATTCGAGCCATTCGACGCCAGCCACGTCGAGAAAGTTGGTGGGCTCGTCGAGTAGCAGCACAGCGGGGTTTTCGAGCAGAATCTTGGCCAGTGCGGCGCGGTTGCGCCAGCCGCCCGAGAGTTCGTCGATGGCGCAGACGCGGTGGGCCTCATTGAAGCCCAGCGTGGTCAGCGCGGTGTCGATGCGGCGCGGATAGTCCCAGCCGTCCAGTCGATCCATCTCTTCGAACAGCTCGGCCTGGCGCGCAATGAGCCGGTCGAGTTCGGCCCCGCCGTTCGGATCCATCGCGACGACGGCGATGCTCGCGTCGATCGAGGCCAGCTCGGCTTCAATCGCCTTGATCTCGACGAAGAGGTCGTCGAGAACCTCGGTGATCGTTGCGGTGCCGTCCAATTCGGAGAACTGCGAGAAGTAGCTGATCTTCGTGTCGGGGTCGACCGAGACGGTGCCGGTGTCGGGGAGAACCTGCTCGAGTACGAGCTTCAGCAGCGTCGACTTGCCGGACCCGTTCTTACCGATCAACCCCACCCGATCGCCAGGTTCGAGGCGAAAGAACGCCTCGCGCAAAATCTGGGTGTTCTCGAATCGAATGCTGACATCGTTCAGCCTGATCAGGCTCATTACTGCTGTCCTCTCAAGGGGGCGGCTCGGCCTGTGGGCCGTGACGAGTCTACAAAGCTTCACTGGGTGCATCGTGCGTGCGTCAGTTCCGAGCGGATGGCGCCCGTCTACGATCAAGGGCATGGCATTCATCTATCACGCAGAGATTTCGCCCACCAAGCTGCAACTGGTGACGACGTGGGCGCCCACGCAGCTGTGGTTCCCCGGTGACAGTGGCGCAGAATTCTCGCTGGTGGCGTCGTACCGCTTCGATGATCCCGCGGGTGAGGTGGGCATCGAAACGCTGTTGGTGCGGGCCGGCGACGGACCGGTGCTGCAGATTCCGCTCACCTACCGCGGGGCCCCGCTTGCTGGTGCGGAAGCCTGGCTCATTACCACCATGACGCATTCGGTGCTCGGCGAACGGTGGGTGTACGACGCGACGGGGGATCCCGTCTACCTGGCGGCGGTTGCACGTGCTGCCCTCACCGGCGGGCACGAAGCCGAGCAATTCCACGATGTTGACGGGGTGAAGGTGCTGCGTCCCTCCACCGCGACGGTCAGCGGGAGCGGCGAGCCCGGCGCATCCGTTGTGACGATGCCGCACATCGAGGCGGTGTCGACCGAGCAGGCGACGGAGTCGACGGTGGTCGAAACGGATGCGCTGCGTCTCGTCGTGATGCGGCTGCCGGGTGCGGAGGGTGGCGCTGCACCCGAGGCGACGGCGGTGCTGACCGGCACCTGGGCGGGCCAGCAGGAGCCGCACCTTCTGGTCTCGGTCACTCTGCGCTGACGCCGTCCGCTTCGGGTGGTGCCGCGCGCGGCGAACCGTTCGCGCCGCCGTCGATCCAGGACGCCTGCAGCGCGCTTAGTGTCTCGTCGAGACTGACGCCGTGAGCGGAGGCTAACGCGGCGAGTGCGCGCGCAGCCTGCACCACTACCGTCGGTGGCGCAGAGACGGCACTGCTGACCCGGGTTCCGCCCCCAGCGCGAGTGATGACAAGGCCTTCCTGTTCGAGGAGTTTGTAGGCCTTCGCGACGGTGCCCGCGGCGACGTGGAGGTCGCGGGCCAGCTGCCGCACGGAAGGAAGCTTTTCCCCGGTGCCGAGGCTGCCGGAAATGATGATGGCGCGCACCTGGTGGTAGATCTGCTCGGAGGGCAGTCCGAGGCTACCCAGCGTGATGCCCGACACGATCAGCTCCGCAGCGCTGTGGCGCGGACTCCGTCAGTCGCATCAGGGGGCTCCGGTGGCGATGTTGCCTCGTCGCGGAGGAGGAGTTGTGGTTGTTTGGTCAGAAGAGGGAGCAGGAGGAGTGCGACTCCGATGCCCTGCAGAATCAAGCCGAGCACCGTGAGTGGTACCGCCACTGCGGCGAGTGGCGAGCCGACCGTGATGGTGCCGAGGTTTCCGGCGGGTGCACTGTAGGCCATGGTGCCCGCCCCGCCGATTGAGATCAGCATCCAGGCGAGAGTGAGGGTAAGTGCACCGCCGCCGAGTGTCAGCACGGTGCGCGTGTGCAAGCGGCGGAGCCAGACGTCGAGGGTGCGCTCCGCCGGGTCGACGGCGAGGGACGGCCGTGCGCCGGCCCAGAGCGCGAGACCGGTGACAGCGGTCAGCAGCGCGACACCGATAAAGACCGGCACGCCGAAATACCAGCCGGGAAAGGTGGTGCTCGCTGCGGCCATTGTTCCTAGCGTGATTGTCAGACGTGAGTAGCGTCCGTCATCGTCGGTGCTGGAGGCCAGCCCAGCGAGCAGGAGGGTAACTAAGAGCAGGACGGCCACCAGGATCCAGCTGGCGAACGCGAAGCGGCGACCGAATGACCAGAGAGAACGCGTGGTCAGGTCGAGGTGACCTGCTGCACCAGCCAGGCCGCGAGGTTCTGCGGCAGACAGGCAGGCGAGGGCGCCAATGCAGACGATAGCCAGCGTGAGAGGAATGAGAAACGAGCTCCAGCCGTCGTAGTCTCGGCCGAAGGCGCCGAGATCGAGAAGCATCGCGGCGACGGCTCCGAATGCGACGGCGCTCGCCGTGCGTGTGAACCAGACATGACGCCGCACGATGCGGGCCCACGGCGACGACGCGGCTCGGGGAACGAAAGCGTTGGCGCGGCGCCAGTAGTGCCAGAGGAATCCGAGCGGCACAATCACCGAGGTGGCGAAGGGCAGCCGCAGAAGCACCGTGCGCATGAGATCGTCCATCTGCCCCGCCATTCGTTCAGAATCGACCGATATCTTGTATCAATCTGAAGATACATTCCTCGCTCGCTCCTGTCGAGCGCTCTTGTAATGGTTGAATGCTCGCGAGTTGCCCCAGATCGCCCCGTGGGAGCGCGTCATGGGGCGATCTGGGGTATTTCGCGAACGATGTGTTGGTGCTCACCCTTGCATTCCTGTCTTCCCTCACGTAATCTACAACCAAATGGTTGTATCAGAATTGAGCGACACCGAGGTTGATCGCATTTTCCAGGCTCTGGCGGATGCGACCAGGCGCGACATCATCGCGCAGGCGATGACCCTCGAGCAGTCGGTCTCGATGCTCGCCACGCGCTATGCCATGAGCTTCGCGGCCGTGCAGAAGCACGTGGCCGTGTTGGAACGCGCGGCACTCGTCACCAAGGAACGACGGGGGAGAGAGCAGATCGTGCGCGGCAACCCGGTCACCCTGCGTCGCGCGGCGGTGCTGCTGGACGCCTACGAAGAGATCTGGCGCGGTCGCGCAGCCCGCATCACCGACATCCTCGCCGAGCCGCTGCCGGTACCGGCATCCGCATCCGCATCGGCATCCGAAGTCGCACGCCCGGAGCCGGGTCAGAACACGAAAGGAACAAAATTATGACAGTCATCAGTTCAGAAAAGGATGTTGAGGCGCTGACCCTCACCTTCGTCGCCGAGTTCGACGCCGATGCCGCGCGAGTATGGCAGGTCTGGGAAGACCCGCGCCAGCTCGAGCGCTGGTGGGGGCCGCCAACATGGCCGGCGACGTTCGTGCGCCACGAGTTCTATGCGGGCGGCAGCTCCCGGTACTACATGACCGGGCCGAACGGCGAGAAGGCACGGGGCTGGTGGGAGAACACCGTGGTCGAGGCTCCGCACCGCTTCGAATTCACCGACGGATTCGCCGGCGAGGATGGCGAACCCGACAACATCATGCCGGAGGTCCGCGGCAGCGTGACGCTTGAGGAGCAGGGTGGTAAGACCCGCATGACGACGGTCTCGACGTTCACCAGCGTCGAGCAACTCGAACAGCTGATCGAGATGGGGATGCAGGAGGGAATGACGCTCGCAATGGGTCAGATCGACGCCCTGCTCGCGGAGAGCATGGTTGCTTAGCGAGCTGGGCAGTACAGCTAGCGGGCCGCGCTCAGGCTGGGCAACGCGATGATCGCCAATTGAGTGAGCGCGGCGATGGTGGTGTCACTCACCTCGGTCGACGTCAATCGCACCAGCATCGTCGCGTCGGCGGCGATGAGCACGCATGAGTCGGGCCCGCACCCGGCACCTGCTGAGTCGCCGACCCCGGCGATGGCGTGCATGACCGGAGTTGCCGGCATCGTGAGTGGAGGGTTCGGCGACGAGATGGCCACCATCGGCAGTGCCATCAGGCTGACGCTGCCCGACGTGCCGGGGTCGCCCGATGTCCAGCTGCACGAGATGAGTCCGCCGTGGCGTGACGCAGCGGTCGTAATTCCGGCTTCCCGCGCGGGAATCGTGAGGGCGTCATACATCTGCGGGTCCGTGATCCCGGCGACGTTTGCCAAGACCTCTGAGCTGAGTGCCGCCGAGCACTCGGTTCGGGCGGGACGAATGGTCGGCGCAGCCATCCCCTGCACCTGACGGGCAACCGCCCGGGCCAGATCGAGAGTCCTCGTCGGATCGGCCGGTGCCGGTGAGACTGTCAGTGAGATCCACGTGTCCCCGGCGATGGCTTCAACCCGGCACTGGTCAGCCTCGCCGCCACGACAGGCGACAAAGCCAACCTCACCCACGTCGGCGGGAGCGAAATCGTTGAGGCCGTCGTCAACGTCTGGTTCGATGGCGGCGAATTCTGCCGCGGCACCGGGAAGCACTGAGACTCTCACTCCTGAGGCTTTCGGACCAGCGTCCGGATCAGCCACCCAGCCGCAGGTCAACATGCCGCTGGCCCGCCCTGCAGCGGTCTGCATGTCGGCGATGACTGCCCACTCGGGCCGGTCGACACCGGCCGGGAACACGTCGTCGGCCCGCGGCGACAGTACCGACGCCTCAACCGACAGCGCGGTCGCAGCGGCCGACGCGGGAAGCAACGTGTTGCAGCTGACGATCGCGGGCTCGATGGGCGGTGCCACCGACGCCACCGGAACTGACGTGCTCGGAAAATCCTGCGACGGAGAGCAGCCCGTCAGCGACGCCGCCAGTGCACACGCAGTGATACCCGTCAGAATCCAGTCGCCCCGTCGCATCGTCTTCATTCGTTGAGGCTCATGGATCAATCGCCGGTGCTGCGTCTCTTGTCGAGTTCGGCCTCCAGGCGTTTGATGCGTTCGGCCTGGTCGTGAAGCTCGATCTCGCGATCGAGAGCTGCCAACTCTTCTTCGGTGGTTCTCGGGACGCGGCCGGCACCGGCACCGGCTCGCCACTCAAACGGCTCGGGCGCGGTTGCGTCGCGGCGCGGAAGCATGATCGTGCCGAGGCGCGGTGCGGCGCTGTATTCGCGCCCCAAAGCAAACCACAGGATGCTCCCGATGAAGGGCAGAAAGATGACGATGAGCACCCAAACGACTTTCGGGAGGTATCGCACCTGGTCGCTGGGCCGAATGATGATGTCGATCAGGGCACCGATGAACAGCAGCATGCTGATGACTGAGACGACGAGATACATGCGCCGCAGTCTATTGACAGATCCACCTGCACAGAAAGCCCGGGCTTTCACGTGGCGCTCACGAAGCCTCTGCGATAGCAGGGGGAGGCCCGCCACACGGAGGCGGCGCTCTCGAGGCCGACCTGCCCCGTAACCTGGGGGCATGAGTCCGATCCGCGCCGCCGTTCCCTCCGACATCCCCGAAATTCTTCGTCTGATCGTCGAACTGGCGGTGTACGAGAAGGAGCCAGATGCCGTCGTGACCACCGAAGATAGCCTGCGCGCTGCGCTGTTCGGCGAGAACCCAATGGTCTTTGCGATCGTCGTCGACGGTGAAGCGGATGCCGAGGGATCACCCACGCTGGCCGGCATGGCGCTCTGGTATCTCACCTTTTCGACCTGGGAGGGCGTGCACGGAATCCACCTGGAAGACCTCTATGTGCGACCCGGCTACCGGGGGAGCGGACACGGCAAGGCGCTCCTGCTGCGCCTGGCCGAAATCTGTGTGGAGCGCGGTTACAAGCGCCTCGAGTGGGCCGTTTTGGACTGGAACGAGCCCGCAATCGGCTTCTACCGTTCGATCGGGGCAGTGTCGATGGATGGGTGGAGCACGTTTCGGCTCGACGGCGATGCGTTGGCGAGAGCCGAGGCACACTAACCCGTTCGTGGTTTTCCGGAGCCTCACACCAGCGTCTGCTCGCTGACCTCGCCGAGGAACGCGACGGCCGCATCCCGGAAGGCGCGTGACGTGGGTGCGTTGAAATGGTTGCGGCCGGGAATCTCGAAGAACCGGGCATCCGCAACGAGCCGGGCCAGCGCCCGTGAAGCATCGAGGATGCGGTCCTCGCTTCCGGTCGCGAACAAGAGCGGCTGGGCCGGCGCGTTGTCGACGCCCGGCTGCTCGCCGTTGCGCATTCCCTCCACGAGCGCGATGAGTGCGTTGAGGTCGTTGCCGGGCACGCTCTGTGCCATCTGCAGGTATGCGCCGGTGAGCCGGTCCCGCACGGGCACCTCGTGCTCGACGTAATCGCGCGCATCCTGAATGTGGAATCGCTTCAGCGGGTCGCCGTCCGGGATGCCGCCGAGCACGGCCCGAGAAATGCGGTCCGGATACTCGCGCGCCGCCCGCCATCCCACGCGAGCGCCGAGCGAATAGCCGACAGAGAAGACCTCATCGAGCAGGTAGGCGTCGAGCACCTGCAGCACATCGTCGGCGAGAAGCTCCAAGGAATACGCCGACGGGTCGTGCGGTTTGTCGCTGGCGCCGTGCCCACGCTGGTCAACGGCCAACACGTGATAACCGGCCCGGGTGAGGTCGCGGGTCCAGCCCGTGGCCTGCCAATTGGCCAGCGCACTGGAGGCGAAGCCATGCATCAGCAGCACGGTGGGGGACGACGGATCGCCGAACTCGTAGGTGGCGAGCTTCAGCCCATCACTCGAATAGACGGCGCGAGGTTCGGGCGTCGGGGAGGGCATGATTGGCAGCCGACGGTCGTTCTATTTGGCGTCGAGTCGGGCCGCGACATCCGCCGGGAAGCCACCTGTTCCGACGGGGCTCCACCGGGTCGGCGTGAGGCGAATCAATGACTTGTCTTGCAACGCCATCGCTTCGCGGTATTCGTTCCAGTCCGGATGCTCACCAGAAATACTGCGAAAGTACTCGACGAGGCCGTCGGCCGCCTCCGGCATGTGCAGAACCTCGGCGTCGCCGTCCACCTGGATCCAGCCGCCGTCCCAGTCGTCCGAGAGCACCAGAACGGATGCCCGGGAGTCGCGCTCGGCGTTGCGCGTCTTGGCGCGCGCCGGGTACGACGAGATCACGATCCGGCCCGCGGCGTCCACGCCGCCGGCGACCGGTGACATCTGCGGACGGCCGTCCGTGCGGGTGGTGGCCAGCAGCATCCGGTGTCGAGGGCGAACGAAGTCGAGCATGCCGTCGCGGTCGACGACGGTGGAGGTTGCAATGCTTCTGGCCATGCGCTCCAGGTTAGTAGAGAAGAACGAGAACGCACTCGCCCACCTGAGCGACAACAACGCAGGGCTGTACATTCAGTACGAGGGAGACACATGACCAGCGGCGACATTCTCGACACACTGCGTTCGGCTCTGCCCGACGGCGCGATCGACGCGACGGATGCCGCTGTGCTTGCTCGCAGCATCGACGCCTCCGGGGCTGCAGCACTCGGGGTGGCCCGGGCCGTCGTGCGGCCACGCACGACCGAAGAGGTCGCCGTGGTGCTCCGCGCCGCCGATGCGGCCGGGGTGCCGGTTGTGCCGCAGGGCGCACTCAGCGGCCTCGCCGGGGCGGCGAACGCGGTCGCGGGGGCTCTCCTTTTAGATCTCACCGGCATGAACCGCATCCTGCGGATCGATGTCGACAACCGTGTCGCCGTCGTGCAGCCCGGCGTCATCGTGGCCGATCTGGCGCAGGCAGCGCACGACGTGGGGCTGTTTTACGCCCCCGACCCGGCCTCAGCGGCGCTGGCCACCGTCGGCGGAACCGTGGCGACGAACGCCGGGGGGATGCGCTGCATCAAGTACGGCGTCACCCGGGATGCCGTCCGGTCGCTTGAGCTTGTGCTCGCCGACGGCAGTATCGTGCGCACCCGGCCCGACACCATCAAGGGCGTCGCCGGTCTCGACCTGACGGCGCTCGTGGTCGGCAGCGAGGGCACGCTCGCGGTCGTTACCGAGGCGACGCTTACCCTGCTTCCGGCCCCGGGGCCATCGCGCGGGGTCTGCGCCGTCTTCCCGAGTCTCACCGCGGGTGTCGCCGCGGCGAACGCCGTCGCAGCCGGCGTTCATACCCCGTCGACGTTGGAATTGCTCGACGCCATCGTGCTCGACGCGGTCAGCGACTACCAGCCCGATGCGGGAATTCCTTCTGGAGCCAAATCGTGGCTGCTCGCGATCACCGACTCGGCCAGCGGAGCCGACGCCGACCTCGACGCTTTCGAAGCGATCTTCCGTGAGCACGGCGCGTTGAGTGTGCACCGCGCCGACGATCCGGCCGATCTTGACGGTCTGCTGGCCGCCCGGCGTCTCCTCTTTCCGGCGATGCGCGCGCTGCGTGGCAGCTCCCTCAACGGTGACGCAAGCGTGCCGCGCTCCCGCCTGCTCGAAATGGTGGAGCGTCTCGGCGCGCTGGGGGATGAGTTCGGCGTTATCGTCGGCGTCGGTGGGCATGTCGGCGACGGAAACCTTCACCCGGTCGTCGCGTTTGATGCGGCCGACGCGGCGCAGGTCGCGGCCGCACATTCGGCTTATCAGCGCATCTCCGAGATCGCCCAGGAGCTGGGCGGCACGATGACCGGTGAGCACGGCGTCGGAATCGAGAAGCTCGCATCGCTCGACGGCGAACTGCCAGTGCGCCTGCGCGAGGTGCAGCGGCAGATCAAGAGGATCTTCGATCCGAATGGCATCCTGAACCCCGGCAAGAAGTACTGACCGACTTGGAGCATCCCGGCGCGGTAGGGTTTGGCCATCGGCGTCTGCGCCGGCGAAGTTCCATCTCGACGACACGACGAAGAGAGTGAGCCATGTCAGGTAAATATGAATTGAAGGCCGACCGATCCGGTGGGTACATCTTCACGCTCAAAGCACATAACGGCGAGGTGCTCGTCACATCCGAGAGCTATCAGACGAAAGCCGCGGCCCTCAAGGGAATCGAACTGGTGAAGGCCGACGCGAAGTCGCGAGTGATCGACCTGACCGAGCCGAAGTAGCGCTCGCCCCAGTTTTCCCTGCCGGGGTATCGTGCCTCCAGCTTGGGGGCGGAAGGGGCGGGTGGATGCCTGTCTCTCAGACGGGTTCGGACGCGAATCGACGGGGGCCACTCCACAACGCGGGCGGCGCGTCAATTGCGTAGGCGAGAGCGTACGCCACCTTTTCGTAGTTGACGCGCCAGCCCCGGTAGTGGGTCCAGGCCTGTTCCGCTGTCACCTCGATCGGAAAATCGACGGTTCGCAGAAGTTCGATGGCCGCTTGAAAGTCTTCAAACGTCACGTCGATGGGGGAATCGGGATCGGCATCCTCGTCGACGGGAATATGAACGGCCCGCGCTACTTGGTTCAGACAGTTGAACCCCATTCGAAGCACGAGTCGCGCACGGATATGCGGGGCCGACCGCGGACTCACGGAAAGTTGTAACGCAGCCGCATCCATCACGCTGAGCAGCGAAATGAGCCAGTTCGACTGCGGTGCCGGCGAACGCAGCCACACCAGGGTGAGGTAGGTGCTGTGGGACTCGGCCACGTCGGCAGCCCACCGCTCCCACCGTTCGTAGAACTCGCCCAGCTCTGTGGTGCTGTTGTGGGCTTCCATGCCAAATCGCGTACGAACGAGAAGCTCGGGACCTCACGACGGCGAGCCGGCCCGCGACACCAGAAGTGTGACCTCCGCTTCGCGTCGGTTGAAAGCGGCGTACAGGGTGGGCAGGTACCCGATCTGCAGGGCGATGACGATCAATCCGGTGATCGCAGCCGCGTAGACCAACACCGTGTTGCCGGCGTTCGTCGGTGCTGCATAGCCCAGCGTGAACACTGAGAACAGCGCGACCGCCCCGGCGGAGAAACACGCCCACACGAGTACTGTCACAATTCTCTTTCGCTGAAGCCAATTCGCCTTCGTTGATGCCTATTCGACGAGGCGGAGCGTGCGGTCGCTGTTGTTGAACCGCTCCCCGCCGGTCTCGGTGACCGTGACGATGTCTTCGATGCGCACGCCGAAGCGGCCGGGCAGATAGATGCCCGGCTCGATGGAGAAGCACATTCCGGGGCGTAGTTCCTGCTCCTCGCCCTCGACCAGGTAGGGCGGCTCATGTGTGGTGACACCGATTCCGTGACCGGTGCGGTGAACGAATTCCGTGCCGTATCCTGCCTCCGTGATCAGGGCCCGGGCGACCCGGTCGATCTCTTGGCAGCTCACCCCCGGTGCGACGGCATCGAAGGCAGCCTGCTGGGCGTTCCGCACGATCTCATGCACGTCCCGCTGCTCGCCGGAGGACTCGCCGACGCACACCGTGCGGGTGGTGTCCGAGCCATAGCCGTGCATCAGGCCACCGAAGTCCAGTACGACCGCATCGCCCACCTGAATCACGCGCTCGCCGGCCTCATGGTGAGGATGTGCCCCGTTGGGTCCCGAGCCGACAATGGTGAAGTCGACCTGCTCGTGCCCGAAGTCGCGTAGGAGTCGGGCCACATCGGCGGCCACGTCTGATTCGCGTCGGCCGGCGAAGCGCACCTTCACGATCTCGTAGAACGTCGCGTCCGCGGCGGCGCCGGCCAACGCAAGCCGACTCAGTTCCTCGACATCCTTGACCGCACGCATCATCGGCAGGCTTTGGCTCAGAGATCGGTAGCGGGTGTTCGGCAGGGCTTCCTGCAGCCCGAGCAGGTGCATCGCCCAGGCCGAGTCCGAGATGCCGAACCGCCCGTTCGACCGCAGCAGGCGTGCGGCCGTCTCGAACGGATTCATCCCATCAGACCAATCCTCGATCGTGAGGCCGGGCGCCCCGGCGGCCGTCTCGGCGTCGGCCCGCTCCAGAATCGGCACGAGCAAGGTCGCGGGCTGGTCGGGCGCGAGCGTGAGCATGGTCAGTCGCTCGGTGATGGCCGGGGGCTGGTAGCCGGTGAGCCAGACGAGATCTGGCCCGGGCATCACCACGATGCCGTCGAGCCCTGCCTCGCGCGCGTCGACGACCACGCGCTCCATCCGAGCGGCGTAGTCCTCGCCCGTGAATGGAACCGGTTCTCCTTCTAGGTTCATGACGTTCCTCCTCAGCCCTCCAGTTCGAGGATCGCACTCCAACCTGCAACGGGGAAGTGACGATGTGCTCGGCGCATCAACACATCGCACGTTGCGGCTCGCGGGCGGTGTCGGATAGGTTTCGATGCACCACGTGTCACTCGCAACCAACCTCGGAGGGTCGCTGATGCCGGACACCACCTGCCACATGTCGATCTCGCTCGACGGCTTTGTCGCCGGGCCCCACCAGAGTCGTGAGCACCCGATCGGGCAGCGCGGACTCGAGCTGCACGGCTGGCATATCGGCGACCAGCGTGCCAACGAGGCCGACGAGATCGCGACCGGCTGGCTCATGCGCCCGCGCGGCGCTTATGTGATGGGCCGCAACATGTTCGGGCCGATCCGCGGCGAGTGGGAGGGTGACTGGCGCGGATGGTGGGGGGCCGAGCCGCCGTATCACGCACCCGTGTTCGTGCTCACTCATCACGCTCACGAGCCGATCGAGATGGACGGCGGAACGACCTTCTACTTCGTGACTGACGGCTTCGACGCGGCGTATGCGCAGGCGCGTGCGACGGCCGGCGAGGAGGACGTCGATATCGCGGGGGTGCCTCGACCGTTCGACAAGCGCTCGCCGCCGGGGTCATTGATGAGCTCACGCTCGACATCGCCCCAATACTGCTCGGGTCTGGCGAACGGATCTTTGACGGCAGTACATCATTCGGGTTCGAACCCGTCGAGGTGCTGCATTCGCCGCTGGCCACGCACATCCGCTACCGCCGGACCAGCGAACAGCCCGAGACGCGCACACCGCTCTGACGTTCGCGATAGGGCGCGGCGTCCGAGGGCGCACGGGGCAGCGGGAGGAACCTTCTCCGCGAGGCTGAGGCACACGTCGCCGGACTCATCGCCGCCATGCTGGACTGAGTGCGTACGACGAGCGCATCCGGAGCGCTCAGTGCGTTCTTGAGCGTGGCACAACGTGGCTGCCTCGCGCCCGCGTCGCCTCGCCAGTTTCATGAGCGCGCCGGTGGAGAGCCATCACGTTGTCGGTGACTGTGGCGCGTTGGCCGCCGGGGCCGATGGCCTGGCGTGTGGCGGCTTCGACGCGGTGCTCGATCCAGTCGCCGGGGTGCAAGTCGAGAGTGGCCAAAGTTTCTCGAGGTGTGGGGAACACGGCATCCAGACCGCGGTTCCAGGACCAGGGTGCCACTGATGCATGATCGACGATCAGGAGCAGCCCACCGGGACGCACGGCGGCAGCGGCCTGCCTCAGGACCCGGGCGCGGGGAAAGGTCAGCGGGGTCTGCAGGTACTGGGCGTTGACCAAGTCGAAGTGTCCGGTCGGAAAAGAACCACCCAGGTCGTGCCGTTCGGTGCGGATCCGTCCGCCCAAGCCAGCGTGCTCAGCGCGGGCGCGGGCGCGTTCTAGTGCCGTCTCCGAGACGTCCACACCCGTGACATTCCAGCCGAGTTGGCCCAGCCAAACAGCATCCGCACCCTCAGCGCAGCCAAGATCCAATGCATCACCAGCCGGCAGGCCCAGCCCGGTCATGATCGCGGCCAGCACCGCGTTCGGTCCGCTGTCCAGCGGCCGCGCTGCGCGCCCGGCGTACAGGTCCTCCCAGAACTTCTCTGGGTTCTCAATGTTCTCGTCCATATCCCGTCCACTCCACGTCGTCGTTGTTTCTCGCGCTATCGCTGGTGATCGGATGGGGGTCAGTGATCCCAGCGGGGACGGTGTGGTCAGTGACGGCGAGGACTGCCGCGGCGGTATCTTCCTCGATGAGTGAGACGTTGACGGCGGAAGCGGTAAGTAACCCACCTGAGACAGACCCGGCGACCTGAGCGAACAGGTCGGTTGCATTGCCTGCCGCGTACAGGCCCGGCACCTCAGTGGCGCCCATCGGGCCTGTCTCCAAGCGGCTGCCCACGACCGTTTCGCCGATCGTGAACGGCGCAGGGCGCAGACCCAGCGGAGCCAAGAAATCCACTCGGGCATGCACAGAGGTGCTGATTGCCAGCGCATCGCATTCCACGACGTGGCCACTGGCCAGCAACAGGCCGCTCAGCGCGTTCCCGGTCAGGACAAGCTCGCTCACCGTGCCTTCGACGACGCTGATCCCGCGCGCGGCGAATTGTTCCCACTGCTCATCGCTGGGCGTAACCCCCGGAGCGAGTACGGCAGTCACCCGGTTGCTGAGTTGGCGCCACAACTGCACCGTGTGCAGCCCCGGAGCCGCAGTGACAAACACGGCTAGATTGTGGTCACGCACCTCCCAGCCGTGGCAATACGGGCAATGCAGAACGTCACGCCCCCACCGCTGGGCAATATCCGGAACGTCGGGGAGTTCATCCGTCAGTCCGCTGGCGATCAGCACTCGGCGCGCAGAAAGTGCGCGACCATCGGCCAACTCGACCGTGAACCGCAACGCCGGGCCAGCGAGTGCCTTCCGGACAGCAGTGACAGTACCTTCAATCACGTCGGCGCCGTACCTGTTAAGTTCCTCGCGGCCGATACGCAACAGCTCTGCCGGGGGCATCCCGTCGCGGGACAGGTAGTTGTGAATTCCCTTCGCCGGAGAATTGCGGGGTTCACCTGCGTCGATTACGGCCACTCGGTGTCGGAATCGGGCGAGTGACGTGGCCGCAGCCAGGCCGGCAGCACCGCCACCAATCACCACCACATCGTGCAGCGGGCTCTGACCGGTGCCGGTCGCGAGGCCCTGCGGTGGAGCGGTCTGCTCGATCGTGTTGTCCTTACATTGGGTCATGGTGACCACCTCCTTTCATGACCATAGGCACGTCCGTTTTGAATGGCAACATTTCATGCCATAATGGCATACATGAAGGCACGCGGCCCGTCCGATAGCGGGGATCTCTCACGAGATGCCATTGACGATGTCCTTGACGTAATCGGTCCTCGCCTCCGCGCGCTGCGGCAGCGACGCGGGACGACGCTGACCGAACTGGCCGACTCCACTGGTATTTCACAGAGCACTTTGTCCCGCTTAGAGGCTGGTCAGAGGCGTCCCACGCTGGAACTGTTGCTGCTCCTGTCCCGAGCGCACCACGTGCCGCTCGACGAACTGGTTGGAGTTCCGGGGAGCGGTGACCCTCGCGTGCGACTTCAGCCGGTGAGGCGGTGGGGGATGACGATGATCCCGCTCACGCGCCGACCGGGCGGGCTGCAGGCCTATAAGCTGCTCATCCCGGCGCACCGAGGCGTCACGCCCGCCCAGCAATCACACGACGGATACGAGTGGCTCTACGTCCTCAGCGGCCGACTCGACCTTCTCTTGGGTCCTGAGCGTTTTGAGCTCAGCGAAGGTGAAGCGGTGGAGTTCGACACGCTCACGCCCCACACGTTCACCAATCCGGGACCTGGCCTGGTCGAAGCGCTTGCGCTCTATGGCGAGGCCGGCGAACGCGTGCATCTGCGGCAAGAACCCCTGGGCTGACCCCATCCCAGCTGGCGGGAGCCCACGTCTGCACCAGCGGAACTACGCGTGAGTGCTGTGCCTTTCTGATGTTCTGATGACACAGCAAATTTCCGCGGGCATATTGCCGCGGGCATCGCGACGACGGTCGCGTTTGCCGCTACCGGCCCGCTCTGCCCAACCGACTCGATCGTAAGCGACTTGTCAGTGTCGCATCATAGGCTCGAGGCACTATGGTCACCGTCACGCCCGTTCATGAGCGCCTGTGGAAGGTCACCCACGGTGACGAGCTCGCTGGGTATGTTGACGCGATCGATGCCCGTGACGGCATCCGTTACCGGGCGCGTCGCTTGAACGTGCGCTACCGTCGCTGGGTGGCACTTGGCGAATACTGGGAGCTCCAAGCTGCCATCGATGCCCTTGCCGGGTAGGTCACGGCTACCAGCCGCTGCTGGAGTCCACGACCTCCCGCCCTGACTGATTCAAGGTAAATTACGTGGACCATCCCTGGGGGCACACGATCACCATCCGTTGAACGATCGGCTACCGATCGCTGCAGGAGCCACTCTGTGCCCCTGCTGCTGGCCGCGCCCGGAGTCCTCCTGTGGGACTCCGGGCACCTCACGTTAGATCGCCGCCTGGGGAGGTGATCGCACTCGTGATATCGAGTGCTTCGCGTGGATCCGACTCCTGGCCGCCACTTTGCTCGTCGCGGTGTCGGTCCACTGACCGCGATCGCGATGTGGCGGGAACGGAATGGTCCCGACGATAAGTCGATCACCGAACCCGGCGGTCTTCATGATTGCCGCGAACTCGGTCTCGACCCACTCACTGTCCTGCAGCAGCAATTCCAGGGAGTTCTGCCGGGTATTCGATGTGGGCCCGAGGACGAGCGTGGTTTGCGGCATCATCTTCACCACCTCCTGACGTGTGGTTGCGATTATGCTCTGATGCTCCGGGTCTCCTTTCTGCCATCGGCCTTGTCGCGGCTCGCGATGCTGATCTTGCGCGGCTTAGCCTGCTCCGCGATCGGAATCCGCAATCGCAGCACGCCCGCGGTGTAGTCGGCATCGACCTTCTCGGTGTCCAGCGCATCGCCGAGCACCAGCTGCCGACTGAACGTGCCCCAGGAGCGTTCGGTCGCGACCGCGTTCGCCGCGTCGGGCAGGTTGCTCAGCCGCTCGGCTCGAATGGTCAGTACGTTGCGCTCCACATCGATGTCCAGCTTGTCCTGATCGATACCAGGAAGGTCAAGCTCGACCACGAAGTCGTCCCCTTCCCGCCATGCGTCCAACGGCATGCTGGACGGCCGGGCGACAGTTCCGAACACCTGCTGAGTGATCCGGTCGAGTTCACGGAACGGGTCATGTTGCAACAGCATTTCTTGATCTCCTCCAATTCACCTATTTTCAGAACCATCGACACATCTATGTCAACGGGTATAGATTTTTATAACTCCATGCGAGCAAGTATTGCAAGTGGATTCAGATATTTTTCAGGTGGAATTAAGATGTTTTTGAGGAGCACTGTGACGGACGTTTCCGGGGACACGCACGGTGTGTACGGCATCACTGTCGCGGCCGAGTTGACGGGCCTGGGCGAGCAAACGCTGCGCCTTTACGAGCGCAAAGGTTTACTCACCCCGGCTCGCACCGCCGGAGGGGCCCGCCGGTACAGCGACCGGGATTTGACCGTGCTGCGTCGCACCGTCGAACTCCTCGCAGACGGCCTGAACCTGGCCGGCGCGCGCCGCGTCCTCGACCTCGAGGCGGCCAACGCTCTGCTCCGACTGCGCCTGGCCGAATTGACCGACTGACCATCCACGCGCTCACCCCACCCAGGGATCCGTCGCATGTGCAGGTCAACGGTCGCTTCGAAATAGTCATAAGCACGGAATTCCAATGCTCCACGAGGGGCCCGGGACTCGTTCGGAACCGTCCGGCATCCGCGCAAGCGGACGAGGCAGATTGTCCGAACTAGGTGGCGAAAGTCCGAACTAGCCTGGCACGTAACAAAAAGTGTCACGTGCCAAGGTAGTCCGGACAAATTGCCACATCCGGACAAGCGGAATTCCGCGGAAGTCGCCGGTTGAGCCGAGGTTAGTTTTGCCAACCTACTCCGGACAAGCGATCTGATGGGACAGCGAGTCGCGAGCGCTGCGTGGTGCAGAGCGTGCCGGCAGTATCCTTCGTTCATGGCGGACAACGGCGAGCACGGCGATGAACGAGAGCATGAGGCCTTCAAGCTGGACAGCTTTTCCGTCGATCAGCGCATCCAAACCGGCCAGAGCCACGGTGCCGCTGAGGACTCCGCCGGCTATGTGATCCGTACGGCCGTCGCTGTTACCGAAGTCCTCATTGCTGTGTAAGGCGAGCTCTCAGCCGAAAATGTCACGGTAAAAAGTGAGGACTTCGCGCGCCGTGCCCGGAAAGCGGACATGGATCTGCGGTGCCGTCATGCGCCGACCGGAGCGCCATCCAGCCTCGCACCAGGAACACGGCATCACGGCCGGCGCGGTTACGACCTGCGGATACGACTCGCTCAAACGGGTCGTATCCGCGATCGAGAAATCCGGTGCCAAAACCACCGCGTCCTGGGCATGCACCTACGACGAAGCCGAAAAAGTGCGATTGGACTGAGTTGGCTATGACGGGCCCCGCCAGAACGGGCTAGCTGGCGACCCGTCCGCCAACATCGGGCTGAGGCGCCGCTGGCGAGTCAGTGCGGGCCTAGCTATTTATTCGGGAGGCTCTTGCCAGGCGTTCTTGGGCCGAAGCATTTGCTCAATTCGTGCCGCTTGGTCAGCAGCTTCGTGGTCGGAGAGCTTGTTTCGTCGCCAGAGACGGACGTTACGAGAGAATTCCTTCGTCCATTTGAAGACAGGCTCAAGTGCTTTGAACTGCTCATCGACCGTTGCCTCCTCACTAATCGCATCCCACCGCTCCATCGCTGCCCCGCAGTAGTAAAGAAGCAACTGCGGTTCTGCCTCAAACCACGGGAGAACCGATGGGAAGTCGCCATCAACGGTCTCAGCGAACACGATCATGCTCGTGCCCGTACGCGCGAGAAGACCGGTTGCATCATTGTTGGGTCGGAATTCACGAATATCTGTGATGGCGGTGAGCAGTTGGAGATACGCGGCGGTCCGTTCAGCTCGTCGATCAGCAGATGCGCTGGCTCGTTGCTGGACGAGTGCGATCACAGTGCTAATAAATCGAGCTCCGGCAATTCCGACAACAAGATCGCGGAAGAACGTTGACCAGTCGCTGCCGGTCAGCCAGCCGAGAGCCGCAAAGGCTGCCGACACCACGACAGCAGTCCCGGCTGCAACGATCGCGTACATCCTGATGTTTATGCTGAATGTTATCGAGGGGACGGTTGGCGCTGGCTCACCAGGTCAGCGGTCAAAAGACGATTCCTATCGAACACGGCGTCATGTTTACTTCTTGGGCGTCTCGAACGACTCCGGGTGCCAGGTCAGGGCGTAGGCAAGCAGCGGGTTCATGATGCGGAGGGTCATGTCAGCGGCCTTGTCGCCCGATACCTCGAACACCGGCTGAGGAATCAGTTCGGCCATCTCGATTTCGTCCGCGCTGAAAGTCGTCAGCTCGATATCCAGCTCATCGTCGGATGGTTCCGCGGTCGACGCGGTGTGCTTTGCAAGAGCATCTTTCATCTCCCGCGTAGCAACGACGTTCATATTCTTGGCCTTCTGTTCAAGCGCGTAGGCGCCAAGGTCCGCAACTGGTCGACCGAGTAGCTCCGCGATCTTGTTGGCGACGATCGTGAAGGCGACTTTGTTCGGTGAACCCAGTTCGTGGATCGCCCAGAGGATTAGTTGGTAACCGTCGAACGAGCGGCCGTCGTCGAGTTCAACCCTGTTGCGAGGATTGCCGCGTTGGGTAAGGCCGAGCCCGAGGAGCCCAAGCCATTTGACCGACTGGCTGTCCTTGATCTGCCGGAAGAACCTAGGCCAATCATCGGGAGAATCAAGTACGCCCACCCCACTCTCGTCGTCGTTCACATTGTTTAAACGGCACAAGTTCAAGCAGAGCTGTTGCATGATCTGAGGGCTGCCGTAGCTCTGTTCGATCAACTTGTCGACGACCCCAGGCTGCGGGGTCACTTTCAACGTGGCAAAACCACGAGTTGCGATTTCTCGTAGCTCTTCCCGATCCCAGATAGGAACCATTACTGGCGTAAGGCGGCCATCCAGATTCGTGCCGTCATAGGCCTCGTCATGCTCGCGGCCAGGGAGGGAGGCAAGGATGAGCGTTGCGTCGTTCTCCATGACGGGACGCAGCGCCAGCAGAAGTTCCCGTCGCGTTTGAGTATCCGTCACGAAGTGGAAATCGTCGAGAACGATCACCGGAGGGTGATCACTCTTGGCCTCGGCGGCTACCGCCAGCAGGCGCATGGCCTCAGTTACAGCAGTTGACAACTCAACTTCGTAGTTAGCGCCGGTGCTCTTATCGAGAGAGTGCTCGCCCTCTACATTTGAGCCCGCGCCAGCGTTGAAACCGGGCACTGTGACGCCGAACTTGCCGAAGAATCCCCACTTGGTTTTGTCGCCTACCACCTTCCCTTTTGTCGTGGATGACGGGATTTCTAGCGCCGTTGCGAGGCGCGACCAGAGGGCGGAGGAGCCAGTCGTCAACTCCTGAGCCGGCACATAGACGTGAGCACCACGCTGCATTACGCCTTTGACGAGCGTCGTCTTTCCGAGCTTGGTCACCCCGAGAACCGGGATGAATGCACCACCCTGTTCCGCGAGCTCCGAAAGCTCCTTCCAAAGCCCCTCGCGCTTCACGCTGGTGTGCGTGGGGGTTTTGGTTGGGGTGAACACTTTTGTTGTTTGAACCACATACGCAATCTACAGGCATGGCGGCCCCTGCCGCTGGTCCGAAAACGATCGCATGAGAACCACTGGCGACCGCCATCGCGGAGCCAACTGTTCCCGCAGCTGACCACTGCATTTGATTCGGGTGCGCTCACCCTGCGGATCAGGAGCGAGGGGACGCGCCTGAGAGCTTGGGGCTCAGACCGAGAGCCGGACGAAGCGACGCGCTGGGTATCCCCGTCTGGCTGGCAAACCTCGAGAGAGATCGACATGACAGACCGGGCGAAAGACAACTGGCGCATGCTCGCCCGGTCTGCCCCGATCAGCGCCGGCCGCCGGCCGCCGCGCGACCGCGACAAACGTCCGTTCCCCTTCAACAGCCACACTGCCATCTGCGCGTTGAAGTCCTGCGGCGACGCGAAGTCACGGCACGGCAGGAAACCCTGACGGAAAACCGGTTCATCCGCTCCACGCCGCCCTTGGACTCCGGGTCCCGCGCCCGTAGCAACTTTGATCTCCGTGCCCCTGCGAATGCGGCGGCTGGCGCGGTCAGTTGGGTCTGCTGCACAGTTAGGTGACATCTGAGTTGGCTTGCCCGGGAGGGCGGTCTGGAAGGATGTTGTTGTGCCTAAGCCTTATCCCACCGAGTTCCGTGACGACGTTGTGCGCGTCGCGAGGAACCGCGAACCTGGAGTGACGATCGAGCAGATCGCGAAGGACTTCGGTGTTCACCCGATGACCATGCAGAAGTGGTTGCAGCGTGCTGCCGTCGATGAAGGGGCCAAGCCTGGCCAGACCAGGACGGAGGCCGCCGAGTTGCGGGAAGCTCGCAAGCGGATCCGGTTGCTCGAGCAGGAGAACGAGGTTCTCCGGCGGGCGGCTGCGTATTTGTCGCAGGCGAACCTCCCGGGAAAAGGTTCTACCCGCTCGTGACTGAGCTCGCCGCGGACAGGATCCCTGTCTCGGTGACGTGCCGGGTTCTTAAGCTTGCTCGCCAGCCTTACTACCGGTGGCTGGCGGACCCCATCGCGCCCAGCGAGATCGCCTGGGCGTATCGCGCCAACGCATTGTTCGACGCGCACCGGGACGACCCGGAGTTTGGGCATCGGCTCTTGGCCGACGAGGCCCGCAGTGCCGGCGAGGCAATGGCGGACCGGACCGCGTGGCGGATCGCGTCGGCCAACGGCTGGTGGAGCGCGTTCGGGAAGAAACGGTCAAAGAACGGCAAGAAGCCCGGCCCGGCAGTCCATGACGACCTCTGCACCGTGACCGACGAGAAAGGTCGCGTCCGTCACGAGTTCACCGCCAACGCGCCAAACCAGTCGTGGTTAACGGATATCACGGAGCACAAAACCGGTGAAGGCAAGCTCTACCTCTGCGCCATCAAGGACGTGTTCTCCAACCGGATCGTCGGCTACTCGATCGACTCGAGGATGAAGTCGCAGCTGGCCGTCAACGCCCTGGAGAACGCCATCGCGCGTCGTGGTGACGTCGCTGGCTGCGTGGTTCACAGCGACCGTGGATCGCAATTTCGAAGCCGGAAGTTCCTGCGCGCCCTCGCCCATCACCGCATGGTCGGATCAATGGGCCGGGTTGCTTCGTGCGGGGACAACGCTGCCATGGAATCGTTCTTCAGTCTGCTGCAGAAGAACGTCCTCAACCGCCGCTCGTGGACCTCCCGCGAGCAACTACGAATCGCGATCGTGACCTGGATCGAGCGGACCTACCATCGGCGCCGCCGACAGGCCCGTCTCGGTCGTTTGACACCCGTCGAATTCGAGGCGATCATGAACACGCCAGCCGCACTGGCTGCGTGACTACAAACTGTCACCTAACCGTGCAGCAGACCCGTTGCCGAGCCCGTTCGGGGGATTGCCGAGATGAGTAAACCCTCGGTAAACATGTGGGGAGCCGGCGCGTAAGGCGGTATGGGGCGTTGGTCCTCGTAATCGGTATCCGCCCTCATCTCGCAACCGTTATGCGCCGATGGGCCCGCTGAAGAAGGAGACCAACTTGTACGGGCTCGTCTCCGTTCTGCTCGGATTGGTCGCCTGCTTGTTGCCACTTTCGCTTCCGAGCGCCGGTGGCGGATTCAGCGGATTTGCAGTGACAAAAGCTGGAGTCACGGCCCTTGTCTTCGCGGCTCGGTCCGCAAGCCGGTTCCTTTCGGTTATTGGCGCAACGCTGGGGGTGGTCGGCACCATTCTTTGCGTGTGGAGCCTCGCCGCCTTCTACGCTCCTGGTAGCGTCCCCGCGGCGCCCACGATGGCAACTCTCACGAGTGCGGTACAGGCCGCCGAGCCCAAGTCGGTCGGTACCGTAGCGGATGTTAGCGGGGTTGGAGCGCGCGTCGTGGCTCCCGTCGAGGGCGCGGATGTGACCGCGCCGGCTGATCAGCTCCGTGCCAATTTGAGGCACGTGATCTTTTCCCTGTGCATCGGACTGAACTTTTCGCGGGATCACGGAGATCTTCCGAATGGTCTCGCGATCGCTGCGGATGGAACAATTTCATCGGCCACTGCTAGATATACGTCGTTGCCGTCCGACATGCACCTGAGCTACGTTCCGGCATCTGACGGCGCTGCCTACAAACTCACGATCACGGACGTTGAAAGCGGAATTGCGGTCTCATATGACTCAGCGCTCAACCAAGTCGTCGATCATTAGCAGCCTGGCGATTAGTACCTCAGCCTGAGGTTTCTTCGAGCGAATCCTCATTAGCGGGACCCGTGTCACGAATCACAGCTGCTACCGAATCTCATGTTGGATGGGAAAATCTCATCTGTCGTGAGAACTGACATTTCTCAGGCGGAACTGACAGATGCTGAGAAGGGGGCTTGAACCTGCGCCATCAGCTTGGGAAGCTGCGGCGCAATCATGAAGCCACACCAGCATCCGGGCGATCTTGAATCGCTACACGCGACTGATCAGTGCCGATTCGCTCTAAAAAGTGGCTGTTTGTCCGAACTAGGTGGCGAAAGTCCGATCTAGCGTGGCACGTGACAAAAAGTGCCCCCACGCAGATTCGAACTGCGGCCCCTGCCTCCGGAGGGCAGTGCTCTATCCCCTGAGCTATGGGGGCCAGGGTGGTGTCTACGTTACCAGTATCTGAGCGGCGAGAAATCGCATCCGAGGCCGGGCCGGCGCCCAGCTTGCTGGTCTAGCCCAGGTGCGACAGAACGGCGGCAACGAGCGTCTGCGCGTCGCCGGGCTCGGTCATGTCGGCCGAGCTCACGGTCACCCAGTAGATTCCCGTGAAAACCTGTGCTGTGCCGGTGCTCGGCGCGAAGAAGCCTTCGATGGGCGTGGTGCCGTAGGTGGGCACGGCCTTGCCGCCCGAGAGGGCCTGATCGATCAGCACAGTCTTCAGCTCGTCGTTGGGCTGGGCGACCGACACCTCGAAGGTGTCGCCACTGGTCTGGTTGAGCCAGCCGCAGGCCACTCCGCTGTACGTCACCGCAGCCTCGGCGGCACCGGTCGGCGCGAAGTCTGGGTTTGTGCCGTAGTTCGGGTTGAACGCGTAGACGTCGTCAGGAGTGAGGATCTCAGCACAATCGAGTGACACGGGAGTGCCGGTGGCGGTCGGGGTCGGGGTAGCCGTGGGGGTGGCGGACGGCACAGCTGTGGCGGGCGCGCTCGCCCCGGCGGTGGGCTTCGCCGTCGAGTCAGTGCCGGCGTCGGCAGCACAGCCTGTCAAAGCCACCAGGAGCAGGGCGCTAGCCGCGAGCGGAGCCGCAGCGCGCAGACGCGAGGCAGAGGTGTTCGAGCGACGGATACGGGGCTGGGGCGTGAGGACTGGCACGCGTTCGACTGTATCAATCGATGTATGCCAGCCCGGTTATTCTTCGGAGCGTTCGATTCTCGATGACGCATGCACAGCAGATTCACTGCTCGGCAGAGGAGCACGCTTTTCGGGCATCCTCGCGCGCCCGTAAGATTGTGGAGTGACTCCTGCCGAACTCTCCCAGACCCTGCTCAACCTCGTGACCGAACTGGTGGAACGCCGACGCCAGTCGGGAGCTGAGATTGCAGAGCTGGGACTCACCCTCGACGACGTCACGCTGGAGCGCCCGCGCAACCGTGACCACGGCGACTGGGCCTCGAGCATCTCGATGAAGCTCGCCAAGCCGCTCGGCTCGAACCCCCGCGAAGTCGCCACCGAACTTGCCGCTGGCCTCGAAGCGGTCAACGGCGTCGCATCCGTCGATATTGCTGGCCCCGGCTTCATCAACATTCGCCTGGATGCCGCAGCGGCCGGCGCACTCGCCAAGACCATCGTCGAAGCCGGAGCGGTATACGGCAACGGGCATATGTATGACGGCATCAAGATCAACTTGGAGTTCGTCTCGGCGAACCCCACCGGCCCTATTCACATGGGTGGTGTGCGCTGGGCGGCCGTGGGCGACAGCCTCGCACGCGTTTTGCAGGCCGAGGGCGCGGATGTCACGCGTGAGTACTACTTCAATGACCACGGCTCGCAGATCGACCGCTTCGCTCGCAGCGTGCTGGCCGCCTACCTGGGTGAGCCCACCCCCGAAGACGGCTATGGCGGAGCGTATATCGGCGACATCGCCGCGACGGTCGTCGAAAAGTATGACGGCGACATCGCGTCGCTGCCGCGCGACGAGCAGCAGGAAGTCTTTCGTTCGATCGGCGTGGATCTCATGTTCACCGAGATCAAAGAGAAGCTGCACGGCTTCGGCGTCGACTTCGACGTGTTCTTCCACGAGGACTCGCTGCACGAATCCGGTGCGGTCGAGCGCGCCATCGAGCGACTACGCGAGCAGGGCCACATCTTCGAAGAAGATGGCGCCATCTGGTTGCGCACTACGACCTTTGGCGATGACCGCGACCGTGTCATCATCCGTTCCAACGGTGAGCCCGCCTACATTTCGGGCGACATCGGCTACTACCTCAACAAGCGTGAGCGTGGCTTTGACCAGAACCTGATCATGCTCGGCGCCGACCACCACGGCTATGTCGGCCGCATGATGGCGATGGTCGCGGCCTTCGGTGACACCCCCGGTGTCAACCTGCAGATCTTGATCGGCCAGATGGTCAACTTGCTGCAGGGCGGCGAGCCCGTGCGCATGTCGAAGCGCGCCGGAACCATCGTCACGCTCGACGACCTCGTCGACGCCGTGGGTGTGGATGCCGGCCGGTACGCACTTGTGCGTTCCTCCAGCGACTCGCAGCTCGACATCGACCTCGACCTGCTGGGCAAGCACACCAACGAGAACCCCGTTTTTTACGTGCAGTACGCCCACGCGCGCACCTGCTCGGTGGCCCGCAACGCGGCCGCTTCTGGTGTCGAGCGCACGATCTTCTCGCCCGAACTGCTCACTCACGACAGCGAGTCGGCTTTGCTCGGCGTGCTGCAGGAGTTCCCGCGTGTCGTCGCTCAGGCTGCCGAACTGCGCGAGCCGCATCGCGTCGCTCGCTACATCGAAGAGGTGGCCGGCTACTACCACCGTTGGTACGACAACTGCCGGGTCATCCCGCTCGGTGAAGAACCTGTCACCGATGTGCACCGCACCCGCCTGTGGCTGAACGACGCCACCGGTCAAGTTATCCGCAACGGCCTCACCATGGTCGGCGTCTCTGCTCCGGAACGGATGTAACGTGGCTCTTCGCCGCCGCATCAAGGGTTTCATCATCGTCGGCTCGGTGGTGGTCGCCGGGCTTGTGCTCTATGCGGTCGGGGACACGGTTATTCGCAACTACGCCGAGAACCGCATCGCGCAAGAGATCCAGACGAACCTTCCTGCCGGTGTGACCGGCGACGTGTCGGTGTCGATCGGCGGATTGTCGGCGATCGGCCAGTTTGTCATCGGCCGGTTTGACGAAGTCACACTTGATGCGCCGAAAATCTCGGTGGACGGTGCCACCGGATCGGTGCACATCATCGCGCAGGGCGTGCCCACAAACACCCAGAAGACCGTCGGCCACATCACGGGAACCGTTGATCTGTCGCAGGAGGCGCTGAACACCCTGCTGAAAAACAGCGGTGCCACGCCCGGAGCCGAGGTGGAATTGCGTGACGGTGACGTGAGTTACAGCGATTCACTCGACGTATTCGGCCTGTCGGTCGGTTATCGAGCCACGGCGACACCGACTGCGGCCGGGGCATACCTGGTGCTCACCCCCACCTCGGCCGAGGTGACCAGCACGGCTGGAAACCTGGACATCACCGGCCTGGTGCAGAAGATCTTGGGGGAGCAGCCGCTCTCAATCTGTGTCGCCTCCTATCTGCCAGTAGGCCTCGACCTCACCGACGTGAACGTCACGCCCGACCGGGCGCAGATCACCGTGGAGTCCACCACGACGCGCCTGCGTGAGAGCGAACTCACGACGCTGGGAACCTGCCCGTCCTCCTGATCCCGCTCGCTGTCCCATCCGTGATCTCTGTCCCGCGATTCGGAAAACGGTGCGACACGCCGCGTCGGGGCGCGCGACACGCCGGGAAACTGGCGGGGATCCGAATCGCGGGACAGGGCGCGGGGCGCATCTGACGCTGAGGGGTAGACGGATGACGGCTCGCCACACGGCGAGAACTGGCTAGATGTGCACGAGCTGCCTAGCCGTGCCTGAGCGTCGTGACAATCTGAGATCCGTCCCAACTCACCGACTTGTCATTGACGTTCAGGGTCAGGCCGACCCACCCGAAGTCGTACTGGCTGGTGCAACTTGAAAACTGTGGCGTCTGGTCCGGGTCGGTGACGACCAGACAGAGATCCCCGTTCGTGCCCTTTCCGACGTAGAGATTCCAGGGGGACGGGCCGAGATTGCGCTGCACGAGCCGGGTCGAGCCCAGGTCGAGCCTGCCCATGTTGCTGGTGAGAAGGTCAGCGGCTTCCGGAGTCGTCGCGAGCCAGCGCTCCGCCGCGCGAAGGTCGCCACCCACCGCCGCAGTGGGCAGCCCTTCACCGTTCAGCTCGATCTGGAACTGCCGGGCAGTGAGTGTCTCCGGCTCGGCGGTCGGAGTGGCGCTCGGGGCCGCCAGCGGGGTCTGGGCATTTGCGCCGCCGGCCAGCAGGCCAACGACGGCACCGACGACCACGAGACCAGCGGCCAGAACGGGGAGTGCCCAGCGGCGTGTAGGCCGAGCGGGCAGGCCGTCGGCGTCGTCCTGGTCGTCAACCGGGACGTCGACTCCGGATGCCGCAGAGTGCGACGTCGCCACGGTCGAAACGGAGGTTGCGAGGTTTCGGGCTGCGGCGGCATTCGCCCGCGCGGCCTGCTCTGCTCGCACCGTCCGCTCTGCCAGCTCCGCCGCGTCGAGCTCGTTAAGCCGCTCGAAAGCCTGCGCCGCTCGCGCCGCGTCGGCGGGAGAGCCCGGGCGTCCGTAGGCGAGGCGGCGCAGTTCGTCGCGTTCTTGTCCATCAAGCCCGACGGTGTCGAGCGGGGTTTCGCTCTCGTTCGCCATGCGGCGAGCGTGATGGGAAGGGTCGACAGGCACGGCGTTGATCCCGGCTAGCGCTTCAGGATCGTTGTCGTGATTTCGCTGCCGTTCCATCGCACAACGACGTCGTCGCCGTCGAACCCCGCATAAAGGCCGTCGCGGGCGAAACCTGAGGGGCCGGTGCACGCCGCACTCTTTGGCTCCTCGTTGCCGGCGAGCAGACACAGCTCACCATCGAAATTCTTCGCCACCCAGATTTTCCAGACGTCGGCGCCGTGGTTCACTTGCGCCAGCCGAGTGGTGGCGGGGTCGATCGCGCCGAAACTCTCAGTGACGATATCCGTCAGTTCCTGCGGCTCCGAGAACCACAGTTCGGCTGCCGCCAGATCGCCCGGTGTCAATACGGGGTACAAGAGTTCCGGCAGGTCGGGGTCGGCGATGTCCCGGTTGTATTCATGTGTTGTCGGTGTGCTGCTGGGGGGTGCGGCCGAACTGCCGATACCGATGTCGACGCCTGAAGCACGTGCCGCGAGACCCCCGGCAATGCCAACGGCACCGAGTGCGAGTGCGACAACCGGCATGATCCAACGCGGACGGCTCCGGGTCGGCAGCGCTTCGTCTGCGTGAACGGATGCGACGTCGACCGCAGCAGCAGCGCCATCCGCTGTCGCGTCCGCTGTCGAGTCGGCCGGCCCCTCCGCTGTCGAATCGGCCGGCCCCTCCGCTCCTGCACCCTTCGCCACACTCTGCGTCTCGACCTCGTTCAGGCGCTCGAGTGCCTGGAGTGCCGCGTGTTCCTCGGCGGCGTTCGACGTGCGCCCGAACGCAACGCGGCGCAGCGTGTCGAGATCATGCTCGCCCAACACGTCGTCGTCAGCAGCCATGGCCCGAGCGTAACGCCCAATCGCGTCGAGTGAGTTGCGGAGAATTCGCATTTTCTTCGCCAGCGGCGACGTAATGCCCGCAACTCAGTGGGGGAGTCGCAGCGGCGAGGGCGCGATTACGCGGTCGCCACCGTCGGCTGAATCGGCACGAACTCGATCGTGTTCCCCGACTGTACTGTTTTCGGCGCGCGACGCGAGAAGCCCTTGGCGTCGAGGCGATTCCCGAGGCGAAAGCTCGCCTCCGCGGCGTCAAAGAGGTCATTGAGTTGGCGACCAGAGAACTGCTCAACGGTGCCGTCCGCGAATGCCACGGCCACAACCGTGCTCTGCGGAAAATGCTTGTTCATGCGGATGAAGCCGGCGTTATCTTGCTGGAGAGTGATCATGGGGTTCCTGTCTTCGTGAACGTGAGTGACCTCAAGTCTGCCGTGCGCAGCCCTCGTGGGGTGCACGCCGTTCGCCGCATCCGCGCGCAGAGGTTAAGCTCGAAGCACCCCTGTGCTGCCCCAGACCGTTGCCCCCACCCCCGGCATCCGGCCCGTCACGATTCAGTGCACACAACGCTCGTTCGCTAGAATCGCGGTATCCCGCTGGCGTTTCGTCGCCCGCGATCTCCTTCACTGGCTTCAGGGACCAATCCGGGTTCGCTCGCCACTCAGTGAGACACCCACCCGATCATTTCGTGAGGTTTTCACCCGTGGCCACATTGCCGTCCACCGAACCTGCAGACGCAGGTGCCGCACTCGCGCCAGCCTGGCTGCGCGTTCCCGACGACGCCAACGACCTGGCGCCCGGCCTCTGGTCGACCACGACGACACGCAACGACGCCGGCGAGCTCGTCGTCGGTGGGCGCACCGCAGCGTCGCTCGCCGCCGAATTCGGCACGCCGCTCTATGTCGTCGATGAGACGGATGCCCGCGGCCGCGCCGCGTCATTCCGCACGGCGTTCGAGAAAGAGTTCGCACGCGTCGGCACGACAGTGAGCATCTACTACGCGGGTAAGGCATTCCTCTCGACGGAGATCGCGCGCTGGATGAACGCAGAGGGGCTGAACATCGACGTGTGCAGCGGCGGGGAACTCGCCGTCGCACTCGCGGCCGGCGTTGACCCCGCGCGCATGGGCTTCCACGGCAACAACAAGTCCCTCACCGAGATCGACGACGCGACCCGCATCGGCATCGGCACCATCGTGATCGACAGCCCGATCGAAATCGAGCGCGTCGCGGCGGCCGCGGCCCGTCACGGCAAGGTTCAGTCCGTGCGCCTGCGCGTCAACAGCGGCGTGCATGCTCACACCCACTCGTTTCTCGCGACAGCGCACGAAGACCAGAAGTTCGGCGTCGTGCTCGAGGCCGCCCCCGCCCTGGTCGCGGCCATCCGCTCGCACCCGAGCCTCTCGTTTCGCGGCCTGCACTGCCACATCGGCTCGCAGATCTTCGGCGCCGACGGCTTTGCAGAGTCCGCCTCGCGCCTGCTCGCCGTACACGCCGACCTGCTTGCGGGCGGCCCGGTTCCGGAGCTCAACCTCGGCGGCGGCTTCGGCATCGCCTACACGAGTGTCGACACCCCGACCCCGGTCGACGAACTCGCCAGCCGCCTCGCCGACATCGTCGCCGCCGAATGTGAGACGCGTGGCATCCCGATTCCGGCGATCGCGTTCGAGCCGGGCCGCGCCATCATCGGCACGGCCGGCACGACCCTCTACGAAGTGGGCACCCTCAAGCCCGTCGATGTGGGCGGGCAAACCCGCCTCTACGTGAGTGTCGACGGCGGAATGAGCGACAACGCGCGCCCGGCTCTCTACGAAGCCGACTACGCCGTGCGCATCGCCAGCCGCACCTCGGATGCCGCTCCCGCACTCGTGCGTATCGCCGGCAAGCACTGCGAAAGCGGCGATATCGTCGTGTACGCCGACTATTTGCCCGGCGACGTCACCCCCGGCGACCTGCTGGCGGTTCCCGCAACCGGCGCCTATTGCTGGTCGATGGCCAGTAACTACAACTACCTCGGACGCCCTCCCGTCGTCGCCGTCATCGATGGAACGGCCCGCGTCCTGGTACGCGGTGAAACCATCGCCGACCTGCTGGCCCGCGACACCGGGCTCGGCGCTGGCGGGGTCTCGACCGGCTCGACCAGCGGGGGCTCGACCACCGACACCTCTCCAATCAACGAACTGAAAGACAGCTCACGATGATCGAATACCGCAATCTGCGCGTCGCCCTGCTGGGCGGCGGCTCAGTCGGTGCCCAGGTGGCCCGCCTGCTGTTGGAGCAGAAAGACGAACTCGCCAGCCGCGTCGGCGCCGGGCTCGAACTGATCGGAATCGCCGTGCGCGATGTCGACGCCGAGCGCACCGTCGATCTGCCCCGCGAGCTGTTCACGACGGATGCCGAATCTCTGATTCTCGGCGCCGACGTGGTGATCGAATTGATCGGCGGCATCGAGCCGGCCCGCAGCTACATCCTGTTGGCCATCAACTCGGGCGCGGATGTCGTCACGGCCAACAAGGCACTGCTGGCCGCCCACGGTCCCGAGCTGTTCGAAGCGGCAGACAAGGTCGGCGCACAGCTCAACTACGAGGCTGCCGTCGCCGGGGCCATCCCCATCGTCCGTCCGCTGCGCGACAGTCTCGCCGGTGACCAGGTGAACCGCATCCTCGGCATCGTGAACGGCACGACGAACTTCATTCTCGACCGCATGGACACCGAGGGATCCAGCCTCGAAGAGGCCCTCGCCGTCGCCACCGAGCTCGGCTACGCCGAAGCCGATCCCACAGCCGACATCGGCGGTTACGACGCCGCGCAGAAGGCCGCGCTGCTGGCTAGCCTGGCCTTCCACACGACCGTGCCCCTCGAATCCGTTTACCGTGAAGGCATCACCAAGGTCACCGCGCAGCAGATCGAATCGGCGCGTAAGGCTGGCTTCGTGATCAAGCTGCTCGCAATCTGCGAACGTCTCGTGCACCCCGAAACGGGAGTCGAAGGCGTTTCAGCCCGCGTCTACCCGGCGTTCGTGCACCGCAGCCACCCGTTGGCCTCCGTGCACGGCGCGAACAACGCCGTCTTCGTCGAGGCTGAAGCAGCCGGAAGCCTGATGTTCTACGGCGCCGGCGCCGGGGGAGTGCAGACGGCCTCTGCCGTGCTCGGCGACCTGGTCTCGCTCGCCCGACGTCACGTCGTCGGCGGCCCCGGTTTCGCCGCCTCGAACCATGCCGACCTTCCGGTCTTCGAGATCGGCAGTGTGACGACACGTTACGCGATCACGCTTGAAGTCACCGACGAGCCCGGAGTGCTGGCGACCATCGCGTCGGTGTTTAGTGATCACGGAGTGTCGCTTGCGCAGGTCGAACAGTCGATGACCCCCGCATCGACCGGTACAGCGAGTCACGAGGCGGTCCCGTCGACGGCTACCCTAGTTATTGGAACCCACGAGGCCACCGAGGCCGCACTTGCAGCCACCGTGGCGTCCCTTGCAGCCAACAGCGTCGTGACCAACGTCGCATCCGTTTTAAGAGTTGAAGGAGCCTGATGTCCAGCGAACGAGAGACCCGTCAGCCCGCACGTGCGTCACGGCAGTGGCGTGGGGTGCTGCGCGAGTACGCAGACCGTCTGAACATCTCGGATGCCACGCCCATCATCACCCTCGGCGAAGGTGGCACCCCGCTGATCCCCGCCCCGGCGCTCTCGGCCCGCACCGGCGCGAAGGTCTGGGTCAAGTTCGAGGGCATG
The DNA here is from genome assembly GCF_013410665.1 of Leifsonia psychrotolerans. Taxonomy (NCBI): domain Bacteria; kingdom Bacillati; phylum Actinomycetota; class Actinomycetes; order Micrococcales; family Microbacteriaceae; genus Glaciibacter; species Glaciibacter psychrotolerans. Next base: position 1,991,322 of record NZ_JACCFM010000001.1, on the reverse strand, counting down.
AACCCGACCGGTTCGTTCAAGGACCGTGGCATGACCATGGCCATCTCGAAGGCCATGGAAGACGGCGCGAAGGCTGTCATCTGTGCCTCGACCGGTAACACCAGCGCCTCGGCCGCCGCCTATGCCGCACACGCCGGCATCACCGCCGCCGTGCTCGTGCCCGAGGGCAAGATTGCCATGGGCAAGCTCAGCCAGGCCGTTGCTCACAACGGCCAGCTGCTGCAGGTGCAGGGCAACTTCGACGACTGCCTCGACATCGCACGCGACCTCGCCGCGAACTACCCGGTGCACCTGGTCAACTCGGTCAACCCCGACCGCATCGAAGGCCAGAAGACGGCGGCCTACGAGGTCGTCGAGGTGCTCGAGGATGCGCCCGACTTCCACATCGTTCCCGTCGGCAACGCGGGCAACTACACCGCCTACTTCCGCGGCTACAGCGAAGAGCTTGAGCGTGGCGCCTCGACGAAGCTGCCGCGCATGTTCGGCTTCCAGGCCGCCGGCAGCGCCCCGATCGTTCTCGGCAAGCGCGTTGACCACCCCGAGACCATCGCCAGCGCCATCCGCATCGGCAACCCGGCATCGTGGGACTTCGCCCTCGCTGCACGTGAGTCGAGCGACGGTTATTTCGGCGCGATCAGCGACGAGAAGATCCTCGAGGCCTACCGCATCCTCTCGGCCGAGGTCGGCATCTTTGTCGAGCCGGCCTCCGCGATCAGTGTTGCGGGCCTTCTTGAACGTGCAGAAGCCGGTCAGATTCCGGCCGGCGCCACCGTCGTGCTCACCGTCACCGGCCACGGACTCAAAGATCCGCAGTGGGCCTTGCAGAAGGCCGACGGCTCGGCCGTGACCCCGACCATCGTTCCGGTTGACACCGCCGAGGTCGCCAGCGTGCTCGGGCTGGCCAAGGCATGAGCCTGAACCCTGCGCTCGCTGGGCGCTCGGTCACGGTTCAGGTCCCGGCGACAAGCGCCAACCTCGGCCCCGGGTTTGACACCCTCGGCCTGGCACTTGCGCTCTACGACCAGCTCGAGGTCAGTGTGCGGGACGAACCCGGTGTCTTCGTTGAGGTGCACGGCGTCGGCGAGGGGGAGGTGCCGACCGACGAGTCGAATCTCGTCGCACAGGCCATTGCTCACACCTTCGCGGATTACAACATCGAGATGCCCGGCCTCACCCTCGTCGCGCACAACGTGATCCCGCACGGACGCGGGATGGGTTCGTCCGGCGCGGCAATCGTCTCCGGCATCATGGCGGCCAAGGGGCTGCTCGAGGGCATCGTTCAGATCGACGCGGAAGACCTGCTGCGACTCGCCACCGAGATGGAAGGGCACCCGGATAACGTGGCGCCCGCACTGTTCGGCGGTTTGACGATCGCCTGGACGACACCGGAAGGTCCCCGTCACAAGAAGTTGATGGTGCACCGCGGAGTGTCGCCGCTCGTGTTCGTGCCTGAGCACGCCATGTCGACCGCGCTCGCTCGCAGCCTGCAGCCGGAATCCGTGCCGCACGAAGACGCCGTCTTCAACCTGTCGCGTTCCGCTTTGCTCATTGCCGCACTCATTCAGAGCCCCGAGCTGTTGCTCGCCGCCACCGAAGACAAGCTGCACCAGAGTTACCGCGCCGCAGCGATGCCCGAGACGAACCGCCTGATCACGCTGCTGCGCGAAAACGGACTCGCCGCCGTCGTATCAGGGGCTGGCCCCTCGCTTCTCGTGCTTGCCAGCGACCCCGGGCAGCGCCTTGTCGCGGCCGAGCTTGTGGCGGCAGCGTCAGAGACTCCGTGGCAGGCGCTCATGTTGGCTGTTGACTTCACCGGGGCGACTGTCACCCGAACTGGGGCATAGCTGAGTCGGGAATGCACTGGCACCGAGTGACCGAACCGGTTCGCGCGGAGTGCTAAGCTAATCGGGTACCCGTTAGAACCGCCACACGCGCGAATCTACGTCCGGTGCATTCCCTGTAACTCACTGCTATCGCGTCTTCCGTGCGTAGCTGTGTGTGTTCATTCCAATCCACATCATCGGGTTGGATCACCCGCAGCGCATCAGTCGCTGCAACAGCTCTCCTGGTACAGCGTGTAAGACGCCAGGGGAAAGGAACCCTTTCGTGACAGACGTCAACCCCCGCACTTCGGGTGCGGATACTTCCCCCCTCAGCGCCCTCCGCGTCGCCGAGCTTCAGGCTCTGGCCGGCAACCTTGGTATCCAGGGCGCTTCCAAACTTCGTAAAGGAGAACTCGTGGAAGCAATTTCCGAGATCCAGAGCAAGAACGCCGAATCCGCTGCACCGGCCGCAACCGACGCTCCCGCAGTCGCAGCTGTAGCAGTCGAGGCTCCCGCAGTGGAGACCCCCGCAGCCGCAGCCGAGGCTCCGGCAGTCGACGCCGCCACCGAGGCCCCGGCCGAGGCGGCACCGCGCAAGCGTGCGTCGCGTCGAGTGAGCACCTCCACCTCGGCTCCCGCCTCCTCACACGTCAACGCTGACGGTGGTGCCGGTGTCGGCATCCTGATCGTGGATGCCGTTTCCGAGTCCGCGACGCGTTCACGTCGTTCCACCGCTGCTTCGGCCGCAGTCCAGGCCGAGGCGCCTGCAGCAGACGCCGGAGTTGACGCCGCAGGCGTCGCCGACGAAAAGCCGGTTCGCCAGGCTCGCAAGCGCGCCAGCAAGCCGGCCGGTGCCCCCGAGGCCGCAGCCGCCGTACCCGCCGCCGCCGCAGAGTCGGCCCCGAGCGTCGAGACGACGGGCACTGCTTCCGGCACGGATGCCGCCGAGCAGACCGATCAGGCCAAGCAGCCTGAGAACACCGAGGCTCCCGCGGGCAACCGTCGTGAGGGTCGTCGTGGCTCACGTCGTGGCGGTGCTCAGAGCGCAGCCCCGGCCGAAAACCAGAGCGAGGCCGCGGCCGAGACGCCAGCCGACAAGCCGGCCGAAACGCCGGCTGCCGAGCAGAGCGACGCAGCAACGAGCGACGCAGCCACCGGCGACGCGGCGACCGAGTCGCCGGAGCAGCCCCGCCAGGGCCGCAACCGTAACCGCAACCGTTCAGAGCGTGGTGAGCGTGGCCAGGCCGACCGCTCCGAGCGCACCCAGGGCGAGAACGCCCCGACCGAAACGGCGTCGAACGAACGCAGCGAAGACGGCAACCGCCAGCAGAACCAGCGCGGTCGCAACCAGAACCAGGGTGAGCAGAGCCAGCGTGGTGAGCAGAACCAGCGCGGTGAGCAGAACCAGCGCGGTGAGCAGAACCAGCGTGGCGAGCAGGGCCAGCGTGGCGATCGCAACCAGGATCGCACCAACCAGGGCGAGCGCCAGGACCGCACTCAGGGCGGCGAGCAGAACCAGCGCGGCGATCGCAACCAGGATCGCAACCAGGGTGGGCGGGGTCAGAACGACCGAAACCAGGTTGACCTGAGCCAGGGCGACCGCAACCACCTCGACGACGAGCTTGGTGGCCGGGGCAACCGCAACCGCTTCCGCGACCGCAAGCGCCGCGGCGCTGGCGCCGGTGACGACTTCGAGCCCGAACTGAACGATGACGACGTCTTGATCCCCGTCGCCGGCATTCTCGACGTGCTCGACAACTACGCCTTCGTGCGTACCTCGGGCTACCTGCCCGGTGCCAGCGACGTCTACGTGTCGCTCGGTCAGGTCAAGAAGTACAACCTGCGCAAGGGTGACGCCGTTGTGGGCGCCATCCGTCAGCCGCACGAGAACGAGGCGAATGGCCGCCAGAAGTACAACGCCATCGTCAAGGTTGACTCGATCAATGGTCTGACCGTTGAGGAGGCCGCCACGCGTGTCGAGTTCCAGAAGCTCACCCCGCTCTACCCGCAGGAGCGTTTGCGTCTCGAGACCGAGCCGGGCAAGCTCACGCAGCGCATCATCGACCTGGTCGCCCCGATCGGCAAGGGTCAGCGCGGCCTGATCGTCGCGCCGCCGAAGGCCGGCAAGACCATCGTGATGCAGCAGATCGCCAACGCGATCGCGACGAACAACCCCGAGGTTCACCTCATGGTCGTTCTGGTCGACGAGCGTCCCGAAGAAGTCACCGACATGCAGCGCACGGTCAAGGGTGAGGTCATCGCCTCGACCTTCGACCGTCCGGCAGAAGACCACACCACGGTCGCCGAACTCGCCATCGAGCGGGCCAAGCGTCTCGTCGAGCTGGGCCACGACGTCGTCGTGCTGCTCGACTCGATCACCCGTCTGGGCCGGGCGTACAACCTGGCCACCCCGGCATCGGGGCGCATCCTCTCCGGCGGCGTCGACGCCGCAGCGCTCTACCCGCCGAAGCGTTTCTTCGGCGCCGCGCGCAATATCGAAAACGGTGGCTCGCTCACCATCCTCGCGTCGGCTCTCGTTGAGACCGGCTCGAAGATGGACGAGGTGATCTTCGAAGAGTTCAAGGGCACCGGCAACATGGAGCTGCGCCTGTCGCGTCACCTGGCCGACAAGCGCATCTTCCCGGCCGTCGATGTGAACGCATCCGGCACCCGCCGCGAAGAAATGCTGATGAGTGCCGATGAGGTCAAGATCACCTGGAAGCTGCGCCGCGCCCTCGCCGGGCTCGAGCAGCAGCAGGCACTCGAAGTCATCCTGGGCCGACTCAAGGAGACGTCCTCCAACGTTGAGTTCCTCATGCAGGTCCAGAAGTCGATGCCGACCCCGAACGGGTCAGACAAGGACCACTAATGTTCGAGTCTGTATCGACTCTGCTGGCCGAGCACGATGATTTGCAAGGCCAGCTTGCAGACCCCGAGTTGCACTCGAATCCGGCGCGCTCGAAGAAGGTCAACCGGCGTTACGCCGAGCTCAGTCGCATCATTGCGGCCTACAACGAGTGGAAAGAGGTAGAAGATGACCTCGCTGCAGCTCGTGAGCTGGCCGACGAAGACGATGCCTTTGCCGCTGAGATCCCGGATCTCGTTGAGAAGCTCGACAGCACGGCCGAGCGGCTGCGTCGTCTGCTGATTCCGCGGGACCCCAACGACGGTCGCGACGTGATCATGGAAATCAAGATGGGTGAGGGCGGTGCGGAGTCGGCGCTGTTCGCCGCCGATCTGCTTCGGATGTACCTGCACTATGCAGAATCGAAGAAGTGGAAGACCGAGATCATCGAGCAGACCTCGAGCGATCTCGGGGGCATCAAAGACGTTCAGCTCGCGATCAAGGGCAAATCCACAGACCCTGCAGAGGGCGTCTGGGCACACCTCAAGTACGAGGGTGGCGTGCACCGCGTTCAGCGTGTGCCGGCCACAGAGTCGCAGGGGCGCATCCACACCTCGGCGGCCGGCGTGCTCGTGTTCCCCGAGGTCGATGAGCCTGAGGAAGTAGAGATTCACGCGAACGACCTCAAGATCGATGTGTACCGTTCCAGCGGACCCGGCGGCCAGTCGGTCAACACGACCGACTCCGCCGTGCGCATCACACACTTGCCGACCGGCATCGTGGTGGCCATGCAGAACGAGAAGAGCCAGCTGCAGAACCGTGAAGCCGGTATGCGCGTTCTGCGTGCCCGTGTTCTTGCTCGTCAGCAGGAAGAGATCGACGCGGAGGCGTCGCTGGTTCGCAAGAGCCAGATTCGTACCATGGACCGCTCTGAGCGCATCCGCACGTACAATTTCCCCGAGAACCGCGTGGCGGATCACCGCACGGGCTACAAGGCGTACAACCTGGATGCCGTCATGAACGGTGCCCTCGAACCGGTGATTCAGTCCTGCATCACGTCCGACGAGGAAGCCCGTCTGGCTGAGATCGGCGACAACGAGCAGTAGCGCCTTCCGCTTCACAAGAACCGCCCGTGTGACGTGATTCCCATCACGACACGGGCGGTTCTTTGTGTTACACGGTCTGGGCGGGGTGAGGCGAGGGCGGCTACGCCGTCACGGGCACACCGTAAACCTGAGTGCCGCGCACCCAGGTCGACGTCACGGTGCTGGTGTAGATGTCGGTCGGATCGAGCTCGAAGGGGTTCGGGTTGAGAACGACGAGATTCGCGAGGTAGCCGGGTGCGATCGCACCGGTGTCGTGTTCGCGGTGATTCACGTAGGCGCTTCCGGCCGTGTACGCCGTCATCGCCGTCGCGAGGTCGAGCTTCTGACGGGGTGCACCGAGTGGCTCAGAGTTCTCACCGGGTGTGACGCGGTTGACGGCGACGTGGATGGCCTCGATCGGGTTGGCAGTCGAAACCGGCCAATCGCTGCCTGCCGCGAGTCGAGCGCCCTGATCGAGCAGTTCGCCGAACGGGTAGTGGTGCTCCTCTGCGCCGTCGGGCAGGAACGGCAGCGCGAGCGTGTCGAGCTGCGCCTCGTGGGAGGCCCAGAGGCTCTGCATGTTCGCAATCGCGTCGAGGCCCGCAAACCGAGCGGCGTCGGCCGAATCGACGACCTGAAGGTGGGCGAGGTGGTGGCGATTGCCACGCGGGCCGTTGGCGGCACGGGCAGCCTCGATGGCGTCGAGAGCCTCACGCACAGCTCGGTCGCCGAGTGCGTGGAAGTGCACCTGGAAACCTGCGGCATCCAAAGCGGTGACGTATTCCTTGAGACGCTCGGGGTCGATGAACGAGAGGCCCGAGTTGTCGGTGGGGTGTCCGTGGTTGTCCCGGTAGGGGGCATTCATGGCGGCCGTCTGGTTTTCGGCGACGCCGTCGACCATGATCTTGACCGTGCCGAGGCTGAACAGGTCGGGCTGCTCGGTGGCAACCTGGTCTCGACGCGCGATCATCTGCTCGACCTGCTCAATGCCGGCCGAACGATCCCACCACTGTGCTCCGACGACGTGGGCGATCAAGGTACCCTCGGCCAGTGCGCGGCGGTAGATCTCGAATGAATCCGACATCCCCAGTGCCGTGCCGACCATGGCGTCTTGCCAGCCGGTCACGCCGAGTGCAAACAGCTCGGCCTGGGCGCGAAGCAGCCCGGCATAGGCGAGTTCATTCGACGTGCCGGGGGCGACATGCTCGAAGAGGCCGATGGCACCTTCATGCACGGTGCCTGCGGGCGTGCCATCGCTCTCGCGTTCGAGACGCCCGTCCACGGGGTCAGGAGTGGTGCGGTCCACACCAGCCAGGGTGAAGGCGAGTGTGTTCGCCCAGGCACCGTGGTGGTCGCGGTTTGAAAGCAGCACCGGACGGTCCGACACGATTGCATCGAGCATCTGGCGGGTGGGAGTGCCACCGGGGAAATGATCCATCGACCAGCCGGCGCCCTGAATCCATGGCAGATCCGGGTTCGCAGCCGCATAGGCGGCGATGAGCTCGAGTGCCTCATCGCCATCTCGAGCTTCGGTGAGGTTGCACTGCAACCCCTCGACGCCGCCACCGATGGGGTGAATGTGGGCATCCTGAAAACCGGGCGCGAGCAGCCCGCCGCCCAGATCGACGAGCTGCGTGCCGTCTCCGGTCCAGCTCTCGACATCGGTCTCAGCGATGACTGCGGCGATTCGATCGTCTACGACGACGACTGCCTTCTGGATGGGGGCGGATGCGAGTGCGCTGAACACCCAGCCTCCCGTGTAAATCACGTCTGCAGAGTGTGCCACGGGTCTCCTCGTGTTTCGATGCGGCCTCGTTGTCGACCGGATGCTGTGAGACTAGCGATTCACATCACTGATGTCAACGCTGATGACAACGCGGGTGTACTCTGCTCTACTTGTGCCTGACGTGGCGTCCGGACCGGAGCGACGCGTGCGAAATATGGTCTACTAGCGGGATCAGGTCTATGGAGAAAGGTCGGCATCCGATGGTGGTCGTCGAACGAGTACTGAACCAGACGCCGCGCGAAAAGACGCGTCTTGACGTCGAAACCATCGTTGAGGCCGGGTTACGCATCGCGGCACAGCCCGGGGCGACCGCAGTGACCGTGCGGGAGCTCGGAGCCATGCTCGGCACCGACCCCACAGCTATCTACCGTCACTTCCGCAATAAGGAAAGCCTCATGGAGGCTCTGCTTGACCGGCTGCTCGCGATGAGCTTGGAGCGGGTGAGCGCCCCACGCGAAGACTGGCGTGCGCGCATCACCCAGCTCATGAGCGCCACTCTCGACGTTTTCGTCACCTATCCCGCGATCGGGCTCGAAGCCGTCGTGCTCACCACCGACGGCCCTGCCGAACTCAGCACCATTGAGCTGATGCTCGACGCACTTGCGCAGACGGGTTTGGAAGGCGAGGAGCTGGTGCGACACTACGCCACACTCGCCAGCTATGCGCTCTCGTACTCGGCCGGAATTGCCCGGGAACACACGCTCAATCCGTCGATCACCCCCGATGACTCGCAACCCTGGATCGGCCGCACGTTACCCGTGACCGCAGCGTCGCATCCGCGCATCTCTGAGCTCCGTGAAGAGCTCACGGCGCTCCGCGACCGCGAGATCCTGCTTCTCGGCATCGAGATGCTCTTGGATGGCGCGGAACGAGCCGGTGCCGAGGCACGTTCAAGCGCACAGCCACCCCCCGCGCCATGATGACCGACCTGCCTGCCGACGAACCCGGAGCCGCACGCCACGTCTCGACCGGGCATCTTCCGTCGAGTACTGTCGTGCAGGCTCTGCTCGACGAGGCTCACGATCGCTATGCGGGAGAGGACTCCGGCACGGTCGCAGACTATATCCCGGTTCTCGCGCAAACGTCGCCGAGCCTCTTCGGCCTCTGCTTGGTCGGCGTCGACGGCACCGTGTATTCAGCGGGTGACGCGCAGCAGCACTTCACGATCCAGAGCATGTCCAAGCCCTTCGTCTTCGCGCTCGTTGCACAGGCGCTTGGTCATGCCGCGGCGCGCGAGAAACTCGGGGTGAACAGCACGGGACTCGGTTTCAACTCGGTCATGGCGATCGAGCTGAACGAGGACCGCACGGCGAACCCGATGGTCAACGCAGGCGCGATCGCGGCGGCGAGCCTGGTGCCTGGTGAAACGGCCGACGACAAATGGAACTTCATCCGCGCCGGTCTGTCCCGGTTTGCGGGCCGGCGCCTTGACCTTGACCACGATGCCTATACCTCAGAAGCGGCGACGAACCGCCGCAATCAGGGCATGGCCTATCTGCTGGCCGGCTATGGGCGAATGTATTTCGATCCGCTCGAGGCGACGGATGTCTACACGAAGCAGTGCTCGCTCAGTGTCACAGTCACCGACCTGGCAGTGATGAGCGCCACCCTGGCCGATGGCGGTGTCAACCCGGTCACGCGGGAACGCGTGGTCGATGCCGACGTCTGCACCCGAGTGCTCGCGGTTCTGGCCACGGCAGGACTCTATGAGCACAGCGGGGACTGGCTCTATGAGGTGGGGCTGCCGGCCAAGAGCGGGGTGAGCGGCGGCATCCTCACCGTGGCCCCAGGCAAGGGCGGCTTGGCGACGTTCTCACCGCCGCTCGACTCTGCCGGAAACAGCGTACGCGGTCAGCGCGCCACGAAGTTTCTCTCCAACCGTCTGGGCCTGAACCTGTTTGCGTCGTTGCCTGAGCCCTGAGCCCTGAGCCCTGAGCCCTGAGCCCTTTCCCGTCGCCCTTGTCCCATCGCGAGTGAGCAGGATCGAATGGGGGACGGAGAGGAGGGGGGACGGGGTGGAGCGGGAGACTCAGCCGTCGTGAGTTGTTCCACGCGCGGCTTCGATCGTGTCAGGATTCAGCGGCTTGGCAACGGCCGGTATTCCGACGAGCAGCGAGCCCGCCGGGGCATCCTTGGTGACCACGGCGTTGGCACCAATGGTGCTCCAGGCCCCGATCGTGATTGCGCCAAGCACCTTCGCACCTGCCCCAACCGTGACGTTGTCACCCACTGTCGGATGCCGCTTGGCACCGCGCGCGACACCGTGCCGGCTTTTTCCGCCGAGGGTCACCCCGTGGTACAGCATCACATCGTCGCCGAGCACTGCGGTCTCGCCAATCACGACACCCATGCCGTGGTCGATGAACAACCGTCGACCGATCGTGGCACCCGGGTGAATCTCGACGCCGGTGAGAAAGCGCGTGAACTGGGACAGCAGCCGGGCGGGTAGGTAGAGACCCGCCCGCCACAGTCGATTCGCGACACGGTACGACCACACCGCGTGCAGCCCGCTGTAGGCAAGAAAGACTTCGACTTTGCCACGCGAGGCCGGGTCGTGCCGACGTGCCGTGGCAATGTCCTCACGGACGCGCGAAAAAACTCCCATGCGCCTATTTGAACACAGTCCCAGCACTCAGCGGCTCCGACTCAGACCCGGCACGCAGCAATCCTCTAATCGAGCAGGTTTTCGTACAGCATCGTCGAGATGTACCGCTCACCGAAGTCGGGAACGACAACCACGATGGTCTTGCCCGCGTTCTCCGGGAGCTTCGCCTGCTCGAGTGCAGCCCAGACCGCGGCTCCGCCCGAGATTCCGGCGAGAATACCCTCGTCGGTGGCCAGTGTGCGCGCGGTTTCCAGAGAGTCGGCCAACGTCACATCCGTCACCGAGTCGTAGATTTCACGGTCGAGAATGTCGGGCACGAAGTTCGCGCCGAGGCCCTGGATCTTGTGTGGCCCCGGGGCCCCGCCCGAGAGGATGGGGGAGTCGATCGGTTCGACGGCGACGATTCTCAGATCTGGCTTGACCGATTTGAGGTACTGTCCGGCACCCGTGATGGTGCCGCCGGTTCCCACACCGACCACAAAGATGTCGATCGCTCCGTCGGTGTCGGCCCAGATCTCAGGACCGGTGGTGGCCTTGTGAATGGCCGGATTCGCCAGGTTGGCGAATTGGCTGGCAAGCACGGCGCCCTCGGTTGCAGACACGATCTCGCGAGCCTTCTCAACCGCACCGCGCATGCCGTCGGCACCCGCGGTCAGCACGATCTCGGCACCGTATGCGCGCAGCAACACCCGACGTTCTTTGCTCATGGTCTCGGGCATCGTCAGGATGACCGTGTAGCCGCGTGCCGCACCGACGAGGGCGAGCGCGATTCCGGTGTTTCCGCTGGTTCCTTCGACGATGGTGCCGCCGGGCTTCAACTCACCCGACTTCTCGGCGGCATCGACGATCGCCACTCCGATGCGGTCCTTCACGCTTCCGGCGGGGTTGTAGAACTCGAGTTTGGCGAGAACCGTTGCACGCGAGTCACCCACGACCCGGTTGAGGCGAACCAAGGGAGTCCGTCCGACTGCTTGGGTGATGTCGGAGAAGATCTGTGCAGGCATGAACGAGGCCTTTCGCTGGAGTAACACTGGCGGGCTCAGCCTACGGCCACCACCTCAAAGTGACGAGTGCGTTACGTTTCATGTTGTGACCCCGACACCTTCCAGCCCGACCGAACGCCCGGCATCCGTGCACGCGATGCGTGCTGAAATGAGCCAGATTCTGCGCGTGGCCGGCGTGGCCGACCCCGATATCGATGCTGACCTGCTGATCGGCCATGTGTTGCACCAGAGTCGCGGGCAGGTGCAGGCCGCGGGGATCATGGGCACGGCGCTGTCCGAAACGGATGCCGCTGCAATTCTTGCCCTCGTGACACGCCGGGCCCGGCGCGAACCGCTGCAACACATTACGGGCACGGCGCCGTTTCGTCGCCTTGAGCTTTCCGTCGGCCCCGGAGTGTTCGTGCCGCGGCCCGAGACCGAGCAGGTCGCGCAGTTCGCCATCGACGCGCTCGGCTCGATGCCCGACCCCGAACCCATCGGCATCGACCTGGGCACCGGCAGCGGCGCGATCGCGCTGGCCATGGCCACCGAGGTGCCGCACGCCCGCATCTTTGCTGTCGAAAACTCCGTCGACGCCTTCCCGTGGACCACCAAGAACTTCGCCGATGTCGGGGCGACTAATGCGACGCTGGTCTTCGGCGACCTGGCCGATGCCTTTCGCGAGCTCGACGGAACCGTCGCCGTCGTCATCTCCAACCCGCCCTACATCCCTGCCGCCGCCATCCCGCGTGATCCCGAGGTGCGTCTCTTCGACCCCGCGCATGCGTTGTATGGGGGAGAGGACGGGCTGGATGTCGTGCGTCACGTTTCGCAGACCGCATTGCGGTTGCTTCGCCCCGGCGGTGTGCTCGTGATCGAGCACGGCGAATTGCAAGGCGCCGAGATTCGGGCGCTCCTGGCGGTCGACGGATGGCGTGGCACGGCCACGCACCGTGACTTCACGACGCGGGATCGGGCGACAACCGCCATTCGTCCCTGACGCCGCCGTTGGTCGAGCATGTCGAGACCTTCGCCGTTGGTCGAGCATGTCGAGACCTTCGCCGTTGGTCGAGCATGTCGAGACCTTCGCCTGCTCCCGCCACGCTCACTCAGCGCTCGCGCGTGGCAAACGCATCGATCGCCGCGTTCAGGCCCTCGACGTCGTACACGCCGTCGGTTTCGGTGAACTGAAACGCGTGCATCCCCAGATCGCGGGCACCCGCCACGTTCTCGGCACTGTCGTCGAAGAGAATGGCATTCTCGGGGCTGACCCCGAACACGCCGAGGGCGCGCGTATAGATCCGTCGCTCGGGCTTTTCAGCACCGAGCACCGCAGAGACAAGGTCGTTCCCCGCGAGAATCTCGGCAGCCTCCGGTGCGAGAACCGGGAGCGAATCCCGGAATGGAATCGGGTTGTTCGACAACAACGATACGGTTCCCAGAGTGGCGGCTCGGCGGAGGGCATCGAGGGAGCCCTGAATCGGAGCCATCGCTGCCCCGCGTGACTCTTGCCACTGCTCCAGCGTGAGCGGAACTCCGGTCACCGCTTGCCAGACCTCGAGGTACTCGGCGGTCGAACGATACTCGCCCGCGTTCGCGGCATCCTCATGCCCACCGACCCACCAGGTTCGGGCCAGGTGATACTCGCTGGCACCGGTCAGAGCGGCCAGCGCCGGCAATCGTTTCCGAAAATCGTAGGTATAGAGCGTCTTGTCGCAATCGAAGAAGTAGACGTCGGAGGCCATGTCCCCAGTATCCCCCAAGCGGTCTGCATTAGAATCAGGGCAAATGAAACGCATCTACGACTGCTCGGACTCGTCTGAATACCTGGCCGGCATGAGGCTTGCGCGCTCGGCAATCGGCCGCGGCGCTCTCGTCGTCATCCCCACCGATACCGTCTACGGCATCGCAGCGGATGCTTTCACCCCCGAGGCCGTGCAGCGATTGCTGGATGCCAAGGGGCGCGACCGCCAATCACCGCCGCCCGTTCTCATCGCGGGAATTGCGGCCCTTGACGGCCTCGCCGACGACGTTCCCCCGCCCGCTCGCGATCTCGCGAAGGCCTTCTGGCCCGGCGGACTGACGTTGATTTTGAACGCTCAGCCCTCGCTGGCCTGGGACCTCGGCGAGACCCGGGGAACCGTGGCACTGCGAGTGCCGAGCAATCAGGTTGCCCTCGATCTGCTGACCGAGACAGGTCCTCTTGCCGTCTCCTCGGCCAATCGCACCGGTATGCCGTCCGCGATCGATGCCCTGGGAGCCGAGGAAATGCTCGGATCGAGCGTTGCCGTCTACCTGGACGGGGGAGCGGCCGGCATCGGTTACGAGGCCATCGGCGACCGCCCCGGAGACACCTCATCAACAATCGTCGATGCCACCGGCTTCCACCACAACGGCGGAAAACTGCGGATCGTGCGCAATGGCGTGATCTCACGCTCGCAGATCGCATCGATCATCGGTGACGCGTTGGACGAGACGACGCAGACGCCAGAGTCGGAGAGTTCCGACGGGCCGACCATCGACGAATCGCCCGCGCTCGGCTGACCATGACTATATTTCTGCTGCTCGCACTCGTGTCGGCGGTCGTCACCTTCGGGGCGTCGATCGTCGTCTACAAGGTGAGCCATAAATTCCGCCTCTATCCGAAGATCCGGGAACGAGACGTTCACACCCGACCTACTCCGCGCCTGGGTGGCATCGCGATGTTCCTCGGCATCATGGTCGCCTTCGGCGTCGCCTATCTCGCGTCATCGCAGTTCGCTCCGCTGCGCTTGGTTTTCTCGAACCCGACCCAGATTCTGGCGATCCTCGGGGCCGCACTGCTGATCGTCGCGATCGGCGTTGCCGACGACCTCTGGGATCTTGACTGGATGACCAAGCTTGCCGGGCAATTCATCGCTGCCGGCCTGGTCGCCTGGCAGGTGCAGATTCTCTCCCTGCCAATCGGTGGTCTCACCGTGGGCTCCGGCTGGATGTCGATCGTGATCACGGTCATGGCGATCGTGATCACCATGAACATGATCAACTTCATCGACGGCCTTGACGGACTGGTCGCCGGCGTCGCGCTGATCGCCAACGGGGCCTTCTTCCTCTACAGCTACCTTCTCGTGCGCGACACCTCGCCCACCAACTACTTCAACCTCGCCTCGTTGATCGCCGCGATCCTCGTCGGCGCCTGTGCGGGGTTCTTGCCGCTCAACTGGCGGCCGGCGAAGCTATTCATGGGGGATGCCGGTGCGCTGCTGGTCGGATTGTTGATGGCGACTTCCGCCATCGCCATCACCGGCCAGATCGACCCGACTGCCGTGAACCGCTCACAGTTGTTCCCCGCGTTCATCCCGATCCTGCTGCCCGTCGCGATTCTGATCATTCCCCTTCTCGACTTCGGCTTGGCTGTCTTCCGCCGGGTCCAGGCCGGAAAGTCTCCCTTCAGTGCCGACCGCAAGCATCTGCACCACCGCCTGCTCGATATGGGTCACTCGCACCTGCATGCCGTGCTCATCTTCTACAGCTGGACTGCTGCGGCCTCGATCGGATGCCTGCTCTACTTCGTGCTGCCGGTCTACTTCGGCCTGCCCACCTGGTACGCCAGCATCTTTCTGGTCGTCAGCCTGCTTGCCTGCACCATCGTGACCCTGGCCCCGCTCAGCCGCCGCAAGGCGGCAGAAGCCGCAACGCAGCTGACCCCTGAGCCGCGCGAGGGCGCTCCGATCACCCCGTTTGATGCCGGCGCGGGTTTCGACCCGCTCGACAAGGCATCCACACTGACCGAGGACACCAACGAATGAAGCCCGAAACGCCCCTGCCCACGCCGGCTGCAGAGCCCACGTCGATCCCGATCTTTCGCCGCATCCTGATCTACGGCAGCGTTCTGTCGCTGGCCATCGCCGTTGTCGGCGCCATCGTCGGTGGACTGGTTGCCGGTGGAACCGGCGTCGTGAGTGCCCTGGTCGGCACGGCAATGGCCGTCGTCTTCATGGGGATCACCGCAGCGAGCTTGCTTCTGGCCAATAAGTTCGCCGGCTCCGAAGCCGCGATCGGTGCCTTTTTCGGCATTGTGATGGGCGGCTGGCTGCTCAAGTTCGTCGTCTTCTTGGTGCTGGTCGTTCTGTTGAAGGGGCAGCCCTGGGTTGATCCCACTGTGCTCTTCCTCAGCATCATCGCCGGTGTGGTCGGATCACTCGTTGTCGATGTTGTTGTGATCATGAAGAGCCGGATGACGTACACCAGCGATGTGACCCTTCCGCCCGCACCCCACGACGACTAAATCTGGGTTTCGATTCGGTCTCAGCGCTGTTCTTTGCTACAGTGTGTAGAGATCCCCCCTGGTTGAAAGCCGCCTTTTTGCGGCCGAAACCTGCCACACATTCGTCGACGCGTGAGCCTTGCGCTCCGCCCCGAAACAGGAGATAGCGCTGCTAGAGAACGCTGTAAACCTGCTGGTCCCGCTCGCCAACGACGACGGTGGCTTCCATGGTCCTACGATTAATGAATTTTTCCCCGACGCGATTTTTTTCGCCAATACGCCATTTGAGATGAACCGGATCATCCTGATCCGCTTCCTCGCAGTCGCCGTATTGCTTCTGGTCTTCTGGATCGGTACCCGTCGTATGACGGTCATTCCGAACCGGATGCAGAGCTTGGTAGAAATGGGTCTGGATTTTGCGCGAGTCAATATCGCGGAAGACCTCCTGGGTAAGAAAGATGGCAAGCGGTTCCTGCCGCTGATCACCACCATCTTCTTCATGGTCCTGTTCATGAACTTGACGGGTATTATTCCCGGCCTGAACATCGCGGGTACCTCGGTCATCGGCGTTCCGCTGCTTTTGGCTGTCATCGCCTACGGCGCGTTCATCTACGCCGGTGTCAAGAAGCACCCGGGAAAGTTCTTCCGCAATTCGCTGTTCCCTCCCGGAGTTCCGCCGGCTTTGTACATCATCGTGACGCCGATCGAGTTCGTCTCGACCTTCATCATCCGGCCGATCACCCTGACCCTGCGACTCCTGATGAACATGGTCGTCGGTCACCTCTTGCTGGTGCTCTTCTTTGCGGCTACCCAATTCTTCTTCTTCACGGCAGACGGCGCATTCAAGTTCTTCGGAGTCGGCACGTTGGTCTTCGGATTCGCGTTCACCCTCTTCGAGGTGCTGATCGCTCTGCTTCAGGCTTATATTTTCGCCCTGCTCACCGCTGTCTACATCCAGCTTGCGCTGGCTGAGGAACACTAAACAACGAATCCGGCACTCGCCGAAATTCGCTCATCACGGAAGGAAACACACGTGGACGCAACAACCGTTCTCGCGGCACTCTCAGGAAACATCGCGACTGTTGGTTACGGCCTCGCCGCAATCGGCCCGGCTATCGGCGTAGGTATCGTCGTCGGCAAGACCATTGAGGGTGTTGCTCGTCAGCCCGAACTCGCCGGTCGCCTGCAGGTTCTGATGTACATCGGTATCGCCTTCACCGAGGCGCTGGCCTTCATCGGTATCGCTACGTACTTCATCTTCACCAACTAATCCTCTTTTCTCTCTAGTTAGGAGGCATGATGCTTCACGCTGTAATAGCAGCACAGGCCGCTGGTGAGCAGACCAACCCGCTCATCCCGGCGGTCTACGACATCATCTGGTCGGCGGTCTGCTTTGTCGTGATCCTGTTCTTCTTCTGGAAGCTCGTGCTTCCGAAGATGCAGAAGCTTCTCGACGACCGTGCAGAGGCCATCGAAGGCAACATCGCCAAGGCCGACGACGCTCAGCGCAAGGCCGAAGCTGCTCTCGAGCAGTACACGGCTCAGCTTGCTGATGCGCGCGCCGAAGCCGGTGTGATCCGCGAGCAGGCTCGCGCCGACGGTGCAAAGATCGTCGCAGAGCACAAGGAACAGGCGCTGGCCGAGGCCGCACGTGCCACCGCTACCGCCAAGGCACAGATCGAAGCTGAGCGTCAGTCGGCCGTCGTGTCGCTGCGCAGTGAGGTCGGCACCTTGGCCATTGACTTGGCATCCGGTGTGATCGGCGAAAGCCTGACCGATGACGCGAAGGCTAGCGCCATCGTTGACCGGTTCCTGGCTGATCTCGAGGCTTCGGAATCCGCGGCTTCTTCAGCTGGAAAGAAGTAACCACATGGGAAGCGCCACCAGAGAAGCTCTGGCCTCGTCGCGGGCAGCTCTTGCTGCCCTCGACGGGACCATTGATCTGGCGACGGGCGAGAGCCTTTTCGGTGCCGGTCGCGCGATCGGCAATTCGTCGCAACTCCTGTCAGCACTCGCAGATCCGTCGGCAGACGCCGCAGCGAAGACCACGCTAATAGCGCGTGTCTTCTCCGCCGCCGTCACGCCGAACGCTCTCGAACTGTTGCAGGCCATCGCTTCCGAGCGTTGGTCGAACCACGGCGACCTGCTCGCCGGGATCGAAGAGCTGGGATTGCGGGCCACCGCACTGTCAGGTCCTGGAGACGGAACGATCGAGGGCGAACTTTTCTCCTTCGGTACGACCGTGTCGTCCGACGCGGAGCTGGAGCTGGCCCTGGCCAGCAAGCTTGGTCGGGCTGACGCCAAAACGGGTCTGGTCGACGCGCTGTTGACCGGCAAGGTCACGGCCCAGACGCTGGTCATCGTGCGCCACCTGGTGCAGCAGCCACGCGGCCGCCGCATCGGTGAGCTGCTTCGTCACGCCGCCTCCATCGTTGCCGACCAGGCTGGCACTCAGATTGCAAACGTCACGTCGGCGACTGCACTCTCGCCCGCGCAGCTTGACCGGTTGAAGAAGAGCCTGGCCGAGCGCTATGGCCGTGCTTTGACACTCAACCAGATCGTCGACAGCAGTGTTGTCGGCGGACTGCGTGTGCAGATCGGCGACGACGTGATCGATGGAAGCATCGCCACCCGCCTGGCCGATTTGCGACTCCAGCTTGCTGGCTGACCCCAGGTCAGTTCAGAACATTGAAATCTCGAGGCTGTAACGTCTCGAAAAGACAGAGCTGTACACCCCGTACAGAAAAGGGAAGATGATGGCAGAACTAACGATCAGCCCCGATGAGATCCGCGGCGCTCTCCAGGACTTCGTGAAGTCCTACGAGCCGAACAAGACCGCGACCACCGAGGTCGGTTACGTCACCACCGCGGGTGATGGAATCGCGCACGTCGAGGGTCTCCCCGGCGTGATGGCCAACGAGCTCATCAAGTTTGCCGACGGCACCCTGGGCCTGGCCCAGAACCTCGACGAAGATGAGATCGGTGTGGTGGTTCTCGGTGAGTTCACCGGCATCGTCGAAGGTATGGAGGTGCACCGCACAGGCGAGGTACTCTCCGTTCCCGTTGGCGATGGCTACCTCGGCCGCGTCGTCGACCCGCTGGGTGCTCCGATCGATGGTCTCGGTGAGATCGCGACCGAAGGCCGCCGCGCTCTCGAACTGCAGGCGCCCGGCGTCATGCAGCGTAAGAGTGTGCACGAGCCCATGCAGACCGGTATCAAGGCTATCGACGCCATGATCCCCGTCGGGCGTGGCCAGCGTCAGCTCATCATTGGTGACCGCCAGACCGGTAAGACGGCCATTGCGATCGACACCATCATCAACCAGAAGGCCAACTGGGCTTCGGGCGATGTCAACAAGCAGGTTCGCTGCATCTATGTGGCTATCGGACAGAAGGGGTCCACCATCGCTTCGGTGAAGGGTGCCCTCGAAGATGCCGGAGCGATGGAATACACCACCATCGTCGCCGCGCCTGCTTCTGACCCGGCTGGCTTCAAATATCTCGCCCCGTACACCGGCTCGGCCATCGGCCAGCACTGGATGTACGCCGGCAAGCACGTTCTCATCGTTTTCGATGACCTGTCGAAGCAGGCCGAGGCCTACCGTGCAGTGTCGCTGCTGCTGCGTCGTCCGCCGGGACGTGAGGCATACCCCGGTGACGTGTTTTACCTGCACTCCCGTCTGCTCGAGCGTTGTGCCAAGCTCTCCGACGAGCTGGGTGCCGGCTCGATGACCGGTCTTCCGATCATCGAGACCAAGGCGAACGACGTTTCCGCCTACATCCCGACTAACGTGATCTCGATCACCGACGGCCAGATCTTCCTGCAGTCCGACCTGTTCAACGCCAACCAGCGTCCCGCGGTCGACGTGGGTATCTCGGTCTCGCGTGTCGGTGGTGACGCTCAGGTCAAGTCCATCAAGAAGGTTTCCGGAACGCTGAAGCTTGAACTTGCTCAGTACCGTTCACTCGAAGCCTTCGCGATGTTCGCCTCCGACCTCGACGCGGCCAGCCGCCGTCAGCTCGCCCGTGGCGCCCGCCTCACCGAGCTGCTGAAGCAGCCGCAGTACTCGCCGTACCCCGTCGAGGACCAGGTTGTTTCGATTTGGGCCGGCACGAACGGCAAGCTCGACGAGGTTCCGGTCGAAGACATCTTGCGTTTCGAGCGCGAGCTGCTCGACTACCTGGGCCGCAACACCGATGTGCTGACCGTGCTGCGCGACACGAACGTTCTTTCGGACGACACCGTCGCCGCGCTGAACATCGAGGTCGACAAGTTCAAGCTCGAATTCCAGACCGGTGAGGGAAAGCCACTCGCCTCTGTGGGCAAAGAGCAGTTCGACGCCATCGCTGAAGAAGACGTCAACCAGGAAAAGATCGTCAAGCAGAAGCGTTAGTTGTTTCTCCGGTTGGCCGCCCACACGGTGGCCAACCGGAGGCACCTACCGACCTGCTGATCACTAAACCAGAGAAAGAGACACATGGGAGCGCAACTTCGGGTCTACCGGCAGAAGATCAAATCTGCCCAGACGACCAAGAAGATCACTCGGGCCATGGAGCTGATCTCCGCCTCGCGCATTCAGAAGGCGCAGGCGCGCGTCACGGCGTCCACCCCGTATTCGCGCGCGATTACTCGCGCCGTTTCTGCGGTTGCCACGTACTCGAACGTTGAGCACGTACTGACGACCGAGCCGGAAAAGATTCAGCGGGCAGCCGTCGTAATCTTCGCTTCCGACCGCGGTCTGGCCGGCGGGTTCAGCTCACAGGTTCTGCGTGAGTCAGAAGAACTGAGTGAGTTGCTGCGCAGTCAGGGCAAGGATGTCGTGTACTTCCTTGTCGGGCGCAAGTCAGTGGCTTACTTCCACTTCCGCCACCGTGCCTCCGAGCGCGTTTGGACCGGCGGCACAGACCAGCCCGCGTTCGAAACTGCGAAGGACATCGGCGACGCACTGCTTGAGACCTTCCTCCGTGACTACGAAGACGGCGGCGTCGACGAGATTCACATCGTCTACAACCGCTTCGTGAGCATGGTCAGCCAGGTTCCCGAGGTTGTTCGCCTGCTTCCTCTGGAGGTCGTCGAGGGCGTCGAAGAGCCTGAAGCCAGCGCCATCTTGCCGCTCTACGAGTTCGAGCCGGATGTCGAAACCGTGTTGGACGGGCTTTTGCCGGTCTACATCGAGAGCCGCTTGTTCAACGCCATGCTGCAGTCGGCCGCTTCCGAGCACGCCGCCCGTCAGAAGGCGATGAAGTCGGCGACCGACAACGCCGACAAGCTGATCACCGACTACACGCGTCTGGCTAATAACGCGCGTCAGTCTGAGATCACCCAGCAGATTTCCGAGATCGTGGGTGGAGCCGATGCGCTCTCATCCGCCAAGAACTAATCCCCAGAGAAGAGAGAGCAATGACTGACACCGCAACAGCGCCAGTCCAGGCTGCGGCGCCGGCTACTGCCGTGGGCCGTATCGCCCGCGTGACCGGCCCCGTCGTCGACATCGAATTTCCCCACGACTCGATCCCGGGCATCTACAACGCGCTGAAGACGACAATTGTCATCGGCGAGGTTTCGACCGTCATCACGCTCGAGGTTGCACAGCACCTCGGTGACGACTTGGTTCGTGCCATTGCGTTGAACCCGACCGACGGTCTGGTTCGTGGCCAGGAAGTGCGCGACACCGGAGAGCCGATCACGGTTCCCGTCGGTGACGTCACCAAGGGCAAGGTCTTCAACGTCATCGGTGACGTGCTCAACGCCGCCCCTGGCGAGCAGATTGAGATCACCGAGCGCTGGCCGATCCACCGCAAGCCCCCGGCATTCGACCAGCTTGAGTCGAAGACCGAGCTTTTCGAGACCGGTATCAAGGTCATCGACCTGCTCACCCCGTACGTCCAGGGTGGAAAGATCGGCCTCTTCGGTGGTGCCGGTGTGGGTAAGACCGTTCTGATCCAGGAAATGATCCAGCGCGTGGCGCAGGACCACGGTGGTGTGTCGGTGTTCGCCGGTGTCGGGGAGCGTACCCGTGAGGGCAACGACCTCATCCACGAAATGGAAGAAGCCGGCGTCTTCGACAAGACCGCTCTTGTCTTCGGCCAGATGGACGAGCCGCCGGGAACGCGTCTGCGCGTCGCCCTCTCCGCCCTCACCATGGCCGAGTACTTCCGCGACGTGAAGAAGCAGGACGTTCTGCTCTTCATCGACAACATCTTCCGCTTCACCCAGGCCGGTTCCGAGGTGTCGACCCTTCTCGGTCGCATGCCGTCCGCCGTGGGTTACCAGCCGAACCTTGCCGACGAGATGGGTGTTCTTCAGGAGCGCATCACCTCGACGCGTGGTCACTCGATCACCTCGCTGCAGGCCATTTACGTGCCTGCCGACGACTACACCGACCCGGCACCGGCGACCACCTTCGCCCACCTCGACGCCACCACCGAGCTGTCGCGTGCGATCGCCTCGAAGGGTCTGTACCCGGCCGTCGACCCGCTGACCTCCACCAGCCGTATCCTCGACCCCCGCTACTTGGGTGCCGATCACTACAACACGGCTGTGCGCGTCAAGGCGATTCTTCAGAAGAACAAGGAACTCCAGGAGATCATCGCGATCCTCGGTGTTGATGAGCTGTCTGAAGAAGACAAGGTCACCGTGTCGCGGGCACGTCGTATCGAGCAGTTCCTCTCGCAGAACACCTACATGGCGAAGAAGTTCACCGGTGTCGAGGGCTCGACGGTTCCCCTGAAAGAGACCATCGAGTCGTTCACGGCCATCGCCAATGGTGACTTCGACCACGTTGCCGAGCAGGCATTCTTCAACGTCGGTGGTATCAACGACGTCGAAGAGAAGTGGGCTCAGATCCAGAAGGAGAACGGCTAACCATGGCTTCAGCACCGCTGAACGTCAGCGTTGTTGCGGCGGACCACCAGGTGTGGGCCGGCGAAGCAACAATGGTCATCGCTCGCACCGTCGAGGGAGAGATCGGTATTCTTGCCGGTCACGAACCGCTGCTGGCGATTCTTGCCAACGGTGAAGTCCGCGTGACTCTTACCGATGGCTCGAAGATCACCGCTGCGGCTGATGACGGTTTCCTCTCGGTCGAGAACAACCAGGTCACGATCGTCGCTCGCAAGGCGGAGCTCGTCTAACTCAGGTGCTTGTTCTCCTCCCGCCTTCGGAAACGAAGCGCGATGGTGGAAGCGGCGGCCCCCTCGGGGTCGCCGCTTTCGCTTATCCGGCGCTGACCGCCTCGAGACTCGCTCTCGTGAGCGCCCTTGGCGACCTCTCCGGCGATACGGATGCCTCGATCGCCGCCCTCAAACTGGGCCCCACTCAGTTGGCCGAGATCGAACGCAACCGCGAGCTCGAGACATCGCCCACGATGGCCGCCGTCGATCGCTACACCGGCGTGCTCTACGACGCCCTTGATGCACCGAGCCTGAGCGAGGCAGCGCGTTCTTTCGCCGGTGATCATCTTCAGATTCACTCGGCGCTGTTCGGGCCGGTCGGCGCTCTCGACCTGATTCCGGCCTATCGGTTCTCCCATGACTCGAAACTTCCGGGACTGCCGCTGAAAAAGCACTGGTCCTCGGCCATCGCCGGCGTTCTCACCGAGACCAACGGGCTGGTGCTCGACCTGCGATCCGAAGCCTATGTGCACCTCGGCCCCGCACCGAGACGGGAGGACTCAGTCTTCTTACGCGTCGTCACCGAGGCTGAGAATGGCCAAAAACGGGCGCTCAACCACTTCAACAAAAAGTCGAAGGGCGAGTTCACCCGAGCGCTTCTGCAGGCCGAGCGTGATTTCTCGAACGTAGCGGAGCTACTCGACTGGGCCCGGACTGCGGGCTTTCGGCTGCACCACGGCGCCCCGGGTGAAGTGGAGCTGGTGGTTGAACAACTCACGATCGCTCAGCTGGCTGAGCGCTCCGCCTCACGGCGCCCGCTCGTCTGAACGAGATCGCCGAGCACCTGGTTAACCAGGTCGAGTGGGTCGTACTGCGCTCGAATGGTGAAGGCGATCCTCTCATGGGTGAGCAACCAGGCCTTCGTCGGCACGCCGGATCCTTGGCTATAGCCGATGATCTCGCCTGTTGACGAGAGCACTCGATGGCAGCCGACGATGATCGGCAACGGGTTGGCGGCGACAGCGCGGCCAATGGAGCGCCCGGCACCCGGCCGGCCGATGGCCGTCGCGACCGCGCCATAGGAGGTCGCGGCCCCGTGGGGGACTTCGGCGAGCCGGTGCCAGACGCTGTGCTGGAATGGTGTGCCGTTGTCGAACCGTGTCGGGAGCTCGAAAACCGTGCGCGAATGCGTGAAGTACTCGGCCAGTTGGGTCAGGGCATCTTCAAGGAGTGCTGAGGGGGTCTCTGGATGCCCGTCGTGGGGGAGACGGCCCGCAGTTTCGATGGTGAGGGAGAGCAGATGGGTGCTGTCGGCGACGAGTTCTAGGCGCCCGAGCGGGCTCGGCGTGCGCATCAGAAGGAGTTCGGTATCAGTCATGACCTGACGCTAACCGCGCGAGATTCTTCGAGGCCCCCTCTGGGCGACTATGTGCATCACACTGGCTGACCGAGCCTGTGGAGGAGGGTGCCAGATCACCCGTTCCGGGTGTGTCAGACAACTGAGCGATCACCGTATGGTCGAGGACAGTCGCTGCCCGGGAACGCCGGGGGAGGCACAGACGAAGGAGATGAAGATCATGGGCTTCTGGGCAAACTTCTGGGATGTCATCGGTTGGTTCTTGTGGGCCTTCGTGTTCATCGCATATCTGATGGCCTTGTTTTCAATCATCGGAGACCTCTTCCGCGATCGTGAACTCAACGGGTGGTGGAAGGCACTGTGGATCATCTTCCTCATCTTTGTTCCGTTCCTCACCGCGCTGGTCTACCTCATCGCTCGTGGGCGCGGCATGGCGGAGCGCCAGAATCGAGATGTCGCGCAGGCGCAGGCCGCAGCCGAGAGCTATATCCGGACCGTGGCGAGCCCGAGCCCGACCGAGGAGATTGCGAAGGCAAAGGCGCTCTTCGACAACGGCACCTTAACCGAAGCCGAGTTTCACCATCTCAAAGCCAAAGCGTTGGCGGGCTGACGTCTGACAGATGTGCGGCAACGATGCGCGGCAGCTCTGTCCGCGATCGAAACCAATAGGCTGGGCAGATGGCACAGATCGAGTACCGCAGGTTGGGCATATCCGGATTGACGGTGTCGTCAATGGGACTCGGTTGCAACAACTTCGGTCGTCCCGGCTCGAAGACCGAGGATCAAGCGGGCACGACCGCCGTGATCGATGCAGCGATCAATGTCGGCATCACCCTCTTCGACACCGCAGACATCTACGGCTACGAGTACGGGCGCAGCGAGAGCATGATGGGCGAGGCGCTGAGCGGGCGTCGTGACCAGATCGTGCTCGCCACGAAGTTCGGCCACGCCGACTACGATTCACCGCTCAGCAACTGGGGCGCCAAGGGCTCGAGACGCTACATCCGGCAGGCCGTCGAAGGGTCGTTACGCCGTCTGAAGACCGAGTGGATTGACCTCTACCAGTTGCACACGCGAGATCCGCTCACTCCGATCGAGGAGACGCTCGACGCGCTCGACGATCTCATTCGCGAGGGGAAGGTGCGCTACATCGGTCACTCGAACTTTGCCGGCTGGCAGATCGCGGATGCCGAATACACGGCTCGCCTCGGCAACCATCCGCGTTTCATCTCGGCCCAGAACGAGTACAGCCTGCTTGTGCGTGGCGCCGAGCGCGAGGTCCTCCCGGCGGTGAACGCCTATGGGCTTGGCTTCTTGCCGTTCTTCCCGCTCTACAACGGCTTGTTCACCGGCAAGTTCACGCGCGACGGTGGTCCCGCCGACAGCCGCATCATGAGGCAGCGTCCGCATCTGCTGGCGAACGCACCGTGGGATCTCATCGAACAGTTCGAGGCGTACCTCGCCAAGCGCAACATGACCTTGCTCGAGGGCACGCTCGGCTGGTTGCTCGCCCAGCCCGGCTTGTCGAGCGTGATTGCCGGCGCGACAACGCCCGAGCAGGTTCGGCAGAATGCCGAGGCGGCTACGGCCTGGAAGCCGACGGCCGAAGAATCGCTCTGGGTCTCGGCACTTTTCGCCTGAGAGACTTTTCGCCCTGAGAAGCACGCCGCGAATGTTCTGAAAAACTCTTGTGAGTGAGCACTCACTCAAGTAGATTCAGCGCGTGATGAATAAGGCACCGCGTGCTCGCTCTCTCTCGGTCGAAGACCGTCGGGAGATGCTCATCGCTGCGGTCACACCGCTGTTGTTAGCCCAGGGGCGTTCCGTGACGACCCGGCAGATTGCCGAGTGTGCGGGCATTGCAGAAGGAACCATCTTTCGTGCGTTCGGCAGCAAAGACGAACTGATTCAGGCGGCCATCACGCGCCAGTTGGACCCTGAGCCGCTGCGCGCCACTCTCCGTGCGGTCGACCCCGCGCTCCCGCTTGAGGATCGTATGCGCATGATTGTCACGCTTTTGCGTGAGCGGTTCAGCACCGTGTTCACCCTGATGAGCGCAGTGGGCGCTCTGGATCACCCACACCCCAGCGATGACAGTCGACGGGAGTTCACTGAGCTGATCCGTCGGGCGTTGGCCCCCGACCTGGCCGGACTGACCGTCGACGCCGCGCGGGCCGCCCAGATCGTGCGCATGGTGGCGCTCGCGGCATCCGTCACCCCCATCAGAAACGGCCCGGCTTTTGACGATGCCGAGGTCGCTGCCCTCATTTTGTATGGAATAGCTGGCGCCCCTGCGGCGCGATAGCGAGGAGAATCGGATGCTCTGGAAGTTGCTTGTCAGGTATCTGCGGCCCTACTGGCCGTTGTTGGCTGCCGTCGTCGTTTTTCAGCTTCTGCAATCGATCGCTTCGCTCTATCTGCCGACGTTGAACGCCAGCATCATCGATGACGGCGTGGCGAAAGGCAACACGGAATACATCATGAGCACGGGCGCGGTCATGCTCGTGATCACGCTGGCCCAGATCATCTGCGCCATCATTGCCGTGTATTTCGGGGCAAAGGCGGCCATGGCTCTCGGCCGCGACCTGCGCAGCGCCGTGTTCACGCGGGTCGGCGAGTTTTCGGAGCAGGAAGTGACCCGGTTCGGTGCTCCCTCGCTGATCACCCGATCGACGAATGATGTGCAGCAGGTGCAGATGCTGGTGCTGGTGACCACGACGCTGATGGTGTCGGCCCCGATCCTCTGCATCGGCGGCATCATCATGGCCATGCAGCAGGACCTCGACCTGTCGTGGTTGATCGCCGTGAGCGTTCCCGTTTTGCTCGTCGCGGTCGGACTGATCATCGTGCGAATGGTCCCGCTGTTTCGTAAGATGCAGACACGCATCGACACCGTGAACCGCGTGTTGCGGGAACAACTCACCGGTATCCGTGTCGTGCGGGCATTTGTGCGCGAAGACATCGAGACCGACCGTTTCGCCGTTGCGAACGCCGATGTGACGGATGTCGCATTGCGGGCCGGCCGCCTGATGGCGCTGATGTTCCCGACGGTCATGCTCGTGCTGAATGTCTCGAGCGTTGCAGTGATCTGGTTCGGGGCCTTCCGCATTGAGGACGGCACGCTGCAGGTCGGTACGCTGGTCGCCTTCCTCAGCTACCTGCTACAGATTCTGATGGCGGTCATGATGGCCACGTTCATGGCCGTGATGATTCCACGCGCGGCGGTCTGCGCGGACCGGATCGCGGAAGTGCTCGGCACCCCTTCCAGCGTTCGCCCACCTGAGAACCCGGTCGATGAGACCCACGGGCATGGTGAGGTCGAGCTGCTCGACGTGGGTTTCGCCTATCCGGGGGCTGAAGCTCCGGTGCTCAGTAACATCAGCTTCCTCGCCCACCGGGGGCAGACGACAGCGATCATCGGCAGCACGGGCTCGGGCAAGACCACCCTGGTCAATCTGCTGCCCCGCTTGTTCGACGCCACGACAGGCTCGGTACTCATCGATGGTGTCGACGTGCGCGAGTTGAATCCAGATCTGCTCTGGGGCAACATCGGTCTCGTTCCGCAGAAGCCATACCTCTTCTCGGGAACCGTGCGCAGCAACCTGCAATATGGCAAGCCGGATGCCACAGACGACGAGCTCTGGAGCGCCCTGGAGATCGCCCAGGGCAAAGACTTCGTGACCGAGATGGATGGGGCCCTCGACGCACCAATCAGCCAGGGCGGTACCAACGTCTCTGGCGGCCAGCGGCAACGACTCGCGATCGCGCGGGCCCTCGTGAAACGCCCGGACCTCTACATCTTCGACGACTCGTTCTCGGCACTCGACACCGCGACGGATGCCCGACTGCGGCAGGCGCTGAGACGCAACGTCGCCGAGGCAACGATCATCGTCGTTGCTCAGCGTGTGGCGAGCATCATCGACGCCGACCAGATTCTGGTTCTCGAGGGCGGTCGCGTGATTGGGCGGGGGACTCACCCTGAACTCCTGGCGACCAATGAGACCTACCAGGAGATCGTGTCATCCCAGCTCACAGCGGAGGAAGCAGCATGAGCGACTCAGAATCTGACCACGCCGACAAGCCAGCAGCCCGCCCGGGGCGGGGCGGAGGCCCGTTCGGTGGAATGAACCTCCCGGCCGAGAAGTCGCTGAACTTCGGCCCCAGCGCGAAGCGGCTGCTCGGCAAGCTGCGTCCTGAGCGGCTCTGGATGGCGCTCGTGCTGCTGCTCGCCGTGGTGAGCGTAACCTTCTCAGTGCTCGGCCCGAAACTGCTCGGGCAAGGAACCAACCTGATCTTCGCCGGTGCCGTCTCAAAGACGTTGCCCGCTGGAGTGACACAGGCTCAGGTGATCGCCGGTCTGCGGGCAGACGGCAAAGGGCAGCAGGCCGATCTGCTCAGTGGCATGACGCTGACTCCAGGGCACGGAATCGACTTCGTGGCGCTGTCGAATGTGCTGCTCTGGGTGATGGTTCTCTATGTGTTCGCGTCGGTGTTCGGCTGGCTGCAGGCTTATGTGCTGAACGGTGTGGTGCAGCGCACCATCTACCGGCTGCGGGAGGAGATTGAGGCGAAAATCAACCGCCTGCCGTTGCGCTACTTCGATTCGAAGCCGCGGGGTGAACTGCTCAGCCGCGTCACCAACGACGTCGATAACATTTCGCAGAGCCTGCAGCAGACGTTGAGTCAGGCCGTGACCTCACTGCTCACCGTGGTCGGCGTGATCGTGATGATGTTCATCCTTTCGCCCCTGCTCGCTCTGATCGCCCTCGTGACGGTTCCGCTCACCCTGGTGATCACAGCGGTCATCGCCAAGCGCTCCCAGAAGCTGTTTGTTGCCCAGTGGAAGCACACGGGCGAGTTGAACGGGCAGATCGAAGAGACGTTCACCGGGCATGCTCTGGTGAAGGTGTTTGGGCGTCAACGCGAGGTCGACGCCCGCTTCGCGGCGAAGAACGACGAGCTCTTCGAGGCAAGCTTCGGCGCTCAGTTCATCAGCGGCATGATCATGCCGGCCCTGACCTTCATCGGCAACTTGGTTTACGTCGCGATCGCCGTCGTGGGTGGGCTGCAGGTCGCCAGTGGTGTCATGCAGATCGGTGACGTGCAGGCCTTCATCCAATATTCGCGGCAGTTCACGCAGCCGCTTGCTCAGCTGGGCTCGATGGCGAACCTGTTGCAGTCGGGCGTCGCATCCGCCGAGCGTGTGTTCGAACTGCTGGATGCCGACGAGCAGAGCCCCGACCCCGAACCGGCCGAGACGCCGAGCGAAACTCGTGGCCGCCTTGTGTTCGATGAGGTCTCATTCTCCTACTCGCCCGATAAGCCCCTGATTCACAACCTCAATCTGGTGGCCGAGCCTGGTCAAACCGTCGCGATCGTCGGCCCGACGGGTGCGGGTAAGACCACGCTCGTGAATCTGATGATGCGTTTCTACGAGATCGACTCGGGCACCATCACGCTGGACGGCACAGATGTCTCACTGATGACCCGCGACGACCTGCGCAGTCGCCTCGGTATGGTGTTGCAAGACACCTGGCTGTTCGGCGGCACCATCCGTGACAACATCGCGTACGGTCGACCGGATGCGACCGAAGACGAGATTCTCGATGCGGCCACGGCCACGTATGTTGATCGCTTCGTGCGTACGTTGCCCGATGGCTATGACACGGTGCTCGATGACGAGGGCGCAAACGTGAGTGCCGGCGAGAAGCAACTGCTCACGATTGCCCGAGCCTTCCTGGCCAAGCCCAGCGTGCTCATTCTCGACGAGGCCACAAGCTCAGTCGACACCCGTACCGAGGTGCTGGTGCAAAAGGCAATGAGCGCATTGCGTGCCGACCGCACCAGTTTCGTGATCGCGCACCGCCTGTCGACGATTCGTGAGGCCGATCTGATTCTGGTGATGGAGTCGGGCGACATCGTCGAACAAGGCACGCACGCGCAGCTGCTGGCGGCGGAGGGCGCCTACTTCGATCTCTACAACGCGCAGTTTGCGGCGGCGGTGACCGACGAGGTGTAGTTCTCCCCAGCCGGTCGCGCGCTGCGTTCTGCACCGATATGCGATGAAGTGCGGAGCCCGCCGGCCCGGTGGGCAGAGTTGCGTCATGTCTCCTTCCACCCCATCCACACTCATCACGATCACTAACGCCTGTGACTTTCTGGCGCTCGTGCCACAACTGCTCGGGTTCGTGCCCGAGAACAGTGTGGCGCTTGTGGCATTTCGAGGGAATCGCACGTGCGGTGCGATGCGGTTCAACCTCCCCGAGCCGGGCGCCCCTCATGCGGTGCTGAAACGCATCGCAACCACACTCATCGGCACCGTGTGCAAGATTCCCGGGGTGCAGGGGGTGATTCCGGTGGTCTACACCGACGCGCTCGTGGCCGAGACGGCGGAACTTCCCCATCAACACTTCATCGACACGCTGATCGAGCGCGCACGCTTCTCCGGGTTCAGCGTGCGGGATGCGCTCTGCGTGGGCACCGACGCGTGGGGAGAGTACTTCGATCCAGAGCGCCCCGAGCGCACGCATCCGCTCAGTGAAATTACAGCCTCGTCGGTGCATACATCGCTCCCGGTCGAGGCGGCGCGTGAGCTTGCGTCGCTCCGCAGCGGCGCTGAGCTTCCATCGGTGAGCCGGACGGCGAGAGAGCAGTGTGCCCGAGCGGCGCGTCGCGTGCTCGGCCGCGCCCACGCCGAAATCGCGCAGGCGGACTTTGCCGGACCGTTCGGCGCGGTGCTCGACCCGGTCGGTCTCGTCGAGGCAGCCCGGAATTGGAACACCGACTCGCCGCCAATGACCGACGCCGCGACCTTACTCGTGGTCAGCCAACGCCCGGCGCAACGGGATCAGATGATGCTGCAATTCGGGTTCGGTCATGCCGCGGGGGTCACGATTCATGAGTCGAACGTGCACTATGAACTCGTGCAACGCGACACAGGGTTGAGCCTCGATGAGATCGTCGAGGCCGAGTATCGTGCCGCAGCGACGAACCCAACCGCGAACGATACGACGGGCTCGACGTTGATTCTGGGGCAGAGCAGAGTGCGCCCCGACGTCGGCCAGGTCGACCACGCGATCGCGTTGCTGAAAACGGTCGTCGCTCTGGCACCGCGCTCGTTGCGACCGGCACCCTTGTGCATGCTCGCCTGGCTCTCGTGGGCACTTGGCCGCGGCAGCATCGGCGGGATGTTCGTCGATCAGGCACTGGCGATCGATCCGCACTATTCGATGGCGCAGCTGCTCGATCAGCTTTTCGGAACCGGAGCGCTGCCCGAGTGGGCCTTCGCCGAACCGACGGAGGGCTCAGCGGTCCATCGCGGTGCCGAACAGTCATGAAGGGAGGGTGGGTACAGAAAAGCCCGGGTGCGATTCGGGTCGCCCCCGGGCTATTCCTGTTTCGGTCGTGTCGGACCGTGCCCTACATGTGGTTCTCGGCCTCAGTCAAGACACTGCGCAGGATGTCGCCAATTTCGCGGAACTCGGCCGGGCCGATGGTCAGCGGGGGAGCGAGCTGAACAACGGGGTCGCCCCGGTCATCCGCACGGCAGTACAGTCCCGCTTCGAAGAGCGCCTTCGAGAGGAAGCCGCGCAGCAGTCGCTCCGATTCCTCATCGTTGAACGTCTCCTTGGTCTTTTTGTCCTTGACCAGCTCGATGCCGAAGAAGTAGCCCTCACCGCGCACGTCGCCGACGATGGGCAGGTCGAGCAGCTTCTCGAGTTCGGCACGGAACAGGGGCGAATTCTCTCGCACGTTCTCGTTGAGCTTCTCATCTTCGAAGATGTCGAGGTTTGCGAGTGCGACGGCCGAGGAGACCGGGTGTCCGCCGAAGGTATAGCCGTGGTAGAACGCGGTGTCGCCGTGCTTGAACGGCTCGTAGATCTTCTCGCTGACGATGGTGGCACCGATCGGCGAGTACCCACTCGTCATGCCCTTCGCGCAGGTGATCATGTCGGGCTCGATGCCGAACGTCGTCGACGCGAACATGTTGCCGATGCGACCGAATGCCGTGATGACCTCGTCGGCGACGAGCAGCACGTCGTACTTGTCGCAGATCTCACGCACGCGCTTGAAGTAGCCGGGGGGCGGCGGGAAACAACCACCCGAGTTCTGCACGGGTTCGAGGAACACGGCAGCGACGGTCTCGGGACCTTCGAACTCGATCATCTCTTCGATGCGGTTCGCTGCCCACATGCCGAACTTCTCCAGGTCGTCGCCGAGTCCGAGGCCGGGGGCCATCTCGTCTGCGCGGTAGAAGTTGGTGTTGGGAACGCGGAATCCGCCGGGCGTGATCGGCTCAAACATCTCCTTCATCGCAGGGATGCCTGTGATGGCCAGCGCGCCCTGCGGGGTGCCGTGATACGCCACGTTGCGGGAGATGACCTTGTGCTTGGTGGGGCGGCCCTTGAGCTTCCAGTAGTACTTGGCCAGCTTGAACGCGGTTTCGACCGCCTCACCACCGCCGGTGGAGAAGAAGACACGGTTCAGGTCGCCCGGAGCATAATCGGCGAGGCGATCGGCCAGGTCGATGGCGTTCGGGTGCGCGTAGGACCAGATCGGGAAGAAGGCGAGTTCTTCCGCCTGCTTCGCAGCGACTTCGGCGAGGCGCTTGCGGCCGTGTCCGGCGTTCACGACGAACAGACCGCTCAGGCCGTCGATGTACTTCTTGCCGTTTGAGTCCCAGATGTGGTGACCCTCACCCTTGGTGATGATCGGCACACCGGCGCCGCTTTCCATCACCGACTGACGAGCGAAGTGCATCCAGAGGTGATCCTTCGCCTTCTGCTGCATCGCGGCATTCTGGGCATCGGTATATACGGTTGGTTCTGATTTACTCATTTTTATCGTGTTCCCCAGTTGTAGAGCTGTTTGTGGAGTTTGAGATAGACGAACGTTTCAGTGGAGGTGACTCCTTCGAGATTGCGGATCTTGGAGTTCAAGAGAGTGAGCAGCTCGTCGTCGTCTTCGCAGACGACTTCGGCCAAGATGTCAAACGAACCGGCAGTCAGAACGACATAATCGACGGCAGGAAGCTCGGCAAGCCGGTCGGCTAACAGCCGAGTGTCACCGGTCGCCCGGATGCCGATCATGGCCTGACGGTAGAAACCAAGCTGCATGGGATCAGTGACGGCGACAACTTGCATGACCCCGGACTCGGTCAGCTTCTGAACGCGTTGCCGCACGGCGGCTTCACTCAACCCAACGGCTTTTCCGATTTCAGCGTACGAACGGCGACCGTCGGCTTGCAGCTGTTCGATGATCTTCTTCGAGACCTCGTCAAGGTGCGCAGGTTTCCCCGCAGCGTTGCGGTCGTATGTCGTCATCTTTCGATTGTGACAGTGAGAATGCCCTTCGGCAAGGGAATCAGTGGTTATTTGCAGTAAATTCTACGAATTCCACAGAACTTAGCTCGAATGCGGTGAAGAGGGATGGATAGGATGAAGCGACGGCGTGGTCACTCTAGGCCACGGTGGGTTCATACACTCCGTTGGCGTCGTAGATCGGTTCGTGACGCGGCTTCGAGGAGCCGCGCAGAAGAGAGACTGAAACGGCATATGGATCACGGACGTGTGAGTTATGAACGATCACTCGGGGGTGGCCCCGAGTGGACGTTCATCGTGGGCCGCCGCTTCTTCGCCGCAGTCCCCAGCACGACAGCACCGTCGATCATTGACGAGTTCGTGGCGCGCGCACCCGATGCGTCGATCATCTTGGAATCACTGGTTGCCCTGCTTCCCCTCGCAGGAGAACAGAACGTCGACAGTTTCGCGGTTGTGTGCTTCTCGGGCGAGACCGGCGACGACGGGATTCCGGTTTCGATCATTGTGCGCGGTCAGATCACGGCGACGGTGTACACGGTCGAGGGCTCGCGCGACTTCACCGACCGCGGGATCCGTCCCTGGCTGCTGTCCGATTTTCAGTCGGTGACGGCAGTGCGCCTCGCTGCACCGGAGACAAGCGACGGGCCCGAGGCTGTCTCGCCTCCGGGCAACGGCACCGGTGCAGTGCGCGGAACCGCACTGCGCTGGTCGCTCGCGCACTCGAACTCGCACTCGAGCGTGGAACCGACCGCAGCGAACCGCTACCGCGTGCGGCTGCCGAGCGGCGATGAGCGGCCGCTGGATGCGGTCTTCGTGCTCGGTCGCCGGCCACGGTTGTCAGACGGTGATGGCCGTCGTGTCGTGCTGATTCCGCTGGCGTCGAGCACCTCGGCGGTCTCAGCGACGCACCTCGAAATTCGACAGCTGGGTGATGCCGTCCTCCTCACCGACCTGGGCTCGACCAACGGCACGAGTGTGGCTGTGCGCGAAGCGGGCACGCCGCACGTGGCGCCGGTTCGGTTGCAGCCAGGCGTGGCTTTCCGCGTCACAGCCGATGCAACTGTTAACGTGGGGGACGGTAATATCATCGAGATCCTCCCTGTGAGCGAGCGGTAGAACGTTGGCCTGGAGTTTGAGGCGTAGTCGGAAGGCACCATCGGTGACCCAGATCGGTCAAGGCACCAGTAGTCGGACGGTTGTTCTTCCGTCACTCAACACTCAGGTGATGCTCTCGTGGGGTGCTCGCACCGACGTCGGCCATCGGCGGGAGGCCAACGAAGACAGTCTTGTCGCTCTGCCTCCGATCTTCTGCGTGGCCGATGGAATGGGTGGTCATTCTGCCGGCGACGTCGCCAGCGCTGCGGTTGTCACGCGACTCGCCGAGCACGTGGGCGAAAGCTCGATGTCGGCCGAGGCCATTGCCCGTTCGCTCAGCCTGGCCGTCGAAGATATGGCACAGGGCGCCGGGGTGACAGACCGCGGAACCGGAACAACCGCGACAGGGGCCGCCCTCGGGGTCATCGCAGGCGAAGCGGTGTGGATCGTCTTCAACATCGGCGACTCCCGGGTCTACCAGTTGGTGTCGGGCGTGCTCGAGCAGGTCACTGTCGACCACTCTGTCGTGCAGGAACTGGTCGACTCCGGCCGCATCACGCGCGAGGAAGCTGACGTTCACCCGCAGGGAAACGTGATCACACGTGCCGTCGGATTCCACGAGGCACCGATTCCCGACTATCGAATTCTTAACGTTCAACCGGGCATGCGCATTCTGGTGTGTTCGGATGGGCTGACCAAGGAACTCACCGCCTACGGGATCCGACATTTTCTGCTCGGCAACCCGGATCCCGGGGATGCCGCGGATGCCCTCGTCAACGCGGCGCTCGAGAACGGTGGGCGCGACAACGTGACAGTGATTGTTCTTGACGTCGTCGATGTCGTGACCGGTGATGTGACCGACTCGTCTGTTTCGGATGCTGCGCAATGAATGGTCTGTACTCTGGAAGAAATGAGTTGGGCTAGGGAAGGATTCGCCTCGTGACCTGTCAGATCTGCGGGGCATCATTGCCCGAGCGGGCCATGTTCTGCGGCGAATGCGGAAGTTCGACCTCCGCGACGCCGCTGAGCCGCAAGCGAGCCGATGCACAGCCCGGCGACACGTCGATCATTGCGCCGCTGCCACCGCAGTCCGCGGTGTTCTCGATTCCCTACCGGATGGGCGAGGAGGAGCCTCCGCCGACAGCGGTCGTCGTTCCTGCGGTGTCTCCGGCTGCACCTCCGGCAGCTGCACCTCCGGCAGCTGCGGCGCCGAACGATGTTGCGCAGTGGCCGCCGGCCGACGTGGCACCCCCGTTCGTGATGGAGTTCAGCACGGGGGAGAGCCTCGCCGTTGTGGGGTCCGGTTTGGTCGGACGTCGACCGGTCGCGCAGAGCGACGAAGAATTCGACCACCTGATTCAGATTCACGATGTGGGCATGTCGGTATCGAAGTGCCATCTTGAGTTCGGCCAACACGACGGCGAGTTTTGGATCACCGATCGGTTCTCCGGCAATGGCACGGTGATCAGGCGGCCAGACGACTCGGCTATTCGCTGCGAACCCGGCCGCCGCTACTTGGTGCCGCGCGGTTCTCGGGTCGAGATCGCCGACCAGTTCTTCGTGCTCGTCTAGGCGTTCCTCCACACGATCTCTCGGCACGCGCTGTGCACCGATTCGGTTCGGAGTGCAGTACCGACGGGACTCGACTGATGTTCTGAGTCTGTGTACAGCCCCGTCGACCCACTGCGTATCCCGGCGCATCCCGCCGATGCTCAGCGCGCCGGATTCCCGCTCGTTGCGAGTCTGGCCCCACTGGCTGCGGCGGCAGCGATGTGGGCAATCACCGGATCGCTGTTTGCGTTGGTATTTGCGGGGCTGAGTCCGGTTATGGCTGTGGCGAGCGTGCTCGATAGCCGCCGTACGTCGAGGCGCACACGGCGACGTGACAGTGCACGCTACGGCGAGGCGATTGGCGCCCTCCAGCACGACATCGATGAGCGGCTCGAACTTCTTCGCCAGGCTGCCTGGCTGCGAACTCCTGCGTCAGGCAGCATCCTGCGCGCGCCCGACGAAGCGCTGCGCTGGGCTCCGCAGGCTCCCACCGAGGTCAGCCTCGGAGTCGGCGCCGTGGCAAGCGGCCTGGTGCTTGAGGGCGACGACGGATCGACAGAGGCCGGGCGACTTCGGCTGGCGGCATCGACGCTGCGAGATGCACCGGTCACGGCCGATGCGCGCGGCGGTATCGGCATCGTCGGGTCACCGGCCGCGGCGCTCGCACTGGGACGCGCACTTCTCGTGCAACTGAGCTTCACGCTTTCACCCGAGCGGTGGAGAGTTGTCGTCGCATCCGGATCCGGTGCCGCCGGTGGAACCGGGTGGTCCTGGAGCTTGACGTTGCCGCATGCCGGCGGGCGGACTGCGGAGCACGAGATCGTCGTCAGCGAGGGCGCCGCACGATCCGACAGCGCACGATCGGAGGCCGCACAATCCGGTGTGGCACAGCCCGGCGGGCAGCGCATCATCCTCGCCGTGGCACCGAGCATCGAGACGTTGCCCCCGGGGTGCGCAACAATCGTGCGGATGCGGAGCCCCGAGCAGGCGGAGCTCGTGCGTTCGGCGGCTGGGCAACGGTCACTCGTCTTTTCGCCAGACCTTGCCTCCGTCGTCGAAGCCGCGCGTCACGCGACGGAGTTGTGCCGCTCTGCCGACGCAGCGGGGATATCCCAGCTGCGCGACGTCGTGCCCTCGTCGGTTCAGTTGCGTGACATTGGCGTCACCGCCGACCAGCCGCATCCGTCGTCGGCACGCGGCCGTGGTCTTGACTGTGCCGTCGGCCTGAGTGCCGACGGGCCGCTCTGTATCGATCTGGTGCGCCAGGGACCGCACGCGGTTGTCGGTGGGACCACCGGGAGCGGAAAGAGTGAGCTTTTGGTCACCTGGATCGTGGCGATGGCCGCTCGGTACCCGCCCGACGAGGTCACCTTCTTGCTCGTCGATTTCAAAGGCGGTGCGGCGCTCTCCGCGCTGACGACGCTGCCACACTGTGTCGGTCTGGTCACCGATCTCGACGAGCACGAGGCGACGCGCGCCCTGGAAAGCCTGACCGCCGAACTGCGCTATCGGGAACAGATACTGGCCGACGCTGGCGCGCGAGAGATCGGTGACGCTCGAATAGTTCCGTCTGTGCCGCGTTTGGTGATCGTGGTTGATGAGTTCGCCACGATGCTCGGGGCCTTTCCGGACCTGCACGCCCTGTTCGTTGATATCGCGGCGCGCGGGCGTTCCCTCGGCGTCCACCTCATCCTGTGTACACAACGACCTGCGGGGGTGGTCCGCGACGCGCTGCTGGCCAACTGCAGTCTGCGGCTCTCACTGCGCGTCAACAATCGAGCCGACAGTCTCGCGGTGATCGGAACCGACGCGGCGGCTTCCCTCGCGCCCACGCTACCGGGCCGGGTGCTGATCAAGTGCGGAGTCGGTGATCCTCGGCTGTGCCAGATTGCCACCACGTCCGTCGACGATATTCAGCAGATCATCGGGCGCGCGCACGACGCGAGTGCCGGGGAGCCTCGTGGCGACCGAGCCCGCCGACCCTGGCTCCCCCCGCTCCCGCCGATGGTCACGAGGGAAGTGCTCGCAGCGGTTGCCGCCGGTGGCCCGGCGGCCGAGGCGGGAGCCGACGAGCTTCAGATCGGGCTGTTCGATGAGCCTGCCCATCAGCGCTATCGAGTTGCCGGATACGCGCCGACCAGGCACGGGCACCTGCTCGTCGTCGGGGCGGCCCACTCGGGGAAGTCGGCCGCTCTGGCCATGATGGCGGAACAAGCGCGAAAAACCGCGCACCCGGTCGGGCTGGTCGAGCTCGTCGATGCTGACATCGAGAACACGTGGGATGCCCTCGACCGTGCGCATCGGCGGTGCCTGGACCCGGACGCTACGACTCCAGGACTGCTGCTTCTCCTTGACGACTTCGACTCGGTGTACGCGCGCTGGGAAAGCGACTATCGGCTGGCGGCGCTGGACCTGCTGACGATCGTGCTGCGTGACGGCGCCGCGGCCGGGATCACACTGGTCATTGCGGTGCAGCGTGCTGTCGGCGGACTGCAGATCTTGTCGACCCTCTGCGGAAGCGCTCTGCTGCTGCGGATGCAGAATCTTGACGAGCATCGGGCCGCCGGGGGAGTACCGGCCCGGTTCGACACGACTCTGCCGGCGGGCGGCGGAAGCTGGCGCGGCACCCGAATTCAACTGCTCGCTGCCCTCGATCCGACGGGTGGACGCGCCCGACCGCAGCCCCTCCCGGGGCTATCCGCGCAGAGCACGCTGGTGCTCATTTCAGGGTCCCCGGCCCGCTGCGTCGAGCGGCTGCGAGAGATTCGGGGTGAGGTGGCTACTGTGGTCGAGCTCACACCGCCGCTGGGCGGCGCCCGCGGGCAGCTCGACGTGACGGCACTGATTGGCCCGACGGCGTTCGTCGGTGATCCGGATGCCTGGCAGATCGAATGGGCTGCGCTCCAGCTGCTGCGGCAGCGCAGTCCGCTGATCTTCGACCGCTGCACCCTTGCCGACTATCGCCTGATCAGTCGCCGACGAGAAGTTCCGCCACCGCTCGCGCCGGGGCGCAACCGGGTGTGGGTGCTCGAGCCGGATGGGCACGTTCATCGTGGTTCAGTGGAATCCGGCCGCTGATCAGGCAGGACACGGACGTTTTCGAAGAAAAGGGGGGCTATTTGTACTGATTTCGCGTGGTTTCGGCAAAAAAGTTAACGATCTGGGCATCGGTTTCGTGTTTTGGCCTGTGGTTGTGTCAGGATCAATCCACTCGCAACGGTGCGAGCGAGTCGGTGATTCACCGCTCGAGAGTACGAGGAGTCTTACCCATGGTGTCGAAGCCACTACCCACGGACCCGATGATCGCCCAGCTCGTGCGTCAGGCACAGCGCGCCCAAATGGGCAGACGCACACTGCTTGCCGGGGCCGGAGCCGGAGCCGCAGCGCTTGCCCTCGCGGCCTGTTCAACGGGAGGGGCCAGTGCCAAGCCCACGGCGGCCACCGATATTTCGGCTACCGACAAGACGGTGAACTGGGACAACTGGGCTCTCTACATTGACATCGACGACCAGGGCAACTACCCGACGCTCGAGCAGTTCACCAAAGAAACCGGCATCACAGTGAAGTACGTCGAAGCCGTCGACGACAACAACACCTACTACGGCAAGGTCAAAGACCAGCTTGCCCTCGGCCAAGACATCGGCGCAGACACGGTCTGCTTGACCGACTGGATGGTGGCGAGGGTGATTCGTCGTGGGTTCGTGCAAGAGCTCGATCACGCGAACATCCCAAACCTGGCCAACCTCACGCCGGCGTTGAAAGACGTCGACTTCGACCCGGGCCGCACCATGTCAGTGCCGTGGCAGGGCGGATTTGCCGGCATCGCCTGGAACAAGGAGAAGCTGCCGAACGGTCTGACCTCCGTCGAGGAGCTGTGGAGCAAAGACCTCAAGGGCCGCGTGGGAACGCTCTCGGAGATGCGCGACACGATGGGCATCCTGATGCAGGCCAACGGCACCTCCATCTCAGGCAAGTGGGGCGACGACGAGTACAACGCGGCGATCGAGGTACTGCAGAAGCAGGTCACCGATGGCCAGATCCGTAACATCAAGGGGAACTCATACAAGGAAGACCTTGTGAACGGCGACACCCTCGCGGCCATCGTCTGGTCAGGTGATATCACCCAGCTGAACGCTGAGAACGGCGACAAGTGGGGGTTCGCGCTGCCCGACTCGGGTGGAACACTCTGGAATGACAACTTCGTGGTGCCGATCGGCTCGAAGCGGAAGGCCAACGCCGAGAAGCTGATCAACTTCTACTACGAGCCGGAGGTTGCTGCTGAGGTGGCGGCCTACGTGAACTACATCCCCCCGGTCGTCGGCGCCAAGGAAGCCGCGATTGCCATCGACCCCGAGTTGGCAAACAACCAGCTCATTTTCCCCGATGAGGCGACGCTGGCGAACGCCCACGTCTTCCGGTCGCTCAGCCCCGAGGAAGAACAGAAGTACGACGCCTCATTCCAGAGCATCCTGCTGGGGGCGTGATCGTGGCGATCAGTGAATTCGCTGAGAGCGGCGCCGACCTTGAGCTGGTGGGAATTCAAAAACGGTTCCCCGGGTTCACCGCCATCGAAAACCTCGATCTCGTCATTCCGGCCGGTTCGTTCTTCGCGCTTCTCGGACCGTCGGGCTGTGGCAAGACCACGACGCTGCGACTTGTCGCCGGCTTGGAAGATCCGACTGCCGGGCAGATTCTGATCGGCGGCCGTGATGTCACCGGGCAGAAGCCTTTCAAGCGACCCGTGAACACGGTGTTCCAGAGCTACGCGCTCTTCCCGCACATGACGGTGCTGGAGAACGTGGCGTTCGGCCTGCGTCGGCGCAAAATCGCCGACCCGGTCGCCAAGGCACATGAGGCATTGCGTCTGGTCGAACTCGATCATTTGGCGACCCGCAAGCCGATCCAGCTCTCGGGCGGTCAGCAACAGCGTGTCGCTCTCGCCCGGGCCCTGGTGAATCGACCGGCACTGCTGCTGCTCGACGAGCCGCTCGGCGCTCTCGACCTCAAGTTGCGTCGGCAGATGCAGCTTGAACTGAAGACGATTCAGGTTGAGGTCGGGCTGACCTTCTTGCACGTGACCCACGACCAGGAGGAGGCCATGACCATGGCCGACACCGTCGCGGTGATGAACAAGGGCCGGATCGAGCAGATGGGGGCACCGCAGCAGTTGTATGAACTGCCCAAAACCGCCTTCGTCGCCAACTTCTTGGGTCAGTCCAATCTCTTCACCGGAACCGTCGTCGCAAATACGAGCACCGCGATCGCGGTGGATGTCGCCGGCCACCGCATCCTCGTGCCCACGCAGCGCTCTCACCGCCATGCCGGCGACGTCACGATCGGTGTGCGCCCCGAGAAGCTGAGCCTGCACCTGGACGCCCCCGCCGAACGCGCCGACCATAATATGCTCGGGCCCGGTCGTGTGATCGACGTGTCATTCAGCGGTGTGAGCACGCAATATCTGGTTGCCATTCCCGGGCTCGGGAACGTGATCGTCTTCGCCCAGAACATGGCCTTCGGTCCGGTCGCCGGCGAGAATGCCGAAGTCTGGGTCAGTTGGAACATCGAGCACGGTTTCGGTCTCGAAGACGACCCGGCCACTGCTCCGCGCTTCGAGCCGGACGCCGACACCCGGAGCATCGCCGCTCACCAGCGCGATGCGCTGCAAACGGAGCTGGAAGAGGCGTAGGGATGGCCTTCGCTGCGTTCGCCACGACGACGGCGCCGGGGGTTGAAGCCACGCCGCGCAAGAAGAGCCCCATCGCGCTGTTCCTGCTGCTGCCCGGCATCCTGTACCTGGTGCTGTTCTTCATCACTCCGCTCTTCTCTCTGCTGCTGACTTCGTTCCAGGCCCCGATGGTCGACGGTGACGTCGGCCAATTCAGCTATGCCTTCAAATGGGAGAACTACGTCCAGGTCATCTCGGACTACTGGCCGCACATCCTGCGCTCCTTCGGCTATGCACTCTGTGCCACGGTGCTGGCCCTGGCCATCAGCTATCCGCTGGCTTACTTCATCGGGGTGAAGGCGCGGCGCTGGCCACTGCTGCAGAGCCTGATGCTCGTCATGGTCATTGCGCCGTTCTTCATCAGCTTTCTACTGCGCACGCTGGCGTGGAAGCAGCTGCTTTCGGACGAGTCATTTGTGATCACCTCGCTCAAGGCCCTGTCACTGATGGCGCCGGATGCCCACTTCACCGGTACGGCGGGGGCGGTGATCTTCGGTTTGACCTACAACTTCATTCCGTTCATGACGCTGCCGCTCTACACGACGCTCGAACGGCTCGACGTGCGGTATCTCGAAGCGGGGAACGACCTCTATGCGAACCCGTTCCAGGTGTTCCGCAAGGTGACAATTCCGCTGTCGATGCCGGGCATCGTCGCGGGAACCCTGCTCACCTTCATCCCGGCAGCGGGCGACTACATCAACGCCAGCCGAGACTTTCTCGGTGGCCCAGACACTCAGATGGTGGGAAACGTGATTGAGGCCAACTTTCTGGTGCTCCTCAACTATCCGGCGGCGGCAGCGCTGTCGATCATTCTGATGAGTGTGATTCTCGTGATGGTCTTGTTCTATGTGAAGCGCTCGGGAACGGAGGATCTGCTGTGAGGTTTTCCTTGGGCAAATGGCTCCTGCCGGTGTATTCGGCACTCGCCCTGATCTTCCTGATGGTGCCGATCGTCTACACCTTTGTCTTCTCGTTCAATGACTCGTTGAAGTCGAACATCGCGTGGCGCGGATTCACCTTCGACAAGTGGCTGAACGTGTGTCAGGTTCAAAACGGTGCAGTGTGTCAGGCGTTCGGCAACAGCCTGGTCATCGGAGCCGTCGCAACAGTGCTGGCGACCACCCTCGGAACCATGATCGCCATCGCCATCGTGCGCTATCGGTTCAAGTTCCGCTCGGGGACGAGCCTGCTGCTGTTCCTTCCGATGGCGACGCCAGAGGTCGTGCTCGGTGCGGGTCTTGCCGCTCAGTTCCTCGCGGTCGGCGTGCCGAAGAACATGCTCACGATCATCCTGGCGCACACCATGTTCTGCATCAGTTTCGTCGTGGTGACGGTCAAGGCGCGGGTGGCGAGCCTGGACCCGGCGCTTGAAGAGGCTGGGCGTGACCTGTATGGATCGCCGAGCCAGGTGTTCCTGAGGGTGACCTTCCCGCTGCTTCTCCCCGGCATTCTTGCGGCCGCGCTGCTTTCGTTCGCGTTGAGTTTCGATGACTTCATCATCACGAACTTCAACTCCGGTTCCGTGTCAACGTTCCCGAAGTACATCTATATATCGGCTGCGCGAGGAATCCCGGCTGAAGCGAATGTGATTGCATCGGCGGTATTCATCTTCGCCCTGATCATCGTGGTGACAGCGCAGGTATCGGCGGCGGCCCGGGCCAAGAGACTGGCGAAGTTCGTCTAGCTTGGCGCCGGGCCTCCGGTTGCGTGATCTCGACACGCTCGATCAGCGGATGTTCCGTTGGTCGAGCGTGTCGGGGCCGGGTGGGCCGTGTGTGTTCCGTTGGTCGAGCGTGTCGAGGCCGGGTGGGCCGTGTGTGTTCCGTTGGTCGAGCGTGTCGAGACCCTTCCGGGCAGCGTAGAGGCTAGACGTAACTGGCCCGGGTTCGGCCCACCGGGTGACCGGCGGCCAGCACGTCGAGGTGCAACTCGGCAGCGGCCTTGTTCACCGCGTCGCGGTCGAGAGCGCCGGCATCGGCAAGCAAGTTCAGCGCGACGATGGCTCCGGGACGCAGGCTACCATCGAGAATCTTCAGCGCCACCGTGGTTCCGTTC
Source organism: Leifsonia psychrotolerans (assembly GCF_013410665.1). Lineage (NCBI taxonomy): Bacteria > Bacillati > Actinomycetota > Actinomycetes > Micrococcales > Microbacteriaceae > Glaciibacter > Glaciibacter psychrotolerans. The sequence continues at coordinate 1,947,733 of NZ_JACCFM010000001.1, read as the reverse complement.
GGCGCCGAGACGACCATGATTCCTTCTGCACCGAACTTGGCGAACAGACCGAGACGCTCGATGAGCACGGTGTCCGACTGCCCGGGACCCGCGACGACCCAGCCGTTCGATCGAACAGCTTCGGCCAGAAAGCCGGCCTCACGGTAGATCGCAAACGGCGAATTCGGACGGGACGTCGCAATGCGGGCGATGCCGCGAGCCAGGGCAGTCAGGGTGAATGCGTGCACCGGGGCGCCGCATCCGTCAAACCCAGTCTGAGCCGGGCGCTCGCCCGTGAACCGTTCGACGACGTCGAGAATGCGTTTCTGCAACGGATGCGTCGGGTCGAGGTAACCTTCAAGTGGCCAGTCGTTCGCCGCACAGGCCACGAGCATGGCCGCATGCTTACCCGAACACGTCATGTAGACGGGGGCCTTTTGCGCACCGAGGCGCACAAGCGCATCACGCGCCGCCTGATCTTCTGGCCAGGCGGCCGGGCAGGCTAGAGCCTGCTCGGGAATTCCGGCCCGGGTGAGCAGCCCCTGCACAAGGGCGACGTGCCTCGATGTACCGCTGTGGCTTGCCGTCGCGATGGCGGCATCCTCGCCGCGCAGGGCGACTCCGCTCGCCATCACGGCGACGGCCTGAAACGGTTTCATGGCGGAGCGGGGGAATACCAGCGCTGTCGAGTCGCCGAGAGTGCGCACCACCTCGCCTTCGCCGTTCACGACGACGGCTGAACCGGCGTGCCTCGATTCGATGAAACCGCTGCGTTCGACGACAGCCAATTCAACCGCGTCAGCGAGTGTAAAAGTCTCCACGTGCTGTTACTTCGCCGACGAGAGTGCAGCGATGCCGTCGTCGATCACCGAAAGTGCATCGGCAATCAGTGCGTCGGTGACGGCCAGGCTCGGCAGGAAGCGCAGCACGTTGCCATACGTGCCGGCCGTCAGCAAGAGCACACCGTGCTGTGCGGCGTAGGCCGCGATCGAGGAGACCGCTGCGGCGTTGGGCTCCTTGGTGGTGTCGCCGGTGCCCGGCTGCACGAGCTCGATGGCGATCATCGCACCGCGACCACGGATGTCGCCGATGATGTCGTACTTGGCCTTGAGCGTTTCGAGACCGGCAAGGAGCGCTGCCTCGATGCGGGCACCCTCGGCGAGTAGGTTGTTGTTCTCGATCGATTCGAAGACGGCGATCGCGGCGGCGCAGGCGACGGGGTTTCCGCCGAAGGTCCCGCCGAGTCCGCCGGGCTGAGCAGCATCCATGATCTCGGCCCGACCGGTGACGGCAGCGAGCGGCAGGCCGCCGGCGATTCCCTTTGCGGTGAGCACCATGTCGGGAACCCAGCCGAAGTGCTCGCTGGCGTAATAGGCGCCCGTGCGCGCCATGCCGCTCTGGATTTCGTCGGCGATCATGACGACGCCGTTGGCCGTGCACCACTCCTGCAGGGCCGGAAGGTAGCCGTCGGCCGGAACCATGAAACCGCCCTCGCCTTGAATCGGCTCGACGACGAGGCACGCGAGGTCGCTTGCGCCGACGACCTTATCGAGATAGGCGATGGTGCGGGCCGCGGCATCCGTCCCGTTGAGACCGTCGTGGTAGGGGTATGAGCTCGGTGCGTGGTAGACGTCGCTGGCGAGCGGACCGAATCCTGTCGCATAGGGCATGGCCTTGAAATTCATGGCCATGGTGAGAACGGTGCGGCCGTGGTAGGCGTGATCGAGTACGGCGACGGCACGACGACCGGTGTATTTGCGAGCGATCTTCACGCCGTTCTCGACGGCCTCGGCGCCGGAGTTGATGAGAACGGACTTCTTCGCGAAATCACCGGGTGTGTGTGCGGCGAGCAGCTCGGCAACGCGCACATACTCCTCATACGGGGTGATCGTGAAGAGGGTGTGGATGAACTCCTGCACCTGAGCGACCGCGGCGTTAACCACGTTCGTGTCGGTGTGGCCGATCGTGGTGACACCGATTCCGGCGCCCAGGTCGATGAATTGGTTGTCGTCGATGTCGACAAGGATGGCGCCGTTGGCCTTCTTGATGTAGACGGGCAGGGCCGAGCTGACACCGGCGGAGACGACTTCAAGGCGGCGTTTGTTCATCTCAACCGACTTCGGGCCGGGAATGGCGGTGACGATCTTTCGTTCCTGCGACACCGTGTACGCGGGGGCGGAGGGGCTGGTGGGGGTGTCGGTCAGAATCGTTTCAGTCATAGTGGCGTTAGTTTACCAATGAGGCACGCATGCCGGACCAGGGCTTTCACTGCAAGAATCGGATCTGTCCAGATCTGTCCAGATCTCTCACGGCGAACGCTGCAAGGAGCCCCGTTGAACCTTTCACATCACTACGCGGTGCTGGTCACCTGGACCGGCAATCGGGGATCGGGCACGAGTCACTATCGCGAGTATGGGCGGGAAAACCGCGTGGAAGCGGCCGGTAAGCCCGCGATCGAGGGGTCGGCCGACCCGACATTTCATGGCAACAGGGAACTGTGGAACCCCGAGGAACTGCTGCTCGCGGCGCTCAGCCAATGTCACATGCTCTCGTATTTGCATGTCGCGGTGAAGAACGGCGTCACGGTAGTCGACTACACGGATGCTGCCGTGGGCATCATGGAACAGACGAGCGATGGTGGTGGGCATTTCACATCGGCGACGCTCCATCCCCGGGTGACGATCACCGATGCAACGCAGATCGACCTCGCCCAGTCGCTGCATGCCGAAGCGTCCCGGCTGTGCTTCATCGCATCGTCGGTGAATTTCCCTGTGGGCCACGAGCCGCAGACGGTGGCTGGCGCCGGGCGTGAGGGGCCCGTTGTCTGAGCCAACTCGCACGTCAATCTAAGCGAGCAGCCGTTCGATCCTGTTGATCGAGCTCACCCCGTTGATGGAGCCCATCCCGTTGATGGAGCCCATCCCGTTGATGGAGCCCCTCCCGCTGATCGAGCCTGTCGAGATCCCGTGACCTACCCTCGAGACGCGGCGCGTGGTCTCGACAAGCTCGACCGACGGTTCGGTGATCGACCTGCACCCCTCCCGTTGCTCGACCCCCTCCCGCTGATCGAGCCTTCCCGTTGATCGACCCCCTCCCGCTGATCGAGCCTGTCGAGATCCCGTGAGCCAGCCTCGAGACCGTGGACCGTGGTCTCGAGAAGCTCGACCGACGGTTCGGTGATCGACCCGCACCCCTCCCGCTGATCGGCCCCCTCCCGCTGATCGAGCCTGTCGAGATCCCGTGAGCCAGCCTCGAGACCGTGGACCGTGGTCTCGACAAGCTCGACCCACGGTTCAGCGCTCGAGCCCGCACCCCTTCCGCTGATCGAGCCTGTCGAGATCCCGTAAGCCAACCTCGAGACCGTAGACCGTGGTCTCGACCGGTTCAAGTTCTCGATCCCTCCACAGACACAGCTTCGAGAAGTTATGCACCGATACTGAGAAAAGCTCGTAATCATGTTCGTTCTTTGGGAGAATAGAGCTATGTCAATCACCCTCCCACCCCCCGTCTCCGCCCCGGAGCCGACACCCGCCTCGGGTGCGTCGGCACCGACCGCGGCCATGGTGCTGGCGGTGCTCGAACAGATGCAGGCACTGTGGGCCGGGCTCGGCACGGTCAGCCCCGAGGCGTTCACCGACGACGACCTGCTCGGTGTGCTCGGTGCGTTCGAGGGTGTCGGCCGGCTTGTTGATGCGGGCCGGGTGGCTGTGGCGGCGACGGTCGAGGAACGCTCCGGCCGGTGGCTGGGCCGTGACTCCCTGGCGGCGAAGCGGGGCTGCAACAGTGGCATCGACCTGATCACCCGGATCACCCGCATTTCCGGCCGGGAAGCGAAACGGCGCAGCGCCCTCGGCCTGCGAATGCGGGACACCCAACACGTCGGCACGATCATCCCCGCACTGTTCCCCACGGTGGGTGCCGCGGTCGCTTCGGGCTTGCTGGGGGTGGATGCGGCGGAGGTGATCATGTCCGGTCTGGCCGAGATCTCCCCGCGCGTCGCACCCGATGATCTTGCGGCTGCGGAACGCGCTCTGGTGTCTGCGGCGACGGGCACGATCACGGCCGAGAATGAGGGTGAGCCGGGCGCGGGCTTTGCGTTCTCGGCGGACTCGATGCGGGTGCAGATGTTGCAGTGGCAGGCGGCGCTGGACCCCGACGGGGTCGCACCAAACGAGGTCGAGGGTGAGGCGACGAGCACGATCAGTTTCGGCCGCTTCAAAGACGGCATCTACCCGGTGCGAGGCGGTGTCACTCCCGATCTGTACGGAATCATGAACCTCACCTTCGACGCATTCATCGCCGCCCGCAAAACCCCCGCGTTCCCGACCGCCGCCGAACAAGCCCGCGACCAGGCACGCGACGACCGTTCCGAGCACGACGACCGCGCCGAGCAGGATTCTCACGACGGTCCCGACGGACACGACTTGAACGACGAGCGCGACCGCGAGCACGACGACCGTGACCACGAACGCGATGACCACGACCACGACCATGACGACCACGGTCAGGGTTCAGCCTCAGCTGAGGCGCCTCTTCCCGGGTCGGCCGGGCATGAGTTCGATGACGTCGACACCCGTACGGCCGGTGAGAAGCGGGCCGATATTCTGCGCGGCATGTTCACCCAGTTGGCCCAGGCCGACAGCACTCCCAGCATTGGTGGTGCACCGCCGACGGTGGTGGTGCATGTGAACGTGAACGATATTGAAGCCGGTCGCGGTGTCGGCTGGATCGACGGCGTCGACGCCCCCATCTCGCTTCGCACGGTCGATCAGATGATGTGTGCCGGAGGTACTCAAGCGGTTCTGTTCGGTGCGAACGGTGAGGTTCTGACGCTGACCGATCCGCAACGACTGTTCAACCGTGCCCAACGCCGGGCGATCCTCGCCCGCGATGGCGGCTGCGGCGTTCCCGGCTGCGATGCCCCCGCACAGTGGCTCGAGTTTCATCACGTGATCCCCTGGAGTAAAGGCGGCGTCACTGAAGTCGACAATGGTGTGGCGTTGTGTTGGCGACATCATCACACCATCGAAACGTCCGGCTGGGAGATCCTCATGGTCAACGGCCGACCCCAGGTCAAAGCCCCGGCCTGGATCGACCCGAGCCGCACCTGGCGCGACGCCAACCGCCACCGCACCGACACCCACCGCCGCGACTGAACCGCCGCGACTGATCCGCTGCGACTGACGCGCCGCGACTGGCCTGCCGGGACTGACCTGCCGGGACTGACCTGCCGCGATGGCGCTAGCAACGACAGTGCCCCCTAACCATGGCGCTAGTAGTGGTAGGCCACCGAGCAGGTCTGCTGGGCTGCCGTCTGGCCGCGCAGGCCACCGATGATCTCGGGGGCCACGGGAGTGGGGGCTGCCCCCGGCTGCACTGTTTCCGGCTCGCCAGTCGGGGCCGGGTTCGTTGCCGCATCGATCGTCGTTGCGGCCGGATCAAGGATGACCTCATTACCGAGGGCGCCGTCGCCGAGGGCGAAGGGCTGATCGGTCTGGATCTTCGCTAGGAGCACGACGGCCAGATCGTCGTTTGGAATGATCTTGTTTTTGTTGTCGGGATCCTCGACCGAGGGATACTGCACGAAGACGAGCCGTGACAGATCGAGATCCTTCAGAGTGATTGCCATGCTCGCCATGGTGCTGAGATGGGCCAACGAGGTCGACAGGCTCACGTTTTCGGAGGCAGCCGTAGCCAGGCCGAGCACTTTCGCCGGGTCGGTGAGTGTCTTGCTGCTCTTCATCACACGCATGAGTGAGGACATGTAGGCCTGCTGCGATGAGATGCGGGAGAGATCGCTGCCATCGCCGATTCTTTCCCGAGCGCGAAGATACGACAGAGCCTGTTGTCCGGAGACCACACTGGTGCCGGCGGGTAGATCAAGCCCGGACGCATCATCCTTGACCGCGGCGTTGAGGCAGATCGGTACACCTCCGACTGCGTCGCTCATCGCAATGGTGCCCGCAAACGTGAACGTTGCTGCATAGGGAATCGAAAGCCCGGTGAGCTCTTCAACGGTCGACACGACGCAGCCCAGGCCGCCGCGCGAATACGCGCTGTTGAGCGGCTGAGCCGACACCGCACTGAATTCCTCACCCGTTGCCGCATCGACGCATGCGGGCTGAGGGATGACGAGGTCACGCGGCAGGCTGAGGGCGACGGCGCTCTGATGGTCGGCCGCGACGTGGAGCAGAATGTTCACGTCATTCAGGGTGCCGTCGCCGCGCTCGGCCTCGTACGCTTGCCCGGGAGCGTTGTCGGCTCCGACGGCCAGAATATTGAAACCGCCGTCGAAACTGCCGATGTGTGGGGGCGGGGGGACAGCGCCGCCCTTTCCGTTGGAAATATCGACGGCATTGTGGGCAACTGCGTTGCTGAGCTTCCAGAAAGCAATCGAGGCTATCCCAGCTCCACTCACCAATACGACACTGAGCGCGAGCGCCACGAATTTCAGAACCGGGATACCTTGGGCGTGCCACGAGGACGCGATTTTCTGATGGCGTGCAGTCATGCAGTTGACCCTAGCGAGGCAGATCGCCTGGCTGGGGCAAATTTCGTCTGAAATGCGGTACTAGCGGCGTTCTCTCGGGAAAACCCTGTCCGCAAGTTTGTGCAGTGTGCCAGACGGCGGCGCTTCGTTGTAGACACCAGCGAGCTCCTGCTTGGACAATTCATGGATCGCAGCCATGATCTGGTCGGTGGCAAGGCGCCGGGCCTTGCCGGACTCGGCCGAACCGTGCACGCTCACGTCGATGGGAGTACCGAAATTGACGGTGATCTTGCGCACACGGATGCCCTTGCTCCCGGTTGGCTGGATCTCTTGCGTGCCGATCAGCCCGACCGGAACGACGACGGCACCGGTGGTCAACGCGAGCCAAGCCACTCCAGTGCGCCCCTTGTAGAGGCGGCCATCGAGTGAGCGGGTGCCCTCGGGGTAGATCGCGAAAGCGCTGTCTGATTCGAGGATGCGTCGTCCTGCATCGAGGGCGTCCTGCGCGGCCTGTCCGGCTCCACGTTCAACGCCGACTGCGCCGATCGAGGTGAAGAATGTGCGAGATACCCAGCCCTTCAGACCGGTGCCCGTGAAATAGGTGTTCTTGGCCAGAAACTGAACACGGCGCGGTGCGGTAAGCGGGATCACCAGGCTGTCGACGAACGCCAGGTGGTTGCTGGCCAGAATGACTGGACCCGTCTTCGGAATGTTCTCCCGCCCCGTGATCGTGGGGCGAAAAACCAGTCGCGCGACGGGAGCCATGATGCCGTAACCGAGAAAATAGACGAAGCCTGGTCGCTTGGTCGGGGTGGGTTCTGCATCAGGTTCGGCGTCACTTGTCACGCATCGACATTACCCCTGGTTGTATGCCGCAGTTGGCATGGGGCGGCAGAAAGCGCGATATCCGGCCTAGCATTGGGAATATGCAGAGAGTAATCATCCTCGGATCGACCGGCTCCATCGGCACTCAAGCCCTCGACGTGATCAAGGCCAATCCGACCCGGTTCGACGTTGTCGGTCTGTCAGCCGGGCGCAATCGCGACCTGCTCGACGAGCAAGCTGCCGAGTTCCAGGTCGAGAACACCGCGCTGGGCGCTACCGAAGCAGAACAGTTGGTTCGGGATGTCGAGGCCGACGTCGTGCTCAACGGAATCACGGGCTCGGTCGGACTCGGCCCGACCCTCGCCGCGCTGAAGGCGGGGCGCAGGTTGGCCCTCGCCAACAAGGAGTCACTCATCGTCGGCGGCGATCTGGTGAAATCGTTGGCGTCGCCGGGCCAGATCGTGCCCGTTGATTCTGAACATTCCGCCATCGCCCAAGCACTCCGCTCTGGCACCGCGTCCGAGGTGCGCAGACTTGTCCTCACGGCATCCGGTGGCCCATTTCGTGGCCGTAACCGTGACCAACTTGCGAATGTGAGCCCCGCCGAGGCACTGGCGCACCCCACCTGGGACATGGGCCTCGTCGTCACAACGAACTCGGCGACGCTGGTCAATAAGGGGCTGGAGGTGATCGAGGCGCACCTGCTGTTCAACGTGGAGTACGACCGCATTGACGTCGTGGTGCACCCGCAATCGGTGGTGCACTCGATGGTCGAATTCGTCGACGGATCGACGATCGCTCAAGCTTCGCCGCCCGACATGCGTCTGCCGATTTCGCTCGGCCTCGACTGGCCGCATCGCGTCGGCGGGGTCGGTCGACCGATCGACTGGACCACCGCTCAGAACTGGAGCTTCGAGCCCCTCGACGAGAGCGCATTCCCCGCGGTGAAGTTGGCCAAGCTCGTCGGTCGGGCCGGCGGCACCTATCCGGCGGTGTTCAACGCCGCAAACGAGCAAGCCGTCGCCGCATTCCATGCCGGACGGCTGTCGTTCCTCTCTATCGTCGACACGGTGCAGCGGGTGGTCGAGTCGCACGAGCTCGACGGCGCACTGAGCTTGGAATCCCTGGCCGCGGCCGAGGTCTGGGCACGGGCAGCCGCTGACAAGCTCATCGCAGCGGGCTGATTGCTGCCCGATAGCTGTCGGCGGTCGTGGCCAGCGCCTCGTCCCACGGCGTCGCATGCACACCGAGCATGCGCTCCGTCTCGGTGGCGTCGATCACGTACGGCACGGTCAATTGGTAACTCGACGCCCAGACCTCCCGCATCATCGGGCTGAACACACCGAGACTGCGCAGGACCCACTGCGGATAGTCCGCCGATTTTCCGTGGGTTCCGTAGCGGGAATTCAGTTGATCGACGATCTGGTTGCGGCTCCAGGTGGCGCTCGGAACATGCCAGATGCGGCCCCACTCGCCCGTATAGTCGGCCGCGGCGATCAGTGTCGACGCGATGTCGGGCAGATAGCTCCAGCTGTGTGGTAACGCAGAAGAGCCGACACCGCGCGCAGTCCGTGACGCGAGGATGGCGGTGAAGAAGGCCGTGCCCAGATGCGCGGCTCCGACAGAGCCGGGCCCGAAGTAGTCGCTGGCCCGCACCTCGACCGCCGTGATCTCACCACGTTCGGTAGCCGCATGGGCGAGCGCCCAACCGGCTTTCCGAATCAGGCCCTTCTTCTCTGTGGTTGTTTCGGCGGAGTGCTCGGTCATCGGTCCGCTTGGCGAACCGTAGGAGTAGAGGTTGCCCATCGTGACGAGGCGGGCACCCGTTGCGGATGCCGCGGTGACGGCTGCCGCGAATATCGGCGGCCACTCGGTCGCCCACTTCGTGTACGACGGATTCGTGCAGAGGAAGATCGTCGCAGCACCCTCGGCCGCCCGGCTGAACTCCGTCGCATCCGAGGCGTCCAGAGAGAGGGGCCGGGCGCTGGTGACGGAGGAACCAGATCGAGTTGCGACCGTCACGCTGTCGCCGCGTGCGGCGAGACGCTCGGCAACCGGTCGGCCGATCATTCCTGCGCCGACAACGAGATGCTCTGTCATGGTCATCCTCTCCGCTGGGTAGCGACACTCTATGCGCTGAAGCGGCGATACCAACAGCCTTTCGGTGGCGCCGGCGGAGCGGGCGCGCCCACCTGACCGTGCTCGGTAAGCGCGCCAGCCGGTCGCATCGGGCGCACCAAGGAAACCGCCAGCCGCCTCGCAGCTAGAGGCCGCTACTCTGAGCCTGTGGATTCTGTGCTGTTGTTTATTTTGGGCGTCGCTGTCATCGTCGTCGGTCTCGCCGTGTCGATCGGCCTCCACGAGGTCGGGCACCTGCTGCCCGCCAAGCTTTTTGGGGTGAAAGTCACTCAATACATGATCGGCTTCGGCCCCACACTGTGGTCGAAGCGCAAGGGCGAGACCGAATACGGCATCAAGGCCATTCCACTCGGCGGTTACATCTCGATGATCGGGATGTTCCCGCCCACGGCCGGCCATGCCGCGCGCGACGCAAGCACCGGATTCTTCAACCAACTCGTGCAAGAGGGCGAACAGACGGTTAAACAGGGCGCGCTCGCGACGCTGGCCGACGACGCCCGCCAGGCGAGTGCCGACACCATCGGCGAGGGCGAGGAGCACCGCGCCTTCTACCAGCTGGCGGTCTGGAAGCGCATCATCATCATGTTCGGCGGCCCGTTCATGAACCTCGTGATCGCCGTCGTGCTTTTCGCCGTGCTCTTGATGGGCTTCGGCACCGCCCAGGCCAGCACGACGGTCGGGAGTGTCTCCGCCTGTGTGCTTCCCGCCACTGCGACCAGCCAGACCTGCACTGCCAACGCCGAAAAGGCTCCGGGTGCCGCCGCGGGCCTCACTCCCGGCGATCGTCTTGTCAGCATCGACGGCACCGTCATCACGAGCTGGAACCAGTCGACCGACCTCATCCGTAATGCCCCCGGTACACCGCTCTCGGTCGTCGTCGAGCGCGACGGAACCATGCAGACTCTCACGATCACTCCGAAGCTGACCGAACGCTATGTAACGGATGCGTCGGGTAAGGTCGTCAAGAACGCGTCGGGTGTTGCCGAAACCAGCGATGTCGGCTTTGTCGGAATCGGCCCGGCCAGCGAACTCGTACAGCAGCCCGCCTCCGCAGTGCTGCCCCAGGTCGGGGAGAACATCGGCGGTGTCGTGCACATGATCGTCAACCTGCCGTCGCGTCTCGTCGACGTCGCCACCGCGGCATTCGGCCCGGGGGAGCGCGATCCCAACGGCCCAATCAGCGTCGTCGGCGTCGGGCGCATCGCGGGTGAAATCGTCAGCATCGACACCATCCCGGTGGCCAGCAAGATCGCCAGCATGCTCGGGCTCCTTGCGTCACTGAACATCGCTTTGTTCGTCTTCAACCTGGTGCCGCTCATGCCGCTCGATGGTGGCCACATCGCCGGGGCGCTCTGGGACGGGCTCCGTCGTTCGTATGCAAAACTATTCCGTCGCCCGAAGCCGAGCCCCGTCGACATGGCGAAGCTCATGCCGCTGACCTTTGCCGTGGTGATCGTGCTCGGCGGGATGAGTCTGCTGCTCATTTATGCCGACCTCGTGAAACCCATCAATATCTTCGGCTAGCCGAGCGGGGTGGATGCCACGCCCAGCGCGTGGTCGTACCATCGGTACATGCCACCACCCTGGGCCTACTCCGATGCCGCGTGGCAGGATCGCGCTCGGCACCGCCCGCCGGCCCAGCCCGGGCAGTGGGGCCCCGGGAATCCGGGATCCACCGGCCCGCGCATTCCGGCCATTGTGGTGCTGTGGCTACCGGTCGTGCTGTCGTTCCTGGTTCAAGTTCCAACTGTGATCTTTCTCGCTTGGCACTTCTCAGACCGGACGGAGGGACTCGCCGCCGTGGGCTTCGCCCTGCTCGGCCCGCTCGCGCTGATCGGTGCACGGCGCTTTCCCGGCCCTGTCGTGGCCCTGGCTGCGCTCGCCGCAGCGGGACTGCTTCTTGTGCGCCCGGACATCTCCGCCCCGAACCTCGCCCTCGCCTTCGCGATCGTCCTCGGCATCGTGCGTGGCGCCCGGCTCTGGGTCTACAGTGCGGTCGCGGTCGCCTGGGTACTCACCATCGCCACCGCGTCGCTGATCGGCGTGAACCTGCATCCGCTTCGAATTGCTTTTACCACTCTGGCCCTGGCGCTGATGATGGGCATCGGCGAGCTCATCCGGGTGCGCCGCGAGCATTTTCAAACCGTGCGCAGATCCGCCCAGGCCCGTCGGGTCGACGCGGAACAGCGCGAACGGGTTCGTATCGCCCGCGAACTCCACGATGTGCTCGGGCACTCGCTGTCGCAGATCAACGTGCAGGCCAGCGTGGGTTTGCACCTCATTGACGCTCAGCCAGAGAAGGCGGCGGAAGCACTCGCGAGTATCAAAGCGACGAGCAAGAATGCGCTCGATGAGGTGCGGATGGTGTTGGGAATTCTGCGCGCAGATGGCGAAGGCACGGCGCCACTGTCGCCCGAACCAGATCTTGCCGGGCTGCCCGCACTGTTCGAGACGTTTCAAGCCCAGGGCATTGCGGTGCACTGCCTCAACGCTCTCGAGGCGGAGTCGGCGGCTCCGGCGGCCACGCAACTCGCGCTCTACCGCATCTGCCAGGAAGCTCTGACGAACGTGCTGCGGCATTCGGGTGCGCGCGAGGCATCCGTCTACCTTGCGATCGACCGGGGCGGCTATCTGCTTACGGTGAGTGACATCGGTACCCCGGTGCGGGGCGCCCTGACTCCCGGCGGCGGGCTGCTCGGCATGCGTGAACGGGCCGAGCTTCTCGGGGGAAGCCTGCGCTATGCAGCCGATGCGGACGGTGGCTTTCAGATCGAGGCCAGAATTCCGTTGCGAGCGACGCGGTGAGTACCCCACTGAATCAGGCGGATGCCGCTGGCCGGACGGGCCCGATCAGAGTCGTGATCGCCGACGATCAACAGCTCATTCGCGCGGGCTTTCGGGCCCTGCTCGAATCGGTGCCCGACATCGAGGTCGTCGCCGAAGCCGGCACGGGGAAGCTGGCCGTTGAGCTCGTGACGCGACATCGCCCCGACGTCGTGCTCATGGACATCCGCATGCCGGACGGCGACGGCTTGTGGGCGACCGAACAGATCGTACAGAACCCGCTCCTTTCCGGCACACACATCGTGATCGTGACGACATTCGAGTTTGATGAGTACGTTGCCCATGCCATTCGAGCAGGCGCCAGCGGCTTTCTTGTCAAAGACACCGAGCCGACCGAACTGATTCGGGCGGTTCGCGTCGTGGCGGCGGGCGACGGGTTGCTCTCGCCGAGCGTAACGCGGCGGCTGCTCGAACGGATGGCGGTGAGTCTTGCAGACAGCCGTGAGGCGACCTCACTCGCCGCGTTGACCGAACGGGAACGCGAAGTTCTCGGTTTGGTCGGGCGGGGGCTGACGAATACGGAGATCGGGCTGCGGCTGTTTCTCAGTCCGCTCACCGCGAAGACCCACGTGTCGCGCATCATGTCGAAGCTGGGCGCTCGCGATCGTGTGCAGCTGGTGATCATCGCCGCAGAGACCGGGCTGGTCAGCCCGGGGCTGTGATCGACCCGTTCGCTCTCGGACCGTTCGCTCCCGACCCGTTTGCTGCCGGTCTGCACCCGCTGGTGTAGTCGAAGTGACTCCCGTGGGCGGATTCGCGCGCGCGTCGGAGAGGCGACGCTGAGGGTATCGAGTGGCCGAGCCTCACGGAGAGTGGACCCCCATGATCAGCACCGCAGTTTTCAGCACCGCAGTATTCAACACAGCTCCGGCGTTTCTCGCGCATCCCGGTTACGGCTGGGGCTGGGGGTGGGGCGGTGGGCCAGGCTGGCTTTTCCTACTCTTCCCGCTGTTCTGGATTCTTGTCGTCGTGATTCTGGTCGCCATTTTTGGGCGCCGCTGGCGCCACGGCTCGCAGCTGCGGGGACCAGACGCCGGCTACTACGGCCCGCACCCGCACGGGGACGCATATGACGAGGCCGGCTCCAGCGCCGAGAAGACGCTGGCCGAGCGGTTTGCGCAGGGCGACATCGACGAAGTCGAGTACCGCGCGCGCCTCGAGGTGCTCCGTGCGAACCGACCTCAGCCGCCCAGCCCGCCGCAGCGGTAGGGCAGCGTCGCCTAACGCGAGAGCAAGAGCGCCTCACCTTGGCCGCCGCCGCCACACAGCGAGACGGCGGCCTTTCCGCTGCCGCGCCGGGAGAGTTCGAGTGCAGCATGCAAGGCCAGGCGGGCACCAGAGGCGCCGATCGGATGCCCGATCGCAATGGCCCCACCATGAATGTTGACGCGCTCCGCGCTCACCCCCAGGTCCGCGCTCGACTGCAGTGCGACGGCGGCGAACGCCTCGTTGATCTCGATCAGATCCAGCTCGGCCGCCGTCCAGCCGGCGCGATCCAGCGCCTGGGCGATGGCGTTCGACGGCTGCGAATGCAGTGAATTATCGGGGCCGGCCACCTCGCCGGATGCCTCGACGATAGCCAGCCAGGGCAGGCCGTGCTCCTCGGCCCACGCCCGACTGGTGACCACGACGGCGGATGCCCCATCTGACAACGGTGAGGAATTGCCGGCCGTGATCGTGCCATGCGGCGCGAACGCCGACCGCAGGCGCGCAAGAGTGTCGACGGTACTGTCACCGCGCACCCCCTCATCGGTGGTGAGCAGCACCGGCTCGCCCTTTCGCTGCGGCACGCTGAGTGGCGTGATCTCACCGTCGAACAAGCCCGCGGCTTGCGCGGCGGCGGCGCGCTGGTGCGAGGCGGCGGCGAGAGCGTCTTGCTCGAGGCGGTTGATGCCAAGACGGCCATTGATCTGCTCGGTGGAGAGCCCCATGGAGAGGCCGTCGAAGGCATCCGTCAACCCGTCGTACGCGGCGTGGTCGAGGGCGGTGACACTGCCATAGGGCCAGCCTTGGCGGGAACCCGGAAGCAAATGCGGTGCCTGCGACATCGACTCCTGGCCGCCGGCAACGACGACGCTCGCCTCGCCAAGACGAATCAGTCGGGCGGCATCCACTATCGCAGCCAGACCAGAGAGGCAGACCTTGTTGAGCGTCATCGCCGGCACATTCCACGGGATGTCGGCGGCGATTGCGCTTTGGCGGGCCGGATTCTGCCCGCAGCCGGCCTGCAGAACCTGCCCCATTAGAACGGCGTCGACCTGACCGGCGGCGACACCCGTGCGAGCCAGCGCTCCGGCGATCGCCGCGGCACCGAGCTGCACGGCGGTGAGCGACGCGAGTTGGCCGTTGACGCGCCCGTGTGGGGTGCGGGAGCCCCCGAGAATCACAACATCGGTGCTGTTCATGGTGACTCCTTCGTCCGTCCGCCCCTTGACGGCCCGGATCTTTCCATCATAGGTTTCACGCACCCCGCTGTTCCCGGAGTCGTCATAATTTCGACCACCGGGGAGGACCCGCCTGGCGGGCGCTGAGGATCCACCGAGGTGAAGAGAGGGACTGCGGATGTCGCAATTACAGGGACGAACAGCGCTCATCACGGGGGGAGTCAGCGGCATCGGAGAAGCCTGTGCCCGCGCATTCCAGGCCGCCGGTGCCCACGTGACGATCGCCGACATGAACGTCGCGAAAGCCGAAGCGCTCGCCACGGAACTCGGGGGCTCGGTCTGGCCGGTTGACCTGTCCGACACCGAAGCGCTGCACGACCTCACGCTGCACTGCGACATTCTGGTCAACAATGCCGGCATTCAACATGTGAGCCCGATCCACGAGTTCGACCCCGACCGGTTCGCCCTCATGCTGCGCATCATGCTTGAGGCGCCGTTCCTGCTGATCCGTGCTTCGCTTCCCGGAATGTATGAGCGCGGCTTCGGCCGGATCATCAACATTTCCAGCGTGCATGGACTGCGCGCTTCCCCGTTCAAATCAGCCTATGTCGCGGCGAAGCATGGTCTCGAAGGGCTCTCGAAGGTGACCGCTCTCGAAGGTGGTCCGCACGGTGTGACCAGCAACTGCATCAACCCCACCTACGTACGCACGGCGTTGGTCGAAGCCCAGCTTCCCGACCAAGCCCGAATCCACAGGATGAGCGAGGAAGATGTCGTCGAGAAGATCATGCTGGCCGAGAGCGTGATCAAGAGGTTGGTGGAACCCGACGAAGTCGCGGCACTCGCGCTCTGGCTGGCCGGTCCGCACGCCGGAATGGTGACCGGCGCCAGCCACGTGATCGATGGAGGGTGGACGGCACGATGACTGATGCTCGCGCATTCCGGGTTCCGGTGACCGGTGGGATGCTGGCCGGCGGGATCTGGGACCCGGCAGGTTCGCCGACCGTCGTCGCCATCCACGGCATCACGGCCACGCACCTGAGCTGGCCCTTCGTCGCACGGGCGCTGAACGGCATCCGGGTCGTCGCCCCTGACCTCCGCGGTCGCGGGCGCAGCAACACGCTGCCCGGCCCGTGGAATCTGCCCCGTCTGGCCGACGATGTGGTGGCGATGATGGATGCTCGTGAGATCGAGCGCGCGCCGATCCTCGGCCATTCGATGGGCGCGTTCGTGGGCGTCTGGCTGGCGCATCGGCATCCGGACCGCGTCTCATCGCTCACTCTCATCGACGGAGGGCTCCCGATTCCTCGAGCTGCGGGAGGCGACCCGCTGGCGTTGCTGGGCCCGGCGGCCGACCGGCTCCGGCAGACCTTCGCGACCCGAGCGGCCTACCGAGAATTCTGGAAAGCCCACCCGGCATTCGCGGGCGACTGGTCGGCGGATGTCGAAGCCTACGTCGATTACGACCTCGACGGCGAGGAGCCGCTCCTGACCGCCGCGACGCCGATCGAGGCCGTCGCCGAAAATATCATGGAGTTGAACGGCGATGGCGGCTACCGTGAGGCGCTCACCGCGCTGAGCCTCCCCATCGACTTCCTCTGGGCCCCACGCGGCCTGCTCAACGAACCGACGGCGCTCTACAGTCCCGTCATCGTTTCGGAGTACGCCTCGCTCATCCCGAGTCTCACCGTGCATGCCATCGACGACGTGAATCACTACACGAGCATCATGTCTGAGCACGGTGCGTCGCAGGTCGCGGCCATCGTGACCGCACGAATTTCGCACTAACACCGCCCCTGGTTCTGGCAGCCGACCATGCTCGCTCTGCCCACGGAGGTGAGTGCGCTCGCCATCGACCTGCGTGGTTTCGGCAGCTCAGAGACACTGCCGGTGGATGCGACGCGTGGGTTGCGCGACTATGCCGACGACGTTAGGGCGGTACTCGACGCACTAGACGCACTCGGCGTGTCGCGGGCGCATATCGTGGGCTGGAGTATGGGGGCGGGCGTCGTGCTGCAGTACCTGCTCGATCACCCGGATGCCGTTACCAGCGCGACGCTTGTCGCCCCCGTCTCGCCGTTCGGTTTCGGCGGCACCGTCGGGGCAGACGGGCGTCGGCTCACCGACGACGACGCCGGCACGGGCGCAGGCGGGGCGAACCCCGACTTCGTGGCGCGGCTGCACGCCGGCGATCTGACCGCCGACGAGCAGACGTCACCCCGCACCGTCTATCAGACGGCGTACGTCAAGCCGCCGTTCGCGTCCGACCGTGACGATCTCTGGGTGCACTCGATGCTCACGACGAAGACGGGGGAGGGAAACTACCCGGGAACCTCGGTTTCGTCCGAAAGCTGGCCCGGTTTCGCAGCCGGGACGAGCGGGGTGCTGAACACCATGGCGCCCGGCTATTTCAACGTGAGTGGCATCGTCGACCTGGCCCAGAAGCCGCCCATCCTCTGGGTGCATGGTGCCGACGACGTGATTGTGTCTGACACCTCGTTCTTCGACCTCAACTATCTCGGGCAGCTGGGGGTGATCCCCGGCTGGCCCGGCGCCGAGGTGGCCCCGCCACAACCGATGATCGCGCAGACTCGTGCTGTGCTCGACGCGTCTCGAGACACTGGCGGGCGGGCCAGTGAACTGGTATTCGACGACTGCGGGCATTCACCGCATCTGGAGCATCCCGAACGGTTCGTCGAGGCTCTCACCGAACAGCTGCGGCACGGCGCCTGACGGCGAAGGTTCAGCTTGCCCGGGTGACGGACGCGTAAGCTGACTCTGTGGCTGCTATCAATTTGGGAATGCCCAAAGTCCCCGAGATCCTTGCTCCCCGTCGCGTCTCGCGCCAGATCAAGGTGGGCAAGGTGCTGGTCGGTGGAAACGCGCAGATCAGCGTTCAATCGATGACGACGACTCCGACGACGAACATTAACGCGACACTGCAGCAGATTGCCGAGCTGACGGCATCCGGCTGCGATATCGTGCGCGTTGCCGTGCCCAGCCGGGACGATGCCGAGGCCCTGCCGATCATCGCCAAGAAGAGCCAGATCCCGGTCATCGCCGACATCCACTTTCAGCCGAACTATGTCTTCGCGGCCATCGACGCCGGCTGTGCCGCCGTGCGTGTGAACCCGGGCAACATTCGTAAGTTCGACGATCAGGTCGGAAAGATCGCCGCGGCCGCGAAGGCCGCGAACGTGTCGCTCCGCATCGGCGTGAACGCTGGATCTCTCGAGCCGACCCTCCTGCAGAAGTACGGCAAGGCCACTGCGGAGGCTCTCGTCGAGAGTGCGGTCTGGGAGGCGAGCCTGTTCGAAGAACACGACTTCCACGACTTCAAGATCTCGGTCAAGCACAACGACCCGATCGTCATGGTCAAGGCCTATCGTCTGCTCGCCGAGCGCGGCGACTGGCCGTTGCACCTCGGTGTGACCGAGGCCGGCCCGTCGTTCCAGGGCACGATTAAGAGCGCGACGGCCTTTGGCATCCTGCTCTCCGAGGGCATCGGCGACACCATTCGCGTCTCGCTGTCGGCTCCGCCGGTCGAAGAGATCAAGGTGGGCCTGCAGATTCTGCAGTCGCTCAACCTGCGTGAGCGCAAGCTCGAAATCGTCTCGTGCCCGAGCTGCGGGCGCGCCCAAGTCGATGTCTACAAGCTCGCCAATGACGTGACCGACGGCCTCGAGGGCATGACGGTTCCGCTGCGCGTCGCTGTGATGGGTTGCGTCGTGAACGGGCCCGGCGAGGCGCGCGAAGCTGACCTCGGCGTGGCATCCGGAAACGGAAAGGGACAGATTTTCGTGAAGGGGCAGGTTATCAAGACCGTTCCGGAGTCTGAGATCGTGGCGACGCTGATCGAAGAAGCCAATCGGCTCGCCGCGGAGATGCCGGCCAGCGAGACGTCGACGGGCTCGCCGATGGTGACGGTGGGCGCGAAGTAGTTCGAACAACGTCCCGTTGGTCGAGCGTGTCGAGACCCGACCCCGTTGGTCGAGCGTGTCGAGACCGTGGCCGGCCGACACGTTCATGACCCGGGTCTAAAGTAGATCCCGTGCCTACACGCCTCTCTAACTACTTCCTCCGTACCCTTCGCGAAGACCCCTCCGACGCCGAGGTGACCAGCCACCGCCTGCTCGTGCGGGCCGGTTACATCCGTCGCCAGGCCCCGGGCATTTTCGCGTGGCTGCCGCTTGGCCTGAGGGTCAAGGGCAAGATCGAGGCGATCATCCGTGAAGAGATGGCCGCTGCCGGCGCCCACGAAGTGCACTTCCCGGCGCTGCTGCCGCGCGAACCCTATGAGGTCACCGGACGCTGGGAAGAATACGGCGACGCCCTGTTTCGGGTCAAGGACCGTAAGGGCAGTGACATGCTGCTGGCGCCCACCCATGAGGAGGCTTTCACCCTGCTGGTGAAAGACCTCTACAACAGCTACAAAGATCTTCCCCTGTCGATCTACCAGATCCAGGACAAGTACCGCGACGAGGCCCGCTCACGCGGGGGCCTGCTGCGCGGCCGCGAGTTCACCATGAAGGATGCCTACTCCTTCGACCACACCGACGCGGGTCTCGACGCCAGCTACCAGGCGCAGCGCGACGCCTACGAGCGCATCTTCACGCGTCTCGGCCTCGAATACGTAATCGTCAAGGCGGATGCCGGCGCCATGGGCGGCTCGAAGAGCGAAGAGTTCCTGCACCCCACGCCCGTCGGCGAAGACACCTTCGTGCGCTCGGCTGGCGGTTACGCCGCCAACGTCGAAGCGTTCACGACGGTCGCCCCGCCGACGCGCAGCTCCGAGAAGCTGACCCCGGCCGAGGTGCTTGACACTCCGGATTCCGCGACCATTGAGGCGCTCGTGGAGCGGGCCAACAGCGCTCATCCGCGCCCGGACGGACGCTCCTGGACCGCTGCGGACACGCTCAAGAACGTCGTACTCGCGCTGACGCACCCCGATGGCAGCCGCGAGCTGGTTGTCGTGGGTCTGCCCGGTGACCGTGAGGTCGACATGAAGCGCGTCGAGGTTGCCTTCGGGCCGGCCGAGGTCGAACCGGCGAACGAAGCCGACTTCGCGCGTCTCGACAAGCTCGACGGCCACCCCGGCCTGGTCAAGGGCTACATCGGCCCGTGGTCTGCAGACGGCGCCGTGCTCGGGGAAGAATCCACCACCGGTATCCGTTTTCTCGTCGACCCGCGGGTCGTCGACGGTACCGGCTGGATCACCGGTGCCAATGTGCACGGAAAGCACGTCTTCGGCCTCGTCGCCGGTCGTGACTTCCAGCCGGATGGCACTGTCGAAGCCGCCGAGGTTCGTGCCGGCGACCCTGCCCCCGACGGCTCCGGTCCGGTCGAGCTCGCTCGGGGCATGGAGATTGGCCACGTTTTCCAGCTCGGCCGCAAGTATGCCGAGGCTCTGGGCCTCAAGGTGCTCGATGAGAACGGCAAGCTTGTGACCGTCACGATGGGTTCCTACGGCATCGGCGTGACCCGCGCTCTGGCCGTGATTGCTGAGCTCAACAACGACGCTAAGGGCCTGATCTGGCCCGAGGCCGTCTCGCCGTTCGACGTGCAGGTGATCGCGACCGGCCGCGACGAGGTTGTCTTTGACGTGTCAGAGATCGTCGTCGCCGCGATCGAGGCCACCGGCCGTGAGGTGCTCTACGACGACCGCCGCAAGGTGTCGCCCGGCGTGAAGTTCGGCGACGCCGAACTGATCGGCATCCCGAACCTCGTGATCGTGGGCCGCGGTGCGGCCGACGGCATCGTCGAGTTCTGGGACCGCAAGACGGGTGAGCGCGAGCAGGTCGCCGTCGCCGATGTCGCGGCGCGCCTCGGTTAGCTGACCCCGTACTCCGCACTACACACCGCAGTTGTGGTCGCTTCCGAGAGGGAGGGTGACGACAACTGCGGTTCTGCGTTAAAAATGCCCCTCAGAACTGGTGAATATCGGTCGTGACAGCTGCCTCGGCTTGATCAGACCGTTCTATTTGATTGGGGAGAAACATGCAGTTAGTTCGATCACACGCTCGCGGCAGTCGCGATTAGGGCCGTCGGGTTACTGGGCCTCGGCCTCGACTGTTCCAGTACAGCTGAGGCCGAGGCGCCCGCGAAGTCGCAGAGCCAAGCCGAGAAGCCAAGCCGTTCAAGACCTCGATGACCCCGGTTGATGCTGCCGGCAAATTGATCCACGACTCACGCGTCGAGGCGAGCGGACCCGGCACCATCAAATAACGGGTTCCGCACTCATCCCACAAACCGCGAGAGTGCAGTTGTTGTTGTTATGGCGCGTCCATAACAACAACAACTGCACTCTCGCGGGCGTTTTGAGGGGGTTTGGGGGACGAGGGTGGGACGAGGGATGCGACGTGGGAGGTTAGTTCGCCGGGGAGTGCAGGTGGTCCTGGTGCTTCTCGTTCTCGCGAAGGCGCGTGCCGATATCGATCGGACCGGTGACCGAGGCCTCATCCGCCCAGCACTCGATGCCCGTCACACCGGGCAGCAGATCACGCGTGAAGACAGGGTTTTTACCCGCCCGACGCTGCTGGGTGTAGTCCTTGAGGAGCTTGAACGCAATGCCGGAGAGCAGCGCGATCGCCGTGAGGTTCACCAGTGCCATCAACCCCATGATTCCGTCGGCGGTGTTCCAGATGAGGTCGGCGCCGGCGATTGAGCCGAGGAAGATCACGACCACAGCGAGGACGCGGTACGAGGTGAGCGCCTTTTTACTGCGCGTGATGAACTCGATGTTCGACTCGCCGTAGTAGTAGTTGCCGAGAATCGAACTGAACGCGAGCAAGAAGATGATCACGCTCAGCAGCACGCTTGACCAGCTTCCGAGGGCGCCGACGACGGCGTTCTGGGTGAGCCCGATGCCTCGCGTCGCGCCGACCAGGTCGGGTGTCCCCACCAGGATGATGAAGGCTGTGATGGTGCAGATCAGGAACGTATCGAAGTAGACACCGAGTGTCTGCACAAGGCCTTGCTTGACCGGGTGTGTGACCGCTGCACTCGCACCGGCATTCGGAGCGGAGCCGAGACCGGCTTCGTTCGAGAACATTCCCCGCTTCACGCCGGTCATGATGATGGTGCCGAGCGTCGCGCCGATGACCTCGTTGTAGCCGAAGGCCTGCGTGAAGATCGACGCGAACACCCCGGGCAGCTGGTCAATGTTCATGGCGACGATCACGAGACCGAGCAGCAGATAGAGCAACGCCATCGCGGGCACCACGGCTTGGGTGACGGATGCGATGCGTCGCACGCCACCGAAGACCACGAGCGCGGTCAGGACGGCGAGCACGCCGCCCACCAACCAGGGCACCCAGGCTGCGGCATCCGTGCCAATCGTGGCCGAGACGGTTGCGGTGATCGTGTTGGCCTGCAGGGAGCTGAAGGCGAGCGGAAAGCAGAGAATCAGGATGACGGCGAAGACAATGCCCATCCACCGGGCCTTCAGGCCGTGCTGCATGTAATAGGCCGGACCACCGCGGAAGCCGTCGGTGTCTTTCACCTTGTACAGCTGGCCGAGGGTCGACTCAACGAAGGACGCCGCGCCGCCCAGGAAGGCCATCGCCCACATCCAGAAAATGGCGCCCGGGCCACCGATGGCGATCGCAGTGCCAACCCCGGCGATGTTGCCGACGCCCACGCGAGATGCCGCCGAAATGGTGAACGCTTGGAACGCCGACACCGACTGCGGCTTGCCATTTTCATCTGTCGGCGTTTTGTCAGTCAGGGTCCGAAACATCTCCGGAATGAGTCGAAACTGCACGATGCCGGAGCGCGCCGTGAAGTAGAGGCCCAGAACGACAAGTACGGGGAGGACCACGAAAGTCCAGAGGCTGTCGCCAGCGGAGGCGATGAAGTCGTTGAGGGCATCCATTGGCCAATTATCCCCCGACTGGGGGGTGCGGCGTGCATCGGGGATGGTTTTGGGCCGTCCCGGCGTCCCCTCTGTGTGGCAGGGTGACGACTCTCCGGTATCGTAGAGAGAAGCCCGCCGCGCAGTTTCGCGGCGGCACAATTTGAATAGAGGAGGCCGGCCATGGACATCGACCTCACTGTGCTGCGTCAGATGGAACGCGAAAAAGAGATTCCCTTTGAGGAACTCGTGCACATCATTGAGCAAGCGATTCTGACCGCCTACTTGAAGCACACCCACCCGGGTGAGCACACGAAGCAGGCTGCAGAAGAAGAGCTCGGAGCGCGAGTCGAACTCGACCGCAAGAGCGGGCATGTGAACATTTTCGTGCCCGAGCACGACGAAGAAGGCAACGTCGTCGGCGAGGCCATCGACAACCCGGATGACTTTGGACGGATCGCAGCTTTTGCGGCCAAGCAGGTCATCAATCAGCGTCTGCGCGACATCGCAGACGATGCGGTCCTCGGCGAATTCAAGGGCCGCGAGGGCGACATCATTGCTGGAATCATCCAGCAGGGTCCGAACCCGCGCATGATCCACGTGGACCTCGGCACAATTGAGGCGATCCTGCCGCCCGAGGAGCAGGTGCCGGGCGAGAGCTACGAGCATGGGCAGCGGATCCGTGTCTTTGTGACGAGCGTCGCCAGGGGAATGAAGGGGCCGCAGATCACCGTCTCGCGCACCCACCCGTCGCTCGTGCGCAAGCTGTTCGCTCTCGAGGTCCCTGAGATCGCCAGCGGCGTCGTCGAGATCGTGTCGTTGGCCCGCGAAGCTGGCCACCGCACCAAGATCGCCGTGCGTGCCACAGAGCCCGGCGTCAACGCCAAGGGTGCCTGCATCGGCGAGCTGGGTCAGCGCGTGCGCGCTGTGACCGCTGAGCTGAACAACGAGAAGATCGACATCGTCGACTTCTCGAGCGACCTCGCCACCTTCGTGGCCAGCGCGCTATCGCCGGCCAAGGTCACCAGTTCCTACATCATCGATGAGGCGACGAAGGCCGTTCGCGCACTCGTGCCGGACTACCAGCTGTCGCTCGCTATCGGTAAGGAAGGCCAGAATGCCCGTCTGGCGGCGAAGCTGACCGGCGCAAAGATCGATATTCAGCCCGACAGCATCCTCGAAGACTCCGAGTAGGGAACAGGTGGCGCTGCGCTTCTGGCGCAGTGCCACCGACGCCGAATCGGCATGAGCACCGAAAGGGGGTACGATGGAAGCCGTTAGAACGTGCATTGGATGCCGTTCACGGGCCCCGCGGTCTTCACTTCTGAGGGTTGTGGCCCGGGAATCAGAACTTGTGGCAGATGAAACTGCCACACTCCCCGGGAGAGGTTCGTGGCTGCATCCGTCGATCACATGCTTTCACGCAGCGGTCAAGCGTCATGCTTTCGGGCGTGCGCTTCGCGTATCGCGTCCATTGGACGCGACACAACTAGAGAACAGGCTGAATTGGCTTATGGATAACTAATGAGCGGCTCGAAATGAGACCCGTCCGTTACTAACGGCCTGCCCCATTCCGGGTGCAGGCCCGGAACAGGAGAATTGTGGCTGCAAAACCACGCGTACACGAGATCGCAAGCGAGCTCGGTGTCGACAGCAAGATTGCCCTTGCAAAACTGAAAGAAATGGGCGAGTTCGTCAAGGGACCGTCCAGTAGCGTTGAACCCCCCGTCGCCCGTCGTCTGCGCGCAGCGCTCGAGGCCGACGGACTTGTCGGAGGCGCGACAGCCCCGGCGGCAACGCCCGCCGCGGCGCCGTCCGCTGCCGCAACCCCCGCACGTCCCACCCCCGCGGCGAAGCCCGGTGCAGCACGCCCGACCCCCGGTCGTCCCTCTGCTCCTGTCGCCCCCGAAGCTCCCGTCGAAGCAGTTGTCGAGGCTCCGGCCGCAGACGCCGCTCCGGTCCCGGCTGCTCCACTGACTGTCGCCGAGCGCCAGGCTCAGGCTGCCGAGAAGGCTGCCGCCGCCGAAAAGGCTGCTGCAGCAGAGAAGGCCGCTGCCGCGGCTGCCGCTGAGGCCCCGGCCGGCGATGCTCCGGCAACGCCGTCCACCGGAACCCCAACACCGGCTGCCAAGCCCGGTGGAAGCATTCCGAAGCCGCCCGCCGCGCGTCCGGGCAACAACCCGTTCGCAAGCAACCAGGGCATGGGCCAGCGTCCGGCTGCTCCGCGTCCGGGCAACAACCCGTTCGCCAGCGCACAGGGCATGGGCCAACGCCCGACATCGCCGGTGCCCACCCCCAGTAACATTCCGCGTCCGGCGGCTCCGCGCCCCGGCGCACCCCGCCCGGGCGGACCCGGCCAGGGTCAGCGTCCGACCGGTTTCGGTCAGCGTCCCGGCGGCTTCCAGCGTCCCGGTGGTGCCCCCGGCGGCGCCGGTGGCGCTCGTCCCGGCTTCGCTCGTCCCGGTGGCGCACCCGGCGCAACCCCCGGCTTCGGCGCTCCGCGTCCGGCCGGTGGCGGCGGTGGCGGTCGTGGCCGCGGTCCCGGCGGTGGAACCGCTGGTGCATTCGGTCGCGGTGGCGGCAAGAGCAAGGCACGGAAGTCGAAGCGTACGAAGAGAGCAGAATTCGAACTGCGCGAAGCTCCGTCGCTGGGTGGCGTCAGCGTCCCCCGTGGCGATGGTGGAACCGTTGTTCGTCTGCGCCGCGGCGCATCGATCACTGACTTTGCCGACAAGATTGACGCGAGCCCCGGAAACCTCGTCACCGTGCTGTTCCACCTCGGTGAGATGGCCACGGCGACCGAGTCCCTCGATGAGGCGACATTCGACATTTTGGGTGAAGAACTGGGCTACAAGATCCAAATGGTTTCGCCCGAGGACGAGGACCGCGAGCTGCTGCTCGGCTTCGGTATCGACATCGACGAGGAACTCGCCGAAGAGACTGATGACGAGCTGAAGGCGCGTCCGCCGGTCGTCACCGTCATGGGTCACGTCGACCACGGTAAGACTCGACTGCTGGACGCCATCCGCAACTCGAAGGTTGTCGAAGGCGAAGCCGGTGGTATCACGCAGCACATCGGTGCGTACCAGGTTGTTGCCGAGCACGAGGGCATCGAACGCCCGATCACCTTCATTGACACCCCGGGCCACGAGGCGTTCACCGCCATGCGTGCACGTGGTGCCCAGGTGACCGACATCGCGATTCTCGTTGTCGCAGCAGATGATGGCATCATGCCGCAGACCATTGAAGCGTTGAACCACGCCCAGGCTGCAAACGTGCCGATCGTCGTCGCGGTCAACAAGATCGACAAGCCGGACGCCAACCCGCAGAAGGTGCGTCAGCAGCTCACCGAGTTCGGCCTCGTCGCCGAAGAATACGGCGGAGACGTCATGTTCGTCGACGTGTCGGCGCGGAACAACATCGGCATTCAAGAACTGCTCGATGCCGTTCTGCTCACCGCAGACGCCGGCCTCGACATGCGGGCCAACCCCGACAAGGATGCCCGCGGTGTGGCTATTGAAGCCAAGCTCGACAAGGGGCGCGGCGCGGTTGCAACCGTGCTCATCCAGTCGGGAACGCTGCGCGTCGGAGATGCCATCGTCGCGGGTACGGCTTACGGCCGCGTTCGTGCCATGGCCGATGAAAACGGCAACGCCGTGAAGGAAGCAACGCCGTCACGTCCGGTCCAGGTTCAGGGTCTCTCCAGCGTTCCCCGCGCCGGCGATACCTTCCTCGTCATCGAAGAAGACCGCACTGCCCGTCAGATCGCCGAGAAGCGCGAAGCTGCAGAGCGCAACGCCCTGCTCGCTCGCACTCGCAAGCGCATCAGCCTCGAAGACTTCACCCGTGCACTCGAAGAGGGCAAGGTCGAGTCGCTCAACCTCATCATCAAGGGTGACGTTTCCGGTGCCGTTGAGGCCCTGGAAGAGTCGCTGCTCAAGATCGAGGTCGATGACTCGGTCCAGCTGCGCATCATCCACCGTGGTGTCGGTGCCGTCACGGAGAGCGACGTCAACCTCGCGACCGTCGACAACGCCATCATCATCGGCTTCAACGTGCGTCCCGACACGAAGGCGCGCGAACGTGCGGCTCGTGAAGGCGTCGACGTGCGCTTCTACTCCGTCATCTACTCGGCACTCGAGGACATTGAGAACTCCCTCAAGGGAATGCTCAAGCCCGAGTACGAAGAGGTTCAGAGTGGTGTCGCCGAAATCCGCGAGGTCTTCTCCTCGTCGAAGTTCGGAAACGTCGCCGGTGTCATCGTTCGCTCCGGCACGATCACCCGAAACGCCAAGGCGCGAGTCATCCGCGACGGCATCGTCGTGGGCGACAACCTCGCCATCGAATCGCTGCGTCGCTTCAAGGACGATGTCACCGAGGTTCGCACGGACTTCGAATGTGGTATCGGCCTGGGCAAGTTCAACGACATCCAGATCGGCGACGAGATCGAGACCATCGAGCTCAAAGAGAAGCCCCGCGTCTAACAACGCACGTTGAGGTCGGCATCCGCTGACCTCAGTTCACCGCTGACCGAGTGTGTCGAGACCAGATCTCGACTCACTCGGTCGACGGAATCCAGAAGGAGAACAGCAATGGCAGATCCGGCACGCGCCAGAAAAATGGCAGACCGCATCAAGGTCATCGTGGCCAAGCGCCTCGAACGCGGCATCCGCGACCCACGTCTCGGCTTCGTGACAATCACGGATGTCAAAGTGACGGGCGACCTGCAGCACGCTTCGATCTTCTACACCGTCTATGGCTCCGATGAGGAACGTGCCGACAGCGCTCAGGCGCTGAAGGCGGCCACCGGCATGATGCGCAGTGAGGTGGGCAAGAACATCACCGCTCGCTTGACCCCGTCGATCGAATTCATTGCCGACGGAATCCCCGAGAACGCCAAACTCATCGAAGACCTGCTGCGCACCGCGCACGAACGCGACACCGAGGTGGGTCAGCTTGCTGAGACCGCCACGTACGCCGGCGACGCCGACCCGTATGCAAAGCCGCGTGAGTACGACGACGAGGACCCAGACGATCTGGAGGATGACGTCGACAATTTGCTCGGCGACGAAGCAGGCTCAGAGACGGGCTCGACCGCGTAGGTCGGGTTCGGGCTGGCACCGGCGTACGGAGGTTTCGACCTCCGTACGCCGGTTTTGTCGGTTCAGGAGGGTGGGCGTGTGGCTTCGAAAAGTACGGTGCCGGTTGCGATTTCGGCCTCAATCAGGCGTGCGGCAATGCGCGTACCGGCCACGAACTCGCCGGTGCAGCGCGCGGTGACGGCAGGGTCGCTGAGTTGGATGCGCCCGTTGCCCGGCCCCTTCCCGTTGCCGGCCGAAATCACCGTCGCGGTGAAGACCTCGCCGATGCGTGTGCTGAGCACGGCGGCTTCAACGATGTCGACTGCCGCGCGGTCGATGGCTCCGGCCTTCTGGTCCGATCCCGCCATGATCGCGGGTAACTCTCCCAGAGCGTCGCGCACCCAGCCCGGCACCGGTTGATCCGCACAGAGTGCTGCGCACGCGACGAGACCGAACCGATCGACGAGTCGGCGAAGTGGTGCGGTTACGTGAGCGTAGGGTGCAGCGACAGCTGCCTGAAGGATGTCAGTCGGCACGGTTCCGTCGAAGGCCGTGTACCCGGCACCTCGAAAAAGCGAGCCCGCGGCGTGCGTGATGGCGAGTTCCCGGGGGTCGCGAAGGTCGAGGCTGCGTAGATATTCGCCGTATGGCATGCCCGTGGGCCAGGGATGGCCGAGGGCATCCGCTTGGCGGCGAAAGCTGGCGAGTGTGGCCGGCTCCGGCTCCGGCATGGTGCGGAGCAGCCCGACGCCGCCGGTGAGCATGAGCTGGGCCGCGGCCATGCCGGTCAACAATGAGATCTGCGCGTTCCAATCCTCAATCGGCAACGGGCTGCGTCGCACGAGTCGATAGCCGGCGGCGCTACCGTCGACCTCGTCCCCGTCAATTTCGACATTGGGAATGCGCAGGCTCGCACCCCCGCGTCGGCGTTCCAGATCGATTCGGGCAATGCCGATGTGTTGCAGGAGCCGCAGGGTGGGTCCGGCCGTTCCCGCGTCAAGTGCAGACTGGGCGGCCTCATAGCTGAGTTGTTCGCGGCTGCGGATCAGCGCGCGGGCGACCGTGACGTGTGTGACCTCTGCGGCGGCATCCAGATCGATCTGCCAGACGAACGCGCCGCGCTCTTCGCCCGGCAGGAGCGACGCCGCGCCCTCGCTGATCTCGATCGGGTGCAGGGGAATGCGGCCGTCGGGCGTATAGATGGTCTGTCCCCGGTGCCGAGCCTCTCGATCGATGGCGCCCTGGGGGCTGACGAAGGAGGGGACATCCGCGATGGCGTAGTAGACCCGGAATCCCTCGCCCCGTGCCTCGAGATGCATGGCCTGATCGAGGTCGGTTGCGCCCGCAGGATCGATCGTGACGAACGGCAGTGCGGTCTGATCGGCCGTCGGCAGCTCATGGGTGAGGATCGCCCGCCGCGCCTCGGCGAGAACCTCGGGTTCGAAGTCACGCGTCAGCCCGAACTTTTCAGGCAGAGCGGCGAGAACCCGACGGAGTTCCTCGAAGGGAGGTTGGATGTGCAGCACGCGGTGGGGCATGGCATCAGCCTAGATTGCGTGCGTCGTGATGAATCTACGAGTATCGGCGTGGAACGCACTCCGAAGCGTCGATGTGGGGTTTGCTGGAATCCTCGACATCTGTCGAGACGAAGAGGAGCTCCCATGGGATTGTTCGACCGCCGACGCATCGTGGCACACACGAGGCCAGGCCCCCTGACATCGGCGACGACCGCGCCGCCGGGGCCGCCGCGTAAGACGCAGTGGACGGACGGTTTCGGACGACTCGCGACCCGCAGCGTGCAGATCATCGCTGTGCTGCTTGTCGTGAGTGTGCTGGTGTTTGGAATGACCCAGCTCAGCCTGGTCGTGATTCCCGTTGTCATTGCGCTCATTCTGGCTGCAGCCATCAACCCACTGATGCGGTGGATGCGTTCCCGAGGCGTGCCGGACATCCTCGCGACGTGGTTGGCCCTGGTCTCCCTCATCGTGGTGCTGGGCGGCCTCGGCTGGCTGATTGTGAATGCGGTGCGCAACCAGTGGACCGACCTGCTTGACTCGGCGAAAGACGGCCTCCTGCAGCTCCAGGATTCGCTGGCTCACCTTCCGTTTGCGCTCAGCTCGGAGCAGTTCGAAAGCGTGCAGAAGGCGGTGACCGACTTTCTGACCAGCAGTCAGTTCGGCAGCGGCGCTCTCGCCGGAGTCTCGGCGGCTGGGAGCTTTCTGACCGGCCTCGTGCTGATGGCCGTGGTGCTGTTCTTCTTTTTGAAGGACGGACCACGGATCTGGGAGTTCCTGCTGCGGCCCTTCACGGGTGAGAGCTACGCCCGAGCCCGTCGCATTGGCGACAAGACAGTCTCGACGCTCGGCGGCTATGTGCGCGGCACCGCGACGGTGGCGGCGGTTGATGCCATCGGAATCGGAGTGGCGCTGGCCATCTTGCAGGTGCCGCTGGCCCTTCCGCTCGCGGTGATTGTCTTTCTGACCTCGTTCATTCCGCTGGTGGGTGCGACGGCGGCCGGCATCTTGGCTGCGTTGGTCGCCCTCGTGGCTAACGGCCCGGGCGTTGCGCTGATCGTGATCATCGTGGTCGTCGCGGTCAATCAGTTGGAGGGGAACTTCTTACAACCGGTGGTGATGGCTCGTTCACTCAAGCTTCACGCGCTGGTGATTCTGCTCGCCTTGACGATTGGAACCGTTGTCGGCGGTATCGTCGGCGCGGTGTTGTCGGTGCCGATTGCGGCGGTGGCCTGGGGGATTGTGACGATTTGGAATGGACCGAACGAGCCGGCTGAACCGGCCAAGCAGAAACGTCCGGAATAGGCACGCGATCGACAGCGACGATCACGGTTTCGCTCAGCCGGGCAGCAGGTAACCTCCGCTGGGTGCGGGGACGGCGAGGCCGTCGGCGAGCAGACCGGCCAGGGCACGGTCACGCTGGGCGGCATCCGACCAGAGTGAGACGACTTCCGCGTCGGTGACGGGGCGGTGAGTGGAGCGCAGTTCGGCCATGATCAGGCCGCGCACCTGCCGGTCGCTTCCCTCATACTTCTTCTGCATGGCCTTGCGCGGCCCATCGTAGGCCGGGTAGCCGGCGGCACGCCAGGCACACACATTCCGAATCGGGCATACGTCGCAGCGCGGCGATTTCGCCGCGCAGACGACCGCCCCCAGTTCCATGATTGCGGCGTTGAAGGCCGCAGCCTCGCCACGGTCGTCGGGCAGCAGCGCCTCCATCGCTTCGAGGTCACGGGTGCGGCTGGGCGGAGCCGGTTCTGCCTGACCCGCCACGGCCCGGGCGATCACTCGGCGAGTGTTCGTGTCCACGACCGGATGCCGGTGGCCATAGGCAAAGGCGGCGACGGCACGCGCGGTGTAATCACCGACACCCGTCAGCGCGAGCAACTCGTCGACGTCGTCGGGCACCTCCCCGCCGTGCCGCTCGTCGATCTGAACAGCTGCCGCATGCAGCCACAAAGCCCGGCGGGGGTAGCCAAGAGTGGCCCAGGCGCGCACGGCCTCACTGGCGGGAACCGAGGCGAGGGCGGCCGGTGTCGGCCAGCGTTCGAGCCAGGCTTCGAGCTTGGGGATCACCCGGTTCACGGGAGTCTGCTGCAGCATGAACTCGCTGACCAGGGTGCCCCAGGCCGAGAAACCGTCGCGACGCCACGGGAGATCCCGGGCATTCGCATGGAACCAGGCGTTGATCGGTGGCGCGAGAGTGGGCACAGGGCGAGTGTCTTTCATCACTTCTAACCTAGGCTCGATTCATGAGGCTTGTCTCCACACCCCGCATAGAGTTCCTTCGTGGCTTGGCCACCGAGATTTTGCACAACTATGGGCTCGGGCGGCAGATCGTCGCGGTGGGAGGCCCGACAGGTTCTGGTCGAATCGCGTTCGCCGAGGACCTGGCGGAGGTGTTCGATGAGCGCGAGCATCCGGTGTTTCGGGCATCGCTGAGATACTTCCATCGCTCGCGGTTCGCGCAGGAGGCGTTCGGCCCCGTCACGCCCGATCGGGACTACCGCCATCGCTATGACTATGCCACGCTGCGTCGAGTTCTGATCGACCCGTTCAAGATGGGGGTGGCGACAGGGTTTGTCACGCAGCACTGGGACCCGGATCGTGACACCTGGATTCAGCCGACCTGGCAGACAGCCCCGATTGACGCCATTCTGATCGTCGACGGAGACTTCATCAACCGGCGCGAATTGAACGGCCTCTGGTCGTACAGCATTGTTCTTGACGGGGCGCCGCAGTCAGCGGCCGACCGCCTCTACGAAGCCGAGGTGAACCCGCGCCAGATCGCGTCGGCCGTGGTCGACAACTCGAATCCGGCACACCCCCGACGACTGTTGCTCGACAGCTGTTAGGGCGATGGCCAGCGATCGCACGATTTCTGTCGGCTTATTCGGCGTGCAGCAGGACGTCGGCGCGCGTCAGCACGGCAGCGGGCGTGAGAAACGCCCCCGAGCGCTCGACCTCGTGCACGAGCGCGGTGAGTAGCGTGTTGATCGGAGCTGGCAGGCCTGCCGCTGTGGCCTCACGTACGATCGCCCCATTCAGAAAGTCAATCTCGGTTCGCTGGCCCCGGGTGATGCTCTGAAGCGTGGAGCCCCGGTTCGGAACCGCTCCCATGCGACGGCGCATGCGGAGCGGCAGGATCTGTCCGGCCCACAGCGGAAGCCGGGCGAACACGCGCAGACTGCGGTTGCTGAGTGACTGCAAGGCACCAAAGCGCACGTTGCGCCCGGCACCCACCCGCACGGCTTCCCGCATGCTCGCCGTCATCACGCGACGAAGACCCGGGTGGGCAATGACCTGCTGCACGCTCAAACCGGTGATGGCGGGCAGGGCGTTCAGCATATTGACGATGAGCTTGGTCCACTGGGCGCCGATGAAGTTCTCGATCGCACGGGTCGGCACCGCCTCATTGAGCACGCGTTGCCACCGGCGGGTTTCCTGATCGATCGGCCCGTCGCCGCGGCCGAGGTAGGTGGGTGCCGCGGTCGTCACCGTCACCTGTCCCGGTTCGGTGTAGTTCGCGGCGATGATCGACAACGCACCGAAACACTCGGAGTGGGGCAGGAGTCGCTTCGCGGTCTGCACGCCGTCGAGCCCGTTCTGCACGACGATCACGGGGGAACCGTTGATCATGACGGCGTTCTCGCCGATCGCGGCCTCGGCATCCTGCGCCTTTGTACAGACCAGGGTGAGTTCGGGACGTTCGACGAGCCGTTCGAGCACGGCTGGCCGGGCGTGTGCCTCGCCGAATCCGCCGCGAAGACGGATCCCGTCGGCCCGGATCGCGGCGAGGCCCGCGCCCCGCGCGGTGACGGTAACCTCATGGCCCGCGCGGGTCAAGAGTGTGGCAAAGGTGCCACCGAGTGCCCCGGCTCCGATCACTGCAATGCGCATTGCTCCAGCCTAGGAGGCGCTGGACATGCGCGGTGCCGGCGCCCGGGCCGATAGATCCGTTTCGTGCTCTGTTACGGAGGGGTTCTCGGCACGGATGGCCGCAGCCGCCGCGGCCGCCTGCTTTTTCGATGGCATCGCGAGCGCGATCACGGCGGCAGCGGCCAAAACACCGGCGGCGGTCCAAATCGCTGGAATTGCCGCGCCCACATAACCCGTCGGTGTGAGTTGCCCACCTGCGCCGGCGAACACAGCGGTGAGCACTGCGACGCCGAGCGCCACACCGATCTCACGCAGCGTCGAATTGGTGCCCGAGGCCTTCGCGTGGTCGGCCGGTACCATGTTCGCGAGCACCGCGGTCGAGATCGGCGCGAAGACCAGGCCCATCCCGATTCCAGCCAACACGAAGGCCGGCACGATCTCGCGGTAGGGCACGGTCGCCGACATCACCACGGCGAGCCAACCCATCGACATCGTTAAAAGCACCAGCCCGACCACGATCGGCACGCGGGTGCCGGTCCGAGAACTGAACAGACCAGTGAGCGGCGCGACGATCATGGGAGCGAGGGTCCACGGCATCGTCAGCAGGCCGGCTTCGAGCGGGGTGTACCCCTGCACGATTTGCAGAAACTGGATCAAGATGAAGACCGCACCGAAGATACCGAAGCTGAACGTGATGCCCACGATATTCGACACGGTGAAGCTGCGATCGCGAAACAGTCGCAACGGCAACAGCGGGGCAGGAGCTCGGGTCTCCCAGAAGACGAACACGACGAGCAGGCTGCCTCCGCCGATCAGGGCACCGAGCACCTCGGCACTGTCCCAGCCGGCGTCATTGCCGCGCACGATTCCGAAGACGAGACCGAACACGCCCAGTCCGGCAAGCACGAGGCCGAGCATGTCGGCGCGCACCCGCTCGCCGAAGCTGTTCGGCAGAGCGAACAGCACCAGAGGAACGGCCAGGATGCCGATGGGAACGTTGAGCCAGAAGATCGCCTGCCAGTTCCAGCCCTGCACCACGGCCCCGCCGATCAGTGGGCCGAGGGCCACACCGAGGCCCGAGACGCCGCCCCAGATTCCGATTGCCGCCGGACGCAACCGGAGCGGCACCGAACCGGCCAGCAGAGTCAGCGAGAGCGGCATCAGGGCCGCGGCGCCGACACCCTGCACGGCGCGGGCGGCAATGAGCAGCGTGGGGGTGTCGCTCAGGGCCGCCGCGGCCGAGGCCAGCGTGAACACGCCGATGCCGACGAGGAACACCGTGCGTCGGCCGAGCCTGTCGCCCAACGCGACCGCCATGAGCATAAACGTCGCGAACGCCAACGCGTAGGCGTTGATCACCCACTGCAGTTCTTCGATCGAGGCGGTCAGGTCGCGCGCGATCACGGGCAGCGCGCTGGTGACAACCAGATTATCGAGCGTGGCCATGAACATGGGCACGGATGCCGCGGTGATGGCCAGCCAGATCGGAATGCGGCGCGCGGCGACGACGTTCACGAGGAGCCCTTCGACGGGGAAGTAATCGGCTGATTACATGATGCCACGGTAGTTATCGACTGATAACATGTCAAGCGTGAGCGAGTCATTTTCTGCACAGAATCCCAGTGCTGAACGCATCCCCGCCGCGGAACGCCGCGAGCAGATTTTGGCGGCAGCCAGCCAGGTGTTTGGCGCGCGTGGCTATGCCGGCGCCACGACCGATCAGGTGGCGCAGGCGGCCGGCATCAGCCAACCGTACGTGGTGCGTATGTTCGGCACGAAAGAGAATCTTTTCATCGAGGTGATCGAGCGCTCGCTCAGTCGACTGATGACGGTTTTTCGGGGGGAGATCGCGAAGACCGACCCTCAAGCCGCCGATCCGGCTGACACCGATCCGGCTTACACCGACCTTCTGAGTGCCCGTCTCGGCCGCGCGTACATCGACCTGATTGAAGACCGCGGCATCCTGCTCTCGCTGATGCACGGCTTCCTCACCGGTCACGACCCGGCGATCGGAGCGGCGGCCCGTACGGGATTTCTCGACATCTACCGGTTGCTGCGCGACGAGGCGGGGTTCGAACCTGATCAGGTTCGGGAGTTCCTAGCCGATGGCATGCTTTTCAATACCCTGCTCGCTCTGCGTCTGCCCGACGCCTATGACAACGATGAGGCTGCACGCGAACTCATGGACTGTACATTCCGCACCAAGCTTGACCTTGTCTTGGGCGCTTCGGCCGCCCACTGGTCCGAGGAAACCGCGTGAGCGCGGCATCTGGCCTGCTTCTGGTCGATAAGACGCCGGGCTGGACCAGCCACGACGCCGTCGCCCGCACCCGTCGCCTGGCCGGCACCCGCAAGGTCGGTCACGCCGGCACGCTCGACCCGATGGCCACCGGCCTGCTTATTCTCGGGGTGAACAGCTCGACCCGTTTGCTCACCTGGGTCGTCGGTCTCGACAAGGAGTACTTCGCCACGATTCGTCTCGGTGCGGCAACGACCACCGACGACAAAGAGGGCGAGCAGATCTCGCTCGCCTCGCCCGGGGTTGTCGCGACGCTCAGCCCAGACGCGATCGCGGCCGGCATCCGTGATCTCACCGGGGACATCGAACAATCTCCCAGCTCGGTCAGCGCCATCAAGGTCGACGGCAAGCGAGCGTATGCTCTCGTGCGCGCGGGCGAAGAGGTCGCGCTGCCCCCCCGCCCGGTGACGGTGAGTGAGTTCGAGCTGCTCTCGGCGACCCCTGCCGACGGGTTTCTCGATCTCGAGGTGCGGGTCGTCTGCTCGACCGGCACATACATTCGTGCCCTCGCTCGTGATCTCGGTTCGGCCCTTGAAGTCGGCGGCCATCTGACCAGCCTGCGCCGCACGCGCATCGGACCGTTCGGCGTCGACGCGGCACAGACCCTCGATGAGCTCGACGCCGTCGGCTCCCTGATCACGCCGGCCGCTGCCGCAACCCTGCTGTTCCCGCGGCTCGACCTCACGGCGCAGCAGACCATCGACCTGGGTCACGGGAAGCGCATCGAGCTTGCCGGCACCAGCGTGAGCGAGGTGGCGACGGATGCCCCGATCGCCGCGATCGCTCCGGATGGTCGGCTCGTCGGGCTGGTCGGTCGCCGGGGCACGCAGGGGAAGACCCTGGTCAATTTTCCGCCGGACGACGTCGAAGCGGCATCTCAGACGCCGGGAGGTGCCGCATGATCGAGTGGTTCACCGGGCTGCAGCTCGCGGTAGCGCTCGCATCAGGGGTGCTCTGCCTCACGCTCGGCCTGGTGGGTCGTACGCCCAGCGATCTCACGCTCGGGGCCGTCGCCCTGGTCGAACTGCTGCTGATTGCGCAACTCGTCGTCTCGATCGTCGCGCCGATGATTGGCAACGCGGCGACCGGAAGCATGCTCGAGTTTTACACCTATTTGGTCAGTGCCATCCTGCTTCCCCTCGCCGGTGCGGCCTGGGCGTTGATCGAGCGCAGCCGGTGGAGCACCGTCATTCTCGGGGTCGTCTGCCTCTCGGTCGCCGTCATGGTTTACCGAATGCTGCAAATCTGGACGGCGCTGCCCGCCTGATTCGGCAGCAAACCACATGCGGATACTGCGATAATTGCCGAGCCATGGTTGAACAGAAAACCCAGTCCTCGTCCGACACCGAAGCCGCTGCGCGCACCCGTGTGACCGGGATCGGTCGGCTCTTGATCGTTGTTTACGGCATTCTCGCGCTGGCGGCGACAGGCCGTTCCTTCGTGCAAATCGTCGGCAAGTTCGATGATGCCCCGGCGGCCTATTCGCTGTCGGCACTCGCCGCCGTGGTCTACATCGTGGCGACGATCGCGCTGATCGCCCGTGGGCCGGTCTGGTATCGCATCGCCTGGGTGACGATCAGTTTTGAATTGCTCGGGGTGCTCGTGATCGGCACGCTGAGTCTGATCGACCCGGCACTGTTCCCGCACGACACCGTGTGGTCGGTGTACGGCCGTGGCTATCTCTTCATTCCGCTCGTTCTTCCGATCCTGGGCATGTGGTGGCTGTCCCGACACCGCCCTCCTGCATCAAGCGACGCGGTGCTCGGGGGCGGATCGCAGCTATGAAGCGCCTCAATGGCCTCGGCGAGGTTCCCCTCGACTGGCCGGCATCCGCTGTGAGCATCGGCAAGTTCGACGGCGTACACGCCGGTCACCGAGCCATCATCGCGGAGATGAAATTACTCGCCGAGCGCGACGAACTCGCGACCGCCGTGGTCACGTTCGACCGGCATCCGCTCTCATTGCTCTCACCGGGGGACTGCCCTCCTGCTCTTGTCAGTCTCGACCAGAAGCTCGAATTGCTGGCGGCTTCCGGCATCGACGCGACGCTTGTGCTCGAGTTCGATAGCGCGTTGTCGTCGTTGCCCGCGGAGGAATTCATCAGCCGCATTCTTGTCGACGCCATGCACGCCAAACATGTGCTGGTCGGCAAGGATTTTCGATTTGGCGCGCGGGGAGCGGGTGATAGTCAGCTGCTGACGAGCCTCGGTGCGACGTACGGTTACGAAACCCACCGGATCGACGATGTCGGTCCCGACAACGAACAGCGTGTCTCGTCGACGGGGATTCGCCGGCTTCTGGCCGACGGCGACGTGCACGCGGCGCGGGATCAGTTGGGCCACGTGCCGACCGTGCGAGGCGTCGTCGTACACGGCGCGGCGCGGGGGCGCGAACTCGGCTTTCCGACCGCCAACCTCTCGACGGAGTCCGAGGGGTTGATTCCGGCAGACGGTGTCTATGCCGGGTGGTTGACGGATGCCGGCGTGCGCTACCCCGCGGCCATCTCGGTGGGCAATAACCCCACCTTCGAGGGCGTTCCGCACAAGCAAGTCGAGGCGTATGTGCTCGACGAAGACATCGACCTGTACGGGCACGTCGTCGAGGTCTCATTCGTCGAACGTATTCGCGGAATGGTCGCCTTCACCGGCATCGACCCGCTGATCAGACAGATCGCTGACGATGTCGACAGGGTGCGCGCCATCCTCACGTAAACAGGGCGCGTGTGGCGGTATCGCCCACGAGGCGACCGTAGACTTGGCTCGTGACTGACTCTTCTGCCCCCAGACTGTGGGCGGGTCGCTCACTCGCCCTCGTGGGGATTCTGTTGGTGGCGGCAAACTTGCGCACCGCCGTCACCGCGCTCTCGCCGATCGTGACGCAGATCAGCGCGGATGTCCCGTTGGGGGCTCTCGCTCTCGGAATTCTCGGCATGCTGCCGCCCGTCTGTTTTGCCGTCTTCGGCATCATGACGCCTGTCTTCGTGCGGCGCGCCAGCCTCGAGAGTGTTCTTATTGTTGCTCTCGTCGCGATCACGGTGGGCGATCTTGCCCGCGGGTTTTCCGGCTCGGTGGGCTGGCTTATTGCTAGCAGCGCCGTGGCCTTCGCCGGCATGGGTGCCGGCAATGTCTTGCTTCCTCCGTTGGTGAAGAAGTATTTTCCCGACCGCGTGGGACTCGTCACGGCTCTCTACGCCACGATGCTGGCTTTCAGCACCCTGATTCCACCGCTCATCGCAGTGCCGGTTGCCGATTCCGCCGGGTGGCGGATCTCGCTCGGGCTCTGGTTCGTTCTGGGGATCCTCGCACTCCTGCCCTGGCTGAGCCTCCTCGTTCGACACCGCTCCGGACGCCGGCCGACACCGGTCATCGAGGAGGCAGATCCCGCGATCCTCAACCGAATCTGGGGGTCGTCGATCGCCTGGGCCCTCGCCGTTCTGTTCGCCGCCTCGTCGCTGAACGCCTACGCGATGTTCGCCTGGCTGCCTCAACTGCTCATGCAGGTGGCCGGCTCGAGCGCGGGTGAGGCGGGCAACTTGCTTTCGGTCTACGCGGCGGTCGGAGTTCCGGCCTCGATCATCATCCCGATTCTTGCGGTGCGGCTGCGCAGCGTCGCCCCGCTGATTTATCTGGCGACGCTCAGCTTCGTGATCGGTTACCTCGGGTTGCTCCTCGTCCCGACGACGGCGACCTGGTTGTGGTCGGCCCTAGCCGGGCTCGGAACCTCTCTTTTCCCGCTTGCCCTGGTGCTGATCAATCTGCGCACACGGACGCATGCCGGCTCGGTGGCGCTCAGCGGCTTCGTCCAGAGCATTGGCTATACCCTGGGCGCCGTCGGCCCACTCCTCTTCGGCATCTTCCACGAGCAGACCGGCGGCTGGGATCTGGGGTTGTACTTCCTCCTCGGCACAGCCGTCGTGGCCTTGGTCGCCGGGATCGTCGTTGCGCGTCCGCACCTGCTTGAAGACGATCTGGCCCGTCGGGGCCCGGCAACATCCTAGAAAACGGGCTCAGCGACCAACGCCGCGCGGTGGATCAGCGCGGCAGCCCCGATCAAGGGACCTTCGCCCGAGAGTGCTGAGGGGACGAGGCGCACCTTTGTCGCGAAGTCGAACACGACGCGTCGCGCGATCGCGGCCCGGGCATTCTCGAACAGATCCGGTGAGACGTGCGAGAAGCCACCGCCGATCGCCACGACGTCGAGGTCGAGCAAATTGGTGGCGGATGCGATGGCCTGGCCGAGCGCGCGCCCGCTGCGTTCGACGGCGCGCACCGCGATCGGGTCTCCAGTGGCGTGTGCGGCGGCGAGTTCCTCGCCGGTGTGGCCCGTCCAGCCATGGCTGCGAGCCCAGGCGACGGTCTTCGGCCCGGAGGCAACCGCTTCGAGACAGCCGCGCCCCCCGCACGCACAGGGGTCATCAAAGCCGGCTACCTCGACATGGCCGATGTGCCCCGCGTTGCCGCTCGGACCAGCGATGGTGCGTCCGCCGAGAATGAGTCCTCCGCCGACGCCGGTCGAGACGATCATGCCCATCAAATTGTCGACGCCGCGCCCGGCGCCCACCCAGTGTTCGGCGAGGGTGATGCACAAACCGTCGATCCGCAGTCGCACGGGAAGATCGGGCAGCACGCTCTGCACGAGGGCGCGAAGCGGAAAATCACGCACGCCGGCCATGTTCAAGGGGGAGACGGTGCCGGTGGCGGCGACGACCGGACCGGCTGAGCCGATACCGGCGCCGACCAGCGACGCGCCTTCCGGAAGGCGTTCGACGGCGCGGGTCACGAGACTGGTCACGGCGGCTTCGAGGCCGGCAGGTGTGGTCGCAGGGCCGGTCGGCAGGCGGAATCTGCTGTCGGTGAGCACCGTGCCGTGCTCATCGACGAGAGCCGCTTCGACCTTGGTGCCGCCGAGGTCGAGGCCGAGCGCGAATGAAGTCTGCTGTGACGGAGAAGGCATGGTTTGAGCCTAGGGGGCACGGAACAAAATGATGGTCGCCGGACCGAGAGGAGCAGGATCGGGGGAGCGGGACCCGGCGAGCTGGACCGGGCGATGCTCATATGAGCAAGATTGCCTACGTGTGTTGATTTGCGCACGGCGGAGACCTAGGCTGGGAATCACCGAACAGGAACCGAAGGGAGCGCATAGCGTGATTGACTCCGACGAGCTGCTCTCGATTCGAGCCGCTGAGCTGTACTACGAAGAAGACAAGACGCAAGACGAGATCGGTTCGATTCTGCGCCTGACCCGCTGGAAGGTCGGTCGGCTTCTGGCTCAAGCAAAATCCAACGGCTTCATTCGAATTGAGATCGTTCACCCGCGTGCGCGTCGTCTGCCCATTGAGCGGCGTTTGCGTGAAACCACCGGGCTCACCGACGCGATCGTCGTCTCATCGGCCGGCGTCTCGAGCGAGGAAGAGCTGCAATCGCGCACCGCTCAGGCCGCCGCCGACTACTT
The DNA here is from genome assembly GCF_013410665.1 of Leifsonia psychrotolerans. NCBI lineage: Bacteria > Bacillati > Actinomycetota > Actinomycetes > Micrococcales > Microbacteriaceae > Glaciibacter > Glaciibacter psychrotolerans. Next base: position 1,906,996 of record NZ_JACCFM010000001.1, on the reverse strand, counting down.
GACCAGCCTGCGTCCCATTCCACGCACGCTCGGCATCAGCTGGGGGCGCACGCTCCATGACGTGTCCAACCATCTGAAGAGCGGGTGGGCGCCCGGCGTGAATGTCGTGCAGATCAACGGCGGTGTGAGTCTCAACAAGCGCGCCGGCACCGCGGCCACGACAGCCGTCACGATCGCCGACAAAGCCTCAGGCTCCGCCACGTTACTGCCGAGCCCCGCCATTCTGGAGCGCCTCGAAACAAAGCAGGCCATCGAATCAGACCGAGCCGTCGCTGCGGTGCTCGACATGGGACGGTCGGCTTCGGCCTTTCTGTTCAGCGCCGGTCAGGCCGATTCGAACTCAGCACATGTCGACAGCGGTTATCTCACCCCGGCACAGGTCGACGAACTCGTGCGCAAGGGCGCCGTGGGCGACATCGTCGGCCGCTACATCGACAGTAACGGCAACATTGTCGACCCCGAGCTCGACGGCCGCACCGTCGGGATCTCACTCTCGCAGCTGCGCCGGTCCAAGACGGCGATCGCCGTGATCTCGGGCCGACAGAAGCACCCGGTCGCCCGGGCCATCGTCGGCAGCGGCCTGTGCACGGTACTCGTCACCGACGAGGCCACGGCGCTCGCTGTGCTTGGCGAGCACGACGCCACCGACTTTTCGCATTCGTGAGCACTCCATTCTCTGAACCACTGAACCACCCGAAGAACAAGGACAGCTGATGACCAACACCCAACTTGCAATCCGGGATCGCGCCCTCGCGGTTCTCGGTGGCGAGGCATCCGACAGCAATCTGCGCCGGTACCTCCACGGAATTCCGGGGGTCGATGCGGTGGGGCTCGAGCAGCGCGCCGCGAACCTCGGCACCCGGTCAATCAAGACCACCTCGAAGGTCTGGGCGATCGACACGATCATCACGCTCATCGACCTCACGACGTTGGAGGGCGCCGATACCCCCGGCAAGGTGCGCTCACTCGTCGGTAAGGCCATGAACCCCGACCCGAGCGATCCCAGCTGCCCCCGCGTCGCTGCGGTCTGCGTCTATGGCGACATGGTTCCCGACGCGGTCGCGGCACTCGGATCCGCACACTCGGCAGGAACTGACTCTGGTATCAATGTCGCCGCCGTTGCGACGGCGTTCCCGAGCGGCCGCGCCTCACTCGCCGTGAAGCTCTCCGATACCTCGGATGCCGTTGCCGCCGGGGCCGACGAAATCGACATGGTTATCGACCGTGGCGCTTTTCTCTCGGGCCGGTACGGTCAGGTCTTCGACGAGATCGCGGCAGTGAAAGACGCCTGCCGCCGTGCCGACGGCAGCTTCGCCCACCTCAAAGTCATTCTCGAGACCGGTGAGCTGAACACGTATGACAACGTGCGTCGAGCATCCTGGCTGGCGATTCTCGCCGGGGGTGACTTCATCAAGACCTCCACCGGTAAGGTCGCCCCCGCGGCGACGCTACCCGTGACGTTGTCGATGCTCGAGGTCGTGCGTGACTGGTACAACCTCACCGGCGAGAAGATCGGCGTCAAGCCGGCCGGCGGCATCCGTACCTCGAAAGATGCCATCAAATATTTGGTGACCGTCGCCGAGACCGTCGGTGAAGAGTGGCTGACGCCGCACCTGTTCCGGTTCGGTGCCTCCAGCCTGCTGAACGATGTGTTGTTGCAGCGCCAGAAGATGAAAACCGGCCACTACTCAGGCCCCGACTACGTGACGATTGACTAGGACCACACCATGAACTTTCTTGACTACGCGCCGGCGCCCGAGTCGCAGGCCATTCTGAATCTGCGCAGTGACTACGGTCTGTTCATCGACGGCGAGTTCGTCGCCGGTCGGGGAACCCCGTTCGCGAGCATCAACCCGGCCACCGAGAAGCAGATCACCATGATCGCCACCGCGAACTTGGCCGATGTGGATGCCGCAGTCGCTGCCGCTCGCCGTGCCTACGACACCACGTGGTCGCGCCTGTCGGGTTCCGACCGGGGCAAGTACCTTTTCCGCATCGCCCGGCTGGTTCAGGAGCGTGCCCGGGAACTCGCCGTGGCCGAGAGCCTCGACAATGGCAAGCCGATCAAGGAGAGCCGCGACGTCGACGTGCCCCTCGTTGCCGCCTGGTTCTTCTACTACGCGGGCTGGGCCGACAAGCTGGATCACGCCGGAGCCGGCCCCAACCCATCCTCTCTCGGTGTGGCCGCGCAGGTCATCCCGTGGAACTTCCCGCTGCTCATGCTGGCCTGGAAGATCGCTCCGGCCCTCGCCGCCGGTAACACCGTCGTGTTGAAGCCCGCAGAGACCACCTCGCTGACCGCATTGCTGTTCGCCGAGATTCTGCAGCAGGCCGATCTTCCGGCCGGTGTGGTCAACATCGTCACCGGCGCTGGGAACACGGGCTCGATGCTCGTCAACCACGCCGATGTCAACAAGGTGGCCTTCACCGGTTCCACGGCCGTGGGCCGCGCGATCGCCCGTTCGGTGGCGGGCACCGACAAGAAGCTCACGCTCGAGCTCGGCGGCAAGGCTGCGAACATCGTCTTTGACGATGCCCCGATCGACCAGGCCGTTGAAGGAATCGTCAACGGCATCTTCTTCAACCAGGGCCAGGTGTGCTGTGCCGGCAGTCGTCTGCTCGTGCAGGAGTCGATCCACGACGACGTCGTCGACCGGTTGAAGGCCCGACTGTCGACGCTGCGCCTCGGCGACCCGCTCGACAAGAACACCGACATCGGCGCGATCAATAGTGCGGCTCAGTTGGAACGCATCCGTGCGATCTCAGACAGTGGAGAAGCCGAAGGCGCCGAGCGGTGGAGCGCCGACTGTGCCATTCCCGAGCAGGGGTTCTGGTTCGCACCGACGATCTTCACGAATGTGACGACCAGCCACCGCATCGCCCGCGACGAAATCTTTGGCCCGGTGCTGTCGGTGCTCACCTTCCGCACGCCGGCTGAGGCAATCGCGAAGGCGAACAACACACCCTACGGCCTGTCAGCCGGTATCTGGAGTGATAAGGGCAGCCGCATTCTTGCCGTCGCCGACAAGCTGCGTGCCGGAGTGGTGTGGGCCAACACCTTCAACCGGTTCGACCCGGCCAGCCCGTTTGGTGGTTACAAGGAATCCGGCTTCGGCCGCGAGGGCGGGCGCCACGGCCTCGCTGCGTACCTCAAGCCCGCGAACGCCCGTGCGGTACTGACTGGGGTCTCCGCCTCGGCTGCCGTGACCGCGGCACCGTCACCGTCCGCAGTGTCGGCCATCTCGGCCGATACGGAACTCGCAGACGCCCCCTCAATTCCCGCCACGAAGCCCGGAAAGAAGGCCTCCAAGTGACCCGCCTCGCCGTTCCCAAGACCTACAAGCTCTACATCGGCGGAAAGTTTCCGCGCAGCGAGTCGGGCCGGGTCTACGAAATCCTCTCCCACACCGGTGAGTTCCTCGCCAATGCAGCCCAGGCTTCCCGTAAAGATGCCCGCGACGCCGTCGTCGTCGCGCGCGGCGCCGTCGGCGGCTGGAGCGGTGCGACGCCGTACAACCGCGGCCAGGTGCTGTACCGCATCGCCGAGCTGCTCGAAGGGCGTCGTGCTCAGTTCGTCGACGAGATCGTCCAGTCGGAAGGGGTGAGTGCCCAAGCGGCATCCGCTCAGGTCGACGAGGCTATTGACCGTTGGGTCTGGTACGCCGGCTGGGCCGACAAATATGTGCAGGCAGCCGGCAACGCCAACCCGGTTTCGGGCCCGTTCTTCAATATTTCGGTGCCGGAGCCCACGGGCGTCGTCGCCATCGTCGCGCCGCAGTCCGGCGGCTCGCTGCTCGGGATCGTGAGCGCCATCGCTCCAGCTTTGGTTGCCGGAAACACCGTCGTCGTGATTGCAAACCAGGCGCACCCGCTCTCGGCGATCAGCCTGAGCGAGGTACTCGCCACGAGCGATGTGCCTGGCGGAGTCGTCAACATCTTGACGGGTTCGCCCGCCGAAATCGCCCCCTGGCTGGCTGGCCATGCCGATGTCAATGCACTCGACCTGCTCGGTGCCGGCGCCCTCGACTGGGTCGATCTGCAGATTGCAGCAGCCGAGACGCTCAAGCGTGTGCTGCCACCCGAAAATGGTGCGGATGCCGCAACGCCGGCTCTCGACCGCATCCTCGCGTTCACCGAGACCAAGACCGTCTGGCACACCAAGGGCCTGATCTAAGTCTCGGATCGCCACCAGCAATCACTGATCGGGTGGCGGAACCTCGGAATTCTCCGAAGGGTCCGCCACCCGTTCGGCGTTGCGCACGCCTGGCATAAATATGTAACAGAAAGGTAACGGTTCCGGTAGGGTAGCTGCACGTTCCCGCATCGACGCGGGCGGGTTGGGAGCTACGATGCGCGTTCGGGTATCGAAGCGGCTGGCGCCGCTGATTGGCGCTGTGACCGCCGTCGCGGTGCTGGTGCCTCTGCTCATCGTCAGTTCTGTTCCCGGAAGTGTGTCGGCCACCGACGTTTTCGGGGCACTGCGCACCCCGGGCGAGGGGGCGTTCATTGCCGGCCACCGCGGCGATCGTGCCGCGGCACCCGAGAACACCATGCCGGCCTTCGAGCTGGCCATGGCCTCGGAGATGGACTTTGTCGAAACCGACGTGCAACTCACGAGTGACGGGGTGCCGGTTCTCTTTCACGATGTCGACCTGAAGAGAACCACAAACGGCCGCGGCCGCGTAGCCGAGCACACGGCTGCCCAGATCGCGACGTTGGATGCAGGTTCTTGGTACGGCAGCGTCTACGCGGGCACGCGCATTCCCACCCTGGAGGAGTTCTTCGCAACCCTCCGCACCTCGCACAAGAAGGCGCTGGTCGAACTGAAATTCGGCTGGAGCCCCGACCAGCTGCGCGGCGTCATCGACGCCATCGAACGACATGATCTGCGTTCGCGTGTTGTGCTGCAGAGCTTCAGCATCGAGACCCTGCTGAACCTGCAGGCTGTCGCCCCGACGTATCCGCGCATCATGCTCGTGCGTGAACTCTCAGCCGATCCGGTGCCGATGGCCAAGCGTTTCGGCGTGATCGGAGTGGCGACGACGGCCCGCTCGGTAGCGGCGGCACCCGGGGCAGTGAATCTGCTTCACGAGGCGGGGTTCGGGGTGATTTGCTACACCCTCAACACGCAGGAGACCTGGGCCGAGGTGCGGCAGCTCGGTATCGATGGAATCATCACGGACACCCCGAGCGAGCTTGATTCATGGCTCGCCGCAACGTCAAGCGGAACCTAAACCGAGTGGCACTCTAGCCAGCATGCGGCCCGCGGATGCATGATTGAGAGTGGAGGAAACCATGTCTGAATCGATCGTTTTCATTGGCGACGGGCTTGTCGCCGGTGGGCGCTGGGAGGAATGGCTTCCCGACTACGACGTGATCAACCTCGGCGTGGGCGGAGAGACCACCGACGGCGTGCTCGCCAGGCTTGACAACGTTGTCGAACTTCAACCGTCTGCTGTGGTGCTGGCAATCGGCACGAATGATCTGGGCTGGCGACGGTCCGATGAATACGTCGTACGCAACATCGAAACGATCTTGGTGACGTTACGCAAACAGCTTCCCACCGTTCGCATCCTGATTCATTCGGTGTTTCCCCGGGAACGCGAGTTCGTGCTGCCGATTCAATCGATTAATCGGCACCTGTGGCAATTCGCCCCCACGACGCGGGCCCGTTATCTAGATCTGTGGCCGGTCTTGGCAGAGCCAGACGGTGAGCTTAAGTCAGTTTTCACGACCGACCGTCTGCATCTCAACGCGCAGGGATACGCGGCGTGGCTGGCCGAGTTGAAGTTTGGACTGGAGGAGCTGTTCGAGTACCCGCCGTCGAGTTCGGTGATTCCGGTGCAGAACGCCTGAGTCGATCCCCGCGAATACCTGTGTCCATTCCCCGCTTCTGTTCGAATGGATACTAAAGTTTCGACGTGAGCTCACATCGTGATTTGCCTGAGTCCGGCCTCTTCTCAGGTCGAGAGGCACGTCTGGCCGCGCCGACGACAAGTACGTTGTCTCTGGTAAATCAGACCAGCATCCTTGAAGTGCTCCGGGCATCGGGACCGATGTCGAGGCAGGCTTTGGTTGCGCAGACGGGTTTGAGTTCGGCAACGGTCAATCGCTTGACGGCCGCGCTCATCGCTGATCGATACGTCATGCAAGATGGGGTGGCACCGTCCACGGGAGGGCGCCCCTCGATCGTGCTGCGCTATACCGGCGCCTACCGTGTGATTGTGGCGGTCAAGGTCGAACCCGGCGGCTTTATCGGGGCGCTCGTCGATTTCGACGGCCAGATCATTGAGCGAATCCGCGTCGACGTGAAACTCGCTCCCGCCCAGGGATTGGCGGGGGAGACCATGGCCGATGGCGAGATTAGTGAGCCGACGCGACAGATGCGACATCTCATCCGCTCCCTCGTGACGCTCGCCACGAAACGCGGCACTCCCTGCTTGGCAGTCGGGATTGCTGTGCCGTACACCGTGCATCCGGATGGTCGAATGTCGGGAACCGCCGACGATGGTGAGTGGACCGGCTTGACCGGATCGGACCTCATCGACACCGACTTCGAAATCCCCATCTTTGTTGAGAATGACGCGAACGCGTTGGCCGTCGGCGAGCTCCACCATGGCGTGGGCCGCATCACCCCGCATTTCGCCGTGCTGCTTCTTGCCCGCGGGCTTGGCGCCGGCGTGGTCACCAACGGCGCCTTATACCGGGGGAGTCGGTCAGCCGCCGGAGAGGTGGGTTATCTGCTGTTGGGTGAGTCCTCGCTCACCCAGACCTATCCCCGCGGCGGCGATCTGGAGACCCGACTCGGCGTTGAAGCGCTGACCGCCGAGGCTCGGCGTCGCGGACTTGATTTGGCCGCTACCGAGAGTGTGACGGTCTCCGAAATTCTCAGCCGTGCTCGTGCCGGAAACTCAATCGCTGCGGCGATGTCCGAGGAGGTACTGGACTACGTGGCGCGAGCGGTCGCAGCGATTTGCAGTGTGCTCGACCCGGAGTACATCGTGCTCGGCGAGGGCTTGGACGAGCACGCGGACTTCATCATCCCGGCTCTCGAAGCACGTCTGGACGGGCGCATCTTTCGAGTTCCGACGATTCGCACCGCGGCGCTCCGGGAAGATGCGGTGTTGCTGGGCACCGCCGAAATGGCCATCCGCAGCGTCAGCCATTTCACCTACTTCGCGAACTAGGCGCTCTTCCGGAATCTCCGACGAGAGAAATCACCGACGAACTCCCTCCCGGTTGACGACGGGCAAAGCTGGTCGCTAAACTCATGAAAACTTCTTTTCATTGTGATCAATAAGAAGTAGGCGAGAATCGGCTCGATTCCGTCTGAACAATCAAGAAGCGCAAAGAAGCGGGTTCGGATGATCGTCGGAATCGACATCGGTGGCACCAAAACGCACGTCAGGGTGGTCGATGAGGCGGAAGAAACAATCATCGCGGACTTCGTCGTTGCGACTCTCTCCTGGCAGTACGACCACACATTGATTCACCCGTTGAGTGCTGTCGCTCTGATTGCGCTTTTCGAGTCCTATCTCAGTGACCAGTCGGCCACATCGCTCGTTGTCGGTGCGCACGGCTGTGACTCACCCCAGCAGATTTCTGATTTCACCGACGTTCTTCGTGAAGTTTTCAGCGGATCACTCGCTGTCTATAACGATGCCGAGCTGCTTGGCCCGGCAGCGGGGGAATCGCAGGCGATTGCGCTGATCGCGGGAACGGGTTCCATCGCAATCGGGCGAGACGAGTTCGGTGGCGTCGTGTCGGTGGGCGGACACGGTTGGATGTTGTCTGACCCGGGAAGCGCGCCGGCGCTGGCCAGGGAAAGTGTCGTTGCCATCCTGCGCCGGTTCGACCGGGGTGAAAAAACCGACGTTCTTGGCGAACTCTTCCAAGCCCAGTTGGGCGTCACGAGCATTCCCGCGCTCTCGTATGAGTTCACCCGCCGGGCCACGATGCAGTCCTGGGCGAGTCTTGCTCCGGTGGTCTTCGAGGCGGCGGATGCGGGATCTCATGACGCCGTCGACGTCATTGACCGTGGTGCTGCTGAGCTGGCCGCCGCCGTACAGACGGTCCTTGATCGCGGAGCGGTCGCGACAGCGGTGATCGCGGCCGGGGGCGTCGTCACCAACCAGCCGATGCTCGAGCACAGCATCCGCCGCCACGTCCAGGCCGTGGCCCCCTCATTGTCCGTCGAAGTCCTCAGGACTGCGCCGGTCGCCGGAGCGATCACCCTTGGTCGACTCCTGCATTCACAGAGCTTTACACGATAGTCAGGAGGCTGAAATGAAACACGATTCACTACGAAAGATGACTCTGCTTGGCGGCATTGTTGCCGCTTCGGCACTTGTCCTTTCCGGTTGCAGCGTCACGGGCGCCACATCAAATGGCGGCGCGGCCGGCGACGGTACCGGCACGGTCAACGTGCTTCTGATGAAGCAGGCGGGATTGACCGAAGACGACTTCGCGTCGATCATCGACCAGTTTGAGAAGGAGAACTCGGGCATCACGGTTAAGCCGACGTTCGTCTCCTACGAGTCGTTGCACGACAAAATCGTGACCGCCGCGCCGTCAGGGACGTACGACGCCGTCATGATCGACGTCATCTGGCCCGCAGAGTTCGCGTCGAAGGGCATCATCGCCGATGTCACCGACAAGTTCCCGAAGGAATGGGAAGAGCAGATGCTCGGCGGTGTTCTTCCCACGGCCAAGTACCAGGACAAGTACTACGGCGTTCCGATGGGGCCGTCCACCAAGCTGTTTTTCTACAACACAGACATGATGTCCAAGGTCGGAGCGACCGACGCAGATTTGCAGACCTGGGACGGTGTGCTGGGCGTCGCCCGCAAAATCAAGAGCGCGGGGCTCTCGGAATACCCGATCGCGTGGAGCTGGGCTCAGGCTGAGGCTCTCATCTGCGACTATGCCCAGTTGCTCGGTGCATACGGCGGAGAATTCACCGATTCCAGCGGCAAACTCGTGATCAATGAGAAGGCAGGCGTCGACGCGCTCACCTTCATGAAGGCCTCGCTTGACGAGGGCTTGTCGAACCCCGGCTCGACGACCTTCCTCGAAGACGATGTATCAAAAACACTGGCCCAGGGTGAAACCGCATTCGGTCTCAACTGGGAATCGACGATGCGCGACCTCGATGACCCGTCGATCTCGAACGTTGTCAACACAATGGGCGTCATGACGACGCCGGCCGGACCGTCAGGCGATCGCCCCGGTGTGAACGGCTCGATGGCACTTTCTATCGCCGCAAATTCCAAGAACAAGGATGCGGCCTGGAAGTTCATCGAGTTCGCCACGAGCGAGGCATCCCAGAACCAGTTCGTGAAGAGCGCGATGCCCAACTGGAAGAACTCGTACACACTGCCGGAGATCATCGCAACGAACCCGAAGGTCCTTGGGATCGCCGACACAGCGTTTGCGGCATCAATTCTGCGTCCGGCCGTTCCGAACTACTCCTCGGCATCGCAGATCATCCAGGTTGAAGTTCAGAACGCACTCCTCGGAAACAAGACGCCGCAGCAGGCCATGGACGACGCCGTCGCGCAGGCCAACAAACTGTTGGAGGGCTAACGTGGTTTCGATCGCAACGGTCACGTCGAAGACGAAGCCCGCGGTGCGCCGCCGAGGAGAACGGCAAGGGCGCCTCGCCTTTTGGCTGCTCGTCCCGGCCGCACTGGCCGTCTTCGGGGTGATCCTCTACCCGCTTCTTCGCACTGTCTTCATCTCTCTCTTCGAGGTGCAGTCGGCCGTTGCGATCGAAACTCCCTTCGTCGGCCTCGCCAACTATGTGCAGGCTCTGACCGACGGTGGGTTTTGGTCGGCCATGGGACGAACCACCTATTTCACGATCGTCTCGACCGGGCTCGAGCTCATCTTCGGCCTCGCCGTCGCCTGGCTACTCAACGCCAAGCTCCGCATGCGGTGGCTGTTTCGAGCGCTCGTCGTTCTGCCGTGGGCCATCCCCACCATCGTCAACGCGGCGCTCTGGAAGGGCATCTACAACTCGCAATATGGGGCCTTGAACGCTGTGCTCAGCCAGCTGGGGATCATCGACTCGTATCAGGTGTGGCTGGCTGACCCCTTCACCGCGCTCAACCTCGTGATCGTGGCCGATGCGTGGAAGACGACCCCTCTCGTGGCCTTTTTCCTTCTCGCCGGCCTGACCGCTATCCCGAACGAACTCTATGAGGCTTCGCGAATGGACCGCGCCGGATGGTTCCGCACGTTCTTCTCCGTCACTCTTCCTCTTCTCGTTCCATCGATCGCACTGGTGCTGGTGCTGCGAACTGTTGAAGCGTTCAAAGTCTTTGACATCATCTATGCAATGACCCGGGGTGGTCCCGCCAACGGAACTCAGACGATTTCCTACTTCACCTATGTCACGGCCTTCTCTGAGCAGAACTACGGTCTGGGGTCCGCGATTTCGGTCATCATTGTTCTGGCCATCCTCGCCCTGTCAGCCATCTATCTGCGCATGCTCCGTCGATCAGAAATGAGTCTCCTGTGAAACGCGCAACCCGGATCTCGATCCTGACTCATGTCGCCGCAATCGTCGTCGGAATCGGCTGCCTTGCTCCGGTGCTCTGGATGCTGCTGGTCAGCATCTCGCCACAGAGCGATCTGGTGACACGGCCGATGCGGTGGCTTCCCTCGACGCTTTTCCTCGACCGCTATAGCGACATCCTCTTCAACCCGAACAGTACCGTCGGGCAATCGTTCCGGGCAGCGTTCGTCAACTCGCTTGTGGTCGGCACCGCCACCGTCGCAATCTCGATGGTTGTCGGAATTCTCGGCGCCTACGCCTTTGCACGATTGACCTTCAAATTCCGTCGGACGACACTGATGATCTTCCTCGCGACGTACATGCTTCCGCAGATCGCCTTGCTGATCCCGATGTATTTGATTCTCAGCTCCGCCAGCCTGCTCGACACCCGGGTCGGACTGATCATCGTCGATTGCTCGCTCGTGATCCCATTCACACTGTGGATTTTGAGCAATTACTTCGCCACGATTCCGGTCGAACTGGAGGAGGCTGCACGGATCGACGGGACGTCACGGTTGGGCGCCCTCTTCCGGATCATCCTGCCGTCCGCCAAGCCTGGGATTTTCGCCGCCATCATGTTCGCATTCCTCCTCGCCTGGGACGAGTTCATGTATGCACTCATCTTCACGTCCTCGGATGCGTCGAAGACGCTTCCGATCGCGATCTCGGAATTCGCCGGAAAGTACACGACCGACTTCGGTCTTGTGGCCGCCGGTGGTCTGATCGCCGCGCTTCCCCCCGTCATCATCGCCATTGTTTTCCAGCGTCAAGTCGTCAGCGGCCTGGGCGCCGGAGCCGTCAAGAGCTGACGGCTCGACACCACCTCGAAGGATTCTCATGTCATCGGAACACATCGCATTCACGACCGCACTGTGGGACCAGCCACACACGCTGGCGCAGGCAGCGGTCAGCATCCGGGCGTCGCTCGATGCCGCGCAGCTCGCCCCGTGGCTGCCCGGCCAAACCGTGGCCATCATCTCGATGGGGGCCTCGAGCCACTCAGCCAATGCGTTGGTCACTGCGCTAACCGAGTGCGGCGTGCGTGCGGTGAACCTCACGGCATCCGACCTTTTCGACGCACCAAAGGGATTCGAACCCGGTGATCACTATGTGATCGTCTCCGAATCAGGTCGGAGTCCAGAACCGATCGATGTGGCCCGGCAGCTCGCCGTGGGCAACCGGATCGGCATCACCAACTTTCCGGGTGCGGCGATCTCCGAGGTCATCGATTCGGCAATCGGCTTGGGAGGATTCCCTGATTCGCCCGTCTACACCGTCGGCTACAATGCGACACTCATGGCGTATTCCGCTCTGCTGCGAGCGGTCGGGCATTCAGCTGCGGCGATCGACGAAGCTGCCGTACCTTCGATGGTCGCGGACGCGCTGGCCGGGTACGGGCAGAGCGCCGGCGACCTCGCCCTGCACTTCGCGGGAGTCGGCTCCGTCGATTGCGTGGGGCGCGGATACTCCTACACCTCGGCGGCACAGAGCGCTCTCGTCCTTCGGGAGGCGCTGCGTATTCCAACGGCCGCCTACGAGACCTTCCAATACCTGCACGGACCCATGGAAGCCGGCAAAGCGGGCACCGGGCTCGTCGTCTTCGGTGATGGTCGGGAACTGCCGATGATCGCGTCGCAGGTCGCGGCCGGAGTTAAAGTCCTCCTCGTGACTGCGGCCGACGACGCGGCGCTCAGCGCGATCGCACACGAGAACCTCAAGATCGTCCGGCTTCCCGACGGTGTCGAGAGATTCTCGCGAGCGATTGCCGAGATCGTGGTCGTCCAGTTGTTCGCTGAAGCTGCGGCCGCCGAACGCGGGCTCACCATTGAAGACTTCCTGTACTCGCAGAACGACACCAAGATCAAACTGCCCGTTCAGGCCTGAATCGAAGAGTGTGCCAGAGGGGAGTGAGCGGATGACGTCACCGAAACGTGTCATCTTCGATTGCGACGGGGTCCGTGTCGATAGCGAGGTGGTCGGCACACAGGTGGACCAACGGGTGCTGGCTGATCTGGGTTGGGAGCTGACCATCGACGAAATCGTCACGCGATTCGTGGGTGGAACCGACGAAAAATTCCAGCGAGCAAGTGAAGAATTCAGAGGGGAGCCGCTGCATTCGAAGATTCGACTCTCCCTCACCCTGACCGGGTTGATCGACCATTTAGATGGGCGCATCTTCAGCGCAGAGGACGTGGCAGAGGGGAAGCCGGACCCCGGGCTCTTTTTGCATGCGGCGATGACGATGGGGGTCACCCCAGCCCGCTGTGCGGTAGTTGAAGACGGTCAGCACGGCGTGCACGCTGCCCGTGCTGCTGGTATGCGTGTGCTCGGCTGACGCATTGGCGGGGTCCGAGACCACGATATTTTGTTCAATGAACGATCTACCGGGACTGATCAGCAGTATGTGAGGCCTGGCTAGGACGAGTTAGCGGGCCGCGATCACTCTCTGAAAGAACTCGATGCCACGCAGGAACGTTCCCACCCCGATGCGTTCGTTCATTGCATGCAACGTGCCGCGCTCGTCACGGCTCATCTCGAACGGGCTGAATCGGTAGACATGGTCGCTGATACGGGTGAAATGTCGGCTGTCGCTCGCCCCCAGCATCACGTAGGGCGTGACGATGGTTCCCGGGTAGGTTGCTTCGACGCTCTCCCGCACGAGATCCCAGGCCGGCCCCGTGGTCGGCGACACGTTTGATGGCTCATTCGGATGCTCGATGGAAATCTCGACCAGCGGGTCGCGTACGGATCGTCGAATGTGGTGCAGCGTTGCGGCCACCGTCGACCCCTGGGCAATCCGCACATTCACGACGGCTTTCGCTTGCTCGGGCAGCGCGTTCGCAGCCTGCGCCCCCGAGAGCTGTGTGACGGCTGTCGTGGTGCGTACCATCGCACTGGTCTCATCGCTCAATCGTCCGAACAGGGCGCCGAGTGGCAGCCGGAACGCGCGGGCATGCATGAAAATGAAACGCAGCGGGCCGCTCGAATGCGCCCCCAGCGTGTGGATCATTTCAAAGTTCGTGTCGGTGAATCGTGCGGGAAACCGGTTGGAATTCACGCGCGTGATTGCACGTGCAAGTCGCACCGTCGCCGTCATCCGTGGGGGAGTGGAGGCGTGGCCACCCGACTGGTTCACCGTGAGCAGCACACTGGTGATGCCCTTCTCGCTCACACCGACAACTGCGATGGGAGCTTTCACTCCTGGAAATATGCCCGTGACGACAGCGCCGCCCTCATCGATGACAAGTGCGGGGCGGATGCCGCGGGCCTGGAGCAGGTCGACGATGGCGCAGGCGCCCTGGCCCGTCGTCTCCTCGTTGTGACCGAAGCTCAAATAGATGTCGTGGGCGGGCTGAAAACCGGCGGCGACCATCGATTCGACGGCCTCGAGGATTGCGACGAGTGCGCCCTTATCATCGAGTGTTCCCCGACCCCAAATCTGTTTCTCGTTGCCGTCGTCGACGAGCTCGGCGGCGAACGGCGGATGTGTCCAGCCGTCGTCGGTCGCCGGAACCACGTCATAGTGGGCCATCAGAACCGTGGGGTTCTCGGCGGTCGCGCCCGGCCACCGGTAGAGCAGCGAGTGGCCGGCGACGAGTTCTCGTTCGAGAACCTCATGGCTGGCCGGATAGTGGTCGCAGAGCGCCGCAATAAAGCTGTCGAACTGGGCCCAGTCGGTGTCGCTCTCATCGAGGCGCGACATCGTGGGAATGCGAAGGAGCGCCTGGAATCGGGACACGGCCTGCGCGTCGTCGAGCGTCCAGGCGACAGCGGGTCGCTGGGCGTGTGGGTTCATGCGCGGTTGTTCTTCAGCTCGAACACACGCAACAGCTCTTCGACGGCGTTCTCGCGTTCGTCGCCGCCGGCCTCGAACATGTGGGTCACGTGCGTGCGCAGGTGATTCTCGACCAGAAGCTTGTTGAGCGAACCCAGCGACTTCGAAATGGCCAGCGACTGGGTGATGATGTCGACGCAGTAGTCCTCGTTCTCGATCATCTTCTCGAGGCCCCGCATCTGGCCTTCCAGAATCCGTGTGCGGTGCAGGGCACGACGTTTGATGTCTTCGATCATGGCCTTAGCGTACTGCTCGGTCAGTCAAACCAGCTCGTGCCCGATCTGCCGGTATGCGGGCGCTGCCGAAGCTAGGCTGGCCGGATGCGCCGACTGCCTCACCTCCTGGTTCTGACAGCCCTCGCGGGACTCAGCCTGACCGCACTGGCGCTCACCGCGCCCTCGCTCGCCGTGGCTGACACAGCTCGGGCCGACACAGGACGGGCCGACACCGCACGGGCCGAGACAGCACGAACCGGCGCATCCTCACCGCTCGTTCGTCCGCTCGGCGGCACCGCTGACTTCAGTTTCGATTCCTGGACCTCAGACCTGCGGCTGGGCCTCACACCGGAGGGTCATTCGCAGCTCACCACCACCGAGACGATCGTCGCCCGCTTCCCCGAAATCGACCAGAACCGCGGCATCCGTCGGGCAATCCCGACCGACTATGACGGCCACACGACAGACCTCACGATACAGAGCGTCACCGACGAGTCGGGCACGCCGCGCAGCTTCAGCCAGGAGACCAGCTCCGATGACAGCGGAGACTACCGTGAGCTCACCATCGCCGGCGATAACTACGTGCACGGTGCGCAGACCTACGTCATCACCTTCAGCCAGACCAACGTGACCCTGCAACCAAACGACGCGACCGATCAGGAGTTCTTCTGGGAGATCAACGGCACCGGCTGGGCTCAGCCCTTCGGCAGCGTGACGGCACACCTCACGCTCGACCCGGCGATTGCGCCGATGTTCACGGGCGAGGTGCGCTGTCTGCAGGGTGCCGCGTCGTCCACCGTGGTTTGCGCCGAACCGAAGGTCTCAACGGATGCCACCGGCACGCAGATCTCGGCCGTCGCGCACGACCTTGCGCCCCATGAAGGCCTGGCGATTGTGGTCGGCTTCGCGCCGGGCACCTTTGTTCCGCGGGACACGTCGTTCACCGCGAACGTGTTCCCGAGCATCGGACTGGCCGGCGCGCTCGCCGCAGTGATCGCTCTCGGGCTCGCAGTGGTACTGCGGACCACGCGCTGGCGGAACGCGTCGGGCAGGCCGACCATCATCGCGGAGTATCTTCCGCCGAAGGGTGTGAACCTGCTCACCGCGGCAGAGGTGACGGGAACGAGCAAGCGCGTGATCCCGTCTCTGATCCTGAGTTTCGCCGTGCGCGGAAACCTGCGCCTGCTCGATGCCGACGGAAAGAAGAAGAACCAGTACCTCATCGAACTTGTGCACGCCGACGGGCTTGATGCGACGGAACTGTCCGTGCTGACCGCTTTCTTTCCCGGATTGCCGCCAGGCGACACTCGAAACCTGGCGACGACTGACTCGAAGTTGGCACGGGCACTTCAGAAGCTCATCGCCGCTTCGAGGACGCAGGTCGTGAACGACGGACTGCGCGTGACTCCCGGCGGCGCCGAGCGCGGGTGGCTGATCGCACTCGGCGTTGTCGCGCTCGTGTTCTCTGGCGGGGGCAGTCTCGCGGCACTGTCCGACGGCATCGGTGGCCTGATTCCGTTCGGCACCCTGGTGGTTGGAATGGGAGCCGCCATCGCGGCGCTGATCGCGGTCTCCTCCGTGCGCCCCCTCACCCCGGCCGGCGCCGAGCTTCGCGACTATCTCGCCGGTCTCCGGCTGTACATCGAGTTGGCTGAGGCTGATCGGTTGCGGTTCTTGCAGAGCCCGGGGGGAGCGGAACGCACGGCGGTCGAGGAGGGGAACCGCCCCCTGCAGGTGTTGAAACTGTACGAACGCGTTGTGCCGTATGCGGAGCTCTTCGGTCTCGAAAAGGAATGGTCGGCCGTGCTCGGGGACTACTACTCCCGAAGCGACACCGAGCCGGACTGGTACCGGGGGTCGTCAGCCTTCAACGCGCTCGCCTTCGGCTCGGCCATCGGCTCACTCTCGGGCGCGTCGAGTTCGGCCTGGTCCGGCACCGCGTCAAGCTCGTCGAGTTCCGGGTTCGGCGGCGGTGCATCCGTCGGTGGCGGTGGTGGCGGTGGTGGTGGCGGGGGCGTGTAGCACTGTTCACGCGGTCGTTCGTCGGGCGGGGCCTCGGTAGGCTTAGGGGATGCGCGCAGACAAACGTCCCCTGGGAACGCCGGTCGAACCAACGTTCAGCCGTTTGGCACTCGCTCCGGGGCTGCTGGGTGCCATCGCTCTGATGGCCGGGCTTGCGCTTCTCGACGTCGACAGTTTCATCATCGTCCGTTACGTCGTCAGTATTCTGGCCGTCATCATCTGCGTCTTCGTGATTCAGGCGAAAAGCTGGGGCTGGCTGGTCGGGTTGGTGCCGATCGCACTGATCTGGAACCCGGTCTTCGTGATCGAGCTGCACGGTCAGGGCTGGGTGTCACTTCAGTTCATCGCCGCGCTGTATTTCATTATCGTCGGGATTCGAACGAAAGTTCCGGTGCGCCAGGACTAATCGACGGCGTACACTGGTACGGCGCCTGGAGAATCCGGTCACCGTCTCGACCGTGAGACTGAACGACAACGTTTTCACCGTTGTCGGGCAATCATCACGATGCTCGATTCAGGGTTTGGCGTCTCGTTCGATCCAGCAGCAGTGGTCCAGCAGCACTGCACACTGACATCGACGAGTTTGGTTCTTATGGAGCCACAGGCGGCAAGCGGCACCACCAGGGTGTCGCACCCGCCGTGGCATCCGTGAAGTGGAGAAGAATGCCATATACCCGCCAGCAGTCGAGCGGCTCGCCTCGCCGCGCCCCTCGCGCAGACAGCGGTCGCAGTCGGCAGCGCCCGCGCTCGCGTGACGACGACGCGCCGATCATCCCGATTCTCGCCCGCAAGGTGCGCGAGGTCGAGGCGAAGGCGCAAACTGGCGGCAAGCTCGGACCCACGAACCGCATCAAGTATCAGGTCATCGCGCTTCTGATGCGCGAGGAACGCGCCCGGGTCAAAGGCGACACCGACGTGACCGATGCGAACCGGGCCGAACTGCTGAAACGCCTCGACGGGATTGCCCAGATTTTGGCCAAGACCGCGGCCCGCGACACCAGCCTGATCACGCTGCTGGAGCCCGATGCGTCGGTGTCGACCGTCGCGCAACGTTTTCGCCGTGACTGGCTGCTCGAATCCGGTGCGGACCTCAGCCCCGACGAGCTCATCATCACGCGCGAACCAGAGGCGAAACCCGAGCTGCCTGAGAACCAGGTGATCCCGCAATCGGTAAAGTCCCGCCAGCTGGCCAACCCCTTCTTGGCCCCCGACTTCAGCGCCGTTGCCGCGAAGCCGGTTGTCCCTGCGCGCCGCCTGGCGAACTGGGAGCTGCTCGGCCCTCTCTTCAAAGCCTTCGAATACGGTTCGGGAGGCCAGGCGGCCACCATGGAGTTGCCCGAGGCGCCGACCCTCGACCGATTGTCCCCGTCGGGCATGGAACTGATGCGCCACCAGGCCCGCTTCATCGAGAGCGCCCGTCTCGGCCACCGCAGCTACCTGCTGGCAGATGAGCCGGGTCTGGGCAAGACGGCTCAAAGCCTGCTCGCCGCATCCGTGTCAAACTCCTACCCCTTGTTAGCCATCGTCCCGAACGTCGTCAAGATGAACTGGGCCCGCGAAGTCGAATTGTGGACGCCGAACCGTCGTGCCACGGTCATTCACGGCGACGGTGACACTCTCGACGCGTTCGCCGATGTGGTCGTGGTCAATTACGATGTGCTCGACCGGCACCTCGCCTGGCTCGGAACCCTCGGGTTCAAGGGCATGGTCGTTGACGAGGCCCACTTCATTAAGAATCTGCAGTCGCAGCGTTCGAAGCATGTGCTGTCGTTGGCCGACCAGATCCGCCGCCGCACGCCCGGTGGAAACCCGCTGCTCATGGCTCTCACCGGTACGCCGCTGATCAATGATGTCGACGACTTCCGGGCGATCTGGCAGTTCCTCGGCTGGATCGACGGCGACAAGCCGGCACCCGTGCTGATGGCGAAACTTGAGGCGACGGGGCTGACCCCCGCAGACCTCGGCTTCTACGCCGAGGCGCGCGCCGCAGTGATCGACATGGGAATCGTGCGTCGGCGCAAGGTTGACGTCGCGGCAGATCTGCCGGCCAAGCGCATCGCCGACCTGCCCGTCGAACTCGACGACGACCTGGGCCGCTCAATCCGCCAGGCCGAACGTGAACTCGGTGCCCGCCTGGTCACGCGCTACAAGGCGCTTGTCGCCGCCAAGAGCACCGGTAAGAAGCTGATGGTGCCCGACGACGAGCAGCGCGAGCAGTTCATTCGTGCCGTCGCTCACGCCGAACTCGAGGAGTCGAAGGGCACCACGACGGGCGAGAACGTGTTCACCATGGTGCGCAAGATCGGTCAGGCGAAGGCCGGCCTCGCGGCGGATTACGCCGCCCAGCTGGCCCGCTCGGTGGGCAAGGTCGTCTTCTTCGCGAAGCACATCGACGTGATGGATCTCGCAGAAGAGACGTTCGCGAAGCGCGATCTGCGCACGGTTTCGCTGCGCGGAGACCAGAGCGCCCTGGCTCGCCAGGCTGCCATCGACGCGTTCAACAACGACCCTGAGGTCGCCGTCGCCGTCTGCTCGCTCACCGCGGCGGGTGTTGGCGTCAATCTGCAGGCCGCCTCGAACGTGGTGCTCGCCGAACTCAGCTGGACGGCGGCCGAGCAGACGCAGGCCATCGACCGCGTGCACCGAATCGGCCAGGAAGAGCCTGTGACGGCCTGGCGAATCATTGCTGCGCACACGATCGATGCGCGCATCGCCGAACTGATCGGCAGCAAGCAGGGGCTCGCAGCCCGCGCCCTCGATGGGTCGGAAGAACCGATCTCGTCGGCGGATTCGGTGCAGGCCAGTGCGCTGATCTACCTGCTCACGCAGGCACTCGACGGAGCGCTGTAGCCCACAGCAGAGGTGCCGGGCCGTTGCGGATTTGGGTCTGCGGGGCTCGGCACAGCATGATGTGTAGACGGTAATGGCGCCGTTCTTAGTTCACCCTCATCAAGGAGCGGCCACATGAAAATCGGTATCCTCACTAGCGGTGGAGACTGTCCCGGGCTCAACGCCGTCATCCGCGGCGCTGTGCTGAAGGGCGTCATCTCCCACGACGCCGAGTTCGTCGGCTTCCGGTGGGGGTGGAAGGGCGTCGTCGAAGGCGACATCATTCCGATCGAGCGGCACGATGTGCGCGGCCTGGCTCGCCAGGGCGGCACCATCCTCGGCTCGAGCCGCACCAACCCGTTCGAGGGCGAGGGGGGTGGGCCAGAGAACATTCAGCGGATGCTGGATACCAACGGCATCGACGCCATCATCGCGATCGGTGGCGAGGGAACGCTCACCGCCGCCCGCCGTCTGCACGACGAGGGCGGCATCAACGTCATCGGCGTGCCCAAGACGATCGACAACGACCTCGCCGCGACGGACTACTCGTTTGGATTCGACACGGCCGTCGAGATCGCCACCGAGGCGATCGACCGTTTGCGCACAACCGCAGACTCGCACGGTCGCTGCATGGTGCTCGAAGTGATGGGACGCCATGTCGGCTGGATCGCCCTGCACTCCGGTATGGCGGGCGGCGCTCACGCCATCCTCATCCCCGAACAGTCACAGACGATCGAGCAGATCTGCGAATGGGTCGAATCGGTGCGCGATCGTGGCCGCGCGCCGCTGGTCGTCGTCGCCGAGGGGTTCAAACTCGACGATATGGGGGAGGCGCACTCGCACAAGGGCCTCGACGCGTTCAACCGCCCGCGCCTCGGCGGCATCGCCGACGTTCTCGCGCCGATGATCGAGGAGCGCACGGGAATCGAATCACGCTCGACGGTGCTCGGCCACATTCAACGTGGTGGTGCTCCGTCGGCCTATGACCGTGTGCTCGCCACTCGGCTGGGCATGGCAGCGATCGAGGCCGTCTACGACCAGGCATGGGGGTCGATGGTCACCCTGCGTGGCACCGAGATCGAGACGGTATCGATCGCGGATGCCGTCGGCACCTTGAATCGGGTGCCACAGTCTCGCTACGACGAGGCACGCATCCTCTTCGGCTAACCAGACCGACGAAACGGGCTAGGCGAGCTTGGCCTGCACCTGGGCCAACGAGGGATTCGTCGCGCTCGAGCCGTCGGGGAAGAGGATTGTCGGAACCGTCTGGTTGCCGCCGTTGAGGCTCATCACCAGATCGGCTGTTCCGGCGACCTCTTCAATATTGACCTCGGTGTAGCCGATGCCGACGCGATCAAGCTGTGTCTTCAACCGTGTGCAGTAGCCGCACCACGTCGTGGTGAACATCGTGATCGTTCCTGATTCAGGCACATAATCCATACGACGAGCCTAACCGAGGAGTCCGACGCCCGGGCCCAAGCGAGGGTCGCCTCCGCAGCCTTGTCAGCATTTCCCAGCTTGACGTGGCTGCTGAAGCTACCCTTGAGATATGCCGTTGCCTCAAGTCTGCGTGAGTTATCTCATTCGAGACACCGGCGACGGTCGCAGCCAGGTGCTTCTCGGGCGCAAGAAGAAGGGGCTGGGCGAGGGAAACTTCGTCGGCCTCGGGGGAAAGCTCGAACCGGGCGAGAGTGCACTGGCCGCCGCGGTGCGTGAGACTGCCGAGGAGTCGGGCCTCGTGGTCGCGGAGTCCGATCTTCAGCCGCGCGGTCTCCTGACCTACCTTTTTCCCCACCGCGAGGCGTGGAGTCAGGAATCCAGCGTTTTCGTGTGCACAGCCTGGTCGGGCACGCCACGCGAATCAGACGAGTTGAACCCGGAATGGTTCGACCTCGAGGCGCTGCCGCTTGATGAAATGTGGGACGACGCACGGTACTGGCTGCCGGGAGTGCTCGCAGGAAAAGCCATAGTTGCCACCTTTACCTTTGGGGCGGACCTGGCAACTGTCCGAAGACACACCGTTCAAGTTGACCAGCTTGCTCGTGAGTGTCAGGATCGTACGGGTCCGATTTCCGGGTCCCGTTCAACGTCTGAATCCGCGGCTATTTCAGCCGATTCCAGCGGTTCCTAACGCAGAGAAAGACGCCGGTGGAACTCTCCCTCATCGTCGTGCTGGTCATTGTACTGGCACTTGTTTTCGACTTCACCAACGGATTCCATGACACCGCAAATGCGATGGCCACCCCCATCGCCACGGGGGCCATGCGGCCCAAGGTAGCCGTGACTGTGGCCGCAATCCTCAACCTGGTCGGTGCGTTTTTGTCCACTGAAGTGGCCAGGACCGTCTCGGGCGGATTGATCAAGGAGGGTCAAGGCGGAATCAACATCACCCCGGAGATGATCTTCGCGGGCCTGATCGGGGCCATCGTGTGGAACCTGATCACCTGGCTGCGCGGTCTTCCCTCGAGTTCCAGCCACGCTCTGTTCGGTGGCCTGATCGGTGCTGCAATCATCGGGGCCGGTTTCGGTTCCGTCGACTACGGAGTCGTGCTCTCGAAGGTGATCCTGCCCGCGATCATCGCCCCGGCAATCGCCGGGCTCGCCGCGTTTGCAGCTACCAAGCTCGCCTATGCGATCACACGCCGCCAGCTCGGCAAGCCAGACGGTCGCGGTGGGTTCCGCTACGGTCAGATCTTCTCGTCGTCGCTTGTCGCGCTCGCCCACGGAACCAACGACGCGCAGAAGACCATGGGCGTGATTACCCTCACACTCATCGCCGGTGGCTTCCAAGCCGTCGGCAGCGGCCCGGAGTTCTGGGTCATCGCGGCCTGTGCACTCGCGATCGCGATCGGCACCTATTCGGGCGGATGGCGCATCATCCGCACCATGGGCAGCGGACTGACGGAGGTCAAACCGGCCCAGGGCTTCGCAGCGGAGACGAGCACAGCCGCTGCCATTCTTGCCTCCAGCCACCTGGGTTTCGCGCTGTCCACAACTCAGGTTGCGTCCGGATCTGTGATCGGTTCCGGTCTGGGCCGTCGCGGATCAACCGTGCGCTGGGGCATGGCCGGCAAGATCGCCCTCGGCTGGGTGCTCACGCTTCCCGCCTCGGCGATCATGGGAGCGTTCGCTGCCGGACTCGCGCTGCTCGGCCCCATCGGCATCATCCTCGACACGGTGATCGGCGCCATCGTGATCGGTGGAATCTTCTGGTGGTCGCGCCGTCAGAATGTCTCGCACGACAACGCCGTGAATGTGAATGACATTGACGACGCCGGTCGAGTGGTCAAGATTCGTAAGACACCGCGTAAGCCCAATCGGCGTGATCGGAAAGAGGTCGCGCAGTGATCGAAGTGATGGCATTTCTCACGGTTGCGGTCGTGACGATCGTTGCCGCCAGCGTGACCGTGAGCCTGTTCTCGCTCGGCATCCGTCTGCTGACGACTGCGGGACGCATCCCCTCCGTCGACCCGGCCGAGTTCACCGGTGCGATCACGGTGCTCACGCCTGCTCGTGCGGCGAAAGAGGCCAAGCGTGCGCGTAAGGCCGCTGCGGCGAACCCGTTGACGGACCGACAGAAGCAGTTCGCTCTTGTGGGCGCCTACAGCTGCTTTGTGGTGTGTGCGGGAGCCGTGCTCTATGGCGTCTATCTGATTGTGCCTTTTCTGCACAAATAGGCGGGAACCGCAGGATGCCGGGTGGTGCAGAGCACACCCGGCATCCGTGTCGTGACGGTTTCGCTAGAGCGTCTGACGCGCGCGACCGATCCAGCTCATCAGGTGATAGATCACGATCGCGGCGATTGTGCCGAGTGCGATGCCGTTGAAGCTGAGCGTTCCCGCGTTGACCGTGAAATCGGCGACGCCGATGATCAGCGCGGTCGCTGCGGTGAACTGATTCACGGGGCGTGCGAAGTCGACCTTGTTGTCGAGCCAGATCTTCACGCCGATGATGCCGATGAGGCCGTACAACGCGGTGGTCACGCCACCGAGTACGCCGTTCGGAATCGTGTTGATCACGGCGCCGATTTTGGGGGAGAGGCCCAGAGCCACGGCAACGAATCCCGCGACCCAGTAGGCGGCCGTCGAGTAGATGCGCGTCGCGGCCATCACCCCGATGTTCTCGCCATAGGTCGTGGTGGCCGAACCGCCGCCGAGGCCGGCCAGCATGGTGGCCAGACCGTCTGCCATGAGTGCACGGCCGGTGACCGCGTTGACACTCGGGTCGGTCATCTGGGCGACGCCCTTGATGTGGCCGACGTTCTCGGCGATCAGCACGAGTACGACGGGCAGGAAGGCGGGTAGCACGCCGAGCACTGCGGCGGGGTTCTCGAACACGTTAGCCGGTGAGTTGAATTCGGGCAGTCCGATCCAGGCCGCATCCGCAATCGCGCTGAAGTTGACCTCACCGAGCAGGACGGCCGCACCATAGCCGACGACGACGCCGACGAAGATGGAGAGTCGGCCGAGGAGCCCGCGGAAGAGGACCGAGCAGAGGATCACGGCGAGCAAAGTGATGAGCGCGGTCAGCGGCGCCTTGTCAAAGTTGCTTTTTGCGGCCGGGGCCAGGTTGAAGCCGATCAGCGCGACGATGGCACCGGAGACGACCGGCGGCATGAGCGCGTTGATCCAGCCGGTTCCGGTCAGCTGCACGATCACGCCGACGACGGCCAGCATGGCGCCCACGACGACGATGCCGAAGAGCGCGCTTCCCATTCCGGCCGAGGCGGTGGCCGCGGTGATCGGCGCGATGAACGCGAACGATGAGCCCAGGTAGCTCGGAAGCCTATTCTTGGTGATCAGCAGGAAGAGAAGCGTGCCGATACCCGAGAAGAGCAGCGTGGTGCTCGGCGGGAAGTCGGTGAGGATCGGAACGAGGAATGTCGCTCCGAACATCGCCACGACGTGCTGGGCACCGATGACGATCGTCCGCGGCCACGTCAGCCGCTGCTGGGGCCCGACGACGTCGTGTGCTCCCACCGTTTTTCCGTCACCGTGCAATGTCCAGGGCAGCGCCATCGTTCCTCGTTCCTGTGAAAATGATCCTTGCCGATGGTAGTTGTAAAAAGACCGGGCCCTGGACCGGCGCTTTTACCTGTCGCTCGAGTGCAAGTCAAGCATTTATACTTATTCCTTGAGAATCCGCTGTTCTGGCTTCAGGAGAAAATCATTTCCAGCACACAGACCCCCACGCCCGCATCCTCATCGAACTCGGGTCTGAAGGCCCGATTCGACACCTACTTTGAGATCAGCACTCGCGGTTCGACCTGGGGGCGGGAATTCCGCGGTGGTCTGGTGACTTTTGTCACGATGGCATACATCGTCATTCTCAACCCACTCATCCTGGGGGGCTTCAGCGCCGACCAGGCTGCGGTCGACGTGGTCGGCAACTGGCTACCGAATGCGCAGGTCGCCGCGGTCACGGCGCTCACAGCCGGTGTGATGACGATCCTGTTCGGTGCCATTGCTCGCCTGCCGTTTGGCTTCGCGGCCGGCCTCGGCATCAACTCATTCCTCGCCGTGAGCGTCGTGCACCAGGTGACCTGGCCCGAGGCAATGGGCCTCGTCGTGATCAACGGCCTCATCATCGTGTTGCTAGCCTCGACCGGCCTCCGTGCGATGATCTTCACCGCTGTTCCGCAGCAACTCAAGATCGCGATTACCGTGGGCATCGGAATGTTCATCGCGTTCATCGGCCTGGTCGACTCCGGCTTCGTGCGTGCCACCGGTGCCAACTCGCCGCCGGTTCAGCTTGGCGACAACGGTTCGGTTGTCAGCTTGCCCACCGCCACGTTTGTTCTCGGCCTCATCATCATCGGCGTGCTGATGGCACGCAAGGTCAAGGCCGCATTGCTGATCGGAATCGTGACGACCACGATCGTCGCCGTCATCCTCGAAGCCATCTTCACGGTGGGGCCGTCGCTGGGTACGAACCCCGACGGCTGGAACCTCAACGCTCCCGTGCTGCCCAACCAGATCGTGTCGCTGCCTGACCTCAGCCTGGTCGGACAAGTGAGCTTCGGTGCGTTCGAACGGATCGGCGTGCTCGCAGCGGTCATGCTTGTCTTCACTCTCGTCTTCACCAACTTCTTCGATGCCATGGGCACCATGACCGGACTCGCCAACGAGTCGGGTTTGGCCGACAAAAACGGCAACTTCCCGCGACTGAAGTCCGCTCTGATCGTCGAGGGTGTGGGGGCTGTGGCCGGTGGGGCAGCCTCAGCGTCGTCCAACACTGTCTTTGTGGAGTCGGCCGCCGGAATCGGCGACGGGGCGCGCACCGGTTTCGCCAACATCATCACGGGTGTGCTGTTCCTCGGGGCGATGTTCTTCACGCCGTTGACTCAGATCGTGCCGCTGGAGGTCGCCGGTGCGGCCCTGGTTATCGTAGGAGCGCTCATGGTGTCGCAGATCCGCTTCATCGATTTCAGCGAGTTTTCGATCGTGCTGCCGGTGTTCCTCACCATCGTGATCATGCCGCTCACCTACTCGATCGCCAACGGCATCGGTGCGGGCTTCGTCAGCTATGTGCTCGTGCGTTCGCTCTCCGGCAAGGCCTCGGGGATCAGCCCGCTGCTCTGGGTCGTCGCTGCAGGCTTCCTGGTCTTCTTCGTGCGCGGACCGATCGAAGGATGGATCGGCGGATAGCTCCAAGGCACAACGAAACGCCCGTCCCGATCGGGGACGGGCGTTTCCTCTGCTCGCGAGTGTGGATCAGATCGCGACGTCTCCGCAGAGGTGCACGATGACGCCGAGTTCGGCGAAGAGCGCAGCCTTGGCAAGAAGGGCCTTGTCTGCGGTCTGTGCATCGGGGGCGTAGACGACCTGGGCGTGGTTCGCCTTGTGGCGGGCCATCAGTTGATCGCGGGACACGCCGTCAAGAACCGCGTGCATGATGGGCCATTGCGGGTCTGTCGCGTCGAGGCGGCGCTGCGTCTCTTCGGCGGGGAGGTCTGCGACGTGGCCGCGGCCGAGGTCGACGTGCAGCACGCCGTCCATGATGAACACACGCGACCACACGATCTCGCCCGGCTTGGAGACGCCACTGAGGGTTCCGCCGCCCTTCGGGAAGAACATGGGTGGCTGACGCATGCTGTAACTCTTGTCGTAGCCGCCGTTGTGGGAGGCCGGCACCGAACCGGAGATCTCAAACACCCAGACGAATTCGCCGTCGTATTCTTCACCCCAGCGAATGTCATGCAGTGTGTTGGCCGGGTCGAGACCCATCGCAGTCCACACGCGGTTCGTGATGAGTGCGTCAACTGCGACCCCCTCGTCGACCTCGTTGAAATGCGGCAGTGCAACCCCGGCGTAGAGCTCGCGCGATCCATCGCGGGAGAAAACCGGCGGGCGTTCGACGTTGTTGAGCAAGCCCTCGACCAGGTCGCTCGCCGGAACGAGGTCCTTGAGACCCTGCTGGTACTGGATGCCGACGGCGTCGAGTCCGTAGTCGTCGGAGATGCGGACGGCGGCCACATACATCTTGAGCTGGCTGTGCACCTGCGCTTCGGTGAGTTCCGTTGCCTCGTCGACGCCGAAGTGGAAGGTGAGGCCGGCCGCGTCGAGCCACGCCTTGACCGCATGGGCCTCGGCGTCGCTCACCTGCAGCATCTCGGCGTAGAGGGCGCTCTGTGACAGGCGCTCCTTGTAGATGCCGAGGGGGTTCAAGAGCTCGTCGTCGATGATGGCGTTGTACATGCCCATGCAGCCCTCGTCGAAGATGCCGATGATGGCCTTGTCGGCCTTCAGCTGACGAGCCAGGCTGATGCCGAGTTCAACCTCGGGGCTGGCCGGGTCGAGGGCGGGAAGGTCGCGCACGTGACTCTGGTCGTGCGTGATCGTGCCGGTCTGAAGCCAGGTGTTGAGGTTGTCGCGTGCCCAGGTATCGGTGAAGTCTTTGCTCCACAGGGCCGAGTATTTCACCCCGGCCTTGGTCAGGCTCCCGGTCAGATTGAGCAGTCCGACGAGCCCCGGGAAGTCACCGGCCCAGTTGGCGACGATGAGGATCGGGCCGCGGTGGCTGCGCAGGCCGGCCAGTACGTGATGGCTGTACTGCCAGACCGCCTCGACGACGACGAGGGGAACATCCAGGGGGATGTCTTTGAACACCTCGATGCCGTGACGCTGGCTGTCGATGAAGCCGTGACCCTTGACCGGGTCGGGGGCATGTCCGCGCACAACCTCCCAGCCGAGGTCATTCACGGCCGACGTGAATTCTGCTTCCAACTTCACCTGGGTGGGCCAGCACTTCTCGTTGGCGCTGGGGCGCAGGTCGCCGCTCGAGACAGTGAATACGGTGCGTGGGGGTGCAGCCACGACAGCACGGGGCGAGGGAAGGGTGTAACTGGTCATACGACGGGTCCTTTTCTGGGGGGTGACGCGGTATACGGGTACTACCGTGAGTTCACGGACGGCTCAGTCGCTCCTGGCGGGCGGCGAGTGCATGCGATATCTGGCTGGTGGCGGGATAGAGGCTGCGGTAGAGCGCGTAAAGCTCGTCATAGTCTGCCGCCAGTGACGCGTCGGGCTGACGAATCTCAGCCGGCGGATTCCACAGGTCGATGTCCGCGGCGGTGACAGCGCTTGCGGCCAGGAAGGCGGCGCCGAAGCTCGCGCCGATGGTCGTGGTTGGGATGATCTGAGGCAGGCCGGTGACGTCGCTGACGATCTGGGTCCACAACGAGCCCTGTGTGCCACCGCCGACGGCCACGATCCGTTCGATCACGCCGCCGGCCGCGCGAATGGCCTCAATGTTGTGTCGAACGCCCAGCGCCGTCGCTTCGAGTGCCGCGCGGTAAAGGTCGCCTGCGGTATGTTCGACGGTCAGCCCCGCGATGATGCCGCGGGCGTGCGGATCGTCGATCGGGGTGCGCTCTCCCGCGAAATACGGCAGCATGAGGAGTCCGCGGGCTCCCGGCCCCGATGCGGCCGCACGCGCCAGAAGTTCGGGGTAGTCGGCGGCGTTGAAGAGCTCCTTGAGCCATCCGGTGATCGCGCCCGACGTGGCCATCCCGCCCGCAAGATTGTAGGTGTGAGGGAAGGCGCCGACGGTGCCCCACAGGCCGGCGGAGGTCAACGGTTCGGGCACCGTATTGATGAGGAACATCGTGGTCCCGTACATGAGCATCAGGTCGCCGGCATTCTGGGCACCCACACTGACTGCTTCGGTCCAGGCGTCGATCGTGCCGGCGATGACGGGGATCCCCAAGGGCAACCCGGTCACGGTGGCCGCGTTCCGGTTGATCTGACCCGCGATGTCTCCCGGCCAGCAGAGCCGCGGGAGTTCAATCTCGCCGATGATCGACGCGGCCCAGTCCTCATTCCAAGCGTGGCTGACCGGGTCATAGAGCGGTGTGCACTGGCTCGCGGAATGATGATCGAGTAGATACTCACCCGTCAGCTTCCAGACGAGCCACGAGCTCGGCATGAACAGGTGGCGGGCTTCGGTGAAGAGGTGCGGCTCGTTTTCGGCGAGCCAGGCGAGTTTCGGTCCGACCGACTGAGTAGACAGAGCGGATCCGGTGCGTTCCCGAATGATCGCGTCCCCGCCGAGGTCGCGGCTCAGCGACTCGATCTGCGAGACCGACCTGCTGTCAACGCCGTACAGGATCGCGGGACGGAGCGGAGTCCCGGTGGCATCCGCGATGAGAACACACGGCCCCATGCCGCTGACACCGACCGCGACGATGTCGATGCCGTCGGCCGCCGCCGCTGTGACCAACTCTCGAGAGATCGCGACGAATTCGCTCCACCACAGTGCGGCGTCCATTTCGACATAGCCGGGACGGGGACGCGACGGGTCATGCGCGCGTGTCGCTTGTGCACGGACCGTGCCCTCAAGGTCGACGAGTACGCCCTTGCTGCTTGACGTGCCGATATCGACACCTATGACTGCTGCGACGCTCATACTGACAGGGTCGCAGAAATCGATTTCAAGGTCAACCGAGCCGGGTCCAATTCGCGTCTCCTCTAGAGGCCGGAAGCCGGCGGATGGAACGGGCGTTAGCCCCTCAACGGCGCTCCATTGCCCACGACGATCGAGCGCGCGGGCTGGTCGTCGCCCCTGATGCGCGCCAGGAGCAGTCGTGCCGCGGTCATCCCGAGATGGCGCGCGGGCAGAGGGATCACCGTGACATCGGTGGGAGCGACGGTTGAAAACGGCAAATCTCCGAGACTTGCCAGCCCGATCCCGCCCGGTGTCTGGCCGCGCTCGACGAGCACCTGGAGGGCACCGACGCTCATCAGATTGTTCGCGACGAAAACTGCGTCGGGCGGGGGATCCATCGCCAGGAGGCTTTCCATCGCGGCTCGGCCACCGTCGACACGAAAATTCGCGTAGCGGAGGGAATCGTCTCCATTGTCGGGACGGGCCACGTCACGCCAGCCGTCAGCGCGTTGCTGTGCAGTCTCGACATCGCGCGGTCCCGTGATGCACGCGATTCGGGTAAATCCCCGATCAGCGAGCGCTTGGGTGGCGGCACGACCGCCCGCGATGTTGTCGACCAACACGGCGTCGATGGTGAATCCGTGGGGCCCGCGGTCGACTGCGACTACGGGGCGACGGCGCGTCAGGAGGGCAGTGAGGTCGACCTGATCGTTTGCCGCTGCAAGGATCACGCCGGCCATGTTCTCAGACACGGCGATCGACAAGTATTTTGCTTCTTTGTCTGGATTCTCGTCGGTGTTGCACAGCACTACCGAGTAGCCGGCCTCCTGCGCGACATCTTCAACACCTCGCGCCATCGCGGTGAAGAACGGGTTCTCGATATCGGGGATGACCAGGGCGATTACTTCGGAACTCCGAGTGCGTAATGAGCGTGCAGCGCGGTTCGGAGTGAACGCGAGTTCTGTGGCCGCACGGCGGACGAGCTCAGATTTTTCGGGCGAGACCGTAATGCCGTTGAAGACACGTGAGACGGTGGCGGGGGAGACTCCCGCCAGGGCTGCAACCTCGTAGATCGTCGACATGCTGTCCTCG
This sequence comes from Leifsonia psychrotolerans, assembly GCF_013410665.1. NCBI lineage: Bacteria > Bacillati > Actinomycetota > Actinomycetes > Micrococcales > Microbacteriaceae > Glaciibacter > Glaciibacter psychrotolerans. Next base: position 1,876,560 of record NZ_JACCFM010000001.1, on the reverse strand, counting down.
GTCGGTGGTGCTTCGGTGGTGCGGTGGCGGGCTTACCGATGAGGCACGCCCCTCCGGACACTTTATTGGATGACGCGCCGATGAGAGTGGTCGGCCTCGTGAGTCGGCGCCCTCGCGGCCCGGCAATCTGTCCGGCAATCTGTCCGGCGCGAGCACCGAATCGATGCGTTTGATCCAGCCACCCGTCGGGTGGCCCGCGATAGGCTGGAGGCGTCAGGAGCCACGAGCTCACCCCCTCTCGGCAATGGAGACCACGTGTCAACAAGCGTGTCTGAAACCCCGTCATCAGTCAGTGAAAAGAACGAAATCGGTATGGAATCTGCGCAGAACAATGATGTTCCTCGCCCCGGATTCCGGCTTGAGCGCGATTCGCTCGGCGCCCTCGAAGTGCCGACCGATGCCTACTACGGTGTGCACACTCAGCGGGCCATGGATAACTTCCCGATCGCCAAACGGCCCATCTCGGTCTACCCCGACTTTGTCGTCGCCCTCGCCTCCGTCAAGCAGGCCTGTGCACGCGCGAATAAGGAGATCGGTGCCTTGTCGCCGGAACGCGCCGGCTGGATCGATGCCGCCTGCCAGGACATCATCGATGGCTCCTACCACGACCAGTTCGTCGTCGGCGTGATTCAGGGTGGGGCCGGAACCTCCACCAATATGAATGCCAACGAGGTCATCTGCAATGTCGCACTCGAGCACGCCGGCTACGACAAGGGCCGCTACGACATTCTGAGTCCGATTGATCATGTCAACCGCAGTCAGTCGACAAACGACACCTACCCGACGGCGATCAAGATCGCGCTCAACTACTCGCTGCAGCACCTGCTGCGTGAGCTCAAGCTCCTGCAGGGCTCGTTCTCGAGCAAGGCTGTTGAGTTCAACCACATTCTGAAGGTTGGCCGCACCCAGATGCAGGATGCCGTGCCGATGACGCTCGGCCAGGAATTCCATGGTTTCGCGACCACACTGGGCGAGGACTACGACCGTCTGACCGAGACGATCTGGCTGCTGGCTGAGGTGAACCTGGGCGCAACAGCGATCGGCACGGGAATCACGGCCGACCCCGGCTACGCGGCTGCCGCCATCCGCCACCTCAACCTGATCACCGGCCTCACGCTGGAGGCCGCACCCGACCTGATCGAGTCGACCAGCGATGCGGGCAGTTTCATGTCGTTCAGCGGAAACCTCAAGCGCAGCGCGATCAAACTGTCGAAGATCTGCAACGACCTGCGCCTCCTCTCCTCCGGACCGCAGGCTGGGTTCGGCGAGATCAACCTGCCGCCCAAGCAGGCCGGCTCGTCGATCATGCCCGGCAAGGTCAACCCGGTGATTCCCGAGGTCGTCAACCAGGTCGCGTTCGCTGTTGCCGGAGCCGATGTCACGGTGACGATGGCCGCGGAGGGAGGCCAGCTGCAGCTGAACGCCTTCGAGCCCGTCATCGCGCACTCGCTGCTGCAGAGCTTGGCCTGGATGACCCAGGCCATGTGGACGTTGCGGGTGAATTGCATCGACGGCATCACCGCCAACGAAGACCGCCTGAGCGCCATGGTGGGCTCGAGCGTCGGCGTGATCACCGCGCTGATTCCGCACATCGGCTACTCGGCGGCGGCGGCCCTGGCCCAGACCGCCTTGCTGACCGGGCGCAACGTGGCCGACCTCGTCGTCGAAGCCAAACTGATGAGCCGTGAAGACGTCATGCGTGAGCTGGAGCCGGCGCGACTGTCGGGCATGGAGGCCGATTCGCCGACGGCCTCCAGCACAATTCCCATCATCGAATAGCGGCCGGGGCGGGCGCGACGGCCGAGACGGATGGCGGAACCCGGGAGTAGCCTGGATCCGTGACCATGTGGCAACGGCGTTGCGCCCGTCGACCCGACGCCGGTGATGCGGAGTCCCTCGACGCGCTTGACGCGGACCTGGCCGATGTCGATTGGCAGACGCTGCCAGCCGGGTCACGGTCCTTCCGCTTCGATGCGCCAAGCGGATCGCTCGCGGCCGTCGCGTTCGGCAATCCCACGCACCCGCGGGTGGTGCTCGTGCCCGGAGCGACCGGCTCGAAAGAAGACTTTATTCTGCTCGGTCCGCTTCTGGCGGCGGCGGGCTACTACGTCGAAAGCTATGACCTGGCCGGCCAATACGGGTCAGCCGCCGCCGCTGCGCCGGCCGGTGAGTCTTATGACTATGACTTCTTCGTCGCCGACCTGCTCGCTTTCCTTCACGCGGGAACGGTTCCCGCCCACGTTCTCGGTTACTCGTTTGCGGGATTCGTCGTGCAAGAAGCCCTCGTGGCTGCGCCAGAACTCTTTGCCTCAGTCGCATTTCTCGGAGTTCCACCACAGCCGGGACAGTCGTTTCGAGGGGTGAGCTGGATCGGTCCGCTCAGCTATCTGACCACGCCGCATCGCATTGCGGGCCTGCTGATCTGGGGTGTCAGCGCAAACCTGAACCGAGCGACACCCGGACGCGTGGAGTTGGTCCGCGAACGGTTCGAGTTCACCTCCCGGCGCAGTGTTGACGAGATCGTCAGACTGATGAAACACGCGCCAGACCGGAGGCGCGAACTCGTCGACAGCGGCATCCCACTCCTCGTCGCCGTGGGCCGACATGACATCTGGCCGACGCGGCTGCAGCGCGAGAATGCCGAACTGATCGGTGCCGTGTATCGCGAGTACCCCACAGGCCACAGCCCGTGCGAAACCACTCCGCACCGGCTGGCAGCCGACCTCGTGGCGTTGTACGCGCGGGCCGAGTCGAGGTCGGCCTGAGCATAGTGCGTCAGGCCTGGCTGTGTGACGCGGCCGAGTGCAGCGCCCGACGGGCGATGCGTCGGCGCATCGGGGACTCGTCCGGCCAATGCATGCGGATGGTGCGAAACGCCCAGTTCAGTCGCCGCGAGAAGCCGCTCCATGTGTTGAACGGACGGGCAGAGATCCCCACGCGGAGGGTCGGGTCGTAGACCACCACCACGCCGGGGTCGAGGTGATAGCTGAGATCGAGGTCGTCGTGCACCGTTCCGTCGCGGCGATGCACCCGCCCGCGCACCTCGCGCCAGACCGTGCGCCTCATGGCGAAATTCGACCCGAAAATGGGCGGCTCAGTGAGCCACCAGCCCATGAACCAGAAGTAGCCGCCGATGTAGAGGCCTTCACCGAGCGCTGCGACGAGCGGGGTGCAATCGTAGAACTCGCCCGGCCCGGTGAGTACGCCGAGCTCAGGGGACAGCACGAACTCCGCCTCGATATGCGCCAGCCAATCAACGGGCGGCAGCGAGTCGGCGTCGAGACGGGCGATCAGATCGCCGGATGCCGCGTCATAGCCCGCCGAGGCCGCGGGCCAGATTCCGCGCAACGGTTCGACGACGACACGAGCGCCCGCGGCGCGCGCGACGTCGGACGTGTCATCGGTCGACCCGTTGTCGACGACGACGATCTCGTCGGCAGGTCGCAGTTGCGCGGCCAGTGCGTCGAGTGCTGCCGCCAGAAAGCACGCGTCGTTGTAGGAGGGAATGACGACCGAAATGGTGACCATTGTCAACCTCCCCGAGGCACACCGGGCCTAGGGGGATCCTACGCCTGAGCGGCGAGAATTCTCGAGCTGAAGGACCGACGAATGACGCGCCGCTAGATCTCGCGACAGTGCGTGGTGAGCATGCCGATCTTGTCGATCGTGATCGTCACGGTTGACCCATCGCGCAGGAACACCTGCGGTTTGCGGCTGTAGCCGGCACCACCCGGACTGCCCGTCGAGATGAGCGTGCCCGGTAGCAAAGTAGCGGTCTTCGACAGGTACGAAATGATCTCGGCGACGGTACGCACCATGTCACCGCTCGAGGCATCTTGCAGAATGCGACCGTCGACATGGGTGGTCAGCCAGACATCCTGCGGATCACCGATCTCATCGGCGGTGACAACGACCGGACCGGTCGGTGTGAAGCCATCGAACGACTTGCACCGTGACCACTGCGCCTCGGAGAACTGCAAGTTGCGGGCCGTGATGTCGTTGACGACGGTATACCCGAAGACGTAGTCGAGCGCATTCGCCACCGACACGTTGCGGGCGGCGCGACCGATCACGACACCGAGCTCGGCTTCGTAGTCGACCTCCTGGGTCAGGTCGGCCGGCCAGCTGATGGTCGACTCGTGCCCGGTGAGGGAGTTCGGCCAGAGCGAGAAGATCGTCGCCGCGGTCTCGGAGCGCAGTTTGAGCTCGGAGGAGTGCGCGGCATAGTTGGCGCCGATCGCGATGATCTGCGGCGGGCGAAGAACGGCGGAGGAATGACGCAGCGTCTCGAGCGGCGTCACGCTTGCGCCATGCACAAGCGAATGGGTGACGAGAGCGCGTACGCGGTTGAACTCGTCGGGCCCCTTCTCCAGGAGGTCCTGGAGGTCGCGAGGTGCGTCATCCATGATCTCGTCGAGGAAGAGTGCCGAATCTTCCTGGGTCACGGCTAGGCGGGGAACGGACTGACCTTCAACTCTTAAATGCGCAAACTTCACTTCTCTAGGCTACGGCACGTGACGGGCGAGCCTGAATTGGGGCTGTACTCTTGAGGCTTGACTGTGAGAAAGATGCAAAATATGAACACGATCGACCCTGCAATCCAGCATGTCTTTGATGAGGTTCTGCTTCGCAACGCCGGTGAGGTGGAGTTTCACCAGGCCACCCGCGAGGTGTTCGAATCGCTCGGCCGCGTTGTGGTTCGCCACCCGCAGTACGCCGACGCGTCAATCTTGCAGCGCATCTGCGAGCCCGAGCGCCAAATTATTTTTCGGGTGCCGTGGATCGACGACTCGAACCGTGTGCAGATCAACCGCGGTTTTCGTGTGGAGTTCAACTCGGCTCTCGGACCGTATAAAGGGGGCCTGCGGTTTCACCCCTCGGTGACGCTCGGGACTGTCAAGTTCCTCGGCTTCGAACAGATCTTCAAGAACGCACTCACCGGCATGCCCATCGGCGGCGGCAAAGGCGGCAGCGACTTCGACCCGAAGGGCAAGTCCGAACTTGAGATCATGCGTTTCTGCCAGTCCTTCATGACTGAGCTGTACCGCCACATCGGCGAGTACACGGATGTTCCGGCGGGCGACATCGGGGTGGGTGGACGTGAGATCGGCTACCTGTTCGGCCAATACAAGCGCATCACCAACCGCTATGAGTCCGGTGTTCTCACCGGTAAAGGCGTGGGCTGGGGCGGATCACGTGCGCGCACCGAAGCCACCGGTTATGGTGCGGTCTTCTTTACCGAGCAGATGCTCGCCACGCGTGGTGAGAGCTTCGACGGTGCTCGTGTGCTCGTCTCGGGCTCAGGAAACGTGGCGCTGTACGCCATCGAAAAGGTGCACCAGCTCGGCGGGATCGTCGTGGCCTGCTCCGACTCTGCCGGTGTCGTGTACGACAAGGACGGCCTCGACTTCGAGCTGCTGCAGGAGATCAAAGAAAACCGTCGCGGTCGTCTTTCTGAGTACGCCGAACTGCGTGGCACTGCCTCCGACTATCGTGCCGGCGGCAACATCTGGTCGCTCGCAGGCGAGACCCGCATCGATGTCGTGCTGCCCTGCGCCACCCAGAACGAACTGAACGAGGCAGATGCTCGGCTTTTGGCGAGCACCGGGGTGCGGGCAGTGGCCGAAGGCGCCAACATGCCCTGTACTCCCGACGCCGTTCGTGTCTTCCAGGAAGCCGGCGTGCTCTTCGCTCCGGGCAAGGCGGCCAATGCCGGCGGCGTCGCCACCTCGGCCCTCGAAATGCAGCAGAACGCCTCGCGCGACTCATGGAGCTTCGCGCACACCGAGGAACGCCTCGCAGTCATCATGCGCGGCATCCACGAGAGCTGTGCGGCGACGGCCGAAGAGTACGGCGAGCCGGGCAACTACGTGCTCGGTGCGAACATCTCGGGGTTCACGAGAGTGGCAAATGCGATGCTCGCTCAGGGCGTGATCTAGGCCCGGAGACGCCGGTACGGGAGCAGCAGAAAACCCGCCGCCCGGTCGTGTGGCACTGCCGACAAGCGATCCGGGACGGCGGGTTTGTCTACTTAAAATGGTGCATCGTCGGTGACGATTAAGCAAGGAATTGTTTTGAATGTGCGTGCGGCCGCTGAATCCGCTTTGATGGAACAATGACTGATTTGAACTCAAAACCCGAACTTGACTTTCCTGAAGGACCGGCTCCCGAAGCCCTCGAGATTATTGACATCGTTGTCGGAGAAGGCCCAGAAGCGGCCCCCGGCGCGAAGGTCGACGTGCACTACCTGGGTGTCGAATATGACTCCGGCGAAGAGTTCGACTCCTCGTGGGGTCGCGGCCAGTCGATCAACTTCCCCCTCGGTTCGTTGATCGCTGGGTGGCAGCAGGGCATCCCCGGCATGAAGGTCGGCGGACGTCGCAAGCTCGTGGTTCCGCCGCACCTGGCCTATGGCCCGGCGGGGTCTGGCCACCACCTCGGTGGTAAGACGCTGATTTTCGTGATCGATCTGCTGGGCGTCAGCTAACCGCTCCGGTTCGCCACGCACGGCTCGCCACGCACGGCTCGCCACTTACGGCGCGTCCCCGATACCGCCACCAGCGTTCGGGGCCGCGTCGTCACTTTTTGTCGGATGGCCTTGCCTCGCAGCTACCGTCGGTGCAGATAATGGGGAATGATCTCCATCGATGTGGCCCGGGCCCTGCGATTGGCTGGCCTGACCTGGCATCCGGTTTCGGGCGATTTCTTCAGCATTGAGCGGCCGGGATTCGAGAACGACGTGTTCACGGTGAGCAATATGGCCATCGAAACCCACGAGTTCGACACCGGCACGATTCTGGGATTCAACGGCACCACCGAATGGGCCCTGGATTCGTTGGCGCTCGAGGACGCACTGTGGTTGCCGAGAGAGGACCAATTGCGCTTGCTGCTCGGGCGTGGGTTCACGTCATTACAGCGCGAAATCGACGACGGACCCGAGACGTTTCGCGTGATCTCGGAAATTCACTCGGAGCCGGTCAGCCATGAGGCTTCAACGGCCGAAGGCGCCTACGCTGCCGCAGTACTGGCGCTGTTGCAGTCGCACGTACGCCGTCGCTAAGCGCCCTCTCTAACCGGCCACGCTAAGCGACCACGCCCACCTCGCGCCAGGCCGCAGCCACGGCCGTGTGCTCGGTCGATCCCTCACCGAACATCGACGACGCGGTCCGCGTCGTTGCCCGCGCAAAACCGGTGAAGTCGACACACGGGGCGAGAGTGCCAGCCGTGAGGGTGTTGTACCAGATCTGCCCGGGGGCCTCCCACGCGTTGCCGCCGAGCCAGGTTGCGACCAGAAAGAAAGCCCGATTCGGAATGCCAGAATTCAGGTGCACACCGCCGTTGTCGTCATCCGTTTCGACGTAGTCGGCCATGCTGCTCGGCTGCGGATCTTTGCCGAGAACATCGTCGTTGTAGGCGGTTCCCGGAGCCTTCAGCGAGCGGATGGCGTGGGCGTCGAGTTCGTCGATGAACAGGCCCTCGCCAATCAACCAGGTGGCCTGGGCCGCGCTGTGGCCGTGCGCATATTGGTCGACGAGTGAACCGAACACGTCGGCGAGTGATTCGTGGAGCGCGCCCGATTGCCCGAGGTAGTCCAGATCTGCGGTCTGTTGCACGAGCGCGTGCCCGAACTCATGGCCCAGGGCCGAGAGCGAGCGGGTGAATCGAGCGAAGACTTGGCCGTCTCCGTCGCCGAACACGAACCGTGAGCCGTCCCAGACCGCGTTGTCGTAGTGGGAAGCAAAGTGAACGGTGGCACGAAGTGGCATTCCGTGGTCGTCGAGGGAGTCTCGGTGGAAGGCGTTCCAGAGCAGAACGCGGGCGGAGCCGAGGCCGTCATAGACCTCGTTCACCGCGGCATCCGGGGTGGGAGGAGTTCCCTCGGTGCGGGCCTGGATGCCGGGGAGCAACTCGCTCCCACGAGCGTTCCAGACGGAGCGTGGCGCAGCCCCGGGGCGATGAAGGCCCTGATCGAGGTGCTGCACGGGTGCTGCCCGCCGTGTGTCACGGAAAGCCTCGTCGCAAAGCAAGGAGTCTCGTGCCGCCGCGGCAGCGCCGGCAAAACGGGGATCGCCCTGTCTGGCCACACGCACCAGGAGCTGGGGCGGCACGATGCCGCACTGAACCGGGGTGTGCGCGGCGACGCTCATGGGACGATTCTGCCACCGCGTGCTGACAAGACCCAGAGATTAGACTCGCAGCATGCGATTTGGAATCACGATTCTTCCGCAAGACCCGTGGGTCGAGGCACGCCGAAAATGGCTCGGCGCCGAAGAACTCGGCTTCGACCACGGGTGGACCTACGACCATCTCTCCTGGCGCACTCTCGCCGATCAGCCGTGGAACGCGACGATGCCGACGCTGACGGCGGCGGCCGTCGTCACGTCGAGGATCACCCTGGGCACGTTCGTCTCGTCGCCGAACTTCCGGCACCCCGTGCCGTTCGCCACGGAGGTCGCCACGCTCGACGACATCTCAGGCGGCCGGTTTCTGCTCGGTGTGGGCTCCGGCGGGACCGGGTTCGACGCCGTTGTTCTGGGGCAACCGGAGTTGACGCCGGGCGAGCGGCACGAGCGATTTGAGGAGTTCGTCAGCACCCTCGACCTGCTGTTGAGGTACGAGGGCGAGCACAGCGAAGGGATATCCGTCGACGGCGCCTGGTTCAATGCGGTCAACGCCAGAATGGTCGGCCGCCCGGTCACCGCCCCCCGAGTGCCCTTCGTCATCGCCGCGAATGGGCCTCGTGGCTTGGGAGTGGTGGCACGTTTCGGCTCGGGGTGGGTGACGACCGGTGCCGACGGTGTCGTCGGCGACGCGTGGTGGGCGGCCGTCGGCACACTCGTGGCGCGCCTGGGCGACGCGGCCGAAGCGGCCGGCCGCGATCCGCTCAGCATCGACCGCTACCTGTCGCTGGACAGTGGCGGCAGCTACTCGCTGACAAGCGCCGACGCGTTCGAGGACGCCGTTGGTCGCGCCGCCGAGCACGGCTTCACCGATGTGATCAGCCACTGGCCTCGGGCCGACGGCATCTACGCCGGCTCAGAAGCGGTTCTCGACGAGGTTGCGACATACATCGAGAGGTGGCGTGGCTGATGTCCGGAACCCTGATTGATGAAATCGGCCCCGGGCTCTCGGGTATTGAGCAGTTGCGTGCGCTGATCGCCTCGGGGCGCCGCCCGGGCATCGCCGAATCACTCGACTTCAATCTGACCGACGTCGGCGATGGCTGGGCGGTTTTCGAGGGCACGCCCGGAGACCACGCCTATAACCCGATCGGCTCGGTGCACGGCGGCTATGCTGCGGCCTTGCTCGACAGCGCCTGCGGCTGTGCAGCGCATTCCAAACTGACCGCCACGCAGAGTTACACCACGCTCGAACTCAAGGTGTCATATCACCGAGCGATGACGGCCCAGACCGGTCCGGTGCGGGCTGAGGCGACGCTGATCTCGTTCGGACGCCGGGCCGCCTTCGCGGAGGCGAAGCTGACGGATGCCACCGGTCGCGTCTACGCGAGCGCCACGTCGACGCTGCTGGTGTTCGAGCGCTGACCACCCGGGGAGCGCGCCCGGCGCTGCCATTGTTGGGACTCGGGTTCCGGCCTACCATGTGCAGAACATGGGCAAGGAGGCCGGACGTGGCTGTTTCCACGCTGAAGAGCATCGTCGATGCGGCATTTACGCAGCGCTATGGAGTTCCAGCGATCAACATCGTGAACGACCTGACCATGGAGGCTGTGCTGAACGGGGCGGTCGAGGCGCGGTCGCCCGTCATCGTTCAGACCTCGGTGAAAACGGTGAAATCGATCGGCTCTCAGGTGCTTTTTGCGCTGTGGGAATCGATGACGGCGGGAATCGATGTTCCGGTGGCTTTGCACCTCGATCACTGCCCCGACCGCGACGTGATCACCGAATGCCTCGAACGTGGCTGGAACTCGGTGCTCTTCGACGCTTCTCTGCTGCCCGTCGAAGAGAATCAACGACAGACGATCGAGGTCGTCGCCCAGGCCCGCACCTTCGGGGCACACGTCGAGGGTGAGATCGAGGCCATCACCGGGGTCGAAGACGGCATCGGCTCCAGCGACGAGGCGGCGCGTCAGAGCCTCGAGGTCTCGTTGCGGTTTATCGAAGCGACCGGGGTTGACGTCTTCGCCCCCGCCATCGGCAATGCGCACGGCGTGTACAAGCGCGAACCTGTTCTCGACTTTCAACGGGTGACCGACATCGTCACTGCGCATCCGATCCCGATCGCGCTGCATGGCGGCAGTGGGCTCACCGACGCGCAGTTCGCCGACCTGATCTCCCGGGGCTGTGCCAAGGTCAACATCTCAACGGCGTTGAAGATCGCCTATATGAAGTCAAACCTGGCCTTCTTGAAGGATGCCGAGGCTCGCGACAAATGGGATCCGCCGTCGCTCTTTGGCCACGTGCGCACCGACATCGTCGCCCTCACCCGGAATCTCGCCGAGCAGTTCGGCAGCGCAGGAAAGGCCTGAACCGGTGCCGGCGCTCATTTTCGACTGCGACGGAGTCCTGGCGGACACCGAGCGTGACGGGCATCTGCCCGCGTTCAATCAGGCCTTCGCTGAATTCGGGGTGCCCGTTCATTGGAGCGATGCCGATTATGCCCGGAAAGTCCTGATTGGCGGCGGCAAGGAGCGAATGCACAGCGTGCTCACTCGAGAGTTGGCCTCCGAAATTGGGCTGTCGGCCGACCCCGGCGACTGGGCAGATGCGGTCGCCGCCTGGCACAAGCGCAAGACCGCGATCTACACCGAACGGGTCGCTGCCGGCGTGTTGCCTGCCCGGCCCGGGATCCGTCGGATCGTCACGGATGCCGCGGCCGCCGGTTGGACCCTCGCCGTTGCGTCGACCTCAGCTGAGGAATCCGTGCGGGCTGTGCTCACTCACTCGGTCGGTGCAGAGTTGGCCGGCCGGTTTCGGGTGTTCGCCGGCGATACGGTCCGAGCGAAGAAACCCGCCCCCGACATCTACCTCCTGGCCCTGCGCGAACTCGGAGTCGATGCATCTGACGCGCTCGTCATCGAAGACAGTGAGAACGGGCTGCGGGCTGCGCTCGCCGCGGGGCTCCGCACGGTCGTGACCGTGAGCAGCTACACCGTCAACGACGACTTTTCTGGGGCCTCCCTCGTGGTCTCGTCGCTCGGCGACCCGGCCGGGCCGCGGGCGTTTGCTCTGCACGATCCGCTGGAACTCCACCCGGGCGAAGCCGTCTCACTGGCCGATTTATCAGCCATCCTCAGCGCGGACGACGGGAAGACCGATGAGTGAATCCAGCATGGCCGACGTGGAATTCGTCGTGCGGATCATCGCGCAGACGGCCGTCGACAACGAGCGCGCCTTCGGGGACCTCGATGCGGTCGTGGGCGATGGCGACTTCGGCTATTCCCTCGCTCGGGGGTTCGAGATCGTGCTGGCCGAATGGGACGGCCTCGACCGCAGCGGTCCCTCGGTCTTCCTCCAGAAAGTGGCGATGATCATCGCCGGACGCGTGGGCGGAACGTCAGGGCCCCTCTGGGGAACGGCATTTCTCCGAGCATCCGGCGCCGTCCGCGACAAGGCCGAGCTGACCGGCGGCGACGTCGTGGCCATGTTGCGTGCCGCCGCAGAAGGAATCAAGGCGCGCGGCAACTCGGACGTCGGCGACAAGACCCTGCTCGACGCGCTCATCCCGGCCACCGATGCGTTGGAAGCAGAGCTCGCGGACGGCAGCGACCGAGCCACGTTGCTGTCGCGGGTCGCGCTCGTCGCGCGCCGTAGCGCCGATGCAACGACGGGGATGATCGCCAAGCGCGGGCGGGCCAGCTACACCGGCGAACGCAGCATCGGATCTCCCGATCCGGGTGCCGTCGCGATCGCGGTCATTCTCGAACGGCTGAACGACGAATGGGCGACAGGCGAGACGCCGAATCAGTAGGTCCCCGGCCCGCGGGCCCGGAGCATCCGAATGCACGCCAAACACCGCACACCCGACACCGCAATGGAGCATCCCGAAATGAAGAAATTCGTCAACGACCCGAAGCACTACGTTCCCGAGATGTTGCGTGGCATCGCGCTGGCAAACCCTGACACGGTGACCTACGTGCCCGAATACAACCTGATCATGAGAACCGACATTCCCCGGTCAGACAAGGTGTCGATCGTGCAGGGTTCGGGCTCGGGGCATGAGCCGGCACACGTGATGTTAGTGGGCAAAGGGATGCTTGACGCAGCCTGTCCCGGAGATATCTTTGCCGCCCCGCCGATGGACTACGTCTATGAGACGACCAAGCTCGTGGCATCGCCGAAGGGCGTACTGCTGTTGGTGAACAACTACACCGGCGACAAAATGGCCTTCGAGATGTCGCAGGAGATGAGCGCGGCCGACGGAATCACAGTAAAAACCCTGTTCATTGACGATGACGTGTCGGTGCAAGACTCGACCTACACCGTGGGTCGACGTGGGGTGGCCGGCAACTTCTTCGTGATAAAGGCCGTCGGGGCTGCGGCCGAGTCGGGCGCCGACCTGGACGAGGTTGTGCGGATCGGCGAGAAGGTCAACAGCGTCACGCGCACCATGGGCATGGCCTTGACCTCATGCACGCCGCCCGCAAAGGGTTCGCCCCTGTTCGAGCTCGGCGAGGACGAGATGGAGATGGGAGTCGGCATCCATGGCGAGCCAGGGCGGCGGCGGGCCACGCTGGCGAGTGCGAATGAGATCGTCGACGAGCTGCTTGAGGCAGTCGTGAACGACCTGCCCTACCAATCGGGCGACCGTGTCGCTCTCATGATCAATGGCCTGGGTGGCACCCCGATCAGTGAGCTCTACATTCTGTTCGGTCGCGCCCATGACCGGCTGACGGAGAAGGGGATCACCGTGGGTCGCGCCTATGTGGGCGAGTATTGCACCTCGCTCGACATGGCCGGGGCGTCGCTGACGCTCGTGCGGCTCGACGACGAAATCGAAGAGTTGCTCGCCGCTCCGGCAGAAATTCCTCTTCGGATCTTTTAGATCTGTTCGCTCGCTCGGCCGCGCGGTGTCGTCCCCGATGCCGACGTGGATGAGCCCCGCACCGCCTGCACGGCGCCGGCCAACTCGGTGAGGAACCTGTCGGCGTCTGCGGGGCTGAACAGCAGCGGGGGGCGCACCTTGAGGGTGCTGTTGGCGAGACCGGATGCGCCGATCAACACGTGTCGGCGGCGTAGCTCGTTGAGCAGAGCGATCGTGCGAGCTTCATCAGGGCGGCCGTCAGCATCGATGATGTCGATGCCGATGAACAGGCCGGCCCCGCGGATCTCACCGAGTTCCGGGGTGGTGTGCGCGAGGTCCCGCAGCTGTGCGCGAAGAGAGTCGCCCACCCGGCGCGCGTTCAGGGGCAGCTGTTCGTCGCGCAGAATGTTCAGCGTGGCCTGCGCCGCGGCGATTGACACCGGGTTGCCGCCGAACGTGTTGAAGTAGCGCATGCGGGAACCGAACTCGTCGACGAGGTCACGCCGGGCGAGCATCGCCGCAATCGGCATGCCATTGCCCATCGGTTTTCCGAGTGTGACGATGTCGGGCACGATGCCGTGCCGACTGAACCCCCAGAGGCCGGATGCCGGCTCGGCGAACCTGTGTGGAGCATCCGACCAACTGCCCAAACGACCGAACCCGGCCTGCACCTCGTCGGCGATGACGAGGCCGCCCGCGGCATGCGCTGCGGCGACGACCGGGGCGAGAAAGCCGGGGGAGCCCGGCGCTGTCGGTGCGGGCCGCACACCGTCGCTGGCGAAGATTGTGTCGACGATCACTGCCGCGAGTCCGTGTGGGCTGTCGCGCAGCTCGTTGATTGCGGCGGCAACCTGACGCACGAATGTGAGTCCGTCGCCCACCGGTGCCTCGACGACGCGCACCCAGGGCGCGACGGTGTCGAGGCCGCCGAGTGAGGGGGAGATTGCCGCGATTTCGGTGGTGACGCCGTGATAGGCGTTGCGGGTGACGATGACGCCTGCATGCCCGGTGACGGCCTTCGCGAGGCGCAGGGCAAGGTCGTTCGCCTCGGACCCGGTGCAGGTGAACATGGCGTTGTCGAGGCCGTCGGGCAGAGTAGCGAGCAGGTCGGATGAATAGTCGACGATGCCGCGGTTGAGATAGCGCGTATGCGTATTGAGTTGTGCAGCCTGCCGGGCGATTGCCTCCACGACGCGCGGGTGCGAGTGACCGACCGAGGGAACGTTGTTGTAGACATCGAGGTATTCGGTGCCGTCAGCGTCATAGAGCAGCGTGCCGGAGCCGCGCACGATCTCGACCGGCTGATCGTAGAACAGGCGATAGGCGTTGCCGAGCAGTCGCTCGCGCCGACCGACAAGCTCGCGCTGTTCGGCAGCAAGCTCGTCTATGCGGCTGGGGGTGAAGTAACTGCTCGGGCCGACCACTAGAGACGTCCTTCCGGATAGATCGTGTGGCTCACACGCCGGAACTGATGCAGGGTGGCATCGAGGGCGCGGGCCGTGTAGGGCGCATTTGTGGGGTCTGACGCGGCCAGCCAACTGCCGAGTACGAAGCGTTGAAGCAGCCGGCCGACGGCGAGCGGATGCAGCAGCTCGAGCTCGAGTTCGGTGAGCGGGTCGACCTCGAGGTAGCCGTCGCGCAGCGCGTTTGCTGCCGTCCATGGGTCGGCCTCGCGCTCGCCGGAGAGGTAGCCGGCCGCGTACGACATAGCCACGGCAAGATTGGCAGCCCGAGAGCTCGACACCGTGTCGCCAAAGTCGAGAATGCCGGTGACGAATGCGGGTGCGGCTCGGTCGACGATCACGTTGCCGCCGTGAAAATCGTTGTGAACGACCTGGCGCGGAAGAGACTTCAGAAGCGGCAGCGTCAGGGTGAGTAGCTGCTGCAGCACGATGCTGAGCTCGGCGCGAATCCCCGGGTCTTCGACGCAGTCGAGTTTCGGGACGAGGGCGGCGAGACGGTGCAGATCCCAGGGGAACTCGCGGTGCGCTGCGGGGTGGTCGAAGTCTTCGAGGGCGCGCGCGAGGCGGGCCAGTGACAGCCCGACGGCGTGAAGCTGCTCCAGGGTGCATGGCGTGCTCTGCAACAGCGCGCCCGGCAGATAGCTGAGCACGCGCGCGATGCGCACCTCACCGTTCGGCAGCGCGAGACGGGGGAGGAGCTCGCCCGAGGTGCTTCGGATGCCGCGCTGGAGCGGGAGCGACGGGTCGCGTCGACCGGCGTGGGCGAGTGCCGCGCACTGCAACTCGATCTGTGCCGCGTCGTCGTCGGGGCGGGCGATTTTGAGGACGAACCGGTCTGAGTCCCGCGTGAGCACCCGATAGGTATCGTCATTCTCGGTATCGAGACGGGTGAGGTCGGTGGCGCGGATGCCCCAGTGTGCCTCGAGAAGCTGGCCGGCGGCATCCGGTGTGAGCCGTGTGAACGGTGAACCCAGTGTGCTGATCACCGGGTCAGTCAACCACTGAGAGGGCGGGTGGCGCCACAAGAACGAAAACCAGTGCACCGATTGCGACCAGCCAGCATGCGGCCATGATGGCCGAGCTGACGTCTTCGGTATAGTCCAGAAAACTCAGGCCGTTGAAGAGGCCCCCGATGGTGAAGAAGCACGTGATGCCGCTCGCCCAGCGCCACCGTGCCCGCTCTATGCGACAACTGAAAATGAACAGCACGAGTGAGCCGAGCACAAGCCCGACCCCGATCAGTGCGTGAAGAAAGAGCACGGGCCCGCCGAGACCGGTGAGAGCCCAGATCAGACTGGCCAAGGATCGGCTGAAGTACTCGTTTCCGGTCGTGCCGGAATGCGAGGCGGGCAGGGCCACAAAAAGGTTCAGGGTCATGCCCGCGATGAACTGCACGACGTAGATCCAGAGCAAAACGATCGCGAAGCGGCGCAACGACAGAGCGGTCATATCGCTGGGTTACTCCTGCGCGTTGCGAGGCGCAAGGGCGCCGAATACGCATCGGCCTCTGGTATGCGCGGTGAACCTGGTCACGCGCGCATCGTCGGCATGGCGAACATCAGTGCGCGCGAAGTTCAAACCATCACAGTGCCACTCCCGTTCAGGGAACTCCAGGAGTTTTTCGCCGCTCTGAGTATGAAATTGAGTCGACCAGCGGCACGCTGAACAGCTGCTTGAATTGGATGAACTCTTCCCGGGCAGAGCCGGTACCAGCACCTGACGTTCACCGGCCCGCGATAAGCTCGAACCCGATCATCGATGACCCGGCCTTGTTAGACCCGGCATGAGGGGGAGCGAGCGGCACATGTGGTTTCGGAGAAAGAAGCCGGTCTCCAAGCCGTTTGATTTCTCGACGCTGCCCCAGGCTGCGCCGGCCAGCCTCGAAGACATGGTCTCCGAGAGCATAATGCTCGCCCGGTTCGCGGCCCGCATGGCACTGAAGAACCAGATCATCATCGGAGTGCTCAGAAACTCGCGGGCCTACGATCCCGCGGACTATACCGACGCGGCTCGCGACGTGCTCGACGAAATTGTCGAGGAATCAGAGGAGTCGGCCCGCCTGGCCTGGGAAGAGCGCGAAGCCGCGGAGGGGCGGGTCGCGCTCAGCAAACATCAGCACGACTACACCGAGGGCGATACCGCGAACCTCAAGCGCCGCGAAGATGTTCACTCCACGGTAGCCAGTCGGCTGCAAGCACTGCGCGATGACGACGACTACATCGCGGGGTTCATTGAGAGTGCTCGCGACGCCGCCTGGACCGACATCGCCCTCGCTATCTCGGCGAAGCTCGACCGGGATTGGCCGACGCTCGCCAGCGATGGCCATGGTGTTGAGCTTGATACCGGTCCCGAGTACGCGCAGCACCGTGCCAAGCGTCTTCGGCAGCTCAGCCGGGACCTGACCCAGCTGTCCCGCGAAGCCAAACGCACAAAATGAATCGCCGCGGTGCGTGATCGAGTGGGTTGGACATCCGTATCTCTGCTAAACTCTTCAGGTTGCCGTCTAATCGGCCGCGGATAAAGAGAGCCCAGGCATTCTGCCCCGGGCACCGCGCAATGAGAGAAAAGGGGATACCAACTATGGCACTTGAAGCTAATGCCAAGAAGGCGATCATCGAAGAGTACGCAACCCACCCAGGTGACACCGGATCCCCCGAGGTTCAGGTCGCGATGCTGACGCAGCGCATCAAGGACCTCACCGAGCACCTCAAAGAGCACAAGCACGACCACCACTCGCGTCGTGGCCTGCTTCTGCTGGTGGGTCAGCGTCGCCGTCTGCTCGGCTACCTGTCGGATGTGGACATCAACCGCTACCGCTCGCTGATCGAGCGCCTCGGTCTGCGTCGCTAATACGCAGTCTTCGAAGACAACGCGATCTTCTTCGAGACGGGCCGTCACCTTCGGGTGGCGGTCCGTTTTGTGATGTCCGGAATAAGACGGGCGCTCGGCGGGTTCGCCTCAGAGATGACTACAACGCTCCGCCTTTCGGTACTCGATCTCATTCCCGTTCGCCGTGGCCAGACGACGGCTCAGGCTCTCACCGCCACAATCGCACTCGCGCGGCAGGCCGACGTACTCGGCTTCGAGCGCTACTGGGTGGCCGAGCATCACAACATGCAGGCGGTCGCCTCAACGAACCCTCCCGTGCTCATCGGCATCATCGCCGCTAACACGCAGCGCATCAGGGTCGGCTCCGGGGGAGTCATGCTGCCGAACCACGCTCCGTTGGTGATCGCCGAGCAGTTCGGCCTGCTCGAGGCCGCATTCCCCGGCCGCATCGATCTCGGCCTCGGCCGTGCTCCGGGCAGCGACCCGGTGATTTCAGCGCTGCTGCGCTCGAGCGGGGCGGTGAGCGAGGTGGATGCGTTCCCGCGCAACATCGGCGACATTCTGGCACTGCTGCACCCGGATGGGGCGAGTCTGGCCCTGACCAGCGGACAGAACTACGACCTGCGAGCGACTCCGGCCGCCAGCAGCGTTCCCACGGTCTGGCTGCTCGGCTCGAGTGAGTACTCGGCCCACCTGGCTGCCGCACACGGCCTGCCCTACGTGTTTGCCAACCACTTCTCGGGCGAGAGCACGGTCGAGGCGCTGAACATCTACCGCAAGGAATTCACGCCGAGCGAGACCGAGAAGGCGCCGCGCACGTTTCTCACCCTCAACCTGTCGGTCGCCGACACCGCGGAAGAAGCGCGTGCGCTCGCGCTGCCACAGATGCAGCAGATGGCGAAGCTGCGCAGCGGCCAGCCGCTCGGCCCCTTGGCCACGGTCGAAGAGGCGCAACTGGCCGAGGTGACCCCGATGCAACAGGAAATGATCGAGCGGATGAGTGCATCCTGGATTGTCGACGAGCCGCGCGCGGCCGCCGCGCGTATTCGGGCGCTGGCCGTCGAGTTCGGTGTCGACGAGGTCATGGTGCAGCCTGTCGGTTCCGCGTATGCCGGTGCTCCGCGCGACGCCTCACCCGCACGGATGCGTGCGCTCGAGTTGCTGGCGGCCGAACTGCTGGGCTAGCAAGCTGGAGCTTCTGGGCTAGCCAGATGGAACTGGTGGGGCAAAATGGGGTGGTGCGCCGCCACCCGCTTCTCCTCACCCTCACGCTCGCGTACCTCGCAGTCATTGGCGTCATCACACTCGGCCCGCAACCGCTCGACCCTGATTCGACCTCCGGGCTGCGGCTGCTGATCGATCACATCTCCAACACGCCGTTCACCGCATGGATCAGCTACAGCCTGGTTGAGTTTCTCGCAAACATCGCGATGTTCGCGCCGCTCGGGCTACTCATCGCGCTGCTGTCGGGAGCACGCCGCTGGTGGGCCGCGATCCTGTTCGGTTTTGCGGTGAGTTGCATGATTGAATTCAGCCAGCTCTTTCTACCCACGCGCGTGAGTGATCTGCGTGACATCATTGCCAACACACTCGGTACGGCGCTGGGCGTCGGTATCGCCTGGCTGATCACGCAGCATATGCACGCTCACAGTGGTGTGATGCGGAAGCGGGAATAGGAATCGGGTATCCGCCGTTGAATCCGATATACATGCAAACGCATTGAAGTTCGAGAGGTTGAACATGCAATTCGGAATCTTCTCCGTCGGAGATATCACCACCGACCCCACAACCGGTCAGACACCGACCGAGAACGAGCGCATCAAGGCCATGCTCGCAATCGCGCAGAAGGTCGAAGAAGTGGGGATGGACGTCTTCGCCACTGGCGAACACCACAACCCGCCGTTCGTGCCGTCCAGTCCGACCACCATGCTGGGCTACATCGCCGCCAAGACCGAGAGGATCATCCTCTCGACCGCCACAACGCTGATCACCACCAACGATCCGGTGAAGATCGCCGAAGACTATGCCATGCTGCAGCACCTCTCCGACGGTCGCGTCGACTTGACGCTCGGACGAGGTAACACTGGCCCGGTCTACCCGTGGTTCGGTAAGGACATTCGTCAGGGCATCCCGTTGGCGATCGAAAACTACGCGCTGCTGCGCAAGCTCTGGCGTGAAGACGTCGTCGACTGGGAAGGCCAGTTCCGCACGCCCCTCCAGGGCTTCCAGTCGACGCCGCGCCCGCTTGACGGTGTGCCACCCTTCGTTTGGCACGGCAGCATCCGCAGCCCTGAAATAGCCGAGCAGGCCGCCTACTATGGCGACGGCTTCTTCGCGAACAACATCTTCTGGCCCAAAGAGCACTACATGAAGCTCATCAGTTACTATCGGCAGCGCTTCGAGCACTACGGGCACGGCTCGGCTGATCAGGCCATCGTCGGCCTCGGCGGGCAGGTTTTCATGGCCAAGAACTCACAGGATGCGGTCACCGCGTTCCGCCCGTATTTCAACAGTGCCCCCGTCTACGGCCACGGACCGAGCCTCGAGGAGTTCACCGAGCAGACCCCGCTCACTGTCGGCAGCCCGCAGGAAGTGATCGACCGCTACTCGACCATGCGCGAGTATTACGGCGACTACCAGCGCCAGTTGTTCCTGATGGACCACGCCGGTTTGCCGCTGAAAACCGTGCTTGAGCAGCTCGATATCCTTGGCGAGCAGGTTATTCCCGTCCTGCGCGCGGAGTTCGCTACGAATCGTCCGGCCCATGTCCCGGATGCCCCCACCCACGCCTCGCTCACGGCGGCGGCCGACGAGGCTGCGGCTGCGGAGTTCGCCCAGGCAGCCACTGTGCGCGGCGAAGCGTTCGGGCTTCCCCACGCTGATGCATCCGGGGCGGCCTCATCATGACGACGCGCACTCTCGCTGTGATTTCTGCCGGGCTCAGTCAGCCGTCGTCGACCCGCATGCTGGCCGACAAGCTGGCCGCAGCCACCGTGGCCACCCTGGCCGAACGCGGAATTGAAACCGAGGTGCTCAGCGTTGAACTGCGCGATATCGCCACCGACATCATGAACAACATGCTCACCGGTTTCCCGAGTCCGAAACTTGACACCGTGATTGAATCCGTCACCGGGGCCGACGGGCTGATCGCCGTCACGCCCATCTTCACGAGCAGTTACAGCGGGCTGTTCAAGACTTTCTTTGACGTGATCGACAATCGTTCGCTCACCGATATGCCCGTGCTGATCGGGGCAACGGCCGGCACCGCACGTCATTCGCTTGCGCTCGACTACGCCCTCCGCCCGATGTTCACCTACCTGCACGCAGTCGTAGTCCCCACTGCGGTGTTCGCGGCCTCGGAAGATTGGGGCAGCGGCGGCGCCTCCCTGAAGACGCTGCCGGAGCGTATCCACCGTGCTGCAGGGGAACTGTCCGCGCTGATGGTGCACAGCGATCGCTCGCACCTCGTGCCTGACCCGTTCGTGCTCGACGCCTCTTTCAGTCCCGCCGGGAGTTTTGCTGCAACCTAGGAGGCTTTACGGCGTCGCACCGTCACCGATAGAGTGTGGCGGTGCGACGCGGTTCTCGTTCGCGCGGTAGGCCAACGACGGCAGGCACCCCGGGAGACCCAACGGTGATGACAGCGGTATCGACCGGGGCCGTGCGCGCACACGCCTCGACCGCGTTGGGTGCGCGGATCTGGGTTGCACTCGTCTCGGTCGGGCTGATGGGCCAACTGGCCTGGACCGTCGAGAACATGTATCTGAACGTGTTCGTCTACGACACGATTTCTGACAACCCCACCGTCATTGCCGCGATGGTCGCGGCCAGCGCCCTCACCGCCACGCTGGCCACACTGCTATTCGGCGCGATCAGCGACCGGCTTGGCCGCCGCCGAGTCTTCATTGCGGGAGGCTACTTACTCTGGGGGCTCTCGACGATGGCCTTCGGGCTGATCTCGGTCGAGGGCTTCGAACAGTTCGCGCCGATTGCCGACGCCATCGTGCTCACCGGCATCGCGGTGATTCTGCTCGACTGTGTGATGAGCTTCTTCGGTTCGAGTGCCAACGATGCGGCATTCATGGCCTGGGTGACGGATGTCACAAGCGCCGCGAATCGAGGACGTGTCGAGGCGGTCCTCGCCGCACTTCCGCTGCTGTCGATTCTGATCGTGTTCGGCACTGTCGACGGCTTCGCGTCACGCGGGGACTGGCCGACGTTCTTCGTCATCGTCGGAACGGCCATCATCGCCGTCGGCATCCTCGCGTGGTTCCTGGTGCGCGACGTGGCGGGCATCCGTCTGCACAATGACGGAGTCTTCCGCTCGATCGTCTACGGATTGCGCCCGGGCGTCGTGCGCGCCAACCCCCGGCTATATCTCGCCTTTCTCGTGGTTCTCGTGCTGGGTATCGCCAGCCAGATCTTCCTGCCCTACCTGCTCATCTACATTCAGCGCTACCTCAAGATCGAGGAATACGCACGTGTGCTCGGCATCGTTTTGCTCGGCGCTGCAGCACTGAGTGTGCTCGGTGGGCGTGTCATCGACCGGGTCGGCAAGCTCGCGTTTCTGGGCCCGGCCGTCGTGCTCTATGCGATCGGCCTCGTGCTCATGTTCTATGCGCGCGACACGACCTTCGTCATCGTCGCCGGGATCGTGATGATGGCAGGTTTTATGCTCTCTGTGGCGGCCATCGGTGCTGCGGTGCGTGACTACACTCCGCTCGACCGAGCGGGAGCAGTACAAGGCATCCGCATGCTCTTCGCCGTGCTGCTGCCCATGCTTACCGGACCCTTCATCGGTGCCGCCGTCATCCGCAGCGCCAACGAGTACTACGAAGACCTCGGCGTCATGAAGCAGGTGCCGACCCCCGGAATCTTCCTGGCCGCGGCCTTCATGGTGTTGGTCGTGCTGATTCCGGTGTGGTTCCTGCGGAAGGCCGCGCAGTGAAATCAGCTCTGACCCCGCTTCTCACGCCGTGGGGTGAAGCCCTCGATGTCGACAATCCCCTTCCCGAATACCCGAGGCCGCAGCTGGTGCGCGACAGCTTCCAGAATCTGAACGGTCGCTGGCAGTACGCGATCACTCAGACGGCTGCCGCTCCGCACGTTTTCGACGGCGACATTGTCGTTCCCTTCTCTCCGGAAGCGCTGCTCTCGGGCGTGCAGCGCCAGGTGCAACCCGCCGACTATCTGCACTACCGCCGGCAGTTCACCCTCGCCGGGGCGGTAACGCCGACCGCCGACGAACGTGTGCTTGTGCACTTCGGGGCTGTCGACCAGCACGCTGAGGTCTGGCTGAACGGCATTCTGCTTGGCGAACACACCGGAGGCTATCTGCCGTTCTCGTTTGACGTGACGGATGCCCTCGCCAGCGGAGGACAGCCAGCCAGTGCTCATTCAGCCAGTGCTCATTCGGCCGGTGCTCATTCGGCCAGTGCCGACCTGCGCCTCGTCGTGCGTGACCCCAGTGACACCAACGAACTCTCGCGCGGCAAGCAGAAGCTGGCGCGCGGCGGAATCTGGTATACCGCCCAATCGGGAATCTGGCAGACCGTGTGGCTCGAACGCACCCCCGCCGTGCGCATCGACAGACTGAGTGTGGTGCCGAACGTCGAAGACTCGCACATCGACGTCACAGTGCACTCGATCGTCGCCGGGCCGGTCAGCGTGATGGCCGCGATGCCGTGCCGCATCGAGGTGCGTGCGGAGGGTGAGCTGGTCGCCGTGGTCGACGCCGTGGCCGATGTGCCGGTGCGCATCCCCGTGCCGGAACCGCGGCTGTGGAGCCCGGAGTCGCCCTTTCTTTATGACATCACTGTCACTCTCGGCGACGACCGAGTCGACAGCTATGTCGGGTTGCGATCGTTCGGCATGGGGCCGGATGCCGGAGGAATTCCCCGCCTGCTGTTGAACGGCGAACCCTACTTTCATGCCGGCGTACTCGATCAGGGCTATTGGTCGGACGGCCTGTACACGGCGCCGTCCGATGCGGCGATGGTGCACGACATCCAGACCATGAAAGACCTTGGTTTCACGATGCTGCGCAAACACATCAAGATCGAACCGTTGCGCTGGTATTACCACTGCGACAGGCTCGGCATTCTGGTCTGGCAAGACCTGGTCAACGGGGGCGGCAGCTACCGGCCGATGGTCGTCACGGCGCCGGTGCTCACGAAGCAGCACCGGAACGACCAGCGCTATCGGGCGTTCGCCCGCACCGACACCATCGCCCGTGCCCACGCGATGGGCGAGCTCGCCGAAACAGTCACACTGTTGCGCAACGTGGCGAGTATCGCCGTCTGGGTTCCGTTCAACGAGGGCTGGGGGCAATTCGACGCCCTCGAGGCCACCCGGGTGCTGCGCGAACTCGACCCCACCCGCACGATCGACCACGCAAGCGGGTGGCACGATCAGGGCGGGGGAGACCTGACAAGTCTGCACGTCTACTTTCGCAAATTCACCGTGCCGAAGCTGCGCGAGAAGACTGCTCACCGGGCCCTGGTGCTCTCGGAGTACGGCGGCTACAGCCATCGTTTGCCCGCGCACAGCGTGAGCAGACGCGAGTTCGGCTACAAACGGTTTTCGACAACGGCTGCCCTGGCCAGGGCGTTCACCCGGCTTCACGAGGCAGAGATCATCCCGGCCATCGCCCGCGGGCTTGCGGCCACGGTCTACACGCAACTCTCCGATGTTGAAGACGAGACGAACGGGATGCTCAGCTACGACCGGCGTGTGGTGAAGCTGCCGCAGGACGCGGTGCTGGCTGTGAATCGGCGGCTCAGCTACCCCCGGTGACGCCTGCTCCCGGGTTTTACACGGGCCCTCTGTTAGACTGGTCACGGTCGATCTGAGGGTTGACTGAACTGAAGCACAATATGGAGCAGGCTGGCAGGACGCTGGTCCTCGGTGGTGGTTTCCCAACAGGCCCGGTGGCCCGATGGTGAATTTCTACTGGTGGCCAGCACTAGCGCGGCAATGAAAGATCGTCTCGGCTGAGATTCTGCCTGTTCCCTGCTTCTCTGTTCCACTCGCGCGCCATACGGGCAAACGAGTCTAAACAAAGGAGATAGACCTCTTGGAAGGTCCAGAAATCACGTTCGCCGAAACCGTTATTGACAACGGCACGTACGGCAAGCGCACCATCCGTTTCGAAACTGGGCGTCTCGCCCAGCAGGCGCAGGGTTCTGCCGCCGCTTACATCGACGAAGAGACAATGCTTCTCTCCGCCACCAGCGCGAGCAAGCAGCCGAAAGACAACTTCGACTTCTTCCCGCTCACCATCGACGTTGAAGAGCGTATGTACGCCGCCGGTCGCATCCCGGGCAGCTTCTTCCGTCGCGAGGGTCGTCCCTCGACCGAAGCCATCCTCACCTGCCGCCTGATCGACCGGCCGCTGCGCCCGTCGTTCGTCGACGGTCTCCGCAACGAGATCCAGGTTGTCGTCACCGTTCTGGCGATCGCGCCCGACGAGCTCTACGACGTTCTGGCCATCAACGCCGCATCCATGTCGACGCAGCTCGCTGGCCTGCCCTTCTCGGGACCGATCGGTGGCGTTCGCGTCGCCCTCATGCCCGATGAGAAGGGTTCCGGCCAGTGGGTTGCCTTCCCGAAGCACTCGCAGCTCGCCGACGCCGTGTTCAGCATGGTCGTTGCCGGTCGCCTGATCGATGACGGCAACGACGTCGCGATCATGATGATCGAAGCCGAAGCGACCGACAACGCCTGGAACCTGATCAAGGCCGGCGCCGTCAAGCCGAACGAAGAAGTCATCGCGCAGGGCATCGAAGCGTCGAAGCCCTTCATCAAGCAGCTCATCGAGGCTCAGCAGAAGGTTGCGGCCTCCGCAGCCAAGCCGACCGCCGAGTTCAAGCTGTTCCCGCCCTACGAGCAGGAGACCTACGACGCCGTCGCAGCTCTGGCCGAGGACGAGCTCAAGGGTATCTACCAGATCGCCGCCAAGGTCGAGCGTC
Source organism: Leifsonia psychrotolerans (assembly GCF_013410665.1). NCBI lineage: Bacteria > Bacillati > Actinomycetota > Actinomycetes > Micrococcales > Microbacteriaceae > Glaciibacter > Glaciibacter psychrotolerans. The sequence goes on along the minus strand of NZ_JACCFM010000001.1, from coordinate 1,851,314 downwards.
AGGATGCTGACGACGCACTCAAGGCTCGCGTCAAGGATGCCATCGCGGCTCAGGTCGAGGCCGGAACGCTTCCCGCCTCCGCTCTCAACCAGGTCGGTGCCGCGTACAAGTCGGTCACCAAGAAGGTTGTGCGCACCCGCGTGCTGAACGAAGGCATTCGTATGGACGGACGCGGCCTGGCCGACATCCGCCCGCTCGACGCCGAAGTTGCGGTCATCCCGCGCGTGCACGGCTCGGCGATCTTCCAGCGCGGCGAAACCCAGATCCTGGGTGTCACCACGCTGAACATGCTCAAGCTTGAGCAGACGATCGATTCGCTGAACCCGGTCACCAAGAAGCGTTACATGCACAACTACAACTTCCCGCCCTACTCGACCGGTGAAACCGGCCGTGTCGGAACGCCGAAGCGCCGCGAGATCGGCCACGGAGCGCTCGCTGAGCGTGCCTTGGTTCCCGTGCTGCCGACGCGCGAGGAGTTCCCCTACGCGATCCGTCAGGTGTCTGAGGCTCTCAGCTCCAACGGCTCGACCTCGATGGGTTCCGTCTGCGCATCGACCCTCGCGTTGCTGAACGCCGGTGTGCCGCTGAAGGCACCCGTCGCCGGTATCGCGATGGGCCTGATCTCCGACACCGTTGACGGCAAGACCCGCTACGCGGCTCTGACCGACATCCTCGGCGCCGAAGACGCACTCGGCGACATGGACTTCAAGGTTGCCGGTACGGCCGAATTCGTCACCGCGATTCAGCTCGACACCAAGCTCGACGGCATTCCTGCCTCGGTCCTGGCCGGCGCGCTGAACCAGGCGAAGGATGCCCGCACGACGATCCTCGCCGTGCTGAACGCTGCAATCGACCAGCCCGACGAGATGGCACCGACCGCGCCCCGCGTGATCAGCGTGCAGATCCCCGTCGACAAGATTGGCGAGCTGATCGGCCCGAAGGGCAAGACGATCAACGCCATTCAGGACGAGACCGGCGCCGACATCTCGATCGAAGAAGACGGCACCGTGTACATCGGCGCCGTCGACGGACCGTCGGCTGAGGCTGCGCGTGCGCAGGTCAACGCCATCGCGAACCCGACCAACCCCGAGGTTGGCGAGCAGTTCCTCGGAACTGTCGTGAAGATCGCCGCATTCGGCGCCTTCGTCTCGCTGCTCCCGGGCAAGGACGGCCTGCTGCACATCTCTGAGGTGCGCAAGCTTGCCGGTGGCAAGCGTGTTGAGAACGTCGAAGACGTGCTCGGCATCGGCCAGAAGGTTCTCGTTGAGATCACCAAGATTGATGACCGTGGCAAGCTCTCGCTCGCCCCGGTGCTCGAGGAAGGTGCTGACACGGAAGGCCGTGGCGCCACCACCGAGCACGCTGAGGCTCCGGCCGAAGGCTAGTCAGAAAGATCTCCCGGTTCGCCTCTCGCCAGGCTGCCGGTGAGACGCAAGGGCCCGCTCTGCTTCGGCAGGCGGGCCCTTGTGCTTGCCTGCTCGCCGTACCTGCCCTGCGGACGCGCTACCTACCCTGCGGCGGCGAGATGCGATCGAGCAGCGGTCGCAGCCGATAGGGGATCAGTTCGCCCATCGCCAGCGAGGTGGCCGTGCGGTCGACGCCATCGACGGCGAGAATCGTGCCATCGATGCGAAAGAGATCGTCGGCATCCGTGCAGACCACCTGTACGAGCAGATCGGTCGTGCCGCTCATGCCGTGCGCCTGCACAATCTCGGGAATGCCGGCGAGATCGGCCACGATCTGAGCGAGTCGCTTCTGCTGAACATGCACCTCGATGAAGGCCGTCAGCGGATAGCCGAGGGCCACTGGGTTGATGCGCCGATCGAATGACAAAAACACGCCCGAGGCCTCGAGTCGGGTCATGCGGGCCTGCACGGTGTTGCGGGAGAGTTGGAGCGTGCCGGCGAGCGCCACGAATGTGCCGCGCGGGTCGTCGATGAGCGCACGCAGTAGCTGGCTATCGGTCGCATCAATGCTGTGCATAGTGCCAGACCATAGCACCGCCTTTCGGCGCAGAACAGAGCAATATGCACAACCAAATCGGGCGTGATTGTGCGGTCTGCGCGCCCGACGTACGCTCACGAGAGGTCGAGAGACACCATCGTCCGCAACGACGCGGGGATGCATCCTGAGCGAGGTGTGGCATGAGCGAGGTTCAGGTCGAGTATGAGCAGATGATCACCCCGGCCGGCAGACGGGTTTCCGCCGGTGAGAGCGATTCCTGGGTCGCCGATGTCACGGCCGAACAGCTGATCGCCCTCTATCAGGACATGGTCGTCGTGCGCCGCATCGACACCGAGGCGACGGCGTTGCAACGCCAGGGAGAACTCGGCCTATGGCCACCGCTGCTCGGCCAAGAGGCGTCCCAGGTCGGCTCCGCTCGCGCGCTGCGTTCCGACGACTTCGTCTTCTCCAGCTACCGCGAGAACGGCGTGGCCTGGTGCCGCGGCGTCGATCTCGGCGATCTGCTCCGGGCCTGGCGCGGTATCAGCCATGCCGGCTGGAATCCGTACTCGATCGGTATGGCCTCACCCACGATCATCATCGGCGCGCAAACCCTGCACGCGACCGGTTGGGCAATGGGGGCTGCGCTCGATGGCACGGACTCCGCGGCGATCGCCTACTTCGGTGACGGTGCGATGAGCGAGGGCGACGTCAGCGAGGCCCTCGTCTTCGCCGCCAGCTATCACGCGCCCGTCGTCTTCTTCTGCCAAAACAATCAGTGGGCGATTTCTGAACCGGTCGGGCTGCAGTCGGTGGTGAACCTGGCCGAACGTGCGCCGGGATTCGGGGTGCCGAGCATCCGTGTCGACGGCAATGACGTGCTGGCGGTACTGGCGGTCACACGCCTCGCCCTCGATCGTGCGCGGCAGGGCGGCGGGCCGACATTCATCGAAGCCGTCACCTATCGGATGGGCCCACATACGACGGCCGATGACCCCACCCGCTACCGGGATGCGGCCGAGCTGGAGGAGTGGAAGCTGAAGGATCCGATTCTGCGGCTTCGGCTACTCCTGGAAATCGAGGGCCTGCTGACCCCCGAGATCGAGGAGCAAACGACCACGCGAGCGGATGCCGTGGCCGCCGAACTCCGGGAACGGTGCATCGCTCTGCAGACTCCTGACCCGCTCAGCATCTTCGACGACGTCTACGCGACACCGTTCGCGCCGTTGGAAGCGCAGCGGGCTGAATATGCCGCGTACCTCGCAAGTTTCACCGATGCACACGGGAGCCAGTCATGACCAGACTCACGATGGCCAAGGCAATTGGGGCCGGCCTCCGCCAGGCCCTGCTCGACGACCCACGGGTGCTGCTGCTCGGTGAAGACATCGGCACACTCGGAGGCGTCTTTCGGGTGACCGACGGCCTGCTGGCCGAGTTCGGGGCTCAGCGTGTGATCGACACCCCGCTGGCGGAATCCGGCATCATCGGCACTGCGGTCGGGCTGGCCATGCGCGGCTACCGCCCGGTCTGCGAGATTCAATTCGATGGTTTCATCTACCCGGGATTCAGCCAGATTGTCACGCAGGTCGCCAAAATGCACTCCCGCACTCGTGGGGCGATGACGATGCCGATCACGATCCGGGTGCCCGTCGGCGGGGGCATCGGTTCAGCCGAGCACCACTCTGACTCGCCGGAGGCCTACTTTGCGCACACATCGGGCCTGCGGGTGATTGCGGTGTCAAACCCGCAGGACTCCTACGATCTCATTCGCCAGGCCATCGCCAGCGATGACCCGGTGCTCTATTTCGAACCCAAGCGTCGCTATCACGTTGCGGGCGAGGTCGACCTCGATGCGGCAGATCGGGCGGGGGATCGGGCGCCAGGGCTCGAGCGCGCCGTCGTCGTCGCCCCGGGAACCGATGTGACGCTGGCGACGTTCGGCGGGCTTGTCTCGGTGGCCACGGATGCCGCGCTCGCGGCTGCCGCGGACGGAATCTCGATCGAGGTGATCGATCTGCGCAGCCTGGCACCCATCGACTACGCCGCGCTCGACGCGTCGGTCAGAAAGACCGGCCGGCTCGTGGTCGCGCATGAGGCGGTGCGTTCCGGCGGTCTCGCGGGAGAGATCATCGCGACCGTCACCGAGCACTGCTTCAGTTTTCTCGAGGCGGCCCCGCTGCGGGTGACCGGCTGGGACATCCCCTACCCGCCCTCGAAGTTGGAGGGTCATCACCTGCCCGACCTCGATCGCATTCTCGATGCCGTCGACCGTGTGCTGGGACGCCGCTCATGATCCGGGTCTTTGCGCTTCCCGACCTCGGCGAAGGACTGACCGAGTCGGAGATCGTCGCCTGGCACATCGCTCCGGGCGACACCGTCACACTCAACCAGCACATTGCCGATGTGGAGACGGCAAAGGCCGTCGTCGAACTGCCCTCGCCCTACACCGGCGTCGTTGTCGATCTGCACCAGCCCACCGGTGTCGTGGTGCAGGTCGGCCAGCCACTCGTCTCGTTCGAGGTGACGGATGCCGCACCGCCTGCAGTCACAGAACCCGTGCGCGAGCCCATGCTTGTCGGCTACGGCGCGGCAGCCGAATCGATCGGCCAACCGGCACGCCGCGAGCGTCGAGGCACGGCTGCGGTCGCGCCCGCGGCGACGGGTGATTCAGACGCACCTGCGGGTGATTCAGACGCGCCCGCACGAGAACGACCCCGATCGACTCCGCCCGTGCGCGCCCTGGCCCGCGAGAATGGCATCGATTTGGCGAGCCTGTCCGGAACAGGGCCGGACGGCCTGATCTGTCGGGACGACGTGCTGGCCGAAATAGCTCGCCGCACGGGTGCCCGGCCGGTCTCGCCCGCTCAGGGCGTGGCATCCGCCGCCCCGGGAGAAACTCGTGAAACCCGCAGTCCGATCAAAAGTGTGCGCAAGCTCACCGCAGCGGCGATGGTGCAGAGCGCGTTCACCGCGCCGCAGGTCACCGAGTTTCTCACCATCGATGTGACGCCCACACTGGAGCTCCTCGAGACTCTGAAACACGAGATCGACTTCGCCGATGTGCACCTCGGAATTCTCTCGGTCGCGGCGAAGGCACTCTGCCTGGCGCTCGTGCGCACGCCCGCGGTGAACAGTCGGTGGGATGAAGAAGCCGCTGAGATCGTGCAGTTCCACTACGTGAATCTGGGCATCGCTGTCGCCACTGCCCGCGGGCTTGTCGTGCCCACGATTCCGGATGCCGAGAGACTCGACCTCCGTGCCCTCGGCCTGGCTCTGAGCACCCTCGCCGAGGCCGCGCGGGCCGGCAGGACAGCCCCGGAAGCGCTGCGCGGCGGCACGATCACCATTACCAACATCGGAGTGTTCGGAGTCGACGCCGGCACTCCGATCCTGAACCCGGGTGAGGCCGCGATCCTGGCGCTGGGGGCGATCCGTCGTCAACCCTGGGAGTATCGCGGCGAGGTCGCCCTGCGGCAGGTGATGACGCTTAGCTTGACCTTCGATCATCGACTGGTCGACGGTGAGCAGGGTTCACGCGTGCTGATCGACATCGCCCGAGTGCTGTCGAACCCGGCTCGTGTGTTGACGATGGTCTGATGCCGGAGCAGAGTGAAGCCATGACGCCCGAAAAAACGCTGACCCCCGCCGACACCGCAGACGCAGTGTGCGGCACCGCGTTCGTGCATTTCGACGGGATCCTGCATGCCACGTTCCACACGGCAGACTTCGTATCGGCGCTCGCGCTGGTCACCCGTGTGGGGCAGGCGGCCGAGACGATGAACCACCACCCCGACGTCACCCTGGGCTGGGGAAGCGTGGGATTTGCGCTGAGTTCGCACGACGCCGCGGGGGTGACCGAGCGTGACCTGCACCTCGCCGGGCGCATCCAGGAGATTGCCGATGAGTTGGGTGCGACACCGGCCACTGCACTGCCCGCCCGATACGACATTGCCATCGATTGCACCGACGCCGGCGCCCTTATCCCGTTTTGGCGGGTGGGCCTCGGCTACCTCGAATCGTCCGGAGACGACGGCATCGAGTTGGTCGACCCACTCGGCCGCTCACCGCGCATCTGGTTCCAACACATGCAGATCGCGCGCACCGATCGCAACCGCATCCACCTCGACGTCTACCTCCCGCAGGCGGATGCGCCGGGCCGGGTTCACGACATTGTCGCGGCTGGAGGGCTGCTGCTGACCGACGAACACGCTCCCGACTGGTGGGTGCTCGCCGATCCAGAAGGCAACGAGTTGTGCGTCTGCACCACGGCGGCGTAGAGACCCCTCGAAACGGGCCCGCACGGTTCGGTCGGTCAGCTGGCGGGCGGCGTCAACGCGGCCACCGCCATCTGCTCAAGCAGCGCGCGGATGCCGCCTGGCTCAGCGGGCGGCGCGCTGTGCGAGCTCGAGACGCTGTGCGAGCTCGAGACGCTGTGCGAGCTCGAAACGCTGTGCAAGCTCGAAACGCTGTGCAAGCTCGAAACGCTGTGCGGGGTCGAATTGATGAGTCCAAACGTGGCATGGGCACGCAGACGCAACGCGGGTACGGAGGCCTGCGGATTCAGCCGTTCAAGCACAGTCACCCACAGCTCGACATAGGAGCGCTGCAGGGTACGCACCCTCCGCTGGTCGGCGTCGCCCAGGCTCGCCAGGTCCCGATCCTGCACCCGGATGACGTCGGGGTTCGCCAGCGCGAAATCGACATGAAAGCGCACCAGCCCACGGAGCGCGGCCGGCGCATCCGCCGCGCTGTCTACGACGGCCCGACCGCCGGTGAGGAGCCCCTCACTCGCCCCCACGAGCAACGCGGAGAGGAGGGCCTGTTTGCCACTGAAATGCCGGTAGACGGCGGGGCCGCTCACCCCGGCCGCGGCACCGAGGTCGTCAATGCTCACGCCGTTGAATCCGGACCGGGCAAAGAGAACCGCCGCGGCCGTGAGCAAAGCCTGGCGCCGATCGGCTTTCGCCCGACCGCGCAGGGTTATGGTGACGGCATCGGAGTCTGGCACGCTGCGCCCCCTCTAGACATCTGGGATCAGACTGGCTAGCCTGAGTTCAGTTAATCAATACTAACTGACTAGCCGGAAGCTGTCGATGGAGACACTCACGAGTCGGCTCGACCCGACAGATACCACATTCGCCTCACGGGCGACGGCTCAGCGCCGCCTCGTCGCCGAGCTGCGCGAACGCGTGGCCGTCGCCGCACTCGGTGGGCCTGAAAAGTCACGCCAGCGGCATCAGGAGCGCGGAAAGCTGCTGCCCCGTGAACGCATCGACGAACTGCTCGACGCCGGAAGCCCGTTTCTCGAAATCGCCCCGCTGGCCGCAACGGGGCTTTACAACGACGACAGCCCGGGTGCCGGTCTGATCGCCGGAATCGGCCTCGTGCACGGCCGCCACGTGCTTGTCATTTCGAATGATGCCACGGTCAAGGGCGGCACCTACTACCCGATGACCGTCAAAAAACACTTGCGGGCCCAGGAGATCGCCTTCGAAAACCGGCTTCCCTGTATCTATCTGGTGGATTCCGGCGGGGCTTTTCTTCCCCTGCAAGACGAGGTCTTTCCCGACCGCGAGCATTTCGGGCGCATCTTCTATAACCAGGCGCGGATGTCCGCGGCGAAGATCCCGCAGATCGCCTCGGTGATGGGGTCGTGCACGGCCGGCGGAGCGTATGTTCCCGCGATGAGCGACGAGACGGTGATCGTGCGCGGGCAGGGCACCATCTTTCTGGGGGGTCCGCCGTTGGTGAAGGCGGCGATCGGCGAGATCGTGACGGCAGAAGAGCTCGGCGGGGGCGACCTGCACTCCCGAGTCTCTGGTGTCACCGACCACCTGGCCGAAAACGATCGGCACGCACTGCAGATCGTGCGTGACATCGTTGCGACACTGCCCGAGCCGAATCCGCCCGCGTGGGAGGTGGCCCACAGCGTCGCCCCCGCGGTCGATGAGGGCGAGCTGTACGGTGCCGTCCCGGTCGATGTGCACGGCCAGTATGACGTGCACGAGGTGATCGCCCGTCTCGTTGACGGCAGTGAGTTCCACGAGTTCAAGCGGGAATACGGCACGACACTCATCACGGGCTTCGCTCGACTCCACGGCCATCGGGTCGGAATTGTCGCGAATAACGGGGTGCTGTTCAGCGAATCGGCCGAGAAGGGCGCCCACTTCATCGAACTCTGCGATCAACGCGGAATCCCACTGATCTTCTTGCAGAACATCTCGGGTTTCATGGTCGGCACGGATGCCGAGGCGGGCGGAATCGCCAAGCACGGAGCAAAGATGGTCACGGCCGTCGCCACGACGCGAGTGCCCAAGCTCACCGTTGTGATCGGGGGGTCGTTCGGTGCTGGCAACTACTCGATGTGTGGACGCGCCTACTCACCCCGTTTTCTCTGGATCTGGCCGGCCAGCCGAATCTCGGTCATGGGTGGTAGCCAGGCCGCGCAGGTCTTGGGCACCGTCAAACGGGAGCAGATCGAGAAGGCTGGTGGAACATTCTCGCCCGAGGAAGAAGTCGAGTTCACCGCCCCCATCACAGCCCAGTATGAGCGGCAGGGCAACCCTTACTATTCGACGGCGCGTCTCTGGGATGACGGCATCATCGACCCGGCCGACACCCGCACGGTACTCGGACTCGCCCTCGATGTCTGCTCACGCTCGCCCCTGCCCGAGACCTCTTTCGGCCTCTTTAGGATGTGAGGCCGCCATGATGTTCAGGACAGTTCTCGTCGCGAATCGTGGTGAGATCGCCTGCCGCATCATGCGCACCCTTCACGCCCGCGGCATCCGCTCGGTTGCCGTCTACAGCGACGCCGACCGTGACGCGCTGCATGTGAGCCTGGCCGACGTCGCCGTGCGAATCGGACCGGCCGCAGCGGCAGAGAGCTACCTCAACGCCGAAGCGATCGTGGCCGCCGCAGTGCGCATGGGCGCAGAGGCGATTCACCCGGGCTACGGTTTTCTGAGTGAAAATGAGCGCTTCGCCGAAGCGGTCACGGCTGCCGGTTTGGTGTTCATCGGTCCCAACGTGCACGCGTTGCGGGTGATGGGCGACAAGATCAGATCGAAAAAGCACGTCGCCGCATCGGGGGTTCCCACCATTCCGGGACTGACCGAACCCGGTCTCAGCAACGCCCAACTCAGCGCGGGCGCGTCGCAGGTGGGCTACCCGCTGATGATCAAGCCCTCGGCCGGCGGCGGCGGCAAGGGAATGCAGGTCGTCGAACATCCACGCGACCTCGCCGGCGCGATCGAGACGGCCCGGCGCATTTCGGCCCGGGCATTCGGCGACGACACGCTCTTTCTGGAACGGCTCATTCCCGAGCCTCGGCATATTGAGGTGCAGGTGCTCGCCGACAATTTCGGGCACATCATTCATCTGGGTGAACGCGAATGCTCGCTGCAGCGACGACACCAAAAGGTGATTGAAGAAGCGCCCTCGCCACTGCTCGACGCGGCCACACGGGCACGCATCGGCCAGGCCGCCTGCGATGCAGCACGCAGCGTTGACTATCGCGGGGCAGGAACCGTCGAATTTCTGGTGTCGGACGCCGCGCCCGACGAGTTCTTCTTCATGGAGATGAATACGCGGCTGCAAGTCGAACATCCCGTCACCGAACTCGTCACCGGGCTCGATCTCGTCGACTGGCAGCTTCGGATTGCGGCGGGGGAGCCGCTCACCCTCACACCCGATCAGGTTGTGGTCACCGGGCATGCCATCGAGGCACGGGTCTACGCCGAGAATCCGGCGGCCGGGTTCCTGCCCGCCACGGGCACCGTGCGTGCATTGACCGAACCGCAGGGGGAGGGCATCCGTATGGACAGCTCGCTGCGGGAGGGGCTCGAACTGGGTGCCGACTACGACCCCATGCTGGCGAAAGTGATCGCGCACGGACCCGACCGCGCTACGGCGCTCGCGCGGCTCGATCGGGCGCTGGCGCACACCGTGTTGTTGGGCCTGCCGAACAACATCGAGTTCCTTCGGATGTTGCTGCACGATCGCGACGTTGTGTCCGGCGCCCTCGACACCGGCCTGATCGAACGGCTGCTGCCCACCCTGACGTTCGGCACGGTCGACGATCATCTGGCGGTGGCTGCCGCGCTTGCTCTGCGCGACCGCGACGACGCGGCGGCGGCCCGCTCGTCGCATCCGCTCTGGTCGGCGCCCTCCGGCTGGCGGCTCGGCCCCTCGCAACCCACCCGATACACGCTGGTCGACAGCGCAGAGGGGACGGTCGTCGTGGGGAACGCGCGCGGCCCGCGCACCAGCGTGTGGGTCGACGGGCCAACGGATGCCGCGTCCGTCGCACTCGACGGCCGACCTGCGGTTCCGGCGAGCCTGATTTCCTCCCCGCGGCCGGGTCGGCCGCACGCCCACAGCGTCGCGGTGGCCGGAATGACGCGCACGATCGACATCGTGGTGCAGCGCGGCACCGTCTGGCTCGGCGAAGGGGGCAGCGCGCGTGCCCTCCGGCTGCTCGCCGGGGCCGCACAACTGCACGGTGCCCCACACCTGCACGATGCCCCACAAACCGGATCGGCGGTGCCTCCCGTGGCCAGCCCCGAACTGCGTTCGCCGATGCCGGGAACGGTCGTCGTGCTGGGAGCAGCCACCGGAGACGTCGTCGCGGTCGGAGATGTCATCGTGACCGTGGAGGCCATGAAGATGGAGCACGCACTCACGGCGGCGGTGGCCGGCACCCTCACCCTGGCGACGGCCGTGGGCGACGCGGTGCGCCAAGGCCAGCTCGTCGCCACCATCGAAGCAGGAGAGAGCCCATGATTACATCCGATCTGACCGACGAACAAGAGCGCCTGTCCAACACGGTGCGCGACTTCGCCGACACCGTCGTGGCCTCCGCCGCGTACGAGTACGACACGAAGCGCGAGTTGCCCTACGACATCATCGCCCACATGGGCGAGATGGGACTGTTCGGGTTGCCGTTCCCACTCGAATACGGCGGGCAGGGAAAGGACTACTTCTCTCTCTGTCTGGCCGTCGAGCAGCTCGGCCGGGTCGATCAGAGCATCGCCGTGACGCTCGAGGCCGGCGTTGGTCTCGGTGCGATGCCGGTGTTTCGCAGCGGCACCGCCGCTCAGAAAGACGAATGGCTGCCGATGCTCGCGCAGGGGAAGGCCCTGGCCGGTTTTGGGCTGACCGAGGCTGAAGCCGGGTCGGATGCCGCGGGCACTCAGACCACGGCCGAGCTGGTCGGAGAGACGTGGCTGATCAACGGCACCAAACAGTTCATCACCAACTCGGGCACGAAAATCACCCGCCTGGTGACGATCACCGCCGTCACCGGCGAGTCGACGCGGGCGAACGGCTCGGTCAAGAAAGAACTCACCGCCATCCTGGTGCCGAGTGGCACACCGGGGTTCGTGGTGGAACCCGGCTATGACAAGGTCGGCTGGCACACGTCAGACACGCATCCGCTCACCCTGACGAATGTGAGCGTTCCCGCAGCCAACCTCCTCGGCGAACGCGGCCGAGGGTTCGCCAACTTCATTCAAACCCTCGATGAGGGCCGGGTGGCATTCGCGGCCCTGTGCACGGGGGCGGCTCAGGGCTGCCTCGAGGAGGCAGTGCGCTATGCGAAGACCCGTAATGTGTTTGGGCGAAATATCGGCTCGAACCAGCACATCGCCTTCACGATCGCGCGCATGCAAGCCCGAGTGCACGCGTCGCGTTTGGCGTACTACGACGCAGCGCGCAAACTCGTCACCGGGCGGCCGTTCAAGCTGGAGGCAAGCCTGGCGAAGATGATCGGCAGTGAGGCGGCCATGGACAACGCACGGGCGGCCACCCAGATTTTCGGCGGCTACGGATTCCTGAACGAGAACCCAGTGGCCCGGCATTACCGCGATTCGAAGATCCTTGAGATCGGAGAGGGCACAACCGAGGTGCAGCTCATGATCATCGCCCGGGAGTTGGGCTTTGACACGCTTTAGATCCCTTCACGGTTCAGACAGGAGAACGGCATGATCGACAAAGTGATCGGCACGGCGGCCGAAGCCGTTGCCGATATTCCGGATGGCGCGTCCCTGGCCGTCGGCGGATTCGGCCTGTGCGGCATCCCCGCCGTTCTCATCGCGGCCCTCCATGACCACGGCACGCGCGAGCTCGAGACCGTGAGCAACAATTGCGGTGTCGATGACTGGGGGCTCGGCATTCTGCTCCGTGACGGCCGTATCCGGCGCACGGTCAGCTCATATGTCGGTGAGAACAAAGAGTTCGCCCGCCAGTTTCTGGCCGGTGAACTCGAAGTTGAGCTCACGCCGCAGGGCACCCTGGCCGAAAAGCTGCGCGCGGGAGGCGCCGGAATTCCCGCCTTCTATACTCCGGCCGGCGTCGGCACGCAGGTGAGCGAGGGGGGACTACCGCTGCGCTACCACCCGGATGGCAGCGTAGCCGTGGCCTCCGCGGCCAAAGAGGTGCGCCGCTTCGACGGTGGCGACTACGTGCTGGAACGATCGCTCACTCCCGACTTCGCGCTCGTTCACGCCCAGCGCGGCGACCGCTACGGAAACCTCGTGTTTCATGCGGCGGCCGCAAACTTCAACCCGCTCGCTGCGATGGCCGGACGGATCACCATCGCCGAGATCGAAGAACTCGTCGAACCCGGAGAACTCGACCCCGGCCAGATTCATACGCCGGGAATCTTCGTGCAACGAATCGTCGTGGTCGGCGACGTCGAGAAACGGATCGAGCGACGCACGGTGTCCGAACCGGGCGAGCCCGTCCACGCTGCGACGGGCGTGCGCTGATGGCTCTCACCCGCACCGAACTGGCCGCCCGGGTAGCCCGGGAACTCACCAATGGGCTCTACGTCAACCTCGGCATCGGCATGCCCACACTGATTCCCAACTACATTCCGGCCGATATCGAGGTCGTGTTGCACTCGGAGAACGGCATCCTCGGAGTCGGTCCCTACCCGAGTCCGGGCGAGATCGATCCCGACCTGATCAATGCCGGTAAAGAAACAGTCACGGTCAAGCCCGGGGCATCATTCTTCGACTCGGCGCTGTCATTCGGCATGGTGCGCGGCGGGCACGTCGATGTCGCGGTTCTCGGCGCGATGGAGGTGGCAGAAAACGGCGACCTGGCCAACTGGATGATCCCCGGCAAAATGGTGAAGGGCATGGGGGGAGCGATGGATCTCGTCTTCGGGGCACGCACGCTCATTGTGATGATGGAGCACACCGACCGAGACGGCAACCCGAAGATCGTCTCTCGCTGCACTCTGCCTCTCACCGGCCGGGCCTGCGTCGATCGCATCATCACCGATCTGGCTGTGATCGACGTCACGACCGACGGTCTCGTGTTGCGGGAGCGCGCAGCCGGAGTGAGCATCGCTGAGGTGATTGCTGTGACGGGCGCCACACTGCAGATTGATGAATGGGAGCTCTCATGACCGAGCTGGAGCAGCGCACTCCGATTCTGCAGCGCGGTCTCTATTTCGAGGAGTTCGACCGCGCCGCCCGCTATCTGCACCGCCCTGGTCGCACCGTGACCGAAACCGACAACGTGCTCTTCACAACACTGACCATGAACACTCAGTCGCTGCACCTGGATGCCGCGTGGTCGGCAACCCAACCGTTCGGAGAGCGTCTGATGAACTCGATGTTCACGCTGTCGACCCTCGTGGGCAGTTCGGTGGCGCAGCTGACGCAGGGCACTATCGTGGCCAACCTGGGTTTTTCAGAGGTTGCGTTCCCGCATCCGCTCTACCACGGCGACACCCTCTACTCCGAGAGCATCGTCACCGCAAAACGGCTCTCCGCCTCGCGGCCCGGGCAAGGAATCGTGACGCTCATGCACACCGGCCGCAATCAAAACGACGTGGCCGTGGCGACGGCCGTTCGCTCTGTGCTCGTCTGGTGCGCGGCGGCGGCGCCGTGAACGGCTTTGACCTCGGCCCCGCGCTGCTGTTCTGCCCGGCCGACCGGCCCGATAGGTATGCACAGGCGCTCGACCGAGCGGATGCCGTGATCATCGATCTCGAGGATGCCGTCGGGGCTGAGAGCCGTCCGGCCGCCCGCGCCGCACTGATCGCTACCCCCGTCGACCCCGACCGCACCATTGTGCGAGTGAACGCGGTGGGAACGAGCGACTGTGCCCGCGACCTCGCTGCGCTCGCCGAAACCGACTACCGGCTGGTGATGGTGCCGAAGGTGGAGAGCGCCACGGCCCTCGACGTGTTGGACGGATTCGACGTTGTCGCGTTGTGCGAGAGCGCAGCGGGTATCCTGGCCGCGGCCGACATCGCAGCGAGCTCCGTCGTCGTCGCGCTGATGTGGGGTGCCGAAGACCTTGTCGCGTCGCTTGGCGGAACTGGAAGTCGCTTCGCTGACGGCCGCTACCGGGATGTCGCCCGTCACGCTCGAGCGCACGTCTTGCTGGCGGCCGGAGCGCAGGGCAAAGCGGCGATCGACACGGTGCACCTGAACATTTCCGATCTGGTCGGCCTGGCTGCGGAATCTGAGGATGCCGTGGCCAGCGGGTTCCGTGCCACGGCGTGCATCCACCCGAGCCAGGTCGAGACGATTCGCTCCTCATACCGGCCGAGCCCCGAGCAGATCGAACGCGCGCGGGAACTCCTGCGGAAGGCCCGCGATCATGACGGGGTTTTTGTTGACGAGGGCCGCATGATCGACGGGCCCGTGCTCAGGCATGCCGAGGCCGTGCTCCGACGCACTCGCTGATCAGGACGGCTCGATCAGGCAGGGAAGCGCACCAGCGCTGCGACCGGGCCGCCACCAGGAACCTGGTCGGCACGCACCGCGAAGACGCGGGCATCAGATAAGAGCGCGCGGCGAACGATCTCGTCGACGACACCATAGTTGATGGCGTCATCGTCGTCACTGAGAGTGACGAGGCCGCTTTCGTCATCGACCGTGCCGCTGACCTTCTGATCGATATCGAACAACAGCGTGTCGATCGCGTTGCTGGTTGCGGCCCGGGCCACATCGGTGAGATCGGTCACCGCGCGGCCGTGCGCCGCGTTCGAGCCGAAACGGTCGGCCAGCGTGGCGAGCTCCGCGGCGTACAGTTCATCGAGAATGGGGCGTGCGGCCGCGGCGAGGTCATCGTCGGAGCGTTCTTCGGGGTTCCCGGCGATCACAGCGTCGGTGAGGCGAGGGAACGTCGAGACCGAACGGTAGATGCTGGCCAGCGGCTCGGTTCCCGCAATGATCAGGGGACGGCTGGAGGCCAACACGGTGGGGCGAATTGCTCGCGCGATGGACTGCGCGTACTCGCGCATGCGCACTTTCTGGCCTTCAGTGCCTTGGAGACGCCCCTCGCGACCGTCCGGACTGCGCCCCTTGATCGAGTCCAATCCGACAGCGCTGGCGACATCCACGGGCATGTCTGGAATGTCGAGCCGGTTGGCGGGCAGGTCGGCCGAGACCTCGATGAGTCGCACCGAGTTCTGGGCGAGGGCGAGCACGAAGGCCGACTGGGGAAATGTGACGGCGCGCAGCAGCGGCTTGATATAGAAACGGTCGGAGACCTCGCTGACGGCAAGCAGGCGATTGGGCAGCCGGTAGCTCGACAGGCCGGAGCCAGTGACGAAGATGGCCAGACTATTCGAGAGATATCGCCAAAAGTCGCGGTCTGCCACCAGCGCATCAACGGCCGACGTAATCGACTCGATGAGACTCTCGTCGGCGCCCGAATCGACGAGTTGGTCGGTCGCCGTGCGCACCAGGTTCTTCAACAGGATGCGTGACTGTTCCGTTCCAGACGGTAGGGGACTGGTCGGGAGGTAGATCGAGACGCATCCGGGTTCTCGAGTCGTCGCGAGAGCTTCCACATCGGAGCGCGTGGGGATATCGGTGTGCTGCATATCAATCTCCTTTGACGAATGGAACGCGCGCGGCGAGCCGTCAGGGAGTAGTCACAACGAGATGACCCGACCGTTTGGACAGTCTACGTTCGCAAGCCTGCTGCTGAAAGGGCGTCAGCTCGCACGCTGAGCACTGAGGGTCTTTTCGATCGCCTGCACGATGGTGTCGGACTCGGGTTCAACCGCCGAGGCGAATCTGTCGACGATTTCACCATCCGAGTTCACCAGGAATTTCTCGAAATTCCATTTGATCAGGCCGGGGAGTAGCCCGTGCTTGAACTTCGTCAACTCGCCGTATAACGGATGCTGGTGCTTGCCGCGCACATCAACCTTGGTGGTCATCGGAAAACTCACGCCGAAGTTCAGATCGCAAAATTGTGCGATTTCGTCGTCGCCGCCCGGCTCCTGGCCCATGAATTGGTTGCAGGGCAGACCCAGCACGACGAGCCCGTCGTCGGAGAATCGTTCGTAGAGCGCCTCCAGCCCGGCATATTGCGGGGTGAATCCGCATTTCGATGCGACGTTCACCACGAGCACGGTCTTTCCTTTGAACTCGCCAAAGGTCGTTTCGGTGCCGTCGATGAAGGTCAAGGGAATCTCATACAGTGCGGACTCAGACATGACTTCAGGGTAGCGCGCCGACACGTCGGACTGGCTCAGAAATCGCCCTGCACTCGCCGTCAATCAACATTCGGTAACGGTTGCGGGCGGTTCACACGCATTCCGTGCCGCGGGATTAGTCTCGGGAGTAGGGAGGCAGATCTGATGGCTCGCATGGGCGGAACGGCACCCGCCATAACGGCGCCGGTCGACACGGCACCCGTCGGAACGGCTCTGCCTGACCTCGAGTTCGATCTCGGTTCGTTCACCGGACCGATCGAGGTGCAGCACACCGGCGCGGTGACGTGCGCGACGCAGCCGCCCGTGAGCCTCAACGGGGGCGAGGTGCGGCGCGCGCTACCCGGTACCGACCTTGTGGTCTCTCCGCTCGCCTTGGGCTGTAGCGTGTTCGGCTGGACGACCGACGGCGACACCAGCATGAGCATTCTCGACACATATCGGGATCTGGGCGGCAACTTTCTTGACACGGCCGACAGTTATGCCTCGGGCAGGAGCGAGGTGCTGCTCGGTTCCTGGCTGCGCAGCCGGTCCGCTCGCGATTCGACTGTGGTTGCCACGAAGATCGGGCGCAATCGTGATTTCGCGGGACTGGGCGCCCGCAGCATCGTGGGCGCCGTGCATTCATCGCTTGAACGTCTCGGAACCGACTACATTGATGTGCTCTATTTTCACTACGACGACACCTCGGTTCTGCTCGAGGAGAGCCTGGGGGCTGTTGACGTGCTGATGAAAGCGGGAAAGGTGCGCGCCCTTGCCGCGTCGAATTTCAGCGCAGAACGCCTGATGGAGGCCCGAGTGCTCGCGGCCAACGGTCTGCCGAAGTTCGTCGCCCTCCAGACTCAGTACAGCCTGGTGCATCGGGCGGAGTTCGAGTCGTCACTGGAACTCGTCACCCGGGCCCAGGGCATGCCGGTTCTGCCCTATTTCGCGCTCGCCCATGGTTTTCTCGCGGGCACCTACCGCACGAAAGGTGATGTCGCAGCCGATGAACGCGGCAGGAGGATCGTGCCCTACCTGAACCGCCGCACCCTGCGCGTGGTCAGCGCTCTGGAACGCATCGCCGACGCCCACGACGCCGTGCCGGCAACGATTGCGCTGGCCTGGTTGCTGGCCCGAGGAATGCTCGCCCCGGTAACCAGCGTTTCACGGGCCGGGCAGCTCGCCGATTTGATGGGTGCCTCACGTCTGAATCTCACGCGGAGTGAGATGCACGACCTCGACCGGGTCAGCCTTTAGGCCTCTGCCTGCCCGATTGAGCGGGCAACCGCTCGCCGCAGTGCAGCCTGAGCGGCGACTGGATCGCCCAGGCTGGCGCCGGCGTAGGCACCATCGCGGGCGAGCAGAAAGTCGTCGGCGGCATCGCCGGGGCGGTGGTGGCCCAGCGCTCGAAAGAGATCTTCGATCGTCACGCCGTACCATTCGCGGTGAACGTCCACCGCCTGGCGCACCGGATGCGTGGCCTCGGGGAATTGAGCTGCGGCGTTGACGAACGCGCACCCATAGAACTCACTCTCGCGAAGCAACCCCGCAATGCGGCCGCCGAGATTCTTCAGGCGTTCCGCGGGGCTGGCATAGGTCGCAAAAATATCGGCGACGAGAGCACGAGCGCGCTCGTCGCGGCTTGTGACGTAGGCCACGATGAGGTTGTCTTTCGACCGGTAATACTTGTAGAACGTCGCTTTTGTGACCTGAGCCTCAGCGATGAGACGGTCGACGCCCACGGTGTGAATGCCTTCTGAGTAGAAGAGCCGGTCGGCTGTTTCGAGGATACGCACTCGTGCATGCAGAGCAGGGTGAGCGCGTGACACCGTGGTCTCGGCCATCCGTGTTGTGCCCCTTCATTGGCTGCGCCCGTCAGAGGCGAAAAGAGGGCTGTGTCACTGCCCTGAAATTGTCCCCAGACGGTAACACAGAATGGCGCCTTTCACGGGGAGGTCGGCGGGGCGCGTTGAGTCAATCGCACGGATGAGGTCACCTCTCGTGGGGGTGTCGTAAGGTGGTCTGTGACATGAACGGTGCAGTTGAGTTCCCCCTAGACCTGCCCGAACTCTCTTTTCAGGCTGCCGGTGATTCTCGCGTGCGCCGAAGCGTACTGCCAAGCGGAGTGCGCATTCTGAGTGAACAGGTGCCGGGTAGTCGCAGCCTCACCATCGGGCTCTGGGTCGCCGTCGGCTCCCGCGATGAACTTCCCGGGCATTTTGGATCGACGCACTTTCTTGAGCACTTGCTGTTCAAAGGAACCCGCACGCGTTCTGCCCTCGACATCGCGGTGGCCTTTGATTCCGTCGGGGGCGAACACAACGCCATGACCGCGAAGGAATACACCTGCTATTACGCCAAGGTGCAGGATCGCGACCTGACGATGGCTGTCGATGTGCTCACCGACATGCTCACCGCGTCACTGTTGGACCCGGTCGAGTTTGAGAACGAGCGTGGGGTGATCCTCGAAGAGTTGGCCATGGCCGACGATGACCCGAGCGATGTCGCGAGCGAGCGCTTCTTCGAGGCTGTTCTCGGAGTGCATCCGCTGGGCCGCCCAATCGGTGGCAGCCCCGAGACAATTCAGGCCGTGACGCGGGATGCGGTTTATGAGCACTATCTCGCCAACTACCGCCCGCAAGACCTGGTCGTCACCGTGGCCGGAGCCGTCGATCATGACGCGCTGGTTGAGCAGGTGACGCGCGCATTGGTGCGGGCCGGCTGGAATCTTGACGAGGTTGCCGTGCCGGTGGGACGCCGCATGGGTCACCCTGCTTCGATCAGTCAGGGCGCTCCGGTCACGATCGTGCGTCGTCCTCTCGAGCAGGCGAACATGCTCATCGGCATGCCGGGGTTGGTTGCGTCTGACGATCGCCGCGTCACGATGAGCGTGCTCAATTCAATCTTCGGAGGCGGAATGTCGTCTCGACTCTTTCAAGAGGTGCGGGAGAAGCGCGGCCTCGCCTATTCGGTGTATTCATTCGCGCCGGGCTACTCCGATGCAGGCCTGTTCGGCATGTACGCGGGTTGCACGCCGGCCAAGGCCGGCCAGGTAGCAGAACTGTTGTTGAGCGAACTTCACCGCCTGGCCGATCATGGTGTCACCGCCGATGAGATGAAGCGTGCGGCCGGCCAACTTTCAGGGGCATCCGCTCTCGCCTTGGAAGACTCAGATACCAGGATGTCGCGCCTGGGCCGGTCCGAAATCACACTCGGTGAATTCGCCGACCTCGACGAGGCGCTGCGCCGCTTGGCAGTCGTGACTGCCGACGATGTGCAGCAACTCGCCACCGAGCTCGTCTCGGGCCCCGTCTCGATCGCCGCCGTCGGCGCGCTCGAAGACGACGTCTTCACGTCGCTTTCTCCTGCCGCTGCGCGGCCCTAGCCTCGGAACCCGTCAGCGTTCGGCCCATCTGCGGCCTCGGCGTTTGGCGCGTCAACCCGCTGACCATGAATGACAACGAAAGGGACAACGATGCCCCACTACATCTACCTGGTTCGTCACGGTGAACAGCAAGACGCCGAGCATGGAATGCCGGACGGCCCGCTCTCGGCGCGTGGCAAGCGGCAAGCCCATCTGATTGCCGATCGGCTGAGTGGGGTGCCGTTCACCGGGGCCTGGCATTCCCCTTTGCAGCGCGCAGCTGCGACCGCCGAGATCATTGCGGAGCGTCTTCCCTCGCTGACGAGTGAGCCGTCACCATTGCTCTTCGACTGCATCCCATCGGGAAAGGCCCCCGAGATGCCCGCGGCCTACGCGCCGTTCTTTGGCGCAGTGACGGAAGCCGAAATTGAGGCGGGGCATGCGCAAATGGATGACGCAATGACCGAGTTTCTGCAGGCCCGCCCGGGAGAACGGCATGACCTGCTGATCACCCACAATTTTGTCATTGCCTGGTTCGTGCGTGAGGTTCTGGGTGCACCCGACTGGCGCTGGATCAGCATCAACCAGGCCAACTGCGGACTGACGGTGTTGCAGCAGAAACCGGGACGCCCGTGGACGCTTGTGACCCACAACGATCTGGGGCACCTGCCGGTTGAACTGCGAACCGGGCTGCCTGACCCGCTGATGTTCTAACGGTGCGTGTCGGGTCCGCGGGTTAGAACGGTGGATCGATGGGTAGCGGTGCCGGTCGTGAACCTGGTCGTGGGCCCGGGAGTCGATCCGGGAGTGGGGGTGCTGGGGTGGTGCGGCTGCGGTAGCCGGTGGGGGTGTTGATGGTGACGGAGCCGTCGGGTTCTTTTGTGAATCTGAGTGTGGAGTGTGTTTTCAGGCGGTGGTCGGGGCCGCAGAGGGGGAGCAGATTGGCGAGGTTGGTGGGGCCGGTGTCGCGGGCCCATTCTCTGACGTGGTCGATGTCGGCGGTGACGGCGAGGCGGGTGCAGCCGTCGCAGGCGCAGGTGCCATAGATTACCGCGAGTAGGTCGCGTTGGGCTTTGCTGGGTCGGTAGCGGGTGCGGTCGAAGTTGAGGATCTCGCCGGTGATCGGGTCGGTGCCGACCCGGCGAAATGCGGGGGCGTTGGTGAAGAGTTGCGCGGTGGTGACGGGGTCGATGGGGCCGTAGCCCTGCAGCACGGCCGGCTGGTCGCTTGTGCCGAGCAGGCCGAGGATGGGCACGAGCAGCAGGGGGCGCACTTTTGCGGCGGTGGGGGTGCCGTCTCCGGCCAGCCAGGCCACGAGCAGGTCGGCGCGGATCTGGTCGCGGGAGCGGCGGCGACAGCGTGCGGCGGCATCCTGTTCGGCTGTCGCGATGAGGTCTTGGGTCTCTGCGGGGCTCAGGCCGGCGTGTCGGGCGGTGCGGTGGGCGGTGGCGCGGGCGGTTGCG
Source organism: Leifsonia psychrotolerans (assembly GCF_013410665.1). Classification (NCBI taxonomy): domain Bacteria; kingdom Bacillati; phylum Actinomycetota; class Actinomycetes; order Micrococcales; family Microbacteriaceae; genus Glaciibacter; species Glaciibacter psychrotolerans. The sequence goes on along the minus strand of NZ_JACCFM010000001.1, from coordinate 1,830,091 downwards.
ATGGCTTTTCTGCGGGCGGTGGTTTCGTTGTGGGCGATGCGTTTGGCTGTGGCGTTCAGGCGGGCGCTGATGCGTGTCGCGTCGACGCCGCTGATGTTCGCGTTCAGCCAGGCCATGCCGTTGGGGACCGGTTCGACGCTGACACGGCGTTCGGCGAGGTCGTGGGCGTGGCGGTGTGCGGCGGGTTCGGCGCGGAGGCGTTCGGCGAGGGTGCGGGCCTTTTGTCGGAACGCGCCGGGTGTCAGCGTGGGGCCGACCCCGGCCAGTTCGGTGTCGAACGCGCCGATCTGGGCGGGGTCGGTGATGCTAGTGAGAAAGTGCACCGCGGCGCTGGCCTGCGCGTAACCGAGTGTGCCGTCCTGGAACAGGGCCCAGAGTTGCGGCAGCGAGGCGGTCAGTACATCGCCTTCGTGGGCGCGGGTGCGCACCACGTCGGAGGAGAGATGCAGGTGCAACGCCGCATCCACTGCCGCCGAACGCACGGCCAGGTCGAGGGCGTCGGGCTGGCGAAGCCCGGACGCGGTGAGGTAGATGCTCGGGTTCTGCCGGGCCACCTCGATCACCCGGGTCAGGGCGGCGAGGTACGCGGCCATCGCCCGGTTCGCCTGCCGCACGGCGACTCCCGCATCAGCGATCGCCTGCCCGACCACATCGATGGCCGCAGCCGTGACAGGCGCCGGCGCGCCCATGATCGCGGTCAGGGAGGAAACCAACTCCCGTGGAGCCAAACCGACACCGAAACCAGCACCAGCACCAAGGTCGGACTCGAACGTTGCAGCCACCTCGGAGACCCCTGCCTCACGTCCTTCGGCGCCGAGCACACTCGGCGGGTCGAAGGGCGGTTCTGGTGGGATTACGAACATGTCGTCCATAGATCCAGTTTAGAACAAATATACGACTAAGTCTAGCGCAATTCTCACTGTGGGTATCCTGCTATAGGTATCTTGTTCGACTACAGGGCTCACGGGTCGAGCGGCTTCGCACGCCAATCAGTTGCGTTCGGATTGTCGTTGTAGGGCGGAATGTTCACGAAACCGGTGCTGCGATAGAGCGCACCGGCCGAGGCAAGACTCGCGTTTGTGTCAAGCACGAGCTCGCGCGCGCCGAGCTCCCGCGCTCGCGCCTCAAGTTCGGCGAGCAGGGCTCGGCCCCAGCCGTGTCCGCGCGCCTCCGGCCGCACGAAGAGGTGTTTGATTTCGTACCGTACGGCTCCGCTCGGGGCGTCGTCGATGCGCCGGATCCCCCCGCAGCCGACCGTCGTCGACTCGGCCGCATCCGGCTGGGAATCAGCAAGAAGAAACAGGCCTCGTGGGGGCTCAAAGTTCGCCGGGTCGGGAAAGCTCACGCGGTATCGGCCCTGTGTGGCCGGAAATCCAGCCGAGCGCTCGTCGAAGTATTCGGTGAGAATCGCCTGCGCTCGGGAGTCCGCGGCGGAGACGATGGTGAAAACGGGCATGCATTCAGCGTACGGCCGGTGTGAGCGGCGTGGTGTTGAGCAGCGCGGCGCCGACGCGGCTCGGTCCGATGTGCGCTTGGTAGATTGGAACCATGACAACACGGGTGGCCGTAATCGGCGCAACGGGCAAGATGGGGCGTCTGGTATCTGGTCTGATCGCTGCCGCCGATGGGTATGAGCTCGTCGCGCAACTCAACTCGACGAGTGCGCTGAGCGACATGCTCGCAGCGGATGTCGCCGTGGATCTGACCGCCCCGGGCGTGAGCCAGGGCGTGGTTGAGTTCGCAACCGACAATAACCTGAGGGTGCTGGTGGGAACGTCGGGCTGGTCGCAGGACCGCATTGACGCCCTGGCGCGCCGGGTTGCAGGGCGCGACGAGACCGGCGTGATCATCATCCCGAACTTTTCGATCGGTTCCGTGCTGGCCAGTGCGTTCGCCGCACAGGCCGCACGTTTCTTTGACTCGATCGAGATCGTCGAAGCCCACCACGCCGGCAAGGTCGACTCGCCGTCGGGTACTGCCGTACGTACCGCAGAACTGATCGGACGCGCCCGCGCAGAGCTCGGTCCCGTCGACGCGCCGCACACCGATCAGCGTGCCCGCGGTCAGCAAGTGTCAAGCGTTCCCGTGCATAGCCTGCGTCTGAGTGGCTTGCTCGCTCGTCAAGATGTACACCTCGGTGGCACCGGTGAGACGCTCACGATAAGCCACAACACGCAGTCAACGGCCTCCTACGAGCGTGGCATCCTGCTGGCCTTGGCCGCGACCCGCTCTGCGCGCGGCGTCGTCGTGGGGCTCGAGCAGCTACTCGACCTGGGCGTCGCGACGGTGCCACGGGAAGCGAGTGCGACGGGCGGAGCCGACACCGTGCGGCCGGCCCCCGAATCGTCGGAGGTCACCGCATGAAGGGCCGCGTCGCTGCCCTCTTCATGTCGGTGCTTCTTCTGCTTTACATCGTTCTGGTCGGATGGCGGGCCGTGCTGTTCATCGGCACCGGGGAGCCGGTTGCCGTCGGAATCGGTGTGGCTCTGTTGGTGCTGCCGCTCATCGGTATCTGGGCACTGGTGCGCGAAGTGCAATTCGGCTTGCGCACGGAACGGCTCGTGAAGATGCTCGATGCCGCCGGTGCTCTGCCGGCGGAGGAGCTGACAGTACGCGCCAGTGGTCGCCCGGTACGCGATGAAGCCGATGCAGATTTTCCGCGTTTTCAGGCCGAGGTGGATGCCGCACCGAACGATTGGGCATCCTGGTTTCGGCTCGGGCTCGCGTACGATGCTGCCGGCGATCGTAAACGCGCCCGACAGGCGATTCGCACTGCGATCTCGCTCGAACAGGCGAAACGGCGCGCGGCTTAGGGCTGGCGGAGCATCCACGCGATGGCTGCGGACGGCGTCGCGTGCCGAAACTGGAAGCCATCATTCTGAAGCAGAGTTGAGCTCACCCGTTGATCGGCGAGGAGAAGCTGCCGCGCTGCGTCCTGAAGAAGCAGGGTGAGCATCCGCTCGGGAACGGGAAGCACAAATGGCCGGTGGAGCGCCGCCGTCAACGCTCGGATGACGGTGTTGGCGCTGGCCGGTGCGGGTCCGACCACGTTGACCGGCCCGCTGAGGTCTGAGCTCAGGAGGTGGACGAGGGCTGCGGCCTCGTCGTGCAGACTGATCCAGGGCCACTGCTGGGTGCCACGGCCGAGAGGGCCGGCCAGGCCGAGCTTCGCGAGAGGGATCAGCGGGCGTAGGGCTCCGCGCTTGGCGAGCACGAGCCCAGTGCGAAAGGTGACCACCCGGGTGTCGGCCGGCGCACGCGCCGACTCCTGCTCCCAGGCCGCGACGACGGTGGCCAGAAAATCGGTGCCCGGAGTCGACCCTTCGGTGAGGAGTTCGCCCGGACGGGAGCCGTAAATGCCCACCGCCGAAGCGTTGAGCAGCACCTGCGGCGGATGCGCGGCGGCGTGCATCGCGTCGGTCAGGGTGTGCGTGGCTTGCACGCGAGACAGCAGAATTTCGCGGCGGTAGCCTGGAGTCCAGGGGAGGCGAGCGAGTGACGCGCCCGAGAAGTTGACGACGGCATCGACGCCGTCGAGTGCCCGGGGGTCGAGGCTGAGCGTGGCCGGATCCCACGTCACCTCGTCGGCCGATCGAGACGGCCGCCGCACGAGGCGCGCCACGGTGTGTCCGCTCGCGGTCGCGGCCGCGCCAAACGCGGTTCCGATGAGGCCAGATGCCCCACTGATGAGTATGCGCATCGGTGCTCCAACGGAACCGCGTGAGCGGCAGATCGTGGCGGGTGAGGGTTAGGCCAGTTCGGCTTCGAGCGTGATCGGGATTCCGGCCAGTGCCTTCGAGATCGGACAGTTGGCCTTGGCGTCCTGGGCGAATTCCTCGAACTGTGCGGCGGTGAGTCCCGGAACGCTCGCGTTCACGAGCAGGTGGCTGCCGACAACGCCGACGCCCGGGGCGAACGTGACCGCAGCGGTGGTCTGGATTGATTCCGGCGTGTGGCCGGCCTCTCCAAGCGCGTGGGACAGTGCCATCGAGAAGCAGGCGGCGTGCGCGGCACCGAGGAGTTCCTCGGGGTTCGTCGTGTTCGCGGCGCCCTCGGCGCGGGCCTTCCAATTGACGGGGAACTCGGCGGCGTGCGACGAGTCGAGGGTCACGGTTCCGGAGCCCGTTGCGAGTGCTCCGTTCCAGACTGCGGTTGCTTCGCTGGTAAGTGCCATGGTGTTTCCTCCCAAGAATGGATCTCCAGCCTATCCGTCTCGCCGCGTTGCGTCACCGCTTCACGGGCACTCAGTCTTCTACCAGGGATGTGGATACCCCATGGGGTATATTTGATCTCACGCTCCGATGGGGTGTCGAGACGATAAGCAGGGAGAGCACATGGCGCAACGAGTTCTGATCATCGGCGGGGTTGCCGGGGGAATGTCGGCAGCCACTCGGCTGCGCAGACTCGACGAGCGTGCTGAGATCGTCGTGTTCGAACGCGGCGGTCATGTCTCATTCGCGAACTGTGGTCTGCCCTACTACCTGGGCGGCGTCATCGATGAGCGCGACAGTCTGCTGCTGCAGAACCCGACATCGCTCGGCCGCCGTTTCGGACTCGACGTGCGGGTCAACACCGAGGTTGTGAGTATCGACGCCGCAGACAAGACCGTGCTCGTGCGCGATCTGCAGACCGGAGCCGAAGTCACCGAACACTACGACAACCTTGTGCTGTCTCCCGGGGCGGCGCCACGCCTGCCCGACATTGAGGGTGCCGAGCGCCTACACACACTCCGGGATATCGCCGATGTCGACCGCATCATGGCCGCGCTTGACGACGAGTCGGATTCGCCGATCGTGCGTTCGGTTGCCGTACTCGGCGCGGGATTCATCGGCGTCGAAGCAGCCGAGAATCTGCTCCTGCGAGGCCGTGCCGTCACGGTGATTCAGCGGGGCCCGCAGGTTCTGTCCAGCCTCGACGTCGAGATGGCCGCACCGGTTGCAGAACGGATGCGCGCGGCCGGGATCACCCTGCGGCTTGGCGTTCACGCCACGGCGATCGATGAGCTCTCGGTGAGTCTCTCCGATGGCAGTGTCGTCGCCGCCGACCTGGTCTTGGCCGCTACCGGAGTCACACCCGACACTGCCCTGGCACGTGCCGCCGGCTTGACGATCGGCCGGTCGGGTGGGATCTGGGTCGATGAGTTCCAACGCACCAGCGACCCGTCAATTTATGCGGTCGGCGACGCCGCCGAAAAGACCGACCAGATTACGGGGGAGGGGGCCGTGGTGTCGTTGGCCGGGCTGGCCAACCGTCACGGCCGGCTCGCTGCCGACGCGATCGCTGGTCGGGCTCGGCCGGCCAAGCCCGCGCTCGGAACCGTCATCGTGGGCTTCGACGGGTTGACAATCGCACAGACCGGGTGGAGTGAGCGAGCCCTCGTGGCGCAGGGACGGGCGGTTCGCGTGATTCACACGCATCCGTCGAACCATGCCGGCTATTACCCGGGTGCCGAGGCGCTCTCGCTCAAACTTCTCATCGACCCGGCCACCGACGCCATTCTGGGGGCACAGGCGGTGGGCGGCAGCGGTGTCGACAAGCGCATCGACGTGATTGCCACCGCGATGAGCGCCGGCATTTCGGCCTCGGAACTCGCCGACCTTGAACTGGCCTACGCCCCGCAGTATGGCTCGGCGAAAGATCCCGTGAACATGCTCGGCTACATCGCAGGAAACCAGGCCGCCGGCGCCGACCCCACCATTCAGTGGCATGAGCTGGAGCGGGAGGTCGCTGCCGGAGCTCTGCTGCTCGACGTGCGCGGAGCCGGTCAGTTGACCGAAGGGCTGATTCCCGGTGCGGTGCACATTCCGGTCGAAGAACTCCGGGCGCGCGAAGCGACCCTGCCACCCGGACCCCTCATCGTGCACTGCCGCGTTGGACAGAGCGCACACACCGCACAGCGTCTGCTGACACAGCTCGGCAGGGACGTACGAAATCTTGACGGCGGCTACCTCACCTGGCGCGCCGCCACCGCCTACTCGTCGGATGCTTCCGCCGCGAAACGTCACACCGAATCAGCTTCAGAAAGGGCATAACCATGCAGGAAATCACCCCCACCGATCTCGCCGCGCTCGGCGAGGCAGCCACCATCATCGATGTTCGTGAAGACGGCGAATACGCGCAGGTGCACGTGGCCGGCACGACGCACATTCCGATGAGCGAATTCGTCAACCGCTTGGCCGAGGTTCCGCGGGAAGACACGCTCTACATCATGTGCGCCGCCGGGGGCCGCAGCGCCCAGGTCGCGGCCTATCTCGGGCAGGAAGGCTACGACGCCGTCAATGTGGTCGGCGGAATTTCGGCCTGGCAGGCAGCCGGGCTCCCCAGCGTCTTCGGCGCGGAAACCGGGCGCTGAGATGGGCCTGTTCGGCCGCCTCTTCACGAAGCCGTTCGCTTCGGTCACCGTTGAACGAGCTGAGGAACTGATCGGCGACGGGGCCACCCTCGTTGATGTGCGCACCTCGAACGAATGGAAGGCCGGGCACGCCACTGCAGCCCGCCACGTCCCGCTTGATTCCCTGGAGCGACGCGCAGGCGATCTGCGCCCGGGCACGCAGGTCGTTACGATCTGTAAGTCGGGGATGCGCTCGGCCCAGGCGGCACGCCTGCTCGCGGCGCGCGGCTACACGGTATCAAACGTGCGCGGCGGAATGATGGCCTGGCAGCGCGCGGGTAAACGAGTGGTCGCGTCGGGTGGCCGGAACGGCACGGTGATCTGATGACGGAGGCTGTGACGCGGGCCGAAGCTGTGACGCCGGCCGAGGCGACTGCGGCAGAAGCGCAGCGCAAGATCGTTAATCGGCTGAAGCGGGCGCAGGGCCAGCTCGCGGCGGTGATCGGAGCCGTCGAACGCGGGGGCGACTGTCGCGCTGTCGTCACGCAGCTCTCGGCGGTGTCGGGTGCCATCGACCGGGCCGGATTCGCAATCATCGCCTCGGCGATGCGCGATTGCCTGGCCGACCCGGTTGCCGGCGATCACGCGGAACCGACCGCGAAGCTCACCGTCGACGAGCTGGAGAAGCTCTTTCTGTCGCTGGCCTAGCGCCGGGCGACTAGATCTCTCCCCGGTAGCCCGCGCCCCGATGCTGCACGGTTCCGCTGATCACCGTGGCCACAATGGGCACAGTGGCCAGGTCGTCGGGGGCGAGCGCGAGTGGGTCGGTGCCGAAAACGGTGAAGTCGGCGTTACGGCCGAGGGCGATGGTGCCGGCCCGCGCCGAGTTCGACACCGCGGCAGCGGCATGGCTGGTGTAGCCCTCCAACGCCATTCGTGCGGTGAGGGCCTGTTCGGGCTGGCTTGACGATTCGCGCGGGTGCCCGGCCTTCCGACGCAACTGCGCATCGGCCATGATTGCGCGCGGGTCGAACGGAGCGATCGGCCAGTCGGAGCCGATCGCGAGCGTTGCCCCGCTGTCACGGATGTCGCGGGTCGGCCAGCCGCGCGCCGAACGTTTCGCGCCCAGGCGCCGCGACCAGTTGTCAGTGCCGTCGGCTCGGGTGAAATGCGTGCAGTGGGTCGGCTGCATGCTCGCGGCAACGCCCAGCGCGGCCAGACGCGTCACGAGAGACCGTGGCGCGGTCTCGATGTGTTCGATGCGGTGGCGAACCGAACCCGACAAGCCGGCCATGCTCTCGAGCACGTAGTCGAGGCCTGCGTCGCCGATCGAGTGCGTGGCGGTGGGGATGCCGTGGCTGTCTAACCAGGTCAGCGCAAAGCGGTACGACGCGGGATCCGGCCAGAAACTTGCGAGCGACTGCCCGAGGGTGTCGGGCGCTGCGAGCCAGGCCGTGCCGTTGTCGATCGTGCCGTCGATGAATAGCTTGACTCCCTCGACCAGCCATCGGCGACCTGCCATGCCCTGCAGGCGTAGCAACTCGGCCAGGTCGTCTTCGGTAGCGCCGGGATTGCACCAGGGGGAGAACCGCAGGCGCAGCGGCAAATCCGACTCTGCCTCCACGGCGTGCAACAGGTCGAGCGGGGAGCCGAGAAAGTCCATCGCGTGCCCGCCGGTGAGTCCGACGGCGCTCATTCCCGACAGAATCTCGACGAAGCGACCGGCGATCACGTCGGACGATTCCTCCGGAAGGTGGCGTTGCACAAGATCCATGGCGTCGAACTCGAACAGCATGCCGGTGGGCGCGCCGGTCGCATCACAGTCGATGCGCGCACCCTGGTCGAACGAGCGGATGCCGGTGATGCCGGCGATCTCAAGCGCGCGCTGGTTGGCCAACGCAGAGTGCCCGTCGAACAGACGAAGGAACATCGGCAGTCCCCGTGTGACGGTGTCGAAGACTTCTTTGCGGATCGGATCGGTTCCGAAGAGATTCAGATTGAGCCCCCACCCGAGCACCCAGTCATCCCGGCCGGCATCGACGACGCCAGCGGCCAGTAAGGCACGTGCTTCATCAAGCGTGGTGGCGGTGGAGAGGTCGATTCCGGAACCCAATACCGCGCCCATGATCGGATGGATATGGGCATCGGTGAGGCCCGGCGTTAGCGTGACGTCGCCCAGCTCGAGGGTGTGGCGGGTGGGCCAGCCCACCGCATCCGTGCGAGTGCCCACGGCTGCGATGCGTCCGTCGCGCACTCCGATCGAGGTGATCGGAGTTTCGGTGCCGGCTGCTTCACCGACGGTCATCGTATGAATCTGAGTGGCGTGCACGATCTGATCGAGGGGGGTGGTGTTAGTCATTGCTGAGGCCTCCAATGCGCGCGTACGCCGACGGTCGTCGCTTCTTGATACGGCCGGCGGCGATGACGCCGACCACGAATGTGACGGGAGCGATGGCGACGAGGATGCCGTTGAAGAGTAGGTCGGAGGTTCCGGTCAGAAGCTCCATGCCCGAGGTGACCAGCAGGGTGACGCCGAGCAGCGCGAGGGTGGCGAGCGTGGCGGACGGCACCACATACCACCGTCGGGTGAGCCCACGGTTACGCAGGAAAAATACAATGACCGCTGCGCTCGTGAGCGCCTGGAGCATGATGATTCCGACGACACCCGGTGTGTTCACCCAGATCAGCAGCTGCAGATACGGGTCGAGGTTCAGCGCGGCGAAGACCACGATGATCACGACGGCGACCACCGACTGAGCACTTCCCGCGACGTAGGGCGAGCGCTGGGTGGGATGCAGGGTGCCCAGCCGCGCGGGGAGCACGCCGTCGCGACTGAGCGCGAGGGCGTAGCGATTGATCGCGTTGTGGAAGGCGAGCTGGGAAGCGAAGATGCTCGTGACGATGAGGATATACATGAGGGCGACACCCCAATCGCCGACGTACTGCTGCATGGCCACGAAGGCGAGGTCCGCCACATGCTCGCCGGCAATGGCTTGGACGTCGGCGCTTCCGAAGGCCTGCACGAGAATCCAGACGGCGAACGCGTAGAAGAGGGCCATGAAGCCGACGGCGATGTAGGTCGCGCGGGGCACCGTCTGATCGGGGTTCTTCGCCTCTTCGCGGTAGAGCGCGGTCGATTCGAAGCCCATGAACGCGGCGAAGGCGAAACCGAGAATGACGGCCACGCCCGGTGTGAAGACGGTGCCGGGTGCGAACGAGTCGACCGTGATGCCGGTGGCTCCGCCAGCGGCGAGGACGGCGACCGCGAGAATGGCCACGATGACAGTCTCGAGGGTGAGCAGAACGACGAGCACTTTGGCGCCGACGTCGATACCGCGGTAGCCGAGCAGGTAGATGAGGCCGACGCCGACCAGAGCAAAGACCCACCATGGCACCGTGATGCCGGTGAAGGTGGCGAGGGCTCCCGACGCCTGCACGCCGAGCAGGCCGTAGAGTCCGATCTGCAGTGCGTTGTAGGAGACGATCGCCAGGAGTCCTGCGCCGAGTCCGGCGTGCGTGCCGAGCGCGGCGGTGATGTAGCTGTAGAAGCCACCGAGTGCCTTCACCTGCTTGGTCATGGCCATGAAACCAATGGCGAAGAGCGCGAGTACGACACCGGCGATCAGATAGGCGCTCGGTGCGCCCACGCCGCCGATGCTGATGGCGAGTGGGGCGATACCGGCGACGATGGTGAGGGGCGCGGCGGCCGAGATCACGATGAAAGCTATGGAGGACGTGCCGAGAACGTTCTTCTTCAGACCGTCGGGGCCATCACTGGGCACGGAGGTCGTCATTGACTCTGCCGTATTTTCCAATTTAACGAATGTCATTCGTTTATTATGTGGAGAGGGTGTTGCGTCGTCAATGCCCAATTGTGCCGGTCAGATAAATTTGATGACGAGACGGAGGGCCAGATGGTGCGACCAGTTATTCCAATCTTGAGCGTGGACAGCATCACGGATGCCGCAGAGCGGTTGTTGCAGACGACGGGCAGCTTCACCATGCCCAAGCTGGCGAAGAGCCTCGGAGTCACGGCGTCGTCGCTGTATAACCACATCAGCGGACGTGAGGAGATCATCGAGCTCATGCGCGGCCGATTACTGGCTCAGTTTCCGATCGAGGAGACGACGCCCGGCGATTGGCAAGACCTCGTGCTCTCCATGCTGCGGTTGATGCGGCGCGCGTACTGCTCTGTTCCGGCTCTCGGGCCGCTGCTCTTCACCCAAACGATCACGCATCCGGCTGTCATCTCCATGTATGACCGCATGGCCACGCAGTTCAGCGAGGCGGGGTTTGCCGATGAGGAGCTGATCCCGTTGATCAGCATGCTCGACAGCTTTGCCTTCGGTGCGGCGCTTGACCACGACGCACCCCATGATGTTTGGGAGTTTCCGGTTGCCCACGACGCCGAACCGAGCCCCTTGCAGCGAGCAATCGCCGACAACGATCCGGCAACGCGTGCCGAGCGCTCGTTCGAGTACGGCTGCCGGTTGCTGATCGACGGGATGCGGCTACAGCGCGAACGCTAGCTGTCGGCGGGTTCGCTGGCGCTCAGTACCCGTGGTTCAGGCCGGCGAGTGCGGAGAGGAAGAGAAGTACACCGAGCGCAATGAGACCGCCGACGATCAAGAGATTGGCGATCCAGACCCAGAGCGGCGGCGACCCGATACCCGTGTTCCTGCGCAGTACGACGGTTCGGGCGATCAGGTAGCCGGGAGCGCCGAGGAGGGCCCACGGCCAGCGCGGTACGTTTCGATGGCCCCAGGCGCGAAGTCGTGCTCCGTCGCGCTGGGCCCACACAATCGTGAGGAGCCAGGGGAGGATGAGGGCTCCACACTCCAGCCACACGTTCTCGAGGACAGTAGCGACGATGACGGCGCAACCCACTTCCCACCACGGAGTGAACGCGATCAACCAGACCGAGAGCGTGCCCCACCGACTCGGGATCGCGGTGTACTCGGCGTGCGCCTCGGCCGCGATGCCCCAATGCTGGACTCGATGGGTCTTGTCTTCCTCGCGCTCCCAGCTGTACTGGGAGACGGGCGCGATGCGCGGGGCTGGCACCAGCTCGGGCAAGGCCGACACGTGATCTGTCCATGCCAAACCGTTCCACCAGCGCAGGGTGGTCTCAGTGGTCGGATCCACGTACCATCCGGCGGGTGGCACGAAGGGGGTCTGATCGGCCATAAGAATTCCCCCAGTCGTCACATGGTGCAGTTTACAGAGTGGCCGACCCGAGGCGCCTCGAGCATGCCCCACTCAGGGGGGTGGACGCTGTGTTTTCCCGGCGGTGGTAGCCTGCGACGGGTGAAAGCGAATTGTGCGGCATCTGTATTTATTGGAATCAGCCTCGACGGCTTCATCGCTCGTGAAAATGGCGAGCTTGACTGGCTGACCGAGTCGGCCGCGGCTCTCGGCGACACGGGCTACGACGACTTCATGGCCTCGGTCGACACGCTCGTGATCGGACGCAACACCTACGAGACGATTCAGGCTTTTGGCGAGTGGCCTTATGCCGGCAAGCGTGTGCTCGTGTTGAGCAGCACCGTGCGGGCTGTGACGGCGCCGGATGCGACGGTGCACGCGACTCTCGACGACATTGTCGAGGTGCTGAATCGGGACGGGGCTCGACGCGCCTACGTCGATGGCGGCGCGACGATTCAGTCGTTTCTGCGGGCGGGACTTCTCACCGACCTCACGATCACTCACGCTCCCGTGCTGCTCGGAAGCGGCGTACCACTGTTCGGGCCGCTGGAGCGCGACGTGCAACTGACGCTCACCGGAATGCGCGAGCTCGGTGCGGGATTCACCCAAACAACGTATGACATCGTGCGGGGGATTTCAGAATAATGAGCCGGTGCTCACTCCAGGAGATCTAGCCTTCAGCACGGTCCCTCAGATCCGTCATGCTCGGCGAATCGAGGCAGTAGAACACCACGCTGACTGGTGACAGATCGTGATCGGCCAGTATTTTGCCGTGAAAATCCACAGACAAATATTTCACTCACTTGGCTACCTATTTGCTAAACTAGCTGAAAAATTCAGAGGAGTCACCATGGCGAATATGATCGCAGGCGAAGGCCACGCTATGATCTCCCAGCGTCGGCGCTGGGTCGGTCTTGTCTTCATCAGCATCGCTGTGGCGTTGATCATTGTCGACTCGACGATCGTCAATGTGGCGATTCCCTCCATCGTGCGCGACCTCGACATCACGTCGACCCAAGTGCAGTGGGTGCAAGAAAGCTACACGCTGGTTTTCGCGGCCCTCTTGTTGGTCTTCGGCACCCTCGCCGATCGGTACGGCCGCCGACGCATCCTCATCACGGGTGTCATCATCTTTGCGGCCGCATCCGTGCTCGCGGCACTGTCGACATCGGGGGACCTGCTCATCGGTTCCCGAATCATCCAGGGCATCGGTGGTGCGATGGTGCTGCCCACGACATTGTCACTGATCAACGCGACTTTTCGTGGCAAAGAGCGGGGAATCGCGTTTGCGGTGTGGGGGTCGACCATCGGTGGCATGGTCGCTGTCGGACCGCTCTTGGGTGGCTGGCTGACCACCGTCTATTCGTGGCGCTGGGCCTTCGGCATCAACGTGCCGTTGGCGGTGATCATCGTCATCGGCGTTGTGGTGTGCGTGGCCGAATCGAAGGATGCCGGCCGGCCACGTCGAATTGACGTCTTCGGCGCGGTGTTATCCGTCATCGCCAGCGCCTCGCTTGTCTTCGGCCTGATTGAGGGTCGCAATTATGGCTGGTGGCTGACCAAGACGGGGAGTGCTCCCGTCATCGGAGGCTGGACGTGGCCGTTCGCTCTCTCACCGATCCCGATTGTGTTTGCCGTGACCGTGGTGTCGGTCGTGTCGTTCATCGCGTGGGGCGTCCATCGCCAGCGCGCCGGCAAGACCACGCTGCTGTCCTTCGCCCTGTTTACGATCCCCTCATTCCGCAATGGCAACATCGCGGCCATGATCGTCTCGCTCGGTGAATTCGGCATCATTCTGTCGCTGCCGCTCTGGCTGCAGAACGTTCTGGGCTACAGCGCGCTGCAAACCGGGTTCGTTCTGCTCGCGCTGGCCATCGGCTCATTTGCGGCCAGTGGTCTGTCCAGCGTGATGCTCGCGAAAATCACTCCGATCAGCATTGTCCGAATTGGAATCATCGCCGAGATCCTCGGAGTTGCCGGGCTCGGACTGGTCATCTCGGCCAGTTCCACCTGGCCGATGATCGCCGTGTTCCTCTTCGTCTACGGCTTCGGTGTGGGCCTGGCCACCGCGCAGCTGACCGGGGTCGTTCTGAAGGATGTGCCGATTGATCAGAGCGGGCAAGGTTCGGGGACCGCCAGCACGGCCCGTCAGATCGGTTCTGCACTGGGCATCGCGATCCTCGGAACGATCCTGTTCACCTCGGTCGGGTCATCGCTCGAGGCCCGATTGTCCGACCAATTTCCGCAGATGCCTGCAGCCACGCGCAGCCAGATCGTCAATGAGGTCGTCGTCAGTGCCGGTGGGGCGATCCCCGCATTGGTCGAGCACGACGGGCAGGTCGGCCAGGCCGCACGAGAGGCCTTCAGCGAGGGCACCCGGTATTCGGCCTTCGCCGCATCCGGATTCCTGGTGCTCGGTCTGCTCGCCACTCTGCGATTGTCTGACGGGCGCCGCGTCGAAGAGCCCGAACAGGTTGAGCAGAAAGAGAGCGCGGGATGACCGCCCGACAGTCGACACGACAGAAACACCGTCGATCGCGAGCCGTACGAATCGTCCGGGCTGTGGGGTTCGGTGTCGTCGGGTTGCTCGTTGTTGTCGTCATCGGATTCCTCATCTGGGCCAATACGGGAGTGATGCAGGCGACCGACGCGTCGGTGGCGAGCGTGAAGGCAAATCCTGCCGTGACCGTGACCGAACATGACAACGCAGTGGTCATGTCCCCGACCGGTCGAGCGTCGGGGGTGGGATTGGTCTTCATCCCCGGGGCAAAAGTGGCCCCGGAGGCCTACCTGTACAAACTCTCTGCGGCGGTGAGCGAGGAGGGAATGACGGTGGTGATCACGAAACCGATTCTCAACCTGGCCTTCTTTGATCAGCGCCCCCTGAGTTCGTTCACCGACGACACGCAGGGCATCACAACCTGGTATGTCGGCGGTCATTCGCTGGGCGGTGTGCGGGCCTGCCAGTATGCCGAGCAGCCCGAGATCCACGGCCTCATTCTCTTCGGAAGCTATTGCGCCAACGATCTCGCCCACACCGACATCCGTGTGCTCAGCATCAGCGGATCGGACGACGGCCTGAGCACGCCGCAGAAGGTCGCGGATGCCGCGCATCTGCTCCCGGCCGATAGCACGTTCACTGAGATTGACGGCGCCAATCACGCGCGCTTCGGCAACTATGGTGTGCAGGCAGGTGATGGAACCGCAACGATCAGCGACGCGCGTGTGCGCGAGATCATTGCCGCGCAACTGGCGCAGTTCTTGCCGACCGGCTGAGCAACGGAGGGAAAGCTGCCAGCCACGCGTCGTCGTGCCGGACTCTGTCAGTGCGCGGCACTAGCGTGAGAATCATGAAGATTCTGCACACCTCCGACTGGCACATCGGGCGCACCTTCCACACGCATTCGACCCTCGGTCATCTGCGTGAGGTGCTTGACGCTCTGGTCGAGATCGTGCGCAGCCAGGGTGTCGACGTCGTGGCGGTATCCGGTGACATCTTCGACTCGGCAACGCCCGCTGCCGACAGCTATGCGCTGCTCGAACACGCGCTCCGTGCCATTCGCAAAGCCGGGGCTGTCGTCGTCATGACCAGCGGCAACCATGACTCGGCTACCCGACTCGGCTTCCAATCTGAGTGGGCGAGCTTTGCAGACATCCATGTCGTGACGCGCTATAACCAGTACCTTGAGCCGGTCACCATCGCCGATGCTGAGGGTCCCGTGAATTTCTATGGCATTCCCTACCTCGAACCGGCGTTGATTCGACACCACTACCCCGACGTGGTGCTCAGAACCCACGAGCAGGTTCTGGGTTTTGCCATGCAGCAGATCCGGGCTGATCTGACCGTTCGGGGTGGCCGCTCGGTGGTTCTCTCGCACTGTTTCGCGGCGGGGGTGAACGCGAGCGATGTGGAGCGTGACATCAGTGCCGGCGGCCTCGACCTCGTTCCCGCCTCCGTTTTCGACGGCCCAGACTATGTGGCTCTCGGCCATATTCACGGTCGCTCGACCATCTCCCAGCGGGTGCGCTACTCGGGCGCTCCTCTGCACTACTCCTTCTCCGAGGCCGGAAAACCGCGGGGCGGCTGGCTCGTCGAACTCGGCGCGACCGGGCTTGACTCGGTCGACTGGGTCGACCTTCCCGTGCCGCGCCGGCTGAGCGTGCTCACGGGTGACCTCGACGATCTGTTGACCGACGACACGTACGCCGAAAACGAGAACGACTGGGTGTCGGCAATCCTCACCGATCAGGTGCGCCCGCTCGATGCAATGCGAGCCCTGCAGAAACGCTTTCCGTACTGCGTCGCACTCGAGCATCGGCCGAGTGTGACTGCGGCGACCACCACGACAACCTATGCCGAGCGGGTCAGAGCCAAATCAGACCCCGACATCGTCGCCGGGTTCCTTGAGCTGGTACGAAACGGCGTCGGACCGACCGAGTTCGAACGCCGCCTCGTCGCCGAAGTTCTTGCCGCCGACGCGCGTGCCACCGAGATGACAGCATGAAGATTAAGCGACTGCGCCTGGCCGGGTTTGGACCGTACAAGAACGAACAGTTGATCGATTTTGAGCGTTTCGACGACGACGGAATCTTCCTCATCACGGGAAAGACCGGGGCCGGCAAGTCAAGCATTCTCGACGCCATCTGTTTTGCGCTCTACGGCAGTGTTCCCCGGTATGACGGCACCGAACCCCAACTGCGCAGTGACCACTGCGACGAGAGCGATCCGACCTTCGTTGAACTCGAGTTCGTTGTGGGCGAGGCCGACTACCGTATCTATCGCACCCCGCGCTACGAACGGGCGAAGAAGCGCGGCGGCGGAACGACCACCTCTCAGCCCGATGCCCAGCTCGACGTACGCGACGACAGCATCGCCGGCAGTGACGGTGGGGCTGGCTGGCGGGGCGTCGCCTCCCGCCCGGTCGATGTCGGCAACGAGCTCAGCCGCGTGCTGCCGCTCACGCAAGACCAATTTCTGCAGGTGATCCTGCTGGCGCAGAACCGGTTCCAGAAGTTCTTACTGGCCAAGACCGACGACCGTCGTGCGGTTTTGCGCTCGTTGTTTGGCACCTCACGCTTTGAACGCCTCGAATCAGAACTTGTTGCGCGTCGCAAACACCTGGGTGACGAGCTCACCGCGGTACAGCAGCAGATCCACGGTTTCGCCACGACCGTCGCCCCGCACCGTGCCGACACCGCGGTGCCGGCCAATCCGGGGGTCGAATGGTTCCACGAAGCGATGGCTGAACTCGAACAGGTGGGTGCGGTGGCGGCCGACTGCGCCACTGCGGCCGATTCCGCGTTCGCCGCCGCGACGGAAGCCTTCCGCGAGCAGAGTGATCTGCGTCGCCGTCAAGACCAGCGCGAGGCGGCCATCCTGAAAATGGAACGACTCGAATCGGCCGGCGCGACCGTCGAGCACGCTCGCCGTCTGCTAGCCGACGCGCGTCGAGCCGCACGAGTCTGGCCGCAGATCCGGGCCCGATACGACGCCCAGGGCGCACTCGACACCGCCGTCGCCGCCGAACAGCGTGCCCGATCAACCTGGCTACAGGTGACAGGCTCGCCTGAGGGCACGAACGCTGCCGATCCGACGGCTTCGATCGACGCACTGCTCGGCAGCCTCGGCTCATTGAACGATGTGCGTGAGGCAGAACTGAAACTGCCGAGCCTGGCGGGCGAGATTCTTCGTTCCGACGAGCGCCTGCAACACGCCCTCGACGCACTCCACGCCGCCGAGACGCACCTGGCCGAGATCCCCGCACAGCTGCAGTCTCTCGACGCAGAGTTCGCGGCCGCAACGCTTCTCGCTGCGCGGCACGACGAATCCAGCGCCGAGCTGGATCGGCTCGAAGCCGAAAACAGCGCCGTTGCCGACTTGGCCAGTCTCGAACCGAAACTCCGGGCGGCCCACCAGGCCGAGAAAGCCGCCAGTGCCGCCCATCGTGACCTGGCGCTGCGCTACGACCGGCTGCTCACGGCGAGGCTGGCCGGTCATGCGGCGGAGCTCGCCGCGTCACTCGTCGACGGCGAGCCCTGCTCGGTGTGCGGCTCGCCTGAGCATCCGAACCCCGCAGCGGCCGACGCGCCGCCACTCACCGACGCCGACATCGAAGCGGCGCGTGATGAGCTCAGTAGCACGCACAGCGCCCTCGACGCCGCGCACGACGTCGCGCAGAAACTCACGCTGAGCCACGCCGATGCGCGGGCTCGGACGCACAACAAAACGCACGCGCACATCCTGGCGGCTCTGGCGGTGGCGACGACGACGCTCGACGACGCCCGAGCGGCCACGGCCCGACTCGCGACACTCGACGATCGACGGAGTGCATTGCGGGCGGAACTCGACGAAGCCACAGCACAGCTCGCCGAACTCCGCGAATCGCGAGACGACGCCACCGCCACCGTGACCACGCTGCGCAGCACACGACACGCCATCACAGAGCGCGTGGCGCGACACCTCGACGGTTTCGCCAGCGTCACCGAACGGGTGAACCGGTTGACCGTCGAGCTCACCGCAGCTCGGGGAGTGAACGACGCTCAGGCTGAGAGACGAGAGAGAACAACCGCGGTCGAACTGGCAACCGCGGGGGTGACGGCGCAACTGGCGGAGGAGGGGTTTGGCACACAGGCCGATGCTGAGGCAGCTCGTCTGCCGGATGCAGCGATGATGGCGCACGACGCCGACATTCGTCGCCACGACGACGAGATCGCGGGCGTGCGCGCAGTGCTGGCCGAACCGGCCCTGGCCGAGTTGCCGGACTCACTGATCGACCTCTCTGAAGCCCAGCAGTCGCTCGAGTCGGCCGGTACCGCCCGTGATGTCGCTTTGGCGGCATCGAGTGCACTGAGCGAACGCATCAGTCACGTCAGTGCCGTGGTTGCCTCTGCGCAGAAGAAGGTTGCGGATTCCGCCACGTTGCTGACAACGCAAAAACACGTGCGAGAGTTGGCCGCAGTCATTCACGGTGAAGAGCCGAATACAAAGCGAATGCGACTCGAAACCTACGTGTTAGCGGCTCAGCTCGAAGAGATTATTGCCGCCGCCAACCTGCGGTTGCGCACTATGACCGGTGCCCGGTATGCACTCGAGCACGACGATTCTGTACAATTCCGGGGCGCCCAGTCGGGTCTCGGGTTGGCGATCCGTGACGAGCACACCGGGCGGGCTCGACCCACCCATTCACTGTCCGGCGGTGAGACCTTCCTGGCCTCGTTGGCGTTGGCTCTCGGGCTCGCCGAAACGGTGTCGAACCAGGCCGGGGGCATCGCCCTCGACACCCTGTTCGTCGATGAGGGCTTCGGGTCCCTCGACAGTGAGACGCTTGAGACGGCGATGAGTACCCTCGACGGCTTGCGGGCCGGGGGGCGCACGATCGGGTTGATCAGTCACGTGGAATCAATGAAAGAACAGATTCCGGCGAAGCTCGCGATCGTGGTCTCGAGCCGGGGTGACAGCAGCATCGTGATGTAGCGACATCGTCGCGTGGAACGACGGTCGACAAAGAGCAGAAGTCAACTGATTGATCCACAGGTGCGAAACCGCCCCAACAGGGGTAAACCAGGTTTTGTCAGATCGCTCACCGTTGAACGACCGCGTTGATTCAGGTTCCGCCGGTACCCCTGCGTTGGAGTTCCCGATGACAAGCACAGTTCCCGCCCCGTCCGATCACGTCGACAGCAAAGGATTGAAGGGGGGCTCGCTCGGGCTGCTCTCCAGCGTCGTCGTGGGTGTCGCATCGACGGCACCGGCCTACAGCCTGGCCGCCAGCCTGGGATTCATCGTCGCGAGTGGTGGGGCGCTCCTCGCCGGCGTGAAATCGCCGGGCATCGTGATTCTCGCTTTCATCCCGATGTACCTCATCGCCGTCGCCTATCAAGAACTCAACAAGGCAGAACCCGATTGCGGCACGACGTTCACCTGGGGCACGCGCGCATTCGGACCCATCACGGGCTGGCTCGGCGGCTGGGGGATTGTCGCTGCCGACGTGATCGTGATGGCCAACCTTGCTCAAGTGGCCGGGTCGTATTCCTTCACGTTTATGGGAGATCTGGGGCTGACGGGTGTCGCCGCCCTCGCCGACGATCAGCTCTGGTCGACCGTGGCCGGCGTGATCTGGATCATCCTGATGACCTGGATCTGTTACCGCGGCATCGAGCTGTCGGCCCGAATTCAGTATGTGCTGCTCAGCATCGAAGTGGTGGTGCTGATTCTGTTCTCGGTTTTCGCTCTCGGCCGCGTCTACACCGGAACCGCCGAGTCCTACTCGATCATGCCCAATATTGATTGGTTCAACCCGTTCACCCTCGACTTCGGCAGCGTGATCGCGCCAGCTGTGCTGACAGCCGTGTTCATTTACTGGGGGTGGGATACGGCCGTCTCGGTCAACGAGGAGACCAAAGACCCGGGTAAGACGCCGGGCCGGGCAGCGGTGATCAGTACGTTCCTGCTCCTCGGAACCTACGCACTCGTCACGGTTGCGGCTGTCGCGTTTGCGGGCGTCGGAACGACGGGCATCGGCCTCGGCAACGCCGACAATGCGGCGGATGTGTTCTCAGCGATCGGCCCGGCACTGTTCGGCAACAGCGTGCTCGGCCATGCGGCGGCGCTGCTTCTCGCCCTCTCGATTCTGTCATCGGCGGCCGCCTCAACGCAGACCACCATTCTGCCGACCGCTCGCACCACGCTGTCGATGGCGGTCTATAAGGCCCTCCCCGAGAAATTCGCCCGAATCCACCCGAAGTTTCTCACACCGACCTGGTCCACTGTCGCCATGGGCGCTGTCTCAGTGGGGTTTTACGTGCTCTTCACTCTGATCAGTGTGCAGCTGCTTGGAGCCTTGATCGGTTCGATCGGACTGATGATCGCGTTCTACTACGGGCTGACCGGTTTTGCCTGCGTCTGGTACTACCGCACAACCATGTGGTCATCGTTTCGACATGTGATCATGCGCGGATTGTTCCCCCTGCTGGGCGGCCTGATGCTCACCGCTGCATTCATCTACGGGGTGCAACAGTATGCCCTGCCGGACTGGTTGCAAGACGCGAACGGCACGAACGTCACGATCTTCGGCATCGGGGCGGTCGCGGTCGTCGGCATCGGGTCCATGGTGGTCGGAGTCGTGGTCATGTTCATCTGGTGGGCCGTGCGGCCCGACTTTTTTCGTGGCCGGACGCTGCCCAAACGTACCGACGACTTGGTGCTTGTGACCGAGGGCCCCGTGAGTCCGACCTTCGGACTGCCCGACGCCGGCCGGGTCCCGACGATTATCGCCCCCGACTTCTCGAACCTGCCCCCGGGGGAAACGGCGATCAATGCCGAGACCGGTGAAGGCATCGACACTCCGTCCGAGCTTCCTCCGGAGGCACCAGACGATCAGAAGGCTTAGGAACGCAGGGCAAGCGTGAACGGCAGAACCGCCGAAGCGCCCTGCCGAATGAGCAGGCGACCGGCAACGGTGAGCGTCCAGCGGCTGTCGGCAATGTCGTCAATCAGCAGAATCGGGCGGGATGCATACTCGGTCAAGCGTTCGGCGAGTTCCGGTCCGATCTGGAACTGGTTCCAGACGCTGGCGAGACGGTAGGCACTATTGCCACCCGACGGGCCGACCGGACCGTCGCCCGCGAGCTCGAGCGAGCCGAGCCAGGGAAGTCGGCCGGCCTCGGCGAAGGTGCGTGCCACCGAATCGACGAGCTGCGGGTGCCGGCGTGACGGCATGCTCACGATCGCTGCGGGGCGTTCGTCCCAGTCCCACTCGGCGAGCACCCGAATGCAGGCGGACAGCAGGGCTGCACTCGCCGGGGAATCCGCCGGGCTCGTTGTCGGCGACGGTTCCGCAGTGCTGAACATCTCACGCAGCCGTCCTCCCCAGCCCAGGTCGGTCAGTCGGGCCAGGGCCCGGCCGGGGGAGAGCCGTTCGGTGGGCGGAATGTTTCCGCGCACGTCGACGCCGAGACTGGCTGCACCGACGGGCCACTGGGCGCGTGGCTCAATCAGCACACCGACCCGGTCGAGCGATGCGGCCGCAGCAGACTGCGCCTGGCCGTCGAGATGAGAGGGGTACCACGCCGTGGTGCAGGTGTCGCACCGCCCGCAGGGCACCGCGGTGTCATCGTCGAGAGAGCGCTGCAGGAACTCCATCCGGCATCCGGTCGTACGCTCGTACTCGATCATCGACTGCTGCTCGGCCACACGGGCGGCGGCGATCCGCTCGTAGCGGTCCGCATCGTAGAACCAGGGTTCGCCGGTGGCGATCCAGCCGCCCTTCACCCGGCGCACAGCACCGTCGACGTCGAGCACCTTGAGGAGGAGCTCGAGCGGGGTACGCCTCAGGTCGACACGGGCCTCAAGCGCCGGGGTCGAGAGTGGGGAGCCGCCATGCGCACGCAGAGCACCGATCACGGCCTCGGCACGCGCCTGACTCGGCATGGATGCCGTGGCGAAATACTGCCAAATTGCCTCGTCTTCCGGGCCAGGCAGCAGCAGCACATCGGCGTTCGCCGTGGCTCGACCGGCACGGCCGACCTGCTGGTAGTAGGCGACGGGGGAGGACGGAGCGCCGAGGTGCAGTACGAAACCGAGGTCTGGCTTGTCAAAGCCCATGCCCAACGCGCTCGTGGCCACGAGCGCCTTCACCTCATTGTTCTTGAGAAGCTGCTCGGACTCTTCCCTCTCGGCAGTGTCGGTTTGCCCGGTGTACGCCCGAACGGCATGCCCGGCTTCCCGCAGCAGACGTGCGGTGTCTTCAGCCGCCGAGACGGTGAGGGTGTAGATGATGCCACTGCCGGGCAGGTCGGTGAGATGGCTGAGTAGCCAGGCCAGCCGAGCCTTGGCATCGGGCAGCCGAAGCACGCCCAAGCGTAAGGATGCCCGGGCCAACGGCCCACGAATCGTGACGACTTCGGTGCCGCCGGTCTCTCGGCTGTCGCCGGCGCTGTTCACCTGCGCGGAGCTGTCCACCTGCGCGGAGCTGTTCAACTGCTCTGCGACATCCTGAACCACGCGGGAATTGGCCGTCGCCGTCGTGGCCAGCACGGGAACACCGGGTGGCAGTGTGGCGATCAGCTCTCGCAACCGCCGGTAATCGGGTCGAAAATCGTGCCCCCAGTCAGAGATGCAGTGTGCCTCGTCGACGACGAGAAGTCCGACCCGGCTGATCAGGGCCGGCAGCTGCTCATCGCGAAAGCTCGGGTTGTTCAGCCGCTCGGGTGAGACCAGCAGCACGTCGACCTCATCCGCGGCGAGCTGGCGCAACACATCATTCCACTCGTGCGCGTTTGAGGAGTTGATCGACACGGCACGCACCCCGGCCCGCGCTGCCGCCGCGACTTGGTCACGCATGAGGGCCAGAAGCGGTGACACCAGGATCGTCGGGCCGGCCCCGCGCTGCCGTAACAGCAGGGTCGCCACGAAGTACACGGCTGACTTGCCCCATCCGGTGCGCTGCACGACGAGAGCGCGTCGACGCTGATCAACGAGCGTCTCGATCGCTTCGAATTGGCCGTCGTGAAAATCAGCATCGTCGCGCCCAACAAGCGTGCGCAAGACGGCGAGGGCGGATGCGCGCGTGTCAGTCATACCTCCAGCTTGTCAGGTGCCCGGCCGAGAGCGCTCAGACACGTGCCGACGACACCCCGGCGGATTCCTAATAAGCCGCATTGATCCTCTGTCTCGATAGGCTCAGCCAAATGAGTAACCCGTTCGACGCGCCCCGCAAAAGCAGACGAATTTCGCGGCGGGTGCGTCGGAACCGCACGATTGCACTGTCGGGTGGTGGAATTGTTGCGATCATCATGCTCGGCATCCTGATCGGGAATCTTTCGACGTCGGGCAGCGCACCGGTCGCAGTCAGCACTCCCTCCGACGGAGCGACAGCCGCGGCTGAGGCCGTCGTCGCCACCCGCACCCCCATTCCGATTCCACCCGCGTCGGGCTCCGATGCGCCGGCCGTGCCTCCGGCAGCCGCGCCGGCACGCTTTGACAAGCGCGCCCATTCCCTCGACGATCCGACGAGCCCGTGGGTCGTCGTCAACAAGCGGCGCGCGCTGAGTCCTGTCGATTACACACCGAGCGACCTGGTGGTCGTCGATGTGGCCCACACCTGGGAGCCCCGACTACGCACCGACGCTACACGCGCCGTCGTTGAGATGTTCGCGGCAGCGAAGGCGGAAGCGGGTCTGTCGTTGGCATCGAACAGTGCTTACCGGGCCTACTCGACGCAGGTTGAGGTGTACGCCGAGGACGTCGCTGCGAACGGTGGCGCCTACGCGGATACCAGCACCGCTCGGCCCGGGCACAGCGAGCACCAGACTGGGTGGACGATGGACATCGGGGCGGCTGATGGTAACTGCTCCCTGAACACCTGCTTCGCTGACACCGCGGAGGGGCAATGGCTGCGCGACACAGCATGGCGCTTTGGCTTTCTGCTTCGTTACCCCGCCGACAAGGTTGACGTGACCGGGTTCGCGTTCGAACCCTGGCACTACCGCTACATCGGCAGCGAGCTGGCTGAAGAAATGCACAACACGGGTGTGACGACGTTGGAGGAGTTCTTTGAACTCCCCGCTGCGCCCACCTACTGAGTCGGCCCCAGCAGGGAACTGATACTCTCGCACCGTAGGTTGTCGAGCGCCGAGACGGTGTTGTACGCCGCATCGACGGCGACTGCAGTGCACACAATCGTGGGGGATACGTTATGGAACCGGTCAGCTGTTCAGCCTGTGCGGCACCACTCTCAGAGGGCTTTGCCTTCTGCAGGAATTGTGGAACTCCGGTGCCGGCACGCGCTGCGGCTGCTCCGAGCCTGGCCGGTCCGCCCGCACCGCCCGCTTCCATGACGGGGGGACCGCCCGCACCGCCGACATCCGTGATCGCGCCGAAACCTCCGCGGCGGCGGACCCCCCTCATCATCGCGGGAACTCTTCTTGTTCTCGCGGTGTGGGGCGGCATCGCCTGGGGGGCGTCGTCCTACCTCTCGGCGCAGGCAGAATCCGCGGTGAGCGACGGTGCGATCAGCGAGAAGACCGCACCGAAGCCGACTGCCGCGGCCTCCGTGACTCCGAAGCCCTCCGCGACACCGAAGCCCTCGGCAACCCCGAGGCCGACCCTCACACCGCTGCCGGCCACCTCGCCGGAACCGACCGCGAAGCCTGTGCTTCCGACGGTCAATTTTGTGAGCTCCTCGAATAACATCCGGTGTCAGATGACAACTGACGGGGTGCTCTGCCTGCAGCAGTACATCAAGTACGCCCCGCTGCCCGGCAACTGTCCCAGCACGTTTGCCGCAGCCGCCGTCTTACTCGGCGAGGGCGGCGTGTCCTACCCCTGTCTGTCGAGCGACATCACCTCGGCCACGGTTCTGGGTTATGACACCCCGATCGTCAACGGCGAATACAGCTGTTCCATCAACCTTTCGACCGGTATCAGCTGCTTCAACGGTGCCGGAGTCGGTTTCCGCATGGAGAACGAGTCAGGCGTCACGGCGATCCCGTAGAGCGCTGCGCCGCGCCGCGCCGAGGCGTCGGGGTGGTTGGATTGAGGAATGACTGCTTCGACCGACCAGCTCGACCGCTACATCGACGATTTCGCCCAGTTCATCACGGCGTCACCGTCGTCGTATCACGCCGCGGCGGAGGTGGCGCGACGGCTTGACGCTGCGGGGTTCATCCCCTTAGACGAGAAAGATGCCTGGACGAGCACGTCGGGCGGATGCTACGTGGTGCGTGACGGCGCCGTGATCGCGTGGTGGCAGCCGAGCGCCGCATCCGCTCTCACCCCCTTTCGCATCCTCGGTGCCCACACCGATTCGCCCGGCTTCAAACTCAAACCGAAACCCACGATCGGCTCATACGGATGGCTGCAGGCCGGTGTCGAGGTGTATGGCGGCCCCCTGCTGAACTCCTGGTTGGACCGCGAACTCGAGCTCGCCGGGCGTCTCGTCACCCGTGACGGCCGCACGCACCTCGTGCGCACGGGCCCCTACCTGCGCATCCCGCAGTTGGCCGTCCACCTCGACCGCGAGGCCAACAACGGGCTCAAACTCGACCGTCAACGGCACCTGAACCCCGTCTTCGGCGTCGGCTCTCTCGCCGAGGCAGACCTGGTCGGGCATCTGGCGTCGCTCGCCGGCCTGACCGGAACGGATGTCGTCGGCTACGACATCCTCACCGCCGACACGGCCCCGCCGGCCCGATTCGGCCAGGGCGGCGAGTTGTTCGCCGCCGGGCGCATGGACAATCTCAGTTCGGTCCACGCGGGCCTGGTCGCCCTGCTTGCCGCCTCGACCGACACCGGGCCGGTCGACGGCTCGGCACCGATTCGCATGCTCGCCGCCTTCGATCATGAAGAGCTCGGTTCGGAGTCGCGTTCCGGGGCCAGCGGCCCGCTGCTCGCGGACGTGCTCACCCGGATCGGTGAATCCCTCGGTGCGAGCGCCGCCGAACGGCTCCAAGCCTCCGCGGCGTCCTGGTGTCTGTCAGCAGACGCCGGTCACTCGGTGCACCCGAACTACTCTGAGCGACACGATCCGGCCAACCTGCCGCTGTCCGGGAGCGGTCCACTGCTGAAAATCAACGCGAACCAACGCTACGCAACGGATGCGCTGGGCGCGGCTCTCTGGGCACGCTCCTGCGAGGCGGCCGGTGTGGAGTATCAGGAGTTCGTGTCGAACAACACGGTTCCGTGCGGGTCCACGATCGGCCCACTTACTGCGACCCGGCTGGGGATCCGCACCGTCGACGTCGGAATCGCTC
Organism: Leifsonia psychrotolerans; assembly: GCF_013410665.1. NCBI lineage: Bacteria > Bacillati > Actinomycetota > Actinomycetes > Micrococcales > Microbacteriaceae > Glaciibacter > Glaciibacter psychrotolerans. The sequence continues at coordinate 1,803,804 of NZ_JACCFM010000001.1, read as the reverse complement.
TGTTGTCAATGCACTCCGCGCGCGAGCTCTGCCACGTGGCCGACCCGTTCGCTTTGTCGCTCGCCATCGGAGCCTTCTTCGAGGGAGCCTGATCGGTCGGCGAAATGGTTAGAGTCGCCCCGTCAACCGTCGGTGAAATGCGGCACTGCGCGTGTCAAGGCCGGCAAAGCTGACGGAGACGTCGTGCTCGCGGAATTTGGTCTCGAGGGAGTCCAGCACGGCGACCGTTGACGCGTCCCAGATCTGCGCACGGGTGAAGTCGACGACCGCGGTGTCCGGGTCGTTGGAGTAGTCGAACTGTTCGACAAGGTCATTGCTGCTGCCGAAGAACAGGGGCCCGGTGACGGTGTAGCGCACGGACTCGCCGTCGTCGGCCAGGGCTCGATCGACCGAGACGACGTGAGCGACGCGGCGGGCGAAGAGCACCATGGCCAAGACGGCACCGGCGGCAATGCCGACCGCCAGGTTTCCCGTGGACACCACCACGACGACGGTTGTCACCATGACCAGCGTTTCGGGCAGCGGCATCCGCTTCAGCGTCGCGGGCGCCACGCTGTGCCAATCAATCGTTTTCAGCGCCACAATCATCATCACGGCGGCCAGCGCGATCATCGGAATCTGCGCCATCAGGCCGCTGAGCGTGGTCACCAGCAGCAACAAGAACAGGCCCGCCACGAAGGTTGAAATGCGGGTGCGCGCCCGACCCAGCTTCACGTTGACAATGGTCTGGCCGATCATGGCACAGCCGGCGATACCGCCGTAGAAGCCGGCCAGAATGTTCGCGATTCCCAGCGCCCACGACTCACGGCTTTTCTCGGATCGGGTGCCCGTGATGTCGTCCACGAGCCGTGCAGTGAGCAGAGTCTCCATGAGGCCGACAAACGCAACGCTCAAAGCGGTCGGCCAGATGATGCCGAGTGTTTCGAGGTTCATCGGAACGAGAAGCGGCGTGATCCCGGGCAGCCCGCCGGAGACGTTTCCCTGGTCTCCGACATTCGGAATGGCCAGATGGGCGATCATGGTGATCGCGGTCACGACGACGATCGCCACGAGCGGTGCGGGCACAGCCGTCGTGAGCCGGGGAAGCACAATAACGATCAGGATGCTGAGCGCGAAGAGCGGATAGACCAGCCAGGGCACACCGAGGAGGTGGGGAACCTGGGCTGCGAAGATCAAGATGCCCAGCGCGTTGACGAACCCGATCATGACTGAACGCGGAATGAACCGCATGATCCGGGCGAGTCCGGTCACTCCGAAAACGATCTGGATCAGGCCGGCCAACACGACGGCAGGCAGCAGATATTCGACTCCCGATTCCTTGACCAGGGGCGCGACGACCAATGCCACGGCGCCGGCAGCGGCGGTGATCATGGCGGGACGTCCGCCGAGGATCGACATTGAGATGGCCAGCACGACGGATGCGATCAGGCTGACACGTGGGTCGACTCCCGCTATCACCGAGAACGAGATCACCTCGGGAATCAGCGCGAGTGTGGTGACGATTCCGGCGAGAACCTCGACGCTCAGACCCTTCGGGTTGCGGAGGGTCGAGAGGACAGTGGGAGCGGACTGCGGCTGATTCGGTCGGAGAGGCACCCCACAACACTACGCACTCGACGCACCGTCACGATGTCGTCAGTTTCCGCTCGCCGTGCGACGCGCGGTTCTGCGACTGGGCCGTCGGATCGGCTGCCCCTCACCGGTCTCGCGGTCGACGCCGTGTCGACCGTCGCGGGGGCCGGGATCCGGCAGCTCGGGCAGTTGCTCCGGGTCGTCGAGAATGAGGGTGTGGCGCTCCAGCAGCACGCCGTCGTTCCTGATCAATTCGTCGAACGTGACCACGAGCGTCGGTGTGGGCACCGTCTTCTGTGCACGCCGGGAGAGCTGCGCCGTAGCTGATGCCGCAGCCGATGCCGCCGACAACGCCGATGCCGGGTCCGTTGCCACCAATGGGGCAGCTACCGGGGGTTGGAGCGACACAGCGCGTCGCCGCGGCGGAACGATCCGCGCAAGGGGCACTCCTTTGCGCATGATCACGATCTCTTCGCCGGAGGTGGCGCGCGCGACGAGCACACCCAGATGCCATTTGGCTTCGTCCTCGCTCACCGCCAAGGGATCGGCGGTGCTGTGCGAGCCCGTGCTCGGAAACGGGTCGTAGTCTTCGTCGCGATCGACCCCGTGTCGGCCGTCACGCGGCCCGGGATCGGGAAGTGCGGGAAGCTGGTCTGGGTCATCCAGGTAGTCCATGAGGGGCCCACCTCCTCGTTGAGAGTTGCCTTCTTTGACCGTACGCCGAAGCGGCACCCTCCGCCACTGGTGCGATGCCAGACCTGCGCGTGGCTGAACTCCAGCGGGGCAGCCCGCTCACTCGCTACGCTGAATCAGCGGGCACTCACCCAATCAGGCCCCGAAAGGACACACCGTGAGTCCCGGACGCTTTCCGAAATCGGTCTATGGGCTCGGCGACGAGCCTGACCCACGCTTCAGCCTCGCGAACGAACGCACCTTTCTCGCCTGGATCCGTACGTCACTCGCGCTGATCGCCGCCGGTGTGGCGTTGGAAGCACTCGAACTGCCGATTCGGGAGGATTTTCGCCTCTATACGGCGGGGCTCTTCATCGCATTGGGAATCGTCGCGCCCGTGCACGCCTGGATCAGCTGGATGCGCACCGAACGGTCGATGCGACAAAACCGGGCCCTCCCGGCCCCCGCACTGTCGGGTGTGCTGATGGTCGGCGTGGTCATCGCTGGGGCATTGATCGCCGCGGGAATGTTTCTGTAGGCATCCGGATGAGCACTGAGACACCATTTGATCCCGGGCTCCAGCCCGAGCGCACCTACCTCGCCTGGCAGCGCACCGTGCTGGCGCTCGCCGTAGCCTGTGCCGTCTCGGTGCGTTTTACCGCCGATCGGTTCGGCGTGCCGGCGATCGTGCTGGGGATCGGTGGCATCGGTCTGGCGCTCGCCGCCTATATCGCCACCTATCGGGGCTATCGGCGCACGCATCGGGCGCTCACCGACACGGCGCAGTTGCATGGGCGCGGTGCGTGGCGACTCGCTCTACTGGCGGCATCGACACTGTTTTTGGGCGGGTTGGCCGTGCTGTTTCTCTGGGGCAACATCAGAATCCCGCTATAACAACCGCGGCCGGGCGCCGCCGGTCAGATCAAGCCGCGCAGGAGAGCATCGGGGCTGACGCCGGCCTGCCGTGCCCGCTGTACCAGCCGGTCGTGCTCGTCGGTCGTGAGCGTCACGGTCAGCGTGTGTTCTGCGGGTGGCGCATCGTCGAAATCGAATAGTCCGGGCTGGCTGAGCGTGCGGCGTTCCGGGGCTGGCGCTGTGCCTCCGCGCGTCCAGCCGGGCCCCTCGGGGATTGCGCTCGAGCGCTGGTACGCCTCCGACACCGCGCGGGCACGCTCGTCGGCAGCCTCATTCAACGGGTGGTTTGCATGGCCCTTGACCCATTCGAATCGGTACCGTCGCCCGACCAACGCCTCATCGATCTCCTGCAGCAACTCGAGGTTCAACACCGGCTTGCCGTCGGCCTTGCGCCATCCCTTGCGCTTCCAGCCCGGCATCCATTTCGTCACGGAGTTGATCACATACTGGCTGTCGCAGAGTACGAGCAGATCTTCGTCGACGTGTGCTGTGGCGCGGAACAGCTCGAGCACGGCCTTCAACTCGCCCTGATTGTTCGTGGCGTGCTTCCACCCGCCGGCGGCCCAACAGGAATCGTCGACGTACCAGGCCCATCCTGCGGGCCCGGGATTGCCCAGGGCCGAACCGTCGGCGGCAGCGGTGATTGTCATGACTCCAGTGTGCCAGCTGTCGGGTACCCCTAGCCGCGCACGCAACTGCCCGACGACACCGCTGTGTCGAGTGATGCCGACTTGTCGATCACCGGCTTTACCTCGGACATTCCGAGCGCGTAGCCCACATTCGCCGTGTTCGCCGACTTGGCAAAGACGACACCCACCACCGCGCCGTTCGTCGAGAGCAGCGGGCCGCCCGACGCGCCCTGCTGAATATCGGAGGCGAGGGTATAGACCTCCCGCGTGATTCCGGGCTGCGACGAGGTTTCTTCGAGAACCAGCGGGTTGATCGCGAGGACCGCTGCCGGATTGGCCACGAACGGGCCGCCGAAAGGATAGCCGGCGGCCACTCCGACACTGCTCGGCGTCAGGTTCGTTCCGGCCGCCAAGGCCGGAGCCGACAGCCCGTCAACGGCGATGACCGCCAGATCGACAACGGCGTCGAAATAGACCACTTTGCCTTGCAACGCTTGGCCGCTTTGCGCTTCGACGACGGGGTCTGAGACCCCCGAAACGACGTGGGCGTTGGTGATCACCCGGTTCGGGGCCACCACAAATCCGCTGCCCGACTGGTTCTGACCGCAGGCGAATGCGTTTCCGGTGATCCGCACGACCGACTGTTCGGCGGCTGCGACACTCGGGTTGTCGATGGCATGGTCGGGCAGGGTCGGCGGCGGCCCGTCGAACACGTCGACGATGAGAGGAAGTCCGTCGGCGACGGCGATGGAACGCACCTCGGCCAGCCAGCTCTGCACCGGATCGGGCGTGAGCAGGTTGATGGTGCGGATGACGGTGGAGGAGGCGATTGCGGGAGAGAGAAACGGTACGCCCAATGCGCTCACGCTGAAAGCGAGCAACGAGATTGTGAGCGCGGTGGCGATAAGCGTGAAGAGCGCGCCGGACACCCGGTCGATGAGTCCGAGCGCCGATTTGCGCACACGGCGGCCCATCCGGCTGCCGAGTGCACGGCCGAACGACAGGCCAAAGGCCAGTAGGACCACGGCAGAAAGCAGGGCGGCCGGGGTGCGCCACTGGGCATCCGTCACCCACGAACCCACCAGAGGCACCACGAAGTACGCCGCCACCGCCCCGAGCACAAGCCCGACGATGCTGCTGATGCTGCGTACCAACCCGCTGCGGTAGCCGTTGAAGACCGCACTGATCAGCAGGATGATCAGCACGATATCGAGAATGAGGGAACCGGAGATCACCTCGACAATCGTAATCGACGTCACTGCCTACGCGGACAGATCGTCGTCGGCGGCGTGAACGGCCAGCCGAATAGGGCAGGATCGAAGGATCATGGCAACTCTTGAAGCGCTCCCGCACGTGACAGACCCCGACGTTCTCTTCGAGGCCTTCGAGCTGTGGGCCGGGGAACAAGGCCTGTCGCTGTACCCGGCGCAGGAAGAGGCGCTGATCGAGATCGTCTCGGGCGCGAACCTCATTCTGTCCACGCCCACCGGAACCGGAAAGTCCCTCGTTGCAATCGGCGCGCATTTCGCTGCGCTGTCGGCCGGAAAGCGCAGCTTCTACACCGCGCCGATCAAAGCCCTCGTCAGCGAAAAGTTCTTCGCACTCGTCGAGATCTTCGGCGCGGAGAACGTGGGCATGATGACGGGCGATTCGTCGGTGAACGCCGACGCGCCGATCATCTGCTGCACCGCCGAGATTCTGGCTAACCTCGCGTTGCGAAACGGCGAGGACACGCCCGTCGATCAAGTGGTGATGGATGAGTTCCACTTCTATTCGGACCCCGATCGTGGCTGGGCCTGGCAGGTTCCGTTGCTCACTCTGCCGCGGGTGCAGTTCATTTTGATGTCGGCGACGCTCGGTGATGTGACCGAGCTCGCAGAGGATCTCACCCGCCGAACCCGGCGGCCGACGGCGCTCGTGACCGGGGTCGAACGCCCGGTTCCGCTGCACTACTTCTACCAGCTGACGCCGATTCACGAGACCGTTGAAGAGCTTCTCGGCACGGGGCAGGCTCCCGTCTACGTCGTGCACTTCTCGCAGGCCGCCGCGCTGGAACGGGCACAAGCCCTGGCCAGCGCGAAGGTCGCCACGCGCGAACAGCGGGATGCCATCGCAGAGCTGATCGGTGAGTTTCGATTCACGACAAGTTTCGGCAAGACACTGTCCCGGCTGATCCGGATGGGCATCGGCGTGCACCACGCCGGCATGCTGCCGAAATACCGGCGTCTCGTCGAACAGCTCGCGCAACGTGGACTGTTGCGGGTGATCTGCGGCACCGACACCCTTGGCGTCGGCATCAACGTGCCGATTCGCACCGTGCTGTTCACCGCGCTCACCAAATACGACGGCGTGAAGATGCGCCAGCTCAATGCCCGAGAGTTTCACCAGATCGCTGGTCGCGCCGGTCGGGCCGGCTTCGACACGGCCGGAACCGTTGTCGCACAGGCTCCCGATCACGAGACAGAGAAACTCAAGGCCATCGAGAAGGCCGGTGACGATGTCAAGAAGAAGCGCAAGATCATCCGAAAGAAGGCACCGGAAGGTTTCGTCTCGTGGGGTGAGCCGTCGTTCCAACGATTGATCGCAGCCGAGCCGGAGACTCTCACCTCGAGCATGCAGATGACCAGCGCCATGTTGATCAATGTGATCGGACGCGGTGGCGATGCGTTCGCCAACGTTCATGCGCTGGTGTTCGACAACCACGAGCCGTGGAAACGCCAGCTGGCGCTCGCTCGGCGTGCGCTCGGTATCTACAAGACCCTGCGCGAAGCGGGGATCGTCGAGCAGTCGGCATCCGGCGAAATTCGTCTCACCGTTGACCTGCAGGCCAACTTTGCCCTCAACCAGCCTCTGTCACCGTTCGCCCTGGCCGCGTTCGATCTGCTCGACCCCGAGGCGCCGACCTACTCCTTGGACATGATCTCGATTGTCGAGGCGACGCTCGACGACCCGCGCCCGGTACTCTCCGGTCAACAGTTCGTCGCCCGCGGTGAGGCCGTCGCAGCGATGAAGCGCGAGGGCATCGAATACGACGAGCGTATGGCCCTCCTCGAGGACGTCACCCACCCGAAGCCGCTCGATGAGCTGCTGAGTTACGCGTTCAACACCTACAAACTGTCGCAGCCGTGGATCGCCGACTTCGAGCTGCGCCCCAAGTCGGTCGTGCGCGACATGTACGAGCGGGCCATGTCGTTCGGTGAGTTCATCGCCTTCTACAAGCTTGCCCGCAGTGAGGGCGTCGTGCTGCGCTACCTCTCTGACGCGTACCGGGCCGCACGCCAGACCATTCCCGACGAAGCCAAGAGCGAAGACCTACTCGACCTGATCGAGTGGCTCGGCGAGCTCGTGCGCCAGGTCGACTCGAGCCTGCTGGACGAGTGGGAAGAGCTCATCCACCCGGATGCCGCGGCTCACGCAGCCGGGGCCCACGTCGTGATGCCTCCCGCACCGAAACGGCTCACCACGAACGTGCGGGCGTTCCGCATCCTGGTGCGAAACGAGCTGTTCCGGCGGGTGCAACTCGCCGCCCTCGAGAACTACGAGGCACTCGGAGAACTCGATTCAGCATCCGGGTTCGACGCCGAAGCTTGGGCGAACGCGCTCGACGGATACTACGACGAGCACACCGAGATTCTCACCGGCGCGGATGCCCGAAGCTCGGCCCTGCTGATCATTGAGGAGGGGGCGACGTCCTGGACGGTGCGCCAGATTCTCGACGACCCGGCCGGTGATCACGACTGGGGCTTCACCGCCGAGGTCGATCTCGAGGCGTCGGACGAGGCCGGCGAGGCGATCGTGCGCATCGCCGCGGTCAATCGGCTGTAGGTCGCGCTCACGCTCGTCGACCCCTGGCCCCTCGGCGAGTCGAGCCCCCTCCGCTGGTCGAGCCTGTCGAGACCCCGCGAGTCGCCCCGCCCTCCGCTGGTCGAGCCCCCTCCGCTGGTCGAGCCTGTCGAGGCCCCGCGAGTCCCCCCTTCCCCCGCTGGTCGAGCCCCCTCCGCTGGTCGAGCCTGTCGAGACCCCGCGAGTCGCCCCGCCCTCCGCGAGTCGAGCACCCCTCCGCGAGTCGAGCACCCCTCCGCTGGTCGAGCTTGTCGAGACCCGTCTGCCCACCGGCTGCGACCCGTCTGCCTGAATCAGAGAGGACAATGGTTACCATGACCTCTGTGCCCCGCGTCCTCTTCGTCTGCATTCACAACGCGGGCCGATCCCAGATGGCGGCCGGGTTTCTGAGCTCACTCGGGGGCAGCGCTGTGACGGTCCGCTCGGGTGGCTCTGAGCCGGCGGATCAGATCAATCAGGTCGCGATCGCGGCCATGCGTGAGGTGGGCATCGACATTTCTGAGGGGATCCCGCAGCTCATGACGGCCGAGGCCGTGCAGGAATCGGATGTCGTCATCACGATGGGTTGCGGGGATGTCTGCCCGATCTTCCCGGGGAAGCGCTACGAGGACTGGCAACTCGCCGACCCGGCCGGGCAGGGCCTCGAAGCCGTGCGTGAGATTCGCGACGACATCCGGGTCAGGGTCGAGTCGCTGCTCGCGGGGCTGCTGCCCGCCTGATCCGCGTAGAAATCGGGCCCGATTACCGGGGTGGGGCGACACTTCGGAATGTGTCAGGGTAATTGTCAAGCCAGCCCCAGTTGGCGCTCGGCCAACTCACCAGCACGGCACGGCCGACCACGGTGCTCTGTGGAACAAAGCCACTGCCCGGATCGCCAGTGGTGAAATGGAACGAAGAATCCGCCGAGTGATAGCGGTTGTCGCCCATCACCCAGAGTGAACCAGTGGGAACTGTGGCCGTGAACGTGCGGGGCGTCGCTTTCGTCTTGCCGGGCGGCACGACGATGTACGGCTCGTCGAGAGCGACTCCGTTCACCGAGACGGCCCCTGACGATGTACAACACGTCACGGTGTCGCCGGCCAGCCCGATCACGCGCTTGATGAGGTGTTCGCTACTGTCTGCCGTGCCGAGCCCTACCGCGGTCAACGCGCCCGCGAGAAAACCGCGGGGTCCCGACGAAGCGGTTGTCGAGGGGCCCAGCCAGTGTGCCGGGTCTCGAAAGACCACGATGTCACCGCGACTGATCGGTATCAGCGCAGGAACCAGTTCATTCACGATGATCCGATCGTCGATCTGCAGGGTGTTCTGCATCGACGCAGACGGAATGTAGAACGGCCGGATCAGGAACGTCTTGACCGCCGTCGAGATGAGAAGTGCGACCACGACAATCACTGCCAGGTCGCGGAGCAACAACCACCCGGACGGGCGACGAGCCAGGGGACCCGGATCGGTCATGGCCTTAGCGCTTCGCTGTCCAGTCGAGGTTGATGATCTGGTTGATGTAGATATCTTCGCCGAGGCCGGGAACAGACGGATTCATGTGCAGGAACTGCTGCACCGGCACATCGAAGCGCTGCGCAATATCGAAGAAAGTGTCGCCCGAGACGACGGTGTAGGTGAGAAGGTTGCCCGAGCCGTCTGACGTCGTGCTGCCCTCAGCGCCGGGGGTGGCACCGAGGTCGACGGCCGGTCCGGGTTCAACGATCGGGGCCGGAGCATTGGGGATGGGCTGGCCGACCGGGGGGTTGGGCACCAGCTCGGGCTCGGCAACCACGATCGGTTCAGGCGTTGGAGTTGGCGTGGGTGAGGGTGTCGCACGGGGAGAGGTCGCAGGCGGCGTTGGAGTCACCGTGACAGTCGCCTGCGCGGTCGGGGTGCCCATGCATCCGCTCAGACCGAGCACCAGCGGCGCACTGAGAAGCAGAGCGAATACGACAGAAATGTGAGTGCTGCGGCGCACCGATGCGTGATGAATGATGACCCCCATGAGTTCCGTCAGTTTAGGGGATTAACCGATGGCCGCGTCAGCATTCGATCACATTGACGGCGAGCCCGCCCTCGCTCGTTTCTTTGTACTTCTTCTTCATATCGAGGCCGGTCTGTCGCATCGTTTCGATGACGGTGTCGAGCGAGACCAGGTGCGTACCGTCGCCGTGAAGGGCGAGGCGGGCGGCCGACACCGCGGTCGACGACGCGATGGCGTTGCGTTCGATGCACGGCACTTGCACCAGGCCGCCGACCGGGTCGCAGGTGAGTCCAAGGTGGTGCTCCATGGCAATCTCTGCCGCATTCTCGACCTGCCGGGGGGTTCCACCGAGCACGGCGCAGAGGGCACCGGATGCCATGGCGCACGCCGATCCGACCTCAGCCTGACAGCCGCCTTCCGCACCCGAGATCGAGGCGTTCGCCTTGACGAGCGAGCCGATGGCGACCGCAGTGAGGAGATAGCGGCGAAGACCAGCCGCATCCGCTCCGGGAACGAATTTGAGGTAATAGTGACCGACAGCGGGAATGATGCCGGCAGCACCGTTCGTGGGCGCCGTGACCACGCGGCCCCCCGATGCGTTCTCTTCATTGACGGCAAGCGCGAAGGCGTGCAGCCACTCGGTTGATGTGTCGCGGTCGCGGAGCGGCAGGCTTTCGTATTCCTGAAGCTGCCTGCGGATGTCGGCGGCACGCCGTTTGACTTTGAGGCCACCCGGCAGGATGCCCTCCGTATGCAGGCCGGCCTCGACACAGACGTGCATGGCATCCCAGATGGCATCGAGGCCCGCGTTCAGGGCGTCGGCGCCGTGGATTGCCTCCTCATTGATGCGGGCCACCTCGCAAATACCGATTCCGTGGGTGTCACAGAGCCCCAGAAGTTCCTGGCTCGACGCGTACGGCATCGGCTGGTCGAGGGCGTTGTGTGGTCCGACCGGGTCGCCGTCACGGCGAATGAACCCGCCACCGATCGAGTAATAGGTTTCTTCGAAGAGGGGGAGGGCATCCGTCGACCATGCGGTGAGGGTGAGCGCGTTCGGGTGACCGGGAAGGCGAGTGCGCGGCTCGAAGCTCACGTCATCTCGGGTGACCGCGATCGTGTGTCGGCCAAGCAACGACAGGGTTGCGTTGTCGGGAAGGGCGGACCAGGCGGCCCGTACGTCTGCAGGATCGCAGGTCTCGGGGCGAAAACCGGCCAGGCCGGCGAGCACGGCATCCGGGGTACCGTGGCCGAGACCCGTCGAGCCGAGCGAGCCATAGAGCGAGCAGCTGACACGTTGGGTCTGGTCGAGGTGGCCCGTCGCCTCGAGGTTCTTCGCGAAGGCGAGTGCCGCCCGCATGGGGCCGACAGTATGCGAACTTGACGGTCCGATACCGATGGAAAAGAGGTCGAGGGCAGAGACGTAGGCGGTCACGCGTTCATACTACGTCGGGTCGTTGTGAGGGTGCACCTCTGGAACTGGGTTCGGTTGCGTTGCTCGGAGGCCCGCGCGGACTGCTCGCCGCCAGCGTCCCGGGTGAAACGTGGGTTCAACGGATGGTCGTGCGCGCGGTGATCTGACCGGTGTCGAAGCCGAGCAGGTGTAGCCCGCCGTTGAACCGGGCGTGCTCGATTTTGAGGCAGCGATCCATCACGACGTTCAGGCCGTGGGCCTCGCCGTACTGGGCGGCGTCCTGATTCCAGATGCCGAGCTGCACCCAGATGGTGGGCGCGCCGATCGCTAGAACATCGTCGATGACCGCCGGAATGTCGGAGGCGCGGCGGAAGACGTCGACGATGTCGGGCACCTCGGGCAGTGACGCGAGGTCGGGGTAGGCCTTCTGGCCGAGGATGGTGTCGGCGTTCGGGTTCACGAAGTAGACCCGGTAGTCGCTGGACTGCTGCAGGTAGGTGCCCACGAAGTAGCTCGACCGCGCCGGGTTCGGCGAGGCTCCGACGATGGCGATCGAATGTGCTCCGCGCAGCAGCTTCAGGCGACCTTTGGCGTCGGGTCCCTCCCAGACGTCGTTCGTGTCGGGGCTCATCTTGATCCCTTCGTTCCGGTGACGGCCTGAGCAAGCGCCTGGTCGAGGTCATAGATGATGTCGTCGACGTCTTCGATGCCGACGCTCAAACGCACGAGGCCCGGCAGCACGCCGGCGTCACGCAACTGTTGCTCACTGAGCTGGGCGTGGGTGGTGGATGCCGGATGGATCACGAGGGTCTTCGCATCGCCGATATTGGCGAGGTGGCTGGCCAGGTCGACCGACTCGATGAACGTGCGGCCGGCGTCGCGGCCCCCCTTCACGCCGAAGGCGAAAACGGATCCCGGCCCCTGCGGCAGATACTTGAGGGCGCGGTCGTGGTGCGGGTGGCTGGGCAGCCCGGCCCAGTTGACGTAGTCGACCCGGGGGTCGGCATCCAGCCATTCCGCCACGATGCGCGCGTTGTTGACATGCGCCTGCATCCGGTACGGCAGCGTTTCGACGCCTTGCGCGAGTAGGAACGCGGAGTGCGGAGCCAGGGTGGGGCCGATGTCGCGTAGCTGTTCGGCACGCAGCCGGGTGAGAAAGGCATACTCGCCGAAGTTGCCCGACCACTCCAGGCCGCCATAGCTACCGACCGGCTCGGAGAACAGGGGGAACCGGTCGGTGTTCCAATCGAACCGGCCGCTCTCGACGACCACCCCGCCGAGAGTGGTGCCGTGTCCGCCGAGAAACTTGGTCGCCGAGTGGATGACGATGTCGGCGCCCCACTCGAATGGGCGACACAGGTAGGGAGTGGCGATGGTCGAGTCGATGATCAGGGGGATGCCGGCGGCGTGGGCGACGGCGGCCAACCCCTCGATGTCGGCGACCTCACCCGAGGGATTCGCGACCGTCTCGGCGAAAATCAGCTTGGTTTTGTCCGTAATCGCCGCGGCGTAAGCGGCCGGATCCGCGCTCTGTACGAACGTCGTGTCGACGCCGAACCGGCGAAGCGTGACGTCGAGCTGGGTGATCGAGCCGCCGTAGAGATTGGCCGAGGAGACGATGTGGTCGCCGGCGCCGGCCAGGCTGGCGAACGTGATGTACTGGGCGGCCAAACCGCTCGCGGTGGCGACGGCACCGAGCCCGCCTTCCAGACTCGCGATGCGTTCCTCGAACGAGGCCGTCGTGGGGTTTGAGAGCCGTGAATAGACGTTGCCGTATTTTTGCAGGGCGAAACGGGCGGCGGCATCCGCGGTGTCATCGAAGACAAACGCACTGGTCTGGTAAATCGGCAGTGCCCGGGCACCCGTGACCCGGTCGGGGATGTTGCCCGCGTGAATTGCGCGCGTGCTGAAGCCGTACTCGCGATCTGCCATGACCACACGCTACCGACCATCGCGGCAACGGACGGTGCCGGGTTGTAACAGAGCGCAATGCGATGCGGCAGGATTGAGCGCATGAGCGAGACGGTCGAAACGGTTGTGATCGGTGGCGGAGCGATGGGATCGGCGACCGCCTGGCAGCTGGCTCGGCGCACTCGCCAGGTGATGCTGCTCGAACGTTTCGCTCCGGGGCATCTGAGGGGCGCCTCGCACGGAGGTTCGCGCAACTTCAACACCGCCTATGCCGACCCGAGTTACGTGGCGATGTTGGCTGAAGCTCTGCCCCTCTGGCGCGAGCTCGAAGCCGAGTCCGGTGTGCGTGTGCTCGATCAAGTGGGCATCGTCAACCACGGGCCACACGCCGGTTACGACCTCGTCGCCGAGCGCATCCGGGCGGCCGGGTTCGAGGCCGAGTTTCTGAGCCCGCAGGGCGCGGGGGAGCGGTGGCCCGGCATCCGCTTCGACGGTCGTGTGCTGTTCAACCCCTCTGCCGGGCGTCTGAACGCGGATGTCGCAGTCGCAGCCCTACAGAGCGCCGCGGCGACGGCGGGGGCGGATGTGCGTCACAACACCCGGGTGCTGCGCGTGCAGGTGATCGGTGACGACCACGTGCGCGTGACGACCGAGCAGAGCGTCGTGGACGCCCGTCGGGTCGTCGTCACCGTAGGCGCCTGGACGACGGGCTTGCTCGGGGATCAGGTCGCGCTGCCGCGGCTGGTCGTGACCCAGGAACAGCCCGCGCACTTCGCACTGCGCGACAGCTCGCCCGAGGCGCTCGCGCGGGCCGCGACCCACTGGCCCGGCTTCAACCACAACCTCGACCGACGGGCAGAGGGCTCGGCCCGGTGGTATTCGCCGGTCTACGGCATGTACACCCCGGGCCAGGGTGTGAAGGCCGGCTGGCACGGTGCCGGGCCGATCGTCGACCCCGATGCGCGCAGCTTCCAACCCGAACGCGTGCAACTTGCCGCGTTGCAGCGCTACGTGCGGGAATGGCTGCCCGGCGCCGACGCCGATGCGATCGAACCGATCAGCTGCACCTACACGACGACAGCTAACGAGGATTTCGTGCTCGACCGAGTCGGCCCGGTCGTCGTCGGCGCCGGGTTCAGTGGTCACGGCTTCAAGTTCACGCCGACCATCGGACGGATCCTGGCTGATCTGGCAACGGATGCCGCGCAGCCGCTTCTGCCCGACCTCACGAAGTTCGCGCTGAATCGCGCCTAGTCCCGCGCACTGAACCTGCCCACTCTGTCCCGCTAGGCTGATCCGAGGCCGCTGACCCGGCCCCGGACGACGGATCAGTACCCGGAACGCGACAAGACTGGCCAGTGGAGCACGTCATGTCATGGATCATTCTCATTGCGTCCGGAGTCTTGGAAGCCGTCTGGGCGACAGCCCTCGGCAAGTCCGAGGGTTTTACCAAACTCTGGCCGAGCGTCATTTTTGGCTTGACCATCGTCGCCAGCATGGCGGGTCTGGCCTTCGCCATGCGCGAGATCTCGACCGGCACCGCTTACGCGATCTGGGTCGGCATCGGTGCGGCACTCACGGTGCTCTACGCCATGATCTTCGGCGGCGAGCCGGCGTCGCTGATCAAGATTCTGTTGATCTTCGGCTTGGTTGGCTGTGTCGTCGGCCTCAAATTCGTCGACGGCGGTCACTAAACGGATCCGTATCTCGAGGTTCCGCTGATACCTGCAAGTGGGTGGGCCTAGCCTGCATTTATCTCAATCGAGAACGCTCGTGCCAGAGCGGAGTGAAGAGATCCCGTGAGCCACCCTCGAGTCGGGGACCGAGGTCACGAGAGGCTCGGCCCACGTTTCGTCGCCCGATTCCACACGCTTCCGTTGATCGAGCCCTCCCGTTGATCGAGCCCTCCCGTTGATCGAGCCCTCCCGTTGATCGAGCCCTCCCGTTGATCGAGCCTGTCGAGATCCCGCGAGCCACCCTCGAGACCGGGTACCGAGGTCTCGACACGCTCGACCCACGTTTCGGCGCTCGAGCCCGCACCCCTTCCGCTGATCGACCCCCACCCCGTTGATCGAGCCTCCCGTTGATCGAGCCTCCCGTTGATCGAGCCTGTCGAGATCCCGCGAGCTACCCTCGAGACCGGGTACCGCGGTCTCGACACGCTCGACCCACGGTCGGTAATCGGCCCCGTACCCCTCCCGCAGATCGACCCCCGCACCGCTGATCGAGCCCGCACCGCTGATCGAGCCCGCACCGCTGATCGAGCCCGCACCGTTGATCGAGCCCGCACCGTTGATCGAGCCCACGCCGTTGATCGAGCTCGTCGAGATCCCGTGAGCCACCCTCGAGACCCGGGGGCGCGGTCTCGACAAGCTCGACGGACGGTTCGACGTTCGAGCCCGCCCCCCTTCCGCTGATCGAGCGTGTCGAGATCCCGTGAGCCACTCTCGAGACCATGGCCGAGGTCTCCGACGGGCTACTAGTTCTCGATCACTCCACAGACACAGCTTCTAGAAGTTATGCACCGATACTGAGAAAAGCTCGTAATCATGTTCACTTTTTGGGAGAATAGAGCTATGTCAATCACCTCCCCACCCCCCGTCTCCGCCCCGGAGCCGACACCCGCCTCGGGTACGTCGGCACCGACCGCGGCCATGGTGCTGGCGGCGGTCGAACAGGCCCGCTCGGTTCTGGCAGTGCTCGGCACCGTCAGCCCCGACCGGTTCACCGACGACGACCTCCTCGGTGTGCTCGGTGCGTTCGAAGGCGTCGGCCGGCTCGTCGATGCCGGCCGGGTGGCTGTGGCGGCGACGGTCGAGGAACGCTCCGGCCGGTGGCTGGGCCGGGACTCCCTGGCGGCGAAGCGGGGCTGCACGAGTGGCATCGACCTGATCACCCGGGTCACCCGGGTTTCCGGCCGGGAAGCGAAACGGCGTAGCGCCCTCGGTCTGCGGATGCGGGACACGCAGCACGTCGGCACGATCATCCCCGCACTGTTCCCCACGGTGGGTGCCGCGGTCGCTTCGGGCTTGCTGGGGGTGGATGCGGCGGAGGTGATTATGTCCGGTCTGGCCGAGATCTCCCCGCGTGTTGCCCCTGATGATCTTGCGGCTGCGGAACGCGCTCTGGTGTCTGCGGCGACGGGCACGATCACGGCCGAGAATGAGGGTGAGCCGGGCGCGGGCTTTGCGTTCTCGGCGGACTCGATGCGGGTGCAGATGTTGCAGTGGCAGGCGGCGCTGGACCCCGACGGGGTGGCACCGAATGAGGTCGAGGGTGAGGCGACGAGCACGATCAGTTTCGGCCGCTTCAAAGACGGAATCTACCCGGTGCGAGGCGGGGTGACTCCTGATCTGTACGGGATCATGAACCTCACCTTCGACGCGTTCATTGCCGCCCGCAAAACCCCCGCGTTCCCGACCGCCGCCGAGCAAGCCCGCGACCAGGCACGCGACGACCGCGCCGAGCTAGACGGACAAGACCTGAACGACGACCACAACCTGAACGACGAGCACGGCCGCGAGCACGACCGCGAGCACGACCGCGACTGGCACGACGAGCACGATGAGCACGACGAGCGCGACCACGACCACGACTACGACCGTGACCATGACGACCACGGCCAGGGTGCAGCCTCAGCCGAGGCTCCTCTTCCCGGGTCGGCCGGGCACGAGTTCGATGACGTCGACACCCGCACGGCCGGTGAGAAGCGGGCCGATATTCTGCGCGGCATGTTCACCCAGCTGGCCCAGGCCGATAACACGCCCAGCATTGGTGGTGCACCGCCGACCGTGGTGGTGCATGTGAACGTGAACGATATTGAAGCCGGGCGCGGTGTCGGCTGGATCGACGGCGTCGACGCCCCCATCTCGCTTCGCACGGTGGATCAGATGATGTGTGCCGGAGGCACCCAAACGGTTCTGTTCGGTCAGAACGGTGAGGTTCTCACCCTGACCGATCCGCAACGACTGTTCAACCGTGCCCAACGCCGGGCGATCCTCGCCCGCGACGGCGGCTGCGGCGTTCCCGGCTGCGATGCCCCCGCACAGTGGCTCGAGTTTCATCACGTGATCCCCTGGAGCAAAGGCGGCGTCACTGAGGTCGACAATGGTGTGGCGTTGTGTTGGCGACATCATCACACCATCGAAACCTCCGGCTGGGAGATCCTCATGGTCAACGGTCGGCCCCGCGTGAAGGCCCCGGCCTGGATCGATCCGAGCCGTACCTGGCGTGACGCCAACCGCCACCGCACCGACACCCACCGCCGCGACTGATGCGCCGCGACTGGCCTGCCGGGACTGAGCTCACCGCGATTGGCTCGCGCCGCGATTGGCTCGCGCCGCGCCGACACTCATCCATCGAATCGACTCCGAAGAACGCAGTGTTTGCTGGCGGCGGCCCTGACCCCCGGGTCGGGTGTAGCGCGTCAGCCGATCTGTACCGCGCCAAAGGCGAGGGCCGCGATCAGCACCCATGAGAGAAGGCCAACGATCAGGGCGCGCCATCCGGTGCGCACGAGCGAAGCAAGCCGCACGGACGAGCCGAGCCCGAACAGGGCCATCGCGAGAAATGCCGTCTGTGCAAAGTCGGCGGCATCCAGAACGACAGCCGGAAGCGGCAGCAGCGTGCGCAGCAGCGCTGCGGCAATGAACCCGGCCACGAAAAGTGGCACGATCGGCGGACGTTTGGTCATGCCTTCCTCGGCCGAGCCAGTGCCGTTGGAGAGCCCCAGTGCGTGTCGGCGCCGTTCGACGATCGACGCGACGGCCACGATCGGTGCGAGCATGAGCACCCGGGTGAGTTTGACGACGATGGCCACAGCAAGGGCTGCCGAACCGGCGATCTGCGCCGTCGCGACGACCTGACCGACGTCGTGCACCCCCGCACCGACCCAGTGCCCGAATTGCAGATTCGTCAAGCCCAGCGGATGCCAGAGCGCTGGCAACACGGCAATAGCCAGCGTTCCACAGAGGGTGACGAGCGCAACCGGGGTTGCTGTCTCCTCGTCCTTCGCCTTGACCACCCCACTCATTGCGCCGATCGCCGACGCACCGCAGATTGAGAAACCAGTGGCGATCAGCAACGGCTGGTGTCCGGGAAGGGCGAACCAGCGGCCGAGCCAGAACGTGCCGGCGAAGGTGATCAGTACGATCGCGACAGTGGTCGCAATCGCTGTCCAGCCCAGCCCGGCGATATCCACGAGGCTGAGCTTGAGACCGAGCAGCACGATGCCGAGCCGCATGAAACGTTTGGAGGCGACCGACAGCCCCGGGGCCAAAGCGCCCGTGAGTGACGGCCGGGCCGCCGGGATCTGAGCCACGATGATGCCGAGCGCTACCGCGACGGTCAGCAGGGGGAGAGCGGGAAAAAGAGTGTGGATTCCCCAGGAAGCCAGCGCTGCAAGTGCGGCGACCCCGACGCCCCGTTTCCACATGCACAACAGCCTAGATGTACTCTCCCTCGCCGCCGCAGCGATGTGTGAACGGGGGCGGAACCGGCCACTGCTCAGTAATTCCAGATTGCGGGATGCAATACCGCGTGCGAGTGAAGTTGAACGGTATCCTGCCGACAGCGGAAGAGAAGGAAAGCTCCGGTGGTGAGGGGAAAATTGATGTCGAGCACGGCTGTCAGGGCGCAACGATGAAGGATGTCTCGCTCGCTCTGAAGCCGCCGATGGGCTGGAACAGCTGGAACATCTTTCGGTGCTACCAACTGACAGAAGAAGCTGTTCTCGGAATCGCCGATGCAATGGTGGAATCCGGCATGCGCGACGCGGGGTACGAGTATCTTGTCGTCGACGACTGCTGGCAGGCGTTCGCACGCGAATCTTCGGGAAAGTTGCGTTCGCATCCGGCCCGTTTTCCCAGCGGCATGGAGGCACTGGGGGAGCAGATTCACGCGCGTGGGCTGAAGTTCGGGCTCTACCTCTCGCCGGGTCACAAAACGTGTGCGATGATCTACGACCGGTACCCGGCACGCGACATCGGATCGTTCGAGCACGAGCAGCTCGACGCGGACACCCTGGCCGGCTGGGGAGTCGACTACCTCAAATACGATTGGTGTGAGGCGGGCCGAGGGGGTACCGGCCTCACCTACCCAGAAGCCTTTTCCCGGATGGCCGAGGCACTTGCCCGCACCGGACGTCCGATCGTCTACAGCATCTCCGAGTATGGGCGCACCAAGCCATGGGAATGGGCCGCCGATTATGGGCATCTGTGGCGAACCACTCCCGATATCGGGGCGAGCTGGAGATCCGTGATGAAGCTCGTCGATCGTCAACACGGGCTTGCGGAATTCGCCGGCCCCGGAGGGTGGAACGATCCCGACATGCTCGAGGTCGGCAATGTCGGGATCAACGACGTGGAAGCGCGTTCGCACTTCATGTTGTGGGTGATGCTGGCCGCTCCGCTGATGGCAGGAAATGACCTTCGGACGATGACCGCGGCCACGCGGCACACCTTGACACACCCGGGCTTGATCGCGCTGTCACAGGATTCCCTGGGTCGCCAAGGAAGTCGTGTCGCGCGGCAGGGCAAAGTCGAGCTCTGGCGACGTGAGCTCGCGGACGGCCGGGTGCACGGCATCCTGAACCGGGGAGGCCGAGCGGTTCACCTGCAGAGCCGGGACGGCGGCATCGTGCTCGATTCGGGCCGACGGCTCGTCACGGATGACGGGCAACTGGTGTGCGTCTGGACAGGCGAGCCAATCGACGCTGACGGCTGGTCTGCGGCGTTACAGCCGCACGAGATGATTCTCATTCGCTCAGACGGACGCCACTGACAGCTGCTATCGCACGCCCTTGATGCGATAGACCAGCACGCCACCGAGCACTGAGAGCGCACCCGACAGCAGGTACAAACCGGTGTACCCACCGAGGTTGTGCACCATCACTGCGGCCACGATCGGTGCGAAAACATTGGGCAGTGCGATGGCCAGATTGATAATCCCGATGTCTTTGCCGTTATTCGACACGGTCGGCAGCACCTGCGACACGAGCGCGAAATCGACGGATGTGAACACGCCGGTACCGATTCCCAGAATGGCCGAAGCGACCACGACCGTCTCAAAGCTCGACGTGTACGCCATGAGCACCGTGGCGATCGAGATAAAGATGGCGCTTGCCGAGACGAAGATGCGCCGCCGTCCGAGCTTGTCTGAGATCACCCCGGCAACGACGACCGTGGCGAACACCGACGCAGCGTACGTGCCCGTGAGAATCAAGACGCCATCGCTCACCCGGAGGCCGCTCTCAGTGCCGGCGGCATCATCGCGCACGAGTCCGATGGCGTCTTGGAGAAAGTAATAGAGGTAGAAGAGCGCTGTAGCGCTACTGAGCGTGACGATGAATCGGGTCAGCCAAGCCCAGCCGAAGTCGGGGTGTCGACGAATGTCGACCCAGTAACAGGCGAGTAATTCGCGCAGTCGGAATGGTGGCCGGGTGGCCTTCAGTGCGGCGGGTAGCGGCGTCTCCCACCGGCTCAGCAAAAATGGCAACATCGCCACAATGCACGCCGCGGCGCAGAGGACATAGCCCATTGTGGTGCCGAGCGGTCCGGTCCACACGGCCGTGGCGATGGTGCCGATCGCGGTTCCGGCGACGACAGCGAACGTATAAGCAAAGCCGTACCAGCCCGAAACAAGGCCGCGCTGTGGCACCGGAACGTGATCGGGAACGGATGCGGACAGTGGCGAAATCACGGCGTTGATAGCGGTCTGAAAGGCGATCCAACTGATCAGCAGCGCGGGCAGGGTCTGCGAGAGGCCGGCAGCAACCATGGCGAGGGAGACGACCACCAAGCCGCCAGCCATCCACGGGGTGCGGCGCCCCCACCGTGACACGGTACGGTCTGAGAGAGCACCCCAGAGCGGAGTGGAGATCAGCGCGAACAGGCCGGTGATGAATCCGATCAGCGCGAGGTTACCCTCCTTGCTGTCGGTGAAGAAACCCCAGGGGATACCGGCCGTAAGTCGCTCGACCTGCGGAGACATGAGTATCTGGCCGGGACCGGCCCACACGATATTGATGCCGATATAGGCAAAGGTGAACTTCGTGATCCAGCCGCGGGAGGCGCGCGTGGTGGGCTCTGGCGGATCAGTCGTTGGCGCTGACGCCTCGGTGTAGCGCGACATGGCTCATCCTTTCGCGCATCAGTGCGTGAGGCGGCAGCGGGCGGGCTGCTTAGGGCGTCGAAACATCCTAAGTCATGACTCTAGAGCACAAATCGTCAGGATTTCCAGCATCTAAACACGAGATCACAATAAAAAACGGATGCGCACCCGAGTGGGTGCGCATCCGTTTCGGAGATGCCGTTTTTACCGCACGCGGAAGCTGCGTACCATCGGGCAATCGAAGGGATCACGAGCCGAAAGCCCGACCCTGTTGAGGTATTCGATGACGATCTTGTACGACTGCGTCAGTGACGTCTCGGTGTAGAGGATGTTGTGCGTCTCACAGTATTCCTTGGTGATCACCTGGGCACGGCGCAGGTGCGGGCGGGCCATGTTCGGGAACAGGTGGTGCTCGACCTGATAGTTGAGGCCGCCCATGAAGGTGTCCATCAGGGTGCCGCCACGGATATTGCGCGAGGTGAGAACCTGGCGACGCAAGAAGTCAACCTTGCTTTCGTTCGGCAGGATCGGCATGCCCTTGTGGTTCGGTGCGAACGACGCGCCCATGTAGACGCCGAAAACGGCCATCTGCACACCGACGAAGGCAAACGCCATGCCCAGCGGCAGAAAGTAGAAGATGGCGGCGAGGTACAGCGAGAGACGCGTGGTGAGCATGGTGATCTCGAGCCAGCGCTTGTCGACCTTGCCCTTGCCGAAGACCGTGCGGAAACCGTGGATGTGCAGGTTGATGCCCTCAAGTGTCAGCAGCGGGAAGAACCAGTAGCCCTGCTTGCGCGTCATGAAGGAGGTGAGCCAGTTGACCTTCTTCGCGTCGTCTTCAAGGAAGACGATGAAGTCGGGGTCGATGTCAGGGTCTTTGCCGATGACGTTCGGGTTGGCGTGGTGACGGCTGTGCTTGGTCATCCACCAGGCGTAGCTGATGCCGACGAACAGGTTGGCGAGCACGCGGCCGGCTCGATCGTTGGCGGGGCCCGAGGTGAAGACCGCCCGGTGCGAGGCCTCGTGGGCGAGGAAAGCGAACTGGGTGAAGATAATGCCGAGTGCGGCGGCGATGAGCAGCTGGAACCAGCTGTCCCCGAGCAGGATGAATCCGGTGACAGCGCCGGCGGTGGCGACCACGAGGATCGAGAAGATCGCCCAGTAGAAGCCCATGCTGCGTCGCAGGAGCCCCAAGTTGCGCACCGTATGCAGCAGTGCAGAGTACTCGGTGGTGGGATTCTTCCTGTCGCCGCCGGGGCGAGTTTTGATGATTCGTACAGAGGGGGCTGCAGCAGCAGCAGCAGCAGCAGTAGCGTCCGACATGAGGCCTTTGGGGGATCTTGACTTCTCAGTCGGGAGTCGAGCAATTACTCGTAAAACAGATACCCGATATCCTATGGGCGCGGCGTCGATTATTGCTGCATTTCACAAGGCATTCCCAGTCGCTATATGCCTCAAACGGCATATGCTCCGCTTTGGGGACGTGACGTGTGCCTGCCCAGAGGAGCGGTTTCAGAGCGTTCTTAGACCCAGCTCGGGAGCCACATATGCAATTGCCAGAACCAGAGTGGCGTTTGCATGCCCGTCCAGATCGGGTAGAAAAACAGGCTGAGCAGAAGTGCTGCGCCGAGGAACACTCCGACGAGTCGGAGGCCGACGGCGCTGCGACCGCGTGCACCGTCCTCTCCCACCGTCACGGCATCGAGCGCTTCAGGTTGAGGCACCTTTCCGAGCAACATTCCGATCACCCAGACCAGGCCGAGCAGTAGATACGGTTCGAATGCGATTGTGTAAAACTGAAAGACCGTGCGGTTCAGATACATCAGCCACGGGAGGTATCCCGCGACCATGCCCATCAGGATCAGACCGACCTGCCACTGGCGGTAGCGAGCGAATCGGTACACCAGGTAGAGGGTCGCAGCGCCGGCCGCCCACCAGATCAGGGGATTGGCCACGTCGAGAATCGCCTCGGAGCACTTGGCTGAGGCGCATCCGTTTTGGCCGAGCGTTGTGCCCTCGTAAAACATGCTCGTGGGCCGGTTCATGAGAAGCCAGGTGAGCGGGTTTGCTTGGTACGGATGTGGTGTCGACAAGCCGACGTGGTAGTTGTAGATCGCCACCTGGTAGTGCCAGAAGCTCTGCCAGACGTGAGGGACCCACGAGAGCGGACCCGTCCAGGCGGCGCCCGGTTCGCTCGCGAACTGCCGGTAGAAGCCGCCCTGGGTCACCAGCCACCCGGTCCAGGACACCACGAGAGTGGTGACGGCGATCGGAACCAGTAAGACGAAACTGACCGGACCCTGCTTCAACACCGCCCCGCTGAGCCAGAACGGCACGCCGGCCCGACGTCGGGCCAGGGCATCGACCACCACGACGTAGACGCCAAAGGCCGCAACGAAGTAGAAGCCTGACCATTTCACCGAGCTGGCCAAGCCGAAGGCCAGGCCCGCACCGATCAGCCAGGGGCGCCACCAGAGGGCTGGGCCCCAACTGGGATCGAGCCCGGCCTCCCTGCGCTGCATCAGCCAGCCGGCCAGTCGTCGCTCATGCCAACCGCGATCGAGCAGTATCGCTCCGAAACCGAGCAGGGTGAAGAACATGACCGAGTTGTCAAGAAGTGCAACCCGCGACATGACAATCGCGTTGCCATCGATCGCGAACAGAAAACCGGCGATTGTCGCCAGCGTCACCGATCCGAACAGCCTGCGGGCGATGAGCATGAGCAGAACAACGGCAAGAATTCCGATCAGGGCGGTCGCGATACGCCAGCCCCAACTGCTGTCGGCACCGAACGCCGCCATGCCGAGCGCGATCAGCCATTTACCAAGCGGAGGATGCACCACGAAGGAGCCTTCCGTGGTGAAGATGTTGGTCTCGCCGGCAGCAAATCTGGCGTCAGCGTTATCGGGCCAGGTTGACTCGTAGCCGTTGTTGAACAGCGACCAGGCATCCTTCACATAGAAGGTCTCGTCGAAAACGAGTGAGTGTGGAGTGCCGAGGTTCCAGAGGCGCAGCACGGCAGCCAGGACGGTGACCGCGAGCGGACCGACGAAGCGAAGCCAGGGATGTGTGAGAAGCACCTGATCATCGTACTGAGCCGCGGGCTGCGAGACTGGAGCCATGATCATTCTTGCTGCGACACCGATTGGCAACCTCGGAGACGCATCAACGCGCCTCGTCGAGGCACTCCGCACCGCAACAGTTATCGCCGCCGAAGACACGCGAGTCACGGTGCATCTGCTGAAGGCGCTCGGCATCGAGAACAGGCCCACACTCATCAGCATGCACGATCACAACGAACGGGAGAAGACTGCCGAACTCGTCGAACTGGCCCGCGACAGCGATCTGCTGGTGCTCAGCGATGCCGGCATGCCCACCGTCTCAGACCCCGGTTTTCACCTCGTTGACGCCGCCGCCGCGGCCGGAGTTCAGGTCACGGCGATTCCCGGCCCGTCGGCCGTGCTCACCGCGTTGGCCGTTTCAGGTCTGCCCACTGACAGATTCAGTTTCGAGGGTTTCCTGCCACGCAAGGGCGGCGACCGACGTTCGGCGTTGCGTGAACTCGCCGATGAGCGCCGCACGATGGTGTTTTTCGAATCCCCGAACCGTCTGGCCGCTTCGCTGACGGATGTCGCGGCGACTCTGGGCGAGACCCGACGTGTCGTGGTCTGCCGCGAATTGACGAAGTTCTACGAAGAAGTGAAGCGCGGCACAGCGATCGAGCTCGCCGCCTGGGCCGCGGACGGTGTCAAGGGCGAGATCTGTGTGGTCATCGCGGGGGCCGAGCCGCGCGTGATGGACCTGGCCAGTGGAGTCGGCGAGGTGCTTGCTCTGGTGGCGTCAGGGGAGCGGTTGAAGGATGCCGCGGCCGAGGTTTCCGCAGCGACCGGCCTGGGCAAGCGGGATCTCTATGAGGCGGCGCTGAACCGGAAGGAATCACCGAAGGTCGCCCCAGCGGAGCTTCCATTGCACTAGTAGAGTAATCCTCATGAAGCCCAGTGGGGGGTTTCGGTCGGAGGTGCACGATGCCACACGCGGTGAAGTTCTCCCAGTTCGGCGGTCCTGACGTACTTGAGCTCGTGCCCATGACGCGACCGGTACCGGCCGACGGCGAGGTCGTCGTCGAGGTGATGGCCGCGGGGCTCAACCCGGCCGAGACCGCGGTGCGCGAGGGCCGGTATCAGAGCGAGTACCCCCTTACCTTTCCGGTGGGGCAGGGCAGCGATTTTGCCGGCTTCATCTCGGCGATTGGCAGCGGGGTGACCGGATGGGCCGTAAACGATGCCGTGTTCGGGCACACCATCCTCGCCTCGCACGCCAACTTCGTGGTCGTGCCGGCCGGTAATATTCTGCACAAGCCCGATCATCTGCCCTGGGAAGTTGCGGGCAGCCTCTTCGTTGCGGCATCGTTGGCCTGGAATGCCGTGGCCGATGCGAATCCGGCGGCGGGCCAAACCGTCCTCGTGCATGCGTCGGCGGGAGGAGTGGGCTGGATCGCGGCACAACTCGCTCGGTTGCGCGGCGCGACGGTGATCGGAACGGCGAGCCCGTCACATTTCGACCATCTGCGCCAGATCGGGGTGATTCCGATCGCTCACGGGCCGGACCTCACCGAACGGCTCGCGGCCCTCGCTCCGGGCGGTATCGACTTCGAGCTCGACCACAACGCCAGCCCGAGTCTGGTCACGATCGATTCCACCGATGAGCGTGCACTCGCCCAGGTGGCGGTGATGGTGGCCAATCATCAGATCTCGGTGCCCGTCGCCGCCATTTACCCGCTTGGCCAGGTGCAAGACGCCTACCGAGAGCTGGAGGCCGGCCACGCGCACGGCAAGATCGTGTTGAGCATGCTGCCGGTCGGATACGCCCATCAAAAGGTGCACGCCGTCGATATTCGTGCGAGCGAAGCCATGAAAGATGACCCGAACCGGGCGCCGTATCCGCATACCCATGAGGCGCTTCCGCCGGTCCTCGGGCACCGGCGCGGACAGCCGCATCCGCACTACGTCGAAGGCGATATCGACTAGCGGCACAGCGATGCGCTGGGCTCCAATAAGATATGAGCATGTCTGACGGCTCCTCTTTCTACATCACCACGCCGATCTTCTACGTGAATGATGTTCCGCACATCGGGCACGCCTATACGGAGGTGGCCGCTGATGTGCTCGCCCGCTGGCATCGCCAGTCGGGTGACGACGCGTGGCTGCTCACCGGAACCGACGAACACGGCCAGAAGATTCTGCGCACGGCAGTAGCGAACGGCGTGACTCCCAAGGAGTGGGCCGACCGTCTCGTTGAGACCGCGTGGAAGCCGCTCCTCGGCACCGTGAACATCGCCAATGATGATTTCATCCGAACCACCGATGCACGCCACGAGGTGAATGCGGCCAAGTTCGTGCAGCATTTGCACGACGAAGGTCACATCTACACGGGCGAATTCGAGGGCTTCTATTGCGTGGGCTGCGAGGAATACAAGCAGCCGGGTGACCTCGTCGCCGGCACGGGGGACTACGCCGGGCAGCAGGTCTGCGCGATCCACTCAAAGCCCGTCGAACTGCTGCACGAGAAGAATTACTTCTTCCGCATGAGCGCGTTCGCCGACCGGCTGCTGGCGCTGTACGACGAGAACCCCGACTTCATTCAGCCCGAATCCGCGCGCAACGAGGTCGTCTCGTTCGTCAAGCACGGCCTGACCGACCTGTCGATCTCACGCTCAAGCTTTGACTGGGGCATCAAGGTGCCATGGGACGAAAGCCACGTCGTCTATGTCTGGTTCGACGCCCTGCTCAACTACATCACCGCGGCCGGGTACGGCCAAGATGACGAGAAGTTCGCCCGCCTCTGGCCGGCCACCCACATCGTCGGTAAAGACATCCTGCGCTTTCACGCCGTCATCTGGCCGGCCATGCTCATGGCCGCCGGCATCGAGGTTCCGAAGAAGGTGTTCGGTCACGGCTGGCTGCTCGTCGGCGGCGAGAAGATGTCGAAGTCGAAGCTCACCGGCATTGCGCCGAGTCAGATCACCGAGACGTTCGGTTCCGACGCCTTCCGTTACTACTTCATGCGCGCCATCAGCTTCGGCCAGGACGGTTCGTTCTCGTGGGAAGACCTCTCGGCGCGCTACCAGTCCGAGCTGGCGAACGGCTTCGGCAACCTGGCGTCCCGCGTCATTGCCATGGTCAACCGCTACTGCGAGGGTGCGATTCCCGCGGCCGGTGCGCTGACCGAGGCTGACGCACTGATTCGCGCCACCGAGAAGCGGGCGACGGATGCCGCAGCTGAAGCAATCGATCGCTTTGCCATTCATGAGGCACTCGCGAGCGTGTGGGAGCTTGTCGATGAACTCAACGGGTACATCACCACGCAGGAGCCGTGGGCGCTCTCGAAGGATCCCGCCAACCGGGAACGCCTCGAAACGGTGCTCAACACAGCTGTGCGTGGTGTCGGCACTCTCGCGGTGCTGCTCTCGCCGGTGATCCCCGTTGCGACCGCCAAGCTGTGGACCGCTCTCGGCGGCACCGGTCTCGTCACCGACCAGCGCATCGATACGGCCTGGGAATGGACCGGCTCCGGTCGCGTCGGCACCCTTGAGGCACTGTTCCCGCGCATCGAGGCGCCCGTTGGCTAACGACCCCGAACACGTTCGGAAACGCGCGCAGACCCAGGGGCGAGATCTCAGCTACCCGCCACTGCCTGAACCGCTCACTGTCGGGGTGTACGACAACCACACCCACCTCGAAATTGCCGATGGCGACGATCCTCTGTCGTGGCTTGACCAGCTCGACCGAGCCTCGAGCGTGGGCGTGCGCGGGGTGATTCAGGTCGGAAACGACCTGCCGACCTCACGCTGGTCTGCCGCAATGGCGGCGATCGAGCCGCGCATGCTCGCGGCCGTCGCCATCCATCCGAATGAAGCCCCGATTTATGAGGCGGCCGGCACGCTCGATGACGCCCTCGCCGAGATCGCCCAGTTGGCGACGCAGCCGCGCGTTGTCGCTGTCGGCGAGACCGGACTCGACTTCTTTCGCACGGGCGAAGAGGGGCAGGCCAGCCAGTATCGCTCGTTTGAAGCGCATATTGAGATCGCCAAAGCCAACAATCTGGCCCTGCAGATTCACGATCGTGACGCGCACGATGAGGTCATCAGCACGTTGCTGCGGGTAGGGGCTCCCGAGCGCACGGTGTTCCACTGCTATTCGGGCGATGCCGCGATGGCGAAGGTCTGCGCCGAGCACGGCTGGTACCTCTCCTTTTCAGGAACGGTGACATTCAAGAATTCAGTGGCGCTGCGTGAGGCTCTCAGCGTTACTCCGCGCGACTTGCTGCTCGTCGAGACGGATGCCCCTTTCCTCACGCCCATGCCGTATCGCGGCAGGCCGAACGCGCCCTACCTCATCCCGAACACACTGCGGGCCATGGCCGACCATCTCCAGACCGATGTCTCGGTGCTGGCAGCGCAAATCTCATCAAATACCGAGCTTGTCTACGGCCGCTGGGATGCCCAGCCGCTGACCGCCCCCCACACTCCCTCCGACGAGGAGAGAACGCCCATCGGAGGCATCGCATGAGCGAGACGACCAATTCAGACTCCGCGGAGTCAGCAGAACCTCAGCATGGCCGGCACGCAGCGGCCCCGGCCAAGGCGCCCAGCGCGTTGCTCGGCCCGGCCGAGATTCGTGATCTGGCCGAAATGCTCGGCGTGAATCCCACCAAGAAGCTCGGTCAGAACTTTGTGATCGACGCCAACACGGTGCGGCGGATCGTCAAGGTCGCCCAGATCACCCCGGGCGACACCGTCGTCGAGGTCGGCCCGGGTCTCGGCTCTCTCACGCTCGGGCTCACTGAGGTGGGGGCTGGCGTCGTGGCCGTCGAAATCGACGCCCGCCTGGCCGAGCAACTGCCGCTGACCGTCGAACTCATGCAGCCCGGCGTCCCGCTGACCGTGTTGCACGCCGACGCGTTGCGTGTCGTCGAGCTGCCCGGCAACCCGACCTGCCTGGTCGCGAACCTGCCGTATAACGTGTCGGTTCCGGTGCTGTTGCACCTGCTCGAAAATTTTGCCTCGATCCGGTCCGGCGTCGTCATGGTGCAGGCCGAAGTCGGCGAACGCCTCGCGGCGCCTCCCGGGTCAAAGGTCTACGGCAGCCCCAGTGTGAAGGCCGCCTGGTATGGCGACTTCCGCACGGCCGGCAAGGTGAGCCGCCAGGTGTTCTGGCCCGTTCCGAACGTCGACTCGATTCTTGTGGCCTTCGAACGCCGCGGTGAGCAACTCGAGAGTGAAGAACTGCGGTTGGCCACGTTTGCCCTCGTCGACGCTGCCTTCCAACAGCGTCGCAAGATGTTGCGGCAGTCGTTGTCGGTGCTCCTCGGTGATTCGGCAACGGCATCCACTGTGATCACTGCTGCGGGCATCGACCCGACGACGCGTGGCGAGCAACTGACGGTTCACGACTTCCTGGCGATCGCCCGGGCGTGGCCGACCGACTGAGTCGTCGGGTGCGCTGGCGTGATCGCTGGCCAACCGGTCAGCGTCAGAGAGCGCTTGGGCGCTGAGCTAGGTTAGAAACATGATGATCCCGGAGGCCTCCACGGTTGTCCATGCGAGAGCGCCGGGCAAGATCAATGTGTTTCTGAAAGTCGGGAGTCTGCAAGACGACGGCTACCACGAGCTCGCGACGGCCTTTCAAGCCGTCTCGCTCTATGAAGACGTGTGGGCGTATCCGGCCGACGATTTCTCGGTGGAGTTCAGCGGTTCGATCGACACCTCTGATCTGGTGACCGACGGCAGCAACCTCGCGATCAAAGCGGCCAGAGCGTTGGCGCGCAAGACGGGGTTCCGCGGGGGAGTGCGTCTCGTTATCTCGAAAAACGTCCCCATCGCCGGCGGCATGGGCGGTGGCTCCGCGGATGCCGCGGCCACTCTTCTCGCGTGCGATGCGCTGTGGGGAACCGCGGTGAGCAAAGAGGAACTGCTGGCGATCGCTGCGACACTCGGCGCCGACGTGCCGTTCGCGTTCATGGGGGGCACGGCTATCGGCACGGGGCGGGGCGACCAGCTGAGTCCGGCCCTGGCCAAGGGCCAGTTCCACTGGGTGTTGGCCCTCGCCGACTTCGGCCTGTCGACGCCGGGCGTGTACGCCGAACTCGACCGGCACCGTGACCGCCACGCTCAAGACATCTTTCCGGCCATCATGCAACCGAGCGTCGATGCACATGTGTTGCAGGCGCTGCGGGCCGGTGAGCCGGCGATGCTCGCGGAGACGCTCTCCAACGACCTTCAGGCGCCCGCGCTGCACCTGGCGCCGGGCCTGGCCCGGGTGCTCGAATTGGGCGAAGAGAACGGCGCGTTGGCCGGGATTCTCTCCGGTTCGGGTCCGACTGTCGCGTTTTTGGTGGCGGATACCGACAGTGCGCTCGAACTGCAGGTCGCGCTTTCGGCGCTGCGTATCCATGCGGTGCGCGCCACCGGACCCGTGCACGGCGCCCGCCTGATCCACGACGCGTAGAGCGCGCGCGGGACGCCGTCGCCGTGGATGAGAATCCTTACATGGGAGCCCGCCGACCTTGCACTCACGCCCCCCGGTAGTAGCATCACTACGCGCCAGACCTCGTGGATCAGGGGCCCTTCGACCCCCTCACTTTCGTCCATCCGGCGCTCTGAGAGCAATTTCTGGAACCATGACGGAGAGTTCCCATGTCACTCAAGAATTTGAAGCTACTTTCGGTCGGAATCGTCGGGCTGTCGATCGCCGCGGTACTGGCGGGGTGTGCCCCCGCTCCCTCCGCGACACCGAGCCAGAGCGCGGCGGGCTCGTCCAACTACCTGCCCTGCATCGTGTCCGACACTGCCGGGTTCAACGACCACTCTTTCAACCAGCTCGGGTTGCAGGGCGTTCAGCAAGCCGCGACCAAACTCGGGTCGACCTCGAAGAAAGTCGAATCCAAATCACCCAGCGACTACGTTCCGAACGTGAACGAGCTGGTCGCCCAGAAATGCAACATCATCGTCGCCAGCGGGTTCAACCTTGTCGCGGCTGTACAGACCGCTGCGGCGGCGAACCCGAAGACAGACTTCGCGATGATCGACGACAACTCGATCAAGCTGCCCAATGTGAAGCCAGTCGTCTACAACACGAATGAATCGGCCTTCCTCGGCGGTTATGCGGCGGCGGCCTTCAGCAAGACCGGTGTTGTGGCAACCTATGGCGGCCAGGAACTTCCGTCTGTGACGATTTACATGGACGGTTTTTGGGACGGCGTGCAGTACTACAACAAGAAGAACAACGCCACTGTGAAGGTTCTCGGCTGGGATGAGGCCACGCAGAAGGGTACCTTCGTGGGCAACTTCACCGACCAGAACGCCTCCAAGACGATCGCGACGAACCTGATCGGGCAGGGCGCGGACGTGATCGTGCCGGTCGCCGGTTCGCTCTACCAAGGCGCCGGAGCGGCGATCCGCTCGGCCGGGACGCCCGCAGTCTTGGAAGGCGTGGACGCCGATATCTTCCTCACCGACACGAACGGCTACCAGGACTTGGTTCTGACTTCGATCCTCAAGAACATCCAACCCACCGTCGCGACAGTTGTCGAGCAGTCCGCCTCGACGAGCACATTCGACAACAGCCCCTATGTGGGCACTCTCAAGAATGACGGCGTTGGACTGTCACCGTTCCACGACTTCGCGTCGAAGATTCCGAGCACCTTGACCGCCGAGTTGAAGACGATTCAAGCTGGCATCATCGACGGGTCCATCCCCGTTGCTTCTCCATCCGCCTTCGCCGGTTGATGTTCTCGCGCCGAGTGCGCCGCACCACCGAGCAAACTGATACCGGGAGCGCGTGAGATGAAACTCGAGCTGCGAGGGGTCACCAAACGGTTCGGCACGCTGGTCGCGAACGATCACATCGATCTGATGGTTGATGCGGGAGAGATCCACTGTCTGCTGGGTGAAAACGGTGCCGGAAAGTCAACCCTGATGAATGTGCTCTACGGCCTCTTGCAGGCCGACGAGGGCGAGGTTCTGATCGACGGGGTTGTCCAGAATTACACCGGGCCCGGAGACGCTATCCGTGCGGGAATCGGCATGGTCCACCAGCACTTCATGCTGATCCCGGTGTTCACGGTCGCTGAGAACCTGATGCTCGGCAACGAGCCGACCACGTTCGGGGGGCGCCTGAATTTGCCCGCCGCACGCGCCAAAGTTCGCGAGATCGCCGCCCGGTTCGGTTTCGACATCGACCCGGATGCGCTCATCGAGGATCTGCCGGTCGGTGTCCAACAGCGGGTCGAGATCATCAAGGCTCTCTCTCGAGACGCCACGATTCTGGTCTTCGATGAGCCGACGGCGGTGCTGACCCCCCAGGAGACCGACGAGCTCATGGCGATCATGCGACAGCTGAAGGCCGCCGGTACCGCAATCGTTTTCATTACGCACAAGCTGCGGGAAGTCCGCGAAGTGGCCGACCGGATCACGGTGGTGCGACTGGGAAAGGTGGTGGGGGAGGTGGCCCCGACCGCTTCGAACGTAGAGATGGCATCGATGATGGTCGGCCATGCCGTGCAACTGACGGTGTCAAAAGAGCCGGCGTCCCCCGGTGCGACCTCGCTCGTCGTCAACGATCTGACCGTGGTCGACGCGCGCGGACAGACCGTTGTCGACCATGTCAGTTTTGAGGTGCGGGCGGGCGAAATACTCGCAATCGCCGGCGTTCAAGGCAACGGCCAAACCGAATTGACCGAGGCGCTGTTCGGACTTCAGCGCAGCGTCACCGGCACGATTACGCTGAACGGGAAGAACCTGCACGGCATGAGCGTGCGTGCCGTCTTGAACTCGGGAGCGGGATTCATCCCGGAGGATCGGCAGGAGGACGGCCTGGTCTCCGAATTCACCATTGCCGAAAATTTGATCCTCGACCGGTTCTACCAGCGGCCGTTTGCCCGGCGTGGAAGCCTGCAGTTGACGACGTTGCGTGATTTTGCGCGAAAGAAAATGACCGAGTTCGATGTGCGCGCGCCGGATGTGACGACCCCGGTCGGGCGGCTCTCCGGCGGCAACCAGCAAAAGGTGGTGCTGGCGCGGGAACTCAGTCGCGAGCTGAGCCTGTTCGTGGCGGCGCAGCCCACCCGGGGTCTGGATGTCGGGTCGATCGAATTCATCCATGAGCGGGTCGTGGCGACGAGGGACACCGGTATTCCGGTCATCGTCGTATCCACCGAGTTGGATGAGGTGGTCGCGCTGGCCGACCGGATCGCCGTGATGTACCGCGGCGTGATCGTCGGGATCGTCGCCAGTGACACCTCCCGGGAAACCCTGGGACTGATGATGGCGGGCGAGATGCCGGCCGGAGTGGACAGCCTCTCATGAGCGTCGAGAGCGGCACTCCCGCGGTGACCGAGGACTCACGTTCACGGCGCCTGATCCGCGAGTGGGCCGGCGGCTCGGCGGCGGTCACCGTTCTGGCGATCTTTGCCTCCCTGGTGGTCGGTGCGATTCTGATTGCCGTGACAAACCCCCAGGTGCAACAGGCGGCCGGGTATTTCTTCGCCCAACCCCTCGCCACGTTCGAAGCCATCGGACGGGCAGTCGGCGGAGCCTATTCGTCGCTGTTCCAGGGCGGGGTCTACGACTTCAGCCAGCCCACGTTCGACGCCGGGATCAGCTCTCTGCTCAACAGTCTGAGTTATGCCACCCCGCTGATCGCGGCGGGTCTCGGAATTGGCATCGGGTTCCAAGCGGGAATCTTCAATATCGGTGGTCAGGGCCAAATGTTGATCGGCGGCGCACTGGCCGGCTGGATCGGCTCATCCCTCCCATTGCCGGTCGGCCTCCACCTGCTCGTCGCGGTCATCTTCGCTCTGGTCGGCGGGGCGGTCTGGGCCGGTATCGCCGGGGTATTGAAGGCCACGACCGGAGCCCATGAGGTGATCGTGACGATCATGCTCAACTACATTGCCTACTACCTGTTGAGCTATCTGCTCAGCACGGTGCTGAAGGCGCCCGGATCGAACAACCCGATCAGCCCCCCGGAATCTTCCACCGCGGTCTTCCCCGATCTCGGAGGGTCGCAGTTCCCGCTGAATCTTGGCTTCGTCGCGGTGATCGCGCTCACACTCTTCGCCTGGTGGCTGATGAGCCGCTCGTCGCTCGGCTACAGTTTTCGCGCAGTCGGCTTCAATCCCAAGGCCGCACGATTCGCGGGCATCAGTGTGAAACGCGTGACGATTTACACAATGTTGGTCTCGGGAGCTCTGGTCGGTTTCGCCGGTGCGTACCAGGTGCTGGGTCAGACCACGACCGGTTTCACCAACGCCCTCGATGGCGGAATCGGGTTCAGCGCAATCACCGTTGCTCTGCTGGGTCGTAACCAGCCGTGGGGAATCTTCTGGGCCGGTACCCTGTTCGGGGTATTCCAGTCCGGCGGCTACCGGATGCAAGCGGCGCAGGGGATCGATGTGGACATCGTCCTGGTGCTTCAGGCCATCATCGTGCTGTTCATCGCCGCACCGCCGCTCGTACGCTCAATCTTCCGGTTGCCCACACCGGGTGTGCACAAGCGGAAGAAGACTCCGGGCCAGGCTCCCGTGGAGGCGACCGCGAAATGAGCACGATGACGCGTTTCACGGGAGAGGTGGTGGCGCCATGACCACGACGACAGGCCGCGAGCGGACACCCGCAGCGGCCGGGCCGCTCGCCCAATCCCAGAATCTGACAGTGACTGACTGGAAGACGACGATCGCCCTCGGGATCTTCGCGATCATCGCGATTGTGCTGTTCATCGGATTTGGGCGGGATGGTGACTCCACATTCTCATTCACCTCGAATCAGACCGATGTGATTGCGCTCCCGACGTTGGCGATTCCGGCACGGGGGTTTGGGATCTTTGTGGCAGTCGTGGCAGTGCTGATGGCAGCTGGCAGCGCCCTGCTCACCCGCACGCGTCGCAAGACGCCGATGTGGTACATCGCGATCTACGCTCTGCTTCTGCTGATCGCGTTGCTCGCCTGGGCCACCGTCGGAAACACGCTGCCGGTCACGGGGCTGCTTGCCGGATCACTGGCACTGTCGGTTCCGCTGATTTTCGGCGCGATGGGCGGCGTGTTGTCGGAGCGAGGCGGCGTGGTCAACATCGCCATCGAGGGCCAGTTGCTGGCGGGCGCGTTCGTGTCCGCCGTCGTCGCCTCGACCACACACTCGGTGATCGCAGGCCTGCTTGCCGCGATGGTTGCGGGCACCCTGGTGTCATTCATTCTGGCGGCATTCTCGATCAAGTACTTCGTCGACCAGGTGATCGTCGGTGTGGTGCTCAATGTGTTGGTGCTGGGGTTGACGAACTTTCTCTACACGAGCATCCTCGCGAACGATGCGGCAACGCTGAACTCGCCTGCCCAACTTCCCACGCTTGCCATCCCCGGGCTCAGTGCGATTCCGGTGCTCGGCCCGGTGCTGTTCAACCAGACGATCATCGTCTATCTGATGTACATCGCTGTCGCCGTCGTGTCCTACGGGCTGTTCTTCACCCGGTGGGGTCTTCGGCTGCGCTCGGTCGGTGAGCACCCGCAAGCGGCGGACACTGTCGGTATCAACGTCAACAGCACGCGGTTCTGGAACGTGTCCCTCGGCGGGGCGATCGTTGGTCTCGGCGGCGCATACTTCACACTCGGCTCGGTCGGCGCCTTCACCGAAGACGTGACCTCCGGTGCTGGGTACATCGCTCTCGCCGCCGTGATTTTCGGGCGCTGGAACCCCATCCGCGCCACCCTGGCTGCTCTCCTGTTCGGCTTCGCCAACAATCTGCAATCCGTGCTCGGAATTCTCGGTTCGCCGATTCCGAGCGACTTCCTGCTGATGCTGCCGTACCTGGTGACCATCATCGCGGTCGCAGGCCTGATCGGGCAGTCACGCGCACCCGGCGCCGACGGAAAACCGTACATCAAGTCGTGAATCGCCCACCCTCTACCCGCGAGATCGGACTGGTGGTCGTCATTACCCGCTGAGAGCGACCACGACTCCGATCTCGCGTGTGTTTTCGTCTCCTTCACAACTCGCCCACCCTGATTTCATCCACGGGTACAGCCACAACGGAGAGTACGAGGACGGCTCGCGGGCAACATCGGGGGATGAAACCTCTCTCACAGCTCCCGCCGGCACTGTTAGGAAAAGCCTTTCTGGTCACCGATGACACGGGAATTTCACGAAGTCGGCTGCGCGCCGCAGACGTGCAACGGCCCTCCCGAGGCGTGCGCGCTGTCGGGATCGATGTGCACGACGTGCGAGGGCGTTGCCGTAGTTATCTTCCTCGAATGTCGCCCGGTCACGCATTCAGCCAGGTGACCGCGGCACAGCTGTATCGGATTCCACTCGCGCTTCGCTGGGAAACCTCAGCCATCCTCCACGTCGCCGTCAACGAGTATGACGAGCCCCCGGATGTCGTCGGGGTGCGCGGGCATCGATTCGTCGGACTCGCCGACCACGTGCGTACATTTCGAGGTTTTCGCGTCACGGACCCAGCGATCACATGGTGCCATTTGGGAGCAATCCTCTCCCTCTACGATTTGGTGGCCGCGGGCGACTTTCTCGTCTCCGGGCGGGTGCTGGACAACGGTCGGGAGTCTCCTCTTGCGACGATCGCGGAGCTGACAAAAGCTGCACGAGAATTCAGGGGGCATCGTGGCGTGAGGAATGTGCGTGCAGCACTGGAGAGGGTGCGCACCGACGTGGATTCGCGCCCCGAGACCTGGACTCGGCTACTTCTGATCGACGCTGGGTTGCCTGAGCCGGTTGTGAATCTGCCGATCTATTCTGCATCTGGGGAACGGCTTGGCAAGCCGGACCTCGCCTACCAAGAAGCACGCACGCTCCTGGAGTACGAAGGGGACGAGCACCGCGTGAGTAAGTCGCGATTCCGCAGCGATATCGCGAGACGCGAGCGGTTCGAAGCCAACGGATGGCGCGTCATCAGGGTCACAGCAGACGACGTCTTCACCTCTCCGAGGGTGTTCGTAGCTCGCGTGAGAAGAATCCTGATGCAGCAATCTCACGCGAGATCGGAGTCGTGGTCGTCATAACGCGCTGAGAACGACCACGACTCCGATCTCGCGAGACGGATGCTGTCGCGTGGGGAACGCACATCCGAGCCAGATAGGCTCGAGGCATAATGGCACATCTGCTCGGGGCCGAGTCCCTGCACCTCGAATTTCCCACCCGCGTCATCTTTGACAGCGTCACCGCCGGCATCGATGAAGGCGACCGCATCGGCATCGTCGGCCGTAATGGCGACGGCAAGTCCACGCTGCTCAAGCTGCTGGCCGGCCGTATGGAGCCCGACTCCGGTCGAGTGACCCGTCGCCGAGGCATCACCATTGGCGTGCTCGACCAGTCCGATGACCTCGTTCAGGGAGTCACGGTCGGTCATGCGATCGTCGGCGGCATCGACGAGCACGTCTGGGCCGGCGACTCCAAGGTTCGCGACGTCATCGGCGGTCTCGTGCGCGACATCCCGTGGGATGCCCTCGTCGACGACCTGTCCGGTGGCCAGCGCCGCCGCGTCGCACTCGCCGCCGTGCTTGTCGGCGACCATGACGTCGTCTTTCTCGATGAGCCCACCAACCACCTTGACGTCGAAGGAATCTCGTGGCTGGCTGGCCACCTGAAGACCCGTTGGGCCGCAAACTCCGGCGGGCTGCTGGTCGTCACACACGACCGGTGGTTCCTCGACGAGGTCTGCAATGCAACCTGGGAAGTACACGACCGTCTGATCGAGCCGTTCGAGGGCGGCTACGCGGCCTACATTCTGCAGCGCGTCGAGCGCGATCGTTCGGCCGCCGTCTCGGAAGCCAAGCGCCAGAACCTCATGAAGAAGGAGCTCGCCTGGCTGCGCCGCGGAGCCCCCGCCCGCACGGCCAAGCCAAAGTTCCGCATGGACGCCGCTTACGAACTGATCGAGAACGAGCCACCGCCCCGCGACACCGTGTCGATGCAGTCGATGGCCATGCAACGCCTGGGCAAGGATGTCGTCGACCTGATCGACGTCACCGTCACCTACGAGACGCCAAGTGGCCCGAAGACCGTGCTGAACGACATCACCTGGCGCATCGCGCCGGGCGAGCGCACCGGCATCCTGGGCGTTAACGGTGCGGGTAAGTCGACGCTGCTCGGGCTCGTCGCGGGCACTGTCACACCCACCACGGGTACCGTCAAGCGTGGCAAGACCATCAAGGTCGCCGTGCTCACCCAGCAACTCGCCGAATTGGCCGACATTCAGAACGACCGTGTCAGCGATGTCATCGGCCGCCAGAAGTCGTCATATGTTGCCGCTGGCAAGGAGATCACCCCCGGCCAGATGCTCGAACGGATGGGCTTCATGAGCGCGCAGCTCTCGACCCAGGTCAAGGATCTCTCGGGTGGGCAGAAGCGTCGCTTGCAGCTGCTGTTGATCGTGCTCGACGAGCCGAACGTACTCATCCTCGATGAGCCCACCAACGACCTCGACACCGACATGCTTGCGGCGATGGAAGACCTGCTCGACTCGTTCCCCGGCACGCTGCTGGTCGTCTCGCACGACCGGTACTTGATCGAGCGCGTCACCGACAACCAGTATGCAGTGGCTGATGGCGCTTTCCGCCACCTGCCCGGCGGCGTCGACCAGTACCTGCAGCTGCGCACGAAGAGTTCCGGAGCGACCGGGTCGCCGACTGAAGCGAGCGGGGCGGCGAGCGGTTCGAAGAAGTCGAGCCTCGGTGGCGCCGAACTGCGCAACGCGCAGAAGGAACTCGCCTCGATCGACCGTAAGGTGGCCAAGCGTCAGGCCGAAATCGCGGCGTTGCACCAGAAGATCGCAACGCACGATCAATCCGACTACTCTGGCCTCGGCACGCTGACGGCCGAGCTCAGTGACCTCGAAGAATCTGTCGCGAGTTTTGAGACGCGCTGGCTCGAACTGACGGAGATGCTCGGGGAGTAGCCGCGCACCACTCAGCCACGACACCGATCGGGTCGTGTGGAAGCACCTGTCTGGTGTTTCCCACGGCCCGATTGTTGTGTTCTGGCCGGGCCGCGTGGGTGCCGGATGCTCTCGGTGCGGCGTTTCATGCCGAGGCTTCGACAATTCAACACTGCATCGAAGAAGCTGTGACAAAGTGTGACGCCGTGGTCATCGGGGCGCAGAAAGTTCGTCTACCGTAGAAACGTGCCTCGCAACGCAGCGGCACAGACCCCCACTTGTTTATCCCGTGGTTTCTCTGTGCCACTTTGCGCCCGCCAACCGGCTCTCCAAGGAGGACAGGCGCACACAGCGAAAGGGAATTGATCATCGTGAACAAGAAGCTTCTGGCCGCACTCGCGGTCGTACCGCTTATCGCTCTGCTGGCCGGCTGCGCGGGTGCCTCTGGCGCATCCGCTGGCTCGGAGTCGAGTGCAGACAAGGTTGTGAAGATCGGTGTCGTCAACGCCGGCGACGCGTACTGGGCCGACTACACGAAGGCCGCGGCAGACGAAGGCATCACCGTCAAGATCGTCAGCTTCTCGGACTACCCGCAGCCGAACCCGGCGCTGACCGAGGGTGAAATCGACCTCAACCAGTTCCAGCACATCGTCTACCTGGCCGACTACAACGTTGCGGCCAAGCAGGATCTGACCCCGATCGGTTCCACCGCGATCTACCCACTCGGCCTGTATTCGAGCAATGTCACGGATGTCGCCGAGATTGCGAAGGGTGACACCGTCGTCGTTCCGAACGACAACAGCAACCAGGCCCGCGCGCTTCTCATTCTGCAGTCAGCCAAGCTCATCACCCTCAAGAGCGGTGGAAGCATCTTCTCCGACCTGAGCGACATTGACACCGACAAGTCGAAGGTTCAGGTGAAGGCGCTCGAGGCAGCGCTCATCCCGACCTCCCTGCCGGATGTCGCAGCAGCCGTCATCAACAACGACTTCGTTGCCAAGGCCGGACTCACCCTCGACGACGCCATCGCAAAGGATGACCCCTCCGACCCGAACGCCCTGCCCTACGTCAACGTTTTCGCCGCCCGCGCGAAAGACAAAGGCAACAAGACCTACCAGAAGCTCGTTGAGATCTACCAGAACTCGAAGGCCGTGCAGGATGGCGTGCTGAAGGTTTCAGGCGGAACCGCAGTGCTGCTGAAGACCCCCGTCGCCGACCTCGAGGCGTCACTTGCCAAGGTTGAGAAGGACACCGCAGCGCAGAAGTAGTAGCGCTACGAAGCAGTGAAGCACCACCCAGCATGACTCTGCAGTCCCGGTGACGCCCACAAGGTGGCATCGGGACTGTTTGGTCGTGAACGCACTTACGAAGGAAGCCCATGTCAGTCGCCCGCGCCGTTGTCGAACTCCGAGGAGTGAGCAAGGTCTATCCCTCCACCGTCAAGGGCGGCCAGCCGGTCGTCGCCATCGACGATGTGAGTCTCACGGTCGAGGCGGGCGACGTCTACGGCATCATCGGCTACTCGGGCGCCGGCAAAAGCACACTCGTGCGTCTGGTCAACGCGCTGGAACGTTCCTCGGGCGGTGAAGTGTTGGTCAACGGCACCGACATTGCCGCACTGTCCGAGCGCGATCTTCGGCCGGTCCGGGCCGGCATCGGCATGATTTTTCAGCAGTTCAACCTGC
Source organism: Leifsonia psychrotolerans (assembly GCF_013410665.1). NCBI lineage: Bacteria > Bacillati > Actinomycetota > Actinomycetes > Micrococcales > Microbacteriaceae > Glaciibacter > Glaciibacter psychrotolerans. The sequence goes on along the minus strand of NZ_JACCFM010000001.1, from coordinate 1,763,152 downwards.
TGAACTCGCGCACCGTCGCGGCCAACATCGCGTATCCGCTGGAGGTTGCACGGGTGCCCAAGGGGGAGCGCGCAGCCCGGGTCGCCGAACTGCTCGAATTCGTCGGCCTGAGTGAGAAGGCCAAGGCCTACCCCGATCAGCTCTCCGGCGGGCAGAAGCAGCGTGTCGGCATCGCCCGAGCGCTGGCCACCTCGCCCAGCATTCTGCTCGCCGATGAGGCAACGAGTGCGCTCGACCCCGAAACCACCCACGAGGTACTCACCCTTCTCAAGCGCATCAACCAGGAATTCGGCGTCACGATCATCGTGATCACACACGAAATGGATGTCATCCAGACCATCGCGACGAAGGTCGCGGTGATGGACCAGGGGCGGGTGATCGAGCGCGGCGACGTCTTCGACGTGTTCTCGAATCCGCAAGCCGCGGCATCCGCCCGGTTCGTTTCGACCGTGGTGAAGGGGATTCCGTCGGCGGCGGAACTCGAAACCCTGCAACAACGTCACGCCGGCCGGATCGTGACGCTGTCGTTCCGCGACGCCGCGGTCGACCAGGCTGCCGTGTTCGGCGAACTCACTCGGGGCGGGGTGGCCTTCCAGGTGGTGTACGGCGGCATCAACGAGATTCAGGGCCGCCCGTTCGGGCATTTGACGTTGTCGCTGAGTGCTGACGATGCGGCCATCGATACGGCGCTCACCCGAATTCGAGTGCTGACGACCGTGACGGAGGCGCGATAGACATGGACGCCCTGATCAACCTTCTTCCCCAGTTCGGTACCGCCACCGTCGAGACGCTCTACATCGTCGGAATCACCCTTCTGCTCGGTGGGCTCGGCGGGCTCGTCGTCGGGCTCGGCCTCTATCTGACCCGGGCCGGAAACGTTCTTGAGAACCGTGCCGTTTCGGTGGTGCTGAATGTGCTGGTGAACTTCATCCGGCCGATCCCTTTCATCATCTTCATCGCCGCCGCTCAGCCGTTGGCCCGACTGGTGGTCGGCACTGGCATCGGTAACCCCGCCGTCATCTTCACCATTTCGTTGGCCGCGACATTCGGCATCGCCCGCATCGTCGAGCAGAACCTGATGACCGTGTCGCCCGGCGTGGTGGAGGCGGCCCGTTCGGTCGGCGCCAGCCCGCTTCGCATCATCCTGACAGTGCTGTTGCCCGAAGCGCTCGGCCCGCTGATTCTCGGCTACACCTTCGTCTTCGTGGCCCTGGTCGACATGATGGCTGTCGCCGGCGCGGTCGGGGGAGGCGGACTCGGCGACTTCGCGATCACCTATGGCTACCGGCAGTTCAACCCGGTCGCGACCTGGGCTGCAGTTCTGGTCATCATTGTGCTGGTGCAGGTCGTGCAGTTCCTCGGCAACGGGCTGGCGCGCAAGGCCTTCCGTCGCTAGATCGTCGAGCGCGCCCCGTTGGTCGAGTGCCGCGTTGATCGAGCGTGTCGAGATCCCCGCCGGCGGTGTGGCGGGGTCTCGACACGCTCGGCCGGCGGGTCAGTCGAAGTCGAGCGAGAGCTTACGCAGCAGGCCGGCCAGATGGGCTTGCTCCGACGCGGAGAGCGTTGCCAAGAGCTCGGCTTCGGCGTCGACGAGGCGCGTGATTGCCGCATCCACCCGGGTCAACCCACCCTGCGTCATGCCGACGAGGATGCCGCGCCCGTCGTGGGGGTCTGTGCGGCGAGTGACAAGATCCCGCTCGACGAGTCGGTCGATGCGGTTCGTCATGGTGCCGCTGGTGACCAGCGTTTGCTGCAGCAACAGCTTGGGGCTGAGCTCGTAGGGAGTGCCAGCACGGCGCAGCGCAGAAAGCACATCGAATTCCCAGGATTCCAGCTCGGAGCGTGAGAACGCCGTACGGCGCGCCCGATCGAGGTGCTTGGCGAGACGGCCGACCCGAGAAAGAACCTGCAACGGCGCAAAATTGAGGTCGGGCCGTTCGCGACACCAGGCGTCAACGATTCGGTCGACTTCGTCACTCGCAGGCATCTGACCATTATTGCGGTCGCTTTGACCGTTCGCGGCACGCGAGGCCTCTCGGATCTGGCAGACTTGACTGCGATACCGGTCTCGATCGGCGTCATCCGCCGTAGTGTAATGGCAGCACGACAGCCTTTGGAGCTGTTAAGTCCAGGTTCGAGTCCTGGCGGCGGAGCACTCACAGCCTCGATCTCAAGGAGACAAACCGTGCCAGATCCCCGCCTCGCGATCGTTGTTCTCGCCGCAGGACAAGGCACTCGAATGAAGTCGACACTCCCCAAGCTTCTGCACCCACTTGCAGGCCTGCCCCTGGTCAGCCACGTGCTCTCGACGGTTGAGACGTTGGATGCCGCACATGTCGTCAGCGTCGTGCGTTACGAGCGCGACCGACTCGCCGCCGTCATCGCCGAACAGCTGCCCGTGAGCCTGATCGTCGACCAAGACGAGATTCCGGGCACGGGCCGCGCGGTCGAACAGGCCGTCGCCGCATTGCCGTCCGACTTCGACGGTGAGGTGCTCGTCGTTAACGGCGACGTTCCACTTCTCGACGCGGCAACCCTCACCGACTTCATCGCAGCCCACCGTGCCAGCCAGGCTGCGGCCACGGTTCTCTCGGCCGTGTTCGACGACGCGACCGGCTACGGCCGAATCATTCGTTCCGAGTCGGGAAGCTTCGACCGCATCGTCGAGCAGAAAGATGCCACGGATGCAGAGAAGGCCGTTGACGAGATCAACGCGGGCGTCTACCTGTTCGGCGTGTCGCAGCTGCGCGACCAGCTCGCGCACCTCGACACCAACAATGCGCAGGGCGAGAAATACCTGACCGACGTGATCGGGCTGCTCCGTGCCGCCGGATCCGACGTCGCTGCAGTGCCGGTCCGTGAACCGTGGCTGGTTGCCGGCATCAATGACCGTGCCCAGCTCAGCGAGGCAGCCCTCATACTCAACGCCCTGATCGTGCGCAGTTGGCAGCTGGCCGGCGTCACAATCGTCGACCCGGCCACCACCTGGATCGACGTGAAGTCGACCCTGGCGCCGGATGTCACACTGCTGCCCGGCACACAGATCCAGGGCGCCACGACCGTGGCGACCGGAGCCACCGTGGGACCGGACAGCACGCTGATGGACTGTGAGATCGGTGAGAACGCTGTCGTGAAGCGCACCGACGCGACCCTCGCGGTCGTCGGGGCCGGGGCATCCGTCGGTCCCTTCGCCTATTTGCGCCCCGGCACCGTGCTGGGCACAGACGGAAAAATTGGCACCTTCGTCGAGACGAAGAACGCAACAATTGGCGCTGAAAGCAAAGTGCCGCACCTGAGTTATATCGGTGACACCGTGGTCGGTGTCGGCTCCAATGTGGGAGCCGGCACGATTACGGCCAACTATGACGGCGTCAACAAACACAAGACCGTGGTTGGTTCGCATGTGCGAACCGGGTCGCACAACGTGTTTGTGGCTCCGGTTAGAATTGCTGACGGAGCCTACACGGGCGCCGGAACCGTGGTCCGCAAGGACGTGCCAGCCGGTTCGCTGGCCATTAACGTGGCTCCGCAACGCAATATGGACGGCTGGGTTCAGGCCAACCGCCCGGGAACCGACGCGGCGAAGGCCGCATCAGAAAGCGGAGACTAGTGTCTGAAATCAAGGCCAAAGGCGAAAAACGACTCGTAGTAGTTTCGGGGCGAGCGCACCCGCAGCTGGCGATCGAAATCGCGGAAGAACTTGGTTGTGACCTAGTTCCCACCGATGCACGCACCTTCGCAAATGGCGAAATCTACGCGCGCTTCGACGAGAGCGTGCGCGGCAGCGACGCGTTCGTGATTCAGTCGCACACGGCGCCCATCAACGAGTGGCTGATGGAACAGTTGATCATGGTCGACGCCCTCAAGCGCGCCTCCGCCAAGCGGATCACCGTCGTCGCCCCGTTTTACCCGTACGCGCGTCAAGACAAGAAGGGCCGCGGTCGCGAGCCGATCTCGGCTCGTTTGGTTGCCGACCTGTTCAAGGTCGCCGGCGCCGACCGCATCATGTCGGTCGACCTGCACGCTGCCCAGATTCAGGGCTTCTTCGACGGCCCCGTCGATCACCTTTTCGCCATGCCCGTCTTGCTCAAGCACATGCGTGAGCAGCTCGACCCGTCGACGCTGACCGTCGTCTCACCCGACATGGGCCGCGTGCGCGTCGCCGACATCTGGAGCGACAAGCTCGGCGTGCCCCTGGCCATCATCCACAAACGTCGTGATCCGCTCGTGCCGAACCAGGTCTCGGTTCACGAGATTGTCGGCCAGGTGGAAGGCCGCGTCTGCCTGCTGGTTGACGACCTCATCGACACCGGCCGCACGATCGTCAAGGCCGCCGAGGCACTCAAAGCAGCCGGAGCCATCGGCGTCGTCGTCGCGGCGACCCACGCCGTGTTCAGCGACCCGGCGATCGAGTTGCTGCAGTGCGAGGCGATCTCGTCCGTCGTGGTCACCGACACGCTTCCGGTTCCCGACGACAAGCGCTTCCCGACCTTGACGGTTCTTCCGATTGCTCCGCTGCTGGCTCGCGCCATCCACGAGGTCTTCGAGGACGGCTCGGTCACGTCGATGTTCGACGGCGCCGCCTAAACTCGTTACGCCCACTCGCGCAAGCTGAGGGGTTGCAGGTCGACCTTCCCAAGGTGTCGGGGGGTCGATCTGCGTCCCCTCAGTTTTTTTGACCCTTCGCTGTGTGTGGAACAGGGAGGCTGGTCGACGATCAGGCGTTGACGCCGGGCTGGGTTGCCTTCGGTGCGGACGGAATGATTCCGAGCGGTACGACGAACGTCTCGCGCTCGTTGCGGTCGACGGCGTAGCACTGCCAGCCGAATCCTCCCGCTCCACTGAGTTCGAACCGGGCATCGAAGTCGCTCGAGAACGGGTAGTAACGCGCGACGGCGACGGCGCACGAGCGGGAAGCCGTGGTCTGGGCAACCTGCACCGTGGTCAGAATGCCCGGAACGATCAGGCCGATGATGCCGAGCACGACAGCGATCCGCACCGTCGCCATGAAGCGTTTGCTGCGCAGCGGTCGTCGGTTGTCGATCGGCTCGTAGCCGGAGAGTTCGGGATGAAAGTCGCTCATGGTCGTTTCCAGTATCCCTCACTCGGCGCTTCGGCGGACAAAAAAGGCTCGTCGCGCGGGGCGCAGACGAGCCATTTCCGCCCCTCACGGGGATGAGCAGAGATTAGTGGGAAGAGCCCACCGTTTCGATCTCACTGCGGTCGCCCGACCACAGGGTGTGGAAGGTGCCCGGCATGTCAACGCGCTTGTAGGTGTGCGCGCCAAAGAAGTCACGCTGACCCTGCACGAGCGCGGCAGGCAGACGCTCACTGGCGAGTGAGTCGTAGTAGCTGAGAGCCGACGAAAAGCCGGGAACCGGGATGCCCGACAGCGCAGCCGTCGAGACGATGCGGCGCCAGGCCGACTCGCCGTCGGTGATGGCTTGTGCGAAGTACGGGTCGACGAGCAGGCTTGTGATCGTTGAGTCGTTGGCGTAGGCATCCTTGATGCGGTTCAAGAACTGGGCACGGATGATGCAGCCACCGCGCCAGATCGTGGCGATGGCGCCCTTGTCGATGTTCCAGTTGTATTTTTCGGCACCGGCGATGATGGCGTCGAAGCCCTGAGCGTAGGCGACGACCTTGGAGGCGTAGAGGGCGGCGCGCACGTCGTCATGGAAGGTGTGGCCGACGACGGCGATCTCGGGGCGGGCCGTGATGCCGGCGCGAACCGGACCGCGCTGTTCGGGGTGGCTGGAAACAGCGCGGGCGAAGACAGCCTCGGCGATGCCGCCGACGGGCACTCCCAGGTCGAGGGCGTTCTGCACGGTCCACACGCCGGTGCCCTTCGAGCCTGCCTCGTCGAGGACGATGTCGACGAACGGCTTGCCGGTCTTGGCGTCGACCTGGCGCAATACCTCAGCGGTGATCTCGATCAGGTAGCTCTCGAGCTCGCCCTCATTCCACTCGGCGAAGATATCGGCGATGGCGGCGGGGGAGTGGCCGCCAACCTGGCGCAGCAGGTCGTACGCCTCGGCGATGAGCTGCATGTCGGCATATTCGATGCCGTTGTGGATCATCTTGACGAAGTGGCCGGCGCCATCCGTGCCCACGTGCGTGACACAGGGCACGCCATCGACGACAGCTGCGATTGATTCGAGGATCGGCCCGAGGGTCGTGTACGCCTCGACCGATCCGCCAGGCATGATCGACGGGCCCTTGAGCGCGCCCTCTTCGCCGCCGGAGATGCCGGCGCCGACAAAGTTGACGCCGGTGGCGCGCACGGCGGCCTCGCGACGGATGGTGTCGTGGAAGTCGGCGTTGCCGCCGTCCACGATGATGTCGCCGGGCTCGAAGAGTGCGCTGAGCTGGTTGATCACGGCATCCGTGCCGGCGCCAGCCTGCACCATGATGATCGCGGTACGGGGACGGGCGAGCGACGAGACGAATTCTTCGATGGTCTCGGATGCGACGAAGCCGGACTCGGGGTGCTCGGTCGTGAGCAGTCGGGTGCGTTCGGGGGAGCGGTTGAACACCGCCACGGTATTTCCGTCGCGGCTGGCGAGGTTGCGGGCGAGGTTTGAGCCCATCACCGCCAGTCCGACTACGCCAATGTTTGCTGTTGCGAGCTGCTCTGCGCCCATGAAATGGCTCCTGTTGTGTGATCTGACGATGAATGAGGAAGTGTGCCCGATCGAGTGGGGGCACGAAAAACTGTCACCGAACTCCACGCTAGCAAACGAGGGAGTGACGGTGATTTTGTTAGAGCAGATCTGAATGTTAGCGTTTCTCATTGAAATCTGATTTATTACGTGGATTGCCGCGAATTGATCTGATCCGAAGAAGTGTCTGGTTCGAGTTGCGGAGCGTCAATGTCTGATGAAGTTCAGTACCCCATCTGCGTGATGGGGGTGCAAGGGAGCGGAAAGTCGACGATTGGCCGCGCCCTCGCGCAGTCCCTCGGTCTGCGCTTCTTCGATGGCGACGACCTGCACAGCGTCGAGGCCAAAGCGAAAATGGCCTCGGGGCTGCCGCTCACCGACGACGACCGCTTGCCCTGGCTCGTCCGGGTCGCCGCGGTCGTGGCCGACGCACTCGCGCACGGCGAGCCCATCGTGATCGCCTGCTCAGCTCTCAAGCGCAGCTACCGCGACCTCATGCGCGAGACCGTGCCGACCCTGCGCTTTGCGCAGCTCGAGGGCAGCCAGGAACTGATTGCCGAGCGTCTGACGCACCGCAACCACGAGTACATGCCCTCGACACTTCTCGACTCGCAGTTCGCCACGTTGGAGCCATTGGCTGCCGACGAAGCGGGAACCCGCGTGTCGCTCACCCTGACTCCCGACGAGATCGTCGGGCGCTTGACAAAAGAAATTGGACGCTGATGACCGATCTACAACTGAACTGGGTGCTCTCGACACCCGCACTCCTGGGAATTGCGGCCGCCGCAATCGCGCTGCTTCTTGTGCTGATCATGAAGTTCAAGATTCATGCCTTCCTCTCCCTGATCATCGTCAGCATTCTGACCGCGGTGGCGACCGGTGTCCCGACCGCCCAACTCGTGCCCACCCTGCTCGTGGGATTCAGCGGAACGCTGGGTAGCGTCGCACTCCTCGTGGGCCTCGGCGCGATGCTCGGCCGGATGCTCGAAACGAGCGGTGGAGCGCAGGTGCTCACCGACTGGCTGATCAGCAAGTTCGGTGAGAAACGTGCCCCGCTCGCGCTCGCCGTAGCCTCGCTGATGTTCGGGTTCCCGATCTTCTTCGATGCCGGGCTTGTCGTGATGCTGCCGATCATCTTCGCCGTGGCTCGTCGTCTCGGTGGGTCGTTCCTGCTCTACGCATTCCCCTCGGCGGTCGCGTTCTCGGTCATGCACATCTTCGTGCCGCCGCACCCCGGACCGGTTGCGGCAACGGGTCTGCTCGGAGCGGATGTCGGACTCGTTCTGATCTTCGGTCTCATCGTCGCCCTGCCCACGTGGTACTTCGTCGGACACCTGTTCGGCCGCTACGTCGGCAAGAAATACAACCTGCCCGTGCCCTCCATTCTGCGCGGCAGCACCGGCGAAATGGCCGAGTTCGCCTCGGCACCCAAGCTCGGCACCATCCTCACCCTGCTGTTGCTGCCGCTCGTGCTGATCTTCCTCAACACCGGCTTGAACATGCTCGCCACGGCCGGAATCGTCTCGCTCGACGACACCTGGGTGCAGATTCTGCGCGTGTTCGGTGAGACCCCCGTCGCGCTGCTGATTACCGTGATCCTCGCCATGATCCTGCTCGGCTGGCGCAAGCGGAAGTCCTCCAGCCTGATCGAGACCGTTGTCGACAGTGCGCTCGGCCCGGTCTGTTCAGTCATCCTGATCACCGGTGCCGGTGGAATGTTCGGTGGAGTGTTGCGCGCTAGTGGCATCGGCAACGCCGTCGCCGACTCGCTCGATTCCATCGGCCTGCCGGTCATCATCGCCGGCTTTGTGATCGCCGCCGTCGTGCGTATCGCACAGGGTTCGGCCACCGTCGCCCTCATCACGGCGGCCGCTCTCATTCAGCCGGTCGTGCTCGACAACCCGGCGTACAACCCGGTGCAGCTCGCTGCAATCGTGCTGGCCCTCGCCGCCGGCTCCGTCTTTGCGGGTCACGTGAACGACTCCGGCTTCTGGCTGGTCAGTCGCTTCTTCGAGATGGACACGAAGACCACTCTGAAGACCTGGACAGTCGGGCAGGCGCTCGTTGGTGTCATCGGCTTCGTCATCGCCCTGGCGATCTTCCTGATCGCCAGCGGGGTGTAGTCCCGAAGGGGGAAGGCTTCGGCCTTCCCCTTTCGAGGTTCATCCCCAGTTCCATCCGCTTGACTCGTTCCGTCGATTCGGACTCGTTGCAGCCGCTCGACCGGATTCAGCCACTGAAAGGCGGTGCCCCATGGCATCCACTCTGTTTGATATCACGGGGCGCATCGCTCTCGTCACCGGATCCAGTCGCGGCATCGGCCGCGCCATCGCCGACGGGCTGGCCGACGCGGGCGCCATCGTCGTACTCAACGGCCTGGACCCGGCGCGCCTCGCCGCCACTCAGGCCGACTTTGCACGCCGCCACGGGGCCGAACGCATCCACGCGCTCGCCTTCGATGTGACGGATGCCGACGCCGTTGCATCCGCGATTCAATCCATTGAAGACGAGATCGGCCCACTGCGCATCCTTGTGAACAACGCCGGAGTGCAGCACCGCGTGCCGATGCTCGATCTGGACGTCGCCGATTGGGAGCGGGTCATGAAGACCAACCTCACCAGCGCCTTCCTGGTCGGCCGTGAGGCGGCCCGTCAGATGATCCCGCGCGGTGAGGGCACGATCATCAATATCGCGTCGGTGCAAACCGATCTGGCCCGGCCCACCATTGCGCCGTACACGGTGTCCAAGGGCGGCATTCGCAACCTGACCCGGGCGATGACCGCCGAGTGGGCTGCACACGGGCTTCAGATCAACGCGATCGCCCCCGGCTACATCCACACCGAAATGACGCAAAACCTCGTTGATGACGAGACCTTCAACGCCTGGATTCTGGGTCGCACACCCGCACATCGTTGGGGCACCATCGACGACCTCGTCGGTCCGGCCCTCTGGCTCGCTGGCGACGGTTCGAAGTTCGTCAACGGACAGGTCATCTTCATCGACGGCGGGATGACCGTGGTCGTCTAACTTGTTGTCTTCCCCGCAGTACCGATCGAACCCGGAGTAGCCATGACCATCCCCACCGAAACCCTCGCCGTTGTCGCTCATGCCGCCGGAGATCTCCGCATCGAAACCGTGCCGGTGAAGAACCCGGCAGACTCAGAAGCGATCATCGAGATCGCCTACGGCGGCATTTGCGGTTCTGACCTGCATTACTGGCAGCATGGCGCCGCGGGGGAGTCGATCCTGAAAGCACCCCTGATACTCGGCCATGAGGTCGTCGGTACCGTCGTGCAGGCTGCTTTCGACGGATCCGGCTTCGCCGTGGGCACTCGGGTCGCGGTGCATCCGGCCACCCCCGGCGTCGGGGACGGCGCGCCCTTCCCGCTTGACCGCCCGAATCTGTCGCCGGGTTGCACCTATCTCGGGAGCGCCGCACGCTTCCCGCATACCGATGGCGCGTTCGCGAGATTCGTGGCTCTGCCCTGCCACATGTTGCGCGAGCTGCCGGCCGGTCTCACGCTGCGAGCCGCCGCGCTCGTCGAGCCCGCGAGCGTCGCCTGGCATGCGGTGTCGCGCGCGGGCGATCTCGTGGGTAAGCGTGTTCTCGTGATTGGTGCCGGACCGATCGGTTCGCTGATCGTTGCGGTCGCCACGCGGGCCGGCGCGGCCGAGGTCATCGTCACCGACATGCATGATCTGCCGCTGGCGACCGCTATGGCAGTCGGTGCCACGGCATCCCTGATGGCCACGGATGCCGACGCCATTGCCCAGGTCGCCGCTGACGTCGTCTTCGAATCGTCGGGAAGCCACCGCGGCCTCGCCTCGGCCATGCGCGGAGCAACCCGGGGCGGGCGAGTGGTGATGGTCGGCCTGTTGCCCTCCGGCGAGCAGCCCGCGCTGATTTCGTTGGCGATCACCCGGGAGTTGGAACTGGTCGGCTCATTTCGGTTCAATGACGAGATCGACGAGGTCATTGCGGCGCTTTCCGATGGCTCGCTCGTGATCGACAGTGTTGTCACTCACGAGTTTGCGGCAGAGGACGCTCTCGAAGCGTTCGAGGTCGCCCGAGACTCGTCGCGCTCGGGCAAGGTGCTGCTGCGTTTCTAGCCTGCGCCAGCCTGCGCTGCCTGCGCCGGCCTGCGCTGCCTGCGCGCTGAGTTGCGGACATGTGGGCTCTATTCTTCAAAAATTGGCGCGAAAGCCCGCAACTCAGGGGCTCATCACCTCCAGCCGCTGGCGCGCAGGCGAGTTCTGATCCGGGCGATCAGCGCCGCGGGAGTGTCGAGATCGGCCATCGTGAACTGGACGATCTTCCAGCCGTGATCCTCAAGGTCGCCGTTCCGCTGGATGTCTCGCCGCCATTGGCGTAGGTCGGTGCGGTGCTGATCGCCGTGATACTCAACAATGACCTTGTACCTCGGGTAAAGCAGGTCTGGCCGGGCGATGAATCTGCCATCTGGTGCATAGACATTCAGGTTGCACAGGGGCTCTGGAAGGCCGGCCTGCACGATGATGACCCGAAGCAGCGATTCGCGCCGCGACTCCGCACCGTCACGGAGGAGCGGCAACGCAGCGCGGAACGTCGTGCGGCCTCGCCGTCCGCCGAAGCGAGCCGCGGCATCCTGCAGGTCGGCAACGCTGACGACGCCGTGCCTGCGTCGTACCAGAAAATCGCCCGCTGCCACCAGATCGGGCGGTGTCAACACTGTGGCTAGGTCGAGCCAGGTGCGACTGGGGCTCGTGAGCCGCATTCCGTTCCAGGTGACGAGATCGCCCGGTTGCAGGCTGAGGCGATGCCCGACGACGTTCTTCGCATCCATGGCGCGCTTCGGCGGTGCGATTCCGACATGGATCGGGAACGCGCGCTCGAGGTGGGCGGGGAGGGGGATCTGGAGCAACTGAGCGGCGGTGAGATGACTGAAGAACGCGGGCCCTGGCATCCGTTGCGACAGGGCGGCACAGAGCGAGAGCAGCGTGTCGGTCGACGGTGCTGCGGAACGGATGCCCCAGAACGGCGCCGAGAGATCACGGTTGTCGAGGCGCGAACGGCCGACACCGAGTGCTATCGCGTCCGATACCCGAAATGCACCGGTGTCGAGCCCTTCGGGGAGTGGAACGCGCGTTGCCATGAGGACGAGGATCTCGCATCCGCCGTCACGAGGTCAGAATTCTCCACAGCGGACGATGCGCGCGAGTGAGTTGCGGACTTTCAGTACTCAAGAGGCCCACATGACGTCGAATGTCCGCAACTCGGACAGAGTGGGCGCGGGCTACGCCGAATACGGGCGCGGTGTGTCTGCCCAACTCGGCTCGACCTCGGATATCGTGCGGCGCATGATCAATTCCATCGCGGCACGCGCCTTCGCCGGATGCCCGCCCTGAATCGCATCCGCCACATCGACGTGCCATTGCAGTGCGGTTTCATGCGGGTTTGTGGGCATGAGTCCGAGTTCGGTGCGACCCGACAACACTGCGGCGATCGGCTCGTCGAGGCGCGCAAACATCTCGTTACCGGAGCCGTGCAGTACGAGACGATGAAAGAGGATGTCGAGTTCGAGAAAGTGGGCCAGGTCACCGGCGCGACCGGCCGTGCGCATCTGAGCGGCGACAGCCATGAGTTCGGCGGAGGCGGCGGCTGGACAGTGCTGTGCGGCGAGCTCGGCCGCCATGGGTTCCACCGACGAGCGCAATTCGCTCAGCGATCTCAGCTGCGCGCCCTTGCCGGCCCCGGACAGGCGCCAGCGGATCACGGTGGGGTCGTACACATTCCACCGCGCGGCGGGGAGCACTCGAATTCCGATGCGCTTGACCGATTCAACCAAGCCCATCGCGGCGAGCACGCGCACAACCTCGCGCACGACCGAGCGGCTGACGCCCTGACTGCGGGCCAGGTCATCGGAGTGCAGCACCGTGCCAGCCGGAGTTCGGCCGTCGATGACGGCGAGACCGACGTCATCGATGACTCGGGAGTGCAGGCTTGACGGCATGACTGCTAATTTAGCGGGTCGCCGGGGCCGCCTGCTCACCCGCGGCCCGGAGCGAGTCCCCACGCGGCGAGCGGCGCGATTCCGGGCCGCAGTCAGGCGCACGCAGCCTGATCGTGTAAAGTTGACTCTGAACTTCGGCGAGGGATGCCGGCCCTGCAGTATCTCGCAGGGATTGACATCCGTTATCGACGCGGCGAAAAGGCCCTTCGGCTTTTCCTCACGCTGACATGCGTTCGAGTTGAACCAGTAATCACCCGCGAATTGTCGCGGAACTATCTGGGCTGAAGAGCCCCGCAAGGAGATTCATCATGGCTAACGACAATAAGGTTTCCGCAGAGCTGCGCGAGAAGTTCGGCAAGGGCGCTGCCCGCAAGCTGCGCGTTCTGGGCAAGATCCCCGCCGTGATCTACGGCCACGGCACCGACCCGGTTCACGTTGCACTTCCGGCACACGCGATGACCCTGCTGCTGCGTAAGGCGAACCAGGTTCTCGAGATCGACCTCGACGGCACCACGCACCTCGGCCTGGTCAAGGACGTGCAGAAGGACCCCGTGCGCCAGATCATCGAGCACATCGACCTCATCGTCATCCGCAAGGGCGAAAAGGTTGAGGTTGAAGTTCCGGTTCACCTCACGGGTGATGTTTTCCCGGGCAACAACGTCGACGTTGAGACCAAGACTCTGCGTCTGCTCGTCGAGGCAACGCACATTCCCGAGAACGTCGTCATCGATGTGTCGGGCCTTGACGACGGTGCTCAGGTTCACGCCAAGGATGTCACGCTGCCCGCCGGTGCCGTGCTGGCCGACTCGTCCGACCTGCTCATGGTCAACGTTTACGCGCCGCGTGGCGAGGCTGAAGACGAAGCTCCGGCTGCCGAGTAGTCATTTTCAACTGGTTTCGTTCTACGCGGAGGAATCCCCTGGACACGAATCTCTGGCTTGTAGTCGGGCTCGGTAACCCCGGGCCCGGCTACGCCGGTCATCGACACAATGTCGGTCAGATGGTTCTGGCCGAGCTTGCTCTTCGGATGCAGGCGAATTTCAAGAGCCACAAAGCCAACGCGCACGTGGCGGAGGGACGCACCGCGCCCGGTGGACCCAAGCTCGTGCTGGCCAAGCCGAACTCGTTCATGAACGTGTCGGGCAAGCCAGTCTCCGCACTGCTGCGTTTCTATTCGATCCCGCCGAGTCAGATGATCGTCATTCACGACGAACTCGACATCCCCTTCGACACACTCAAGCTCAAAATGGGCGGAGGTCACGGCGGGCACAACGGTCTGCGCGACATCATCGCATCCACCGGCACTGGCGATTTCATTCGTCTGCGCGTCGGCGTCGGGCGTCCGCCCGGTCGGCAGGATGCCGCAGATTTCGTGTTGCGCGACTTCACCTCGACCGAACGCTCTGTGCTGCCGTCCCTGCTTTCTGATGCAGCGGATGCCGTCGAGCTGGTTGCCACCGACGGACTCGTTGCCGCGCAGCAAAAGGTGCACAGCCCGTAACAGTCCAGACCTCCGGGGCCCGGCGACAGCGCAGGGGCGCTGAGCGATGTCGCTTCGCTGGATTAGACTTGACCGGTGATTCTCCAGGGCCTCATCCGCGCGCTTTCTGGCGCCTCCACGTTCGAAAAGGCCCTCGGCTTCGCCGCGCGAGACGCCGACTTCTCTCTCACCGACGGGTTGCGTGCGCCGCTGCTCGCCGCGCTCCTCGACCGCCGTCGGGAGCAGGGGCGAGCCGAGGCGCTGTTGGTGATCACCGCGACGGGCCGTGAATCGGAGTCGCTGCGCGAGAACCTCTGCTGCTTCACCGACGCACCCGGCCGGCCAGCCGCCGAGATCATCGACTTCCCGGCCTGGGAAACCTTGCCGCACGAACGGCTCAGCCCCGGTGCCGAGATCGTCGGCAAGCGCCTACACGCACTGCGACGCATGCGCGAGTGGGACGAGACCCCCGCAGACGAGCGCGGCCCGCTCATCGTTGTCGCCTCGGTACGCGCCGCGCTGCAGCCTGTCGCCGACAACCTCACCGACTACGTTCCGATCGCACTCGTCGCCGGCGCGCGCGGGCACGACCTGGCCATGATCAGTGCACAGCTCGTCGACGTGGCCTACTCCCGGGTCGACATGGTCACCCGGCGCGGAGAGTTCGCGGTGCGCGGCGGCATCCTCGATGTCTTCCCGCCGGTGGCACCGCACCCGTACCGCGTCGAGTTCTTCGGTGATGAGGTCGAGCAGATCCGTGCCTTTTCGGTGGCCGACCAGCGTTCGTTGGCTGAGCCCATCGCATCCGTCAGCCTGCCGCCAAGCCGCGAACTGCTGCTCAGCCCGGCCGTGCGCCAGCGTGCGAAAGAGATGCAGCACGAGTTTCCGAGCCTGGCCGGCATGCTCGCCAAGATCGCCGAGGGTATTCCAGTGGACGGGATGGAGAGCCTGGCGCCTGCACTCGTCGACCGGCTGGTGCCCATGACGCACTATCTGCCGGCCGGCGCGGCCGTCGCAGTACTCTCCCCGGAGCGCGTCGCGTCGCGTGCGATCAGCTTGGCCGAGACCAATCGCGAGTTCCTCTCCGCCGCCTGGAATGCGGCAACGGCCGGTGCCGAAGCGCCGATCGACCTTGAATCGGGCGACTTCCTCACCCTCGGCCGACTGCGCGACTCGGTGAAATTCACGGCCCCCGGAGCGCCGGCCTCCCAGCATGCCTGGTGGACGCTGAGCTCGTTTCAGGCGGCGCCGACCGACGCTGAGGTGCTCCCCGAGCACCGCGAGATGGACGACCTTCTCACCATCCGCATCGACGCGGATGCCGTGCCCAGCTTTCAGGGCAGCGTCGAGGGGGCCGTCGGCCACCTGTCCACTCGGCTGAAGGACGGCTGGACGGTCGGCATCGTCGCCCAGGGCGCCGGTCTCGTGGAGCGTGCGGCCGACGTGCTGGCTGAGAGCGAACTCCCGGCGCGTATCGTCGACGAGTTTCCCGCCGAGCCGGAGCCCGGCATCGCCTATCTACTCAAGGCATCCATCGACCACGGGTTCGAGATTCCCGAGACCAAGCTCACTCTGGTCAGCGAGTCGGAGTTCTATGGCCGCACGGTCGGCTACGACGCCCGCCAGGTGAAGAAGCTGGCCAGTCGGCGCAAAAATGTCGTCGACCCACTGCAGCTGAAGGCCGGCGACCATGTCGTGCACCAGACCCATGGCATCGGCCGGTTCATCGAGCTGACCCAGCGCGAGGTGTCCAGCGGAGGGCGCAATCCGGTCAAGACCAAACGTGAATACCTCGTGCTCGAATACGCGCCGTCGAAGCGTGGCCAGCCGGGTGACAAATTGTTCGTGCCCACCGACCAGCTCGACCTGGTCAGCCGCTACGTCGGCGGCGAGGCACCCGCACTCAGCAAGATGGGCGGCAGTGACTGGTCGGCCGCGAAGACCAAGGCGCGCAAGGCCGTGCGCGACATCGCGGTCGAACTTGTCAAGCTCTACTCGGCGCGAATGGCGAGCAAGGGCCATGCTTTCGGACCCGACACCCCCTGGCAGCGCGAGCTGGAGGAGGCGTTCCCGTTCGCCGAGACGCCCGATCAGCTGACCACGATCGACGAGGTCAAAGCCGACATGGAACGACCCATCCCGATGGATCGTCTGCTCTCGGGCGACGTGGGTTTTGGGAAGACAGAGGTGGCCGTGCGCGCCGCGTTCAAGGCGGTGCAGGATGGAAAGCAGGTCGCCATGTTGGTGCCGACGACACTGCTCGTGCGTCAGCACATGGAGACGTTTCAGGAACGCTTCGCCGGATTCCCGATTCACCTGCGGGCATTGTCGCGCTTCCAAACCGAGAAGGAGACGAGGGAGACGATCGCGGGGATGCTGGATGGCACGGTCGACGTCGTCATCGGCACTCACCGCCTGCTGTCCGATTCGATCATTTTCAAAGACCTGGGGCTCGTCATCATCGATGAGGAGCAGCGGTTTGGTGTCGAGCACAAAGATCAGTTGAAGAAGCTGAAGACCAACGTCGACATTCTCGCGATGAGTGCGACGCCAATCCCGCGCACGCTCGAGATGGCAGTCACCGGCATCCGTGAAATGTCGACATTGGCGACGCCACCCGAGGACCGGCATCCGATTCTCACCTTCGTGGGGCCCTACTCCGAACGGCAGGTCGCCGCGGCCATTCGCCGCGAACTGCTGCGCGAGGGGCAGATCTTCTTCGTGCACAACCGCGTGTCGAGCATCAACCGGGTGGCTGCGCAATTGGCCGAACTCGTGCCGGAAGCCCGTATCGCCGTCGCGCACGGTCAGCTACCCGAGGCGCAGCTCGAACAGGTGGTCGTCGACTTCTGGGAACGCAAGTTCGACGTGCTCGTCTCGACCACCATCATCGAGACCGGCCTCGACATTGCCAATGCGAACACCATCATCATCGACCGGGCCGACAAGTATGGGCTGAGCCAGCTGCACCAGTTGCGCGGCCGGGTCGGCCGTGGACGCGAGCGGGCTTACGCCTACTTCCTCTACGACGAGAACAAGCCGCTCTCCGAGACGGCGCACGACAGGTTGGCGACGATCGCCGCCAACAACGAGCTCGGCAGCGGTATGCAGGTGGCGCTGAAGGACCTCGAAATTCGTGGGGCCGGCAATCTACTGGGTGGCGAGCAGGCCGGGCACATCGCCGGGGTCGGTTTCGACCTCTACCTGCGCATGATCGGTGAGGCGGTGTCGACGTTCCGCGGGGATGTCGCCGAAGGGCAGACCGAGCTGCGGCTGGAACTTCCCGTGGATGCGCACATCCCCGAGGACTATGTCGACAGCGAGCGGTTGCGGCTTGAGGCTTACCAGAAGCTCTCCAGCGCCAGCTCGATCGCATCCAAGGATGACCAGATCGGCCTGGTGCTCGAGGAGCTCACCGACCGCTATGGCGAGCCGCCGCAGCCGGTGCTCAACCTGATCGCGGTGTCGACGTTGCGCAGGCGGGCCCAGCAGGCCGGCCTCAGCGAGGTGGTGGCGATGGGCTCAAATCTGCGAGTGGCCCCGGCCGATTTGCCCGATTCGTTGCAGGTGCGCCTGCAGCGCATGTACCCCGGTTCGCGCTACTTCACTCAGAACGGTTCATTCACTGTGCCGATGCCGCGGGTGAACGGTGAGCCGCTCGCCGATGCGGCACTGATCGAGTGGAGCGAGACGCTGCTGACGGCAATCTTCCCGCCCGCGAAGGCGGAGGCCGTCACGCCGTAATCATTTCGTTGGTTGAGGGGCGGAGTGAGCTCTGCGAGGGCAGCCTCGAAATCGGGTGACCCCACCTCTGGACGGTTCGTCCTCTCTTGACTCCACCAATCTGTGTTGTCTAAAGTGGTACAGGCATCACAGATTGTGAGGAAGTATGCAGATTGAGATCGATCCGCTCTCCGCGGTTCCTCTGTATCAGCAGATCCGCGACAGCACGGTTGATGCGATCGCCGCCGGCGAACTCGTGCCGGGGGAGCAGCTCGCCTCGGTACGCCAGGTGGCGCTCGGTTTCGGCATCAACGTGCAGACCGTGACGAAGGCCTATGATGCCCTGCGTCGGGAGGGCTTCATTCGCACGAACCACAAGTCGGGTTCCGTCATCGCACGTGGACCGGCCGACCCGGGTGCCGACCCGGGCGCCGACCCGGCATTCGTCGGCGAGTGGGCCGATCGACTCGCCACGCTGCTGGCCGAAGCCGTCGCGCAGGGAGTCGGCGACGCCGAGATTCTCGGCCGGGTTGAGAGTCAACTCGGCTCATTCGCCGAACGCCGTGCCGCGGCATCCGCAGCCGAAGCGGCCAGCAGTGCAGCATCCACCACTACCGGAAAGTCCTAGACCCGTCATGACTTGGTTCGTTATCGCATTTCCCCTCGTCACCCTGGCTTGTGTGGCGCTCCTCCTGCTGCTGATGCCGTCGATCACTCGGCAGACGCTGCCGCTCGGAGTGAGCATCCCGCAGGAGCGTGTCGGTGAGACCGTCGTGACGGCCTCGGTGCGCCGCTACCGCGCGGGCGTGCTCGGCTCGTTCGTCACAGCGGTCATTCTGACGCTTCTTCTGGTCTCGACGGCGCCGGTCGCTGCCGTCATCGTGCCACTGTTCGTTTTTCTGCTGCTGTCCTTCGGCGCCTATTGGCTGTGCCGCGCACGCATCCAGCGAGCCAAGCGGGACCACAACTGGTACCAGGATGTTCCGGTGCGGCTGAGCTCAACACTCACGGCCACGGGTGCGGCGCAGCGAGTATCGACGCCGATCGGCTGGTACATCGCCGGCGTGGTCATCCTGGCTGCCGTGGCGGCCGTGGGAGTGGGGAGGTACGACGCATTGCCCAGCCCCCTTCCGATTCATTGGAACTCGGCGGGCGTCGCAGACGGATTCGCGACCAAGTCGGTGTGGTCCGTCTTCGGCACGCTGCTCATCGGCATCGGAATGCTCAGCTTTCTCTATCTTTTCGCCCGGCTCACGAGCCGTATTCCGATGCGCAGAGTCGCCGATTACACCGTCGAGCAGCAGACATCCATTCAGCAGCTGATGCAGTCGATGATCGGACAGATCGCCTTCGTGCTCGCCCTGATTCTTAGTGCGATCAGCCTGCACGGCTGGCTTGCTCCCGAGGCGACGGGCTGGGCCGTGGCTATTTCGATCCTGACGCCGGTGCTGATTTTTGCGCTGATCGGCGTGTTCGTCGTGCGTCAGCGCCGCGTCGTGCTGCAGGTCTCGGTGACGGCCGCGGGCATGGTGCCGCAGTCGGGCACTCCGACGCGGGCCGACAGCCCCGACGACGATCGCTACTGGAAGGCCGGAGCGTTCTATCTGAACCGCGACGACCCGGCGCTCTGGGTGCCCAAGCGTTTCGGCGTGGGGTGGACGGTCAACCTGGGGCACCCGGCGGGGATCGCGATTCTCGCCATACCGGTGCTGATCGTCGTGGGCGTCCTCATGTTCGGCCCTGGTGGCGTTCGCCTCGGTTAGAACGGTTTGGCTGCGGCGACGTGTCGTCCAGGCTATCGATGGCGACCTTTCGGGTCGTCGTGCTCCGACGACGACCCCTCCGGCCTCTCAACGCGGCTCACTTCTTGGGCGCAGGGATCCGCTCGGGGTGATTGAGTGCGGCGATGCGGCGATAGCTCCGACCGCGCATCGTCACGACGATTGCGGCGACGACGATCGAGACGCCCGAGCCGAGCAGCACCGCCAACGTTCCCTCGTCGACGACCTCGTGGTCGGTGGCGAAGGCCAGCTCGCTCATCAGCAACGACACGGTGAAGCCGATTCCGCCCAGGCACGCAACCATGATGATGTCAGGCAGTTTCAGTGCCGGTTTGTCGCGTCGTACCGCAATCCGGCTGCCGAGCCAGCCGGCCAACGTGATGCCGAGCAGCTTGCCGACAGGTAGGGCGACCAGGATGCCCCAGAAGGCCGGGCTCAGCTCGCCGATTGAGACCTGCGGAATCACGACCAGGGCGGCCGAGAACGCGAACAGCGGCAGCACGATGCCATTCGAGTACGGTTCGAGCACATGGTGGGCGCGGCCGGCCGGTACCCGGGCCATCACGAGGCCGAGCACGACCCCGGCGATCGTGGCGTGCACGCCCGAGAGGAACGTGAAGTACCAGGTGAGCACGCCGAGCGCGACGAGCACGAGCACGATCGGCCAGGCCGGTCGACGCGAGAGCACCCAGGGTGAGCGCGGCTTCAGCAGGCGGCTGACGAGGCCAAAGGCGGTCGCGGTAATCGCAGCAAAGCCGATGAACTGCAACTGCGGGTCTTGAGTGAAGAAGAACGCGATGATCAAGATGGCCACGAGGTCATCGAGCACGGCGAGGGCGAGGAGGAACACGCGGACCCGGGTGGGGATGCCACGTCCGAAGACCGCGAGCACCCCGAGGGCGAAAGCGATGTCGGTGGCCGTCGGCACGGGCCATCCGTTTTCCAGGCCGCTGCCGGCGGTCATCAGAAGGTAGATGCCGGCGGGAATAAGCACACCGCCGAGAGCGGCGAAAGCGGGTAGAGCTGCCTTGCCGACGCTGTTCAGATCGCCGATGACGAGTTCACGCTTGAGCTCGACTGCGACCAGAAAGAAGAACACGGCGAGCAGGCCGTCGCTGATCCAGTGCCGGGCCGAGAGATCGAGGCCGGGGATTCCGAGGGAGAGATGGGCATTGCCGGCCGCGAGGAGCCCCGCTCCGACCGAGGTATTGGCTAGGAGGAGGCCGAGGGCAGCTGCCGCAAGCAGAATTCCTGCCGCGTAGCGTTCGGATCGAATAAAAGTCATGGGCATCCTGCCGATAGGGTACGTCGAAATTCGAGAGCAGATTCACTGCCCGCCGACCAGACTTCCCGGCTCACCAGAGTCGAGTTTATCGAATCGGCCTACGATGGAATGCAATCCCAGGAGGCCTTCGTGTCACAACCCCTTTTCTCTGCTGCTCCCACCGGCGATTTCGCTGACCGATCGGCCGACTCCTCAGGCGACTCATCAGCCGAGCCGTCGACTCCCCGCGCGCTCGACATTCTGGTCGAGACCGTTGCGAAGCTGCGCGCGCCCGGGGGCTGCCCGTGGGACGCCGATCAGACTCACGAGTCACTCGTGAAGTACCTGATCGAAGAGAGCCACGAACTGATCGATGCGATCGAGTCCGGCAATCGTGACGAGATGCTCGAAGAGCTCGGAGACGTGCTCTATCAGGTGCTCTTCCACGCCGATATTGCCGCGCACACTCGGGGCGAGGACTTCGATATTCAGGATGTCGCGGCTGCGATGACCGCGAAGATGGTGGGCCGGCATCCACACGTGTTCGGCGACGTCACCCTCGAAACCGCCGACGACGTGGTCGCAGCCTGGGACGATTTCAAGGCCGAGGAGAAGCCGCACCGCACGAGCGTGCTCGACGGTATTCCGCAGGGGATGCCGGCGCTGGCGCTGGCCGACAAGGTGCTGGGGCGTGCGCACAAGGTGGGCTTGCTCGACGCGGATGCCGCACCCTCGATGGTGCTCGGCAGCGAGGATGAACTCGGCCCGCTGCTGCTCGCGATCGTCGCCGCGGCGAAGGCCCAGGGATTTGACTCGGAGCGGGCTCTGCGCAGTGCCCTGCGCGACCTGCAGGCCGAGATTCGGGCGACAGAAGCGCAGTCGGCGGGAGGGGGCCAAGTCGGCGCCGAAGTCGGGACCGACCCGTTTGATGCGGGAGTAATCGCCTTCCCCAGCGACGACTAGTTCCCTCCCGTTGGCCGAGCAGCAGCCGACGGAGTCGGCCGCGTCTCGAGACAGGAGCAGGGGGCAGCAACCTCACTTGCGCGTGAGGTGTTTGCTGGTGGCCGTCGACCGAGTTCCCGGCATAATCGGCACGTGAAGTCGCCGAGCTAATCAGTTGCGGTCGAGTTTCTCTGGCACGCCCGGGAAATTCGACCGTACATGCCAAACTCGTCGAATGGGGCACTCCTGACTCAGCGAGTGGGGGTGGGTGCCTCACGAACCGGACGCAACTCGAACAGTCGCACCGTGCGACCCGAGGTGCGCTCGTAGGCGCGATAGCCCGGCCACTGCCGCTCGATCAGGCGCCAGGCGGCGTCGCGCTCGGCCGGGGTGAGGAGGCGGGCGCGCACGTTCAGGTGGCGTCCGCGCACGCTGATCGACGCATCCGGATGCGCGAGCAGATTGTACGACCAGGCGGGGTGCAGTCCTCGGCCAAAGCTCGTGCCGGCGACAATGGCCCGCCCGTTGCCGTCGGGCGTGTACATGAGCTCGGTGTCGCGCACGATACCCGAACGGGCACCCTCGCTGTGCAGGACGAGTGAGGGCACCAGCAACCCACTCACCTGAACCTGATTGGCGGTGACGCGTGTGACTAGGCGTTCGGCGAGTGGGAGCAGCCGTGGCGCTGCCCAGCGGAACAAGCGCGTGCGCGTCAGGGGTGCGATGATGGCGCGAACAACTGAAACGACGAGCGACATAGGCCCATTCTTACGCGAGCCCCGTCGCATGCGATACCGATCTGGCGTGGAAAGATTGCATGATGCCAACAAGCGACCTGCCAGACACGACACCGCCCGGCGCGACACCTCCAGACGGCACTACTCTGCCCGGCGAGGACGGCGTCCTGCACTCCTCACGCCGCTCCTTTCTGAAAGCGACGGGAATCGCCGCGGCAGGCTTCGCGGTGGGCGGGGTGGCCGGCGGCGCGGCCGGCGCGGCGATCGGCTCCGCCGTCGCATCCGATCGTGACCAGACCCCGGTGCCACTCGACCCCCGGCGCGAACCGGGCTTCGATCACGTCGTCGTTCTGATGTTCGAAAACCGCTCGTTCGACAATGTGCTCGGCTGGCTATACACACCCGAAACCGTGCCGGCCGGGCAGACCTTCAACGGCCTCGCAATGGGGGAGTACTCGAACACGGCTCCGGATGGCACCGTCATCGACGCCCACGTTTACACCGGCAGCACCGATGAGATCATGCGCCAGCCCGACCCGGACCCGGGCGAAGAGTATCCGCACGTCAATACTCAACTGTTCGGCGTCGTCGATCCGTCGTCGAATTCCAATTTGCATCTGCACGACGTGCAGGCACCATTCAATGCGCCGAAGCCCGGCCGGCGCCCCGACAACTCGGGCTTCGTACGCGATTATGAGATCAATTACACGCGTCTGAGCGAGGGCACGGCGCCGACGACGAAGGAACTCGCGGTGGCGATGGGTGGGTTCTCTCCCGCGATGCTGCCCGTCTTCTCGACCCTGGCGCGCAGCTTCGCGGTCTACGACTCGTGGTTTTGCGCGGTTCCGTCACAGACCTTCTGCAACCGATCGTTCTTTCATGCCGGAACCTCGCACGGGTTCGTCACGAACCAGGGCGAGGGCGGCTACGCAAAATGGCTCGACGCACCGGCCACGCCCACCATCTTCAACCGACTCGAGGAGGCGGGGCTCAGCTGGCGGGTCTATTACGACGAAGCCCAACTGATTTCGTTCACCGGTGTGCTGCACGCACCGGTGCTCGAGAAATACTGGAAGACGAATTTCCGCACGATGGCGCAGTACCACCGCGACGTCGCCGACGGGAATCTGCCCGCCTACGCCTTCATCGAACCGCGGATGACGTTCAACCACAACGACATGCATCCGCCGGTCGGCCGCCTGGCCGGGACCGAGGTCGACGGTGTCGACATCTTTAACGGTGCACACTCGGACGTGCGAGCCGGTGACGCCCTGTTGCACGAGGTCTACAGTTCAATCCGTTCAAGCGCCACGCCGAGTGGCTCAAACGCCAACAACACCCTGTTCTTGGTGACGTTTGACGAGCACGGCGGTACCTACGACCATGTCGCACCACCCGACGCCGTGCCACCGAGTAAGAACGACGGTGCCGGAGAGATGGGCTTCACCTTCGACCGGCTGGGCTGTCGGGTGCCGGCCATCGCCATCTCGGCCTACACGCAGGCCGGCACCGTGATCAACGACGTGATGCACCATTCAGCCGTGATCCGCACACTGGCCCGACTGCATGGATTGTCGCCGCTGACCGATCGTGACGCGGGGGCGAACGACCTGTTCAATCTGATCAACCGAAGCACGCCCCGCCCCGCATCCGAGTGGCCGGACACCCACCCCGCGTATACGCCGCCGAACCCGGAGGCGGTTCCCGAACCGCGCGACGAAGACCGTGCCCGCCCGCTCAGCTCCCCGGCGACAGGACTGCTCGGCCTGCTGGTGGCTCGCTATGGCGAGCCGGGTCAGCCGATCCCGCGCTCATACGGCGAGGCCTTCGACGCGCTGACTCAACACGGGCAGGGCCTGTTCGGCACCACGGACTGAGCGCCGCGCCGGTATGGATAGCCTGTCCATTCTGGTGTCGGAGCGGCCGGAGCGGTAGCGTCGGAGCATGAGTGAGACTTCCTTCAACACGCTTCTGTCCAGCCAAATCGGCAACGAGTTCGCCGCATCGCAGCAGTACATTGCGATCGCCGTCTGGTTCGACAACCATGATCTACCGCAGCTTGCCGCTCATTTCTACCGGCAGTCGATTGAAGAACGCAATCACGCGATGATGCTGGTGCAATACCGCATCGACCGCGATATGGGCGTCGAAATTCCGGGTGTGCCGGCAGTCGTCAACCAGTTCGCCACGGTGGTTGAGCCCATCGCACTGGCTCTCGCGCAGGAAAAGCAGGTGACGACTCAGATTGAGGCGCTCTTCGCTGCGGCCCGCCGGGACGGCGATGCACTCGGCGAACAGGCCATGCTCTGGTTCCTGAAAGAGCAGGTCGAGGAGGTCGCCTCGATGTCGACGCTGCTCACGATCGCCGAGCGAGCCGGAGACAACCTGTTCGACATCGAGAACTTCGTGGCTCGGGAGCACGTCGGAGACGGCGGCGTTGACGCCGACGCGCCGAACGCTGCCGGCGGAGCGCTCTAAACCCGCCAGCGCCCCGAGCGTGCTCGCGCGGGGCGGGTTTCAAACTGACGGGGCCGACCTGGCAGAATTGCCGGTATGGCTTCGACAGTAACCCCGCCCCGCGGCATGCGCGATTTCCTTCCTCACGAGAAGGCCACCCGCGAGCACGCCCTGGGGGTGATCCGCCACAGTTTCACGGCGCACGGCTTCGATGAAATCGAAACGCCCGTGATGGAGGACTCGGCACGCCTGCATTCCGGGCTCGGCGGCGATAATGAAAAACTTGGCTTCGCCGTGATGAAGCGGGGCCTGCGCGAAGCGGATGTCTCCGCCGCAGTCGAGAGCGGCGACCTGTTGGCGCTGGCTGATCTGGGTCTCCGTTTTGACCTGACCGTTCCGCTGGCGCGCTTCTATGCCACCCACAGAGCCAGCCTGCCGACGGTCTTCCGTTCGATCCAGATTGCCCCGGTTTGGCGTGCAGAACGCCCGCAGAAGGGCCGCTACCGTCAGTTCATGCAGTGCGACATCGACGTGATCGGTGAGCCGGGTCAGCTGGCCGAAATCGAGCTGATCAGTGCCACCTCGGCCGCACTCGACGCGCTCGGGCTCACCGGTTGCTCCATTCGCATCAATGACCGCCGCATCCTCACCGCACTTTTGGCTCACTGGGGCGTCGCCTCCGAGCTGCACGAACGTGCACTGATCACGATCGACAAGCTCGACAAGATCGGAGTCGACGGCGTCGTCACCGAACTCGAAGGCCTCGGCCTCGGCACCGCGGGCATCGCCGACACCCTGCATGCCATCGGCAACGCGGGCTGGGACCTCGCGGGCGAGAGCGCCCCGGCGTGGCTTGACCCCGCTGCCTACGCCGACCTGCTCGGGCTGAAGGCGGCACTGCCCCAGGTCGAACTCGTTTTCGATCCCACTTTGGTGCGTGGCATGGGCTATTACACCGGCACAATTTTTGAAATCTCGCACCCCGACCTGGGCTACTCGCTCGGCGGCGGCGGCCGCTACGACGGCATGATCGGCCGATTCCTCGGCGCTGATGTTCCCGCCTGTGGCTTCTCAATCGGGTTCGAGCGCATCGTTGATCTGCTCGCCTCGGATGCCACGGCCGCCGACAACGCCGTCGTTCTCGTGCACGACGGCGACGCTGATCCGGCCACGCTCGTTGCCTTGAAGCTGGCACTCGTGGCCCAGGGTAAGCGCGTGAGACTGACCCAGCGCACCAAGAACCTGAAGGCGCTGCTGGCCCGGGCTGCGGCCGACGGATTCGGAAGTTTCGCGTTCGTGTCGACCGCGGCATCCGATGAACCGTCGGTCGACGCTGCAGCCCTCGAGTTCAAGCCTCTCTCCGATTAGATCGGCCGAGCGCACCACCCGGTCCTTGTGACCCTTACTAGACTGAACGCGGAATACACCGTCGTTCTCCACCCCAAAATCACTCAGAACACAGGAGATAATTGTGGCTCTCATCGAGGCTGTAGTAGCTCGCGAAATTCTTGACTCCCGAGGCAACCCGACCGTGGAGGTCGAGGTTCTGCTTGAAGACGGCACCGTCAGCCGCGCCGCTGTTCCCTCCGGCGCATCGACCGGTGCCTTCGAGGCCTACGAACTGCGCGACGGTGACAAGAAGCGTTACCTCGGCAAGGGCGTGCTGAAGGCCGTCGACGCCGTCATGGATGAGCTCGGCCCGGCCGTCGAAGACCTCGAGTCGACCGACCAGCGCATCGTCGACGCCGTGCTCATGGAGACCGACGGCACCGCCAACAAGGAACGCGTTGGTGCCAACTCGATCCTCGGCGTGAGCCTGGCCGTCGCCAAGGCCTCGGCCAAGTCCAGCGGCTTGCCGCTGTTCCGCTACCTCGGTGGCCCGAACGCCCACACCCTGCCCGTGCCGCTGATGAACATCATCAACGGTGGCTCGCACGCCGACAACGATGTGGACATCCAGGAGTTCATGATCGTTCCGCTCGGCGCCGAGACCTACAGCGAAGCGCTGCGGTGGGGTGTTGAGACCTACCACGCCCTCAAGGGTCTGCTGCAGTCGAAGGGCCTCTCCACAGGCCTCGGTGACGAGGGGGGATTCGCGCCGAACCTGCCGAGCAACCGTGCAGCACTCGACCTCATCGTCGAAGCCATCCAGATCGCCGGCTACGTTCCCGGCACAGACATCGCCCTGGCCCTGGACTGCGCCGCCACCGAATTCTTCAAGGATGGCGCGTACCACTTCGAAGGCAAGCAGCTCACCGCACAGGAGCTCGTCGCCTACTACGGCGAACTGGTTGACGCTTACCCGCTGGTGTCGATCGAAGACCCGCTGGAAGAAGAGGACTGGGACGGCTACGTTCACCTCACCGCCGAAATCGGTCACAAGGTGCAGATCGTCGGCGACGACCTGTTCGTGACCAACCCTGAGCGTCTCGCCAAGGGACTCGCGCTCAAGGCGGGCAACTCGATCCTGGTCAAGGTGAACCAGATCGGCACGCTCACCGAGACGTTGGATGCCGTTGCCCTCGCGCAGCGCGCCGGCTACACCGCCATCCTGTCGCACCGCTCCGGTGAGACCGAAGACACCACAATTGCCGACCTTGCTGTGGCCACGGATGCCGGTCAGATCAAGACCGGTGCGCCTGCCCGCAGTGAGCGCGTCGCCAAGTACAATCAGTTGCTGAGGATCGAAGAAGAGCTGGGCGAGGCAGCAGTCTACGCCGGCCGCTCCGCTTTCCCGCGTTTCAGCGCCTAACTTTGTAACGGGGGCTTTCGACAGCGCGAGTGCTTCGAAAGCCCCCTTTTTTTGTCTGCACAACCACGAGTATGTACACCTGCGGAAGGAGTCGTCATGGCCCGCAGCCGAGCTGCCAAGCGAGCCGTCGCGCTCGATGATCCTGCAACTCCGGCGGGCGGCTGGCTGCGCGGCATCCGTTCATCCGGCTTCTCGCTGGTGATGATGGGTGTGCTCATTCTCGCTGTGGTTGTGCTCGCGCCCAGCTTGCGCATCTACGCTGAACAACAACAGGAGATCAGCAGGCTCAGCGCCGCCGTGGCGAGTCAAAATGCCACGGTCGCGAAGCTGAAGTCTGAGCGCGAACGGTGGAATGACCGCACCTACGTCACGACCCAGGCTCGCGACCGACTCTCGTACGTATTGCCAGGCGACATCAATTTTCTGGTGATCAACGATGTGCCACTGCCCGCAGTGGTCAACGCTGGCATTCCGCCGGTCAGCACCGAAATCCAAGACACGAGCGTCGATTGGCTGGCATCGATGTTCGCTTCCGCCATGACCGCCGGTCTCGCACCAGAGGAACCGTCCCCATGAGTCGACCCCCCTTCGCCCCGTTCACCGCAGACGATGTCGCAACAGTGTCCGCCCAGCTTGGGCGCCCGGCCCGCGACGTTGTCGGAATCGCGGCGCGCTGTGTCTGCGGTGCGCCGACAGTGGTCGCCACGGCACCTCGACTCGCCGACGGCACCCCGTTTCCCACGCTGTACTACATGTGCCACCCCGGTGCCACCGCAGCGATCTCGGCGCTCGAGGCCACGCAGGTAATGAACGAATACACCGCACTTCTCGCCGACGATGCCGATTTGCGCAGCCGGTACGCCGCCGCCCACGCGAGTTTTCTCGCCGACCGTGCCGTGCTCGGTGAGGTGCCGGAGATTGCCGGAATCTCGTCGGGTGGCATGCCCGAGCGTGTCAAGTGCCTGCACGCACTCGCTGCCCACTCGCTGGCTGCCGGCCCGGGCGTCAACCCGATCGGAGACCTGGCGCTCGCGCGGGCCGACTGGTCCCCGTCCCGCTGCGTCTGCATCGACTACACCGAGACGACCCCGGACGCTTAATGAGAGTCCCCGGTCGTCGACTGGGCGCTGCGCTTGCCGTGGGCCTGGTGACTGTGCTTGCGTTCGGGGCGGTAATCGTCGACGCTCCGCCTGCGCATGCCGACCAGGTGCGCGACCTGGAGTATTGGCTGAACGACTACGGATTCACTCAGGCGTGGAAGACGACCAGGGGAGCCGGCGTCACGGTCGCCGTCATTGACACGGGCATCGACGGCAGTGTCGCCGAACTCTCCGGCGTCATCGTGGGCGGAACGGATGTCTCGGGGCTTGGTTCGAGCAATGGCCAGACTCCCGTCGGCGAGGGCAGCGAGCACGGCACACTGGTCGCCTCGCTGCTGGCCGGCCGCGGAGCGGGTTCCGGCTCCGGTGTGATCGGAGTTGCTCCTGCCGCGTCTATCCTGTCGGTCTCCGTCGCATTCGGTGCAAGCGGATCGACCGTGAGCAACGACGACCAGATCGCCGAGGGCATCCGCTGGGCCGTCGACCACGGCGCCGACGTCATCAACATGTCCCTGACCCGAAACACTCTGGATTGGCCGGAGAGTTGGGATGAGGCCTTCCTCTACGCCTTCGAACACGACGTCGTCGTGGTGGCGGCGGCCGGCAACCGGGGGAGCGGCACAACCGAGGTCGGAGCTCCGGCCACGATTCCGGGCGTGCTCACTGTTGCCGGTGTCGACCGCACCAAAAAGGCAAGTTTCGACGCGTCATCGCAGGGAATCACCATCTCGGTCGCCGCGCCGAGTGAGCAACTCGTGGGCGTGATGCCGGGCGGTGGCCACGTGATGTGGGACGGCACCAGCGCTGCCGCGCCGCTGGTGTCCGGGCTTGTGGCACTGGTGCGCGCCGCTCACCCTGAACTCAATGCGGCAGCGGTGATGAACCGTGTGATCGCCACAGCGAACCCGAACGGTCACGAAATTCCCAGCCCAATTTATGGAAACGGTCTGATTGACGCCGCTGCCGCAGTTTCTGCGAAGGTGCCGGATGCCACGGCCGAGACCCCGGCCGACCTGTTGAAGGCCTGGATTCACCTGCATCGCAGGGCCAACACGGTGGCGGATCCGGGGCCGGAACCGGTCGAGCAGACACCGCTTCCGGCCATCCCGGATCCCATCCTGCCACCGGCGAGCGGTGCCGCATCCTGGCTTCCGACCCCACTCAGTGTGGCCTATGTGAGCGTGCCGCTCGCCGTACTGACAGGGTTTGGTATCCTAGTAGTGCTGTTCGCCATCGGGGTCGGTCGGCACTTCAAGCGAATTCGACGTAAAACCTAGAATCTCGCGCTTCAAAACCATATAGGAGGCCTTTTCATCGTGCCCAAAATTCTCATCGTCGGTGGTGGCTACGCCGGTTTCTACACCGCCTGGAAGCTTGAGAAGTGGCTTCGCACAGGCGAAGCCGAGGTCACGATGGTTGACCCGCTGCCGTATATGACCTATCAGCCCTTCCTGCCCGAGGTGGCTGCTGGCTCGATCGAGGCGCGACACGCCGTAGTGTCGCACCGCCGTCACCTGAAGCGCACAAATGTGGTCGCCGCAAAGGTCACCTACATTAATCACGCCGAAAAGACCGCGACCATCACGCCGGCCGTCGGCGAGCCGTACCAGTTCGAGTACGACCAGATCGTTGTGACCGCCGGCGCCGTGTCGCGCACCTTCCCGATTCCGGGTGTTGCAGACAATGCAATCGGCTTGAAGACCATTGAAGAAGCAGTCGCCATCCGTGACCGCGTACTCACCAACTTCGATAAGGCGGCCCTGCTTCCTGCCGGACCCGAGCGCGACCGACTTCTGACCTTCGTGGTCATCGGTGGCGGCTTCGCCGGCATCGAGATCTTCGCTGAGCTGCGCTCCTTCGCGAGTAGCCTGCTGAAGTCCTACCCCGAGATCAGCTTCGAAGATACGCACTTCCACCTCGTCGAGGCCATGGGTCGCATCATGCCTGAAGTGTCGCTGCCCACCAGCCTTTGGGTCATCAACAACTTGGCCGAGCGTGGCGCACAGATCCACCTCGACACGCAGCTTGCCAGCGCTGTCGATGGGAAGATCGAACTCTCCACCGGGGAAAGCTTTGAGACCGACCTGATCGTCTGGACCGCCGGTGTCATGGCCAACCCGGGTATCGTGCGTAACACCGACCTGCCCATCGAAGAGCGCGGCCGCCTGCGTGTGCGTGCCGACCTGCGCGTGGGAACCGAAGACGAATTCATCGAAGGCGCCTGGGGCGCCGGTGACATCACCGCCGTTCCTGACCTCAGCGGTGGTGGAGTGGGTGGCAACTGCGTGCCCAACGCTCAGCACGCTGTGCGTCAGGGAAAGCTGCTGGCCAAGAACATCGTCGCTGTGCTTCGTGGCGAGGGCCCCAAGGACTATTTCCACAAGAACATGGGCGCCGTTGCTGGACTCGGCATCGGTTATGGTGTTTTCCAGTCGGGCAAGTTCTCGGTTAAGGGCCTGTTCGCCTGGTTCGCACACCGCGGCTACCACGGCTTGGCCATGCCGAGCTGGGAGCGCAAGCTGCGTGTCGTCTGGGGCTGGGTGAACAACTTCTTCCTGGGTCGCGACATCGTTTCGATCGAAGCAGTGCAGACTCCGCGCGCCGTGTTCGAGGAGTTCGCCTCGCGTCCGAAGCCGCCGGCCGCTGCCGTGCCCGAAACCGCAGCTGTCGCAGAGAAGGCTCCGGTGAAGGCTGCGGCGAAGGCTCCGGCCAAGTCCGCTGAGAAGGCTCCGGCCGCTCCGGCTGTCGCAGCGAAGACTCCGCGCGCTCCGCGTGCACCACGCAAGGCTGCAGCAACAACGGATGCCGCCCCGGAAGAGGCGGTAGCCGCCAAGTAGTCCCACGGCACAGTTCGGCTGCCCGCGAGGCACCAACTACGCTTGAAGCGTCCGAGAACTTCGGACGCGCCCCCGTAGCCCAATCGGCAGAGGCAGACGACTTAAAATCGTCACAGTCTGGGTTCGAATCCCAGTGGGGGCACTACCGTGTTTCAGCCCGTTCAGGGTGTCGTCGAGACGCCCGCTCGAGTTGAGTGACATCAGGTTTGCCCTGATCGTGCTGGCAGTGGCAGTCGTCGTTTTCGTGTGGAACACGTTTTCGCGTCGTGTCCTGGCCGTCGGCGTCGCACTCACCCTCTCTGCGACGGGTGTGCAAGGGCGGATCTCACTAACCCAGGTGGTCGAGGTAGCGCAGAATGATGCCCTCCCGGAGAGCCCAGGGCGATACTTCGAGTTCATTCGCCCCGAAGGCGGCCATGGCCTCACCGAGCACGATGCCGCCGGCCACAATCTGAAATGTGCGGTCGGCTGTGATGCCGGGCAGGGCAGGGCGGGCATCGGCTGGAATCTTCGCCAAGCGCGGCACCCAATCGTTCAGCTGCGAGCGGCGCAGCATGATGCGGTCGGCCGAGCCGACGCCGTCTTGAGTGGAACCGGCCAGCCTGGCCAGGGACCTGATGGTTTTAGACGAACCGACGATGTGGTGTGGTGCCGGCTGATCGGCGAAGGCGGTGACGGCCGTCGCCAGAATTCCTGCCGCATGGTCACGCAACGCCGCCATTTGATCGGGCAACGGCGGATCGTCGTGCAAAAAGCCAACGGTGGAGCGCCCGGCACCAAGCGGAAGCGAGAGGGCGACATCGGGAATCGCATTTGCACCGGCCGCGATTTCGAGGGAACCTCCGCCAATGTCGAACAGAAGAATGTTCTCGGCCGACCAGCCGTACCAGCGACGTACCGCGAGGAACGTCAGGCGCGATTCGTCTTCGCCGGAGAGCACGTGCAATGCCACGCCGGTCTCTGCCTCGATCCGGGCGAGCAGCTCGGGGCCGTTGTTCGCGTCGCGCAGGGCCGAGGTCGCGATCGGCAACAGCTCGTCGAGATTGTGCTGCTGTGCCACGTCGACGGCGCTCTGCACAGCCGCGATCACGGCCTGCACACCCTCTTCGGTGATCGAGCCGTCGGGCGTCAGGTAGCGCATGAGACGCAGCACGGCCTTGTCGGAGAACATCGGCACCGGTGCGGCGCCCGCGCGCGCATCGACCACCAGCAGGTGAACGGTATTCGAACCAACGTCGAGAACTCCAAGTCGCACAGTTTGACGATAGTGCCCCACGCTGGTTGGCGGCTGCATGCAGAGCCCCTCGTGTGCGCCGGGCGACCCGACGGATAGTGCATACTTACGATCGAGTGATTCCGCTGAAGTTCAATGTTGACCAGTGAGGAGCCGAGTGAGCACACCGACCGTCGTTGCCGTTTTCGCCGAACCGACCAGGCGCGTACCCGGAAAATGGATTGCCGCATTCGCGACGGCTTGGCTGGGTATTTGGATGGCTCAGCTCACCCCGGTGCAGTTGCTGCTTCCCGCCCAGATCGATCGTGAGCTGCATCCCCAGAACTGGGTCGACAGCGTCGTCGCATTCGGCATCATCTCCGGCATCGCCGGCCTCTGCGCTATCGTCGCCTACCCGCTCACCGGGGCACTCTCTGATCGCACCACGTCGCGCTTCGGCCGCCGTCGGCCGTGGATTGCCGGGGGAGCCGCACTCTTTGCCGTTGCGCTGCTGCTTCTCGGCGCGCAAACGAGCATGGTCGGCATCGGCGTCTTCTGGGCCCTTGCGCTGACCGGGTTCTGCGTGCTCACCGCGGCGCTGACCGCCACGATCTCCGACCAGGTGCCGGTCGGCCAGCGCGGTTACGTCTCGGGCTGGCTCTCGGCTCCCCAGGCCGTCGGAACGATTCTCGGCTTGCTGCTCGTGACCATGCTCTTCACGGGGACCTTCGCCGGCTACGCGGTCGTCGCCATTCTTCTTCTCATTCTCGTCATCCCCTTCTTGCTCATGCCGGATGCCGTTTTGCTGCCCGAGCAGCGCGAGCCGATCACCACCCGGGGCATCGTGGAAAGCCTGTGGATCAGCCCACGCGCCTACCCCGACTTCGGTTGGACGCTGCTCAGTCGCGTACTCGTCAACTTCGGCAACGCGTTCGGCACCACGCTTCTTCTCTACTTCTTGATGTTCGGGTTGAAGGATGCCAACGCCGAAGACGATCTGGTCGTGCTCACCCTCATCTACATGGTTTTCGTGATCGTCGCCGCCATCTTCCTCGGACGTCTGAGTGACACGCTGGGCCGGCGTAAGAGTTTCGTCTTCGTGGCCTCGGCGCTTCAGGGCGTCGCTGCGCTCATGCTCGCGTTCATTCCGAGCTTGACGGCCGCGATGGTCGCGGCCGGGCTTCTCGGCCTGGGCTACGGCTGCTTTCTCGCCGTCGACCAGGCGCTCGCCACCCAGGTGCTTCCCGACCCGGCCAGTCGGGGTAAAGATCTCGGAATCATGAACATCGCTACGGCCGTTCCGCAGGCGATTGCACCTCTGCTCGGCGCGGGCGCCGTCGCCGTGCTGGGTGGATTTACCGGCCTCTTCTTGCTCGCCGGCCTCTTCGCGTTCGCCGGGGCCCTCGCCGTCGCCAAAGTGAAATCGGTGCGCTAATGACTCTCGACCTGACTCATCTCTCTGCCCAGACGCCCTGGCTGAATCCGGCGCAGTACTGGCCGTCGCTCACCCGGGCCACCGCACACCTACCCACCCCGGTTGCGACGATTGATCTTGCGGCTCTGCGCCACAACGCACACGACCTCCTGGTTCGGGCCGGCGGAACCCCGATTCGCGTGGCGACCAAGTCGATCCGGGTGCGCAGCGTGATTGAGGCGATCCTGGCCCTTCCCGGGCATCAGGGAGTGTTGGCGTACACGCTCGCCGAAGCGCTGTGGTTGGCCGAGACCATCGATGACGTCGTCATCGGGTACCCCACAGCGGATGCCGCAGGAATCACGCAGCTGGGTCAGTCGGCCGAGTTCGCCGCGAAGGTGACGCTCATGATCGACTCGGTGGCCCAGCTCGACTTCATTGACGCGGTGCTGCCGCCGGCACAGCGCGAAACCATCCGGGTCGCCATTGAGCTCGACTGTTCCCTGGACCACCCGGTGCTCGGCCATTTGGGCGTCTGGCGCTCCCCGGTGCATACCGCCGTGCAAGCCCGTGCTTTGGCCATCGCCATCGTGTCCAGGCCGGGCTTCGCCTTGGTCGGCATGATGGGATATGAAGCCCAGATCGCCGGGCGGGGCGACCGCCCGATCGGCAAGGCAGCCGAGGGCGTGCTCAACCGCTGGATGCGTCGCCAGTCGATTCCGGAGCTGACCGCGCGCCGCGCCGCGGCCGTCGCCGCCGTGCGGCTCGTCGCCGACCTCGAGTTTGTCAACGGGGGTGGCACGGGCTCGCTCGAGAGCACTCATTCGGATGCTTCGGTGACCGACATCGCGGCGGGAAGCGGTTATTTCGGTGGGCACCTCTTCGACAACTACAGTGATTTCAGACCGGCCCCCGCTGCGGCGTTCGCGCTGTCGGTGGTGCGCAAGCCTACGCCGGAGAGCGCGACGCTCTTGGGAGGCGGCTGGATCGCCTCCGGCCCTCCCGGACCTGACCGGGCGCCCAGTCTCGTCTGGCCGCCCGAACTGAAACTCAAGCCGCACGAAGGCTTGGGGGAGGTGCAGTCGCCTCTCACTGGGCCGAATGCCGCGGCCCTCAGCGTGGGCGATCGAGTCTGGCTCCGGCACACCAAATCTGGGGAGATGAGCGAGCACGTGAACGAATTCGCAGTGGTCGACGACGGAGTCGTCGTCGATGTCGTACCGAGTTACCGGGGTGAAGGAAAGGCGTTTCTGTGACCGCGAGTGGGGCCATCTGGCAGAACTGGGCACGCACCGAAAAGGTGCGACCGAAACGGGTCGAACGGCCCACGAGTGTCGGAGCGGTGCAGCGTGCTGTCGTGGCGGCCGCGAAGGCTGGACTGTCCATCAAGGCCGTCGGCGCCGGGCACAGCTTCACCGGCATCGCCCTGGCACCGGGCGTTCAACTGGACCTGCATGAGCTCACCGGTGTGATCGCCGTTGATGCGGCATCCGCTCGCGTCACTC
Source organism: Leifsonia psychrotolerans (assembly GCF_013410665.1). Lineage (NCBI taxonomy): Bacteria > Bacillati > Actinomycetota > Actinomycetes > Micrococcales > Microbacteriaceae > Glaciibacter > Glaciibacter psychrotolerans. Next base: position 1,727,295 of record NZ_JACCFM010000001.1, on the reverse strand, counting down.
TGGCGGCCGGCACCCACCTGTACCAGCTGCCCGACCTGCTGGCACCCTTCGGGCTGGCGCTTGAAAACATGGGCGACATCGATCGGCAAAGCGTCGCGGGGGCGACCTCGACGGGAACCCATGGCACCGGGGGAGCATTCGGTGGGCTGGCGACGCAGATCGTTGCTGTGACGCTTGTCACTGGCGACGGCTCACTGTTGCGGGTGAGCGAAACCGAAAACGCAGAACTGCTGCCGGCCGCACGCCTCGGACTCGGCGCGCTCGGCATCATCGTCGAGCTCACATTCCAGTGTGTTCCGACCTATCTGTTGCACGCCGTCGAGGCAGCGGAGCCGCTTGAGGGCGTCATCGAGAACTTCGTCGAGCGCTCGAACGCCGTCGACCACTTCGAGTTCTATTGGTTTCCGCACACCGAGAGCGCCCTCACCAAGACGAACACGCGTCTGCCGATGGAGGCGCCACGCAATCCGCTGCCGAAGGTCGGCCGCTGGGTCGATGATGAGTTGCTGGCCAATGGGTTCTATCGCGGTACCTGCGCGCTCGGCACCGCGGTCCCCGCCCTGGTGCCGCGATTCAGCCGGCTCGCCGAGAAGCTCAGCGGACGCCGGGAGTTCACCGATCTGTCGCACCGGGTGTTCGTCACGAACCGCACGGTGCGCTTTCGCGAAATGGAGTACGCGGTGCCGCTGGAGGCGGTCCCCGCCGCGTTGCGCGAGGTGAAGAGCCTGATTGAAAGAAAAGGCTGGAACATTTCGTTCCCCATCGAAGTGCGTTCGGCAGCGGCCGATGACAACTGGCTCTCGACCGCACAGGGCTGGCCCAGCGGCTATATCGCCGCGCACCGTTACATCCAGGAGAATCCGGCCGAGTACTTCGGCGCCGTCGAAGAGATCATGCGTGGTTACGAGGGCCGTCCGCATTGGGGCAAAATGAACTATCAGGATGCCGAGTCACTGCGAGCGGTGTACCCGCATTTTGACGACTTTCTTGCCGTGCGTGACAGGCTCGACCCGGAACGCCTCTTCACCAATCCTTATCTGAAACGAGTGCTTGGAACATGACCCGAAACTCCCCGGCTACCCGTGAATGGCCACGCCGGGCGAGTGAATTGGGCAACCGAATCCCGAGCGATTTCACGCTCGGAACCACGACGAGTGCTTTTCAGGTTGAGGGCGGCGCCCGCGACGGCGGCCGCGGCGAGTCGGTCTGGGACGTCTTCACCACCCAGCCCGAGCGCATTCTCGATGGGAGTAACGCCTCGGTGTCGGCCGACCAGATGGGTCGTCTCGGCGAGGACGTGACGTTGCTTCGTGAATTGGGCGGAGACGCGTATCGCTTTTCGTTCGCCTGGCCGCGTCTGCAACCCGACGGCCGGGGTGGGCTGAACCGCGGCGGAATCGGATTCTACGACCGTCTGCTCGACGAACTACTGGCTGCCGGAATTCGCCCGATGGCCACGCTCTCCCACTGGGATACCCCCCTGGCGCTGCGCGGCGGCTGGCTGAATCGCGACACGGCCAGTCGGTTCGGGGACTACGCGCACGAGATGGGCCGGGTCTTCGGCGACCGCCTCGACGGCTGGGTGACACTCAACGAACCGGCCACTGTCATGCTGAACGGTTATATGCGTGGCACCCACGCGCCGGGGGCGCGGCTCCTTTTCGACGCGCTGCCCGCCGGCCATCATCAGCTCCTGGCCCATGGCCTGGCCGTGCAAGGGCTGCGCGCGGCCGACGTGCGCGGGCAGATCGGCATTGCCCAGGCACACACGCCCGTGCAGCCGGCCAGCGACCGGGAAGAAGACGGCCTCTACGCCGAGCTCTATGACCTTCTGCACAATCGACTGTTCGCCGACGCGGTATTACTCGGCCGCTATCCCGCGGTGGCCGAGCCGTTCGAACGTGAACTTCGGATGCTCACCGAGTCCGATCCGGACGACCTCGCCACCATCCATCAGCCGCTCGACTTTTACGGCCTGAACTACTCTCAGCCGTCGCGCGTCGCGGCCGGTCCTGCGCAAAGCGCCGCACCCGGCGAACCGGCTGCGACCGATGGCTCGGCCATGCCGGCGGCCACGTTGCCCTTTCATCTCGAATCGTTCCGCGAGCATCCGCTCACCGCACTGGGGTGGCCCAACGCGCCCGAATACCTTGGGGTCTCCTTGCGCGAGCTGCGCGATCGCTATGGCGACGCGTTGCCCCCGGTGTACCTCACCGAGGGAGGGGCCAGTTTTGCCGACCGACAAGACGCGCACGGTGTGGTCGACGACACGCTGCGCATCGACTACCTGGCCGAGCACCTGTCGGCGGCGCTCGATGCCGTTGCCCCGGGAGGTGTGGCCGAGGGCGTCGCCCTGCGCGGCTACTTCGTGCGGTCGCTGCTCGACGGGTTCGAATGGGACGCCGGCTACACCCAGCGTTTCGGGTTGGTCTGGGTCGACTTCGCGGATCAGAGCCGCACCCCAAAATCCTCCTATCGCTGGCTGCAGAAGGTGCTCGCGGCTCGCAGCTGAATCGCGGTGGCTTCTACGGCGTGCGACGGCGTAGTGTGACCGAGCCGAGAACGATGGCGCCCAGAATCCAGGCAGCGATGATGAGAAGTTCGCCACCGATGTACGCCGCATCCTTCGAATTCGACGCGACGGCCTGGAGCGCATCGATGGCGTGCGACAGCGGCAGCCAGTCGCTGATCTGTTGCAGCCCGTTGGGCAGCTGGTCGCGCGGCAGAAAAATTCCGCCGAGCAGAATCTGAGGGAAGACGATGGCCGGCATGAACTGCACGACCTGAAACTCGGTGTTCGCAAACGCACTCGCCAAGAGTCCGAGGGCGGTGCCGAGTACCGCGTCGGCCACGGCAACAGCCAGCAGCAGCCAGATGGAACCCGAGATCGTCAGACCGCACACCCAGACCGAATAGCCCACTGCGATCGCCGACTGCACAACGGCGAGCAGTCCGAACGCGAGCGTGTAGCCCAGAATAAAATCACCCTTGCCGAGCGGCATCGAGAGCAGTCGCTCGAGAGTGCCGGTGCGGCGCTCGCGCAAGGTCGTGATGCTCGTCACCAGAAACATCACAATGAACGGGAACAGCGCAATCATGGCCGGACCGACTGTGGAAAACGACGTGGTGTCTGAGAAGATCCAGGCGACGAGTCCGATCAACAGACTGGGCACGACGAGCAGCAGGACGATCGTGCGCGGGTCGTGCCGAACTTGGCTGAGGATGCGTGCTGCCGTGGCGAGCGTGCGCCGCGAGTTCATGAGGCGCTCGGCCTCGGGTCGGTGTCGGTGCCGGTCTCAGGTTTGGTCCGCGCAGGCTTCTGCCTGATCAAGGTGAGAAATGCCGACTCGGCATCGTTGGTGTCGGTCGCAGCGAGAAGCCCTCGCGGAGTGGCATCGGCCAGCAACTCACCGTTGCGCAGGAGCAGTAGCCTGTCGCAGCGCGTTGCCTCGTCCATGACATGGCTCGAGACGAGCAGCGTGGTCCCGGCCGCCGCGAGACGGTGGAACAGACCCCAGAGCTCGACCCGCAGCACCGGGTCGAGGCCGACGGTCGGTTCGTCGAGCACCAGCAGCTCCGGCGCCCCGAGAAGTGCCCCCGCAAGCGACACACGACTGCGTTGGCCGCCCGAGAGTGAGCCGACGAGGTCGTCGGCGTGCGAGCCGAGATCGGTCTCGTCGATGACCCTGTCGACGTCGGTGCGGGGCGCACCGAGTACCGCACGAAAATACGACACGTTCTGTCGCACCGTGAGATCGTCGTAGACACTCGCCGCTTGTGTGACGTACCCGACGCGATGTCGAAGCTGTGGCGAGCCGGCCGCGTGGCCGAGCACGGTGAGACTGCCGGACTGCACGATCTGCACTCCAACGATCGCACGCATCAGTGTGCTCTTGCCGCATCCGCTCGGACCGAGCAATCCGATCACGCCCCCGCGCGGAATATGCAGCGTCAGGCCATGCAGCACCCCCCTCTTGCCGCGTCGCACGCGCAGGTCATCGACGACGATTGCCGCATCCTCGGTGTGCACCATGGGATGAACTATTCGCTGCAGACCGCGCCGCTGTCAAGTATGGAACGGCTTCGTGACGTCGGCGAAGTGGGAGGCTCCCTCGACTTAGCTTTGAGTGTGGTGGGAAGCGGTTGGGAGCCCGAAGGCCACCGATAGGATGGCTTTTGCACCATCAATGGGCCTGTCCGCCCGCACACATCACAAGGAGTCACTGCCATGAATTGGCTCATCCCAGTTCTCATCGTCGTTGTAATTGCCCTCATCATCGGCATCTACTTCTGGGCGACGTACAACTCTCTCGTCACGCTGAAGGTTCGCGTTGACGAAGCGTGGAGCGACATCACGGTTCAGCTCAAGCGTCGTGCCGACCTCATCCCCAACCTGATCGAATCGGTCAAGGGCTATGCGGCACACGAGCGTGGTGTGTTTGAAAGCGTGACGAAGGCCCGCGCAGAGTCTCTGACAGCACAGAGCCCCGCCGAGGCATCCGCCGCAGAAGGTCACATGCAGAGTGCTCTGAAGAGCATCTTCGCCGTGGCAGAGGCCTATCCGCAGCTGCAGGCGAGCCAGAACTACCTGCAGTTGCAGGGCGAACTGGTCGACACCGAAGACAAGATCCAGGCCTCGCGTCGCTTCTACAACGGTGGAGTGCGTGAATTCAACACCAAGCTTCAGGTGTTCCCGAACAACATGATCGCCAAGAACCTCGGCTTCAGCCAGCGCGACTTCTTCGAGGTCGCTGACTCCGCAGCAATTGCGGAGCCACCGCGCGTTCAGTTCTAACGGCAGGCCACGATGTACAGCGCGATTGCACGAAACAAGCGCAACACGGTCTTCATCATCATTCTGTTCCTGGCCATCATTGCGGGTCTGGGCTGGTTGGCTAATGCGGTCTACGGTCGAGGCGGCTACGGCATCCTGATCACGACCCTGGTGATCGCCGCCCTCTACGCCTCGGTGCAGTACTTTATGGCGGGCCGCCAAGCCATCGCGATGAGCGGTGGTACCAAGCTCGAGAGTAAGGCTGATAACCCGCGCCTCTGGCGCACCGTCGAGAACCTGTCGATCACGACCGGCACGCCGATGCCTGAGATCTACATCATCAATGACCCGGCGCCCAACGCATTCGCCACGGGGCGAGACCCGAAACACGCGATGGTCGCGGCCACTACAGGCCTTCTCGACATCATGGATGACGCCGAACTCGAGGGCGTGATGGCGCACGAACTCGGCCATGTGCGCAACTACGACATTCGAGTGTCGATGATCGTCTTCGGTCTGGTTGTGGCGGTCGGCTTCATCTCGGACATGTTCCTGCGGATGGCATTTTTCGGGCGCAATAACAACAACAACGGCAATCCGGTTGTGATGGTGTTTGGTCTCGCGGCCATGCTCATCGCCCCGCTGGTCGCGAGCATGGTGCAGCTTGCGGTGTCCCGTCAGCGCGAATACCTGGCCGATGCGACGAGTGCTATGACGACGCGTCACCCGGATGCCCTGGCTAGCGCGCTTGCCAAGCTTGAGACCTACGGGCGACCGATGCAGCGACAGAACTCGTCGATGTCGCACCTGTGGATCTCGAACCCGCTGAAGCCGGGCCTGATGAACAGGCTCTTCAGCACCCACCCGCCGATTCCCGAACGTATCGAGCGTCTGCACACCATGGGGCGCACCTTCTAGACGTACCCGGTGCCGGCGAGTGGTCGACCCCAGTACCGTTAGTCGAGCATGTCGAGAGCCCCCGACGTGAGCTCGACACGGTCGATCAGCGATGCACGAGAGTTTCGGCACCCTCCGACGTTCCTGGGCGTTGGTCGCCGCGGGAGCGTCGGCGCGGTGACGGTGTGTCGGGCCGTTCTAGACTGAGTCCGTGACTGAACCAATGGGCAGGACCGGGCGGGGTGCTCTGTTCGGTGGCCGAAAACGAGCACCTCGCACCGTGGCTACACCGCTGACCTCACCACCGTCGATCGAGGATTCAATTCCTCCGGGCATCCGACTGGCCGGAGCCTGGTCGTGGCGTTTGCTTGCCCTGTCCGCTGCGATCGCAGTGTTCATCTTTCTCATCATGCAGCTGCGACTCATCGTGATCCCCCTCTTGATCGCGGTGCTGATTTCGGCCCTCTTGCTTCCGATTGTTTCTTTTCTCAGTCGCCACCGGTGGCCGCGCGGGCTCGCCGTTGCAGTGGCCATGGTGGGATCCATCGCGGTCATCGGCGGACTGATCACGCTCGCGGCGATGCAGATCAGCCGCGGGTCGGCCGGATTGAGCGACAGGTTGGCCGCCTCGATTGCGTCCCTGAAAGACTTTCTTCTCACGTCTCCGCTGCAGTTGACCGAGGAGCAACTCAACTCATACGTTCAGGATATTTTCAAGGCGCTGCAGTCCGATAGCGCGATCTTCGTCAGCGGTGCGCTCTCGGTCGGCAGCTCACTCGGGCACCTGGTCACCGGATTGCTGCTGACTCTGTTCAGCCTGCTGTTCATTTTGATCGACGGCAAGGGCATCTGGTCGTGGATCGTGCGCATCTTCCCGCGCCGCGCCCGCCCGGCCATTGATGGCGCCGGTCGCGCCGGTTGGGTGACCCTCGGGAACTTCGTCAAGGTTCAAATTCTCGTCGCCACGATCGATGCGATCGGAATCGGAGCCGGCGCCGCGTTGCTTGGGGTGCCCATGGCTATCCCGATCGCCGTTCTGGTGTTCCTGGGTTCGTTCATTCCGATCGTCGGCGCCGTTGCAACTGGCGCCGTGGCCATCGTGATTGCCCTGCTCTTCAACGGACCGATCATCGCCGTGATCATGCTCGGTGTGGTGCTCCTGGTGCAACAGATAGAGGGCCATGTTCTGCAGCCGCTCATCATGGGCACGGCCGTGAAAGTGCATCCGCTCGCCGTTGTGCTTGTCGTTGCCGCTGGCTCGTTGCTGGCCGGAATCCCCGGCGCACTGTTCGCCGTGCCGATCGCGGCAGTGCTGAATGTGATGACCAACTATATTTCGAGTGGGCGCTGGCGCAGTGAGAGTCCGTCCGCCGGTCTAGTGCCCGGGTCCCCGCTCTGGCAGACAGTGCCCAGCCGCCCCGGTTTTCGCCGCACGATGGAAGAGTAGAAAAGAATGACAGAAACCACCCTCATCGGTCCGGCCCTGGCCGAGTTCGAAGCCGCCCGTTCGGTCGTCGCCCGTGTCGCGTCGATCACCCCGATGGAGACCTCCCGATACCTGACCGATTTGCTCGGCCAACCCGTGCATCTCAAGTGCGAGAATCTGCAGCGCACAGGCTCCTACAAGATCCGGGGTGCGTACAATCGGCTCTCCCAACTGACGGAAGCAGAGAAGGCGCGGGGCGTCGTAGCGGCCTCGGCCGGCAACCACGCACAGGGAGTCGCCTATGCGGCGCGGGAACTCGGTATCCGGGCCACCATCTTCATGCCTGTCGGCGTGGCGCTGCCCAAATTGCAGGCGACGCGGGATTACGGAGCCGACGTGGTGCTGCGTGGGCACACCGTCACGGAGCCGCTGCTGGCTGCCGCCGAGTTCGCTGCGCAGACCGGCGCGGTGCTGATCCCCCCGTTCGACCACGCCGATGTCATCATCGGCCAGGGAACACTCGGCCTCGAGATCGCCGATCAGGTTCCGGATGTTCAGACCGTCGTCGTTCCGATCGGTGGCGGCGGCCTCATCTCGGGTGTCGCCGGTGCGCTCAAGCAGTTGGCCGAACGTGAGGGTCGTCAGATCAGAATCATCGGGGTTCAGGCCGAGAATGCGGCGGCCTACCCGCCGTCGCTGGCCGCCGGCGAAGTCACCGCCATCACCATTCAGCCGACAATCGCCGACGGCATCGCGGTGGCCCAGCCGGGCCTGTTGAACTTTGAGATCATCAAACACCTCGTTGACGAGGTCGTGACGGTCTCTGAAGACGACATCGCACGTGCACTCTTGGTGTTGCTGGAACGGGGCAAGCTCGTCGTCGAACCGGCCGGCGCCGTCTCGGTCGCGGCGATCCTCGCCGGAAAGGTCAGAAGCGACGGCCCGACCGTCGCCATTCTCTCCGGCGGCAACATCGATCCTTTGTTGATGCAGCGTGTGATCAGCCATGGGTTGGCGGCATCCGGGCGTTATCTCACGCTTCGAATCATGCTGCCCGACCGTCCCGGCCAGCTGGCACGCATCTCTGAACTGCTCGCCGAGGCCCACGCCAACGTGATCGAGGTGCTGCACACTCGGCACGGTGTCGGGCTGCAGATTAGCGAGGTTGAACTCGATGTCAGCGTCGAGACGCGCGGGCCGGAGCACCGTCAACAGGTCGTCGACGTGCTGCGTGCCGCGGGCTACGATCCGCAGCTGCGCTAGAACGGCGTCGGTACTGTTTCAACGCCAACGCCCTCCCGTCGATGACGGGAGGGCGTTGAAGCGATGCGAACGCGGGGCGTGATTTATGCGCCGGTGAATGTCTCCACATTCGAAATCGACACGGTGATCTCTTTGCCGTTCGGGGCCGTGTAGCTGGTCGAAGCGCCCACCGCGAGACCGATGATCGCCGCACCGAGCGGGCTCTGCTCGCTGTACACGTCGAGATCGCTGTTGCCGGCGATCTCGCGGCTGCCGAGCAGGAAGCGGCTCTCATCACCGGCAATGGCGGCGGTGATCACGGTTCCGGGCTGCACGATGCCGTGGCTTTCGGGTGCGCTGCCGACTTCGGCGGTGCGCAGAAGCTGGGTGAGCGTGCGGATGCGCGCCTCCATCTTGCCCTGTTCGTCTTTGGCGGCGTGGTAGCCGCTGTTCTCCTTGAGGTCGCCTTCTTCACGAGCCGACTCGATCTTTTTCGTGATGTCCTCACGGCCAGTCGTGCTGAGGGTGTCCAGCTCCGTCGTGAGGCGGTCGAACGCCTCCTGGGTCAACCAGGTGACCGTGGTGTCGGTAGTCATGGGTGCTCTCCTCTATTGCGTCAGTTGTTTGCCCAACTGTCCCGCAGATATAGTCGACGCCTCGGCGGGAACCGAGGCGAATATGCCAGTTTAGGTCAGCCAGCAGCGGTAAATCAATCCCGTGTTCGCGAGTTCCGTGGTTCGGATGACCTCGGTGAACGAACGGGTGTAGCTTTCCGAGGCGGGAAGGTCGATGACCTTCCAGCCCACAACGGTGAAACCCTCGTTCAACGCCTCGACGGCGCAGCTCACGGGAGTGTTCTGGGCCACCGAGACTTCAAACGTGACGCTCACGCTGCGTGAGTCAATGATTGTGTGTCGGGTATCGCGCGCATCGATCTGCGTTCCCGGCGAGTCGAGTCCGGCCCACACCACCCAGGCGACAAGGACGACACCGAAGATTCCGGCAAGGGCCCAGAGCAGTCGCCGGTCGCGCACGATTCGGCCGCGGGTTCGCCCATAGCGTTCGTCCAGTCCGGGTTTCTCGGGCACGGGGCGACTCCACACTTCAGATTGAACGATTAGGCTTACCCCTACAGGTTATCGGGCATTCTGGAGGAGTTTCGTGACACGGCGACTACTGGCGGTGCACGCGCATCCCGACGACGAGTCGAGCAAAGGTGCTGCCACCTATGCGTACTACAGCAGCTTGGGCGACGAGGTTCTCGTTGTCAGCTGTACGGGCGGCGAACTGGGCAGCATTTTGAACGACGAACTGGCCGACATCGCTCTGGCTCACCGCGATCTCGCCGGGCTGCGTCGGCGTGAAATGGCGAAGGCTCAAGGTCACCTGGGAATCGACCACCGGTGGCTCGGTTACCGAGATTCGGGCATGAATGAAGACGGTTCGGTGCCGCCGAACTCATTCGCGGATATCCCGGTCGAGATCTCGGCCGAACCTCTCGTGCGCATCATCCGTGAGTTTCGACCCCACGTGCTGGTGACCTACGACGAAAACGGTGGCTACCCGCATCCGGATCACATTCGCACCCATGAGGTGTCGCTGGCGGCCTATCGCGCCGCCGCGGATGCGGAGCGGTACCCGGATGCCGGCACGCCCTGGCAGGTCGACAAGCTGTACTACGACCGCATCTTCAACCTTCAACGGGTCGATGCGATGTACCTCGAGCTGAGCGTGACCGAGCCGGATTCTGAGCTGCTCGAACCGCTGGGCGAGGCCCGCGAATGGATGAAGAACTACCCGGCGCTGGCGACGACGCACGTTCCGGTCGGCGATTTTCTGGAGGCGCGGGATGCCGCGCTGCGCGCCCACGCCAGTCAGGTCGCACCCACCAGCAGTTTCTTCTTCTGGCCGAATGAGCTCATTCGCAAGGCGTGGCCGTTTGAAGATTTTCAGCTCGTCGAATCGAAAGTGAACTCAGTTATGCCTGAATCAGACCTCTTTGCCGGCGTGGAGGAGAACCGATGAACGTTCTCTTCAGCGTGCTGGCCGCAGCAGGTGACCAGACCCCGCCGCCGGACGACCTGGTCACCCCCGGAGTGGTCGGCTTCTTCGCGATTTTCTTCGTGGCCGTCGCCGTCGTACTACTGGGCATCGACATGGTGCGTCGCATCCGTCGCACGACCTACCGCGCAGAGATCAGCGCACGACTCGAAGCCGAAATAGCTGAGGTTGCTGCTGCGAACGCGGCCGACGAGGCCGACACGAAGTAGCGTTCTCGCATCCTGGTCCGTGTGCGTCTACGGGTAGAGCGGATGCGTGGCGATCAGCAGGATCGCAACCCAATGGCAGAGGAACGCCACAGCTGTGAGTGCGTGGAAGATCTCGTGGAATCCGAACACTCCGGGAATCGGGTTGGGCTTCTTCAGGGCATAGATGACGGCACCGACGGAATAGCACAGCCCGCCGACCATGATGAGTGTCATCATCGTGGCGTTGGCCTGGAAGAAGTCGACGATGAACATCAGCGCGCCCCAGCCGAGTAACAGATAGAGCGGCACGTAGAGCCAGCGTGGGGCATTGATCCAGAACACGCGGAATGCGATGCCCAGCAGCGCACCGCTCCAGACGAGGGACATCAGCAGCACCGCCTTCTGCGGCGGCAGGGCCAGCACCGTGATCGGCGTGTACGAGCCGGCGATCAACAGAAAGATATTCGCGTGGTCGATGCGCTTGAGCAGCAATTTGGTGCGTGGCTGCCAATTGAAACGGTGGTAGAGGGCCGAGTTGCCAAAGAGCAGCATCGAGGTGGCCACGAAGACGGCCGAACTCCAGCGCGCGGCGGGGCCATCGGCCAGGATCAGTAAAATGATGCCGGCCACGACCGTCACGGGGAAGATTCCGGCGTGAATCCAACCCCGCCAGGTGGGCTTCAGATCTTCCGGGGAGGGCGAATCAGCCTCAAGCAAAGGAAGGTTGTGGATGTCGTGCTCGGAAGCCATGCTGCAACCCTACGGCAGGGCGCACCGCCCGGCTGATCAAATTCACCCGGGGAAGTGGACTAGCGTGAACACGTGCAGAAACAGCAGGCAGCGTCGGGGCGCGGCATCCTTTATCGGGTGTACGAGCGCCGACTGCGGCGCGGGCTGACGCCCGACGTCGTGCCGAAGCATGTCGCGATGATCATCGACGGGAATCGGCGCTGGGCCAAGCAGCTCGGTTATGACTCGGCCGCGCACGGCCACCGCGCCGGGGCAGCGAAGATGCGCGAGTTCCTGGAATGGTGTGACGACCTCGGCATCTCGGTCGTCACCCTGTACCTGCTCTCGTCGGACAATCTGACGCAGCGTCAGACCGAGGAGCTTTCAGCTTTGTTCGAGATCATTGCCGATCTCGCCGAAGAGCTGTCGCACTACCGGGACTGGGTTGTGCAGCAGGTGGGCTCGAAGGCCGGCTTGCCCGGTCCCCTCGTTGGTGCGCTGGATGCCGCCGAGGCACGTACCGCGGGAAAGAAGGGTCTGCACGTCAACCTGGCCGTCGGCTACGGCGGGCGCACCGAAATCACCGACGCCATGCGCAGCATCGTGGCCTCCCACCACGAGCACGGTGGCACGCTCGACGATCTCGCCGAGACGCTCACCCCCGAACTGATCGGCCAGCACCTCTACACGGGCGGACAGCCCGACCCCGACCTCGTGATTCGTACCTCGGGGGAACAGCGGCTGAGCGACTTCATGCTCTGGCAGAGCGCTCACAGTGAGTTCTACTTCGTCGAGGCTCTCGGCCCGGATCTGCGACCGGTCGACTTTTTGCGTGCCCTGCGTGACTTCGCCAAGCGTCAGCGCCGCTTCGGCGGTTAGCCGCCAACGCGGGTGGAGTGACCCGCATCCGGTGCGGCTCGCGGGGTCTCGACAGGCTCGACCAGCGGGAGCGGTGACGGAGTCCGCAGGCCTCCGCGGATTCAGCGCGCCCCGTTGATCGAGCTCGTCGAGATCTGCTGACGGGGTCTCGACAGGCTCGACCAACGGTTCGGTGACGGAGTCCGCACCCTTCCGCAAATCCAGCCCGCCCCGTTGATCGAGCTCGTCGAGATCTGGTGACGGGGTCTCTGCGGGCTCGACCAGCGGGAGCGGTGCTCTTCGACGGAAATTGACCTCAACCTGGCGATGTCTTGAGGGTGGGGGATAATCAGACGGTGGCGGCCCCTCCGCGGTGCGCCTGCGTTCGATGAAAGGCACACCCGATGGCATCCATGGAGCAGTTCGCTGCCGGCTTTCTTGAGGAACCCGGCTACCTCGACTACGCGCGGGTCGGCCCGATGTCTGCCGCCGTCACTCACGAGGCCGCGGCACAGATCGAGCTTCTGTCGCGGGCGCGCTTCGGCAGCTTGGCGACTCTGTTCACCCAGACCGAGCGCTTTCAGCAGGCTGCCGCGCTCACCACAGGATTTCGCCACGACCAAATCGTCTTTCAGCCCAACACGACAACCGGGCTGATGCATGCCATGTTCGGTCTCACCGGCGGCGGTGTGCTGCTCTCGGCCGGCGACTTTCCGAGTGGTCCATTTGCAGCCGTACGCGCGTCTGAGGCCCTGCATGTGGTTTCGCCCCTCTGGCTCGAGACCGATCACGGCCGGGTCACCCCGAATCAGGTGAAGCAGCAACTCACCGCGACGACCGCTGCGGTGGCCGTCTGCCTGGTCGACGCCCGCACTGGGTACGTCGCCGACCTCGAGGGAATCCGACAGGTCATCGGCGACCGGTTACTGATCGTCGACGCCATCCAGGGCTTCGGGGTGATTGACGCACCCTACGAACTGGCGGATGTCGTGGCATCCGGCGGTCAGAAATGGGCGCGGGCTGGCTGGGGCACGGGGTTCCTGGCGCTCAGCGACCGCGCTTTGGAACGGCTCACCCCCGTGTTCTCAGGGTTCGCCGGCACGGACGAGGACGAGGTCTGGGACGAGGTGGTGCCACCGAGCGACTCGGCCCGCGCATTCCAAGTGAGTAACCCCGACGCCATCGCGCTGGCACGGTTCTCGGCGGCCCTGGAAGAAATCAACGAGGTGGGTGTCGCAGCGATCGCCACCCAGGTGTCCGAGAACGTGACCCGATTGATCGACCTGGCGGACGAATTCACCGTGCCCGTCACCTCGTCGCGCGACGAGCGTGAGCGGGCCGGAATTGTCGTGCTGGAGCCGGTTCCCGAGCAGCTCACGCTGCTGACGGCGTCGCTGCACAACCACGGGGTCAGCACGACGACACGCCAGGGTACCGTTCGGCTGAGTGTGCACGCCCGGCTCGACGCCGAAACCGTTGAGATGCTGCGGGGTGCATTCACATCATTTTCGAGCGCTGCCACCTACTGAAGGCCAGGAAAATCTCGAATCTCTGGTGAACACGCGCGTGTCGTGAGCGAACTCGGATGTTCGAGTCGTAGCGTCGCAGTATCAGGTACAGCGCCTGATCGAGACGGCCACATAAGTACGGCTCGATATTCGCTTGTGGCCAGCTCGCCAACCAAATCCGTACCTCCGGGTACGGGGTGGGAGCGGTTGTGAATCAGACCAGTTCACGTGCAACGTCACAGGCCAGTTCAGGCGCCAGCCAGCTGGAACGCACCTATGTGCTCGATACTTCGGTGCTTCTGTCAGATCCCAAGGCGCTGTTTCGGTTCGCCGAACATGCCGTGGTGCTTCCGGTGGTCGTCATCGCAGAACTCGAGGCCAAGCGGAACGACCCGGAGATCGGCTATTTCGCGCGTCAGGCGTTGCGGATACTCGACGAATTACGCATCGAACACGAGCGGTTGGACTTTCCGATTCCGGTCGGCGAGGGTGGCACCCTGCGGGTCGAGTTGAATCATTCGAATATGAGCGTGTTGCCGTCGGGTTTGCAGCTGGGCGACAACGACTCACGCATCTTGGCTGTTGCGATGAACCTGGCGAGCGACGGGCTCAACGTGACCGTCGTGTCGAAAGACCTTCCTCTGCGGGTGAAGGCGGCGTCGATCGGGCTGGCCGCGGACGAGTACCGGCACGAACTTGCCGTCGACTCCGGCTGGACCGGTCTCGACGAGATCAGCCTGAGTTCCGAGCAGATCAACGAGCTCTACGACGCCGACAGGCTGCAGAGCCGGCTGGTGCAAGACATGCCGATCAATACGGGCCTGGTCATCCACTCGGAGCGCGGCTCGGCGCTCGGGCGGGTCACGGCACGGGGTGAATTCAAGCTGGTTCGTGGCGACCTCGAGGTCTTCGGGCTGCACGGGCGCTCCGCCGAACAGCGTCTGGCGATCGACATGCTGCTCGACCCCGAGATCGGAATTCTGTCGCTGGGAGGTCGAGCCGGCACGGGAAAGTCCGCGCTCGCCCTCTGCGCAGGTCTCGAGGCGGTGTTGGAGCGTGGCCAGCATCGCAAGATCATGGTGTTCCGCCCGCTCTACGCGGTGGGCGGTCAGGAGCTCGGCTACTTGCCCGGCGATCAGGGCGAGAAGATGAACCCCTGGGCGCAGGCGGTGTTTGACACGCTCGGCTCGGTCGTGTCGCCCAATGTGATCGAGGAGGTTCTCGATCGCGGCATTCTCGAGGTGCTGCCACTCACCCACATTCGGGGTCGCTCACTGCATGACGCGTTCGTGATCGTCGACGAGGCGCAGTCGCTGGAACGCAATGTGCTGCTCACCGTGCTCAGCCGGATCGGGCAGAACTCGAGGGTCGTACTGACCCACGACGTCGCGCAACGCGACAACCTGCGGGTCGGGCGCTATGACGGGGTCGCGTCGGTGATCGAGACGTTGAAGGGGCATCCGCTCTTCGCCCACATCACGCTGACGCGGTCGGAACGCAGCGCGATCGCCGCGCTCGTTAGCGAGGTCTTGGACGGTAACGAGCTGGCGTAGAGCGGATGCCGCAGGTACGCGGCCGCGTCGGCGTAGCGAAAACAGGCTGGATTGCTCGCTCTTCGAGGAGCGTACCTGTTTTCGCTACACGACCGACCCGTGGGGCCGGGCTACTTCGCGTGCGGCGGACGCGTCATGCTCAGCACGTCAAGCGCTGTGTCGAGCTGCTCGAGGGTGACCTCGCCACGCTCGACGAAACCGAGGTCGATCACGGCCTCACGCACGGTCATGCTCTGCTTCACGGAGTGCTTGGCTACCTTCGCTGCGGCCTCATAGCCGATCACGCGGTTGAGCGGCGTCACGATCGACGGCGACGACTCGGCCAGGGCACGAGCGCGGTCGATGTTGGCCTCGAGGCCATCGACGGTCTTGTCGGCAAGCACACGCGACGCGTTGGTGAGCAGACGGATCGACTCGAGCAGCGCGGTGCCCATCACCGGGATGGCCACGTTGAGCTCGAATGAACCCGACGCACCAGACCACGCGATGGTGGCATCGTTGCCGATCACACGCGAGGCGACCATGAGCACGGCCTCGGGAATGACCGGGTTGACCTTGCCAGGCATGATTGAGGATCCGGGCTGCAGATCGGGGATCGCGATTTCGCCGAGGCCGGTGTTTGGGCCGGAACCCATCCAGCGCAGATCGTTGCAGATCTTGGTCATGCTCACGGCGATGGTGCGCAGCGCACCGGATGCGTCGACGAGGCCGTCGCGGTTGGCCTGAGCCTCGAAGTGGTCCTTGGCCTCGGTGATCGGCAGCTCGGTCTCGGTGACGAGCAACTCGATCACAAGCTGCGGGAATCCGGCCGGGGTGTTGATGCCGGTGCCCACGGCGGTTCCGCCGAGCGGCACCTCGGCAACGCGGGGGAGCGCGGACTGCACACGCTCGATGCCGAGGCGAATCTGGCGGGCGTAGCCGCCGAACTCCTGTCCGAGCGTGACGGGTGTGGCATCCATCAGGTGGGTACGGCCGGCCTTGACGACCTCGGCCCAGAGCGTGGACTTGGTTTCGAGCGAGACGGCGAGGTGATCGAGTGCCGGAATCAGATCGTCGATGAGCGCACTCGTCACGGCGATGTGCACCGAGGTGGGGAAGACGTCGTTCGAGGACTGCGAGGCGTTCACGTGGTCGTTCGGGTGAACCGTCGAGCCGAGGCTCGCTGTGGCAAGGGTGGCCAGAACCTCGTTCATGTTCATGTTCGACGAGGTGCCACTGCCGGTCTGGTAGACGTCGATCGGGAACTGGTCGTCGTGCTTGCCCGAGATGACCTCGTCGGCAGCAGCAGAGATCGCATTGGCGATGGCGCCGTCGAGCACGCCGAGACGGGCGTTGGCCAGTGCGGCAGACTTCTTGATTCGAGCCAGCGCGGCGATCTGAGCCGACTCCAGCACACTGCCCGAGATCGGGAAGTTCTCGACGGCACGCTGGGTCTGAGCGCCATAGAGCGCATCGATCGGAACACGAACCTGACCCATCGTGTCGTGTTCGATCCGGTAACCGGTCTCTGCGGAGTTGTCCAGCACTGTATTTTCCCTCTCGGTTCTCTCTGCACGCTCTGCGCGTAGAGCCTTAAAAAACTAAATCGTGCCGACGACGATGTCGGCCTCGGCACGCCCCTCAAGCAATTTGTAATTCGCGCCGACGATAGCCAATGTACCGGCTGCCACGGCCTCACTGATCATCTCGGAACGTTCGAGCATCTCGGTGACGGTGTCGCGCAGGTGCTCGCGGCCCACGAGTCCCGCGTCGACGGTTTGCGAGTCGACCGGAGCGGCATCCGTTTGCCCGCTCACCCGGCGCACTGCCGGCACGATCTTCGAGATCAGCCGGGCGATATGGGGCGGCAGCGGGGTGGCGTCAGTTGCCTGCGAGTCGATCGCGGCGCGTACTGCCCCGCAGGAGTCATGGCCGAGCACGACGATGAGTGGAACGTGCAGCACGCCCACGGCGTATTCGAGCGAGCCGAGCACCGACGAGGAGATGACCTGGCCGGCGTTGCGGATGACGAACAGATCGCCCAGGCCCTTGTCAAAGATGATCTCGGCGGCGAGACGTGAGTCGCTGCAGCCGAACAGCGCCGCGTGCGGGGTCTGGTAGACCGCCAATTCTTCGCGCCGGTCCACATCTTGGCGGGGGTGATTAGGGGTTCCGTCGACGAAACGTTCATTGCCGCGCACCATTTCGCGCCACGCTTTGGCGGGGGTGGGCTGCACGTCGTTGGAGCTGCTACTGGGGGTCACCGGGTTCCGTTCGCTTGGATGTCGGGGGCGAGCACACTCGCCAACTCCCTGAATTCATCAGGTGTGGCCGTACCGACCAGCAGATAGGTGCTGGAGCCGGCCTCGGTGGTGAGGGCATAGTCGAAGTTACCGCGGTCTTTCGCTGCGGCAGTGTTGATGTAGACGTCCCACTTCACGCCGTCGACGGTCACGACATCACTCGCAGCCTGCTTCGACAGGGCGTTGGCCAGCCAGGTGGGGTTGGCATCGATCGCCTGAGTGAGACCGATGAACTGGTCTCTCGGGGTGAGTAGGCCGATATACCAGGATGCGACGTCATCGCTGCCTGAGCCGTGCCAGGTCGCTGCGTTCGCGCGCCAGCCGTCGGGCAGCGTCGGGTTCACGATGTGCTCGCTCTGGCCGGACTGCACCGAAGCAGCAATCTGGCTCACGTCGATGTCGCGCTCAATCGGGGTGTCGCTGCGCGGCACGATCAACACAATGACAAGCACTGTGACGACCGTGGCGATCAGCGAGAGCACCAGATTGTTCACGGTTTTGTGGGCTCGGTACTTGCGGGAGTTCTCCGTCAACCGGCTCGCCGTTTCGTCGGGAGTTTCGGGACGGCCGAGTTCGGCGACGACGCGCGGAGCCTTGGGTGCGCGACTCATTCGGCGCTGGCCGCCTGGTCGGCGCGCGCGGCCTGACCGGCCCGGGCCGCATCAAGACGAGCCTTGGCGCCGATCAGCCATTCCTCACAGCGGCTGGCGAGGGCCTCGCCGCGTTCCCAGAGGGCGAGGGACTCTTCGAGGGTGGACGCACCCTGCTCAAGTTCGTTGACGACGCGCACGAGCTCGTCGCGCGCCTGTTCGTAGCTGAGGGCGCCGATGGAGTCTGCAGACGTGGTCATGGTGTCCATTCTATTTCGAGCGTGAGGGGTCGGATGCCGCGGCCGCGGATGTGGGGCCGGCTGCGTCGCCGGCCGTGCTCCCCACCGAGGTCGCGTTCAGGCGTCCGTCGGCCAGATGCAGCAGGAACGCGGTGCCGTCGGGGGCCTGCTCCGGGGAGCGGAGCACCTGGCCGTCGGCACGCTGGGCGATGGCGTAGCCGCGGTCGAGCGTGCCCTGCGGTGACAGGGCGCGAAGTGCCCCCCGCAGCTCGCTGACCTGCGAACCGGCCCGTTCCAACAACCGGCCGGTGAGTTCGACTCCGCGGGCGACGTAGCGGGTGAGGTCTTCCGACCGGGAGTCGATGATCCAGTCGGCGCCGGCGAGCACCGGGCGGGTCCTCAGCTGGCCGATGCGATCGACTTCGTGCGAAATCAAGCCGGTCAAACGGCTGCCGAGGCGCGCACGGGCCTGCTGCACCCGATTGAGCTCGTCGGAGACGTCGGGAACGACGCGCTTGGCGGCATCCGTGGGGGTTGACGCGCGCAGATCGGCCACGTCGTCGAGCAGCGGGCGGTCGGCCTCATGGCCGATGGCGCTGACCAGGGGAGTGGTGCAGGCGGCTGCCGCGCGCACGAGAGTCTCGTCACTGAACGCGAGCAGATTCTGAAAGTCACCCCCGCCGCGGGCGACGATGATCACGTCGACCTCGGGATCGGCGTCGAGGCGTTGGATGGCCGCGGTCACTTCGCCGACGGCACGGTCGCCCTGCACGGCGGCGTAGGCGAGACGAAATTCGACGGCCGGCCAGCGCAGCTGGGCATTGCGGATGACGTCTTTCTCGGCATCGGAATCTTTGCCGGTGACCAGGCCGATGCAGTGGGGCAGAAACGGAAGCGGTTTTTTGCGGGAGGTATCGAAGAGTCCCTCTCCGGCGAGTTGTGTGCGCAGGCGCTCGAGTCGTTCGAGGAGGTCGCCGAGGCCGACATGGCGCAGCTCGAACACCTGCATGGTGAGCGTGCCGCCCTTGACCCAATAGTTGGGCTTCACGAGAGCAATCACCCGATCACCCTGCTTGAAATCGGCGCTGAGGCGCGACTTGACCGACGACCAGACGGTGAAGCTCACCGTGGCATCCTCGTTCAGGTCTTTGAGTTTGCCGTAGACGTTGCCGCCGCTGACCCCCCATTGCGTGATCTCGCCTTCGACCCAGGCGGTGCCGAGCCGTTCGATGTAACCGCGGATCTTCGCCGACAGCAGGCCGACTGGCCAGGGGGTGTCAACGGTGGGTGCGGCATCCGTTGTAACGGCCTCGCTCATCACAGCCTCCTTCTGGGGGACTCTCAGGTGTGCGCAACATAGACTGAGGGCGTGACCATTAGCTCTCATTCGCCTGTCATCGGCCTCGGTATGCCTCGGATTCCGAGCCGGCGCAACAGGCTCAAGGATACCCCCGTCGTCGGACTCAAAAAGGTGCTGCTCGCGGCGCCGCGCGGATACTGCGCTGGAGTCGACCGGGCGGTGATCGCTGTCGAAAAGGCACTTGAGCATTACGGTGCCCCGGTCTATGTGCGTAAGCAGATCGTGCACAACATTCATGTGGTCACCGAGCTCGAGGCGAAGGGCGCCATCTTCGTCGAGGAGGTCGATGAGGTTCCCACCGGCTCGCACCTGGTCTTCAGCGCCCACGGAGTCTCTCCCGCCGTCGTGAACGCGGCCGCGGAGCGTGGCCTCCAAGCCATCGATGCCACCTGCCCGCTGGTCACGAAGGTGCACCGCGAGGCCGTGCGTTTCGCGCGCGACGACTACGAAATCTTGTTGATCGGCCACGAGGGCCATGAAGAAGTCGAAGGCACCGCCGGGGAAGCACCCGAGCACACCACGATTGTCGGCAGCCCCGACGAAGCAGACACCATCGTCGTTCGTAACCCAAACCGAGTCGTCTGGCTCTCACAGACCACGCTCAGCGTGGACGAAACCATGGAGACTGTGCGGCGTCTCCGCGCTCGGTTCCCGAACCTGCAGGATCCGCCCAGCGACGACATTTGCTACGCCACTCAGAATCGCCAGGTGGCGATCAAGAAGGTCGCGAGAGATTCCGACCTCGTGATCGTCGTCGGCTCGGCGAACTCCTCGAACTCGGTGCGCCTGGTCGAGGTGGCGCTTGAATATGGCGCCAAGGCGGCCTACCGGGTGGATTACTCCAGCGAGGTCAAACAGGAGTGGCTCGACGGCGTGAACACGGTTGGCGTGACGAGTGGGGCATCTGTGCCGGACGAACTCGTGCAAGAACTGCTCGCCGACCTCGCCGACGCCGGGTATCGAGATGTGCAGGAGGTCAAAACCGCCGAGGAAGACCTGATCTTCTCGCTGCCGAAGGAACTCCGGACGGGGCGTTCTGGCAAGCAGGATCCGCGGGCTCTCGGGGGCCGTACCAGCGCCGAGCCTGCGGGCACCGGCTGCAACGACTAACTCGACCCATTCTTGATTCTTTGATTCTTTGATTCTTTGATTCTTTGATTCTTTGATTCTTTGATTCTTTGATTCTTGATCGCGAGAGTGCAATTGTTGTTGCTTCACGCTTCGTGAGGCAACAACAACTGCACTCTCGCGGTGGGTTAAGAGTGAGTTGAGACGGTCGGATGAGGCGGCGAGGGCACCGATGACGGGCACCGGGGGACGGCGGCGCCTACGGGCGGCTGTAGAACTGGAGCAGCGTCGGATCCGTCGTCAAAATGATCGACAGAAACACGAAGACCACAACGAATGACACGAAGCCCCCGATGATGGGGAGGTAGAACGCCCGGCGGTGACGGGTGAGCAGCAGCACCGTGAACCCGATGGTGAGCACCCAGACAGCCCACACCGCGATGATTCCCGCGGTGATCAATTCCGGCACGACCGCGGCGGCCTGATAGGTGCCGAGTCCTTCCTGCGTATAGAGCATCTGCACCGCGTCGGGCACCGCCTGCAGGATACCCACCGTCATGAACGTGCCGACCAGACCGAGCAGGAGCAGTCCGTAGGTGACCGGACGGTCCCAGGTCGGCAGTGCCTTCTTCGATCCAGTGCGGCCCACCGGCACCAGCGGAGGTGCCGGCACTGGTGGCTGCTGCCGGGCCGCACCGTGCGGATGGGTCGACTCCGCACGCTGGCTCGAACCCGTGATGTCGCTTCCAGCGTGCGGGTTCGCCCCCGGGGGCGGAGTCCAACTCCACCCCTCAGGGGCAAGCTCGCCGTATTGCGGACGAGGCCGCTGGGGTCGTGGCGCAGCAGTCGCGTCGTCGCCAGCCGGCGGGGTTGCCGGGTTGTCGGCCATCGTCATCCTTGGTTCTAGCTGTTCGAGTGCCCGGCGGAGCCGAGCTGGCGGGTGGATTCGACGACGCGTGCGGCCATCGCCGACTCGGCGACCTTGCCCCAGGCGCGCGGGTCGTAGAGCTTCTTGTTGCCCACTTCACCGTCGACCTTGAGCACGCCGTCGTAGTTCTTCAGCATGTAGTCGGCGACCGCACGCGTGAAGGCGTACTGCGTGTCGGTGTCGATGTTCATCTTCACGACGCCGTTGGCGACGGCTTCGGCGATCTCGGCATCCGTCGAGCCGGATCCGCCATGGAAGACGAGGTCGAGCGGCTTGACGCTGGTGCCGTACTTCGCGGCAAGTCCGTCCTGGATGTCCTTGAGGAGTTCCGGGCGCAGCTTCACATTGCCGGGCTTGTACACACCGTGCACGTTGCCGAAGGTGAGCGCGGCCATGTAGCGGCCGTTGTCGCCGAGGCCCAGGGCCTCAACCATCGCGATTGCATCGTCGAGGGTCGTATAGAGGTTGTCGTTGATGTCGTGGCTGACACCGTCTTCTTCGCCGCCGACGACGCCGATTTCGACCTCAAGGATGGCGTTGATGGCGCGGGTGCGCTTGAGCATCTCGGTGGCGATCTCAAGGTTCTCAGCCAGCGGCACCGACGAGCCATCCCACATGTGCGACTGGAAGATCGGGTTACGGCCCGCCTTCACCTCGTCTTCGGATGCAGCGATCAGGGGCATGACGAAGTCATCGAGCGCGCCCTTGGGGCAGTGGTCGGTGTGCAGGGCGACGGTGATCGGGTAGTTGTCGGCAACGGAGTGCACGAAGCGGGCGAATGCGAGCGCACCAGAGGCGCGGTTCTTCACGGTGTGGCCGGCAAAGTAGTCGGCGCCACCGGTGGTGACCTGGATGATGCCATCGGAGCCAGCCTCCGTCAGCCCCTGCAGCACCGCATTGATTGACTGGGACGAGGACACGTTGAAAGCCGGGTAGGCGAATCCCTTGTCTTTGGCCTTGTTCAGCATCTCGGCGTACTGGTCTGGGGTTGCGATGGGCATTGCTTCTCCTCTGAAATGCGGGCTGGGCTGCCTGATCAGGCTAGATGCCTCAAGTCTATTGACTGTGTGAGTCCCCTGCCTGCCGCTGTGCGTCAGGATGGAGAGATGCAACGACTCTTCCTGGACAATGCGGCTGTTCATAGCCTGCTTGCGGTGACCACGGATGCCGCACTCGCGGCCCACGGTCATGTCGGGCGCGGCGACAAGATTGCCGTCGACGGCGCAGCCGTGCAGGCTATGCGAACTGCGTTTGACCGCGTCGATGTGGCTGCTGTTGTCGTGATCGGCGAGGGGGAGAAGGACGAGGCTCCCCTGCTGTTTGCGGGGGAGCGGCTCGGAACCGGTCGGGGGCCCGCCCTCGACGTGGCGGTCGACCCCGTCGACGGAACTCGGCTGGCCGCGCAGAATCTGCCGGATGCGGTTGCCGTTCTGGCCGTTGCGCCGGCCGGCGCCTTCTTCGATCCGGGCCCGGTGTTTTACCTGGAGAAGCTCGTCACGAGCGGGAACGCAGGACGACTGTCTCTGAGCCGTCCGCTCACCGAGAACCTGCACGAGCTCGCCCGAGCGCTCGACAAGCCGCTCGCCGAGGTGCGCGTCGCCGTACAGTCCCGGCCGCGCAATCAGCGCTACATCGACGAAGCCACGGCCGTCGGCGCCCGAGTGCTCCAGTTCGCCGACGGGGACGTGGCCGTGGCGTTGCGTGCCGCACGCGTCGACGGCGACATCGACCTGCTGATCGGCATCGGCGGATCGCCCGAGGGGGTGCTCACCTCCGCAGCCGTGCGGGCCGTGAACGGTCACATGGAGGCGCGACTGGCGCCGCAGCATCCGGCAGAAATTGCACGTGCTCGGTCGGCTGGATTATCGACGGAACGCATCCTCGACCTCGACGACCTGATCGATGGCGACGGGTACTTTTTTCTCACCGCAATCACGGATGGTGACGTGCTCGCGGGAGTCTCAGTCGTCGATTCGGCGGGGCGCGGGACGACGGCGACGACGGATTCCTGGGTTATCGACCCGCACCGGGGAATCCGACGCTTCACGCTTACCCGGCAGAGGGGGTAAGCGCGCGGACGGGTAGGCTGGCCGTGGCGGCACTGGGAATCCAGCGTCGGCCCAGCGTCGGGTTCTGCCACTGCGCTCGGTCTCGCCGCTCTGCCACACGACTCGTCCGGGAAGGACCATTTAGTGACCAGCATCGATTCAGCCAACCTGTTCGAACACCCCGATCGCAACCTGGCGATGGAGTTGGTGCGCGCAACGGAGGCCGCAGCCATACGCGCAGTTCCGTTCATTGGCCGGGGTGATAAAAATGCCGCGGACGGTGCTGCCGTCGACGCGATGCGCAAGTTTCTGGGCACCGTCAACTTTGACGGTGTCATCGTCATCGGTGAGGGCGAGAAGGACGACGCCCCGATGCTCTTCAACGGTGAGCGGGTTGGCAACGGCCGAGGCCCGGCCTGTGACATCGCCGTCGACCCGATTGACGGAACGAGCCTGACCGCGACCGGACGCCAGAACGCGATTTCCGTGATCGCGGTTTCAGACCGTGGCACCATGCTCGACGCATCCTCGGTCTTCTACATGGACAAGATCGTCACCGGCAGCGCCGGTCACGGCGTGGTCAGCCTTGATCAGCCGATCGGCGACAACATTCGTGAACTCGCCAAGGCCCTCGGTAAGTCGGTCGGTGATTTGAGCATCGCGGTTCTGGACCGCCCCCGCCACGAAGGTCTGATCGACGAGATTCGCTCCGCCGGAGCCGGAACGCGACTGCTGCTTGACGGCGATGTCGCCGGCGGCATCAACGCCGCCCGCTATGAGTCACGCATCGACATGTGCGTGGGCATCGGTGGCAGCCCCGAGGGAATCACCACCGCCTGCGCATTGAAGGCACTGGGCGGCTTCATGCAGGGTCGTCTGGCACCGGGCAGCGACGTCGAGCGGACTAACGCGCTGGCGGCCGGACTCGACGTGAACAAGCTTCTCGAGATCGACGATCTGGTCAGCGGAAACAACACGTTCTTCGTGGCGACCGGTGTGACGGATGGCGGACTCGTCGACGGTGTGCGTCGCAAGGGCCCGATGATTCGCACCGAGAGCATCGTGCTGCGTTCGCACTCCGGTACCGTGCGCCGCGTCGTGGCCGAGCACCTCGCGTCGAAGTGGCTGTAGCGGCCTGAAGATCCGTTCTCAGACTCGTTGATCGGGCGACTCGTTGATCGGGCGACTCGTTGATCGGGCGACTCGTTGATCGAGCGACCCGTTGATCGAGCGTGTCGAGATCAGATCGCCCGGTCTCGACAGGCTCGACCAGCGGAACGTGGTGACCTGCTGATCGAGCTCGTCGAGATCATGTGGTGTGTCGGTTGGCTCGATTAGTGGGAGATCCGCTGATCGAGCTCGTCGAGATCACCCTGCGTGGCCTCGAGCTCAGCGCTGAGCTCTGGGTCGACAAAGCCCGGGTCGACGAAGCCCGGGTCGACAAAGCCCGGGTCGACAAACTCTGGGGCGACGAGGAGACGCGGTGTGTCTTCGATGCCCACGAGCGGCGCGAGCACCTTCGACTCGTCGAGCGCGTTGAGCTTGCGCGCCGTCGGCAGCACTTGGCGTTCCATGGAACCGACGAAACCGTTGTAGTCCTTCACCGTGCGCTCGATGGAGCGGCCGAGTTTTTCGATGTGCGTGGCCGTTGTCGCCAGGCGCGAATAGAGCTCGCGGCTGAGGTCGAACAACACCTGGGCGTCGTGGGTGAGTACGTCTTGTTGCCAGCTGAAGGCCACGGTCTTCAGCACCGACCAGAGAGTGACGGGCGACGACAGGGCCACCCGCTTGCTGAATGCGAACTCCATGATCGAGGGGTCGGCCTCCAATGCTGACGACACCAGCGACTCGCTCGGGATGAACGCAATCACGAGTTCGGGGGAGGCATCGAGCCCCTGCCAGTAGGCCTTGCTGCCGAGCGTGGTGATGTGGTCGCGCACCGCCTTCACATGAGCCTTCATGAGTTCGGCGCGTTTGACGCCCTCCAGCCCGGTCGCCGAAGCCGGAATCTGGCTGGCTTCGAGGTAAGCGTTGAACGGAACCTTCGCATCGACGGCAATGTTCTTGCCCCCGGGCAGGTGCACGACCATGTCGGGGCGTCCCGCACCGGCATCCGACGTGATGCTCGACTGCAGGTCGAAGTCGACCCGCTCGATCAACCCGGCGGCCTCGACCACGCTGCGAAGCTGGGTCTCACCCCACACTCCGCGGGTGCTGTTCGAGCGCAGGGCGGAAGCGAGCGACTCGGCCGTGCTGCGCAGGCGTTCCTCCGATTCGGTGGCCGAACGCAGCTGCTGACTCAGCTCACCGTGCTGCACGCTGCGCTGCGCCTCAAGCTCGGTGACCTTCTTCTGCATGTCGTGCAAGCTCTCTCTCACCGGGGCGAGTGCCTGCAGCACCTTGCTCTCGGTGCGCTCCTGCTCGGTGCGGGCCTCCTGCTCGGCGCGCTGACGCTCGGCGAGTTCGCGATACTGCTGCTGGGCAACCTGCACCTGCTGGCGCA
Organism: Leifsonia psychrotolerans; assembly: GCF_013410665.1. Classification (NCBI taxonomy): domain Bacteria; kingdom Bacillati; phylum Actinomycetota; class Actinomycetes; order Micrococcales; family Microbacteriaceae; genus Glaciibacter; species Glaciibacter psychrotolerans. The sequence continues at coordinate 1,701,041 of NZ_JACCFM010000001.1, read as the reverse complement.
GCGCATCGGAGGTGGCCTGCACCGAGGCGAGTTCTTCACGCAGCACCGAGGAGACGGCGGTCTCGCGGGCGTGCAGTTCGGCGAGGGCAAGCTGATGCCGCGACTCGATCACAGCCGGGTCGTCGACGAACGAATGCGCGGCGCCGCGGCGCTGCAGAATGACGACGGCCACGAGCGCTCCAACGAGCGCGCCGATGAGAAGACCAAGAAAGAGGCTGAGCAATGGATCCATGAAGTTATCCTTGCAGCGGCCACCGACAGAGCTGCCGCGGCGGCACCGCGAGTTACCGCAGATTGCCCCATAACCCGTGGGCGAGGGGCGAATTGTGGCAATTCACGATCGATCCGGGCGCAGATACGTACTCAGCGCGCGGATGCGTGGGGCGGGTGCGTGGCACGGGTGCGTGGGGCGGGTGCGACGCGCTTCCGGAGATACCCGGGCGGGTCAGTTCAGCGCCATCGGGCCGTGCGTCGAGGCCTGTTCTTTGGTGGCGATCGGCCCGATCGCGCCGACCTTGACCCGGGTAATGTGAGCGAGCTGCTCCAGATTCAAGGCCGAGTGCCGCTTGGCCGCGTCGATCATGATCGCCGCGCAGGCCTCCGCGTCGGCGAGGGCGTCGTGGTGCGCGAAGTCTTCGAATCCCGCGGCCATCGCGGCCACCGGCAGGCGGTAGGAGTCGAGGTGGTAGGTGCGGCGGGCTACCTGCAAGCTGCAGACGTAGTTGAAGTTGGGCACCTCGAGGCCGACGACCTGGGTCGCCTTCGAAATCACGCCGAGGTCGAAGCCCGCGTTGTGGGCGACGAGGTGGTCCCCGCCGGCAAAGGCCACCAAGTACGGCAGCTGTTTCGCCCAGGTGGGCGCCTTCTCAACGTCTTCAGGACGGATGCCGTGAATCTTAATATTCCATTCCTGGAATGCATCGTGGCCGGCCGGCGGCCGGATCAGCCAGTTCGCCGTGTCGACGACTTTGCCGTCGCGCACCTTCACCAGGCCGACCGAGCACGCCGACGCGCTCGAGGAGTTGGCGGTTTCAAAGTCAATGGCGGTGAAGTTCAAAGGCACGTCTTCATGTTCTCACGCATGGCTGACAGTGTTCTTACCGATCCGGCCACCTCCGGGCGGCGAAGCCGGTACGATTGACCCTCGTGGCTCTCACTATTGCAATCGTCGGTCTGCCCAATGTCGGCAAGTCCACCCTCTTCAACGCTCTCACCAAGAACAACGTGCTCGCGGCGAACTACCCGTTCGCCACGATCGAGCCGAACGTCGGTGTGGTGAACCTGCCCGACAAGCGCCTGGGCGCCCTCGCCGAAGTTTTCGGCAGCGAGCGTCTGCTGCCCGCCCCGGTGTCGTTCGTCGACATCGCCGGCATCGTGCGCGGCGCCAGCGAGGGCGAAGGCTTGGGTAACAAGTTCCTAGCGAACATCCGTGAGGCGGATGCAATCGCCCAGGTCATCCGGGGATTCGCCGACCCTGACGTGGTGCACGTTGACGGCGCGGTCAACCCGGCCAGTGACATGGAGACCATCAACACCGAGCTGATCCTCGCCGACCTGCAGACCCTCGAGAAGGCCGTCGCGCGCTTCGAGAAAGAGGTCAAGGGGCGCAAGGCCGAACCGATCGTGCTCGAGACCGCCAAGAAGGCGCAGGAGTTCCTCGACGCCGGTAAGCCGCTATCTGCTTCGACCATCGACCTGGAGCCCATCAAGGAACTCGGTCTGCTGACCGTCAAACCGTTCATCTACGTGTTCAACGTCGACGAGGCCGTGCTGCAGGATGCCGAGAAGCTCGCAACCCTGTCGGCTCTCGTCGCGCCGGCCCACGCCGTCTTCCTCGATGCCAAGCTCGAGTCGGAGCTCGCCGAGCTCGACGACGAGGATGCTGCCGAGATGCTCGCCTCCACCGGCCAGTCCGAGAGCGGTCTCGATCAGCTCGCCCGCATCGGCTTCGATACCCTCGGCCTGCAGACCTACCTGACCGCCGGTCCGAAAGAGACCCGCGCCTGGACGATCCCGAAGGGTGCCACCGCGCCGCAGGCTGCCGGTGTCATTCACACCGACTTCCAGAAGGGCTTCATCAAGGCCGAGATCATCTCGTTCGAGGACCTGATCGAGACCGGTTCGGTTGCCGAGGCCCGGGCCAAGGGCAAGGCCCGCATGGAGGGCAAGGAATACGTCATGCAGGATGGCGACGTGGTTGAGTTCCGCTTCAACGTATAGCCACTCGCGCTTCTCAACCGGCCCCGTCTGCTTCGGCAGACGGGGCCGGTTCTGCGTGTGTCGGTTGTTCGCGTTGTGGGGGCAGTGAGTTCGGTGGTATCCGACTCCCCGCACTCGACGTGATGTTCCGTGTCGGTGGTGCGCGGCACAGTGTGAATATGGATACGAAGACTATTACTGAAGAAGCCGAGCAGATTCTCCGCGATGCGGCAGAAACGATGTCTGCTCCTCGAGGCGGCGAATGCCTCGTCTGTTTTGTCATTCGTCAACTCGATGAATTTGGGTGCGATAACAGCCATCGATTCGTTCTGCGCTACCGCGAACGTTGTGCGCCGCGAGCCTCCTCGCTTCTGACGCGATTGTCTGACATGGGAGCCTGCTGTTGCGATTGCGAGCTCACTCTCAACGCTTACGATCTGCACGACTCGCTGTGGAAGCCGAGGCAGGGGAACCTCGATTCCGACGGCGATGATGAGGTGCGCGATCGTGAATGGCCTGAGGAGATGCCTCCCTGCCAGGGTGTGCGCCGCGGATCCACTCAACCGTGCGCTAACTGGGTTCGGCGCCGCCGCTGGTGACGAACGTGATGTTCACTGAACGACCATGATTCACGCTGAGGTCGAATAGCGACTTTGTAGACAACGAGCGGGGCTCGCGTTCCTCTGGCGGTAGCGCCTTGAGAGTGACGCAGGACTAACTGGGAAGTTTTGCACAATGGCCAATTCCAGCGAGTTCTCGACCTCCTGCAACGCGCTGTAGAGTTCGTGACGAACGCGGCGGCGTCCAATCGCGGGTTCGCGTACATGATCGGTGAGGACCGCGTTGACTGTCTCCGTGCGAAGCTCTTACAGACACGGTCCGTGGGCGAGCTAGATCCGTTTGCAGGGCTCGTTGGGGCGTCGCGCAGTCGTCGAATGACCGTGCCCGCGCCGGCGACTGGAGCGCGTCCCGGTAGGCTTTCGAGCGACCCTACCCGCCGTCATCACCGCTGAAGGAACTCACAATGCCCGTCATCGCAATCATCGGAGCTGGACCGGGACTCGGAGCAGCGGTTGCTCGTAAGTTCGGACGCGAGGGGTTCGCGGTCGCCCTGGTTTCGAGGGACCAACCGAAGCTCGACGCTCTAGCCGCGGAGCTCGAAGCGGATGGCGTGACCGCCCGTGGTTACGCTGCCGACGTGCTAGAACCGGCTGAGCTCGAGGCCGCGCTCGCGCGTGCCGCAGCCGAGTTGGGTCCGATCACGACGCTGCAGTACAGCCCTCTGCCGTCGCGCGACTACCTGAAGCCGGTGCTCGATTTGGTTCCCGAGCTGGCACTGGAAGCGCTGCAGTTCTCAGCGCTCGGTCTCATCCATGCAGTGCGCACCGTGCTGCCGGCAATGCGTGAGACAGGGGACGGCAGCATCATCCTGATTAACGGCGGGACCTCGGTGAAGGCACGCGCCGGTTTCGCCGGAACATCGCTTGCCTTTCCGGCCGAAAGCGCCTACGGCGAGATGCTTCACGAAGCGCTCGAGGATGAGGGTGTCCGCGTCCGTCAGCTCGTCATTCCGGGAGGCATTCCCAAGCTTCAGCTGCCCAACGGCATCGACGATGTCGCCGCTCGCATCTGGGAGATCCACGCCACCGCTGGTCCCTTTCGCACGATGCTCATTCCGCTCGAGGACGGCAGGGAGTAGCGAGCGTCTGCGCCTCACCACGCTGCTGGCTCGACTGGCTGCGGGTCGGTGGCTGCGGGTCGGTTGCTGCGGGTCGGTGGCAGCGAGCACTGCGGCGGCCCGAGCGAGGCTGGACCCGTCAGCCTCACAATCGCAACCGAGGAACGCCGGAATTGATAGCCGCCAGATGGTTATCTGGGACGAAACCCCTGGATTTCCGTTTCAACGGTTAGCGTGCTGAGTCTCTAGGCGCTGGGCTACCTGCCCGCAAGTCATCTACGATCGACCCATGACGAATCTTCAGGGCGCGGTTGTTCTGGTCGTCGGCGCGACCGGCGGGCTCGGCTCGCGGATCGCCGCTCAGCTGGAGAGCAACGGCGCCATCGTTGTCCGGTCATCACAGTCTGCGGGGCATGACCTCCGCGCACCCTCCGTGATTCGAGAGGTGCTCGATGCCACGAATTCGCAGCACGGGCGTCTCGACGGGCTCGTGGTCGCGTCGGGGGTCGTCGCCTTCGGCGCCGCATCCGACCTTGATTCTGCCACCGTGGAAGAACTCTTCGCGGTCAACACGATGAGCGCGATCCAGCTCATCACCCAGAGCGAGCCCTACCTCGCGGCCTCGGCACGTGATGGCCGAGAGCCCTTCGTCGTCACTCTCAGCGGTGTTGTCGCTGAGACACCCGTCGCCGGTCTGGCAGCATATTCGGCGTCGAAAGCGGCGCTCGCCGCCTTCGTTGTTGCCGCGGCGCGCGAGTATCGTCGCGCGGGCATCCGAATCGTGGATGCTCGCCCCGGCCACACGGCCACCGCACTATCCGAGCACCCGATCGCCGGGTCGGCGCCGCGATTCGGAGCGGCTCTGGACCCAGACCTCGTGGCAGCGCGGATCATCACTGCGATCGTCGAGGGCGAAAAGGATCTGCCCAGCTCTGCTTTCTAGGTGCGGTCGAGATGCTGAGACTGATCGCTGAACGGTAAAGAAGCACAACGCTGAGGAGCCAGATGGATACCGACGTGATCGTGATCGGAGCAGGTCTTGCGGGCCTCCAATGCGCACGTCGTGCCGAGCGTTCAGGGCACAGCGTCATCGTCCTCGAGTCGGAAGCAACCATCGGAGGCCGTGTGCGGACCGACAGCGTGGATGGCTTCTTGTGCGATCGCGGCTTTCAGCTGCTGAACCCGGCGTACCCGGCGGTGCGTGACTGGATCGACGTGCCGGCGCTCGGGCTGCAGAAGTTCGGTGTTGGAGTTGTGGTTCGCACGGGCGAGACAAGCACCACTCTCGCGCATCCACTCCGGCATCCACGATTCGCCCTCGAAACCCTGCGCAGCGAGCTCACCCCGAGGTCTGACCTGGTCGCTCTTGCACGGTGGCTTGGGCCGACTCTGCTGCGACCGTCGAGGGCATCCCACGCCGCGCGCGACCAGACGCTCCACGAGTCGCTCGACGAGGCCGGGCTCACCGGTCGGTTCCGACGCGACGTGCTTGACACTTTCCTGGCCGGGGTCCTTGCCGACAGCACCGGCACGAGCTCCGCGAATTATGTGCGCCTGCTGATGCGCTATTTTGCTCTCGGCGCCCCCGGGCTCCCGCGCGCCGGAATGCAGGCGTTGCCCGAGCAGATGGCTGCCTCGCTTGCCGAACCGGTGCGGCTGGGCGCCGCGGCCCGAACCGTGCGGGAAGCGCCCGGCGGCATCGAGGTTACGACGGATCATGAGACGATCCGCGGACGCATCGCGGTGGTGGCCGTCGGCCCTGCGGATGTCGCTGAACTCACCGACCTCCCCGCGCCGGCCACTCACGGCCTGACTACCTGGTGGTTCCGGGCCACGGACAGGCCGCAGGCGCAGCCGCCGGGCGTGCTGTCGGGCGGACCGTTTTTGATGCTGGACGCCACCCGACCCGGAGGTGGGCCCGCCGGGTCGATCTGGAACGCTGCCGTGATCTCTGACGTCGCTCCGTCGTACGCACCGCCCGGAGAGACACTCGTTCAGGCGACGACGTTGCTGGACCGGCCCGATGGTCTTGCGGGAGAGGGCGATGTGCGCCGTGACCTCGAGCGCCTCTACCGGACCTCCACTCGGCACTGGGAGGTGCTCGTCCACCACGTCGTGCCCCACGCGCTTCCGGCCCAGCCACCACCCTTGGGGGATCGCCGCCCGCGATGGACGGGCGATCGGGTGCTCGTGACGGGCGACCACCGGGGGACCGGCTCCATTCAGGGTGCGCTCGTCGCCGGCGACCGCGCAGCCCGGGCGGTCATTGATCTCCTCGCTCAGCTGTGACAGGTTATGACGGATGCCGCCCGGCTCCTCCCAGTTCAGGTATCACCCCTCCGGAACCGTTCCCACCTGGTTCGCCGGCGCCCCCACCACGATTGCCCCCGCCGCGGCATCCTTCGTGACGACCGCTCCCGCGCCCACCACCGTACCCGCGCCGATCGTCACACCGGGCAACACCCTCACGTTTGCCGCCCACCACACACCCCGGCCGATTACGACGCGAGCCGGATGCATGTCGGCCCGTCGATCGACGGCCTCAATGACGTGGACAGATGGGCGCTGCTCACCGGGTGGTATCGCGTGCGCCGTGACGCGGCCACACCTCTCGATATGCTCGACATGCTCGACTTTCGGTCGGCGTGCAAGATTTACCGCACACGTGACACATTCAGGGTGTGACAATCGACAGCACCACAGCAGCCGCCGATGCGAGCGAGGAGAGTGCGATGCCTGAGGGCACCGATCTTCCTCTGACGCACCCCGCCCCCGACGCGCGCGCAGAAGCCGCCTGGTTCACCGCCGCGGTGCATGAGCATTCGACCGCTCTCGTGCGCTATTTCGCTCGCCGCGGGCCACGCCAGGATGCGGAGGATCTCGCCGCCGAGGTGTTCGCCGTCGCGTGGCGCCGACGCGACGACGTTCCGCGCGAGGCCGTTCTACCGTGGCTCTATCGCACCGCCGGGTTCACGCTCGCAAACCACCGACGCAAACTCGTCGACCTGCCCGTCGACGCGGTTCCGGAGACGGGCTTGGTGCGGGTGCGCGAGCATCCTGAACTAAGCGCGTTGTTCGACGCCGAGCTGCGCGGGGCACTCGCCAGCGTCGGAGAGCGTGACCGCCAGATTCTTCTCCTGCACGCGTGGGAGGGCCTCGACGGCGCAGAACTCGCCGACGCGCTCGGGATCTCCCGTTCCGGGGCGGATGCCGCACTCTCACGTGCGCGCAAACGGCTGCGAGACGCGTGGCACGAGCGCCTGACGTTCTAACGGCGCGTGCAAGATTCGCGCCGCACCAGACATATCCGTAGAAGAACAGCACTGACGGAGGGAAATCGCCATGAACGACGATAAGAACCACGACGACGTGAACCACGACCTGAGCAGCGACGAGAACGTCGACATGACAAGCGACCCGGTCGCTCGACTGCGCGCGGCAGACCCGGCGGCAGCAGTCGAGCCCCGCGCCGGGTTCGCGGAGGACGTGGTCGCCGGAACGCTCCGGTATGCCTCGGATGAGTCTGCACCCGCATCTGCACGCGAGTTCGCATCCGTGTCTGCACCCGACTCGGTGACGGAGCTGGCGTCGATCACCGATCTGAGCGCCGAACGTGCACGCCGGCGCCCGCGCTGGTTGCCGTTGGTGGCGGTCGCCGCATCACTCGCCCTCGTGGGTGGTGCCGGCTTCGGTCTGGGTGCCGCTCGGGGAGCGGCGACGAACACCGCAGACGGCGCTGCCCCGCCCATCTCGATGCAGGGTCTCGCCGCCCAGAGCGGTTCGGGCCCCGGCGGTTCGGGCCCCAACGGTGCCGGGTTCAACGGCGCAATGCGGGGCGACGGTGCCAACGTCGCCGGCTCGGCCGGTTCATCGGCCAAAATGATGGCGGGCGGGGTGTCAGACATGATGTATCCGTGGGCATCCGGCCGCAACACGTTCAGTGCATCGGGACTCTCCACGACCGCCGGCACGGCGCGCGGGTACGCCTTCGATGCGCGCTCGGCCTCGACCGCTGACAGGGTGGCGGCGCTCGCCGCAGGCTTCGGGATCGAGGGCACGCCGGAGTTGAAGGACGGCGCCTGGACGGTGGGGTCGAACGACGGCACCGCGCCTTTCCTCTCGGTCAACCTCGATGGACTGCTCAGCTTCTACTACACAAACCCCCTGATCAACCCGTGGGACTGCCCGACCGATGACACAGGGAACACTCCGTGCGAGCCGCCGGCCACATTGCCGGCCAGCGACGCGGCGATCGCTGCTCTGCGCACGATCGTTACCTCGGCGGGCAGCGATGCGGGCGCGTTCGAGTTCGGCTCTGAGACGTACGAGGGCTCATTCACCCGCACGGCCCAGGCCTGGCCGGTCGTGAACGGACAGCGCATCGACCAGTCCTGGAATCTCGATCTGACCGAGGCTGGAATCTACAGCGTCTCCGGGGCGCTCGCCGATATCGTGAGCCTGGGCGACTACGCCCTCGTCAGTGAACAGCAGGGCTTCGAGCGGCTGTCCGATCCCCGATTCGGCGCCCAGATGACGGCCTGGCCGGCTGTCATGCGCGCCCAGACCGACACCGAACCTGCCCCGTGGGTACCTCCGACCGAAGCACCCGCGACGCCGGTGGCCGGCACGCAGCTCTCGTGGCCCGTGAACGCCGTGCACATCGTCAGCGCCCGGCTCGGCCTCACGACCCAGTGGCAGCCCGACGGCAGCATCCTCGTCGTTCCCGCGTACGAATTCACGGATGCCGATGGCGGCACCTGGTCGGTCATCGCCGTGGCCGACGCCAAGCTCGACTTCGCCACGAAGTAGAACGCGGCATCCGTGTCGTTCGCGGCATCCGTGTCGCTCGCGGCCCACGTTGAGGAAGCCGGACCATGAGTAATCATGGTCCGCCGTCTCAAACAGGGGCCGCGAGTGGTTTGACGACCGGTAGCGCAGCGCCGGTTACCGCACGTGGTCGATGAAGGCACGTACCTCGTTGATCACGAGATTCGCGACGCCGTCAGCAGTGAGCGGCGACGACTTCAGAACTGCCAGCGAATGATCGGCACCGGGAATGCTCACCACACGGATGCTGCGGTCCGGCTCGCCGCTCTCGGTTGCCAGCCCGGCGGCCGCGACCCCGGCGGCCGCGACCGCAGCGGTGACGTCGCCCGCAGCGCCGAACGGGTCTCGCTCACCCTGTAGCACCAGCACGGGCACCGTCGGAAGCAAGAGTTCCTCGATGCGTGACTTTTCAGGGGTGCGCGGCGGGGCCAGCGGAAACGCGAGGCAGAGTACGGCGGCGGCGCCGACGGCATCCGCTGTGCGACACGCGACGCGCGCTCCGGCGCTACGCCCGCCGACGATGACCGGGCTGCCCGCGGCGATCTCGGCGACGAGCGCGGAGGCCGCCAGCCAGCCTGCGTCGAGCGCGGCGGGACGCGGCGCAACTTTCTTGCCCGCGACGCGCCAGGGCTGCTCGTAAAGCGCGACCATGATGCCCCGACCGGGGAGCGATTCGGCCAGCGCCGCCAGGTCGGCCGCGTCGATACCGCCGCCCGCGCCGTGCCCGAGCCAGAGCACCGCGCGCTGCTCGGTAGTGCCCTCGGCCGTGCGTGCGAGAGTATGTGCGACCGTGAGGCGGCCGGATCCCGCAGGGGTCGGTACGTCGATGTGCATGACTACGACGGTACCGGGAGCCGCTTCCCTTCGACAGTCGACCGGTACCGACTCACGTCAGGGCTAGTGCGTTTTGAGCGTGTACTCGAGTACCGGGTTGCCCAGAGTGCCACTGACATGGCAACTCACGGCGACGACCTGGGTTTCACCGGCCGGGGCGCTTCCCACCACTGCGCCCGTGAGTGCGATGCCCAGCTCCCAGCACAACTAATATGCGAATCTTTCATGTGAGGTGTGAAACCTATCCTTGATAGCGTCGACTCAGTCGACACACCGTCGTCGAACATCGCAATCCGGCGGCTGAATTGGCCGCCGCACACCGAGGAGCCCCGATGGCCCGAGTCGCCGCTATTGACTGTGGAACGAACACGATCCGCCTGCTCATTGCCGACATCGCGGGGCGAGAGCGGCACGAGGGGCACGACGGGCACGGTGGGCAGGGTGGCCTCCGCGACGTCGTGCGTACTCTGGAGGTGGTGCGGCTGGGGGAGGGCGTCGATCGCACCGGGCGCTTCGCCGACGCCGCGCTGGAGCGCACTCTCGCGGTGACCCGCCGCTACGCCGAAATTTGCCGCGAACACGAGGTGGAGCGGATCCGTTTCGTCGCGACCTCGGCGACCCGGGATGCCGCCAACCGCGCCGATTTCACCGACGCTGTGCTGGACATCCTCGGGGTACCCGCCGAGGTCATCCCCGGCACCGAAGAGGCTGCTCTCTCCTTTCGCGGTGCTCTCACCGCGTTGCCTCACCCGGATGCCGCAGCCCGCCACCTCATCGTCGATCTCGGCGGCGGCTCGACCGAGCTCGTGCTCGGCGGCAGCGCGCCCGACGCGGCATATTCGATGGACATCGGTTGCGTGCGTTTGACCGAACGTAGTGTGCACTCCGACCCGCCTATCGAAACCGAGCTGGCGGGCATCCGTCGTGATGTCACGGCGGCCCTCGACGTGGCGGCCGGCATCGTGGATCTCTCACAGACAACGGATGTGATCGGTGTGGCCGGAACCATCACCACCATCACCGCGCACGCGCTCGGCCTCACCCGCTACGACCCGCAGACCATCAACGGTAGCCGCCTGCCGCTGCACACCGTGCTTGCCGCCTGCGAATCTCTCGCCGGCCTGCCCCGGGCCGAACGAGCGGCGCTGCCCTACATGCATCCGGGCCGGGTTGACGTGATCGCAGCCGGCGCGACGATCTGGTCGACGATCCTGCGCCGGGTCGCGGAGGCCACGTCCGCGGTCGGTCGGCCCCTCGAGTTCGTGACCACGAGCGAGCACGACATTCTCGACGGCGTCGCACTGTCGCTCGTGCCGTAGAGCGGGGAGTTGTTACGTCTGCGGCATCTCGCCGGGCCACTCAGCTCGAGCGGCGACGCCCACCCACGAAGTATGCAATTGGGCCGATGAAGTTGACCGCGATGAGGACGCCCCACAGGCCCTTGGGTCCGTTGACCTCGTCAGCCGGACGCTGAGCAAGGTCAACCCAGGCCGAAAGCGCCAAGGCGATCTGAATTGTTCCAGCGACGACCGTCGCGACTTTCTGCGACGGGCTCAGGTCTTCCCAGCGCTGCTTCTTCTTCATCTGCTTCTTCACAATGATCCACCTCCGAAAACCGAGCGTACTCGCCGGAGAGCGTGCCCGCCTAGGCTGTCGAGCATGAGCATCCGTTATCGGGCGACCGACCTGAGCATGAAACTGATGAGCGCGTCGCATCGCGCGTTGCTGGCGGTCACCGGCGGTCGACTCGGCTGGAAAATCGGCGCGATGCCGGCCGTCGAACTGCACACCATCGGTCGTTCGACGGGACACCGCCGCTCGATAATGCTCACCGCACCCCTGCACGACGAGGAGAGGTACATCCTGGTCGCGTCCAAGGGTGGTGACGATCGGCAACCGCAGTGGTATTTGAACCTGGTTGCACATCCCGACATCGAGTTGACCGTACGCGGGCAGACGATGCGCATGCATGCGCGCACCGCGACGGCCGCCGAGCGGGCTGACCTCTGGCCTCAAATTGTCGCGGTGTACGGCGGTTACGCGGGATATCAAGTGAAAACCGAGCGCGAGATTCCCGTGGTCATCTGCGAGCCAGTCGTCGACTGAGCCGTGCACTTCACGCCCGACGCCGCGAGCTGAACGCGTCGAAAACGGTGCGTGGGCAGGAACGATTGCCCGCGTTGCAACCCGCTACTCTAGCCAGATGGGGACTCGTCGACGCGTCATCCGACTCATCGGAATCTGGCTGCTCGTCGTCGGCGCAGTCGCATTCGTTGTGGTCGTCGGCGAGACCTGGGCCGGTGCGGTTAACAAGGGTGTCGACTACAAGTGCCGAGTCGAGGGGCCGCACCCGACGGTGCCTGCGCTCGCGCTGGTCTCTGAGGCCGTTCACGTGCACGGCTACTTCTCCTGGCTGCCACTGGGGAGGGCCTGTACGTGGGAACGCGCGGATGGCCTCGGCTTCGTGACGGCCGGCCCCGATTGGCAGGACACACTCACCGCCGCAGGCTCTGCGCTGGTCGCCGTCGTCGGCATCGCGTGTGTCGTGACAGTTGACCGTTCTTGCCGACGCGCTCGCCGCGGCGGTTGACGGATGCGACACCGTTGCGCATTGCGCGGGCGTCAACCGTGAGAACGGTGCCCAGACGAATCAGCGTGGGCACATCGATGGCACGGCCGCCGTGATCGAGGCGGCGAAGCGCGCAGGGGTGAAGAACATCGTGAAGCTCAGCATCCTGCGTGCTCGGCCGGACTGCGGATCGGCCTACCTCAGGCTGCACTCTCCCGTTAGAGTCGCCCGAGAATTTCGGTGCGTTTCGCCTCATGCTCGGCATCGGAAATCAGGCCTTCGGCGCGCAGCTCTGCGAGTTTCTGCAGCTGAACTGTCGGATCCGCTGACGGCACCGGCCGCGAACCGAGAGGGACCTGAAGCGAGTGCACCGGCGGCGCCGCCGACTTTCGGACGGCACGTACGACAGCCACGATGATCATGACGATGACGAATGCGACGACGGCGAGCACGCCCAGACTGATCAGCAGATGCCACCACGTGAGATTCGACAGCATGGTTCCCCCTCTGAACGTCGGTCGGCGTCAGCCGCGTTGCACCCGAGGGTATCAGCGCAGGTACGCAGGCCGACGCAGAACACGGCACGGCCGTCAGGCGTCGCTCGGCTACCCTGGGGAGGTGAATGAGACGCTCCCGCCCTGCCCCGAATGCTCCAGCGAACACGCCTACGAGGGGGGCGCATTGCTCGTCTGTCCGATGTGTGGTCACGAATGGGCGGCCGTGCAGGCTGGCGACGATGTGGCCGGCGAGTCCGGCGAGCAGTCGGCCCGCGTGATCACGGATGCCGTGGGCAACGTGCTCAGCGACGGCGACACCGTCACGGTGCTGAAAGACCTGAAGGTCAAGGGCAGCGGGGGTGGGGTGATCAAGGTCGGCACGAAGGTGCGCGGCATCCGTCTGATCGATGGTGTCGGCGACCACGACATTGACTGCAAGGTCGACGGGGTTGGCCAGATGCAACTGAAGTCCAGCGTGGTGAAAAAGGTCTAACAGTGCAGTGCGGCCGCATGCACGTCGTCGTCGGTCGCGGCCGGCTCGAAGTTGTGAAGGGCATGGATGCTTCGGCACATACGTCAAGGCGAGCCAGCGCGTTCCGATCAGGGTAGAGGAAGCCGTGTGCGCTCACTGGTGGTCGACGGCGAGGGCGTCACGCCGCGCGGCGAGTGTTTCCTCCGGTCGTGTCACGGGTCCGGGCACCGTCGACGAACGTCGGCGTTTGATTGACCGTGCGACGGGCACGCGGAGACTGACGTGGCTCCAGCCCTGCGAGAATTGACGGATGACCGCAACACTCGTGGCCCAGGGCCTGGCCGGCGGCTACGGCCACCGCACACTGTTTGATTCGCTCGACCTCACTGTCGCGCCCGGCGACGTCGTCGGGGTCGTCGGAGCGAACGGCGCCGGCAAGTCCACCCTGCTGCGCATTCTGGCCGGCCTCGACGAACCGCAGGGCGGCACCGTGAGCCTGTCGCCGTCCGACGCCTTCGTCGGCGCTCTGCCGCAGGAACACGAACGCGTGACCGGCGAGACGGTCGCCGGCTACATCGCCCGCCGCACCGGGTGCGCTGAGGCGACGGCCGACATGGATGCCGCGGCCGAGGCGCTCGGTGAACTGAATCCGACCCCACGCCCCGATGGCCGCGACCCCGCCGACGTCTACTCGAGCGCACTCGACCGCTGGCTGGCCAGTGGGGCCGCCGACCTCGACGAGCGCCTCCCGGTCGTTCTCGCCGAACTCGGCCTCGACCTTGGTGCCGCGCAGACTGATCAGACGCTCATGACGTCGCTCTCGGGTGGCCAAGCCGCCCGCGTCGGCCTCGCTGCCCTGCTGCTGTCTCGCTTCGACATTGTGTTGCTCGACGAGCCGACGAACGACCTCGATCTCGACGGCCTCGAACGGCTGGAAGCCTTCGTGCAGGGCCTGCGCGGCGGCGTCATCCTGGTCAGCCACGACCGCGAGTTTCTGGCACGCTGCGTCACGCGCGTGCTCGAACTCGATAGTGCGCAGAACACAAACCGCGTCTTCGGCGGTGGCTACGACTCGTATCTCGAGGAGCGTGCCACGGCGCGAAAGCACCAGCGGGAGAAATACGACGAGTTCGCTGAGAAGAAGGCCGACCTCGTGGGCCGCGCCCGCACCCAGCGCGAATGGTCGAGCCAAGGCGTGCGCAACGCCATGAAGAAGGCGCCAGACAACGACAAGATCAGGCGTAAGGCATCCGCCGAATCGAGCGAGAAGCAGGCCCAGAAGGTGCGACAGATGGAGAGCCGAATCGCCCGGCTCGACGAGGTGGAGGAACCACGCAAGGAGTGGCAACTCGAGTTCACGATTGGCTCGGCGCCGCGGTCGAGCACCGTCGTGTCCACGCTCAGCAACGCCGTGTTCACACAGGGTTCCTTCACCCTCGGCCCGGTTTCGCTGCAGGTGAATGCAGGCGAGCGCATCGGTATCACCGGACCGAACGGGGCCGGCAAGTCCACGCTGCTGCGTGCGTTGCTCGGCCAGCAGCATCCCGACGACGGAACGGCGAGCCTGGGCGCGAGCGTGCACATCGGCGAGATCGACCAGGCGCGATCGCTGCTGGTGGGCGGCCGTCCCCTGGCCGACAGCTTCGAAGACCTTGTTCCCGATATGGCCAGCGGCGAGGTGCGCACGCTACTGGCCAAGTTCGGACTTAAAGCCGACCACGTGAATCGTGGGGTCGACGAACTGTCACCGGGGGAGCGCACGCGCGCCGGTCTGGCCTTGCTGCAGGCGCGCGGCATCAACCTGCTCGTGCTCGACGAGCCGACGAACCACCTCGACCTGGCCGCGATTGAGCAGCTTGAGCAGGCTCTCGAAACCTATGAGGGCACTTTGCTGCTGGTGACACACGATCGACGGATGCTCCAAGCCGTGCAGACAGACCGGCACTGGCGGGTGGACGCCGGGCAAGTCTCAGAACTCTAGCTGGAGCGTCCGATGCCGATTGCCGCGGCATAACTCCTGCTCCCTCACTCGGCCGGGAACCCGGGCCGCGCCGGGCCGGGGGCACGTTGCCCAGCCTCCGCGAGGTGCAGGAGTTATGCAGAAGGCTGGCGCGGGTCAGCGGCCCTGACGATTCTTGTACGGCTTCGGTTCGCCCTTCACCGCGGGGGCACGGCCTTTGCCCTTCGAGGCCTTGGCCTTGCCACCCGTGTTCGCCGGCTTCTTCACGGGCGGCGGAGCGGCGGCGACCTCGGCCCGGGCATCCACCAGCAGAGCCGCCCCGACCTTCGTCAGTCGCGTCCCCTCGCTCGTGCGCGTGAACAGTGGCTGGCCGACTTCGGCTTCGAGCTTCGCGATCGACGAATTCATCATCGCCAACGGAATATTGATCTTGATGGCGGCACGCGGAAAATGCAGTTCCTCGGCGGCTGCAACGAAATGCCGAAGCAGGGTGATGTTCACGGGAAAGCCTTTCCTCGGTCCGCGCGAATCGCGGTCCATCTCCTAGGCTACGCGGTGTTTGCCGGTGGCCAGTGGCAGGATGAGGCTATGGTCGAGATTTCTGAAACCGACTTTGAGCAGATGGTCAACGACGTTTTCGACGCGCTGCCTGTTGCGATGGTGCGCGGAGTCGAGAACGTCGCGATCCTGATCGAGAACCAGCCGCCCGCGGATCGTCCGCGTCTGTACGGGCTGTACAGCGGACATCCGCTCACCGCGCGCTCGCGCTACGGCTTCGGCGAACTGCCCGACCGCATCACGCTCTATAAGAACAACATGCAAGAGCGCTGCGCCACACTCGACGAACTGCGTGCTCGGGTGCGCATCACGCTCGTGCATGAGATCGGGCACTACTTCGGACTCGACGATGCCAGACTCGGCGAACTGGGCTGGGCCTAAGCGCCAGCCACCCGTTTGCTAAGCTTTGTAGCTGCTCTTTCGACACTCTGGACTTTTCAGGCCCGCGTGGCTGTCCCGGTCGGCCGAGTCATGTCTAATTTTCTCGGCCCGGCTCAGAAACCACAGGCCGTTCATTGCTCGCACCGTTCATCACCTGGAGTTTGACCATGGCCTCTCGTGCCACGACCTTTGGCTTCGCAGCCACCATGACGGCCGCCCTCGGCCTCGGCCTCCTCGGCTGCTCTGCCGAGGCGCCGAGCGCCCCGTCCGGTGACGGCCTTACCGCCGCGCCGCCAGCCGCAGCGGGCACCGCGCTGCCAACCCCCCGAGCATCGGCCACGGCTACGCAGGAGGTGCCAGAAACGGGCAACGCGACACTGCCCGCTGACTTCCCGAGGTCTGTCCCGGTGGTGTCGGGGACGGTCGAACGCAGCGAGAGTCACGGCAACGAGAGTCACGGCAACGACGGTCACGGTGCGTGGCTGGTCTGGATGACCGTGGATGACGTCTCGGCAGCGGCCGTCACCGCTCGCGATCAGCTGACCGTTGCCGGCTTTGTCGAGGAATCGTGGCACGCTGACGACCGAAAGTCCACCGGTGTCTTCACGTCGGCCGACCACCGCGTCGTGGTGGTGGCCGTCGATAACCCGAACCATCGCGAATTCCTGTACAAGGTATTCACGTCGTAGGCCGCGGCGTCAGGTCTCGGTAGCGCGGATATCCACTAGCCAGCACAGAACCGCGTCCCTTCGCTGTCTGCACTCGGCACGGCTGCCGGATGCCGCGCGAGGAACTTCGTCGTCAGCACGCAGAGGGCGGGGCCGCACGTCTCGGCGAGAACGTGCGGCCCCGCCCGGGTACTGCGAGGTCAGGCTCGTGAGCGGCGGCGGATACCGGCCATCAGTCCCAGCCCCAACACCAGCAAGCCGAGGCCGGGCAGCAGCATCGAACCTAGAGAAAAACCGGTCGAGGCGAGTGCCGGGGTGACCGGGGTCGCAGCGGGAGTCGTGACGACGGGGGTGTCGCTGGGCTCGTCGCTGGGCGTCGGCACCACATCCACGAGGATGCTGGCGGTGATGTCCCCGAGCGTTGCAGTGATCACGTGCGGTGACGCGTGTGGGAACGTGATCGTGTTCCCGCTGATGATGTCGGTCGGCTGATCGCTGGCGAACGTGACCTGGTTGCTCAGGTCCCCCAGACTGTTGTCGAAGGCGTCAGCTCCCGCAACGCGGAGTGTGAGTGAGCCACCCTGAGAAACGGTCGTGGCGTTCGGGATCAACGTCATCGTGGCCAGCGTGGTGGCGTGCACAGTCACGGGGACTGAGACGCTGAACCCACCGATCGCCAGGGTGACGGTGTGGGTTCCGGCCTGGTAGAAGGTGACGGTGTCGCCGTCGATCAGATCGGTGGTCGCGTCGTCGTCCTGGGCTGTGGCCAGGGTCGGGACGAGCCCTGCGATGGTGTTTCCATGCGCATCCTGGCCGGTGGCCGTGAAGGTCAACGGTTCACCAGCGGCCACCGCATATGTGGTGGAGCCCGGCGATTGCGGAGCGACCACGACTGCTGCAAGCGCACCGGGCCCGACAACGACGGTGTGTTCGTCGCCTTCCGCATCCGGGTCCACGTCGTTGCTCGCGTTGACCGAGAACGTGAACGAACCCACCGTGGTCGGGGTACCGGAGAGCACTCCTCCTGCCGAGAGAGTGAGGCCCCCCGGCACGTCTCCGACGACGCTGAACGTCGGAGCCGGGTAGCCGGATGCGGTGAACGTGTATTCATAGTCGGCGTCGACGGCCGTGGCCAGCGGGGGAAGATCCGCGGTGAACGACGGCGCTGACGACACGACCAGGGTGTGCGACTGCCCGACGACAGCCGGACCGACGCCGTTGCTGGCGCTGACCGTGTAGGAGAATTCGCCGCCAGCGGTCGGAGTGCCAGAGAGCACGCCGGTGGCTGAATCCACGTTCATTCCCGCCGGCAGCGTGCCGGACGAGACCGTGAAGGTCGGGGCCGGGAAGCCGGATGCGGCGAACGTGTACGACGTCGACGCTGTCCCGGTTTGACCGGTCGTCGGCGGGCTGTCGGCGAGGAACGCCGGTGCCTGGGAGATGGTCACGGTGCGATCAGGGGTGGTGGCCCCGCCTGCACTATTGCTGGCGCGCACTCGGAAGGTGAACTCGCCCCCGGCCGTGGGGGTGCCCGAGAGCAGCCCGCTTGCAGCATCCAGGGTGAGACCGGCGGGCAGCACACCACTGCTGACAGCGAAGATCGGGGCCGGAAAGCCCGTAGCGGTGAAGGCATACGAGTCAGAGGCCGTCCCGACACGGCCGGAGTTCGGCGGAGTGCTATCGACCAGCGCGGGGATACTGTTCACCTGCAACGTCTTCGGCAGTGACACCGCGTCGGCCCCGTAGCCGTTGCTGGCCACAACCGTATAGCTGAAGTCTCCGGTCTCGGTCGGTGTGCCGGACAGCACGCCAAACGGTGAGAGTGACATGCCGTCGGGCAGTTGGGACTCCGCAGTCACCGCGAACGTCGGGACGGGGGTGCCCCCAGCGGTGAACGTGTAGGGGGCGTAGGCAACGCTGATTCGGGTGCTGGTCGCCGGGCTCTGGTTGGCAAAAGCCGGACCGGACACAATCGTCAGCGTGTACTCCGAGCTGTAGCCATCCTGAATGCCGCCGTTGGCGGCTCGAACGACATAGCGGAACGTGCCGCCGGTCGTGGGGGTTCCGCTGAGCAGCCCTGTGGTGGAGATCGTGACGCCGCTCGGCAGCGACCCGGACGCCAGGTTATACGTCGCAGCAGGAACCGCCCCGGTCGTGAATTGGTAGCTTGCCAGAGCCGTGTTGATGGAACCGTTGGCTGGCGGGGTGTTTCCGAAGGCGAACACCGGATGCATCTGAACAGAGAGGCCGTGCGGGCCGCTTTCAACGGACGAGCCGTTGTTAGTAGCAACAACCGTGTACGAGAACGTGCCACCCGCTGAGGGCACTCCGGAGAGCACGCCAGCAGATGAGAGCGAGACTCCACTGGGCAATGTCGACCCCGCCTTGAGGGTATACGTCGGCAGGGGCGCACCCGTCGCTACGAACGTGTAGCTGAAGTTCTGGGTTCCGATAGCGCTCGCCGGGGGGTCCTGGGCGACCCAATCCGGGTGAGCTGAGCGGAGTGCCATGGAGTGCGAACGCCCTGCAGCGATCGCGGTGATCCCGGTCAGACCAGCTGGCGGTGTGGCAGCGGCGGGGTCGTAGGTTCCCCAGCCGACAACGGTTCCATCACTTTTCAACGCGAGGGCGTGGTGGAAGCCACCGGCCACTGCGGTCACACCAGACTGCGCTGCCAACGGAATCGTGGTCTCGCCAAAGTAGTTCCCGCCCCAGGCCACGACGCCTCCAGTTGCGTTCACCGCGTAGGAGTGTTCCCAGCCTGCGGCGATCGAGGTCACGCCCGTCA
The DNA here is from genome assembly GCF_013410665.1 of Leifsonia psychrotolerans. Lineage (NCBI taxonomy): Bacteria > Bacillati > Actinomycetota > Actinomycetes > Micrococcales > Microbacteriaceae > Glaciibacter > Glaciibacter psychrotolerans. The sequence continues at coordinate 1,681,610 of NZ_JACCFM010000001.1, read as the reverse complement.
GGCCAGCCGGCACGGATTCTCCGCCACCGATGCCCCACGCAACGACGGTGCTGTCACTCTTCAACGCGAGTCCGTGCTGTTTTCCCGCGGCGATCGCGGTGATGCCGCTCAGACCGGAGAGTTCGGCTACCCATGTGGGCGTGCCATCGAGCTCCCAGGCGACAACCGTTCCGGTGGTTGTCAACGCCAGTGTGCGCGACCCGCCGGCGGCGATCGCTGTGGCGCGGAGCGTGGGAGGCACGGGGAGCTCGCCATTCTTGTTCCACGCCACGACCGTGCCGTCGCTCTTCAACGCCACCATGTGTGTGTCGGCGGCGGCGATGGCTGTCACTCCCGTAAGTCCAGCCGGAATAGCAGTGGCTGCGTTTGTTCCCTCGATCACTCCGCTCGCCGTGACTGTTCCGTCGGCGCGGAGCAGGAGTGACGACAGATCGCCGGCGGCAATGGCGATGAATTCACCCTCGGAGTGGAGGTAGTTGAGTTGTGCGTACGTGCTGTTACCCCAGCCGGCGGGGGCTCCAACGTTGCCTGTCTGAACACCCACGGACTGCGCGTTCGCAGTAACGGCGCCGAATCCCGCAACGGCGACGAGTACGGCGGCGGCACTGGAGGCGGCGATCAGGCGTCGCACATGACGACGCAATCCGCTGGGGGAGGCCGCAGAATCAGCGACAGTCGCTGACCGCGGGTGGAAACGCTTCTTCACAAAAAACTCCTCGGGGGCGCGTTCGCCCCGGTCACAATGGGTGGGTTCTCTGTGCAAGCTACTGAAAATAGTGCCCCCTCAACGAGGGAGCTAACTCCCCACTTTTGAGTTGAGTGCTGCAACTCGTGAAATTCTCGGGGCGCCCGTCGGCGCAATCCGGCGGGAGCTGCACCCTCGTGATGGAGGACTGGCGCACGGGGACGGTCTATGCTGTGAGCGCATGCTTTTTGCGTCAACGACAACTGAAAACCGGGCCAACATGGTCGATGCGGGAGAGTTCGACGTCAGACGACGAGCGAACACCGAAGGAGCAATCCTCCCCGACAATCTCTCAGGTACTCGTACCGCATCGAACTGGCCACTCTGAAAAGTAGATTGAGCGTAGCGAAATCTAGGTCGCGCTCGTCGAGACCCAGACTCTTTACGGCGTTAATCTCGCCCAAGGTGAAAGTCACGCCCGTCACGGGTGTGGTGAAGCTCTCAGGCCGGATGACAGAGGGGGAGTTCCCACGGGGCTCGACCGAGCCTCGGCAACTCTCACTGGCCCCGGCCGGTGACGACCGGAGAACTCATGACCTCGGCATCCGACAGCACCAGCACCCCAGAAAACGCGACTGAGCGTTTCTCGCCCCTGCACCAGGCTCATCTCGACGCGGGCGCCAGCTTCACCGACTTCGCCGGCTGGCAGATGCCCGTGCGGTACTCCAGTGATCTGGCCGAGCACCACGCTGTGCGCACCGCGGCCGGCCTATTCGACCTCTCCCACATGGCCGAAATCATGGTCGAAGGCCCGGATGCCGCGGCCTACCTCGACTACGCTCTCGCCGGCAAGATCTCGGCCGTGACGCTCGGCCAGGCCAAGTACAGCCTGCTGCTGAACGAATCCGGCGGCATCATTGACGACCTCGTGGTCTACCGCCTCGGTGACACGAGCTTCCTCGTCGTAGCCAACGCCGGCAACCGCTTCCCCGCGGCGTCCGCCCTGGCCGAGCGGGCAACCCGGTTCGACGTGACGGTCACTGACGAGAGCGACCAGTACGCCCTCATCGCCGTGCAGGGCCCCGTCTCCCGAGCCATTCTCGAATCGACACCCGGGCTCGACAACTTCAGTGCCGCTCTTGACCAGCTTGGCTACTACCGGGCCACCACCGCACTCTTCGCCGGCCAGCCGATTCTTGTCGCCCGCACCGGGTACACCGGTGAAGACGGCTTCGAAATTTACATCCAGACGGATGCCGCCCTCGCCCTCTGGAACGCACTCGCGTCAGCCGGTGCCGAGCACGGCCTCGTGCCGGCCGGTCTCGCGAGCCGTGACACGCTGCGACTCGAGGCCGGCATGCCGCTCTATGGTCATGAGCTCAGCACTACCATCTTTCCCGCCCAGGCCGGCCTTGGCCGGGTCGTGAACCTGGCCAAGGAGACTGATTTCATCGGTCGCGCCGCGAGCGAGGAAGGCCCGAGTGGCACGGCTCGTGTGCTCGTCGGACTCGTCGGCACCGGCAAGCGGGCGGGCCGCGCCGACTATGAGCTCTTCAGTTCGGCCGACGCCACACAGGCTGAGGGCGTGATCACGAGCGGTGCCCTGTCGCCAACCCTCGGGCATCCGATCATGATGGCCTACGTCGCTCCCGCGCTTGCGCAGCTCGGGACCGAACTGTTCGTCGACGTGCGCGGCACGCGCATTCCCGTCACCGTGACAAAGCTTCCGTTCTACAAACGCTCCCTCTAACTCAACGAACCTCGCTCACTCCCAAATCGCCACACCCCACATCCCCGATTGGATCTCTCATGGCTGACAAAACCGAACTCCACTACACCGCAGAGCACGAATGGCTTGACCTGGACGGCAGCGTCGCCACCGTCGGCATCACCGCCTACGCCGCTGAGAAGCTCGGCGACGTGGTCTTCGTGGAACTCCCCGCCGTCGGATCCGCTGTTGCCAGCGGCACCGTCGTGGGCGAGATCGAGTCGACGAAATCGGTCGGCGAACTTTTTGCGCCGGTCACCGGCACCGTCACCGAGATCAACGACGCCGTCGTCGACGCCCCTGAGCTGGTCAACAGCGACCCGTTCGGTACCGGCTGGCTGATCAAGGTGTCGTACACCGATCTGCCACCACTGCTCAGCTACGCCGAGTACACCGCCCTCGTCGGCGAATAGTCACCCTCGGCATCCCCGTACCCAGCCCCGTCCCGCCCAGATTCAGAAACGCGCAGGTTTCACTCCCATGTCACAGGCTTTCTCCCAACGCCACATCGGTACGGATGCTCCCGCTCAGGCACGCATGCTTGCCACGCTCGGCTATGACTCCGTCGAGGCACTCGTCACCGCGGCGGTTCCGACTTCGATCCAGGTCGAAGCCTTCCGCGCCGCAGAGGACAGCACACTGCCCCCCGCGGCAACCGAGCGGGAAGCTATCACCGAGCTGCGGGCTCTCGCGAACCGCAATACCGTGAAGCGATCGATGATCGGACTGGGCTACTACGACACGATCACGCCCGCCGTGATCAAGCGCAACGTGCTCGAGAACCCGAGTTGGTACACGGCCTACACGCCCTACCAGCCCGAGATCTCGCAGGGACGTCTGGAAGCGCTGATCAACTTCCAGACGATGATCGCCGACCTCACGGGACTGACCACCGCGAACGCGTCAATGCTCGACGAATCGACCGCAGTGGTCGAGGGCATGCTGCTCACCCGCCGCGCCTCGAAGTCGGCGTCACGCCGTTTCATCGTCGACGCCGACACCCTGCCGCAGACGAAGGCGCTGCTCTACAGCCGAGCGGATGCCGTGGGCATCGAAATCGTCGAGGTCGCTCTCGCCGCGCTGGTCGGGCCGACTCCGCCGGTCGGGCCGACTCCGCCGGTCGAGTCGACTCCGCCGGTCGAGTCGACCCCGCCGGTCGAGCCGACCCCGCCGGTCGAGCCGACCCCGCCGGTCGAGCCGACCCCGTTGGTCGGGCCGACTCCGTTGGTCGAGTCGACCCCGCTGGTCGAGCCGACTCCGTTGGTCGAGCCTGTCGAGACCCTCGCCGAGGCCCCCGTAGATACTCTCGCCACAGCCCTCGGCGAGCACTTCGGTATCTTCGTGCAGTACCCCGCCGCATCCGGCCGGGTCTGGAATCCCGCTGCCGTGATCGCGGCATCGAAGAACCAGGGCGCCCTCGCTGTCGTCGCCGCCGACCTGCTTGCACTGACCCTGATCACCTCTCCCGGCGAACTCGGCGCGGATGTCGCCGTGGGCACCAGCCAGCGCTTCGGCGTGCCAATGGGTTTCGGCGGGCCGCACGCCGGCTACATGGCCGTGCGCAAGGGGCTCGAGCGCCAGCTGCCCGGCCGCCTGGTCGGGGTGAGCGTCGACGCGGCCGGCCACCCCGCCTACCGGCTGTCGCTGCAGGTGCGCGAGCAGCACATCCGGCGGGACAAGGCCACGTCGAACATCTGCACCGCCCAGGTTCTGCTGGCCGTCATGGCCGGCATGTATGCCGTCTACCACGGTCCGACCGGGCTGAAAGAGATCGCCAGCCAGGTGCATGAGCGGGCCGGCCAGCTTGTCGCCGCCCTCCGTGGCGCCGGGGTCACCGTGACCAACGACACCTTCTTCGACACCGTGCAGGTGTCGGTTCCGGGTCGGGCGGCATCCGTGCTCGAAGTGGCTGCCGCTGCCGACCTCAACTTCTACCTGGTCGACGCCGATACCGTCAGCATCGCCGTTGATGAAACCACCACCACGAGCGATCTGATCACCGTGCTCGGCGTCTTTGCCGCACGGGATGCGTTCGGTCACGCCGACCTCGCTTGTGTCACACGGGGCCTCCCGGCGGAGCTGGACCGCACAAGCGAGTACCTCACGCATGCCGTGTTCAACACGCACCGCTCGGAGACGAGCATGATGCGCTACCTCAAGCGCCTGGCGGACAACGACTACGCACTCGACCGAGGCATGATCCCGCTCGGTTCGTGCACCATGAAGCTGAACGCGGCCACCGAGATGGAGGCCGTCACCTGGCCCGAGATCTCAAACATCCACCCCTTCGCGCCGCGCGCCGACGTCGAGGGGTACCTCACGCTGATCCACCAGCTCGAAAACTGGCTGAGCGATGTCACCGGCTACGACTCCGTGTCGCTGCAGCCGAATGCCGGCAGCCAGGGCGAGCTTGCCGGCCTGCTCGCCATCCGCGGCTTCCACCTCTCAAAAGGTGACAGCCAGCGCACCGTCTGCCTCATTCCGTCGAGTGCGCACGGCACCAACGCCGCCTCGGCCGTGCTGGCCGGCATGAAGGTTGTCGTCGTCGCCTGTGACGAGCTCGGCAACGTCGACCTGGGCGACCTGCGCGCGAAGATCGCCGAGCACGCCGAGAACCTGGCCGCACTCATGATCACCTACCCGTCGACACACGGCGTTTACGAGCACGAGGTCACAGCCATCACGCAGGCCGTGCACGAGGCCGGCGGCCAGGTCTATGTCGACGGCGCCAACCTCAATGCGCTGCTTGGTTTCGCGCGGTTCGGCGACTTCGGCGGCGATGTGTCGCACTTGAACCTGCACAAAACGTTCTGCATTCCGCACGGTGGCGGCGGACCGGGTGTCGGTCCGGTCGCGGCCAAGGCTCACCTTGCGCCGTTCCTGCCCGGCCACCCGCTCGCACAAAGCGCAGCTCACTATCTGGTTGACGGCACGCCGACGGGCAGCATGATCGAGCACCGTGGTGGACCGGTTTCGGCCGCGCCCTACGGCAGCCCGAGCATCCTGCCGATTTCGTGGGCCTACGTGCGCATGATGGGATCCGACGGGCTGAAGCGCGCGACCGGCGCCGCAGTGCTCGCCGCAAACTATGTCGCCACGCGCCTGAACGAGCACTACTCGGTGCTCTACTCCGGCGACAACGGGCTGGTCGCACACGAGTGCATTCTCGATCTGCGCCCGCTCACCGAGGCGACCGGTGTGACCGTCGACGATGTCGCCAAGCGTCTCGTCGACTATGGCTTCCACGCTCCAACGATGAGCTTCCCGGTCGCCGGCACCCTCATGGTCGAGCCGACCGAGAGCGAAGACCTCGGTGAGATCGACCGTTTCATCGACGCCATGATCGCGATCAAGGCCGAAGCGGATGCCGTCGCCGCGGGCGTCTGGCCCGCCGACGACAACCCGTTGCAGGGTGCCCCGCACACCGCGCAGTCGGTGATCGAGGGGGAGTGGGCTCATGCCTACACCCGTGAGACCGCGGTATACCCGGTGCACACGCTGGTGCGCAATAAGTATTGGCCGCCGGTGCGCCGCATCGACCAGGCCTACGGGGACCGCAACCTGGTCTGCGCCTGCCCGCCGCCGGAAGCCTTCGAAAGCTAACTCTCTCCTCGACGTCGCATCTCGCGAGATCGGAGTTGTGGTCGTTATCCGTCACGGATAACGACCACAACTCCGATTTCGTGCTTAAAAGCGGGCAATCAAGCAATAAAGCACCAAGCGACCTACCTTTTTTGTCACCACTCGGTAACGATTGCGCCAACCGCTACTTAATGAATCTTGCTCAGCTTATTCTCAGGTGTAATTGCGCGGCCGGGTGCAACGATGCACCCGGGCGTCGCCTCACTACAGGAGGACCCAGTGCAGATTAAGGGAAAACGAGCTCGAGGAGCGGTCGGCACGATCGCAGTGCTGAGTGCTGCGGCACTCGCATTGGCGGGGTGCACGACGACACCTCAAACGGAGCCAACGACTGCAGCCGGCGGAACAGTCACCGTGGCGGTCGTCAACGACCTCACGTCGCTCAACTCGCAGACGCCGCAGGGCAACCTTGACACCAATGGCCAGGTGGGCTATCTGAACGGCTCGTATGGCACGGGATTCCAATACATCGACAACAACTACGCGATCGTTCACGACGACAAGTTCGGCACCTTTGAGAAGACCTCCGACGATCCTCTGACGGTGAAGTACACCCTCAACCCCGACCTCAAATGGTCAGATGGTGAACCGATCACCGCCGACGACATGATTTTGGCCTGGGCCATCGGCTCCGGTCACTACGACGACGCGACAATCAACCCCGACACGGGCGAAGCCACCAGCGGAAACCAGTACTTCTCGATTGCAGCCAGCACGGCCGGTCTCGACACCACCGCCTACCCAGAAGTCAGCGATGACAACAAGACAATCACGCTGGTCTACTCGAAGCCGTATGTCGACTGGGAACTGATTAACCCCATTGCGCAGCCGGCACACATCGTCGCCAAGAAGGCAGGTCTCGCCTCGGCCGCAGACCTGACGAAACTGATCGCGAGCCTTCCGGCCGGTGACCCGGCGGCGCCCGTGGCACCCAACGCGGAGTTCAAGAAGGCCGCGGACTTCGTCAACACCGGGTATGACATGACCGCATTGCCGAACGACCCCGATCTTTTGGTCTCCAGCGGCCCGTTCATGGTCTCGGCCTGGACACCCGGACAGTCGCTCACGATGGTGCGCAACGACAAATACGTGGCCGGTCTGATGCCACAGGTCGACAAGGTCGTATTTCGCTTCATCGGGGACGCCAGCGCCCAGGTGACGGCACTCCAGAACGGTGAGGTTGACATCATCAGCCCCCAGGCCGATGCCAACACGATTCAAGCGCTCACTGCTGCAAAGGCGACGATTCTCACGGGTGACCAGGTGTCGTATGACCACCTCGACCTCACCTTCAGCGCAGCCGGCGTCTTCTCCGACAAGACCGTGCGTGAGGCCTTCCTGAAGACCGTCCCGCGCCAGCAGATCCTCGACTCGATCGTCACTCCGATCAATGACAAGGCCAAGGTGCTCGACTCGCAGATGTTCCTGCCCAACCAGCCGGAATATGCAGATGCGATCAAGATGAATGGGTCAGACGCCTACGACAAGGTCGACATCGACGGTGCGAAGGCCCTTCTCGCAGGAAAAACGCCTGAAGTGAAGCTGATGTACAACACGAAGAACCCCAACCGGGTCGACGAGTTCCAGGCCATCCAGGCGTCGGCCACGAAGGCCGGCTTCACAATCGTCGACGCAGGCAGCCCCGACTGGGGAACGAAGCTCGGCGACGGAACCTATGACGCGGTGCTGTTCGGTTGGATCGCTCCCGGCGCTGGAACGGCTGGAATCCCGCAGATCTTCGGGCCGGTCGGCAGCGGTGGAAACTACAACCAGTACCCGGGAACCGGCGACCTGGCCAACGAAACCCAGTCGACCCTCGACAAGTCGAAGCTCGTCGACCTGCAGATGCAAATCGACAAGCAGACCTTCGCTGACGCCTATGGACTGCCGCTGTTCCAGCTGCCGGGAGTCTTCGGGGTCGGCAGCAAGGTTGATGGCGTGAAGTTCATGGGTAACCAGAATGGGCCCTTCTGGAACTTCTGGGAGTGGAGCGTCAAGGCCACGAAGTAGCCTCGGCCCTCACCGGTCCCCGCGCGCCGTGCGCGGGGACCGGTTTCGTGGCCGTGGACCACGGCCACACGTTCCTCAGTCGCTTCTGGAGGTCTTCGTATGGTGAGTTTCATTCTGAGGCGCATCCTCGTCTCGGTGCTCATTCTTCTCGCAGCGTCGTTCATGATGTATATGCTCGTCGCGTATTCGGTCGATCCGCTCCAAGATCTGCGGGGTAGTAGCTCACCCAACCGGGCCGGACTGATCGCAGCACGCGTGGAGTTGCTTGACCTCAACGTGCCTCCACCGCTGCGCTGGGTGCTATGGCTCGGCGGGGCCGCGAAGTGCCTGATTCCTTTTGCAGGCACCTGCGACCTGGGGTCGACCATCTCGAATTCACCGGTTGTTGCCCTGCTGCCTCAGGCCTTGGGCTCGACCGTGCAGTTGGTGACACTGGCCTTGCTGCTCGCCGTCGTCTTCGGGATCACGATCGGAATCGTGACCGCACTGCGGCAGTACAGCGGCCTCGACAACACCATGACCTTTGTCAGCTTCTTCCTCTATTCGCTGCCGGCATTCCTCGTCGCCGTGCTGCTCAAAGAGTTCGTGGCGATCACCTTCAACAACTTTCTGGACGATCCCGTGATCGGCACCGTTTGGCTGATCATTATTGGCATCGGCGTCGGTGCCATCTGGCAGTCGCTGATCGGCGGTGATCGACAACGCCGCCTGATCGTCTTCGCCATCTCGGGGCTGAGCACCAGCGTGCTTCTCTGGGTGATGTCCGCCACCGGTTGGTTCATGAATCCCGGTATTGGCCCCGTGGGACTGGTGGTTCTGGTGGCCGCGATCGCCGTGGGGAGCACCGCTTTGATGGCGGGGGTGCGCCAGCGACGGGCGCTGCTCACCGCGGGCATCAACGCGGTCATCGCCGTCGTCAGCTATTTCCTGCTGCAGCCTTTGCTTGACATTTCAAGCATCGGAACGATTGCAATCCTCGGCCTGGCCACCATTGGGGTGGGGCTGCTGAGCGGTTTCCTGGTGGGTGGCTACGATCGCGGTCAGAACATGCGGGTCGGACTGGTGACTGCACTCGGGTCGGCCTCGCTCATTCTGATTGACCGGTACATGCAATCGTGGCCCGCCTATCTCGCCAACGACCAGATCGGTGGACGTCCGATTGCCACGGTCGGATCATCGACGCCGAACCTCGACGGCGACATCTGGATCAGCGGTATCGATAGCTTCACCCACCTCGTGTTGCCCACGATCGCACTGCTGCTCATCTCGTTTGCCGGATACACCCGCTATGCGCGTGCCGGAATGCTGGAAACGCTGGGCCAGGACTACATCCGCACGGCCCGAGCCAAGGGGCTTCCCGAACGCACGGTGATCGTGCGCCATGCGTTCCGCAACGTGCTGATCCCCATCACCACGCTGATCGCTTTCGATGTCGGAGCGCTCTTGGGTGGCGCCATCATCACCGAAACCGTGTTCGCAATCCCCGGCATGGGCGCACTTTTCAACACCGGGCTGAGCCGGGGAGACCTGAACCCGGTAATGGGTTACTTCCTGGTGATTGCCAGCATGGCCATTCTGTTCAACTTCCTGGCCGACCTCGCGTATGCCAGCCTTGATCCACGAGTGAGGGTTCGATAATGGCGACCAATCTTCCTCCGGATGCCGCGGGCGAACGCATCGTTCCGGCCAGCGTGGCATCCGAGAGTCAAGGGCGGCTGATTGCCCGCCGATTCTTGAATAACAAGCTGGCCGTGCTCTCGGGCGCGCTCGTTATCATCATCGTCGCCTTCGCGCTGGCCGCTATCGGAATCGGTCCGATCCCCGGCTGGTGGAAATACGGCTACCAGGGCCTGAACGATCAGGTCAATCAGGGTGCGCCAACACTGTCGCTGCTGCCCACCTGGCTCGGCGGATCCGGCATTCAGCTGGGGGAGCATCCGTTTGGGCAAAACCGCATCGGCAAGGACTACTTCGCCATGACGATGCGGGGCATTTTGAACTCCGCTCTCGTCATGGTGGTGCTGGGTGGAATCGCGAGCATCGTCGGCGTGATCATCGGCGCCATCGCCGGCTACTACCGAGGTACCGTCGATGCCGTGCTGATGCGCCTGACCGACGTGTTCATTGTCATTCCCGCTCTCGTGATCGGATCGGTCGTCGGCCACTTCGCCGGCGGGCTCGGAGCGCTCTTGCTGGCGATCATGCTCGGCTTCTTCTCCTGGATGGGCATCGCTCGACTGGTACGCGGCGAATTTCTGTCGCTGCGAGAACGACCATTCGTCGAGGCGGCACGCGTCGCCGGAGCCTCCGATCGGCGCATCATCTTCACGCATATCCTGCCGAATGCCATGGGAGTCGTGATCGTGTCGTCGACGCTCATCATGGCGTCGGCGATTCTGCTGGAGACCGCGCTGAGCTACCTGGGCTACGGCATTCGACCGCCCGACGTGTCGCTGGGCCTCTTGATCAGCTCGAACCAGACGGCATTTCAAACACGCCCATGGCTGTTTTGGTGGCCTGGCGCGTTCATCGTCTCGTTGGCGCTGTTGGTGAACTTTGTCGGGGACGGCCTGCGTGACGCGTTTGACCCCCGGCACCGGCGTTTCAAGCTCCGGGCAATGCAGGAGATGTTCCCCGAACCCGACGGACCTGACGAACCCGACGAGAGCGCGGAACCCAGTGACCCGGCGGGTGCGGTGATCCGGTGAGTGGCCTGCGCCGGTGCATCCGTCTACGTGAGCAGCGCAACCGCGAGCGAGCCTGCCGAGAGCAGCACGACGGCTGTCAGGGTGTACCAATGCACCGAGACCACGACCGGAGTGCGTTCGGCAACACCGACCTCGATCGCGTTGCGACCCTGCAGCTCCGCCCACCGGCGTCGAACCACGTGGGCGGCCTGGCCGGAATCGGTGCCGAGCAGGTCGCCGGGTCGCATGCCGCCGTCGGAGTGAGGGTGCGTGCCGCCAGCGGAGTGAGCGTCGTGCCGTGCAGCCCGCACGCTCGTCATGTGTCCGGGGGCCGGTGCGGCCCACGCCGAATAGCTGTGACCGGGGGTATACAGCGTCAGCGCATATTTCGTGTCGACGTGGATGAGCGCCGGCCACGGCACGGCAACCGTCTGAAAGACGTTGCGCAGTTCGACGCCGTCGTTGTCGACGCAGATGTTCGGCTGCCAGAGTGCGACCCAGGCCAGAACGCTGACCCATGCAGCAGGGATCACCGACACGAGCCAGGTGTCGGGTGTCGCGACGGCGAGGCCGGCCACGATCAGCGCAGCCAATGCCCAAACGACCAGAGCGAGTACGCGATTGAAACGCGAGGTGACGCACACCCGGTCGACCGGGGGAGCGGGACGCAGGGGGTGCCTGGAGTGCATGGGGCAATGGTCGCAGTATTCGCGGAAGGGAACAAGATTTCATGGACACTTCGATGAGCACCCAACAGCCGGTCTTGGAAGTCGTCGACCTGAGCGTTGACTTCGGCGTGGACGGAGTATGGATTCCAGCGGCCTCGAAACTCAACTATCGGATCGCCCCCGGCGAGGTGCTCGCGATCGTGGGGGAGTCGGGTTCAGGAAAAAGCGCGAGCTCGATGGCGATCCTTGATCTCCTACCCGAGAACAGCCGCATCGCCGGCAGCATCAAACTCGACGGGCGCGAGCTGAGCGGGCTGAAACCGGCCCAGATGAGGCATGTGCGCGGGCGTCAGGTCGCCGTCATCTTTCAGGAGCCGATGACGGCGTTGAACCCCGTCTACACGATCGGGTTCCAAATCGTCGAAACGGTGCGGCTGCACTTCGGGCTTTCGCCGCACGAGGCCAAGCAACGGGCGCTGGCCCTGCTGGCGATGGTGGAACTGCCCGATCCGATGAAGGCGTTCAACTCGTATCCGCACCAGTTGTCGGGGGGTCAGCTGCAGCGGGCCATGATCGCCCAGTCAATTGCGTGCGATCCGAAACTTCTCATCGCCGATGAGCCGACCACGGCCTTAGACGTGACAGTGCAGGCCGAGATTCTTGATCTGCTGCGTAGCCTGCGCGACCGTCTCGACAGTGCCATCCTGCTGATTACCCATGACATGGGGGTAGTCGCCGACCTGGCAGACCACATCGCGGTCATGCGTCGAGGCGTGATCGTCGAAGCGGGCACTGTTGAGCAGATCTTCCGCGCGCCGCAGCATCCGTATACGATTGCCCTTCTCGCCGCGGTTCCGCACCTCGGTCAACGCGGCGATGACGATATCGACATCACTGCGGCGCTCGCCGGAGGAATCGAGCTCGGCGGAGCACACGATGGTGATGTCGACACCGAACTCGCCGAACGCATCGAGCTGAATGAGCGCCTCGCCGAGGCCTCGTCGAAGCAGGCCGAGGCACGGGCTCGAGCGAACGGGCGTCCCGTCGTCGTCGAGTTCGACGATGTCTCCATCGAATATCCGAAGAGTGGCAGGGTTGCCGCTTTCCGCGCTGCGGATCATATCAATCTGACCATCTGTGAGGGCGAGGTGCTTGGCCTGGTCGGTGAGTCGGGGTCGGGGAAGACCACACTGGGCCGGGCAGCGATCGGTCTACTGCCCATCACCGAAGGCCGATTGGTCGTGGCGGGTGAGGACATCTCGAAGGCCCGCCGTGAGGACATCCGTCGGCTGCACAAGAATGTCGGAATCGTGTTTCAAGACCCCTCATCCTCGCTCAACCCGCGCAGGCAAGTCGGCGACAGCATTGGAGAGCCGCTGCTGTTGGCCGGACGCTTCGCGGGGGCCGCGCTCAGCGCGGAGGTCGAGAGGCTGCTCGACAGCGTCGAGCTGCCGCGCAACTACCGCAGCAGATATCCACACGAACTCTCGGGTGGACAGAAGCAGCGCGTTGGCATCGCGCGTGCGCTTGCACTCGGACCGCAGGTGCTCGTCGCCGACGAGCCGACGAGCGCACTCGACGTGTCGGTGCAGGCTCGTGTGTTGGTGCTCCTTCAGGAGCTCCAGAAAGAGATGAACTTCGCCTGCCTGTTCATCACCCACGACCTGGCGGTCATCGACGTGCTCGCTGACCGCATCGCGGTGATGCATCACGGCAAGCTCGTCGAGACGGGCACACGTGACGAGATTCTGCGGAACCCGCGTGAGGCGTACACGCAGCGTTTGCTCGCCGCCGTTCCACTGCCGGATCCCGACAAGCAGCGCGAGCGTCGCCTCGTGCGTCAGGAGTTGCGGGCCGCCGAAAACGGCGACGCCACTGCTGCTGGCTGAGGCGCAGTCCCGTTGGTTGGGCCGGTCGAGACTCGTCGGTCGATCCCATCCCGTTGGTCGTTCTCATTCCGTTGGTCGAGCGTGTCGAGACCCGTCGTCGTTCCGAACCCGTTGGTCGTTCCGATCCAATTGGTCGAGCGTGTCGAGACCGGTCGTCGTTCCGATTCCGTTGGTCGTTCTGAACCCGTTGGTCGAGCCTGTCGAGACCCGGTGGGCGGTCACGTCCCGCTGAGTGGTGGAGTTTCTCAACACCGTGCGGGTCAGTTGTTTTAGTTTAGGCGGCCTTCAGCTCGGGGAGTGCGGTCACCTGCTCGACGGTTTCGGGCCGGGCGTTCATGATCGTGAGTTCGAGCATGGACGCTTCGGAGAAGTAGCGCCGGTCGGCGGCTTCCCACTCGTCGTGCTGCTCGACCAGCACGGCCCCGGCGAGCCGGAGGAGCGCCGCAGGATTCGGGAACACGCCGACGACGTCGGTGCGGCGCTTTATCTCCTTGTTGACGCGTTCCAACGGGTTGGTGGACCAGATCTGCCGCCAGTGACGCTGCGGAAAGTCAGCGAACGCGAGCACGTCGTGTTGGGCGTCGACGAGCATCAGTGCGACCTTGGGGTGTGAACGCTGCAGCATCGTGGTGACCTCGCCGAACTGCTTCAGGATGTGTTCCTTGTCGGGCTGGGCAAAGATGGTGCGAATGATCGAGCCGACCATTTCCTGGCTGCCCTTGGGCACGACGGCGAGCACGTTGCGCATGAAATGCACCCGGCAGCGCTGCCAGCTGGCGCCTTGAAACACGGTCCCGATGGCTTTCTTCAGCCCGGTGTGCGCGTCGGACATGACCAGCTTCACGCCGTCCAACCCGCGGGCCTTCAACGACCGCAGGAAGCCGGTCCAGAACGGCTCGTTCTCGGTGTCTCCGACATCGAATCCGAGGACTTCCCGGCGTCCGTCGGCGGCGACACCGACCGCGACGACGACCGCTTGGGACACAATGCGGTGATTCACCCGGGCTTTGCAGTACGTCGCGTCGAGGAACACATACGGGAAGTCGTGAGTCGACAGGGAGCGGTCGCGGAACTGCCCGACCTCCGCGTCGAGGCTGGCGCAAATACGAGAGACTTCGGACTTGGAAATGCCGGAGTCCGCGCCAAGCGCCTTGACGAGATCGTCGACTTTCCGGGTGGACACCCCGTGCACATACGCTTCCATCACCACCGCGAACAACGCCTGGTCGACCCGCCGGCGGCGCTCCAGCAGCGCGGGAAAGAACGTGCCGGCACGCAGCTTCGGGATCTTCAAATCCAGGTCCCCGGCCGTGGTGGTCAACGTGCGTGGGCGGGTGCCGTTGCGGTGGGTGGTGCGCCCGTCGGAGCGTTCGAATGGCGCGGCGCCGATGAACGCGGTCGCCTCCGCATCGATCAGTTCCTGGTAGAGCGATTCCGTCGCAGACCGGATCCGGTCGGTGACATCGGTGAGCTTGAGTTGAGCGAGCAGGTCAAGCAGGGCAGACTGGTCAAGAGCCATCGTGTGTTTGTGTCTTTTCTGTGAGGAACTTTGAACGGTTCTCACTGACCATCGCACGGTGGCTCTTCACGTTGGCGAAGCAACGCTCAAACGCCGAGATTTACACCACTACACGGGACGTGACCCTGCCCCGAGTTCAGTTGACTCGAAGGGTTAGTGGTTTCACGCGGCTTTGAGGGCCACGTTTATTGTCTCAAACTCGATTGGCGTGAGCTTGCCGAGTCGTCGTTGGCGGCGTCGACGGTGATAGGTCCTTTCGATCCAGACGACCATCGCCAGGCGCAGTTCTTCCCGGGTAGTCCAGCGTTGCCGATCGAGCACGTTCTTCTGCAGCAGCGCGAAGAAGCTCTCCATCGCGGCATTGTCGCCGCACGCGCCGACGCGGCCCATCGACCCGGTGATGCCGTTGTTCTTCAGCACGCGAACGAAGGCGTTGGAGCGGAATTGGGACCCGCGATCGGAGTGCAAAATCGTGCCGTCGATGGTGCGTTGACTGATCGCGTTGCGGGCCGCGGCGACAGCCAGCGACGCCTTCATCCGGGAGTCGATGGAGTACCCGACAATCTTGTTCGAGTAGACGTCCTTGATCGCGCAGAGGTAGAGCTTGCCCTCGTCGGCTTGGATTCCAGCGATCGTCGCAACACCGACGACGAGGAGTTGGGATGCCGGCGAGGAAATATACAGAACAGCAGAGGATTGCGTTCATGGCGATGATCGATCGTGGGGGCTCGGTTCGTGCCGCCGCTACCACGGTCGGGGTGCATCCAGATGCTGGATACAAATGGATGAAGCTGGCTGGGTTATCGACGCCTCGGAGCACGCAACGGCGCTACTCAGCGGAAGAAAGGGCTGAGTTCCTCCGGCGCCTTGCTCTCACGAGGAACGTGTCGAAAGTCGCTCGCGAACTCGGCTTCAACCGAGTCACTTGCTACGTCTGGGCACAGAAGGCCGGAATTTTCACCTCCGCCGCCTCCGACGCCAAACGGCAGCAATTCCTCCAGCTGCGACGGGACGGAGTCTCTCGCAGAGTTGCCGCCGAGCAGTTGGGGGTCGAGAACCACCAGGCGTTCGACTGGGACAAGGGCATCCGTGTCTTCTCGAAGGGCCGCATCCATCCCGATGGGCGTGTGGTTCTTTACCGTCCGGCAGAGATACTTTCGAACGTGAAGAATTCTAGAACTGCGTGGGTCCAAGGCGAGCGCGTCGCGCTCGACAAGATCGAGAAGGTCATCAACCCCCGCTTCGTGAGTCTCCTCGAGCGAGAAAGGATCAAGGACCTGCAGATGGCAGGTAGATCGATCCGACAGATTGCGGTCGCTCTCGGCCGGGCGCCGTCGACAATCAGTCGAGAACTGCGACGCAACACTGTCGGCCGCAGCGGTTACCTGTCCCACACCGCCCACCGCGCCTCAGCGAAGCGTCGCGAACGACCTCGTACCGCCAGACTCGCCCGGGAGGGGCCCCTGCGCGACTATGTGGCGGGAAAGCTGACCAAGCGATGGTCCCCGGAGCAGATCAGTCATCGTCTTCGGCGAGACTTTCCCCATGACCGGGAGATGCGCGTGAGTGTCGAGACGATCTGCCAGGCCGTCTACGTTCATGCCCGCGGCGAGCTCACCAAGGAGCTCGCTGCCGGGCTCCGTCGGGGTCGCCGACGCCGGAAGTCTCACAAAAGTGCGACGGCCCGCACCAGTCGATTCACCGACACGATGACGCCGTTGTCCGAGAGGCCCGCGGAGGTCAACGATCGAACGATTCCCGGGCATTGGGAGGGCGATCTCATTATCGGCGCGGGAAGCGGGTCGGCCGTCGCGACGCTCGTCGAGCGCACCACCCGATATGTACTCCTCGGGCATCTCCCGATCGAACGGACCGCGGACGCAGTCCGCGACAGCATCGTCACCGCGTTCAGCGTGCTTCCCGCCCAGTTGCGTCGCACGTTGACGTGGGATCAAGGGGTGGAGATGAGCGAGCACCGAAGCTTTGTCAGGGCGACCGACATGGCGGTCTACTTCTGCGAGGCTGGCTCGCCCTGGCAGCGCGGCACGAACGAGAACACGAACGGGCTCCTGCGCCAATACTTGCCTCGCAAAAGTGACTTGCGCACCTTCGGCCTCGCCGACCTCGAATCAATCGCGGCGGAACTCAACGAACGGCCTCAGAAGACCCTCGGCTGGGAGACTCCGGCCGAACGCTTCACTGCTTTACTAGACACTGCATAGATCAGAGCGTTGCGACGATCGCTGGAATCCAAGCGGTGCGGTGCTCGGTGATGTCGGTCAGCCAGAGTTGATTCGGGCGTGTCGCGGTGAAGTCCCGCTCGACGAGGTCGTCGTGCACGGGCGGGCCGGCCTTGCGGGTGAGGCCGCGTTTCTTCGCGAAGACACTCCAGAGCCGCTGCTGGGAGCAGAGCCGCCACACCCGGTTCTCGCCCGCCGTCAGGCCAGCCTGGTGGAGTTCGTCGGCGATGAACCGGTAGCCAAACGCGGGGTCGTCCTGGTGGGCGTCCCAGGCGGTGTTGGTGAGGTGGGCGTCGTCCCAGTCGCGTTGGGAGACGGGGTTGCGTTTCCACTGGTAGAACGCTTGTTTGGAGAAGCCCAACACCCGGCAGGTCACCGTGACGGGAACACCATCGACGGCCATTTCAAGGACCAGCGGGTACATCATTTTGGGTTGACGTCCCGGGAGAGATAGGCGACAGCCCGGCGCATGACCTCGGCTTCTTGTTCGAGGAGCCGGATTCGTTTCTTCGCTTCGCGCAACTCAGCGGATTCTTTCTCGGTCACGCCGGGCTTGACGCCGTCTTCGACGTCGGCCTTCTTCAGCCAGTTCGCCAGGCAGGACTCGGAGATCCCGAAGTCCTTCGCGATCTGGTTCAGCGGGGCTTCGTGCTTCCGGGCGACCGCGACAACATCGCGTCGGAACTCGGGTGGGTAGGACTTGGGCATAAAGACATCTTTCCAGCGAAGACGAATCTCCACAGGTCAGGAGTCAACCAAACCGGGGGCAGTCCCATCACCCTAGCTTCCCGGGAGGTCGACCCTCTCGACGTCATACAGGGCTTCCAGAAGAGAACAGCTCGGCAGGTTGCCGGTCCTGAGCGCATCCTCGATCATGTCGGCCAGCACCGAATAGCTAGTCACGGCGGCGCTGGCCGGCAAGCCCTCGTGTGTGTGCCAGGTCTTCTCCCTTGAGGCGAGATTCCGCTGCGGGGCCACAACGAGAAGAGGCTCATTCAGATGAGTCATATGGACGAACTGAGACTGCCATTCGCCGCATTTGAACGGGCAATCGTAGTCGTAGGAGACCTGAGTTTTCGCGCCCTTGGTCTCGATGTACGCGAGTGCTATCAAAGAGTGCTCGGTGCAGCCGGCTATGTCTCCCTCGCCCTTACCACCACGTCGCCAGGGAAGCTCTAGTTCGGGGTCGAGTCCTGTGAGCTGCGCGACGGATCGCTGAACACCGGGGAGAAAGGCGACGCAGTTGTGCAGGAGCGCCGTCGACCAGGCTTCCAGTTTGCCGATCGGGAACTCGTCAAGCTTTCTGAGCAGGGTTGGCACCTGACGCCAGGACTCATCGACAGTTTCAAGAACAGCACTCATCGTCACTCCCTCATCTGGGGTACAACGAGGCTAGCTCGGGGGTGTGACATCCGGAACGGGCCGAGGAGTGATCCCGGCTAGCTCTGCGCGTTACTCGGTGATCTTGAAAGGCCCGGCAAGCGCATCATTGAGATTGTCATTGGCCTGATTGACAGCTGCGCCTGCGTTGCGGAGTCGATTCAATAGATCTTTACGGTTGTCCCAGGTCCCGTCGAGCGATACCCAGTTGAACCCTTCAATGTCGGAAATCGCGCGCACACGCTCCGACTGGACAAAGATCGTCCCCTCGGTTGCCGTCGCAAAGGCCATTCCCGCTTCGAGCGTCACGTTCTGCCGGGGCTGACCTTCTGGCTTTAGCTCCTTCCCGTCGGCAAACTTCGGCTTGAGACGAGCTTCATCATCGGGCGAGAAGATCACGATGCCGGCCTTTACGATTTCGTAGGTGTGTGGCTGCGGCTTACCCGTAAGGTTTACGGCGTCGGACCAAGTCATCATCCTGAGGCCGAGGAAGTGCAAGTACTGGCGCACGACTTCGACGGGTCGGGTGTCTCTGCCATGAACCACGAATACTGATTTCGGGTCCCGCTGAGCCTTCCCTTCGGGTGTCGGTGCTGGTGCTTCTGTGGGCCAGGGCGGGAGACCGTTCACAGTGGCCTTTGTCGATGTCATGGGCGGGGCAGCGATTATGGATGGGGTGTTGTGGGCAGGTGCAGGGGCCGGTAAAGAGTTGGTGTACTGATAGCCGTCCACGGTGAGCAAGACGCCCCGAGGTTCCAGGACCTTCTCATTTAGTCGCTTGAATTCTTCGCTAGCCAGAATGTAATCGGCGTTAGGGTTCTCAACGAACATGAGGTCAAGAAGCGTGAGAACGTCCTTGTCGGTGGTCGGTGAGGAACTGGCGAGAGCGGGCGTAGGGCTCTAACAGAGCCGCGTTCCGCAGAGATGCACGACGGGCAATGGCGCTTCGTGTGGACATCGAGGACGGTTCCGTATTCCAGTGCCGAACCACGGGTTGGAGTAGTCTCCGTCTGAGAACGAGGTAGAACACGGCGAAGCCAACTTGCTCTCTTTCGCCCGGCAGAAGCCTAATCGGAGGTCTTCCAAGGCGAGGGATCCGATGCCCGATGCTAGCCTCTCATGTTTGGACGTCGGCACGGCAATACGACGGGTGAGACTATGCTCGCACGCGCACGAGCATAGGGGACTGCCCTCGGTTTGGTTGATTCCTGACCTGTGGAGATTCGTGCGAGGGTGCAGTCGCCGTCCACCCGTCTATGGCAGGCGCGTGTGCTTGTTCAAGGGACTCGAAGCTCTTTGAGTGGATCCCGTCTCGACGCAGCTATCGCTGGAACTAGAGCGGCAAGCAACCCGACTGCCACGGCAAGCACTGCTAGGGCACTCAGGAAAGCTGGACCGGGCAACGGATCACCGGTCAGGCGAAGGCTCGCGATGGCCAGACCCGTACCGACCGCCGTTCCGACAATGCTCAGTACCGCCATCTGAACGAGCAAGAGCGCAATGATGAGCCCCCGCGAGGCACCGAGGGCACGGCGGCGGCCAAAGTCTTTGCGGCGCAACATCACGAGTCCGTAGAGGATGGCCGCGACAAGAACGGCGGTGAGTGCGAAGACCACGATGACCAAGTTACGTCCGAAGCTGCCGAGTTGACCTTGCACGAGAGCGCGAAGAGTCGCGAGCTCCTCGCTCGTGGTGATCTTGACTTTTGTGGGGTCGTCGACCGCCAGCACTGACTGGACCGCCTGAGCGACGGGTGCGACAAGATCGGGGCGGTTGGCGATGACAACGAGCACACTGACGGTCTGGTCCGCATTGGTATCCCGGGTCTGAGGCACTATCACGAGGGGTTCGAGCATCGCTAGGTAGTCCGGCGTGCGGATCTCGCCCGCTACCGCGTAGCTGGCCCCCGCAGAAGATGTGAGGCCGCCGATTTTATCGGGCATCCCAAGCTGTTCCAACGCAATGGGAGATGCCCAAGCAGTATCGTTCACAATAACTTGCTTCGCGGGCACACCCAATTCGCTCAGGCCCGAACTCCAGGCGAGCCGAACAGGAACCTTGGTGCCGTCAGGAACGAGGGCGTTGGTAACGTCGAGCGCGCCGCCGAAGGCGCCAGCCCACTCCACGCCTTCGAGATTTGCAATCCGATCAAGCACTCCGGCGGTTAACCCTGCACCGGGATCGGCGCGGATCACGATCGAGCGCGTCCCGGCCGAGTCGATCGACCCCACCACTGATTGTTCAGCCCCCACCGTTCGCCCCGTCGTGAGCAGCACGGTCGCGCACATCCCCGCGACCATGATGACACTGACGAGGGATGCCACAGGCTGGGCTCGTGCAGTGGCCAGAGACTCGCGCACTATCGCGACCGCCCGTCTCACAGCTCGATCTTTCTGTCGCACCGAGCGACGAGCGTCGGATCGTGCGTGACGACGATGACTGCAGCGCCAGACGCGGCCTGCGCATGGAACGCGTCCACAACAATGGACGCAGAGGCGGGGTCGAGGTTGCCCGTCGGCTCGTCGGCAAGGAGCACCCTGGGATCGTTGAGCAGCGCGCGACACAGGGCGATGCGTTGCGCCTGGCCTCCAGAAACCTGCCCCGGCTTGGCTTGAGCGCGGAGGCCGACTCCAAATTGGGACATGAGATCCTGCGCACGTCGAATGGATGAACCGCGGGGCTCGCCGCGGTAGAGAGCAGTTTCAATGACATTGTCGAGCACGGTGCGCGTGGCATCCAGCGCCGCATCCTGAAACACAAATCCGAAAGTGCTTGCACGGAGGTGCGCACGACGTCCGTCGCTGAGGCCCGACGCATTCTCGCCGGCCACGAGCACGGTTCCAGACTGCGGTTTGAGCATGAGACCGAGGAGGTAAAGAAGCGTCGACTTTCCCCGACCGGAAGGACCGGTTACGGCGACAACCTCACCGGCGTCGAAACGAGCGTTCCATCGGTCGAGGAGAGGTCGGGCCGAATCGTAGCCGAAGCTAAGCTCCTTGGCCTCAAGCACTTCTATTCCCTCATTTTGCTGGTACCCGGACGCGCATTCCCTGCGAGATACCTTCGATAACAGAGATGCCACGAGCACTCGTGATCACGGTCACCGGGTGCTCGACGTTTTCATTGTCAATGACGGCCAAAGTGCCGTCTGCCTTGCTAAGGAGGGCCGCGCTAGGGACCGTAAGACCGGCAACGTTCTCGACGGTCACGACGCGGGATCGAAGCAGTGCCTGGTCGGAAACCGGGATCGACGCACAATCTTCGCCACAAATGGACTTTCCGTCCGTGCCCCCGAGGGTCAAGGTCACGCTGTCGTCCTTCGTACTTGGAACCTGCTCGACAACGAAGCCATCCCAGATTTGTCCATCGGGGCCAGTAATCTCAACCCGTGTGCCAACAGGTATTAGGCCGGCCTGGGTCGCTGTGACTGGGACGGTAAATGTGGGAGACGAGGGGAGTCCGCGCACGACATCCTCGCCACCTCCGAGCGTCGCCCCCCGCTTAACCTTGTCGGCATCAAGCGACACTCGGGTGGGAAGTGACGGGACATAGATGATGTCGGCCGTCCGAACATTGCCATCGTCTTTGAGCCCCAAGCTCTCCTGCCAAGCCTCTACGGCTTGCTGTGTAACCCAATCGAACTTTCCGTCGACGTCGTAGCGGTAGAAACCTAAGTTCGCGAGCATGGTCTGTAGCTGAGTGACGTCGGTGCCCGAGGATCCGCGCGAAAGGGATTGGAACGCGGGGACGATTCCCTGTGCGATTACCACGGGCCGAAGGTTCACTGTGTAGAGCACTGAACCCTCTGTCACCTCTTGACCGGGCCCCACGTTCACAGTCGTCACTGTCCCTGATGCTAAGTTCGAGCCCACCGGAACGGGGGTCCAAGCAGCGACCGTGTTTAGGGTGATCGATGATCCGACCTCACCGTTGACCACCTCTACATATGTAAACGGGGTCGACTCCAACACATCCGCCGGCGGCGTCAGCACAGTCGCCGTCGCCCAACCAACGCCCGCGCCAGCGATCAATACAGCAAGTGCGCCGGTGACCCAAGGCGCTGGATTGCGTCGACGGCGAATTGCCGACGAAAATTCGCCCTCGGTGCCATTCGCAGACAAGTGTTGAACTCCGCATCATCTCGGGGGGGGGGGGGGGCAATACGACCGCGTCCAAACTATCGGTCACGCGGCCCTAATCATCGCTCACTGCGCATAGCGTGTCGACATCGTGCCAACTGCGTCCGTCTAGAAAACTAGTTTCCATACACCGAATCGGGAGTCTGCGGGCACGCCGCAAATACTCGCTTAAGGTCATTTTGGGCGATGGAAAGATCGCTGTATGGCGTCCACACTCCGTCACTCTGGATAAACACCGTTTGGCTTGGCGGCCTAGCCGTCACGCCGTACCCCTCATCGTCAAGACACTGCAGGAGCTCACCGGTTCGGTAGGCGTAGAGGAGTTCGAGGCCCTCTGTTGAGAGCGGGGTCATGTACTTCTGCTGCGTGGGATATTGCATTTCACACGTGAAGATAGCGAGGTTCAGCGATTGCTTTAGTGCCGGGTCCGTGAATGGAGGATATCTGATGCCCTGACCATCCGGCGACTCGGTGACGTCAAACCCTGCATCGTTGAGACAGGCGATCTGGGTCGACGCCCATTCATTCAATGTGATTAGGCGAATTGGTTGAACGTTCGGGGGGTCAACAATGCCAAGCTGGTCAGCGAAAGCCATGGCGTTTGTCTCGAGGTAGTCAAGGGTCGCGTTGTCAAGATCCCTCTCGGAAACGGGTGTCGACGTGGGAATGCTCCTGGGAACATCGCTTTCAGCGGTGCACGCCGTGGTGCCGAGCAGGATCGCACCCACCACCACGGCCAGCAAAAAAGCTCGACTCATCGTTACGAATGGCAGGCCGCTGATCCGTAGGTGATGTCTCCACCGACACCTGATAGAAAGACCCTCCAGGTCCCGGTCTTAGCGCTGGTCAGGGAGTAATGGGTTTGGGAGGTGGAACCGTTGTTGAACGATTCCAGGGTGTTGCCATTCAGCGAGTGGTTGACACGGCCATTTCCCGTTGACTGGATCTGCAAATACGGAACGGAGGCCGATCCGCATGCTTTGTAAATGCTCCCGCTGTCCGAAAAGGCCGAAGCAGACACGGCTGGCACGACTGCCAGGCCGACAGCGAATACTGCAGCCAGCGCGATATTCCTTCTCTTCAAGATTCTCATCTGTAACTCCCCCTCAGTTATTCGACGCCAAATCGTCGGAATGCCTCGAATCATATGCCTGATGGACCCCATTTGTCTCCTCCAATATTTGGAGCGCTTGTTCTGATTGATGTACTCGATCATCTGTTCAGTGGTCGGTCGAGCTCCCATTCAGGTACTCACCTCGCGAGAAAACCGGTCTTCTGACCGGTTTTCGTCGTTAAGCCACCAAATGCGACGTCCCATGTGATGACGCCGCTCCACGCCGCCAACCGCTGCCACCGGTGGACAGCCCACAATCCCATCGACCGCACCCGCTGTCGATGTCGGCCGGACTCGGCCACCCCGCAAGGAGGCACCATGCCCATCGACGCCACCCACGTCCTGGACTACGCGGTCGCTTCCGGAATCGATCCCACTGCAGTGCTCCTGATCGTCGCTTTCTTCTGCCTCGTGCGGAACAATAAGGCGACCAAGAACACCGTCAGCATCCTCCGTGCAATCGCGCGCGTAGTTGATGTTCGGGCTCGTCACCGGAAGTAAAAGACCGTCAACGCCGAGTTTGGCAGGAGAGCTCTGCCCAAAATCGGTCTCGCAACCCATGTGTTTCGAGACACCCAGGGAACAGGTGAAGCAAACGAATCAGCACGTTTGACGTGCTCAGGTGACGCTGTCCGGAGCATGGAGGCGCTCGCTCATTCGGTTCAGGTTAAATCCGGCTTTCGCGTGCATCTGGAGTAGATCCGATATCTGGTTCGAGTCGAGAAGGTAGGGCAGTGTATAGGCCGTTTCAACGTAGAAGTGCGCCTTTGCGCTGCGCCAGAGAGAGTCCATCAGTTTGATGAGGAGAAAAGCAATAGCCATCGATTTCGTGGGATCTACCCAAGCGGATGTCTGATGCCAGTACTTCTCAGAGTCCGACACTTGATTCAGTTCCAAGAACGTCAAAACAGGCCCCTTCTGATGGATAAGCCTCAATCCACCGGTCGACTTTGAGCGTGAGGGATTTTCCGATTTCACGTTGAGTTGAGCTGTTTTTGGGGGCGGGGCATGGCTTCGCGTCGGCCTCGCTGCCGGTGATGTTCCACGTTGTCCTTGCGCCGTGTGGCTGGGTGGTCAGATGGATGCGGGTCCGGGCGGTCCGCAGGCTGCCGCGAATGCGGCGGTCCAGTGTTTCTCCCAGGGCCAGTCCTTCGGCAGGTGTAGAACGAGTCGGCGGGCCGAGGTTGAGATTCGGGCGGGAACGCTGATGAGTTTGCGGCGGATCGTGCCGCTGCGCGCTTTCCCGAGATCGGTGCCGGTGAGAGCACCAATGGCGCGGGCGAGATTGAAAGCGATGCAGGCCAGGATCAGCCAGGCGGCGTTTGCGGCGAACTTTCCCGAGGGCAGGTGTGCCAGCGCGGAGTCTTTCAGATCTGCGTTGACTTGTTCGATGATCGCGTGAGCGCGATGGGTTTTGTCGGCGGTGACGGTGTCCAGGGTGCTGGTGGTGAAGAACGCGTGGAAACGGTGCGTGTCAAACAGGGTCGGCTGCGAGAGGTCTTTCTTGTTCAGTTCGGGGATGCGCCGCACGACCAGTCGTCCCTCGATGCGGTCCGCTTTCTTCTTCGAACCGAACGCGATAAATGGTACTTCGGCGACTTCCGCGGACGACACCCAGGTTCCGGTCTGTTCGTCGCGGATCGCGTCGGTGTACTCGATGCTCGTCCAGGCGCCCTCGCCGATCGTGCCGATCGCTTTCTTCACCGCCGGATCCATCCGGGCCGTGATCGAGACTTTCGCGCCTGCCCGCCCGGCGGCGGCCACGACGGTGTGGGCGTAGAACGCCGAGTCCGCCCGCAGCAGCACCGTCCCGGTGGCGCCGTTTCCGCGGAGCCGGGTCACGTTCGCGAGGAGGTCGGCGACGAATTTCCCGGCGCCGCGCACCGAGTTCGCGGCGCCCTTGCGCAGCCGTGAGCCGACGATGATCGGCGCACTGGTTTCGGTGCTGAGGATGCCCAGCAGGGCGTTCAGGCCGCGCACTCCGGAGTAGCCGTAACCGGAGCCCTGCTTCTGGTAGCCGTGGACTTCCTTGATGGTGTCGTCGATGTCGACGAGCGCGTACTCGTCAACGCCGGCCGCGATCGGGGCCGTCTCGGCCAGGCGGCGCAGCCAACGGGACGCGACAGCATCCAGCTGCCGGATGTGCCCGAACGTGAATGCGCGCAGAAACGACCCCAGGGTCGAGGGCGCGTAGGCGCCAGTGAAGAGTTTCTTCATTCCACCGTGACGAAGCAACGCCATATCGTCGATGCAGTCGGCGCCGGCGACCATCCCGGCCACCAGCGCAGTGACCTTCAACCCCGCGTTCGCGCCGAAGTACCCCGGCAAGGTGAGGTGCGTATCGGCCAGGTTGCCGAGCCCTGTTTTCACGGCCAACGCCATCGCCGGGACGAGCCCTGCCGTCGACACGAGATTCGTTTCGTCGAAGGATGCTGAAACCGCCGCGGAGGTGTGAGAAAGTTGCATCTACGAGATGCCTTCCTTTTCGGTGAAACAGAACTCTAGACAAGCTCTATTTTCGCTGATCAGTTAGGCATTCTCGGTTTAACGCGCCGCTAAACCCTCAACTCGAGCGGTGGATCGAGGATAAGCGGACCTCCGTCTTCGCCCTCTCCTATCGAAAGACCCAAGTCTGAAGAAACGATTGCCATCCCGTGCTTCGCGGAGTTGTAGATGTGCGCATCATCAAGAATGATCCTGATTGCCGCTGAGATCAGATCTCGTAGCCCTGCCCGGTGGTCCTTCCACATCGCTGTGGGGTCTCCGCCGAGTATGAACTCAGGCATGGCCCGATACGAGAAGACTTCGGCCAGGTCGTCGAGTACTTCATCATCGCCCAGCGACTCGGCAAGTGCCGCAATTCTTTGTATAAATTCGCGAAAGTTCGTGAGTTTCGCGACTTCGAGCCACGGGCACGGATTGCGATTAGCATGCGCCAGATACAACCTGAGAGTCGCCTCCGCGGTGTGATGCAAGAGAACCGCCGACTCGCTGCCGCGTAATCGTCCACACCCTTCTGATCGCTAGGGTCCTGATCTACATCGTTGTCGTCGGACTTCATACCGAAGTCGCCATAGGAAACGCCAGCTCGAAGGAGATCGTCGAACTCCCCACCGTCTCCAATTGCGATCGCTAGGGATTTGATGAATATTGGCTTCGATGGGCACCACCTGTGGTGCGAGTGAGCCCCACTGTTCAGATGCGTGATTTGTATCGTTCAGCCCCACTACCGGCGTGGTTGAGCCCCACCTGAAAAGCTCCTTCCACCATGTGAGCGCCACATGGTGGAAGGAGTACCGGTAATGGTACGGAAGATCAAAGCGAAGCAGATCCTGCAGCTGCGTAATCAGGGCTTGTCGCGACGGGCGATCGAGTCCGCCCAGGGGATGTCCCGGCACAGCATTCGAGCTGTGCTCGATGCAGCAGAGCGGCTCGGGCTCGACTGGGACGACGTCGCCGAGTTGTCGGAGGCCGCGGTGTATTCGACGTTGTTCCCCGGCCGCGGCGTCCACGAGAGCGTGTTCGCGCAGCCGGACTGGGCGCGGGTGCATACGGAGTTGGCCAGGGTCGGGGTGACGTTGAAGCTGTTGCACCAGGAGTATGTCGACGCTTCGTCGACGGCGCAGGCGACGATGAGCTACGACCGCTTCTGCCGCCTCTATGGCGAGCACGCCGCTGTCTCGGGGGCGACGTCGCGGGTTGGCCACAAAGCCGGCCGCAGCATCGAGGTCGACTGGTCCGGGCCCACGATGCAGCTGCTCGATCCGACGTCGGGTGAGATGTCGAAGGTGTATTTGTTCGTCGCCTGCCTACCGTTCAGCCGCTATGCGTTCGTGGAAGCCACCCTGGATATGCGGCAAGAGTCGTGGCTGCGCGCCCACACTGCGATGTTCGCGTTCTACGGCGGCAGCGTCCCACGCCTGGTGCCCGACAACTTGAAGACAGGGGTGATCTCCCACCCAAAGGAAGGGGAGGTCGTTTTGAACGATGCCTACCGGGAGATGGCGGTGCACTACTCGGCCGCGGTGCTCCCCGGCAGAGTTCGGCACCCGCGCGACAAAAGTAGCACTGAGAACACGGTGGCCCATGTCGCGACCTGGGTCATCGCCGGCTTGAGGAAGGAGACGTTCACCTCGCTGGCGCAGTTGCGCCTGCGAATCCGGGAACAGATGGATGCCTATAACCGGGAGCCGTTCCAGAAACGTGTCGGGTCCCGCCTCAGCGTGTTCACCACCGAGGAGAAACCTCTGCTGCAGGCACTGCCGGCGGCGGCGTTCGAGATCAGCACGTGGTCCTATAAACGAAAGGTCAACGCCAACGCGCACGTGGTCTGGGCTAAGAATTTCTACTCCGTCCCCTTCAGCCACATCGGCGCGCTGGTGGACCTTCGTGTCACCGAGACGATGCTGGAGGTCTATCGGCGCGATGAGCGTCTGGCCAGCCATTTGCTGTTGCCGGCCAGCACGACGAACCAGTACCGGACGAACGAGGCGGACTTGCCCGAGGGCCGCAGCTTCCAGGCCTGGGACCGAACCCGGATCGAGGAATGGGCCGCGCGGATCGGGCCGGCAACCGTCACGGTGACGGCCAAGATCTTCGAAACCGTCTTCATCGACGAGGCTGGCTTCGACGCCGCGCTGGCCGTGCTGAAACTGTCGCGCCGGTTCCCTCCGGCCCGGGTCGAGGCCGCCTGCGCACTCGCGCTGCGGGGGCCGGTCCGCTCCCCGCGCTATGCGCATTTGCGGCCGATCCTCGACACCGGGCAAGACAAAACCGGACAAGTTCCGCAACCGGAACCGGACGATGGCGGTTATGTTCGTGGCAGCGCTTACTACGCCGGAGGGAACCGTTGAGCGCGCTGGATGGGGAGACCAAACGCAAGCTCCGCGAGATGAATGCCGGCGAGCTACTGGAGGCCATCGACCTCCAAGACGAGATACTCTCCATCAGCCTGACCTTCGAGGAACGGGTCCGCCTGGTCGTCGACGACGCCTACTCGACATGCATTCCAAGGTTGACGGGCTGATCCGGCGGGCGGGACTGCGTTACCCGAACGCGGACCTGCGGCGCATCGACCTGCTCGACGAGCGCGGCCTCAACCGGCAGACGCTGACCCAGCTGGGCACCTGCTCGTTCGTCACCCGGCAGCAGAACGTCGTCTTCCAAGGCTTCACCGGGTCGGGGAAGTCGTATCTGGGATGCGCGATCGCCAAACGGGCCTGCGAACATCGGATCCGCGCCCACTACGTCCGGATGCCCGACCTCGAGGAAGCCTGGGTCGCCGCGCAAGACGCCCCGGGCGGGGCGGGCAAGTTCCTCCGCAAATATGCCGCGTTCACGCTGCTGGTCATCGACGAGTGGCTGCTCGACAAGCCGACGGAATCGATGCGGACAATGCTGCTGGAGCTGATGGAGCGCCGTTACGGCGAGACATCGACGGTGTTCTGCACCCAGTATCAACAGAAGGACTGGCACCAGCGCCTCGGCGCCGGCGTCCACGCCGACGCCATCATGGACCGCATCATCCACAACACCACCTGGGTCGATACCGGCACCTACAACATGAGGGAACAAACCGCCCTCGCGACCGCGTAATCCGTGACGGGGAGCACCTGTGGTGCTGAGCCACACCACCGCCGGTGCTCTTCCGCACGATCAGTGGGGCTCAACCGCACGATCGGGTGGGGCTCAGAGGCTCGAATACTCAGATTTGAGGCGCCGCTCAAAATAGGCGTGGGGGGAACCTTGATAAAACTTGGCATTGAGTGAAGAGAACTCCGCGTCATGCACGTCATAACTGAGCGGTTTGGCCATGAGCACATACTGGCAGGATTTCGTGTCGGCTCACCTGCACCCGACGTCTTCGACTATCCGTCTCACATCCCTAGGGCTGCGAAACGTCTCGCACTGCTGCAACGCCTGCACAGCTCGGTGGCGCGGACTCACAGACCAGGAAGTCTCTCTCGCAACTATGTCTCGCAAAGGTCTGGCTGTATTGGCGCACACATCGTTAGTCGCGAGACACACTGTCTCGCGGAATCAGCTGCGACTCGCGACGGCTTCCACGTAGTGAAAACCACGACTGCTTAGCCTCGATCCACCGCTCGAGTTGAGGGTTTAGCGGCGCGTTAAACCGAGAATGCCTAACTGATCAGCGAAAATAGAGCTTGTCTAGAGTTCTGTTTCACCGAAAAGGAAGGCATCTCGTAGATGCAACTTTCTCACACCTCCGCGGCGGTTTCAGCATCCTTCGACGAAACGAATCTCGTGTCGACGGCAGGGCTCGTCCCGGCGATGGCGTTGGCCGTGAAAACAGGGCTCGGCAACCTGGCCGATACGCACCTCACCTTGCCGGGGTACTTCGGCGCGAACGCGGGGTTGAAGGTCACTGCGCTGGTGGCCGGGATGGTCGCCGGCGCCGACTGCATCGACGATATGGCGTTGCTTCGTCACGGTGGAATGAAGAAACTCTTCACTGGCGCCTACGCGCCCTCGACCCTGGGGTCGTTTCTGCGCGCATTCACGTTCGGGCACATCCGGCAGCTGGATGCTGTCGCGTCCCGTTGGCTGCGCCGCCTGGCCGAGACGGCCCCGATCGCGGCCGGCGTTGACGAGTACGCGCTCGTCGACATCGACGACACCATCAAGGAAGTCCACGGCTACCAGAAGCAGGGCTCCGGTTACGGCTACTCCGGAGTGCGCGGCCTGAACGCCCTGCTGGGCATCCTCAGCACCGAAACCAGTGCGCCGATCATCGTCGGCTCACGGCTGCGCAAGGGCGCCGCGAACTCGGTGCGCGGCGCCGGGAAATTCGTCGCCGACCTCCTCGCGAACGTGACCCGGCTCCGCGGAAACGGCGCCACCGGGACGGTGCTGCTGCGGGCGGACTCGGCGTTCTACGCCCACACCGTCGTGGCCGCCGCCGGGCGGGCAGGCGCGAAAGTCTCGATCACGGCCCGGATGGATCCGGCGGTGAAGAAAGCGATCGGCACGATCGGCGAGGGCGCCTGGACGAGCATCGAGTACACCGACGCGATCCGCGACGAACAGACCGGAACCTGGGTGTCGTCCGCGGAAGTCGCCGAAGTACCATTTATCGCGTTCGGTTCGAAGAAGAAAGCGGACCGCATCGAGGGACGACTGGTCGTGCGGCGCATCCCCGAACTGAACAAGAAAGACCTCTCGCAGCCGACCCTGTTTGACACGCACCGTTTCCACGCGTTCTTCACCACCAGCACCCTGGACACCGTCACCGCCGACAAAACCCATCGCGCTCACGCGATCATCGAACAAGTCAACGCAGATCTGAAAGACTCCGCGCTGGCACACCTGCCCTCGGGAAAGTTCGCCGCAAACGCCGCCTGGCTGATCCTGGCCTGCATCGCTTTCAATCTCGCCCGCGCCATTGGTGCTCTCACCGGCACCGATCTCGGGAAAGCGCGCAGCGGCACGATCCGCCGCAAACTCATCAGCGTTCCCGCCCGAATCTCAACCTCGGCCCGCCGACTCGTTCTACACCTGCCGAAGGACTGGCCCTGGGAGAAACACTGGACCGCCGCATTCGCGGCAGCCTGCGGACCGCCCGGACCCGCATCCATCTGACCACCCAGCCACACGGCGCAAGGACAACGTGGAACATCACCGGCAGCGAGGCCGACGCGAAGCCATGCCCCGCCCCCAAAAACAGCTCAACTCAACGTGAAATCGGAAAATCCCTCACGCTCAAAGTCGACCGGTGGATTGAGGCTTAGCTGGAGCTGGCGCTCCTGGAAGCTCGACCTCAATAGCCCTCAGCCACACGTGCGCCATCTTGCGGCGCTGGTCCATCCCCACTGCAAGGTAGATGGCGATCACAACGACCACGATGTAAGCCACGCCGGCGCTCACACTGCCGACGTAAAAGAGCACATCGAAGTCGCTCACGGCCAGCGCGACCGCAACGATCGAAACGATGATCGCGGCCACGGTAAGCAGCATCTGCGAACTTGCCGGTTCGGCCCAACGGTGCAGACCGGTGAGGACAGCCAGCCGTTCATCGGATCTTCCGTTAATGGCTTCAAGGAAACCCTGAATGTCGGCTGCGGTCGGCCAGTCATCTTTGCGCGGCCAATACTCAACCGCGGCAGCTGGAAGGTCCTCGGGCACCCAAGGAACATGTTTTCCGAATCCTCGGACTTCTCTCTTGTGCAGGCGCTCGATCTTCCGCGCCTTCCTGGTACGGCCAGTCATCGGGTTCGTCCGGCTCGAAGGTATTGGTAGACGGTTTGGCGGCTGATGCCGAAGTCGCGGGCAAGTGCCGCTTTCGCATCACCGGCGGCAGCACGCCGAATGAGTTCGGCCGTCCTCTCGGCGTTCAGCGCCTTTCCTCTCCCCTTATATACGCCTGCCTTTTTGGCGAGGGAGATACCTTCTCGTTGCCGTTCCCGGATGAGCGCCCGTTCGAACTCGGCGAATGCTCCCATCACGGACAGCATGAACGTGGCCATCGCCGTGTCGTCTCCGGTGAAGGTCAGGTTCTCCTTCACGAAACGCACCTGCACCTTCTGATCTGTGAGCCGGCGGACGATAGCGCGGAGGTCGTCGAGGTTCCGGGCGAGGCGATCCATCGAATGCACCATCACGGTGTCTCCGTCCCGAACGAAATCGATTAGCGCTTCCAGCTCGGGACGTTCCTGGTCTTTACCTGAGGCCTTGTCGCTGAAAATACGGTCGAGGTGTTCGCCATCGAGTTGGCGGATCGTGCTCTGATCCAATGTACTCACGCGGATGTAACCGACAGTTTGACCAGCCACTGCTCACCGTCCCTTTAGTGTCAGGGCAACTCTAAGAGCTAGGCGCGCACCTGTCAATAAATAGTCGGGGGCACCTCAACTTGACACGTATTTGTTAGAGCTACATCAAGAGGGGTTTACGCCTGTTTGGGGTACACCCAACCCTGACACGTAGAGATTCGACAATACGTGCTCGGGCTATGGAACGTCGACGCAGCCAGCTGATGAGCAACGAGCCGAGGAACACTGCCAGCGGGGTCTTCACCAAGTCGGCACCTCGTGATTAGCTGGGTCCGCCTCGGTCGGGAGGTACGGAACGGCGGGTTTGAGTTGCCGGCGATTTGCAGCTGAAGCGCCTCCGCGTGTAAGGGATCCCAATCAGTCATATGGTCCTAGACCACATGTGCCTTTTCGGGCAGTAGCAGAGGGGCATCGGGCGTAGCCGCAGTGCTACAGGACATATTGCTCGACTTCATTGCCCGGATCACCTATGGTTATCGAAATCGACAAACCTGGGGGGAACGTTGAATACTTTTCTTAGAACTTCGGCCGCCGCGAGTGCGAGCATTCTCGTCGTGGCATCACTAATCATGGCCGCACCATCAGCAGTCGCATCCACGGCGGTGGATTTACCTGATTCAGATGCGGCGATCGCGGCCTTCGTTGGAAGGATGGCCGGCCCGCCGACTGAACGGATTTCCGTCGAGATCAGCGAACCGATTTCCCGTGCTCGTGGAACGGAAACGGATCCATCCGTCACCTTCCACGCACCGGAGTTTGACGAAGATACGACGATTGGGCTCAATCCCGCACTTGACTTCGTGCACGAAGCCGGCGATTTCCTGGTTTTTGCTAACGCTGACAGCTCTCTAGCCTCCTATGTGAAGTCGACTCCCTCGGGCGGGCAGGCGATATACGCTCTGGGAAATGCAACTGTCGGGTCGGGTGTGGAACTTGACCTCCCCATTGCCCCATCTGCCGTGCTGGAGCCCGCAGGCTCCCAACCCGGGTACTTCATTGAACTCGAAAGCGGCGCATCGATCTACCTGCACCCCGCGGTGGCGAAGGACGCCCGCGGCCATGACCTGACTACTCAGTTCAGACTCG
The DNA here is from genome assembly GCF_013410665.1 of Leifsonia psychrotolerans. Classification (NCBI taxonomy): domain Bacteria; kingdom Bacillati; phylum Actinomycetota; class Actinomycetes; order Micrococcales; family Microbacteriaceae; genus Glaciibacter; species Glaciibacter psychrotolerans. The sequence continues at coordinate 1,647,991 of NZ_JACCFM010000001.1, read as the reverse complement.
AGGGAAACCGTCTTGTTCAGGACGTTGTGGCTCCCGTGGGCACCGTCTATCCAATTCTCGCGGCACCGACGTGGTGGTACACGGTCGATTACGGAATCGGAACCCGAACACCGGCATCGGCTAGAGCCACGATGAAAAGTTGCTTCAACTGCAAGTTCCCCGTCGAGGGTGCCCCGTCAGCTTTTCCTGTGGCGGGGCAGCTACTGCCGCTCAAGGTCGGCCCGTTCGCTGGCTACCCTTGGCCCTTGAACTTTGAGTGCAAGTTTCGGAACGAGGCCTGGCGTCCTTACCCTGCTGACATGGGTGGCCCAATGTGGGGATTCGTTTTTGATGGAACGAGCAATCACGTCGATGGATACGGGTCCTGGATTTCGTTCGACACTTTCAAGAAGGACAACGAATCCACCTACACGTTGCGGGTCTATGGCGAGATCGTTAACAACGACCCGGGTGGCATCCCGCATAACCTATACATCACCGGGGCAACCCTCAATTGGAACGCCTTCGCCGGAAAACTAAAGCTTTGACGCTAACCACCCGTGTTCCTGTGGCAGCGCTCGGGCCGCCCGCTGCTGCATTGGCTGTGGGTTGGGTCGCAGTGCTCGCTACAGGTGGGTTCGCGGTGATTTGGCTATTCGCGACGATATGCTTCGTGGTTGTCGCATCCGCCATCGGGCTAGTCGTATTTAGCGCTTCGCAGCCCCTTCTCGACAGATCCCGACACACTCGTTGGGCTATTGTTCTCGTCTCAACGATGACCTCGTTGATCTCAGCGCCCATTGCAGCAATTGTGCTGCTCGGGGTGAATTGGGGAATCGGGGCCACATTCAGTGTCTTGGGCCGTACTGGTCTCGAGCCCACAGCGGCGAGTTGGGAAACATTTGTGGGCTGCCTGTCGCTCGTGCTATTGCCGTTAGGCGTCGCGATACTCGCAACACCAGCGTTCCTAGCAGGTGCGGTACGGAAGGTTAACCACTATTGAGCCCCCGTTACCTTGTTCGTGTCCTTGGACGGTTTGACTATCTTAGGGGGTCACGTCCCGCTGAGTGGTGGAGTTTCTCGACACCATGCAGGTCAGTGGTTTTAGTTTAGGCGGCTTTCAATTCGGGCAGCGCGGTCACCTCCTCGACGGCCGCGGCTGGCGTGTTCATGAGGGTGAGTTCGAGCATGGATGCTTCGGAGAAGTAGCGCCGGTCGGCGGCTTCCCACTCGTCGTGTTGCTCGACCAGCACGGCGCCGGCGAGCCGGAGGAGCGCGGCAGGGTTCGGGAATACGCCCACGACGTCGGTGCGGCGTTTGATCTCCTTGTTGACGCGTTCCAGCGGGTTGGTGGACCAGATCTGCCGCCAGTGCCGTTGCGGGAAATCGGCGAATGCGAGGATGTCGTGTTGGGCGTCGATGAGCATCTCTGCGACCTTGGGGTGTGAGCGCTGCAGCATCGTGGTGACTTCGCCGAACTGCTTCAGAATGTGTTCTTTGTCGGGTTGGGCGAAGATGGTGCGGATGATCGAGCCGGCCATTTCCTGGCTGCCCTTGGGCACGATGGCGAGGACGTTGCGCATGAAGTGCACCCGGCAGCGCTGCCAGCTGGCGCCTTGGAAAACGGTCCCGATGGCTTTCTTGAGCCCGGTGTGCGCGTCGGACATGACCAGCTTCACCCCGTCTAACCCGCGGGTCTTCAACGACCGCAGGAAGGCGGTCCAGAACGGTTCGTTCTCGGTGTCTCCGACGTCGAAACCGAGCACTTCACGGCGCCCGTCGGCGGCCACACCGACCGCGACGACGACCGCTTGGGACACGATGCGGTGATTGACGCGGGCCTTGCAGTACGTCGCGTCGAGGAACACATACGGGAAGTCGTGGGTCGACAGGGAGCGGTCGCGAAACTGCCCGACCTCCGCGTCGAGGTTGACGCAGATGCGGGACACTTCGGACTTGGAGATGCCGGAGTCGGTGCCGAGCGCCTTGACGAGATCGTCCACTTTCCGGGTCGACACTCCGTGCACGTAGGCTTCCATCACGACCGCGAACAACGCCTGGTTGAACCGTCCCGGATTTCATGCCGCCGTTTTGTTGGCGGCTTCGTCGTTTAACGGGCCGTTTGTTTCAGCGTAGTAGTTGCGCTCGTATTCCTCGGGCGGCATGTTCCCAAGCGAGCTGTGCAGGCGCCGATTGTTGTACCAATCGAGCCAGTCGAAGGTGACTGCTTCAACATCGGCGAGGGTCTTCAACGGGCCCGTCATGAACGGTGAGTTCTTTGCGATGGCCTCGTTCTTGTAGAGCCCCATGACGGTCTCGGCGGCCGCGTTGTCGTAGGCGTCGCCGACGCTCCCGATCGAGGCCACGAGACCTTCGAGGACGACGGTCTCGGTGAACCGAATCGACGTGTATTGCGACCCGGCGTCGGAGTGATGAATCATTCCCGGTTTCACCGCGTGACCGGCGTGGTCGCGGCGCCAGAGCGCCATCTTCAAACACTCCTCGACGAATGGGGTGTCCTTCACCGTCGAGGCTTGCCAGCCAACGATCGCCCGCGAAAACAGGTCGATCGCGAAGGCAATATAAACGAAACCGCCCCACGTCGGCACGTAGGTGAAGTCCGTCACCCAGCTATGGTTCGGGCGGGGCGCAGTGAAGTTGCGTTTGAGGAGGTCAGGAGCCCGAGCCGAGTCCTTCCCAGACGACGTCGATGTGCGGGGCTTGCGCCCGCGGACGAGGCCGTTCATGCCCTCCAGACGCATCAACCGGTCGACGGTGTGCTTGGACACGTCCGAGAACCCGCTGCGGGCCAGCCACGCCGTCATCTTCCGCCGCCCGTAGAGAACCTCGGGCTGCTGCCGGCCCTTCGCATCCCTCACCCGCAGCGTCTTGAAGATGTCGATGAGGGCGGCATCATTCCGGGTTCGTGCGGCGGCAGCGCGGGTCTTCCACGCACGATACGACCGTGAAGTAACGGCGACGCCCTGCTCGCGCAGGACGCCACACGTCAACTCGACTCCATGGCCGTTCGCCTTCATCCCCAGGATGAAAGCAACTATGGACGGTTGCGAGGGTCGAGCTCCCTCGCGAAGAAAGACGCCGCCGCTTTGAGGATGTCGTTCGTTTCCCTCAGATCCCGGTTCTCCCGCTTGAGACGTTTAATCTCCTCAAGCTCCTCGCTCGTGGGGCCGGTCCGTTCGCCGGCGTCGGCCTGCGCCTGGGTGACCCACTTCCGCAACGTCTCCGCGCCGATGTTCAGCTTCGGTGCCAGGTCTCGGCACGCAGCCCACATCGACGGGTAATCCTTCAAACGATCAAGGGTCATACGAACCGCTCGCTCGCGAACCTCTGTTGGGTGTTTCTTGGGCATAACCGAATCCTTTCACCAGAAAGAAAGCGGCAGGAAATCAGGGACGGTTCAGGTCGACCCGCCGGCGGCGCTCGAGTAGGGCCGGTCACGTCCCGCTGAGTGGTGGAGTTTCTCAACACCGTGCGGGTCAGTTGTTCTAGCTTAGGCGGCGGTGAGTTCGGGGAGGATCACCGCCTCATTGACGGTCTCGATCGGGTTGGTCATGGTGGCCAGCTCGAGCATGGACGCCTCGGAGAAGTAGCGGCGTTCGCCGGCCTCCCACTCGTCGTGCTGCTCGATCAGAACAGACCCGGCCAGGCGCAGCAACGCCGCGGGGTTCGGGAAGACGCTGACAACATCGGTGCGGCGCTTAATCTCCTTGTTCACCCGTTCCAACGGGTTCGTCGACCAGATCTGCCGCCAGTGCCGGCGCGGGAACCCGGCGAAAGCGAGCAGGTCAGGTTGGGCGTCGGTGAGCATGGCGGCGACCTTCGGGTGCGAGCGGCCCAGCATGGTGGTGACCTCGCCGAACTGCTTGTGGATGTGCTCCGCGTCGGGCTGGGCGAAGATCGTGCGGATGATCGACGCGACCATGTCCTGGGAGCCTTTCGGCACCACGGCGAGGACGTTGCGCATGAAGTGCACCCGGCAGCGCTGCCAGCCGGCGCCCTGGAACACGGTGCCGATGGCCTTCTTCAGTCCGGTGTGCGCGTCAGACATGACCAACTTCACCCCGTCCAAGCCGCGCGCCTTCAACGAGCGGAGGAAGCTGGTCCAGAAGCCCTCGTTCTCGCTGTCGCCGACGTCGAAGCCGAGCACTTCCCGGCGCCCATCGGCGGCAACGCCGACCGCGACGACGATCGCCTGGGACACGATCCGGTGCCCGACGCGGGCCTTGCAGTAGGTGGCGTCGAGGAACACATACGGGAAGTCCTGGGCGGCGAGGGTGCGGTCACGGAACTGCGCAACTTCCTCGTCCAGGCCCGCGCAGATCCGCGACACTTCCGACTTGGAGATGCCGGTGTCGGCGCCGAGGGCTTTGACCAAGTCATCGACCTTCCGGGTCGAGACGCCGTGGACGTAGGCCTCCATCACGACCGCGAACAGCGCCTGGTCCACCCGCCGGCGCCGCTCCAACAAGGCCGGGAAGAACGACCCAGCACGCAGCTTCGGGATTCGCAGATCGAGGTCCCCGGCCGTCGTCGTCAGCGTTCGGGGACGGCTGCCGTTGCGGAGGGCCGTGCGGCCCGTGCTGCGTTCGAACGGGGCGGCGCCGATGAACGCGGTCGCCTCCGCATCGATGAGTTCTTGGTAGAGCATCTCGGTCGCCGACCGGACCCGGTCGGTGACGTCGGTGAGTTTGAGTTGAGCGAGCAGGTCGAGCAGGGCAGACTGGTCTAGAGCCATCGTGTGTTTGTGTCCTTCTGTGAGTAGCTTTGATCGGTTCTCACTGACCATTACACGATGGCTCACTACGTTAACGAAGCAACGCGGGCCTGCCGAGATTTACACCACTCCACGGGACGTGACCGTAGGGCCGGGAAGAAGGTGCCGGCGCGCAGTTTGGGGATCTTCAGATCCAGGTCCCCGGCGGTGGTTGTCAACGTGCGCGGGCGGGTGCCGTTGCGGTGCGTGGTGCGCCCGTCGGAGCGTTCGAACGGGGCTGCGCCGATGAACGCGGTCGCTTCCGCATCGATCAGCTCCTGGTAGAGAGATTCTGTCGCGGACCGGATCCGGTCGGTGACGTCGGTGAGCTTGAGTTGAGCGAGCAGGTCAAGCAGGGCAGACTGGTCAAGAGCCATCGTGTGTTTGTGTCTTTTCTGTGAGGAACTTTGAACGGTTCTCACTGACCATCGCACGGTGGCTCTTCACGTCGATAATCGAACGCTCAAACGCCGGGATTTACACCACTCCACGGGACGTGACCCGGTGGGCTGTTCTCGGGATTGTCTCGCGTGATTTCGACGAGCTCAATCGGCGGATTGTTGGTCGGTCTTGTCGGGACCCGTTGGTCGTTCCGAACCCGTTGGTAGAGCGTGTCGAGACCCGTCGTCGTTCCGAACCCGTTGGTCGAGCGTGTCGAGACCCGGTGGGCTGTTCTCGGGATTGTCTCGCGTGATTTCGACGAGCTCAATCGGCGGATTGTTGGTCAGTTTTGTCGGGTCCCGTTGGTCGTTCCGATTCCGTTGGTCGAGCGTGTCGAGACCCGGTGGGCTGTTCTCGGGATTGTCTCGCGTGATTTCGACGAGCTCAATCGGCGGATCGTCGGTCGGTCTTGTCGGGTCCCGTTGGTCGTTCCGATTCCGTTGGTCGAGCGTGTCGAGACCCGGTGGGCCGTTCGCGGGATCGTCTCGCGTGATTTCGACGAGCTCAATCGGCGGATCGTTGGTCGTTCTTGTCGGGACCCGTTGGCCGTTCCCATCCCGTTGGTCGAGCCCGTCCCGCGGGCGGTCGGCGGATTGTCGGTCGAGCCGGCTGCCGCGGGGGCACACCCTCGAGTCACGTGGCGTCTGCCGCCAGGGGTGTGGCTGGGTGGAGCAGATTGATGCTGCGGAGTTGAATTGGGGTGCGTGTCGAGTCGATGTCTTCGGGTGGGACGAGCCAATAGGTGGTGCCGCGGCGTTCGATGTGCCAGCCATTGTTGTGAAGCAGCAGATGGTGGAAATAGCAGAGCAGTATTCCGACGACGAGGTCGGTGGTGCCATGGTCGTCGACCCAGTGTTCGATGTGGTGGGCTTCGGTCCAGGAGGCGGGTTTGTCGCAGTCGACCCACCGGCAACCGTCGTCGCGGGCGGCAAGAGCCGCGCGTTGCGCGGTGCTGAAGAAACGTTGTTCGCGTCCGACGTTGAGGGGTTGGTCACCGCGGCCGAATTGCACGGCCACGTAGCCAGCGCAGACGTGGCGTTCGACAGTATCGAGTGAAACCGAAACGCCGTCGATGTGCCCGAACCCGCCCGGACGCGCGGTTTGTTGTTCTTCGTTCGGTTCGAGGTTCGGTTGGCCGCCCGGATTGTGTTCCACTTCGTGCCCGGGTTTGTGGAGCGGGGTCACTGCAATGGAGTGCTGCGGGTCTGTGTTCTGTGGGTCGGTGGTCTGCAGGTCGGTGGTCGTCGGAAAGACGGAATGCTGCGGGAGGGTGGCCCGAGGACTGGTGGCCTGGCGAGCATTGGTCTGCTGGGCAGTGGACTGGGGTCCGGCAGCGCGAACATCGGCAGCGGCTTGTGGAGCAGCGGCCTGTGGAGCAGCAGACTGTGGATCGGTGGGTAGGTCGGTGGCGTTGACGTGCACGGTGACGGTGGGACGGCGGCCGAGGAGCACAGTGTGCGGGTCGGTGGCGGTGCCGAGGCGCAGCAGGGTGAGGATGCCATCTGCGGTGATCTGGTCGGTGGTGCGCGGGTCGCTCCTCAGTGCTTTCGCTTGGGCCTGGGCGACCGGGTCGACGAAACGCGGTCCGCCCCGGCGAGGGCCGATGAGTGCTTCGACGATCACTTCGATCTGCCGTCCTTGTTCGGGCGCGAACAGTCCACTGGTGCGGTACATGCCGTCGGCTTGCTTCCAGAGGCGGAAGAATCGTTCGCCGTATTGGGTCTTCTCGCGGCGGGCGATACCCGCGACGTCGAGTTGATCGCGCAGCACCCGAGCCCTCTTCCAGAGCGCGTCGGCGCTGAGCGTGCGCGCCTCTTCGATGAGAACCAGCGCGGCGGCCGCAAGCTTCTCGGCTGGCACGCCCGGACCGGTTTCGCCCAAGCCCTTGCGGATTGCCGCGGCAGCATCGGCTGACAGAACGCTCGCGTTCAAGGCGGCCGACACCTCGGCCAGCCAGGACAATGCGCTCGGCACCAGCGGCGGAGTCGCAGACTCGTGGTCGTGGTCGTGGTCGTGGTCGTGGTCGTGGTCGTGGACGGTGGTGGTGGCCTCGGGATCGGCTCCGTCGTCATTCGGTTCAGACGCGGACTGTTCCGCCCGCTCGGCCGCCTTGGCTTCCAACGAGGCTTCGAGCGCGGCGGCCGTCGCCGCAGCTGCGGCTGCGGCCGCGGCCGCGGCGTCGGCGGTATCGGCGAGCATCACGCCCAGGCTGACCAGTTTCACCGCGTCGGCGTGGGTCGTTCCGGTGGTCCTTTCGATCATGACCTCGGCGCTCCCGAACCCGTGCCGCCGGGCTAAGCCCCGCTGGCCGAACTCAGGCTTCGAGCGCAGTGCAATCTCACCCGCCGCCCACACCGCGTAGGTGTCGGCATGCCGTCGCAACGTCGCGATCAGGCCTTGCGCGCCAAGCAAATCAGTGTCGGAGAGGCTATGGAACGCGCCAACACCATCACCCAGTTGGGCGACCGCGGCAGCGGATTCCCTGAGTTGATCGGTGAGTTTCTCCATACACCCAGAGTAAATCAAAAAGAACACAAATACGAGAGATTCTCATGATCTGTGGATAACATATTCGAATCTCATGTTCTAGTGAGACGGTGCGATGCTGGCGAGACCGTGCGATGCCAGTGGTACTGGGCAGGGCAACCTCGGCGTTGGCTCGCCCTCGGAGAGTGTGAATCCTGCGCTCAGGTCGTCTAGGGCGTCGGGGTCGGCGTGGGCGTTCCTGTTGACGTCGGGGTCGGCGCCAGCAGATCGGGCCACCACGCAAGGGCCAGGGGGTATCCCACGAATGACGCGATGTCGAGAATCCAGTGGGCGATCACGAGCGGCATGACGCGGCCCCATCGTGTGTACGCCCAGCCGAAAACGACACCCATCGCAAAGTTGCCGAAGAACGGTCCGATGCCTTGGTAGAGGTGATAGCTGCCGCGCAGTGCGGCGGCCGACAGAATAATAGTCCAGCGTGACCAGCCCAACTGCATGAGCCTGGTGAACAGGTAGCCGATCACGATCAGCTCTTCGAGGAGCGCCGCTTGGAGCGCCGCGAAGATCAGGATTGGAATCGTCCACCAATATGTCTCGAGCGGCGACGCATCAACCGCGACGGTGAAGCCGAATGCACGACCGGCCAGATAGAGGCCGAGTCCAGGAACACCGATCACGACAAGCAGTGTCAGCCCGCCGAGCAGATCTTTACCCGGTCGCGTGAAATCAAAGCCGAGGCTGCGAAAGACGTTCTGGCCTGGCCGCCACAACAGATACAGCACGAGTGCCACCGGCATGAGGCCGAAGAAGCTTCCAAGCAGCTGATAGGTGAAGTCGAGCCACTCGCGAGTCGACTGCGACCCATTCAAAGTGGCCGTCTGCGAGGCGAGGGGGATCGGCTCGGTCAGCCGCGCAATGATCGAAATGATCGAATAGACGGCGGATGCTCCGAGCGAGAGCCCGAGCACGATCGCTATCTCAAGGTAGGTCCGCTTCTTGGTTGCCTCTGGCCCATACGTCACGCTGCAATCTTCGCATCGATCACGTGGGGACGGCGTGATTGGCTGCTACCGACTGCAGCGCGATGTTGCGTCTGGCTGCAGGTGATCGCAGATTTGTGGGAATCCATGCAAAATTCATGCGAAAACGTCGCCGCGACATAACATTTTGTCGCTCAGTTTGGAATTCAGACCCCCCTCTCTTTAGGGTCGTTAACTATCTAGCGTGGGTATTCCGGCGAGAGTCGGGTATCCACGTACATTTTTTTGCACTGGAGGAATATTGAAGATCGGACGCCTGGCAGCCGCGGGTTCACTCGTCGCTGCTACTGCACTGATTCTCTCGGGTTGCGCCGTTCCGCGCAGCTCAGAGGTCATCGGTGGCACCTCAATCAAGGTTGCATGGAACGACCCGCTGCAGGAGTACAACACCCTGACGTCAACGGGTAACGCTGCAACGAACAACAACATCTGGTACCTCGCCAACCAGAGCTTCAACTATTACAACAGCAAGAGCGAGCTGGTCAAGAACACCGACTTCGGAACGTACAAAGTCGAATCCGAGGATCCCCTCACTGTCAAGTACACGGTCAACAAAGACGTGACCTGGTCTGACGGCACCCCCGTCGACGCCGCAGACCTTCTGCTGACCTGGGCCGCCCAGACCACTCACCTCAGCAACGTTGAGGCTGAGTACGACGACGAGGGCAACGTCACCAACCAGGATGCACTCGACAAGGGTGTCTTCTTCGACGGCGGTGCAACCCCCGGAGTCGGACTCGACCTCGTCAGCAAGACTCCGACCATCGGCGACGACGGCCGCAGCCTGACCCTCGTCTACGACGAGTATTACGTGGACTGGGAGCTGGCCTTCCCGGTTGGCGTTTCCGCACACGGTACTGCGCAGCTGGCGTTCCCCGACAAGAAGTACTCGGGCGCCGACGCAAAGAAGGCCTTCATCAAGGCTGTCCAGGACAAGGACACCACGTTCCTGAGCACATTCGCGAAGGCGTGGAGCAACGACTACAAGTTCCTCGACATGCCGAAGGAGAAGCAGAAGACGCTCTCCAACGGCCCGTACACGATCACGGACCTCAAGGATCAGCAGTACGTGACGCTGACCGCGCGCAAGGACTACACCTCCGGCCCGTCGACCAAGTACCAGAAGGTCATCGTGCGCGTCATTCCCGACCCGCAGGCACAGATCACCGCTCTTCAGAACGGTGAAGTTCAGATCGCCGCCGGCCAGCCCACCGCTGACCTGCTCACACAGATCAAGGGCACAGCGGGCATCGAGTACAAGAGCTCGCCCGACGCCACATACGAGCACGTGGACCTGCAGGTCACCAACGGCGGCCCGTTCGACCCGAAGACCTACGCCGGCGACGCCGAGAAGGCCCGCCTCGTTCGCGAAGCGTTCCTCAAGACCGTTCCGCGCCAGGACATCGTCGACAAGCTGATCAAGCCACTTCAGGATGACGCAGTCCTGCGTGAGTCGAACGTCTTCCTGCCCGGCACGCCGGGCTACGAGGCATCCGTCAAGGCCGGCGCGTTCACCGCATTCGACACGGTCGACATCGAGGGTGCCAAGGCAAACCTCGCCACGGCCGGCGTCACCGACCCGCAGGTTCGCCTGCTCTACGGCTCGACGAACACGCGTCGTCAGCAGCAGTTCGAACTGATCCGTCAGTCCGCAGCTCTGGCCGGCATCACCGTGATCGACGGCGGCAGCGAGACCTGGGGCTCCGACCTCAGCTCAAAGCCCGACGCCTATGACGCAGCACTGTTCGGTTGGCAGTCCACCTCGACCGCCGTCGGCGAGTCGCAGGCGAACTACATCCCCGGCGGTCTGAACAACTTCTTCGGTTGGGACGACAAGGAGGTCACCGCGACCTTCAAGAAGCTGATGACCGAGACCGACCCGGCCAAGCAGCAGGCGCTGCTGGTCGATGCCGAGCAGGGCATCGCCGCGCAGGCCTGGACCGTTCCGATCTTCCAGTTCCCCGGCGTCACCGCCTGGAGCGACAAGGTCACCGGAGTCGACCCGGCGTTCCTGGCGCCGCAGTACTTCTGGAACTTCTGGGACTGGGCGCCGTCTGACTCGGCAACCAAGAAGTAAGTAGTACGGGGGGCTGGGCGGATCTGATCCGCCCAGCCCCTTCTTTCGTTGACAGGGTGTTCCCTGCCAACTGTGCGGCATGAGGCTGGCGAATCGCCCCTTCAAGCCCACTTAGTATTGAAGGCTGACCTCGCCACACGCCGGGCCACCTGAAACAGATAAGGACGACGACCCACTGTGCTCGCGTTTATAACTCGTCGCCTCGGCGCCTCTGCACTGGTTCTACTTGTAGCCAGTTTCATTATTTACAACCTCACCGCCATCTCGGGTGACCCACTCGAAGACCTTCGGGCGTCAACGGCTCCCAATAAGCAAGCGTTGATGGATGCGCGCACCGAGCAGCTCAATCTCAACGTGCCACCGCCGCTGCGTTACTTCATCTGGCTGAGCGGAATTTTGAAGGGCCTGATCGGTCAGTTCACGCTCGGTGACAGTGTCAAGGGCCACGCCGTGACCACGCTTCTGGGTAGTTCAGTGGGCAACACCATCCAGCTCGTCACCGCGGCCACAATCATCGCCGTTATTCTCGGCGTCGCGATCGGTATGAGCACGGCACTTCGCCAGTACAGCGGCTACGACTACACAGTGACGTTCATGTCGTTCCTCTTCTTCTCGCTGCCAGCCTTCTGGGTCGCCGTGCTGCTCAAGCTGTACGTGGCAATCGGCTTCAACAACTTTTTGGTCGATCCGATACTGACGCCGCTGACAGTGGTCATCATCGCGCTGGCCTCCGGCTTCATCTGGATGAGCATCATCGGGGGAGACGGCAAGCCTCGTCTCATCGTCTTCGGCTCGGCCACGCTCATCACCGGTGGAATCTTCGCCTTCCTGCTCGCGACGGACTGGTTCACCACGCCGCAACTCGGCCCGGTGCTGATTCTGATCCTCGGAGCGCTGTCTGCACTGATGGTCACGTCGCTCACAACAGGTCTCTCCAACCGCCGGGCCCTCTATTCCTCATTCGGCACGGTGCTGCTGGGCGTCGCACTCTGGTACCCGCTGCAGTTCCTCTTCGAGGTTGTACCCGGAACCTGGTTCCTCGTAGCGCTCGCGATTGTCGCGATCGTCGTTGGCGGCGCAATCGGCTACGTCTTCGGCGAGAACGACAAATGGGCGTCGGCCCGAGCGGCCGGCATCACAAGCTTCCTCGTGGCGGCGCTGGTTCTGATCGACCGCATCATGGTGGCCTGGCCGTCCTACGTGCAGGCCGTCGGCGGTCGCCCAATTGCGACGGTCGGTTCGGGTACCCCCGACCTCGGTGGTTCGATCTGGGTCGGCTACGTCGACAACTACACGCACCTCCTTCTGCCGACGATTTCACTGGTCTTGATTTCGCTGGCCGGCTACACGCGGTACGCCCGCGCCAGCCTGCTTGAGGTGATGAACCAGGATTACGTGCGCACCGCCCGGGCCAAGGGACTCACCGAGCGCACCGTTGTGATGCGTCATGCGTTCCGTAACGCCATGATCCCGGTCATCACCGTCGTCGCCTTTGACGTCGGCGGATTGATCGGGGGCGCTGTGATCACCGAGACGATCTTCGCGTGGAAGGGCATGGGTGCGTTGTTCACCGACGCGCTCCGCCACGTCGACGTCAACACCGTCATGGGCGTCTTCCTGGTCATTGGAATCGTCGCTATTGTCTTCAATTTGCTCGCGGATATCGCCTATTCGGCGCTCGATCCGAGAATCAGGGTGAGCTAGTAATGTCAAACATCATTCTTCAGGTCGAGAACCCGGAAGACCCCAAGGATGCGGGTCTGACCATCGAACAGCGTGAGGTCATCGGTCTCAGTCAGGGCACGATCGTGCGACGCCGGTTCTTCCGGCACAAGGGCGCGATGATCTCGATCGGCGTGCTCGTCCTCATGGCGCTGCTCGTCTACACCTCGATCGGCTTCACCTTCTTCGGGCTGCAGGTGCCTGGTTGGTGGAGGTTCGGCTACGAAGCCCAAAACGCAATCATTAACAAGGGAAACCCGACCTGGACGCTGCCCTTCAACTTCGGTGAACACCCGTTCGGTCAAGATGAGATCGGTCGCGACATCTTCGCCCGTGTCATGCGTGGCACGCAGCAGTCGATCGTCGTCACCGTTCTGTTCGGCGGGCTCTCCGCCGTCATCGGTGTCGTGATCGGCTCGTTGGCCGGGTTCTACCGGGGCAAGATCGACCAGTGGCTGATGCGCCTGACCGATCTGTTCATCATCTTCCCTCTGATCATTCTCGGCGCTGTTCTCGGCCGTACCGTGGGCGGAATGGGCGCCGTCCCGCTCGGAATCGTGCTGGGTCTGATCGGCTGGACGTCGTTGGCACGGCTGGTGCGTGGTGAGTTTCTCAGTCTGCGTGAGCGTGAGTTCGTCGACGCGGCGCGTGTCGCCGGCGCCGACACGAAGCGGATCATCTTCAAGCACATCCTGCCGAATGCCGTCGGCGTGGTCATCGTCAGCACCACACTGCTGATGAGTGGCGCCATTCTGGCCGAGGCCGCCCTCAGCTTCCTGAGCTTCGGCATCAAGGCTCCCGACGTCTCGCTCGGTCAGCTCATCAACGAGTACCAGGGTGCGTTCACCACTCGTCCGTGGCTGTTCTGGTGGCCCGGCCTCTTCATCATCATCATCGCGCTCGGCATCAACTTCATCGGCGATGGACTGCGCGACGCATTCGACCCGCGTCAGCGGCGCATCCCGAACTTCGCCGGTCCGTACCGCCAGATGGGTCAGATCATCGCCGGCTGGTTCCGCCCCTGGAGGAAGACCACCACGCGCGACGCCGCTCCGACAGCGACGCCGACAGCGGCACCGGCCAAGGAACAGAAGTGACGCGGCTAGCCGAGCAGCAGCCCCAGCGCACTCAGCACGACAAGAAGCGCCAGAACCACGATCTGCACGCGGTGCCAGTGCACCGCAGTGTGATCAGGATCGCTGGCCCGACGGTCGAGGTGTCCGGCATCGCGCAGAGCTTCCCAGCGGCGACGGATGATTGCTGCCGCGTCACCGGAATCGGTGCGGGGCACGTCGCCCGCGCCAATACTGCCGGCCATGAACGTCGATTCGGGCAGATGCTTCGTGTCAGAGGCAGGCGTGCTCATCAGCGTGTGGCGCCCGGAAGCGGGTGCTGCCCACGCGACGAAACGGCCATACGTTGTGTACAGCGTGAGCGCGTAGCGGGTGTCGATGCGCTCGATCGACGGCCAGGGCAGATCGATGGTGCGCAGGGTGTTGTGCAGGCGCACGCCGCCATCGCTGATTTCGACGGCCGGGAGCCAGAAGGTCAGCCAGACCAGGTAGCCCACGGTCACGAGCGGCAGTGCGAAGCGGATGCCGGCCGCCGGGTCCCCGTCAACGATCAGAGTGACCAGGCAGACCACGATGACCACGCCAGTGGCGATCGCAAGAACTTTTCCGAACAGGGGACGCAGGGTGATCGTTTCGGCCATTCCTTTATGCTCCCACGCGCGGCTGAAACAGCCTCGCACCTGACGGTCACACGAACGAGCGGAGTAGGCGCATGAGCGAAGCAGTAAAGACACGTTCCGTCGACGAGAACATTCTTGAAGTCACCGACTTGGGTGTCGACTTCTGGGTCGGCAATGAATGGGTGGCAGCCGCGAGCAGGATGAGCTATGCGGTCAAGCCGGGTGAGGTTTTAGCCATCGTCGGAGAATCGGGCTCGGGCAAGAGCGTCAGCTCGATGTCGCTGCTCGGTTTGCTTCCCGGCAACGGCCGGGTCAGCGGCAGCGCGCTGCTGAATGGCGAAGAGCTGATTGGGGCGAGCCAGGCGAAGCTGCGCAAGGTGCGCGGTAAAGACATCGCCGTGATCTTCCAGGAGCCGATGACGGCGCTGAACCCGGTCTACCGGGTTGGTTTTCAGATCGTCGAAGCCCTCCGCGTGCATTTCCCGCTCACGCCCTCTCAGGCCAAGGAACGCGCGCTCGAACTGCTGAAGCTGGTTGAGATGCCCGACCCGCAGAAGGCGTTTGATTCCTACCCGCACCAGCTCTCCGGCGGTCAGCGCCAGCGTGCCATGATCGCTCAATCGATCTCGTGCGACCCGGATGTGCTCATCGCTGATGAGCCCACCACTGCGCTTGACGTGACGATCCAAGCCGAGATCCTCGACCTGCTGCGTCGGCTGCGCACACGTCTGAACAGCGCGATCATCATCATCACTCACGACATGGGCGTTGTCGCCGACCTGGCCGACAAGGTCATCGTGATGCGTAACGGCGAGATCATCGAACGCAATACCGTGCAGGAGATCTTCACCAACGCGAAGCATCCCTATACCCAGGAGTTGCTCGCGGCTGTTCCGCACCTCGGCACCGGTACGGCCGTCGCCGTCGAAGACGTCGCCCGCACCGACGCACCGGCTCTCGTGCTGAAAAACGTCGACATCGAGTACCCCAAGCGCGGACGAGTGCCGGCATTCAAGGCCGTCGCGGATGCCTCGTTCGAGATCTACCCCGGCGAGATCGTCGGTCTGGTGGGAGAGTCGGGTTCGGGGAAGACCACTATTGCGCGTGCCGCGGTCGGCCTCGTGCCCGTGGCCGGCGGCGAGCTGACTGTCGTCGGGCAGAATATCGCCGGTGCCAGCGCCAAGCAGATGAAAGCAGTGCGCCGGGACCTGGGGATTGTGTTCCAAGATCCAGGGTCCTCGCTGAACCCGCGTTTTCCCGTGGGGGAGAGCATCGGCGAGCCCATGCTTCTCTCCGGACTGTTCGACAAGCGCCAGATCAACCTGCGCGTCGAAGAACTCCTCGATCAGGTCGAGCTGCCGCGTGCCTTCCGCAACCGCTACCCGCATGAGCTTTCGGGCGGTCAGCGCCAGCGCATTGGGATTGCACGAGCGCTCGCGCTGAGTCCGAAACTCCTGGTGGCCGACGAGCCGACGAGTGCTCTCGACGTGTCGGTGCAGGCACACGTGCTGGAACTCCTGCAGGAGATCCAGGCCAAGCTCAAGTTCGCCTGCCTGTTCGTCAGCCATGACCTGGCCGTCGTCGACCTGCTCGCCGACCGCATCATTGTGATGAACCACGGAAAAATCGTCGAACAGGGTGCAACCGAGAACATCCTGCGCAACCCACAAGATCCGTATACACAGCGCCTGATCGCGGCAGTTCCATTGCCCGACCCCGCCCTGCAGCGGGAACGCCGAGAAAAGCGTCAGGCTGCTCGCGGCTAAGAGTGTGACAGTTTCGAGGGCGGGACGGGGGGAACCTCGTTCCCGCCCTTCTCTGTGCCGGAGAGGCATTCGCACCGAAGCGACGGCGAGGATTCCACTTTCTCTGCGTCAGCAGCTAATATGGCTCTCCGCGTAAACGCACAGTTTCAGTGCGGTAAGATTGTCGATTGGGTCAGCTCTGATCCCACTTCCATTCTTCGTCGCATTCGAACACTGTGCGGCTGCAATTCTTTGTGAGGAACCCTTTTATGGCGATTGCCACGCGCAATAACCTTCGAAACGTAGCGATCGTTGCCCACGTTGACCACGGCAAGACGACTCTGGTTGACGCCATGCTGCGTCAGACCGACTCCTTCGCCGAGCACGCGCACCTCGAAGAGCGCGCCATGGACTCGAACGAGCTTGAGCGCGAAAAGGGCATCACGATCCTCGCCAAGAACACGGCAGTGTCGTACAAGGGCAAGCACGCCACCGACGGCCCGATCGTCATCAACGTCATCGACACTCCCGGCCACGCCGACTTCGGTGGCGAGGTTGAGCGCGGTCTGTCCATGGTGGACGGCGTTGTTCTTCTCGTCGACGCCAGTGAGGGCCCGCTGCCGCAGACCCGCTTCGTGCTGCGCAAGGCACTCGAGGCCAAGCTGCCCGTCATTCTGTTGGTCAACAAGACCGACCGCCCCGACGCTCGCATCGACGAGGTTGTTGCCGAGAGCCAGGACCTGCTCCTCGGCCTCGCCAGCGACATGGCAGACGATGTGCCCGACCTCGACCTTGACGCGATCCTCGACGTTCCCGTCGTGTATGCATCGGGCCGTAACGGCGCAGCCAGCCTGAACAAGCCCGCCAACGGCGAGCTGCCCGACAACGACGACCTCGAGCCGCTCTTCGAAGCGATCCTCAAGCACGTTCCGGCACCCGTTTACGACGACGAGCACCCGCTTCAGGCGTGGGTCACAAACCTTGACTCCTCGCCGTTCCTCGGTCGCCTCGCGCTGCTGCGCATCTTCCAGGGCACCATCAAAAAGGGCCAGACCGTGGCCTGGGTCAAGCACGACGGATCCGTTCAGAACGTACGCGTGACCGAGCTCTTCATCACGAAGGCTCTGGACCGCTTCCCCGCCGAGAGCGCAGGCCCCGGTGACATCGTCGCCGTTGCCGGCTTCGAAGACATCTTCATCGGTGAGACCCTCGCCGACGTCGATGACGTGCGCCCGCTGCCGACCATCACGGTCGACGACCCCGCCATCTCGATGACCATCGGAACCAACACCTCGCCGATCATCGGCAAGGTCAAGGGCCACAAGCTCACCGCCCGTATGGTCAAGGACCGCCTGGACCGGGAGTTGGTGGGTAACGTCTCGCTCAAGCTTGTCGACATCGGCCGCCCGGACGCCTGGGAAGTTCAGGGTCGTGGCGAGCTCGCCCTGTCGATCCTGGTCGAGCAGATGCGTCGTGAAGGCTTCGAGCTCACCGTCGGCAAGCCACAGGTGGTTCTGAAGAAGATCGACGGCAAGACCGCCGAGCCGTACGAGCACCTGACGATTGACGCTCCCGAGGAGTTCCTCGGCGCGATCACCCAGCTGCTCGCCGCTCGCAAGGGCCGCATGGACGGCATGTCAAACCACGGCACCGGCTGGGTTCGCATGGAATTCATTGTTCCGTCGCGCGGCCTGATCGGCTTCCGCACGGAGTTCATGACGATCACCCGCGGCGCGGGTATCGCCAACGCCGTCTCGCACGGGTACGACTTCTGGGCTGGCGAGATCAACACGCGCACCAACGGCTCGATCGTTGCTGACCGCGCTGGTTCGGCTACGCCGTTCGCCATGGTTGCTCTGCAGGAGCGCATGTCGTTCTTCGTTGAGCCCACCCAAGAGGTGTATGAGGGAATGGTCGTCGGCGAGAACTCGCGCGCCGATGACATGGACGTCAACATCACCAAGGAAAAGCAGCTCACCAACATGCGCCAGTCGACCTCGGACTCGTTCGAGCGCATGACCCCGTCGCGCAAGCTGACTCTCGAAGAGTCGCTTGAGTTCGCTCGTGAAGACGAGTGCGTCGAGGTTACGCCCGAGTTCGTTCGTATTCGCAAGGTGGAGCTCGACTCCTCCGCGCGTGCACGCACCTACTCGCGCATGAAGAAGCAGAACCAGAACTAACCAGCATCAGGGTCAGTGCACTGATCCGGAACGCGGTTGTGGCGGGGGAGACCTCACCACAACCGCGTTTTTCAGTTCAGAAGAGCCCGTATGGTTGACACCATGAAGACACCGTCACGACTGTCGCGCATCGGGCTCGCCGCCACACTCGCCCTCGTCGGGGTGCCCCTGCTCGCCTCCTGCAGCACCGCGGGCGACCTCGTCAACGGCGCGGTGCAGGATGCCACGGGTGGCGATGTGAGCCTGGGTGGCGCGCTGCCCGCCGGCTGGCCGGCCGAGGTGCCCGTCATCGACGGCGAGATTCTGTTCGGCGCCGGCGGCGCGGATACGCACAAGGGGTGGGCGGTCACCATCCAGGCGAGTTCAACGGATCCGCTGGGCGACGCTCGGGTTCAGCTGGAAGACGCAGGTTTCACGGTGGATGCGGCGGCACAGGCCGCGGCAGGCGGCGGAGTCGTCGCGGTCAAGAATTCCACCTACATCGTGCTGGTTGCCGGAACCACGGAGGGCGGCGTGCTCTACACCGTCGCTCTGATCCCCGCTCAGTAGAAGAATCGTTACGCGAAGAGCGTCGCGCCGACGTAGCTTCCGCGCGTCGCGCCCGGCGGCACCGCGAACAGTGCTGATCCCACGTGGGTGATGTACTCGTTCAGCGCATCGTGACGGGCCAGGTTGAGCTGCACCTCGGTGAACTGGTGCGGGGAACGCTGGAACGAGATGAAGAACAGACCCGCGTTGAGGCGCCCCAGTTCGTCGTTGCCGTCAACGAAGTTGTAGCCACGCCGGAGCATCCGAATGCCTGCATTCTGCGTGGGATGCGCCAAGCGCACATGCGCGTTCTCCGCGATCAGCGGAATGTTCTCGCGCCCGCTGAGCGCAAAATCGGGCTCGGTGAACTCGGTGCCACCCGACAGCGGAGCGCCCTCACCCTTATTGCGGCCGATGACGGCCTCCTGCTCGCTGAGGATCGTACGATCCCACGGCTCGATGCCCATACGGATGCGCCGGGCCACCAGATAAGACCCGCCGGCCAGCCAGCCGGCACCGTCACCCGATTGGACCCAGACCTGGTCGTTGACGGCAGTGGGCTCTTCGGCCTTGATGTTGGCGGTTCCGTCCTTGAAACCGAACAGATTGCGCGGGGTGGTCTGGCTGGTGCTGGTTGACGAGGTGCGGCCGAAGCCGAGCTGGGACCAGCGCAGGCTCGCACGCCCGAACGCGATGCGCGAGAGGTTGCGAATGGCATGCACGGCCACCTGCGGATCGTCGGCACAGGCCTGAATGCAGAGGTCGCCGTCGCTCGTGGCAGGGTTGAGCCTGTCGCCCGGAAAATGCGGGAGGTTCACCAGCTCGGCTGGCCGTCGGGCGGCCAGACCGAAGCGGTCGGCGCCCTCCGTCGTCTGAAACAGCGTTGGACCGAACCCGAACGTGATGGTGAGACCTGAGGCCGGTAAGCCGAGTGCCTCGCCCGTGTCTTCCGGCGGCGCGTCGTACGGGCCGCTCACCGCGCCGAAATCACCGATGTCTTTACCGGCCGTCATCGCGGCCGCGGCCACCGTCCAGTCTTTCAACAGCTCGATCAGGTCATCCCGGGTGGCCGAACCCGACATGTCAAAGGCGGCGAAATGCAGGCGATCTTGCGCCGGCGTCACGATCCCGGACTGATGCTCACCGAAGAATGGATAGCTCGTCGACACCGCACCGGTTCCGCTTGCCGCCAGGGCGGCAACGGTGCGGTCGCCGGCAATGCCGACACCCAGCCCGGCGATCCCGGCGCCGGCCAGCCCGAGGAGGCCACGGCGGGAGATTCCACCGGATTTCGTGTCGGGTGCGTCAGGCTGGTCTGAAAGGGATTCGGTGGGTGTGGTCATCAGAGCACTAACGCCGCGGTGAGCTTATTCAGTGGCTCGCCCAGGGCGTTGACCTGATCGGACAAGGCCTTGATCTCGGCTGGACTCAGTGCGGTGTAGAGCGTGAAACCGTCACCGACCCGCTGCGCGTCGAGCAGGGTTTGCAGGTCCGTGAACTCACGGTCGAGCGTGGTGACCAGCTTCGGATCCTTCTCGATCAGGATGTCTCGCACCCCGGCATAGAGCACCTTCGCGCCGTCGACGTTGGCCTGGAAGTCCCAGAGGTCGGTGTGCGACCAGATTTCTTCCTCACCGGTGACCTTGCCCCGGGCGACCTCATCGAGCAGGCCGATCGCACCATTGGTCTGTTGCGCGAGCGTGAAACTCAGGTCTTGGACTTTGGTGTGCAGCGTCGCCGTGTCGGCGACCAGCTGGTCGGCGAGCTGCTGGCGTTTCTCGGGTGAGTAGGCAACGAAGCCGGGCTCGGCGTCGGTCGGCCAGAGATCCTTCTCAATGGCGTGCCAGCCGGTCCAATCCTGGCCTTCTTCGAGATCTGCCTCGCGGAGGTCAAGTTTCGGGTCGAGGTCGCCGAACGACTCGGCGACCGTTTCGACGCGTTCCCAGTGGGCGCGTGTCGTCGGGTAGAGGCTCCGGGCCGTGTCGTCGTCGCCGGCGAGGTAAGCGGCAACGAAAGCGTCGGTGCCCGTGACAAGTTGGCCGATCTGATCTTTCACGTACGAGGCGTAGTTGGCATTCGCGGTGTCGATCTGCGCGCCGAAGTCAGTGCTGACGGCTGCCGCACCATCTGCCTTCGTAACGGTGAACGCCGCCTTTCCGACGCCGGAGCCGACCATTCCCGGCTTGCACGCGGTGAAGTAGTTACCGGCCGGCAGCGAAACGACGAGGTCGCGGCTGAGACCGGGACCGATGTTCTCGACCTCGCCGGCGATGCGCAACCCGTCATCGCCGAGGAGGTAGAACTCGGTCACCTGGTCGCCGCTGTTGGTCACGGTGAAGCGCGTGTTTCCGGCCGGAACGGTGTTGGCCGACACAGTGCAGGCATCGGCGCCGCTGTCAACGGTCAACGCAGCGTGCCCGCCTGCTTCAGACGAATCGTTGGCCACGCAGCCGGTGAGCGCGAGCAAGCCGGCGGCACAGACGGCGGGGACGAGCAGGAGGCGGGAGCGCATGGGAATCCTTAGTGGTGACGAAACGGGTGTCGAGAGAGTGGGTACGTTGGGCGATCAGACGGCCGCGTGGGCTGTGCTCGATGAGGTGTGTGTGGCCTCGGGCAGTGCTGCGCTCCTGGCGCTGCGAGATCCGCCGCGGCTCTTCAGAATGAACACGGTCAGGGCCGGCACCAGGTAGGCCAGCCATACCGTGAGTTCCAGCCAGGTCGTCGCGGGCGAGAAGTTGAAGGTTCCCTTGAGCAGAGTGCCGTACCAGCTGTCGGGCGGGATCGCAGCACTCACATCGAACGCTAAAGCGTGCAGGCCGGGCAGAATGCCGGCTTCCTGCAGGTCGTGCACGCCATACGAGAGCACGCCGGCCGCAACAACGAGAAGAATGGCGCCGGTCCAGGTGAAGAATTTCGACAGGTTGATGCGCAGCATCCCCGAGTAGATCAGCCAGCCGAGTGCGATCGCGGTGAGGATGCCGAGCCCTGCACCGATCAACGGCAGAGTGGTCTCACCGGTCGCCTTGACCGCGGCCCAGATGAACAGCGCGGTCTCGATGCCCTCGCGGCCGACCGCGAGGAAGGCCACCAGCACCAATCCGATGCCGCCGCCGACGAGATGGCGGTCGATGTTTCCCTGCAGGTGACCCTTCAGATCGCGCGCGGTGCGCAGCATCCAGAACACCATCCAGGTGACCAAGCCGGTGGCGACGATCGAGAGCACGCCACCGATGGTCTCCTGCGCTTCAAAGGAGAGACCATAGGTCCCAAAGGTGAGCAGTGCGCCGATGCCCAGCGCCAGAAGCACCGCGAGGCCCACACCGATCCAGATACGCGGAAGTACGTCTTTCCGGTTGATCTTGACGATGTAGGCGATGAGGATCGTGACCACGAGTGCGGCTTCGAGGCCTTCGCGCAGTCCGATGAGATAGTTAGCGAGCACGGTGCTTCCTGGGGATAGCGGGTGAGGGATGGTAAGGCTAACCTTACATTTCTACTGTAACTGGTCGGAACCGAGGCTGTAAAGCCGACTGCGGAACGGACATCGTATCTGCGGGGCCGTCCAGAGAATCTCGCGGCTAAGCTTCAGGCGTGATGGTGATGTCAGGCAATCGTGAACGCGTGGTCTTCGTCGTCGGCCGGCCCGGCGACGAGTCCCTCATCACGGGCGGAACGATCGCCCGGTTGCGTTCGGATGGTGCCCTGGTGTCGGTGCTTTTTGGCGCGGTGGGCGACCAACCGGATTCCTCGACCCGCACGGCATTGGCCGAGCTCGACGTCACCGAGTGGGCCGTGGTGCCCGCGGCATCCGGGGGCTCGATCGACGACGACGACCGTGAGCTCGACGCGTTTCTCGCGACGCTGCTTCGTCGGATCGAGCCGACGGCCGTCGTGATCGGAACCGACGACGATCGGCTGCGCTCGGCTCTGACGCATGCGGCGATGGATGCCGGAACTCCGGTCTTCGTCAGCCGGCGGGTCTCGTCGAGTGCGAGCCAGCGGCTCACCGCTATTGACGTGACCGCTCAGGTCGACCAGAAGCTGCGTGCCATCGCCGCCTATCCTGGACGCTGGTCCGTTGTCGACCACACGGCGCATGAACCAGACGGCGCCGTACTGGCGATCACCGGAAGTGAGGCCTACGCCCAGACGTCGGTGGGAAACCGCGCGGGACGGGCGGATGCCGAGCCCGATGTGACTCCCGTCGGCCGTGCGGCCGCGGCCGTGCTCGCGCTGATCGTCGGTGCCGTCTTCGGGATGCTGGGAACCGTCGCGCATCAGACCACGGTGTCGGTATTCGGGTGGGCGTTCCCGATCGGCCTGATTCTGGCGATTCTTGCGACGGGTGCCCTGCTGGTCGGTCTGCGCCTGGTGTTGCACGATCGCCTCGCGGTTCTCGGAGCTGCCCTCGGAATGCTCGGCACAATATTTCTGCTCTCACTGAAAAGCGTCGGAGGGTCGGTGCTCATCCCCGCGGGAACGCTGGGCTTGGTCTGGACTGTCGTCCCAGCCCTCGTCGCCGCACTCGTCTTGGCCTGGCCGCAACTTCCGCCGCGCCGTTGAGAGTCCGTCACGAGGCATAGACTGGAAGTCCAGCTCGTGAAGGGAACCGAAACACCGTGACGTATGTCATTGCTCTTCCTTGCGTCGATGTCAAAGACCGTGCCTGCATCGATGAATGCCCGGTCGATTGCATCTACGAGGGTGAACGTTCGCTCTACATCCACCCCGATGAATGCGTTGACTGTGGCGCCTGCGAGCCGGTCTGCCCGGTCGAGGCCATCTACTACGAAGACGACCTTCCCGAGAAGTGGGCTGACTATTACAAAGCCAACGTCGAGTTCTTCGACGACATCGGTTCTCCGGGCGGCGCGGCGAAGGTCGGAGTCATCCCGAAGGACCACCCGGTGATCGCGGTTCTCCCGCCTCAGGTTCAGCACTAACCCGCGCCCGTGCTGAAGCAGCTTCCCGACTATCCGTGGGATCAGATGGTTCCCTATGCCGAACGTGCGCGTGCGCATCGTGGCGGAATCGTCGACCTGTCGATTGGGTCACCCGTCGACGTCACGCCCGCGTTGATCAGGAACGCTCTGGCCGAGGCGACGGATGCGCACGCCTACCCGCAGACCGTCGGCACCCCCGAGTTGCAGCGTGCCATCGTCGACTGGTACGCGCGTCGCCGCGGCGTGCCCGGGCTCACCGAGAAGAACGTGCTGCCCACGATCGGCTCCAAAGAGTTCGTCGCCCTGCTGCCCTTCATGCTCGGAATCGGTGAGGGTGACACGATCGTGCATCCCCGAGCCGCCTACCCGACCTACGCCATCGGTGCCGCCATGGCCGGCGCCACGGCGCTGGCGTCCGACGACCCGGCCGAGTGGCCCGAGTCGACCAAGCTGATCTGGTTGAACAGCCCCGGAAACCCGGATGGCCGGGTGCTCTCCATCGCCGAACTCAGGGCGGCAGTCGCGCGGGCACGCGAGCTCGACGCGGTGATCGTGAGCGACGAGTGTTACGCCGAATTGGGCTGGGACGGCCCCTGGGCGACAGACCCTATCCCGAGCATTCTCGACCCGCGCGTGACCGACGGTCGTCGACACAATATCTTGGCCATCTATTCGTTGAGCAAGCAGTCGAACCTGGCCGGCTACCGGGCAGCGTTCGCCGCAGGCTGCAGCGGTGTGCTGGCACGGGTGCTCACGGTGCGCAAGCACGCCGGGCTCATGCTTCCCTCCCCGTTGCAGGCCGCGATGGTCGTTGCCCTCGGTGACGACGAGCATGTTGCCGTTCAGAAGGAGCGCTATCGGGCGCGGCGCACCGTGTTGCTTCCGGCCCTGCGTGACGCGGGCTTCCGTGTCGATCACAGCGAAGCCGGCCTCTATCTCTGGGCGACCGCGGGGATCGACGCCTGGGAGAGCATCGGGGCGCTGGCCGACCGCGGAATTCTTGCCGGACCCGGCCCGTTCTATGGGGACTTCTACCCGCAGCATGTGCGCTTTTCACTCACGGCGACGGATGAGCGGATCGCGGCAGCAGCAGAGCGACTTCGCGCCTAATCGGGTTCTGACGAGTTCGACCCACGCAGGCGGGATGTGGACTTCGTCTAACGATAAGCGACAGGTCTTGGCAGATGCCACAGTAGGCTGCCGGGCGGCCTAGGCTGTAAGTGGTTTGACGTGCCACGCACTATGAGTGTTTGCTGCGTACGCCCAGAACTTACCGGTTGCCGCATCTCGGCATTATTTCTCAGGGAGACCCCGTGGGCGAGTCCGCACAGACACCATCCAGCGAAGCGCAGAAGGCGACGCTGACCTATCCGGGCGGCACGGCCGAATTTCCGATCCTGCGCAGTGTCGACGGCGCGTCAAGCCTCGACATCTCAACGCTCACACGCCAGACCGGACTCACGACACTCGACTACGGGTTCGTGAACACCGCTGCCACGCGCTCGGCGATCACCTATATCGACGGTGAGCAGGGCATTCTGCGCTATCGTGGCTACCCGATCGAGCAGATCGCCCAGAACTCGACCTACCTCGAGACCGCGTGGCTGCTCATCTACGGTGAGCTTCCGACCGAAAGTGAACTCGCGGACTTCGACCACCGCATCCGTCACCACACGCTGCTCCACGAAGACCTCAAGCACTTCTTCAGCGCACTGCCGCACAACGCGCACCCCATGTCGGTGCTGTCGGCGGGAATGTCGGCGCTATCGACCTACTACCAGGACTCGCTGAGCCCGAAGAACCCCGAGCACGTCGAGATCGCCACGGTACGGCTGCTCGCGAAACTGCCGGTGATGGCCGCATATGCGCACAAAAAGAGCATCGGCCAGGCATTCCTCTACCCCGACAACTCGCTGAGCTTTGTCGACAACTTCCTCAAGCTGAACTTCGGCACGCTGGCCGAGCCGTATGTGGTGAACCCGGCCGTGAGCCGTGCACTCGAACGCCTGCTCATGCTGCACGAAGACCACGAGCAGAACGCGTCGACGTCGACGGTGCGCCTGGTCGGTTCGACCGAGGCGAATCTGTTCGCCTCCATTTCTGCCGGCATCAACGCCCTGTCTGGCCCGCTGCACGGTGGCGCCAACGAAGCCGTGCTCACGATGCTCGCCGACATTCAGGCCTCGGGCGAGGGCGTCGCGAAGTATGTCGAGCGTGTCAAGAACAAGGAAGCCGGCGTCAAGCTGATGGGCTTCGGGCACCGCGTCTACAAGAACTACGACCCGCGCGCCAAGCTCGTCAAAGAGAGCGCCCACGAGGTGCTCGCCGCCCTCGGCGTGCAGGACGACCTGCTCGACATCGCGATGGAGCTCGAGCACTACGCGCTCAACGACGACTACTTCAAGGAACGCAAGCTCTACCCCAACGTCGACTTCTACACGGGCGTCATCTACAAGGCCATGGGTTTCCCGACACGGATGTTCACGGTGCTGTTCGCGATCGGGCGTCTGCCCGGCTGGATCGGCCACTGGCGCGAGATGAACACCGACCCGGCCACGAAGATCGGGCGCCCGCAGCAGCTCTACGTGGGCTCTCCGGCGCGCGACTACCCGCAGCGCTGACCTTCGGTCGGTTCGGTCGCCAACTTCCGTTGGTCGAGCTTGTCGAGACCCTGGTGCCTCGGCCCGCAACTTCCGTTGCGTCGGTCGCCAACTTCCGTTGGTCGAGCTTGTCGAGACCCTTGTGCCTCGGCTCGCAACTTCCGTTGGTCGAGCTTGTCGAGACCGTGGTGCCTCGGCTCGCAACTTCCGTTGGTCGAGCTTGTCGAGACCCTGGTGATTTGGTGGGTGAGAGCGGGGCGATCGCACTCAGGTCTCGACGGGCTCGACCAACGGCCTGTTCTAGAGGGGCGATCGTGTCAGGTCTTGACGGGCTCGATCAGCGCGTCGGCGTCAGCGTCAGCGTGTTCGCCGCCGCCCGCTTCACTTTGTCGAGGCTGAACAGCCACGGCAGCGTCTGGTGGTGCTGCCAGAGCGGTGTCTGGTCGGTGTAGTTCGGGTGGAACGCATGCCCGGATGCCCCGGTCAGGTTCACCCAGGTCGACCCGTCGAGGTCGGCGAGGCTGACCACCTGCCGCATCGACGGCACCCAGTCCACCGTGTACCCGACAGTCGAGTCCCACCCGACGGCATTGACCACCGACGATCCACCGCCCACCGGGTAGGGGCCACGGTTGAACAGCCACTCGATCGGGGCAATCCCCGATTCGCCGAAACTCGCGTTCGTCAGTTCAAGGGTGTGGATCTCGCCCCAGGTCCACCGTGACGGGTTCGACCCCATCAGGGTTGCGCCCTCGGCGGCGGATTTCGCGAGCACGCGCGTCAGCATGGTGTCGCGACTGATCGTGCCGAGCCGCGTGCTCGTCCACCGCGGTGAGTCGGGCTGGGCAAGCAGGTCGGCCACGACGGCGAAGGAACGATCCCCGCCGGTCAGGGCGGTGCCATCCGGAAGCACACCGTCGAAGAGATCGGCCAGCAGGTTCTTCCAGATGATGCTGAAGTACGCGGCCGGGGCACTCTCGGCGTCGAGGGTGTAGTCCCAGCCTTTCAGAAGGGCCACGGCATCCTTCGCGCTGGCTGGCACCTTCGCCTCGAGGAGTATCGGCACGAGCGTTGCGGCAGCAGCACTGTAGTTGTCGGCTTGAATGGCACTCATATCGTCGACCGTGATGGGGGCCGATGCGCCGATGAGAGCCTGCAGACGGTTCGTGATCTGCTCGGCCCGGTAGCCCAGGTCCCAGTCCTTCGTGATCAGGTACGGGTAGTCGGGGCCGACCGCCGCGTTGTTCGCCGTGACGATGTATCCGTCCTTCGGATTGAAGACGCTCGGCAGCTTCGCAAACGGAATGAAGCCCGTCCAGCCGTACTCGCCGCTCCACCCCGGCACCGGAAGCGTGCCGTCGCCCTGTGCCCGAATCGGTATCAGCCCGGGCGCCTGATAGCCGATATTGCCCTCGACGTCGGCATAGAGCAGGTTCTGAGAAGGCACATCGAACAGTGCGGCCGCAGCGCGGAAGCCGGCCCAATCAGTCGCCATATTCAGGGCGAAAATCGCCGATGCCGTTCGCCCCGGGGTCAGCGCTGTCCATTGCAGGGATAACTCGGTTGTGGTGGTCTCGACCGGGGCATCGGCACTCTCAGTGGCGCTCGGATCGGGCAGCCCGAGCCCCGCAGCATCGGGGTAGTCGGCGGCGATACCCGGGAAGTAGGTGCCGGTCAGGCCGCTGACGATCGGCCCGTGCTCGGTCGAGCGAATCTGAATCTTCACGTCGTCGCTGCCGGCCACGGTGATCTTCTCGCCGCGCACCGCGAGCGGTTTCTGCGCGCCGTCGTACTCATAGTTGTCGCCGGTGACGCGCTCGAGGTAGAGATCGGCTACATCCGGGCCCAGGTTGGTGAAACCCCAGGCGATGCGGGCATTATGGCCGATGATGATCCCGGGCAGGCCGGAGAAGCTGTAGCCGGCCACGTCGAACGGGCACTCGGCGTTCACCGTGGAACAGCGCAGTCCGACCTGGTACCAGACCGAGGGCATGACGGCGCCGAGGTGGGGGTCGTTGGCCAGAATCGGCAAGCCTGTGTCGGTGTATTGCCCGGCGACGACCCAGGAGTTCGAGCCGATCTCCCCGCCCGCTGGTCCGAGTAGCTCGGGCACCGCGGCCAGCGTGGCCCGCAGGTTGGCGAGGGGTCGGGCGACTGAGTGCTCGGCGAGCGCCAGCTGCGCAGTGGTGGTGGGGGAGTGCGAGGCCGGGGCCGACGCCCCCGCTGCGGTCGGCGCATCCGCTGCGGGCTGTTTCTCACCGGAGGTGCCGCCCACAATCGTCGGGTGGGTGTCGAACGGATAAGCGGGGTGAAGTGCCGCGATCTCTTCCGGAGTCTGGTTTGCTGACAGCAGGGCCCGGTCGATCTCATCGTCGAGGTTGGAGCGCAGGTCCCAGGCCATCGCCTTCAGCCAGGCGATCGAGTCGGCCGGCGTCCACTTCTCGGGAGCGTAATCCGGGTTCTGGAGGGCAAGAGTCACGTACTCGAGCGAGAGGTCTGCGCCGGAGTGCGTAGCGAGGTAGGCGTTCACGCCGTCGGCATACGCCTGGTAATAGCCGAGTGTGACCGGGTCGAGCAGGGCCACCTCTTGCTCGGCGACGGCGCGCCAGCCGAGCGTACGAATGAAGGTATCGGTGCCCACCTGGCTTTCGCCAAAGAGTTCAGAGAGGCGGCCGGCCGTGACATGCCGGCGAAAGTCCATCTCCCAGAACCGGTCTTGGGCGTGAACGTAGCCCTCGGCGCGGAACAGGTCCTGCGCGGTGGAGGCCACGATCTGTGGAATCCCGGTCTCGTCGCGATACACGCTGACCGGTTTCTCGAACCCGGCCAGCGCGAGCGTGCCCGACAGCGTCGGAAACGATCGCGTCACCGTCCACACGCCGAGTCCGACAGCAACGAGTACAACGCTCATCACTATTCCGAGCACCGTCAGGAGGGCACGGAAGCGCCGGGGTCGCCGGCTTCGCGGTGCGTCGGTTCCCATTGCACTCCCTTGTGAATGTTGGTTCTAGGAGACTACAGAAGTTTCGGGAGCGAATGCCGCAGTGTGGGCGGAGCGGATGCCGCCGATTAGGCGTGCAGGGCGTTGTTCAGCACGATGCCGCCGCCGCTGCGCGGCAGGGCCTCGACCGCGCCCGTGACGGAATTGCGGCGAAACAGCAGGTTCGACACCCCAGACAACTCCACGGCTTTGATCTGCTGCAGAGCACCGTCCGCGGTACGCGGCTCATTCGGCAGGACGACCTTGGTGCCGGCCGTGACGTAGAGCCCGGCCTCGACCACGCTATCGTCGCCGATGGAGATCCCAACACCCGAGTTGGCTCCGAGAAGGGCGCGCTCACCGATGGTGACGCGTTGCGTGCCGCCACCCGACAGTGTGCCCATAATCGACGCACCGCCGCCGATGTCGGCACCGTCGCCCACCACGACCCCCTGCGAAATGCGGCCCTCAACCATCGACGCCCCCAGCGTGCCCGCGTTGAAGTTGACAAACCCCTCATGCATGACCGTGGTGCCGGGTGCCAGGTGTGCGCCGAGTCGCACGCGTGAGGCATCCGCGATACGGACGCGGTCGGGGGTGACGTAGTTCAGAAGCGGCGGGAACTTGTCGATGCTCATTGCTTGGATTCCGTGGCGGAGAAGCGCGGGACGCAGGCGGTCGAAGTCGGCCGGAAGCATGGGGCCGGCGTTGGTCCAGACCACGGTGGGCAGGTACCCGAAGATGCCGTCGAGGTTGATACCGTTCGGGGCGATGAGAAGGTGCGACAACAGATGCAGTCGCAGGTAGGCATCCGAGGTGCTGCGCGGTGGCTCGGTCACGTCGATTTCGACGGTGATCGCTTCGAGACGCACGGCACGGCGAAGATCCTCGCCGGAATTCTCTTCGAGGGAGGCAGGCACGATCCAACGGTCACGGCCGGCCGGCAGCTCACCGAGAGCAGGGGCGGGGAACCAGGTGTCGAGCACCGTTCCGTCGTCGGTGATCGTGGCCAGGCCATACCCCCAGGCGTGTGTGGAAAGGGCGGACTCGGAGGAAGAAGCGGTGGCCATAGCTCTAGATTAGTAGCGTGCCTCAGACCTCTTCGCCGCAAGAACACACAGCCTCCTCGACCGCCGGACTTGACCTGACCCGTTCGTCGGTCGAGATCACCCGCATGCTGTGCGATATTCCGTCGGTATCGGGCCACGAGACCACACTGGCTGACCTGATCGAACAGGCGCTGACCGACTGCGCTCATCTGGAGATCACGAGGGACGGCGACACGATCGCCGCCCGGACCCGGCTGGGGCGTGCGCAGCGCGTCATCATCGCGGGGCACATCGACACCGTTCCGGTGAATCACAACCTGCCGACGCGTTTCGAGACCGAGAACGACGTCGACTACCTCTGGGGCAGGGGCACCGTCGACATGAAGGCGGGCGTCGCCGTGCAACTCAAGCTCGCTCGGGAGCTCACCGACCCCGTCGTCGATCTGACCTGGATGTGGTACGACCACGAAGAAGTCGACTCCTCTCTCAATGGTCTCGGCCGGCTCGCCCGTAACCGACCCGACCTGTTCACAGGCGACTTCGCCATTCTTGGCGAGCCGAGCAACAGCCAGGTTGAAGGCGGCTGCAACGGCAACATCCGGGCTGAGATTCGCGCGTTCGGGCGGCGCGCGCACTCGGCACGCGCCTGGATGGGGGAGAACGCCATCCACAAGGTTGCGCCGATTCTCGCCACGCTGGCCGCTTACGTGCCCCGAGACGTCGAGGTCGAGGGCCTGGTCTACCGCGAGGGTTTGAACGCCGTCGGAATCTCGGGCGGCGTCGCCGGTAATGTCATTCCCGATGAGGCGATGGTGCATGTCAACTATCGGTTCGCGCCCAGTCGCACGGCCGCCGAGGCCATTGCCCACCTCCATGACGTCTTCCCGGGTTACGAGATCACTGTGGTCGATGAGTCCGAGGGCGCACGTCCGGGGCTCGACGCCCCACTGGCCCTCGAATTTCTATCGGCGGTCGGCGCCGAAGCACGGCCGAAATACGGTTGGACCGACGTCGCCCGATTCTCGGCGCTCGGAATCCCCGCGGTGAACTATGGGCCGGGCGATCCGTCGAAGGCGCATGCCGACGACGAACGCGTCGCCGTGGCACAGATTGAGGAATGCGAACGCGCGCTCCGGTCGTGGCTCACCGCGACGAAGCGTTGAGGTCGACCGCGGTGTTGACGGATGCCGCCGCCGGCGCGCATCGCCCCCGGAGCGCCGGTTCCCGGTTCCCGGTGCGCTGGCGTGCACGCTACCGGCTCACCCCGTGGTGGGCCCGGGTGCTGGCGATCTGGGCGCTGTCACGCGTCGTCACAACGACCCTGGTGCTTATTCTGGCCAGCGTGCAAGGACCGAACCCGTGGACCGGCGCCAAGCCCGGCTACG
The DNA here is from genome assembly GCF_013410665.1 of Leifsonia psychrotolerans. Classification (NCBI taxonomy): domain Bacteria; kingdom Bacillati; phylum Actinomycetota; class Actinomycetes; order Micrococcales; family Microbacteriaceae; genus Glaciibacter; species Glaciibacter psychrotolerans. The sequence continues at coordinate 1,616,368 of NZ_JACCFM010000001.1, read as the reverse complement.
TCGCCTTCGCCAACATGTGGGACGCGCTCTGGTACAACATCGTTGCCGTCGGCGGATACCCGTCAGAACTCCCGGTCACCGACGCGGGACACGTGGGGGAAAACGCCTGGGCTTTCATGCCCGGATATCCCACCGTGGTTCGGTTGCTCATGCTGATCACCGGTCTGGACTGGGGGCCGGTGGCCGTTTTCGTCTCGGTGGCCTTCAGCCTGGGCACGGCCTTGGTCTTCTACCGCTTGATGCTGCGTGTGCTGCCATCGTCAAACGCGATGTTCTCAGTTGTCTTGTTCTGCGTTGCACCGCTCTCGCCGCTTCTGCAATTCGGCTATGCCGAGTCGATGTATCTGTTCTTTCTCACCGTGGCATTGCTCCTGCTGCTCGAACGCCGTTATGCGCTGCTGTTTCCGGTCATTGCGGTGATGGCACTGACCCGGCCCAGCGGATTGGCTTTCGCGCTCGCGCTCGGCGTGCACGTCATCTACCGTTGGGTGACGCGACGCCGGAATCCGTTCAGCCTGCGTGACGGGGTGCTGGCGGCATCCGTTGCCGTGTTCAGCGGGCTGATGGGGCTAGCCTGGCCGCTCATCGCCTGGATCGGGACGGGGTCGATGATGGCCTATACCGACACCGAGTTGGCCTGGCGCTCGGCGTACATCGGCTATACGGAACTCGTTCCATTCAGCGCCTGGTTCCAAGGCGGGGTCTGGTGGTTGGGCACGCCGTTCGGCATCATCGCCGTCATCGCGCTCATCCTCGCGTTCGCCCTCCTGCTGTTCGCGCCGCCGGTGCGCCGGTTGGGTGTCGACCTGCGGTTCTGGTTGGCGAGCTACGGCCTATACCTGCTCGCCGTGTTCTTTCCTCAGTCGAGTACGTTCCGTCTACTCATGCCCATGTTTCCGCTACTCGGTGCAATGGCGATTCCGCGCAGTGTGATCTACCGGGTTGCGCTTATTGTGTTGGGGATCGCGGGTCAATGGGGATGGCTTTTGATCTGTTGGGGCGTCGACGGCGCCGACTGGACTCCGCCGTGATTATCAGTTACGGGCCTGAATGGTCGATAATAGAAGTCAAACACGAATGGAAGGGGAGTTCATGGCGGCCATGAAGCCACGCACTGGAGACGGTCCTATGGAGGCTGTGAAAGAGGGGCGCCTTATCATCGTGCGGGTTCCGCTCGAAGGTGGAGGTCGACTCGTCGTCTCTGTGAACGACGCTGAGGCCAAGGAGCTTCACGACGCACTCGCCGATGTCGTTGCCCTGGCAAAGTAGCCTCGCAAACAACTAAGAACGGCTGCGCAGTGACTGCGCAGCCGTTTTTTGTGCCCGTTGTTCCGGGCGAAATCTAGGCTCGCGTCTTAGTGATCTGCAACAGCCCATCGCCGACGGGAGACAGCGCGCTGACGACGGCATTCGACGACACGATCTCGGTGAGCAGGGTGCGGAAGCCGGTGGCCACATCGTCGCGCTGCGCCGGGTCGGCGACCCGTCCACGCCAGAGGGCGTGCGCAACGAGCACGGTACCGCCCGGGCGAGCCAGGCGCAGGGCATGCTCGACGTATTCGATGACCGACTGCGGGTCAGCATCGATAAAGACGATGTCGTAGGAGTTCTCGTTCATGCGTGGCAGCACCTCGGCGGCCTTGCCCGTAATCAGACGCACTCGCTTGGCCGGGATGCCGGCATCCAAGAAATTAACTCGGGCGTGCTGCTGATGATCGATCTCGGTGTCGATCGAGGTGAGGGTTGCTGCCGGGGCACCGGTCAACAACCACATGCCCGAAACGCCGGCCCCGGTGCCGACTTCCAGGATGTTCATCGCGCCGGTGGCCGCAGCCACCACGGCGGACTGTGCTCCGACGGATGGCGCAATCGCGTCGATCCCGAGCTCCAGCGATTGCGCCCTGGCGCGGGCCAGAGCATCGGTTTCGACGACCAAGTCGTCGCAAAATTTCCAGTTCAGTTCTTTATCAGACACGGCGCCGCTCCAGTAGGTGTGTGGATCAAGACTATTGGGACGAAGCCCGTGGTACGGGGAGGCCTCGCCGCGGGTTAGTCTGGTGTCATGTTTGGTTTGACGTTCGAGAAGATCCTCATCATCGGGGTCATCGCCGTCTTTCTGCTTGGACCCGACAAGCTTCCACACTACGCGGCCCAGTTGGCGCGGCTGGTGAAGCAGCTGCGCACCATGGCCAACGGTGCCAAAGATCGCATGCGCGACGAGATGGGTCCCGAGTTCGATGATCTCGACTGGAAGAAACTCGACCCGCGTCAATACGACCCGCGCCGCATCATCCGTGAAGCGCTCAGCGAGGACGATGACGTTGTGACGCCGGCTGCGACCGCCGTCATCTCACGCAGCCCCAATCCTGACGGTGCCTACCTCAAACGCAAACTGGCGAAAGAAGAGTCGTTGGCCGCGGCGGAGTTCGCTCCGTTCGACACCGAGGCTACGTAACCTGCCCTCTGCAGTCTTAGTTGAACTCGACAACGCGCAGGCTCAACCAGAGCGTCATGGTGTCGTCGGGATTGCCGAGGTCGATGCCGAACAGTTCCTCGGCTCTGCGCAACCGGTAGCGCAGAGTGTTCTGATGCACCGAGAGGCGTGAAGCGGTGACCGCAGAGTCTCGGGCGCTATCGAGGTACGTGCGCAGGGTGCCCGCATAGTCGGAACCCGTGCGAGAATCGCAGTCGAGAACTGCGGATGCGTGAGGCGAGAGTAGCCGTGGGGTGTCGCGAAACACCTGTGACAGTTCGAGAAGGGTCAATCTGCTGCGTGCTTCATGAGCACTGGCTACGCTCACCACGGTTTGGTGGTTCGCGAGCAAGAGCAACACCAAATCGGCGTCGTGCCGGGAACGGCTGATCTCGCCGACGGTGGCCACCGTCGAGCCGAGCGCTGCGCGCACCTCGAGGCGCAGGGCGCTGGCGGCCCGGGCGACGAGTCGTTCGGCCATCGACTGGATTCCCGCAACGTCAGCCGCCGCCGCGCCGGTGAACAGCGAGTAAACCGTGTTCCCAAGCACGACACACTCGGTGCCGTGTTGGTGAGCCTCGCATTGCATTGCGATGAGGTCGATCAGGCGACCCATCCGTGGTTCGTCGCCGCCCGCGGCGAACTGCGGCTGGAATCCTACGGCGATGAAACTGCCCGCCGTGTCAAGTCCCAGTTGCTCGACAATGAGCTTGGAATCCTCACCGCCCTCGAGCAGCCGGCGCAGCAACGCGCCACGTTGCTGCCGCGCCAAATCCGCAGCGTTTCTGGCCCGCAGCAGATGGAGGGCGGCGATGTCAGCTGCTCGCTCAAGCGCGCCCAGGGCATCCGCATCGATGTCACCCGTTGCGTCGACGACCCAGATGGAGCCAAGTGGCTGGGCTCCGGCTCGAATGGCGACGGCGACCCGGTCGAGGGCCGGCCTGACGCCGGAAACCCAGAGAGCTCCCGGCGCTCGAAACACCGCAGCATATTGTTCGGCGTTTTCAGGGAGGAACGGAACCTGACGGCCGAGGATCCCCACGCGTCTGTCTTCATCGATCGGTTGGTCCGGCACCGTGGAATAGGCCAGCACGCGTTCCTGCAGGTCTTCGATGGATGTCGCACCGCCGACGAGAGCCGCAATCGCATTCGCCAGCGCGAACAGGTCGCCGATCGCAAGGCCCGACAGCTCGGTGTTCGAATCGGGTGCCGAGCGCAGTGCCGAGCTGATGAGCGCATCGAGTTGTCGCCAATCGAGTTCGTCGTCGGCCACCAGCAGTGCGATGCCCTCGGCGTCGGCGAGGGCTGCGATGCTCGACAGGCTCAGTGAAAGAGATTTGATGACAATCGCACCGAAACCGTGCCGCGCGGATTCGCGTACGACCTCGAGAGTTTTGGCTTCGGTGGGGTGCAATCCGATGCCCAGAAGCACTCCGCTGCGTCGTCCGGACGAAGGCGCCCACGGGTCATAGAGCGTCGGGCTGGTACGCGGCAAAAGGATCTCGGGTCGCCCCGACGCCAAGTGGAGCCCTCCGCCGTCGAGAATTCCGAGCAACTCGCCCACGCTCAACTCCGTGCGCTCGCTGCGTTCGCTCTGCACCTCTCGAGGGGTCACCATGCCGAAAGGATACAGGTCAATTGTGTTGCACAACATTCTCAGTGACGAATCTTCGTGCTGCACGCCGACGACTGCGGGAACTGCCTCAGTCACACTGAACGAATGCTTCCCTCCATCCCCGAAAGCTCGCTGGTTACCCACGCCGCACATGCTGCAATCCGTGCTGCGAGTTCCGCTGGCGTGCGCATCGCCGATGAGCACGAAATGGATCAGCTGAGAAATATCACGGACTTGCTCATCGGCGTCTGGGGGACCTCGCAACACGGCGCGCCGATTCCGGCCGACCTTCTGCGCAGCTTCAGCCACGCCGGCTCGAACGTCACGGCTGCCTATGACGCTAGCGGCAGCGTCTGCGGTGCGGCGGTCGGCATTGTGACACCCGACGCATCCATTTACTCGCTCATCGCGGGGGTGCGTCCCGGACTCGCCGACCGAGGTGTCGGGTTTGCGCTCAAACAGCACCAGCGCGCGTGGGCGCTTGCCCGCGGCATTGAAACGATGGTGTGGACTTTTGACCCTCTGGTGAGCCGGAATGCGCGCTTCAACCTGACCAAATTGGGCGCACACTCCGAAGAATATATTGAGAATTTCTACGGCGTCATGGACGACGAGATCAACGCCAACGACGAAAGCGATCGGCTGGTGGCGGTGTGGCCGCTCAGCGGGGAACGGGCGCTCGCCGGAAGCGACGGGCGGTCTGAACCGGTCGAGATGCCGTCGTTCACCTCGGCTGAGGTGCGCGAAATCGGGCCAGACGACCGGCCAATTCTCGTTGAGGCAGACGGCGTGCTGTGGTGCCGGGTGCCGACGGACATCGTGTCGTTGCGCAGCGCGAATTCCGCGGAGGCCACAGCGTGGCGAACCGCCATCCGCTGCATCTTCACTGACGCTTTCGAGGCTGGGTACCGCGCCCTCGGAGTCACTCGAACCGGCTGGTACCGACTGAACAAGGAAGGTTGACCATGAGAATTGAGAACATTGAACTGGTCAGGATCGCCCTGCCTCTCGTCACGCCGTTCCGCACATCGTTCGGCACCGCGAACGAGCGCGTGACGACCCTGGTGCGTGTGAGCACCGCGGATGCCGAGGGTTGGGCCGAGCACGCGGCTGAGCCCGACCCGCTCTACAGCCCCGAGTTCCTCGACGGCGGCGACCTGGTCATCAGAGAACATCTCATTCCTCGTCTGCAGGCACTCGGCGACAGTTTGACGGCCGAGCACGTGGCTACGGCGTTGGCGCCCGTGAAGGGGCACCAGATGTCAAAGGCCGTACTCGAGACAGCGATCCTTGACGCGCAGCTCAAGGAGCGCGGGATCTCGTTTGGAGCGCACCTCGGTGCCGTGCACGAGAGCGTTCCTGCTGGCGTGTCGGTCGGAATCATGGATTCCCTCGACGAACTGCTCGACGCCGTCGGTCGCTATTTGGACGAGGGCTACCTGCGCATCAAACTGAAGATCGAACCCGGCTGGGACATCGAGCCGGTGCGCCTGGTGCGGGAGCGTTTCGGCCCCGACATTCTGTTGCAGGTCGACGCGAACACCGCCTATACCCTGGCTGATGCGCGTCACCTCGCTCGTCTCGACCCCTTTGACCTGCTTCTGATCGAGCAGCCGCTGCCGGAAGACGACATTCTGGGGCACGCGGGCCTGGCCCGGCTGATCTCGACACCGATCTGCCTCGATGAATCGATCGAGTCCGCCAGGGACGCAGCAGCAGCGATCGCACTCGGCGCCTGCAGCGTGATCAACGTGAAGCCAGCTCGTGTGGGCGGCTATTTCGAAGCGCGTCGTATCCACGATGTCGCAGCGGCGAACGGCGTGCCCGTCTGGTGCGGCGGAATGCTGGAGACCGGCATCGGACGGGCCGCCAACGTCGCCCTTGCCGCCCTGCCGAACTTCGTGATGCCCGGCGACACCTCGGCGTCCAGCCGGTACTACGAGCAGGATGTGACGGCACCGTTCATTCTCGACGCCGGCCGGTTGCACGTGCCGACCGGGCCGGGCATCGGCGTCGATGTTCTTCCCGACGTGCTGGCCAGTCTGACGACGTCGACCGTCGACATCCGGTTCTGAGCTCAGCAGCACTGAACTCACCAACATTGACCTCACCAACAGAATCGATCTCACCAGCGGCGTCGGCATCCCACACCGCATAACCTTCAGGAGAGCACCATGACAACGAAGAGCACCTCAGTTTCGTGGAAACTTGCAACGGCAATCGGCGTCACGGCCTCGTTGCTGTTGGCCGGCTGCTCGGCCGGCGGAGCGGGCGGTTCCACGGCGGCGGCCACGGCGAACCCTGCCGACCTTGACCCCGCGGCGGCCGCGGCTCTGCCCGCGAAATTCAAGGACGCCGGGGTCATCAAGGTGGCCTCCGACATTCCGTTCCCGCCCATGGAGATGTTTGACGCAAACCAGAACCTGACCGGATTCGACTTTGACCTGGCACAGGTTCTCGGGGGCAAGCTCGGCGTGAGGATGGAACTGCAGACGCAGGCCTTCGACAGCATCATCCCTTCGCTGCAGTCTGGCAAGCACGATGTGATCATGTCTGGCATGAACGACACCCCGGAGCGTCAGAAGACGCTGGATTTCGTGGCCTACCTGCACGCTGGATTCTCGATCTTGGTGTTGGCTGGCAACCCCGATGGGATTACGACTGTGCTCGATCTCTGCGGCAAGGATGTCACTGTACAGAAGGCAACGGTGCAGGCTGATATTCTGCACGGCTACGACGCCCAATGCACCGCAGCGGGCCCCGGCCCGATCAAAACCATGGAGCTGCCGATCGAAACCGACGTGCAAACCGCCGTGCGCTCCGGCAAGGCCGTCGCCGACGTCGTCGACTCGGTTGTCGCCGCCTACGCCTCGCAGACCGCGGGCGACGGAAAACTTTTCGACGTCGTCAAAGACCCCGAGAACCCGGCCGGTTACAACCCGGTCTACACGGGCATCGGCGTGCTGAAGAAGGACAACGCACTCGCCAAGGCACTGAACCTCGCCATGGAGTCGGCGATCGCCGACGGCTCCTATGCGCGGGTGCTCAAGAAATACGACATGGTCGACTACGGCATTCCGCAGGCCGGCATCAACCTCGGGTCGTGATGAGATGACGCCAGAGACAATCGCTTCGACGCGCAAGGACCCGCGGGCTGTGACGTCTGACGTCGACCCCGACGACATCGTCGCGGTTCCTCTCCGGCACCCGTGGCGTTGGGTTGTGGCGGCACTGCTCCTGGCAGCCTTCGTGACTCTGGGGGCGTCCCTGTGGGAGAACGAGAATATCCACCACCCGACTATCACCGAGTTCCTGTTCAACCCGCGCATCCTTTCTGGTGTGGTGCTCACGCTGGTGATCACGGTCATCTCAATGGTCGTCTCCTCGGTGCTCGGAGTAGTGCTCGCCGTGATGAGGCTCTCTACCAACCCGGTGTTGAACGTGTTGGCCTGGCTGTACGTGTGGGTTTTCCGCGGTACACCACTACTGATTCAGATCGTGTTCTGGGGCTATCTGGGTTTGCTGTACGCCCAGATTTCACTGGGGGTGCCGTTGACCGACTTCACCATCTTCTCGATCGACACCAACACGTTGATCCCAGCCTTCACTGCCGGGCTGCTTGCCCTCACCCTCAATCAAGCCGCATATTCGGCCGAGATCGTGCGCGCCGGAATGCTCTCGGTTGACCAGGGCCAGTATGAGGCGGCCTACTCGGTGGGGATGAGTCCGTCTTTCACGCTGTTCAAGGTGGTGCTGCCGCAGGCGATGCGGGTGATCATTCCGCCAATGGGCAACGAGACGATCTCAATGCTCAAGAACACCTCGCTCCTGTCGGTGATCGCCGTACTCGAGCTCTACACGGTGGCCACCCAGATCTCGTCGCAGAACCTGCGCCAGGTGGAACTGCTTGTCGTCGTGAGCTGCTGGTACCTGTTCCTCACATCGATGCTGTCGATTCCGCAGTACTACCTGGAACGGCATTTCGGTCGTGGGAATGCGCGCAGCCTGCCTCCCACGCCAATCGGGCGGGTCGCGGCATTCCTGAAGCGTGGACCGATTCGTCATATTCCCGAAAGGCTGGATGTCTCATGAGCGAACCATTGGTATCCGTCGCGGTGGCGGGAGCCGGCCCCACCGACAAGGCGCTGCTCGTGGCGCGCACAGTGCGCAAAAGCTACGGCGGTGTCGACGTGCTCAAGGGCATTACTCTCACGGTGAATGTCGGCGAGGTGATGTGTCTGCTGGGCCCCTCCGGCTCCGGAAAGTCGACGTTCCTGCGATGCATCAACCATCTGGAACGCATCGACGGCGGTCGGATCTCAGTCGATGGGGACCTGATCGGCTACGTTCAGCGACGGAACCGAATTTTCGAGATGAACCCGCGCGAGGTTGCTCGGCAGCGCCGCGGCATCGGAATGGTCTTTCAGAAGTTCAACCTTTTCCCACATATGACGGCCCTCGAGAACGTGACTGCGGCGCCGATCGGCGTCAAGAAGATGGCGAAGCAGCAGGCCGCTCAACGCGGTATGGGGCTGCTCGATCGGGTGGGATTGGCAGATCTCGCGAACTCGTATCCGGCGCAGTTGTCCGGAGGACAGCAGCAGCGCGTCGCAATTGCGCGGTCGCTGGCGATGGACCCGAAGCTGCTGCTCTTCGATGAGCCGACCAGCGCGCTCGACCCGGAGCTCGTCGGCGATGTGCTCGACGTGATGCGCGGGCTCGCCAGGGACGGTATGACGATGATCGTGGTCACCCACGAGATTGGCTTCGCGCGAGGTGCGGCCGATCAGGTCGTCTTCATGGACGCGGGAGTCGTCGTCGAGTCCGGTCCTCCGGCCGGCGTCCTCGACAATCCGCAGAATGCCAGAACGCAGGCGTTCCTTGACAGCGTGATGTAGGGCGCAAGCGAGACGAGGACGAGAGCGGGGTCTTAGCGGCGACGGATCACCTTGAGCGCTCCGACCATCAGCAGCATCGGCATGACCATCGCGCCCCACTCGGGTCCGCGACGCGGAAGCTGGAGCAGCCCGGTTGCTCTCGAGATCGTCACGGCGTCGGCAAAGCGCAGCAGGCCTTCGGGGCCGTTGCGGCGGCCGAGGCCGGACTGTTTGATGCCACCCATGGGAGCCGCGACCGAGGCGAATGAGCCGCGGTAGCCTTCGTTGACGTTGACACTGCCGGCTTCCAGCGCCGCGGCCACGCGCAACCCGCGCCGCGCGGACCCCGAGAAGACCGAGGCGTTGAGGCCGTAGCTGGTGTCATTGGCAGCCAGGATCGCCTCCTGTTCGGAATCGACGATGTAGACCGAGACGACGGGACCGAACGTCTCTTGGGCGAAGCAGTCCATCGCGGCGGTGACCCCGGTGAGGACTGTCGGTTCGAAGAAGTACGGACCGAGGTCGGGTCGGGCCCGACCGCCGGCGAGCACCGTCGCGCCTGCCGCGACGGCATTCTCGACGTGGGCCGTGACCCGGTCGAGCTGGGCCTGGCTGGTGAGAGAACCGATGTCGGTCGAGTAGTCGAAGGCCGCGCCGATCGTGAGCGCACGCGTGGCGTCAACGAACGCTCGGGTGAACTCGTCGGCGACCTTCTGGTCGACGTAGATGCGTTCGCTCGACACGCACAGCTGTCCCATCGACGAGAAGCACGCGGCGACGGCATCCGCTGCTACCTTCGCGGGATTCACGTCGTCGAGGACGAGAAGAGGGTTCTTGCCGCCGAGCTCCAGCGATGCACCGGTCAGGTTTGAGGATGCCTGGGCGGCGACGCGCTTGCCCGTCGCTGTGGAGCCGGTGAAGCAAATGTAGTCGGCGTCGTTCGTGACTGCTCCGCCGATCTCGGCGCCGTCGCCGGTGACGAGGGCCCAGAGGTGTTCGGGTACGCCGGCATCGATGAAGGCGCGGCGCAGGGCGAGGATCGACAGGGCGCCCTGGTTGTCGGCCTTCTGCACCACTCCGCAGCCGGCTGCGAGGGCGGGCACGACATCCATCGCAGCCAGGCTGAGCGGGTAGTTCCACGGAGTGATGACGCCGGCAACGCCCTTGGGACGGTACTTCACCCGGGTGGTGACCACGAGGGGGATTCCGGCACGGCGACGTCCGCCGCGCAGCACTCCGTGCGCGGCCAAGGCGTTGTAGCGGGTGACGGATGCCGCTTGAAAGACTTCTTCGAACGCCTGCCCTCGGGTCTTGCCCGTCTCGGACTGAACGAGGTCGAGCAGCAGCTCGCGTCGTTGCAAAATGAGGTCGTGGGCACGGAGCAGGATCGCGCGTCGCTTCTGGAACCCCGCCCGGGCCCACGCGAGCTGAGTCAGACGGGCGCGCGAGTACGCGTTCTGCACGTCGCCCACGCTGCTTGTGGGCAGGTCATGCAGCACCTCCCCGGTGAAGGGTGCGATGACGGGCACGGTCTGCCCGGAGGTCGAGAGAATGTCGCGATCGAGGTCGGCGATGACGGTGAGATCCAGCGGGGAGGCGGTCATGTCGGCCAGTCTAGTGATCCTTGAGGGCAAGAACTTCGACGTTTGTGGTGAGTTTCGGGCGGCCCTCCCCAGACGTGCCGGGTCGATATACGCATCGCAACCCCTGCCGTTGGTCGAGCCCACGTCGGAGGTCGACCCACCTCCGTTGATCGACCCACCTCCGTTGATCGACCCATCCCGCTGATCGACCCACCCCGCTGATCGAGGGACCCCCGTTGATCGAGCGACCCCCGTTGGTCGAGCGACCCGTTGATCGAGCTCGTCGAGATCCGGCGAGCCACCCTCGAGGGGAGTGTGGTCTCGACAAGCTCGACCGACGGTTCGCTGATCGACCCCGCACCCCTCCCGATGCTCGACCCCTTCCGTTGATCGAGCCTGTCGAGATCCCGGGAGCCGACGTCGAGACCGGGGGAACGAGGTCTCGACACTCTCGACCGACGGTTTGGCAGTCGACCCCGCACCCCTCCCGATGCTCGCACACTTCCGCTGATCGAGCCTGTCGAGATCCCGTGAGCCGACCTCGAGACCGGGGGAACGAGGTCTCGACAAGCTCGACCCACGGTTTGGCAGTCGACCCCGCACCCCTCCCGATGCTCGCACCCTTCCGCTGATCGAGCCTGTCGAGATCCCGTGAGCCACCCTCGAGACCGTGGGCGGGATCTCGACACTCTCGACCGACGGTTTGGCAGTCGACCCCGCACCCCTCCCGATGCTCGCACCCTTCCGCTGATCGAGCCTGTCGAGATCCCGGGAGCCGACCTCGAGACCGGGGGAACGAGGTCTCGACAAGCTCGACCCACGGTTCGGTGATCGAGGCGCACCCATCCGTTGATCGAGCCTGTCGAGATCCCGTAAGCCACCCTCAAGACCCGTGGGCGAGCTTTTGGCCGGCTCAAGTTCTCGATCCCTCCACAGATACAGCTTCGAGAAGTTATGCACAGATACTGAAAAAAGCTCGTAATCATGTTCGTTCTTTGGGAGAATAGAGCTATGTCAATCACCTCCCCACCCCCCGTCTCCGCACCGGAGCCGACACCCGCCCCGGGTACGTCGGCACCGACCGCGGCCATGGTGCTGGCGGTGCTCGAACAGACGCAGGCACTGTGGGCGGGGCTCGGAACGGTCAGCCCCGACCGATTCACTGACGACGACCTACTCGGTGTGCTCGGTGCGTTCGAAGGCGTGGGCCGGCTGGTCGATGCGGGACGGGTGGCTCTGGCAGCGACGGTCGAGGAACGCTCCGGCCGGTGGCTGGGCCGGGACTCCCTCGCGGCGAAGCGGGGCTGCACGAGTGGCATCGACCTGATCACCCGGGTCACCCGCATTTCCGGCCGGGAAGCGAAACGACGTAGCGCCCTCGGCCTGCGGATGCGCGACACGCAACACGTCGGAACGATCATCCCCGCACTGTTCCCCACGGTCGGTGCCGCGGTCGCTTCGGGCTTGCTGGGGGTGGATGCGGCGGAGGTGATCATGTCCGGTCTGGCCGAGATCTCCCCGCGCGTTGCCCCCGATGATCTTGCGGCTGCGGAACGCGCTCTGGTGGGAGCGGCGACGGGCACGATCACGGCCGAGAATGAGGGTGAGCCGGGCGCGGGCTTTGCGTTCTCGGCGGACTCGATGCGGGTGCAGATGTTGCAGTGGCAGGCGGCGCTGGACCCCGACGGGGTGGCGCCGAATGAGGTCGAGGGTGAGGCGACGAGCACGATCAGTTTCGGCCGCTTCAAAGACGGCATCTACCCGGTGCGGGGCGGGGTGACTCCTGATCTGTACGGAATCATGAACCTCACCTTCGACGCGTTCATCGCGGCCCGCAAAACCCCCGCGTTCCCCACCGCCGCCGAACAAGCCCGCGATGAGGCCCGCGACGACCGCGCCGAGCAGGACGACCGTGCCGAGCAGGACCCCCACGAAGGTCCCGACGGACACGACTTGAACGACGAGCGCGACCGCGAGCACGACGACCGTGACCACGAACGCGATGACCACGACCACGACCATGACGACCACGGTCAGGGTTCAGCCTCAGCTGAGGTGCCTCTTCCCGGGTCGGCCGGGCACGAGTTCGATGATGTCGACACCCGTACGGCTGGTGAGAAGCGGGCCGATATTCTGCGCGGCATGTTCACCCAGTTCGCTCAAGCCGACAGCACTCCCAGTATTGGTGGTGCACCGCCGACGGTGGTGGTGCATGTGAACGTGAACGATATTGAATCCGGGCGCGGTGTCGGCTGGATCGACGGCGTCGACGCCCCCATTTCGCTTCGTACGGTGGATCAGATGATGTGTGCCGGAGGCACCCAAACGGTTCTGTTCGGTCCGAACGGTGAGGTTCTGACGCTGACCGATCCGCAACGACTGTTCAACCGTGCCCAACGCCGGGCGATCCTCGCCCGCGACGGCGGCTGCGGCGTTCCCGGCTGCGATGCCCCCGCACAGTGGCTCGAGTTTCATCACGTGATCCCCTGGAGTAAAGGCGGCGTCACTGAGGTCGACAATGGTGTGGCGTTGTGTTGGCGACATCATCACACCATCGAAACCTCCGGCTGGGAGATCCTCATGGTCAACGGCCGACCGCAAGTCAAAGCCCCGGCCTGGATCGACCCGAGCCGCACCTGGCGCGACGCCAACCGCCACCGCACCGACACCCACCGCCGCGACTGACCCGCCGCGACTGGCTCACTCTGCGACTGACTCACGCCGGTACTGGCTCGCGTCGCGACGAACACGGCGCGACTGAACCTGTCGCGACTGAACCTGTCGCGACTGAACCTGCCGTGCCGGCACCCGCCACGGCTGACGCCCGCCACGGCTGACGCCCGCCACGGCTGACGCCCGCCACAGCGTGGGGCGCTGAAGAGTGCGCGCGCTGTTCTCCGCCAGGCGCACCGCCGGGGCGGCTCAGATACGCGGAGAGATTCCAAGACTGAGCCCGGCGAGGCCACGCGCTCGCGTCGCAAGCCGTTGCGCGACGGCCTGAATGGCGACGGCGGCCGGGTCGGTCGGGTCCGAGAGCACGACGGGTGTGCCGGCGTCGCCACCACTGCGCAGCGACACGCTGAGCGGCACCTGGGCCAGCACGGGCACGGGGGAGTCCTGGCCGGCCGAGAGCCGGCGGGCCACTTCGGCACCGCCGCCCGAGCCGAACAGGTCGAGCACACTGCCGTCGGACTGCGGAAGTCCCGACATATTCTCGATGACGCCATAGATGCTTTGACCGGTCTGGCGGGCGACGATTCCACTGCGCTCGGCGACATCGGCTGCTGCCGGCTGCGGAGTCGTGACAACGAGCACGTCGGCGTGCGGCAGAAGCTGGCCCACTGAGATCGCCACGTCACCGGTTCCCGGCGGCAGGTCGAGCAGCAGAATGTCGAGGTCGCCGAAATAGACGTCGGTGAGGAACTGCGAAATCGTGCGGTGCAGCATCGGCCCGCGCCAGGCGACGGCTGCAGCGGGGTCGTCGATGAACATACCGATCGAAATGACCTTCACGTCGTGCGCGACAGGGGGCAAGATCATCTCGCCCACCTGAGTGGGCTTGACCGCGAGCCGACTGCCGCCCACTGACGTGTCGACGAGGCCGAGCAGACCCGGAATCGAAAAGCCGTACACGTCGGCGTCGATGATGCCGACCCGCAGGCCCCGATGAGCCAGCGCAACACCGAGATTCGCGGTGATCGTCGACTTGCCGACGCCGCCCTTGCCGCTTGTGACCGCATATACGCGAGTGAGCGAATCGGGACCGAACGGATTACTGCGCGCAGCCGCGCCACCGCGCAACTTCTCGGTCAGAGCTTGGCGCTGCTCGCGCGTCATCACGGTCACCTCGACAGTCGCGTTTCCGACGCCGGTCACCGATTCGGCGGCGTGCAACACATCGGCTTCGATGCGGGCCGCGGCCGGACAGCCGGCAATCGTTAAACGGATGCCGACCGTCGCGTGGCCGTCGGCCACCGTGACGCTGTCGACCATGTCGAGCTCGGTGATGGGCTTGCGAATCTCAGGGTCGATCACACCGGCGAGTGCAGCCAGGACGCGCTCGTTCACTCGTGCGTCACTCACTCGGCGCCTCGGGCTGGCGCGTCTCCGAATCGGCCTCGGCCGGTGCATCCGTCGCCGTCTCGGTCTCCCTGTCGCGCTCGTCGAGGTGCTCGAGCAGACTGCGCAGCTCGGCACGAATGAAGTCCTTCGACGCCATATCCTTCACCGCAAGGCGCAGTGCCACGACTTCGCGGGCGAGATACTCGGTGTCGGCGAGATTACGTTCCGCGCGCTGACGGTCCTGTTCGATTTGCACCCGGTCACGGTCATCCTGACGGTTCTGTGCGAGCAGAATCATCGGGGCGGCATACGAGGCCTGAAGTGAGAGCACCAGGGTCAGCGCGATGAAGCCGAGTGAGATGGAGTCGAACCGCAGCGACTCGGGGGCGATGGTGTTCCACAGCATCCAGGCGAGCGCGAAGACCGTGAGGCCGACGAGGAACCACGGCGTGCCCATGCCCCGGGCGATGGACTCGGTGAAGCGTCCGAATTTATCGCCGCGGGCACCAGCGCCTGCTCCGCCGCGACCGCGCCGACGACCCGGGAAGGCTCCGGTGCGGAGCCCCTTGGGCGAGTCGAGGCGGAGATCTGATTTGTTAGCTCGTGCCACGTCCGCGCCTCCTCCCGCCCGGAACCGGGCTCTTTTCGTCTGTGCCGCCGGGCAGCGGAATGCTGCCGGTGGCGAGTGTGATGCGTGCGGCGGCACGCCGCCTCACATCGTCGTTGCCGTCTTGGCTGCGCCAATCGTCGGGTAACAAATAGTCAAGAACGTCGTCGATGGTGACCACACCGACGAGGTGATGATTGTCGTCGACGACGGGTACCGAGACCAGGTCGTAGCTGGCCAGGATGCGTGACACCTCGGCGGCCGACGTGTCGGCGGTGACCGGCTCGAGGCCCGCGTCGAGCAGCGTGCCGAGGCGTTCATGGGGCGGATAGCGCAGCATCCGTTGAAAGTGAACCATGCCCAGGAACCGCCCGGTCGGCGGTTCAAAGGGCGGCAGGGTGACACAGATCGCGGCACCGAGCGCGGGGGCCAGATCGTGCCGTCGGATCAGGGCCAAGCCTTCGGCGACAGTCGCGTCGGCCGACACGATGATGGGCTCGGTCGTCATCAGCCCGCCCGCCGTGTCTGGCGCGTAGGAGAGCAGAAAACGTACGTCTTCGGCCTCTTCGGGCTCCATCAGATCCAGCAGCTGCTCACCGCGTTCTTCGGGCAGCTGGGCGATCAGGTCTGCGGCGTCGTCGGGCTGCATGTGGTCGAGTACGTCGGCTGCGCGGGCGTCGCCGAGGGTGGTCAGGATGCCGACCTGGTCACGCTCGGGCATCTCTTCGAGAACGTCGGCGAGGCGATCGTCGGACAGCTCGCCGGCCACTTCGTACATGCGTGTTTTGGGAAGATCGAGCAGCGTGTTGGCGAGGTCGGCCGGCTTGAGGTCGGAGTATGTGGCGATGAGTTGCTCGGCGGACTGCGCCTCTCCCGCGGTCAGCTTTTCGCGCACCTCACCCCACGTGGTGAAGGCGGTCGGGCCCTTCGCGAACGGGGACGCGCTGGTGCGCGGTCGGCGCACGAACAGTTGGCTGATCGCCCACGCACCCTGTGCGGTCTCTTCGATGGCGACATCCTCGACGGTGGCCAGGCCGGAGCCGTCGTTGAACAGCACCTTGCGACCGAGCATCTCGGCGATCACGCGGACTTCTCCGCCGCGCTGTTCGAAACGGCGCACGTTGATAAGGCCTGTCGTGATGATCTGGCCGCTGCCGATGCTGGTCACCCGGCCGATGGGCAGGAAGACTCGACGCTTGCCGGGAATTTCGACGATGAGTCCGACGACCTTGGGCGGATCACTCTTGCGGTAGACCACGAGCACATCGCGCACCTTGCCCACCCGATCTCCGGCGGGGTCGAAAACGGTGCAACCGGCCAGTCGGGCGACGAAAACTCTTGATGCACTCACAGTACAAATCTAGGCCACTCACCGGTGAATTCCTGCGGACGTGGAAGAATGGCTGCATGAGCAACATGAGCCCGTTCGGCGCCCGTCGACCTGCACTGTTTCCCGTCTTGCCCACGGGGGATGTCGTGGCGACCTACGCCACCTACGCCGAGGCGCAGGCCGCTGTCGACGTGCTGGCGAAGGCCGATTTTCCGGTACGCCAATTGTCGATCGTCGGTAACGACTTGAAGACCGTCGAACGGGTCACCGGCAAGCTGAGCTGGGGCCGTGTCGCCCTCGGCGGCGCAGCATCCGGCGCCTGGCTCGGCGTGTTTTTCGGGCTGCTCTTCTTTATCTTCTCGCCGAGCGGATCGAGTCTGCCGCTCGTGGTCGCGGCCGTGCTGATCGGCGCCGGCTTGGGCATGATGTTCGGACTGGTCAGCTATTCGATCAACCGTCGTCGCCGTGATTTCACGTCGACCATGCAGGTGATCGCCACCAACTACCAGGTGATCGCCGACAACGCGCTCGTGAACAAGGCCCGCAATCTCCTCGCGGGACAGCGCGTCACGGCCGAGGAATTTGCGCCGGCCCCGCATCCGTCAGACCCGCCACGCTCGTTCGAGCCGCCGGTGGCCCTGCCCGTGCCGCCGACTGACCCCGATCAGACGCCGGGGTCAGAGCACCACACGCCGTAGCGCCTGGCTTCCACGGCCTACCAGGTGTCGGCGCTGCGCCTGCGGTGAAAATGAGGCCGGAGCTTTTCGTGAGCACAGGCTAACGGCCATGAGGCTCTGTCAGCATCTCGCGCAGAGCGCGCACGATAACGATTCGGCAGCGGCCATTTCGATGTCGTGCGCGCTCTTCACTCAGGCGCGTTCCCGGAGCGGGGCTATTTGGTGAGCGACGCGATCCAGGCTTCCACGTCACTCGAAGTGCGGGGAATGGCTGCCGACAGGTTCTCGGCACCATCCGCGGTGATGAGAACGTCGTCTTCGATGCGCACGCCGATGCCGCGGTACTCGGCCGGAACCGTGAGGTCGTCGGGCTGAAAGTACAATCCGGGCTCGATGGTGAAGACCATGCCGACCTCGATCACGCCGTCCATGTACATGTCGCGGCGGGCCTGGGCGCAGTCGTGCACGTCGATGCCGAGGTGGTGGCTGGTTCCGTGCACCATGTAGCGACGGTGGTGGCCGTTGGCCGGCTCGAGCGCCTCTTCAGCGGTCACGGGCAGCATGCCCCACTCGGCGGTGCGCTTGGCGATGACTGCCATGGCTGCGGCGTGAACTTCGCGGAACACCACGCCGGGGCGGGCGACGGCGAATGCGGCATCCGCGGCTTCGCAGACGGCGTCGTACACGCGGCGCTGCACGGCGCTGAACGTGCCGTTGACGGGCAGCGTGCGCGTGATGTCGGCGGTGTAGTAGCTGTCGAGTTCAACGCCGGCATCGACCAGGATGACATCGCCCGGGGTGACGGGGCCGTCGTTGCGGGTCCAATGCAGGATGCAGGCGTGGGAACCGGATGCCGCGATCGTGTCGTAGCCGACGGTGTTGCCATCCGCTCGGGCGCGCGTGTTGAAGACACCCTCGACGAGCCGTTCGCCGCGCTGGTGGGCGCTGGAACGGGGTAGGTCACGGATGACGTCCTCGAAGCCGCGCGCCGTCGCGGCCACGGCGAGGCGCATCTGCTCGATTTCGTAGGAGTCCTTGACGAGACGCAGTTCTGAGAGATCGCGGGCGAGCGCGTCGTCGGGGTCGTGCTCGCCGTTGATCTCGATGCTGAACGGGCTGTCCGAGGCGTTCGTGCTGAGTGCCTTCTCGGCCGCAAAGCGCAGGCGGGCCTCGTCAACCTTGAGGGTCAGCGCCGGGTCCGCCTCGCGCAGCACGAGGGTGGAGCTGTCGACCGCAGTGAAAACCGCGGCGAGGTCGGCGATGCCGCGCACGGCGAGCCCGAGGTCGCTGGCAACCTGCGCGATCGACGGGCGCGGGCCGATCCAGAACTCGCCGATCTCGGCGTTGGCGTAGAACTCGTCGGAGTCGCGGCCGGCGCGCTCACGGAAGTAGAGGGTGGCGTCGTGGCCGGTGGCTGTGGGTTCGAGCACGAGCACGGCGCCTGGCTCGCTCTCGCTGCCCCAGCCGGTGAGGTGGGCGAATGCCGAGTGAGCGCGAAAAGCGTAGTCGGTGTCGTTGGAACGCTGCTTCATGCGGCCGGCCGGAATGATCAGGCGTGCCCCGGGGTAGAGACGCGAGATCGCGTCACGACGGGTTGCGGCAAACGACGCCTGCTCGCGAGCGACCGGAAGCGCATCGGTACGCTCGGCCCAGCCGGTGGAGATGAAATTCTTAAAGCCATCAGAGCTTGGGGTGGTCGAACGGTTCGCGTTCGAGCGGGGAGCGGATTCGATTCCGGTTTCAGTGCTATCAGCCATGCCTCCATTCTTCCATTGCTGACCCCGCTCTCGCTGAATGCGCAGGGCCGTCGCCGCCGCATTGCCCAACTAGCATGGAGAGATGACTACTGCGCGGCGTTTCACGGGGCCGATCGATCTGCACACGCACTCGCGTGTCTCCGACGGCACCGAGAGCCCCGCCGAGCTTATTCAGGCCGCGGCCGTGGCCGGGCTCGGCACCGTCGCGCTCACCGATCACGATTCGACCGCGGGCTGGGCCGAGGCCACGGCTGCCGCCCGGCTGGCCGGAATCACGCTGATTCCCGGCATGGAATTCTCGACACTGCACGGCTTCTCGAGCGTGCACCTGCTCGCCTACCTGTTTGATCCGACGGATGCCGGCATCGTCGACGAGACCGCGCGCATCCGTGAGTCCCGCCTCACGAGGGCCGAGCTGATGGTCGCGCGCATCGGCGTCGACTATGCGTTGACCTGGGACGACGTGCTCGCCCAGACGACGCCCGGCGCCACGATTGGCCGTCCACACATCGCGGATGCCCTCGTCGCGCACGGATTTGCGCCCACCCGGAGTGACGCGTTCGCCGGGATTCTGCACTGGCGGTCGGGCTACAATCAGCCGCACTATGCGCCCGAGCCTCTTCAGGCGGTGCGCCTGGTGCGT
The DNA here is from genome assembly GCF_013410665.1 of Leifsonia psychrotolerans. Lineage (NCBI taxonomy): Bacteria > Bacillati > Actinomycetota > Actinomycetes > Micrococcales > Microbacteriaceae > Glaciibacter > Glaciibacter psychrotolerans. The sequence goes on along the minus strand of NZ_JACCFM010000001.1, from coordinate 1,596,744 downwards.
GCGGCCGGGGGAGTACCCGTGCTGGCGCATCCGGCCACGCGGGGAGTGGAGGATGTGGTCTCGGAGCGTCATTTGGCCGAGCTGGCGGAGGCAGGACTGTTCGGACTCGAACTGGATCACCGTGAAAACAAGCCGGAGGCGAAGGCGCGCTTGGCCTCGTTGGCGGAGGCCTACGGTTTGGCCGTCACGGGCTCCAGTGACTATCACGGCGACGGAAAGCTCAATCGACTGGGCGAGAACACCACGGCACCCGAGGTTCTCGACGCCCTCATCGCACAGGCGAGTGGCTCGGAGCCCGTCTACGCCTGATCAGGGGTGAGTTGCACCGTCTGCCAGCGAGATCTCGACCTCAAAGCTCCGGTTCCAGGGCAGACCGACACGCTCGACGACCAGGGGGGTGGGGAGCCCGAGGGTATCGAGTTCATTTTGAAGCAAGCGTGCAATCGCTGGTTCCGCGTGACGGGCTTGGGCAGCGGCGACAGGTCGGATGGTCGAGTTGAAGAGTGTGGGGGCCAGCCGCGCGCGAAGCACCGATTGGTAGGCATGATCATCGAGAAGGCGGCGGATCAGGGCACGGTGGGTCGCTGCCTGGTTGAGGGTGCCGGTCTGGTCGGCGACAGCGGCCGCTACGGCCTGGGCGAGAGCGCTGCCGAGCGCGTTGCCAGCCGTATTCCAGCCCGAGTAGGCCGTGAGGTGTTCCAGCAGGCTCGCGGCCGCGAGGGCAGTGATCAGGGCGGGATCGGATCCGTTGGCGTAGCGAACGTCGGCGATAGTGACGGCGCTGCCCGCACTCAGGGCCTCGCGAACGGCGGTGACGGTGCCGGCCACGGCCGACCGGTCGGTCGCCGGCGTGGTGTGTGAGAACATGTCTCCGCGCTGCGGATCGGGCGTGTGTATGACAAGCACGATGTCGGCGTGGTCCGTGGCAGGCTGTGCGCCCGAAGCGGCGATTTGACGTCGGATCGAAGTAGTGAGGGGTTCATTCTCGTACGGAGGGACGAGCGAAAGTCCGGTCGGGTCGGCCGCGACGACACGGACGGTGGGTGAGATTCCGCGCTGCGCGGCAATGGTTCGGGCGACCAAAACGGCGCCGGTCTCGTCAGCACCCGGGTAGGCGGCGACACCGGAACTAGGCCGGAGAAGCTGCCAGTAACGGATCCAGTTCTGTTCGGCGGAGCCGGAGGAGTGCGGGGCGGTGTCGTCGGCCGTGATGGCCAGGTAATCGATGACTCCCTCCCAGCGCAGGCCGAGAGCGGCCAGATTGATGAGATGGTTGCGCAATCGACGCGCAGCGAAGTCGGCTCGAACCGTTTCGGGAAGCTCGGGCGGGTCGGGCGTCACTCCCGAATCGGCCCAGGATCTGTGAGTGAGGGCACCCAGATGATGAAGTTCACGACCGAACTGGTCCCAGTATTCGGGTTCTTCGACGTTCGAGTAGGAGTCGCTGGCGCGCGTGATGAGAGAGACCGCGGAGAGGGCGACATTGGGGTTGCTGTCTTTGATAGCGCGGAGCCGGTCAAGTTTCGAGATGGCACTGGCTGTTGTCTCGGTCGAAATCCGTGCGGGGATCAGTCCGCCGTGCACGAGGGTATCGATTGAGACGATGGCCGCGGCTGTGTTCGGTTTCTGGACCTCGGCGGTGAGCCAATCGGCCAGACGATCGGGATTGCCGGCCTCCCGGAATCGGGGGAGAGCGTCGGTCGGGGGCAGAACGAGTTCGAAGCCGGCAATCGCAGCGACATCCGCCGGAAGCTGGGTGTTGACGGGTCTCTCGTCGAGTGGAAGGAGAGCAATTCGGGTGCGTGTGTCGTGCATCAGCTCTCCCTGTGTGAGCCGGGGCGGAGTACGGAGAGCTCATACGAATAGCGGTCGCCACGGTAGAGGGTCTCGGCGAACTCGATGGCCCGACCGCGGCGGTCGTAACCGGTGCGGGTGACGAGGAACGAGGGGCTGAATGGTGGGGCCTGGAGCAGCGTTGCTGTTTCGGGGTCGAGCACGGTGGCGTTAATGGTCTGGTCAGCGCGTTCGAGGCGGATCGAGAACTGCTCCTCGAGCACTTCGTAGAGCGACCGGGTGCCCAGGTGTTCCGTGAGTTCCGGGACGAGGGCATCGGGCAGGTATGAGTTTTCAAAGCACATTGGAGCGTTGTCCGCGGTGCGAATCCGCCGAATGTGAACGACAGGCTCGGCAGGGCTGAGTTTGAGTGCATATCCGATGCGAGCGCCGGCCGGAATGGTCGCGACGGTGACCGAGAGTGACCCCGGAGTCAGACCGCGCGCACGCATGTCATCGGAGAACGACGTGAGCTCGAATGATTTCGATATCCGTTGTTCGCTGACGAACGTACCGGCACCGCGAACCCGGTAGACAACGCCGTCGTTCTCGAGCTGATCGAGCGCGCGCCGCACTGTCAGACGGCTGATCTCGAACTCGTCGGCGAGGTCGCGTTCCGTCGGTAGTTTTTCGTGAGGGGCCAGCCCCCCATCGATCACTGAGACGAGGTGCTGTTTGACCAGCTCGAACTTCGCCGGTCTCGTGGTGGGATTCATCATTCCGTCAGCATATTGCCTTTGGTGTGTACCAGGAAAGAGCACTGTGCCGAATTTTTGAGCATTTTCAGGCATTTTTGCGGAAAAGATTGCGCAGTTCGAAATAATTGGGCAATACTTACGGCCAAGCACCGAGTGCCGCACTGCCTCACATACTTTGATTGGAGTAGCTTCTATGAACGTCAACCGCAGGTTTCTTGCACGGAAGGTCCTGGCTGTCGGTCTGGTCACGGGCCTCACCGTCGCAGCACTAACCTCGTGCTCCACCGATTCCTCTGCCGGAACCGGGGCGGGCGGAGCGACCGAGATCACGTTCTCCTATCTCTGGGGAGGTGCCGAAGCGAAAGCGATCGAGGAGATCATCTCGACCTACAACGCGAGTCAGAGCGAAGTCACTGTCAAGGGAATCTCGAGCCCCGACTTCCAGAAGCAGATCACCTCGATGTCGGCCAGTCAGGGTTCATTCGACATCTCCGACCACTTCGGCAACTCGGTCGGTTCGTGGGCGTCGAAGGGAATCATTGCGCCGCTGGATTCGTATCTCAAGGCGGAGAACGTTGACCTGAACGACTTCGTTCCGGCGGCGCTGGACCAGATGAAGTTTGACGGCAAGATCTATTCCATGCCGATTGCCGTGCACAGCTTCCAACTGCTCTACAATAAGACGCTCCTCGCCGAGGCCGGCGTCGCTGTGCCCACGACGATGGACGAACTTGCGACGGCGATCGCGGCTTTGACCAAGCAGGGAGCGGATGGCGGGATCACGCAGTTGGGGCTAGGGGACCCGTCGGTCAGCACGACGCTCACCACGCTCGGCTACAACTTCGGCGGAACCTGGGATGCCGACGGCGCCCCAACCCCGACCGAATCCGGCAATATTGCCGCGGCCGCGTGGTACCAGGACAACATCACCACCAAGTTCGGCGCGAACAACATCGCGACGTTCAACTCCGGTCTCGGCGAGTACATGTCGGCTCAGGACCCGTTCTACATTGGAAAAACAGCGATGGTCATCGACGGTGAATGGCGCGCGTTGAACATTCCAACTACCGCTCCGGATCTCGACTGGGGTGTCACGGCGATTCCGTACGTGTCGACCGACCACAAGGACACCACTCAGCTGACCGCCAGCACCCTGTTCATCCCAACAAATTCGAAGAAGAAGGAAGCGGCCGGCAAGTTCCTGTCCTACCTGGTCAACCCTGAAGGGATGACGGCGTTCACCCTCGCCCTCGGAAACCTTCCGGCGCGGACGTCGCTTCTCGACAGCACCGCGTATGACGGAATCACGAACTTCTCCGCCTGGTTGGGCGCGTTGAAGAGCGACAACGTTTACGCTCTGAGCAGCATGCCGTATAGCGCCGAGTATTCAACGGACCTCGGCAAGGCATTCGACGACATCACGCGGGACGTCGCAACTCCGCAGGATGCCCTGGATGCCGTGCTGGCGAATTCCAGCAGCTATGCAACGAAGTAGCGTCGTCACTCGACGATCGCCGGTTGCGCGGCGACGCCAGGCCCTCACTGGCCTGGCGTTCGCCTCACCCTTCGTCGTCGGGTTCGTCATTTTCATCGCGTACCCTGTCCTCGCGTCGGCGTTCTACAGTTTCACCGACTTCAACCTGTTCCAGGCTCCCGAGTTCGTGGGTTTCGACAACTACGAGCGGATGGCCACGGATTCCAGTTTCTGGACAGCGCTGGCCAACACCCTCGTTCTGACCGCCATTGGCGTTCCGCTGGCTATCGTCATCGCAATCAGCGGGGCACACCTGTTGAACCTGCCGGTTCGCGGCCAACCGTTATTCCGGGCGCTGGTCTATCTGCCCTCGATCGTGCCCGTGGTCGTCGGCGGTTACCTGTGGCGGTGGCTCCTCAACGGTCAGTACGGCTTCATGAACTACTTTCTCGGACTGGTCGGCATTGACGGTCCCGGGTGGCTTCAGGAGCCCGCATGGGGCAAGCCCGCCATCATCATCATGTCGCTCTGGACCGTCGGCGGCACCATGATCATTTACCTGGCCGCACTCAAAGACGTGCCGGCTGACCTGTACGAAGCTGCCGCTCTCGACGGCGCCGGGCCGTTCGCGCGTTTCCGGCACATCACCTGGCCGGTGCTCTCACCGGTGACCCTGTTTCAGATCATCGTCAACATCATCGCGTACCTCCAAATATTCACTCAGCCGTATTTGCTGGCCCAGACCCGACTGAACAACGCGGGATCAGGGCCCGGACAGTCATTTTTGACCTACGCGATGTATCTCTACCAAAATGCATTCAGCTTCTTCAAGATGGGATACGCCTCTGCCATGGCCTGGGTACTTTTCTTGATCACGCTCGTCATCACGCTCGTGGTCCTCATCAGCTCGCGACGGTGGGTTCACAGTGACTCTCGTTGACCGGCGGGAAGCCGCGACGGCGAGTGCGGAACCTGACGAGATAGTCGGTCGCTCACCGGGCCGCCGCCGTGTGCGGCGTCACCCGTGGCTAACGGGGTGGCGACTACTCCTGGTGTCGCTCCTCGCCCTGGTCTTTGTCTTCCCGTTCCTTGTGATGCTCTCAACGGCCTTCAAAGAGATGACCGATATCTTCAGCGTTCCGCCTCGGCTCCTGCCCCAGAATTGGACCTTCGAGAATTTCGGGGCGGCTTTCGACGGGATGCCGTTCTGGCGCTACCTCGGCAACACATTCCTGGTGTCGGGACTGTGCGTGCTCGGCACAATCATCGCCTCCCCGCTCGTTGCCTACTCGCTCTCTAAAGTCAAATGGCGAGGGGCACGGCCTCTGCTCATCATCGTGTTGACGACGATGATGCTCCCGCCCCAGGTCACCCTCATCCCAATCTTCCTAATCTGGAACGGTCTGGGAGCAATGGGAACGTATCTGCCGCTGGTGGTGCCGGCGTTCCTGGGCACACCGTTTCTGATCTTCATGATCCGCCAGTTTCTTCTGAACGTGCCCGATGAATTGATCGAGGCCGCTCGAATCGACGGTGCATCCGAGCTGCGTACCTACCTCACCATCGTGGTGCCGATCGCCCGCCCCGCAATTGTGACCGCTGCGGTGTTCCAATTCGTCTGGACCTGGACTGACTTTCTCAACCCCCTGATCTACCTCACTGATCCCAACCAGTACACTCTCTCGATCGGGCTCTACTCGTTCTTCGGCCAGAACGACGTTGCCTGGGGGCCATTGATGGCCGCCTGTGTGCTGTTCACAGTGCCCGCCTTGTTCGTGTTTCTGATCGGGCAACGATTCTTCATCGGCGGTATCAGCGCGGGAGCACTCAAATGAGCGTCATCGATCAACTCAGAGGCGGCTTGATCGTCTCGTGCCAAGCACCGCAGGAGAGTCCGCTGCGCAGTTCAGCGCTGATGGCACGGATGGCGGAAGCGGCGATCCTGGGCGGAGCGGTCGCACTTCGCGTCAACAGCCCCGAGGACATCGCGGAGATTCGTGCGTTCACCGATCTGCCGATCATCGGCCTGCATAAAGTCTTCGGCGTTCGGCGCAACATCATCACCCCGACGTTTGAACTCGCGGCCGGACTCGTTGAGGCCGGCGCCGATATTATTGCCATCGACGCCACCGATGAGGTGCTCGGAGACTCATTCGAGCTTCTCCGCCGCGTGCGTACAGAGTTGGGGTGCAGCATAATGGCCGACGTGTCGACTCTCGATGAGGGTGTGCGCGCCTGGAACGTGGGCGTGGATATTGTTGGAACGACGCTGTCGGGCTACACGCCCTACACGCTGCCGGCCGATGACGAACAACCCGACATTCAGCTCGTGAGAGATCTGCGAGAACGCGACATCCTGGTTGTAGCGGAAGGACGGTACCGCGCCCCCGAACAACTTCAGGACGCATTTCGAGCGGGAGCGCATGCCGTCGTCGTTGGGGCCGCGATCACCGATCCGGTGGCCATTGCCCGACGTTTTGCTGCGCGGACACCGCGGCTGACGCGATGACGGGTCTGAACCTCGGAATCGACATCGGGGGAACCAAGATCGCGGCCGCCACAATCGATGAGTGGGGTGAGGTGGTCGGCGCTGTACTCCGAGCCGCGACACCAGCGGAAGCGGGCCCCGATTCGATTCTTGCCACCGTCGTGGAGATGGTCCAGGCGCTCCAACGTCGCGGAGAGCCGGTCAGCTCGATCGGTATCGGATCAGCGGGCACGATCGGTAGCGACGGCACCGTCACCCATGCGACCGATATCCTCCCAGCGTGGACCGGGACTCGCATCAGCGACTGCATTGCCGCGTCAACCGGTTTGCCCGTCACGACACTCAATGACGTTCACGCCGCGGGGTACGGCGAAGCTCGAGCCGGGGCCGCGTGCGGTGTGCAGTCGGCTCTCGTCGTTGCAGTCGGTACTGGCGTGAGTGGCGCCCTGATCTCCTGCGGAACACTCGTGCTCGGCCGCACCGGATCGGCGGGATCAATCGGCCACATCCCACTGGGACGCGGTGACCGGCTGTGCTCGTGCGGCGCCGCCGGCCATGTCGAGGCGTACGCGAGCGGGCCGGCCATGGAACGCGCACACCGTAACGGGGGTGGCCACAGTGTGGGGCTTCGTGAGATCGCAGCTGCGGCGCGCAGCGGCGACGCCCACGCGATCACTACCATCCGTGACGGCGCGAACGCTCTCGGCCACGCATTGGCGACCGGATCAGCCCTGATCGATCCCGACATCATCATTCTCTGCGGTGGAGTCGTCGACATCGGCGATCTCTATCTCGACAGTGTTCGGGCGAGTTTCCGGGCATACGCGATGATGGGCCTCGCCGAGACCGCTATCGTTCCTGCCAGACTTGGCACGACTGCCACGATGGTCGGCGCCGCGCTCTATGCCCGTTCGCTGGGCGTGTAGACACCGATTGGCCTGTTCTAGACGCTCGGCCCCCACGACGCACACGGCCCGCCGCATCCTGAGATGCGGCGGGCCGTGTGCGTTGTGCGTGTTACTCCTGAATGCCGGTTTCGGCAGAGCGGTGACGCACCTGGTGACGCACTGAGCTGTTGCCGTCGCGGTGCTCGATGCCACCGCCGTCATGCGTGCCAGCGGCGGAGATCGGTGCGGCGGCGGCCGGGTTCGTCGTGCGGCCAACGCGGTTACGCGTGCGGGTGCGACCCGGGCGAATCTCAGGCTCGCCGGAGGTCGATGCGATCGAACGGTCGGCCTCAGCGGGAGTCGTCGCGGTGCGCGGGGCGTCCGAACGGCCCGAGCCGGAGCGGCTCCGCGACCGGCTGTTGCGGCTACGTCCGGAACCGGTGGCGGCTTCAGCGGATACGTCGGTGGCGGCTGTCTCGGTGCCTACCGCAGCCGTGCGACCGGCGTTGGAACGGCCGGAGTCAGAACGGCCCGAGTCAGAACGCGCTGCGCCCGAACGGCCCGAGTCAGAACGTGCTGCACCCGAACGGCCCGAACCGGAACGGCCCGCATCTGAGCGACCGGAACCGACTGGAGGGCCGTCCTTGATCGGTGTCGCACGCAGGCGGCCCTTCGAGCCGGCGGGGATGTTGAGGTCGGTGAAGAGGTGCGGTGACGACGAGTAGGTCTCCGTCGGTTCCGGCTGGCCGAACTCGAGCGCCTTGTTGATCAGGGCCCACTTGTGCAGATCGTCCCAGTCGACGAACGTCACGGCGATACCGGTCTTGCCCGCGCGACCGGTGCGGCCCACGCGGTGCAGGTACGCCTTCTCGTCTTCGGGGATCGTGTGGTTGATCACGTGCGTGACGTCGTTGACGTCGATGCCGCGAGCGGCGACATCCGTTGCGATGAGGATGTCTTTTTTACCGGCTTTGAACGCAGCCATGGCGCGTTCGCGCTGTTCCTGGTTCAGGTCGCCATGCACCGCAGCGGCATTGAAGCCACGGTCATTGAGCTCTTCGACGAGCTTGGCTGCGGCACGCTTGGTGCGCGTGAAGATGACGGTCTTGCCGCGGCCCTCGGCCATCAAGATGCGGCCGATCACCTCGTCTTTATCCATGTTGTGCGCACGGTAGACCAGGTGTTCGATGTTGGCCTGGGTGAGGCCCTCGTCGGGGTCGGTCGCACGAATGTGAATCGGCTTGGTCATGAAGCGTCGCGCGAGGGCGACGATCGGGCCGGGCATGGTGGCCGAGAACAGCATGGTGTGGCGGCCGGCCGGCGTCTGAGCGAAGAGCTTCTCGATGTCGGCCAGGAAGCCGAGGTCGAGCATCTTGTCAGCCTCGTCGAGCACCATCTCGCGCACATTCTTCAAATTGAGCAGGCGCTGGCTGGCGAGGTCGAGAAGGCGACCCGGGGTTCCGACGACGATCTGCGCGCCGGCCTTCAGCGCTTCAACCTGACCTTCGTAGGCCTTGCCACCGTAAATGGAGACGATCTTGGTGTCGCGGTTCTTGGCGGCGAGCTCGAGATCTTCGCTCACCTGCACGCAGAGTTCACGCGTCGGAACGACGATGAGCGCCTGCACGCCTGGCTCGGGGTTCAGGCCGAGGCGCTGGATCAGCGGAAGGCCGAATCCGAAGGTCTTGCCGGTACCCGTCTTGGCCTGGCCGATGATGTCTTGGCCGGCGAGAGCGAGCGGAATGGTCTGAGTCTGAATGGGGAACGGCTCAAGGATGCCCTTGTCGGCGAGAGCCTCAACCATGTCCTGGTCGATATTAAGTTCGGAGAAAGTCACGAATGTATGCCTGCCTGTGCTGAAGAAGAGGGTTGCGCCCGTCTTCTGCTTCAGGCGCATCGTCACCGATCCGATGCCGGTGACGTGAGTCCAGCTTACCGGGCGCGGCTGTAAACCTGTCGGCAGCGACATCCGTTTCTCTAACGGACTGCATGAACTTCTCTGACGGACTGCGCACAGCGCGATTCCGAGGCGCATCGGGGCAACACCCTAAGCTGGGCTTGTGGTGTCATGGTTTGAGCGACGTGCAAAGCGCGTGGAGGTTCCCCGGTTGCGTGCCAGAGGGCATTCACAGCCAACGACGAAAGTCGACATCAGCACTCTTGTTCCGCCAATGATGCAGCTTCTCGGTCAGTCGGCGTACTTCCAGCTGACCGTGTTCAACAGCCTCGCTCGCTCGGCGGGAATCGCCCCGACGCTGGCGGCACGAGAATCCCTGAGCCGCGTCGCCGGGAACGCACTGGCCACGCATCAGGCTCTCGCCGCCGAGATCCGTCGGGTGGGCGGCGAACCGGCTGAGGCAATGGCGCCCTTCGCCGCGGATCTCGAATCGTTCAGCCGGATGACGTACGGCGCGACCTGGTACGAATCGATTCTCGGCTGTTACCTGACCACGGGGCTGCTGGAGGACTTCTTCGCGAGTCTTGCGGCCGGGTTGCCCCACGAATCTCGCCAGCGCATTGTGCCGATCATCCGGCGCACGGCGGGCGTGGCTAGCAGCGCCGACACCGCGGCGATCGTGCACGAGATCACTCGTGGAATCGCTGCCGACAGCACGTTGGATTCGTCGTTGGCGTTGTGGGGGCGTCGACTTGTCGGCGACACCCTGCTCATCGCTCGGTCGGCCTTGCACGTGACGGGTGATCTCGGCTCAGACGAGTCCACACTCGAACCCGTCTTCACCGAAATCATCGCTGCCCACACGCGACGCATGGACGCGCTCGGTCTGACCGCCTGAGTCAGCTCAGCGAAGCGGACGCAGCAGAGCAAGTCTGCTCGCGGTGCGCACCAGGTCGAGCGGACCGAGTGCGGGCGGGGGGATTTCGCGGGGTGCCAGGTGCGGGGAGACCGGTTCTGGTGCCAGTACCTCGTCAACTGTGTGGTTGCTGCGGATGTGCAGGGTCACGTCGGCGTCGCAGAGAACGTCGATGAGGTGGGCGAAGCGTTGACTGCTCGACGGCGTCGTGGTCGCCAGTTTGGGCACAGCGTCGAGCACCCAGACGTCGGATTCGGCCGACCAGGCCAGGTAGTCGTTGACCGAGGTGTGCGCCTCGCACAGGTCGGCGAAGTCGAACCAGAGCTCGCCGCCGGATGCCCGGCGGGCGTTGAAACGATGGCCGCGGGAATCAAGGCTGGTGCGTTCGGACTCGGCCGGTTCCACCAGCCCAGCCTCGTCCAGCAGACCGGCGGGCGACGCCGCGATCCAGCGACCCGCCGCGAACCCTGCGGCCCGGGACGTGCCGTCGGTCAGCCGGTAGTCGTGATCGCCGCCGAGTTCGACGACATCGAAATGCGCCTCGATCAGGGCGATCGCGGGCTCCATCATGTGGTGAAAGTCGGGGCTCGGCAGCAGGTCGCTCGGCGCGTAGTTTGAGGTAGCCACCAGCGTGATACCGCTGTCAATGGCCGCTTGGAGTACCTGGGTCAGAAGCACGGCATCCGCCGTGTCGTGCACATAAAACTCATCGAAGTACAACAACTCGACGCCATCATAGAGATCAGCGATGGCCTGGCCAACCGGGTCGGGGTCGGGCGTGCTCGGTGTGTCGAACTCGACCGGCTCCTCGATCGGATGCGTGCGGTAGAGCCAGATTGTCTCATGCAGCCTGCGAAAGAAATCGTGAAAGTGCACTCGACGCTTGGCCGTTCCCGGCCACGCGTCAAAGAAGGCGTCGCAGAGCCAGGTCTTTCCCCGCCCGACGGAACCGTGCACGTACACCCCGCGAAAAGGGGCGTCCGTGTCGCGGTGAGTGAGCAGGCTCAATCGAGCGGCACAGCGTGATTGTTCCGCATCGAGCACGCCGTGAATCGCCGGAAATGCCGCCATCACGGTGCGATCGCCGTCATGAGGTGTGCGGTGCCGCAGACCTCAGCAGGCTGTGCAGACGCTGGTTGTCGCTGTGTGCGCGTCGGCGCGCCACGACGATGTTCGCCGCGACGGCGATGACTGCGGTGAGCGCGAACGTGATCCACCAGATCCAGCCGCCATCCCACTTCATGCCCAGCCAGGTCAACGCGACCCAGATCAGTGCGGCTACACCCGTGCCGATGGCGGGAACGAGCACGGCGCCCTGGGTTCCGCGGTTCGGCAGCGCGTAACGGGCCACGAGGCCGATCAGTGCGCCGCCGAGGGCGACAAACAGAAGCTCCATCAGTGCTTACGCGACGAAGCCGACGCGACGCGACTCTTCGGAGCCGATCTCGACGTAGGCAAGCCCGCTCGTGGGGACCACGTAGATGCGACCCTTGTCGTCGCCCAGCTTGAGGTAGCCGGTGGGGTCTGCGAGAGCGGCAGCGACAGCCGCCTCGACCTCAGCAGCGGGCTGGGAGGTCTCAAAACCGATCTCGCGGGGAGAGTTGAAGATGCCAATGCGGATGTCCACCAGGTGCGCCTTTCGTTGACTACTCGCCCAGAGTACGACAGAACGGGCGCAGCCTCGAACACCGTTCACTGTCGGCGCAACCCGGTACCGTGTAAAACGTGACACCTACCGCACCAGAAATTGCCCTCGACCCCTCGCAGCAGGCGGTTCTCGACCTCGCCGACGGTCAGTGTGCGTCGGTGCTCGGCGCTCCGGGAACCGGCAAGACGGCCGTGGTCGTCGAGGCCGTCGCCGAGCGAGTGCTGGGGCGAGGGTATTCCCCGAGCGAGGTGCTCGTGCTTGTTCCGACACGCTCGGGCGCCACCGAGTTGCGCGACCGTGTGTCACTTCGACTGGGGATTCCGACAAACGGACCTCTGGCTCGAACCGCGAATTCAGTGGCATTCCAAATCGTGCGGGGGACTGAAACGCGCGAGGGACGCGCCAGCCCGACGCTGCTGACCGGCGGCGAACAAGATCAGATCATTGCCGAGCTTCTGCAGGGGCATCTCGATGAAGGCTCCGGGCCGGTCTGGCCACCCACACTCGGCCCCGAGGTGCGCCGGCTGCGCGGATTCCGCACCGAACTGCGTGACCTCATGATGCGCGCCGTTGAGTACGGGGTGACGCCCGCGCAGCTTGCCGCCTGGGGCAGAGAAACGGGGCGCGTCGAATGGGAAGCCGCGGCAGACTTCATCCGTGGCTATGAAGAGGTGAAAGACCAGACCCGTCCGGGGCACTACGACTCCACCGAACTGTCCCAATTTGCCGCAGCACTCGTGCGTGCGGCACCCGCTGGGGCGGCGGCGCAGGGCGAGCTCGGACCGCTCGCCGGCCTGCGCTTGATTGTGCTCGACGATGCCCAAGAGGCCACCCAAGCCACCCTGTCATTGCTTGCCCAGTTCGCAGCCCGCGGCGTTGCGATTCTCGCGGTCGGCGATCCCGACCTGTCGACGGGCTCGTTCCGTGGTGCCCACCCCGATTCGTTGGGTCGACTCGACTCCTACCTCGGCGTCGAGCGGATTCAGAGCTTCACCCTCGGCACGGTCTATCGCCATGGCCCGGAGGTGCGTCGGCTCGTCGGCGAGGCCACACACCGCATCGGTGCGGCGGCGGCCGGAACGCAGCGGGCAGCGACGGTGGCACACCAGCCCGCCGCTGTCGAAGCCGACCACGCAGCCGTCGAGGCTGACCGCGCAGCCGTCGAGGCTGACCGCGCTGACCACGCCGCTGGCGATGTTGCTGCAGTCGATGCCGCTGCCGACCCGGCCCCATTCGATGCTGTGCAGAGCATGGTCGTGGGCAACCCGGCCGAACAGCTCGCGGTGATTGCCCGGCGTCTGCGTGAGCGCCACATTTTGGGCCAGGTTCCGTGGGGACAGATGGCGGTGATCGTGCGTACCGGAGCACTGGTTCCGGCTCTCTCCAAGGGATTGGCAGCTCTCGAAGTCCCCACCCAGGTCGCCAGTGCCCAGACTGCGCTGCGTGATGAGGGCGCCGTCGCCGCATTCATTCTCGCGCTCGAGGTGACTCTCGGGCGTCGTGCCCTTGACGCCGAAACCGCGACCGCACTGCTCGGCGGTCCGCTTGGCGGTCTCGACCCCATCGCGCTTCGCCGCTTGCGCGCCGCCCTGCGCCAGCGTGAACTGAACGCTGACGGAAACCGCACGGCAGACGCACTGCTCGTGAGCGCACTCGTCGAGCCGGCGACCCTCGAAACCCTCGACAACCGCATCGCCCGCAAGGCGTTGGCGTTCGGGCGCAGTCTGGCCGAGGCATCCGCCGAATACGCTGCGGGCGCCACGATCGAAGAACTTCTGTGGGGGCTTTGGCAGCGCAGCCGCCTCGCCGACATCTGGCATGAGCAATCCACCGCAACAGGAATCGTGGCCGACGAAGCCAATCGCAACCTCGACGCCGTCGTGGCGTTGTTCTCGGCTGCCCAGCGCTTCGTCGAGCGCACGCCCGCCGCGCCGCCCGTGCAATTCCTGGCCCATCTGGTCGACACCGACGTGCCGGAAGACACCCTGGCCCCCCGCGCTCAGGGCGATGCGGTGATCGTGGCGACGCCGAGCGCCGTGATCGGCCGCGAGTTCGATGTCGTCGTGCTGGCCGGCCTGCAAGAGAACGTCTGGCCCGACCTTCGCGTGCGCGGCTCCTTGCTCGGCGCCGGCGACCTGGCGGCCCGGGCCGGCCGACAGGACTCGGCCTCGACGGATGCCCGCACCGCGGTGCTCCACGACGAATTGCGCATGTTCGCCCAGGCGGCCTCCCGGGCGCGGCATGAAGTGCTCGCGACGGCGATCGCCAACGAAGACAATCAGCCCTCGGCGTTCTTCCGAATGCTGCCCGACCCCGAGCCGGCCGAGGCCGCGGCGAACCGGTTCCCGCTCTCGCTCCGCGGCTTGGTCGGCCGATTGCGACGCGACCTCACCGGGGCGCTCGGACGGTCGCACCCGGACGACGAGTTCGCGAAGCGTCGAATCAGCGATGCCTCGGCGGCCTTGGCCCGACTGGCCGGCGCGGGGGTTGCGGGCGCGCATCCGAGCGAGTGGTACGGAATCGTGCCGCCGAGCACCACTCGCCCCCTCAACGACAATCAGTCGCAGCCTGATGCTCAGTCGCAGCCTGATGCTCAGTCGCAGCCTGATGCTCAGTCGCAGCCTGATGCTCAGCCGCAGCCGGATGCTCAGTCGCAGCCGGACGGTGCCGTGCGCGTCTCGCCGTCGAAGATGGCGTCGTTTGAGGCCTGCCCCCTGCACTGGGTGATCGGACAGGTCGGTGGCGGTGGAACAAACACGGCCGCCAACCTCGGCACGATTGTGCACAAGGTCATGGAAACCGCTGTCGACGTGACGCCGGAGGCACTCTGGAAAGGGGTGGACGAGCGCTGGGGTGAGCTGGTCTTCGACGCCGAATGGCAATCTCGGGTCGCAAAACTCGAGGCTCGGGCGCTCACCGATCGGCTGGCCTCGTACCTGGGCGACTTCTCCCGCTCGGGCGGCAGCCTGCTCAGCGCAGAAGGCGGTTTCACGGTCGCCGTCGGCGATGCCGTTCTCTCGGGCACTGTCGACCGGGTCGAGCAACTGCAGGACGGTCGGGCCGTGATCGTCGATCTGAAAACCGGTAAAGGCGACCCGATCAACGACGCGGGGGTCGCCGATCATCCACAGCTCGGCGCCTACCAGCTCGCCTTTCAAGAGGGCGCCATCGAGGGCATCCCCGACGGTGTCGACCTGGCCGGCGCACGCCTGGTCATCGTGTCGTCGGGCACCCAGAAGAAGAACTACCGCGACCCCACCCAACAGCCGCTCACCGCCGAGCAACTCGACACCTTCCGCGCTCGCGTGCAAGCCGATGCCGCGGGCATGGGCGGCGCCCTCTTCGTGGCCGAACTTGCCACGCACTGTCTCGATCCCTGGTCGTTTGGATCGTGCCGACTTCACATCATCAAGCAGGTCAGTTCATGAGCCCCACGTCGTCGCATCCGCCCATCTCCGCCGTGCAGATCGCCGAGGCGCTCGGCATGTTCCCGCCCACGATCGAGCAGCAAGCGGTGATTGAAGCGCCGCTGTCGCCCACACTCGTTGTGGCCGGGGCCGGCAGCGGAAAGACCGAGACCATGGCCAACCGAGTGCTCTGGTTGTTGGCCAACGGGCATGCACGGCCCGACCAGATTCTGGGTCTCACGTTCACGCGCAAGGCAGCCGGTGAACTGGCGCAGCGCATCAACAACCGCATCGAACAGCTCGACGAAGCCGGACTTCTGCCGACTGCGTCGGCGGGAGGTGCAGAGCCGCACCCCGAGGCTGCGGACCTGTTCAACACTCCGACCGTGTCGACCTACAACTCGTTTGCCAGTCGTCTGTTCAGCGACAACGCTCTCCTTCTCGGTCGAGAGTCGGAATCTGTTCTGCTCACTGAAACGTCGGCCTGGCTTCTCGCCCGTAGCGTTGTGGTGAACCAGGGGGATCACCGGCTCGTCGCGTTCGGCAAGAGTGTCGATGCTGTGACCGACGCCGTGCTGCAGCTCAGTCGCGCACTCGCCGAAAACCCGCCGCCGGTGGATCAGGGCGAGGCACCGACGCACGATCTGGCCGGTCTGGCCGCGAGCTTCGACTATCTGGCCGATTTACCCTACGGATCTACCCGTAAGAAGAAGCCGTACGACTCGGTCATCGATTCCATTGCGGCCGTAGCCCCGTTGCCGGTGCTGGCCGAATTGGCCGACCTCTACCAGACCGAGAAACGTCGACTCGGGCTGATCGAGTTCTCTGACCAGGTGGCGCTCGCCCTGCAGGTCTGTCAGAAGGTCGAACGCGTTGTTGCCGAATACCGCGATCAGTACCGCATCGTGTTGCTCGATGAATATCAAGACACCTCGGTTCTGCAGACCGAGCTGCTGCGCACGCTTTTCGCGCATCACCCGGTGATGGCCGTCGGCGATCCACACCAATCGATCTACGGCTGGCGCGGGGCCAGCTCGGCGAATCTGCTCGGTTTTGCTCGAGACTTCTCCGGCCGCGCCAACCGCGATGCCCCGACCATGTCGCTCTCGTACACCTGGCGCAACCCGGGCGCCGTGCTTGATGTGGCAAACGCGCTCGTCGGGCCGCTCTCCGACGAATTGCGGTCACAACCCGACGGCATCCAGGTCGACACACTCAAGGTGCCGGCCGGCAAAGCAGCGGGGCTGGTCGAGGCCGCCCTCTGCGAGACCCTGGCCGACGAGGCTGCGCTCGTCGCCCGCTGGTTCGCCGCGCGGCTGTCGACCGAGAGCGAGAAGTCCGGCGCCATCCTGTTTCGGGCACGGCGTGAAATGGAACTGTTCGCCGATGCGCTGCGGGCCCAGGGCGTGCCGGCGCACGTGCTCGGGCTCGGTGGTCTGCTGTCCTCACCCGAGATCGCCGATATTGTCAGTGTGCTTCGAGCCGTGCACGACCCCTCCGCGGGCAGCGAACTGATTCGTCTGCTGTCGGGTGGGCGCTGGCGGGTGGGCCCGCGCGATCTGCACACCCTCGCCCGGGTCGCGAGTTGGCTGGCCAGTCATGACTGGGCCCAGCACGCCCTGAGCGACGAGTTGAAGGCGAAACTGCGGGCTTCGGTTGCCGGTGACGACACCAGTTCACTCGTTGACGCCCTCGATTTCGTGTCGACGGCATCGCGAGCGCACGGACAGCTGGCCGGGTTTAGTTCCGACGGCCTGGACCGCTTGCGTGCGGCGGGCGCCCAGCTCGCCTGGTTCCGCTCTCGGGCCGGTCTGCCTCTGCTCGACTTCGTACGGCTCATCGAGCAAGAGATTCTGCTCGACGTCGAACTCGTCGCGAATGAGACGAACAGTCTGGGCCTGGCCAATCTCTACGCCTTTCATGATGCGATCGCGGCCTTTCTCGACAGCGACGAGAACGGCTCGCTGGGCGGGTTTCTGCGCTGGCTCAGCCGAGCCGAACGGCAGGACGACATGGGTCCGCGCGGCGAGGCCGCTGAGGCCGGGGCGGTGCAATTGCTCACCATTCATGGGGCCAAGGGCCTGGAGTGGGACTATGTCGCCATTCCGAACCTGGCCGAGAAGAGCCTGCCGGCCCAGGCTCGCGACGGCGCCGGCTGGCTGCGGTTCGGCGAACTGCCGTATCCGCTGCGTGGCGACGCCGCCGAATTGCCCGAACTGCGCTGGCGCCAGCATGACAGCCAGCTCGACTTCGACGAGGAGTTCCGCGCCTACAAGGCTGCGTTGACGGCTCGTCACGATGCCGAAGAACGCCGACTGATCTATGTTGCAACGACTCGGGCACAACACGAACTCTTGCTGACGGGGGCCTTTTGGGCGAATGGCACCACCCAGCGCGTCCCCAGCCGGTATCTGACCGAACTCGTCCAGGCGGGGCTGATTCCGGCGCTGCCCGAGGCCAGCGAGCATGAGGAGAAGCCCGAGTCGAACCGGGGCGACGCGCCGAGCTGGCCCTTCGATCCGCTCGGCACTCGTCGCAGCGTCGTCGAAGCCGCGGCGGCTGCGGTTCAGCAGTCAGTAGACGCGCCGACGGATACTGTCACGCCGTGGTCGCGCGACATCACCCTGTTGCTGCACGAGCGGGCACAACGCCTCGCCGGCGCCACAGCCGCCACGGTGCCGCCCCGCATTCCCGCGTCGAGGTTCAAGGACTACGTCGACGACCCGCACGCGGTGGCTGCAGCGCTGCGCCGGCCGATGCCGGAGCGGCCGTATCGGGCGACGCGGCTGGGTACCCTGTTTCACTCCTGGGTTGAACAACGTTCGGGCGGCGGGGCTCCGCTGGAGTACATCGACGCGTCAAGAGACGAACTCGATCTCGACGTCGACGATCTGGCGGCTGACGGGGTTGTGCCGGGCGGAGAGCACGACTCCGCGCGCGAGCTCGCCCGATTGCAGGCCACTTTTGAGCGGTCGGCGTGGGGGAGCCTGCAGCCCGAAGAAGTCGAGATCGAGATTCATTATGTGCTGGCCGGTCAGGTGTTCATCTGCAAGCTCGATGCGGTCTATCGCACCCCGACGGGCTATCAAGTCGTCGATTGGAAGACCGGGAAGGCGCCAAAAAACGCGGCAGACCTCGAACTCAAACAGACGCAGCTCGCGCTGTACCGCTTGGCCTACGCGACGTGGAAGGGCATTTCGGCCGACCTCGTCGACGCGGTGTTCTATTTTGTTTCCGACGACACCGTGATCGCACCGGACCGGCTTTACTCCGCCGACGACCTGGTTGCGGCCTGGTCGTCGGTCGAGGTCGCACTCTCGCGGGCACGCTCGGCCTCGATCGAGTAGGCAGCCGTGGCATTCGGGTCGAAAGGCTCATCGGACGCGGCGGGCATGACGGGCGTGACGCGCTCGACGGGCTCATCGGGATCGGCAAACGGGTTGGACGCCGGGTAAACGTCGCCGTCCGATCCGTCTGCTGAATCGCTTGACGGGGCGTCATCGGACTCAGATCCGAACATCGCCGCGAGCTCCGCGCGGTCGAAACTATCGGTGTGCATGGCCGAACCGTGCGGTGTGGCGCCGCGGGAGGCGGCATCGCGCGGCGTCGCATCCAGCAGCGTCTCGACGTCGTCGACATCAAGAACCACGCCGGTGTCAGTCGAGAGCGAGTCTGACGTGTTGCTGTGCACCGTATCGACGAGACCGTCGAGCATGGCGACGGCATCGTCGACGATCTCTTGATTGCGGGTGTCCGAGCCGTGCAGCAGCCACCGAGCCAACTCCAGTTCGGCATAGAGCATGGCGCGCTGGGTGAGCCGGGGATCTCCGCCCTGGCGTGCAGCCAGATACGACGAAATCGCGGTCTCCGCGGCCTCACCGCGGGCGGCGAGCAACCAGTTCAGGTCACGTGCCGGGTCCCCGACAGCCAAGGCGGCCCAGCCGAGCACGCCCGATACGGCATCGTCGACGATCAGGAACGATTCGTCAGAGAGTGAGCCGTGCACCACCGTGGGAGCGAACTGCCAGAGGGCGTCGTCATCGGTCGCCTGCTCCCACCGGCGCAGCAACGCGGCGGGCAGATAACCGGTGCTCGCCGCCCGATCGATCAGGGCGATCGTGGCGGTGCGACATTCATGGGCGGTCTGCTGGGAAAGCCCGGCATCGGCGATGAAGGCTGTGGGCAGGCCGTGGATGGCGGCAATCGCACGCCCGATCGAACCGGAGACACCGACGTGGCCGGTGAGGGCATCCGTCTCGAAGGAATCGCCGGGCAGCAGCTCATAGACGATGGCGCGGGTGGGGCCGGTCGGTGTCTGGCCGAGGAACTCTGGAATATCGAAGGGCAGTCTGCTGCGATTTCCGACGGTGAGTGCGCGCAGCGCCACCAGGTCTGCCGACTGCTCGGTCTCTGCCGACTGTGAGCGGGGAACCCGGATGATCAGCTCGCGACCGTCGCGGTCGATGATCAGCGCGGAGTCGAACAAACCATGGGAGCGCTGGCTGTGCATGCGCGCCTGGGCAACGTCGAGCCCCGGAAGAGCAGAGGTGGCCAACGCGGCTAGAGTGAGATGGGATCTGGCCATGCCTTCTAGGTTAGGTCGAGTTCGGTTCCTCGTGGTTGTTCGCCACGCCATCACAGAAATTCGAGAAGCGCAGAGCTCGACTTGAGAAGGGGCCTTCGTGTCGTTCGCCTTCACCGCACATTTGCCGTTGTCCAGACACGAGATCGACAGGGACGGTGTAGCACGGGCCAACCCTGCGCTCTTCGACCAGCTCTGGCAGGACGAGGCCACGCGGCTTCTCCCGGTGTGGGGCGGGAAGGTGCTGCTGGCACCGGCGGAGCAGGGTATGCCACGACTTGCGCTCTGTGCCCCGAGCCAGGTGCCCACGGCATCCGTGCGCGTTTATTTGGGCCTGTCCCTGGCGACGGATGCCGCCGAGCCGGTGGGTACCCCCCTCGTCGCGGTCAGCCTCGACAACGCGGCTGCGGCAGAACTGGAGCCCGACGAGTCACGATGGGTCTCGCCGCGCACCGTCGTCGCAGAACTCGCGGATCGCGACGCGGGTGCCTGCGCTGAGGCTCTGGGAGTGCTGAACTGGCATGCCTCGCACATTCATTGCCCGCGCTGCGGCAGCACGACCCGGATCGAGGACGCCGGCTGGACGAGGCGCTGCCCGAACGACGGTAGTCAGGTTTTTCCGCGCACCGACCCCGCGGTGATCGTTCTCATCACCGATCAGAGCGATCGGATTCTGCTCGGCTCGAATGCTATGTGGGAGCACAACCGGTATTCGCTGCTGGCCGGCTTCGTCGAACCGGGCGAATCGCTGGAGGCGGCGGTCGTGCGCGAAATGGAGGAGGAATCGGGGTTGCGGGTCACTGACGCCCAGTACCTCGGGTCGCAGCCGTGGCCGTTTCCGGCCTCGCTCATGTGCGGTTTCACCGCGCGACTGGCCGACGACCAGTCGCCACACGATCTGGTGCCCGACGGCGAAGAGATTCTCGACCTGCGGTGGTTCAGCCGCGACGAACTGCGCGCGGAAGCCGAGCGCATCCTGTTGCCCGGTGCCTCCTCGATCGCCCGAGCAATGATCGACCATTGGCTCGCGGGCCACGGCCACGGTGACGACCAGGGCGTTGAGGCCGCGTCACCGGTTCCTCGATGAGCGCCAGCGCGGCATCCCTGCTCGCCGGACTCGATGATCAGCAGCGAATCGCAGCCGAAGCCTTGACCGGGCCGGTCTGTATGCTCGCCGGCGCGGGCACCGGAAAGACCCGGGCGATCACCCACCGCATTGCGTACGGGGTGACGAGTGGCGCGTACGCGCCCAACCGGGTGATGGCGCTCACCTTCACCTCGCGTGCGGCCGCGGAATTGCGCGGCCGACTGCGTCAGCTCGGTGCCGGCGGGGTCGCCGCACGCACCTTTCACGCCGCGGCGCTGTCGCAGCTGAACTATTTCTGGCCGCACGTCGTCGGAGGCCAGGTGCCGCGTCTTCTCGATGGGAAGGGTCGCTTGCTCGGGCATGCCGCCGAGGTGCTGAAGCTCAAACTCGACACTCCCACCCTGCGCGACCTCGCCGCCGAGATCGAATGGCGGAAGGTCTCGGGGCTCAGCATCGAACAGTATGCCGCCGGCAGCGCACAACGCACTCTGCCCGGACGCCTCACCATCGATCAGGTCGCGGCCCTGCACGAGACCTATGAACGGTTGAAGGACGACCGTAAGCAGCTCGACTTCGAAGACGTGCTGCTGGCCATGGCGGGCATGATCGAGAATGAACCGTCGGTGGCCTTTCAGGTGCGGGAGCAATACCGCTTCTTCGTCATCGATGAGTATCAGGACGTCTCGGCACTGCAACACGATCTGCTTGCTTTGTGGCTGGGCGACCGCCGTGACCTCTGCGTCGTCGGCGACGCGAGCCAAACCATCTACTCGTTCGCGGGCGCGCGCAGCGACTATCTGCTCGACTTTCCGAAGCGTTACGAAGACGCCACCGTGGTGCGGCTCGAGCAAAATTATCGCTCGACGCCCGCCATTGTCGCCACGGCCAATCAGCTCATGCGTGGTCGGCCCGGCGCGCTGTCGTTGCACGCAGCGGCGCGCACGGTCGGCCCGGAACCGAGCGTGCGCGACTACCCGTCCGATCTGGCCGAGGCCCGCGGTGTGGCACAACAGATCCTCGAACTGATCGAGGCGGGCACCCCGCCGGAACATATCGCCGTGCTCTACCGGCTCAACGTGCAGGCCGCCGCACTCGAAACCGCGCTCGGCGACGTTGGCGTGAGTTTCAAACTTCACGGCTCGAAGCGGTTCTTCGATCTGCCGGAGGTGAAGCAGGCGGTGATGTCGCTGCGTGCGGCATCCGTTTCGATCATCGGCGAACCGCTCTTTAAATCTGTGAGCGACGTGCTGCGTTCGCTCGGCTGGAGCCAAAGCGCACCCGAGGCGCCGGGTTCGGTGCGTGACCGGTGGGAATCGTTGAACGCACTGATGGGGCTCGTGGATCAGGCTGCGGCGGGCACGACGTTCCGCCAGTTCACCGACGACCTGATGGAACGCCAGGCGGGCCAGCACGAACCGACGGTCGCCGCGGTGACCCTGGCCACACTGCACTCGGCGAAGGGCCTCGAATGGCAGGCGGTCTTTGTGATCGGGCTCTCCGAGGGACTCGTGCCGATCAGCTACGCGACCGGCTTTGAGCAGATCGATGAGGAGCGCCGCCTGCTCTACGTCGGTATTACTCGGGCTAAACGGATGCTGGCGCTCAGCTGGTCGGCATCGGGTCGCGATCAGCGCGCCCCGCGCGAACGGTCGCGTTTTCTGACAGAGCTCGGCATCCGCACTGCTCGTGCGAGCGGTGGGCGTACCGCGTAAGGCGTGCGGTTGCCGGGTCAAAGCCGAGTGACGTGGCCGTCAGCTCTGATCTGCCTCGGTGCAGGCGATCCTGCACCAGGCCGGCCACCCTGCACGCCACATCCAGCGATGATCGCGCCGTCTCGGTCGGGGCGGTCTGCCCAGCGAGCTGGTAAGCGATGGCCGGCCAGGCCGAGTCACTCTCAACCCGATGCAGTTCGATGCAGCGCAAGCACGGTCCGGCGCCGGGCTCGACCAGCGGGCCGATGCGAACTTCTTGGTCGCTGAAGACGACGGGCAGGTGCGGGATATCGCGGCGCAACCAGTGCGCGTGGCGACGGGGATCGAGGGCGTAGTGGGCGACCAGCACGGCCAACGCCGGGCCAGAACCGGGACGCTTTTTCGGCGTGGCACTGTGGGCGGCGTCATCGTCGGGAAGAATGTGGTCGACGCCGTAGCCGAGGTCGGCCAGGCACCGTGTGATCAGCGCAGCGGTCGGCCCGACCCCGTCGACGCAGACGCGGAGGGTCGGGGGAGTGGGCACGGGGAGGCTGCTGCCAACCGCGCCGGGTCGATCCTCGCCGGTGACTTCGAGTACCGGTCGCAAGGCACGAAGCAGCGCGGCGAGTTCGGCGTCTGTGGCCCCGCACTCACGGCTCATCATCACGACCGCGGAACGGGGCACTCCGCTGCGCAGCAGCGACAGCACTCGTTCGAGTGCGACACCGACAACTGGAATGACCGCGAGGGGCTGGTCGATTCCACACTGGATGCTGGTGGGCGTGCGCCACACGAGCGGGTACCGGGGGTTCAAGCGGATGACCATGCGCCGATGATGCACCCATCGGCCCGGGCCGCGTGCGTCTTTTCCACAGGCGCGGCCGGGTCGGGCCCCCGGGCCGGTGACCCGCTACTGCTCGTGCGGCCTGTCGGTTCCTTCGTCGTTGAGCAGGTCTTCCAGCGCCTGATCGACTTCGTCGAGCACCGGCTCGTCGCCGGCCGCCGCCGACTGCAGGCGCGCGACGAGTGACTGGGGGTCATCGAGGTCTGCACTGGACGGCAGGATGTCCGGGTGGGCCCAGAGGGCGTCCCGGGCGTCGTTGCCAACGGCATCCGTCACGGCTTGCCACATTGCTGCGGCATCGCGCATGCGGCGTGGTCGCAGATCGAGGCCGACGAGAGTGGCGAAAGCCGATTCCGCCGGTCCGCCTGACGCCCGACGTCGGCGCACGGTCTCGGCGATCGCGTCGGCCTTGGGCAGACGGCTGGTGGCTTCGAGGGTGACGACATCGACCCAGCCCTCAACGAGGGCAAGCATGGTCTCGAGGCGGGCCAGGGCGGCAAGCTGTGCATCGGTCTTCGGCGGAATGAGCGAACCGTTCGTCATCGCATCGCGCAACTCTTCGGGGTTGGCCGGGTCGAAACCCTCGGCCAACTCTTCGAGTTTGCTCGAATCGATGCTGATTCCGCGGGCGAAGTCGGTGATGGAACTGATGAGGTGCAACCGCAGCCAGCGGGAGTGCCGGAACAGGCGGGCGTGGGCGAGCTCACGCACCGCCAGGTAGATCTGCACCTGATCGGCGGGCACGTCGAGTCCGTCACCGAACTCCGCGACGTTCTGGGGGAGAAGCGCAGCCTGCTGCTCGCTGAGCAGAGGGATTCCCACATCGCCGCCGGAGACGACCTCGCTGGAGAGCTGGCCGATCACCTGGCCGAGCTGCATTGCGAAGAGCGTTCCGCCCACGCTGCGCATCATCTGGCTGGCGCCGGCGATCATGCTCTGAAGTTCTTCGGGAGCCTGCTCGGTGAGCACGCGGGTGAGCGAATCGGAGATGCTGCGTGCAACGGGTTCGGCAAGCTGGGTCCAAATCGGCGTCGTCGCGGCGACCCACTCCGTGCGTGTCATCAGGCGCGGGGGTGCGGTGAGTTCGGCGACGGCGATCACGTCATCGAGCCAGAGCGCGGCGATATTGAACGCCGCATCGAGCTGAGTCCGCTGCTCAGTCGTCACGTTCAGCTGGCCGGCCAGGGCGCGATCCCGACCCTGCTTCAGCGTGATGTCCCAGTTGATGGCGCCGTCTTCGCTTCCGCGCAAGGCGCCTTGAAGCTGGTTCATGAGCGCAGCGACGCTCGCCGGGTCGTTCGGCAGGCCGGCTGCGCCGGCGAGCTGGCTCGGGTCGATTGAGGACTTGCCACTCAGGATGTCGCGGAGCATGTCCCGGAACTCGTCTTCGGGATTCTGACCTTCATCGGGTCGGGGGTCGTCGGCCACTTCAGGCACCTCTCAGTTGCGTGCTTCTACGCTAGTCCGAGATTCCCGTGTATGACTGAGAAATGTCCTAGGCTTGAACGCTTCGGTGTGCGCTGATCGCGAACATCCGATGCATCCGATGAATTGCAGGGAAGGAGCACGGTGGCTCTCTTCACCGACGACCAGACCACCGGTGGAAAACCGACACGGCAGGGTCCCCGCGCGGGCTGGATCGTACTGGGGGTTGCGGTTGCATCCGGACTCATTCTGGGCCTCATGCCCGCGCAGTATGTGATCGAACAGCCCGGTCCGGTGTTCAACACGCTGGGAACCGCGGCCAATGCCGACGACAAACAGGTTCCATTGATTTCGATCCCCGACGAAACGACGTATCCGACCGACGGCACACTCAATCTGCTCACCGTCTCGGTAGTCGGAAATCCCGACAATCGCCTCAACTGGCTGCAGGTGGCCGGCGCCTGGTTCGACACGAGTAAAGCGGTGGTTCCGCTCGAGAGCATCTTCCCGGCCAACGTGACGTCGGCCGAGCGTGACGCCGCGAACGAGGTGGCAATGGTGAACTCGCAGCAGGATGCCGTCGCCGCGGCATTCACCAATCTGGGCATCGCCTACACCGACACCGTCTCGATCGTGTCGCTGCTCGACGGATCCCCGGCCACCGGCATCTTGAAGCCGGGCGATCAGGTGGTCGCCGTCAACGGCGCGCCGGTGACCAGCGTGACCGAGCTACGTTCCGCACTGAAAGCGAATGGGGCCGGCACTCCGGCGCAACTCGACATCGTGCGCGACGGAGCCACGAGTACCGTCGCGGTGACCCCGGTCGAGAAGGATGGCGCCGTCGTCGCCGGCGTGAATGTGCAGCTTCAGTATCAGTTCCCGTTCGACGTGAAGATCGAGCTTGACCGGGTCGGCGGCCCGAGTGCCGGAATGATGTTTGCGCTGGGGATCATCGACAAACTCTCACCGAGCTCGCTGACCGGCGGAGAGAACATCGCGGGAACGGGCACCATCGACTCGGCGGGAACCGTCGGGCCGATCGGCGGTATTCAGCAGAAAATGGTGGGGGCGAAGGATGCGGGCTCGAACTGGTTCCTCGCACCGGCCACGAATTGCAGCGAGGTGACCGGCCACATTCCGGACGGACTTCGAGTGTTCGCCGTGAAGACGCTGGACGATGCGCTCAACGCACTCACGGCAATTCGTTCGGGCAACGGCATCGACGCCCTGCCCACCTGCCCGACAAACTGAGAAAAGCTGGGAATTCTCTCAGGGCCTCCTGTCTAGGATGGTGACGACCCTGATTCAGCAGAACAAGAGGCCAATTCGTGACATCAGCACCCGCAGCAGACACTCCACGACGGAGTCGAGCCCCATTTGCCGTAACGGCAGCAATCATTGTGGGACTGGTGGTGGTCTTCTTCATTGCCGCCGGGTTCTACACGGACGTCCTCTGGTTCAACCAGCTCGGCTTTCTCGGAGTGCTGACCACCCAATGGCTGGCCAGTAGCGTTCTGTTCCTGATCGGGTTCGTGGGCATGGCAGTGCCGGTCTGGGTGAGCATTCAGCTGGCCTATAAGCTGCGGCCCATTTACGCCAAGCTGAACTCGCAAATCGACCGCTACCAGCAGGTCATTGAGCCGCTGCGTCGCTTGGCCATGTGGGGGCTTCCCGCCCTCCTCGGCCTGTTCGCCGGTGTTGCCGCGTCAACTCGGTGGGAAACCACACTCATGTGGCTGAACCGCACCGAGGTTGGCAAGACCGATCCGCAGTTCGGCTTCGACATCTCGTTCTACCTCTTCGACCTGCCGTTCTATCAGTCTCTTCTGGGCTTCGCGTCGGCCGTCGTTCTCATTTCAGCGCTCGTCGCCGTGGCCACGAGCTACCTGTATGGCGCCTTGCGCATCAGCGGGCGCGAGGTCTTGATCTCGAAGTCGGCGCGCATCCAGATCGCCGTGACGGCAAGCCTCTACCTGATGCTGCAGGCCGTCAGTATCTGGCTCGACCAGTACGCGACGCTGACCGACACCAACAGCCTCATCACGGGCGCCGGTTACACCGATGTGAACGCCACGATTCCCGGCCGGGCGATCCTCGCCGGTATCGCCGCCGTGGTGGCCGTGTTGTTCCTCGTGACCGCGATCATCGGCCGCTGGCGTCTGCCAGTCATCGGCACCGTGCTGCTCATCGTCTCGAGCCTGCTGATCGGCTCGCTCTACCCGTGGGTCGTGCAGCGTTTCCAGGTCGACCCGAGCGCGAAGGCACTCGAAGCGCCATACATTCAACGCAACATCGATCTCACCCGCGACGCATTCGGGCTCGCCGGTGTCAAGGAAGTTCCCTATAACGCCTCCACCGCGGCCGAGCCGGGAGCGTTGCGTGCCGATGCAGAGACGACGGCCAACATCCGTATTCTCGACCCCGCCCTCGTCAGCGACGCGTTCGCGCAGCTCGAGCAGTTCAAGCAGTACTACCAGTTCCCGTCAAATCTCGACGTCGACAGGTACGAGATCGATGGCAAGTCGCAAGACACTGTTGTGGCGGTGCGCGACCTGAACCTCAAGGGACTCGGCAGTGGCAACACCTGGGTCAACTCGACGACCGTCTACACACACGGTTACGGTGTTGTGGCCGCTTACGGCAACCAGCGTTCGGTCGACGGCCAGCCGGTGTTCCTCGAATCCGGAATCCCCTCGACCGGAGCGCTCGGAGAATACCAGCCTCGTGTCTACTTCGGTGAGACCTCGCCGGCCTACTCCATCGTGGGTGCGCCGAAGGACTCGAAGCCCGTGGAACTCGACTATCCGTCGGGCACCGAGGGCGCACAGCAGACCTACACGACGTTCACGGGCGACGGCGGCCCGAAGCTCGACAACGTGTTCAACAAGTTGGTTTACGCGCTGAAGTTCCAGTCCGAGCAGATCTTCCTCGCGGATTCGGTGAACAAGGACTCGCAGATTCTGTACGACCGCGACCCGGTGACGCGTGTGCAGAAGGTTGCGCCGTATCTGACGCTCGATTCCGACGCCTACCCGACGGTGGTCGATGGTCGCATCAAATGGGTCGTTGACGGCTTTACGACCTCGGACCATTACCCGTATTCCACCCCGGTCGGTCTGAGCGACTCGATCGCCGACACCGAGACGCCGGCACAACCCTTTGCGCTCGATCAGATCAACTACATGCGGAACTCGGTCAAGGCAACGGTCGACGCCTACGACGGTTCGGTCACTCTGTACGCCTGGGACACCGAAGATCCGATTCTGAAGACCTGGCAGAAGATCTTCCCGACGACCGTCGAGCCGATGAGCAATATGAGTGGCGATCTGATGAGTCACGTGCGCTACCCGGCCGACTTGTTCAAGGTGCAGCGCGCGGTTCTCGGTCAGTACCACGTGACCGATCCCGGCTCGTTCTACTCGCACGATGATGCCTGGACGACCCCGAACGACCCCGTGTCGCCGGCTGCGTCGCCCACACGGCAGCCCCCGTACTACCTGACGATGCAGATGCCGGAGCAGACGAAACCGTCATTCTCGCTCTACTCGACCTTCATCCCCGACGCCACCGGGCCCACGAGCCGCAACGTGCTCACGGGTTACTTGGCCGTAAACGCGGATGCGGGATCGATCAAGGGCAAGGTTTCCAAGGACTTCGGCACGCTGACCCTGCTGAACTTGCCACGTGACACGACGGTTCCGGGCCCCGGCCAGGTGCAGGCCAAGTTCAACGCAGACCCGACGGTCTCGGCCCAGTTGAACCTGCTGAAGCAGGGCCAGTCGAAGGTGATCAACGGAAACCTGCTCACCCTGCCCGTGGGTGGCGGTTTGCTCTACGTGCAGCCCGTCTACGTGCAGTCCACCGGTGAAACCGGGTATCCGCTGCTGCAGAAGGTGCTCGTCGCCTTCGGTGACCAGATCGCGTTCGAAGACACTCTGAACGCGGCGCTCGACACGCTGTTCGGCGGAGACTCCGGAGCAGTGACGCCTGACGTCAACGTGCCGCCGTCGACGGGAACCACGCCCGGCACCGGATCGGCTCCCGGCAACGGCACGGGCACCGGAACGTCGACCGGCAACGCGGAACAGGATGCTCAGCTGAAGTCCCTGCTTGAGCAGGCCAAGCAGGCGATGGCCGAGAAGCAGGCGGCGTTGACCGCCGGTGACTTCGCGGCGTACGGCGTCGCGGATGCGAAGCTGTCCGGCATCATTCAGAGCATGCTCACGCTGCTGGGCGGCTAGGCACTCACTCACCAGAGAGAAGCCCGGCAGGGTGGGATGTTCCCACTCGGCCGGGCTTCTGTGGCGAAAAGTCCCCGAATGGGGGAGAAGTGGTCAGCGGGTTCGTCAGGCTGTGGTAAATTTGTTCTTGTAGCGCGGGGTGGAGCAGTTCGGTAGCTCGCTGGGCTCATAACCCAGAGGTCGCAGGTTCAAATCCTGTCCCCGCAACGAAAACAGAAGTCCCGGTCTCGTATGAGACCGGGACTTCTGTGGTTTTACAGCCACTATCGGGGTTGAGAAGTAAGAACTGGTTATCGGCACAAGCGTGGAGAAGAGCGTGGGCGTGGCATACCCGAGAAGTCGATCTCTACACTCTCGCTGACCTCAGTCACGTCGAGCGGGTCTGTGGGCCGAGTGGCCCATCCGAGATCTCGCCCGCGGCTGCACCCTTCAACTCGACCAGAATTGTGTGTGTGGGCGTCCCGCCGGTGTTCGTGCCCGCGTGGCGCTGGGCCGGCAGCCAGACGGCCTGACCCTCCTGCAGGTTGGTTTCAAAAACGCGGTCGCCGGCCGACAGCCTTCGTGAGAACGAACTCAGCGTGACCATCACACTGTTCGGATGATCGTGCGCCGTGGTGCTCTCGCCGGGCTCGTCAGCGTACTCGAGGACTCGAACGAATTCGTTCTCCCAGAGGATGCGGTAATGGTCAGGATTCGTCCGTACCGGATCGTCGTTGATCATGCCGTGACTATACCCCCGCACACGCGATCGTCGGCGACGCGGTATATCTGCACGCCACAGACGATCCAGGCTTAGGCTGGCGTTCGTCTCCCGTGATCGGCAAGGAAGTGACGACATGCAAAAGGTTTCGTTAGTGGCACTCGCCCGAACTGAGCTGGAACTGGCGGTGCGTGCCGCAAGTGGGCGCAGTGCTAAAACGGTGTTCGGAGGTCATGAGCATCAGCTTCGGCAAACGCTGATGGCGTTACGCGCGGGCGAACGTCTCTCGGAGCACGAGAATCCCGGTGAGGCGACGGTGCATGTGTTGGAGGGACGGGTGCTTCTGCGGTCGGGAGAATCGTCGTGGAATGGTTCGCCGGGAGACTTGATGACTGTTCCGGATGGGACCCACTCCCTGGAAGCCATCGAGGATTCTGCGATCCTGCTGACGGTGTTCAAGAAACGGTAAGGGGTGCGCGGTTCCCGGCGCCGCGTTGACAGTTTCGTCAAGACGGCGCACCATGGCGTGAAACCGTAGACCGAAATGAGAGATTCCTCTGGGGGTCTCGAATCTCCACCGGGCTGCGTTGACTACTCAGGGAAGAGTGGCCCGATCCATGACAGCCTTCCGCGCATCTGCTCCGACGGACCCGAATCCGCAGCACGTCCAGAACCGGGTGCTGCCATGACGATCAGTTCCAAAGATCGAGAGGATGCGACGCTTGAACGCCGAGCGGTGTGGCGTTCGACGGCTGTGTTACATGCCGCGGCTGCAGTCACCGGGCTGATCATGGTGCTCTTTCTCCTTGCACACATGTATGGCAACTACAAAGTGTTCCTTGGCCAGGAAGCGTTCGACGGATACTCGGCTTACCTGCGCACGATCGGCGAACCCCTCTTGCCCTGGTCCGGAGCATTGTGGATCATCCGCGTCATCTTGTTGGCCAGCGTGCTGGTTCACATCTACGCCATCGTTCTGCTGTGGCGTCGGATGAGAATGGCGACAGGAGGCAATGGGAGCAGGCGATATCTGAGTCGCCAGAACCCCCGCGGCGTCCAACGCACGTATTCCTCGTTCACGATGCGCTGGGGCGGAGTCATCATCGGCCTCTTTGTGATGTATCACATTCTGCATTTGACGGCGAACGTCATTGCACCGGGTGGGGCCTCCCCGAGCCCGTACGGACGCATGATCAACGGCTTCTCGATCTGGTGGGTTTTTGTCACGTACGCGATTGCGATGATTGCACTTGGCTTCCACCTGCGTCACGGGTTCTGGGCGGCCCTGGCGTCGCTGGGAGCCAATACCAGCGTCGCGCGGCGGCGGCGCTTGAACCAGGTCGCCATTCTCGTCGCTGCTGTCATCACCGTCGGGTTCCTGATCCCGCCGGCCGCGATTCTCATTGGATGGGTCGGATGATGAGCATCTTCTATACCGAGGGCGCCCCGCTGCATGACACCGTCACGCCCGCGGGGCCGATTCACAATCGCTGGGATGCTCGCCGATTCGACGCCAAGCTGGTGAACCCGGTCAACCGCCGCGCGTTGTCGGTGATCATCGTCGGGACAGGGCTTGCGGGAGCCTCGGCAGCCGCGACCCTCGGCGAGGGAGGCTATCGGGTGAAGAGTTTCTGTTATCAGGACAGTCCCCGACGCGCACACAGTATTGCCGCACAGGGGGGAATCAACGCCGCGAAGAACTATCGCAACGATGGCGACAGCGTGCGGCGTTTGTTCTACGACACCATCAAAGGCGGCGATTTTCGATCGCGGGAATCCAATGTGTACCGTTTGGCACAGGTGAGCACAGCGATCATCGACCAGTGCGTTGCGCAGGGGGTCCCGTTTGCCCGCGAGTACGGCGGTCTGCTGGATAATCGCTCATTCGGCGGCGTGCTCGTCTCCCGAACGTTCTACGCGCGCGGACAGACCGGAGAACAACTGCTCCTGGGGGCGTATCAGGCGTTGGAACGCCAGGTCGCTGCCGGGACGGTTGAGGTATACACCCGTCACGAAATGCTGGACCTTATCGTCATCGACGGTAAGGCCCGCGGCATCGCGGTGCGCAACATGATCACCGGTGAAATCGAGACGCATCTTGCCGATGCGGTGGTACTCGCTTCGGGTGGCTATAGCAACGTGTTCTACTTATCGACCAATGCGATGGGATGCAATGTGACGGCCAGCTGGCGCGCCTACCGCCACGGAGCATTGTTCGCCAATCCATGTTTCACCCAGATCCACCCCACCTGTATTCCGGTCAGCGGCGACTACCAATCGAAGCTGACGCTGATGAGCGAGTCGTTGCGTAACGACGGCCGGATCTGGGTGCCGACCCGGCCGGGAGATCAACGCGCTCCACGGGATATTCCCGAGGCGGAGCGAGACTACTTCCTGGAACGTCTCTACCCCTCCTACGGAAACCTGGTCACGCGTGATGTCGCGTCGCGCGCCGTGAAGAACGTGTGCGACGGCGGTCTCGGAGTCGGGCCGGGTGCGCGGGGCGTCTACCTCGATCTCACCGAGGCGATCAGGCGGTTGGGCAAGGCGGCAATCGTGGAGAAATACGGCAACCTGTTCAACATGTACCAGCGGATCACGGGGGAGGACCCGTACGAGGTTCCGATGCGGATCTATCCGGCCGTGCACTACACGATGGGCGGGCTGTGGGTCGACTACGATCTGCAATCCACAATTCCCGGACTCTTCGTGGTCGGTGAAGCCAACTTCTCCGACCATGGCGCTAACCGTCTGGGCGCCAGCGCCCTGATGCAAGGATTGGCCGACGGATACTTCGTGTTGCCCAATACGATCGCCAACTATCTTGCAGGCAACCCGATGCCGACAGACATTGATGAATCGCATCCGGAGGCCGTCCGCATCGTTCACGCGCTGCGGGAGAGGATTCAGACGCTGCTGGCGATCAACGGGCAACGCACTGTCGATTCCTTTCACAAGGAGCTCGGACACATTCTCTGGGAGAAATGCGGGATGGAACGCACCGCGGCAGGCCTCACCGAGGCGATTGGGCAGGTGCGCACACTCCGTGAAGAGTTTTGGAGCAACGTGAAGGTCACTGGCGAGGGTGAGGATCTGAACCAGACTCTTGAACGAGCGGGCCGGGTCGCGGACTTCTTCGAGCTCGCCGAACTGATGTGTATCGACGCACTGCACCGCACCGAATCATGCGGCGCCCATTTTCGCGCCGAAAGCCAGACCGAAGACGGTGAAGCGCTGCGTGACGACGAGAACTTCGCTTACGTCGCGGCCTGGGGATTCACGGGCGATGGGAATCCGCCCGTGCTGCGCAAAGAAGACCTCGAATTCGGTTCAGTCACACTGACGCAACGGAGCTACAAATGAACATCACCCTACGAATTTGGCGGCAGAAGGAGGGCGACGATACGGGGCGCATGGTCACCTATGGTGTTCCGGATGTATCGCCCGATATGTCGTTTCTGGAGATGCTGGACGTGCTCAACGAGCGGCTGACTCTGTCCGGAGACGACCCCGTCGCCTTCGACAGCGATTGCCGCGAAGGGATTTGCGGAATGTGCAGCCTGGTCATCAACGGGATAGCCCACGGCCCCGAGGCACTGACCGCCGTGTGCCAGTTGCATCTGCGCCATTTCGGCGATGGCGATGTGATCGACGTCGAGCCCTGGCGTGCCGGCCCGTTCCCGATCGTGAAAGACCTCATTGTCGACCGCAGCGCACTGGATCGCATTATCCAGGCGGGTGGATACATCAGCGCCACAACCGGAGCGGCTCCCGACGCGCACGCCACCCTGGTGCCGAAAGACGACGCCGACCGTGCCTTCGACGCCGCCGTCTGTATCGGCTGTGGTGCCTGTGTCGCAGCCTGCCCCAACGGGTCGGCGATGCTTTTCACCGGAGCAAAGGTAACCCATCTCGGTTCCCTGCCCCAAGGCCAACCCGAACGGGACTCCCGCGCCGTGGCCATGATTGGTCAGCATGATGCCGAAGGATTCGGCGGCTGCACGCAAATCGGTGAGTGCACAGCTGTCTGCCCGGTTGGAGTCCCGCTCTCTGTCATCTCTCAGCTCAACAGTGACGTGCTCTCCGCCCTGACCCGGGGCAGAACCGACCCCCGATAATTCGACCCCCACTCAATCGACTGGCGCGTCGACTGGGTTCAGATCAACGGAGGCGAGCAGTCTTGATCTTTGCCCTGTCGACGCGACCGTCGTGGAACGGAACTCCTTCCGCTTCGAGCAGGATTCGAGCTGTGCCCCCATGGCACGTCGCCGGTGTGCCGTCGGCGTAAACGACCCGCCACCACGGTACGTCGTCGTCAAGGCGCGAGACCGCCCGTCCCGCTTGCCGGGGGCCGATTCCCAGTGTGCGCCCGATCTCGCCGTAGCTGGCGACGCAGCCCGTCGGAATCGCCAGAACCAGGAGGCGAACTGCTGCTGCCGCGTCCATGACTATCCTCTTCCTCAGTCCGCGGGTGGTGCGCTGTGCATCAACGTCATCCGTTCAGTAGCCCGTGAATTCCTCGGTGCGGATGTCATCGTCGTCGACACCGGCAGCGTTCAGGAGGGTGCGCATCGCCGTGACCATGCGTGCCGGACCGCACAGGTAGTAGATGGGTGTGGTCAGGTCGCCGAGGTGACGGGCAAGCATTGCTTTGTCGATGTATCCCGTCTCGCCGTCCCAGCCATCCGAGGACCGTTCGGGTTGGGTCATTGTCGGCACGAAAGTAAGGTTCTCGTTCGTCGCAGCGGCAACGCCGAACTCAGTCAGGAAGGCAGCGTCTTCGGGTCGGTGGTGGGAGTAGAACACGACGATGGTGTGTCCGGTTGCGTCGTGAGTGGATTGCAGGGCGATGCTGCGCACCGGTGTAATTCCGATCCCGCCCGTGAGGAAGACGGCCGGCCGATTGGTGTTGTTGTGGAGGGTGAAGGATCCGTAGGGGGCGTCCAGTTCGAGTTCGGTGCCGATCGGCATGGTCGTGAGGACGCGTTTGAACGCGGTGTCGCGGAGTCGCGTTGTCGCCATCAGAGTGGGTTCAAACGGTGCACTGGACAAGGAAAAGCCGCGAATGTTGCCCTCGCTATCGGTTTCCCGAGGCGACAGCAGTGTGTAGTCAGCGAATTGTCCGGCCGTGTAGTGAAAACCGCTCGGCTTCTCGAAATGGAACGACATCGTCCCCTCGGCAGCTTCCACTTTCGCAACCAACCTCGTGCGTGGCAATGCCATGGATAAAACCCTCCTTCGCGTGTCACCGGCCTAGCGACCGGCCAACCGTTCTGCGGCGGCGACGATATGCCGCGACGAGATACCGGCGACATCCAGCAGCTCCGCCGGGGTTCCCGATGTGGGGAGGCCCCGGACGGCGAGATGGGTCAGGTGCAGGGCGTGCACGTCGGCGTCGGCGAGCGCTTCGAGCACGGCGCTGCCGATGCCACCCTCCGGGTAGTGGTCCTCGACCACGACCAGACGACTTCCGGTGACCCGGCACGCCTCGATCAGATTCTCCCGGTCGAGAGGTTTGATGCTGTAGAGGTCGATGACCCGCGCCGAGATCCCCGTGTTGGCGAGCTGATCCGCGGCGGCCAGACACTCATGGAGAGTGACTCCGGCCCCAATCAGGGCGACCTGGTCTTTCGGGGTGGATCGCAGAGTTTTCGACCCGCCGACGGGGAATTCCTCGTCGGGCCCGTAAATAACCGGGTAAGCGCCGCGGGTGGTGCGCAGGTAGACGATTCCGGCGGTGTCAGCCATCACCGCTGTCAGTCGGACCGCCGAGGCGGCGTCACTCGGGTAGAGGATGACGGAACCGTGCACTGCGCGCACCGAGGCGAGGTCTTCCAAAGCCATCTGGGACGGACCGTCTTCACCGATCTCGACACCAGCATGGGAGCCGACCAGACGAATGTTCACCTGGGAGATTCCGGCCATCCTGATGAAATCGAAAGCACGGGAGAAGAACACAGCGAACGTGGAGGCGAACGCCACATAACCGCGCACCGCCAGCCCGACCGTCGTCGCAATCAGTTGCTGCTCGGCGATGAACATCTCGAAGTACCGATCGGGGCAGACCTTCTGGAACTCGTCCGCGTGCGTGGAGTTGCCCACTTCCCCGTCAACCACCACAATCTCGGGGCGAACGGCCAACGCGGCGATTGCCGCACCGAACGCGACACGCGTTGCCACCTTCTCGCCCACCTCATAACGGGGCAGAGTCACGTGTGCTGTCGGGTCGGCGGTGATTGCCGACGCCAGCCGTTGAGGCGCGTCGGTGCTGATGAGGAGGTCGGTCACACCGCCCAGAGCGGAGATGGCGCGTTCCGCCATCTCTGGAGGCAACGCCTTGCCATGCCAGCCGTTTTTGTCCTCGATCTCGGGGACACCCTTGGCCTTGATGGTGCGTGCCAACACGACCGTGGGCTTGTCCGTTGCCAAACGCGCCTCGGTCAGGGCCTGGTCGATGGCATCCAGATCGTGCCCATCGATGATCAGCGCACGGCAGCCAAAGGCTTCGACCCTTGCTGCATAGCGCCGAAGATCCCATTCCAGTTCGGTGGGCCCGCGTTGGCCGAGCCGGTTGACGTCGATGATCGCGGTGAGGTTGCCGAGTTTGTAGAAGCTGGCCTTGTCCAGCGCCTCCCAGACGGATCCTTCTGCAGTTTCGCTGTCCCCGCACAGTACCCAGGTGTGAAAAGGCAGGTGATCCAGATACTTACCGGCCAAAGCCACACCGACCGCATCGGGCAGTCCTTGCCCGAGCGACCCCGTCGCCACATCGACCCACGGCAGTACCGGAGTGGGGTGGCCTTGCAAACGAGCCCCGAGCCGACGGTAGGAGTCGACCAGTTCAGCGTCGCCGATCACTCCGACGGCTCGGAACATCGAATACAACAACGGGGATGCATGGCCCTTGGAGAAGATTAGATGATCGTTGTTCGCCTGCTCGGGCTGATCCCAGTCGTAACGCAGATGGCCGACAAGCAGCACGGCCATGAGATCGGCCGCCGACAACGAGGAGGTGGGATGTCCGGAGCCAGCCCGGGTGCTGCAGCGAATGGAGTCGACCCGCAGCTGGGCGGCCAGCTGGCGGACGCGGTCAAATTGGTTCATGGTTCATGACCCTTCGTGGTCCAAAGATCCGGTCCGCTCGCCACGCTACTCGTCGCCCTCTCGGAGTCAACGGGGATCGGTGAGCAGTTGACAGTGGCGCAGCCTCGCCAGACGATGAGGCGGAAGCGGTTTCCGTGTGCGAAGCCGGGATGTCCGTGGAGGAATCTGATGAAGAACAGTTTCGGTGCCCGCAGCACGCTGACCGTTGCCGGTGAGGACTATGAGATCTTCCGAGTGGATGCTCTCGACGGCTCAGCCCGGCTGCCGTACAGCCTGAAAGTTCTGTTGGAGAATCTGCTGCGCGGCGAGGATGGCGTGCACGTCACCGCCGACCAGATCCGGGCCCTTGTGGCATGGGATCCGACGGCCCCACACGGTGTGGAGATCCCGTTCAGACCGGCTCGGGTGCTGTTGCAAGACTTCACCGGCGTTCCCTGCGTGGTTGATCTGGTCGCGATGCGCGACGCCATGGCTGAGCTCGGCGGCGATCCGCAGAAGATCAACCCACTGATCCCCTCCGAGCTGGTGATCGATCACTCGGTCATCGCCGACGCCTTCGGCAGCCCGGAGGCATTTCAGGTGAATGCCGAACTCGAGTTCTCGAGAAATCGGGAACGGTATCAGTTGCTGCGCTGGGCACAGCAGGCTTTCGACGACTTTCTGGTCGTGCCGCCGGACACCGGCATCTGCCACCAAGTGAACCTGGAATACCTCTCCCGTGTGATCTTCACTACGCCCCCGCGGGGGCCGGATGGCGTGGGGCCGATCCAGGCGTACCCCGATACCCTGGTCGGCACCGACTCGCACACTCCGATGGTTAACGGGTTGGGCGTGCTGGGCTGGGGCGTGGGCGGGATCGAGGCGGAGGCGGCGATGCTCGGCCAGCCGATGAGCATGCTGATTCCACCGGTTGTCGGGTTCAAGCTTTCGGGCGCTCTGCGCGAGGGCGTCACGGCGACCGACCTGGTGCTCACGGTGGCCCAGCAGTTGCGCCGGACCGGTGTGGTCGGCACGTTCGTCGAGTTCTTCGGCCCCGGCGTGGGGAGCATTTCGTTGGCCAACCGAGCAACCCTCGGCAACATGAGCCCGGAATACGGCTCCACCTGCGCCATCTTTCCGATCGATGCGGTGACCCTGGATTACCTGCGTCTGACCGGGCGGCCCGAGAAGCAGATCCGGCTCGTTGAGGCGTATGCGAAAGAGCAAGGGATGTGGCACGACTCGGAGCGCGAAGCGGTCTACTCTCAGACGATCGAGTTCGACCTGGCAGCCGTGGAGCCATCGATCGCGGGGCCGAAGCGGCCGCAGGATCGCATCCCGCTGGCCAACGCGCGGCGCTTGATCGGCGCGATTCTGAACGAAGGCTCGAAAGTTCCCGCAGAATTGTCGGGGCTGGATGAGGCTTCCGCGGAGTCGTTCCCGGCCAGCGACTCGATCGCGTATGGGCAGAACGGTGTTACACCGACTCAGCTTGAGCCCGACGGACCGGCGCCGGAGCACGACTTCCCGTCGAACCCGGTGATCGCGACGGTGCCGGGTGCTGGACCGGTCACGGTGGATCACGGGCATGTGGTGATCGCGGCGATCACGAGTTGCACCAACACCTCCAACCCGGCGGTGATGATCGGCGCCGGCCTGCTGGCGAAGAAGGCGGTCGAAGCCGGCCTGCGCTCAAAGCCATGGGTGAAGACCTCTCTCGCCCCCGGCTCACGGGTAGTCACCGACTATTTCGAGAAGGCCGGCCTCAGCCCGTACTTGAATCAGCTCGGCTTCAACCTGGTCGGCTACGGCTGCACCACCTGCATCGGCAACTCCGGGCCACTCATCCCCGAGGTCAGCCAGGCGGTGACCGCGGGCGACCTGAACGTCAGCGCGGTTCTGAGCGGTAACCGCAACTTCGAGGGCCGCATCCACGCCGAGACCCAGATGAATTTCCTCGCCTCGCCGCCGTTGGTTGTGGCCTATGCGCTGGCCGGCACCATGAACATCGACCTGCTCACTGCTCCGCTGGGTCATGACGCATCCGGCAAGCCGGTCTTCCTACGCGACATTTGGCCGAGCGATCAGGAAGTCCAGTCCGTCGTCGACTCCTCGGTGCAGGCGGAGATGTTCGCCGCGGGCTATGCGAACGTCTTCGACGGGGACGATAACTGGAAGAATCTGCGCATCCCCACCGCCGACATGTTCGCCTGGGACGACACGTCGACCTATGTGCGCAAGCCGCCCTACTTTGACGGACTGCGACGGGAGCCGGAGCCGCTGACCGACATCATTGGCGCACGCGTCTTGGCTCTCTTGGGTGACTCGGTCACCACCGACCACATCTCACCCGCCGGCGCCATCAAACGTGATTCCCCGGCGGGTCGTTACCTGATTGAGCAGGGGGTGGCGCCGGGCGACTTCAATTCGTACGGGTCTCGTCGCGGCAACCATCAGGTGATGATCCGCGGCACGTTTGCCAACATCCGTTTGCGTAACCAGCTGGTGCCGGGGATCGAGGGCGGATTCACACGGCATTTGCCCGCCGGCGACCAGCTCAGTATCTTTGACGCCGCCGAGAAATATGCTGCCGAGAAGGTGCCCTTGATCGTGATCGCCGGTGCCGAATACGGGTCGGGGTCCTCGCGGGACTGGGCGGCCAAGGGCACTCTGCTGTTGGGGGTGAAAGCCGTTTTGGCCACCTCGTTCGAGCGGATTCATCGCTCCAACCTGATCGGAATGGGTGTGCTGCCCCTGCAATTCGATGCGGGAGAGAGCGCGGACAGCCTGGGCCTGACCGGCGAAGAGGTCTATTCGATCGTCGGCCTGGCCGGGGTGACCGACATCCCGAGCCGGGTGACGGTGCGGGTCGCCGCGTCGACGGCATCCGGAGCCCCGACGACACGCGAGTTCGACGCAACCGTGCGCATCGACACCCCGGCGGAGGCCGCCTACTTTCAGCACGGCGGCATCCTGCAGTACGTTCTGCGCCAACTCCTGAATGGCTGAGTACGCGTGGTGTGCCAAGAGTGTGGCACCGAGGGAGAAGGTCCCGTGCTGGTCAGCTCGCCGGGGCGCGCCGTCGATACAGTAGTCCACGCGGGCGCTTCCGCCGCGCAGAGGGAGACACGATGAGCCGGGCCACGACATCCAGCGAAAAGTTGGAGTCACACGTTGCCGACAGCCACGATGTGATTCGCGTGCAGGGCGCGCGCGTCAACAATCTCAAGGACGTGAGTGTCGACATCCCGAAGCGTCGTCTGAGCGTGTTCACCGGTGTCTCGGGCTCGGGAAAGAGCTCGCTGGTCTTCGGCACCATCGCGGCCGAGTCCCAGCGCATGATCAACGAAACCTACAGCGCCTTCGTGCAGGGTTTCATGCCCACGCAGGCGCGGCCCGACGTCGACGTGCTCGAAGGTCTG
This sequence comes from Leifsonia psychrotolerans, assembly GCF_013410665.1. Taxonomy (NCBI): domain Bacteria; kingdom Bacillati; phylum Actinomycetota; class Actinomycetes; order Micrococcales; family Microbacteriaceae; genus Glaciibacter; species Glaciibacter psychrotolerans. The sequence goes on along the minus strand of NZ_JACCFM010000001.1, from coordinate 1,556,421 downwards.
ACCACGGCGATCATCGTCGACCAGGAGCGTCTCGGCTCGAACCCGCGCTCGACCGTCGGTACCGTGACCGACGCCAATGCGATGCTGCGCATCATCTTCAGCCGCATCGGCCAGCCCTACCTCGGCTCGCCTCAGGCGTTCTCGTTCAACGTGCCGTCGGTGAGCGGAGCGGGAGCGGTCACCCTGGAACGCGCAGGACGCACCGTGAAGGAGCGGCGAAGCTTCAGCGTCACGGGTGGGATGTGCCCGCGTTGCGAGGGCAAGGGCAGCGTGACCGACCTCGACCTGACCCAGCTCTTCGATGCCAGCAAGTCACTCGATGAGGGGGCGCTCACTGTTCCCGGCTACAACGCGGGTGGCTGGAACATGCGGCTGTACCGCGAGTCTGGGTTCGTCGATCCGGCCAAGCCGATTCGCGACTACACGAAGAAGGAGCTCTCCGACTTTCTGCACCACGAGCCGACCCGCATGAAGATCGCGGGCATCAACATGACCTACGAGGGGCTGATCCCGCGCATCCAGAAGTCGATGCTCGCGAAAGACAAGGAGTCGATGCAGCCGCATATTCGGGCGTTCGTCGACCGGGCTGTCACGTTCACCACCTGCCCCGACTGCGCCGGCACCCGGCTAAACGCGGGCGCGCGGTCGTCGCGCATCAACGGGCTGAACATTGCGGATGTCTGTGCCATGCAGATCAGCGACCTGACCGAATGGGTGCGCGGGCAGGGCGACCCATCGGTCGCGCCGGTTCTCGAGTCGTTACAGCAGACGCTTGAATCGTTCGTGAAAATCGGGTTGGGCTATCTCTCGCTCGATCGCCCGTCCGGCACGATCTCCGGTGGCGAAGCGCAGCGCACCAAGATGATTCGCCACCTGGAATCGTCGTTGACCGATATCACCTACGTGTTCGACGAGCCGTCGATCGGGTTGCACCCGCACGACATCCAGCGTATGAATGCCCTGCTGTTGGAGCTGCGTGACAAGGGCAACACGGTGCTCGTCGTCGAGCACAAGCCCGAGATGATGGCGATCGCCGATCACGTCATCGACCTCGGCCCACACGCCGGAACGGCCGGCGGCACCGTCTGTTTCGAGGGCAGCATCGAGGCGCTGCGCACCAGCGGCACCCTCACCGGCAGACACTTCGACGACAGGGCCTCGCTCAAGAAAACCGTGCGGACACGCACGGGCACGATGGAGATTCGAGGGGCGACCGAGCACAACCTGCGCGACGTCGACGTCGATATCCCGTTGGGCGTGCTGGCTGTCATCACCGGTGTCTCCGGCTCGGGCAAGAGCTCACTCGTGCACGGGTCGATTTCCGCCGGGGATGACGTCGTGACGATCGATCAGGGTGCTATCCGTGGCTCGCGGCGCAGCAACCCGGCGACCTACACGGGCTTGCTCGAGCCGATTCGCAAGGCGTTTGCGAAGGCCAACGGTGTGAAGCCGGCGCTGTTCAGCGCGAACTCCGAAGGGGCCTGCCCGAACTGCAACGGATCGGGCGTGATTTACACCGACCTTGGCATGATGGCTGGCGTCACCACGGTCTGTGAGGTGTGTGAGGGCAAGCGGTTTGAGGCATCCGTGCTCGATTATCACCTGGGTGGCCGCGACATCAGTGAGGTGCTCGCGATGTCGGCGGTGGAGGCGGAGGAGTTCTTCGGCGCCGGCGAGACACGTACCCCGGCCGCACACGCCATCCTGCGCCGGCTCGTCGATGTGGGACTCGGCTATCTGAGCCTGGGTCAGCCACTCACGACGCTTTCCGGGGGTGAGCGCCAGCGGCTGAAACTGGCCACCAGTCTGGCCGAAAAGGGTGGCATCTACGTGCTCGACGAGCCAACCACGGGTCTGCACCTGGCTGATGTCGAGCAGTTGCTGGGCCTGCTCGATCGGCTTGTCGACTCGGGCAAGTCGGTCATCGTGATCGAGCACCACCAGGCGGTGATGGCACACGCCGACTGGATTATCGATCTCGGCCCGGGGGCGGGCCACGACGGCGGACGCATCGTCTTCGAGGGAACGCCCGCCGACCTGGTCTCTGGCGGCTCCACCCTCACTGGCGAGTACCTCGCGGCCTACGTCGGCGCCTGAGCCCACGCCAGCTCGACTCAGCACGACCAACGGAGGTTCCATGAACGTGACGATCGACGCCCACTCGACCATTCCGCCGTTCGAGCAACTGCGCGTGCAGGTCATCGAATTGATCTCGACGGGAGATTTGGTGGCCGGCACGCGGCTTCCGACGGTTCGGCGGCTCGCCGCCGATCTGGCGCTCGCGACGAATACTGTTGCGCGGGCTTTCAAAGAGCTTGAAGCCGCGGGCTTCATCGAGACCCGGGGGAGGGCCGGCTCTTTCGTGCGCCCGCAGGATTTCCCGGAACGAGCGGCACTCGAAGCCGCGGAGGCATATGCGGAACGGATTCATGAGCTGGGTGTCACTCGCGAGGCCGCGCTCGGCTACGTCGAAGCGGTGCTGCGCCGTTGAGCCGAGCTCGTGCGTTTGGGGGCAGGTGTGGGGCGTCGACACGCCCGGCTGCAAAGCCGTGGACTTCGGCCCGCACAACGTCGGCTACTATTGATCTTGTAGCGCGGGGTGGAGCAGTTCGGTAGCTCGCTGGGCTCATAACCCAGAGGTCGCAGGTTCAAATCCTGTCCCCGCAACGAAAACAGAAGTCCTGGTCTCCTTTGAGGCCGGGACTTCTGTGGTTTTACCGGCACAGCCACCGGGGCCTTCGGGACAAAACGTCTCTGCGGTGAAGGCGCTGCCGTTGGGCGCAGGCTAGCGCGGGCCGAGGGTCAGCTCAGTCGCTCCGAAAGATGCACGGCCACGACATCACCGATCTCCTTGCCCAGCTTCTTTCGAAGTTTGGCGCTGATGGAGAGCATATGACCGCCGGTGCCCGTTGGCATGAAGGCCGCGGTGAGTGGCACCTCGTCGACCGTCGCGACGACCTTGACTGATCTGCCCGTGCCGAAGAACGCCACCGAATCGGGCATCTCGACGCAGGACCAGACCTCTTCTTTCACAATCACGCCGATCGGCGCAGAGAATGTGACGTCGAGCGGACGCGGGAATTCGGCCATGACTGGTCCTCTCATTAAGACGGAATACCCACGCTATACCGGCTCGATGAGCTGCGGTGCGACGTCGCTCGACCGCTGGGCGACGATTCGCAGAGCAATTGCTGCAACGAGCACGACCGCCGCCGCGATGACGGCGGCAATGCCGACCGCGTGTGATTCCGGCTCACCGGTGAGCCGAGCGACGGCGAGCCAGGCGAGACCCCACGATAGCGAGAGTGCCGGCGTGAGACGCCCGCGTCCCGCGATCGCCGTCGCAACGCCGACCGCCGCGGCAATGGCAACGATGACCACTCCCCACACGTCCGGTTGGATGCCCCATCCGGTGAAGCCGAGATCCGTCAGCCAGGCCGTGACGTTTGCGGCCGTGGCGATGGTCACCCACCCCAGATAGAGGCCCATGGTTCCGTCGAGCACGATGGACTCCGCGACACGCGCTCCCTGAGTCGTGGTGTTTCGTTGTGTCCGCAGCAGCAGTGCAAACGTGATGCCCAAGACGACAAGCAGCAACACGATCACCAGCACCGAGAGCCCCACATTGCCGAGCTGAACGCTTCCGATCCACGCCGCGTTGAGCAGCATGGACAGGGCAATGAGGTAGCCGACTCGGCGATGCACCATGCGTGCGGCTTGGCTCGGGAAGAGCTGCCAGATCGCATAGGCAAGCAGCCCGAGGTAGATGACGGACCAAATGCTGAACGCCGGGCCGGCGGGCGCGATCAGGGTGGCGTCGGCGGCAAGGGCGCCACCCGCAGCCTGCTGGATCGGAGTTCCGCCAAAAGCACCGGAGCCGAACGTCGCTCCGGCGATCGCCAGCAGCGAGAGAACGAAGACGACGGCTTGCCTGACGCGGTCAGCGGTCTGGGGCGAGGCGGTCAGAGGGATCGTGACTGTCATGCTGCCACGTTACGGGGCGAGACCCTCGATGTCACGGCGATCACAATCACGGATGCCGCGGTTGTGCTCCTCGCACCTCACCAACCCCACGTTCCGGGTGCCCCCTTGAATGGGCCGACGATGCGAGACGTGATCCATCCGCCGTAAAAGTCGCCGTCCTGCGCAGTGACGCTCTCCCCGTCGACCGTGCAGCGCTCCATCGCGCCGGGGTAGACCGCGACCCGGTCGGCGAGCAGCTCGAACCCGGCTGTCGGTGCCGGGTAGAACCAGGCCGCACCCACAGCGCTTCCGACGGAAAGGTAGCGCGCTTCGCCCTTGAACTCGCAGAAGGTCTGTCCCGGTGCCGGCTGCAGCACGCCCGGCGCGAACGCGCTGCGCGGCAGATAGTAGACCGGCGGATGGCTCGTTTCGAGAACGCGCACAACGTCACCGGTGTCGACCACGCGCTGCCCGTCGACGTCGATCGTGACCCGCTGGCTCATGCGTTCGACGCGGGGCGGTCGGGGATAGTCCCAGACGGATTCTTGCCCGGGGCGGGGAGCGATCCGACGGTGCCGCAGGCGTGGGGGAGTCATGGCATCAGGCTACTGCGCAGGGCTGAATCGCAGCTGCGCATCGTCAGTCTGCAGTCTGTTGTCGAGTGATCTACAGTTGGGCTGATGACGAATCTCGCTCTCTCTGGCCTCGCCGCCGAGACCTATGTGCTGTTGACCACGTACCGAAAAAGTGGGGAGGCCGTGTCGACACCGGTGTGGATCGCGCAGAGCGCAGACGGTCAGGTGCTGGTGACGACGGGTGAGACCTCGGGCAAGGTCAAGCGCATCCGTCAGAACCCGCAAGTCGAGCTTGTGGCCTGCGACATGCGTGGCGGCATCCGTGAGGGGGCGACACCGGTGCAGGCGTATGCCGAGATCGCGCCGGATGCCGACACCCGGGTGCTCATCGAGGCGGCTCTGAAGGAGAAGTATGGCGTGCGGTACACGGCCGTTCGTCTGGCCGGCGCACTGAAATCGAAGACGGCGGGCAGCGTCGTGTTGCGCATCTCGACGGTCGCCACCGAGACGACCGCCACCGACTAAAATGCCTCGATGACGATCGCGGTAGCCAGACCCAGCGCCGCCGGGATCGTGACGAGCCCGTACCCACCACCGCGCCGCCGCAAGTGGTCGAGCGCGTTCGCGATGAGAATCCCGCCGGACGCCCCGAGGGGGTGACCGACCGAGATGGCCCCGCCGTGTGGGTTGACGATGTCCGCGGACACGCCCAGTTCGCGGGTCAGCAGCAGCGGAGTCACCGCGAACGACTCGTTCACTTCGATCACCGACAGCTCGTTCGCCCGGATGCCGGCACGCGCGAGCGCCTTCACGCTCGCGGGAACGGTGGCCCCAAGGCCCGGCGAGCGTACGGCGGCTTGTGCCCAGCCGAGCACTCGACCGCGCGGCTGCCGACCGTCGTCACGGGCTCCGGCCTCGGACGCCAAGACGACGGTGGCGGCGGCATCCGCAAATTGAGGCGCGGTGCCGACCGTGTGCCGCCCTCGATCGGGGCCACTGGTGAGACCGAGACGTCGCTCGACGCGTTCCCAGTGCGGGTCGTCGGCGAATAGGGGGGCCAGCTCGGCCAACGATTCGAGTGTGGTGTCGGGGCGGGCACCTTCGTCGTGTGACAGCACCGCGCCCGCCGGAGTGGACACCGCGACGATCGACTCCCAGGCCGGGGCCGCAGCCGAACGCAGCTGCGAGCGCACTCCATAGGCGTCCAGTTCGGCGCGTGAGATTCCGGCACGGAGGGCCGTGGCATCCGCCGACACCCCAATCGAGACGAATCCGGCGGCCTCACCGGCGGCCGCATCACGTGCGAACGCCGGCGCGTCGGCGAGCATCGGCACGCGCGACATAGACTCGACCCCGGCGGCGACGATCAGATCGGCACCGCCGGAGAGCACCTGTGCGGCCCCGGCGATGACCGCGTCGAGGCCCGAACAGCACAGGCGTGAGACCATTCCGGCGGGAACGGTGTCGGCCCAGCCGGCGTTCATCACCGCAATGCGCCCGACGTTGCCGCCCTGTTCACCGACCGCTGTGCTCACCCCGACGATCAGGTCATCGACGCGGTCGTCGCGGAGGCCACGCTCACTGAGCTGGCGCAGGAGAACGGCCAGCAGGTCGGCCGGCGGAATATCGGCGAGGGTGCCGCCCCCACGGCGCACGCGTGCGCGCGGGGTGCGCACGGCATCGAGAATCAGCGCTCCCGTCACGAGGCCGCCCCGGCGAGCGCCCGACGCAGCTCAGTCTTCACGACCTTGCCCACGGGGTTGCGCGGCAGCACGTCGACCACGCGCAGGTGTTCGGGCAGCTTGTAGGAGGCAATGTGCTGTTCGCGGAGGAACTCGACGAGTTCGGCCAAATCGAGCGTCGTCTCGGGGTGCAACGCCACGAACGCCGCGACCTTTTCGCCGAGCGTCTCGTCGGGGTGGCCCACTACGGCGACGTCGGCCACCGAGGGATGCCGCAGAATGAGTGTCTCCAGCTCGACCGGTGCGATGTTCATGCCGCCGCGAATAATGATGTCCTTCGCCCGGTCGATGTAGCGCAGGAACTGACCCTGTTCGCCCGCGATCTCGAAGATGTCGCCGGTCTTCAGGTAGCCCTCGTCATCGAACGGATTGTTGAGCGTCTCGGCATTCAGATAGCGGGCAAACAACTGCGGGCCGGCGATGTGCAGTTCGCCCGGTCGCCCCGGCTCGGTGATCTCCTCACCGGTCTCCAGGTCGAAGAGTTTCACGTTCGCCCATTCCGACAGACCGATCGACCACTTCACCCCTTCCACGCCGTAGCGGGGGAAGAATTTTGCTCGATCGTCAGGGTTGGGGATGTCGACGTTGCTGGAGAGCAGACCGACGCCCTCGTTCGAGCCGAAGAAGTTGATAATGGGCAGATTGAACCGCTCCTGCCAGCCGCGCACCATTGCGGGGTTGAGCGGGGCGGAACCCGAGCCGATGCGCGTCAGGCTGCTCAGGTCGATCTTGCTCAGGAGGTCTTCGTTGTGCAGGAGCATCGACAGCAGCGCCGGCGGGGCCAGCGTGTAGGTGACGCGCTCACGGGCGATCTGGCCGAAGAACGTGGGGGCATCGAAGGGGTGGTGTTGCACGAGCACGCAGCCGGTACGCACCCAGGGCAGCAGCATGGCGCAGATGCCCGCCATATTGATCATCGGGAACGCGTTCAGGATGACGTCGTCGGTGGTGGTGTTCGAGGCATCCTGGCAGACCATGCTGAAGACGAGCCAGTCGTAGTGTGCCCGCATGACGCCCTTCGGCACACCCTCGGTGCCCGAGGTCCAGCAGATCGTCACGCAGTCGTTGGGGTCGTTGGGCGCGGCTTCGCGGTAGGCGGCAACCGCTGCTTCGTCGGCGGCGGTGGCCAGGCTCGGGAACAGATGAGTGACGCCGGCGCTGTTCTCGCAGAGAGCATCGTCGGCGAGTCCGTAACTGAACACCTCGCGCACACTCGGAATCTGATCGCGGAGCCGAGCGAAGTCGTCGGCCGGATGCCGGTCGTGGAAGGCCCGGGCGGCGATGACCCAGTCGAATGCGGCGGCATTGCCCATCGTTGTGGCCTCATGGTCGCGGTACTGCATGGCGAGCGGGGAGACTGTCGCGCCCAGCGTCCAGGCGGCGATGAGCGCCTCGGTGAGCTCTGCGCCGTTGGCGAGTTGAATGCCGATCGTGTCGCCGCGACGCACTCCGGCCTCGGCCAGCCGTGCGGCGAGCGCGGTCACCTCACTGTCGATCTCACGCCAGGTGAGGCGTCGCGCCGCCCCGCCGGCCAGGGCCGCACGGTTGGCCGGGTCGACGAGCGCGAGTGCATCGCCACGCCGGGCGGCGGTTGCGCGAAACATCGCGTCGATGGTCTCGGGGGTCCATTGTCCATTCCGAAGAAGAGTATCGACGCGGGACTGGGGGTGCAGATTCAGACGGCTCTCGGTCATTGCGGATCCTTACTGGTTCAGTCTGTGTTGTGCGGCCGACGACTGTGTCGGCCGCAGAACAGTGTGATCGTGTGGATACTTCGGTTAAGAAAGCTGATCGGCCCGGATCCAGGTGGCATGGAATCCGGCGGGGACCGACTGTGGAAGCTTGATGCGGGCGATGGGACCCGCGGCGATGTCCTCCGCTGAGAGCACGAGGATCTCGCCGCGGCCCTCGGCCTCGTCGTTGACAAAGGTCACCAGGTAGCCGTCGCTGTCGCTCGTGGAGCCATCGCGTGGGGCGAACGGGCTCTCGGAACCCCACCGTCCGGCACCGAACTGGTAGGTCTCTTTCTCGCCGGTCTGCGAGTCGTGCCGCACGATGCCGTCGAACAAGAGCGTCGGCTCGTTCGCCAGGCTCATGTTGTAGGAGTAGCGGTGCCTGGTCCCGACAATGCGCTGGTCCATGCTGGGGAACTCGATGTTCTGGTCGTCGATCGGGCGCTCACTGGTCTGCCCGGTCGCGAGATCGAACTCGTAACGGTACAACTGCGCATCCAACCGCATGTAGGCGAGCATGTTGGCCAGTGGATGTTCAAAGGTGGTCTGGTGCTGGGGGTTCTTCACCCGGCACACCTCCATGATGATCTTCGTTCCCTCTTCCCACGAGTTGACGACGTGGTAGATGTAGCAGGGCTTCGCCTCGAACCAGCGCACGTCCGCCCCGGTTCCGTAGCGGGGGAGTACGGCGAAGCGGGAGACCAACGACTTGTCGTAGAAGATGCGGTACTTGCCATTGCGCCGCGCCTCCTGATCCTGCACGAGTGGCAGGTCCATCAGAATGGTGTAGTTCTCGGTGATCGCCATATCGTGAGGCAGCCGGGGGCCGGGAAGATCGACTTGGGCGAGGTGCGTCTGCGTGCCATCCGGGCCGATGATGCCGTATCGCATGTAGTCGATGTCGGGCCCGTAGTCGAACCAGAGCAGCTCCCCGGTGCGCTCGTCGGCCTTCGGATGCGCCATCATGTCGCCGGCGAACGTGCCGAGGAAGTCCTGCGCGCCGAGCGTCTCGAGCGAAAGCGGGTCGACGGCGTACGGGTCGCCGCAGAGGTACCAGGTGGCGAGCACCTGCCCGCGGTGGAAGATCACGTCGGTGTTCGCCGAATCCTTGATGCCGAGACCGTGCCCGTTGCCGAACGGATTCTGTTCGGGGTTTTCCATGAGGCCGGTCCACAGCGACTTGCCGGCAGCAGATTCCTCGTGGAACGCGCGGGTACGCACCCAGCGGTTGCGGTAGCGCACCTGGCCGTTATCGAAGTGCACCGCATGGATCATGCCGTCGCCGTCGAACATGTGGTACCGGCCGGGAGCGTCGAAGCGACGGTTGGGACCGTTGCGCAGGTAGACCCCGTTCAGGTCACGCGGTACCTCGCCGATGACCTCGAGGTCTTCGAGCGACAACTCGGTCTGCACGGGCGCGTACACCCCGAGCAGATAGGGATTGTCGAATGATCCGTTGTCTCCCAGTGCACGGGCGACGGCGATCGGCTGGTCGGGGGTGGCTGCGGGCATTGTCGGAACCTCGGTTTTCAGTTGCGCACAGAGCGGAGTGGGCGGCGGGATTGCACGACGCGGAAGCGTCCGGTGACGAACGAGTCGTCGGTGAGGGTCGCGGTGCCTGCTGGATTCAGGCCCGACACGTGGAAGTCGCTGAATGCGGCGGAGAAGTTGATCGGCATCGCGCCGGTGAGGTTGGTGGTCAGTGACGCGCCCGCCGCAGCGAATCCCTCTTCCGCGGCATCCACCAGATCGTCATTTGTGGAATAGAGGAACGCGGTGATCGCCCCGTGGCGGGAGGCGTTTTCGACCGCGTGCCGCAGCGCAGAGCGGGCGTCGGGCACCCGGATGAGGAACACGACAGGGCCGAAGCACTCCTGCGCGAACAGGTCGTCGTCCGTGGCGCAGACGCCGGCGATCAGCGGCGTGCTCGTGCGCGCATCCGGGTAGCCGGGTGCCGGCCAGTCGCGCGGTTCGCTGAGGACCCGGGCCCGTGAGCGCAACGTCGCGGTGAGCGCGGAGATCTCGTCGATGGTGCGCTCGGCCTGGATGGTTCCCAGCACCGCGGCCGCTCGTCGGGGGCTCTCCAGAATGGCCTCGACGGCGTCGACGATGCCCTGTTCGAGCTCGGCCGCCGACATGTTGCCCTCGGGCGTGGTCACGCCCGACTGCGGAATATAGATGTTCTGCGGCGCCGTGCACATCTGTGCCGAGAACAGACTGACGGCGCCGGCGATCGCACGCAACGTTCCGGCCGTGTCGTCGAACGAGTCGAGCACGACCGCGTTCAGGCCGGACGTCTCGGTGTAGACGCGCGCCTGACGGGCGTGCTCTTCGATCCAGGCGCCGTAGCGCGCCGACCCGGTGAAGTCGACAATGCGCATCTGGGGGTGGGTGGCCAGCTCCGAGGTGATCGGCTCGATCGCAGAGTCAACGGCGAGCTGCACCACGTCGGCGTCGCACCCGAACTCGACGAGCGTCTCGCGCAGGATCTGTACGGCGAGCGCCATCTGCAGTACCGACGACGGATGCGGCTTCACGATGACCGGGTTGCCGGTCATGAGATTGGCGAACACGGCCGGGTAGACGTTCCAGGCGGGGAAGCTTGCGCAGGCGACGACGAGCGCGGGGCCGAGTGGCACGATGCGGTAGGTCTTCTCCAGCGCGACCAGCTCGGTGCCGAAGCTCTGCTCCCAGGTGGCGGTGGTCGGGACCCGTCCCAGTACCTGCCAGGCCGCGGCGATGGCTTCGAGACCCCGATCCAGTGCGTTCGTGCCGCTGCCGGACAGGCTCATGCCTCGTCCCTGGCCGGTGGTATGCATGGCCGCCAAGCCGAGCACGGGGTTCGCGGCGAAGAGCCGCTCGATCATCTCGAGGCAGAGGCCCGTGCGCTCCGGCACGGTGAGCCTGCGCCACGACGTGCGGGCATGCAGCGCGCGCTCGACGAGAAGGGGAGCGTCGGCGCGCGGGTAGCTGACGCCGAGCGGCAGGCGAGTCCAGGGCGAGACCTCATCGATTTGAAGCGTGCTGGTGCCGACATGATCGCCCAGGTCGAGAGGCCTGCCGAGAATTGCCGCGAACTGCGCCGCGGCATCCTCTCCCCGCGGACCGGACGGCTCGCGCCCGGCGAAACCGCTGAAGGCGGCACGACTGGTGACGGCTCGCGCGGCTTCGGCGAGCAGGGCCTGGTGCGCCTCGGCCAGCGCTGCAGGCGTGCGTGCAGTCGCCTGCTCGGGGGTGATCGTCGTCATTGAGAACTCCTCTGGCAAGTACCATAAGCGAAGTTAGGCGAGGAAGGCAAGGGTGATCTTCGACCCCGTCGCTCGGCCCACGTCTGTCGAGCGGAGCGACGGAGGCTCGCTTAGAGCAGAAGCTGCGTGCAGCGGAAGAGTGCGATGCGCGTGTCATCGGCGTCGAACACCTCGGCGTCCCACACCTGCGTGCGGCGCCCGCCGTGCACGAGCACGGCTACGGTGCGCACGGTTCCCGCGCGGGCCGTGCCCAGGTACGAGGTCTTCAGCTCCATCGTGGTGAACCCGGTCGCGCCCGGCGGCAGTGCCAGGCGGCAGCCGAGGCCGCAGGCGGTATCGGCCAGTGCGACGACGGATGCGGCATGCAGGTAGCCGTTGGGGGCGAGCAAGGCTGGCGTCACCACCATCTGCGCGTCGATGCGCCCCGCGGCGACGGCGGTGACCTCGAATCCGAGGAGGCCCGGAAGGCGTCCGACGCCGAGGGCGGTCAGTTCTTCAGGACTCGGGAGCCCCTGTGCAGTGGCCGGCGGCGTTGCGCGTGCGGCGCGATCCTCACTCATCGTGCACCTCCAGGGCAACGGCGATGGCTTGGCCGACGCCGATGCATGCGGTCATAATGCCGAGTCCGCCGCCGCGTTCACGCACCGCGTGGGCGCAGTCCATGAGTGCTCGCGTCGCGGATGCGCCGAGGGGGTGGCCCATGGCGATGGCCCCACCGTGGGGGTTGACCTGCACTCGCGCGGGTGGGTCAAGCCGTCGAAGGCAGGCGAGCACCACGGCAGCGAATGCCTCGTTGATCTCGAGCACGGCGACATCGCCGAGGGTACGGCCCAGTCGGTGCAGGAGCTTCTCGACGGCATCAACCGGAGCAAGCGCGAAGCGAGCGGGATCGACGCCGACGACGGCCGACCCGAGAATGCGTGCCAGCGGGTGGCTGCCCGACGCGACGACGCGTCGCCCCGAGGCGATCAAGGTCGCGGCGGCACCGTCGCTCAGCGGCGACGAGTTGCCGGCGGTGACGGCGCCGCCGGGGGAGAACGCGGCGGGTAACGCGGCCAGGGCCGCGGCAGTCGTATCGGCTCGGATGCACTCGTCACGGTGCAAGCCGGCCAGGTCGAGAACGCGACCATTATGGAATCCGTCGGCCCACGCCGCCTGGGCGCGCTCATGTGAGCGCAGTGCCCAGGCATCCTGAGCGGAACGGTCGATGCCGACCTCCTCGGCGATCAACTCGGCGGAGCGTCCGAGCGAAGCGGTCCAGTGGTCCGGGAACACCGGATTCACCATGCGCCAGCCGACGGCCGACGACACCAACTCGGTGCGCATCGGCAGGCGATCGTCGACGGGTGTGAGCACGTGCGGCGCGCGGCTCATCCCCTCGACGCCACCCGCGACGACCAGATCGGCGTCACCGGCTCTGATCATTCGCGCGGCCTGTACGATCGACTCGGCCCCTGAACCGCACAGCCGGTTGACCGTCGAACCCGGCGTTGATACCGGAAGTCCGGCGAGCAAAACGGCCATTCGTGCGACATTGCGGTTGTCTTCGCCCGCGCCGTTCGCATCGCCATAGATGACATCGTCGATGCCCGCGGCCGTCACGGCGCGGTTGCGCGCCGCGAGTTCGCGCAGCGGCGCGGCGGCCAGATCATCCACCCGTATTCGAGACAGCGAACCGCGATGGCGACCGAACGGGGTTCGAACGGCATCGAGGAGGTAGGCCTGATTGAGCTCTGTCGACGTCAGTGTCATCTGTACTCCACTCTCAAACTTCGCTTATAGTACCGATTATGACAACTACGGTGTTGGGCGGTGCGCGCGTCGTCGGTGATGTGCTTGACGTCGCAGCTCAGCGCCACGGTACACAAACGGCGGTGCAGGATTCCACCGGATCGCTCACATTCGTCGAGCTGCGTGACCGTGCCCGACGCCTGGCCGACGGCTTGCTGCGCAGCGGCCTGCTCCCCGGGGACCGGGTGCTCGAGGCGCTCCCGAACAGCTGCGACCTGCTCGTGAGCGAGATGGCGCTCGCGCTCGCCGGGCTCGTGCGGGTGCCGCTGAATCCCCGACTCGGGCCGTCCGAGTGGCGCGGCATCCGTCAGGATTGCGGCGCCCGTGGGCTGATCGTCGACGCCGGGCTGCGCGGTGCCGACGGCGTGGCGATCACCGACGTGATCGCGTGTGAGCGTGTGTTCCGTGCCGATGCGGGGGACCTGGACGGTCTGATCGCCACCGGCTCAGCCACTGCGGTGCTGCCGCAGGCGCAGCCGGGCGACACGGTGGGCCTGGCCTACTCGTCGGGAACGACGGGACTGCCCAAAGGTGCGATCCGCACCCATGCGATGCGTCTGGCCGCCGCGCAGGCGATGCTGCGCGAGGTGATCGCTCCGACCGGTGCTGTTGGGGCGTACCTGCACGCCGGGCCTGCTATCCATACCAGCGGCCTGTTCATCCTGCCGATGCTGGCCCTCGGCGCCCGGCAGGTGATGGCCCACCACCCCGACCCCGAGCGGATCGCCGCCCTGATCGCCGGGGAGCAGATCACGCACCTCGCCCTGGTGCCGAGCGTGCTCGAGGCACTCACGCACCTTCCCCTCGGCGATCGTGCGGCGTTCGACCACGTCAGGATGCTGGCCTCTGCGGGCGCGCCGATGCCGCCCGCGCAGATTCGTCGCGTCGCAGAACGCCTCACCGACCGCCTGGTGCAGTATTACGGCTTGGTCGAGGCGATCCCGCCGCTCTCGGTGCTCAGCATCGACGACCATGCCCGCGGGCTGCGGGATGAACCGCGCTTGCTGGCCTCGGCCGGGCGCATTGTCGCCGAGGCCCGAATCGAGATCAGCGCCGGGGCGGGACTCGGTGAGGTCGTGGTGTCCGGTCCGATGGTCGCTGCCGGGTACTGGAACGCGGCCGAGCGGGCCGACCTGGGGAAGGCTTTTGAGGGTGCTGCGCTCGCCACCGGCGATATCGGGTCGATTTTTGAGGGCTACCTCTTTCTGACCGATCGCACGAACAACATGCTGATCAGTGGCGGATACAACATCTACCCCAGCGAAGTCGAGGAGGCCGTGGCGCTCTGCCCCGGATTGCGTGAGGTCGTGGTGGTGGGAATTCCCGACGAACGCTGGGGGGAGCGCATCACGCTCGTCTACACGACGATGTCGGGTCGTGACCTCGACGCGATGCAGCGGCGCGCCCTACGGACATCCCTCGACGCCCTGTCACGACACAAGCGACCCAAGTCTCTGCATCGCCTTGCCGAGTTTCCGCTCGGAGCCACGGGCAAGATCGATCGTCGTGCGGTGGTGGCGCACTTCATCGCCGCAGAACGTACCGGCGCCGAGCATCAGGCCCCCGACTCTCCCCACGAAAGGTTCCTCACCACATGACTGCTTCTGCACTGCTTTCGCGCCTGCGCCTGCCGGTGGTGGCCGCCCCGATGTTTCTGGCGTCGGGACCCGAACTCGTCATCGCTGCCAGCCGCGCCGGCATCATCGGCTCGTTCCCCACACCGAACTGCCGCACCATAGCGGAGCTTGACGGCTGGCTCACGCAGATCACGACCGCACTCGGAACCGGGCCCGACGCCGTGCCGTGGGCACTGAACCTGATTACACATTCGACGAACACACGACTGTCCGCCGACCTCGAGCAGGTGGCGAAACATCACCCACCGATCGTGATCACGGCGCTCGGCTCGCCTCGGCCGGTGGTCGATGTGGTGCACGCGTACGGTGGGATTGTGCTCGCCGACGTCGTCTCGTTGACGCTGGCGCGCAAGGCCGCGGATGCCGGTGCCGACGGACTCGTCTGTGTGTCAGCCGGAGCGGGCGGCCACACCGGCAGTCTCTCGCCGCTGCCGTTCATCGCGGCGGTGCGGGACAGCTTTGAGGGGCTGGTCTGTGTCGGCGGCGGCATTGCAACCGGGGCCGGTGTGGCCGGTGCCGTCGCCGCGGGCGCCGACCTCGTCTACATGGGCACACGGTTCCTTGCCTCCCGCGAGAGCATCGCGCTCGAGGGGCACAAGCAGATGGTCGTCGACAGCGGCATCGACGACCTTGTCGTCTCGGCGGCAATCACCGGCACGCCGGCATCCTGGCTGCGCCCCTCGCTGGCCGCCGTCGGCATTGACCCGGCCGCGACCGCTGTCGTTGCCCGCGACTATTCGACCGAGATGTCGAACATTCGTCGGTGGAAGGACACCTGGGCCGCCGGGCAGGGGCTGAGTACGATCCGTGCGATCGACACGACGGCTCAGATCGTCGATCGCCTCGCCGAGGAGTACGCCGCGGCGCTGGATCGGGCCGGTCGGCTTGCCTTCGCACGCTGACTATGCTGGCAGGGTGTCGACGACGTTTCCCCAGAATGGCAGTGCAATCGGGAGGGGGCTGCTCGCGGTGGGCGACCGCTGGACATTGCTCATCCTGCAGCGTGCTTTCGTCGCGCACACCCGTCGTTTCGGCGACTGGCGCGCGCAGTTGGGGCTCAGTGAGTCGACGCTCGCCGCACGTCTGCGCGGCCTGGTCGCGGCCGGGCTGATGGAGCGCGTGCCCTACGACGACAACGGTCGAACCCGTGACGAGTACCTGCTCACGGCACGGGCGCTGCAGCTGTGGAGTCTTCTGCTGGCCATCTGGGGCTGGGAGCGGATCTCGATGCCCGACGTGCCGAACGCTCCGGTTTTGGTGCACAACGATTGCGGCAGTGCGGCCCTGCCCGTGCTGGGGTGTGGGGTCTGTGGGGTGAGCCCGGTCACGGCGCGCGACACCTCCGCCGAGCGCGGTGCCAAGGCAGAGTTTGCACAGATCGCCGTGCCCCGACTGCACCGGCGCGCACAGGAATCGAGCGGCCCGATCGACCCGCTGTCGTACTACCCGCAGACGATGGAGATCCTCGGCGACCGGTGGAGCACCGCAATCCTCGCCGCGGCGTTTCTCGGCGTGCGCCGCTTCACCACCTTCAAGACGGAGCTCGGCATCGCCCCGTCGATTCTGTCGGATCGGCTCCGACGTTTCGTGGCGGCCGGAGTGCTGCACGCTCCGTCTGACGAGGGGGAGTACCGGCTCACTCGACGAGGGATGGACTTCTTCCCCGTCTACGCCATCCTCGTCGATTGGGCCCTCCGTTCGTATCCCACGCACTCGGCCCACGATCTCGTGATCCGGCATGCGTCCTGTGCTGCGCCGCTCCGCCCGATCCTGGTCTGCTCACACTGCGGTGGTGAGCTCAGCCGCACCTCGGTGCACTTCACGTTTTCTCCAGCCGTGTCATAACTCCCTTCAGGAACGGATGCACATGAATCACGACAGTGTCGTCACCTCACCTCGGCTGAGCGGAAAAGTCGGTCTTGTCACCGGCGCGAGTCGGGGCATCGGGCTCGCGATCGCGCGCCGTCTCGTCGCCGAGGGGGCGCGGGTGTGCATCACCGCCCGCACGCCGGAGCCGTTGGCCGACGCCGCGGCCTCCTTTCCCGCGGGAAGCGTGATCGTCGTGGCCGGCAAGAGCGACGATCCCGCACACCGCGCCGAGGTGCTGGATGCGGTCGGTCGTGAGTTCGGCGGGCTCGACATCCTGGTCAACAATGCGGGCATCAATCCGGTCTACGGTCCGCTGATCGACATCGACCTCGTCGCGGCTCGGAAGCTCATTGACGTCAACGTGCTGGGCACGTTGGCCTGGACGCAGGGCGCCTGCCAGCACGCTGCGCTCGCGTTTGCGGCCCGTCACGGTTCGGTGATCAACGTCGCCTCGGTGACGGGGCTCGTCGCGTCGGAGGGGATCGGAATGTATGGCGTGACCAAGGCCGCGATCATGCACCTGACGCGCACGCTGGCTGTTGAACTGGCCCCCGACATCCGTGTCAATGCCGTCGCGCCGGCCGTGGTGAAAACCCAGTTCGCCCGCGCGCTGTACGAGGGCAGAGAAGCGGAGGTGGCGGCTGGCTACCCACTTCGACGACTCGGCACCCCGGACGACGTTGCCGCGGCGGTGGCGTTTCTCGCCTCGGCTGATGCGTCTTGGGTGACGGGCCAGGTGCTGACGCTCGACGGCGGGCTGCTTGCGGCAGGGGGACGAGCATGAGTGGCACGCCTCCGGAATGGGAAGCGCTGCGCGCCCGCACCCGAGAGTTCATTCGCACCGTCGTCGTACCCGCCGAGCCGGCACTGGGCGAACGACTGACGGAGGAGATGCGCGCGAGCCTGATGCAGGCCGCCCGGGAAGCGGGCGTGTTCGCCCCGCACGTGGCCCGCGAATACGGCGGCCAGGGCGTGCCGATCGAACACTGGTCGGCCATCTTTCAGGAGGCCGGCTATTCGCCGATCGGCGCGAGCGTGCTCAACTGCATGGCCCCCGACGAGGGCAATATGCACATGCTGGGCCTCATTGCGACCGATGCGCAGAAACAGCGCTACTTGGCCCCGCTCGCCGCGGGCGTTGTGCGCTCGTGCTTCGCGATGACCGAGCCGCATCCGGGCGCAGGATCAGACCCGGAGGCGCTCGGCACCGCGGCAGTGCGCGTGCCGGGTGGCTGGCTGATCAACGGACACAAACGGTTCATCAGTGGTGCCGAGGTCGCCGGTTTCGCGATCGTCATGGCCCGCAACGACGCCAGTGACGGCGTGCCCGCCGGGGCGACCATGCTGCTGGTCGAGATGGACAACCCCGGCCTCCGTATCGGCGAACAGATCCACGCGATCGACCGCGCGATTGCCGGCGGGCATCCGCACGTGCATTTCGAGGACTGCTTCGTCGCCGATGAGGCGGTTCTCGGCGCTGCGGGAGAGGGATTTCGCTACGCGCAGGTGCGGCTGGGGCCGGCCCGTCTCACCCACTGCATGCGCTGGCTCGGTCTGGCCCGGCGCTCGCTCGACATCGCACTGGATCGAGCGAACGAGCGTCGGATCTTTGGTCACCGGCTCGGTGAGCTGGGCATCGCGCAGGAGATGATCGCCCAATCGGTGATCGACATCGAGACCAGCAACGCGATCATTGCCCAGACTGCGCAGCTGCTCGAGACCGACCCGAAGGCGGGGTCGGCGATGTCGTCGATCGCCAAGGTATTTACCTCGGAGGCGGTCTACCGGGTGATCGACCGTGCGGTGCAGCTCTGCGGCGGCGACGGTGTCACCGACAACCTGCCTCTCGCGTCGTTCCTCAACGAGGTGCGCCCCTTCCGCATCTATGACGGATCGAATGAGACGCACAAATGGGCGATCTCCCGTCGCGCGTTATCACAGCGCCGCAAGCAGGTGGCGGAGGGTGCGCCGCGGCTGGACGTCGTCGGCGAGGCCGGCGCCTGATGTCGACGCCCGACGGGATCGAGGTCGTCGCGACGCGGGCGGATGCGGTGGCGCTGGTGCGCCCACCGCTGCTCGTGCTCGACGCGCTCGAGGAGTTCTTCGATGCCGAGGGTCTGGGCTCGGGGGCTCTCTCCTGGGAGCGAATCGGCGAGGGGCACTCGAATCTGACCTACCTCCTGCGTCGGAATGCTCGCTCATTCGTGCTGCGCCGAGGCCCCCGGCCGCCGCTGCCGAAATCCACTCATGACATGATGCGCGAGGCCCGCATCCAGCAGCTCGTCGGGGCTGCGGGTATCGCTGTGCCCCAGATCGTGGCGGTCTGCGCAGACGAGTCAGTGCTGGGAGTGCCGTTCTACGTCATGGACTACCTCGACGGCGTCGTCATCACGAACGATGTCCCGCCGGCGCTCGATACTCCCGCGCAGCGGCGGGAGACGGTGTTCGCCGCGGTGGACACTCTGATCGGGCTGCACCGGGTCGACGTCACACAGGGCGGGTTGGCTCAGGTCGGAAGGCCGGATGGCTACCTGCACCGCCAGGTGAGCCTGTTCTCGGCGCTCTGGGAGGGCGCAACACTGCGGTCCCTTCCCGAGGTGTCGGCGGTGGCATCCTGGCTCGTGGCGAACACGCCCACGAGCCAGCGGGCATCCGTCGTGCATGGCGACTTCCGGCTGGGCAATCTTATGTTCGAGCATTCCGCGCCCCCGCGCGTGCTGGCGGTTCTGGATTGGGAAATGGCCACCGTCGGCGATCCGCTCGCCGATCTTGGCTATTTCACCGCAACGTATGCGCAGGCGGGGCTGGTGCCCACTCCGCTTGAACTCACGACGGTCACGCGCCTGGCCGGTTACCCGACGCGCGACGAACTTGCGCAGCGCTATGCCGCGGCAACGGGCGTCGACCTGTCGAACCTGCGGTGGTATCAAGCGCTTGCACTCTGGAAATCCGCGGTCTTCTGTGAGGCGATCTACACGCGGTGGTTGAACGGGGAACGGCCGGGCGACGCCTACGCGCCGCTGCTCGAGCAGGGCGTTCCCCGGCTCATCGAGGCCGCGGCTGACCTGATCGGCTGATCTGACCGGCTGAGGCCCGCTCGGTTCGGCGCTGCCTCTCTACCGATCCTGCCCGACCACGAAGCTCGCCACCGTCGCGACGCTGCCCCCGAAATTGAGGGTTGCCACATTCTGGGCGCCCTCGACCTGCATGGCGCCGGCCTGCCCGGTGACCTGGCGGCGGGCATCGTTGAGCATGCGCACGCCGGTCGCGCCTACCGGGTGCCCGCCCGACAGGAGTCCGCCCGAGGGATTCACCGGGATCGCGCCGCCCCGTTCCATCCGGCCGTCCTCGACCGCCTGCCAGGCCAGACCGGGCGCCGTGATGCCGAGGTGATCCACGGCCAGGTACGAGCTGACCGAGAAGCAGTCGTGCAGTTCGATGGCATCCAGCTCGTCGATGCCCCTGAGGCCCGCGCGAGTGTAACTGTCGGTGATCGCCGTGCGCAGGTGCGGAAAAAGGTAGGGGCTGTCGACGGATGCGGCAAGCTTCTCGTCGAGTGACATCGAGGAGGTTCGGTGGCCCCACCCCGTGAGGCGCGGAGGCATCGAGGCGTGCCCGTGCCGTGTGCGCCAGCGCTCCGCATAATCGCGACTTGCGAACACCACGGCGCTGGCCCCATCGGAGATGCGGCCGCAGTCGCTCTTACGCAGCGAGCCGATGATCACGGGATTGGTGTCGTCGTCGTCGGCGAATGATGCCGGGGTCTCGATCCACGTGCGGGTCTGTGCCAGGGGATTGCGACGTGCATTCTCGCGACTGTTCTGCACAAGCCTCGACAGATGTTCGCGTGTCATTCCGCCGTAGCGTCGCGTGATCTCGTTGGCAACGCGATCAAACGCCGTCGGCCAAGCCAGCTCGCCCAGATCTTCCCGCGCGCGCCACGATGCGGCACCCAGATTATGGGCGGCGGCTCGGCCGGGCACGTTGCGCATCTGCTCGACGCCCACGACAAGCACGACGTCGTACAGCCCTGCTTCGATGTCGGCCATTGCTCCCAGCGCCGCCATGCTTCCTGACGCACACGCTGCCTCATGCCGAGAGGAGGGGAGTTCGCGCCAGGCATCCGTCACCGCGGGAAGCATGGCCCCGAGGTGAGACTGACCGGTGAAGAGCTCGCTCGCGTGGTTGCCCACGTGCCCGCGCTGCACGTCGCGGGCGTCGATTGCGGCATCCTCGATCGCGCCGAGTGCAGCCTCGCGCAGCAGCGCGAAGAGGGGATCAGCAGTGCCCTCGGTGCTGATATTGCGCGCGAAGTCCGTCTGAGAACCTCCGAGCAGATACACGCCGTTGGTGCGGTTCATCGTTATCGACTCCGTTCAGGACAGCTGTCCGGGTCGACTGTCCTGGACATGTGGCCTACGGTATAGGTGTGCCCGCATCCCGTCAACCCACGCACCCCGACCATTCGACCGCACGCACGAGTTCGCGCGATGATCGAAAAGAGGCGCTCATCGTGGCGGCGGTGAAGACGCTGAAGGAAGTCGGCCTGAGCGGATGCACCGTGCGTGCGCTGGTGGATCAGACGCCATTCAGCAAAAGTGTCGTGCACTATTACTTCGACAGCATCGACGAGATTGTCGAGAGCGCCTACGGCCGCCTCACCGAGAGCTACGTCGCGAATATTCGACGGGCCGCGGCCCAGGCGGACGACCCGGTCGACGCATTCTGGACTGTGGTGTTCGAATGGCTCGGCCCGTTCGTCACACACATGAGCATGCTCCGACTGTGGCTGGAATACTGCCAAGCCGGCGTGGACAGTGCCGAGAAGATCACGCGTGCCGAGAAGATCACACGTGCCGAGAAAAAGGGCCTGCGCCACTCCATTGAGGCGATTGAGACGCTCCTCGCCGATGCGCTGCAGGAGATCCGCCCGCAGGAGATCCGCCCGCAGGAGATCCGTACGCTCGCTTCAGGCGCGAGCGAGAGCGCGCTGCGCTACCTCATGGGCTCGGTGATTCAGATTCCAGCGTTTGCCGACAGCTTGTCGGTCTCCACTGTCGAACGCGTGAGTGCTGATCTATCGCTGCTCACCGGCGTTCCCGCGCCTTCGGCCCGATGGCAGCCGTTCAACCACGACCGGTTCTGCGCGGTGTGCGGAGATGATTCCTTCTCCCGGTGAGGCAGGTAAAGTGATCGTGACGTGCGCGACGCCGACTGTCGCTCCGAGGGGGAAACAATGACTGCAGCACCGGGCTGGTACGCCGAAGCCGAGGGATCGACTCGCCAACGGTGGTGGGACGGCACCGGGTGGACCGAGCATGTTCAGGATTCGACACCGAACGTTTTTGCCGTGGCCCGACCGGCCGTCGATGGAACGACTCCCGTGTATGGACCCTTGATCTGGCTGATCGTGCTTCTTCCGCTCATCACTGTGCCGGCGATTCTGGCCTGGGACATCGAGGCCTACCTGATGGCGTCGATGTCGGGAGAGTTGATTTTCGATGGGGGCTACATCGCCCTTCAGGCGATCAGCTGGCTGTTGTACGCGGCGACCGTGGTGTGTGCCGTTTTCGACTCTCGGCGCCTGCGCGCTCTCGGGTATGTGCGACCGTTCCACTGGGCGTGGACGTTTCTGTCCAGTGCCGTCTACATCATCGGCCGTTCGGTGGTCGTGAAGAAGCAGGCGGGGCGTGGACTGACGCCGATTTGGGTGATGATCGCCGTCTTCGTTGTGGACATCGTGGTCATTTCGACGAAGATTGTCGGTGCAATGATCGCTGTGGTCGAAATGATGCCGACGTACTAGCGGGTATCAGGGTCTAACGGGTATCACGGCCGAGTGAGGCCGCCCATCGTGGGGGAAGGCGCTCGATGGTGGGCGCGTGAACAGGGGAGTCGATGGCTGCAGCGCCAGGATGGTACGTCGAGCACGCCGGGACGACCCGCCAGCGTTAGGGGGACGGTTCCGAGCGGACCGAACACGTGAAGGATGCCGTGGACATCGTTGACCCGGCATCGGGCCGCCCGGCACTCACGGCAGCGACTCCGATCTCTGGCCCACTGATCGGGGTGATCACCCTCCTGCCTCTACTTCTCGTTCCCGTGCTTGTTGCGTTCGATGCCAGCGGAGACTCGGTGGGGAACGCGTGCGGAACGGTCATGCCGAGTGAGAGCTATCGCGTCACGATGCTCTGTGGTTAGCTGATCGGGCGGTGCCTATCGTGCCTGCTGTTTTCGACTACCGTCGACTGCGCAGTCTCGGTTTCGTGCGCCCGTTCCGCTGGGTCGGGGCAGTTCTGCTGACTGCCGTGTACCTCATGGGACGCGTTATCGTCGTCAACCGACAGGCGGGGCGAGGGCTCGACCGGGCGGCGCTCCTCCCCAGATAAATGTTCGATGACTTATGCACAGATCCTGAGATTTGCTCGTATTCATCTGCGCAAAGTTTTAGAGTGGGGGTATGGAAAAACTCACCGATCGACTCAGGGAATCCGCCGCAGCGGTCGCCCGGCTCGGTGATGGTGTGGCCGCGTTCCACGGGCTCTCCGACGCCGAGTTGCTCGGGGCGCAGGGTCTGATTGCGACGCTACGGCGACAGGTCGACAGTTACGCGGTGTGGGCGGCCGGCGAGATCGCGCTTCGATCGAAGCCCGAGTTCGGTCAGCGGGGCCTGGCCCGGCGGCACGGCTTTGGCAGCCCGGAGTCGATGATCGAACGCACCGCCGGAACGACCCACGCCGACGCTGTGAAACTGGTCAGCCTGGGCGTGATGCTCGCCGACACCGCGGATGCCGCCGAGGCTGCTGTGGCCGCTGACGCTGCTGCCGCTGCTGCTACTGCCGCTGCTGCCGCTGCTGCCGCTGCCGCTGCTGCTATTGCCGCTGCTGCTACGGATGCGGAGGATGCCGCCGCCGAATCGGGTGACGCTTCACACGCCGACGATCCCGGCGCTGTCGACGCGGAGGCCGGCCCGCCGCCGGGTGCGCCGAGTGCGTTGTCGTGGCTGGCCGAGGTCTCGGCGGCGTTGAACGCGGGAACACTGTCGGCCGATGCCACAGCCGCCATCCGCAAGGGCCTGGGCGAGACCGGCCCCGGCGTGTCGGCCGAGAAGCTTCACGCGGCAGCCGTGCTTTTGATCGGTGAGGCGCGCACCCTGAGCGCCGACACGCTCTGGAAGCGGGCCCGGGTGCTGCGGGATCAACTCGACATCGAGGGCATCAGCCGCCGCGAGAAGACCCAGCACGGTGAACGCTTCTTCCGCCTCTGGAAGCAGCCCAACGGCATGTACCGGACCAGCGGCCTGTTCGCGCCCGAACAGGGCCGGCAGATCGAGCTGATCGTCGAGGGAATCACCGGCCCTCGCCGCGGCGGACCGCGCTTTGTCGACCCCACAGCCCACGCGAAAGCTCAGGCCCTGCGCGACGACCCCCGAACAACCGACCAGATCGCCGCCGACGGCATCCTCACCCTGCTGCACCTCGGCACCGAGGCTGACCCCCACGTCGTCCTTCTCGGCCGCCGCCCCACCGTCACCGTGCACGTGAACGCCGCAGCGCTTCCCGCGGCCAACCCGCCCGAGCACCCCGAGCCCGCCACGCGCGGCACCGCCAGCGATGACCGCGATCAGCATCCGCGCAGCGGCGAAACCCTGTCGAGCTCGGCCCTGTCGCCACCAGCACCAGCACCAGCACCAGCACCAGCACCAGCACCAGCACCAGCACCAGCACCAGCACCAGCACCAGCACCAGCACCAGGCTCAGTATCAGCACACGCGCCCGCGCCCCGACCAGCCGCGCCCCTGCCACGTTCGGCACCCAGCACATCAGGCGCAGCGGGCGGGTTCGGTCATATCGACGGTGTCCCGGTTTCGCTTGCGACGGTTGAACGGCACCTCTGCTCCGGCTACATCGCCGTGCAGTTCGGTCCCACGGGTCAGCCGGTCAACCTCGGACGCGAACAACGCTTCTTCACCACGGCACAACGCGCCGCGTTGGCTGCCCGCGACGATGGGTGCGGCTGGGTGGACTGTGACAAACCAGCCTCCTGGACCGAAGCGCACCACATCGAGCACTGGGTCGATGAACACGGCAACACCGACCTCGCCGTTGGCATTCTGCTCTGCTACTTCCACCACATGCTGCTGCACAACAACGGCTGGCACATCGACCGACACGGCGACACCTACTGGCTTGTCCCACCAGGCGACATCGACCCGAACCAGACCCCGATCCAGCTCCGCAGCGTCAACCTGCTGCAACACACCACACGTCCGTGAACCGAACGCACTCACGAACCCACTGACCGACCGGCGGGGCACGGATCAAGCTGCCCCCGTTGATCGGGCCCGTCGAGATCACCGCACCGAGTCTCGGGACGGGTCACGGGGTCTCGACAAGCTCGACCAGCGGGGCGGGCCCGACCAACGGAGTGGGCCCGACCGGTGAACCCGTTGATCGGGCCCGTCGAGATCACCGCACCGAGTCTCGGGGACGGGTCATGGGGTCTCGACAGGCTCGACCAACGAAGGGGGGACGACCGGCGGGGCGACCCGGTCCGCGAACCCGTTGATCGAGCGTGTCGAGATCACTGCACCAGGTCTCGGGGACGGGTCATGGGGTCTCGACAGGCTCGACCAACGGAGGGGGGACGACCGGCGGAGGCGGGGGCGGGGCGACCCGGCCCGCGAACCCGTTGATCGAGCTCGTCGAGATCACCCCACCAGGTCTCGGGGACGGGTCATGGGGTCTCGACAGGCTCGACCAACGGGGCGGGGACGACCGGCGGGGCGACCCGGTCCGCGAACCCGTTGATTGAGCGTGTCGAGATCACTGCACCAGGTCTCGGGGACGGGTCATGGGGTCTCGACAAGCTCGACCAACGGAGGGGGGACGACCGGCGGAGGGGGCCCGACCAACGGAGTAGGCCCGACTGGCGAAACCGTTGATCGAGCTCGTCGAGATCCTCCACCACGTCCCGGGGACGGGCCACGGGGTCTCGACAGGCTCGACCAGCGGGTGGGGGCTCGACCAGCGGGTGGGGGCTCGACCAGCGGGGCGGGGGATCGACCAGCAAAGTGGCAACCCGCGCCGCGGTGTTGACGATGACTACGACTGGTTGGCGCCGAGCCGCGCGACACTGTCCACCGCCATGCGCACGGATGCCACGGCTTCGGTCACGTCGTCGGCCGTCGTCGTAGCGGCCAGCGTGAACCGCACGGCTGTCTGGGCGACCTCGACCGACAAGCCGAGCGCCGTCAAAACGTGGGAGGCCTCATCGCTGCCCGCGGCGCACGCCGAGCCGCTCGAGCAGACGATGCCCCGGCGCTCCAACTCGAGAAGCACCGCCTCACCACTGGTTCCCGGAAAGACGAACGAGGCCGTTCCTGGCAGCCTGTGAGCGGGGTGACCCGTCAGTTGGGCGAGCGGAACCCCGGCCAAGACACCCGCGATCAAGGCTTCGCGGAGCCCGGTGGTGCGCGTGGCGGCATCCGTTCGTTCCAACTCGGCCAGGCGCAACGCGGTGGCCAGCGCGACGGCGCCCGCCACATTTTCGGTGCCGCTGCGCTTTCCACGCTCCTGCCCGCCGCCGTGCAGCACCGGCTCGAGAGGATAGCGTCCGCGTACGAACAGCACGCCCGACCCCGGGGGAGCGCCGACCTTGTGCCCGGACAGGCTGAGCGCGTCGACGCCCAGCGCCATCACGTCCAGCGGCAGCCAGCCGGCGGCCTGCACCGCGTCGGTATGGAATGGAACCCCGTGCTCCCGGGCGACCGCCGACAGCTCGGCGAGCGGCTGCACCGTGCCGACCTCATTGTTGGCGTACTGCACCGTGACAAGGGTCGTGTCCGGGCGGATGACGCGGGCAAGATCGGCCGGGTCAACCCGGCCCGTCGCATCCACCGGCAGCATCGTGACCTCGAATCCGTGCACCCGGCGCAGGTACGCGACCGATTCAAGGACGGCCTCGTGTTCGATCGGAGCGGTGACGAGGTGGTGGCCGCGCGGGTTGCCGAGCGCGAGGCCCTTGATTGCCAGGTTGTCTGCCTCGGTGCCGCCACTCGTGAAGACGACGTCGCCCGGGCGGCAGCCGAGCACGCCGGCGACGGTGCGCCGCGCATCCGTCAGAGCAGCACGAGCAGCCTCGCCGATGCGGTGATGGCTTGACGGATTGCCGAAGCTACCCGTGAGATGCGGCCACATGGCCTCGAGCGCTTCGCGGCGCACGGGAGTGGTCGCAGCGTTGTCGAGGTAGATCATGGCCGTGCGGCAGGCGCGGCAGGCGCGGCAGGCGCGGCAGGCGCGGCAGGCGCGGCAGGCGCGGCAGTGGCAGCAGTGGCGGCAGTGGCAGCGACGGTTAGCCGGATGTCGAGTCCCAGATCGAGCGAGCGCACGCTGTGCGTGAGCGCACCGACCGAAATGACGTCGACCCCTGTGGCCGCGATGGCTGCGACGGTGTCGAGGCTCACCCCGCCGCTGGCCTCGACAATGGCCCGTCCGGCGACGATGGCCACGCCCGCACGAAGCGCATCCGGGTCGAAATTGTCCAGCATGATCGTATCGATTCCGGCGGCGAGCACGGGTTCAATCTGGTCGATTCGGTCGACCTCGACCTCGAGATGTGTCGTGTGTGACAGCCGGTCGCGCACCTGCCGGAGGGCGCTCGTGACGTCGAGTCCGCCCGCCGTGAGCACCGCGAGATGGTTGTCTTTGGCCATCACCGCGTCGGACAGGCTGAACCGGTGGTTGTGACCGCCGCCGTCTCGCACGGCCTGACGCTCAAACTGGCGCAGGCCCGGCGTGGTCTTTCGGGTGTCGACGATACGGGCCTCGGTGCCGGCCGTGAGGGCCACGTACTGTGCGGTGAGGCTGGCGATCCCGCTCATCCGCTGCACGAAGTTGAGTCCGATGCGTTCGGCTTGCAGGATGCCGCGGGCCGGCCCGGTCACGCTGGCCAGCACGGTTCCGGTCGCGAAGTGGGTGCCGTCGGCGACGAGCACACGCACCTGAACCCGCTCGTCCGTGAGACGGAACGCGGCCTCAAAGACGGCCCCACCGCTGAAGACCCCGGGTTCGCGGGCGATGAGATCGGCCGTAGCCGTGGCATCCGCGGGGATCAGGGTCTCGGATGTCAGATCGCCCCAGGGGGCGTCTTCGGCGAGCGCGGCCCGCACAACTGTGTCGATGGTGTGTCTGGTCAGCATGCGAAGGCCTCCTCGGCCGAGTAGAGAGAATGGCGCGCCCACGTCACTGATTGTGCGAGCGACGGATCGGCGTGTGGGAAGTCATCGCGATGGTGGGCGCCACGCGATTCCTCGCGGGCGAGTGCTGCAGCCACCGTGAGTCTGGCAAGCAGCAGCAGATTTGCGTCCTCGCGTTCCGCCACGGAGGGGCCGTCGGCGGCGGGATCGACGCCGTGCCATCCGCCGAGCGCTGCGGAGGCCATACGGAGCCCGTCGCCAAAGCGGTGCACCCCGGCGTGCTCCCACATCACATCGGCGAGCCGGTCACGCCGCACGAAAGTCGTGGCGGGTGAAACGACCGGCTCAATCACCGCACCGTGCCCGGCCGCACGGAGTCCGGCCGCACCGTGCCCGGCCGCACCGTGCCCGGCCGCACGCGAGTGCGGCGTGACCTGCGCGGGCGGCCAGCCGTCCGCGTCGAGCGCTCTCACCGCACGGTCCGCGAAGACGGCGGCCTCGAGCAACGAGTTTGACGCCAACCGGTTGGCCCCGTGCGCGCCGGTGCGCGCGACCTCACCGACAGCGAAGAGGCCGGGCAGGGTGCTGCGTCCCCACAGATCGGTGACGACGCCGCCCATCCAGTAATGCGCGGCCGGCGCGACGGGTACCGGGGTGTCAGCCCAATCGAGGCCGGCCGCCTGGCAGGCGGCGGTGATGGTGGGAAAACGCGACTCCAGCGTGCTGCGGGGAAGCGACGTGGCATCCAGTCGTACCGGTTCGCCGCCCTGGGCGGCCATCTCGGTAGCGATGGCCCGGGCGACCACGTCACGGGGCGCGAGCTCGGCATCGGGATGCACGGCGAGCATGAAGCGTTCTCCGCGACGGTTGCGGAGCACGGCGCCCTCACCGCGCACGGCTTCAGACACGAGGGGCGTGCCCGGAACAGCCAATGCGGTCGGGTGGAATTGGTAGAACTCCAGGTCGGCCACCGCCGCGCCCGCACGCCAGGCTGCCGCGACGCCGTCGCCGGTCGCGACGTGCGGGTTCGTGGTGTACCGATAGAGCGCGCCGGCCCCGCCCGTGGCGAGGATGACGGTGTCCGCGTCGACGAGCCGGCACACGCCATCGCTACCCGCCACGAGTGCCCCGGCGACCCGCCCATGTTCGACGACGAGGTCGGCGAGCATGCTGTGCTCTCGGATGCGCAGGCTTCCGGCCCGCAGCGGACCCGGTCGGGTGCCCCGACGACGCACCGTCGCAACCAGCGCCGTTTCGATGGCCGCCCCCGTGGCGTCGCCGCCGGCATGCAGCACGCGCGAGCGGGAGTGCGCGGCCTCGAGACCGCGGCGCAGGCCCGACTCGTCGTGGTCGAAGTCCACTCCGAACCGGATCAGGTCGCGCACCCGGCCCGGCCCCTCCGTGCAGAGCACGCGCACGGCCTCAGGGTCGTTGAGGCCGGCGCCGGCCCGCAGGGTGTCTTCGATGTGCGCCTCGGTCGAATCGTCGGGAAACAGCGCCGCGGCGATCCCGCCCTGCGCGTAGAGCGTGTTGCTCTCGGGTAACGCGCCCTTGGTGACGAGGGTCACTCGGTGTCCGGCGTCGGTTGCGCGCACTGCGGCAAGCAGCCCGGCGAGCCCGCTACCGACGACGAGAACGGATGCCATGGCTAGGCTCCGGCTAATGCGGACACTGGCGCGGATGCGGTGACGGGCGCGGGCACGGTGGCCGGCGCAGTCGGCAGGGCCGCCAGCATCCGTTCGAGGGCAAGTCGGGCATGGTCGGCGACATCGTCGGCGACGGTGATGCGGTTAAGCACGGCGGCGGGCCGTTCGGCCGTGCCGACGAGCGCATCGAGAACCCAGGCCAGGTAGCCCGCGTGGATGCGGTACATGGTCGAGCAGGGGCAGACGACGGGGTCGAGGCAGAAGATGGTGTGCTCGGGGTGCTCGGCGGCGAGCCGCTGCACCAGGTTGATCTCGGTGCCGATGGCGAATGTCGATCCGGCCGGAGCAGCGGCGATCGCCCTGCGAATGTAGTCGGTCGAACCGTATTCGTCGGCCGCGTCGACGACCGGCATCGGGCACTCGGGGTGCACGATCACGCGCACGCCTGGGTGCGTCTGACGGGCCGCAGCGATCTGGTCGACGGTGAAGCGCTTGTGCACGCTGCAGAATCCGTGCCAGAGGATCACCTGTGCGCTGTCAAGCTCGGGGGCGGTATTGCCTCCGAGCGGACGGGTCGGGTTCCACATCGGCATCCGCTCGAGAGGGATCCCCATCGCCTTTGCGGTATTGCGACCGAGGTGCTGGTCGGGAAAGAAAAGCACCCGCTGGCCGCGCTCGAACGCCCACTCCAGCACGGTCTCGGCGTTGGACGAGGTGCAGACGATGCCGCCATTCTCGCCGCAGAAGCCCTTAAGCGCGGCCGAGGAGTTCATATAGGTGACCGGGATCACGGGAACCCGGCCGTCGGCATCCGGTTCGGTGCCGTACAGCTCTGTGAGCTGCTCCCAGCACTCGGTGACCGAGTCAATGTCGGCCATATCGGCCATCGAACAGCCGGCGGCGAGGTTCGGCAGGATCACGGCCTGATCCGGGCCCGAGAGCAGATCGGCGGTCTCGGCCATGAAATGCACGCCGCAGAAGACGATGGCTTCGGCGTTCGGGCGGCTGCGTGTGGCCTGGGCGAGTTGGAACGAGTCTCCGACGAAATCGGCGTGACGCACGACCTCATCGCGCTGGTAGAAGTGGCCGAGCACGACGACACGCTCGCCGAGCGTTGCCTTCGCGACACGGATGCGCTCATCAAGCTCCGCCGGTGCCGCCGTGCGGTAGAGCTCGGGAAGCTCGCCTTGGCGGGGAGAGCCGGTGGGGATCACGTCGCCCATCGAGGAACCGGGGCCGTAGCCGGGCACACCGGCGTCGAACTCCCACGGCGCCGTTGCGAGGTCGGGGCTGCAGGTGCTGCCGGAGGACTTTCCGGTACTGATGAGCCTGATGGTCTGGTCGACGGATGCGTTGATCATGGTGCTTCTTCCGAGTGGGGGCGTGCGGGAATGTCAGAGGGGCGGCGACCGGAGGGCGGCGGGGTGGCCGGCGGGCTGGCGTCGTTGAAGCGGTACAGTCGCGGCGGCCGATGCCGCGTCCCGGCCAGGAATTCGCCGGTTTCGACGACGTCGCCCGACGCTTCCACTCGGCGCCGGAAATTTGCCGGATCGATCGATCGGTGCAGCACCGCTTCGTGAACCTCGCGCAGTTGCGCCAGGGTGAAGGTCTCTCCGAGGAACGAGTGGGCGATCCGTGAGTATTCGACTTTCGTGCGCAGTCGCCAGAGTGCGTACTCGACGATGCGGTTGTGATCGAAGGCGAGCTGCGGCAACGAATCGGCCGGGAACCACCGCACGTTGTCGCCGACAGCGACCTGAGCGGCCTCGTCCGACTTCACCAGAGCCCAATACACGACAGACACCACCCGTCGGCCCGGGGAGCGTCCAATCGCGCCGAAGGTGTACAGCTGCTCCAGGTAGGTGGGTGTGAGGCTTGTCGTTTCACGGAGCGTGCGGGCGGCCGCGGCGGCGAGTTCCTCGTGGTTGGGAAGCCAGCCTCCCGGCAGCGCCCACTGGTTGCGGTGCGGATCACTCGTGCGACGCACCAAGGGCAACCACAGTGTCATCACGCCGGATGCCGCGTCGTCGTGTTTCTCGACGGGGCGCAGCGCAAAGATAACAGTGGACACCGCCAGCGTCGCGCTCAGTGTCGCGCTCAGTGTCGTGCACTGTGTCGTGCGCTGTGCTGTGCTCATCGGAACCCCCGCCGAGTAAAGGTGCATGGGACTTTAACTCTTGGGTTCCATCATAGAGTCAGAATGACTCAAACGCATCTGTGCGGTCGCCGAGCGAGTCACCGAGTGCGGTCAGCGACGCGCTAACCCTGGCGCGACGTGACCGCAGCCGGGGGTGGCACTGCCGCCGCACGCCGTGCCGTTTGGCCGGTGAGGCCCCACATCGTGACTCGGCCCATCGCCTCGATCACGATCCGGCTGCTCATCTTCGACGCACCGAGGGTTCGTTCGACAAATGTGATCGGTACCTCGGTGACGACCAATCCTGCCCGCACGGCATGCAGCAGCATGTCGATCTGAAAGCAGTACCCGTGGCTCTCGACGCTGCCGAGCCGCATTCGATCCAGAGCGATCGCACTGAAGACGCGGAAGCCGCCGGTGACATCACGTTGGGGCAGGCGCAGCAGAATGCGGGAGTATGTCGATCCGCCCTGGGAAAGCATGCGTCGGTGCCACGGCCAATTGACGATCGAGCCACCCGGAATCCAGCGCGACCCCAGCACGACGTCGGATGTCGTGGCCGCAGCCAAGAGGCTCGGCAGTTGCTCGGGCAGGTGCGAGCCATCGGCATCCATCTGCACGAGTGTGGTGTAGCCATGGGAGAGACCCCAACCGAAACCCTCGAGGTATGCGGCGCCGAGACCCTCCTTCGACGAACGGTGCAACACCATCACTGAGGGGTGACGGGCGGCGAGTTCATCGGCGATGACGCCGGTTCCGTCGGGCGATGAATCATCGACAATGAGAACATCGGCGCTGGGTGCGCTCGCGAGCACGCGGCTCACGATGGGCTCGATGTTCTCACGTTCGTTGTAGGTCGGAATGATGACCAGCGTGTGTGGCATGGGGCTACCTCGTCATTTCGATAATAGTCGTGCGTTGAATGGTGGTGCTCGCCGCCTCGGTGAACCCGATGCTCTCAAGGTCGTGAACGTCGGTCCCGCGCAGGGACTCGACGCTTCCCACGTTTTCGAGCACCCAGACGGTGTGGGTAGCGGCCAACCTGTCGGTGACGGATGCCAGCGGTACCGTCGTGTCCCACAGCCCGGCCGTGTCGGAGAAGGGGTGAGCGAGTGTCACGTCGTCGAGTCCCCGAAAATCCTGCGGGTAGAGCCGCATCGCCAACCGTGGACGGCGTGAGGGTCGCGTGCTTTCGTCAAACACGACCGCCTCGCCGGGCTTGGCTCCGGCCCCCACCACACTCGCCGCCTGTCGCCAATCGCTCCCGCCGTCTTTTGCGAACTCCGTGCGCTGCGCGAGGAAGGTGGGGATCATGAGGGCGATGAGCAGCAGCAGGGTGCAGACCTGAAGCCAACGCACGCGCAGTGCCACGATCCCGATCGCGATCACAATCGCGACGGCCGGGGTGCAGAACGAGAGATAGCGTTCTGAGTACATGGGGGCGATCAGGCGGGTCCCGACGAGCAGAACGGCACTTGGCACGATCAGCCAGGTCAGCAGCACGAGCAGGGTTCGACGCTCGGGGGCGTGGGGTCGAGCGCGGAGTCGAGGGTCGAGTCGAGGGTCGAGCCGAGGGCGGCGGAAGACCCAGAGAATCGCTGACCCGATCAGCAGCCAGGCGACGAGGGCGCTCAGCGCGGAGCCAAACCATTGGCCCACCATGGCCGTGGCGAGATCAGCCTGTTTTCGATGGGCCAGAAACGAGATTTGGTCGTGCTGCGCGAGGCCGTAGACGAGAACGGGCAGGGCAAGGGCGAGCGCAACGCCCACGGAACGAAGCCACGCGCCAAGGCGATGAAGTCCGTCCTCACGGTGCGGACCACTCAGCCAGACGGCCACGGCGTGCGCCGGAAGCAGCAACACGAGATAGAGAAACATGTAGATACCGGCGGCAAGAAGAACGGCATAGCCGATCCACGCACGACGACGTTGACGCGGCGTGGAGTCCGGTCCGAGGCTGACCTGCAGAATGTGCAGCAGAAGCACCGTGAGCCAGACCGCGATGGCCGTGGCCAACGCCGTCGAGCGGGCTTCGGCGCCCATGTAGGTGACGCGAGGCAGCGTGGCGAACACCAGCGCGGCGATCACGGCGATGCGCGTGCCGAACCCGGATCGCACAACCACCATTCGGGCAAGTGTTGCGGTTCCCGCTGTCGCCAGTCCAATGGCCAGGGCGCTCGGCAGTCGTGTCGCCAACTCGGAGGCGCCGAACATGTCAATCCAGGCATGAAGAAACAGATAGTACATTCCATGAACGGCATCCACGTGCCCCCACATCGGGAAGAGGGACGGCAACGACCTCTCCGCCGACAGAACGCTTGCGGCCTCATCACCCCAATACGAGGGTTGCCACAAGCCGGCGAAGGACACGAGGAACCCGAATACCCCGAGTAGTGTTGCCGTCCCGGTGAATCCGCGCTCAGGCGGCGATACAGGCGGGGAACCCGTCGAACTGGTCGGGTGCGCGAGTGCGAATGTCACGCTCTGACGCTATTCCCGGAGGCGTGCTCATTGGCTGGGCGTCACACGAATCGTGCTGCGAAGGCTCTCAGGAGGTGTTCACCGAACGTTCAGCCGACCTCTTTCAGAAGCATCAGTCCGGAGGGAGGTGTCGCGGAAGTGTTGCCTCCACCGCTAATCCGGTGCCGGTATTTCGCACCGAGATGGTGCCCCCCGCCCGCTCAACAATGGCGTGCACGACGGCCAGACCCAAGCCCGACCCGCCGTTCCCGCTCGCTCGGGATCCGTCGGTGCGAGAGAAGCGGTCAAAGGCAATCGGAATAAACCCGGCGGGCATGCCCGGCCCGGTATCGACGACGCGCAGATGGGCGTCCTCCCCGTCACGGTGCAGTGTGACCGTCACGATGCCCGTATCGCCGATGGCCGTCATCGCGTTTGTAATCAGATTGTCCACGAGTTGGCCAACATTCGTGCGCGAGAGCGCGTAGTGACCGTGCGGGTCGGCGCCGGTGATCTCGTAGGCGATTTCCAACTCGCGTGTGCCCGTGGTGATACGGGCGCGATCGACGGATGCCGTGATCTCAGCGCACAGGCCGGTCCAGTCGGTTTCGGGTGGGGCCTGGTCGCTTTCGAGCTTGGACAGTTCAAGCAGGTTGGTGGCCAGCCGGGAGAGTCGCTCGACAGTCTGTGAGGCCGCGTCGATGTCTTTCAGCAGCGCGGGGGCATCGCCAGAATTGAGATGCGCAAGCTCCAACTGTGTTTTCAAGACGGCGAGGGGCGTACGCAGCTCATGGCTCGCATCCGAGACGACCTGCTTCTCACGATCGACGCCGCGCCGTAGGCGGTCGATAAACGCGTTGAGGGTGTGTGCCAGCCGGCTCACTTCGTCGCGACCGGCGGGAACCGGCAGCCGGGCCGAGGCCCCGACCTCGCTGAGGCTCTCCGCTTCCTCCCGCAGCCGGTTGACGGGGCGGAGAGCGGCGCCGGTGAGTAACCAGGACGCAGCGCCGAAGCCGATCACGAGTGCCACCGTGCCGGTCACGAGCACGCTGGTGAGTTCGTCGAGCAACAGGGCAAGAGCCTCTTGTCGGCGCGCCGTCACGATGACCCAGATTCCCGCCGACGTCGGAACGGGCGTGGCCATCACCAGGTAGATGGTATGACCGACCTGAACTTCTTGAGGGCTCTCATCCAGGGTCGTCAACGACGTCGTGAGCGCGGCCAGGCTGTGGGGGAGTGTCGACTGCTGGACAAGTCCGGTTGGGTCGATGACCGCGGCCAACTGGCCCTCGGCCGGCGGCTCGACTTTCGCCGTCGGGGAGCCGAGGATGTCGGTGACGATCGGGGCCGCATCGTTCCGCAGGAGGGTCGAGGTGGTTTGATCGAGAATCGACCGCACCTCGAGTCGGAAGAAGAACGCGGCGGTACTGAACAGGATCGCGGCCACGGCGAGGCTGCCCAGCGTGATGCGTGCCCGGATCGACAGCCCGGGCAGTCGCATCATTCCGTCAGCTCCACCGTGTACCCAGTGCCTCGCACCGTCACGATGCGAATCCCGGCCGCCACAGAATCGATCTTGCGTCGCAAATAGCTGATGTACTGATCGACGATGTTCGGGTCGATGTGCAGCGTGCCATCCCAGATCTCTTCGAGAATTGTGGTGCGGTCGACGACGGCGCCGGCACGGCTGCAGAGCAGTCGCAGTAGTGAGAACTCCTTGGGACTCATCGAAATCGTGTGGCCCGCGACGCTCACGCGCAGGTCACGGGAGTCCAGCACGAGGCGACCCAATTCGAGCGTGAGCGGAGTGCCCATTGATTGGCGTCGCAGCAGTGCACGCACGCGGGCGGTGAGTTCGGCGAAGGCGAACGGCTTGGTCAGGTAGTCGTCGGCGCCGCTATCGAGACCGAACACACGGTCTTCGACGGTGTCCCGTGCGGTGAGCAGGATCACCGGCATGGTGCTTCCGGTTTCGCGGATGCGCCGACACACCTCAAAACCCGACATCTGCGGCAGCATCACGTCAATAGCGGCCAGGCCGAAGTCCTCGTGCGCGACGGCGATCAGGGCATCCATTCCGTTGGAGAGACGCAGCACGTCATACCCGTCTGCAACGAGCCCGCGTTCAATCAGCGCTCCCATCTGCTCATCATCCTCAACCACCAGGATTCTCATCAGCACACCTTTCACGCACTCAGGCTGCAACTTTCTCACACTCACCGCAGTGTGTCAGCCTCCAGTTAGGCTGGCGCCATGGTCGAATCCGCTGTGTCGCAGTCCTTTTCCCCGCTTGGCGTTGCTGTCGCACAGTTTCAGCCGGGTATCGATGAAGTCGAGAATCTGGTCACAATGCGTCGACTCGCGGGCGTTGCGAGGGATCGGGGCGCTCGGCTTGTGGTCTTTCCGGAATATTCGGCCTACTTCGAGCCGGCCCTTGGTCCGGGCTGTGTGCAGGCGGCGCAACCCCTCGACGGCAGCTTTGTCCAGGCTCTGGCGGCGCTCGCCGAGGAACTCCAGCTCTGTGTGGTCGCCGGAATGCTGGAGCAGGTGGCCGACGCAACGCGCTTCTCGAACACGCTCGTCGCCGTGTCGCCGACCGGTGAGCTCGTGGCACGCTATCGCAAACTGCACCTCTACGATGCGTTCGGCGACACGGAGTCGAAATGGGTGGTCGCAGGCGAAATCGAGCAGCCTGAGACGTTTGACGTCGATGGCCTGACGATTGGTTTGCAGACCTGCTACGACATCCGTTTTCCCGAAGTCACGCGACGCCTCGTCGACGCCGGTGCCGACGTCGTGCTGGTTCCCGCCGAGTGGGTGCGGGGCCCGCTGAAGGAGCACCACTGGCGCACTCTGGTCACGGCGCGCGCGCTCGAGAACACCATTTACGTTGCGGCAGCCGACCATGCGCCGCCGGTCGGCGTCGGCAACAGCATGGTGGTCGACCCGATGGGCGTCGAGTTGGTCACCATTGGCGAGACGACGGATGTCGCTATTGCGTGGGTCTCGCGCGAGCGGATCAACGCGGTACGAGCGATCAATCCGGCGCTCGAATTGCGCCGGTTTCGAGTCGCCCCTGTCGGTGAGTGAGTCCCGGCGTCACGCCCGCTGAGCCTAGATCGGTAGCGCGTTCTGTCCTTCGTGCCCACACCGCTGATCGTTCCCGCCCCGCTGATCGACCCCTCGCCGCTGATCGAGCCCGCCCCGCTGATCGAGCCCACCCCGCTGATCGAGCCCGCCCCGCTGGTCGAGCCCACCCCGCTGATCGAGCCCGCCCCGCTGATCGAGCTCGTCGAGATCCCGCGAGTCACCCTCGAGACCCGGCCCATCCCGCTGATCGAGCCCGCCCCGCTGATCGAGCTCGTCGAGATCCCGCGAGTCACCCTCGAGACCGAGCCCAGGGTCTCGACAAGCTCGACCCACGTTTCGGTGATCGACCCGCACCCCCTTCCGCTGATCGAGCCTGTCGAGATCCCGTGACCCAACCTCGAGACCGGGTACCGAGGTCTCGACACGCTGGACCCACGTTTCGGCGCTCGAGCCCGCACCCCTTCCGCTGATCGACCCCACCCCGCTGATCGTTCCCACTCCGCTGATCGACCCCACCCCGTTGATCGACCCCACTCCGCCGATCGACCCCACTCCGCCGATCGAGCCTGTCGAGATCCCGTGACCCAACCTCGAGACCATGGACCGAGGTCTCGACAAGCTCGACCCACGGTCGGCGGTCGGCCCCGTACCCCGCCCGCCGATCGACCCCACCCCGTTGATCGTTCCCACGCCGCCGATCGACCCCACCCCGTTGATCGTTCCCACGCCGCCGATCGACCCCACCCCGTTGATCGTTCCCATGCCGTTGATCGTTCCCATGCCGTTGATCGAGCCTGTCGAGATCCCGCGAGCCACCCTCGAGACCCGCGGGCAGGGTCTCGACCGGTTCAAGTTCTCGATCCCTCCACAGACACACCTACGAGAACTTATCCACATATACTGAGAAAAGCTCGTAATCGTGTTCGTTCTTTGGGAGAATGGAGCTATGTCAATCACCTCCCCACCCCCCGTCTCCGCCTCGGAGCCGACACCCGCCTCGGGTGCGTCGGCACCGACCGCGGCCATGGTGCTGGCGGCGGTCGAACAGGCCCGCTCGGTTCTGGCAGTGCTCGGCACCGTCGGCCCCGACCGGTTCACCGACGACGACCTCCTCGGGGTGCTCGGTGCGTTCGAAGGTGTGGGCCGGCTGGTTGATGCCGGCCGGGTGGCTGTGGCGGCGACGGTCGAGGAACGCTCCGGCCGGTGGCTGGGCCGTGACTCCCTGGCGGCGAAGCGGGGCTGCACCAGTGGCATCGACCTGATCACCCGGATCACCCGCATTTCCGGCCGTGAAGCGAAACGGCGTAGCGCCCTCGGCCTGCGGATGCGCGACACGCAACACGTCGGCACGATCATCCCCGCACTGTTCCCCACGGTCGGTGCCGCGGTCGCTTCGGGGTTGCTGGGGGTGGATGCGGCGGAGGTGATCATGTCCGGTCTGGCCGAGATCTCCCCGCGCGTCGCCCCCGATGACCTCGCGGCTGCGGAACGCGCTCTGGTGGGAGCGGCGACGGGCACGATCACGGCCGAGAATGAGGGTGAGCCGGGCGCGGGCTTTGCGTTCTCGGCGGACTCGATGCGGGTGCAGATGTTGCAGTGGCAGGCGGCGCTGGACCCCGACGGGGTGGCACCGAACGAGGTCGAGGGTGAGGCGACGAGCACGATCAGTTTCGGCCGCTTCAAAGACGGTGTGTATCCGGTGCGAGGCGGTGTGACTCCCGATCTGTACGGAATCATGAACCTCACCTTCGACGCCTTCATCGCCGCCCACAAAACCCCCGCGTTCCCCACCGCCGCCGAGCAAGCCCGCGACCAGGCACGCGACAACCGCGCCGAGCACGACGACCGTGCCGAGCACGACGACCGTGCCGAGCAGGATGCCCACGACGGTCCCGACGGACACGACTTGAACGACGAGCGCGACCGCGAGTACGACGACCGTGACCACGAACGCGATGACCACGACCGCGACCACGACCACGACCACGACGGCCACGACCACGACCACGACCACGACCATGACGACCACGGT
Organism: Leifsonia psychrotolerans; assembly: GCF_013410665.1. NCBI lineage: Bacteria > Bacillati > Actinomycetota > Actinomycetes > Micrococcales > Microbacteriaceae > Glaciibacter > Glaciibacter psychrotolerans. The sequence continues at coordinate 1,517,301 of NZ_JACCFM010000001.1, read as the reverse complement.
CAGGGTTCAGCCTCGGCCGAGGCTCCTCTTCCCGGGTCGGCCGGGCACGAGTTCGATGACGTCGACACCCGTACCGCCGGTGAGAAGCGGGCCGATATTCTGCGCGGCATGTTCACCCAGTTGGCCCAGGCCGACGGCACTCCCAGCATTGGTGGTGCACCGCCGACGGTGGTGGTGCATGTGAACGTGAACGATATTGAAGCCGGTCGCGGTGTCGGCTGGATCGACGGCGTCGACGCCCCCATCTCGCTTCGCACGGTGGATCAGATGATGTGTGCCGGAGGCACCCAAACGGTTCTGTTCGGTCCGAACGGTGAGGTTCTGACGCTGACCGATCCGCAACGACTGTTCAACCGTGCCCAACGCCGGGCGATCCTCGCCCGCGACGGCGGCTGCGGCGTTCCCGGCTGCGATGCACCCACACAGTGGCTCGAGTTTCATCACGTGATCCCCTGGAGCAAAGGCGGCATTACCGAGGTCGACAATGGTGTGGCGTTGTGTTGGCGACATCATCACACCATCGAAACGTCCGGCTGGGAGATCCTCATGGTCAACGGCCGACCCCAGGTGAAAGCCCCGGCCTGGATCGACCCGAGCCGCACCTGGCGCGACGCCAACCGCCACCGCACCGACACCCACCGCACCGACTGAACCGCTGAGGCTAACGCGCCGCGACCGAGCCGCCGCGACTGTCTGCCGTGACTGACCCCGCAGCGACTGTCCTGCCGCAGTTAGAGCCGCCTGATGCCCGCCAACTGGGCGACGGCCTGTTCGAGCACCGCGCTCCTTTTGCAGTAGGCGAATCGTACAAGCGAGCTGAAGTGGTGCCGATTCGCCGGCGACGTGAACGCTGAGAGAGGCACAGCGACAACGCCGGCCAACTCGGGAAGCGCCTGGCAGAATGCGACGCCGTCCGCATAACCGAGCGGCGCGACATCCGCCACGATGAAATAGCTGCCCTGGGGGAGCGTGACGCCAAACCCCGCGGCGGTCAGTCCTGCAGCGAGCAGATCGCGTTTGGCCTGGAGATCGGTGGCGAGGTCCTGGTAAAACTCATCAGGCAGGTCTAGCCCACGGGCGATGGCTGGTTGAAAGGGGGCACCATTCACATAGCTGAGGAACTGTTTCACAGTGATGATGGCGGTGACCAACTCGGCAGGAGCAGTGAGCCAGCCGATCTTCCATCCCGTGGTGTTGAATGTCTTGCCTGCCGACGAGATCGTGATGGTGCGTTCTCGGGCACCGGGCAGACCGGCAATCGGGGTGTGGGTGGCGCCGCTAAAGATCAGATGCTCATACACCTCGTCGGTCACGATCAGAGCGTCGTGTCGGGTCGCGAGCTCCACGATCAGCGCCAAGGTCGCGTCATTGAAGACGCTTCCGGTTGGATTGTGAGGGTTGTTGACAAGGATGAGGCGGGTGCGGTCAGTGATTGCGGCCCGCAGATCTTCGGGGCGTGGCTGAAAATCGGGGGCGTGCAGCAGTACTGTGCGGTGCACCCCGTCGGCGAGGCCAATCAGTCCGCCATAGGCGTCGTAGAACGGCTCGAATGTGACGACCTCGTCGCCGGGTGATACCAACGCGAGAAGTGTTGCAGCAAGTGCTTCGGTGGCGCCGGCCGTGACGAGAATCTCGCTGGACGGATCAACGGTCAGACCGTAGAAGCGCGACTGGTGCCGTGCGATTGCAGCCAACAGAACAGGGTCGCCACGCCCGGGTGGGTACTGGTTCACACCGTCGCTGATGGCCTGGCGTGCCGCCTCAAGCACCGGAGCCGGGCCGTCTTCGTCGGGAAACCCCTGACCCAGGTTGATTGAACCGGTGCGCACCGCGAGCGCGCTCATCTGCGCGAAGATGCTGGCGGCCACACCGCCGTCGGGGGAGAGGAGTCCGGCGCCACGTGCGGCGCGCTGCCAGGGGGCGGGAATGGTCATCGAGAAACCTGCATGGCTCCCAAACTACGACATTCAGTGACACAGCCAGTCGCGCTACGCTGATTTCGTCGGCAACTCTGCGTGATTCCGCCGGTCGGATCCAACCCCAAGCAAGGTCACGGCTTCGCCATCGGATGCTCTTACTTCTCACATAGAGAACACTCAGGTTCGAGCGTGAAGCTGACAACGCTTGGAAGGAGCACCCCATGACCGACAACACACAAGAACCCGGCACAACCCCCGAACAATCCGGCAACGGTGTGAACCCGGAGGTCAATGCGGGGGCGCCGGCGAACGTATCGGATTCCGCGGCGCAGGCCGCAGAAAGCGCCATTGCCGCCGCGCATGCTGCGGCAGCGGAAAGAGCTGCCGCGGCGCTGGCTCACGAAGCCGCCGTTGAAAAGGCCGCCGCCGCCCAGCGAGCGGCAGCTGCAGCGCAGGCTGCTTTTGCCGCTTCGGCCGCGCCAGCACCACCAGCCGCACCCGCAGCAGCATCCGCTGTTCCCGCCGCGCCCGCTACGATTCCTCCTGTGTCCGAGGCTTCATCAATTCAAGCCCCGCCCGCTCCGCCGGCCCCACAGGTGGCTCCGCCAGTCGCGTCGGCCCCGCCGGTAGCCCCTCCAGTCATGCCGGCCCCGACGGTTACGGCAGCCCAGCCTGAGTCGATGGCTCAGCACGCTGCGTACCAGCACGCGGCCCCGAGCGCGGCCCCGAGCGCGGTCCCGAGCGCGGTCCCGAGCGCGGTCCCGAGCGCGGCCCCGAATGGATCTACGGCCGCCTATCCCACCGATGCATTCGGTCGCCCGCTCTATGCCTCCGAAAACGGTTCTCCGACCGAACCGAACCAGCCGGCCCCTGTACCCGCGCGTCGCCGACGGGGCGGAATGCTCGTCGCGGCACTGGCCATCGGTGCGATCATCGGCGGCGCAACCGGTGCCGGAGTGGTCGCACTCGCCGGTAGTGGCAACAACAACTCCGGTGCGGCCAGCCAATCGCAGGGTCCCGCGAACATCGTGGTGAACAACACCCAGAGCGTCAACGACGTCACTGCTGTCGCAGCGAAGGCGTCGCCGAGCGTTGTGACGATCAACGTGACGACGTCCTCTGAGGGTGGCACGGGGTCGGGAGTGATACTGAGTGACGACGGCTACATCCTGACCAACACACACGTGGTGACTCTGGATGGAGCCTCGGCCGACGGAACGGTCAAAGTCACCCTGAGCGATGGCTCAATCTACAACGCAAAGGTGATCGGCACCGACCCCGTCTCCGACCTGGCCGTCATCAAGCTGGTTGACGCCTCCGGTCTGACCCCGATCAGCTGGGCGAACTCGAGCAAGCTCAACGTAGGCGACGCGACAGTCGCCATCGGAGCACCCCTAGGTCTCTCGGGCACAGTGACGACGGGAATCGTCAGCGCGCTCAACCGCAGCATTACCGTCGCGTCGTCGGCGGCGCCGACGTCACCGGACACCACAACACCAAACAAGAACAGCACGCCGGGCCCGTTCGATTACTACTTCGATCAGGGCAACGGGAACGCCCCGCAGCAGAGTGCGACAGCAAGCGTGTCGCTGCCCGTGATTCAGACCGACGCGTCGATCAACCCGGGCAACTCCGGTGGGCCGCTGCTGAACAGCAGCGGAGAGTTGATCGGCATCAACGTGGCGATCGCGAATGCGAGCACCACATCGTCCACGGGCGGGAGCATCGGCGTCGGATTCGCGCTTACGTCGAACCTGGCCAAGCGCATTTCTGACGAACTTATCGCCACGGGAACGGCCACCCATGGTCTGCTCGGCGCGAGCGTCGGCGATGCATCAGCCGCGGCGTCGAGCACGACCGTTGGGGCGTTGATCAGCTCAGTGACCTCCGGTGGTCCGGCCGCAGCCGCCGGATTGCAGAAGGGCGACATCGTGACCAACTTCAACGGCGTGCCGATCACCGGGGCGACAGATCTCACTGCTCAGGTGCGTGCCGTAGCAGCCGGCGCGAAGTCGGAACTGACGTACGAACGCGACGGAAGTGCGAAAACCGTCTCGGTCACCCTGGGGTCCCTCGCGGGCTGACCGGCTGTTCCTTCCAGACAGCAGCGCCGCCGGTTAACCCGGCGGCGCTGCTGTGTCTGGCGCTGAACCACCCTTAGCGCTGCCCCATCGGCTGCCTGATAGGCTGATCGACCTGATCACGAATGGAACTATGGCTAACCTCGAGCACCGACCCGGCGACGAACCCTTGATTGGCGTCTCCTATGTGATGCCGGTGCTGAACGAAGTGAGCCACGTGCGAGCCGCTGTCGATAGCTTGCTGCAGCAGGACTACGACGGTCCGTTCGACGTGACTCTCGCACTCGGGCCGAGCATAGATGGCACGACAGAGCTTGTGGCGGAGATGGCCGCGGTCGATCCGCGCATCCGCGTTGTGCCCAACGACATCGGCTCGACACCGGCCGGTCTGAACATCGCGATTCACGCGTCATCGTTCCCGGTGATCATTCGGGTGGATGCCCACTCGGTACTTCCCTCAGACTATGCTCGCATCGCTGTGGCCACGTTGGAACGCACGGGTGCCGCCAATGTCGGCGGCATCATGGACGCGCAGGGAGAACTGCCGTTCCAGAAAGCCGTCGCCCGTGCTTACGGTTCGCGCGTCGGGCTGGGCGGAACACCCTTCCACATCGGTGGGGCAGAGGGGGAGGCCGACACGGTCTACCTCGGTTGCTTCCGCCGCTCGAGCATCACCGCGGTCGGTCTCTTCGACGAGAGCATCAAACGTGGTCAGGATTGGGAACTGAACCGTCGCCTGCGCGAATCCGGGGAAACCGTCTGGTTTACTCCCGACTTGAAAGTGCTCTACCGTCCGCGACCCAGCGTGGCCAGGCTGGCCCGGCAGATGCTGTCGACCGGACTCTGGCGCGGCGAACTCGCCCGACGTTTTCCCGCTGCCAATGGGCTGCGCTACTTTATACCGCCGGCGACGGTTGTCGGCACCGCTCTCGGACTGGTGCTCGGAATCGTCGGAATTGTAGTGGCCGTGCTCGGTGGGACCCCGTGGCTTCTTCTCGGATTCGTCGCCCCCGCCGTGTACCTGCTCTTCGTGATCGCCGCCACAATCCTCGTGACCCGCCCGGACGGTTTTCGTGCAGCGCTCTGGTTTCTCATAGTCTTGCCCTGCATTCATTTTTGCTGGGGAAGCGGCTTCGTTCTCGGCTATCTGAAGCTGACCAGCAACATTACTGCTCACACGGGAAGATAATCATGCAGCCAGAATCACCGGCCTACTCCCGTCCCCGCTCAATTGATGAACTTCGCCGTATCACTCAGCCTCCCGAAGTGCGGCTGCGCGACAACGCCGAGCATTGGACGGCCTCGCTCTACCTGCGCGACCTCTCTCCATACCTCACCTGGATGCTGCTGAAGACGCGCATCTCGGCGAACGGTGTCACCGGACTGATGATCTTGGTCGGCTGGTCGACCGCTGCCGCACTACTCATTCCCGGTATCTGGGGTGCGGTTCTCGCCCTTCTGCTCAGCCAGTTGCAGATGCTGGTCGACTGCTCCGACGGCGAGGTTGCCCGCTGGCGCAAGACCTCGTCTCCGGCCGGGGTATTCCTCGACAAGGTGGGCCATTACACAACCGAGGCTCTCATTCCGATCGCGTTCGGAATCCGTGTCGCCGCCTACCCGTTCGAGGCACCCGCCGACTTCCTCTGGACGACGCTGGCGCTGCTTCTGGCCCTGCTGATCGTACTGAACAAGGCGCTCAACGACATGGTGCATGTGGCCCGGGCCAACGCCGGCCTGGTGAAGCTCGCCGATACCCAGGGAGAGAAGGCGCCAACTTCGAGTCTGCTCGCGCGCGCACGCCGCTTCGCCCGGTTCGTGCCGTTCCACCGCCTCTACCACTCGGTTGAGATGACAATCGTGATCTTCGCCTCAGCGCTGGTGGGGCTTTTCCTGGGGCAGCCGCTCGTCGATCGAATCGTAGTGATTGTTCTCGTGCCACTCGCCTTCCTCGCGCTCGTCGGCCATTTCGTTGCGATCATGGCTTCCAAGCGTGTCCGTTCCTAGCGCGCACGAGCGGATGCTGCCGACTGTCGGCGTCGTCGTGCTCACCCAGGGAACCCGGCCAGACGACCTTGATCGCGGGCTCCGAAGCATCCTGGCGCAGCGGGGCGTGCAACTCGACGTGGTCTGCGTGGGCAACGGCTGGGAACCGACTGGACTGCCGGGCGGCGTCGCTACCCTCGGCCTCCCGACGAACCTCGGCATTCCGGCTGGCCGAAACCGTGGTGTCTCGCTCGTGACGGGGGAATACCTCTTCTTTCTCGACGACGATGCCAGCATTCCCGACCCGAATTTTCTGCGGGATGCCGTCGCCATCGTGCGTTCAGACCCATCGATCGGTCTCGTGCAGCCGCGCGTGGTTGACCCGAGCGGTTTGACCCCGCCGAAGCGCTGGATTCCGCGCATTCGCAAGGGGGAGGCTACGCACTCCAGCGCCGTTTTCTCAGTCTGGGAGGGCGCCGTTCTGCTGCCTCGTTCCGTCTTTGACGCGACAGGCGGCTGGGCCGAGCCATTTTTCTATGCACACGAAGGTATCGAGCTGGCCTGGCGGGTCTGGGATCAGGGCCTCCGCGCCTGGTATGCCGGCAATCTTGAAGCTCACCACCCCGTGATTTTGCCCACGCGACATGCGGCGTATTACAGGCTGAATGCGCGCAACCGCGTCTGGCTGGCGCGCCGCAATCTTCCGGCTCCGTTCGTGCCGCTCTACGTCGGGTCGTGGACGGCCATTCAGATGTTGCGGTGGGCGCGAAATCGGCCGGCATTGTCGGCCTGGTTCGGCGGCTGGCGCGAAGGCTGGACGCACGACCCGGGGGAGCGGAGGCCGCTGTCGGCCCGCACAATCTGGCGCATGACATTGGCCGGGCGGCCACCGATCGTCTAACGATTCGCTACCGGTCCGTCGTTTCGAGCCGGTTCCCACGGAGTCACTCAGGCGCGCTCGATAGTCTTAAAACGTGGGTATTAATCATGACGTCAGACGGGCCGTTAAATTAGTCAAAGAGGTGCGGGCGTCGCGTCAAGCGAAGCGTGCGCTGCACGGCAAGCTGGCCGAGCAAGGCCCACTGCCCAGCGGGCATTTCAAGATTGCGGTCTACTTTGCCGATGGCCCGGTGAACCTCTACCAGATGCGCCAGTGGTACAAACCGCTGGCCAGACTGGCCGAGACCTGGCCGGTCGTAATTCTCAGCCGCACCTCGGGAGGCACTCTCACGATGCTTTCCGAATCACCGCTACCCGTGGCACATGTGCGGAAAGTGACCGAGTTGGAGCAGGTCATCGCCGAGCAAGACATTCGTGTCGTGTTCTATGTGAACCAAAACACAAAGAACTTCCAGATGATGCGCTATGGGCGCCGCTGGCACGTTTTCATCAACCATGGTGAGAGCGACAAGATGTACATGACGACCAACCAGTTCAAGGCCTACGACTACGCGTTCGTCGCCGGGGATGCCGCGTTGGCACGCCTCGACACGGTGCTCTGGAACTATGACTTCGATGCGCGAGCGGTGAAGATCGGACGCCCTCAAGCCGACCACTACGCTGGAACGCTTCCGTACACGCCGGACGAGCGTCAGGTCGTGCTCTACGCCCCCACCTGGGAAGGCGACCGCCCCGCCGCGGCATACGGTTCGATCGCCAGTCACGGCGTCGGGATCGTCACTGCTCTCCTGGCGACCGGTCGTCACCGGGTCATCTACCGCCCCCACCCGCGCAGTGGTGTCGTCGATCCGGCCTACGCAGCCGCAAACAAGCGGATCATCCAGGCGATTGCCGCAGCCAATGCGCGTGATTCCGCTGCGCAGCACATCTACGACACCGGTGCCGAACTCGGCTGGCAGCTTTCGAACGCCGATGTGGCGATCGTCGATATTTCGGCGATGGTCTACGACAGGCTCGCTGCGGGAAAGCCGTTGCTGATCACGCGCCCGTTGAATGCCGCGGCAGAGATCGACAGGGGTGGGTATCTCTCCGACTGCGAATGGCTTGCGGCGAAGGATGCCCCGAACGTGGTCGCCGAAATCGACCAGCTCACTCACGACGAGGCAGCCGAGGCCCGCCTGGCCGTCTGGGTCGAACGGTACTTCGGCGATTCGACGCAGGGTGCGGCAACGGCACGCTTTCACGCGGCAGTCCAACACGTGATGGATGAATGGGACCGGTTCAAGACGCTGCATTCCCAAGACGCCGAGATCGACGAACTCGAAAAGGAACCGCAGGGCGAGCCGGTCTAATCTTCCTCGGATGATGGCTGTGCGGACGGAGGACGCCGCAGCACCGAGCGCGCGCTTGTGCCTAGACGCGTGAGTCGCATAGTTGCGGCCTCGCGCACTCCCACCTCGCGCACCCGCACCGTGCGCACTTTCACATCGCGCACGATCGGTTCGAGTTCCGCTCTGAAGAAGGCGGGAGCCGGTCCGAATGCGAGCCGTGACGACTGCACGACTCGTTTGCCGAGGATGTGGTTGCCGGCGCCGCCGATGACCGCACCAATCCCAAACGGCGCTGCTTTTCCGATGAAACTCGCGCCGCCGCGAGAGGCGAACTGACGTATGAATGCGCTTTTCAGCTTGTCGGTCAGGGGGACCATGATGGTGCGCGGAATACTGCTCGTGACGAGTTCGCCCCAATAGGCGGTGCGCGCGGTGCCGGCGCCGGTGACCTGACCGCCAAGCTGGCGCACGAGGTCGGAGCCTTCCCGGCCCAGCATCATTGTCAGCACGAGTGCCCGGGCGCGTTCGGGGTCTTCGACGGCGATGCCATGCACCTCGCTCACCGATTGCGCGTACAGGGTCGTCGCCTCGAGAAAGCCGGCCGTCTCGACTCCGCTCAGCACCAGGGTGATGCCGGTGGTGACACCGGGAATGACGGCGGTCGCTCCGACGGCAGCCCCGCCGGTGGTGACGGCAGCCAGGTAGCGGCGTTCCAAAATCCGCACGAGTTCAGCGGGACTCGCCGTCGGGTTTCGGCGACGAATGGCCCGAATGTGCGCGAGCACAGACGGCCGATGGATCGCCAGCATGCGATCGAAGCCCTTGATGATTCCCGACGGCAACTGCCCGCCTTCGGCGGGACCGCCAGTCGGCGAGACGAGGGGCTTGGGTTTCCTGGCCATGGCATGAGCTTACGTGTTCCGGAACGGAGAAGCCTGGCAGAGCTCCGGCGGACTCACCGTGCCTGCACGTGAAATGGCCCGGCATCCGAACGGATGCCGAGCCACGTCACGTCGTAGTCATGACCGGAACTAGTTTGTCAGCCCGTCGACGTAGTCCTCATTCTTGGAGATCCACTCCGCGACGATGGGTGCGTAGTCGCCCGAGGTCTCACCATTGAACATGACGTTCTCGAGTGAGTACAGCAGGTCAGAGTCGAGTGTGAAGTCTCCGATCCAGCCGGCGAGGGTGGGGAAGTCCTTCGTGAACGCGAGACTGCCGATGGAGTGGATTGACTCTGTCGTGCCGAGCGCGCCCTTCGGGTCAGCCAGGTTCTTCAGATCGAACTCGTCATAGGCCCAATGCGGGCTCCACAGTGTCACGGCGATGTTCTCACCGGAGGCTAGGGCGGCCTTCAACTCTGACAGCATCGCCGGCGTTGACGAGGTGATGAAGTCCATACCTTGCAGCCCGTAGCCGGGGATCACATTCTTCTCGGTCGCATTCGTGAGACCGGCACCCGGCTCGATGCCGATGATCTTGTTGTCGAACAGATCAGCGTGAGCCGCGAGGTCGTCGAGCGAGTCGATCGGAGCATCGGCGTTCACCGCAATGAAGTTGGCCGCGTCGTTGTTCCACGAACCGAGGTCGACGAGCGTGTCGCCGTACTTCTCCATGTAGGCCTCGTGAGTGGTCGGCAGCCAGCTGTCGAGCACCAGGTCATAGTCGCCGGTGCTGAGTCCGGTGAAGACAGTGCCTGCATCCGCGTATTCGAGGTCGACGGTGTAACCCTTCTTCTCCAGGATGTCCTTCCAGAGGTACGAGGCCGCCTCGCCCTCCGGCCAGCCGTTGAAGACGGCGAGCGTGAGGGTCTTCTTGTCACCGTTGTCCGGCCCCGCTGCAGTCGCACCGGTGTTCGCCGTGAACCCGGCGACGCCGAGCGCTGCGACGACGACGACGGCACCGCCGACGAGCAGTCCGCGCGTGAGACGGCGAGACGGCGCACTGACGCGCTTCGGGCGGGGTGCGCCGAGAGCGGCGGTGAGACGGTCGAGCAGGATCGCGAGGATGACGACAGCGAGGCCGGCTTCGAACCCGAGGCCAACATCGATGCGGCTGAGGGCCTGCACGATCTGACCCCCCAATCCACCGGCGCCAACCATTCCGGCGATGACAACCATCGAGAGTGACAGCATGATGACCTGGTTAACGCCGGCCATGATCGTCGGTGCGGCGAGGGGCAGCTGGATCTGGCGCAGGATGCGACGCGGGGAGGCGCCGAAAGCGTGGCCGGCTTCGACAACCTCCTTGTCGACTCCGCGTATGCCGAGTTCCGTCATGCGCACACCGGGGGCGAGTGAGAAGATGATCGTCGCGACGATGCCCGGAACGACTCCAACCCGGAACAGGATCAACGCGGGAATCAGATAGACGAAGGCCGGCATGGTCTGCATGAAGTCGAGCACTGGCTTCAGGATCTTCGAGGCAGTTCCCGAACGTGCAGCCAGAATTCCGAGCGGCACGCTGATCACGATCGCAATGATCGCGGCAACGAGTACCAGAGCGAGAGTGTCCATGGCGTTTGACCACTGGTCGACACCGACGATCAGCCCGAGACCGACGACGGTGCCCGCACCGAATAGCCAGCCGCGCGCCCAGACGCCGAGGGCAGCGATCACCAGAATGAGAATCCAGAACGGTGGAGACTGAAAAATCAGGGCGACGCCCTCGTAGAAGCCGCCGAAGAGCGCGCTGATCACGTTGAAGACGGGTTGAAAAATATCGGTGATGAACTGCACGAAGGCCTCGGCCCAGGTGCCGATGGGCAGACGGATGTCGGTCATCGGGTACCTCCTTCAGAAGCGAATGCCGGGGCCGTTTCTCGTAGGGTCTCGGTGATCACTTCCATCGAGTAGGTGGCCGGTGGTTCAACGATTGCGACCTCGCCCGTGTGCGACGGAACGTTTCCCAGCGCGGCAAGCAGGGTGACACGGGGAATCACGCCGAGGAGGCGCTTCTTGTCATCGATGACGGCGACCGGCAGCGGGCTCTCGACCGAAAGCTCGAACATGTCGCTGAGGTGCGCATCGGGTTCGATGGTGGCCACGTCGTTGCGCACGATGAGGCTGAGATCGGTCTCGCCCGCTCTCACCTGGCGCATGACGTCCTTGTCCCGTACAACACCGACCAGGGTGCGGCCGTTGCCCACGACGAATGCGGCAGAAGTCTGCAGGTCGCGCATCGTGCGCAGGGCGGCCCGGGGGCCAGCCGAGGCTGAGACGACTGACTTCGCCGGTTCCATCACTCCGGATGCGGTGAGCACCCGTGCCCGGTCGACATCCTGCACGAACTGCGCAACGTAGTCGTTTGCGGGGTCGGTGAGAATGTCGTCGGGGGTGCCCACCTGAACGATGCGGCCATCGCGCATGACTGCGATGCGGTTTCCGAGGAACATGGCTTCGTTCAGATCGTGCGTGATGAAAATGATGGTCTTACCCAGTTCGGACTGAAGTTCGACGAGTTGCTCTTGCATCTCGCGACGGATCAGCGGGTCGAGGGCAGAGAACGCCTCATCCATCAGAAGAATATCGGTGTCGCTGACGAGGGCGCGGGCCAGCCCCACACGCTGCTGCATGCCGCCGGACAGTTCACCGGGGAGTTTGCTCTCCCAGCCGGCGAGACCAACCCGTTCGACGATGCTCTGGGCACGCTCACGGCGCTCCGCCAGCGGAATTCCCTGCACTTCGAGACCGTATGCGGCGTTATCGAGCACGGTGCGGTGCGGGAGCAGGGCGAAGTGCTGGAATACCATCGAAATGTTCGAGCGACGGACCTCACGAAGCTTCTGCGCCGGAATTCCGCTGATCGGCGTTCCCATAACGGTGACCGAGCCGGATGTCGGCTCCAGCAATCCGTTCAACATGCGGATCAGGGTCGATTTGCCCGAGCCAGACAGGCCCATGACCACGAAGATCTCGCCGGCCTTCACATCGAAGGACGCATCAATGACGGCAGCAGTTCCTAAGTGTGACAGCGATGACCGGTCGGCACCGGCCTGTAGTTTTTTGACGACTTCCTTGGGTTTGCGACCAAATGCTTTGTAGAGATGGTGAGCGCTAATTGCGATGTTTTCGGACACGTGTCTCCGTCCCGGGCGCGAAAGTGGTTGTGCGCCAGGGGTTTTCGTTTCTGTCGGCCGGGTGTGTGAGATGTGCTCCGGTTACCCATCAAGCACTGGCTGCACGATTCAACGTGCACGGGCCAGGCGACTCGAACTGTCGGAGCGGGCGTGGTCATGGGACCGTCACCAACCTCGTCACACCATACGTCCACGGGCAGCCGATGGAGCTGGTGCCGGCGTGGTCGCGGACTGGTTTTCGGCCCGAAGGCCATCAAACAACGTATCAACCAGACTGGAGTGCGTCCAACTGAGACGCCCTCACGTGCAGATATCGCGCTCCATGCCCACCGCCAAACAGTCCCCGGCGACAGGGATCGGGCGGAATCGGGCCGGGTTCCAATTTTCTTGTGACCCCCACTCAGATGTGCACCTTTCCGGTCTTATGAATCACCGAATCGACGTTGAGCGGAAAGTGACAGGCCACGAGGTGGCTAGCCGGTCCGGTCGGTTCGGGCAGCAGATGGGGGCGAATCCCGCCACCGCCCACCTGCAGTGGGGGTTCGACGCGCGCGCAGATCTCCTGGGCGGCCGGGCATCGTGTGCGGAAGCGGCATCCGCTCGGTGGGTTCATCGCAGACGGGAGTTCTCCACGCACCCCGAGCTGGGTCTTCTGCTTCTCGACGGCGGGGTCTGCGACCGGAATGGTATCGATCAGCCCGCGTGTGTAGTGGTGGTTCGGTCGCGAATACACGTCGACTGCCGACCCGATCTCGACCAGCTTGCCCAGATACATGACGGCGATGACGTCGGAGAGGTAACGCACCACCGAGAGGTCGTGGCTGATGAAGAGATAGGTGAGCTCACGTTCCCGTTGAAGCTCCTTCATCAGATTCAGAACCTGCGCTTGGATCGACACATCGAGTGCCGAGACCGGTTCGTCGGCCACAATCAGAGCGGGCTGGAGCGCGAGCGCCCGGGCGAGCCCGATGCGTTGGCGTTGTCCACCCGAGAACTCGTGCGGATAGCGTTCCGCCGAACTGCGGGGAAGCCCGACGGCATCGAGCAGTTCGTCGACCCGCGTGTTGCGGTCCCGCGCGGTGCCGACGCGTTGAATCTCGAGAGGTTCCCTGAGAACGGCCCGCACCCGCATGCGCGGATCGAGGGAGGCGTAGGAATCTTGAAACATGAACTGCACATTCCGGCGGCCCTCGCGCGCTTCCTTGCCGCGAAGGCTTTCAACGGGGCGTCCACGAAACAGGATGCGCCCGCTGGTCGGCTTTTCGAGACCAACCACCAGCCGACCGAGTGTGGTCTTACCGCACCCCGACTCGCCGACAAGCCCGAGGGTCTGGCCGCGGCCGATCGAGAGGGAGACCTCGGCGACGGCACTGATGGCACCCACCTTGCGTCGCGCGATTGCACCGGCAGTCACCGGAAAGTCCTTCACGAGACTCTCGAGCTGCAGGAGCGGTTGCGACGTGGCGGGCATGTCGGCCTTCGGCGCCACCCACTCCCGGTTCTCGGTGAGGAGGGGGTCGCTCACTGTCGCGCTGGCGGCTTCATGTTTGGCGGCAAGTTCTTCGGCTGAGCCGAGGGGCTCGGTGCAGGGCACGAAACAGGCGAACTCCTGCACTCCTGTTTTCAGTGCCACAGCCTCCAACGTCGGCACGACAGTGCGGCAGACGTCAGTCGCAAATCTGCATCGCGGCGCAAACCGGCAGGCCGGGGGCGGGGACACGAGGTCGGGGGGCAGCCCCGGAATTGAATAGAGCAGGGCACCGGTGCCGGCAGCACGCTCCGGAAGAGCTTCGAAGAGCGCCTCGGTGTACCGGTGCCGCGGCCAATCGAACAACGTGCTGGTGGTGGCCATCTCGGCAATCTTGCCGGCATACATGACGGCAACCCGGTCGGCCCTCCCGGCGATCACACCCAGGTCATGGGTGACCAAGATCATGGCCATGTTCAGTTCGACGCGCAGGCGATCGATGAGTTCCAAGATCTGCTTCTGAATCGTGACGTCGAGTGCCGTCGTCGGTTCGTCGGCGATCAGTAACTTCGGTTCGCAGATCAGGGCCATCGCGATCATCACACGCTGGCGTTGCCCACCCGACATCTGGTGCGGATACGTATTGAGGTTCCCGGCGGCGTTCGGAAGTCCCACCAACTCGAACATCTTCAGCACCGACTCGTTGGCCTCGGACCGGCTCAGGCCGCGGTGCAGCACGAGAGGCTCGCCCACCTGCTCACCAATGGTCTGCACCGGATTGAGACTCGTCATCGGGTCTTGAAAAATCATGCCGATGTCTCCACCCCGCACCGAGCGCATCGTGGCCTCAGACGCCGAGGCGAGGTCGAGGCCGTTGAAGAGCACCTGACCGCCGACGATGGATCCGCCCGGCGGCAGTAGGCGCTCGATTGACAAAGCGGTCATTGTTTTTCCGCTGCCGGATTCCCCGACCAGCCCCAGCGTTTCGCCGGCCTCGACAGCGATGCTCACCGAGTCGAGCGCGTGCACCGTCGACTTGCTCAGACGGATGTCGGTGCTGAGATCAGTGATTTCGAGCAGTGCCATCGCTCTTCCCTTCGCTGGGTGAAACTCTCGTCGTCGCTGCGAGCCGCTCTACCGACGTTGCAGTCGGACTTCGACCGAGTCGCGCAGCCCGTCACCAACCAGGTTGACGGCCACCACGACCAGGATGATCGCGAGTCCCGGGGGGTAGATCAGCCACCAATAGTTCGTGAAGATGTTCTGAGTGCCGTCACTGAGCATCCCGCCCCAGTCGGTGGCCGGCGGCGCAATTCCCAGGCCGAGATAGCCGAGATAGGCCACGAGCAGAATCGCATCCGCAACCTGGAATGTCGCGTTCACGATGACGGTGCCCACGACATTGGGCATGATGTGCCGTGAGACCGAGCGCCAACTCGAGCCACCCATCACCCGCACGGCCTGGACATATTCGCGCACCCGCAGTGTGAGCGATTCCCCGCGCACGAGACGCGCGGGGATCAGCCACGCGGTCAGACCGAGAACAAAGATCATCACCGGGATGCTCGGCTGCACGATCGTGACGAGGAACAGGAGCAGGAACAAGATGGGGATCGACAGGATCGCGTCGACGATACGCATCATGAGTCCGTCGATCACCCCACCGAAGAAACCGGCGATTGCCCCCCACAGTGTGCCGATGATCGTGGCGATAGCTGCTGCCGCGAACCCGACGATGAGCGAGGCCTGCCCGCCGATCATCATGCGGCCGAGCTGGTCGTAGCCGGCACCGTCGGTGCCCAGCGGATGCCCGGGACCCGGCGGCAGATTCACATCAGCCAGGTTGACGGTCACCTGGTTGGTCGGATAGACGAGAGGGCCGAGAAAGCAGAACACCACGGCGAGAAAGACGATGACGAGGCCGGCGATCGCAAGCCGATTCTGAATGAAGACTTCAAAACCGAGCCGAAACATGCTCTTGGGCTTGCCGACGGGGAGGCCCGTGGGAAGCACGACGATCGGGGCCGACTCGTTCGGCTCGACGGGAACGGGCGTCATTGTCGAGTCGTCGCCGAATTCCTGCTCTGGGTTCTGTCCCATGGTCATAGTTTCACCCGCGGATCTATGATGACGAGTGAAATATCCGCCACCAGATTGCCAATTACCGTTGCGAACGCCGTGACGATCACGACGCCGAGTTCCACCGGGTAGTCGGATTGCTGGGCGGCATTCCAGAACAGCAGCCCCATACCGGGAAAGTTGAAGATGGACTCGGTGATCAATGCGCCGGCGAACAGGGCCGGCAGCGACAGGCCGAGCAGCGTGATGATGGGGATGAGTGCGTTGCGCAACACGTGCCGACTCAAGACACGCGATTCCGAGGCGCCCTTCGCCCGGGCGGTGCGCACGTAGTCTTGGTTCACGTTGTCCAGCACCGAGGAACGCATGTAGCGCGAGAAGCCCGCTATTCCGAGCAGTGCGAGCGTCACGATCGGAAGGATCATGGCGTCGAAGTCGCTGAAGATCGGACCGATACCGTTTGATTGGGGTGCTTCGGGCGGGAACCAGGGCAGTTTCTGTGAGAACCAGTCGATCATGACGAGGCCGATGAAGAACGTCGGTGCGGCGTAGAAAATGAACGAAAGCGCCGTCGCAATATAGTCGAATGCCCGGTTGCGGCGTACCGCCTGGTAGATGCCGACGGGGATGGCGATGATGAGAGTGAGCAACAGCGCAAAACCGCCGAGGATCAGTGTCTTTGGCAATCGTTGGACCAGCAGGGAACTCACCGACTGGTTGAGTTTGTAGGAGAAGCCGAAGTTGCCGGTCGCCCAGTTGCCGAGGTCACGAAAGTACTGCAGGATCAGGGGCTGGTTGAGTCCGTTCTCGGCGTTGAACGTCGCGATCTGTGCCGGTGTCGCGCGCGGGCCGAGAATGGCGTGTGCGGCGCCACCGGGAAGCGCCTGCAAGAGAATGAAGACGATGATCGTGACGACGATGACGACAGCGATAGCCTGCACGACACGGCGCAGAATGTAGCCGAGCATTCAGTCACCTCCGTCGTCGGGGTGGTCCGGCACCGTCCGGAGAAACCGAACGGTGCCGGTGGATCCAGGTCACTCAGTAGTGCCACTCTTCGGGGGTGAGGGTTCCGAATGGATTCAGGGGGGTGACGCCCTGAAGCCCGTTGGCCACCTCAACCAGCGAGTAGGTGTAGTTGGGCGACCAGATGACCGGGAGGTCCTTGGCCAGTGCATCCTCGTACGCCTGCATGACTGCGGTGCCGCTCTGTGTTGCGGTGTTGTTGATCAGCGTGTCGATCGCCGGGTCGGAGTAGCTGCCCGAGTTCGATCCGGCACCGGTGGCGAATAGAAGCTCACCGGTCGGGTAGAAGTCGGGCACGTAGACCCAGCCACCGCCCCAGTTGCCGATCTGCCAGGTGCAGGTTGCGCCCGTGCACGGGACGGTGTTGCCGATGACGGTGTTGAACGGCTGCGGCTGCAGGGTGAGACTGATTCCGACCTCGGCAGCGTTTGACTTCAGCGACTGCATCCCCGTGGTGATCGACTGAGTACCACTGGCATACGGCAGATCAAACGAGAGTTGCTCGCCGGCCGTAATGCCTTCACCACACTCGCCGGTCGCCGTGCCCGGCTTGGCACAGGTGGAGACACCGCCCGGAACCACCGTCCACCCGTTGTCGGCCAGGTACTTCTTCGCGGCGCTGATACTGAAGGGATACAGATTGTTCTGTTCCGACTTCGAAATCAGCGGGCTGTCGGGTGGCACCAAGGGGACCGGGCCGTCGGTGATCACGCCGTAGCCTTTCGCTGCTGCATTGATGATGGAGACCTGGTCATAGACCGATTGGAGTGCTTGCCGAAAGTAGAGCTGCTTGAAGATCGGGCCAACAGTGGGGTTGTTGAAGTTAATCGGGAAGTAGTTCACTCCGTACAGGAACCAGGGGTCCAGGGTGTAGTTGGCGCTCAGTGGATTCGGGCCGGCCTCGGTTGCCGGTGTGTTGGGCGGCTTCGGCTTACTCAAATCTTGCGTCGGAATGTAGCCGACGTCGATCGTCTTGTTCGCATTCAGCACGTTGAACTCCGCGGCATCGGTCGTGAATGGAACCTCGATGAACTCCTTGATGCTCGGCTTGGTCGGGCCAGAGTACTTCGGGTTCGGAACCATTGTGACGTGGCCGTCAGAGCTGAAGCTCTTGAGCTGCCACGGTCCGTCGACGACCGACCAAATTGCGCTGGTCGCATAGGTGGGGAGGTCCTTGGACTGAGCGTTCAAGTAGGCGTAGACGGCGGCGCAGCCCGAGACATCGGTCGCGCAGGTTCCCTTCGCTGTGGCGCTTGTCATGTCCCAGGCCATCGGCATTGGGGTGATCTGGCTCAGCTGGTTGTAGAGGAACCACTGCTCGCTGTAGGCCTTGTCGGTCGTGAAGACGATGGTGGAGGCATCGGGGGTGGCGACCGCAGTCACATTGTCGGGGAATTGGCCGGGAACATAGGCTGCCCAGTTGGCCTTTTCCGCGGTTTCCATGTTGAACCAGAACAGAACGTCCTGCGAGGTGACTTTCTCGCCGTTGCTCCATTCGTAGGGCTTGAGTGTGACGGTCACTGTCGTGCCGCCATTGCTGAAGACCGGGGCGTTGGCAAGACTGAGGGAGTCGTTGATGGCCGGGCTGCCTTTGTTGTCGCCAAACCAGTACAGCGTGCGATACATCGGCAGCTGCAGTTCAGAGGAGTTGGTGAGGCTGAAGTTGGCCAAGGAGGCGAACGGCCAAATCCAGTTTGGAATCGTGTTCGGGGGATCCGCGAAGGTCACCGTGTTTGCGCTTTTGCCCGGTGCGCTTGCGTTGGCGGTGGTCCCACTCGACGTGCAGCCAGCCAGGATCAGTAACGACATCGCTCCCACGCAGAGGGCGATCTTCTTGACCGTCCCCGTTCTGCCGAGCCCCAAGGTTTTCATGAGAATGTACCTCCTTGGCCGACACGGGTCGCGCTCGTGCGAGACGTCGAATCGGTTTTCTCCCCAAAACTGTACGCTCCAATTCAGCCGCCGATCCGGAGAATCCTCACAGACGGATGCCGGGTTTTTCGCCCCTGTGCGGGGGATAGTGTCGCTTCGACAGCGGAACTACACTGTGGCCATGCCGCAGCCTCACTCTGAAGCATCTCGCATCCTGGGTCGCCGATTGCGTCAGCGCCGGCGGGAACTCTCGCTCAACCAAGAGCAGGTTGCGCAGCGCGCCGGGCTGAACGTGTCGAGCTATGCGCGCATCGATCGTGGCCACGGAAATCCCACGTTCCACACGCTGATCCGGCTGGCCGGTGTACTGGTGATCGAGCCCGGCGAATTGGTCGCCGGGTTCACTGCGGCGCATTTGGTGGCGGCGCCCGACGCGTGGCCGAGCCCGGAGGGGCATCGCATCACGCACTAGTCGCCTCAGAAACGAGGTGTCACGATGAGTCCTGCCCGCGGTCTTGCTCGCACGTTCGACACCAAGCGGGGCCGGGAAAAGATATCGGTGGCTGCTGTCGCCGGAGTCGATCTCGACGTGGCCGAGGGCGAGATCGTCGGGTTTCTCGGCCCGAACGAATCTCTGGCTGCACATTGAGGATTTGCGTTCAGAACGGGGAGCGACGATCTTCCTGACCACTGCGCTTGAACCTGCGCAACCCGACCTGGGTGATCATCAGGCTGGTTCAACCCGTCCTGTATCTGGGCCTTTTCGGACCGCTCCTGACGCCTCCGGCCGAGCGTATTTGAGCGGGTGACTCCCGCCAGTCGAACTGCTCTCCTACTGGGGCGCGTTCTGCGCGACGTCGTGCTGTTGTTCGTGCACGGTGTCGTGCTCGTTGCCCTCGGCTTCGCATGCAGACCGACCGGTTCGATCGGCGGTGAGCTGCTGGGCCCTGGGCTCACCATGCTTCTCGGCGGTGCCTGTTCCGCCTCGTCGAATGCTCTGGCGCTGACCACCACGAGTGAAGACGTGCTCGCTCCGATCCTGAACAGCGTGGCGTTGCCGGTCCTGCTGCTTTCGGGAATCCTCCTGCCCATCAGTACGCGGACGTTCCGGAGGGAGAACGCCTGAATTGACGCTCCGAGGCCCGGGGCGGGTCAGGCGGGAACGATCCCGTAGTCTGCATTGTATTTCGCCAGGACGTCGTGAATCGGAGCGTCGAGTACGAGCGAGCCCTTATCGAGGTACAGGCCGCGCGAGCAGAAACGGCGCAGGTCGCGTTCGTTGTGCGAGACGATGAAAAGCGTGCGCCCACCGGCCAGCAGCTCCTCGATCCGGCGATAGCACTTCTCCCGAAATGCTTTGTCGCCCACGGCGAGCACCTCGTCCACCAGCAGAATCGGTTCTTCCAGCCGTGAGATCACGGCGAAGGCAATGCGCACCTTCATGCCGCTGGAGAGATGCTTGTACGGAGTATCGAGGAAGTCTGCGATCTCGGCAAAGTCGATGATGTCGTCGAAGCGAGAAGCGATCTGCTTGCGGGTCATGCCATGTAGGCCAGCCGTCAGGTACACATTGTCACGCACGCTCAGATCGTCGACGAACCCACCCGTGATCTCGATCAGAGGTGCAACGCCCTCGGCGACGTGCACCGTGCCCTCGTCGGCAAGTACGACTCCGGTGACGAGCTTCAGCAGGGTCGACTTCCCCTGGCCGTTTCGGCCGACGACGCCAATGGCTTCGCCCGGTTGCACCGTGAACGAGACGCCGCGGAGCGCCCAAAACTCGCCGGGGCGCGACCGGCGGCTGCGACGTGCGAAAAGGTCTTTGAAGGAGCGCCGACCGCGTCGGTTTCTGCGGAAGCGTATGCCGACGTTGTCCAACGCGATGACCGGTGCCGGCACTAGATCTCCTTCAAAACCGCGCGCTCTGTGCGCATGAAGACGAGGATGCCGACGAGCAGGATGACGACCGACACGGCCGCACTGACCCCGACGGTCATCCAGTTGAGCTCCTGGGGAAAGAAAGCCGAACGATAGAGGCTGAAGATGCCGCTGAGCGGGTTGAAGCCTGCCCAGAAATGCAGCTCGGCGGGAAGATTCGTCGTCGAGTAGATGATGGGGGAGGCATAGAAGAGAAACCTCAACACCAACTTCACCGCACGCTCCAAGTCGCGGAAGAACACAACGAGCGGCGCAACGATCAGCCCGACCCCGGCGGTGAGAACCGTCTGAATCAGGATTGCAAGCGGGAACAGCAGGGCCTCGATGTGCAGCGGTGCCTGATAGATGATCGCGAAGAGCGCGAGCACAGGCAGGGAGGCGACGAACTCGATCCCCTTCGACAATACGAGGCGGTTGACCCAAATCGATCGAGGGATGCGGGTTGATCTGATCAGTTTTGCTTCGCGAAGAAATGCTCGGGTCGAGTCGGAGATGGTGCCGTTGAACCACATCCAGGGAAGAAGGGCGCTCAGGAGAAAGATGATGTAGGGGTCTTCGCCGACTCCGCGGTGAAAGATCTGGGTGAAGACGAACCAGTAGATCCCGGCCATGACCAACGGATCGAGGATCGACCAGAAGTAGCCGAGGAGAGAGGTTGAATAGCGAACTCGCAGATCGCGTTGCGTCAGCAGCCAGAGCGCATGACGATAGCGCGCGAACGGTGTGCGCTGCCCCGGGCGCACTTCAGCGTAACTACTCACACGTTCTATCGTAGGGCCGCTGGGCCGAGGAATGGTTCCGGTCGGGAACCCGACAGGCGCAGCCGTTGCCTAGACGAAAAGGTTGGCCCGCTCGAGGTCCTCGGCAAAATCAACCTCGACGGCGTAGAGGTCGGAGATGTCGACCGGCTCGACAAGCATGCGGTTCTTCTCAATCGCAAGCTCGATGCCGCGCTCGAAGTAGTCCTGGTCATCGACCTTCGAGAGGTGGCGGAGCAGAACTGCCTTGTCGACGCTCGAAATGTAGTTGATGCCGACAGCCTCGCCCAAGCCGCCACGCACCGTCTTAGACAGTTCTTTGATGTAGCCTTCGGCACTCGTTGTGTACTTGACTTCTTCGTCGGAGACCTTCGAGGTGTTCACCGTGACGAACGACTGATCGCGCGCCATCATCGCCGCGGCGCGGTCAAGGATGGTCGGGTCGAAGACGACGTCACCGTTCATCCACAGCACTCCGCCGGGGCCCGAAGCCTGAAGCGCACGCATCAGGCTCTTGGACGTGTTGGTCTGGTCGTACTGCTCGTTATAGACGAAGGATGCCTGCGGGAAGGCCTCGATGATGTGCTCGAGCTTGTATCCGACGACGATGGTAACTTTCGCCTTCCGGCCGAACGCGTGCTCGATGTTGTCGAACTGCTGTCCCATGATGGTGCGGCCGTCGCTGAGTTCAGTCAACGGCTTCGGCAGTGAGCGGCCGAGTCGGCTGCCCATGCCCGCTGCAAGAATGACTACCTGGGTGGTCACGATTATCTCCTCAAAAAAGGTGTGAGCATTCAACCGGAGCCTTCAATGCTGAAGAATTTGCTCACGGTTTGCCCAAAAGTTCACGTTAAGACACACCGTTATGCCACTTCCACAGTAACCGCGCACCCTGACGACAGTGAAGAATTCGTGCAGCCGTATCCAATTCGTGATAGAGCATGGAGGATTCTCCCAGGAAAAGCGACGGTGTTCATCTGCGCAGTGGCGCGCGTCACGGGCAACGCAGCGGGCCGAGGCTTGGTAGGTTTGGCTGGTGACTTCCGTGCCTACTCCTCCTGAGCCTGACCAGCCTGTGAATGACATGCCCGGAACCAAATCGACCCCCGCACCGGCCCCTGCACCGGCCAAGCCTGCCGTGGGGCAGAGTTCGACTGTGATGACGGCGGCAGCGACGCAGGCGCCTGCGAACGGCGCGCCTGCCAAGTCCACAGCCGCGAAGAGCACGCCCGCCAAGGCAACGCAGGCGAAGAGCACGCCCGCGAAGAGCACGCCCGCGAAGGCAACGCAGGCGAAGAGCACGCCCGCGAAGGCAACGCAGGCGAAGAGCACGCCCGCGAAGGCAACGCAGGCGAAGAGCACGCCCGCGAAGTCCGTTCCCGCGAAGAGCGTTCCCGCGAAGAGCGTTCCCGCGAAGTCCACGGCAGCGAAGAGCGCGCCTGCGAGGAGCACGCCGGCGAAGTCCACGGCAGCGAAGAGCGTCGTTGCGAAGTCGACTCCTGCGAAGTCCTCAGCAGCGAAGAAGCCACGAAGTGAATCCACGTCGGCCCAGGCCGCCGCACTCGTCACCCAGCCAGGCCGCGCCGTCTCCGAGGCTGTCGAGGCGAGTGCCGCTGCCCCTGACCGTGAGGCCACCGATCGCTCGGCTGAGGCCCCCTCCCGCAGCGTTGCAGCGAAGAAGCCACAGCGCCGAACTCCGGTTTCCACGAGCGTAGTCTCGGCTCGGGCATCGGCTGCGGCGGCTGAATCACCCGTCGCTCCAGAAGCCCCGGTTGTGATGGCCGTCCACGGACTCGAGAAGTCGTTCGGGCAGAACATGGCCGTTGCCGGCATCGATCTCGAAGTTCGTGCCGGATCCTTCTACGGGATTGTCGGTCCGAACGGTGCCGGCAAAACGACAACTCTCTCCATGATCACCGGCCTCCTCCGACCTGACGCCGGTTCGATTCAGATTCACGGAATCGACGTCTGGAGCGATCCGCTGAAAGCGAAGCGCATCGTGGGAGTGTTGCCCGACCGACTGCGTCTCTTTGACCGACTGACCGGTGCACAACTTCTTCACTATTCGGGTGTCCTCCGGGGGCTTGACGGCGAAACGGTACGGACCCGTGCTGCCGATCTGGCTGCAGCATTCGGCCTGGACGACGCGATGAATCGCCTGGTTGCCGATTACTCAGCCGGAATGACCAAGAAGATCGCGCTCGCCTGCGCCATGATCCACTCGCCTCGACTGCTTGTGCTCGACGAGCCGTTCGAATCGGTTGACCCGGTCTCCGCCGTCAACGTGACCGAAATTCTGCAAAAGTACGTGGCGAGCGGTGGCACCGTGGTGCTGTCGAGCCATGGAATGGATCTGATTCAACGGGTATGCGACCATGTGGCGATCATCGTGCAGGGGCGAGTGCTCGCGTCGGGAACGATCGATGAGGTTCGAGGCGTGAAGTCACTAGAAGAGCGTTTCGTCGAGCTCGCCGGCGGACGCAAGGTGGCGGAAGGCATGGAATGGTTGCACAGCTTCTCGGACTAAAGCTCCGTCTGATTGCGAACATCTTCCGGCGCAGCCCCTGGCAAATCGTTGGAATTGTCGTTGGGCTGGCCTACGGGCTGGGGGCGGCCGTCGCGCTTGCGATCCTGCTCGTGAGTCTGCGCTTCAGCGGGGATCTGGCGCTGATTCGGGATGGCCTCATCGTCGGCGGCTCGCTCGTCGTTGCCGGCTCGCTCGTGCTGCCTCTCATCTTCGGCGTCGACGACACGATGGACCCACGCAAGTTCGCCCTCTTCGCAATGCCCACTCGCACGCTGTCGTTCGGTCTGGCCGTATCGGGGCTGATCGGGGTTCCGGCCGTCGCACTCACGGTCGTGACGCTGAGCACTGTGGTGACCTGGTCGCGCGGGATCGGTGAGACCGTACTGGCCATCATCTCGGCGGCACTCATCGTCGCGACCTGCATCCTCGCCTCACGGGTCAGCACATCGATCGGCGCTTTGCTTCTGTCCTCCCGGCGGTCGCGTGAGTTTTCGGGAGTGTTCGGTGTGCTGCTTGTGCTTTTGATCTCGCCGGTCGTGGTTTTGCTGGTGTCGATGGACTGGGGAACTTCGGGCCTGCGGGTACTCAGCGAATTCGCCGGCATCCTCGGCTGGACGCCGTTGGGTGCTGCGTGGGCGGTGCCCGGAGACGCAGCGACGGGACTCTGGGGTTCCGCACTTCTGAAGCTCGTGATCGCTGGAGGCACGCTCGGGGGCGCCTGGTTCGTCTGGCAGCGACTCGTGGCCCGTATGCTCGTCACGCCCGGGCGTGAGGTCGCAGCGAAGCAGTACGGCGGACTTGGCTGGTTCGATCGGCTTCCGCACACTCCGGTGGGGGTGATCGCTGCACGCAGCTTCACCTATTGGGGGCGTGACTCGCGCTATTGGGCGTCGCTCATCATGATTCCGGTCATTCCTTTCATCGTGCTTGTTCCCCTCTCGATTGCCACTGTTCCGGTGCACTACCTGGCTTTGCTTCCGGTGCCACTGATGTGCATCTTCCTTGGCTGGGCATTGCACAACGATGTCGCCTACGACAGCACTGCCATCTGGTTGCACGTTGTCTCGGGCACCCGTGGCGTCGCAGACCGAATCGGGCGCCTGGTTCCGGCCATCGTCACCGGCATCCCGGTCATCGGCTTGGGATCGGCACTCAGCGTCGCAGTCTACGGAAGTTGGGCGCAATTGCCCGCGCTGCTGGGCGTGAGCACCTGCCTTCTTCTCACCGGACTCGGTTTCGCCAGCTTTACCTCGGCACGGTTCCCGTACCCCGTTACGAGACCCGGCGACAGTCCGTTCGCCCAGCCCCAGGCATCCGGCACCGCTTCTGCCCTGATCCAGTCGTTGACTCTCTTCGGATCGGTGCTGCTGTCGTCTCCGGCGATCATCGCGGCAGTCCTGGGGATCTTCGTGGATCCATCCTGGAACCGACTCGCTTTGATCTTCGGTGTTGGTGTCGGCGTCGTGGTGCTCGTCGGAGGGGTGTGGTTGGGGGCGCGTACTTTTGACCGGCGCGGACCCGAGATGCTTGCGTCAGCTCTGCGCGCTTAGCGTCGTCGCCCACACGCTGGTCACTCCCAGCGCCGGTGTCTAAACTGGGATCATGACTCACGAATTTCGCGCAAGCATCGCAGACCCAGGACAGCCGGGCGGCGGCACCTCGACTCTCGACCGCGAGCTCGAGGAGCTGCTTAATCAGGAACAGATCGAGCCCGGTGACCACGAGCGTTTCTCGCACTACGTGCCCAAGAACAAGATCATGGAGTCGGCGCTGACCGGCAAGCCGGTTCGCGCGTTGTGCGGCAAAAAATGGTTGCCCGGCCGCGACCCCGAGAAGTTCCCGGTGTGTCCGTCGTGCAAGGCCATTTACGAAAAGATGAAGGCCGAGTAACGCTAGCGGTAGGTCGTCGGGATAACGGGTTCGCCCCGACCGAGCCGGAAGGCTTCGAGCGGCAGTTCGCGCATGACGGATTCGTGGTGGGTGCGAGCGAGCTGGGTACCCGCCGCGCCCAGGTAACGTTCATCTATTGCGCCCTGATTGATGAACGGCACCAGCAGGGCCCGGTTCAGGCCTGATGTTCCGGAATCCTCGGGGAGGCCAGCCGGTCCGTCGCCGAGAAGAACGATTTCTTCGTGGGCGATCCCCGAGGCGTCGAGTCGTCGGACCGCATCCTTCCGTCCCCCGACTGATGCCTTCGCGGTCGAGGTCTTCGCGACTGGAATCCAGGCGCCGGTGTCGTCGGTGTGGGCGACCAGCTTGTAGACCATCCCGGCGGCCGGCGATCCCGATCCGGTCACGACCGAGGTGCCAACACCGAAAGCATCGACGGGTGAGCCGGAGAGCGCGGCGATGGAGTACTCATCGAGGTCACTGGTTACGGTGATCGTCGTGTTGACCGCGCCGAGTTCGTCGAGTTGTCGGCGCGCCGCAGCGACGACGGTCGGCAGGTCTCCAGAATCGATGCGAATGGAGCCGAGGCCGACACCGGCAACCTTCACGGCCATGTCAATTCCACTCTCGATGTCGTACGTGTCGACCAAGAGAGTGGTGTGTGCGCCGAACGAGTCGACCTGGGCCCGGAACGCCGTCTCTTCGCTGTCGTGAAGCAGCGTGAAGGAATGGGCAGCGGTGCCCATTGTGGGGATACCCCAGGTGCGCCCCGCTTCCAGGTTGCTGGTGGCCGAGAACCCTGCGATGTAAGCGGCACGGGCAGCGGCCACCGCACCGTATTCGCTCGTACGGCGCGAGCCCATCTCGGCGATCGGGCGGCCGAGACTCACCGACACCATGCGTGCCGCGGCGCTGGCCACCGAGGTGTCGTAGTTGAGCACACTGAGAATCAAGGTTTCGAGGATGACGGCCTCGGCGAAGGTGCCTTCTACGACAAGAAGTGGCGAGCCCGGAAAATAGGCCTCCCCTTCCTGATAACCCCAGATATTGCCCTGGAACGAATAGTTGGCCAGCCAATCGAGTGTGGGGGAGCGCACAACCTCGTTGTTACGCAGCCACGAGAGCTCGGCATCCGTAAAGCGAAAGTCGCGGATCAACTCCAGGAGGCGACCGGTGCCGGCAACGATGCCATAGCGGCGTCCGGCCGGCAAACGGCGCGCGAACGCCTCGAACATGCACTCTCGATGGGCCGTGCCGCTGTGAATTGCGGCATCTACCATCGTGAGTTCGTAGCGGTCGGTGCGAAAGGCGCTGGTCTCGGTCACAGTCAAAAGCCTAGCCGTCCGCCGTGCAGCACTAAGCTTGATGATCGTGACTGACGCACCGATTGGGATCTTTGACTCCGGAGTCGGAGGCCTGACTGTCGCCCGGGCGATCAAGGACCAGCTGCCCAACGAATCCATTCTCTATATCGGAGACACGGCACACTCGCCGTACGGTCCGAAGAAGATCGCAGACGTGCGTGGCTACGCACTCGACGTACTCGACGACCTGGTGGCCCAAGACGTCAAGATGCTGGTCATAGCCTGCAACACAGCATCCGCGGCCATGCTGCGTGACGCGCGGGAGCGCTACAGCGTTCCCGTCATCGAGGTCATTCAGCCGGCGGTGCGTCGCGCGGTCGGCACCACGCGCAACAATCGGGTCGGCGTGATCGGCACAGCGGGAACCGTCAATTCGCGCGCGTACGACGATGCGTTCGCCGCAGCCACCCAGATTCAGCTGTTCAGCCAGGCCTGTCCCCGATTTGTTGAATTCGTCGAAGCCGGTGTGACAACGGGGGACGAGGTGCTGGCCGTGGCCGAAATGTACTTGGCACCCTTGAAAGCGTCGGGCATTGACACTCTCGTTCTGGGCTGCACCCACTATCCCTTCCTCAAAGGCGCCATTTCGTACGTCATGGGCGAGGACGTCGCTCTGGTCTCGAGCGACACCGAGACCGCCAATGATGTTTACCGCGTTTTGGTCGGTCAAAACCTGCTTCGTGCGCGGGGCAACCCGCCCAGCTACCGTTATGAGGCAACGGGCGACAGCGCCGAAGATTTTCTTGCCCTGGCCCACCGTCTGATCGGTCCGGAAGTGTCCCAGGTCGATCTGATTGAGACCGGCTCTGTCAATCTTCACGACCTCGCCGCGGCCCGCACGCTTTCCCCGTCCACCCCCGTCAAGGAGAACCAGTGACCGACATTCTGCGTGCCGATGGCCGCACCAACGACCAGCTTCGCCCCGTCACCATCGAACGCGGCTGGAGTGCCCAGGCCGAGGGGTCCGCCCTGATCTCGTTCGGGCGCACCAAGGTGCTCTGCACCGCCTCATTCACCAATGGTGTGCCGCGCTGGATGGCCGGCAAGGGCAAAGGCTGGGTGACCGCCGAATATTCGATGCTTCCTCGGTCGACCAACTCTCGCATGGACCGTGAATCGGTCAGGGGCAAGATCGGCGGCCGCACGCATGAGATCAGCCGGTTGATCGGGCGCAGCCTGCGTGCCGTCGTCGACATGAAGGCGCTTGGCGAGAACACCATCGTCATTGACTGCGACGTTCTGCAGGCGGATGGCGGCACGCGAACGGCCGCAATCACCGGCGCCTACGTTGCCCTTGCCGATGCGCTGGAGTGGGGCCGCACCAAGAAGTTCATCGGACAGAAGGCACAGCCGCTGATCGACAGCCTCTCGGCCGTTTCGGTCGGCATCATCGACGGTGAACCGATGCTCGATCTGGAATACACCGAAGATGTGCGTGCCGAGACGGACATGAATGTCGTCGTCACCGGCCGCGGCCTGTTCGTCGAGGTGCAAGGCACTGCTGAGGGGGCGCCATTCGACCGACGCGAGCTCGATTCGCTTCTGGATCTCGCCCTCGCCGGCGCGGTGAACCTCACGGAGTTTCAGAAGATTGCACTGGAGAACCGCGCGTGAACCGTGTCGTCCTCGCTACACACAACCAGCATAAAGTCGACGAGCTGCGCCGCATCCTCGACGTGACGCTGCCGGGCATCGAAGTACTGGCCTATGACGGGCCGGAGCCCGTTGAAGACGGCGCGACCTTCGCAGAGAACGCCTTGATCAAGGCACGCGCCGCGGCAGCCCACACGGGGCTGCCGGCGATCGCCGACGACTCGGGCATCTGTGTCGATGTCTTGGGTGGGTCGCCCGGCATCTTCTCAGCGCGCTGGGCTGGGCCGGGCCGGGACGGTGCAGAGAATCTGCGCTTGGTGCTCTGGCAGATCAGCGACATGGCCGACGAGCATC
Source organism: Leifsonia psychrotolerans (assembly GCF_013410665.1). Classification (NCBI taxonomy): domain Bacteria; kingdom Bacillati; phylum Actinomycetota; class Actinomycetes; order Micrococcales; family Microbacteriaceae; genus Glaciibacter; species Glaciibacter psychrotolerans. Next base: position 1,488,140 of record NZ_JACCFM010000001.1, on the reverse strand, counting down.
GTGGTGCCCATTTCACCTGTGTCGCCGCACTTGCACTGCCTGACGGAACGGAACGGCATGTGACAGGGATCTGGCCGGGTCAGATACTGCGGGAGGCCACCGGGGAGGGCGGCTTCGGGTATGACCCGATCTTCAAACCGAACGGTCATGACAGCTCGGCCGCCGACTTGGCGCCTGGTGTGAAAGATGCCGAGAGTCACCGTGCGATCGCCTTCGGCGAACTCGTCCCGGTGCTGACGGAGTTGCTGCGACCGTAGCGGGATTGCCCGGCCCGCGCTGCTGAGAACAACACTCATTCCCAACTAGCGCGCGGGCTGGCTTCCGTTGAGAAAGGCTCGTACCGTGGAGGTATGGGTCACGATCATTCTCATTCAACGGGTACGAACCGCAGCAGACTGTCGGTGGCGATCGGCATCGTTGCGTGCGTTTTGGTCGTCGAAGTTATTGGCGCATGGCTCAGCGGTTCTCTGGCTCTTTTGGCCGATGCCGGGCACATGTTTTCAGATCTCGCCGGTCTCAGTGTCGCGCTGACGGCGACGCTTGTCGCCGCGCGTCCGGCCACCGACCGGCAAACCTACGGCTATCAGCGCGCCGAGGTGTTCGGCGCGCTCATCAACGGCGTCATTCTGATTGTTGTGGCGGCTTTCGTGGTGGTTGGCGCCGTCTCTCGACTGCTCAGTCCCGAATCGGCCGAACTCCATGCGACGCCGATGCTCGTCGTTGCGATCATCGGCTTGGGGGCGAACATCGTGGCGATGCTGGTGCTGCGGCCGGCGGCTGAGGCGTCGATCAACATGCGCGGAGCGTATCTCGAGGTTCTCGGCGACACGTTGGGTTCCGTGGCCGTCATCGTGGCGGCAGTCGTCATCCTGACCACGGGCTTCGGACAGGCCGACGCGATCGCCTCGCTGCTGATTGCGGCGCTCATCGTGCCGCGTGCGTACTCGCTGCTCCGGGATGTGGTGCGGGTGCTCAGCGAGTCCGCCCCGGCAGATACCGACGTCGCTGAGATCCGGGCGCATCTCTTGGGCACCGCTGGGGTCGTTGCGGTGCACGATGTGCATGTCTGGGCGATCACCTCGGGAGCCCATGTGTTCAGCGCTCACGTTGTCGTTGAACCGCAGGTACTCAGCAGCGGGGGAGCAGGTGCTCTCCTCGACAGGTTGGCGGAATGTTTGGCGCACCACTTTGACGTGGAACACTCGACGTTTCAATTGGAACCGGCCGAGCACGCAGCACACGAAGACCATCTGCACCACTAGCGGATGCGCGATGGGTTAGGCCTCGTGCTTGCCCTCGTGGTCGGTGTTGAAGGCATCCGACGGTAAAACGAGGTTTCCAGTCGCCGTCTGCCCCTCGCGGTTGGCCTTTTTTGCCTTCGCACTGGACTGCAGGTAGTGAATGACCGTGGGAATCAGGGTGATGACGACTGCGCTGATCAGAATGAGGTCGATATAGGACTTGACGAAATCGGCGACGGGCGGGATGAGATTCAAGAGGTAACCGAAGTAGGTCAACCCGGCGCCCCAGATCATTGCCCCGATGAAGTTGTACAGCGAGTACTTGCGATAGTTCATGTGCCCAACGCCGGCGGCTACGGGAGCGAAGGTACGCACGATGGGAACGAAGCGGGCGAGGATGACGGCCATTCCGCCAAACTTCGCGAAGAACGCATTGGTTCGTTCGACATTTTTGACGCTGAAGATTCCTGATTCCTTGCGTTCGAAGACGCGCGGACCCAACTTGTGTCCGATGAGATAGCCCACCTCACCACCGAGGAATGCGGCAAACCCGATCGCGAGACAGACCCACCAAATGTCGATCTGAATCAGCGTGCCTGTGAGGAGGCCGGTGATGACGAGAAGGGTGTCACCGGGGAGCAGGAAACCAATCAGCAGTCCTGTCTCGGCGAAGACAATCGCACACACGACGACGAGAGCCCAGGGTCCCGCAGAGGTGAGAATGACCTCCGGGTCGAGCCATGGGATGAGCGAAGTGTGGAACACGAGTGAACTCCATAATGCATTGGACAGCTCTAAAAGCGGAGACGGTAGAAGGTACAAAGTACAGGTTAGCCCGATTAGGCGACCGTTCCTCCCACGGCTACTCCCCAGAGATCTGGTCGGACACCTGGGCTTTCGCTGCTGCCTCGCGTGTCTCGCGTCGGTCTTCTCGCCAGGTGCGGAATCCGAAGATGATCGATGCGGCGATGAAGACGCCGGCAATGACATACGCCGCGTTCTTGACTCCTGGAATCGCAGCAGCGTAGTACCCGATCAGGGTGAGCCCAACGCCCCAAGCCAGAGCGCCCACGGCGTTGCTGCTCAAGAACTTGTAGTAATTCATGCGGCCGACGCCGGCCACAACCGGAACAAAGACCCGGCCCCAGGGCATGAAGCGGGCGATCACCACGGACCACCAGCCGAATTTGCGGTAGAAATTCTCGGTCTTCGCAATTGCAACGCGGGTGCGCCGACCGCCGTGCCGATCCAGGTAGCCGCGACCATACCGGCGGCCGAGCAGGAAGCCGACCTGGTCGCCCAAGAACGCTGCGATACCGGTGCCGACGGCAAGCACGGCGATGCTCAGGTTAGGCGTGGATGCCGCAACGAGGCCTGAGCCGAACAGCAATGAATCACCGGTGACGAATGGAATGAAGACGCCGAGAAAAAGTGCGGTGCCGGCAAAAACCAGACCCCAGATGACGAGGTAGAACAGAATTGCTCCGCTGTGCCCGAGCAGCTCGTCGAGCTGGCCGTCGAGCGCTGACGCGTGGAGCATACTTAGGCCGCCAGGGCGTCGAACAACGCGCCGTTGAACGAGAATGAGGCGTCGACTTCGGCGACCAGGAGTCTCACCTGCTCGTCAGTTAGGTCAAGACGGTTCAAATTTTCACGGTAAGCCCGCTTGTACCGAACGACGCTCTCGATCTGCTCGAAGCGAAAGAAGCGCAGCTGCTCGGGAGCGGCCCCATAGTGGCGGGCCACGAGCGATGCGATTGCCTGGCCGCCCGAAAGGTCACCGAGGTAGCGCGTGTAGTGATGGGCGAGAGCCTGAACGCCGTCGGACGCGTCGAGGCCCCTCAGATGCTCAACGTACTCGGCCGTCGCAGCGAGGGGTGGGTAGATATCGCGCCAGTGTGCCGCGCCCAGCGCGACGAGGTCAGCTTCGATCGCGTTCATACGAACCAGTCTCGGGTCGAACAGTGCGTCGAGTCCGGGGACTGTGCTGACGTCAACGCGCCCAATGAGGTCTTCCAACGCTTCGTAGATCCAGGCGTACTGTGCCAGATACTGCGTGTAGGCAGCCAGCGAGAGCGAGCCGCCCATGAGTTCTGTAATGAACGATCGGTTCTCGGTGCTGGTGTGCTGGCTCTGGGAGCTCGCGCGGATGTGCCCCGCGAGATCGAAGGGTGCCGCTATCAGTGTCGAGGTCATGGAATGCCTGTCTCAGAGTGGGAAGGTTTGGTAAGGCGATCCTAACCTACTTGCCTGGGTGGCAGCCACACGGCCGTTGAGAGGGGCTCGCGGTCGCGAACTGAGTCGGTCTGTTTTCACCGACGCCGTGTGCGGGAGAAGGGACTTGAACCCTCACGCTCGAAAGCACAGGAACCTAAATCCTGCGTGTCTGCCAATTTCACCACTCCCGCGAGTGCGGTTCAAGTGTACTTGGCGGGGGAGACCCGTTTTGCCTGTGGATAAGTTTCACGCGCGGCGCGCGGATCGGAGCATCATTCAGGGCATGAGTGAGGCTGTGCGTGTGATCACCGAGCGGGTGCGGGTGCGCGTGCGTCAGGAGGGGCTCGACCTGGCTGATGATGGCCGTCTTGCCAATCAATATGTGGGCGATGAAGTGCGTCGCTATAGCGAACGCGCCCTGGGTGGTGCCGTGCCGATGCTTGACGATGAGCGAGCGGCGACGCAAGAAGTCATCGCGTGCTTGACAGGGTTTGGGGTGTTACAGCCGTTTCTTGACGACCCGGGCATCGAAGAAATCTGGATCAATTCGCCCACCCGAATCTTCGTCGCACGCAGTGGTGTCGCTGAGCTCACCCCGCTTGTGATGACCGAGCAGAGCGTGCGCGACGTCGTGGAGCGCATGCTGCAGGCATCCGGAAGACGCATCGACTTCTCCTCACCGTTCGTCGACGCATCATTGCCCGACGGCTCTCGGCTTCACGCGGTCATTCCCGACATCACCCGCCGATACTGGTCGGTCAATATTCGCAAGTTCACTCGTCGCATCCGTGATCTGCATCGGCTCGTCGAACGTGATTCGCTCACCCTGCAAGCGGCAGAATTCCTGCGCATGTGCGTGTGGGCCGGTCAGAACATTCTGGTCTCCGGGGCCACCCAGACCGGCAAGACGACACTGCTGGGCGCCTTGTTATCGAGTAGTCGAAGCGCCGAACGCATTGTCACCGTTGAGGAGACCTTTGAACTCGACGTGAGTGCGCGAGATGTCGTGGCGATGCAGTGCCGCCAGCCAAGCCTCGAGGGCACGGGGGAAATCACTCTGCGTCGACTGATCAAAGAGGCATTGCGGATGCGACCTGACCGCATCGTGGTGGGCGAGGTGCGTGAGGCCGAGAGCCTTGACCTCTTGATCGCTTTGAACAGCGGTCTGCCCGGCATGTGTTCCATCCATGCCAACAGCGCCAGAGATGCGCTCGTGAAGCTTTCGACGCTCCCGCTTCTTGCCGGGCCGAACATTGATGCGGCATTCGTGTTGCCCACGGTCGCCGGGTGTATCGACATCGTCGTGCACTGCGAGCTGAACCGACGTGGGCATCGGCGGGTGAGCGAGATCCTCGCTCCGAGCGGGCAGCTGAACGGCGCAGCGGTCGACGCGAGCCCCCTCTTTGTTGTGATCGACGGGGTGCTTCAGCCGACAGGCGCCTTCCCATCCAAAATGTCGAAGTTCGCGGCGGCCGGGCTCGATCCTGCCGTCGTCTTGCGGTCGAGCGACTGATGAGCATTGTTCTCGGTTGCGTTCTCGGTGCGGGCCTGCTGTTGATCGCCTCGCCGTTTCTCTGGCCGATCGGGCAGACGACGGCCTCGTCGGACGGCAGCACCGCGACCGGGTCACCGAACCATCTGGGCCGCCGCGTCATCGCTGCGGCCAATTCGAAACTCGCGCAGGCAGGGCTCGGTCGGGTCTCTCCCGCGGCGGTCGGCAGCGTCTCGCTCGTGCTCGGCGTTGCGGCTTCCTCGCTCGCCGAGGCGATCGTCGGGGTGCGCGTGCTGTCGCTGATCGCCGGCGGAGCTGCCCTCGCGGTGCCCACGCTCCTCGTCGGGTGGCGAGGTCGGATGCGACGTCGAGCGAACCGCACGGTTTGGCCCGATGTTGTGGACCATCTGGTGTCCGCGGTGCGGTCGGGTTTGGCGCTTCCCGACAGCGTCAGCAGCCTGGCGCACGTGGGACCCATAGCGACCCGCGGATCCTTCGCACGTTTCGAACTGGAATACCGGGCAACCGGAAATTTCGGGCAGTGTGTCGACACCCTGAAGAGCGACTTGGCCGACCCCACTGCAGATCGCATCATGGAAACCCTCCGAATGGCTCGGGAGGTTGGCGGTACCGACTTGGTTGTCGTCTTGCGCAGCTTGGCGGGGTGGCTGCGTCAGGACACCGCGATACGCATGGAGGTCGAAGCGAGGCAATCATGGATCCTCAATGCGGCGCGACTGGGTGTTGCGGCGCCCTGGATCATCCTCGTGTTGTTGAACACCCGGCCCGAAGCGGCGCTGGCCTACAACCGGCCAGCCGGTATGGCGGTCATTCTGGGCGGGCTCGTCGTGTCAGTGCTGGCCTACCGAATCATGGTGAGGCTGGGACGCTTGCCGGAGGAACGCCGGTGGTTCCAGTGAGGTGGTTCAAATGAGGTGGTTCTCGTGACGAGCCCGATGGCCTGGGCAGTGTTCCTCGGGAGTGTGCTGGGTCTCGGTCTGTGGTCGCTGGTGAGCGTGACCCCGCGGTTTGGTCGACCACGGCTCGCGGCGCGAGTTGCGCCCTCCCTGCTTGATGTATCGGTCGAGGCGCGCAAAGTGGTCGGACGCACCACGGTCAGCCCCATCCCGGTTCTCGGCTCGATTTTCGCTCCGCTCATTCAACGGATGGTCCGCCCGTTCGGAGCGCTGGTGGGTGGCGCTGACGCGACCGAGCGGCGGCTTCGCCAATCGGGTTCGCGGCAGAGCGTTGATGCCTTTCGGGCACTGCAACTCGTCTGGGCGCTTGTCGGCATCGCGCTCGCGTCCGCAGCGGTATTGCTACTCCCCGCATTTCAAGCCTTGCCCCTGCTCGCTCGTCTTCTTCTTCCTCTTGTGGGCGGCGTTTCCGCAGCATTCGGGCGAGATCTGCTGTTACAGCGTGCGGCCGCACACCGCGTGGCGCGCATCCGGAGTGAATTGCCGACAGTACTTGAGTTCTTGACACTCTCGCTGTCGGCCGGTGAGGGAATACTCGATGGGCTGCGCCGAGTGTCGAAGGCAGGCTCCGGCGATGTGTCGAAAGAGCTGTTCGGCGTCGTGGCCGAGGTCCACGCCGGGGTGCCGCTGGCCACAGCCCTCACGTCGTTGACGCAACGCCTGCAGATCTCAGCGCTCAGCCGATTCGTCGATCAGCTCATCGGTGCGTTGGAGCGCGGCACGCCCCTTGCCGACGTGTTGCGGGCGCAGGCGCAGGACGCCCGCGAGGAAGCCAAACGGGACCTGTTGGAATCGGCAGGCCGCAAGGAAGTGTCGATGATGGTCCCCATCGAAAGTCCAATAGGATGCTTCTAATGGATGCTGGCGTGTATACCCGAATTAGTAGCGACTCCGAGGGCGAGGGGAAGGGCGTAGCCCGCCAGGAAGAGGATTGCCGGGCCCTTGCTGGCCAGCTCGGCTGGGTCGTCGTAGACGTTTACCGCGACAACGACGTCAGCGCTACACGGTCCAAGATAAGGCCTGAGTATGAGCGGATGATGGCAGACGCACGCTCCGGGCGAATCGGTGGCGTCGTCGTTTGGGCCATCGACCGTTTGACCAGAACCCCGCGCGAGCTCGAGAACGTTATCGACATCGCCAATTCGACGGGCCTCAAATTGGCGAACGCGACGGGCCGAAGCGAAATTGACTTGTCCACGTCAATCGGCCGAACATCCGCGCGAATGATGGGCATCTTCGCGCGCCTTGAGACTGAGAACCAGAGCGCACGCCTCAAACGAAAGTATGAACAAAAGGCCCAAGCGGGGGAGCCCCACGGGTTCGCCCCCTACGGTTTCGAACGCCGTGTGCCCGAAGGTGGAACCATCGGCCTCGACTTCGCGATTCCAGAGCAGGCAGAAATTATCCGGGAGGCCGCCAAACGAACGCTCAGTAGGGAGTCGTTGCGCTCCATCGCTATGGACTTTGATGCCCGCGGAATCCCAACGCCGCGGGGCGGAAAGTGGAACAGCACGGTCCTCAGGCAAATCCTTGTACGGCCTGCGAATGCTGGTCTCAGGCAGCACCGCGGGGAAGTGGTGGGCGAATCGAAGTCAGAGAAAATCATCTCCGTCGAGTTGTATCACCAGCTCGTTGCGTTCCTGAGCGACCCATCACGGAAGTCCAATTTCGAAGGAGCAACACCCAAATACTTGCTCTCAGGGATTGCCCGGTGCGGCGCTTGCTGGGAAACCAAGGGCGGGCGCATGCGGCGCCTCGATGGGCGCAGCCAGAAGCAAGCGAATGGCACGTTCAAACGCCAACCGCCGGCCTACAACTGCAGCGCATGCTTCAAGATTCGCCGCAATCAGGCGAAGGTCGAAGAGGTTGTCGTAGCCGTTATCGTGGCCCGGCTCTCAAAGCCGGATGCCATGATTCTCATCGGGGCGGCAAGCCCGCAAGAGGCCCTCGATGCTCAGAGCGCACTGGACGCCCTCGATGCGCAGCTTGCCCTTGGCGTGGATATGTTTTCAGACGGCGAAATGAACCGGGAACAGTTCAAGCGCCTGAACGAATCCCTTGAAGGGAAGAAGATTGCAGCCGCACGCCGGCTGGCCATTGCCCGGCCAAGCAGCCCGCTCACCAATCTTGCCGGCGCACCCGATGTGCAGGCGGCCTGGGACGTGTTACCGCTCGGGGCGCAACGGGATGTTGTGGATTCACTCATCACCGTTACGATTCTTCCCGTGGGTTCCGGTGCACGGTTCAATCCTGAATCCGTCCAGATTGACTGGAAGAACTAGCTCAACACGGCTCTAAGCGTGGCTTCTTGCTCGGGGGATAGCGGCGGCGCTACGGCTACCAGGCGGGCGGCGTAATTGGCGATAGAGGTGGTCATGATGGGCGGTTCCGTTCCCTGAGCAACGACCGCCGGTGTGAACGGTCAGACGCCCTATGCGCTCGGATTCATAGAGATGCTCAAACCGTTCGCCGCTGTGGAATGAAACCCCAGGCCAGTGGCAAATGCTTCTTGCCGGTCCCGGGTGCATGGCCGAGCAATCCCGGGCGCGTCGACGCACTGCGCATAGGTAGGGCATGGCAACCATCGCTCAGCAACCGCAGCCCTCCTATGTCGTCATCGGCTCGTTGATGGAAGCAGCGGCGTGGGCGCGGGCGGCAGGGCTGGAACCCACCGATTGGGACCTCATCGAAGAGGGCCCGGTACCGCTCCGCGTTTACGCCCGGCTCAGCTTCGCCTGATGCGCCCCGGCATGGCTGCGCTCATCATCGGGCAGGGCGTACTCAGCCCATCGCACGCCCCGTGGGCCTTGAGTGAACGCCGACTATTCACTAGAGCATCCGGGCCAACGCTAACGCCGCCCGAAGCCCTCACAAGTTACGAGCTCACCTTTGACATCCTGTCGCGCGCATCCGCAGCAGGGCACGTTTCGACCGTCGTCGTCGGTGACGGGCAGTCGCTCGATTTCACCTCGGTCACCGGCGTAAACTTCCAATGCTCCGTCGAGCTCCTTTTCAACCAGCCGAGAACCGGAATCAACGAACTTGAACGGTTCCACGAGCGCGTCGCCGACCTGCAGGGGTACTTCGACCTGCTGAACGAAGACGGTACCCACGGGGTTTGGGTTGATGAGGGCCTTCGCTCAGCGGCATGCCGCAAGATGGCTCGCGATGCCCTCGGTGACTGCATGCTCCTGATTGGGGCAAGCGCTCACGGCGGCCTCCAACCTGCGGATGCGGCCGCAGCTTGCGAGTGGGTTGGGCTGGATGCGCCTTTGATTCACATGCACGCGCCGAAGCTGCACGACCAGCGCGATTATGATGGCGACCCGAACGAACCGTTCTAATAGGGGAACCATGGCAACGACATTCTTGTTCATTGGGCCTGAGGTGCTCACGGGGCCCGTGGGGTGACGCTGGAACGCCGCGAGCGACTGTTGGATTGGGTGCGGTTGGCTCACGCTTCTCGGAACAGTAACGTGGTCTCCGTGTCGCGCGCCGGCAAGCCGATGTCGTTCGTAGGCGCAACCGGCCGCGACCATCACGAATACTTCGCGGCACACCTCGAGCCCGTCGAGATTCGCAGGATGAATACGGTCGCGAAGCTTTCGCCGACCGCCTCGAAGTCATTCGTGAGTACCTGAACGCGGGGCGAACCCGGGTGGACCAGCTCATGATGTTGGACACGGATTTGAGCTTTAGCGACATGAACTACATGGCTCGAGTCCTTCACCGTTCCGGCCGCTTGACGTTGCTCGAAGGTGAAGAACCTGGTCGAGGTATAAGCCAGGTGCGGGCCGATTTTCTCTCACGGATTTTCGACGTCGGCGCAAGTCACATGGATGAAGGCTGGGCCGACAAAATCGAGCTGGAGTTCCCGCTCCGGGACCGGACTGGACGGTGGCGTCAGTCGCCAAAGATAAAGTAAATCGTATGGACTCAATCGCTTCTCTCCTTGCCCGTACCGAAGGTAGGCGCACACAGTCGCTGGCGTCGCTGGATGAGGATTCTCAGGCGGCGTTGGGTCAGTTCTTCACACCAGGCATCGCGGCGGACCTTATTGCTTCGATGGTGCAGCTCCCCGCGAGTGGAACTCTCAGAGTGCTGGACCCTGGTGCGGGTTCGGGGTCGCTCACCGCTGCTATCGCAGCGCGAATCTTTCGAGAGGCGCCGGCCGTCAAGCTGGAACTCGTCGCCGTTGAGCTTGATGAAAGCGTTTGCGGAGTTCTTCGTGAAACACTTGACGACATTCGAGCGACCGGGACTGAACTCGGGGTTGAAGTCAGTACCGGTTTGGTGACAGTTGACTTCATTGAGGAAGCCGCATCGCTCGGCGCCGACTTCGGTTTAGTCATCATGAACCCGCCATATGCGAAGATTCCCGCAGGCTCACCGCACCGAAAAGCAATGGCACGGCACGGGGTTGAGGCACCGAACCTTTACGCTGCGTTCCTCGCCCTTGGGGCAATTGCGCTCAAACCTGGAGGGCAGCTCGTAGCAATTACACCGCGTAGCTTCGCGAACGGGCCGTACTTCGCGCAGTTCCGTGGATTCCTGCTGGACCGAGTTTCGCTCAGCCGCATTCACGTATTCGAATCACGCAAGACCGTGTTCTCTGACACTGGAGTCCTGCAAGAGAACATCATCATCGCCGGCACTCGGGATGGCATTGCCAACACTGTCACGCTATCCGCATCGACCGGGCATGAAGATGAAGTTACAGAACGCGTGGTGCCAGCTGATGTGATTGTGCACCCCGGCGACCTCCACCGATTCGTCCGCATCCCTTCCGCTGCCGGTGCCGACGATGCTACGAGCATCATGCAGAGCCTGCCGGCGACGCTTGAAGACCTCGGGGTGAAAGTGAGCACTGGCCGCGTGGTTGACTTCCGTTCTCGAGACAACCTCGTGAGCGAACCCGACGGCGGAACCTACCCGATGGTGTATCCCGCGAACATAAAATCTGGCATAGCGATTCACCCAATGCCGATAGGTAAGCCGCAGTGGTTCCAGTTCGTCGAGCCGAAGGATGAAAAACTCCTTGTTCCCGCTGGTGCCTACGTCATTATCAAACGGTTCTCGGCTAAGGAAGAACGTCGTCGAATCGTTGCAGGCGTTTGGTCTGATTCGACCACACCAGCCGCTTTCGATAACAAGACCAACTACGTTCACTCCAACGGCACCGGCCTCGATATGCGATTGGCGACCGGACTGAATATCTGGTTGAACTCCACTCTCGTCGACACCTACTTCCGGGTATTCTCTGGGCACACTCAGGTGAACGCCACCGACCTCCGGTCGATGCTTTTCCCGTCCGCCGCCGCACTACGCTCGTTGGGACGGGATGAACCGTTCGAGTTGCCGACGCAGGGGGAGATTGACCGGATGGTTACGGAATTGCTCGATACGGAGATGGTCGCTTGAGCGCGGAATCGCGTCTCAAAGAAGCACGGTCAGTGCTTGAAGCTCTCGGGTTCGATAAGGCCCAATCGGGAGACAGAAGCGCATGGACGCTCCTGGCACTTCTACAGCTCAAGCCGGGTTCCGCGTGGGCCGAAGCGCAAAGCCCGATGCTCGGAACTCACGCAATCATGGGGTGGGTCCGCCAACACTACGGCAAGGACTACGCGCCAAACTCTCGCGAAACGTTCCGCCGACAGACCCTCCACCAATTTGTCGACGCTGGCCTAGTCGTTTACAACGCCGATGACCCCGGACGTGTGACCAATTCAAAGGACAACAACTACATGGTCGCCCCTGAAGGGCTGGCTCTCTTGCAGACGTTCGGCACGAGCGAGTTTGAAAAGCGTCTGGCCGAATACTTGGTCACGGCGCCGGGGCTTAAGGCCAAATACGCCGCGGCGCGCGAGATGACTCGCATCCCCGTCACTCTTCCGGATGGAACCGAAATTGACATTGCCGGTGGCGGTCAGAATGTCCTCATCAAAGCAATGGTTGAGGATTTCTGCCCACGCTTCACACCAGGTGGGCATGTGCTCTACATCGGCGATGCTGACGCAAAGCTTGCAGTCTTTCTCGAGGATGACCTTGCCGCACTCGGAGTGACGATTGACTCCCACGGCAAGATGCCAGACCTCGTCGTTCACCAGGCTGACAAGAATTGGCTCTTCCTGATGGAAGCTGCCAGCACCCACGGGCCGGTTGATGGAAAACGGCACGGAGAGTTAGCAAAACTGTTCTCAGGTTCGACCGCTGGCCTCGTATACGTTTCGGCGTTCCCAGACCGGAAGACGATGCGGGGGTATCTCGCCGACCTTGCATGGGAGACCGAAGCGTGGACAGCTGACGAGCCGTCACACATGATGCACCTCAATGGCGACCGTTTCTTGGGCCCGCACGAACGAACCCGAGCTGGTAATTAACGGGTTAGAAACACTCCTGCACGAGCGACGGTTTAGGCTGGCGCATAGCCTTGACCAATGCCTATTACCGTTTACGAAATGTCCAACTCCCGCCGAGAAGTCACCAGTATCCTCAAAGCCGGTTGGTGAGAGTTTGCAGACGGAATTGACACATATGCCGGCATGGAGCTTGACGTGCGGGCGTACTTGGATTCCGCGGGGAACACGAATCCGACGAGATGCCCATCGAGGGCCTAGAGCACATCCAGGAACTCAGCGGGGTAAGCGTGGAAGTCGTGATGGATATCGCCGGCAGGCTGACCGAGCTTGCTCTAGAGACCGATGTGTTCATACCAGCGACGCTCAAGTCCGAGCCAAATGCAAACTGAGTTCCTCGCCGGGTCTTCCTTCGACGAGGTTCCAACTATGGCGATAGGTTCTACGGCTTCATTGCCGGCCCGGCATTCGCCAAATTCACTGATGCCGCCAAGTAGCGCTAACGCTCATTAGCGGGAGCTAACCGGCCTTGTTCATTGTCGCGTTAGTTGACGTCGCTATACCGCGCATAGTTAGGCTCATGGAACTCATCGAGAAGCCGCAGCCGGGTGGTACGGAACTAACGCAGCGGCACATCAAACTCGTGGAGAATGCGCTGCTCGCCAGCCGCGCGCCAGCCACACGAAGGGCCTATGCCGGCGCCATTAAGCGGTTCACCGAATGGTCGGCCGCGAATGGCAATCACACGCCGCTCCCCGCCGACCCACGCAGCGTCGCGGCCTGGTTGGTGACCCTCGCCGCTGACGACGGCCTCAGTATGAGCACCATCACCATCGCTTGCAGCGCACTGAAGGCCTGGCACCTCGACGGCGGCCACCGTGACGTGACCAGGCATCGAGGTATTGTGCAGACCTTGGCTGGGTTGCGCCGGGAGCTCGGGACTGCACCTAGAAAGAAGGCCAGGGCCTTCGATGTACCCGAACTTCGACGCTTGCTGAACGCCCTTGACACCGACTCGAACTCGGGTCGCCGCGACCGTGCGCTCATGCTCCTCAGTTTCGCAAGCGGGATGCGGCGCAGCGAGGTGGTTGCCCTCAAACGAAGCGACCTTCAGCTTTCAGCCTCCGGGATTCGAATCACCATAAGACGCTCCAAAACCGACCAGGTCGGCGCCGGTGTGGAGATTGCCGTGGTCGCTGGCAGCAACCCGGCAACGTGCCCAGTGCGTTCGATGCGCACGTGGTTGGGTGTGCGCGGTGGTGGGCCGGAGGACGCGGTGTTCACCCGTGTCACCCGGGGCGACGTGATTCTAAAAACTACGCAGTTGAGCGGGCAAAGTGTGAGCCTCATCCTCAAGGCAACGGCTGCGAAAGCGGGCGTGGAAGTGGAGCACTTGAGCGGACATTCCTACCGCGCTTCGCATATCACGGAGGCGGCGGCGGCAGGGGTTCCGCTGGAGCGAATTGCACGTACAACGCGGCATTCCTCGAGCGTGATTCTGGGTTACATCCGTTCGGCGAACTTGATGGAAGAAACCAGTGCGGCATCGCTTGGGTTGTGAGGTTTGCAGCGACGCACCGGGCCGCTAGGGCTCCGGGTCCCCGGCCAGGATGCAGCAACACTCCGGGCTGGACATGACCAACTCGACGCCTTCGCGAATGCAGCGGCTGTGGTAGCGGAAATCTGTCATCACGGCTGCGACCAAGTCGCCAGGTTTGCGGAAGGTTCGGGCGAGCCGGCGCCATCGCGAATAGCGTTCCGGCGTCAGCTCGAGTGGAGACATTGCCGCCAAAATGTGGAGCGCAATACCGAAAGAGTCAATAACTTCGGGGGACTCCTTGGGGCCGAACGGGATGCTCATGAACCCCCTTATGCGCGCTACCCAACAACCAATGACGCTGTCCGCCCGCGCGGTGTGGAACGAAGGCGAGCGTGCCTGCTCACCCCTCTCCGGTGGCCGAGTGCGCCCTCAAGTTTCCGGCGACAACTCGCCCAACTCTGGCTCAGTGGTTAGCCACGGCTCCGTGCCATCCAGGGCGACAACCGGCTCATCGGGAAGCGGCAACTGCACTACGTTCGGTTCCATTGCGGAAGTCTACGCCGAGAGTGCGAACGGGGTGGCGGTGACGCGGTCGAGCCTCTCGTTAGGCGATGACTTCGACTCACACATGTGTCTGTCAGTGCGAACGCCCTATCCGTTGCTTTTGGGGGCCGTAGGTAGGAAGAAGCGCAAACAAGCGGGCCTGCAATGGTGGGAGAGTCTCGAAAAATGCCCCACCCATCTCCGGCCAATACTGCCCATGCTGATGTTGAAAATGGTACCGCGCTTCCTTACCTTATGACGTCACCTCGACGGAACGTCGTCCACCTTTCAATTTTCGGATGTTTGTTTGGTCTCAATATGTCGGCAATGTGCAGGTCTCGTCCATCCCCTCGGCACGGTCCTTGTGGCATGAATCGTGAGGTGTTCTCCCTTTGCCGGCCACGTCGGCAGTCGTCTGGGCTACGCAATGAACCTGTTGCTCGAGCCGCCTAGTTGTTGGAAGTCTGGCGGATGCTCCCGCCTTGGCGAGTTCGCCCTCCCGGCCCGCTCGTCGTTGAGGGGCGCAGCGCTCGCGCGGGACTGATGCGGGGGCTACGGAATCAACGCTGCCGCCAGTCGGGTAGATGAAATTGCATCGGGCAGCTCGGTCAGCCTGCGGCACGTGTGGTCTGCCTGCAGAACGCTGGGTGGCTCAGCGCGGGTGGCACTGACGGATGCCGCCGTGGTTCGTTGTTGGCGTGAAGCTACGAGTCCAGAGCGCGCACTTCGGGATGGTCGCGAGTGGGCGAAAGGCCGGCCGAGGTGCCGTGAAGTTTGTAGCTCCCCTTGGTATCGGGTTGGGAGCAGCGGTTCCCCCTCCTTCTATGCGTTCAAGGCGAAAAGTGCAGCATCGAAAAGAGGGGAACACCTCAGCGACTTGGGCTAGCGCCCTGAAATTCTTCGGCTGCTTGCGGCCGAAGTTTCGATACGGCTGCGGCTAGATAGGTCCGTAGGAAATAGGTCTATTCGTCCGACGTGCTTTCCGCTATCCGGGCAACAAGAGCCTCCCGAAATCCTGGGGGGAGCGGGCCGGTGATGAGCACGTGGTTGTCACCAACGCTGATTTCGATTCCGCCTTCGAGCGTCTCGTGGAGTTCCATTGGGTGCCTTTCGTTAGGGATGTACATATAGATAGGCGTCGTGCCAGGTCTTTTCGGCTTTCTCCCAAAGAATCTTGAATTCAATACGCAGTCGCGTCGAGAAGAACGCTGCGGAGCTTTCGTAAAGCGCTCGCCTCGGCGTTTGCCAGCTCAATCTTTGAAAGTCCCAGCTCGGTCGCCAGGGCGGCTCGAGTCGGGCCTCCGGCCTCTGGCAAGTAGTAGCCGGTGACCACTGAACGTTCGGTCTCGTGGAGCAAATCGAGTGCTGCCAGCACAACACGTTTCAGTTCGCCGCTGATGACTGCATCCTCGGTGCTCTGCACGCTGGAATCAGCGAGTGCTTGAGCTTCAACATCGGCTCGAATCGTTTCGGTGCCGGTGTCGTCGTTTCGTGTGAGCTCGGACAGTCGCGAAGCGCGGTCGCTGTGAGCGACGGTGCCACGCCGCAGCTCCCGGGTGATGCACGTAGCGCCGTAGCTGACGAAGGAGGCGGTGTTCGAGTTCCAACTCGCAAGGGCCGTACTGACGGCTAACCGGCCCTCTTGCATCAACTCGTCGTGGCTCGGGCCGGTACCGGAGCTGTAGCGTCCCGCAATCTTGGCAACCAGTGGTTCGTAGCGGCGGATGAACTCGGCGTGAGCGCGGGATGCGTAACGGTTGCCCGGGGATTGGCGGGCTTCAGCGGCAGCGCGCATCTCGAACATGGACACTTCGGCGGCGCGGGCATCGTTGTGCTTGGCGGTGCGCGCGAGGAGGAGCGCTCGGCGGGCCCGGGTGGCGTCGGTGGCGAGTCGAATGTCGGGTAGTGCGTGCTCGCGAAGTTCAGCATCGGGCAGGGTTGAAAGCAGCATGAAATGGCCGTTCGTCGTAATCGAAGGGCTGGGTTCTCCCAGTCCGTCCGTTACCCTGCGGCGGTCGCCATTTCGTGCGTCCCCGGGCAAAAAAATGCCCCGCACAGGAAACATCTGTGCGGGGTTGTGGGCGGTGTGAACGCACCCGGGAGGGTGAGTGTAGTTACGGTTCGGTGGCTTCTAGCTCGCTCATGAACGCGTCCCTGACCTGCTCGTCGAGGTCAGCCATCCTGATGGGGGCACCAGTTTTTTGAAGGGCAAGCAGTTCGGCTACGGCGGCTGCGATAACGTCAAGCGCATCTCCGGCAAGGAAGGCCGAATGCTTGGCGGGGGATGCCTTTGGGTTCCTCTTGCGAGGGGGATTTACTCCGTACTTTCTGACCGGCGCGCCTTTGGCCGCAGCGTACCGGGCGCGGGCGGCTTCGCGCCGCCGTTCGACAGCTGAATCGGTGCAGCTGCCGGTGCAGCGGGCGCCGCCGTCTGCCTTCGAACGGCACATTGTCTGTCCTACCTTTGTCGCGAACTCCAAATTCGAGATTAGCTCTTCTGCCATGCGGGTCCGAGAATGTGCGGCTCGCCGGTGATGGGAATGCCACCCCGGTGCTCGGTCATTTTCTCACGGAGGACATCTGCGGCGTGGTCCGCGTCGTCGGTCGGGACCATGACTATCAGTTCGTCGTGGAACGGCAGCCACAAGCTTTCAGCGCCGAGCACTGCGGCGACACGCATGATGCCGGCGTAGAAGACGTCTGCCGCGGAGGCCTGAATGCGCGTATTGAGCACAGCGTATTCTTTGCCTACTGACGGCCTCGGGATGGGGCGACCCCCAATGGTGAGTTCGGCGGTTCCTGCCCGCATCTCCGCTTTTAGTCGTTCTGCGTATGCCGCTAGGCCGGGGAAAGCTCCCCAGATGTCCGCAATAATGGCGGTCGCTTCGGGAACTTCGCAGTTCAGCCGCTGGGCGAGCCCTTTGGCGCCGGCGCCGTAGAGCACCGAGAGTAAGCCCGTTTTGAAAAGTGACCGGGCCCCAGCATCTCCGCGGACTTTCAGGGCAAGGTCCGTGTAAAGGTCGCCGGCAAGGATAGCGGCGCGCATGGAGGAGTCGCCGGAAAGTGCGGCGGCTACCCGCGGTTCGACTTGAGATAAGTCTAGTGCCACCAGCGCGTGTCCCGGCTCGGCGAGCAGGAGCGGACGAAGCGCCCCGGTGGTGTTCTGGAGCGAGGGACGCAGGATAGTACCGCGGCCAGTCTTCGCGTGGTGCAGGACAAGTTGAGGGAACACCCGGTCGCCCTTGCGGTAGTGCTCAAACTGCCCGAGTGTCGACAATCTTGCCCCGATATGGCGGGCCTCGCGGAATTGCGCCCACACCAAGTGGGCTGCCTGAGTGGGCGGAACGATTGTTCGGTCGGCGTCGCTTCGCGCGAGCGAGGGTGCGCCGTCGTGGTTCGTGACGTGGATGCCAACTCGTTGCAGCCAATCGTGCGTTCGGGTCGCGCCGGAGGCTGACTCGTCGAGCACGTCCAAGCCAAGTTCACGTGCGGCCTGGGCGCGGAGCGCCTGGTGCGAGGCGAGTTCACTCTCGAGCAGCTCTATATCAACGCGCCACCCTTGCGCCTGCCGCGGTCGCCAAAGCTGCTCGTGACGTGCGGACGTCATGACCGCCGCTCGAGTTTCTAGTGCTGCTTGGTCTTGGAGTGTGGCCATGAGCCGAGCAGTCGATACAGCCTGACGTGCTGCCCCTGCGGATTTGAGTGTGGGGCGGTCTCGTCGCATTGACACCCACGACTCAGCACCCGGTTGTATGACTGCCTGGGCGACACTGGCGCAGTACATCCATCCGAACCGGTCGAGTGGCTGCGAAGTGATGCGATGTAGAGCAATGGCGGTTTGAGCCGCGTTCGCCACCCAAACGCTGGTCCCAGAGTCCCGAACAGCGGCAAGGGCGCGCCGGATTGCCTGGGTATCCGTGCGCGAGATGAGCAGGTTTCGCCCGCTGGTTGTCCCGAAGGCGAGCTGACGGTCGGTCAACGCGGCACCCCACGGTCGTTGAGTCACCAGCATTGCCCGGAACTCTTCCAGGGTAATCGACTCCACTAGCTGACCTCGTGCGTCTCGGGCGGGGCGACGGTTGCGTTGGGCTCAGGCGGGGCAATCGGGCGGCCGGGGATGAGCGCGCGGCCAGACGCATCAAAAGCTTCGACAACATACTGCTTCGATTTCTTGGACTTCTCTGCACGGTTGGGTACCGTCATTCGGTAAGTCACGCCTTCGAACGGCACGCTTGTATTCAGAATCTTCCGCAGTTCGTTGCCCCACTTGACGGCAATCTGCGTTTCCGTACCGCCGGTGAAAGCGAGCTCGGATGGAAGCAAAGGGCGTTCATCTTCGGCGCCGATTTTAGAAATCTTGAAGAGTTCCGCTGCCGGTCGTGGATGGCCGCTCGAATGTTTCCAAATGGCGGCGAGCAGTTCCCCCCACTCGGTCCCTAGGTCGTCTTGCTCGGCCACTTCAGCGTCCCAGCCGGTGAGAGCGAATTCTGCAAGCTCTCGACCGTTCGAGTGGGTTAGGTGTGACATCGCCCCTAGAATCTGGCCGGCCCAGTTGTGTGAGAACTTCATGCCCGGGATGACGCGTTGCGTGGCCTTGTTCTGCAGTCCGTGCAACAGAACCGTATGCGCCGCCGCGAGGAGCTGGGGCCGGTTCTTCAAGACGTAGGCATAAAGGTTTGGGTGACGGTAGACCGTTTGGTCCGAGGCAGTGCCTGCGGGTGGGCGTTGAATCCTAATCGTCAGGAAACGGCGATTGGTATCACCGCCGAGCTCAACCTGGTTTCCGGCTGCCGTAATGATGACGTTCTTCAGGGTGGCCATGTCATTGCCCTGCAGAATGCGGTGCTTCACTTCGCCATCGACCGCGGAGAGTGCGCCGGTGAGAGTGGTGCCTTTCACCTCGGCGCCCCGGGGGACCTCATCGCAGTGGAAGAACCGGCCACCGGAGAGGATGAGCGAAACCAGGGCCTTCTGCGTCTCGTCGTCAGCCCATCCACCGACCTTGTACGAGGTAGCGTGGACGTGGCCCTGCGCGAGGAGGCGGCCAATCATAAGCAGATATGACTTGCCACTACCCCTGTCGGGGGCGGTAGCGAGAAACCCGATGGAGCCGTTCAGGAGCGGGCGCCCTACGCATGTCAGGAGGTAGGCAAACGCGCGCGCTTGGTCAACCGGCGTTGCGAATGGGAAGGATTCCAGGAGTTCCGTGCGGAGGAAGTCGTAGGCAGCCTGAGCGTCTTGTTTGCTCGGGTTGTCGGGTACCACGTAGTCCCGCAGCCACCGCGAGCGGTCGCGGTGGGGCATCGTAATGACCGCCTTGGCGGCGCGGTTGTACCCGGGGTGACGTGCGATGCGGCCTTCAGGAGTGAGAACCGGCTCGGTCGCGACATGCTCGACGGGCGGTAGCATGCCGGGGCCCTGCAAGGCCTCGAGCGTCCCGCTCACGATGGAAGGTGGCACAGAATGGTCGTACTCGACCGATGGGCCGTTCTTCCCCTCACGGGTGCGGACAAGCTGGGCTGCGGCGATGAGAAGACCGGTGCCGTTTCGCTCGTTCCATCGTCGGACCGAACCCGAAGGGGCTACTGAAATAATCCCCTCGACCACTCCATCGGTTTGAGTTGCGAAAGCCAAGGGCATGCCACCATCGGTGTTCAGAACCGCGCTCTTAATGGAATCGGCGAACTGGGTAATCACAGCCAGCGTGGGCTGGTTGCGGTTCACCTGAACTGCGCGGCCGCGCGCGGCAAAGAGCTCGGTCTTTGTGGTGACGTGTCCTTCCTCGACCAGCCGCGTAGCGAGTTCCTCAGCGGTCTCCTCAGGTTTCGCACGAGCTTTCGCTTGGGCCTTTGCGTAAAGGTCGAACGGCCGGAGCACCTCCGTCAATTTCCCAGAATCTGCGTCTAGCTGGAGAAACGTCGATAACCCATGTGGGAGCCGCGCTATGAGGTTGTCACGGCGATAGTCGTGACTGGTCGCGCCGCTGCTGGTTTCTTGCCAGCCTGCATCGAGTGCCCATTGGCGCATCTCGAGCGATGTTGTACGTCGATTGAATCGGTCTCGAATCCCGTTGGTCTGGTCGTCGTGCTCGCGGGTGTCGTAACCGCGGACGAGCGCCGTACGGGTGTCACTAGCTACATCCAGTACGACGCCAACGCCCAGCAACTCTTGCGGGCTGAGAGGTGTCAGCCTGCCGCGGTCGCCGTCAGCGAGTGCGAAACCTGCGGTTGGGGCAACGATGACGGCGTTGCCGAAAGTCAGCTGGGCGAGTGGCACAGAGGATTGCGTCGCGGTCACGGCGGGGAGGCTGGAGATGAGCTGCTGATACGCCTCGGGGGTGGAAAGGGTGACACCGGCGTACGCCTGCAGCATGCCGTTGGAGGACGACTCCACCCATCCGGTGCGGAGCCGTTTGAAGACCTTCTCGCAGGAGGCCATAGCGATGGCGCTATCGAACGCATCGCTCTGGGCCGGAATCGTGATGGTCAGCGGGTACGTATGTTCGGTCCCAGTTGGGATTGCTCCGCGTAGGCCCATCTGAATTGCCAGTGCTGAGCTGGAGGATTGCGGTACCAGCGTCAGGTGTGCGGCCTGAAGCTCGGATGATGCTTTCTGCATCCTGGCGGTGTCGGCATCGAAGCCGGCGGTCAATGAATCCATGGGGGGGGGACCTTTCTGTTACTTCCAGATAGGTGCGGGGTAGGAAGATTTTTGAGACATCGGCAAAAGATTTCCTCAGGGTGCTTGGATTGAGGCAAGCAAAGAGGGGGACAGGGGGAGAAGGGGGGCATTTTTCCGCCGTTTCGTTATCCCCGCTTTAGAGGCGACACTTCTGAACTCGCTCTCTAAGAATCTTCAGGTCCTGAGTCGTTTCGTCCATCAATGAAGCTGGACGAGAATCCTCCCCCAATGCCCCCCCTGCCCCCCGCCCTTCGGGGTATGTGAGGATTGCGGACGGAGAGCCCCTCAAAGCTTTGTCGCGTGGAGCTACCCAGAATGAAAGGAGTTTGCCCCCCGAAGCCCCCGTCCCCCCTCCGGGCAGGAATGTCGGAACCGCTGATTAAAGGCAGTTCCTTGAAACCCGCCGCAGGGTACGGGATGAACCCATATCAGGGCTTCGGCCTCAAACGGCCGTCACCGAGTAAGCGGCGCTCCAGCATCACAAGGCGGCGCAGCCCTCACTTTCGAAAGTGAACTTCCATGTTCGAGTCATTAATAGCAGCGCGCCCGTCTACCCGTCACTGCAAGATTGGACGGCTGCTCACCGAAATCGCATTAACCGACCCGCAAGGCGCACGCAACTTGAGTAAAGGCCTAGCCCGTTCGGCTGATGAGCTCTCAACCCGCGCGATTTGGAGGGAGATAGTCGCCCAATTTCCCAACCGGCTGTTCGCCCCGGGGGCTATTTACAAACACCGCGCAAGGTCGTGTCGGTGCCCGGCGTCAACTCACTAGACGTTGAGGTGGAAGGGGACATCTGAGCAATTTGCAGTGGCCCCTCCCGCCGCGCTGTTTGGCATCCACAATGAGATATCTGTACGAATAGCGGCACTGACCGTACGCTCGTACAGTAATATTGGTTGGTGGTAGCCCACGCCGAAGTCTCCCTTCCCGCGCGTAGCTCGACTAGGAACGCCACTTGGCGCCCCCCCCCAAACAACCAAGGACCACATGGCTTTTGCAATCAGCCCTTCCCCGGACGACGAACTCCCCACTCGTGAGGACGGCGCGCCGTTCCCGTACGCGTTCGTTGTTCCGTCTGGCGCAGCCCTGTTCGCTGACACTGTGACAGAACTCGTCGAACAAATCATCGTGGGGTATGTCGAACTCCCTGAGATGGACGCTGAGGACGACCCGTACTTGGAAGCTCGCCTTGACCATCTCGCTGTTCTGGCCGCGAAGGCGCAGGCGACGGTCGTGGCGACGTTGGAGGAGGAAGGACAGTTCGTCGTTGAGGACCTGTCTGAGGACACGCTGACTGCGCTGTTCACTCGGAAGGACGGCCCTGTCCTTGAGTTCGATGAATGGCGTGAGGAAATCCCGCTGATTCTGTTCACCACGAACTACGCCCCGTTCAGCGAATTTGAGCGGCCGGTCGGTGAGAACATCATCTGGTTGAACGCGTACACGGAACGGACGTACTTGGATTCGCTCGAGAAGCTCGGTGTCGGCGAACTGCATGTCCGCGCGGATGACGAAATCGTCGTGGAGGCCGACAGTGTGTGAGGGCGGTGGCTTCGGCTGCCGCCCTAAATTCTGAGTCATCTCGGAACAATGTTCGGGGCGGGAGCACCGTGAAACGAAGGAACATCAAACCATGTCAAATCTTGACCCCGGCTCGACGAGCCCCCTCGAACCTGAGACTGTAGAGCTGTCCGATGCCGATGCTGTAGCTGACGCGCCCGTTGAACTGAACGTCAAGTCGCGATTCAACGCTCTCCCGAAGCCCACCAAGGTTGGACTCGCTGCTGGCCTCGCCCTGCTGCTTGTAGCCGGCGGGACTGGTGCGGCCTTCGCTGCTGTAGGAGCCGCCAACAAGGCGGCTCACACCGCGGCGGTCACCGACTACACCGAGGCGATGAAGGCGCTCGCCCTGGCGAAGAAGGCGGACGCTACGAAGTCTGACCTGCTCGGCACGACTGTCGTGGATGCCGGGGCTTTCAACACTCAGGTTGGCGCTCTTGTCACCGCGGTCGAAGGCATCGTTGATGAGCCCGCTCGCCTCGCTGTCGACGGAGAGCGCAAGACCTTCGAGAAGCTGTTCACAGGCATTGCCGCGGACCGCACCCTCGACGTGAAGACCGGCAAGCTCGTCGAGGGCACTAAGGTCATCGCGACCCCGGACGCACCGACGGCCAACGAGACGCAGGAGACCGACGACATCAAGGCGGTCACCGAGAAGCTGGGCAAGCTCATCGCCGCCAAGACCAAGGCGACGGACGACACTGGCAAGCTCATCAGCAAGGTCGCTACCGGCACCCAGAACCTGCTTGACACGTTCCCGGCCGTCATCGAGTCGGTGCCAGCGCACGGTCAGGGCCGCCTCGACGGTTCAGTCTCCGCCGGCCAGGGCGAACGCGACGCACTTACCGCAGCAATCGCAGCGTTCAAGGACAAGAAAGCCAATCCTGTCGAAACCCTGACCGCCTACGCTGCTGCAGCGGAAGCCGTCCGCGCATCCCACGACGCTGTCGAAGCGCAGAAGGCAGCCGAAGCCGCAGCAGCAGCACAGGCAGCAGCAGACGAAGCAGCACGCAACTCCGGCGGCGGTTACTCCGGCGGCGGTGGTGGCGGTGGTGGCGGTGGCAACTCCGGTGGCGGTGGCGGTTACTCTGGCGGTGGCGGCGGTGGCAACTCCGGTGGCGGTGGCGGTGGCGGTGGCGGCTCATCGTCCGACGGTGGATACACCATCGGTGTCGGTTCCAACATGACGTGCAATAACGCTGGTGGCAGCAACAGCTCGTCGGGTGGCTTACTGCTTATCCCTGGGTTGAATGTCGCCAGCTATTGGGTTTCTGGTGGCCCTGGCAACTGGACCGTCCACTGGACGTGCAACGCTCCAGATGATGGTAGTAGCGACTGGTAATTCTCCGCTTCGCCCTCTCGCCCGGTATGTCTTCGGGCTGCTGGGCGAGAGGTGTTTAACGGCTAGACCCGGATGTGGACACGGGCAGGGATATTGAGAGGTGCTGAGCGCTGGATGAGCAACGTGGTGCTCTTGGGTCGAAGTGTGAGTGCGGTGATTGCGGCTGCAAGGAAAACCACTGTGAGTGTGGCGATGAGCGTTCTTATCCGACAAGCCGACCTCGTCGACGACTGCCGGTCAGTGGCGTGGAGGTGCGACGGTAGGCGCTGCGAGCAAGCTGCACGGCCCGATGACGAACTGTTCGGCTGTCGGAGCGCGCTGTCTGCTGGCACCGGGCCAGCCTTCGTGAGCGGCCCAACGCATGGAGTGGGGCTAAGACGGCAGCGCGATGGTGCCATTCAAGGTGGGCAGCCCCGAGGACAAGGGGGCCTTCACCGTCGAGACTTACTCGGTCATTGGTTCCGGAAACAAAGCACGGATTGACCACGTCACTTATGACCCACACCGATTGGTGGGTAGGGATTCCATGCCGGAGGGCTCGGTTATGTTGGACGATTGGGTTGTCGCTAGAGTGCCGGTGGCAGCACCGCAAAACTATTGCTGTCGATGTCAATCGGACGCCGCCGATGGCCGGACAAGAGCTCCGTTGGCGGCTGAGGCGACCGTCAGGTACACACAGCCCGTCCGCGCCACGAAACTGCCATGAGCGTAGACGGCGCCGGAGTGCACGCCGCGTCGCCGTCACCAACGACGGGACCATCGGGGCCATCGACGGGTGCGCTGTTGGCGGGCTCGGGACAACTTACCTACCTGACTACGAGGTTCACGCGACTTACCAGATTGGTGACACCGAGCTTGGCAAGCGATGTGGCCGAAGCGGCAGCCATTCTCAGTCAAGTTCACTTTCGAGTACGCGCCGGGGCTCGGGGCCCGTCGCCGATGCTGCTCGCAGTCGGCCGCACAATCTGCAAGACCCTCATCGCTGATGGAGTGCCGCGTGTTTCTGAACTCCGACCGAAGTTTCATTAGGAGCATCTTTATTCGATGATGGTCCCCCTGGTATTCCTGATCCTGCCGATGACGATTCTTTTCGCCGTCTACCCGGGGCTCTACGTACTTCAAACCGGATTTTGACCGTACAAGCAGTCACAACGAGAGAAGGAGACGATGATGTTGGTCTGGTGGCGTCGAATGAGACGGGGATGGACGGATGACACGGGCGACGTTCCGGGCTGGGTGTTGATCACACTGATGACCGCCGGGTTAGTAATCATCATTTGGGCGCTGGCGGGTCCGGCACTGAGCGGTGTGTTCAAACAAGCGATCGACAAGGTCTCCGGGTTGTGACTCTTGCCGGGCGTACGGCAGTCGGCGACGATGAGGGCTCGGCTGTGGCCGAGTTCGTGCTCGTCGCAGCGTTGTTGACGCTCCTGACACTGTCGGTGATCCAGCTTGCGCTGGCGCTGTATGTGCGTACGACACTCCTCGACGCCGCGTCGGAGGGCGCCCGATACGCGGCGCTCGCCGGGAACGGTCCGTCCGACGGGGCCGAACGAACCAGGGACCTGATTGAATCGGCCATCGGACCGGTCTACGCGTCACACATTACCGCCGCCTATGGCACCCAATACGGCTTCCCAAGCGTCGAGGTTCGGGTCAGGGCTCCGCTTCCCCTCCTGGGCCTGCTCGGGTTCGACCGCGGTGTGAGGGTGGTGGGCCATGCTGCGGTGGAAAGTCTGGACTGAGCCTTGTCGTCGGGCCGGCAGCGAGAGCGGCTCGGCATCACTCGAGTTCATCACCGCCGGGATGATTCTTCTGGTTCCCCTCGTCTACCTGGTTGTGACGCTCTCGGCGCTCCAAAGTGGTGCGCTCGCCATTGAAGGAGCGGCGCGGCACGCAGCGCGCGTGTTCGTGCAAGCACCGGACGAGACCGAGGCACGCGCGCGGGCGCTGCGCGCTATCGAATTCGGACTGGCCGACTATGGTCTCGACGCTGACGATTCAACCATCACAATCGAGTGCGACAATCCGGTTGCCGGATGCTTGAAACGGCAGGGAATCGTGAGGGTGACAGTGAGGATCAGCATTGCGCTACCGCTGGTTCCCGACGTGCTCTCGCTGCACGACACCGCACGCATCCCACTCGAAGCACGCGCCAGCCACACCGTGTCGCGATTCTGGGGCGCGCAGTGACCAGGCGGCGCATCAGCGGCGACACCGGTTCAACTCTGATTCTGACGGTGTTCTACGGCATGCTCGCCCTCGTGCTGATTCTCGTACTCACCGCTGCCACCTCGCTCTACCTGGAGCGCAAACGGCTGTTCAGCCTGGCCGACGCGGCGGCGCTCGCCGGGGCCGAGGCCTTTGACCTGGGCGCAGTGACCATCGAGGAGGGAAAGCTGCGTCCGCGGCTGGACTCGCTCCGTGTTCGCCAGGCCGTCGATGGCTTCCTCGCTGTCGCACCGCACCCGCAATTTGAGGGGCTCAGGGTGACCCAGGCGGAGTCGCTCGATGGCTACAGTGCCACGGTAACGCTGCGTTCAGCGTGGCGCCCGCCGGTACTCACGCTCGTGTTGCCGGTAGGCCTTCCCCTCGAGGTGACGGCCGAGGCCCGAGCGATCTTCCGCTGACGCCCGGTACGCTCGTTCAGTATCCGTGTCGGATGCCGGCAAGGAGAAGAGTGACGACTCAGAAAGACCGAATGATCGGGGCGGGCGCCCAAGTCGCCACCGAAGTGAGCATCAATTTCGGATCGTCACTGGCCGGTCTGGTGATCCCTCTGGTCGGCGCACCCGTCGTCGTTGCTGCCCGTCAATGTGTCATGCTCTGCGCACTGCTTCCGTTCTACCGCCCGAAACGTTCCAGTTTCAGCTGGCGTCTGATCTGGCCGGCCTTGGCGCTCGGCGTCGTACTCGCCGTGATGAATCTGGCGTTCTACGAGTCGGTCAACCTGTTGGGCCTGGGTATCGCAGCCACCATCGAATTTCTCGGTCCGTTCGCGCTCGCGTTGGCCACCTCGCGGCGCCTGCTCGACGTGCTGTGCGCCCTCTTCGCGGCGGGCGGAGTGGTCTTGCTCACCTGGACCGGCGGCGAGATCAGCCTGCTCGGAATCGTCTTCGCTCTGATTGCGGCGGGCGCCTGGGCGGCCTACATTTTACTCACCCGACGTGTTGCACACACATTTCCCGGCCTCGAGGGCATCTCGATCGCTGGAGTGGTCAGCCTCCTTCTGATTCTGCCGGTCGCGCTCATCACGGTCGAGCTGTCGGCGCTCACATGGGCAGTAATCGGGCTGCTCGTCGCCGTGGGCGTGCTGTCCAGCGCCTTCCCGTACACGCTCGACACATATATTCTGCGCCGCATCACTCCGCGCGTGTACTCGATCATCACCAGCTGTGGCCCGGCAATTGCCGCGGTCTTCGGTGCACTCGTGCTGGGCGAGTCATTCGAAGTGCAGCAGATCGTGGCGATCGTCGTCGTCTGTGTCGCCGCGGGCGCGGCTCTTGCCACTCAGCGGGATCAGCCCACGACAGATCTCGAACGCACGGCCGGGGCGTTGACCTAACCGGGCGCTGCTACTCGACGCGCAGGCCGAGATGCGCTGCGAGCAGGGGAGCCAGCTGTGAGAGCTGGGCATCGTCGATGGTCGCCCCGCGCAGCCCTTCGATGCCGCGGATGGCACTGAAATCGCTTGAACGCAGGTCGACATCTTTCAGCTTTGCGTTTGTCACGTCGAGGGTGCCGATACGGCAGTCGCGCAGCTCCAAACGCTGAATCGTCGCGCCGCCGAGATCCAACTCTTCGATGATGCAGTTCGACAGCAGCACATCGGTCAGGTGGGCGCTGCGCAGATTGACGAAGTCGAGCTTTGAACCGTCGATCTGTACCCCGCGCAGAGTGGCTTCGTAGGCTTCCACCGAGCCGAGCCGGGAGTGTTCGATGCGCACATCGCGCCAGATCGAGCGAGGGACGCTGAAGACGGGGGCGTGCAGGTCGGTAACGATGCACTCCGAAAAGGATGCACCGCGCAGCTTCGTGTCGTTCAGGGAGAGTTGGCGAAACTCACACTCGCTGAAACTAATGCCGGTGAGATCGCGCCCGCCCAACTCGGCGCCGGTGTATCTCTCTGCCTCGCGGCTCGCGCCGGCGTCAATGTCGAGGCCATCGGCATCGGTCAGTCCGTCGAGATGAATGGGGTCGATGGTTGGGGCTTTGGTACGCATCCCTTTATTGAATCGCACTTTGCTGGGGCCCTCGTCGGTGAGGGGCATAGCGTGGGATGTAACGCGCGAGCAACACGGCGCCGACGAGACCGAGCACGCCCACCACGCCACTGGCGACTGAAAGCGAAGCGACGGCGGTGAGCCCGGCCACGAGCAGGGGCGCTGCGGCGCTGCCGGCATCACCGGTGAAACGCCAGGCGCCGAGGAACTGGGCAGGGTTGGGGCGAGGGGCGAGATCGGCACCGAGCGTCATCAGGAGGCCGCTGCCGACCCCGTTGGCCAGGGCCAAGAACAGGGCCACTCCGATAAACCAGGAAGCGTTGTCTGGCAGATTGTGGGTGAAGGCAAGCACGAGGAATCCGCTGGCGAGTCCGATCATCGAAGGAAGCGCCGTCCAGATGCGCCCGAACCGATCCATGATCTGGCCGCTGGCATAGAACAGGGCGAAGTCGAGTCCGCCGGCGATGCCGATGATCAGCGCGATTGCGGGGGCATCCAGGCCGATGCTCACGGCCCAGAGGGGGAGCAGCACGACCCGGCTCGCCCGCATGGCGCCGACCAGCCCGGCCGCTGTGCCGAGTCGTGCGAGAACCGAGCGGTGCAGCCAGAGCGAGTGAAACAGCCCCACGGATTCTTCAGAGGCCAGCTCGGCCCCGGCATGGTGCATCGATCCGTCCGGGGCGGCGGCCAACTGCGCAGGGCCGAAGGTCTTTTCTGGGTCGGTGAGGAACAGCAGCAGGATGCCGGCTCCCGCAGAACAGACGATAAACAGCCAGAAGACGCCCTGAACGCCGCCCGTGAGCTGGATGATGCCGGCCGAGAGGAATGGCCCGACGAACCAGCCGGCGCGAAAGATGCCGCCGAGCGTTGACAGCGCCCGGGCGCGGTAGGCGAGTGGAACGTAGCTGGTCATGAAGGCGTGCCGAGCAAGTGCGAAGACCGCTGTGGCCAGGCCGATGACGAACACACCGATACCCAGTACGAGCGGGTTCGGGGCGGCGATGCAGACGAGTACGGCGACGACGGTGAGGACAGACGCGCTGATCATGGCGTTACGTTCCCCGATACGTGACACAACCCATCCGCTCGGAATATCACCGATCAGTTCACCGACCATGACCATGGCGGCGATGACACCCGCGATCGCGAGTGAGGCACCGAGGTCATGGGCGACAAGGGGGAGCAGCGGAATGATGGAGCCTTCGCCGATCGAAAAGAGCAGCGTGGGAAGAAAAGCTGCAACGGCGACGGAGCGGAGGGTGAATGGACGTTCGGCTGAACTCATGACGGTGTCGATGCTACGCCAGACCGGTAGGCTGGGCGAGACATGGATGAGCAGGATTTCTCGGAGCAGATTGCCGCGTTGCGGGCCACGTTTGGCGACATCCGGTCGGTGATCGACGTCGATCGACTCCGCGCCGACATCGCCGACCTGAGTGAGCAAGCGGGCGTTCCCGACCTCTGGGACGACACCGAGCGTGCCCAGAAGGTCACCAGTGCCCTCAGTCATCGTCAGGCGGAGCTTGCGAAATTGACCAGCATCGACACGCGGCTCGACGACCTTGCCGTGCTCGTCGAGATGGCGTTCGACGGACAGGGCGATCCCGAATCCGCCGATGAGGCAGCCAGCGAGTTGAAAAGCGTGCAGAAAGTGCTCGGTGAACTCGAAGTGCAGACACTGCTGAATGGCGAATTCGACCCGCGTCCCGCGGTGATCACCATTCGGGCCGGTGCCGGCGGCGTGGATGCGGCGGACTTCGCCGAAATGCTCATGCGTATGTACCTGCGTTGGGCCGAGCAGCACGGCTACTCCACGAGCGTTCTCGACGTGAGTTATGCCGAAGAAGCCGGCATCAAGTCGACGACATTCGAGGTCGATGCGCCCTACGCCTTCGGAACGCTCAGTGTCGAGGCAGGTACCCACCGCCTCGTGCGGATGAGTCCCTTCAACTCGGCTGGCAAACGCCAGACCTCATTCGCGGCGGTCGAAGTTGTTCCTCTGATCGAACAGACCGAATCTGTCGAGATTCCTGACAATGACATTCGAGTCGACGTGTTCCGTTCAAGCGGACCCGGCGGCCAATCGGTGAACACAACCGACTCCGCGGTGCGCATCACCCACTTGCCGACGGGCATCGTGGTGAGCTGCCAGAACGAGAAGAGCCAGATTCAAAACCGGGCAGCCGCCATGCGGGTGCTGCAGTCTCGTTTGCTTCTTGTGCAGCGCGAAGCCGAGGCCGCAACGAAGAAAGAACTGGCTGGTGTGATCACCGCGAGCTGGGGCGACCAGATGCGCAGCTACGTGCTCGCTCCGTACCAAATGGTCAAGGACTTGCGCACCGAGTTCGAGGTGAACAACCCGTCGAATGTGTTCGATGGCGACCTTGACGGCTTCATCGCCGCCGGCATCCGCTGGCGCAAACAGTCTCCGAAAGACTAAATTTCAGTCAGTTTTTACAGCGAGTCACGCGTCAGCGGTATGTCGCGGTGGGAAAACCCGGATGCGTGCCTAGGCTCAAGAGGCCATGATCCGTTTTGATCACATCACTAAGCAATACCCTGGGACGACCCGACCGGCCCTGAACTCCATCGACGTTGAAATTTTGCGCGGCGAGTTTGTGTTCCTGGTCGGCGCCTCCGGGTCCGGAAAATCGAGCTGCCTTCGACTGATGTTGAAGGAGGAGAAGCCGACAAGCGGCAGCATTCACGTGCTGGGTCAGAACTTGCGGTCGATCTCCAATCGCAAGGTGCCGTATTTTCGGCGCAACCTCGGAGTCGTCTTCCAAGACTTTCGCTTGCTGCCGAACAAGACCGTCTACGACAATGTCGCCTTCAGTCTGCAAGTGATCGGCAAGTCCCGCGGATTCATTCAGGAAGCTGTTCCCGACACCCTGCAGATGGTCGGCCTGGCCGAAAAGTCGCACCGGTTCCCGCACGAGCTCTCGGGCGGTGAGCAGCAGCGTGTCGCGATTGCGCGTGCCATCGTGAACAAACCGCAGATTCTGCTGGCCGACGAGCCGACCGGAAACCTTGACCCGACGACAAGCGCTGGAATTATGTCGCTGCTGGCCAGCATCAATGCGGCCGGAACTACCGTCGTCATGGCCACACATGAAGCCGGCATCGTCGACAAGATGAAGCGTCGCGTGATCGAGTTGTCCGGTGGGCAGATCGTTCGTGATGAGCGTCAGGGTGGCTACGCCACGACCGCAATCAATACCATCGTCAGTGCGGCGGATGCGGCGGCTTCTGCCACGGCACTCGCCAACGGTGGCCTCGCACCAGTCGTTGTGAGTGCAGCAATTGCGCAGGCGGCATCTGAAGCCCTCACGTACCCCTCGATTCCGATCCCCGTGGCCGTTCCTGCAGCGGCTCCTGCAGAGGCTCCTGCCGCGGCCAGCTGGGCTGAGAACATGGCCGCGGAACAAGCGCAGCAGGCCGAGCTCGCCCAGGCGCAGCACGAGTTGCAGGCGCGAGCCGAGGCCCAGGCCCTGGCCGAGGCTCAGGCGCAGGCCGAGGCTCAGGCCCAGGCCGAGGCACTCGCTCATGCGCAGTCATTGGCTCAACAAGCGCAGGCGCTTCAGGTGCAGGCTCAGGCGGCGGCCCTCGCGGCCGTTGCCGCCCAGGCTCAACTGTCGAAGCCCGCCCAGCAGCCGGTTCCGGCCGCTGCCGCCGACGTACCGAGTGCCGAGCCGACCCTCCCCGACGAGTCCGGCCGTTCCATGACCAGGCCGGCGTTTCCGGTCACCCAGCACGAGGTGACCGAACAGCTCACCCTGGCCGAGAAACTCGGACTGCGAGCTCCGGGTGCGAGCCCCGATCAGACCGGGGAACAGATTGTAGGACCTACCCGATGAGACTCGGACTCGTACTCTCCGAAGCGTCAAGCGGCCTGCGCCGCAACGTTTCGATGGTTATTTCGGTCGTGCTTGTGACCTTCATCTCGCTCACCTTTGTGGGCGCGGCAATCCTGATCCAGATGCAGATCGGTCAGATGAAGAATTACTGGTACGACAAAGCACAGGTCGGTATCTATATGTGCACGTCGTATTCGACGGGGGAGACCTGTACGGCCGGCGAAGCGAGCGCGGAGCAGATCGCGTCGGTGAAGGAGCAGTTGGAATCGCCAACGTTGTCCCCGTTCATCGATAAGTTCTACTTTGAGACGCATGAGCAAGCCTTTTCGAACTTTCAGAAGCAGTTCGCCGGAAACCCGGTTGCCGACTATGCCACGCCTGACCAGTTGAACCAAACATTCTGGGTGAATCTGAAGGATCCGTCTCAATCGGATGTGCTTGTCGAAAGCCTGTCGGGCGTCGCGGGTGTGGAGAACGTCGCGGATCAGCGCAAGTATCTTGACCAGATCTTCTCGGTTCTGAATGTGGCGAGCTACACCGCCATCGGGATCGCCTCGCTGATGCTTGTTGCGGCGGTGTTGCTGATCGCCACGACGATTCGGCTGTCGGCGTTCTCACGACGTCGGGAGCTCGGAATCATGCGCCTCGTCGGTGCGTCAAACCGTTTTATTCAGACACCCTTCATCCTCGAAGGAGTCTTTGCCGCGCTGCTCGGCTCGATCCTGGCGGGCGGGGCGGTTGTCGGACTGGTGCAATGGTTCGTGCAGGGGTATCTCGGCTCACGGTTGCAAGGGTTCGCTCTGGTCGGCCTCGACGATGCTTTTGCCGTGGTTCCGATGTTGCTGGTGCTCGGTGCCGTTCTCGCGGCGATCTCAGCCAATTTTGCGATCTCGCGTTATCTGAAGGTCTAGACCGAACGAGTTCGGCCAGTCGGCGTGAGGATTCTCCCGCCGACTGGCCGTTGTCGTGTTAAGCGCGCTGTTGGGCGAGAGCGTGCGCCTTGAGCTGCTCAAATTCCTGGAGCGAGATGCTCCCTGAGTCCATCAGCGCTTTCGCCTTCGCGATCTCATCGGCGGCGCTGTACCCCGCGACGCTCTTGATATAGCCCTCTGTCTCCCTGTGGGCCTGCTGCACGGACTTCACCTGGCGTTCAGCCATACCGCGTCCGCGAGCGATGAGATACGCCAAAACGGTCAAGAACGGCAGGAAAACCAAGAAGATGATCCACAATGCCTTCCACCAGCCATTGAGCTTTTGATCACGGAACAAGTCGCTGATGACCGAAAAGAGTGCAAAAAGGTAGGCGATGAAAGCGAAGACCCAGAAGAAGAGCCAGATGACGTGCCAGATGTCGCTCCAAAAACTCATGATTTCCTCCCGGTATCGATGGACGCCTGCCCTCTGCTGCCCAGGGTGGCTGCCCGTCCTGCTGCAGGACGGATGCCCCGTGGGTACTGAACCTAATGGCTGCGGTTCGATCTGTATAGCATTCTCGATGCGGACGTAGACCTCATCAGGCCGCTAGACTGATGGGCTGCCCGGTGTTCGACCGGCGCACACATCGATCAATCAAGGAGAATTCCGTGCCTAGGGAACGTGGCGAAAAGGTCGTAGCCACCAATCGCAAAGCGCGCCACGACTACCTCATCGAAGACACGTATGAGGCCGGGATGGTCTTGAGCGGCACCGAGGTCAAGTCGCTGCGCGCAGGTCGGGCGTCTCTCGTTGACGGATACGCGTTTATCGACGGCGGCGAAGCGTGGCTGGATGCGGTTCACATTCCCGAGTACAAGGCTGGAACCTGGACGAACCACCCTCCTCGGCGCAAGCGCAAGCTTTTGCTGCACAAGCAGGAGATCATCAAGATCAGCCACAAAACGAAAGAGGGCGGCTACACCCTCATTCCGCTGAAGATTTACTTCTCGGACGGGCGGGCGAAAGTTGAGATCGCCGTCGCCAAGGGTAAGAAGGAGTATGACAAGCGTCAGACTCTGCGTGAGCGTCAAGACAAGCGAGAGTCGGATCGGGCGATCTCCGCTCGAAAGAACCTCGGAGACTAACGCCGAAAGTAGGCATAAATCGCCCGTCGCTGATGTTGTAGAGTAAGAAGCTGCAGAGGTCGAAATGAACGTTTCGGGTTCTGCAATTGGAAACTCAACAGTGTGTGACAACAACCCACCTCAGTGTCGATTCTTGACAGTAGGTGTGCAGGGGGATGATCGGTTTCGACATTGCCTGCGCAATTATGAGAAGCGGGTCGAGGATGCAGGGTTATCTCGTAAACGCTCCCAGCAAAACAATAAGTGCCAATTCAAAGCGCACTGACTTCGCCCTCGCTGCCTAAGCGAGCGCACTAAAGAAGTCCGTCAGACCGGGAATGCTCTCTACTCGGACCCTGGCGCAATTTAGAGAGATTGCTTCTACATTGAGCCGCGGGGTGTAGAGGGACTTAAACGAAGGCTGGGCTTGTCGGATTAGGTGCCAGTGGCAAATTCCGGAGCCGAGTAGAACGATTTCACTGGATACACCCGTAGAAGGCATATGACCACAGCAGTGGACCGGGGTTCAATTCCCCGCATCTCCACCACTGGTTGCTGTCACACACTCTTGAGCAAACAAGGCCACCCGACCGGGTGGCCTTGTTTTGTCTCGGGGTGACGACGAACCGCCGCGCAACCACGCCGCGACGGCGGGAGGCTGACTCTGAAGCGGCAGGCGGCTGACTCTGAAGCGGCAGGCGGCGATCGTCGCCCGCCACGAGAAACCTGGCAGGTCGGCGTCGGTGGGAATGGAACGCGCGGGCAGGGAGCAACGTGAGTCTCGGGCACCGCGGCATCCTGCAGACATAATGCTCGCCGAGCCGGCCGTGTCGCGAATTAAGTACCGGGTCGATCGCGCAATACTGGATGATCGAGGTACATGACACCTCTTGAGCGAGAAGAGTGTCAATGAGTGATGCACCTCGTCCCGACCACGGGTGGAAGAACGAAGATCTGCATTTCACGGTGGTCGATGAGCCGCCACGTTACGGTGAGCGGATCGATGGTCCGCTTCGGTACGTCACGGTTGCTGCGGGGAGCCAGCCGGTGGGGTACTTGTGGTTCGATGACGCTACGGATGCCGCCAATTTCGTTTTTTGTACCGACGGAGGAAATCGTGCGCGCAACGCTCGGGGCGCCTGGGTCAGGGAGCTGCTGACTGCGAAGGCGAAGGGACTCACGCCGTCGCAGGCGATCGCTGAGTTCGCTGCCGAGGTGGGCAACGGCCGGATCGGTTGGATTGTACTTGACTCGGTCGCGGAGAGTGAGAGTCTCGCTGCGCTACAGGAGTTGGCAACTGCTTCTGGCGTGGATTCAGGCGATCAGACGCACTGAACGCGATTCGGTTGAATTGCCGTCACTCTGGCCTGGCGCGGGATCTCGGCACCCAACCCGTGACGACCCGCGCGACGGCAATGACCAGAAAAAGCTGCCCCGTGATCGCCTCGGCGATGGCGATACTCTGCACCGTTTCACCACTGGGGACGAGATTGCCGTAACCGGTCGTCGTGAGGGTGCTGAACGAGAAAAACAGCTGGCTGGTGAGGGTGTCTTCGGTGCCCGGACCAAAGATCGGAGTCGGAGTGACGAGAGCGATGAAGTTGTAGAGAAAGGTGAAGAACATTCCGACCAAAACGTAGGCCGAGATGGCTGCCAGGAGGGTTTGCACATCGATCTTCGGCCGGGTGAACTGATGCCGCAGGATCGCGACGGGGGCCACGAAGTACGCGAGCATCGCGGAGCCCGACAACACAACGTACAGACCACGTCCCTGAAGGCCGGCGAACCACACGACGATACTGGCGGCTGCGGCCACGGACAGCACGATGTGGGCTACGCGGAGCACCAGCGGTGGAACCTCGGTGACCTGCAAGATTGCGGCGACCGTCACGAGCTGCACCAGCAACGTCACGGCGCTGAGATTCGGAGTGACTTGGTAGGCACAGAGTACGTACGACACAACAATCAACGTCAGGACGATCCAGTACTTGAATCGCCAGAACCAGGCGAAGTGCCCCGCACCAACCTTGCCCGTGGTCTCCATGGCGCGAGTGTAGCCAGCCGGAGATCGGTGCACTACTGGAAACGATCAGGAGGCGTTACGTACGGGGCCCGATTCCCTACGCCGCGAGCGTGGCTTCGTCGAGTAGATCGCAGAGACCTGTCGTCGAGGGGACTGGCGGACCATTCGTTCATCTCCTCGGGACGATGAGTCGGGGTCGTGTGTTGTCGTTGCGGATGGCAGCAGCGAAGTTCGGTATTCCATCCGTGGAGAAAGTGGTGCCGGTTACGCGGTGTCTCGTACTGAACGCAGTGAGGCCGAACGACCGGTCATGAGGGCCGCTGACGCCTTAGACAGTGAGCGCTACCTAACAGTGGCATTTGCGAGTGAGTTTCGGCAGAACGCGCAGCTTCCCCCGCTCCTCATGCCGGGTGGAGCGCACGAGTACGCGCCCGGATTCAGTGGCGAGCGCGGTGATGGCTGTGTGTGGCTGCACGGAGGTCACACCTCGCCGGTGGCCTTCGTCGAACGAGATCCGTATCGCCCGAATTTAGCCGTGAAATTCTCCCGCTACGGGGATGCGAGCCTCGACGAGATTGTTGCTTCTGCTGCGAGCCCGACGGGGAGTCCGCTTTTCGATGTCCAAGAGACCGATTGGGGTAGATGGCCCGGGTGGTGACAGGGCGATGCCGCGAGGTTCGTAGTCTCCGAGGGATTCGATGCAAGAAACCGTGACAGCTCGGAGGGCGAACCAGGGAAGCGGAGGAGGATTCTGGAGAGTAGAGCTCGTTTCATTTCACTGGCGACCATTGCGGTGCTGGCTGTGCCCGCACTTGTGGTTTGTGCTGGAGCAAACCCGGAGGTCGTCGCCATGTGTTCGACCTTCGAGGCGGCCGATGGTTCCGGCGCGACGATCGGACCGGTGTCGATGTGGGTGCCCAAGGAAGATCTGTTGCCGATCGTCACGGACACACTCGCTGCGCTGGGGGATTCGGCGCCGCCTGCGGAGATCGCCGAATCGTGGGATGCCGTGAAGAGGTTCAGGAACTGAGGCCTGGTGCCGCGGTTCCCAGTGCAGTCAGCGTGGCCTCGTGGAGCAGCCCGTTGGTGGCCAACGCGCTCCCGTGCCACGGGCCCTCCTGCCCGTCGACCGAGGTGAAGCGCCCTCCTGCCTCCTGCACGATTGGCACGAGCGCAGCCATGTCGTAAGGCTGGAGGTCGAATTCGCCGGCAATATCGATGAGCCCCTCGGCGAGCATCATGTACGACCACATGTCGCCATAGGCGCGTGTGCGCCACACCTGGCGCGACAGGGCGATGAGCGGTTCCAGGTGACCGGCGACATCCCACTGCTGGATGCTGTTGTAGCTGAGTGAGGCGTCGGCGAGCTCGGAGACCGCGGAGACCTGCAGCGGAACCGGCGCGTGATCCGGCCTGTGCTTGTCTCTCATCCAGGCGCCCCCACCGACCGTCGCCCACCAGCGTTTGCCGAGTGCCGGAGCGCTGACGACACCGACAACGGGAACGCCGTCAACAGCGAGCGCGATCAGCGTGGCCCAGATCGGTACACCCCGCAAGAAGTTGGCTGTGCCATCGATGGGATCGATGATCCACTGACGCTGCGTGGACCCCTCGGTGCCATATTCTTCACCGAGAATGCCATCGCCGGGGCGCGCGTGGGCAAGCCCCGCACGGATAGCGCGCTCGACGGCCTGGTCGGCATCTGTCACCGGCGTGCGGTCGGGCTTGGTCGTCACAACCAAGTCCATCGCCATGAAGCGCGAACGCGAGATCGCATCGGCGGCATCGGCCAGCTGGAGAGCGAGTGCGAGGTCATCGGAGAGGGCGAAAGTCGAGGGTTCGGTCACACCCTCCACGATAGTGATTCAGACGTGACGCGCCCGGCGTTTCACTGATTTGGTATCTAACGTGCACGTGATGTTATTGTTGATCTCGGTTCGGACAGCGCAGGCTGGAAGAAACTACTCGCACCTCTAGCTCAATTGGCAGAGCAACTGACTCTTAATCAGTGGGTTCCCGGTTCAAGTCCGGGGGGGTGCACTGTAAAACCCCGGTCTCTCGAGGCCGGGGTTTTGTCGTTGGCCACCTCGGTCACTCGTTTGTCTCTTTCGATGTGCTCGGGTCCGATATGCGCAGGCTGAGCAACGCCGCGATGAGAAAACATAGTGCGCCCAGTAGCGTTCCAAGATTCGCCCACGTGGGGCTGAGGGAATTCGTTGTCGCAGGGATGACATACGCCCCGGCTGCCGAAAGCGCAAAGAAGACCGAGCCGAGCATGTTTAGCCACGCGCAGCGCCACGCACGGTCAGACGGATCCCAGAACTGTGTGCGCCGAGCGACCGCAGTCACGGCGAGGCCGCTGGCGATGAGAAAGCAGAGCGAGCCGAATGCGTCGGGGCGCCATCCGCTGTTCAGCCGGGTGGCGCTGTTGATGCTGGTGATCAAGGCATTTGTCGTGCTGATATTGAAAAACACGGTTCCGACGAATTGAACGGCGGACGCCCACCAGTCGTCGACATCCGCTCGGTCAGCGGAGCGTCGCGGCGTGCGCCGGCCGCTGAGTACCAACTGGATAAGCGCGGCTGAGGTGAAGAAAAGCGCGCCGATGAAGAATGTGAGATCGTCGAGAGGGGCTCCGACGGCCAGGGCGTAGTGCGGAAGTGCTCCCACCACAAAGAACAATGCTCCGATCGCGAATCCCCAGGATTCGAGGCGGAGGCGGATCTTTCGGTCGGCAGCCACGACGTGAGCTTAGGCACGCGGTCACGACCCGACATCACCCCATTGGGATGACCACTCACCTCGGTTTCCTTCCTATGGTGTCGTGCATGAGCGCTCGCAAGCCTGCAGAAATGACAGACCAATCGTCACACGCCTTCACCGGGATATCCGATAGCAACCAGCTCAATCCGTTGTTTGCTCGCGCCGGAGAATCGACTGACTTTCCGCTCAATACGATTCCGCCGGGGGAGTCTCTGCCGGAGACGGCCTATCAGGTTGTCCATGACGAAGCGATGCTCGACGGCAACTCCCGACTGAATTTGGCGACGTTCGTTGGAACGTGGATGGACCCGCAAGCACAGCAGATCTACTCTGAGTCCGCAGACAAGAACCTGGTTGACAAGGACGAGTACCCGCAGACAGCGGCGATCGAGACGCGCTGCTGGAAAATGATCGCCACCCTGTGGAATGCCCCGGATGTCGAGACAACCATCGGAACCTCCACCATCGGATCCTCTGAAGCCTGCATGCTCGGCGGGCTTGCCTTGAAGCGACGCTGGCAGCAGGCTCGTCGGGCGGATGGCAAGTCGACCGAGAAGCCCAACCTGGTGCTGTCGAGTGCGGTGCAGGTGTGTTGGGAGAAGTTCTGCAACTACTGGGACGTCGAGGCTCGCTACGTGCCGATTTCCGACGAGCATCGTGTGCTCGACGGCTCTGACCTCAAAACCTATGTGGACGAGAACACCATTGGTGTTGTGGCCATCATGGGTGTCACGTACACCGGCATGTACGAACCCGTCGCCGATATCGCGGCCGCGCTTGACGCGATTCAGGCCGAGACCGGCCTGGACATTCCGATCCATGTCGACGGTGCCTCGGGGGGAATGATTGCACCCTTCCTTCAGCCCGACCTGGTGTGGGACTTTCGTCTCGAGCGCGTCGCATCCATCAGCACCTCGGCCCACAAATATGGCTTGGTTTACCCCGGACTGGGCTGGGTGGTCTGGCGTACCCTCGACGACCTGCCCCGAGATCTGGTGTTTGATGTCACCTATCTCGGCGGCCACATGCCCAGCTTCGCTCTCAACTTTTCGCGGCCCGGTGCACAGGTGCTTTTGCAGTACTACCTCTTCTTGCGGCTTGGTTACGACGGATACTACCGGGTGCAAAAGGCATCACAGGATGTCGCGGTGTACCTCTCGGGCGAAATCGGCAAGATGCCGGCCTTCACACTGTGGAATGAGGGAACGGACATTCCGGTGTTCGCATGGCAACTGACGAAGGGCCATACCGACCGATGGAACCTCTACCACCTGTCGGAGCGCCTTCGCATCAAGGGGTGGCTCATTCCGGCCTATCCCATGCCAGACAACATCAGCGAGATGGTCGTGCAGCGTATCGTCGTGCGGAATGGTCTCAGTCGGAACCTGGCTGAAAGTCTCATCCTGGACATCCAGGAGGCCGTGGACTACCTGGATGCACTCGAGTCCCCGATGCCGACCGAGGGCCTCATCTCCACTTTCACGCACTAAGCGCGCAGTCCCGTCACGGCGTGGGCCGGCGCTGGGGGTCCGTGTCGTCGGTGCTGGTGCGGGCGGCCTTAGCGTTCTTGCGGGCCGTTTTTGAGGCGAGGCTCTCGGACTTCATGATCGTGCGGGTCTCGTTTGTCGGACCGAGGGCCGGGCGCCACCAGTGAGCTTCAGGATTCGCATCGATGAGAAAAGTCTTGGTCAGCAGCGTCAAGGGGATGGCAAGGATAGCGCCGATCGGCCCGATAATGACGGCCCAGAACAACACCGAGAAGAACGTGATGGTCTGGCTCAATGACACCGCGTGGCCGACGACCCTCGGCTGGATAATGGATTGCACCACGGCATTGATGACGCCATAGACGATGATGATGGCGATCACGACCGGCCATCCGCCGACCAGAAATCCGAACACGATCGGAGGGGCGATGGCGAAGAAGTAGCCGATGTTGGGGATGAAGCTGCACAAGAACGAAAGCAGACCCCAGAGGAGGGCGGCTGGAACCTGCATGATGGACAGCGCGATTGTGTTGAGCGCACCTTGAATCACACCGAGAACCGTGGTGACGACCATATAGCGGCGAACATGTGAGGCGTAGTCGGTCAACGCCGTGACGAGGTACGGGTTTCGCACACTCAACTGGTTCAGAATCGTGCGCGAATAGACGGCATCGGCGGCCATCAGAATCATCATCGTGAGCACGATCACCAGGGATGCGGTGATACTCACCACGCTGCCGAGGGCGTCGGTGACGACGCCTGCGATGTTCGCCGGGTTGATGCCCGTGACGACACTGTGGACCTGATCGTGGCTGATTCCGATGCGTGACAGCCACGACGTGATGGCCGTCCCCGCTTGCTGAAACTGCTGTGAATAGTTCGGCAGCATCGACACGAATTGCGCGAACGCGATGATGATCGTGTAGGTGAAACCGGCGAGCAAAGCGAAGACCGTGAGGATGACCGACCCTGTGGCAAGGGCGCCGGGCACGCCACGCTTCAGCAGAGCGGTCCGAACCGGGTTGGCGCAGATTGTGAGGATCAGCGTGAGGAAAACGGGGGCAAGGATGCCGCGAATGCCGCTGATCCCAATCGAGACGACAACCGCCGAGGCCAGCCCGATGAGGATCACAGTGCCACGCGGGTAGCGCAAACCCCCAGGGGTGCTTGCGGGCATATTGGTCATGGCCTCACGCTAAGGACGCTGATCGCCCCGGTCATCATCCGATCGGGGTGATGTAACACCCGTGATTTCCCGGCACACTGTTCTCCACTTCCTTCGAGACTGTCGCACACACGCTCCCGAAGGCCGCCGTGCTATCGAGAGGCATCGCACGTGAATTCGCAGCAGGTCACCGTGCTGGTGTGGGTGCTCGTGGTCGTCGTAGATCTGGGAATCCGAGTCGCGGCGATCATTATCATCCCGAGGAATCGCAAGCCCAGCGCTGCAATGGCGTGGCTCCTGGCCATCTTTCTCATCCCGTACATTGGAATCTTCTTCTTCCTGCTGATCGGCAGTTCGAAGTTGCCCAAGAAGCGTCGCGAGAAACAACGGGCAATCAACGCAATGATCGCCCAAGCCACCGCCGGCCTCGACTTGGCCTCGGATCGGGCTGCGTGGCCTGAATGGTTCGAGCGGGTCACCATCATGAACGAGACGCTGGGTGCAGTCCCGCTGTCGAGCGGGAACACTGCGACCCTGATCGGCGATTATGCCGGTTCGATCAGGGCAATGACCGAGGAGATCGACACCGCGACGACGTTTGTGCACGTCGAGTTCTACATCGTCGCATTCGACGATGTCACGAAAGGCTTCTTTCGGGCCATGGAGGATGCGGTACGTCGAGGCGTATCGGTGCGGGTGTTGCTGGACCATATTGCCTCCGTCCGAACGTCTGTGCACGCGGCCACCTTTGCCGAATTGGATCGCATCGGAGTGAAATGGTCGTTCATGCTCCCCGTGATGCCCCTGAAAGGCAAATATCAACGTCCGGATCTCCGTAACCATCGCAAGCTGGTGGTCGTCGATGGGCGGGTGGGGTTCATGGGATCGCAAAACCTCATCAACCGGAACTATGACTCAGCCAAGAACATCAAACGTGGCCTGCAATGGCAGGAGCTGATGACCCGCGTCACCGGACCCGTCGTCAGCGGAATCAACGTCATCTTCCTCTCCGACTGGTACTCGGAAACGGATGAGATCATCGGTCATGAGAACGTCCCACTGAGCGAGCACACGGTCGATACGAGTCCGAACGGGCTGGACTGCCAGGTGGTGCCATCGGGGCCGGGATTCGACGGCGAGAACAATCTGCGGCTCTTTCTCGCTCTGCTGTATTCGGCCCAAGAGAAGATCATCATCACCAGCCCGTATTTTGTTCCGGATGAGGCAATGATGTACGCCATCACCTCGTCATGTCAGCGGGGGTTGGACGTGCAGTTGTTTGTGTCAGAGATCGGCGATCAAGGGGGAGTGTGGCATGCCCAGCGGTCGTACTATGGCGAGTTGCTCAGCGCCGGTGTGACGATTTGGCAGTATCCAGCGCCGTTCATCCTGCATGCCAAGCACTTCTCGATCGATGACGATGTGGCCGTGATCGGTTCAAGCAACATGGATATCCGATCGTTCGCTCTCGACCTCGAAGTGTCACTGCTGGTGCGTGGACAAACGTTTGTGTCCGACATGCGCGTGGTTGAAGAGGGATATCGTGCAATCAGCAGGCAGCTCACGAGTGAGGAATGGGCCAAAGAACCCATGAAGGCCACGATCCTCGACTCTCTTGCACGACTGACGTCGGGCCTGCAGTAGCAATGCTGGCGGCTCTGGGGCACATCCTTCCGATCGCCGTGGCGGTCGCCCTCAGCTCCGTCCCGATTATGGCCACCGTTCTGATTTTGCTTTCTCCCAACCGCAACCGGTCCTCGGTGCCGTTCCTGATCGGCTGGGTCATCGGCCTCGCTACCGTGGTGAGTGCGTTCACGCTTGCCGCTCACGGGCTCCCGGCCTCCGCCCCGAAACACCCCGAACTCGGCGTGGCGATCAGCGAGCTCATCGTCGGCAGCGCTCTGATCGTCTTCGCTCTCATCACCTGGCGTCGAGTAGTCCATGCGCCGAAGTCAAGCGGGATACCCACGTGGTTATCCGCCGTCGGTTCGCTGGGCCCGTGGTCGTGCTTCGGCCTCGCCTTCGTTCTCAATCTGCGCCCCAAAGCTCTGCTGCTTGCAGCCGCGGCGGGGCTTGCGATGCGCGGAGATCAGCTCAGTCTTGGGTCTACAGCGATCGTCGTTGCTGTCTACGTCGTGATCTCGGCCACAACCGTTGTCGGTCCCATCGTGGCAACCCTCTTCGCTCCGAACAAAACTCAGGGCTGGCTGCAACACGCCCGCGCCTGGATTGAACACAACAGTCGAATCGTCACAATCCTGATCATGCTCATGATCGGCGTCGTGATTATCGGAGACGGCCTGACTCGATTGTGAACCCGGGAGGATCGGCGGTGAGCGAAGTCTGACGGACTAGCCGCGCGGCTCGATCCAACGGTAGACAGGCCCCTTCACCGAGTGCTGAGAGCCTTCAATAAGCCAGAGCCCCTCAATTTTTCGCCCTCGATTGTCGATGGGATTGACAAGTAGCGCCGGGAGTTCGCCGAACCGATCGGGTCGAATATCGATCTGGGGCGCGAATCGCGGAATATGTGGTCCAGCGAGTGATGCGACGACAGTCGGTGTAACGTTCATGGGCGTATCCCTCCGATGGATTCTCGCTTCGCACTATCGGCCAACTGCTCTCGATGGTAAGCCGTTATCCCTGTCACGCTTCCGAAACTTTTCAGGGACGGCATCCGACACCGACGGCAAGTCGATGACGGATGCCGCCCCTCGGCCGAGGGTCCGGTCGTTAGCCGGCTGCCGGCGTGGTGCCCAGGATGTCGAGCACGAAGACCAGGG
Organism: Leifsonia psychrotolerans; assembly: GCF_013410665.1. Classification (NCBI taxonomy): domain Bacteria; kingdom Bacillati; phylum Actinomycetota; class Actinomycetes; order Micrococcales; family Microbacteriaceae; genus Glaciibacter; species Glaciibacter psychrotolerans. The sequence continues at coordinate 1,443,848 of NZ_JACCFM010000001.1, read as the reverse complement.
TGTCGGTTCCGCTAATTCCAGCCTCCGGAACGCCCTTGTCGCCGTAGCCATCGGCCGGCGGGATGACAGCGAGAACCTGCGAGCCCACGGCCTGTCCGACCAACGCCTTGCTGAAGCCGGTGATGACGCCGGTGGTGGGGAAGGAGGTGGGACCGGCCGTCGTCCACGAGGAGTCGAAGGTCTTGCCCGTAGCCCAGATCACGCCGGTGTACTCGACAGAAACGGTGTCGCCCTCCGCGACAATTGTGCCAGCACCCTTTTTGAGGTTCGCGATCGTCAGCGTGGCGGGCGGAGCGGTCTTGGGGATCGTGATGGTGGGAGCGCCATCCGCGGCCAGTTTGACCGTCGGCAGCCCGGCGACAACCGGCTGATCGACACCATTGGCCTTGGCGAGAACTACCGGAGGAGCAGCCACCTTCTTCACGTCGATGACGAATACGATTGAACCGTCCTTCGCGGAGCCCGAGCCATCGGCCGGCGGGATCACCGCCACAACCCGGTCTCCGGCGACGGAGCAGGTCAGGGCCTTGACGAGGCCGGGGATGTACTTCGTGCTGTCGACGGTGAGCGCTGTGGCCGGAGCATCCGCGCCGTACTCCGTTGCATCGACCTGCTTGCCGGTTTCGGCATTGAACGCCGAGTACGAGACGTCTACGCTGGAGCCGGCGGTGGCCTTTTCTGTCCCCGTGCCGGTGATCACGACGGAGCGCTCGGTGCTCTTCGGCGTCTCCAGCGGGGTCTTGAACTTCACGGTCGGCGCGGCGTTCAGCGCACCGGTGACAGTGACAGAGTCAGATATCGTGCCGGCCGGCGTGCAGGCCGATGTCGACGCCTGGGGCTTGTCGGCCGACGCGGTGCTGGCGCTACTGGCGCAACCGGTCAGCGCGAGGGCGGCGCCGAAGACGACAAGGAGTATAGGAAGTTTGGGCACAAGTCATCTCTCTGTAGATCGTCGTCACGGTCCGGACGCATCTCTCTAGACTGCCCTGCCACGCTATACAGAACCTGTGTAGGGCCTGAACGACAGCAGAAAAGGGTTCAGTCGTCGAAGCCGCGGGCGATCAGCGCCTCTCCGAGGGCATCCGCCGCATAGAGGGACCGTACGATGACAGGAACGGCGAGTGCACGCACCGAACCACGGATGCCGCGGGCGGCGCGGGCCTCAAGCACTTCGGCGACGATGGCGGAGAGGAGGGGGATACAGCGAATCGTCAGGGCGACAAGTAGGCCGATGCGATCGGCATCGAGCCACCGGCGAAACGGGCGAAGCATCAGTTGGAACGTGTCCAAGACCGCACTGACCGATGTCGTCATCGTGAAGAGAGCGGCCAGGGCCACGGCGATGAGAAGACGTGCCGCCATGAGCCCGGCGATCACCCAACCGGCGAGGAAACCCTGAATCGGAGCGACGATCAGGAGCATCCACAGAATCGGCAGAATCTGACCCAGGGCAGCGCGCACGGGCACCTGAGCGAGCGCGAAGAGGGCGATGACGAAAACCGCCACCCCGGCGATCAGCCAGGGGTCTCGCAGCACGCTCACCGTGATCACGCTCGCCGAGAGCAGCAGCAGCTTGAGTGGCGCCGGTGTGCGATGCACCAGCGAGTTCCCCGGTGAGTAGAGCCCGATCATGCCAGGAGCGCTCGGTAGGCAGACAACGCGGCATCCGGCCGGCCATCTGCGACGACCTCACCGTGTTCGATCACAATGACGCGGTCAAAATTTGCCACCAGATCCAGCTGATGGGTGACGACAATCACCTGTTGCTCGAGCGACGCCAGGAGCTCGCCGATTCGCCGCGAATTTCGCGCGTCGAGCAGTGTTGTCGGCTCGTCGGCAATCACGATCTGAGGCTCGGCGACGAGCACCGCGGCGAGCGCAAGCAGCTGCTTCTGCCCGCCAGAAAGCCGATGTGCCGGATGTTCCGCATGCGCGCTCAATCCGAATCGGTCGAGCGCGGCGGCCGTGCGCTCGGCGATTTCGTCACGGCTGAGCCCCCGTCGACGGAGAGTGAACGCCACGTCTTCCTGCACGGTGGGCATCACGATCTGAGTGTCAGGATTCGTGAATACAAAACCGACCGACCGACGCACTTCGCGGGCGTGGCGAGCGACGTCCAGCCCGTCTACCGTGACTAAACCTGAGGTGGGTGTGACCAGGCCGTTGATCATACGCACGAGCGTGGACTTGCCGGAGCCGTTCGCGCCGACGATGCCGACGCGAGGTTCGGTCACGGTGAGGGTCACGTCTCGAAGGACGACCCGCTCTCCAAACGAGTGGGAGACCCCCGTGAAAGTGATTTCACTCATGCGCTGGCGTTCTGGCGCCGGGGGATGAGCCCGGGATACGCGCGGTGAACCTGCCCGGCGACCACAACTGTGACAACGACCTTGATCAGGTCACCGGGCAGAAACTTAGTCGCATCGATCATCGCGACCCAGAGCGGCACTCCCAGGTTGAGAGCGGTGACAGGAACACCGATCAGATACACGGCGACAATTCCACCGAGCGCCGTCACCGCAAGTGCCGGCCAGAATCGGTATTTCGGAAGTAACAGGGCAGTGAGAGCGCCGATCACTGCCGCGCCGAGCAACCAGCCATAGGGATAGCCGGCGGAGGGCGACGTGGTGAACCAGACCAGTCCGCCGCGTCCGCCCGAGAGAAGCGGGAGCCCAGCCGCGGTCAACACCAGCACCAGCAAAACGGAGAGGAAGCCCTTCCGAGCACCGAGCAGCGCGCCGGCGAGCATCACGCCGAGCGTTTGGAAGGTGAGGGGAACGCCCGTCGCCCCGAGTGAGAGCGCCCCAGGAAGACCGAGTGCGGCGATGAGTGCGGCGAACACGGCAATCTGGGCCAGGTCTCTGGCGGTGAGCGAACGGCGGCTGCGGGTGTCGCGTGGTTCTGTGGCGGCCACGGAGCGGGTCGAAGAAGTCATGTTCTTCAATTTAGAATTCGGGGCGCCGCCGTTGGCGACGACGATCTACAAAGAATTGTGCAGAACTCTAGAGCTGCGTTTCTCGGCGCGCGGTGGAGATCGCATCCGCCGCGCGGACGAGTGCCAGGTGCGAGAGGGCTTGCGGGGTATTGCCGGCCTGATGCCCATGGGTCACGTCGTATTGCTCAGACAACAAACCCACATCGTTGGTGAGATCGACCAGTCGCGTCATCAGCGTCATGGCGTCGTCGACGCGACCGGATGCCGCGTACTGTTCGACCAGCCAGAACGAGCAGGCGAGGAAGGGATTCTCGTCTGAACCGAGCCCGTCGGTGGCGCCCGTGCTGCGGTATCGCATCACGAGACCGTCGCGCATGAGGTCGGCTTCGATCGCGGCGACGGTGCCGAGCATGCGGGGATCTGTCGCCGCGCAGAATCCGACCTGCGGCAGCGCCAGCAGCGAGGCATCCACCTGCTCACTGCCGAAGAATTGGGTGTAGCTGTTTCTGGTCGTGCTGAAGCCGCGATCGTCGATGTCGCGGCGTACTTGGTCACGCAGCGCCGTCCAACGCACCAGGGGCCCCTCGAGCCCGAACTCGGTGATGCCGCGCACGGCTCGGTCGAAGGCGGCCCAGACCATGACGCGGGAATGGGTGAACTCACGAGCCGGTCCCCGCATCTCCCAGATGCCCTGGTCGGAGCGGTGCCAATTCGATTCGAGAAAAGCCATCAGGGCGCGCTGTAGCGGCCAGGAGAAGGCCGATTCGGTGATGCCCGCCTCGCGGGCAGAGTGCAACGCGACCATCACCTCCCCGATGACGTCTAGCTGAAACTGGTCGACCGCCGCGTTTCCGATTCGCACCGGGAAAGAATCACGATAGCCGGGCAGGCTTGTCGACTCGTGCTCCCGAAGCCGCCGTTCTCCGGCGAGACCGTACATGATCTGCACGTCGTTCGGGTCGCCGGCCACCGCACGCAGCAACCAGCTGCGCCAGCCTTTGGCCTCCTCGTCGAAGCCATGAGCGAGAAGCACCTGCAGTGCCAACGAGGCGTCTCGGAGCCAAACGTAGCGGTAGTCCCAATTGCGGTTGCCCCCGAAACTCTCGGGCAGCGAGGTTGTGGCGGCTGCAACAATCCCGCCCGTTGCCTCATGCGTGAGGGCGCGCAACACAAGCATCGAACGCACCACTTCGGCGTGAAACGGACCCTCGTGCGTGCAGCAGCTGGCCCAGTCGTCCCACCAGGCGACGGTGCGCAGATACGCGGCCGCGACATCGGTTGGTGCGGGGATCTTCCGGTGGGAAGGAAACCAGGTGAGTTGAACGTCGACATAGTCGCCGGCTTCGACGACAAACTCGGAGATGTGCCGGTGATCGGACGCGTGCAGACGCGGGCCGCGCATCACTATCGCGTCGGGACCGGCGACTGCGATGAGGCCGTGTGTGGCCTCGCCGGTGAGTTGACGCACCCAGGGAACTGTCGAGGCATAGTCGAACCGGATGCGCACGTCTTCGATCATTTTCACGGATCCCGACAAACCCCGAACCCAGCGCACGACATCGGCTCGACGATCGCCATGCGGCATGAAATCGATCACCTCGACCTGACCGGTGGACGTCGTCCAGACCGTCTTCAAGATGAACGTGTCGCCCATGTAGGACCGAGTGCACGTCGCCGACGGATCTTCTGGCGCGAGTAGCCAACGCCCATGTGCTTCATTGCCGAGGAGGGCCCCGAACATCGACGCGGAGTCAAATCGTGGCAGGCAGAGCCAATCGATGCTGCCATCCAGCCCCACCAAAGCGGCCGAGTGGCAGTCGCTGATCAATGCATAGTCCTCGATATTGAGTGCCATGAAGTCATCTTGACAGCTACGGTGGAGTAATGGTGCAGTCAATTTCGACTCTTCTGGTTTTGGGCGCGAGCGGGGACTTGGCCTCTCGGTTGCTCCTTCCCGCACTGGGCCAATTGCTCACGCGACATCCGGAACGACCCGTGAGGCTGGTCGGCGCTGCGAGTGACGAGCTGACGCATGCTGCGTGGAAGTCAATCGTTCGGGCGTCGTTCGCATCTGCGGAGGCCTCCGGCCCGGCCATCGACGCCCTGCTCGCGACGACGAGCTACCACACCGTGGATGTCACTGACTCGGCGGCTCTCTCGAACCTCCTTGCCGACTGCGAGGGAGATCCCGCGATCTACTTCGCCCTGCCTCCTGCTGTCACAACGCTCGTGTGTGACGCTCTCACGGATGTCACGTTGCCGGACGGGGTCAAGTTGGCTTTGGAGAAGCCGTTCGGAGTCGACGAAGCGGGGGCCGTGGCGCTCAACCACAAGCTGGCGCAGCTCGTTCCCGAGGAGAAGATCTTCCGGATCGACCATTTCCTCGGCCGGTCGACCGTGCTGAACCTGCTCGGCCTTCGCTTCGCGAACCGGGTCTTCGAACCGCTCTGGAGCAATCAACACATTGCCCGCATCGACATCATCTACGACGAGCAGCTGGGTCTCGAGGGTCGGGCCGGCTACTACGACAAGGCCGGGGCGCTGGTCGACATGATCCAAAGTCACCTGTTGCAGGTGATGGCGGTCGTGGCGATGGAACCGCCGTCGACGCTTTCGGCAGCGGATGTTCGCGATGCGAAGGGCCTCGTATTACGGGCAACCAAGCTGCGCGGCGGGAGCCCCAAGCGGTCGAGTCGCCGCGCCCGGTACACCGCCGGAACCGTCGACGAGCAGGTGCTCGGTGCCTACACTGATCAACCCGGGGTGAAGCCCGAGCGTGACACTGAGACGCTCGCCGAGGTGACGGTCGACATCAATACCTGGCGCTGGACCGGCGTGCCGTTCACGCTGCGCTCGGGCAAGGCGCTGGGGCAGCGGCGGCGCGAAATCGTGATCACGTTCAAGCCGGCTCCGCATCTTCCTACTGGGTTGGAGGGACGAGACGACCCGAGCGTGTTGCGCATCATGTTGGCGCCCGACGAAATGGCACTCGAAATCAACATCAATGGTCCAAGCGATCCGCGCGTTCTGGAACGCGCGAGCCTGACCGCGACGTTCGGGCCCGGGCAGCTGTTGGCGTACGGCGAAGTTCTCGAGAGCCTGTTTGACGGCGACCCCGCCTTGTCGGTGCGGGGCGACACCGCGGTGGAATGTTGGCGGATTGTGGCACCGGTTTTGACGGCCTGGCGTGATGGAACGGTACCGCTTGACGACTACCCGGCCGGTACGGCAGGCCCGGCCGATTGGGCTCCGCTCGGCTAAGAAATCTCGCCGGCGAGCGCCATGTTCTGAGCGCCCGTGGGGGCGACGGAGGCGGGGGGAGCGGTATGCGGATCAACCCAGACCGAGATCGGCGCCGGAGTCCACGGGAAGGCCGTGGGTTCGACCGAGCGTTCGCCACGGAGTTCCGCCTTTTCGGTCGCGAGCAGTGTCGTGAGAAGCGTGGCGACTTCGTGAGCTTTCAGGGCATGGAAAAACACATCGGTGTCGTCGGCCGTCCGCGGAATCAATGTCCATTGCCCGGTGGCACCGATGAGTTCGGCGAGTCGATCGTGGAGTAGCTCGAATACCCGTTCATCGCTGAGCTCGGGAAGCGCAGTCTGGATGACGGGAGCGTGAATGACTGGTGCGACGCGACGTCGGCGACCGAACACGAGGAGCCCCTCTCTGAAAAGAATGCAGGCATCTCTAGTGTCGCCGCCACCACGCCATACGCCGCTCTGACACGCCGCAGACTGCGCGGTCAGTCTTCGATTTCGCGCCTGTTGGCCTCCGTGATCACGGTTCCGATGGCGACGGCAGCGCTGGCCGCCCAGCCCACCCAGATCAAGATCAGGCGCCAATCGCGTGGACCATGACGCGTTGCCTGCACGACACTCCAGGCGCCGGTGATCACTCCCAGCATTGCGCTGTTGAAGATGAATCGTCGCATCGCGACCTCCCAGGCTTGTCGAAAGTGGTCTCGTTGAAACCCACAGTACCGGCAAGGATGCCGACTGGTAGCCTCGGAATCATCACACAAGGCGTGGTTCGTCGTAACCCGCCGGACGGGCGCTGCTATTTCTTTACCAACCCAGCAATCAAATTCCTGTGGCCGCGCCACGACGTTTTCGTTCGTGGTGGTGTCCAACCGGCTGCCCGTCGATCATGAGCTCGCCGAGGACGGAACCGCGACGTGGCGCGCGTCACCCGGCGGGCTTGTCACGGCGCTCGAACCGCTGATGCGTGCCTCCGGTGGTGTCTGGGTGGGATGGCCGGGAGTCGCCGACCAGGAGTTCGAGCCATTTGAGAACGACGGAATCTCGCTGGTTCCCGTTTCGCTCAGCCAGCACGATCTGGAGTTCTACTACGAGGGCTTCTCCAATGACACACTCTGGCCGCTCTATCACGACGTGATTTCACCGCCGAGCTTCCACCGGGAGTGGTGGGATTCCTACGTTGAGGTCAACCGCCGATTTGCTGATGCTGTCGCAGCGGTCGCCGCGCCGGGTGCGACAGTGTGGGTGCACGATTATCAGCTCCAACTGGTGCCGCGGATGCTGCGCGAAGCTCGTCCCGACCTGGTGATCGGGTTCTTCAACCACATCCCTTTTCCGCCGTACGGGATCTATTCTCAGTTGCCGTGGCGCAAACAGATCCTCGACGGGCTCCTCGGCGCGGATCTGATCGGATTCCAACGCGTGGCCGATGCCGGAAATTTCTCGCGCGCAGTCCGTCGCCTGTTCGGCTATCCGACGCGGGGCACTGCGATTGACGTTCCCGACGGAGGGCAACGGTTCCGCCGGGTCGTCGCGCGGCACTTCCCGATCTCGATCGATGCCAATGCGTTCGAAGAACTCGCACGGCGACCCGATATTCAGGCACGATCCCGCCAGATTCGAGACGAACTCGGTAACCCGAAGACGATTATTCTCGGGGTGGATCGCCTGGACTACACCAAGGGCATCGGGCACCGATTGAAGGCATACGGTGAGCTTCTGGCCGAAGGCCGGTTGATCGCCGAGGACGTCACTCTGGTGCAGGTGGCAAGTCCCTCCCGCGAGCGCGTCGGAGCCTATATGGATCTCCGTGACGAAATCGAGCTCGCCGTTGGCCGTATGAACGGCGACTACTCGACGATCGGTCACCCGGCAGTGAGCTACCACCACCACGGCTACCCTCGTGAAGAGATGGTCGCCCTCTATCTGGCCGCAGACGTCATGCTCGTGACGGCACTGCGCGACGGGATGAACCTTGTCGCCAAAGAATATGTCGCCGTGCGGTTCGACGAAGACGGTGTTCTCGTACTCAGCGAGTTCACCGGGGCATCCGACCAGCTCAAGCAGGCCGTGTTGATCAATCCGCACGATATCGAAGACGTCAAGTCGGCGATTCTGCTCGCCGTGAATATGCCGAAGCCGGAACGAAAACGGCGGATGCGCGCCCTGCGTCGCAAGGTCTTCGACAACGATGTGGCGGCTTGGTCGGCCTCGTTCCTCGAAACCTTGACCGGGGCCGCGAAGGTGGCGCCGGGTGTGCCGGAGAACCTCGTTGCTGCTCTCAAAGAACTCAGCGCGGCCGACACGCTGCTCGTGGCTCTCGACTTCGACGGCACCATCGCGCCGTATGTCGACGACCCGGACGAGGCCCGCGCGGTCGACGGGGTGGCCGAGGCCGTACGGCGCCTGCTCGACCTTGATGGCGTGCGTGTGGCGTACGTGTCAGGCCGCGCATTGGCGAGCCTGCGCCATGTTGCGGAGCCACCCGAAAACGTGCTCTTGACCGGCTCGCACGGCGTCGAAGTGAAGCTCGACACCCCCACCATTGAACTCAACCTCGTGGCGGGTGAGATCGAACAACTCGAAACCCTGGGCCGGGTTCTGGAACGCATTGCCGGCTCGGTGTCGGGAGCCTGGGTCGAACACAAGCCGGCCGGCCTGGTCTTGCACACCCGAATGGCTAGTCGTGAGGAAGGAATGGCCGCGCAGCGGGAAGCTCGCGCTCAGGTCGAAGAACTTCTTCCGCTCATGACAGTGCGGGAGGGGAAGAACGTGTTGGAATTCTCGGTGCGCTCCCGCACAAAAGGTGATGCCCTCACGCTGCTTCGTGACCACACGGGTGCAGACCGCGTGATGTACGCCGGAGACGACGTGACCGATGAAGACGCTTTTGCCGTGCTGCATGCGGGGGACCTGGGGCTGAAGATCGGTCCGGGAGCCTCGCTGGCGGGGTTCCGTGTGCATGGTCCGGAGGAAGTCGCGCAGGTGTTGGCCCTGCTGGCCGACTTCCGGAGTGCGGCGGTCGCCGCGCGGTCCCGCTAGGTTCGCTGCTGCACTCGGAGGGAGCCGCCGCAGTACGTCGGATGAGGTGGGTCTGAGAGGAGGTTCGGAGAGGTGCGCCGTTGCGGCGTCGCCGAGGTTCTAGACTCTTTGCATGTCTGAGTTCGATCTGAAACCGAGAAGCCGCGTCGTCACCGACGGAATCGAAGCAACTACCTCACGGGGAATGCTTCGTGCCGTTGGAATGGGTGATGCTGATTGGGAGAAGCCCCAGATCGGAATCGCGAGCTCCTGGAACGAAATCACCCCGTGCAATCTGTCGCTCGACCGCCTGGCGCAGGCGTCGAAAGAAGGAGTGCATTCCGGGGGCGGCTACCCGCTGCAGTTCGGCACGATCTCCGTCTCCGACGGCATCTCCATGGGCCATGAGGGAATGCACTTCTCACTCGTCTCCCGGGAGGTTATCGCCGACTCCGTGGAAACCGTCATGATGGCCGAGCGGCTCGACGGCTCCGTGCTGCTGGCCGGCTGCGACAAGTCGCTGCCCGGCATGCTCATGGCCGCCGCGCGTCTCGACCTCGCCTCGGTTTTCCTCTACGCCGGATCGATTGCGCCGGGCTGGGTCAAGCTCTCCGACGGCACCGAAAAAGACATCACCATCATCGACTCTTTTGAAGCGGTCGGCGCGGTCAAGGCCGGCCGGATGACAGTCGAAGACGCCAAGCGCATCGAGTGCGCCTTCGCGCCGGGCGAGGGTGCCTGTGGCGGAATGTACACTGCGAACACCATGGCCAGTGTCGCCGAGGCTCTGGGAATGAGTCTGCCCGGCTCCGCCTCGCCCGCCTCGGCCGACCGCCGTCGTGACTACTACGCGCACCGCTCGGGTGAAGCCGTCGTGAACATGCTGCGTCTCGGTATCACCGCCCGCGACATCCTCACCAAAAAGGCGTTTGAGAACGCGATCGCGGTGGCCATGGCTTTCGGCGGTTCGACCAACGTTGTCTTGCACCTGCTCGCGATCGCCCGTGAGGCCGAGGTCGATCTGACTCTTGACGACTTCAACCGCATCGGCGACACGGTTCCGCACATCGGCGACCTCAAGCCGTTCGGCAAATATGTGATGAACGACGTTGACCGTCACGGTGGAGTGCCGGCCGTGATGGCAGCACTGCTCGAAGCCGGTCTGATTCACGGCGACGCCCTCACTGTCACCGGTAAGACCGTGGCCGAGAACCTGGCCGAGATTAACCCGCCGGAGCTCGACGGCGAAGTCATCCGCACTCTCGACAACCCGATCCACGCCACCGGTGGCCTGACCATCCTCAAGGGCACCTTCGCGCCCGAGGGCGCTGTCGTGAAGACGGCCGGCTTTGACGCATCGATCTTCGAGGGACCCGCCCGCGTGTTCGAGCGGGAGCGTGGCGCGATGGATGCTCTGACAGAAGGCCTGATCAACAAGGGCGACGTGGTCGTCATCCGTTACGAAGGCCCGAAGGGGGGCCCCGGCATGCGCGAGATGCTTGCCATCACCGCGGCCATCAAGGGTGCTGGGCTCGGCAGCGATGTACTACTATTGACTGACGGACGATTCTCAGGCGGCACAACCGGACTGTGCATCGGCCACATAGCACCCGAAGCGGTGGACGCAGGTCCCATCGCCTTCGTGCGCGATGGTGATCTGATACGGGTCGATATCGCAGCTCGCACGCTCGACCTACTTGTCGACGAATCAGAGCTCGCCGCCCGCCGAGAAGGCTGGGCCCCACTGCCCCCGCGCTACACCCGCGGTGTTCTCGCCAAGTACGCCAAGCTTGTTCATTCAGCGGCCGAAGGCGCAATCACCGGGTAATTAGCACCCACCATCCGTTACAGAAGTTGGGAACTCACCTCTCATGACCACGGAATCTATGCCCGTGCCATCTCCATCCACCTCCGCTCAGTCCGCGAGCAGCCAGCGCGGCGACGGCGCAACCGAACCGGTGATGATCACCGGGTCTGATGCAATTCTGCGCACACTCGAGAAACTGGGCGTCACCGATGTCTTCGGCATCCCGGGCGGTGCCGTCATCCCGTTCTACGATGCCCTCATGGCCCAGGATGCGATCCGTCACATCCTCGTGCGGCACGAGCAAGGTGCGGGCCACGCTGCCGAGGGGTACGCCTCGGCGAGCAATCACGTCGGTGTCTGCATCGCGACATCGGGTCCCGGTGCCACCAACCTGGTCACCGCGATCGCCGACGCCTACATGGACTCCGTTCCGCTTTTGGCGATCACGGGCCAGGTGTTCTCAACCCTGATGGGGAGCGACGCTTTTCAGGAGGCCGACATCGTGGGAATCACGATGCCGATCACGAAGCACTCGTTCCTCGTGCGTCGGGCTGAAGACATCTCCGCCGCTGTCGCCGCGGCCTATCACATTGCGTCGACGGGTCGCCCCGGCCCCGTTCTTGTTGACATCACGAAGGACGCTCAGCAGGGCATGACCGCGTTTTCGTGGCCGCCCAAGGTCGACCTGCCCGGCTACCGCCCGATCACCAAGGCGCACGGTAAGCAGGTTCAGGCCGCGGCCCAGCTGCTGGTCAAAGCCACGAAGCCCGTGCTCTATGTCGGCGGTGGCGTCATCCGCGCCCAGGCTTCGAGCGAGCTGTTGGCCCTGGCCGAAGCGACGGGTGCTCCCGTCGTGACCACGCTGATGGCGCGCGGGGCATTCCCCGACTCGCACCAACAGCACCTCGGCATGCCGGGAATGCACGGCACTGTTCCCGCAGTGCTCGCGCTGCAAGAATCAGATTTGATCATTGCGCTCGGCGCTCGGTTCGACGACCGGGTAACCGGGAAGACGAGCGAGTTCGCACCGGGCGCTCAGATTGTTCACGTCGATGTCGACCCGGCCGAGATCTCGAAGATCCGCACGGCAGACGTGCCTATCGTTGGCGATGCCAAGGATGTCATCGCCGACCTCACCGTTGCCTTTGCCGAGGCGAAGGGCGATTCTGAGCTGGACACCGCGGCGTGGTGGAGCTACCTGAACGGTCTGCGCGAGAAGTTCCCGCTCGGTTATACGGAGCCCGCCGACGGTCTGCTGGCCCCCCAGTACGTCATCAAGCGCATCGGCGAGCTGACCGGGCCGGAGGGCATCTATGCCGCCGGTGTGGGCCAGCACCAGATGTGGGCGGCGCAGTTCATCAAGTACGAGCGCCCGAACGCCTGGCTGAACTCCGGTGGCGCCGGAACCATGGGGTACTCGGTTCCCGCCGCGATGGGCGCGAAGGTTGCCCAACCTGACCGAGTGGTCTGGTCGATTGACGGCGACGGATGCTTCCAGATGACCAACCAGGAGTTGGCCACCTGCACCATCAACAACATTCCGATCAAGGTCGCGATCATCAACAACTCGTCGCTCGGCATGGTTCGCCAGTGGCAGACCCTGTTCTATGACGGACGGCACTCGTTCACCGATCTCAACACCGGTCACGACACCCAAATGGTGCCTGACTTCCTGAAGATGGCCGACGCGTACGGTGCCCTCGGCATCCGTGTCACGCGTGCCGACCAGGTCGACGACGCGATCAAGCTGGCACTGGCCACCAACGACCGCCCGGTCGTGATCGACTTCGTGGTCAGCCGTGACGCCATGGTCTGGCCGATGGTGCCGCAGGGCGTCAGTAACAGCCAGGTTCAATATGCCAAAAATCTAGCCCCGACCTGGGAAGAGGAGTAAGCCATGAGCACCCACGTTCTGAGCCTCCTCGTGGAGGACAAACCCGGTCTGCTGACCCGCGTGGCCGGCCTGTTCGCCCGTCGCGGCTTCAATATTGAAAGCCTCGCTGTCGGTCACAGCGAGATCGAAGGGCTCTCGCGCATCACGATCGTCGTTGATGTCGAAGACCAGCCGCTCGAGCAGGTGACCAAGCAGCTCAACAAGCTGATCAACGTCATCAAGATCGTCGAGTTAGACCCTGCACAGTCAGTGTTGCGCGAACACCTTCTCATCAAAGTGCGGGTCGACAACTCGACGCGTTCCCAGGTGCTCGAGGCCGTCACGCTGTTCCGTGCGCGTGTCGTCGACGTGGCGACGGATGCCGTCGTCATCGAGGTCACCGGAGACTCCGGCAAGACTCAGGCGCTGCTTCGGGTGCTTGAACCCTACGGAATCAAAGAGCTGGCGCAGTCCGGCTTGCTTGCGATCGGCCGCGGTTCGAAGTCGATCACAGAACGCGTGTTCAAGAACTAGACCAACCCCCGGTGATCGCACGTGTCGAGATCCGGGTCTCGACAAGCTCGACCAACGATAATCAAGGAGAAATACCCGTGTCAGAGATTTTCTACGACAAAGACGCAGACCTGTCGATCATCCAGGGCAAGAAGGTCGCCGTTATCGGTTACGGCTCGCAGGGCCACGCCCACGCGCAGAACCTGCGCGACTCCGGTGTCGAGGTCGTTGTCGGCCTCAAGGAGGGCTCGAAGTCGACGCCCAAGGCGCAGGAAGCCGGTTTCACCGTGCTGACCGCCGCCGAGGCATCCGCCTGGGCTGACGTCATCGTCATCCTCGCACCCGACCAGGTGCAGCGTCACCTGTACGCTGACGACGTCAAGCCGAACCTGGCTGACGGCAAGACCCTCGTCTTCGGCCACGGATTCAACATCCGCTTCGGCTACATCGAGGCTCCCGAGGGCGTCGATGTCGTCATGGTCGCTCCGAAGGGCCCGGGTCACACCGTGCGCCGCGAGTACGAAGCTGGCCGCGGCGTTCCCGTCATCGTTGCCGTCGAGAAGGATGCGACCGGCAACGCCTGGCCGCTGACCCTGAGCTACGCCAAGGCGATCGGTGGCCTGCGTGCCGGCGGCATCAAGACCACCTTCACCGAAGAGACCGAGACCGACCTGTTCGGTGAGCAGGCTGTGCTCTGTGGTGGCGCGTCGCAGCTCATCCAGTACGGCTTCGAGGTGCTGACCGAGGCCGGTTACCAGCCGCAGGTCGCCTACTTCGAGGTGCTGCACGAGCTCAAGCTCATCGTCGACCTGATGTGGGAGGGTGGCATCGCCAAGCAACGTTGGAGTGTCTCCGACACCGCTGAGTACGGCGACTACGTCTCCGGCCCGCGCGTCATCGACCCGAGTGTCAAGGAAAACATGAAGGCCGTTCTCGCCGACATCCAGAACGGTGCATTCGCAGACCGCTTCATCACGGACCAGGACGCCGGAGCTCCGGAGTTCCTCGCGCTGCGCAAGAAGGGCGAAGAGCACCCGATCGAGGCCACCGGCCGTGAGCTGCGCAAGCTGTTCGCCTGGAACGCGTCGAACGACGACGACTATGTGGATGGCGAAGCCGCCCGCTAGTCTCTCGGCTCGCTGAGTTCAGAAAGCCCGTCTCGACATTGTCGAGACGGGCTTTCTCACGTGTGCGGCACCGTAGGCTAGTCAGGCCGCACGTCAGTGCGTGCGAACGTGTGAAGGGATACCAGCAGTGACGACGACCGATGCATCCGAAATTTGGTGTGGACCGCTGGACGCGGTCGACGAGGGAGGGCTTTCCCGCCCGCGTATCGGCATCGGCGGAATTGCGATCGAGTCAAGCACCTTCTCCCCGCATATCAGCGCCGACGACGCCTTCACGGTGCGTGAGGGCGACGTTTTGCTCGCCTACTATCCGTTCCTCGCTCCAGGTAGTGAGTTGCGCGACGCGGCCGAGTGGCTCCCGCTCATGCAAGGCCGCGCTCTCCCCGGAGGCGCCGTTGCCCGCGAGACCTACGACAGCATGAAGCAGCAGATTCTCGACGGCATCGCAGCGAACGGTCCGTTCGACGGATTCTTCTTTGACATCCACGGGGCCATGAGCGTCGTGGGGCTGGTCGACGCTGAAGCAGACCTGGCGCGCGCCGTTCGCGCCGCCCTCGGCCCCGATGTGCTGATCTCCGCCGCGATGGATTTGCACGGCAATGTGTCCCGGGAACTGCTCGACGAGGTCGACCTCATCACCGCATACCGCATGGCACCGCACGAAGACGAGTGGAACACCAAAGAACGTGCTGTCTTCAACCTGCTGGGCCAGCTTCGTTCCTCGGTCGGCACCGATCCCGCGGCCAGACGCCCGTTCAAGGCCTGGGTGCAGGTTCCCGTGCTTCTGCCGGGTGAGAAGACCAGCACCCGCATCGAACCCGCGGCCAGCATCTATGCGCAGGTTCCTCTGATCGAAGCCCTCGAGGGTGTGCTCGACGCAGCGGTCTGGGTCGGCTATGCCTGGGCTGACGAACCTCGTTGTCAGGCCGCAGTGGTGGTCACCGGCTACGACCAGGCCCTCATTCAGTCCGAGGCGTCACGCCTCGGACGACTCTACTGGGATTCCCGTGCCGATTTCGAATTCGTCGCCGATGCTCTGCCCTTGACGGAGTCGATCGATGCGGCGCTGGCGGCCCCTGACCAGCGCCCATTCGTGATCTCGGACTCGGGTGACAACCCGACGGCGGGTGGTGCCGGAGACGTCTCGTGGACTCTCGGTGAGCTACTCGCCCGCCCCGAGTTCCAGGACGGCGCAGTCAGCGTCATCCACGCGTCGATCTTCGACAGCGCTGCCGTCGAGCAGGCCGTCGCGGCCGGTGTCGGTGCGCACGTCGATCTGCAGGTCGGCGGTCGTGTCGACCCGGGCCCACGTGGTCCCGTCGCGCTGTCCGGCACCGTGTTCTCGATTACCGAAGGCGATCCGATCGCCGGCACCCAGGTTGTCATTCAGTCCGGTGGCGTCCACGCGATTATCACGTCGCGGCGCAAACCTTTCCACTACATTGCAGATTTCACGGCGTTGGGTCTTGATCCGCACTCCACCGACATCGTTGTGGTGAAAATTGGGTATCTGGAGCCAGAACTCTTCGAGCTGGCGGTGGGGTGGAAGCTCGCGCTGACGCCCGGCGGCGTCGATCAGGATCTGCTCCGGCTGGGCCACAGTCACCTCGCGCCCGGCGTCTTCCCGTTCGCTGATGCGGGTGACGATCCGGAGCTCGAAGCCATCGTCACGCGCCGCGTATCCTAACAACCGAACGACGTGATTTTCAGGAGAATAATGCCCACTCGAATTCCAGACGTTGAAATTGCAATTCAGGATGTCGACGGTCTCGGCGTTGCCCTCGCGGTGGGAGCCGACCGGGTCGAGTTGTGCAGCGCCCTCGGTGTCGGCGGCCTGACCCCGTCGATCGGCATCATCGAGTCGACCGTCGAGACCGCCGCTGCAGCGGGCAAACCCGGATTCGTACAGGTGCTGGTGCGCCCGAGGCCGGGCGGATTCGTCTACTCGTCCGCCGAAATCGACACGACGGTGCGTGACATCCGTGCCGCACGGCACGCCGGTGTCGGCGGTGTCGTCGTCGGCGCACTCACGGCTGACAATCGGGTGGATGTCGCAGCCACCCGAGCCTTCATCGATGCGGCGGAGGGGATCACTGTCACGTTCCACCGCGCGATCGATGCCGGGGGAGACCCGATGGCTGCGCTCGACGCGTTGATCGAGCTGGGGGTCGATCGGGTACTGACGTCCGGCGGGTATGAGCGGAGTCTCGACGGCCGCGATGTTCTCGCGGCTTTGGCCACGCGTTCCGCGGGGCGTCTGCAGATCATGGCGGGCGGCGGTGTGAGCGTGGAGAGTATCGTTGCGCTGCGCGCGGCTGGCGTTGACGCCGTGCACCTCTCGGCTAAGCGAGCGGTGAGTACTGCTGGTCCGACCGGTCCCGGCGGTGGGTTGGCGTTCTTCGACGTGACGGATGCCGACGTGGCGGCAGCAGCGGTGGCGGCGGCGCGCAGTACCCTGGAGCCATGACCCCAAAGGATGAACCCGAGGACGCGCTGAGTTGGGCCGGTGACGACGACCCGACGCTGGCCCCCGGACCGAGCGATTCCGCAGAGTTGCCGGAAGGCTGGACTGTCGTGGGCCCGGCGACCGCCCAGACCGCCCAGACCGCCCAGACCACTCACACTCAGCCTGTGGCCGCTCAGAGCGCTGAGCGCCCTCAGGTTGCGGCCGAGGATTCTGACGCCAGAGCAGGCTCGCAGATCGGCAGTTCGATCGCCCTCGTGGGACTGGGAGTGCTCGGCGGTATTTACCTTCTGTATACGATCGGCTGGTTCGTCGGTGTCTCGCGCATTCGCAACCCACTCGCCGACCCAGTGGGCGAATTCATGTTCACGCTCGGGACCTGGCTGGCCGTTGCGGCAGCACCCCTCTGGTTCGGCGCAACATTCTGGTTGACGATCGATCGCCGACGCGTGCGCATCCTCTGGCTGGTGATCGGCGTCGTTCTGCTGGTGCCGATTCCGTTTATCACTGGGGTGGGAGCGCTCTGATGACCGAACTGAATGCCAACACGGATGCCGTGACCGCGGGTGCAGCACAGCGCACCACGCCGCGCTGGCTGAGCCTCGTGATCGCGATCGTCTTCGGGATCTTCTACGTCTACGACATGTGGGAGGCCATCGGAAACCTCGTCGGGCTCAACAACGCGGCGCTGAGTCTTGACACCGCGCTGAGCGGCTGGGGCTGGAGTGTCTTGATCGGTGCCATTGTGTTGCCGGTCGTGGTCTTCGCGCTGGCGTACCTGCTGGGCCGTCAACGCGGGGCGCTGGCGCAGGCCGTGCTCCTCTTCGTGGGTCTGGCCCTGGTGGCGGTGCTCACGCTCGACATCATGGTGACGTTCGGTTTGGGGCGCTTGCTCGTTTAGGTGTGATTTCAGCGCCCACGACAGCCAGTAGAATCGCTTAATATCTGGCGCCCCACGGTCGCGGCGCACGCATCCATTGTCGAATCATGCAATCGAAGGATCTATTTCCGTGTCAAATGCCGCCCTGTCGAAGCCGGTTGTACTGATCGCAGAGGAGCTTTCGCCCGCTACGGTCGATGCGCTGGGCCCCTCCTGCGAGATCCGAAATGTTGATGGCACGGATCGCGCTTCCCTTCTGGCCGAGCTGGCCACGGCATCCGCTGTTCTGGTGCGGTCTGCCACGAAGATGGATGCCGAAGCGATCGCCGCCGCGCCACTGTTGAAGGTCATCGCGCGTGCGGGTGTCGGTCTCGACAACGTCGACATCAAGGCGGCCACGGCGGCCGGCGTCATGGTTGTCAACGCGCCGACGTCGAACATCATCTCGGCGGCAGAGCTCACCGTCGGCCATATTCTGAGCCTGGCCCGCCACATCCCGGCTGCCCACGGCGCCCTGGCCGAAGGCCAGTGGAAGCGCTCGAAGTACACCGGCATCGAACTGTATGAAAAGACCGTCGGCATCATCGGTCTCGGCCGGATCGGGGCCTTGATTACGACCCGACTTCAGGCCTTCGGCGTCAACGTCATCGCCTACGACCCGTACATCACCTCGGCTCGCGCGCAGCAGCTCGGTGTGCGCCCGGTCAGCCTCGATGAGTTGCTTGAGCAGTCGGACTTCATCTCGATCCACATGCCGAAGACCCCCGAGACCACGGGCATGATCGGCGCCGAACAGCTGAAGCGCATGAAGCCGACGGCCTTCGTTGTCAACGTCGCACGCGGTGGGCTGATCGACGAGGCTGCACTGTATGAGGCACTGGTCGCCGGCACGATTGCCGGTGCCGGGCTCGACGTGTTCGTCAGCGAACCGCCGACCAACTCGCCGTTGCTCGGCCTGCCGAACATCATCACCACCCCGCACCTCGGCGCTTCGACCGACGAGGCGCAGGAGAAGGCCGGCGTCTCTGTTGCGAAGTCCGTGCGCCTTGCGCTCGCGGGCGAGCTGGTTCCGGATGCCGTCAACGTGGCCGGTGGAGTGATTGACCCCTACGTCCGCCCCGGAATTCCGATGGTCGAGAAGCTCGGTCAGGTCTTCTCCGGCCTCGCCTCACACAGCCCCCTCACGAGCGTAGACATCGAGGTGCGCGGCGAGCTCGTCGCCTATGACGTCAGCGTTCTCAAGCTGGCCGCACTCAAGGGCATTTTCACGAACGTTGTCAGCGAATCCGTCTCGTACGTGAACGCGCCGCTGCTTGCCGAGCAGCGCGGAATCGCAACCCGGATGATCACGGACGCCGATTCGCCGGAATACCGCAACGTGATCACCTTGCGCGGTGCGCTGGCCGATGGGTCGCAGGTCTCGGTCTCCGGAACCCTCACCGGCACCAAGCAGATCGAAAAGATCGTCGAGATCAACGGCTACGAGGTCGAGGTTCCGTTCGCAAAGAACCTCATCGTCATGCTGTACACCGACCGTCCGGGCATCGTCGCCGTCTACGGCCGCGAGTTTGGCGAGGCCGAGATCAACATTGCCGGCATGCAGATCGCACGCCACGTGGCGGGGGGAAAGGCGCTCAGCGTCCTGACCGTCGACTCGCCGGTTCCGGCAGGCCTGCTCTCCTCGGTGCGCGACGCAATCAGCGCCGACCTGATGGTGGAGATCGACCTCACCGAGTAATTTCTCAGCGGAAAAAGAGGGCGAGCCGTTGCGGCTCGCCCTCTTTTTCGCTGTGGTCGGGCGTCGAGCGCGGGCGTTCAGGCGCGCGGTGGAATAACCCGCGCAATGACGTTCAGCAGCCGGTCGAGCCCGGCCTCCGAGACGTCGTAGCCGGAACTGACGATTCCGTCGGACACGGTCGACTCGTAGTAGAGACCGTCACTGATCAGAGCGACCAACTGTGCGACGTCACGGTCACCCACGGCCTCTTCGATCACCTCGACCCATTGCCGCCGAAAGCCGGCCAACATCTCACTCGCTTGCGGATGCGAGCCCTGGGCCAATCGGGTGACCGCGACGAATGTGCGGTCGAGCGGAGTTCCGGTGCTCGCCGAGGTGCGAATCAAGAAGTCCACCGCGCCCGCGGGTGCCGAGCGGATGTCGAGGATGTCGGCGGCGACAAGCACGCCGAGCCGAGCCAGGAGGCCTTCGATCAATGCGGCCTTCGAGCCGAAATGATAGAGCAGGCCGCCCTTCGACACCCCGGCGGAGGCCGCGACGCCGTCGAGGGTTGCTGCACGCTCTCCATGCTCGATCAGAAGATCCTCAAACGAGTCAAGGAGTCGATCGCGAGTCGGAGTGGGTGGTGCCATTCCCTCAGCGTAGCGAGCAGTGTGGTGAGCCATGGGAATCACTGTACCGGCTGGACGGTATAGTGGACGAACATCCTCGAATGAGAAAGTTGCTTTCCGTGTCCTCCCACACCGGCTCCCATCCCACACTCGCGCCCACATCAGTCGACGCCGACGGACCCCGTGCGGGCCGTCGCGGCTGGTGGGCGCTGGCCGTCCTGATGCTGCCGGTGCTGTTGATTTCGATCGACAACACGGTCTTGAATTTGGCGCTTCCGGCCATTTCTGAAGCGCTGAAGCCGAGCGGCACCGAGCTGCTCTGGATGATCGACATTTACCCACTCGTGCTCGCGGCCCTGCTCGTGTCGATGGGGAGCCTGGGGGACCGCGTTGGTCGCCGCACGCTTCTTCTGGTCGGCTCGGCCGGTTTCGGTGTCGTCTCGGTGCTGGCGTCATTTTCGACGAGCATCGAATTACTGATCATTGCCCGCGGAACGCTCGGATTCTTCGGCGCGATGCTGATGCCGTCGACCATGTCACTGCTGCGTTCGATCTTCACGAATCGCGACCAGCGGCGGCTCGCGATCGCGATCTGGGCGAGCGGGTTCGCCGCCGGATCGGCATTTGGTCCCGTCATCGGGGGATTCCTGCTCGAGCACTACGCCTGGGGTTCCGTCTTCCTGCTCGCCGTGCCATTCCTCGTGCCACTGTTCATTTTCGTACCGATGCTGGTGCCCGAATCCCGCGACCCCGACCCGGGGCGCATCGACGTGATCAGCATCCTGCTCTCGCTCGCGGCCATGGCGCCGGTGGTCTTTGGGATCAAGACGTTCGCCGAACGCGGGTTGGAGGTTGTTCCTGTCGTGTCGGTGCTGATCGGACTCGGCGCGGGCGTTCTTTTCGTGCGCCGTCAGTCCCGCCTCAGCCATCCCATGCTGGACCTCCGGCTGTTTCATCGAGGAGCGTTCAGTGGCGCGATCGGGGTGAACCTGCTGAGCGTTGTCGCTCTCGTCGGCGGACTGTTCTTCGTCTCGCAGTACCTGCAGCTCGTCCTGGGACTGTCACCGCTTACTGCCGGTCTCGTGCTGGTGCCGGGCCTGATTGTCATGATCGCATCCGGCCTCGTGGTCGTGCCCATCGCCCGGCGAGTGCGTCCGGCCATTCTGATTCCGATCGGTTTGCTCATTTCGGCATCCGGTTACGCCGCAGTGGCGCTGATCGGCGACGGCATCACGGCGGTTGGTATCGGCGTTGTGTTTGTCGCCCTGGGCGTTGGTATCGGTGCCGCCGAGACGGTCTCGAACGAGTTGGTCATCGCGAATGCGCCGGCCGAGAAAATGGGAGCGGCTTCGGCGGTGAGCGAGACAGCGTATGAATTGGGCGCGGTGCTCGGCACAGCTATCCTCGGCACGATTCTGACGGCTGCCTACCGCAACGCGGTTGTGCTGCCGGACGGCCTGAGCGCCGCCCAGCAGGAAGCCGCCCACGAAACGTTGGGGGGCGCTGTTGCCGTCGCCGAGCAGTTGCCGACGGAAATCGCCTCCGAACTTCTGGTGTCGGCGCAGCACGCCTTCGCAAGTGGAATCGGGCCGACGGCGTGGATCGGGGCCGGGCTGGTGCTCGCCGCCGCGGTCGTGGCCGTCACCACACTCCGAAAGGCCCACTAGCCCCGTCAGGTCGCAGTAGGGTTTATTGACCACACCCATACGACACACGGAGCGCTATGTCACGTCAGATCAAGCTTGCACTCATTCCCGGCGACGGCATCGGGCCGGAAGTCGTCGCCGAGGCCGTCAAGGTGCTCGACGCCGTGACCGCCGGATCCGACGTGCAGATCGACAAGACGCACTTCTCGCTGGGGGCGGCTCGGTTCCTCGAGACCGGCGATGTGCTCACCGACGCTGACCTTGCGGCGATCTCCTCCCACGACGCCATCCTGCTGGGCGCGGTCGGGGGAGTACCGGGCGATCCGCGTTTGGCGAACGCCAACATCGAGCGTGGGCTGCTGCTGAAACTCCGCTTCAGCCTCGACCACTACGTGAACCTGCGCCCGAGTGTGCTGTTCCCCGGTGTCGCCAGCCCGCTCGCAGAGCCCGGCGACGTCGACTTCCTCGTCGTGCGCGAAGGCACAGAAGGCCCGTACGTGGGTAACGGTGGGGTCATTCG
This sequence comes from Leifsonia psychrotolerans, assembly GCF_013410665.1. Classification (NCBI taxonomy): domain Bacteria; kingdom Bacillati; phylum Actinomycetota; class Actinomycetes; order Micrococcales; family Microbacteriaceae; genus Glaciibacter; species Glaciibacter psychrotolerans. Next base: position 1,421,456 of record NZ_JACCFM010000001.1, on the reverse strand, counting down.
GCAGGGAACTCCGCATGAGATCGCGAACGAGGTCTCGGTCAACACGGCCTATGGCGTCGAGCGCGTTGTGCGCTACGCCTTCGAGGCGGCGCGTGCGCGCTCGCGCAAGAAGCTGACCCTCGTGCACAAGACCAACGTTCTCGTTTTCTCGGGCAGCCTGTGGCAGCGCACCACGAACGCCGTGGCGGCCGAATACCCCGACGTGGCGGTCGACTACCTGCACGTCGACGCCGCGACGATTTTTCTTGTCACCAACCCGAGTAGATTTGATGTCATCGTCACGGACAACCTCTTTGGCGACATTCTGACCGATCTTGCAGCCGCAATCAGCGGCGGCATCGGCCTGGCGGCATCCGGGAATATCAACCCCGATGGCCACTTCCCCAGCATGTTCGAACCGGTCCACGGTTCGGCGCCCGATATTGCGGGCATGCAGGTGGCCGACCCGACCGCGGCAATTCTTTCTGTCGCCCTCCTGCTCGACCATCTCGGCCTCGCGGATGCCGCTGCCCGCGTGAGTGCAGCGGTGACCGCCGATATCGCCGCCCGGCGGGGTACCGATGCCCCGGCATCACGCACGACGAGTGCCGTTGGCGACGCGATCGTCGCCCGACTGAGTAACTAATAAACAGCGCCTGACCGAGCGCACTGCAAAGACAAAGGATCTTCTATGACCGACGCATCCGCCACCACGTTCCCGCTGAGCTTCGCCCTCACTCCGTCTCAGGCGGCTCGCGCCGACGCTGAGCGTGAGGCCGTCTTGGCCGACCCCGGCTTCGGTAAGCACTTCACCGACCACATGGTCACAATCGACTGGACGGTCGAGGCAGGCTGGCACGACGCTCGTGTCGTTCCCTACGGCCCGCTTCAGATTGACCCGGCCTCGGCCGTGCTGCACTACGCCCAGGAGATCTTCGAGGGGCTGAAGGCATACCGTCATGCCGACGGCTCCATCTGGACGTTCCGCCCCGAGAAGAACGCCGAGCGCCTGCAGCGTTCAGCCCGCCGCTTGGCGCTGCCCGAGTTGTCTGTCGCTGACTTCATCGAGTCGGTCACGCAGCTCGTGCGGATCGACTCGAGCTGGGTGCCGACCGCAGCAGAGGCAAGCCTCTATCTGCGCCCGTTCATGATCGCCAACGAGAACTTCCTGGGCGTGCGCGCGGCTCAGACTGTGGCCTTTCACGTCATCGCGAGTCCGGCCGGCGCCTACTTTTCCAACGGCGTCGCACCGGTGAAGATCTGGCTCTCGTCGGAATACTCGCGTGCCGGTCGCGGTGGAACGGGAGCGGCGAAGTGCGGCGGCAACTACGCAGCGTCCCTTCTGCCTCAGATGGAGGCAGCCGAAAACGGATGCGCGCAGGTTCTCTTCCTCGACGGTGAGACCGGAACCCACGTCGACGAACTCGGAGGGATGAACGTCTTCTTCGTGTACGGCACCGATCGCCTCGTCACCCCGCGCCTGACCGGCACAATCCTCGAGGGCGTCACTCGCGACAGCATCATCCAGCTCGCACAGGACCGCGGGATGACGGTGGACGAGCGTGACGTGAGCATTGCCGAGTGGCGCGACGGTGTCGCATCCGGAGCCATCACCGAGGTCTTCGCCTGTGGCACGGCCGCCGTTATCACTCCAATTTCGCAGCTCAAGGCCGCGGATTTCGAGATCGGCGATGCCGATTCCCCGGCCGGCACCATCACGATGGCGCTGCGGGAAGAACTCACCGATATCCAGCACGGACGTCGCCCAGACCGCCACGGCTGGCTGACGCGCCTCGACGCGTAGTCGTCCGGCAAACCCCGAACGGAACACCATGAAAATCGCACGCTTCGCCCACCAGAACGCCATCGCCTACGGAATCATCGACGACGAAGATCTGGTGGTGTTGAAGGGCGACCCGCTGTTTGCCGGGTTCGAGCCGACGGGGGATCGCGTACCGCTTCACGGTGTCACGCTGCTGGCCCCCGTCATTCCCCGTTCCAAGGTCGTGGCGGTGGGCAAGAACTATCACGACCACGCGGCAGAAATGGGCGGCGAGGCACCTGCCGCACCGCTGCTGTTCCTCAAGCCGAACACCGCCGTCGTCGGCCCTGGAGACGCGATCGTCCTTCCGCCGCAGTCGAGCCAGATTGAGCACGAGGGCGAGTTGGCCATCGTGATTGGGCGGATTGCGAAGAACGTCTCGGCCGAGAATGCCGAGCGGTATATCTTCGGCTACACCGTGGCCAACGACGTGACGGCTCGTGACCTGCAGCACGCAGACGGCCAGTGGGCCAGGGCCAAGGGTTTTGACACGTTCTGCCCACTTGGCCCGGTTATCGAGACGGAGCTCGACGTCGATGAACAGACCATTCAAACGCGTGTGAACGGTGAGGTGCGCCAGTCGGGCGTGCTGGCCGACATGGTGCATAAGGTGGGGGCGATCGTCGAGTACGCGTCGAGCGTCTGGACGCTGCTTCCCGGCGACGTGATTCTGACGGGAACACCGGCCGGTGTCGGCCCGATCGAGAATGGTGACACGGTCGAGGTCGAGATCAGCGGCATCGGAGTCCTCCGGAATCCTGTCGTACGCGCCTAGCGCGACGGGCCACCCTGAGCGCTAAGCCAGGGCGTTGAGCGCATCGGCGACGTCGGTGGCGTCATTCCAGAGATGGAAGGCGGCGCGAGCCCGTCCGGCGCGGGCCGAGGCGGTGATGCCCGCGTGAGCGAGCCGAGAGACGTCGTTTTCGGCGGCATCCGGCCAGGTGACAATCGCCTGCCCTTGGCGGGGGATGCCGAGGCCATCGCAGAGGGCGTCGCCGAGCCCGACGGCGTGATCGCGCACAGCAGCGATATCGAGGCGGCTGAAAAGTTCGAGGGCCGGGCGGGCGCCAACCCAGGCCGGCCAGGCCGGAGAGACATCGAAGCGGCGGGCATCGGCTGCCAGGTTCATTTCGGGGCCGTAGCACGAGGCCCACGGGTTGCCTCCGGCATACCAGCCGACCTGGCTGGGGCGGAGACGGGGCAGAAAATCGTCTGACACCGTGAGGAACGCGACGCCGCGTGGCGAACAGAGCCATTTATACGCGTGGCAGGCCGTTGCGTCGAAGAGCGATGCGTTCACGGGAAGCCAGCCCGTGGCTTGCGTGGTGTCGCAGAACGTGCGCGCGCCGTGCGCTCGTGCGGCGGCGACGATCGAATCCGTGTCGGCGAGAGCGCCCGTCGCAGACTGCACGAGCGAAAATGCGACGAGCCAGGTGCGGGGGCCGATGTGATCGGCCAGGGTGTCGAGTGAAGCGTGCCGCACCGTGACGCCGCGGTGGGCCTGAGCGAGAAAGGGGAACACCATCGAGCTGAAGTCGCCGTCGACGCAGAGAACTTCGGCGCCATCCGGCACGGATGCGGCGAGAAGGTTGGCCATCACCGAGACCTGTGAGCCAATTGCGACCTGCGCCGGGCGCACGTTGACGAGGGCTGCGTACGTGCTTCGCACGTCATCGACAACGGCGCCATAATGGCCGGGATTCGCCCGACCGGCGGCCCAGTCTTGTGCGTCCTGGGTGAGAGCGTCGACGGTATCGCGGCTGGGGAGCCCCATCGTGCACGCCGCGAGGTAGCCGCGCGCCACACCGTACCGAGATTGGGCGTCGGCGAGACTGAGAACGGCTGTGTCGGGCGTGATGTCGGCTGGTGCTGGCATGGTGACAGCTTGCCCCGAGGCAATATATTCGACAACCGCCGGTAGATGATGCAAAGCATAAGGTCCCGTTATGGTTGGAACATGAGTCCTACTCCCGTGACCGGTTCCGACCTCGATGCCCATGCGCTGCGTGCGGTGCGTGCGGTGGCGGAGTTCGGCTCGATCACGGCCGCTGCTGTCGCGCTCGGCTACAGTCAGCCGGCCATCAGCCAGCTTCTGAAGCGGCTCGAGCAGCGCCTGGGGATGCCTGTGGTTGAGCGGGTCGGGCGCGGGGTGCGACTGAGCGCGGCCGGCGAGGTGCTCGCGCGGCACGCGCTGACGGTCACGACTGCGCTCGACACCGCCGCCGCCGAACTGGCTGAATTGCAGGGGCTGCGGGCGGGCCGCATCCGACTCGCTGCATTTCCCTCTGCCTCAGCCAGTCTCGTGCCGCAGCTGCTGGCGCGGCTGAGTGCGCGGCATCCGAACGTGACGGTCACGTATTTGGAGGCCGAGCCGCCCGAAGCCGTTGCCGCGGTGCGCGAAAACAGAGTCGACGTGGCCCTCACGTTTAGCTATCCGGGCGACCACTCCGACCCGTTTCCCGGCAGTGCCAGCGGGTTGAGTCAGATCGAGCTGTGCCGTGACGAGATGATGCTCGTGTTGCCGGCCGCACACCGTCTGGCCGAACGCGATTTGATCGACCTCGTGGATCTGTCCGATTCGACGTGGATCGGCGGCTGCCCGCGGTGCCGCGGTCACCTGCTCGAACTCTGCGATCGTAGCGGCTTCAGTCCACGGATCGCCTTCGAAACAGACAACGTGCAGGCGGTACTGGGGCTGGTCGCCGCTGGAATCGGCGTCGCCATGCTCCCCGCAATGGCACTGGAATCATCGGGAGGCGACGATCGGGTGGTCATTCGTCCGACCGCCGCGCGGGATCATCGCACCGTGCATCTCGTGACGGCGGTGGGGGCCGAACGGATGCCGGCACTGTCTGTTGCGGTGCGGCAACTCGTCGCGCTCACGGGCGCGGCGGGACAGTCCACCGTTTCATCCCGGGCTGAAAGTGCCGACGTGGCATGCGCAGAACCACACACCAGCCATACAGCCCGCTCCGAGCGCACTCTGAACTAGAATCGGTTGTGATGTCTGAGACAATTTCGCACCCCTTTTCCACGGCCACCGGAACCGACGTTCGTGTGCGCTTCTGCCCCTCGCCCACCGGAACGCCGCACGTCGGGTTGATTCGCACGGCCCTGTTCAACTGGGCCTACGCGCGCCACACCGGCGGCAAGCTCATCTTCCGCATTGAAGACACGGATGCCGCGCGCGACAGCGAGGAGAGTTTCGGTCAGATTCTCGAGGGTCTGCGCTGGCTCAACCTGGATTGGGATGAGGGTGTCGACGCCGGGGGACCGCACGGTCCGTACCGTCAATCTGAGCGCTCCGACATCTACCGTGATGTGATCGCCCAGCTTGTCGCCTCCGGCCACATTTACGAGAGCTTCGCCACCGGCGAAGAGATCGAGGCGCGGAATGTGTCTCTCGGTCGCGACCCGAAAATGGGTTACGACAACTTCGAGCGGGACCTGACGAGTGAGCAGAAGGCCGCTTACCGCGCCGAAGGGCGCTCGCCCGCGCTGCGATTGCGTGTGCCGGATGAAGACCTCTCCTTCGACGACCTGGTTCGCGGCGAGATCACGTTCCCGGCGGGCTCATTCAGCGACTTCGTCGTGGTGCGTCCGAACGGGCATCCGCTCTACCCATTTGTGAACCCCGTCGACGACGCTCTCATGGGCGTCACGCACGTGCTGCGCGGCGAGGATTTGCTGTCGTCGACACCCCGCCAGATCGCGCTCTACCACGCGCTGATCGACATCGGACTGGCCACCTTTGTGCCGCGTTTCGGCCATCTGCCCTACGTGATGGGCGAGGGAAACAAGAAGCTCTCCAAGCGGGACCCTTCCTCGAACCTCTTTCACCACCGTGATCGCGGCTTCATTCCCGAGGGCCTCGTGAACTACTTGGCGTTGCTCGGATGGTCGCTCACCCATGATCGCGATGTCTTCTCGATCGATGAAATGATCGCCGCCTTCGACGTCGAGAACGTGAACCCCAACCCGGCCCGATTCGATCTCAAAAAGGCCGAATCGATCAACGGCGACCACATCCGCCTGCTTGATACCGCTGACTTCGCTGAGCGCACGATTCCCTACCTCGTCGCAGCCGGTGTTCTCTCCGAGCCGCTGACTGATGAGCAACGGGCAGTGCTCAGCGCCGCGGCACCGCTCGTGCAGGAGCGAATCGCCCTCCTCGGCGAGGCTCCGGCCATGCTCGGCTTCCTCTTCAGGCCGGGCGCTGATCTCGTACATGAAGCAGATGCCCGTGCCTCGCTTCCGCAGAACGCCGGCGAGATCCTCGACGCATCCGCCGCTGCACTCGGTGATATTCCCGAATCGGAATGGAACACCGAGCGCGTGCATGTCACGCTCACCGAGGCTCTCATCGAGACGCTCGCGCTCAAGCCACGCGTGGCGTTCGGGCCGCTACGGGTCGCGATTTCGGGGCGTAAAGTATCGCCACCGCTGTTTGAATCGATGGAGATCCTGGGTAAGACCGAATCGCTCGCCAGGCTTGCACGTTTGTCGGACACTCTCACGGCATGACCGACCAGTACGACGTCGTGATCATCGGCGCGGGCCCGGCAGGGCTCGCCGCCGGTTTGAGCTTGGTGCGTGCGCGTCGGCGCACTCTCATGATCGATAGCAATCGGCCCCGCAATGCGGCTACGCTCCGTTCGCACGGATTCATCACCCGCGATGGGGTCTCACCGCTTGAATTGCGAAAGATCGGCCGGGGGGAATTCGAGGGCTACCCAGCGGCGCAATTCCACACCGCACTCGCTCTCTCCGTCACAGCGACTAACGTCGATGAGATCTCGGGGGATCTGTCATTTCACGAATCCCGATTCAGAGTGGTGACGCGCGGATTGCGTGGTGAAGCAAGCCGTGACGTCAGCGCGCGCACTGTGCTCATTGCGACAGGCCTGCTCGAGACGCTGCCGGCATTGCCCAGCATCCGTGCCTGGTACGGAACCAATGTGCATAGCTGCATCGACTGTGATGGCTACGAGAAGGCGGATGCCGCGCTGGCCTTGATCGGCGAGTCCGACGATCTTGCCGAACGCGCTCTGCTGATCTCGCAGTGGACGAGCGATCTGATCGTGTTCACGAACGCTGTTGGAACCGTCACCGCTGCGGACGAGGCAGCATTATTGCGCCGCGGCATCCGTGTGGACCGTCGCCCGATCGCGGACGTGGTCGGCGAGCGTGGAGCGATGACCGGCGTGCTTCTTGCCGACGGTGAGGTCATCGCGCGTGAGGGTGGCTTCGTGCGCCCGGGGTGGGCGCCCGCCATCGACTACCTCGACGCCTCGGTGCTCGGGCAGCTGGAGAGGGATCGTGACGGACTCGTCGTGGTCGATGATCAGGGCCGCACCTCGATTGCGGGGCTGTACGCGGCGGGGGACTCCACTCCGCCCGGCGCTGAACAGCTGATGGTAGCTGCCGGCCTCGGGGCGCGTGCGGCTGCGGCGATCAACCGCGACCTTATCGGCCCACTCTAGACACGCCCGAGTGTGCTCGGTTTGGAGCGGCTCTGCACTCTGGGCTAGGGTAGATCCCGGTTCGTTCTTCGGAAAAAACCGATGGGGTATGGTGTAATTGGCAACACGGCTGATTCTGGTTCAGTTGTTCTTGGTTCGAGTCCAGGTACCCCAGCAGTAAAAGGCGCAGGATTCCGCGGCGATATCATCTATCGCCCATCCTGTCCACGAGGCCCGAAACGGCCCGTGTGACCAGAAACGGCCCAATAACCCCCGTGCGGGGTGGTCGCGGCGTTCTGCTGCCCGGGTGGATACGGACCCGTCCCGACCCAGCCGGGCTGCTCACGGCTTCGGTCGTGCACCTGGTGGGTATGGACCCGACGACGCAGATTGCTCCGACATTCCTCACGCAGCGGGAACTCGCCGAGTTGCTCCAACTGCCCGAGCGGACGTTGGAGGACTGGCGCCTGGCGCACACCGGTCCGCCGTATCTGAAGCTTGGCCGACACGTGCGATACGACCTTCATGATGTGCTCGCCTGGGTCCAGGAGCAACGGCATGGCTAGGCCGCAGATCCCAGCCGGTGAGCTGGGCAACATCGTCGTAGGTATCCTTCCGAGCGGCCGGTACCGAGCCCGCGCGTCCATCCGTGACGACAGCGGAGCCCTGCAGCGACTGGCCGCGGTGGCCGACACCGAGGAAGCAGCGCGAGCTGATGTCCGCCGGCAGGCGATGGCGATCGGCACCGGCAGTTCCGGGGCACTCTCGCCGTCGAGCACGATCGCCGAAGCGGTCGCGCTCTGGCTGTCCCAGATCCTCACCCGGGCGAAGGCCGGCAGCCTCGCGTACTCGACCTACGAGTCGTACGAGACGACCGCGCGGGTGATCATCGTGCCGCGCTGCGGGGGAGTCCGGTTGGACCGGCTGACCGTCGGCCGCTGCGACCGCATCCTGCAGCGGATCCTGGAGGAGGAGACGATTTCGAAAGCACGTCGTGCCCGAGCGGTGTTGAGTCTCGTGTGCGGCTACGCCGTGCGCGACGACGCGCTGGGGCGCAACCCCGTACGCGACGTGCAGCGCCTGCCGACATCGCCGAAGAAGGAGTCCGCGCTCACTCCCAAGCAGATCAACGCCATCCGCGAGCTCATGCAGCAGTGGCGGGTCACGCGGGATGACGGCCCAAGGCCCAACTACCGCTCCTTGATCGACGGCATGGACATCATGCTCGGTACCTCGGTGCGTATCGGAGAGTGCCTCGGCCTGCGCCGCTGCGACGTGGACATGACAACCCAACCGCCGACCCTCACGGTCAACGGCACGATCGTCAGTACCAAGGCGCAAGGAACGCACCGAAAGGATTCGCCCAAGCGCTCCCGACAGCGGCGGAGCATCGCGCTTCCGTCGATGGCCGCAGCGGCCGTGCGCCGTCGGCTGGCACTTGCCGAACCCGACCCGCAGGCATTCTTGTTCCCCACGAGGACCGGCCGCTCGCTGAGCGTCAGCAACTACGAGCGCCTGCTCCGCGCGTTCGTAGACGCCGAGCGCACGGTGCTGTCTTCTCTCGACATCGACGTCGACGAATACACGACTCACCTATATCGGCGGACGGCCGCGACGCTCATCGAGCGAGCCGCGGGAATCACGCTTGCATCTCGGCTGCTCGGGCACGCGAGCGAGCAGATTACGCGGAGCAGCTACGTCGTGACCGCTGAGCAGGTCGACCCGGTGACGGCAGAGATCCTCGATCAGGTCCTCGGTGGGTGACTGCCGTCAGGTGCCGCGCAGCAGGGCCGATGCGAGGTATTTCCGACCGCGCTGCCACCCGAGCGTTGCGCCCGCGACACTAACGGAGCTCTTCATCGATCGAGGGAGAACGGAGGCGTTGGCTCGGATCACTCGCCGTCACACAGGACTGAAATCCACCTGGGTGCCGTATAGAATGCGGCCTCGGCCTCGCGCCATCTGGCGATGTCGTCGACGACGAACTGTACGACATCTTCATCGCGAACGCCGATGACGGCCATGTTCTCGCAGATTGAGCGATCAGGATCGAGCACGGCGTTCACGGCTCAGATCATGGACGAGGCCTTCGGCGACCTCTTTTGCACGTCGCTCACCGAACGCCTCGCCCGTTAGGACGCGGCAGCGAACCCCGCGGCCAGGTCGGCGTAGAACGCGCCCTCTGCCGCGCAACGCTGGGCGATATCGTCGAACACGAACTGCACGATGACCTGCGGACGGGTCACTGATCATGGACCGGAAGCTGCTCCTCGGAAGGTTCCAGAAGCCGCGGGAGGCCAGCTGAGAGATGTTGGCATTGGCGGTCAGGTCTTCGTAGTCCTGGACGGGGTGACGGTATTGCCGGTCCGGGGGCTCTTGCGTATGACGCCCGCGGGCCCAATACCGGGACACCCACGAACACCTTCGCAATCCGGTGTGAACCGTCCCGGTTTTCATGCCGCTGTTTTGTTAGCGGCTCCACCGGTTGATGGGACGTTGATTTCATCGTAGTAGGCGGCCTCGTACTCCTCGGGCGGAACGTTCCCGAGGGCACTGTGCAGACGCTCGTTGTTGTACCAATCGACCCAATCGAAGGTGAGCTCTTCCACGTCGGCGAGCGTCTTCAGCGGGCCCGACCGGAACGGTGATCCCTTCTGCACGGCTTCGTTCTTGTAGAGCCCCATGACCGTCTCGGCGGCCGCGTTGTCATACGCGTCACCGACCGACCCGATCGAGGCGACCAGGCCCTCCAACTCGACGGTCTCGGTGAACCGAATCGACGTGTACTGCGATCCCGCATCGCTGTTAAGCCGAATTCGGCTTAACAGCGATCGCGGCGTGCAGTATCGTGCCGTGCGCTACACCGACCGCCTCGCCGAGGCCGAAGCGGTCGCCTCGGTCGGGTCCAAAGGCGATAGCTATGACAACGCGATGGCCGAGGCATTGAACTCGCTCTTCAAAGCCGAACTGATCCGCAACCGCGGCCCCTGGAAAGGGATCGATGATCTCGAGATCGCGGTCGCGGAATACATTGACTGGTACAACCATCGCCGGCTCCATGGCGAGATTGAATATTCGCGTTCTTGGGGGCCATTGTTATTGCCGTCGGGGGCCAGCGATGCGATCAACGGTTGATGTTATTGGGGGCCAGGGGTAACACGCCGCCGGGCACCACGAAATTCGTGAAGAAGCCGGCCGCGCTCGCGCTCCTCCCGATTTCCGGGTGGCCTCTCGCTCAGCCCGCCGAGGAAGGGCGGGGCGCGTTGCTCGATGCTCTTGGATCGGCGCGACGTCAACATCGTCACCTCGACGGCGTTCCGCACCAGTGCGGCATAAGGGCGGGCGCCAGGGTCTCGGCTCTGACGATCACACCGACGTCGATGCCGACGCGATCACCGACCGCATCGTGCAGGACGCCATTTGGGCAGAGAACGGTGTCCACAATATGCGAGAACACACCGCCGGCCAGGTCAAGGCGTAAAGGCTCGCGCGGTCGGGCGCCAGCGGCCCCCGACCGCGCGACAGCCCGGCACCGAACGGCAATACCAGTTGCCCCCGAAGGCAATATTCAATGGCCCCCGACCCCGCAAATACTCAAGATCGGTCATATTCCCCCGGTCGAGGCCGAGAGCAACTTCTATTCACACCTGCCCGCCCTCAGAGAGATGGAACGGGTCTAACCGAGCCTCTAACAAACTCGGGGCTTGACAGATCGAGGTATCGCGCACCATCGTCTTTGACGCACCCCGCCACGCCCGTGCCTTCTTCGGCGCATTGGTGAGGGATAACTTGGATATCGGTCGACCGGAAAGTGTCGAGTTGCTCTTCACCGGTCACGCCCCGCACTCCCGCCGGGCGCATCCGATCGTGAACCGGACACCATGCAAAACCAGAATCGTCACCGTCGGCACCCAAGTCACGGTGAACGCGTTCTTCAAGCACTCTCGGATCAAACAGTATTTGAAAGACGGTCGTGCCCTGCGGATCGAGACTGTCATCAACTCTCCGAGAGATCTGCAATGCCTGCGTCGTCTGGAACACCTGGACGAGCTACAACCCAAAGCCCGTGACATCAATGCCCGACTGCTTGATAATGAATGTGTCGGGTAGGACTGTGTCCTTGCGAGCCCAGCCTTTGAGCGGGTCGCGTCCCCCACGGTCTCCGCGAACGGGAGATGGGCTCCAGCCATCCGTTTTGGCGACCCTCGGGTCATGGCCCTGCTCGGCGCACTGTGTGTCAGCCTCAACATTCTCGGATTCACCCACAGGAGCCTGCGCGCCCTGATGAACCAGTTCCTTGACACCGACTACAGCCAGAACCAGATGAGCTACGACCTTGCCCGGCTCCGCGTGAACGGCCTGATCCAACGCCGACCCCACACAAACAGTTACACCCTCACCCGCGACGGCCTACGCGTGGCCTTGTTCTACACGAAAGTGCACAACCGGCTCCTACGGCCGCTGATCGCCGCCGACGCCCCGCCCGCACCAGCCGAGTTACGGCAAGCACTGAAGACCATCGACAACCAGATCGGCAACTACATCAACGACGCACAGTTGGTAATCACAGCCTAAAACTCACGACAAAACTCCGACTTCTGGCCACCAAGTAAAGCTAGGGCAGGACGCCCGCGCAGCGCTACTACATAACGAATGCCCCGCGGTGGCCGTCCTCAACAGTTACGCTCCCGCTCGGCCCGGATATGAGCAAGAGGCCGACTGAGGGTTCGGCCTACTCAGCGGCGGCCCAAACAACTCGTAACTCTCCACCTCCCAGTTGTAGGTCCAGAGCATTCCTGACTCATCCAGATAGGAATCGAGGTCAATCACATGGCTCGCACTACTCGGCAGCGATTCATATGGCTCGACCAAGTCTGGGTAGTAGAAGTTGAATCGGTAGAGTTCGGTTTCGTCAGCGCTAAGCAACCCGTCAACTGACCCCCACTCGGAAAGCAGGGCTCGCTCATACTGACGCGTGCCTGGGTCCTTCACCAAGGCTTCACCGAAAGACGCCGTCCAGAGGTACCCATCAGTATCAATAGCCAGAATGTTCTGGTCTACGACATGCACCTCTTTGAAAGAGACTCCGGATGGCGATATCTGCCGCGACGAATAGTCAAACAGCAAGTAATTGTTCACGATTTCTTCGCTATCCCAGCCCCAAAGGCCCCAAACATACACGGAACCGCTTGTGGTCACCCCAGCGGCGGTGGAGAAGCTCCCTCCGGAAGAGGTTCGAGAACCGCTGCCAGACGCAAAGACAAAATCGGTTCCCGGCATCACTTTGGCAAATGTGTCTGACCTCTGAAAAGTCTCGTGGGTTCCACTCTGATTGCTGCCAACGCCAGAGACATAGCCACTCTGCCAAAGGCCCCCCGTCGTATCGATAGCAAGTATCACATGGGGCTGCCAGGATGCGGAAACAAACGAGGTTCCAGGCGATATAACTACTCGATACCCAACCGCAGGAGAGCTTGAAGGCTCAACCAAAGCTCCGCTCGATGTTATGGCGAGGGATGCATACAAGGGGCCCTGCAGCATGCGAGCGAAATCCGTGTATTGCGATTCCCAAACAGGCAAGCCAGGATTTGCGAAAGGTGATCTCAGGTTCGGCAGCCCCCTAATCGCCACGTTTAGCTGCTGCGCTGAACACGAACTGAGTGCCGCCTGAGCTGCACTGAACACGCCAGAATAGCTCCAGAGTCGACCTCGACTGTCAATTTGAGCGCTTCTGCTTGAGCCCTCCTCCCATCGCAAGGACGGATCCCGCGTCGTCTCGGCGAAAAAGACGTCCAAGAAGCAAGGGGAGTCGTCCCCTATGAGACATATGAAGCCAACTTGGTTGAACGCTTGGATATTCGTCCACTGCCGTTCGCCGTCGTAGGAGTACCAGGCCTCGTGGCTTGGCATCTTGCGTCTCTGTCCAACGACGCTAACGGTGCCGTCGCGCCATGCATGCACAATGGCTGTCGATGCAATCTCACCCACCTGAATCCCAAGGGGTAGCTTGCAGAAGGGGTCTCCGGCAAGAAGATCCAGAGTAATAGAGACGTACTCGTTGGTCGCATCATGTGGAATAAATCGAAGACCGTCGTCATCGGCCCTGCGCGTCGCGATCACGTCATCGGTCACAGCGTCACGAAGCTTGGTTAGGCCGACTTGCTTCGACGTGGAAGTAGCTTTCGAATCAAAATTGTAAGTGAACCCCATTTGGGTTCGGAAAGTGCCGCCGTTCCCGGGCTGTTCAAATGTGCGATCGTCGCCCGAAAATGCAATGCCATTGTTCTCCGGAATTTCCTGAAAAGCAACGCACGCATCGGTGAATACCCCAGAAATACGCCGATCACTGATGAAGGTCCTGTAGTCAAACGAGAATGTCTTCGCTTCAAAGCTGGCCGAGGGCGTTGAACGCGCGGCGGCAGGCTGCGACAGGACTTGGGTTGATGTGAGCTGCTTTGACGACAGAATTGTGTCCGACACCCCTCCTACCCGTATTTCTGTTTCGGGCCCCGAATTGCCAGCGGCATCAGTCTGATAGGCAAACCAAACGTACTCGGCGTCGTCCGTGAGGTCGCTTACGCCGCAGTCAAAGTGCCCCTGCGCGTCTGCCACTCCGGAGCAGACGCTCGAACGATCCAGACCTAGGACAGACACTGTGGCCCCTGGTTTACCAACTGCTGAAACCTCGATCTGTCCGAACTCGACGTTGGTCCCGAGTGACGGCCGTTCTACTGCGACCGCCGGCGGGAGTCCAGCAGATAGCGAAACTGGCTCGCTTGATAGCAACCTCGGCTCAGGCTCCGAAAGATCCTGAAGTTCCTGCTGGGCGAACCAGACGTATGAACTGTCTGAATTGAGGCCAGTAATTGCGCATTCAAACGACCCCGTCGCTGTAGCGACAGCGTCACACCCTGTTGTGCGGTCGGCGGACCAAATTCCTACGTCGCTTTCTGGTTCCGCCTCGCCAGCCACAATCAGCACCCCGTTGGTCAATGGCTGTGTCGCTGGTGGAAGTCCAATTAGCGTTACGGGAGGAAGCCCATATCCCCAGCTAATTGAAACATCCGTGCTGTGAACTCCGCCAGGTGAAACCTGTTTCGCACTCCACGGTGTCAGAAAAAGCTCTGGGTCTTGCACCGTGCATGAGAATTCACCTGCCGGGTCAGACCCGACGACGCTACATACTGGTGCTCCATTTGCGTCAACTATGACTACCATGGCTCCCAGCAGGGAGACTCCGCTCACGTCAATTGACGAGCCCGGCGCAGCATCCGTTGAGATCGGGGAAGAAATCGTGGGCGGCGGCGGCGTTTTCAAGGGGCTTTCGTCGGCTTCCTTTACCGCCAGGATTGAATATTCGTGCTCTGCACCTGATTGCAAGTCGGTCAATGCGAAATAGGTGCTCTGGGTTGATGACACCTCCGAACCGTCCATTAGTACGGTGTAGTAGTCGGCCTGGGAGTCTACCGACCAGGCCAATGCCACCGTGGTGGGCGTATTGGCAACGACCAGATTTGGCAGGGCGTACTCGAGAGGGGTTAGAGGATCTACGTCCCAATCGATTGTGCCAAGGGTTGGTCCCTCATCAGGGTCTGGATCGGGATCATACGCATTAAGAGGATCCATCGGGTCCAACGGTAAGACGGGCAACGCGGTACTTTGCGTACTGGCCGAATACACTGTAATCACTACCGGAGTACCGAGTGTGGTCTGGCCCGTAAGAACGTCACGTGGTCCATTGATACTTGCAGGAGAATCGAGGACCACCGCATTTCCCTCTTGGTCCTCAAAGGAGCTAAGATTCGCAAGATCTAACGCGAGCGGATAGTCATTGCTTTCCTCAGCCATCGCTGGAACTGATTCCGAACTCACGACGAGACCAATCAGTACGAGTCCAGACAACGCGACGCTTAAAATTCGACGAAAATCGATCACGATTCCATCCCCCTTGAGACGACTCTGGTTCTTCTCGAAGGGAAAGGTCAATGCTCGGTTCCCCGTGCCATTATTAGCAGATCACTAACTTGCATCGCGCCCCCCTTTCGGGGAGCCTACTGAAGCACCTAGTGATCCTTGGTGTCCGAAACCTTGACGATTGTCTTGAGTTTTTGAACGGCGTATCGTGTGCTTCACCGCTCCACAATTGCAGGAAGTTTTTCCTGACCAGCCATTTGGGTGGCACGACTGATCATTTCAGTGATCAGCACTTCGGCGTAGCGGTTGGCCCCGGGCAGATTTTGTGCACCGCAGGCGTTAGTCGGAGTGCGCACAATCAGGCGACAGCCCCTGAAGCCGGCGACCGACGCAAGAATCGCACCATTCCGCTCGGCGGTCAGAGGAGAATCCTCACTGGATGAATGAGTCCTAATGGTCGTAGGCGATGAGGGATCGTTTGTTGGGCGTGCCGATGAGCCAGTTGTGCCAGATTCCCGCAGCCAGGGCGAGTAAACGGCCGGCGACGCGGGAGTAGAGCCCGGTCGGGGTGCGTCCGCCGTGGTCTTCGAGGGTGAGTTGGCCTTTCAGGGTGTCGAACACGGACTCGACCCATTGGCGGATGCCGCCGAGTTTCCCGAATCGGGGTTTCTCGTCCTTGCGGTCAGGGCGGATCAGTTGGGCCTCGAGCTCGTTGGTGATGAAGGCTTCGAAGTCGCGTCCGGCGAAGCCTTTGTCACCGATGATGATCTGACCGGGGCGGATCAGGTGCTTGTCGTGGCGGAGCATGGCCTCGGCCGCTTCGCGTTCCCCAATCTTCGGGCCCGCGAGGCCCCAGACGACGGGCATGCCGTCCGGGGTGCAGACCAGATAGAGCCGGAATCCCCAAAGAAGCGGGAGTGTGAAGCGCAGTAGCCGTAACCGGCGTGGCCGGCCAAATCTGAGCGCTTCACGGTCTCTCTCGATTTCCCGCACGGCACCGGGGTGGAATCGATGAGCCGGTTGATCTCGCCCCAGGATGGCGTGTCTCGGGCGAGTTCGGTGATGACCGCGGAGAGCAGCCCGGTGGCCTGCCGGACACGTTTGCCCCACCCGGACTGTTGGGGCAGGTTCGGGAACATGCCGGCCAGGTGGGTGTGGGCGTAGCGGATCCATTTCCGGTCGGCGGCGATGCCGAGCAGGTGCTGGGCGACGACGAGGCAGAGCAGCTCGACATCGGTCAGGACGGGTTTCCGGCCGGGGTGTTTGTCTCGCGACAAGCCGATTGCGGGCAAGATCCGATCGTCCACATGCACGTACAGTGTGGTCAGGAGGGTGTTGAGGTCAGTTTTCACACACCGGGTTTAACACCCTCCGCCAGCGCTTGCTCGGATTAACGCGCCGGTAGTTCATATGAACTAGTGTCCTGCGCCGGTAGTTCGTTGTAGAAGTCGTTTGAGGGATTCGAGGGTCACGTCCCGTGTAGTGGTGTAAATCTCGGCGTTTGAGCGTTGCTTCGCCAACGTGAAGAGCCACCGTGCGATGGTCAGTGAGAACCGTTCAAAGTTCCTCACAGAAAAGACACAAACACACGATGGCTCTTGACCAGTCTGCCCTGCTTGACCTGCTCGCTCAACTCAAGCTCACCGATGTCACCGACCGGATCCGGTCTGCGACGGAATCGCTCTACCAGGAACTGATCGATGCGGAGGCGACCGCGTTCATCGGCGCCGCGCCATTCGAACGCTCCGACGGGCGCACCACCCACCGCAACGGCACCCGCCCACGCACGTTGACCACCACGGCCGGGGACCTGGATTTGAAGATCCCGAAGCTGCGTGCCGGCACGTTCTTTCCCGCGCTGCTGGAGCGCCGCCGGCGGGTCGACCAGGCGTTGTTCGCGGTGGTGATGGAAGCGTATGTGCACGGGGTGTCCACCCGGAAAGTCGACGATCTCGTCAAGGCGCTTGGCGCGGACTCCGGCATTTCCAAGTCCGAAGTCTCTCGTATTTGCGCCAGCCTCGACGCGGAGGTCGGGCAGTTCCGCGACCGCTCCCTGTCGACTCACGACTTCCCGTATGTGTTCCTCGACGCGACGTACTGCAAAGCCCGGGTGAATCACCGCATTGTGTCCCAAGCGGTCGTCGTCGCGGTCGGTGTCGCCGCCGACGGACGCCGGGAAGTCCTCGGATTCGATGTCGGAGACACCGAGAACGAGCCGTTCTGGACCGGCTTCCTGCGGTCGTTGAAGGCCCGCGGGTTGGACGGCGTGAAGCTGGTCATGTCCGACGCGCACACCGGGCTGAAGAAAGCCATCGGGACCGTGTTTCAAGGCGCCAGCTGGCAGCGCTGCCGGGTGCATTTCATGCGCAACGTGCTCGCCGTCGTGCCCAAGGGCAGCCAGGAAATGGTCGGCTCGATCATTCGCACCATCTTTGCCCAGCCCGACAAGGAACACATCCTGAAGCAGTTCGGCGAGGTCACCACGATGCTGCAGCGTTCACACCCCAAGGTCGCACTGATGCTCGTCGACGCCCAACACGACGTGCTCGCGTTCGCTGACTTTCCGCAGCGTCACTGGCGGCAGATCTGGTCCACCAACCCGTTGGAACGCGTCAACAAGGAGATAAAGCGCCGCACCGACGTCGTCGGCGTGTTCCCGAATCCTGCGGCGCTCCTCCGGCTCGCCGGGGCCGTGCTGGTCGAGCAGCACGACGAGTGGGAAGCCGCCGACCGGCGCTACTTCTCCGAAGCGTCCATGCTCGAACTCACGATCATGAACGCCCGGCCCGAAACCGTCGAGCAGGTGACCGCACTCCCCGAGCTGAAGGCCGCCTAAACTAAAACAACTGACCCGCACGGTGTTGAGAAACTCCACCACTCAGCGGGACGTGACCGATTCGAGGATCTGTTCCGCGGACTTGGTCCAGATGAATGGCTTCGGGTTCTCGTTCCATCCTTTGACCCATTTGCGGATGTCGAATTCGAGCGCCTGGACACTGCGGTGGTCTGAACGCTGCAGAAGGTCAGCGGTGACGTAGGCGACGAACCGTTCGACCTGGTTGATCCAGGATGAGTACGTCGGCGTGAAGTGCATGTGGAACCGGGGATGCGCTTCGAGCCATTTGACGATCGTGGGGCTCTTGTGAGTGCTGTAGTTGTCGCAGACCAGATGAACCTCTAACTCGTCGGGGACTTCGGTGTCGATCTTGGTCAGGAACTTCTTGAACTCGATGGCCCGGTGGCGGCGGTGGATGCTGGAGATGACGGTGCCGTCGAGGGTGTTGAACGCGGCGAACAGGCTGGTCGTGCCGTGGCGCACATAGTCGTGGGTGCGTTTCTCGGGCATGCCCGGCATCATCGGGAACGCCGGCTGTGAACGAGCCAGGGCCTGCACCTGGGACTTCTCGTCGACGCAATAGACAACGGCCGCCTCGGGTGGATTCAGATACAGGCCGACGATGTCGTAGACCTTCTCCACGAACTGCGGATCGTTCGAGAGCTTGAACCCGTCCTCCCGATGCGGTTTCAGCTCGAATGCTTTCCAGATCCGTCCGATCGTGGACTTCGACAAACCCGAACGTTCAGCCATCTTCGACCGGGACCAGTGGGTTGCGTTCTTCGGCGTCGATTCGAGCGTGTTGACGACAACCTCTTCGATTTGCTCGGCAGTGATCGTCGGCGGGCGCCCGGGCCGCGGCTCGTCGACCAAGCCATCCAGCCGAGACTCAACGAAGCGGGCCCGCCACTTGCTGACCGTGTTCGTCGAGCAGTGCACCCGCTCGGCCACCGCCTTGTTATCCAGGCCTTCACCGCAGCCGAGGATGATCCGTGACCGCAACGCCAACGCCTGCGAGGACTTCGCTCGCCTGGACCAACGCAGAAGTTGCTCCCGCTCCTCAGTGGTCAGAATCAGCTCAGTCTTGGGGCGTCCAGTTCTTGGCATACCTCATTTTACAACTTAACAAATGAATTTCAGGAGCAGGACACTAGCGCCAGGCTGCTGCCCGAGAACCTATTAGGACTCACTCATCCAGTGAGGATTCTCCTCTGACCGCCGAGCGGAATGGTGCGATTCTTGCGTCGGTCGCCGGCTTCAGGGGCTGTCGCCTGATTGTGCGCACTCCGACTAACGCCTGCGGTGCACAAAATCTGCCCGGGGCCAACCGCTACGCCGAAGTGCTGATCACTGAAATGATCAGTCGTGCCACCCAAATGGCTGGTCAGGAAAAACTTCCTGCAATTGTGGAGCGGTGAAACACACGATACGCCGTTCAAAAACTCAAGACAATCGTCAAAGTTTCGGACACCAAGGATCACTAGGAGCGCGGGTCAGTAGTGGCGCTAATCCTCGGCAGGGTTAGCGATAGTGCTGTCGCGGCGGCTCTGAACCGGTCCGGGAGGCCGAGGTTTTCGAATTTGGTGCGTTACGGTGCCGACTGAAAACAGGGCCAGCACCGCGTTGCATCATTCGCCAGTTGGGCGGCCCGCCCTGCCCTTTAGGTCGCTGGGCGGGCTATGAGCGCGGCTTGCGCGGCCAGAATCGCTTTGGTTTTCATGGTGTGCAGTTTCATCAGGTTGTGGCAGGCGGCCAACAGATCCCACTCGTGGGCCGCTTGCTCCAGCCCGCGCAGCAACACGAACTTCACTTGCCGAGTGTGGATCTGACCAAACACCGGCTCCACGATCGCTTTGCGCCTGGCGTAGGCCGCGCAGCCCTTGCCCGTTTTGAGTTTGCGTGCCATGCGTTCTCGGAGCGTCGCATTGGCCGGGATCCGGCCCCGGGGAATCTCAGGAACACACTCACCATGTTTCACTCTCCCCGTCGCGATGAAGAATTCCGTCTGCCCGTCACGGTTCGCCTCAACCGTCTTCGCGTAGTCGAGGTTCGTTCCCGAGCAGTAACCGGCATCGGCGAGGACCTGCCGGGGCAATACACCCACCGTTTCGTGGAGCTTCTGAACCAGCGGCACGACCTGTTCAACATCCACGGCGACATTCGTCAGCGTCGTCGCGACGATAATCTGGTAATCCGCATCAACGATCGCTTGCGCGTTGTAGCAGTAGTGAAACGAGCCGTCCGCGGTCTTCATGATCCGAGCGTCCGGGTCGGTGAAGTTACGTTGCGCTTTCGGAGCGACGACCGCGTTCTTCGCCGCGTCCTCGCCCTTCCGGGTGACGTCTTCGTCGTCATCATCACCCTTCTCACGGGCCTTCTTCTCCGCGTCTTTCCGGGCCCGAGCCGCCGCGTCGGCTTCCAACGCGGCCTTCGCCTCGGCAAGTTTCACCAGGCGAGTCTCCCGCCGGGCCAACTCGTCCGGCAGCTCATCACCGCGCTTGTCTTTGCCGAAACGGGCGTCCTCGGCGTCATCGATCGCGTCAGCATCAGCCAGAAGCGCGGAGACCTCCTCGGCGAGGATCTTCTGCTTCTCGCTCAACCGGGCATAACTCATCGCTTTGCGCCGGGACGCGTTCGCCCGCACCTTCGTTCCATCCAAAGCGACCTGACCCAAGGACACCATTCCGGCCGCCCGGCAGAGCTCTAACGCTTGCAAGAACACATTCCCTAACGCGGAAAGGTGACGTTTCCGGAATCGGGCGATGGAACGAAAATCGGGTGCTTGCTGCGCGGCCAACCAACGAAACGCGACCACATCCACGCAGACCCGCTCCAACTCCCGCGAGGAACGCACGCCGACGCAGTAACCATAAAGGAGCACACGCACCATCAGCCGAGGGTCATACGGCGGCTGCCCCTTCGTCTTGGCATAGGAAGCATAAAACTTACTCAGATCCAGAGACTCGACAATGTCCGCGATGAAACGAGACAAGTGGGTCTGCGGCAGCCAGTCCTCCAACGACGGCGGCACCAACATCACCGCGGCCGGCTCAAACGCCCGAAACCGCTTATTCACCCCAGCCCCAGCCTCGACGCCCTGATCGACGGGGTCCACATGCTCAAGCTCAGCCGCGGGAAACAGGCCATCCGAATCGCTCATAACCAATTTTCCCAGCCCGGAGACCCCGGGCGGGGAAATCGGTCGGCGTTTTAAGATTCGCCACTACTGACCCGCGCTCCTAGGGCAGGAAACCTATTGTCGCGAGCGCAAGACCGGGAACGCTAGCAAGCGTGACACGGATCCAGCTGTTCTTGCAGAGCTCATAGATGATGTTCCCGAGGATTGAGCACCACATTCCGGGAAAGAAGGCAATGAACCCTCCCCCCAGAGGATCGCCCCACCGGAAAGTACCGAAAATGAATCCGGATAACACTGCAAGACATGTCCCGACTACGCCAACAAACAGCCCCCGCATGACCCATGATTCAATTGCAGCTTCCAGCTTGAACCTCGAATAGAGGGTAGCTATCAGCACCGCGAGCACGACGGGGATAAGAGCCCAGGTTGAGGCGGCAAGATTGCCTGCGGCAATGAGTAGTGGAGAGAACTCTTCCCCCAGTATCGTGTGGCACGACGGCGATTTTCGAAGACATAAGTTGTTCTGGAAGAGGGACACGTACAAGAGCGCACCGAGTGCGAACACCGTGTAGCTGGAAACCACAGCAACGATCACGACGGGCGGTCGCCGATGCCACCATTTGTTCGAGGGCTTTGCGGGGCTGTCGGACGGCACTGTCGCGTAGGCGGAACTGTGTCCCTGACGTTTCGGCATAGCGTACAGCATGGCACCATTGGGGGCGAATCGCAGCTAGCGACCTACCTAAAACACGCGAACAGTCAAGAAGCAGTGCGAGTTTGTACCCTCCATAGCTAGGCAAACCGGCCGTGCGGCAATTGGCGGTCGAGGTGCCGACCCTTCTGCAAGGACGCTATGCGAGAGCAGGAAGGACCATCGACCGTGGGAATCCAGCACTGCGCACGTACGAAGTGCTTTCAGCTGGGACGCTGGCGAGGATCAATCAGCAATCGCTGACCGTCCCGTACCCTATCTCTTCGATATACGAAATCGGGATTGAATGCCGCCACCCCCACCGCGCCCCTCGCCCGACTCGCTGAAGACAGGCTCCGCATTCTTCACAGCCTCCGATAACACCAAATGGTTAAGCCGAGGAAATGGTGACCAGCCCCCGCCAACACTGGCCAGCACCCGACTCCTCGGCTTAACGTCAACCTCGGCATAATCCGAGTTAAGCCGAATTCGGCTTAACTCGGACCGCGACGCCCAATACGCGTCCGGACAGATCACCGCGTTCGCTACGGCGAACGGCATCACCCGGTCGATGGGATACACCGGGATCTGCTGGGACAACGCCCTGGCCGAGAGCTTCTTCGCGACCTTTGTGTGTGATCAACTCTTTGTAGGCCGTTTCGGCGCTGGATTCCTGCCAAGTTAGTGGCTGGTTTCCTGCCAAAAGAGCGCTAAGAATCAGGCCAGCAACTCCCCGCCGCGACGATGGGTTCGGGGACTGCGCGAGATTGAGATCACCCGGTGGCCGAGGCCGTCTCCAAAGCGATGGAGACATGGGCCCGCCACCGCCCAGATAGGTTCCTTACGGCGTGTCTACTGCCAAGCGGTCGCGCCGGAAGGAACCAGGAAGCAGATGACGGTACCCATGTCCGTGCAAGAAAATATCAGAACACTCGATTCCCAAGGAATCACGGGCCGTGAAATCGCCCGCCGGTTGGGAGTCAGCCGCGACGCGGTGGTGAAATACGCCGGCCAACTGGACTACTCACCGAGGCCGCCAGCGCCGGTGGCCAGGCCCGCCGGCTCGGCCATGACCGGGTTCGAAGCGACCGTTGAAAAGTGGTTGGGCGAGGACCAGCGCCGGCCGCGCAAGCAACGGCATACGGCCAAACGGGTCTTCGACCGGTTGGTCGCCGAGCAGGCTTTCACCGGCAGTTATTCGCCGGTGCAACGCTTCGTGAAGAAGTGGAACGCCCTCCACCGCCAGGCCGGTGAGGGCTTTACCGAACTGGTCTGGCCCGCCGGCACCGCGCAGGTCGACTTCGGGCAGGCCGAGGCCATCATCGGCGGAACCCGGCAGGTCCTACACATCTTCGTCGTCACGTTCCCGTTCTCGAACATGCGCTTCGTGCAGGCCTACCGCGGCGAAACAGCTGAGTGCGTTTGCCACGGGCTACGCACCGTGTTCGAGCACATCGGCGCCGCACCCCGGCACCTGGTCTTCGACAATGCCACCGGCATTGGCCGACGCGTGGGCACCAAAGTCGTCGAGAGCACACTGTTCGGCGCGTTCAAACTGCACTACCGATCCGAGTCCCGGTACTGCAATCCGTATTCCGGCCACGAGAAGGGCAACGTCGAGAACGCGGTCGGGTTCCTCCGCCGCAACCTGATGGTCCCCGAGCCCGAAGCGGCCACACTGCAGGGCCTGAACGCGGTCCTGATGGCGCGGTGCCTGGCGTTAGCGCCGGCGTTGCACTATCGCAAGGGCCTGCCCGTGGGCGAGCTCTTCGCCCAAGACGTCGCCGCGTCTCTGGCACTGCCCGGCGTGGGGTTTGACCCGGTGCGATACGAGTCCCGCACCGCCGACAAGACCGGGAACCTGCTCATCGACGGGAACACCTACGCGGCCGGGTCTGCCTTCCACAGCCGCACCCTCACCATCGGGCTCCGCCACGACGTCGTCGAGATCCTCGACGAGCACGCCACACCCGTCCGCTCCCTCCCGCGCGCGTTCGGGAGGCAGACGGAGACGATCTTCGAACCGGCCGCCCTGCTGCCATTACTGGTGACCAAGCCCGGAGCCTGGGGGCATTCCCAGCTCCGACCGTTGGTCCCCGAGCCGGTTCGCGACTGGCTCGACACAGCTACCGCCACCAATCGGCGCCGACTGCTCAGCGCCGTCGATGCCGCGTCGGGATCGGCCGGTTTCGACGCCGCTATCACTGCTGCTGACCTGCTCATCCAGCGCGGAGATATCCCCGAGATCGCCGCACTGGGCATGCTCGCCCGGCGCTTGGCCGACGGCACCACCCCGGCAGCGGAAAACGTGGACCTGAGTGTTTATGACATCTTCACCAGCGTCAACACCGTGACGGGAGAAATAGCATGAGCCTCGTCACCGTGCAGGACATCATCGAGACCGGCCGTCAGGCGTCGCTGACCAACACCGTGCTGGCCGAATGGGCAGAGAAAGGCACCCCGAAGCAGCGTGAGTACCTGCACGGGATGCTCCTCGCCGAGCACGAATCCCGGCAAGCATCACGCCGCCAACGACTGTTGAGCGCCGCCCGGCTCCCGGCGTTGAAATCACTCACAGGTTTCGACTACTCCAACGTCAAGTTCCCCGAAGACTACGGCCGGGAAGAGCTGACGTCGTTAGAGTTCATCAACAGGGCCGAGGACCTCGTCCTCTACGGCGATGTCGGCACCGGCAAAACCCACCTCGCCAGTGCTCTGGTCGCCGCCGCCTGCCAGCAAGGGATCCCGGCACGCTTCTTCACTACCTCGTCACTGGTTTTGCAACTACGCCGCGCCAAAGACGAAGGCCGCCTCGATCGGGAACTGGCCAACATAGCCAAAAATCGATTACTCGCAATTGACGAATTCGGCTACTTGCCGATCGATACCGAGGGCGCCCGGCTCCTGTTCCAAGTCATCGCGGACGGTTATGAAAAAAGAAGCCTGATCATCACCACAAACCTCGAGTTCTCCCGCTGGGGAACGGTATTCGGCGACGACAACATGGCCGCAGCCGTCATCGACCGCATCGTCCACCACGGTCGCCTCCTCCAGTTTCGCGGCGAGTCCTACCGCGTCAAACACGCCCTCATGAAATAGCCCCGGCCCAAAAAACCGGCCGTTGAGGCCGCCGTGCTCAACTGGCCGGAAACGGTGCCGCACTGGCCGGTTAATTAGCGCTGAAATGGCCGGCTTCAAGTTGACAAAACACAACCTTGAAAACGGAGTTCTACTACCGCCGCATTTGGCCCACCCGGGCCCGCGCGATCCGCGACGTCGCCGCATGGATCGAGGACCGCTACAACCGCCGCCGGCGGCACTCCTCGATCGGGCAGGTCACACCCGTGGACTTCGAGATGCAATACTCGTCACAGGCCGCTGAGATCCAACTCGCCGCTTAACCCGTGTCCACTCGCTGGGGTCAAGGCCACACCCATGCGCGGAGAAATCTCTTGTGGCCTTGCCGCTCTCCGGCTAAGTTGAATCAACCTTGGACTGCCCGTTGGGCTTGGCTTGGGTTCGCGGTTGGAAGTTCGACTCTACTTTTGGTCATCGCTACCGGCGCCATCACTATCGGTTGCATCTCACTCTTCACTCACAACATGACAGGACGCAAGAGCCTGAAATCCGTGAAGCAAGTCAGGGCAGCAGAGAAAGAGGCTCCTATGAGAAAGGCAGTTAGCGGTTTCGCTCTCTACATTTCAAACGTCAGTAGCGGAGTCCTAGGCACGGTTCTCTTTGAGATGGCCACCCGAACCAAACCTTGCGGTCAGAAAGCTAGCTGTGCGGTATGTGTAACGTCTGCTCACTGGTCGCGAAACTGTGTCGCAAGCGGTTCCGCTTCCGGTCTATTTCAGCCGATGCCTTTCACTCGAGTGAGGACCAGTTCGCACCCCCGGGGAACTAAGTAGTGCACGCTGCGCTCGGCGTCCTGCTCTGAGCGTGCGCGCTGTGCGCGTCGTTCAGAGGTCGCCGAGCACCTCATCCGTCAAGAAGAGGCAGAGGCCTCCGCGGCCAGGTCGGCGTAGAACGCGTCTTCGGCCGCGCGGCGTTGCTCGACATCCTCGAACACGAACTGCACGAAGTCTTCGTCACGATCGGTGATGGCCGAGTCCTCGACGGTGAGCGCCGGGCCTTCTCCGGGCCAGCTTGTTTGCCGCGTCGGCCGGTCACTGTCCAGCCGCGTCCCGGATGCGGCCACCCAATCACGCAGGCGTTGCCGGGCGTCCGAGAAGTCGCGGTGCCAGCCCAGCGGGGCGGAGCCATTCTGCTCGGGGTCATACGCGGACAACCAGTGCAGGTGCAGCGCCGACAATTCCCACACCAGCTCGGGGTGGCGGTGCCAGGACGGCGGAATGGCATTTGCGCCGAGTCCGTAGGTGCGGCGCAGCCAGTTCACCCAGGCGTTCAACTCCAGCCACTCGGTCTCGGCCTCATCGGCGGTGAGCAGGTTCCAGTTGATCGGGTGGGGTGGCTCAGGCAGCGATTGGTCGTCAAAGGCGCCGGCTTCGTCAGCGTCGGGGGGCTCAGGCTCGTCGGGCTCACCTCCGTCGGGCGACGGGTCGTCTGCACGTGGGTCCTCGTCTGCTCCGAGGGACTCAGCGCGTTTATCACCGAGCAAGGTCTGGTCGTTGTGTCGCATTGTTCGCTCTCCCGCTCAGAGCGAAGGCGCCGTGACGGGCGGGGTGGCCGCAGGCGATGCCGGTTCGATAGGCGGGAAAACTGACTGCTCGGCGGCCCGCTCAACGCTCGGAGCCGGCTCGACGCCCGTGGCCTGTCGGCGGCTGCGGTCGACGGTGTAGATCGTGCGGGCAACGTCGTGCCCGAGCCGTTTGGCAACAAATTCCTCACCGGCTACGGTCTGCCCGTCCTTCTCGTAGGAGTACGCGTGGATGTAGCCCTCGGCGATGAAGCTGTCAGCCTTGGCAAACTGCTCATACGCCCGCTCAGCGCTGCGCCGGTACATCACTAGGTCGTGGAAGCTCGTCTCGTCCTGGGTGAAGCTGCCGTCGTCGTGGCGAATGTAGTGCTCGCGCCCGACTCGAGCGTAGAACTTGGCGTCGCCCTTGGACGTGAACGAGAGCTGCGGGTTGGAGGCGATGAATCCCGATAGAGACTCCTGGGTTCGGATGGCCATTAGATTATTCCTTGTCTGTCACACGGACCCCGGTGGGGCTGTTCATATCAGGCAGGTGCGCACGCAAAACCCAAGTCAGACTCGGCGCAGCAGCGCCTCGATCCCGGCGCGGTCGGCGAGGAGGTCGCGCACCTCCGGGCGGGTGGTCCATTCGCGCATCCGTGTCACGATCGGCGGTGCGGAGCGCAGCAGCACCAGAGCGGTGCCGTAGGGGAACATACGAATGACATCGGGAGGCATGATCGCGACCCGACGCACGGAAAGCTGGGCTGAGCGGGAACCGCGGTCGCCGACGGTTTGCGAATCGGTGATCTCGTCCCGCTCGCCGATGAGGTTGGTGAGGTCTTGGAGGTCGCGGGCGTTAGACGCGCCGCCGAGGATGATCTTGACAATGGAGGCGTTCCAGATCGCGGTGGCTGCGTTGTCGCCCCACTTCTCCCGCGCCTGGGCGAGGGACTGCAGAACCGGCATCGTCGTGATGCCGGTGCCACCGCCCTCGGCCATCAGAACGGGCAGCGACGGTAGCGGCGCAAGGTTGCCAATCTCGTCGAGGGCGAACAGCACTGGAGGGTCGAGTCGCGCGCCGGCCGAGTGAACAGCCATCCGTCGGGCGGTCTCCACGAGGTCTTCGATGAACGCCGCAACCAGCGCCGACGCAGCACCGGCTCCGGCGCCGGTCGCCAGCAGATACAAGGTGCCCGACTCGCGCAAGAACGCCTCAGGGTCAAACGCCTCATCCTCACGCGGACTGACCGCATCAAGCACCCTCGGGTCCGCGAGCGCCGACAGGGCAAGTGAGACGCCTTGCCAAATGGAGTCGCGGGTGCGCGGATCTGACTCGATCATCGCCCCCAACGACTCGGCCCACCCCATCGCAGCCCCGGGATTCGACGTGAGGATCGCCACGGCATCGGCGGCAGCCGAAGGGTCAAGCGTCCACCGGAACAGCTCGGAAGGCGGCCGATGATCGAGGGCGGCGGCATGGAGCAGAGCCTGGAGTGCGGTGCGGGTCTTGCCCTCCCAAAATCCGCCATTGTCCACGCCTCCACCGCCAAGTCCAGTGCCGGCGGCCAGACCCGTCGCACGGATCATTGCCGTGAGTGGGTCGTCGCATCCGCGCACGGGCGACCAGCGCAGCCCCGCGGGCAGTCCGTCGGCGAGGTGCTGAGGGTCGAACACTGCGGTGGGGCCCCGCCGTTCGCGCGCCCGAAGTGTCGCGGTGAGGTTGTCGGGGCGGGTCGACGTCGTCACGACGGCGCCGGGCGCATCGAGGATTGAATTGATGACGATGTGCGTGCCCTTGCCCGAGCGAGGCGGACCGATTAGCAGGATCGAGTCTTCCACGCTCGCCCACACCCGCCGGCCGTGCGACGTGCCAAGCAGATAGCCGACATCGACAGCCCGTGGTTTCTCCAATGACGGCCGTAGCGTGCGCGCTCGGCGGAGCAGCGCGGCATCGGATGCCGTGCGCGCGACATCGGCGCGGGTGGCGGTCCCAGCGATGCGATACGGGTCCTTGTTGGATTGTCGACCGTGCTCTATAAACTGCCGCCAGGCCCACGCAGCGGCTGTCCCTGCGACGCCAAGGAAGATGCTTGCGATAGTCCAGAAGGCGACTGGATTCAGATTCGGACTACCGAGCGGCGTGCCGGGATTCACCGCATAGAAGAGCACCCCAATCCCGCCACCGAATCCCGCCGTCGGTTGCGCCACTCCTGTCACCCAAGCGGCGACAAACCCCGCGACACGCAGCAACCCTGAGAGCCCAGCCACGGCCACGAGCCCACCCAAGGCGAGATTCGTCAGCTCGTCGCCGTGCGCACCCGATCCCATTGCCGAGCCGTTCATCGCGCGTGTACGAGTATGAGCGTGCCGGAAATTCGGCCAAGCAAGATGACTTCGCTGGTCGCGCTGAAGGCCCGGATGTCTTCCGTCACAAATGACCGGGCAGAACCGTCCGGGGCAGCACCGGTGTGCGCGACAATGACCGCGACGGCGACATCCTCGCCGGGAATGAACCCCTCACCGCCGACTATCGTCTGCGCCTCGATCGGCGCTGGAATGAGCGATACGGGGGACGGCTCAGGCTCTCGCATCAGACCCGGCACCGGTGCACGATTCCGTCGCGCAAAGGGGGTGATGATGTCCGTGAACACCGTCCCGTCGGCTTCGTTGACCTCCACACGTACCGGGCAGTGGCGTTGCACGGTCAGCTCATCGAGAATCGTCGCAAACGAGGAACGCCCCCAGGGCGGTCCGAACGGCGGCGGCGCATACGGCTCACCATCGACCGTCACAGTCATGGTCGCATCCGGGCCGATCGTCATCACGACGAGCGGCAGTGCCACCGGCATGTCTACCCAAGGCTCGCCATAGTTCGCCGACATGGTGCGCCGGTAACGGGGCTGCGGGCGGCTCATTACACGCCCCCGGTCATGCGGCTCGTCGTATCGAACAACGCCAGCTCCGCCGGATGGAGTTGGTGCTGCACGACGAAGCTGCGGTCCTTGATCCGCCACAGTCCCTGCCCGGTGCCGAGGCCCGGCAGGAGCGCCTGCTCCGTGCCGGTCAGGCCAAGCGCGGTTCCGGTCGAGCCGAGTTGATCGGCCTCTTGCCGGTAGATGATGCGCGTCTCGGCATTCGCCAGCAGCTCCGCGGGATTCTGCCCCAACAGCGGGTTGCCGAACCGGCCGAGACGACTCTCAGTTGTTCTTGGTTCGAATGCAGGTGCCCCAGCACTAACCCCTGAATCTCCTCCGAGATTAGGGGTTTTCGTATTTCTACGCTTACTGCCCGCCCCGGAAGCATTTCAATGTTCGAGCTGTTTGGGAGATGAGAGCGGAAGTCGGCGCGAAGTCCGTACTATCGATTGAGGCTAGGACAAGGGCGGAAGTGTTCCGATCTTCTCTCCATCGAGATGCACCGCGATAGAACTACTAGTGTCCAAGCCTCGGGGAGTGGTCGCGATGTAGCTCGTCATTCTCACGTCAGCGGAACAGTCCTCGGGAGTCGGAGCCGTGTCGATCGCGATCCTAGAACTGGACTCCACAATCAGTGATTCGGGAACCAGCCCGCAGCCGCCGCCTGTCAACGTGAGTATGATCTCGTCGCCCTGGGGATCGGACCACGCAACAGGAATCTCACTGCTTGTCCCGTCGATGGGTTTCCATACGGGAGCGGGATTAGCAGTAACCGAAGGAATCGGTGCAGCTGGCGCTGTACAGCCAGTGACCGCTAGGGCAAGAAGGGTAAGCAGAGTGAGCGAGATCCTGGCATTGCCGGGTCGGGCCGTCGAGTAGGAGATCTTCGCACTCATAAGTCCTCAATTCATCGTTAGTCCAAGGAGAGATTCCACATCGACATTATCGGTCCAATGTTTGTGATTCGGCCCCAGTTATTGCACCCTCGGCCTCCGCTGCTTGCGAACTGAGTCGACCAATTCGAACAGGTAACGGTGCTGTTTGTGCCATTATTTCGCACAGACGTGATAATGCCGAGGCCGTACGTTACTCCATTGATCGTCGCGTACGCGGGCCCGCCGCTATCGCCCGGGCCAATGGATTGATCGTTGCCATTCATGATGGTCGTCAGGTTGAGTACGAGGTGAGTCACGCTGCCGTACGAGATATACGCGTTCGTATTGACCTCGGAGGCCGTGAATCCGCAGTATTCGCCGTCGTAGGCGCCGCTTATACACAGCGGCATGCCGGCCCACGGATTCGAGAACGCGTTGATTTCGATGAGCCCGGTGCCGTTGGTCGCGCCAGTCCACATCGAACGAGAGCCATCTGCAGATATCAGCTCGGCATCTGGCGCATTGTTTGCAAACGACCGATTTGTGACGCCACCAATGAAGCTGTTGATCCCGTGACTTATCGGAGAGGTGGCGTAGTTGTACACGGAAGCTGTCAAACCGAAGCAGTGGCCAGCCGTCAAGATGTACTTGTTGCCATTGGTATTCCATTTGACGGGGAATGAACTTGTACACCCCCTGCTGCTACGGTCGGTGATGAAATCGCCTCCGTACCATTCTGGATTGTCCGACCAGCGCGCATTGGCGCCCTGGTCCTCAATGGCGGCGCCGTACTCAACCTCCACACCGACACCATATTGTCGCTGGAGCGAACTCACCCGTTCGCTATTTTGGTCCGACACCTTGAGGAGAATACTGATGTCCTGGGTGATGCCGACGCTTACTGTCCCGGTCAGCGCGCCGTTCGCTATGTCAGAGCCAATCTTTGCAAATGTTGCTTCAGCTTGAACGCTGGTGAGGTGGCCCAACCTCAGGTCAATCTTGTCGGGTGGCACAGCCAGCAGATCGCTGACCTTAGATAGATCGCCCTCGTCGATCCGAGTAAGGTAGATCGCCAGCACATCTTGATCGTCGTTCTTGCCGGTGGCCATGCCGCCGTATTTGTCAGGGAATACCTGCGGACCGATGTCTCGGATCTTCATCGCTCCATAAAAGACGGCATCCGACAACGGGTACGGAGCTGGCTCTGACTGAACCGTCCCTGATTTCCTGCCGCTTTCTTTCTGGTGAAAGGATTCGGTTATGCCCAAGAAACACCCAACAGAGGTTCGCGAGCGAGCGGTTCGTATGACCCTTGATCGTTTGAAGGATTACCCGTCGATGTGGGCTGCGTGCCGAGACCTGGCACCGAAGCTGAACATCGGCGCGGAGACGTTGCGGAAGTGGGTCACCCAGGCGCAGGCCGACGCCGGCGAACGGACCGGCCCCACGAGCGAGGAGCTTGAGGAGATTAAACGTCTCAAGCGGGAGAACCGGGATCTGAGGGAAACGAACGACATCCTCAAAGCGGCGGCGTCTTTCTTCGCGAGGGAGCTCGACCCTCGCAACCGTCCATAGTTGCTTTCATCCTGGGGATGAAGGCGAACGGCCATGGAGTCGAGTTGACGTGTGGCGTCCTGCGCGAGCAGGGCGTCGCCGTTACTTCACGGTCGTATCGTGCGTGGAAGACCCGCGCTGCCGCCGCACGAACCCGGAATGATGCCGCCCTCATCGACATCTTCAAGACGCTGCGGGTGAGGGATGCGAAGGGCCGGCAGCAGCCCGAGGTTCTCTACGGGCGGCGGAAGATGACGGCGTGGCTGGCCCGCAGCGGGTTCTCGGACGTGTCCAAGCACACCGTCGACCGGTTGATGCGTCTGGAGGGCATGAACGGCCTCGTCCGCGGGCGCAAGCCCCGCACATCGACGTCGTCTGGGAAGGACTCGGCTCGGGCTCCTGACCTCCTCAAACGCAACTTCACTGCGCCCCGCCCGAACCATAGCTGGGTGACGGACTTCACCTACGTGCCGACGTGGGGCGGTTTCGTTTATATTGCCTTCGCGATCGACCTGTTTTCGCGGGCGATCGTTGGCTGGCAAGCCTCGACGGTGAAGGACACCCCATTCGTCGAGGAGTGTTTGAAGATGGCGCTCTGGCGC
This sequence comes from Leifsonia psychrotolerans, assembly GCF_013410665.1. Lineage (NCBI taxonomy): Bacteria > Bacillati > Actinomycetota > Actinomycetes > Micrococcales > Microbacteriaceae > Glaciibacter > Glaciibacter psychrotolerans. The sequence goes on along the minus strand of NZ_JACCFM010000001.1, from coordinate 1,389,025 downwards.
CGCGACCACGCCGGTCACGCGGTGAAACCGGGAATGATTCATCACTCCGACGCCGGGTCGCAATACACGTCGATTCGGTTCACCGAGACCGTCGTCCTCGAAGGTCTCGTGGCCTCGATCGGGAGCGTCGGCGACGCCTACGACAACGCGGCCGCCGAGACCGTCATGGGGCTCTACAAGAACGAGGCCATCGCAAAGAACTCACCGTTCATGACGGGCCCGTTGAAGACCCTCGCCGATGTTGAAGCAGTCACCTTCGACTGGCTCGATTGGTACAACAATCGGCGCCTGCACAGCTCGCTTGGGAACATGCCGCCCGAGGAATACGAGCGCAACTACTACGCTGAAACAAACGGCCCGTTAAACGACGAAGCCGCCAACAAAACGGCGGCATGAAATCCGGGACGGTTCACAATTTCTCCCGGCTCCAGTGTTCTGGCAGGATATGTCCGGGGGGAGGTTTCTCTCGTTGACGGGAGAACTAGATGATGAAATTCAGGACAACAACTCGAGTGCGGGGGGGTAGGACTAACAGTATTTGTTTCGATAGCACTTGTTGCCGGTTCGATTCAGCCGGCTTACGCCGACGAGATACCCGACATCACAAACCCCTCTGAGATCATCTCGGCGTTGGCACCGGAACTACTAGCAGAATCTCCTGCTCGCCAAGACAGCATCGAGATTTCTGGCGGAACAGATGGGGAAGGCGTCGCTCTAACCGTGCCTGATCTGGCTCCCGACGGACTAGGCGTCACGTTTGGAATCAGCTTTACCGTGGACTATGCCACCGAATCTGACTCGGTAGATTCCGGCCTCACCGTCCTGACCACTACGAGTGACGACGTGTCTGCCTACGTCCAGCCGATGGCCACGGGTGTGCGCGTCCTCACTGCTATTGCAAGCGCCGAAGCGCCAGGCGACTACACCTACACTTTTGACGTTCCTGAAGGCACTTCCCTTGTTGAGGGCGTCGGTCGCTACTATCTGTCGGACGACGATCGGGTTTTGGGCGCACTCTTGCCCCCGTGGGCAGTAGACGCTGCGGGAGAATCAGTCCCGACCTCATATTCATGGGCTGACGGAAAACTTACACAGCACGTCGATCTTTCGTCGCCACGCATCTCGTTTCCTGTGCTTGCAGATCCCGCCTGGGGTTACGCTGTCGAGTACAAGCTCACCAAAACGGTGGCAGCGAACAAAGCACTACTCAAGAAATGTTTCAAGTGCTATTTCCCGGTTCCGGGAGCTCCCAAAGCATTCCCAAAGGTTGGCCAATTGCTTCCGCTGATGGTGGGGCCGGCGAACTTTAATTGCACATTCAAGAACGAATTCAATGCAACCAACTGGTTTGCGTTCCAGTTTGATGCGACGAAAGCCCATGTTGACAAACTTGGATCAAATATTGTGTTCGAGTTCAGAGCTTTGAGCAACGGAACTCGATATCTGATGGTCTCCGCTTACGTAGTCAATGACGCGTTCTGGTTGAAGAATCCTGCTTACCAGGCGGGTACGTATGTCAACTGGAAAAATTTCGCCAGCAATCTGAATAAGGCGTAGGGCATTGTCTGCTCATTTTTTTGTCCTGGCCTATGGACTGTTAGAGAGAGGGACGTGCTTGTGAGCCAGTTCAATAAAGCAGGTGTTGGTCTTCTGCTCTTCGCTGCTGCTTCGGTAGGTGGTGGAGGGATCGGTTTCAGCGTCGGACTCGCTACATCTTTGCCTAGTCCGTTCGCTCCTTGGATAGCCACGTTAGGCGCTGTCATCGGCGCGATCAGTGGCCTTGTGTCAATGCTCGTGGGCCTGTTGGCCTATCAGTCGACTCGGAGCCTTCGTGCGGACAAGGCAAGAGGGGGTGTAGTTGTCGGCCTTGCCGCCTTCGGCGCTACAGCTACGGCATGGGCGCTTCTCACCATGGGCAATGCGTCGTATGTTGTGCCTCTGGTCACCGCAACATTCGTAGTTAGCGCATTAGCGGCCGCGGTTGTCTATCCAGGTCTACACCGGACCTGTGGTTCCGCGTCTGCGTGACGAACTTCGCCTGCAAAGAATTCTGCGGCACTGCCCAGGAGCTCGCCAGGGGGGAGCGCTTGCGGTCATTCTGCGCGGTTGTGGGTTTACGGGCGTCCTGAACGTAGACGATGTCCTTGCCGTGCTACGCATGTTCCTCCCCTGAACGAACCTGGGGGCGGCGGCGGCCCAGGTTCATGCAGGCCAAGTTGACGGCAGCAAGCTTGATGGCGGCAGGTGGAGCACGAGATGGTCTTCCGGGATCTGTTCTGCGTGAGCAGGGCGTGCAGGTCGCTCCACGGTCGTATCGGGCATGGAAGAAGCGACCGCCCGCAGCACGTACGATCGATGACGCGGCCGTCGTCGACGTGCTGCGCGGACTTCGCGAACGAGACCAGAAAGGCCCCCAGAAACCCGAGGTGCTCTACGGGCGCCGAAAGATGACGGCGTGGCTGGCCCGGCAAGGATTCGACGGGATCAGCAAGCACACCGTCGACCGACTGATGCGCCAAGAGGGCATGAATGGGCTCGTGCGCGGCCGGCGCACCCGCACCACCATCCCAGGCAAGGACGGCCTCCGCGCAGTCGATCTGCTCAACCGGGACTTCAGCTCCCCGCGCCCGAACCACGCCTGGGTGACGGACTTCACCTACGTGCCAACGTCTTGGATTCCAGCGATCGTCGCAACACCGACGACGAGGAGTTGGGATGTCGGCGAGGAAATGTACAGAACAGCAGAGGATTGCGTTCATGGCGATGATCGATCGTGGGTGCTCGGTTCGTGCCGCCGCTACCACGGTCGGGGTGCATTGACGTGTAAGGGTTCAAGACATGTTTGACCCCTCGTCATCGGGACATCATTGACGCTTCATCCGTCAGCATCAGCCTCAAATTCATGCCGAATAAGGATGAATCAGTTGCCGAGATCGCCGCGCGAGTGTCCGTGGAGATCAAGTTCCGGGCAGTGACGGCGGTCCGCGAGGGCAGCCGCATTGTCGACGTCGCCGAACAGTTCGGGGTATCGCGACAGACAGTGACAGCGTGGAAGAAGCGTTACGACGCCGATGGACTTGCCGGACTGGCTGCGGCGTCGCGACGGCCACACTCGAGCCCCAACCGAATCGCTCCGGAGGTGGAGGCGTGGATCTGCGAGATGCGGCGTGAGCATCGTCGCTGGGGCGCCCGGCGAATCGCCTATGAGCTGAAACTGCAGATAGCAGACCGCGGCCCATCACGGTCGACGGTGCACAGGGTGCTAGTGCGAAATGGTTTGGTCAATGCCCAGGAGCAGCAGCACAAACGTGTCTACAAACGGTGGGCCAGGGAAACGCCGATGCATCTGTGGCAGCTCGACCTGGTCGGCGGCGTCCACATCGAGGGCGGTCGCGAGTGCAAGATCCTGACCGGCATCGACGATCACTCCCGATTCGTTGTCGTTGCGGCGGTACTCGAGCGGCCTTCTGGCATTGCCGTCGTCGAAGCGTTCATCGCGGCGATGCACCAGTGGGGCGTCCCGTTCGAGGTGCTGACCGATAATGGAAAACAGTTCACAGGCAAGTTCACCCGGCCGTTGCCGGTGGAAGTCTTGTTTGAGCGAACGTGTCGTGAGCACGGCATCTCGGCGCGCTTGACGAAACGTCGCTCCCCGACCACCACGGGAAAGATCGAACGCTTCCACCGCACTCTGCGACGGGAGTTGCTCGATGAAGTCGGAGCCTTCGCCTCGATCGAGGCAGCCCAAGCTGCGGTCACCGAGTGGGTTCACGCCTACAACACCCAACGCCCTCACCAGTCGTTGGACATGGCCACCCCTGCGAGCCTATTCCGCCCACGACCAACGTTGTCGGCGTCAGCGGCTGCGCCAGAGACGGCCGGCACCGATGTCGTGGCCGCCCAGACGTCACAGATGCCGCGCATTGCGGAGTCAACCGCACCCACGGCCCTCGAGATCGATCTGCGCGTCCCTCCCTCGGGCGTGGTGGCTCTCGCTGGCATCCAACAGCTGTGGCTCGGCAAAGCACTCGCGGGTCAGACGGTCACCATCTGGACAGACCTCACTAGCACCCACACGCTACTCGGGGACGAAGTCATCAAAACCATTCCGTCACGGCTGACCACCGCTGACCTGGACCGGCTCAAAATGCGTGGGGCACGTCCAGGACGCTCCGAACCTGCCCTTCCCGCGGTCAACCCCGACAGGCCATCGGGCATACAAGGTCCTGTCGAGGTCGACCGCACCGCGACCCGCGACGGCGTCGTGACTCTCCTCGGACACCATTTGACGCTCGGTGTCCGGAACGCACGACAACGCGTGACCTTGCGGATCGACGGCGGCTTGATCCATGTCATCGCCGGCGGCCACCTCGTCAAGACGATGCCCAACCCACTCTCACCCCTCGATGCAAAGCGTCTATCGGGCGTGCGCCAGGCAACTACGCCGCTGCCACCGGCTCCGGCATCAGGACCACAACGAGTTCAGCGAACAGTTCCCAAGGACGGGGTCGTCATGGTCGCCGGCCAACGTCTCCGAGTCGGCCGCACTCACACCGGGAAAATCATCACCGTCATCGTCGAGGATCACCACTTCCGGGTACTCGACGGAGAGGCCGAACTCTCACTCCACGCACGCACATCAACCAAGGCGATCCGAAACTTCAACGCTCACAGGAGCCCAAAACGTCAAGCATCTCCCGACGACATCACGTCAAAGATGTCCTGACCCCATACACGTCAGCATCCAGATGCTGGATACAAATGGATGAAGCTGGCTGGGTTATCGACGCCTCGGAGCACGCAACGGCGCTACTCAGCGGAAGAAAAGGCTGAGTTCCTCCGGCGCCTTGCTCTCACGAGGAACGTGTCGAAAGTCGCTCGCGAACTCGGCTTCAACCGAGTCACTTGCTACGTCTGGGCGCAGAAGGCCGGAATTTTCACCTCCGCTGCCTCCGACGCTAAACGGCAGCAATTCCTCCAGCTGCGACGGGACGGATTCTCTCGTAGAGTTGCCGCCGAGCAGTTGGGGGTTGAGAACCACCAGGCGTTCGACTGGGACAAGGGCATCCGTGTCTTCTCGAAGGGCCGCATCCATCCCGATGGGCGTGTGGTTCCTTACCGTCCGGCAGAGATACTTTCGAACGTGAAGAACTCTAGAACTGCGTGGGTCCAAGGCGAGCGCGTCGCGCTCGACAAGATCGAGAAGGTCATCAACCCCCGCTTCGTGAGTCTCCTCGACCGAGAAAGGATCAAGGACCTGCAGATGGCAGGTAGATCGATCCGACAGATTGCGGTCGCTCTCGGCCGGGCGCCGTCGACAATCAGTCGAGAACTGCGACGCAACACTGTCGGCCGCAGCGGTTACCTGTCCCACACCGCCCACCGCGCCTCAGCGAAGCGTCGCGAACGACCTCGTACCGCCAGACTCGCCCGGGAGGGGCCCCTGCGCGACTATGTGGCGGGAAAGCTGACCAAGCGATGGTCCCCGGGGCAGATCAGTCATCGTCTTCGGCGAGACTTTCCCCATGACCGGGAGATGCGCGTGAGTGTCGAGACGATCTACCAGGCCGTCTACGTTCATGCCCGCGGCGAGCTCACCAAGGAGCTCACTGCCGGGCTCCGTCGGGGTCGCCGACGCCGGAAGTCTCACAAAAGTGCGACGGCCCGCACCAGTCGATTCACCGACACGATGACGCCGTTGTCCGAGAGGCCCGCGGAGGTCAACGATCGAACGATTCCCGGGCATTGGGAGGGCGATCTCATTATCGGCGCGGGAAGCGGGTCGGCCGTCGCGACGCTCGTCGAGCGCACCACCCGATATGTACTCCTCGGGCATCTCCCGATCGAACGGACCGCGGACGCAGTCCGCGACAGCATCGTCACCGCGTTCAGCGTGCTTCCCGCCCAGTTGCGTCGCACGTTGACGTGGGATCAAGGGGTGGAGATGAGCGAGCACCGAAGCTTTGTCAGGGCGACCGACATGGCGGTCTACTTCTGCGAGGCTGGCTCGCCCTGGCAGCGCGGCACGAACGAGAACACGAACGGGCTCCTGCGCCAATACTTGCCTCGCAAAAGTGACTTGCGCACCTTCACCCTCGCCGACCTCGAATCAATCGCGGCGGAACTCAACGAGCGGCCTCGGAAGACCCTCGGCTGGGAGACTCCGGCCGAACGCTTCACTGCTTTACTAGACACTGCATAGATTAGAGCGTTGCGACGATCGCTGGAATCCAAGCCGGTCCGGGTTCGTCTACGTCGCCTTCGCGATCGACCTCTACTCGAGGGCGATCGTCGGCTGGGACGCCGCGACGATTAAGGACACGGCGTTCGTCGAATGCTGCCTGAAAATGGCGCTCGCGCGCCGTGACCACACCAGCAGAGGCCTTCAACGAACAGCTACGGTTGCTGCAACAACCAGGTGTTGCATCGACCGGTTGAACTCGCCCAATACACGTCGATTCGGTTCACCGACACCGTCGCCTTGGAGGGGCTGGTGGCGTCGATCGGATCAGTCGGCGACGCCTACGACAACGCGGCCGCCGAGACGGTGATGGGGCTCTACAAGAACGAAGCCGTCACCTCCCAGCACCACGCGTTGTTGCGCCGCAGCGACCGGCCGGTTTTCGTGCCGGTGATCTCGGCCTGGGACTGCTTGCCGAGCAGCCATGCCACGAACTGTTCGAGCTGATGCCTTCGGCTCAGATCAGGGCGCTTACGCACCGCGGAAGAACCGCACTCGGGGCAGCGCCACCGTTGGGTTCCCGCAGCGGTCCGCCCGTTCTTGACCAGGCCCCGTTTGAATATCAGACACAGGCTCGAATTGAAGGTAGTAACCACAGCTAAAGGCTGCCGAGTAAGACGAACCCGCGCTTGCCCAGTGCTGGCGCGGCTAGATCAAGATTCCATCCACACGTTTTGGCCCCTTACCCCCGATTCACCGGACTGGCAGCCGCGTACTATTCCACCCGGTTGCTATCGATGAGGGGCGCCGCCGAAGAACTTTGAGGAAGGCCTCGCCCGCAGCGGCGCCGAGGCGACGGCGACTCATTCTTTCCAGATTGACGCCGGTTCGACAAAGTTTGAGAGGCCAGCAATGAACTCGACATCGATCCGCGGAAATAAGTTGTAGGCGATGTTCTTGGGGGTCCGGATTGCACCGCTGGACCATTGAGCCGTTAGTGTCGCAAACACGACCTTGTTAGCGTTAGGTCCGGTCGCTGCCCTGTTCGCACCCACGTGGCTATGCGGCGTTCCTCGGGTGCGAGGCGTCTGGGCTCGCACGATTGTCCTCTCATGGGGCTCGCCAAAGTCATCCGCGAAGTGTAACGGCGATCGCGCGGCGGACTGCGGTGAGGCTGAGGCCGCGTCTTAGCTATTGGTGCCCTTTGGGCGTCGGCCAATACGGACGAAGGCAAGACCGATAAGGGTCAAGGCAAGAGTCAGACCGGTTAGCGGCCATACGGGCAGATCCTGTCCGGTGGAGGCAAGCTCCACTCCTGTCCCCAGGCTGCTGGAAGGTCCTGTGCCCGATTGAGGTGCGGCAGCGATAGTCGATGCCGTTTCCAGATAACCGGTTGTCCCGTCGGCTGTGACGCCGGCGGCGACGAAGGTGTGGTCGCCGATAAGATTCGGCACCTGGATGGTCGCAGCGAACGTTCCGTCTGCGTCGGCGGTCGCCTGTCCGACAACGACCGGGAGCGAGTATACGCCGAGGATGATTGGTGCCCCCGCGGCGAATCCGCCGCCGCTGAGGTGCAGGGTCTGCCCGACGGTCGTGTGCGCAGTGACCCCATACAGCCTTCCGGTGCTCGCGGGAAGACCCAGCGGGAGGACACTGGTCGGGGGCAGCACGACCTGGACGATGAGCGACTGCACGGCATCCGGGCCCACGCCGTTGGAGGCCGTCACGGTCAGCAAATACCCGGCTGGCGCAACAGTCGTCGTCCCGGACAGTGTGCCTGTCCCGTCGCCGTTGTCGGTGAATGCGAGACCGTTGGGCACAGTGCCGGTGACGGTCAGGGTGGCCGGCGCGGCGGGCGCACCGGTTTCGGCGGTGACCGTGAACGAGCCTCGTACTCCGGCGGTGAAGGTCGTCGTCGGGTCGCTCGTGATGCGGGGCGGGCCGTCGACGGTCACAACGAGGTGCTGCACCGTGTCGACCGTTACACCGTTGGACTCCGTGATCGTCAACGGGTAGGTTCCCGGGGCGTTTGGCGTGCCGGCCAGGGTGGCCGTCCCGTCGCGGTTGTCAACGAAGCTCACACCTGCCGGTAGCGTCCCAGTCACAGTCAAGGTCGGCGGCGAAGGGTGACCGCCATCCGTCGTTACGGTGAAGCTTCCCGCCGACCCGGAGGCGAACCTCACGTGATCGGCGCTCGTGATGGTGCCCGACTCATTGACCGCGAGCGTGAACGCCTGGTCGGTGTGCCCGGCGGAGGTCGTCGCGGTAAAGGTCAGCGCGAAGGTTCCGCCGGTGCCGGAGGCGGGTATCCCCGAGAGCGTCGCAGAACCGTCACCGCCGTCGGCGAATATCACCCCGGCTGGGAGTTCCCCCGTCTCGGTCAGCACGGTGGCGGACGGGAAGCCCGCCGTCGTACCGATTGTGAACGTTCCGGCGGCGCCGACCGCGAATGCCTCGGTGCTTGCCGTGGTGAAAGCCGGCAGCTCGGTGACCGTCAGAGTGAACGCCTGTGTCGCGTTGAGGGCCGAACCGTTCGACGCCGTCAGGGTCACGGGGTAGCTGCCACCCGAGCCGACGGCGGGAGTGCCCGTGAGACTCGCCGTTCCGTCGCCGTTGTCGACAAACGAGACTCCGCTCGGCAGAGACCCCTGTTCCGTCAGTACGGTTGCAACGGGAAAGCCCGCTGCGGTCGTGATACTGAACGAGCCAGCCTGACCTACCACGAGCGTGGCATGGTCGGCGCTAGTGAACAGAGGCGGCCCGTGGACTGTCAGCGTGAAGCTCTGAACGGCCGGTGCGGTCGCGCCCCCGGTCGCAGTCGCGCGCACCGTCACGTCATATGTACCGGCCGTCCCGGCCGCGGGAGTGCCGGACAGCACGGCGGTCCCATCGCCGTAATCGACGAATGTGACACCCGAGGGAAGGGATCCGGTCTCAGTGAGTGCGGTGGCCGTTGGGTAGCCAGACGTCGTGGTCACGGCAAAAGTGCCCGCCGAACCGACGGTGAACGTCGCGTGGTCAGCGCTGGTGATCGTCGGGGACTGGTCGACGTTCAGGGTGAAGATCTGCGATGCGCTCGGGGCAAATCCGTTCGCGGCGCGGAGCGTGAACACGTAGGTTGCGCCCGCACCGGCCGGTGGTGTGCCGGTGAGCGAGCCGGTCCCGTCACCGTTGTCAGTCAGCGTGAGCCACGCCGGGAACTGCGCACCCGTCCTCGACAGCGTGGCGCTCGGGATGCCGCTGGTGGTGATCGCGGAACTCCCGGCAGCGCCGACCGAGAAGGTCGTCGTGTTCGCGCTGGTGAAGGCGGGGGCCGTCCCGACCAGCAGTGTTGCCCCGGTGGCCGTGGCGGACGAGGCCGAGTTGGTGAAGACGGCGCGGTACATGTTGCCGTCATCACCGGCGACGGCAGTGAACGTGTACGTGGTGTTCGTCGCTCCGGCGATGTTCGTGTACGACGCTCCGCCGTTCGTCGAACGCTGCCATTGCACGGTCGGAACCGGTACGCCGCTAGCGTGCGCGGTGAAGCTCGCCGATGCGCCCGGGTTCACGGTCTGATCGGCCGGATTGGCGGTGACGGTGGGTGCCTGATTCACCTGGATGATCAGGGCCTGCGATCCGTGCGGCGAGACACCGTTCATGGCGCCGAGCGTGACCGGGTAAGTCCCACCGCTTCCGGCGGTGGGGGTGCCCATGATGGTTGCCGTTCCATTCCCGTTGTCGGTGAAGGTGAGCCCGGCCGGCAGGGATCCGGTCTCCGTGATCGTCGACACGGTGGGTGCGCCGCTGGTCGTGACGGCGAAGCTCCCTGCGGTGCCGGTACGGAAGGTCGCGGCCGACGCGCTCGTGAACGCCGGCGGCTGCCCAACTGTCACGGTGAAGGTCTGCATCGCATTTGGTGATGTGCCGTTGGATGCCGTCAGCGTGATCGGGAAAGCTCCGCCTGGTCCAGTCGGGCTGCCTGCGAGCGTTGCGGTCCCGTCGCCGTTGTCGGTGAAGGTGAGACCGGCAGGAAGAGTCCCGCTCCTGGTGATCGCGGGTGTCGGAGACCCGGTCGTTGTCGCGGTGAAGGACCCTGCCTGGCCGACGGAGAAGTTCGCACCGTTTGGGCTGGTGATGGCGGGCGCCTGGTCGCCCGCTGCGTACGCCATGCTGGGAAGGAGTGCGAGTTGCGCCACCACAGCGAGTGAGACGACCATCGCCAGCCTCGGGACGACACGGCGGATCTTCGCGGCTAGCAATGTGCCCATATCGGGTATTCCCCTTACGGCGGTAAACACCGCTTATACACGTGGGGCTACGCCCTCAACTCGTTCTGCACCTGTGGCACAACTGACCTCGGCAGACACCAGCGTGCTTAATGTATCTGAAACGACGGGGCCAAACAAGACCACGTGATTCGCGTCTGCCCGCTCAGCCTGGCTTTGGGCGCGAGGTGGTTTCCGGTTTCCCCGTGAGTTGAACTGTTGATGTCCATCTGGTCGGTGAGGGTGTGTGGTGAACTAGCCGAGGGCACATGATTCCTGTCGTACCATGAGGAAACTCGATGGGATGCTTTGATGGACGAAAACCAGCCACCGTCCTCCGCGCCGAAGGACCTGCCCGATGCCACACGTCGAACGTTTCTGAAGCGACTGGGGATTGGTGTCGCCGGTGCCGCGACGCTGGGTGCGGCCGGGGTCGCTATCGGGTCTGCCGTCACCGGCCCGCGAAAGCCACTCACGTTCGAGGATGAGGAATCTGACCCGACGAAGGCGTTCGACCACGTGGTGGTGGTCATGTTCGAGAACAGGTCCTTCGATAACGTGCTGGGGTGGCTGTACAAGCCCACCGAGGTTCCCGCAGGATCATCGTTCGATGGTTTGCACCAGGGCTCGTATTCCAACCCGATCCCGGGCACGGCCGAGACGATCGCCGCGCACGTGTATTCGGGGTCGACGGATGTGGTGATGTCGAGTCCGATCCCTGACCCGGGCGAAGCGTACTCGCACGTGAACACGCAAATCTTCGGCACGGTCGATCCTGAATCGAACAGGGATCTGCATAAGAACGGGTTGAGCGCACCTTACAACGCGCCGTCACCGGGACAGAAGCCGACGATGTCGGGATTCGTCGAGGATTACATCATCAACTACGAGGCCCTCGCGAAAGGCGCACGGACGCCGACCAAAGCGGAATTTTCGCTGGCGATGGGCGGGTTCTCGCCCGAGATGCTCCCGGTGTTCTCGGCACTCGCCAAAGAGTTCGCCGTGTTCGACCATTGGTTCGGGGCAGTGCCGTCGCAGACATACTGCAACCGTTCGTTCTTTCACGCGTCCACCTCCAACGGGTTCGTCACCAATCGTGGCAACGGGGGGTATGAAAAATGGTTCGACCCGCAGCGTTCCGCCGCACCGACTATCTTCAACCGGCTCACGGACGAGGGGCTGGACTGGCGGGTGTACTACGACAAGGCACAGCTGATTTCGCTGACCGGGATGATGCATGCCACTGCCACCCAGAAATACTGGAAGACGAACTTCCGCACGATGGAGCAGTTCTACCTCGATGTCGCCGAGGGGAATCTTCCGGCGTATTCATTCGTCGAGCCGAGGATGGTCTTCAACCACAACGACATGCACCCACCCTACGGCGAACTCCAGGTAGGGAACAACGGGGAGAGCGGTGTCGTCGTCAATGCGGCGGTGTCCGATGTGCGTGCCGGTGACAAGCTCCTCCACGAGCTCTACACAGCCCTGCGCACGTCCAACAGCAGCATGGGTTCACATGCGCTGAACACTGCCATGCTGGTCACCTTTGATGAGCACGGCGGCACCTATGACCATGTGCCCCCACCGGCTGCGACGCCGCCGGGAACGGGGGAGAAGGGCGAGATGGGCTTCGCGTTCGACCGTCTTGGACCTCGGGTCCCCGCCATCCTGATTTCCGCATATACCGCGCGGAACACCATCATCAATACGACGAAGCACCACGGGTCGCTCATCAGCACCCTCACCCGACAGCACGGCCTGATGCCCCTCACTCACCGGGATGAGGAGGGATCGGACATGTTCGATGCCATCAACCTCACGACGGCTCGCCCTCTGGTCGAGTGGCCGATTACCCACGCGGCGTACGTTCCGGCGGATATCGACGGGGAGCTTGACCCGAGAGCCGAACAGAACAAGGCGAAGAAGCTCAGCAATCCGGCTCAGGGCTTGCTCGGGATGCTGATCACCAAATTCGGCGACCCCGCAGCTCCGGTCCCCGACAGTTACGAAGATGCGTACGCGGCGTTGACCGAGCTGGGACAGGGCCTGTTCGGCACAGTCGATCCGTAGCATCCGGGTGGAGGACATACTCATGAGCCGAATCAGCTCCAAGCACGTGAGCGCGGATTCAGGTCAGCAGGCACACGCGCTGTGCTCGTAGCCGCCGTTTCTGGCGAGATGACACTTGTGTCATAAATGGCCCTTTTGGCCCCTCGGGCGAGGATTCTCATCGCTAAGAGTCCGCAGCCCGCGCCAATTGTTAGGGGACACCATGCAAAAACCTGCCCGCCCACCCTTCCAGCAGGTCCCAAGGCGTCGCTCTGCCGGGCAGTCCGTCATCGCGATCGCCGTTGCGTTGGCGCTGCTGATCAGCGGCGTTGGCCCCTGGGGAGGGATGCGCAACCTCTTCCAACCCGATGCGGCCCAGGCCGATACCCCGGCGAGCGCCACAGACATGACGAAGGTGCCACACTACTTCGGCCCGTACCCCAACTGGGCGAACAGCCCGCAGACGTTGGCGGACGCGATGGTGAAGATCAGCGTCGGAACTCCGACACCGGTTCTCTTCGGCAACGCGCTGACCAAGCGCATGTACGCGACTGACTACGCGAAGCCGACTGGCGAGTTGGGTCCGGTGCTGGTCGTGCTCGACCACACCAAGCTGCCCGACGGCACCCTCAACGACTTCCAGAGCTGGAACCAGGGCATCGCCGGAGCGAGCCCGACCACCTCCGCGGGGAACCTCTTCCACGCGCTGGTGCTGCGTCCCACCGGCACCGCGGGGGAGTACACGGTCGTCTACGCCAGTGACCAGTTGACGGTGCCGACGCCGGCTGCGGACACCGGAGAGGTCACGACCTATTCAGTCCCCGCGGTGCACGTGCAGAAGAACGACGTGATCGGCTTCTACGGCCAGGGGATTCCGGTAGACACGGATATCCCGGCCAACGGCGATACTTTGAGCACGCCGGCGACCGGTGACACGACGCTGGCCACCAACGTCGCCCCCGCCACGGACAGCACGATCACGCTCGGCGCCTCGAACTACCCGAACTTCTCTCACGACCGCACCTACTCGTTTGGTGCCAACGTCACGCCGACGGTCACCGACCCGAGCACGGGCGCGGAGGCTACGGCCTCGGTCGATCCGAAGACGGGCGCCATCTCCGGTGTCACGGTAACCAGCCCGGGGGCCGGCTACGCGGTTCCGCCCAAAGTGGAGATCCTGACGGCTGGAATCACGCCGACCACGGTGGCTCAGGCCACCGCCAAGATCGCCACTGGCGTCATTACTCTCATTGACGTCAACGAGACCGGGTACGGGTTCACCGCGCCGACGGTGACTCTGACCGGCGGAAACCCCTCTGCGGGCTCCGCGGCGCATGCGTTGGCCAGCGGGGCAGTCGATAACCTGACGCTGACCGACGGCGGAAAGGGGTATCCGGCCCAGCCGCTACTGACCATCTCCAAGCCTGACCTGGTCGGCGGCGAGCAGGCAACCGGCAGTGCGACGATGGATGCCAACGGCGTGGTCACCGGCGTCGAGATTGCGAACGCGGGCAGCGGGTACACCTCCGCCCCGACCGTCACCCTCGCCGACGCCAGCAAGACCGCTCCCGAACTGGCGGCCAAAGTCGAGGCAACCATCGGTATCACCCGCATCGACGTCACTGATGGTGGTGCGGGCTACGATTCCGCACCAACCGTGACGATCGCCGACACCGTGGGCACAGCTGACAAGGGTGCCAGTGCCACCGCCAAGGTCGCGGTCAAGGGTTCGGTCACTGACATTGTGGTCACCACCCCCGGGGCGGGCTATCTGACCCCCGGGATCAAGAAGTTTGTTGACACCCTTCCAGGGCAGGGAGAAGCCAACGCTAATGACCTCGGCCAGTACATCCCGGTCGCGGTGCCCGACACCACGACCTACCCCGGAACCGACTACTACGAGATCGCGGTCGTGCAGTACCGGATGAAGTTCCACCGCGACTTGCCGGCCACGTTGCTCCGCGGGTACGTTCAGCTCTCGACCAGCGTCGTCCCCGGCAAGAAGGTCGCCCTGGGCAACGCCAACCTCGACCCAGCCCTCGCCGACAGCCCGATCAGCTTCACCGGAGTGGATAAGCCGCACTATCTCGGCCCGACGATCCTCGCCACGAAGAACAAGCCTGTTCGTGTCCTGTTCCGTAACCTGTTGCCTACTGGCGTTGATGGAGATCTGTTTCTCCCGGTCGACACCTCGGTGATGGGTGCGGGTGCCGGACCGGACATGATGACGCTCAACCCTGCCACGAACATCCCCGAGGACATGGCACAGGACGAGGGGAGTGTCCTCGACGGTGTGCGCAACCCGATGTGCGGGGAAGCGCTGAAGCCGACCACGTGCTACTCGGAGAACCGTGCCACTTTGCACCTCCACGGCGGCATTACCCCGTGGATCAGCGATGGGACACCGCACCAGTGGGTCACCCCCACGGGTGAGAACACGGCATACCCGAAGGGCGTCAGTGTCAGCAACGTCCCGGACATGCCCGACCCCGGCCCCGGTGCGGAGACCTTCTTCTACACCAATCAGCAAAGTGCGCGGATGATGTTCTACCACGACCACTCATGGGGTATCACTCGGCTCAATGTGTATGCCGGCGAGGAAGCGGGATACATGATCACCGACGAGACAGAGCAGAAGCTGATGGCTCCGGGTGGTGCTCTCGACGGTCTCGGCATGGGGATCCCGCTCACCATCCAGGACAAGACTTTTGTGCCAAGCGCGACGCGGATGGCTCAGCTCGACCCGACCTGGGACGCGAAGAAGTGGGGTGGGGAGGGTAACCTCTGGCAGCCACACGTCTACATGCCTGCGCAAAACCCGGGCGACCCCAGCGGGATGAGCGCCTTCGGGCGCTGGTTCTACGGCCCGTGGTTCTGGCCGCCGGCCAAGGACGCCAAGTACCCGCCCATGGCCAACCCCTACTTCGATCCCAACTGCGACCCGAATGTGGCTGACTTCTGTGAGCCGGCCCTAGTCCCGTCGACGCCCAACAACTCGGTGGGAATGGAGGCCTTCCACGACACGCCTGTGGTGAACGGCACCGCCTACCCCACGACGACCATGGATCCAAAGTCCTATCGGTTCCGAATCCTCAACGGCTCCGACGACCGGTTCTGGAACCTTTCCTGGTATGTCGCCGACCCGGCAACCGGCACGGAGGTCGCGTTGAAGGCCAGCGAGCTCGCACTGGCACAGACGGACCCGGTCGTCATGCCGACGCCGGACACCACGAAGAGCCCCAAGGGCCCAGACTGGATCCAGATTGGCAACGAGGGCGGCTTCCTGCCGACCCCAGCCGTGGTCCCCGCCCACGAGACCACATTCATCACCGACGCAACCCGGTTCGATGTCGGCAACGTCGACCAGCACTCTTTGCTGCTCGCTCCAGCCGAACGGGCCGACGTCATCGTCGACTTCTCCGCTTACCGGGGGAAGACGCTGATTCTCTATAACGACGCACCAGCGGCGTTCCCTGGCCGGATCCCCGGTTACGACTATTACACCGGTGGACCAGACATGTCCCCAGCTGGCGCTCCGACAACCTTGCCCGGCTACGGACCTGACACCCGCTCCGTCATGCAGGTCAAGGTGTCGAACGCGGCGCCCGCGCTGGCTTTCGACCGCCCGAACACCACGGCTGACCAGATGGGTAAGCTGATGGCCGCGTTCGACCACCACACCGACGCGGCCGGCAATCCCGCCGGGGTCTTTGAGTCCAGCCAGAATCCAATCGTGGTCGGCCAGTCGGCGTACAACCAGGCCTATGGGACGAACTTCGTCCGCAATGGCTACTGCAACGCGGCCGTCACCCCGGCCGCCACGTGCGACGGCTTCGCCCGTATCGCTGAGCAGGGAGGAGAGCAGTTCAAGTTCGACACTCTGTCGGGCAACCAGCTCAGCATCCCTATCGAGGGCAAGAGCGTCCACGATGAGATGAATGCCGCGAACTTCGATGAGTGGGGCCGCATGAGCGGCAACATCGGGTTGGAGGCGCCAGGGGCAACACCGCTTCTGCAAAACATCATTCTCTACCCGTACGTCAACCCGGTCACGGAGAAATTGGACGGAACAAAGGGGACCAACAGCCTCAAAGTAACCCCGATATCCACCAACGCCGACGGCACCCAGATCTGGAAAATCACACACAATGGTGTGGACACGCACCCGCTGCACTTCCACCTCAACGACGTCCAGTTGCTGAACAGAGTCACCTGGGACAACATCATCATTCCTCCTGAACCGACAGAAATTGGCTGGAAGGACACAGTGCGGGTCAGTCCGCTGGAGGACACCATCGTGGCGGTCCGGCCCATCCTGCCAAAACTCCCGTTTGCCATCCCGGATAGCAACCGGCCGCTGAACCCGATGATGCCGCTGGGTGCCAAGGGCTCGACGACCGGCCCGAACGGATACGAAGCAGGGTTCAACAACACCGATACCAACGGGAATCCGATCGATCCAATCAGCAACGTCATGACCAACTTCGGCTGGGAATATGTGTGGCACTGCCACATCCTCAGCCATGAGGAGATGGACATGATGCGGCCTATCTCGGTCAGCGCGCCTCGCACCCTGGCGGATGCCTCAGTCGTGAGTTTCACCCGACCCGCGAGTGACGTACTGCTGAGTTGGACGGACGGGACCCCGGTGGCAATAACTGATCCCACTACCTGGGGAAATGCGAAGAACGAGATCGGATACAAGATTGAGCGTGCGCCACTAACCAATGGCACGGCTGGTACGTACGCCCAGATTGCCACCACGCTGGCGAACGTCACGACCTACACCGACAAGACCGCCGGTGCCGGACAATACGCATACCGGGTGACAGCCTGGAATGCGGCCGGAAACACGGTGTCCGCGCCTGTGCTCACTGCCACCACCGTTGCCACGGTGCCGAAGGCTACCAACCAGAACCCCTCATCCGGGGTGACAAATGTGGCGACCAATGTTCGGCCGACCGTCACCTTCAACGAGGCCGTCACCGGCGTTAGCAACACCACGTTCACGCTGAAGCAGGGCACCACGGCCGTTGCGTCCGCGGTGACGTACAACGCGGGGACGCGAACGGCTACGCTCACCCCGTCGTCGGCACTGAACGCTGACAAGACGTACACACTCTCGTTGACCACGGCTATCAAGAGCGTGTCAGGTGGCTCGCTGGCAGCGACGAGTTGGACCTTCATCACCGGTCCTGCCCCGAGGGTCACCAACACCAATCCGGCGGCCGGCGCCACCGGCGTCGGTCGGGGAACCACCACCACGCGAACCCCGTTGAGAGCAACATTCAGCGAAGCCGTGACCGGGCTCCCGACCACCGCCGCCAGTACCTCCAACTTCACGTTGAAGCTGGGGACGGCGACCATCGCCTCGAAGGTGACGTACAACGCCTCCACCCGGGTCGCCACCCTGACCCCGGATGCCCCGTTGGTCAGTGACCGCAGGTACACACTGTCCCTGAGCAACAGAGTCAAGGACGTGGCAGGCAACCCGCTCCCCGCCACGACGTGGACGTTCGTCACCGGCCCCGCCCCGGTCGTCACGGCTCGAACCCCGGCGGTCAACGCCACTCGGGTCAGCCGCACGGCGAACATCACCGCAACCTTCAGCGAGGCTGTCACTGGCCTGCCGAGCAGGGCTGCGATGAGTGGGAACTTCACCATCAAGCGCACGTCGAACGGTTCACTCTTCACCTCGGTCGTCAGCTACTCGAGCACGACGAAAGTGGCAACGCTCAACCCGACCGGCACGCTGTTGGCCAACACCCAATACACCGTCTCCCTCAGTAGCGGGATCAAGGACGCCGCTGGCAATCCGCTGGCTCCCGTCACGTGGACCTTCACAACGGGCACCTAGCAGATCCCACAACACGCACCGCCGCCCGGACATCGGGGCCGGGCGGCGGTGCCACCGGCCTTGCACGGTCACTCCCATGCAGGACAAGGAGGCTATTGTGCCGAGAAGAACGCCGCCCGGGACCAGTAACCCGGAAGCCCGCGCCCGGGGCCTGCTGGTCCGCTGGCTCCTCGGGCTGTTGCTTGCAACAGTGACGCTGCTGCTACTGCTGCCCGCGACCCCGGCCTTCGCCCACGCAGAGCTGCTGTCCACGATGCCGGCAGACGGTGCGTTATTGGCTGAGGCGCCAAGATCTGTCGCTCTGACCTTTGACGAGGAGGTCTTTCTGGTTCCCGAGGGCTTCCAGCTCTACGACGCCAACGGCGGCCATCGCACGGTGTCTGCGGAGGCTGTAGACGCGACTGTTCGTGTTAACCTCCCGTCTGGGCTCGCCGAGGGCAACTACGTGCTCGGTTGGCGGGTGGTTTCCGACGACTCTCACCCGGAATCCGGGGTTCTGTCGTTCACCGTGGGCCTAGCCAGTGCATCGGTACCGACCGTCGTCGAGAACGACGCCGGGCCGGTGGACGCCCTCTACGGGATTCTCACCGCGCTTGGCTATCTGGGCCTGTTCTGTCTCGTGGGCCTCACCGTTTTCGACCTCTGTGTCGCCCGTACCTCGGCGGTGGGCCATCGGCTACCCCGGGTGGCCGCACTCGTCGCCGTGAGCGCATACGTGCTGCTGGTGCCCCTCGCTGTGGCGCGCCAGCGGGGGCTGGCTCTCGGTGCGTTAGTCAATCCAACGGTCGTCTCCGCGGGATGGTCAGGGGGTGCTGCGGTGACGCTGGTCCTCGCCGCCTCCGGGGCCGCGCTGATGCTGCTCGGGGGGCGGTTGCCGCGCCGGGCGGGCGTGTGGGTCGGGGCGGTGGGGGTCGCGGTGGCGCTGGTGTCGGTGCTCCCTGTCGGCCACACCCGGACATTCGGACCCAGCTGGCTGGTGATGGGCGCCGATGTGGTCCATGCCGCAACGGCAGCGGTGTGGTTTGGAGGTCTCGTGGCTCTGATCCTCCACGTGACCCGCGCCCGACGGCGGAAGGACGATCCGGCCGAGGCGGCCAAGGTCCTGGCCAGGTTCTCCACCCTTGCAGGGGGTCTCGTCGTCCTGCTGGGCATTACCGGGACAATCT
Organism: Leifsonia psychrotolerans; assembly: GCF_013410665.1. Lineage (NCBI taxonomy): Bacteria > Bacillati > Actinomycetota > Actinomycetes > Micrococcales > Microbacteriaceae > Glaciibacter > Glaciibacter psychrotolerans. The sequence continues at coordinate 1,369,522 of NZ_JACCFM010000001.1, read as the reverse complement.
TGGCCGTGGTGATCGTCGGTTCGGTGCCTGCCCTCGTGGGCAGCGCCTACGGTCACCTGTTGCTGGCCAAGCTCGGCATGGTCGCGCTGATCGGCGGTCTTGCGGCGTGGAACCGGTTCGGCCTCGTCCCTCGCCTAGAGCGCGATCGAATCACCTGGCAGGGCTGGCGTCACCTGACATTGGCGATCCGACTGGAAATGGTGGGCTTGGTGGTGGTCATTGGGCTCACCACAGCACTAACGCTGCAGAACCCTCGCGCGACCGACACCTTCGCTGAGCCGACTCCCGTGGGGATTCCGGTGCTTGCCGAGCTCGGTACCGGTCACCTGACCGGCCGGTTCGGCCCGGGCGTGGCGGGGGTCAACATCATCACATTTTCCCTCACCGACGCGGGGGGTGCCCCCATCGAACCGCTCGACATTCCGCAGGTCAGTGTGTCCGAGCCGAACCTGAGCCTCGGACCCCTGGCAGCCACGGTCGAGCCCGGGATGACGCCGGGTAGCTTCCGGGCCGAGGTCGTGCTGCCCGTGGCGGGTCAGTGGAAGATCACTGCCGCTGTTCGGATCAACGAGTTGGAGCGGCCGGCAGCCATCACCGATGTGGTCGTCGTGGAATGAACCAAACCGGTTCCAACGAGAAGTGCGACGCCGGACGCTCCGCGCCCGAACGCGGAGAGGCATCCGCTTTCAGGGGCGAACGTCGAGCAATTCACCGGGGGGATCACGGTCTGCCGAATCGTAGACGGTTTCGGCGAGGGGAGGAGGGAGCGCTGACAGCAGCGGGAGTTGAAGAGTGAAAGTGGTACCGTGACCGAGCGAGCTGGTCACCGAGACGGTCCCGCCGCGCGCTTCCGTGGCGGCTCTGACGATAGCCAGACCCAGGCCGCTGCCCGCCCTCTCGCCTGCGGTCGACGCGGTCCGGAAGATCTCGAAAACGGTGTCCAAATCGGCGGCGGGAATGCCCGCGCCAGTGTCCTGAACGGTCAGTACCAGGTGGCCGCCCCGCGCATCCGCTGTCATCGCGATGGTGTCTCCGGGACCGGTGAACCTGACCGCATTCTCGAGCAGGCAGTCCAGCACTGCCTCGAGTCGCTCGTTATCGCCTTGCACAGTGCCGACTGCGCTCCGAGCGCTCCAGATTCGGTCGGCCGTAACCGACCATCTGCGCAAGATTTCGACCAGCATTCGGTCGACGTCGACCGGCTCGGGTGCCGACACATCCACGACCCGGACCAGGGTGAGCAAGTTGGTCGCCAATGCGGAAGCCTTGACGAGTTCGGCCACCACTAGTCGGGCGTCCTCGCGCACCGTTGGCTCGGCTGACTGGTCAGCGATGAGTTGCGCGTAGCCGCGGGCGATGGTCAATCGGGTGCGGACCTCATGCGAACCAAAACGGGCGGCGTTCTCCCGCTGCTCACTGCGGTGACGTTCCGCTTGCTGCAAAGCCTGCAGCCGAGCCTGTGCGGTCCACTGCCGGTTCACGTGCCATATTAACAGCGAGATGATGGCCCCCATCAGGAAGATCTCGCTACATTCTTCCCAATTGATGACCCCGGTCATCGCGTGGCGGACGAGGGCCACCCCCGTCACTATTGTTATGACGATGAAGACGACGACGGTGGCGCGTCGAGGCCACGGGCATAGTCCGTAGAGGAGCGCGAAACTGGCCCAGACGAGGTGATAGGGGATAGTTTCATTGCCGGGCAGCGCAAAGGTGAGGTAGCAATTCACCCCTGCGAAGATCGCCCACGCGACGACGAGGACTGTCTTAAGCCGTGATCCGATATCCAACATTACGCACCGTTTCGATCTTGTCGTTGGACAGTTTCCAACGCAGCCGGCGAACGCAGACGTCGACGACGTTCGTGCCGGTGTCAAATTTCGTCCCCCAGACCCACTCGAGCAGTTCGGCCCGGGTACACGGCTCGGGTGCCCGCTGGACGAGGAAGGACAACAGCACGAACTCCCGCTGGGTCAACGGAATGCGGCGCCCCTCGACCACGAGCTCCCGTTGCAGAAGGTCGATCTCGATTCCCGCGCTGCGGAGGTAGCGGGTGGCCTTTGCGGCCGAGGCCATCGACATTGCGGGCGTCCGTAGACGGGTATTGACCCGGGCGAGTAACTCGGCATTGTCGAACGGTTTGGCCAGGAAATCCACTGCACCGCCCTCCAGAACTCTGACTCTGGTCGTCACGTGTGTCATCGATGACAACACCAAAACTCGACTCGAGGGACGAAAACGCATCAGCTCGGCGAGAACATCCTCGCCGCGTCCGTCCGGCAGCAGGAGGTCCAGGAGGATGAGATCCGGGTCGACTGTGCGGATCGCACGGAGGGCATCGACAGCCGTGCCAACCACGGTGACGGTGTAGTCGGGAACGCAGAGGATGCGGCCGAGGAGTCGGGCCAATACGGGCTCGTCCTCGACGACTACGATTCGATTCACGTCGGTGTCCGTTTCTCCCGCGTCGCGTCAGTTTCGCCACGTGCGGGGGGCAATCGCACAACTTCAATTCCGGTTCGCGCCACAGCCGGGTTTCCGTGGCTGCGAAAGCAATGTAGCGCGGATGTCCTCCAAATGGGGGACTCGCAGGCACCCCCAAAGGGGGCACATTACGCATCGGTGAAAGTGCGTCTCGTCGCTGGTGATAGGGGCAGGGAGGGCACATGCATCCGGTCGAGGGACGAAGGGATCGCTGAGGGCTGACTGCTTCAGGGCTGCATCGCAGCCCGCTCGACGATGAATGAGTATCATTGGCCCATTCGGTATGACACGAAGTTGAGTGTCAGACGACATTCACAGAATCGGGCGGACCAGCGATAGAAATTCGCTCGGAGAGGATAATCATGGGAATCGGTACAGGAATTGCGTTAGTTGTGATCGGAGCTATTTTGGCGTTCGCGGTCAACGTTGATCTCGGCGGAGTCGTGAACCTCTCCCTCATCGGCTACATCCTGATGGGGGCCGGTGTCGTGGTGTTCCTCATCAGCCTTGTCCTTGTGTTGCGTCGCCGTACGTCGACTGCGACGACCCGCACAGCGGTCGATCCCGCGAGTGGTGAGCAGATCACCCGCAGCACCCGCGACACGAATGACCCTCTGGTCTAACTTCTCTGGAGTGACTCGACCTCGGTGCAAACGTGGGGTGGGTTGTTCGAAGGGAGGTCAGCGATGACAGTACCTGCGAGCGACGCGCCTGGGGCCCTGCGTCGGTTCCACGAGAAGTTCATCGTCGAAGTCCGACCTATGCCGGCACCCTCGCGCCGCAACCTGTATATCGTTGCCGGCGTGCTCGCCGCGATCGGGTTGGTCGCTTTCTTTGTGATTCTGGATTCCGTGCGGGAGAGCGACGGTCTTTCCGTGATCGACAAACCGGTACAGGCGTGGCTAGAAGGGCTGCTCTCGCCGACGCTGACGGTCGTGATGGCGATCATCGCCACGGTTTTTGGGCCGATCGCCCTGCCGATCATCGTCCTCGTTACCACGGTGTGGTGGGGTTTCGCGGCACAGCACGCGTGGCGTCCTGCGCTTCTTGCCGTATCCATGATCGTTGGTGTCGCGACTGTCCAGATCCTTGCTCCCGTCATTGACCGCCAGCGACCGGCGATCAGCACAATGCTGCTCGGGGTGGATCACACTCCATCGTTTCCGTCAGGGCATGTGATGGGTGCGACCGACTTCCTCCTGATCACCACGTTCCTGGTATTCTCGCGTCGCCGTAATCCGGTCGGGACGGTGATCGCTTTCATCGTGGCAGTCATCCTCGCCCTCGCGACTGCCGCATGCCGGATCTACTTGGGATACCACTGGCCGACCGATGTGCTCGCCTCCATCTCGCTCTCCCTGGTACTGCTCGGGGTCGTGATCGCCGTCGACACCGGGCGGACTGTTCGAGTCGAGCCGCCAGCAGCGCCGGAGTAGGAGCGGATCAGAGCAGGGCGAGTCGAGCGCGGAAGAACGCGTAGATGCCGTAGGTGATCCACCCCACGCCGATCGCGATCAGCACGGCGACGCCGAATGGCACACTGAGGAACGACTTGAGCGCACCGTCCAATCCGGTCGTCTTGCTTGGATCGTGTGTCGCAGCACCGATGAGGAACAGCACCCCGACCGCGCCGAGAGCCACTCCGCGGGCCACGTAGCCGACAGTGCCGAGGATTCTCACCCCACTGCCCGCGAGACCGGATGGCACACGGATGTCCCGTTCGAAGCGTTTGCTGACCCCCTTGAACACCATGTAGCCGCCAACGCCGAGCAAAGCCAGCCCAATGACGAAGACGATGACGACGCCGCCTGGAGTCTTGATCAGCGCGGCCCCCATCGTGCTGGTGGATTGGGCAGAACTCGCGGTTCCCCCCATCGCGAAGGTGTAGGCGGTGAAAGCGAGGACGAGGTAGATGATGCCTTTGGCGAGGCTCTCCACGATGTGCGCGGCCCGCGAACGCTTGCCATCCCAGGAGTGATCGAGTACGGCGCTGAGAAGCAGCCACAGGCCGAGGGAGGTAAAGGCGATTGCGGCGGCCCACAACAAAAACAGGCCGCCCGGAGCCTGGGTGAGCTGGGCGAGCGCCCCGGACTGGTCGGCTTCCTTACCGCTGCCGGTGCCGGTTGCCAGGGCAATGGCGATGGAGCCGATGATGATGTGGAGAAGCCCGCTTGCGACGAAGCCCGCGCGGGCGAGAACGCGCAGCGCCGTGCTGTTCTGGGCCGTCTGGGCCGCCTGCTTCGGTGAAGAGGCCATGGCGCCAATCATAGCGACGCCCCGCCTACGATCGATGAATGGACGAAAAGTTGAGGAATATCGTCGACGGGGATGGTCCTGGTGAGGTGCGGATCGCTCGATTGTGGTGGGTGGTCTCGGGTGCCGGGGCTATTCTTCTCGTCATCCTCCTCGCTGCGGTGATCTTCTACCGAGAGGCCAATAAGCCGTTCGGCTTCGAGGTTGAGTGGATGGGGGAGCTGGTCGAGGCGCGCGCCCCGGTGTGGACGATCCCGGCGCTCGTGTTCAACTGGGTCGGCGGCGGTATCAGTTCAATTGTCTTCGTGCCGCTCACAATAATTGGTGGGCTGTTGATCTGGCGGCGCCCGTGGGCAGCCCTCTATTACGCGGTCGCGGCCGTGACGAGCGTGACACTGGTGCTGATCATCAAGAACCTTGTGGGGCGCCCGCGACCGACGGAGATCCTCGTGCAACCCGATTTTGGCTCCTTCCCGTCCGGCCACAGTGCGAATGCGGCACTCATTGCGACGACGCTCGGCATCATCTTCTGGCGAACATGGATCTGGGTGGCCGGTACGGTCTACACCGTTCTGATGATGCTCAGTCGGACCTACCTCGGTGCCCATTGGATCTCGGACACTATCGGCGGCTTGCTCATTGGGGTCGGTGTCGCAGTCATCCTCTGGGCACCTTTCGCCATGCGGCTCTACCGTGAGCGACGGCTACCCCACCCGCCGATCTGGGTGAAGCGGGGCCGGCATCCTGCGCTCCCGGATGCGGCGGGCCAGGTCAAGCCATAACCCCCAAGCGTGTGTGTGGATTGACACGCCCCGTAGGGTGGGTGCATGCGCGCTACCGTTATCTACAACCCGGTCAAAGTCGAGCTGGATAGTCTCAAGGCCGCGGCGGCTCGGGCCGAGAAACGCCACGGCTGGGACGAATCTCTGTGGATCGCGACGACCGAGGAGGATCCCGGCGTCGCCCAAGCAGGCGAGGCCATTGAGAATTCCGCCGATGTCGTGATCGCCGCTGGGGGCGACGGCACCGTTCGTGCAATCGGAGAGGGCTTGCATGGCTCGGGAATCCCTCTCGCGCTCCTGCCCTCCGGAACGGGCAACCTACTCGCGCGCAACCTCGACTTATCGCTGCGTGACCTCGACGACGCCGTCGAGACGGCCTTCTCAGGCGTCGACAGGCCGATCGACGTGGGCATCATCGACCTCCGGCGGCCGGAGTCGTCGGTGGATCGCCGTGCATTTCTCGTGATGGCAGGCTTGGGTATCGATGCCCAGATGATCGAGAACACCGATCCCGCCCTGAAAAAGCGCGCAGGCTGGCTGGCCTACGTGACCTCCGTCGTCAGGTCGCTTCGCGACGGCAACGAGCTCCATGTCCGGTATCGTCTGGGCGACGGTGCCACTCGTCGGTCGACGGTGCACACGTTCATCGTCGGCAACTGCGGGTCGCTCCCCGCCAACATGGTGCTCATGCCAGATGCGCAGATCGACGACGGTCTCCTCGACATCGTGATGCTGCGTCCGGAGGGCGCGCTGGGGTGGGTGCGGATCTGGATTCGTGTGGCCTGGGAAAACGGGATCCTCCGGCGCACTCGCACGGGTCGGCGCCTTCTTGGTAGGTCGAAACCCATCAGACCACTGGTATATGAAAAATGCGCGACCCTCGAAGCAAGCTTCGGGCGGCCCGAGAAGATCGAGCTGGACGGGGATGCTTTCGGTGAGGTGACCGCGATCCGTGTGAGCATCGACGGCGGAGGCCTGCTCGTCCGCATGCCGCGCGACGAAACGGCAAACTGACTGCTCCTCCTGCATGTGGCCCTGAGTAGAATTCGTGGGGTGAACAACGACGTCGGTGAGTGGTTCCTGAACCATGCAGAGCGGGGGAACGCGGCTGGCGCGCAACCCGGGTCTGTTGAGCCACGCTCGTGGTCGGAGGGCAACCTTGTTCGCCCTCTTGTGCACGGGGCGACATACTTCGCCCGGTTACACGAAGAACTAGCGGCATTGCGGCCCGGCGACCGGGTCTGGTTCACCGACTGGCGTGGGGATGTGGACGAGCGGCTGCTACCGGATGGCCCAACGATCGGCGAGTTGCTCGCGGGGCTCGCGGCTGCAGGGGTGAAAGTGCGGGGGTTGGTCTGGCGGTCGCACGGCGCGCGCGCGTCGGCGCCGATGAGCGGAACAACTAATGCGCTCTTTGGTCGCCAGATCAACGAGGCCGGGGGAGAAGTCCTGCTGGATCAGCGAGTGCGTCCGTTTGGGTCCCACCATCAGAAGTTCTTCGTTCTTCGGCGTCGTGACGATCCGTCGCGGGATGTCGCGTTCGTCGGCGGGATCGATCTCTGCCACAGTCGCCGTGATGATGCCGACCACGCGGGTGACCCGCAAGCACTGAGCATCAATTCCCGGTATGGAGACCGGCCCCCGTGGCACGATGCCGCTCTCGAGCTCCGAGGCCCCGTCGTCGCCGATGTGTTGGCCGTGTTCGCCGAACGCTGGAATGACCCCAACCCCTTGGACAGCCGCACCCCGTACCGGATGCTCGTGCAACGACTCGCCGACATGCCCCGTCACCCCAAGCCGCTCCCCGAGGCCGCTCCGCCCCCACCCCCGGCCGGTCCGCATGCTGTTCAGTTGTTGCGAACCTACGCCCCGAAACGGCCGCCGTTTCCCTTCGCTCCAGCCGGGGAGCGCAGCATTGCGCGTGCCTATGTGAAAGCCTTTGCCCGAGCTCGCTCATTCATCTATATCGAGGACCAATATCTGTGGTCGGCGGAAATCGCCGGGCAGCTCGCCAAGGCGCTCATCCGCAACCCTCAGCTTCAGGTGATCGTGGTGGTGCCCCGCTACCCCGACTCGGACGGCCCTCTCGCGGGGCCCCCCAGTCGTCTCGGTCAACTCCGTGCACTCTCGATGCTGCATCGCGCAGCACCTGACCGGTTCGGGGTATTTGACCTCGAAAACGTCGGGGGTACTCCGGTCTACATCCACGCGAAGATCTGCATCATCGACGACACGTGGTTCACCTGCGGGTCGGACAATTTCAACCGACGCTCGTGGACCACGGACAGCGAAATCACCTGCGCCGTCCTCGATGCCCCCCACGACAATCGGGTCGAGCGCGGCGTACGCATTGAAGATCAGCCTTCTGACCGGTTAGCCCGAGATTTGCGTCTGCAACTCTGGGCCGAACATCTGGGCCTCACGCATGATGACCCCCTGCTCGATACCGAAGACGGCCTCACGCTCTGGAGGTCCGCTGCGAATGCTCTGGATCAGTGGCACGAAACCGGACGCAGCTCCCCGCGGCCGATCGGACGCGCACGCCAGCACCACACTGAACCCGTCTCCCGGCTTCAACGCCTCTGGGCGGCACCGATCAACCGAATCATTGTTGACCCGGACTCCCGACCGCGCAAATTGCGCCAGACCTCGCAGTTCTGAAATGCACGGTAGTGCGCTCACCACGCCACAGCCGATGAGTATTCGAGGTGCGCAGTGGCGGTGCGAGCAGAGAACGCATTCTTAGAGGAATCTGAGGCTCCCGGTCGCAGACTCAAGTGGTTGGCCCGATGGAAGCCACTGCAGAAACGAGTGAAATGACAGTGTTAATTTCGATGCCCGACGTGTCGACGGCGAGGCGGGCAGACCCCCTGCGCCCTCTCGCCCACCCGGTTTCGCTGGTCATCGCGAGTGTCGTCGCACTCTGCGCGGTCGTCGGATTCGGTTTGTTCGTCGCCGGTTCGTCGGGCTGGTCGACCTCCGAGCTCGGCGTCGATCAATGGCTGAGCCTGCGACACTCACCGGTTCTCGATGGCATCGCACTCACGATTGCCTGGCTGTTTGATCCGGCAATGGCCGGGGTGATCGTCCTGGTCTCGGCAGCGGTTGTGGGAATCGTCACCCGCAACCCCGGGCGGGTTCTGACGCTGCTTGGCATGATCGCCGTCGCCTGGGGCGGAAGCGAAGTGCTCAAACGGATCGTGCACCTGCCACGACCCGATGCCACCCTGCTGGCGCATCCACTGCTCACCGAGCACTCGTTCAGCTACCCAAGCGGGCACACGTGCTTCGTTGTAGCCCTCGGCGCCGCGGTGATCTTCCTCGTTCGGGATCACCGGTATCGACCGGTGATCACCGCCGTGGCGATCCTCGCGACGGTTCTCGTTGCGGTGTCTCGCGTCTACCTTGGTGTTCACTACCCAACGGACGTCGCGGCGTCGATCGTCTACTCGGTCGCGGCATCCATTCTTGCGCTCGTCGTCTGGTTGCGGTACGTGTTGCCGCACTTTCCGGCCGCACTCAGGGAACGGCCGTCGCGTCAGGTCTGAACTGCGTGGAAAGGGCAGTTAGATTTGTCACCAAGCGAAACGGAAAAACGAGCACACCATGAGCACGACGCAGCCTCGACTCCTTCTGATCGAAGACGACCGCGAACTCGGACCGCTGATCAGGGGCGTGCTTGAGGCGACCTACCACGTCGAGTTGGTGGCCGACGGCCAGGCTGGCCTTGACCTGGCCATCCGTGTCGATTTCGACGTACTCGTCATCGACCGCCGGCTGCCGACCCTCGATGGGCTGAGCGTTGTGCAGGCGTTGCGCGCGCACCACGTCACGACGCCGATCCTGCTTCTCACCGCGCTCGGCACGATCGCCGACAAGGTTGACGGGTTGGATGCAGGCGCCAACGATTACCTGGTCAAGCCATTCGATTTCGACGAACTGCTCGCCCGCCTCCGGGCGCTTACCCGGGAGTTCACCAGCGAGGGACCGGCCGTCGACATCGGTGAGTGGACCTTTTACCCGGATGACCACAGCATCCACTCACCGCACATCGGTCGCATCCTGTTGACGCCCCGCGAGTCAGATCTGTTGCGGCTGTTCGCCACCCAGCCTGATCGCACGTTCAGCCGCGAGCAGGTCTTGCATACTGTCTTTCAGGTCGGTGAGCAACCGGGAACCGTCGATACCTACGTGCACTATCTGCGCCGCAAGACCGATAAGGACATTGTGTTGACCGTGCGGGGCCGTGGCTATCGTTTGGGCCAGCTGTGAGCGGGCCTCGAGGGGTGGCCGTCGATAGCGATGCCGCCGCGGTTGGGCGTGCGGCACGGATCATCGGCTGGCAGATCACCGCCGGGGCCACGGCACTTGTGCTGTTCCTGGTGCTCGCCTCCGTGATTTTCATCATCAACCAATCGCAGCCGGCCGAACTTCTTGAAAGGCCGAAACCCGGCGAGAGCCGTATCTATATCGACTCGACAGCCGTGCTCGTCGCCCTGATTGTGGTCGGGATCGTCGCCATTGCGATCGCCGGAGTGCTCAGCTGGGTTGTCGCCCGGCGAGCAGTGCGCCCCCTCGGCGATGCGCTGCGGATGCAGCGAAGTTTCGTCGCGGATGCGAGCCACGAACTCCGCACCCCACTCACCGTACTTGACGCACGGATCCAGGTGTTGCAACGGGGGCTTGCTCCGAGCAACCCGCTCTCGCCGCCGATGGCAGACATCCGTCGAGACACTCTCGCTCTTGTTGGGGTCGTCAACGACCTGCTGTTGGCTGCGGCGAACGAGGCGCCGGAGGGAGCGGTCCCGGTCGTCAACGTTGTTCCTCTGGTGGAACAGTCAGTGGAATCGATGCGGGTTCTGGGCGACCAACGGGGGGTGCGGGTCGAGTTCGTGCACGAACACGGGCACAACCACGCGGCCACGGGTGAGGTTCTGGCCTCTATTCCGGCGACGAGTATTCAACGTTGCGTCGTGGCGCTACTGGATAACGCGATCGCTCATTCTCCGAATGGATCTCGGGTTTCGGTGACGCTTCAGGTGTCGAAGTCAACCTTCGATCTGGTGGTCGCCGACCAGGGCACGGGAATTCAGGGCATTGATCCTGCGCACATATTTGATAGGTTCGCGCACTCGACAGCGCCTGAGTACCCGTCGGAACATCCACGGAGTGGGTTTGGCATCGGGCTTTCTCTTGTCCGCGAGATTGCGGTGCGAAACGGCGGGCGGGTCAAGCTGAGTGCAACCTCGCCGGCTGGAACGACGTTCGTGATCACCTTTCCGTTGGTCCGTTGATCGGGCTCACCCCCGCTGATCGAGCTCACCCCAGCTGATCGAGCTCACCCCCGTTGATGAGCTCACCCCCGCTGATCGAGCGTGTCGAGATCCAGGGACCACCTCTCGAGATCGGTCCGCGACAGGCCCGACCACCGGCTCTTGGACGTTTCTGAGAACGCATCCGCTCAACTGGACAGACACGGGCGCACACTGCGCCCCCACCGAAACGGATGCCCATGTCAGATCTCACGGCGACACGTGTCGACCGACGCGTTTCCACCGGCCGGAGCAAGGTTCCTGAGCCCACTGCCATCTTTTGGACCATCAAGATCCTCGCCACCACGGTCGGCGAAACGTTTGCCGACCTTCTGGCGACGAACCTGAATCTTGGCCTGACTAACACCACCATCGTGATGGGAGCATTGCTCGCAATCGTGCTCGTTCTCCAGTTCCGCTCGATCCGCTACGTGCCTGGAATCTACTGGCTGGCCGTCGTCCTGATCAGCATTGTCGGCACACTGATCACTGACAATCTCACCGACAACTTCGGCATCCCGCTCGTAACGACAACCATCGTCTTCGCCATCGCACTCGCCGTCGTTTTCGCCGTCTGGTACGCCAGCGAACGCAGCCTGTCTATCCACTCGATCACGACGCGGCGCCGTGAAGGGTTTTACTGGCTCGCGATTCTCTTTACCTTCGCACTCGGGACCGCGGCCGGCGACCTGATTGCCGAAGGCCTCAACCTCGGCTACTTCGTCTCAGCGCTGCTCTTTGCCGTCGGAATTGCCCTGGTCGGCTGCGCCTACCGGTTCGCAAAGTTGAACGCGATCTTCGCGTTCTGGCTGGCATACATTTTGACCCGACCGCTCGGTGCTTCACTCGGTGACTTGCTCTCGCAGCCGCTGGCGGACGGTGGACTGGGCCTCGGAACCATCGGGACCAGTGCCATGTTCCTCGTCGCGATCCTTGGCCTGATCATCTCTGTGACCGTCACCCAATCGAAGGAGTTGGTCTCATGGCAGGCGGATCGCCGATGAGCAGCGGGCTGAGCAGTGGCATTCTCGACCCGCAAGCGCTGATCGGCAGCGCGGGCGTCTGGGGCTTGGCCGTTGTCTGTCTGATCGTGTTCGCCGAGACTGCACTGCTCGTCGGGTTCTTTCTGCCCGGTGACACCCTGCTCTTCTTCACCGGCGTGCTCACCCTCACCGGCGCGCTGCACGCCCCGCTCGGGGTGGTGGTTGCTGCCGTGAGTGTCGCGGCAATCCTCGGTGATCAGGTGGGCTATCTGATCGGCCGCCGGGCCGGGACGGCAGTCTTCAACCGCAAGGAATCCGGGCTGTTCAGCCGGGCCAGTGTCGCACAGACCGAATCCTTCTTCGAGCGGTTCGGATCCATGACGGTCACGATCGCCCGCTTCGTGCCGGTCGTTCGCACCTTCGCACCGGTCATCGCGGGCGTTGGTTCGATGCGCTACCGCTCATTTATCATCTTCAACGTGATCGGTGCCGTCGGATGGGCCGGTTCGGTCATTCTGCTCGGCTTCGGCCTCGGTCATATCCCTGGGGTCGCCCAGTTCACGGCACAGTACATCGACCTGATCCTGGTCGGCATCGTTGTGCTCTCGACGGTTCCCGTGCTCGTGCGCAGCCTGCTCGTGCGTCGGCGGGCACGATCGAGGCGAGCGGATGCGTTGAATCGCACCCTTGACTAAAATAACTGTCGGTGCTGGCGGACTGCTGTCGCCGATGCTCGTCTCGATCTGCGCTGGCGCCTTCGGGCCACCGGCGGTGGTTCTCGTACGCGTCGTCTAGCGCCGCCGGTAATAGTCGCGCCAGATGAGCCGATGGATCGGGATCCAGCGCGGCACCGAGCGCAATCCGGGAATGAACGGGATGAGCGCGAGAATCACCGTGAGAACCAGCATGATGAGAACGACCATGAGGTCCGCGTTCGCCAAATTGCCGATTAAGGGAACCTGGTACCAGAACGAGAAAAGCCAGAGCCAGGATTGGCCCGGATAGTTGCCGGTCTCATTCATCACTCCCCACTGGTCACCCGTGAGATGCATGCTGTCGGCGAGTCCCGGAAAATACGCGCCATCGCCCAGGAAGAGAATGCTGCGCGTGTAGTCGGTGTTGAAGAATCCGCCCTCAGACTGGATGGCTCCGTCGAGGGCGCCGGCACGGGCGACCTTCAGAAGGCTGTTCGTGAGGCTCGGCACGGGTCCGTAGTTGCCAGCCTGAATCTGTCCGGGATCGTTGTTCGGCGCCTTCGCCAACGCGTCGGAATAGGCCATCGCCCACGACTCCCTGGTCGCGGCGGGGGCGCTGTTCCAGACGGCGCGTGCAACAGCCCCAGCCTGGAGAACCGTCAGCGGCGTCGTCACAAAGTCCGTCGCGGTGTCGACGGGCAGACGGATGCCGGAGAGGCTCTGCAGATCTATCGGACCGAGCGTCTGGGTGGCGCCGGTCGTCGCGGAGTAGGGCGGACCATACGAGGCAGTGTCGGAGGTGCCGGCGAGTTCAGCCGCAGCCGTCGCCACGAAATCATTCGGTGCGGCGATCGACCACGACTGCAGTGTGATGCTGGGTTCATCCGGCGAACTGGCAATCGCGGCCAGCCCGACGGCAAGCACGCCCACGACGATGACGCCGATCGACAGTTCCTTGAAGAGGTCGTACTCACGTTCCGCCCCGCGCCAGGGTCTCGCAGCGAGAGCGTGTCGGCGGCGGGCCACATCCGTGCGTGCGTTGGGTTCATCGTGATTCTGGTTCAACATGATGTGAACTCGCCTCCGCTCGCGGGAGTGCGTCGCCCAGTTCTGCATCGCGCAGCTGTGCATCGCTCTCGTCGGCCTCGAGCGGGGGCACGACCCCGTGCATCCGCACGAGGATGACGTGCATCGCCACGATGACGATGACCGCGAGGGGGAGGAGCGTGATGTGCCACATGAGCATCTGGCCGAGATTCGCCACGTTGAACCACGCGCCGATGCCCGTCGCATTGAGGGCATCCTTTGCCTCGAAAGCGATCCACTGCGCGTCGAAATTGGTTTGAACCAGATACCCGGTGAACGCGGCAACAATCGATACAGCAAAAGAAAACACGCCCGTGATCCAGGTGAGGGCTCGATGTCCACGCCAGGCAGCCATCCAAAATTTGCCCCAGAGATGTACGACCATGAAGACGAAGAACAGCTCGACGCTCCAGAGGTGCACGCTGTTGACAAAGTGTCCGAACGCCGAGAGGTGGTACCACATCGGTCCGTTCAAACTGAGAACGACGCCGGATGCGATGATGAAGATCAGTGCGGCCAAGGCACCCATGCCGAAGACGTAGATCCAGGAGGCGACGTAGCTCGGCTGGGTGTTCGGCAGCAGCTTGTCGGGCGGAAGCTTCTTCAGGAGCCAGCGGCGGGAGCGCCCCGTCCACGACCGATCGACTTCGGCATCGCCGTCAGTCCCCGCCGTTTGCGCCGGTGTCTCGACGCTCATTTCCTTCTCCTGGTACCGGGGAATGGAACGACAAGGGCAAGGACAAACAGAGCCAGCATGACGAGGATGATGATCAGGTTTCCCAGCTGAATATCGAATATGCCCCAACTCAAATAGATGCCGCCCATGGAATCCTCCAGAGTTTCGGTGGTTCACTCACGAGCTTGCTCGCTGCTCGCCTGAGTAGGTAGGGACCTTGGTCCCGACTTGGGGCAGCGGCACCGCCGGAGCCACAATGGGGAGATGGGCCCAACGAAGGTGTTTACGATCGGCCATTCGACGCATCCGCTCGACGAGTTCATTCTGATGCTCGAGAACAACGCGGTTCAGCGGCTGATCGATGTGCGAAGTGTGCCAGGATCCCGCCACAATCCACAGTTCGGTGAGCACGAACTCGCCCGAAGCATGCCGAACGCAGGCATCGACTATGGGCGGCTTCCGAAATTGGGTGGGTTGCGGCACACGCCCGTGGCCCAGGCGACCATCAACGGAGCGTGGCGAAACAAGAGCTTCAGCAGCTACGCCGACTACATGCAGACGACCGACTTCGCTGAGGGTATCGACGAGCTCATTTCCTTGGCTCGTGAGCAAACGGTGGCCATCATGTGCGCTGAAGCCGTTCCATGGCGTTGCCATCGGTCTCTGATTGGCGATGCTTTGCTTGCCCGACAGATCAGGGTCGACGACATTATGAGCGCGACATCCACTCGGCCGCACTCGATGACCCGCTTCGCACAGGTGGCGGGAACGCGTGTCTGGTATCCACCGGAATCGTGATGGTGGCATCTCACGTCACGGTGACTGAGTGCGCTCCGAGATTCTGGCTTGACAATCAGGCGATGCGGTTCACCGTGAGCGTGATTGTCGTGTGAACGGTCGTGCCGACAGCACCGCGGAGAAGCTCCCGAATCGCCGCGACGACGAGCGTTGTGGTGAGGGGCGTGGGGATCTGGGCGCTAACGGCAACATTGGCGTGGATCGCGAGGTTGTTGTCTTCTAGCCGGACCGAGACGTGTGCGGGCGGTACGGAGCGTGCTCCGAGCCCCGAGCGGATCTTTCTGGCCGCGGTGTCGGTGGCACCCTCGCTTGGGTACACCCCTACGACGCCGGGGATCCGTTCGATGGCGGCGGTGAGCCGGGATGGGAGTGTTGTCGCGTCAACCATCGAGCCGGGCCTCTCTCGAATGTACGTCGATCGCATGGGCGTCGGCGACAGTGATGTTGATGGCTGCAACGTGCAATTCGGTGTGGTCGACGAGCGACCGAGAGAGGGCATCTCGAAGAAGGTGAATGAGTGAGGGAATGGATTCGCGCCAGTAGACGCTCACCGCCACATTCACAGTCACCAGTGCGCCGGGAACCGTGACCTCGCCGGCAAGCGAGCAGCTGATCATGAGAACTCCCGGCACCGCGTCCCCAACCGTGCGCAGGAGCCCACGCACGGCTCCTTCAGTCACGTGAAGTTGAACGGCCGGGTCGGGGTGAGACAGGGGGATCATTCGGCCGGCCCTGGATTCGGTGCCGAGGCGCGAGAGGATCGTCGCGATCCACCCCTGAGCCAGTGGTGCGGAAAGCTCGCCATCACGTTCGATCAGCGGCACGGAGAGGCTGCGCAGTCGGGCAAGCGCGGCTAACACCATTTGGGCTTGGGGGGAGCTTTCAATCTGCGGATCGCGCGGGGTGCGTCCCCGGTCGAGGTAATCGGTGAGCTGTTCCACCGGGTACTCGTCGCGTGGGGGGCCGCTGGGTTCGCTCATCTCCAGCCCTCCATCGTCCGAATCAGCGTTGCTCTGGCTCGGGCCAGTGTGCCACGCACGGCTGGATGCGAGATGCCCAGTTGCTCGGCGATCTCATCGTAGGAGCATCCGCCCACCTCATACAGCAACCAGCACTCGCGTTGCGCCGTGGGAAGCTGAAGCAACGCGGAAGAAAGGTCCTCGACTGCCGAACGGATCTCAACAATGTGCTCTGTTTGCTGGGCTGCGGGAGATGAAAATGCCTCGGCGGTCAGCGTGGCAGTCGGTTTGCGCGCGCGGATCACATCGAAGCTCTTGCGGCTGACGACCCGCATCAGCCAGGCACGCGCGGCCGAATAGTCGCTGAGGCTTTCCAACTGTTCCCACGCGGTGATGAACGTTTCCTGCACGACGTCGTCGGCTTCGTTGGAGGAGTTGAGGAGGCGCTGTGCATAAGCACGCATGCCCGGCGCGTGTCGCCGAATCAGCACCTCGAACGCCTGCTTGTCCCCGTCGATTGTGCGGGAAACCAGGACGTTGTCGGCCACGCGAGTGAGGGCCAATCCGCCGCTGCCTTCACCCATTTTCACCGCCGACAGTTGTGTGATTCAGAACATGACGCTTTCGCTTACGTCTTACCTGCACATCTACAACTGCACAAGCCCATGCCCACCCGCGGTGACGGTGTGACCGCGTGGGCGCTGTCCGCTCGGACCGACAGCATCTTTTGTTGTCGCGGACGTGACGTTTCGCGTCGGTCACACGTCTTATGGGTAGATCGAAAATTTGTGCGCACGGATCAGCCGATGCATGCGCTGTGAAATCAAGGAGCAGTCAGATGGCAAACGAGAATCTCAATCAGAGCACGTCTGGCCAAACGGTCCAGCCGGGCGCGGCGCGCATCCCTGCGGCAACGGGGATGAGTTCGAGCGGGAAGACAGTGATCGCTGATGGTGTGATCGCCAAGGTTGCGAGCATCGCCGCGCGCGAAGTTCCGGGCGTCTACGCACTGGGTGGGGGCGCCGAACGGATGCTCGGTGCCGTGCGTGATGTGATCGGTAATACCGATCACGGACAGGGTGTCCGTGTCGAGGTGGGCGAAACCCAGGTCGCGGCCGACCTGACAATCGTCGCTGACTACCCGGTCCCACTGCAAAAGGTCGCCGACGATGTGCGTGCTGCGGTCTACCAGGTCATTCAGGAGCTCGTCGGCATGGAAGTCACTGAGGTGAATGTGACTATTTCTGATGTGCACACCGGAGATGACGACGCGCAATCAACGGGCGAGAATGTCGGTAAGGGAGCGCGAGTCCAGTGAGCCACACCATTGTCGGTGCGGCGATCGGGGCGGTGCTCGCTCTGACCTGGATCACGTTCGGCTTTTGGGCTTTCGTGTTCGTCGCTGCCGCCATGGTGATTGGCGCAATCGTGGCCCGGCTCATGGACGGGAAGATCAGCCTGTCCGGCATTGTCGCGGCGTTCCGCGGGAAACGCACCTCCTCATGACAGACCGGGACCAGCCGGCGGGCTCCAGCACCTTGGTCGGCCGCAACAGGATCACGGCGCGGGCGCTCAGAGCCGTGGCTGCGGCAGCGGTCGCCGAGACACTGAACGTCGCGGGCCGGGCTGTGAGCGCTGACTTGGCCGACGATCACGGAAAGCTGGCGGTCACAGTACGTGCCGCCATCCCGGTGGTGTCTTTGGCCGCTATCCAGAGGAATCCGCGAGCGCTGGAGCTCTCTGGTGGAACCCTCCTGGAGCGGTGTGAGCGAGCGCAACGGCAGACGAAGGAGCGAGTCGAGCAACTGACCGGCCGGCGTGTGTCCCGGGTAGATATTCGTGTGACCAACGCCCGGATCGAGGGGGAGGAGCGAGTGAGATGAGAGACCGGCGTTCACTCTATCGGCGCATCGTACGCCGGGAGACACACTCGTCTCGATCCGTGCTGGCTGTTCTGCTCGCCGTCGTCGTGATGATCTTCAGCGCCTGGGTGGCCACCGAGTCGGTCTTGAACGTATTGGGTATGCGGGCGTTGCTGGTTGCACCCCGAGACGCGGCGAAGGCGATCGTCGGTATTCCGGATCAGCCGATGCCCGTGTTGATCCTGATCGGTGCGAGTGCGGTCGTCGTCGGATTGATCATTGTGCTGGCAGGGCTCCTGCCGGGGCGGCGCCCTCGCCATCACCTGATCAACGACCGTCTAGCCATGGTCGTCGACAACGAGGTCGTTGCGTCCGCGCTGGCGCGCCGCGCCGCGCTGGTTGCCGGGGTCGATCCTGACAACGTCAGCGTGAGCGTGTCACACCGCCATGCCGTCGTTCGCCTGACACCGGTTTCCGGCCTGCCGGTTGACGAGGCACTCGTGAACGACGTCATTGGGGAGGAATTGGCGTCGTATGGTCTTCGTCCTCAAATGCGTGCGACGGTACTGATTAGATCGGAAGGGAAAGTCGGCGCATGAATAGCACCAATCGTGTCTTGAATCGCTTGCTGATCTTGCTCGTCGGATTCGCTCTGCTGGCAGCCGGAATCGCGGCGATTCTGCTCGGAACTGTCACGTCCATTCGTGACGGCTGGAAGCAGAATGCACCCGATGTCTACCGCACAGTCAGCAACTGGCTGGAGACCACGCCACTGACTTCCACCGGGCACAGCTGGATTTGGATAGCGCTTGCGCTGGTGTGCGTGCTCGTGATCATCCTCATGCTTCTGTTCATCTTTCGGCAAGGTCGCGGCCACGCCGGAAGCCTTGTTGCACGGCGCACCTCCGGTGCGTCGTCGCACCAGCAGGTCGGGGGCACCGTCATCATTGACGCCGCAGTGGCACAGCAGACGCTTCTTGAGTCGTTGAACGGCAACACTGAATTCGTCTCGTCCTCTGTTTCGACATACCGCATTCACCGGCAACAGGTGCTGAAGATTTCAACCGCAGTGCGACGCGGTGTCTCCCCTCCACGAGCGGCCGACACGATTCAGATGAGTCTGCAGGCGTGGGACCGACTTCTCGGAACCCAAGTCCCGACGCTCATTCAGCTCAGCGGTGGGGTCAGAACCCGACTGAGTTCAACGACCAGGCTCCCGGAGCACGCCACACAAAACGTTCAGCCAACGGCTCCGCTTGAGAGTGAAGTCGTAGCGCGTTAGCCCTCACGGAAACGAGCCAGGGCTCGATGTGAACGACACGTCGGGCAGACCGCACAGAAGGAAGAGAACAATGAGCACATCGGACAAAGCCCGTCACGAAGCAGAAAACGTAAAAGGGAAAATCAAGGAAGCCGTCGGGCATGCCACGGGCGATGACGAAAAGGTCGTGGAAGGCAAGGGGGATCAGGCCAGCGCGAAACTGAAGAAGGCTGGCGACGACGTCAAGGATGCGTTCACGAGCTAAACCGCTTCAGTCCGTAAAAGTGGATGCCCTCGCACCGGCCGCTCTGGCTCGGTGAGAGGGCATCCACCCGAGTGCGCTCGCCACGAGGTGACGCGCCCAATGATGCCTAGGCCGGCCGCTGTCCGGGCCCCGGCTCTGGGGCTACTGGTCCTTCGTCCTCATGCTCGGCATCCTCCGAGCGTGGATGTTGTCCTGGTCCGGGCTCCGGAACGACGTCCTCTTCCTCGTAATCGGGAACCTCGGAGCTGTCGTCTGGCCGTTGGCCGGGTCCGGGCTCCGGAACGACGTCCTCTTCCTCGTCGTCGGGAGCATCCGAGCCTCCGCTTGGCCGTTGTCCTGGCCCGGGTTCTGGCACTACTTCATTGTCGAGATCTGGATTGGTCATCTTCGGGTCCTCTCAGTGTTCTCGGGTTACCGATCGAGTCTGTCGCGAAGCGCTCGTCACAGCCTGAGCACAGAGTACTCGGGGTACCCACGCCGGGCGAGGTTCGAGAGCGATGGATTGCCGCCCGGTGCAGCGATTCACATCTCGGGTGCAGAATGCCGAGCGTAGTTTCGGCCGGATGGTCCGCACTGTCGAGACAGGGCGGTTCGAGCGCAGTCGCCTGACTCGCCGTGATCGGGTCGCTCGTGACGGCCGTCGAAATCTACTTCGCACGGTTAGCTTCGTTGTAGCGCCCGGGTTTCGGCTTTGTCGATGCTCACGTGGTGCGTGCGCACTACTGGATCGGTTGAACCGTTCAAAGCGCTCAGAAGCGAGTTGAGGGGCACAAAGTAGAACAGAACGGTGCGCAGAAACATCAACCATCCGCTGCGCCACATTCCAGGTCCTGATCCGTCGCGTAACTTCACCAGCCTCGTGCCGGCTATGAGGGTTCCGAGGGAATTCCCTCCGACGCAGAAAAAACCGTAGAGCCACGGAAAAAAGAGCACCATCACGATGCCCACGAACACGCCGACGTCAACGCTGTAGGACAAATCGGCCATGCCGACTCCGGCGAGTGCGGACACCAACAGGACGATGCCCATGTCGACCGCCCAGGCGGCGATGATTCGCCGATCCCGGGCACGCACGCCCCGGCTGCCATCAAGGAAAGGTCCGGTGCGTTCGCCGCTCCAGGCTCCAATGCTGGCCTCGGCTGGCTGCGCGTGCACATCGAGCACAGGATGGCTCATGAGAGGCCTGCCCCTGAAAGCAGGGGCAGGCCGGATGTCGTATAAGCGGGGATCATTTCTGAATCCTATTGGATCACGGAAACCGTCGGCGGGCCATGCTGTGACTGGCGGCGCAGGATGCCGTTTCTACTTCTTCAGCAACCCCTCCTTCGTCAGCCAGTCGCGTGCTGCGACGGCCGGCTGGGTCTTCGAATCGCCCTCGACCTGGTCGCGCAATGCGATCAACTGGTCGGTCGTGAGTGTGGCGGAGATGGCATTGAGCACCGTTGCGAGCTTGGCACTGTAGATGCTCTTATTGAGAAACGGGATGACGTTCTGTGCTGCAATCAAATGCTTCGGGTCGTCGAGTACCTTCAGCTTCGCCGTGACCAAATCCGGAGAGGTCGTATAGATGTCTGCAACCTGAACCGCATTATCGACGAGTGCCTTCACCGTCGCCGGTCCGCCGTAGTCCTCGATCGACGTGAAGGTGACCTGAGTGACACCGTAGGTCTCCTTGAGCCCAGGGATGCCGTATGGGAGTGTTCCAAACTGCGGGTTGGCGCCCAGCGCGAAGGGTTCAATCTTTGACAGATCCCCGATCGAGCTGAGACCGTATTTGGCGGCCATGGCCTGCGTGACGACGTAGGCGTCTTTATCCTCAGCGGGGGACGGATCGAGGAGTTGGAAGTCGCTCGGCACTGCCGTCTTCAGAGCGCTGTCGACTTCATCCGTCGTGCGCGCGGTGGCTTTCGTGTCGTAGAAGAAGAGCAGATTGCCGTTGTACTCGGGCATCAGGTTGATGGACCCGTCGATCAGTGCGGGGATCGTAGTCTGGCGTGGTCCGAGGCCGAACTTGGTCGACACGGTGAAGCCCGCATTCTCGAGAGCGAGGGCGTAAATGTTGCCGAGAATCTCGCTCTCCGGAAAGTTGAAGGAGCCGACGATGATCTTTGCTCCTTGCGCACCGGTCGTCTCGGGCGCTGCCTTCGTGGGATCGGAGGTCGAGCATCCGACGAGCGCGACGAGCGCACCGAGTGCGAGCGTTCCGGCGAGAAAACGGGTGCTACTTCTGGCTGTGGACATCAGGGGTTCCCTTCTTTGGCGGACGATAGTGCAAACGGTCTCTGCAGTGAGGGCTGAAAGCGAGCCTTCACTTTTCTGCGGGCCGGCCGGGGAGGGCCGCCTCGGCGAGTGAGTCGCTGGGTCAGCGCAAAGAGGCCGTCGATGACGAGCGCGAGCACGGTGACCAGAAGGGCGCCGCCCAGGATCTCGTTGTTGTTGTTCAGGCTGATTCCCGACGCGATGATGGCGCCAAGCCCGCCCAGCGAGATGTAGGACGCAATCACGGCCGTCGCGATCACCTGCAGCACGGCCGCACGGATACCGCCGATAATCAGGGGGAGCGACAGCGGAATCTCGACTTTGAACAGAATCTGCCGCTCGGTCATCCCCACCGCTCGAGCGGCATCAACGGTCTCCGGATCGACGGACTCCACACCGGCGTAGGCCCCGGCGAGGATTGATGGGATGGCGAGCACGATGAAGGCGATGATCGAGGCGATGAAGGCGGTCGCCGTGAACGGCACGGTCAGTCCGATGACCACGAAGAGGGCGCCCAGAAGACCGAGGGTGGGCACGGCTCGCATCGCGCCGCTGAAGCCGATGACGAACTGACGCCCGCGCCCTGTGTGGCCGATGTAGAACCCGAGCGGCAGGGCGATTGCGGCAGCGATGGCCACCGACACGAGCGTGTAGGTGAGGTGCTCAATGATGCGGTCTTGGATCGGCAGCGGACTCTGCGAACCGGGCACATAATTGGCGGGGTCGACAAGCCACGCGAGTGCGCTGAGAAAGAACTGCACAGTCACGCACCCCGTTCCAGTGTGACGAGCGACGGTTCGCGGCGGCCCCGTTTGGTACCACGTGGCCAGGGCATCAGCATGTGGCCGATCCAGACCAAGATGCTGTCGAACACGAGCGCGATCAGCAGGCTTGCCACGATGCCGACCGCAATCTCTTCGAAGAATTGTCGCTGTTGGCCGTCGGTGAACAGATACCCGAGGTTGGCGGAGCCGACGAGTGCGCCCACCGAAACGAGAGCGACGGTGCTCGCCGAAACGACGCGCATACCGGCGAGCAGAACCGGCCCGGCGAGCGGAAACTCGACCGTCCAGAACAGCGACCAACGGGAGTGCCCGAGCCCGGTCGCGGCTTCGATTGTGTCTGCTGGAACGGAAGCGAACGCATCCGACGCCGACCGCACCATCACTGCAATCGCATAGATCGTGAGGGCGACCACGATGTTGATCGGGTCGGTGATGCGAGTGCCGAGAACGTAGGGGAGGATCACGAACAAGGGCAGCGATGGAATCGTATAGAGCAGGCTGCCGCCGCCGACGATGACAGACCGCCACGACTTCCATCGGCTGGCCAGCCACCCCAGAGGAACGGCCGCACAGAAGCCGAGGGCGATCGGCGGGACGCTGAGGAGCACGTGATTGACCGTGAGCTGGCTGATGAGACCAAAATTCGAAATGATCCAGTTCATACGACCGATCCATTCGTCGGCGGAAGCGGGCCTTCACGAAGTATCTACCCAAATTGGGGGAAATGCCCCTGTGCGTTATGAATTCGATTCATGCCGGAGGGGTCGGAACCGTGAGGGCAAGGCCTCTGGCCATCCCAATGCGTGACTCGTGAGCAGGAATACGGTTCGTCAGGCATATATTTGCGTCATGGTTGATGACAAGCAGCCGGGCACCGCGTCTCGAATTCTGAGCGTCACCGATTTGGTTGTGCGCTATGGTGCTCAAATCGCCGTCGATGGCGTGACACTCGCGGTCGAGACCGGCGAGATTTTCGGTTTACTCGGACCGAACGGCGCCGGCAAGACGAGCACACTCAGCGCAATAGAAGGACTCGTCAAGCCACAGTCCGGGGCGGTGATCATCGATGGCATTGACGTGCTGCGCGACCCGATTGCGGCCAAGGCGCGCATCGGCGTGCAGTTGCAGCAATCCAGCTTTCAACCCGAGCTGTCGATCGAACAGATCGTGCTGCTGTACGCGGGGCTTTACGGGGTCCGACTCTCGAAAATGGAGATCATCGGTCGTCTGCGAGAGATCGGCCTGGACGGGGAACTAGGGAAGTCAGTCAAGAAGCTGTCCGGCGGGCAGCAGCAACGGCTCTCGCTGTTGATCGCGGTTATTCATACTCCGCGCCTGCTGTTGTTAGATGAGCCCACGTCCGGGCTGGATCCGCAATCTCGCCGGCAGCTCTGGAACCGCATCGAGTATCTGCGCGCCGGTGGCGGCAGCATCCTCCTCACGACGCATTCGATGGAGGAGGCGCAGGCCGTCTGCGATCGGGTTGCGATCATCGACAGGGGCACCCTGCTTACAGTTGGAACTCCGAACGAATTGATCGCGAAGCATCGCACGGATCCGCGCGTGCTCAAAGTGGCGCGCACTGAGGTCACCCTGGAAGACGTCTTCATTGGATTGACGGGGAGTGAGATTCGTGACTGAGGGCCAGACCGTAGCGAACGGGCCGTCAGTCTCGCTCATGATGAGGTCGCTGCTTCGTGCTGATCTCGTCGTGCTGGCGCGTAGCGGCCGCACCCTGATTTTGAACATCGCCGTACCGATCGTCATCCTGGTGATCACCAACTTCGGCCACGGCTCGCTCACATTCGGGGGAGCATCATTTCTGATTGGGATGGCCATCACCTACGGGCTCATATCGTCGAGCCTGATCGGATACGCGCTCAATCTGTCCC
Source organism: Leifsonia psychrotolerans (assembly GCF_013410665.1). NCBI lineage: Bacteria > Bacillati > Actinomycetota > Actinomycetes > Micrococcales > Microbacteriaceae > Glaciibacter > Glaciibacter psychrotolerans. The sequence goes on along the minus strand of NZ_JACCFM010000001.1, from coordinate 1,345,170 downwards.
GCGATCGTGAAATCGGTGTGCTGCAACGGCTGCGGGTCACGCCGGCCCCAACCTGGAGCATCATGGCCAGTCGCATCGTCGTGCAACTCACCGCCAACCTCGTCACGGCGATTATCGTCTTGGTGTTCGGAAGCATCATATATGCGGTGACCTACACGGTCGGCGAGTATCTACTGGTGTTGGCAGTGGCGGTGCTCGGCGGCGCAGTGTTTCTGAGCATTGGCCAAGCAATTGTCGCGCTCATCCGGTCGTCCAGCGTTGTCAATGCGGTGGGACGTGTGCTCTACATCGGACTCATCCTTGTCGGAATACTCGGCGTCACCGGAATTCTCGGCAGTGGGTTTCAATCGTTCGCTGAGTGGACGCCCGTCGGCGCAGTGATCGATCTGTTCAATGGGGTGCTCCACCTCGCAGCGTGGAGTTCGGCCGACACCAACTCCCTCAGTGCATGCGCCGCCTACATCTCGGTGTTTTCGTTCATCGGCATCCGCTGGTTTCGCTGGGAAGCCCGTTGAGAAACCACCCGTCGGCCACCACGTGTGACTGTGCCACCTCGTGTCACTGTGCCACCTCGTGTCACTGTGCCACCTCGTGTCGCAGTGCCAGATCGAGCCCTACAGGTCGAGCGTGTCGCCCGGTTCGAGTGCGAAGAACGTGCCCCCTCCGTGTTCCGTCGCGAATTTGATACGGACATTCGACATTTCTTTACCGGTGCGGGAGAGCACCATCTCATGGGTTGGAAAGCTCTGGCGCGGAGAAACTGCCATGACGTAGTCCATCACCTCGCTGATCTTCAACCAGGGTGCGCCGGCAGGAACCGCGAGGGTGCCAACGTCAACGCCCGCAGGAATCGTGAACGAATCCCCGGCGTAGTAGAGCTCGTCGTTGACCAGCACGCCCACGTTGTCGATCACCGGAATCGAGGAGTGGATCACCGCGTGCGTGGCCCCGAAGAAGCGCAGGGTGAACGGGCCGACCTCGGTGGTGTCGCCGTCGGCGACGACAGTGATCGGGTAACCCGCGGCCGCGGTCGCGACACCGGCCGGCGCGAAGATCACCACATCGGGGTTCATCTCGAGAATGCGGTCAAGCTGCTCTGGAGTCCAGTGGTCGGCATGCTCGTGGGTGATCACGACGGCCGCCGTGTTCGCCGTTTCGGTCAGTGCCGTCGTGAACGACCCCGGGTCGATGTACAGCTTCGTGCCGGATCTCTCCAGCACCAGGGCGGCATGCTCCAACTTGGTGAGTTTCATGCGTCGAGCTAACCCTTCTTTCTCGGCCCATGCAACACGCGCTGGTGGATGGGCCGATTGGGCGTGCAGAGACCGCCATACTCTCCCTTATGCCTGTTTCCGCCCTCCGACTCGCCGTGGCGATCAATCCGCACGCATCCTTTGGGCGTCGAGCGGATGTCGGCCCCCGTGTCGTTGAGGCGCTGCGGGCGGCAGGGCACACGGTTTTCTCCCTGCACGAAGCCAATATCGAACTGTTGCGGTTGAGCGTGCAGGAGAGCGTGCTCGCCGGAATTGATGCTCTCGTGGTCGTGGGCGGTGATGGCATGGTGAGCCTGGGTACGAACGTGGCAGCCGGGACGGCGCTGCCGCTCGCGATCGTCGCCTGTGGCACCGGTAACGACCTTGCGCGAGGCCTGGGTATTCCCACCGGAAACACCGCCGAATCGGTTCAGTATTTACTCGAATCGTTGACGCGGCCACCACGAGCCATTGACGCCGCCCGCGTGTGCCATGGCGGACTGACCACGTGGTTCGCAGGCGCGCTCTCGGCCGGATTCGACGCGGTCGTCAACGAGCGTGCAAATCTCATGACACGCCCGAAAGGGGCGAGCCGCTACATCTTTGCACTCCTGCGTGAGCTACTGACTTTTCGTCCGATTGCCTATCGGGTGACGGTTGATGGTGTCACGTCGGAGGTGCGCGCGATGCTGATTTCGGTGGCCAATAATGTCTCGATCGGCGGGGGGATGCGCATTGCGCCTGAGGCGAAAATCGATGACGGATTCCTTGACCTGTTCCAGGTGAAACCACTGTCTCGTCTGGCGTTTCTTCGGGTCTTTCCGAAAGTATTCTCCGGCACGCATACAGGCCACCCGCGCGTCGAGTTGCGCCTCTGTCGCAGCGTTCGGATCGAGGCAGAGGGGGTTGTCGCCTACGCCGATGGTGAACGGGTCGGAGCCCTCCCCGTGCAGGTCGACATTGCCCCGGGGGCACTCCTCCTCTACGTGTGATTTGCTCAGTTTGGTTCTGTGTGGAACCGTGTGACATACTCATTGAGTTGCAAAAACGGCCCCATCGTTTAGCGGCCTAGGACATCGCCCTCTCACGGCGGTAACGCGGGTTCGAATCCCGCTGGGGTCACCAACACCAGCCCCCGACACGTGATTATCACAGTGCCGGGGGCTTTTTCGTGTGCGCACCGCGTCCGTTCGAACAGGTAGAGTTGGTGCTACGAAGGGGAGTATCCCTCTGAACTCGATTCGGGTTCTATGCCGCATTTCGTCAATACGGGTTCCACGGTTGGAGCCCCGGATGCGGTGGTGCTGAAATTTCAGTACGGGAGAGACTTTCGGGCTTTGTGCTACCCGCACTCCCCGAATGCTGAAAGGCGCCCCGTGACTCTCGCTTTACCCCTCTGGTTTGAAATCGGATCTCTGGTCGTTTTGACCCTGGTGCTCGTGGCCGATCTGCTGATCGTGTACAAACGCCCCCACGTGCCGTCGATGAAAGAAGCCACCCTGTGGGTGGTGTTTTACGTCGCCCTGGCTCTCGTCTTCGCGCTACTCATGCTGCTCTTTGCAGGCGGCGAGTATGCCGGGCAGTTCTTGGCCGGTTGGCTCACGGAATACAGTCTGTCGATTGACAACCTCTTCGTATTCGTCATCATCATGGCCCGGTTCTCGGTACCCAGAAAGTATCAGCAGGAAGTTCTGATGGTCGGCATCATCATCGCCCTTGTGCTGCGCGGAATCTTCATTTTGCTCGGGGCTTCGCTGATCGAGAACTTCAGCTGGATTTTTTACATTTTCGGGGCCTTCCTTCTTTACACGGCCGTGCACCAGGCACTCTCAAAAGAGGAAGACACCGAGAACACCGAGAACGGTCTGATCCGCTACCTGCGCCGTCACATCCCGATTTCGACTGCCTTCGACGGCTCGAAGATGCGCACGCTGGTCAACGGCAAGAAGATCTTCACGCCCATGCTCATCGTGTTCATCGCGATCGGAACGACCGACCTTATATTCGCGCTGGATTCCATCCCGGCGATCTTCGGCATCACGACAAGCCCCTTCATTGTCTTCACCGCAAACGTGTTCGCGCTGATGGGCCTCCGCCAGCTGTATTTCCTGCTCGGTGGGCTGCTCGAACGCCTCGAATATCTCAAATACGGCATCGCCTTCATCCTGTTCTTCATCGGCGTCAAGCTCTTCTTCCACGCACTGCACACCAATGAGGTGCCGTTCATCAACGGCGGCAACGGTGTCGACTGGGCTCCTGAGATTGACACCTGGACCTCGCTGGGCGTCATCATCGCCTCGATGACCATCGCGACGATTGCCAGCCTGATCAAGGCCAACCGCGATGCGCGACGTCGAGGCCACACACTGGCAGAAGAAATCAAGCCGGTCGACAGCGAATAGTCCGCGCAGGCTTGCTACGGTTGAGAGGCGAATGAGGTCGGATTGCGTAAGCGGGGTGTGCAGTGGCTGTAACAGGGCAGGAAGAGCTGACTCTGGACGGAGCGCGTGCCCAGGTGAGCTTCGGCGCTCGTAGCGATGTCGGAGCCGTGCGCAAGGTCAACGAAGACAGCTTTCTCGCCGCTGCCCCCGTATTTCTTGTCGCAGATGGAATGGGCGGTCATGCCCGCGGCGACGAAGCGAGTCGCACCGCGGTGGGCGTGTTTGAGGAGCACATTGAGGTGGGGGCGCCATCCACTCCCGAGCGCATTTTGGATGCCATCCATTCGTCGAATGATGCAGTAGCTGACCTGCACACCGGCGAGGACGTCGGGTCTGCCGTTGCCGGTACCACGCTTGCCGGCGTCGCGTTCGTCGACGCGGGCGATGGGGTGGGTTTATGTTGGATGGCATTCAACATCGGCGACTCGCGCATCTACACCTGGGATGGTCACCAACTCGTGCAGTTGAGCGTCGACCACTCGGTGGTGCAGGAGATGGTGGATGCCGGGCTCCTGCGGACCGAGGATGCCGCAACGCACCCCAAACGAAATGTCATCACCCGGGCCATCGGAACAGATGACTACGCCGACGCCGACGTCTGGCTGATTCCCGTCGAGGGGCGCCAGCGGTTCCTGATCTGTTCTGATGGGCTCAGCACTGAGCTTGACAGCCGCGAAATTGCCCAGATTCTGACGACCGCGGACGAGGTGGAGCCGTCGGCCGCGGCGTTGGCCAGCGCGGCGGACGCCTTGGTCGAGGCGGCAATCGCGCGGGGCGGTCGCGACAATGTGACCGTCATCATGCTCGAATCGACGCTGGCACCCCACGGCGAGGTGTTAGCCTAATTCCATGCTGCGTGGTCGACTCCTTCTTCTCTGCCGCGACGAGTCCTCGTTCTAAGGCCTCCCTCGTCGCGGAGTCTGTCGTCGGCTCATCACCATTGCTGAAGGAAGAGCATCCACCATGAACAACGCACCCGAAACGGGAACCCCCGCGCGCACTTTGGCCGCAAAGGTCTGGGACAAGCACCTCGTCGCCAAGGGCGAAGACGGCACTCCCGACCTGATCTACATCGACTTGCACCTCGTGCACGAGGTCACCAGTCCGCAGGCCTTCGACGGCCTGCGCCTGGCCGGTCGCCCGGTGCGCCGGCCCGATCTGACGATCGCCACTGAAGATCACAACACCCCGACGCTTGCCATCGACAAGCCGATCGCGGATCTGACCAGCCGCACCCAGATTGAGACGTTGCGGCGCAACTGTGCCGAATTCGGCGTTCGCTTGCACTCGCTGGGTGACATTGAGCAGGGCATTGTTCACGTTGTCGGTCCCCAGCTGGGACTGACCCAGCCCGGCATCACCGTAGTCTGCGGCGACTCTCACACCTCCACTCACGGCGCGTTCGGCGCGATGGCATTCGGCATCGGCACCAGCGAGGTGGAGCATGTGATGGCCACCCAGACGTTGCCATTGAAGCCCTTCAAGACCATGGCCATCACCGTTGAAGGCACCTTGCGCCCCGGCGTCACAGCCAAGGACATCATCCTGGCCGTGATCGCCAAGATCGGAACCGGCGGCGGCCAGGGCTACGTCTTGGAATACCGTGGCAGCGCCATCCGTGCCCTCTCGATGGAGGGTCGAATGACGATCTGCAACATGTCGATCGAGGCCGGTGCTCGCGCCGGCATGGTGGCACCCGACCAGATCACTTACGACTACCTGAAGGGCCGCGCACACGCGCCGGAGGGGGAGGACTGGGACGACGCCGTCGCCTACTGGGAGACACTCGCCACCGACGAGGGCGCCACATTCGACGCCGAGGTGGTGCTGGATGCCAACACGCTCGAGCCATTCGTCACCTGGGGGACCAACCCCGGGCAGGGCGTTTCGCTGTCGGAACAGGTTCCGAATCCGGCCGAGATCAGCGACGCCAACGAGCGTTCGGCGGCGGAACGTGCGCTCGAATACATGGATCTCGAAGCCGGCACGCCCATGAAAGACATTCGCGTCGACACCGTGTTCTTGGGTTCCTGCACCAACAGTCGGGTGGAAGATCTGCGTGCCGCTGCCGAGGTCCTGCGGGGCCGCACCATCGCCGATGGCGTGCGGATGCTCGTGGTTCCCGGATCCGCCCGCGTGCGCATCGAGGCCGAGGCCGAGGGCCTTGACAAAATCTTCACCGACTTCGGGGCAGAGTGGCGCTTCGCCGGCTGCTCCATGTGCCTCGGCATGAACCCGGACCAGTTGGCGCCGGGGGAGCGTTGTGCATCCACCAGCAACCGCAACTTCGAAGGCCGGCAGGGCAAGGGCGGCCGCACGCACCTCGTCTCGCCGCTCGTCGCCGCGGCGACCGCCATCCGGGGGACGCTGTCGAGCCCCTGGGATTTGGCGAACGATGCGGAAGCAAACCTGATCACGGACGGAGCAAAATAGTCATGGAAAAGTTCACGACCGTCACCGGTGTGGGTGTGCCGTTGCGCCGCTCCAACGTCGACACCGACCAGATCATCCCCGCCGTATACCTCAAGCGGGTCACCAAAACCGGCTTCGAAGACGCACTCTTCGCCGGTTGGCGCGCCGACCCCGACTTCGTACTGAACCAGCCGGCCTACCAGGGCGCACGCGTGCTGGTGGCCGGCGCGGATTTCGGCACGGGGTCCTCGCGTGAGCACGCGGTCTGGGCGCTGCGCGACTTCGGTTTCGACGTGGTGCTCAGCCCCCGGTTCGGCGACATCTTCCGCGGCAACTCCGGCAAGCAGGGCCTTGTGGCCGGCCAGATCACTGAGGCAGACGCCGAGCTGCTCTGGAGCGCCATCGAGGCGAGTCCCGGCATTGAAATCACAGTCAATCTGGTTGAAAAGACGGCTCACATCGGCGACCTCACAGTCTCATTTGAGATCGACGATTACACTAGGTGGCGGTTACTCGAAGGTCTCGATGACATCGGACTGACCCTGCGCGATGAGGCGCGAATCGTAGAATTCGAATCCCAGCGGGAGTCATGGCGACCCCGCACTCTCCCTGCAAGGTAGGTAATTTGTGAGCACACTCGGTCAAGACGCGCAGAACCATGGCGCAGCCGTCGGTCTCCTCGGTGATCGCATCACCATCCGTGGCGGACGCCCCCTGGTCGGTCGGATTGAGCTGAAGGGTGCGAAGAACCTCGTGACCAAGGCCATGGTCGCGGCTCTCCTCGGCGAAACGCCGAGTGTGCTGAAGGATGTTCCGAACATCAGCGATGTTCGAATCGTGCGAGGCCTGCTTGAGGTTCACGGCGTCAAAGTCACCGACGGCGAGGAGCCCGGCGAGCTCATCCTCGACCCGATCAACGTCGAAAGCGCGCACTTTGCCGACATCGACGCTCACGCGGGTTCGTCGCGTATCCCGATCCTGTTCTGTGGCCCGTTGCTGCACCGACTTGGTGAGGCGTTCATCCCCGACCTCGGGGGCTGCCGCATCGGCGACCGCCCCATCGACTACCACCTCGAGGTGCTGCGCAAGTTCGGCGCCGTCGTCGAAAAGCAGCCGAACGGCATCCGGATGTCGGCGCCGAACGGCCTCAAAGGCACCAAGGTCGACCTGCCATACCCGAGCGTCGGTGCGACCGAGCAGGTGCTGCTCACGGCCGTGCGTGCCGAGGGAATCACGGAGCTCAAGGGCGCGGCGATCGAACCCGAGATCATGGATCTCATCAACATCTTGCAGAAGATGGGTGCCATCATCACCGTCGACACCGACCGAGTGATTCGCATCGAAGGCGTCGAGCAGCTGAGCGGATATCAGCATCGTGCGCTTTTCGACCGCAACGAGGCCGCCAGCTGGGCTGCCGCTGCACTGGCCACCGACGGCGATATCTTCGTCGGCGGTGCCCGTCAGGCCGAAATGATCACCTTCCTGAACGTGTTCCGCAAGGTCGGTGGGGCCTTCGACATTCACGACGACGGCATCCGTTTCTACCACCCTGGTGGAGAGCTGAAGCCCGTCATCATCGAAACCGATGTGCACCCCGGGTTCATGACCGACTGGCAGCAGCCGCTCGTGATCGCCCTCACCAAGGCTCACGGCGTGTCGATCGTGCACGAGACCGTCTATGAGCAGCGTTTCGGCTTCGTCGACGCGCTGGTTGAGATGGGGGCAACGATCCAGATTCACAAGGAATGCCTGGGCGGTCACCCCTGCCGGTTCGGTCAGCGCAACTTCAATCACTCCGCGGTCATCACCGGACCGGCGAAGCTGCGCGGTGCCGACATCGAGGTTCCTGACCTCCGGGGTGGCTTCAGCCATCTGATCGCTGCACTCTCGGCCGAGGGCACGTCAACCGTCAGCAACGTGGGAATCATCGCACGTGGCTACGAAAACTTCATTACCAAGCTCGAGCTGCTCGGGGCGGACTTCGATCTCGAAGGATAATAGGTCTGTGCCAGCTTCACATTCAACGCCAGCCTCGAGTCCAGCGCCAGATTCCGCATCGTCCGCTTCGTCGGGGAGAACGCGCTCTGAAAAGAGCCGGCCGTCGATCTTTTGGCTGCTGGCGGCAATCGCCGTGCCGCCCATGAACCTGATCGCCAAGTTCGAGATCAGGGACCGGGAGAAGTTTCCGACGCAGGGTGCCTTCGTCTTCGCGCCGAACCATTACAGCGAGATTGACCCGGTCGTCATGGGCATGGTCGCCTGGAAACTCGGGCGACTGCCCCGGTTTATGGCCAAGGGCTCGCTGTTCACCATTCCGGTGATCGGCTACCTGCTGACGAAGTCAGGCCAGATTCCCGTGCAGCGGGGCGGATCGATGCGCGGCAGCGAACCGGTGAGAGCAGCAGAGCGCCTCGTCGAGAACGGTCAGATGCTCGTTGTGTACCCGGAGGGCACGCTCACGAGGGACCCCGATATGTGGCCGATGCGGGGCAAAACCGGCGCCGTACGGGTGGCATTGGAACAGAACATCCCGGTCGTTCCTGCCGCTCACTGGGGCACGCAGGGTGTTATGCCCCGGTATTCGAAGAAGATCAGCCTGTTCCCTCGTAAACACATCACCGTGAAGATTGGCGACCCCGTCGATTTGGATCGATTCCGTGGCCGCAGTCTCGACTCGGCGACCTTGGCTGAGGCGACCACCGCTGTCATGGATGCGATCACCGCACTGTTGGAAGACATCCGCGAAGAGAAGGCGCCCACGAAGCGCTGGAACCCCGCAGAACACGATCAGAAAGAGACAGGTCGTTTTGAAGCCTAAGGTTCAGCCAGGAACCCGAGTCGCAGTGCTCGGTGCCGGAAGTTGGGGAACCACGTTCGCCAAGATCCTCACCGATGGTGGAGCAGATGTCATGCTCTGGGCGCGTCGACCAGAGCTCGCGAAAGAGATCACCGAAGGTCGACGCAACAGCGATTACCTGCCGGGAATCAACCTGCCCGTTGGCCTGCGCGCCACATCACGGCTCGACCTGGCTCTGCACGGTGCGGAACAGGTTTTCGTCTCGGTGCCCAGCCAGTCGCTGCGCGAGAACCTGGTCTCCGCCGAACCGTACCTGGCCTCAAACGCGCTCATTGTGTCGCTGATGAAGGGCGTCGAACGCTCGACCGGCCTGCGCATGAGTGAGGTCATCGCCGAGGTCCTCCCGATCGACCCGGCACGCATCGCAGCCATCTCAGGCCCGAATCTCGCGCTTGAGATCGCCAAAGAGCAACCCACCGCAGCCGTCGTTTCCTCGAGCAGCCTCGAGACCGCGCAGGCCATCGCGATGCTCGCCAACACACGCTACTTCCGCACCTTTGTGAACACGGATGTGATCGGTACCGAGTTCGGCGGCGTGCTGAAGAATCTCATCGCCGTGGCCATCGGCATTGTTGACGGGGTCGGTTACGGCGAGAACACCAAGGCTTCGATCATCACGCGCGGGCTCGTTGAGATGACCGATTTTGCGGTCGCGTACGGCGCCCAGCCCGAGACATTGGCGGGTCTCGCTGGTCTCGGCGACCTCATCGCGACCTGTCAGTCGCCGCTGTCGCGCAACAACACCGCGGGTCGCCTGCTCGGTCAGGGGTACAGCATCGCCGATGTGACCAAGCAGATGCAGCAGACCACCGAAGGTCTCGCATCTGTCGGTCCCGTTCTCGAACTGGCGAAGGCGAAGGGCGTCGACATGCCCATTGTCGAGCAGGTGCGCCAGGTGCTGGCTGGCACGCTGCACCCGAAGGACATCGCTCCTCACCTCACAACAGACTCCGGCGAACCGCAGGGCGAAAGGACAATTGATGGACAAGCTCACGGTAGCCGTGCTCTTTGGGGGACGTTCAAGCGAACATTCGATCAGCTGCGCCACGGCGGGCGGAGTACTGACGGCGCTTGACCGCAGCCGCTACACCGTGATCCCGATCGGGATTACACGGGATGGTGCTTTCGTTCTCGAAGACGATTCCCCAGCCAAATTCGCGCTCAACACGCAGTCACTGCCCGAGGTCATCGACAATGGCAGTCGCGTGAGCTGGCCCGAGAGCACCCAGAGTAGAGAACTTCACGTCACCGACGCGTCCGGAACACGCTCGCTCGGTGCCGTTGACCTTGTATTCCCGATTTTGCATGGACCGTTCGGCGAGGATGGCACCATTCAAGGCATGCTCGACCTCGTCGGCTTGCCGTATCTGGGCTCGAAGGTTTTGGCGTCCTCACTCGGTATGGACAAGCACTTCACCAAGACGGTATTTCAGCAGGCAGGGCTGCCCGTCGCTCCATGGCACACCGTCACGGCGGATGCGTGGGCGGCGGCACCCGAAGCGGCCTACGCCGCGCTGGACGAATTGGGGCTACCCGCGTTTGTGAAGCCGGCCCGGGCGGGCTCGAGTGTCGGTGTGAGCCGCGTCGAGAGCCGCGATGAGCTAGCCGGGGCGCTGGCCGTTGCGTTCGCCGAAGATACCAAGGTTCTGATCGAATCGGCGCTCGTCGGGCGTGAGATTGAGGTTGCGGTGTTGCAGGGGCGTCCGGGGGAGCCGACCCGGGCATCCGTGGCCGGTGAAGTCGTCGTCAGCGGCCGTGCCTTCTACGACTTTGCGGCGAAGTACCTCGATGCTCCCGGCATCGATCTGGTCTGTCCGGCTGTGCTCGACACGGCCGAGCTGGCCGAGATGCAGACGCTTGCGATTCGTGCCTTCGACGCTATCGACGGCGCCGGTCTTTCGCGGGTCGACTTCTTTTTGACCGCCGACGGCTGGGTGATTAATGAGATCAACACCATGCCCGGCTTTACCCCCATCTCCATGTTCCCCAGCTGCTGGTTGGCGAGCGGTTTCGACTATCCGAGTCTCATCAACGAACTCATCGACGTGGCGCTGGCGCACGCGGCTCACGGCTCGTAGCCAGCCCCGTACAGCGACTAGGGAGCAGGGGTCGCCTCGGGCAGCTGCAGGTCTTCGGCGCCGACGCACGCGCTGCCGTTGGTCGGCGCATACGAGACCGCGTTCGACAGATCTGCGAGCACTGTCGAGCCGGCCACCGTGCCCGAGTCCAGAACCACTTCGACGGCCGGTTCGCGGCCGTAGGTGGTGAAACGATAGGTGGGCGCGGCGGAATCGTCCTCAATCCAGTCGATGCCGTTGACGCTCACGCAGGCCTGTGTGGTCGGCCCCGGCACGGCGACGCCGCAGTGCAGCAGGATGGACGCCGGGTCGCCCCACGCGCCGGTTCCCTGCGCATTCGTCTCACGCTTCGTCTCATCGGCAACAGCGGCGGGCAGGTGCACCACGACGGCGGCGCAGCCGGCGTCGATCGCATTGGCGGCGGGCTGCAAGGGAACTGCGGCTGCGCATCCGGTCAGCAAAGCTGCACCAGCGGTGAGGGTCAGGGCTGCGGCAGTGAAACGTGCCGGGAATCGGAGAGTCATCGGATCCAGGCTACCGTTTGAGACATGACGAATGCTGCGGAACCGCCTTCCACTCGATCCGAGACGTTGGCCGATCTAAGTGAGGGCCAGGTGCTCGCTCGGATCTTTCCGCGCCTGCCCGACGCGGATGCCGCACTGCTCGGCCCGGGCGACGACTGCGCGATCGTCGCCGCGCCGGACGGCCGATTCGTCGTCACGACCGACATGATGATTCATGGCCCCGACTTTCGGCTCGCTTGGTCGACCCCGTTCGACCTCGGCTGGAAGGCAGCAGCCACCAACCTCTCCGACGTTGCTGCGATGGGTGCGCGCCCGACGGCGCTTGTCGTGGCCATCGCCGCACCGCCGCACACCCCGATCGAAACCATCGAAGGCATTGCGGACGGTCTGCGCTCTGCCTGCGCAGCGCTGTCGCCCGGCTGCGGCGTCGTCGGTGGCGATCTTTCGGCGTCCGACACGCTGACACTTGCCGTGACGGCATTCGGCGACCTTGACGGGCGTGCCGCCGTGCTGCGCTCTGGTGCGCGACCGGGAGACATTGTCGCCCTGGCCGGTCGTCTCGGTGAGGCCGCGGCCGGTCTTGAGCTGCTCTTTCGAGAAGGCGTCGATGAGGCAGGAACCCCGAACGCCGCGCGGGCAGACGCGCTCAAGGTGAGGAATCCGGAACAGCTCGCCGCTCAGCTGCGGCCCGAACCTCCCGTCACGCTCGGTCCGGTTGCGGCGGAGTGCGGAGCAACGGCCATGCTCGACGTCTCAGACGGACTCGCGATCGATGCGGGACGCATCGCCCGGGCCAGTGGGGTGGGAATCGACTTTCGATCGACCGCGCTCGGTGACCACATCGAGCGTGCGCTCAACGGCGGGGAAGACCACGGGCTTCTCGCGACTTTCCCCGCTGGATCCGAGCTTCCCTCCGGATTCCGTGCGCTTGGCACCGTCACTGCAGGGGCCGGCCTGATTCTGGTCGACGGCAAGCCACACTCGCAGGGCGGGTGGGACCCGTACCGCGGGTGGAACGGTGCTATCGGGTAGCCGTTTCGGCGTACCAGACCGTCGTCTCGCCGTATTTCTTGCGGTTCACGAGCACGAGCGCATCGCCCCAGTCAGGCTCGGGTGAACGGGTGCTGCGTTCGACAACGACGAGCGCGTCGTCAGAGAGGAGCGTCGCGAGCGTGGCCAGGTTCTGCGCGAGATCCTCATCGGTCAGCTCGTAGGGCGGGTCGATGAAGACCAAATCGACCTCGGTGGTTGACGAATTCAGGAATGCTTGAACAGATTGGCCCGTCACCAGGATGCGTGGCGCATCTCGTGAGGGAGCCCGCTTCGAGATAGCTTCGGCATTCTTGCGGCAGAGTGCAGCGGCCGTTGAATTCTTCTCGACCAGTGTGACCGAGCGGGCCCCGCGACTGGCGGCTTCCAAGCCGAGCCCGCCGGATCCGGCGTAGAGGTCAAGCACCCGCGTGTGGGCGATGGCATCGCGGGAGTCCAGCGCCGAGAAGATCGCCTCGCGTACGCGGTCGCTTGTGGGCCGGGTGCCGCTCTTCGGAACGGCCAAGGTCAGATTTCCGGCAAAACCGGCGACGATTCGAGTCATGTCGCTTCGAGCCTACCGGTGGGGTGCGACGAGCCTCAATTGCAGCCCTCCCCGATTGCAGCGCTCCTCGGCTGCGAATGACAGTGCTGCCGAATACCATCAAGACATGACTGGTACTCCACCTGCCGACCACCACCACAGTGCTGCGGCTGCCCCGTTGTCGGTGCCTGCCGCAGGTGTGACTCTCGACACCACGGTGCAGGCGCTGGCCGGGGGGCGCACGGCGACACCCTTGACCAAGGCGTTTGGGATCGTCACGGTGGGTGACCTCCTCAACCACTACCCGCGCCGTTATGCGCGCCGTGGTGAACTCACGGCGGTCAGCGAGGTGCCGCAGGGCGAGAACGTCACGCTCGTCGGCGAGGTGCTGTCGGTCGAGAGACGCAGCATGAAGTCGCGCAGTGGTTCCATCGTCGAGGCTCGTATCTCAGACGGTCACGGCATCCTGTACCTCACATTTTTCAATCAGCCGTGGCGCGAGCGCGATTTGCTCCCCGGCCGCCGCGGGATATTTACCGGCAAGGTGACCGCGTACAAATCAAATTTGCAGCTGGCTCACCCCGACTACGAACTGTTCGAACAGGCGAGTGACGCTCCCACTGATTTCGATGCTCAACAACGCTGGTTAGAAGCGCCCATCCCGATCTACCCGGCGACCGCGGCCGTGACCACCTGGACGATCCAGAAGACCATCGCCCTCGCCCTCGACGGGCTCGGCGCACTTCCCGATCCGCTGCCGGACGAGATCCGACGCGAGCGCCGGTTGGTGGGCCACCGTCAGGCACTCGAGCAGGTGCACCGTCCGCAGAAGGATGCGTCGTGGTTACAAGCGCGGGACACCCTGCGTTTCACTGAAGCCTTCGTGTTGCAATGCGCGCTCGTGCAACAGCACAGCGCGGCACGAGAGCGCCACACCCTCGCCCGCACACCGCGTGCCGACGGCTTCCTCGCACATTTCGATGCCGGTCTGCCCTTCACGCTGACGAGAGACCAGAAGATCGTGGGTGCCGAGATCGCGCAGGATCTCGCCTCCACGTCTCCCATGAACCGCCTGGTGCAGGGTGAGGTGGGCTCGGGAAAAACCGTCGTGGCGCTGCGGGCCATGCTGGCCGTTGCCGACTCGGGCGGACAGTCTGCGTTGCTCGCGCCGACCGAAGTTCTGGCCGCCCAGCACCTCCGATCAATCGTGCACATGCTCGGGCCCGACCGCGCGGCTGAGCTTCGACCCCTCTTGCTCACGGGGCAACTCTCGGCCGCCGAGCGCAAGAAGGCGCTGTTGGGAACGGTGTCCGGTCAGTCCCGCATCGTGATCGGAACTCATGCGCTGCTGGGTGATGCGGTGTCGTTTTACGATCTCGGACTGGTGGTTGTCGATGAGCAGCACCGCTTCGGCGTCGAGCAGCGTGAGACGCTGCGGCAGAAGGGAGACACGCCGCCGCATGTGCTCGTGCTCACTGCCACGCCTATTCCGCGCACCATCGCCATGACGGTGTTCGGCGACCTCGATGTGAGCACGATCGCCGAGTTGCCGAGCGGTCGGCAAGGAATCGAGAGCTTTGTCGTGCCTTTGGCTGAGAAGCCGGCCTGGGGTTTACGCGTCTGGACCCGGCTCGCCGAGGAACTCGCGCTCGGTCGACAGGCCTTCGTGGTCTGCTCGGCAATCTCTCCCACTGTTCGTGAGGAGGGCGAGGAGGGCGCGGATGATCCCGGTGAGGGAACCGCGGTGTCGGCCTCGGGGCACCCCGCCGCCAAGGCCAGGCCGACGACGGTTGAAGAACTCATCGTCGAGCTTCGCGCCAAACCCGCTTTGGCGGGCGCTCGCATCGCACCGCTACACGGCCGTATGACGAGCGAGCAGAAAGATCTCACCATGCGTGCCTTTGCGGCCGGTGAACTCGATCTGTTGGTGGCAACCACGGTCATTGAGGTCGGCGTCGATGTGCCCAATGCATCGGCCATGGTCGTGATGGATGCCGACCGGTTCGGCGTCTCCCAGCTGCACCAGCTGCGCGGCCGGGTCGGGCGCGGTGCGGTCCCTGGCCTGTGCTTGCTGGTGACTGAGGCCGAGGCCGAGTCGATGGCGAGACAGCGAGTGGAAACCGTTGCCTCGACTCTGGACGGTTTCGAGCTTGCTCAGGCCGACCTCGAGCTCCGTCGAGAGGGCGACGTTCTCGGTGGCTTGCAATCGGGCGGCAGGTCCTCGCTGCGGCTGCTGCGCGTGGCCACCGACGCCGATTTGATCACCGATGCGCGCGCGGCAGCCCAGCAGCTTGTCGGCGGAGATCCAGGCCTCCGGACGATCCCCGCACTGCGCGAGGCCGTGCGACGTCGCCTCGACGAATCCGAGCGAGCCTGGCTCAGTAAGGGCTAAGAAACGATGCCTTCCAGGTTCATGTCAAGCCGAGCGTGCGACTGCGGCTGGCAGTAGTGTGAAGCGTATGCACCGGATCGCCGTTGTCCCTGGATCATTTGACCCCGTCACGCTCGGGCACCTCGACGTGATCGGGCGCGCCGCCGGTCTCTTCGACGAACTGCATGTGCTTGTCGTGCACAACCCCGGAAAGACTGCGCTCCTGCCCATCGCACAGCGGGTCTCGTTGCTCGAACAGTCCATCGCCGACGCACGCCTGCCAGGCACAATTGTCGTCGCATCCTGGAGCATGGGACTTCTCGTGGACTATTGCATTGATGTCGGGGCCAGTGTGCTCGTCAAAGGGATCCGGTCGCAGATCGACGTGGCATACGAGACACCGATGGCGATCGTCAACCGGCACCTGGCCGCCGTCGAAACCGTGTTCCTGCTTCCCGACCCGGCCAACGCACACGTGTCGAGTTCTCTTGTGCGCCAGGTTGCAGCCCTGGGCGGCGATATTGCTCCGTTCGTCCCGGCTGCGGTCGCTAATTATCTGCAACGGGCGACCGTATGACAGCCGGTTCTGTTCCGCTCCGTGCGGAGGTTCCCTCGATCCTCCGCACGGAGAAATCCACCGCTCGCGGCAGTTCATTCGGTGAGGAGCGTCAGGTGATGCCCAGCTCAGACCTGCACGCTGCTGCGCACGCCATCATCCGCAACGTCGAAACCGTCATCGACGGCAAGACCGACGCGGTTCGCACTGCGCTCACGGTGCTGTTGGCCGGGGGCCACCTCTTGATTGAAGACGTCCCGGGCGTCGGAAAGACGATGCTGGCCAAGGCCCTGGCCACATCAGTCGACTGCTCGGTCAGCCGCATTCAGTTCACGCCGGATTTACTGCCCTCGGATGTGACGGGCGTCTCCGTCTTCAACCAAGCCGAACGACGCTTCGAATTCAAGCGAGGAGCGGTCTTCGCGAATATTGTGATCGGCGACGAGATCAATCGGGCCAGTCCGAAGACCCAGTCGGCGTTGCTGGAATGTATGGAGGAACGCCAGGTCACTGTCGACGGTGTCACGTATCCGCTCACGGCGCCGTTCACCGTGGTGGCCACCCAAAACCCCATTGAGATGGAGGGTACCTACGCATTGCCCGAGGCTCAACGCGATCGATTCATGGCCAGAATCTCGATGGGATACCCCGATACCGGCTCCGAACTGGCCATGCTCGATTCCCGCGATGTCACCAGTCCTCTGTCCCGTCTGTCTGCTGTCGTGTCCGGCGAAGAGTTGCGGGCGATGATGGTCGCGGTACGACACGTTTTCGCCTCTAACGCCGTCAAGGAATACACGGTTGCCCTGGTCCGCGCCACCCGTGACGACAGAGACCTGCGTCTCGGTGCGAGTCCGCGAGCGACACTGCAGCTGATCCGTGCCGCGAAGGCTCAAGCCGCGCTTCACGGGCGAGACTATGTGCTTCCCGACGATATCGACTCTCTTGCCGTACCCGTGCTCAGCCATCGCCTCATCCCCACGGGACGAGCGCTCGGCCATCACCATGATGACAGTGCGCCACTGGTCGAAGAGATCATCACGAGAATCATCGAGTCGACGCCTGTTCCGGCAGGCCTCCCTCGCCAGCCGTAGTCATGTCGGCACTCAGACGGCTCGCCCGCGAGGTGTGGTTGCCTCGATTGACGCGGCGCGGCGTGGGCTTTCTGATCATCGGCAGCGGAGTGTTCCTGGCGGCGCTATTTCTCGACAGACGCGATCTGATCTTCGTCGGTGCCCTCCTGGTTGCCATGCCGATTACAGCGGCGTGCTACGTGGGCTTCCGACAGGTGAAAGTGCAGGTCTCACGGACGTTCCGGCCAGCCGTCGTGTCGGCGGGGAACTCGCTTCGGGTTGCGGTTCAGGTGCGCAACCGGGCCTTCCGCCCGCTATACGGGGTGCGGTGGTCTGAGAGCACGTCTGCCGGATTGTCGGTGCCGGGTGCTGCCGCGCTGCCCGCCCTGGCACGCAGTAGCGGCGCTCGAGGGAGCAGAGCAGACCGTGTTGTCCTCGACTACCGGCTGACGCCGACCTGTCGTGGGCTCTATGACCTCGGGCCGCTCGTGCTCCACACCTACGACCCCTTCGGCCTGGCCTATGGCCGGAGGCTCGGCGGCACGGTGGCCGATCTGATCGTGACGCCCCCGGTCACGGCCTTGCCCGGCCTCGGGCTCGGTGTGGCCGGCGGCGAGGGCAATGCCCGTGAGCTTCTGCATCATCACAATCCGCATTCTGATGAACTGATTGCGCGGGAGTATCGGCCCGGGGACCCATTGCGTCGCGTGAATTGGCCGGCGACGGCTCGGCACGGCGAAATCATGGTGCGGCAGGAAGAACAACGGAGCATCCCCTCGGCACGGCTCGTGCTCGATACGACGATGAGCGGCGTACCCGATCACGACAGCCTCGCGGGCAGCGACTGGTTCTCGCGCCACGACGATGCCTTCGAGACGGCAATAGAACTGACCGCATCAATCGGAGCCCACCTGATCGATGCCGGCTTCCGTGTGGCTGTCTCAGAGCTCGGTGCGAGTCAATTGGCGCCGGGGGCCGGGACCGAAACCGGCGGTCTACGGGGGGACCCCCCGGCCGTTTTTCTTTCGCCGGGTGGAAGCCGCGAGCTTCTCGAAGGCCTGGCTGGCGTCGTGCCGGTTCTGCGCGGCGCACTGCGGGCGGAGGGCCAGCCCGGGAGGACGACGGGGGTGAGTCGTCGGCGTGAACCGACCTTTGCCGTGCTCGTCGCGATCGACGAGGAGGATGTCGCCGACTTGGCCAGGCTGAGCACCACCTCAGATCCGGCCATCGCGTTCGTGATTCACACGATGGGCGCCCCGCTGATCGATCGCCTTACCGACACCGGCTGGACCTGTATCCCCGTTCGGAGCACGCACGAGATCGCGTCGGCCTGGGATCTCGCCCTGCGGGGAAGGTCCGCTCATGACGCGATCTGACACGCGTCATGAGTCCTTGTGGCCGCTCACACTCGCGCTGCTGGTATTTCTCGCTGTGGGCGTCAGCGCATTGGGTGAGCTACTCGCCGGTTCCGGCTGGTGGGTCGCAATGGTGGGCGTTGCCGCCGTCGTGCTGGGTTTCGGGGCGCTATTCCGCAGAGCGGGGATGGATCGACGCCTGGTTCCGTTGGCCGGCGTCGGAGTTCTCGTGGGCGTTCTGACTCTCTTCTTCGGAGCAGGAACCGGCATTGTCTGGCTGATCCCGACGCCGGCGACGATCACTCATCTCGATGGACTGATCGCTGCGGGGTCGGGGTCGATCGCGATGCAGAACATTCCCGCAACGGTCGATAGCGGCATACTCTTTCTTCTGACGGCGGGAGCCGGCCTCCTGGCCGTTGTGATGGATGCCCTCGCGATCGCCTTCCGTTGGCCGGCTCTGGCAGGGCTCCCCGTGCTGATCACGCTCGCCGTGCCCGGCCTCCTGATCGATGGCGGGGCGTCGCCCACAGTCTTGACGCTGGCGGCGGTGGCTTATCTGGGCCTTCTGCGGATCGATGTGCGCCTCAGTCGGCGTGCCGAGGCCCGCCTGGCGTCGAAGGAGCGGAGCGGGCCGTCCGGGGCGCTTCCGGGCCGGAGCGGCCCCGGTCCACTTTGGGGGTCCGTCGTCGTCGGGAGCATCGGCATTGTTGGTGCCCTGGTGCTCAGCATCGTCACCCCGGCGCTCGGAAACAGCGACCTGGTGGGTACTCGGGCGACGGGCTTGCTCTTCGGATCCGGGGTGAGTCCACTGATCGACATCGGCACAGATCTCAGGCGCCCCGAGGCGACCCCCGTTTTGCATTACACGACGTCGGCCAGCGAGCAGCCCTACTTCAAACTGCTGACCCTCGACCGCTTTGCGGGCAATACCTGGACGAGCTCGGATCCGCCGGGACGCACCGACACGCCGGTCGCCGACATGACGAGACCTCCCGCGCTCTCTGAGACGATCCAGACCGTCGAGTCAACGACCCAGGTGAGCATCGACCGTGTGGCGACGACGTGGCTCCCGGCTCCCAGCCCGGCCGTCGCCGTGAACGGGTTGAGGGGGAGTTGGTATTGGAATTCCTCCGCTCAGGTGATCACCAGTGCCAATTCGACGACGCGAGGGCAGCAGTACCGTGTGACCGCTCTGCAACTCGCGCCGACGAAGGAGCAGCTGGGTTCGGCGGGGACCTCGTACCCGGAGAGCATGGGAGTGGACCTGGAAGTTCCGGTTCCACGCCCCGGCATCATCGACCAGACCGCCCGAGAGGTGACGGCAGGTTCGACCTCGCCCTACGAGATGGCGGTTGCCTTGCAGGACTACCTGCGTGGAGAGCAATTCGTGTACACCACGGAGGCCCCGGTATCGAACGACAGCGGGGCCGGAGTTGACGTCATCGGCAGGTTTCTCGAGGTGAAAAGCGGCTACTGCGTGCACTTCGCCTCTGCCATGGCCATCATGGCCAGAACTCTCGGTATCCCGGCACGAATTTCAGTCGGTTACCTACCGGGCGTGCGCGCACAGGCCGCCGGAGTCGGCTCTAACGAATTTCAGGTCGATTCGCATGACCTGCATTCCTGGCCTGAATTGTATTTCGGAGGAATCGGCTGGGTTCCCTTCGAGCCGACGCCCGGCCGCGGAACGGTGCCCGGCTACGCGACACCAACGACCGTGACCGCCCCGCAGACCTCTCCCAATCAGCCCGTACCATCGACCGCACCGCGCCCGCAGCAGGCTCCACACGGCCTCATCGCCGCGGAACCGCCGGCGGCCCAGCGTGAGGCCGAGGCTGCGGGGAGCCTGCAGCGGCTGGTGTTCGTCGGCCTCGGGGTGTTGCTTCTCCTCGCTGCTCCGCTCACCGTGCGTCGACTTCGCCGACGCGGCCGCCTGAGGCGACTCGAGCTTCCTGGGGGAGCTGGGCGAGAGGCGTGGCGTGAGCTGGCCGATTCGGCTCTCGATTATGGACTCGACGTTTCGGACACGCAGACTGCACGCGAACTTGCCTCGGCGATCAACGAGCGTGTCGGGGCACGACCGGAACCGACCGAGGTAGCCGCGGCCGAGGTGGCTTCGGCGCTGCAGCGTCTTCTGGTCGACGAGGAGCGTGCCCGGTACGCGCGCCCGAACGGTACCGGTCCTGTGGGGGAGGCGGTTTCGCCCCTCGAGGCAGCTGTGCGGGAACAAAGCGCGCTCGACCTCCGCGTCGTCACGCGGGCGGTACGCGTCGGTTCAGGCCGCCGCAGCCGTATCCTCGCGTTGGTGCTTCCGGCGTCGCTCTGGCCGTCGGTGCTCGGCGGTCTCCACGTCAGGCGGCACGGACGTGCAGTCCGGGACGCGTAAGATTTGTTCTGTGAGCAAGTTCATCAAAACGCCGTACAAGATTGAAGTGCGCGACCTTATCAACCGACCGGGCACCATGCACGAACGCCACCTCGACATCGTTGTTCCCGACCAGCTCGGTGAGAGTCTCGTGGCGGTGAAGGCCGGTTCGGTGCTGGCCACAGAGCTGCGCCTTGAGTCGCTCCATGAGGGCATTTTGGTGACCGCAGAGGTCTCCGGAATCGCCGCCGGAGAGTGCGGTCGATGCCTGATTGACGTCGAGTTGCCTGTCCAAGTCGAGATTCAGGATCTTTTCGCGTACTCTTTAGACGAAGCTTTTGAGTTTGAGGTTCAAGATGACCACGTGGATCTTGAACCTCTGATCAGGGATGCGGTGGTTTTATCACTGCCCTTCCAGCCGGTTTGCCGGCCGGACTGCCCCGGTCTCGACATGGAGACTGGGCTGCGGCTTGCCGAATCCCCGGTGCTCGAACCACAAGAAATACGCGATCCTCGGTGGTCAGCGCTTGCGGGATTCCAAGCGTTCGAAGACATTAACGCGGATGAAGACATCAACGTTGAAACAGATAGAGAAGAGAAGTAGTCATGGCAGTTCCGAAGCGCCGGCAGTCACGCAGCAACACCCACTCGCGTCGTTCGCAGTGGAAGGCTGAGGCCCCCACGCTGGTCAAGACCGTTGAAAACGGCAAGGTCACCTACAGCCTCCCGCACCGCGCGAAGGTTGTTGAAGACTCCGCGGGCACCCCGCTGTTCATGGAATACAAGGGCCGCAAGGTCGCCGACGTTTAGTCGACAGATTTCGGTATACCAGTCATGACCGGTATGCGCGCCGAGGGTTCGTCTTTACAGACTGCCCTCGGCGTATCTATTGATCCAGAGATTCTCGAGCTCGCGCTGACCCACCGGTCATACGCGTATGAGCACGGTGGGATCCCCACGAACGAACGCCTGGAGTTTCTCGGTGACTCGATTCTCGGGCAAGCCGTGACCGTCATGCTCTACACGGAGTATCCGCACCTCAGCGAGGGGGACCTGGCAAAGCGGCGGGCCAGCCTCGTGTCGACTGCGGCCCTCGCCCAAGTGGCGCGCGGAATCGGCCTCGGGCCGTACATTCGCCTTGGGCGTGGCGAGACTCTCACGGGCGGCAACGACAAGGCTTCGATTCTTGCCGACACCGTCGAAGCGCTCATCGGTGCCGTCTATCTCGATGCAGGCGTTGACGTCTCGACGGCGTTGGTGCTGCGCCTGATCGCACCGTTACGTGCAGACCCGACACGGTTCGGCGCATCGTTGGATCCGAAGACGGCGCTGCAGGAACTGGCCGCGCACCGGGCAGCCGGTGTACCGGTGTACACCGTCACTGAGAGCGGTCCCGATCACTCCAAGGTGTTTGAGGCGACGGTTGCCGTCGGTGCGCTCGTCACCGCACGTGGTCAGGGAACGAGTAAGAAGCATGCCGAAATGGCCGCGGCGCTCGAGGCCTGCGCCATTCTTGGCCGCAGCGACGAGCCGCGTGCCCGAACTTCCTGAAGTCGAGGTCGTGCGGTCCGGAATCGAGCCGGCGATCACGGATGCCGTGATCGCAGGTGTCGAGGTTCTGGAACCTCGGTCCCTGAAGCGGCATGTGGGGAGTCCCGAATCATTCGTCGCGCTTCTCGAAGGGCAACGTCTGACGGCTGCGGTGCGTCGCGGTAAGTTTCTGTGGCTTCCCTTGGCGTCGAGCCGTGCATTGGTCGTGCACCTCGGAATGAGTGGACAGGTTCTCATGCGCACCCCCGGCGCCGCCGCCGATCGGTTGCTACGCATCAGGCTCCACCTCGATCATCCGACACACGGTGAGCTCTGGCTCAACTTTGTCGATCAACGGATCTTTGGAAGCATGGCCGTCGATACGATGCAGCCCACCGCTGACGGGAGGCCAGCCGGGTTCAGCGGTTCCGCCACGGCAGGAAGCTGGTCGACTCTGATCCCCTCGCAAGTGGCGCACATTGCACGGGATCCGCTGGATCCGGCATTCTCTGACAGCGCGTTCTTCACCGCGTTGGCCCGCAAGAATACGGGCATCAAACGCGCCCTTCTCGATCAGGGCCTGATCAGCGGGGTGGGCAACATCTACGCCGACGAGGCGCTCTTTGCCGCACGCCTGCACTACGCGCGGCCCGCGAATTCACTGTCGCGCGCGAAGATGAAGACGCTGCTTGCGGCGGTGCGCAGCATCCTGCAGAAGGCACTCGCCGAGGGGGGTACGAGTTTCGACGCCCAATACGTGAACGTCAACGGCGAATCCGGCTATTTCTCCCACAGCCTGAATGTTTACGGGCAGCAGGGCAAACCGTGCCCGCGCTGTGGCACCACGCTGGTGCGGGAGTCGTTCATGAACCGCGGCTCGCACTTCTGCCCACGCTGTCAGCGCACGCTTGTGTCGTTCCCGTGAAAACGCTGGCGGGACGGTGCGGTGGGTGCATGGTACGTGCCTTCAGAAGGCATCGTTGCGCTAGGGTTGCGCCGTGACCGCGGCTGACCCCCCAGACCTGAACAACGTACCCAACGTGCTCGACTACTTTGCCACGCAGGAGCCTGAGATCGCGCAGTTCGCACAGCTTTTGCTCACCGATGGGGGGAATGTATTGGCGGCCTGGGGGCCTGTACAGATGGCCGTCTGGCACCTTGACGTGCAGCGCGGCGATTGGATTGTGCGGTTTCACAGCGAGCGGGGCTTCGTTGAGTGGGTGACGGTAGCTCGCGCAGCGAGTCCGTCGCCGCAATGGGATGACTTCCGTCCGATAGGTCTTTCAATCTTTATCTGGGCACGCGCAAACGGGGTACCGTTTCGACTCGATGAACCAGACGACATCGATCACGACCTGGTGGCACATGGACGCGATGCGTTGGACTGGTTGAGTGAGGGTCACGACGAGTCCTTCGAGCAGGTGTACCAGGCGTGGATCGGATATCGCCATGCACGAGGCGGACGTGACGGGGACGCCGTGCGATCCCTTCAGGCTCACGTCCTCGCAACCATGGAAGCCGCAGCAGGGGAT
Source organism: Leifsonia psychrotolerans (assembly GCF_013410665.1). NCBI lineage: Bacteria > Bacillati > Actinomycetota > Actinomycetes > Micrococcales > Microbacteriaceae > Glaciibacter > Glaciibacter psychrotolerans. Next base: position 1,321,247 of record NZ_JACCFM010000001.1, on the reverse strand, counting down.
TCATCGGACTGACGATGGTTGCATCGTTTCTGCCACCAGGGTGCGGACCGCATCGCGCAGAATCGGAGTGCCCGGGCGAGGTATTTCGCCCACAGCCTGAATGGCTTCGGGCGGCAGGGCGACGGCCGACGTGACGACCAAGATGACGGACTACCGGGTCATCCCCCGTGGGTGAGGCCGGCAGCGGGTACGGTGACGCTCCCGTGCTGGCGATCTGGTCAGACACCACGACGCCAGTGGAGCGTGTGGCCGGAGGGATGATCGGCAACGAGATCGGTCACGAGATCGGTCACGAGATTGGTCGCATGACCTTCAGCCTGAACTCGTTAATCCACGACTGCCCCGTCCCCGGTTTCGGTTGATCCCGCGACACGCCGCACCTTATGCCCGCGACACGCCGCAACCGGCGCGGTCACCGAATCCGGGGACAGTGCGGATGCTGAGCGTTGGGGCGCAGGTGTTGACAAGTGCGCCCGCAGATGGTTGGTTAGTTACATAAGTAATTAACCAGTGAACCTAGGTTCACCCGGAAAGTGGGCCATGTTGATCGAGGAAGGCAAGCCGATCTTCGTTCAGATCGCCGAGCAGATCGAAAACGACATCATCGAGGGAAGCCTCGACGAAGAGGCTCAGGTTCCCTCGACGAACGAGTTTGCAGCCTTCTATCGAATCAACCCCGCCACGGCGGGCAAGGGCGTCAACGTGCTGGTCGAAGAAGGAATCCTCTACAAGAAGCGAGGCATCGGCATGTTCGTGGCAACCGGAGCGAGGCAGAGACTTGTGGGCAAGCGAACCGACGAGTTTCGGGAGCGCTTTCTCCGGCCACTTCTGAGCGAGGCAGCGAAACTCGGGATCGCTCCCGCGCAGGTGGCCGAAATGATTCACACGGACACAATTCACACCGACGAGACTCACAAGGAGGCGGTTACCTCATGACCTATACACCAGTTGCTCCGGCCGTGCGCGTCGCGGGCCTCACGAAGCGGTTTGGCCGTTTTACGGCCATCGACGACGTGAGTTTCGACGTGGAATCGAACAAGATCTATGGTTTGCTCGGGCGCAACGGCGCCGGCAAGACCACCATCATGCAACTGCTCACCGGCCAGCAGTTCGCCTCGGGCGGCCAGGTAAACGTCTTCGGCGAAAACCCGGTGGAGAACGCGTCGGTGTTACAGCGAATCTGCTTCATCAAGGAGAGCCAGAAGTACCCGGACAACTTCAAAGTCAAGCATGTGTTGAAAAGCGCGCCGTGGTTTTTCGCCAACTGGGATGCGCAGCTCGCCGACCGACTCGTCGAAGACTTTCGGGTGCCGGTGAATCGTGAGCTCAAGAAGATCTCTCGCGGCCAGCTCTCGGCCGTCGGAGTCATCGTTGGCCTCGCCTCGCGGGCGCCGCTCACCTTCTTCGATGAGCCGTACCTCGGCCTCGACGCCGTCGCTCGGCAGATCTTCTACGACCGCCTGCTCGAGGACTACGCCGAGCATCCACGCACGATAATTCTCTCCACCCACCTGATCGACGAGGTGAGCAACCTGCTGGAGCACGTTCTCCTGGTCGACGAAGGACGCATTCTTCTCGACGAAGACGCCGAACGGTTGCGGGGCAGCGCGTGCACCATTGTCGGGCGCAACGCGGATGTCGATGCTTTCGTCGCAGGCCGCGAGGTGCTGCACCGCGAGGGCATCGGCGGCCTCGCCTCGGTGACCGTGAACGGCTTGACCGAGGAGGAGCGTCGAAACGCGGCCTCGGTCGGACTCGAACTGGGCCCGGTTTCGCTCCAACAGCTGATCGTACGAAAGACGGTCAGATCGGGCCATTCTGAGGATTGGAACGCCCGCTCATGAACACGACGACCACACCATCCGCTCTGTCCTCACCGTTGGAGACGCCCGTGACGAGACAACACCCGCAGGAAGTACCCCGCACGTCGGTGGCCCGCATCTGGAGCGTCGTGCGGATGCACCTCGTCGACCGCCGCACCTACATCGGAATCCCCTGGCTGATCGTCGCATTCGCTTTCGCTGTCAGCATTATCATCTCGAACATCATCGGCTTCGCGACGGGCGAAGGGCTGAGCGGCGTGGCGGCGACGGAAGGCCAACGCTACAGCTGGGCCGTTCTCGCGCCGCAGTGGTACCTCATCGTCGTGGCCGTGCAATCGATCGCCTTCGGGTTTCCGTTCGCTCTCGGCTTCAGCGTGACCCGCCGTGAGTTCTACCTCGGAACCTCACTGCTTTTTGTGCTGATCTCGGCGTTCAACGCCGCGGCGTTCACGCTGCTCACCCAGATTGAAAGGCTCACGCACGGCTGGGGCCTCGGCACGTACATGTTCAACGCACTCTGGTTCGGGCAGGGGGCCTGGTACGTCGACCTGTTGTCGTTCTTCGTGACACAGCTTCTCGTATTCTTCATCGGCGCCTCCATCGCCACGGTCTATATGCGCTGGCGGATGCCGGGCATGCTGATCTTCTGGATCTCGCTCGCGCTCTTGCTGCTCGGTACTGTCGCCCTGATTACGTACACGAGCAGTTGGCCTGCCGTGATCACGTGGTTTTCGGCACAGGGGACGGCCGGAATCTTCGCCTGGTTACTCATCCCCGCGGTCGTGGCCGCAGCCGGCGGGTTCCTCGCATTGCGAAGAGCCACTCCGAAGAACTAGACGCTTCTGCCGCACCGTGTCGGGTACCGTAGACCCAGCACTGTGACAGCAAGCGGTTGACCGGAGAGGGCGGATGCGTTGTATCTGAAGAGCCTCACCCTCAAGGGGTTCAAATCGTTCGCTCAACCAACGACCTTCGCCTTCGAACCCGGCGTGACCTGCGTCGTCGGACCCAACGGCTCCGGCAAGTCGAACGTGGTCGACGCCCTCGCCTGGGTGATGGGGGAGCAGGGTGCGAAGACCCTCCGCGGCGGCAAGATGGAAGACGTCATTTTCGCCGGCACCTCGACTCGCGGCCCTCTCGGCCGTGCGGCGGTGACCCTCACGATCGACAACAGCGACGGCGCTCTGCCCATCGACTACACAGAAGTCACGATTTCACGCACCCTGTTTCGCAACGGGGGAAGCGAATACGCCATCAACGGGCAGACCTGCCGGCTCCTCGACCTGCAGGAATTACTGAGCGACTCTGGCTTGGGTCGCGAGATGCACGTCATCGTCGGACAGGGGCAGCTCGATGCCGTTCTGCAGGCAAGTCCCGAAGATCGGCGCGGATTCATCGAAGAGGCCGCCGGCATCCTCAAACATCGTCGCCGTAAAGAGAAGACACTGCGCAAGCTCGATGCGATGCAGGCCAACCTGACGCGCTTGAGCGATCTGGCGGGGGAGATTCGTCGGCAACTGAAACCTCTCGGCAAACAAGCGGAGATCGCCCGTGAAGCACAGGGGATCGCGGCTGTTGTGCGTGATGCGCGGGCGCGACTTCTGGCCGACGACGTGCTCACGGTACGCACGGCGCTCGACGCACACGGGCGCACCGAGAGCGAGCGTCACTCGGAGCGCTTGGTGGTGCAGGAACAGCTCGAACAGAAGCAGCTGCGCATTCAACGCCTCGAGCAGGCGCACCGGGGCGACGCCGTCGACCGGGCCCGTCGCACGAGTTTCGGATTGGAATCGGTTCAGGAAAGACTGCGTGGGCTCTACACGCTTGCAAATCAGCGGCTGGCATTGCTCGGTGCCGAAGCCATCGAGCGGGACCACGGCCCGACGATCACCCCGGCGATGGTGCACGAGGCCGAGTCCGAGATCGATCGGTTACGCGCTGCCATCGGCACGGCCGAAGCTGCCTGGGCCGCTGCGCAGTCTGTCAGCGCGCGTGCCCGCGGCGAGCTTGATGCAAGTGACGAGCACATCGCTGCGCAGGCAGCCCTGGTCTCGCAACATGACCTCGACATCTCCACACTGACCGGCCTCGCCAACACTGCGGCGTCCCGGCTCGCCGCCGTGCGCGGCGAGGTGTTGCGTCAGATGCACGCGCTGGATGCTGCGAATGAGCGTCGGCTGCAGGCGCAGGGGCGGGTGGATGCATTGAACGCAGAGGGTGATGGGGAAGCCGCCGATGCCGAGACGGATACCGACTTCGCCGACATTGCCGAGCGCGCCCAGGCCGCCGTCGTCACCGGTGAGGCCGATATCGAACGGCTTCGTGACATCCTGCACTCGCACGAACGCGAGCGTGATGCGCTGGCCGCTCGCCACAGCGCGCTGTCACTGGCACTCGATCAAAAAGACGGTTCCTCGGAGCTGATCGGGGCTGGCCTCGACGGTGTGCAGGGGCTCGTCGCCGAACACGTTCGCGTGCGGCCGGGGTTCGAAGCGGCGATCGCCGCAGCGCTGGGCACTCTGGCCGATGCGGTACTGGTGGAGAACCGTGACGCCGCGTTCGTCGCCATTGAGCATGCCCGTGACGCCGATCTGGGTCGAGTCGACGTGATCGTCGGCGACGCTGGCTCACACGGCTCCGTCGCGATGATCGAGCTTCCCGGAATCGTATCGGCGGGCTCGGTCGTCACCGCTCCCGCGGGTGTTCTCGGAATTCTGGCGTCCATTGTGATCGCCGATGATCTCGCGGCAGCACGGGTGGCTCACGCGCGGTTGGTGGCCGCGGCATCCGCCGGACCAGTCACGGTCATCACGAAAGCCGGTGACGTGCTGAGCGAGTTTGTCTTGCGGGGAGGCACCGGAGCCAAGCGCAGCACGCTCGAACTCGTCGCGGAACGCGAGAGTGCGGCCGAACGGTTGAGCGAGGTCGCGGCTCGGATCGAGAGCGAACGTGTCGAATTCGACGAGTTGCGCGCGCTGCTGCAGGCGCATCGCAGCCAGGCGGCGAGCGCGCGGGCGGCTCAGCGCGACCATGATTCCCGCCGCGCCGCTCACGTCGAGAAGGTCAACCGCGCCACCGTGCAGGTCGAGGCGGCTGCAGCCGAGTGTGAGCGGCTGTCGAGCGCTCACGGTCAGACCGGCGCGGCAGTCATCGAGGCCGAAACGGCAGCGAATGCGGCGCTGGCGACGCTGCGCGCCGCGCAGGCCGTGCCGCGGCCGATCCTCGATGTGAGCTCACGCGACGCCCTGTTCGCCCGACTCGAGACAGCCCGTGAACGTGAGGTTGAAGCGCGGCTTCAGGTCGAGACTGCGCGGGAGCGGGTCAGTGCGGCGGAAGCCCACGCTGCCGCGCTCGCACACCAACGTGACGACGAGCGGGCCGCGGCCGACGATGCGGCCCGGCGGGCGGTGATCCGTCGGCGCCATGTGGATGCCGCCACGGCGGTGGCCACTGCGTTGCCGACACTACTGGCCTCTGTCGACGCAGCGGTCAATGAAGCGCGAGTGAAGCTGAACACGGCAGAAGTCGAGCGCAGCAGCCAGGACGAAGAGCTGCACGCGCTTCGTCGAGCCGAATCAACTCTGCGTGACAGGCTGCAAGCGATCACCGAGAACGTGCACGGGCTCGAACTGCAGATCTACGAGAAGCGGCTGCATCTGTCCAACCTGCTCGAGCGAGCGGGCAGCGAATTGGGTCTGGTCGAAGACGTGCTGATCTCCGAGTACGGCCCCGATTTACTCATCTCGCCGACGAACGAACAGGACCCACCCACCCGTTTTGATCGAACGGAACAGCAGAATCGGCTGGCGATCGCGCAACGCACGCTCGCGCAGCTCGGCCGGGTGAACCCACTCGCGCTCGAAGAGTTCGCGGCGCTCGAGCAGCGACACCTCTTTCTGACGGAGCAACTCACCGATCTCACGAAAACCAGGGCCGATCTGCTGACGATCATCGACGATATCGACGGCACGATGGAGCTCATTTTCGCGAGTGCCTTCGACGACACGAAGGCCGCATTCGCCGAGGTGTTCCCCGTGCTTTTCCCAGGCGGCACCGGAAGCATCTGGCTGACCGATCCGGACTCGATGCTGACGACGGGCATCGACGTGTCGGTCAGGCCGGCCGGCAAGAAGATCGAGCGGCTCTCGCTGCTCTCGGGCGGTGAACGCTCGCTTGCCGCTGTCGCGCTGCTGATCGCAATCTTCAAGGCGCGGCCAAGCCCGTTCTACATCATGGATGAGGTTGAGGCGGCACTCGACGACGCAAACCTCGGGCGGCTGCTCACCATTTTTGAGGACTTGCGTGAGACAAGCCAGCTCATCGTGATCACCCACCAAAAGCGCACAATGGAGATCGCGGATGCGCTCTATGGGGTGTCGATGCGGCACGACGGGGTCTCGGCCGTCGTCGGCCAGCGGGTGGGACGCGATCAGGAACGAGTGTCCTGACCGCGTACCAGCATCGGTCTAGGGGAGGGCCCTGTTGCTGCGGAAGAGGTTGTTCGGGTCGACCCGGCGCTTGATCTCGGCCAACCGAGCCAGTGCGGCGGGGGAGTAGGCATCGGCGAGTTGCGCTCCGTTTCCCAGCATTGATGGAAGGTTTCCGCTGCCCGCACGGCCTCGCATCGCCTGGTCAAAGGGGGCAAACACCGCCTGGCGGTCGATGACGCGTGTGGGGTCCATGATGATCGCTGCAGCGAAGGTGACGAAGCCACCGTCGAGGTGCCCGGCCACACCTCCCGAAGCAGCCTGCGCATCCGCCTGGGCGCCACCCAGCGGCCGCACCTGCAACAACGTGAGACCGGCCGGGGTTGCCGCGCGGAAGGCTGCGATGAGAGCGTGCAGACTCTCGGAATCAAGTGTGGCCCCGACCGCCGACCAGTCCTCGGCGGCGCTCGGTGCTGTGGGTTCGTCAGAGACGGCGCCGAGCTGCGAAGGAATGAACTCACGAGTGAGATCGACGAGGGGCGTGACGGCGGCCAGCAAGGGAGCAAGCAACGTCTGGCCCGCGGTCGCGGTGCCGACGAAGACCACGTCGACCGTTGCCACCGTCTGCCCGCGAAGCGGCGGCGGAACCATTTCGATGTCGGGAAGGTTCATCATGCCCAGGATGATGTTGAGTTCGTTCGGGGCGTCGTCCATCAGGCGGGCGGCCTGATCGAAGACGACCTCGGCCACTGCTCCGGGGAACAGAAGGCGCCCGCCGAAGAGAGTCGGAGCCGGGAACAGCGTGATCTCCAGTGCCGTGACGACGCCAAACAATCCGCCGGCGCCTCGCAGTCCCCAGAGCAGGTCGGGGTCGCTCTCGGCGGTGATGCGCTGCAGAGTGCCGGTCGCATCCACGAGCTCGACGGCCACGATTGAGTGGGCCGCGACGCCATAGGTGCGGCTGAACCAGGAATGCCCGCCGGAGAGCAGATAGCCGGCCACCGTGATGTCCGGGTTGGTGCCGGGCAAGGCGATCAGGCCGGTACCGTCCAGCAGTGGCGCAACGCTGCCCCACTTCACGCCGGCACCGATCCGAGCGGTGCGCGAGTGAGCGTCGATCGTCACCTCATCGAAGGCCGTGGTGCGCACAAGGATGCAGTTCTCCATGCTGCCGTTGGCGCCGTGGCCGTTGGGCTGCACGGTCACGGTGAATCCTTCGGCGGCGGCGACGGCGAGGAGCAACTGCACGTCGGCGATAGTACGCGGGTAGGCGACAGCGGCAGGGCGCTGATCGACCGCGAGATTCCACGGGCGACGGGCTGCATCCCAGCCCTCCTCGCCCGGCCGGATGAAGGCGCGACCGAGTTGATCGGCCACGGTCGCCAAAGCGGCCTCTGATCTGGTTGATTCTTCTTCTGACAGCTGCGTCACAGCGAGGCCCTTCAGGGAGTGGTTGGCGGTGCCGAGTGGTTCAGTGCACAGGTTATCGACTCGCCTCGGGTCCCGCCACACAACGCCCGCCACCGTGCGCCATCCGGGAAGAGCTGGACGGCACCGTAGGCTAGACGCATGGCAGATCGCACCCCCTGGTCACTTTCCGGCGCCCTTCGCGGCATGTTCGCGAAGAAGACAATCGACGCTGAGACGTGGGACGATTTGGAAGACGCGCTCATCACAGCCGACTTCGGGCCGGCAATCACCGAGGCGATTGTGGCCGATCTGCGTGCGAAAGTCTCGAAATACAACACGACAGACCCGAAGGATCTGCAGCGGATGCTGCGTGAGGGCATCGAAGAACGCCTTGCCCGCCTCGATTCCACGCTCACTCTCAGTGATCGTCCTGCCGTCGTGCTCGTCGTCGGGGTCAATGGGGTCGGCAAGACCACGACCATCGGTAAGTTTGCGAAGTTTCTGCGCAATCACGGACGGACTGTGCTGATCGGGGCCGCCGACACGTTCCGTGCCGCCGCCGTCGAGCAGCTGGCTACCTGGGCCGACCGGGCCGGTGCCGAGATCGTCAAGCCGCAGGCGCAAGGTCAGGACCCAGCATCCGTCGCGTTTCAAACGGTTGAGCGGGCCAAAGCAGAGAATTTTGAAATCGTCATTATCGACACGGCCGGGCGCTTGCAGACGAAGGGCGGGCTCATGGATGAGCTCACCAAGATTCGTCGGGTGCTCGAAAAGCAGGCACCGATTGCCGAGGTGCTGTTAGTGCTCGACGCGACGACGGGGCAAAACGGACTGGCGCAGGCCGAAGCATTCATCGCACACGCCGGCGTGACGGGACTGGTTCTGACCAAGCTCGACGGTTCCGCAAAGGGCGGCTTTGTTCTCGCAGTTCAGGAGAAGACCGGCATCCCGATCAAATTGGTGGGTCAGGGTGAGGGAATCAACGACCTCACCGGCTTTACCCCTCACGTCTTCGCACAAAATCTCGTCGGATAGGACCCCACCATGACCATCGAACATGACTTCTTCGGCGTACTCGGCAGCGACGGTGCCGGGGAGATGTATTGGTCTGAGGTGACGGAACTGGGCGACCAGAACGTCGACATCACCCTCAGCGCACCGGATGAGGATTCGGTGAAGCCGGAGTCGCTCGACATCGCGGCCGCCATGGTCAACGCGATTGAAGATCTCGACACTCAGGTGCGGGAGTCGCTCGTCGCCGAACTCAGTTCCGAGGGATCGACGACGGCGCAGTTCATCGAGCAGTCCATCGACGACCTCGGTCCCGAAGCGCTCGGTGACGCCGTGATCTGGGATTCGGGTGATCAGCAGATCGATTTTTTGCGCTCACTACGGCTGCAACGGGTGGGCTTCTACCCGCACCACGGCGGCAGCGACGAGCACTTCGCATTGCTCGACTATTCGATCGCACCGCACGAGACCGACACCCTTCTCATCATCGCGATCGACATCAACGGCGACACCGTGACGATCTCCATCGACGACTGAACGTTCAACACTCCTCACTGCGGTTAAACTAGAGCCACAATGGCTACTTTTGGAAACCTCTCAGAACGCCTCGCCGAGACCTTTAAGAATCTCCGCACCAAAGGCAAATTGTCGGCAGCGGATGTCGACGGCACCGTTCGCGAAATCCGTCGCGCTCTTCTCGACGCCGACGTGGCGTTGGCCGTCGTCAAAGACTTCACAGGCAAGGTTCGTGAACGTGCCCTCGGTGATGAGGTCAATAAGGCGCTGAATCCGGCCCAGCAGGTCGTTCAGATCGTCAATGAGGAGCTGATCCAGATCCTCGGTGGCACGCAGCGTCGCCTGGAATTCGCGAAGAAGCCGCCGACCATCATCATGCTGGCCGGTCTGCAGGGTGCGGGTAAGACGACCCTCGCGGGCAAACTGGCGAAGTCACTGGCCAAAGACGGCCATACGCCTCTCCTCGTCGCGGCCGACCTCCAACGACCCAACGCCGTCACCCAGCTGCAGGTCGTGGGCGATCAGGCCGGCGTGCCGGTCTACGCGCCCGAGCCGGGCAACGGCGTGGGCAACCCCGTGAAGGTGGCGCGCGATGCGGTGAAGTTTGCGTCGCAGAAGTTGTATGACGTTGTCATCGTTGACACCGCCGGACGCCTCGGCGTCGACGCCGAGCTGATGAAGCAGGCCGCCGACATCCGTAAGGCCATTGACCCCGACGAGGTGCTCTTCGTCATCGACGCCATGATCGGTCAGGATGCCGTGGCAACGGCCAAGGCGTTCCAGGACGGTGTCGACTTCACCGGTGTCGTCTTGACCAAGCTCGACGGTGATGCCCGCGGTGGCGCCGCACTGTCGGTGGCGTCGATCACCGGGCGCCCCATCATGTTCGCCTCGACGGGCGAAGGCCTTGACGACTTCGAACCGTTCCACCCCGACCGTATGGCCAGCCGCATCCTCGACCTCGGTGACATCCTCACCCTGATCGAGCAGGCGCAGGGTGCTTTTGACGAGGATGAAGCCCGTAAGGTCGCCGAGAAGTTCGCGACCGACAGCTTCACTCTCGACGACTTCCTCGGCCAGATGCAGCAGCTGCGCAACATGGGTTCGATCAAGAAGATGATGGGCATGCTGCCCGGTGCCGGCGCCATGAAGGCGCAGCTTGACAACTTCGATGAGCGTGAGATCGTGCGCACCGAGGCGATCATCCAGTCGATGACGAAGGCTGAGCGGGTCACCCCGAAGCTGCTCAACGGCTCGCGGCGCCTGCGCATTGCGCGTGGTTCAGGCTCGAGCGTCACCGAGGTCAACCAGCTGGTGGCGCGCTTCGAACAGGCCGCAAAGATGATGAAGACCGTCGCCAAGGGGGGTGTGCCGAACATCCCCGGCATGGGACCGATCCCCGGCGCCGGCTTCGGTGGCGGGCGTGGCAAGCAGGTGGCGAAAAAGAAGGGCTCGAAGTCGGGTAACCCGGCCAAGCGTGCCGCCGAAAATGCGGCACTCGCGTCCGGCGAGAAGTCGGTCGCCGCCGGCGACGGTTCAGGCGGGTCAGGATTCGGGCTCGGTGGCGGAGCGAAGGGTGGCCCGACCGAAGACGAGATGGCTGCCCTGCAGAAGATGCTCGGACGTTAGCTCAGCATGACAATTCGTCGAGACCCTCGCCCGGTGCGCTTGGGCGTGCAGATCGCCCCGCAGCACGCCTCCTACGCCACGATCAGGACAGCCGTCGCCGGCGTTGAGGCGCTCGGTGTCGATGTGGTGTTCAACTGGGATCATTTCTTTCCGCTGTCGGGTGAGCCGGATGGGCTGCATTTCGAGTCGTGGTCGCTCCTGGCCGCCTGGGCCGAGCAGACGACGACGATTCAGCTCGGTGCTCTGGTGAACTGCAACAGCTACCGCAACGCCGACCTGCAGGCCGACATGGCCCGCACTATCGATCACATCAGCGGCGGGCGCTTCCTCTTCGGCACGGGAGCCGGCTGGTTCGAGCGCGACTACGACGAATACGGCTACGAGTTCGGTACCCCCGGAACGCGGCTCGACGCGCTCGAATCCGACCTGCAGCGCATCGAAGCCCGCTGGGCGCGGCTCAACCCGCCGCCAACCCGCGACATCCCGATTCTGATCGGCGGAGGCGGCGAGAAGAAAACGCTGCGCATCGTGGCCAAGCACGCCGACATCTGGCACTCGTTCTCGACCCCGGACGTGATGAAGCACAAACTCGGAGTGCTCGACGGCTGGTGCGCGAAGGTCGGTCGTGACATGAGCGATATCGAGATCTCCACCGAGTTGCGCTCACGCACGACCGACGAAGCAGACGCCCTCTACGACCTCGGTACCCGACTCTTCACGCTGGGGCTGTCGGGACCCCACTATGACCTCTCCCCGGTTGTGGACTGGCTGGCCTGGCGCGACAGCAAGAACGCATCCTGAGTTCCACGCCGTCGAACCTGAACATTCGTTCAGAGGGTTGTGCTGCGTCGATTATCGGAATGCGCGGGGATCTGACAGAATGGTGAGTCGAGTGCTCCGTAACCCGACCCTCTAATCAGGTGAAGAGACTCCCATTGAGCTTCTGCCGAGTGTGCCCCCACGCTCACGGCGTTCAGTTCGCCAAATTATCAACATCACAGGAGAATTGTGGCTGTCAAAATCCGTCTGAAGCGTCTGGGAAAGATCCGCGCTCCGTACTACCGCATCGTTGTCGCCGACTCGCGTACCAAGCGCGATGGCCGTGTCATCGAAGAGATCGGTCAGTACCACCCGACCGAAGAGCCCTCGGTTATCAAGGTCGACTCTGAGCGCGCCCTCTACTGGCTGGGCGTCGGCGCGCAGCCGACCGAGCAGGTTGAGGCACTGCTGAAGCTGACCGGCGACTGGGGCACCTTCAAGGGTGACAAGAACGCCGTGAACACCGTTCGCGTCAAGGAGCCCAAGGTTGCCTTCGTCGCCGACGAGAAGAAGAAGCCGGTCCTGAAGCCGAAGGCTGAGAAGCCCGCGGCCAAGGTTGAGGCTCCTGCCGAGGCAGCAGAGAACACCACCGAGGACGAGGCGTAAATTTTGCTCGCTCCCGCACTTGAGCACCTCGTCAAGGGGATCGTCGATCACCCGGACGATGTGCACGTTGCTGCAAAAAACTCCCCCCGCGGCGATGTTCTCGAGGTTCGTGTGAACCCCGAGGACCTCGGTCGGGTCATCGGCCGCTCGGGTCGCACCGCGAAGGCGTTGCGCACCCTGGTGGCTGCACTGGCCGACGGCAAGCGTGTTCGTGTCGACGTCGTCGACACCGACTTCTAAAGTGAACGAGAACACGCCTCCACGCACCCAGCTTCGGGTGGGGCGCCTCACCAAGGCCCATGGCTTGAAGGGTGCGATCAAGCTGGAAATGTTCACGGATGATCCGGGGCGTCGTTTCGTCCCGGGCGCCCGGTTCACTCTTCAGGTGCCGAGCGGTTCGCCGTGGCACGGCAAAACCCTTGAACTCGTCGAACTGCGCTGGTACAACCAGCAGCCGGTCGGCTTTTTCAAGGATGTGCCGGATCGCACTGCCGCTGAAAGCCTGGCCAAAGCGATTCTCTGGATCGAGCAGGATGCGGCAGAAGCATCTGATGAGGAAGACGCCTGGTACGACCACCAACTGGTCGGACTCGCGGTTGTGCGCGACGGGGTGCAGGTCGGAACGATTGCACGTCTCGACCACATGCCCGCTCAAGATCTGCTGATCGTCAAGACGCCCGCGGGCGACGTCATGGTTCCGTTCGTGAAAGCGATCGTTCCGTCCGTCGACATCGCGTCCGGCATCGTAACCGTCACGCCTCCGACAGGATTGTTCGAAGAGCTTCCCGACGAGCCGGACGACGCGCCTTCCGAGGCCGCTCCGTCTGACGAAGCGACCGAATAGGTTCGACACTCTGGCCCACTGCATCCGTTTTCGGAGGCAGTGGGCCATTGCTGTTCCCTTAGAATTAGCCCTATGCGCATCGACATCGTCACGATTTTTCCCGAGTTCTTCGATGTGCTGGACATCTCGCTGCTTGGCAAGGCCCGGCAGGCTGGCCTGATAGACCTGAGCGTGCACAACCTGCGGGACTACACGCACGACCGTCATCGCACGGTTGATGACACGCCCTATGGCGGTGGTGCCGGAATGGTGATGAAGCCCGAGCCGTGGGGCGAAGCGTTCGACGCGATCCTGCCCGAGGCGCAGACGAACGGCGTGACAGAGGGGAGCCCGCTGGTCATCTTCCCCTCACCGGCCGGCGACGTCTTTACTCAGAAGATGGCGCGCGAGCTGGCCGCCGAGCCGCACCTCGCGTTCGGCTGCGGGAGGTATGAAGGCATCGACCAGCGCGTCTTCGATGACACGGCCACGAAATCGCGTGTGCGATTGGTCAGTCTCGGCGACTACGTGCTCAACGGGGGAGAAGTTGCCGTGATGGCGATGATCGAGGCAATTGGACGCCTCATTCCTGGCGTTGTCGGGAATCCCGCGAGTCTCGTCGAAGAGTCACACGAGGACGGTCTGCTTGAGTATCCGAGCTACACCAAGCCGGCACGCTGGCGTGGGCGAGACGTTCCTCCGGTGTTGATGAATGGAAACCACGGCCTGATCGCGGCCTGGCGGCACGAACAGCAGCTCGAGCGCACGGCGCGTGTTCGCCCCGACCTTCTGCCTGCGGCGAACTCAAAGGAATAGTCAGGCGCACCTGGATAGTCTGAACCCGTGATCATCCGTCGCGCATTCTTCTTTTGGCAGTTCATTGCTGTTCTCGCGCTTCCACTCTGGTTGGTGGTGGGCTGGCCAATCTTCGGCGGGGGCGGCTGGCAGGTCTTCGGGGTGTTCCTCGGCGCCGTGGGTCTCGGTGTGGGACTGCTCATCGTGAGCCTGCTGGTTTATGCGCGCAAAGAGGTGCGTACCGACCGAGCGGTGTCCTGGCTGGACGTCGGGGTGCTCAGCCTTTGGCACGCCACGATCATCGCTGTCGGTTTCTATCCTTCCTCGGCGTCGTGGCTGGCGACGGTCATGGTGGTGCTTGGGCTCGCTGCCCTGTGGTGCGCGCTCGGGGAACTCGTTACCGCTGCACGCAAACGGATGCAGTCGATGATGACGTTGATTGAGCAGACTGCCCAGCCGCGTGCTGCGTTCCCTGACTCCAGCCGCCCTGACTCCAGCCGCCACGACGCCAGCCCGAACGACCCCAGCGTCATCATCGTTCAAGAGAAACCGACCGAGCCCTAGCTCGGCCTGAGCGTCTCGCTTTGCGAGGAGGGCCGGTTTCGTGACACAATTAGCGATTGTGCCGCGGCAAGCCTCTGCCACAGGGGAGCTGCATCAAGTCGGCACGCACTCTTTATTCAGTTGCCGAGGCAGCACACGCACTGTGTGGTGCCGGAGCATAAGCCGTGTTCGACCTGTGGCGGGCGCAGAGAGCGAAATATCATGCATATTCTCGACCACGTGGATGCCGCATCCCTGAAGTCGGACATCCCCGCCTTCCGGGCTGGCGACACCGTCAAGGTTCACGTCAACATCGTTGAAGGCACGCGCTCGCGTGTGCAGGTCTTCCAGGGCGTCGTTATCGGCCGCTCCGGTGAAGGCGTTCGCGAAACGTTCTGTGTTCGCAAGGTCAGCTTCCAGGTCGGCGTCGAGCGTACCTTCCCGGTGCACTCGCCGGTGATCGCTGAGATCGAGGTCGTCACACGTGGCGACGTTCGTCGCGCCAAGCTGTACTACCTGCGCAACCTGCGCGGCAAGAAGGCAAAGATCAAGGAAAAGCGCTAACACGACCGTCACAGGTCGTACTGCGCTTTTACTGAGCTCCTCACCCCATAAACTGGGTGAGGAGCTCAGGCGGTTAAATGACAGAAGACACCCTGCCCTCGCGATCGGATCGCCGGGCCTTGGAGACGAAGCGCAAGAAGCGTAGCGTCGCACTATTCATCCGTGACCTGTTGGTCATATTTGTGGTCGCGCTGCTGATCTCATTCCTGATCAAAACATTCCTCATCCGGTCGTTCTACATCCCGTCCGGGTCGATGGAACAGACGCTGCTCGTGAATGACCGCATTCTCGTCAACCAACTCGAACCCACGTTGATGCCGATCGATCGTGGTGACGTGGTTGTCTTCCAAGATCCGGGCGGGTGGCTCAGTCCGCAACCCCAGGTCGAACAGAATCCTCTCGTGGCCAGCGTGGACTGGCTGCTCTCGGTGGTCGGCCTCTCGGCTCCCGACAGCAACGACCACCTCATCAAACGTGTCATCGGACTACCGGGAGACCACGTCGTCTGCTGCAATGCTCTGGGTCAGATGAGTGTGAATGGGGTCCCGCTCTCAGAGCCTTACGTGAAGCTTCCACCCGGGCAATCAAAGGTGTCTGAGGTCAACTTTGACGTCATTGTGCCCCCAGACTCCCTCTGGGTGATGGGCGACAACCGGTATAACTCGAAGGATTCTCGTTTCAACGGCGATACTCCGGGCAAGGGCTTCGTTCCCGTGCGCAATGTCGTCGGCCGTGCGCTCGTGATCAGCTGGCCGATCAACCGCTGGACCTGGCTCGATGACTATCCCGAGGTCTTCCGGGGCGTCGAAGAGGGAACCCGATAGTGGCCGTCGCCGACCCCACCCTGGAATTCGAGCAGTCTCTGTTGGCCGCCGGTGCGCGCTCGGTGATCGGATGCGATGAGGTTGGCCGGGGTGCGCTGGCGGGCCCCGTCGCCGTCGGTTTCGCCGCAATCGATCACTCGGTCGGCCCCATTCCGGTCGGGCTTCGCGATTCCAAGATGCTCAGTGAAAAGCGGCGTGAGGCCCTCGCGCCACTGGCGGAATCCTGGGTGCTGCACTCTGCGGTGGGCCTGGCCTCCGCCGAGGAGGTGGACCGGCTAGGCATTATTGCCTGCCTGGGCCTCGCCGGAAAGCGTGGCCTTGTGGAGTTGCACCACGCCGGGATAGACGTCTCGGAAAGTGTGGTGTTGCTCGATGGCAACGACGATTGGTTGAATAAGGCGCTTTCCACCCCGCTTCGCATCGTCACGCGGGTGAAAGCCGACCGAGACTGTGCGTCGGTCGCCGCGGCATCCGTGATTGCCAAGGTGCACCGCGACCGACTCATGATCGCCGCCGATGCCAGCACGCCCGGCTATGGCTGGGCTGGCAACAAGGGGTATGGCAGCGCCGCGCACCTCAGCGCGATCGCAACGCGCGGGGCAACAGCGCTGCACCGCACCTCGTGGCTGAAGCTTCCCTCCGCCACGGCGTAGGATTGAGTCACCATGGAAGAAGACGAATTCGAGGACTACGACCGCGAGGTCGAGTTGGCGCTGTACCGGGAGTACCGCGACGTCGTCGGGCAATTCCAGTATGTCGTTGAGACGGAGCGACGTTTCTATCTTGCAAACGACGTTGATCTGGTGCGCCGCGACACGGAGCACGATTTCTACTTCGAGTTGACCATGAAAGATGTCTGGGTCTGGGACGTGTACCGTTCTGACCGTTTTGTGAAGTCGGTGCGGGTGCTCACGTTCAAGGACGTCAACGTGGAAGAACTCGCATCAAAGGAGTTCGAGCTGCCCAAAGAACTGGCGCTCGACGAATAACCGAGAAAGGTAACTGCTTTTTTGAGTCAGGAATATGATCAGCGTCGAGAATCCTGGATCGAACGGGAGGCGATGGCTGAGGCCATGATTCCCCTCATCGGCGGTCTCTACCGGCACAACAATGTTGTGACCTCGATCCATGGCCGCAGCCTCATCAACCAGTCGGTGATGGGAGTGGTGAAAGCCCACCGGTTTGCTCGCCAGCTTGACGACGTCGAGCTGGAGCCAGAAGAGACGCTGCCGATGCTGCGCGTGATGAGCGAGATGAAGCTGGGAGCGGCGTCTATCGACCTGGCGCGGCTTAGCCTGGCCTACAAGGCCCAGGACTCCGCCCTCAGTATTGAAGACTTCGTGCGCGAGCAGTTGGCTGACATCGCAGACCAGCACGGTGTCGACGGCCGGTCGAGCACCGATGTCGTACTGTACGGCTTTGGTCGGATCGGACGCCTGGTGGCACGCATCCTGATTGAACACGCCGGGGGTGGGCACGGCCTACGCCTGCGCGCGATCGTCGTGCGTAAGGGGTCAGACAATGACATCACCAAACGTGCGAGCCTGCTGCGCCGCGACTCGGTGCATGGTCCCTTCGACGGCACCATCGTCGTCGATGACGAGGCCAACACGATTCTTGCCAACGGCACTCTGATCCACGTCATCTACTCGAGTGACCCGGCCAGCGTTGACTACACCGCGTATGGCATTCACGACGCGATCGTCGTCGACAACACCGGTCGCTGGCGGGATGCCGACGGGTTGTCCCAGCACTTGAAGTGCCCCGGCGTCGCGCGGGTGCTGCTCACCGCGCCGGGTAAGGGTGCGCTGAAGAATATCGTGCACGGCATCAACCATGACACCATCACCGCCGACGATCGGATCGTCACGGCGGCATCCTGCACCACCAACGCCATTACCCCTGTGTTGAAGGCCATGGTCGACAGGTTCGGCATCGTAGACGGTCACGTCGAGACGGTTCACTCGTTCACGAACGACCAGAACCTGATTGACAACTTCCACAAGGGCGACCGTCGGGGGCGTTCAGCGGCGCTGAACATGGTGATCACCGAAACCGGTGCGGCGAGCGCCGTGGCGAAGGCTCTGCCGGAACTGGCGGGCAAGCTCACCGGCAACGCCATCCGCGTTCCGACGCCTGACGTGTCGATGGCGATCTTGCACCTGAGCCTCGAAAAAGAGGCCACCAAGGACGAGTTGAACACGTACCTGCGAAACATGTCGTTGCACTCGTCATTGCACAAGCAGATCGACTACATCGATTCGCCCGAGGTGGTGTCGAGCGACTTTCTCGGCTCGCGCCGGGCCGGTATCGTCGACGGGCTAGCCACGATCAGCACGGGCAAGAAGGCGATTCTCTATGTCTGGTACGACAACGAGTTCGGCTACAGCTGCCAGGTCGTGCGTGTGCTCGAGGAGATGGCCGGGGTTCACCCGCGCGTGTATCCCGAGGCGTAATCACACGATCTAGTTGCAGCACCCGGCCGGGCCAGAGACATCTGGTCCGGCCGGGTCGTTAACCGGCACCCTCCCCAGGAAGGCCCCCGCCGGGTTGTGCACCGAACCCGCACTTTTCGCTGCCGCCGGCTTCAGCGTCGGCGACACTTCAAGCGGAGGTCGTCATGGCGAAGAAGGATGTGGTGGGCAAGCACGGCGAAGACGTGGCCTGTGACTACCTCGTGGCGCACGGCTATCGGGTGGTCGAACGCAATTGGCGGTGTGTGCAGGGCGAAATCGACGTGATCGCCGAAAAGCGCGGCGCGGTAGTCTTCGTCGAGGTCAAGACTCGATCAGGGCTGGGGTTTGGGCACCCGTTCGAGGCGATCACCGTCGTGAAACTGGCGCGACTGCGCCGGCTCGCCGCGGCCTGGTGTGCACAGGCTGAGCAGCGCCCCCGGCGCATCCGTATCGATGCGATCGCCGTCATCGCGTCGCCCGGTGCGGAACCGGTGATCGAGCATCTCGAGGGTGTGTTCTGATGGGGCACGCGTTGACGCACGCGGTCGCCCTGATTGGGCTCGCTGGGGCGCTCGTCGAAGTCGAGGCCGACATGTCCGACCAGTTGCCGGCCATGGTGCTGATCGGGTTGCCTGACGCGGCGCTGTCGGAGGCGACCTCACGCGTGCGTTCGGCGGCGAAGAACTCGGGTTGCCCGCTCACGCATAAGAAGCTCACGATCAATCTCTCGCCGGCGTCATTGCCGAAACACGGCTCTGGCTTCGATTTGGCCATCGCCCTCGCCTGTCTGGCTGCCGACGACGTGGTCGACGCGTCGTCGGTGAAGTCTGTCGTGCACATTGGTGAGCTCGCGCTCGACGGGCGGCTGCGGCCCATACTCGGAATGCTGCCGTCGGTGGTCGCGGCAGCACTCCACGGACCGTGCACGGTCATGGTTCCGGAAGGAAACGCCGACGAAGCGCGGTTGGTGCCGGGAGTTCGCGTCATCGGAGTGAGTTCCTTGCGTGACGCAGCGATCTGGCACGGCGCGGTGCTCGAGCCGGTTCTGGTGGAGCCTCTGCGCCTTCCGATCGAACCAGACATCCGGGCCGACGACCTTGATCTTTCAGACGTCGTCGGAAACGATGACGTGATTCTCGCCCTGCAGATTGCGGCTGCCGGGGGCCATCACGTGCTGATGGTGGGTCCTCCGGGGGCAGGCAAGTCGATGCTGGCCGCCCGCCTGCCGGGCCTGCTGCCCGATCTTGATGGCCCCGCGTCGCTCGAGGTGAGTTCGCTACGTTCCCTGAGTGGCAGAGGCATCGGAACGTCGCTGATCGTGCGCCCTCCTCTTGAGGCCCCTCATCACACCGCGACGGCAGCGGCAATGGTGGGTGGCGGGAGTGGCCTGATCCGACCGGGTGCGGCGGTGCGGGCGTCACACGGTGTGCTCTTTCTGGATGAGGCGCCCGAATTTGCCGCCTCCGTTCTTGACGCGTTGCGTCAGCCGTTGGAATCGGGTGTCATCAGCATTCACCGGGCCAATGGGGTCGCCCACTTTCCCGCCCGATTTCAGCTGATCATGGCTGCCAACCCGTGTCCGTGTGGTCAGTTCGGCGCGGCAGACCGGGAATGCACCTGCCCGCCCAACTCGAGGCGACGCTATCTCGCCCGCATCTCCGGACCGTTGCTCGACCGCATCGATATTCAGTTGACGATGCGTCGAATCACTGCCGCGCAGCTGCGCGTGGCGACAGACGAACCCCGGTTGTCGACCGCGGAGGCACGGGAACGGGTGATCAACGCGCGTGCCGCAGCCGAGGCGCGGTGGGCGGGCACCCCCTGGTCACTGAACTCACACGTACCGGGCACCTGGCTGCGTGGCCAGCGGATGCGTCTCGCGCGGGCTACGACTGCGCTCCTTGACCGAGCGCTGGAACGAGGCGGCCTCACCATGCGTGGATATGACCGGGTGCTGAAGGTCGCCTGGAGCATCGCTGATCTTGAGGGTGTGAGTGGCCCGGGTGCCGAACACATCGGTCAGGCGCTCTATCTCAGAAAGGGAATGTCATCATGATGCGCTTTGAACTGGACGAGTCCCGTGTGGTGGCGCTGGCCTCGGGAGTGCGCCGCGAGGAGTTTCCCGATGCGGTTGCCGCCGCAGAAGGATTCGCACGTGCCGCGTGGACGACTCTGACCGAACCGGGTGACGGGCTGGCCGGGATGCTCGTCGGCAGTCTGGGAGCGGCGGGCGCATTGAAGCTGATTCTCGAGATGCCCTCGCCACAAAGGCTCGGTACGGCAGTTCGAGAAGCGGGAGTGGCACCCGACGAGGACCTTCTCGAGGCGCTGGGTGAGGCACTGCAACGCTGGACGCCGCGGCTTTCCTCGACCGACGTCATCCATTCGCTCGAACAGGCGTCCCGCACCGGAATCCAACTGCTGCTGCCGGGTGATGAACTGTGGCCCAGCGCCATCGACGACCTCGGTGTTCACGCGCCTTTGGCCTTGTGGTGGCGGGGAGCGCCGCCAGCTTTGGCGGCGCTGGAACGATCGATTGCGCTCGTGGGTGCCCGTGCCTCCACCGGCTACGGCGAACACGTTGCGATGGACTGCGCAGCAGGGCTCGTCGACCGAGGCTTTGCAATTGTGTCGGGAGCCGCGTACGGAATCGACGGTGCGGTGCATCGGTCAGCGCTTGCGAGCGGAGGTCGAACTGTGGCCTTTCTTGCGGGGGGAGTCGATCGGTTCTATCCGAGCGGTCATGACGCTCTGCTGGGCCGAATCGCCGAGGTCGGGGCGGTGCTGTCCGAACTGCCATGCGGCGCCGCACCGACCAAATGGCGGTTTTTGCAACGCAATAGACTCATCGCGGCGTCGAGCAATGCCACCGTCGTTCTGGAGGCCGGTTGGCGTTCGGGCTCTCTCAACACGGCCGGGCACGCAGCGGCTCTCGGGCGCCCACTGGGTGCGGTGCCCGGCCCGGTGACGAGCCCCACCTCGACCGGTTGCCATCGTCTCATCCGTGAGTACGATGCGGTCTGCGTGACGAACGCTGCAGAAATGGCAGAGCTGGCCGGCGCTCGGGAGCAAGCCTCGTTCAACCTCGACGCCGCCCCAGTCGAGGCCACGGGTGCATCGTCCGACGCACGCACGAGCGAACAGATTCGGGTGCTCGATGCGTTGAGCATGCGCTCTCCCCGCACGGTCTCCGACGTCGCCCGGCGGGCCGGACTGACCACTGCGGCGGTGATCAGCGCTTTGGGAGCGCTCGACCTCGAGGGAGGTGTCAGCCGGCGAGAGGCCGGCTGGCTACGCGGACGGCACTGACTGCCGGGGCTTCCCCGTGTGCCGTCGTACCACGATCAGTCCGGCCCCGATGAGCAGCATGGTCAGACTGGCCCCAATCAACCCGGTCTGGTCCAGAACGCCGGTACGGGCGAGTTGGGTGGGCGGGACGTCGTGCGCCGAGGGGCCTGATTGGCCCGGCGTCGTCTCATCGTCCGTAGCTGGCGGAACATCGGCGTTCTTGGTCCAGCCGGCGTAGACAATCGTGTCCGAGTCGATTGCCCCGGTGAACTCGAACGGTGTCGTCAGGGCCTCATCAGCGAACCAACCCGTGAAGGTCCAACCGAGTGCACTGGGAGCCGCCGGCGCGGACGCCGCACCTCCAACAATCACACTCTGCGCCGCGATCGGGTCGCCGTGGCCGTTCAACTCGAATGTCATGGTGGCGAGTGCCTGCGTGGGATAACCGAACCAGGTGGGGCTGGTGTATCCGCCCGCTGCCTGCGCGTCGCCGAATGCCAGCGGATAGGAAACAGTCACGTTGAATGCGGGCCCGAACGAGCCGTCGAAGTCGCCGTTGACGCCGGTGCCGGCAAACACCATGTCGGCGGGGGCCGCGCCGGTGAACGTGACGTTCGTCAGAGTCGAGTTTTGGGCCGTGAAGTCGATGAGCCACGGGTCGGTGAAAGGCTCCCAATCCCAGGCGAAGTTCTGCGTGAACGCACTCCCGGCGATTGACTGGATAGCGGTGCCGATTGTCACGTCCTGCAGCTCGTTGAACGCGAATGCAGCCATATCGATACTGACGACTGAGTCAGGAACGTCGAGCGAAGTGAGCTGGTTGCCGGCAAAAGCAAGACCGCCGATTGTGGTCACCGAACGCCCAAGATCGAGCGACGCCATACCGTTCTGATAGAAGGCGTAGTTGTCGATCGAGATGACTCTGTCTGGAATGACGACGGACTGCAAATAATTGTTGGCAAACGCGTCGTTGCCAATCGATGTCAACTGGCTCGGGAGAGTGATCGTGGTCAGGTCGTTACCTGCGAACGCAAGAGCGCCGATTGTGGTGATGGAGTCCGGCAAGGTCACGTCGGCCAATCCGGCGCCGTCGCCAGACCCTAGGAACGCCTCCTCGGCAATCGTGGTCACGGGATACGCCTGGCCGCCGGCCTCAATGAGGGCAGGAATTGCCAGGGCGGTTTGACCGTTTGAATCAGTGAAGGAGAGCACCGTCGCGCCGGCGGCGGGATTCGCCGAATCGACCGAGTAGGTTAGGCCGTCGATGTCATGAGTGAGCGGTGCTGCGTGAGCCGGAGCTGCGAGTGTGAGGGAGCCGGCAGCGACGAGAATTGCACCGCCCAGCAGGCTGAGTCGTCGAGCAAACCTTCTGGCGTCAATCGTGTGCGCACTTCTCGTATCCAATTCGGGCATTGTGGAAAATCCTGCAATCTCTGTGCGCGCACAGTGGTGGAGTGGCCTGATCTGATCGCGCAGTTCGGGTTCGGCACGTTCGCCAATACTAGTGATTCCGTGTTCGAGGCGTTGTATTCTGGCTGTACTGCGGGAGCTCGATGTGTCGCGTCGAATACCGTCGTGAGCGAGAGGGCCGCATGGCAGTTACACAGCACCAGCTAGGTCAGTATCCGTTGGCGGAACGCGTGATTGTTCATCTGAGCGACACCCACCTACTCAGCCGCCATCGCCCTCTTTACGGAACAATCGACACCGACCGGCTGGTGAGTCGCGTGCTGGAACAAGTGGAACGGTCAGGCTTGCGGCCCGACGCGATCGTTGTCACCGGTGATATCGCAGATCGCGGTGAGGCCGATGCCTACCGGCGCATCCGTGACCTCGTCGAAGCGACGGCGAAGCAGCTTGGCTCACAGCTGATCTGGGTGATGGGAAACCATGACGCACGCGGGGCCTTCCGCACCGAGCTTCTGCGGGAGCCCGCCTCAGCAGAGCCTGTCGACCGCGTCGTTGATATTCGAGGTCTGCGCATCGTCTCACTCGACACAAGCGTGCCCGGCTACCACCACGGCGAACTGGGCGAGACGCAGCTTGACTGGCTGGCCGGTGTACTGCGCGTCCCTGCTCCACACGGCACTCTGCTCGCCCTGCACCACCCGCCGATACCCACGCCATTGTCGCTGATGAGCATTCTCGAGTTGCAGAAGCAGGAGAGGCTCGCCGAGGTCGTCCGAGGGAGCGATATTCGAGCGATCCTGGGTGGGCATCTGCACTACGCCACGACCGGACTCTTCGCGGGAATCCCCGTGTCGGTCGCAGCCGCCACGTGCTACACCATGGATGTCAGTGCGCCGGTGCGCGAACTGACCGGGGTGGTCGGTGGCCAATCATTCAATCTCGTGCACGTGTACGACGACCAGATCGTGCATTCAGTGGTGCCGGTGGGGGAGTTTGATGTCGCAACCCACTTCGACGCGACCTTTCTGGCCCGCTTGGAACTGTTGAACGCCGACGATCGCCTGAACGCCTTCTCGAAACAGGAGCGCTGATGAGCTCCGAGTGGAATGAAATGTCGGTTGCCATCGACAATTTTCTGGCCTACCTGCAGGCCGAGCGCGCGTACTCCCTGCATACCGTGCGTGCGTATCGCTCTGATCTGACCCATCTTCGTGAATTCGCGTCGGCCCGGAACGCGACTGCTGTGCAGGAGCTCACCCTCGATCTGCTGCGCGACTGGGTGTGGCTGGGCAGCCAATCGGGGTTGTCCCGGGCCACCCTGTCACGCCGTTCCGCGGCGGCGCGGAGCTTCACGGCGTGGCTTGTGACGACAGAAACCCTGGCGACGGATCCGGGCGTTCGATTGCGGTCACCGAAACCGGGTCGACCGCTGCCCCGAGTCATCAATCGCTCGCAGATGCACGATCTCTTCGCATCGCTCACGCTTCGTGCCACGAGTGCAGACCCGGCGGCACTGCGCGACCTGGCCATCATCGAGTTGCTCTACGCCTCGGCGCTGCGCGTCTCCGAGCTCGTTGGCCTCGACCTGAGCGATGTCGACTTCGATCGCCTCACCGTTCGGGTCACCGGCAAGGGGGCCAAAGAACGCGTGGTGCCCTTCGGTGTTCCCGCCCAGACCGCACTCGTCGACTACCTGCGTCAAGCCCGCCCGGCGCTGACCGATCCGACTCTGCCCACCGCGGCACTGTTCATCGGGGCCCGGCGGACCCGACTCGGCGTGCGGTCGGTGTATCGACTCGTCGCGGGGCTGGTGTCTGACCTGCCCGGCAACGGCCCGGCCGGCCCGCACGCGCTGCGGCACACGGCAGCCACTCATCTCCTGGACGGAGGAGCGGACCTGCGTGCGGTTCAAGAACTGCTGGGTCACGCCAGTCTGGGTACGACTCAGATTTATACGCATGTCTCGGCCGAGCGGCTCAAGCAGAGCTATCTCACGGCCCACCCTCGCGCCTGAGTGGCTGTAGTGGCTGCAGCGGCAGGAGGACGGCGCGCGGGATGCCCTGGATCAGGGCGAGGGGCGAAATGTACTCCCCGTGGAGCCGCACCCCGACGTGCAGGCAGAGGGAGTCGCAATGGGCGCCCGCCGCGACAGTGCCGATCGGCTGGCCGGTCGTCACCTGATCGCCCACCGAAACCACCGCCGTGACGGGCTCGAAGCTGGAGACCAGATCGCCGTCATGACTGAGCGAGACGATGTCGCGGTCGACAACGTGCCCGGCAAAGCTCACGGTGCCGACGAACGGGGCAATCACGACGGCCCCGGAGCGGGCGTCGAGATCGATACCGCGGTGCCCGGCGGAATAGGGCGTTTCGGGCACCAGGAACGGCCGGATGACCGGTGAATACCCCTGCACCGGCCAGGACCAGCGCGGTGTGGACGAACTCGGCGCGGCGGGTGGGGCTGACGCGCCGGCGAGGCCGACAATGGTCGCGGCCACGACCAACGATCGAATGATTCGCGATGTACTCATGCGGACCAGCGTGCCGAAGGGATGACCCTCCGAGGCCGGGTGAACGCCAAACAGTGGAGAACTCCACGGGTGCCGGAGTGTGCAGGGGCCTTGCCGCACGGGGGAGCACTGTGGAAGTGGTAGAGTTTTTGAAGCATCCCGGTCATTCGGGATGACTACGCGTGCCCACATGGCTCCCACACCCACTCGGTCCTGACTTCCTCATGAAGCGCAGGCGGTTGTGCGCCGGGCACCAGGAGTAATGATCAACCGATCATTGCGCAAACCGATTGTCGTTGTGCTGCCCAGGCGCACAACGTCGGATAAGGAGAACGGCTCATGGCCGTCGTAACAATCCGCCAGCTGCTCGACAGCGGCGTTCACTTCGGGCACCAGACCCGTCGCTGGAACCCGAAGATGAAGCGCTTCATCTTCACCGAGCGTTCGGGCATCTACATCATCGACCTGCAGCAGTCGCTCGCATTCGTCGACAAGGCTTATGACTTCGTCAAGGAGACCGTCGCACACGGCGGAACCATCCTCTTTGTCGGCACCAAGAAGCAGGCACAGGAATCGATCTCGGAGCAGGCGACTCGCGTCGGCCAGCCCTACGTCAACCAGCGCTGGCTCGGTGGCCTCCTCACCAACTTCCAGACCGTGTCGAAGCGTCTCGCTCGCATGAAGGAACTGGAAGAACTGGACTTCGATGACACCGCGAAGAGCGGTTTCACGAAGAAGGAACTGCTCATCAAGAAGCGCGAGCTCGTCAAGCTGCACAAGAGCCTCGGTGGTATCCGCAACCTCACGAAGACGCCGTCGGCGCTGTGGGTTGTCGACACCAACAAGGAGCACCTCGCTATCGACGAAGCCAAGAAGCTTGGTATCCCCGTCATCGCGATCCTCGACACGAACTGCGACCCGGACGACGTCCAGTACCCGATCCCGGGCAACGACGACGCCATCCGTTCGGTCGGCCTGCTGACCCGCATCATTGCGGACGCAGCGGCAGAGGGCCTCATCCAGCGTCACCAGAAGCCTGAAGAGGGCGTCGAGGTTGAGCCGCTGGCTGCCTGGGAAGCAGAGCTTCTCCAGGCCTCAGAGACCACCGAAGCTGAGTCCACCCCGGCCCAGTCCTCCGCCGAGACCGCCAAGGTCGCCGACGCGGCTGTGGCAGCCGTCGAAGCCGACTTCGTCGAAGGCGAAGTTGCCGCGGTTGTTGCAGAGTCCGCCGCTGACGAGACCAAGTAAGGAACCCAGTTATGGCAAGCATTAGCCTCGCTGACGTCAAGGCCCTGCGCGAACGCCTCGGCACCGGCATGGTCGACACCAAGAACGCTCTCGTCGAAGCCGATGGCGACATGGAAAAGGCCGTCGAGATCCTGCGTCTTAAGGGTGCAAAGGGCAACGCCAAGCGCGCTGACCGTTCCACCTCTGAGGGACTCGTCGCCGCCAAGGAAATCGGCAACACGGCCACACTGATCGAACTCGCGTGCGAGACCGACTTTGTTGCGAAGGGCGACAAGTTCGTCGCCCTGGCCGACAAGGTTCTGGATGCGGTTGCCGCCGCCGCTGCGACCACACTTGAGGAAGCTCTTGCAGCTCCCGCGGGTGCCGGTGACGTCGCAACGCTCATCAACGACGAGGCCGCAATCCTCGGCGAGAAGATCGAGCTGCGTCGCATCGCAGCCGTTTCGGGTGAGAACTTCGCAATCTACCTGCACAAGACCAGCAAGGACCTGCCCCCGCAGGTCGGCGTTGTGGTCGGCTACACGGGTGACGACGCAGAAACGGCTCGCAGCATCGCGCAGCACATCTCTTTCGCCGACCCCGAGTTCCTGTCGAAGGACGACGTTCCTGCCGAGGCCGTCGAGTCCGAGCGCAAGATCGTCACCGAAATCTCGAAGAACGAAGGCAAGCCCGAAGCGGCACTGCCCAAGATCGTCGAGGGTCGTGTGAACGCCTTCTTCAAGCAGGTCGCACTGCTCGAGCAGGATTACGCCAAGGACAACAAGCAGTCGGTGTCGAAGGTTCTCTCCGATGCAGGCGTTACGGTCTCAGGCTTCGCCCGATTCAAGGTCGGCGCGTAACTGAAACTATGAGGGAGACCGGATAGCGTAAGCCATCCGGTCTCCCTTTTCTGTGCGCCCACGCGCCAGTAGCTTTATCACCAGGACACAACGGAAGGGCTCGTACGCATGTCAGAAACGATCCAGAATCAGACAACCACGAAGCGCAGAGTTCTCCTCAAGCTTTCCGGCGAGGCATTCGGAGGCGGCGCCCTCGGCGTGAATCCCGACGTGGTGGGCGCGCTCGCCCGTGAAATCGCCGAGGCTGCCAAAACAGTAGAGATTGCCATCGTCGTCGGCGGCGGCAATTTCTTCCGCGGCGCCGAACTTTCCCAGCGCGGCATGGATCGCGGTCGTGCCGATTACATGGGAATGCTGGGTACCGTGATGAACGCCCTCGCGCTGCAGGACTTCCTGGAGCAGGCCGGCGCCGAAACTCGTGTGCAGTCGGCCATCGCGATGACCCAGGTGGCTGAGCCGTATATTCCGCGCCGCGCAGAGCGCCACCTGGAGAAGGGTCGCGTTGTTATTTTCGGTGCCGGCGCCGGGCTGCCGTACTTCTCGACCGACACCGTTGCCGCACAGCGCGCGCTCGAAATCTCGGCCGACGTGGTGCTTGTCGCCAAGAACGGCGTTGACGGCGTGTACTCCGACGACCCGCGGACCAACCCTGACGCACACAAGATCGATGCAATCACCTACCAGGATGCCCTCCAACGCGGGCTGAAGGTCGTTGACTCGACCGCT
The DNA here is from genome assembly GCF_013410665.1 of Leifsonia psychrotolerans. Lineage (NCBI taxonomy): Bacteria > Bacillati > Actinomycetota > Actinomycetes > Micrococcales > Microbacteriaceae > Glaciibacter > Glaciibacter psychrotolerans. The sequence goes on along the minus strand of NZ_JACCFM010000001.1, from coordinate 1,292,980 downwards.
TTCAGCCTGTGCATGGATAACGGCATGCCGATGCAGGTCTTTGGCATGGCACCGGACGGCAACGTCACGGCGGCTATTCTCGGTGCCGACCTCGGCACCCTCGTGTCCAACTAAGATTAGTGAAGCCCACACAGAAGGAGTCCCCGTGATTACGGATGTTCTGTCCGACGCCGCCGAGCGTATGACTAAGACGCTCGAAGCCGCCAAAGATGATTTTGGCACTGTGCGCACCGGACGCGCCAACCCCCAACTCTTCGCCAAGATCATGGTGAGCTACTACGGTACGCCGACCCCGCTGAACCAGCTGGCGGCACTGCAGAACCAAGAAGCACGCACGCTTCTCATTACCCCCTACGACAAGGGTGCACTGCGCGATATCGAGCAGGCCATCCGCGACACGCCCAACCTGGGAGCCAACGTCGGCAACGACGGCGCCATCATTCGGGCCAGCCTTCCCGAGCTGACCGCTGATCGCCGCAAAGAGTTCGTGAAGATCGTGCGCACCAAGGGTGAAGACGCCAAGGTGTCCGTGCGCAACATCCGTCGCAAGGCGAAAGATGAGCTTGACGCGTTGAAAAGTGAAGTCGGTGACGACGAGGTGGCGCGCGCTGAGAAAGAGCTGGAGCAGATCACGAAGAGCCACGTTGACAGCATCGACGACGCGTTGAAGCGCAAGGAATCCGAACTCCTCGAGCTCTAGGGGAGATCATCGACATGGTGGATGATCCGCAGGGGGGCCGACCGCACCGGCGGGGGCATGGCGTCACCCGTGCCGAATTTCGTGCGCAGGTGCGCCAGAAGCGTGCCGACGTGGAGCGTCAGGTGCACGCGACACGCGCGCAGATCGACGCGACGAACGCCCGTATTGAAGCGCGCACCGGCCGTAACCTCATTCTGGCGATTCTGATCGGCCTGGTGCTGGGTCTCGCCCTGGTGGGCAGCCTCATTTTCATCAAGGAACTGTTCATGGCCTTTGCGGTCGTGATCGTTGGGTTTACGGCGTTTGAATTCGTTCAGGCGCTGCGCCATGCCGGCCGGAACGTGCCGCCTATTCCTGTGGTTATCGCGGCGATCTCCGTGGTCCCGGCCGCGTTCTACTGGGACGCACCGGGACAGTGGCTGACCTTGCTCGGGGGGATCGCCTTCATCGCGCTCTGGCGCGTCGTTGAAATGGCCTGGCCCAGTCGGCGGGTGCCGCCTGCCGACATGTTGAAAGACATCGGCGGCGGATTTCTCGTTCAGGTGTACGTCGTTTTTCTGGCAAGTTTCTCCGTGCTGCTGACGACTCAGCCGGGCGGGGAATGGTGGACCCTGGCGTTTATTCTCCTGGTTGTTTCGGCGGACACCGGCGCCTACGTGAGCGGACTGAATTTCGGCAAACACAAGATGGCGCCGACCATTAGCCCGAAAAAGACCTGGGAAGGCTTTCTGGGCGCGGTGCTCGCGTGCCTGATCGTGGGAGTTCTGCTGGCACTGTTCATGCTGGGCGAGCCGTGGTGGTTCGGGCTGATTTTCGGTGCCGTGATGGTGCTGACCGCGACATTCGGTGATCTTGCAGAATCCCTGATCAAACGTGATCTCGGGATCAAAGACATGAGCTCATGGCTCCCGGGCCACGGGGGGTTCCTCGATCGACTCGATTCGATTCTTCCGTCTGCCGCCGCTGCCTACGCGCTCTACCTGATCTTCGCCTAGCCGTGTCGCCTTTCGACAATGCGTGCGTTCGTGGGGGAGAATGAGCCGGTGAGCACTACGTTTCCTCGAACCGGCAAGAAGACCCTCGGCTATGCCATTTCCCAGGTGGACGACTTCCTCGCCTCCGCCCGGCAGGCGTACGACGCTGCAGGCCCGTCCGACACGCTCACGGCGCAGCAGATCCGCGCCACGGCATTCTCGATGGCAAAGAACGGTTACTCCGCCGAGCATGTGGATGCCGCTCTTGAGCGCCTCGAAGACGCGTTTGCGGCCCGCGAACGTGCCGGAGCGACCCAGGCGGTGGGGGAGGAGGCCTGGCTTGCCGACGCGCAGCGTGAGGCCCAGGTTCTCGTGGCCCGCCTTCGCCGACCAGGCGGAAAGCGCTTTGCCCGGACCAGTTTTTTGAGTATTGGCTACAACCGCACCGATGTCGATCGCTTTTCCTCCCGGCTGGTGAAATACTTCGACAGTGATTTTCCGCTCACCGCCGACGATGTTCGGGGCGCAGTCTTTCGCCCACAACGCGGCGGGTACCGCGAAAACCAGGTCGACGCCGTGCTCGACAGCGTCGTGGACGTCATGTTGGCCGTGCGCTGATCGTGCGTGGCGATCTGGCTCAGGCACGGGATTTCGGCTAGGGTCGAATACCGATGGGTAGATATTCGAAGACAATCGAGCGAGTCGCGGTCGTGAGGCCGGTGAAAGCTCGAATGTACCGACCCCCTTCGCGTAGCCGCGCCGCTCTGTTCGTGTTCGCGTTCACTGCCGCGTCAAGCTTCATCCTCGTGAACGTCGTCGATCCGTATTCTGGCGCAACCGCTTCCCCGTATTACCAAGCGCCCTCGGATCGCTTTGGCGGGTTGAACGAACAAAGCATTGTCGTTGCGTCGACGTTCAACCACACAATCACCCGGGACACCTTCCGCTCGGAGGCCGCACCCCCGCCCCCGCCTCCTCCCGTCGCCGAAACCGCCCGCTTCAGCGCGCCCGCAGCGGCGATTCCGGATCCAGGCTCAGCACAGGCGTACGCTGCCGGCGCCGTGTCCGCTCGCGGCTGGGGAACCGAGCAGTTCGATTGCCTGGTCTCGCTCTGGAGCCGCGAATCGGGCTGGCGAGTGAACGCAATGAACGGCTCGAGCGGGGCTTACGGCATTCCGCAGGCCTTGCCCGGCTCGAAGATGGCCTCAGCGGGCAGCGACTGGGAGACGAACGCGGCAACCCAGATTGAGTGGGGCCTCGGCTACATCGGCGGTCGCTACGGGAGTCCCTGCGGCGCCTGGGCGCACTCTGAGGATGCGGGCTGGTACTAGCCACTTCGCGATCGGTGCGGGCAATTCTCTCCCATAGACTTGTTTCATGCCTCGCAGTAACCGCCCCAAAGGACACCGAAATGGCCCGGGCGAGCCTGAGGCGAACGACCTTTCCCAGCTTCGTGCGGGGTGGCGTCGCAGCGAAACCAAACGTGACGGCGAGTGGAACGTGCAGCCCATCTCGGCTGCCCAGGCGGTGAAGAGCTATCTCTGCCCCGGCTGCAACCTCGAAATCGCCCCGGGGCGTTCACACCTCGTCGCCTGGCGTGCCGACGGTGTGACCGGTGACGCTGCCGACGTTGCCGGGCGCCGACATTGGCATTCGCACTGCTGGCGGATCAAATAGTCACCCACTCGCACTATTCCTGAAGGAGCTCAAATGGAGCACGACACCGTCGAGGTCCGCGGAGGCGTCGAACTGCCGGCCCTGCGCGAGCACATTGAACTGCACACGAGTGACGGAGTGACTCTCGTGGGCGAACTGGCGACGCCCCGTGATCGTGTGCCGGTCGCAACCCTCGTGACCCTGCATCCTCTGCCCACCGCGGGCGGTTTCATGGACTCGCACATTCTGCGCAAGGCATCGGGACGGCTTCCCGCTCTCGCCGACATCGCCGTGCTGCGGTTCAATACGCGTGGAACCAGTTCGCCGCGCGGCACGAGTGGCGGCACGTTCGGTGCGGGTGTCACCGAACGTGCCGATGTTGCCGCGGCAATGGACTTCGTCAGGGCACGGTCATTGCCGAATCCGTGGCTCGTCGGTTGGTCGTTCGGCACGGAATTGGCCATCAAATACGGGCTCGAGCATCCGATCAGGGGCGCCATCCTGCTCTCCCCTCCGCTGCACCGGGCCACGGATGCCGAGTTGGCGGCGTGGGCCGGTGACTCTCGCCGTCTCGTCGCGCTGATCCCAGAACATGACGACTATCTGCAGCCGGCCGAGGCGCGCGAGCGTTTCAGGAGCGTTCCCGACGCCACGTTGATCGCCGTCGATGGTGGCAAACACCTCTGGGTGGGCGAGAACCAGACTCGCCGCGTGCTCAACGAAATCGTCGCGGTTGTCAACCCCGCGGCGGCGCCGTTGCCCACGGTGTGGACGGCGCCGTAGCCGCAGGGCGCGTGTTTAGAGTTCGTTCTGGCGGGGGACCACAACCTGCTTGATGATCATGAGCACCGATGCGGCGACCGGAATCGCGATGAGCGCTCCGAGAAGGCCCAGCAGGCTCCCTCCGGCCAACGCTGCGATCACGACGAGTGCGCCCGGCACCGCAACCGCCCGGTTCATGATGTTCGGGCTGAGAACGTATGCTTCGACCTGCATGTACACGAGATAGTAGATTGCGGCGACGAGCGCGGTGAGCGGTGAACTTCCGATGCCCGGAATTAAACAGGTCAGCACGATGATCACCGAACCCGTGATGGTACCCACCAGCGGAATGAGCGACAGCAGGAACGCGATGAACGCGAGCAGGGCCGGGAATGGAGCCCCGATGATCGAGAGAAAGATGAAGCTGAGCACGCCGTTGCAGGCGGCGAGTGCCGCCTGGCCGACCACATAACGGCCGACGGCCGTCGTGATTTGCTCGCTCAGGTCCGCGAAACGCTCACGCTTTGATGCGGGTACAAGCTGGTACGTCGCGCGTTTGAGGCTTCCGAGGGATGCCGTGAAGTAGAGCGTGAGAATGAGGATGATCAGGCCACCGAAAAGTCCGCTGACGACGGCGAGGCCCGATTGCACGATGGTGGAGGTGATGCTGGTGAGATTGCCTCCGAGGTAGTCGGTGATCGAGGAAGCAATCTTGTCGATCTTGAGGGCCGGGAACTGCTGTTGCAGATCATCGATCAGTGTCGACGTATTGATGCCGTCGATCAGCTGAGGAATGATTTTTGAGAGCTTGGCGACCTGGTCGACGACGATCGGAATGATCGCGAAGACGACGCCGGTGAGTACCCCCAGTACTCCCACCAACACGGTCAAGATGGCGGCCCAGCGCGGGAACTTCTTCTTCTCGAGCCACGATACTGCCGGGTCGAGTCCTAAGGAGAGGAACAGCGCTGCGCCGATGTACGTGATGATCGTTTGCAGGGTGATCACCGAGCTGATGATGAGCAGGCCGACGCCGACGCCGAGCGTGCCGATCAGCCCCAAGCGAAACGCGTTGTGGATCTTCACTGGTTCATCCCCATCTTTCGGTCAACCGGTCACGTGGAACTATTCGGTATCGGAGGCGACCTTCTCGGCTTGCGTCAGAACTCCACGCAGGCTCTCGAAGTAGCCGGCGACGGCATCGCGTTCAATACGAATCTGGGCGAGTCGGGCATCTGCGTCGGCCACGATCGCGTGAGTGCGGTCCTCCGCATCCGCAACGAGCGCGCTCGCCTTGTCTTGAGCGTCCTGCACGATCCGCTCGGCCTGGTCTTCTGCGGCCTGCTTCTGGGCCTTGGCTTCGTCGCGGGCAACCGTGTCGAGTTGCTCATTGAGCGCACGCAGTTCAACGGTTCGATTCGACGTCTCAGTCAGCTGGTTCGTGGCATCCGCTTGGAACTTCTGCGTCTGTGAAACGGCTTCCTGGTGACGGGCAAGCAAGTCCTTCTCTGCCTCGTCACGGCGCGCCTTCAACTCGACCTCGAAGTCGGCACGGGCCTGTTCGATTTCACGCTTCTGCCGGGCAGCCTCGTGCTCGCCCTTCTTGCGAGCTGCGGTGAGGTGATTCTCAAGATCGATTCGAGCCTGTTCGCTCTCGGCCTCGAAGTCGGCCCGGGCCTGCTCCGTGCCCCGGGCAAGGTCGGCTCTGGACTGCTGCACCTCGGCGGCGAGATCTGCCCGAGCGAGACCGAGCTCGTGGGTCACCGCGGCACGTTTGCGGTCGAGTTCACGGGCCAGATCGGTGTGAGCCTGGTCGCTCCGCACGTCGAGGTCGATGCGAGCCTGTTCGATCTCGCGTGCAAGCTCAGTGCGCGCCTGCTCGAGCTCTGCGGCGAGATCGGCGCGTGCATCTTCGATCTCCTGGGCCAGGGCGATTCGACTGGATGCCGTCTCGCGCTCAAGATCCACGCGGGCCTGTTCGGTTTCGGCGGCGAGGTCGATGCGAGTCTGCTCGGTTTCGCGAGTCAGATCTGCACGCTTCTGATCAAGTTCATGGGCGACCTCGGCACGGGTGAGCTCTGTTTCACTCGTAAGTCCTGCCGCAATTTCGCGAGCCTCGGTGGCTTCACGCTGGGCAACGACTCGGACTTCGGCGGCTTCCCGTTCGGCGTCGGAACGGATGGCAGCAACTTCACGCTTTACTGTTGCGCGCAATTCGGCGGCTTCCGTCGCAACGGCACCGCGGGTGAAGGCTGCCTCATGCGCGGCATCCTGCGTGATCAGTTCACGCTCTTCCTGAGCGCGTGCGACCAGATCATCAGCCTCAGCTCGGGCGTCTTCCAGGATCCGTCGGGCCTTGATGGTTGCGTCAGACAGTGTGCGCTCGGCGTGCTCGGTGGCATCGCGACGGAGAGCCTGCACCTCGCCCTCGACGGAGGCGCGCAGCTTGTCTGCGTCGATGTCGGCCTGGGCGATCACGCGGGTTGACTGCTCTTCAGCGACCCGCAGTGTGTTTTCAAGTTTTGTGCCGAGACCCGAAAATGTGGGGCTTCCGACTTCTTCGATCTCGGCGTTGAGCTCGTCGATTCGGGCGGAAAGACGCTTGATCTCTTTGCCGGCCTCGGTGCTTTGTGCGTTGGCCTGAATCAGATCGCGGCGCAGGCCCTGCAGGGCCTTGTCAACCTCGTCCTTGTCATAGCCGCGAAAGGCCTGAGTGAAGTCACCTTCGTCGGTCGCCACGTTTTTCTCCTCATAACGGTGCCCGAACTCAACGAGCCTTGCAATTTTAGCCTGACCGGAGATCCAATCATGCCGACTCGCACAAGGCTACTATTAGGCGGCACTCAGGGTGACCCAGTATCGTTGCGTTTCTGTGTCTGTTGTCTTTCAGGCTCGAAAAGGGGTTGCGCGTACATCATCGCGTCACTGCAATGGCAACACAGGAAGGTATTCGTGCGTTTTGTTTTTGCCATCGTGGCACTCGTCTTATCGGTCGTGATGATCGTGCTCGGCTTCGCCCAGCGAACGGTGTTCCTCGAGCCGGCCTCAACCAGCCTGAGCGCGAGCATTCCCGACGGTGCTCCCTACGCCGTTATCGACGCGTCGGCACTGGCCGCGCATGCAGGGCCGCAAACCCTCACGATCAGTGGCGGTTCACCCGTGTTCATGGCCTATGGGCGCAGCGAAGACGTGCGTGCCTGGGTTGATGGATCGACCTATTCCGACGTGTCGCTGAAGAAGGACGGCACAGCGCTGAAGGCAAAGATCCACACGGCGCCGGCACCTGAGACGCCGTCGTCAACGTCGTCACCGTCGACTCCGTCGCCCTCCTCTCCGCCCGCCATCGGGACGCCGGACGCCACTGCCGCGCTTCCGACGAATCCTGCTGGCTCTGACCTCTGGCTCGAGGAATTCAGCGCGCAGCAGCACCTGACACGAACGATCAACGTGCCGGCGGGAATTTCGGTGATCGTCGCATCGGACGGAACGAAGCCGGCCCCGACTCGGGTGAGCGTCGAATGGCCCACCAATAACGCCACCCCGTGGGCTGGACCCTTGATCGTCGGGGGTGCCGTTCTGGCCCTGATCGGGCTCGCACTCTATCTGTGGGCTCTTCTGCACCTGCGTCGTTCGCAAGGGCCCCGTCGCAACCTTCCGCGAGGTCCCCGAATGCCGAAGCTTCCGCGCGCGCCGCGGCCGAAAGCCATCAAGGCGAGTGAGATCACCGGTCCGCGTCGATCAATGATCGCGATCGTGCCCGTGCTGCTTGTTTCGGGCCTGGTACTCACGGGGTGCTCACCGGATTTCTGGCCCAGCTCGTCCGGCGCGGTCACGCCGACGGCCTCACCCACGTTGGACGCGACAGCAGCTCCCGACGCGGCCGCTGATATCCCGCTCCCGGCCGTGACAGTGCCGCAGCTGGAGCAGATCGTTCACCGCATCGCCGCTGTTGCCACCGAGGCGGACACGTCACTGAGCTCCGACGCGATCGCGACTCGGTTCACCGGGCCCGCGCTGGAACAACGCTTGATCAACTATAAGATCCGTGCCGTGAAGGCAGACGTGGCCCCGGTACAGGCGATCCCTGACTCCACTTTTGCGCTCACCCTTCCCCAGCAGTCGCCAGGATGGCCGCGCATGGTGATGACGGTGGTCGAAGGAACAAACCCCAAGGAAGCTCCGACGGCACTCGTCTTGACGCAGCAGTCGCCGCGCGCCAACTATCTCGTCGAGTACGCCATTCAGCTGGTCCCGGCTGCCCCCGTGCCCGACGTGGCCCCGGCCGCGATCGGTGCCCCGATCATCAAGCCTGACGTCAAACTTCTGGTGTTGCCGCCAGACAAGATCGCCGCGGCTTATGGGGATGTCCTGCAGAAGGGGGAGGCGAGTGAGTACTCCGACCTGTTTGAGGTGAAGGGTGACACCTTCCGTGCTCAGGTTCAGGCCTCTAAGGATCAGACCGCTGCCGAGCTTCCGTCGACCGCCGCGATTGAGTATTCGGTGGCTCCCGGTTCCGGGCAGCCGCTCGCCCTGGCGACGAACGACTCGGGAGGAATCGTCGCCGTGAACCTCAACGAGATCGCGACCGTGAGACCTGTCGACGCCGGCGCAACTGTGAGTTCGAATCCCGATTCGGCCAGTGCGGCGCTGTCGGGTGTGGCGTCATCCGCCAAGGGTCTTCAAAGCACCTATTCCGACCAGCTTCTCTTCCATGTTCCGGCCGCTGGCTCGGGCGAAAAAATTGTTCTCCTTGGTTTCGCCCAAGGACTGATTGCTTCTGTGGAGCTCCCATGACCTCTGTTCCTCCCTCCGGCGTCAATCTCCGTGGCGCTGTCGATCTCTCGTCACTCGTGAACCGACCGGCACCCGGAGCCGCCTCGGCACCCCGCGTGGCGGGCGATCCTGGGGCAACCGGTGCCGGTGCAGCCGGCGCCGTCGTGCCGGTTCCGAGCCTCGTACTCGAGGGCACCGACGCCAACTTCGGTGAGCTGCTTGAGCTTTCGATGAGCGTTCCGGTGATCGTCGGACTGTGGGCCGCGTGGTCAGAGCCGAGCACGACGCTCACCCCCGTACTGGCGAAACTCGCCACCGAGTTCGGCGGGCGTTTCGTGCTCACCACAGTCGATGTCGATGCCAACCCTCAGCTGGCACAGGCGTTTGCCGCGCAATCGGTGCCGACTGTTGCCGCTGTGCTCAGCGGTCAGCCGGTTCAGCTCTTCTCCGGTGCCATCCCTGAAGCCGAGATTCGCGATGTCGTCGCTCGACTGCTCGACCTCGCCGCGCAAAACGGGGTCACTGGTGTCGCGGAATCGACAGATTCAGCAACCGATTCCGCGGCGGCCGAGCCCGTCGAACCGGAATTGCCGCCGCTGCATCAGGCTGCCTATGACGCCATCGAGCGGGCGGACTACCCGGCAGCTATTGCCGCATACAAGTCAGCCCTGGCCAGCGATCCTCGCGACACCATGGCCGTCGCCGGCCTGGCGCAGGTGAGCCTGCTGCACCGGCTGCAGGGTCAGACCATCGAACAGATTCGGAGCCGGGCCGCCGCGGCCCCCGACGATGTCGATGCACAGCTGTTGGTGGCCGACCTCGACCTGTCGGGCGGACATATCGCGGACGCGTTCGACCGGCTGCTGAGGTTGTTTCCGACGCTCGATGCGGCGGGTAAGAACCTGGTGCGGGCGCGACTTCTCGAACTCTTCGAGGTCGTCGGGGTGGAAGACCCTCGGGTGGCCCCGGCTCGTGCACGCTTGGCTGGACTGCTCTACTAACTCCACACCACTTTCAGGTCGTCCTGTCCGTTTCGGCAGCCGTCGTTTCAGTGCCTCAGCTTCAACCAGAGGCCGGCCAGCGGCGGCAGCGTGAGCGAGACAGAGGCCGGTCGGCCCGCCCAAGGCTCGGCCACAGCATGCGCCTGTCCGAGGTTGCCGACGCCGGAACCGCCGAACTCATGGGCATCCGTGTTCAGTAATTCATCCCAGATGCCGGCGGCGGGCAGCCCGATTCGATAGTCGACGTGCGGAGCGCCTGAGAAGTTGAACAGGCAGGCGATGGGGTTGCCGTCTGAGTCCCAACGCAGGAACGAGACGACGTTCTCGGCTGCCGCCCCACCGTCCAACCACTCGAATCCGGCCGAATCATTGTCGAGCGCCCACAGGCTCGGTGTCGCCCGATAGGTTCGGTTCAACGCGCCGACAAGTGCGAAGAGACCTCGGTGGTCGGGCTGGTCGAGCATCCACCAGTCGAGGCCGCGTTGCTCACTCCACTCGGAGCGCTGGCCGAACTCCTGGCCCATGAACAGCAATTGTTTACCCGGATGCGCCCACATGAACGACAGGTACGCGCGCACATTAGCGAGCTGCTGCCACGAGTCGCCGGGCATCTTTGACACCAGGGAACCCTTGCCGTGGACGACCTCGTCATGGCTGATCGGCAACAGAAAATTCTCACTGAACGCATACGCGAACGAGAAGGTGATGTCGTTGTGGTGATACGCGCGATACACCGGATCGACCTGCATGTAGCGCAGCGAGTCGTGCATCCAGCCCATGTTCCACTTGAGCCCGAAGCCCAATCCGCCGGCGAAAGTCGGCGCAGTCACGCCGGGCCAGCTGGTGGATTCTTCGGCGATGATGAGAGTACCCGGGTTGCGCTTATAGGCGGTGGCCGTGACTTCTTGGAGGAGCGCGATCGCCTCGAGATTCTCGCGCCCACCGTGAACGTTCGGCGCCCACTGGCCGTCTTCGCGCGAATAGTCGAGGTAGAGCATCGATGCGACGGCATCGACACGCAACCCGTCGATGTGAAACTCCTCGAGCCAGTAGAGGGCGTTGGCGACCAAGAAATTGCGCACCTGCGGTCGCCCGAAGTCGAAGACGTAGGTGCCCCAATCCAGCTGTTCTCCGCGTCGGGGGTCAGGATGCTCATAGAGGGCCTGGCCGTCAAAACGGGCCAGTGCGAAGTCGTCTTTCGGGAAATGGCCCGGTACCCAGTCCATAATCACGCCGATGTCGGCTTGATGCAGCCTGTCAATCAGGTAGCGCAGGTCGTCGGGATGGCCGAATCTGCTCGTCGGGGCGTAATAGCCGGTCACCTGGTAACCCCACGAGGGCCCATACGGATGCTCCGCGAGCGGCATGAACTCGACGTGCGTGAATGCGAGCTCGTGCAGATATTCGATCAGTTCATCGGCGAGCTCTCGGTAGCCCAGCCCGGGTCGCCACGATCCCACGTGCATCTCGTAGATGCTGAGTGGTGCGTCGTGCGGGTCGGTGGCCGCACGGCGGTGCAGCCAGGCGGCATCCGCCCACTCATAGTTGGTCTGTCCGATCACCGAAGCGGTCTTCGGCGGCAGCTCCGTGTACCGAGCCATCGGGTCCGCTTTGGTGACCCATTCGCCGGCCGCGCCGAGTATCTCAAACTTGTACGCAGAACCCGGCTCCAGTGCCGGCACGAAGATCTCCCAGACGCCCGTGCCGGCCAGGTTGCGCAGGCCATGAGCAATGCCGTTCCAGGCATTGAAATCGCCGATCACCCGCACCGCCTGGGCGTGTGGCGCCCACACCGCGAACGCCGTGCCGGTGGTCGTGCCACGCACGCCGCCGTGGTCACGATAGTGCGCGCCCAGCACCTCCCACAGGCGTTCGTGTCGGCCTTCGCTGATCAGGTGCAGGTCGAGTTCGCCGAGCGTGGGCTGGTAGCGGTAGGGGTCGTCGGTGATCCACGGTGGGGCATCCGCATATCGGGTGTCAATCACGTAGTCCTGGGGCCCCACGATCGACACACCCTGCCAGATGCCGAAGCCGAGGTGGGCCAGCTCGACGCGGGCGCCGGTCGCCAGAACCGCGGTGACCTCGGTGGCGAGGGGGCGGAGGGCACGGATGACGGTGAGCGGGTCGGTAACCTCCGTCGCGCCGAACGGGTGGGCACCGAGCACGGCGTGGGGGTCGGCCGAGGCGCCGTCGGCGATGCGGGCGAGAACCTCAGCGGGGATCTCAGGAACGGGGACGCCTTCGGCGTGCCGGGCGGGTGTCATGGGCGCACTCCGTGTCGTGAGGGGAGAACGTGCAGGATGTGCACGGGTTCGGTGAAGGCATCGAGGCGCACATAATTGTCGCCCGACCAGGTCCAGATCGACCCGGTGATGAGGTCGTGCACGTCGTACGCCTCACCCGGCGCGATGCCGAATCGGCTCACGTCGAGGTGCACCACGCTCTGTCGCACCGAATGAGGGTCGACGTTCGCCACAACGATGACGGCGTCGTGCTGCCCGGTGCCCGTGAACCGGGCATCCAGGAACTTGCTGTAGACGAGGATGCCACTGTCGTCGCTGTCGTGAATGTGCAGATTGCGGAGTTGTCGCAGTGCCGGATGCTCGGCACGGATACGGTTCAGCAGGGTGAGGAACGGGGCCAGGGAAGTGCCTGCCGCCTCGGCCCGCGCGAAACTGCGTGGTCGATACTCGTACTTTTCGCTATCGATGTTCTCTTCGGCCCCCGCCCGGGCAACGCTCTCGAACAGCTCAAAGCCGGCGTAGACGCCCCAGCTGGGGGCCGCCGTCGCGGCGAGTGCCGCGCGGATTTTGAACGCAGCGGGACCGCCGAACTGCAGGTACTCCGTGAGAATGTCCGGCGTGTTCACAAACAGGTTGGGGCGCAGGTAGTCGGCCGTCTCGTGGGCGAGAGAGTCGAAGAACTCCTCGAGCTCCGCCTTTGTGTTGCGCCAGGTGAAATAGGTGTACGACTGCTGGAAGCCCACCTGGGCGAGGGCCTGCAACAGGGCCGGACGGGTGAAGGCCTCGGCGAGGAAGACGACATCTGGGAACTCGGCATTCACCGTCGCAATGAGCCATTCCCAGAAGTCGAGGGGCTTCGTGTGCGGGTTGTCGACCCGGAAGATGCTCACCCCCGTGCCAATCCAGTGCCGCAGCACACGCAGCGCTTCGGCACGGATGCCGACGGGATCGTTGTCGAAATTGATCGGATAGATGTCTTGGTACTTCTTGGGCGGATTCTCGGCGTATGCGATGCTGCCGTCGGGCAGCGTCGTGAACCACTCGGGGTGCTCGTACACCCACGGGTGATCCGGTGAGGCTTGCAGCGCGAAGTCGAGGGCAATGTCGATTCCGGATGCCGCGGCCTGGGCGACGAAGAATCTGAAGTCGTCGAGGGTGCCCAGATCGGGGTGTACCGCATCGTGCCCGCCCGCAGACGAGCCGATGGCCCAGGGCGAACCTGGATCGAACGGGCCGGCCGTCAACGTGTTGTTGGGTCCTTTCCGGAAGGCATGGCCGATCGGATGGATGGGCGGCAGATAGACCACGTCGAAGCCCATTGCCGCCACGTCGGCCAAGCGCGGCGCGGCGGTGCGGAACGTACCACTGGTCCAGGATCCGTCGGGAGCCTTGCGCGCACCCTCCGAGCGGGGGAAGAACTCGTACCAGGAGCCGACCCCGGCCCGGGTGCGCTCCACAACGACCCGGCGGGATTCGGATTCGCTCGCGAGTGAGGTAAGGGGATGCACGGCGAGTGCCGCCTGCAGCGCTGGGTCGTCGACCAGAGCCAGGCGCTCGGCGGCCGGAACGGCGGTGTCGAGGAAGGTGCGGGCGGCCGCGGTGAATCGGCGCTTGTCGGCGGCTGAACGGGCCGGCTCGGCGGCCGCGCGCCGGGCCAGCTCGGCCCCGAGTGCGAACGTCAGCTCGACGTCGAGGTCGGCCGGAATCTTGATTCGCGCCGTGTGGACCCAGGTCGCGAAATCGTCGGAATAGGCGCGTACCCGATACCGCCAGCAGCCCTGCGCGGTGACCTGAACGAGTGCCTCGTAGCGGTCGGTGCCCGGTGCGACGAGCCGCATCGGATGGGAGGTCTCGGTTTCGTTGGGGGAGATGAGCAGCAGGGTGACGCCGATCAGATCGTGCCCTTCGCGAAACGCCGTGGCTCGAAACGGCACCACCTCGCCGACAAACGCCTTCGCCGGCCAGCGATTGTCGTTCAGCTGCGGGGACAAATCGAGGATCGGAATGCGTCCGATGCCGGGGCCTGCTGACTGCTTCTCTGCTCTCGGGGTCACACCTTGACCGTAGCGTGAAATACACTCAAATCAGGCTCTGCGCTGTATCCATTCGTCACAGTGCGCCCCTAGGGTTGAGCCGTGAAGGCGATCCGCAAATTTACCGTCCGTGCTGTTCTTCCCCCTGCGCTGGCCGCACTCGACGAGTTGGCCGGCAACCTGCGCTGGTCCTGGCATGAGCCCACCCGCGTGCTCTTCGATCACATTGAGCCCGAGCTGTGGCGCGAGGTGGGTCACGACCCGACTGCGCTGCTCGGAGCCGTCGCTCCGGCGCGACTCATCGAGCTGGCGTCCGACGTCGACTACGTCGCGGGCGTCAATGCGATGCGCGACGACCTGCGCGAGTATCTCGAGAAGCCGCGGTGGTATCAGGGGCTGGACGGCGACAAACCGGCGGCTATCGCCTACTTCTCACCCGAATTCGGTATCGCCGCAGCGCTGCCGCAGTACTCCGGCGGCCTCGGAATTCTGGCCGGGGACCATCTGAAGAGCGCCTCCGACCTCGGAGTTCCGCTGATCGGTGTCGGATTGTTCTACCGCGCCGGCTACTTCAGTCAGGCGATCGCGGCCGACGGCTGGCAACTCGAAAGCTACCCGCTGCTGGATCCCGACGGGCTGCCCTTGTCGGTGGTCAGGCGCCCCGACGGCTCGGCGATGCCCGTCGCGCTGGCCCTTCCCGACGGCCGTACTTTGCACGCACGCATCTGGAAGGCCGCCGTCGGCCGCATCACCCTGCTGCTTCTCGACACCGACATCCCGGAAAACGACGATGACCTGCGTCAGGTCACCGACCGTCTCTATGGTGGCGGCGGTGAGCATCGGCTGCTGCAGGAGCTGCTGCTGGGCATCGGGGGAGCCCGCGCGGTCAAGCGATGGACCGCGCTCACCGGGCATCCCGAGCCGGATGTCTTTCACACCAACGAGGGCCATGCCGGCTTTCTCGGCCTCGAACGCATCTCGAGCCTGATGGGTGAGGGCCTTGACTTTGGCGAGGCTCTGCAGGTGGCCCGGGCCGGTACCGTTTTCACCACACACACGCCGGTGGCGGCGGGCATCGACAGATTTGAACTCGATCTGGTTCGGCGCTACTTCAGCTCCGATCTTCTGCCGGCCGTGAACGTCGATGACGTGCTGGCGCTCGGCGCCGAGGCCGACGGGGCGGCTGACGTGTTCAACATGGCGGTGATGGGCCTGCGTCTCGGCCAACACGCCAATGGGGTGTCGAAGCTGCACGGCGAAGTGAGCCGACGCCTGTTCGCAGCTCTCTGGCCCGGATTCGACGAATCCGAGATCCCGATCGACTCGATCACCAACGGCGTGCATGCCCCCACCTGGACCGACCCGGCGCTGCTGGCCCTCGCCGAGACTCGGCTCGGCACGAGCGACACGGCGAACGCGGACTGGGCGTCGTCGCGGGTGAGCGATGACGAACTGTGGGCCGTGCGCACCGCACTGCGTCACCAATTTGTGACGGATGCCCGGCTTCGGCTGGCCGACAGCTGGCGCCAGCAGCACCCCGGCGGTACCGTTCCCGGCTGGATCGGCGACGTCTTCGACCCCACCGTGCTCACCATCGGCTTTGCTCGCCGGGTGCCGAGCTACAAACGCCTCACTCTCATGCTGCATGATCCGAATCGGCTGCGCGCCCTCCTCACCCACCCCGAGCATCCGATCCAGATCGTGATCGCGGGGAAGTCGCATCCGGCCGATGACGAGGGCAAGCGTCTGATTCAGCAGATCGTGCAGTTCGCAGACGACCCGAAGTTGAGACAACGGATCGCGTTCCTCCCCGACTACAACATCGCGATGGCCCAGTTGATGTACCCGGGCACCGACGTCTGGTTGAACAACCCGCTGCGGCCGTTCGAGGCCTGTGGCACGTCGGGCATGAAGGCGGCGCTGAACGGCGCGCTCAACCTGTCGATTCTCGACGGCTGGTGGCCTGAATACTATGACGGACAGAACGGCTGGGCCATTCCCTCGGCGAATGCCGGCGGCGATGCTGCCGAACGAGACAGGTTCGAAGCCGAAGCGCTCTACGATTTGATCGAGCATCAGGTTGCGCCCTCGTTCTACGACCGGTCCGAGACGGGCATTCCCGTGCGGTGGGTCGACTCGATCCGGCACTCCCTCGCCGGGCTCTCACCCGAGGTCTCCGCCGACCGGATGGTGAAGGATTACGTCGAGAAGATGTACCGCCCGGCCGGACGGGCCGAGGCTCGGCTGTCGGCCGACAACTACCGAGCCGCGCGGGAGCTCGCCGCCTGGAAACACGCGGTGGTCGAAGCCTGGCCCGGCGTCTCGGTGGCGCATGTCGAATCGGGTGGTGTGGCCGAGGTTCCCGAGGTGGGTGATGAGCTTCATCTGCGGGCTCACGTGCACCTGGGCGGGCTGTCGCCGGACGACGTGAACGTTCAGGTGGTGTACGGAACGAGCCACCGAGACGACGAACTGAGCGACGTGCACGTTCAGACGTTGACACCGGCAACGGGGACCGACCCCGATGCTGCTCCAGACGTGGCTGCGGATGCCGCCCCGGCTGCCGAGGGGAACGGCACCGATGGTGCGCGCCTGTTCGTCGGCACGGTCACGCTGAACCACTCGGGAGGCTTCGGCTACACCGTGCGGGTGGTGCCGAGGCATCCCCTGCTGCACAGCGCAGCCGAAATGGGGCTCGTCGCTGTCGCCGGCTGAGCCGCCTCGCGTGCTGACCCGTTAGCCGCGGGCGAGTGCGACGAAGGTTCCGCCGGTCGCCCGGGCAAGCGCTGCGGGGGCAAGCTCGATGTCGAAACCGCGGCGGCCACCCGAAACGAACACGGTGTCGAAGAGTTCGGCAGACTCGTCGATCACCGTCGTCAACGCGGTTTTCTGACCGATCGGGCTGATGCCGCCCACCACGTAGCCGGTCTTGCGCTCGGCGAGTCGGGGGTCGGCCATTGTCGCCTTCTTGGCGCCGACTGCTGCCGCGAGAGCCTTCAGATCGAGCAGGCCTGTGACCGGCACAATGGCGACCACCAGCACACCGTCCGCATCGGCGAGCAGCGTCTTGAAGACGCGGTCCGGTTCGAGACCGAGCTTCTCCGCAGCCTCGAGCCCGAAATTGGGCGCGGCAGGGTCATGCTCATAGAGGTGCGGCAGAAAGGCGATCCCGGCCTGCGTCAAAGCGAGGGTTGCGGGCGTGCCGGTGCCGCCGGTCGTCTTCTTCACCACGCCTCTAGTCTGCACGGTACAACTGCATCGAGGTTCCGGCGACGACAACCCGGGACCCGGGGCCCAGAGGGGTGACGGCAGCAGCCGGATCGGGAACGGCATCGAGGTTGGAATCCCAGAGCAGGGTGTACGCACTGACCTCTGGATGCTCGGCCAGTGTCACGACGGTGTCCTGCTCAAGGGCATGCACGACCAGCAGTACCCGGTTTCGCTCATTCTGCGTCGGGGTTGAGGCAGTGATGTACTGCAGCGTGCGTTGCTCGGGGGAGTTCCAATCGGATTCCGACATGGAACCGCCGCCGGTGTCGTACCAGTCCATCTGGCTTGAGCCCGGCACATGCTCGCCGAGGCGGGCGTAGTGCTCGGGACGAAGCGCCGGGTTCTCGCGCCGCACCTGCAGCAGGCGGCGCGTGACGCCGTACAGGTCGTGCTGCCAGGGCTCGAACTCCCAGTTGAGCCAGGTCAATTCGCTGTCCTGGCAGTAGGCATTGTTGTTGCCGCGTTGACTGCGCCCGAACTCGTCGCCGGCCGTGATCATCGGCACACCGGCCGAGAGCAGCAGGGTACCGAGTAGGTTGCGCATCGCCTTGCGCCGGGCCGCGAGGATGACCGGATCTGAGCTGGGGCCTTCGACGCCGTGATTGAAGGAGTTATTGGTGTCGGTGCCGTCCCGGTTGGCTTCGCCGTTACCCAGATTGTGCTTCACGTTGTATGCAGTCAGATCGGCCAGCGTGAATCCGTCGTGGGCCGTGATGAAATTGAGGGAGGCAAGCGGTCCACGCTCGGCGGCAAACGTATTCGCCGACCCGGCCAGGCGGGTTGCGAATCGGCCGATCCCGCTGCCGGCCGACCCGCTCTGTCGGGCCTGCGCGATGTCGCCGAGCCAGAAATCCCGCATCCGATCGCGGTAACGATCGTTCCACTCCGTCCATCCGGTGGCGAAATGCCCGGTCTGCCAGCCGCCGGGACCCAGATCCCACGGCTCGGCGATGATCTTCACGCCGGAGAGCCGGGAGTCGTCGCGGATGGCGGTGAGGAGGGGATGGTCGGGCTGAAAGTTCAGATCGGCGTCCCGGCCGAGCGTGACGGCCAGGTCGAACCGGAACCCGTCAATCTGCACCTCGTCGGCCCAGTAGCGCAGGGAGTCGAGCACCAGACGCTGCGGAACCTCGTGTGAATAGTTGACGGTGTTGCCGCATCCGGTCACATCGAGGGAGGCGCCGGAGGCGTCGTGCCGGTAATAGGCGGCATTGTCAATGCCGCGCAGGCTCGTCACCGGCCCACCCAGGCCTTCCTCAGCGGTGTGGTTATAGACCACGTCGAGGATGACCTCGAGGCCGGCCTCATGCAGCAGCCTGACCATTGTTTTGAATTCGGTAAGCACGGCCCCGGGCCCCGCTGCCTGCGCCGATGAGGTTGCGTACTCCGGGTGAGGGCTGAAGAAGTTCGCGGTGTTGTAGCCCCAATAGTTGATGAGTCCCTGTTTGATCAGGCGCTGCTCGGGCAGAAAGGCATGTACCGGAAGCAACTCAACCGAGGTGACACCGAGATCGGTGAGGTAGGCGATCGTCTCGGGGTGGGCGAGTCCGGCGTAGGTGCCGCGCAGTTCGGCGGGGATGGCTCGGTTCTGCTTGGTGAGCCCGCGCACGTGCGCCTCATAGAGCACGGCGCGACCATGCGGAATCTGTGGCTTCGTCGAAGACCCCCAGTCGAATGCGGTGTCGACGACGACCGAGTGGTAGCGGCCGGTTCCGACCCGCACCACGCCCCGCGAATAGGGCTCGATGAGCGTCAGTTCAGGCTGAAAGGCGTTGTTCGTGCCCGACGGACCCGACACTCGAATGCCGTAGCGACGCCCCGGCACCAGCAGAGGCGTCGTCGCCGACCACACATTGTGACTGTCCCGCGCCAGGGGAAGAGTCGTGACGATCCAATTCGGGTCGGTGTCGTCGAAGAGGCAGAGCTCCATGGCATCCGCCTGCTCGGACCATACCCGCAGCTCACCACCACTCGGGGTGAGCCGCACTCCGAGGTCGTGCAGATCATCAGAGGCACTCATGCGTTCTAGAGTAATGAGTGTGAGGTGTGTGAAATGACCGTTTACCTGGACCATGCGGCGACGACACCGATGCTCCCCGCTGCGATTGATGCCTATGCGCAGGCGATGACCCTGGTCGGCAACCCTGCTTCGATCCACAGTCACGGACAGAATGCGAAACGGATGCTCGAGGAGGCTCGCGAGCAGGTGGCCGCGAGCGTCCGCTGCGACCCCATTGAGGTGGTCTTCACCGGCGGGGGAACCGAATCGGTGAACCTGGGAATCAAGGGACTGTACTGGGCGCGCTCGCCGCGCCGCCGCATCCTCGCTCCCGGGGGAGAACACCACGCCACTATCGACACCATTGATTGGTTGGTCAGTCACGAGAACGCCCTCGTCGAGTGGATCCCGCTGGATGCACTCGGCCGGATCGACGTGGCGGCACTCGAGCGCGCAATTGCCCGCAACCCCGACGACGTCGCGCTCGTCACCCTGCTCGCCGCGAACAACGAGGTCGGAACCGTGCAGCCCGTGGCAGACGTGGCGGCACTCGCCGCAGCCCACGGTATCCCCGTTCATATCGACGCCGTGTCGGCCTATGGGCACCAACCGATCGACTTTGCGGCGCTCGCCGCGGTGGGTGTGTCTGCCCTCAGCAT
This sequence comes from Leifsonia psychrotolerans, assembly GCF_013410665.1. NCBI lineage: Bacteria > Bacillati > Actinomycetota > Actinomycetes > Micrococcales > Microbacteriaceae > Glaciibacter > Glaciibacter psychrotolerans. The sequence continues at coordinate 1,272,910 of NZ_JACCFM010000001.1, read as the reverse complement.
TTCGGCCCACAAGATCGGTGGTCCAGTGGGCATCGGTGCCCTCGTTCTGGCCCGCACCGCGAAGGTCGAACCATTGATCCACGGTGGTGGGCAGCAGCGTCAGGTGCGCAGTGGCACACAGGACGTCGCGGCGGCCGTCTCCTTCGCCGTGGCCGCCACGGCGGCAACCGCGCAGATCCGCTCAGAGACTCTGCGTCTGGGCGCCTTGCGTGACCGGCTGGTTGCGGGCGTGCAGGGTGCGGTGCCCGCGGTCGTCGTGAACGGCGACCCGGATGCCGCCGGCCGGCTCGCCGGTACAGCCCACTTCACCTTCGGCGGCTGTGAGGGCGATTCGTTGCTGTTCCTACTCGACGTCGCCGGGGTATCGGTCTCGACAGGGTCGGCCTGCCAGGCCGGCATCGCCGAGCCCTCACACGTCTTACGCGCGATGGGTCGGAGCGAGGTGGAGGCTCGGGGGGCGTTGCGGGTGACGCTCGGACGCACGACCACTGCCGATGACATCGACGCGTTGATCGCAGCACTGCCGGCGGCGTATGCACAGGCGTCGCTCGCCGGGTTCGCCGACCGCACTCCGACGCTTTAGTTTCGGCGGCCGAGCGACACTCAGCCAGTGCCGCGTACACTTATCCGGTGAAGGTTTTAGCAGCAATGAGTGGCGGTGTCGACTCCGCCGTCGCCGCTGCCCGCGCAGTCGAGGCGGGGCATGAGGTCGTGGGGGTGCATCTGGCCCTCAGCCGAATGCCGGGAACGCTCCGCACCGGCGCCCGTGGCTGTTGCACCATTGAAGACTCGATGGATGCCCAGCGCGCCGCCAATATCATCGGGATCCCGTACTACGTCTGGGACTTCTCCGAACGTTTCAAGCTCGACGTCGTTGACGACTTCATCGCCGAATACACGGCCGGGCGCACCCCGAACCCGTGTATGCGCTGCAACGAACGCATCAAGTTCGCCGCGCTGCTCGAGAAGGCGCTCGCGCTCGGATTCGACGCCGTTGCGACCGGCCACTACGCGAACATCGTCACGGATGCCGACGGCAACACGGAGCTGCACCGCGCGGCGGCCTGGGCGAAAGACCAGTCCTACGTGCTGGGCGTGCTCACCGCCGAGCAGTTGGCGCACTCGATGTTCCCGCTCGGGGCGACCCCATCGAAGGCCGAAGTGCGTGCCGAAGCCGCTGAGCGCGGCTTCTCCGTCGCGAATAAACCCGACTCCCACGACATCTGTTTCATTCCCGACGGCAACACCCGTGGCTGGCTCGCCGACAAGGTCGGCGCCGAACCGGGCGCCGTGCTCGACCGGACAGGCGCGGTGATCGGCACGCACGACGGAGCCCTCGCCTTCACGGTCGGTCAGCGCAAGGGGATCAGCGTCGGATTTCCGACCAACGACGGCAAGCCGCGCTTCGTGCTTGAGATTCGCCCCAAGACCAACGAGGTCGTCGTCGGACCCCGTGCGGCCCTCGACATCGCGGAGATCGCCGGCTCGAAGTTCACCTGGGCGGGACTCCCGCCCGCACATCCCGATCTGGCGTTCGACTGTGAGGTGCAGATTCGCGCCCACGCCGACCCGGTTCCCGCTGTCGCACAGGTGGTTCCCCTCGCGGACGCTGACGGTGTCCCCGACGGTGCGGTTGAACTCAAGATCATTCCGAACGAGCCTCTGAACGGCGTCGCACCCGGACAGACCGCCGTGGTCTACGTCGGCACGCGGGTGCTGGGCCAGTGCACGATCGACCGCACGGTCTCTGCGGTCCCCGTCGACCTGGTTGCCGAGTCTCAGGCGGCAGTCAGGGCGTAGCCACACCTCGGTGGGGCTCCGGCCCGATGAGCGGCTCCGGCCCGATGAGCGGCTCCGGCCCGACGAGAGGGGCCGGATCCGTCGCACGGGGACGGCTGGCGAGGCGCACGAGGGCGGCCACGATGCCCGGCAGAATGCCGACGGCGCCACCCCAGATCGCAGCGAACAGCACGGCGCCGACGAGAATGCCGAGATAGCCGATGAGGTTGGCATCGACGACGAACGTGGTGTAGATCGCGCGGATCAGGTTGCCGACGATGACGCCGCAGACACTCGCACCCCAGGCCGCCCAGAATGCACGGGCCGCACCGCCGTTCGGATGTCTGCGGACAGAATTCTCGAGACGCATCGCCGCGACGACAAGCATCGCGGCCGCTGCGATCAGGTCGACAAGAAAGAAGCCCGCGGTGGTGCCGCCGAGTGGGCTGAGGCGAACCGGTGGAATGCCGAAGGGAACGCCGATGGCACCCGGCACGAGAAGCACCGACGCGTGGGTCGCCCAGGAGCCCATGATGCTCCAGGCGCCGAACAACGCTGACGTGAGAAAAAGAATGATGAGGGCCGTCAGCCCGGGGCGGTGGTCGACACTGATCCACCGCGCGAAGATTCGCGTGTGCATACGGCCATACTAGGGTCAGTCGTTTCCGTCACCGTCGAATGGATCCAACATGAATCGTGCTCGGGTCTTCTCCCTGGTTGCTCTGGCTGCCCTGGTTGTCGCCGGAGGTGAGAGTGCATTCGTGCGACAGCTGATGCCGGTTGCGGAGCGTTCGGCGATCACTGATACGAGCGGACGAGCCCTCGGACTGCACGGATTCTCAACCGCCGGGAGTGCTAAGTCGTCTGTCGACGGCCTGCCACGCTTTACCGAGGCGGACCTGGCCCGTGAAAATGCCGACATGGGCACGAATTTCGTGCGGTTCCTGATCTCCTGGCGCGCTGTGGAGCCGCAGCCTGGAATCTACGATCAGGCCTACCTCGCCGAGGTTGAAACCCGCGTCGACTGGTTCGCCAAGCAGGGCTATCACGTCATGCTCGACATGCACCAGGACCTGTGGGGAACCGAGATCGTGCCCGGCATGGGGATCGGAAATGGTGCACCGGGCTGGGCGACGTACACCGACGGTCTTCCGATCGGCCAACACGATATGTGGGAGCTCTATTACCTCGATGCGGGGGTGATCCGGGCGTTCGACAACTTCTGGAACACCACGGGCACCCACCCCGAGTTGATGGACCACTACGTCAACGCATGGAAAGCGGTCGCGACACAGTTTGCCTCCAATCCGACGGTCATCGCCTACGACCTGATGAACGAGCCGTTTGGCGGCACGCTGCAGGGGCCCGCTTTCGAGGCCGGCCCGCTGACGAACCTGTACCAGCAGAGCCTCGACGCCATCCGCACCGTCGATCCCGACAGCTGGGCGTGTCTGGAGCCGCAGGCGATGGGTGTGAACTGGGGTCTGCCGAGCGGTCTGGGCGTCGTGACCGACTCGCGCCCGGGCGAGGCGAGGGTGGCGTTCTGCCCGCACCTCTACCCGCTCGCGATGGATCTCGGCGGCGGCTACTCGGGCGGTTCTCGCGACATGGTCGACGCGACCATCGCCTCGTGGATCGGCAACACGAAACGCACGGCTGCACGGCTCGGGAACGTTCCGATCATTCTCGGTGAATTCGGTCTCGACACGACGCTGCCGGGCGCCCTCGATTATGTGGACACGGTCTACGCGCAGATGGATGGCATCCACGCCGGTGTGGCCTATTGGTCACGTGATAACGGCTTGTGGGGGCCGTACGACACCGACGGCGTCACCGCCCGCAACCTCGTCGCCGCGATCGACAGGCCCTACCTGAGGGCGGTCGCCGGGACTCTCCAGACGCTCTCGAGCGCGCCGGATCGACTCGAATTCAGCTTCACGCCGGATGCCGCAGCCGCCGCCCCGACAGAGCTTTACCTTCCTGCAGTGGGGTTCCCACACGGTGCCGCGGTCGACGGGGCCACGATTGCACACTGGGATACATCGAGACGAATTCTCACGCTGGACGCGCCGGGCAACCCGGCCGCCACGCAGAACATCGTCGTGGTTGCGGCCGACGGCTAATCGCCGCGTGCCCGGCGTTTCGGTGTCGGTCCTGATCTCTAAACTGGGGGAGTGGCAGAGACGACTATCCCCGACGACCTCGACCAAGCCCGCGGCGAAGCTGAAACGTTGACGGTCCGCATTCTCGAACTGCGCGAGGCCTATTACGAAAAAGACGCGGCCGTCGCTTCCGACGAGGACTACGACACGCTGATTCACCGACTGGAGGCGATTGAGAGCGCCTTTCCCGAGCTCGCGAGCCAGGACAGTCCGACCCAGACCGTGGGCGGACGAGCGCAGAGTCTGTTCGACCCGGTCACGCACGCTGAGCGCATGCTCAGCCTCGACAACGTGTTCAGCACCGACGAGTTTGTGGCCTGGTCGGCCAAGGTCGAGAAAGATGCCGGCCGGCCCGTACGCTATCTCTGCGAACTGAAGATCGACGGCCTTGCCATCAACCTGCGCTACGAAAGTGGTGTTCTCGTCTCGGCTGCGACCCGCGGTGACGGCGTCGTCGGCGAAGATGTGACTGAGAACATCGACCTGGTCCCCGGCATTCCTCGGCGCCTGTCCGGCAGCGGGCATCCGTCGCTCGTCGAGGTGCGCGGCGAGGTCTTTTTCCCCGTCGCGGCCTTCCAAGAGTTGAACGCCGAGCAGGAGGCCGCCGGTGAACGGCTCTTCGCCAATCCGCGCAACGCAGCGAGCGGGTCACTGCGTCAGAAGGCCGAGGGTAAGAATGCCGACCAGCTGCGTCTCATGCACGCGCGTCTCTCACGACTGCGCATGCTCGTACACGGCATCGGCGCGTGGGAGAATCCGCCCGTCGAAACCCAATCTGACGTCTATCAACTTGTTGCCACGTGGGGTCTGCCCACCAGTAGCCACTACCGGGTCACCGACCCGGGTGCAGGGGCCGCCGGTGAAGCCGTCGAGTTCATCCGCTACTTCGGTGAACACCGCGGCAGTGTCGAGCACGAGATCGACGGCATCGTGATCAAGATCGATGAATTGGCCTTACACGCCGAGCTGGGGGCGACAAGTCGAGCGCCGCGGTGGGCGATCGCCTACAAATACCCGCCCGAGCAGGTCAACACCACGCTGCTCGACATACGCGTCGGAGTCGGTCGCACCGGACGTGCGACCCCCTACGCCGTGATGGAGCCGGTTCGGGTCGCCGGCAGCGTCGTGCGTCAGGCCACTCTGCACAATCAAGATGTGGTCAAGGCCAAGGGAGTGCTGATCGGCGACACCATCGTTCTGCGGAAGGCGGGCGATGTCATTCCCGAGATTCTCGGGCCGGTCGTCGAACTGCGTGACGGCACCGAACGTGAGTTCGTCATGCCTGAGTACTGCCCCGAATGTGGCACGCGCTTGCGTGCAATGAAAGAGGGCGATATCGATCTGCGCTGCCCGAACGCGAAGGACTGCCCGGCGCAGGTGCGCGGGCGCGTCGAGCATGCGGGTTCCCGCGGCGCCCTCGATGTCGAGGCGCTCGGAGAGGTATCGGCCGCGGCCCTCACCCAGCCGCTCGAACCGGCCGAACCTCCACTGCACACCGAAGCGGGGTTGTTCGACCTGCGCGTCGAAGACATCTTTCCGATCAAGGTCGTGGTGCGTGACTCCGAGACCGGCATGGCCAAGACCAATGACGATGGCAGCGAGCGCACCGACACTCCGTTCAAGCGAGCCCGCAAACCCAAAGAAGACGGTGAATTCGACCCCGCTGCCGCCGAGTTCACCGGGGATGAGTTCTTCGTTCCGTCAACGAACGCGATCAAGCTCATCGCCAACCTCGATAAGGCGAAGACCGCCCCGCTCTGGCGTATTCTGGTGGCCCTCAGCATTCGCCACGTCGGCCCGGTTGCCGCTCGAGCTCTGGCCGGCCACTTCGGCTCACTCGACGCCATTCGGGCCGCGTCCCGGGAAGAACTAGCCGAGGTCGACGGTGTGGGTGGAATCATCGCCGATGCTGTGATTGCCTGGTTCGAGGTTGACTGGCACCAGCACATCCTCATGCGGTGGGCGCAGGCCGGCGTGCAATTCGCAACACCGGGCCACCCGGGGCCGGGGGCTGCTGCGGCCGCCGGCGGAGTGCTTGCGGGTCTCACCGTCGTCGCGACCGGATCTCTTGACGGATTCACGCGAGAGGGCGCACAGGAGGCGATCATTGCGGCCGGAGGCAAATCGGCGTCGAGTGTGTCGAAGAACACCGACTTCGTCGCTGCCGGGCCCGGGGCCGGCTCCAAGCTGGCCAAGGCTGAACAGCTGGGCATCCGAGTACTTGACGCGGATGGTTTCCGCATCCTTCTCACCGCTGGCCCTGAGGGCTTGCCCCCGCTCGCCGTGGCACCGTAACGACGCGCCATAATCACCCCAGAAAGGGGGGAGACAGCGTCTTCGCGGGCCGGACTGCGCTGAGTAGGGTTAAGGCACCGGGTGCCTATCCGGCGTGGGGCCAACGGTGTGCCCTTCGAGTACGAGGGGACCGGCTCGAGTTTGCTGTTCAATCTGGCAGCGGTATTGGCAGTCTCGCTGGCTTTCGGGGGGACGCCCGAAGTGGCAGCTGTTCATGTTGCGCCTGAAATCGCGCCGTCGACGTCTGTCGCGGTGCCTGCCACGCCTGCCGGTTCGGCGACGGTTCTTCCCGTCGCTTTACGGCCCGTTCGTGGGTCTGGTGTCGGTACGTCTCGTGCCGCGGCATCCGGAATCGAAACCCTCACCGCGATGGCCGCGCAGAGCAGTGCAGAGCTGAAGCGGTTCATGTCGTCGCAGCTCGCGAACGTGGATGCGCTGCTCGCCGCCCCGCCCGCGGCGCCCGCCGTGGGTCGATGGTGGCAGGATTTGGGGGCCGATCAGCGCGCAGCCCTCACTCACGCTGCTCCTCGAGTCGTCGGAAACCTCGACGGCATACCATTTCAGACCCGGAACGAGGCCAATCGTCGGGAGCTCTCGGACGCCGTGGCCCAGCTGAAGAAGAGGTTGCGCTCAGCGACGACGGCAGGTGAAGAAAGCGAGCTGGAGTCCGAAAGTGCCCTGCTCGCGCAGGTCAACGCGGCAGTCACGCCCCGGGTGGGTGGGGCTACGCGATACCTGGTGCAACTCGATCCCGCCGACGGCGGGCGGGCGGCGATCGCGATCGGCAATCCCGACACCGCCGACTTCGTGACCTATCTCGTGCCGGGTTTGAATTACGGAGTTCGGGATCAACTCGTCAACTGGGCGGCCACCGCCGAGGACGTGTACGAGGAAGAAAGATCGGTGTTGCGTGCAACCCGATTCCAGACCGACCGGCTCCCCACCGTCTCGGTAATCGCCTGGATCGGATATCAGACGCCGGATCTCTTCACCGTCGGCGGGCTTGAGCGTGCCGAAAACGGTGCCATTCTCCTCGAGCGAGCATGGCAGGGTCTGAGCGTCGCCCGCGGTGCCCACCAGCCGTACCTCAACGTGATCGGTCATTCCTACGGCTCGACTGTGGCACTCGTCGCGTTGGCCAGCGGGGCGGTACGGGCTGATTCGCTCATTCTCGTCGGCTCGCCCGGGAGCCCCGCCCAATCCGTCGAGGAACTCGCTGTCCCGGCGCGCACCGTCTTTGTCGGGGAGGCCGACTGGGATCCGGCAGCCAATAGCGCGTTCTTCGGAAGCGATCCCGGCTCTGCCGCGTTCGGAGCGAATCGGCTCGGCGTCTCGGGATCACGCGATGCGGTAAGCGGCCGGTGGCTGAACGGTTCGATCGGTCACAACGCCTATTTCACCGTCGGAAGCGAGTCGCTGCACAACATGGCGCTCGTCGGCACAAACAATGCGAATCTGGTGACCGGCCGCTCCGAATAGAATTGAAGGATTCACTCGACGAACCGTACGGAGTTTCATGTCTGAAATCACGGCCGAGCAGGTGGCCCACCTGGCACACCTCGCCCGGATCGACCTCAGTCCCGAAGAGATCATTGGTCTCACCATTGATCTCGGCCAGATCGTCGACTCAGTCGCACAGGTCACGGCTGTCGCCACACCTGACGTGCCGGCGACGAGTCACCCGATGCCGCTGACCAACGTCTTCCGGGAAGACGTCGTCGTGCCATCGTTGACGGTCGAGCAGGCACTCTCGGGTGCCCCCGCACGCGACGGCGACAAGTTTCGCGTGCCCGCGATCCTGGACGAGGAGTAACAATGACCGACCTGATCACGCTGTCCGCAGCGAACCTCAGCACCCTCCTTGGCGACGGATCCGTCTCCAGTGTCGAGGTCACGCGTGCCCACCTCGACCGCATCAGTGCGGTCGACAGCGACCTTCACGCGTTTCTGCACGTGGCAGAGGACGCGGCACTTGCTACCGCCGCCGACGTCGACGCGCGGCGCGCATCCGGTGAGAAACTCGGCCCGCTGGCCGGCGTTCCGATCGCCATTAAAGACGTGCTGGCCACGCACGACATGCCCACCACGTCGGGCTCCAAAATTCTCGAGGGCTGGATTCCGCCCTATGACGCCACCGTCGTCGCCCGGTTGCGCGCGGCGCACCTGATCCCACTCGGCAAGACCAACATGGACGAGTTTGCCATGGGGTCCTCGACCGAGCACTCCGCCTATGGCCCGACCCGCAACCCGTGGGATCGCGACAGGATCCCCGGCGGCTCCGGTGGGGGTTCGGCGGCGGCGGTCGCCGCCTTCGAGGCGCCACTGGCCCTCGGCAGCGACACGGGCGGATCGATCCGTCAGCCTGCCGCCGTCACCGGTTCGGTCGGCGTCAAGCCCACCTACGGTGGCGTCTCGCGCTACGGCGCCATCGCCCTCGCCTCGTCGCTCGACCAGGTCGGCCCGGTTTCACGCACGGTGCTCGACTCCGCACTCTTGCACGATGTAATCGGCGGGCACGACCCGTTGGACTCCACGTCGCTGCCGGATGCCTGGCCGTCGATGACCGCTGCGGCACAGGCCGGCCTCGCCGACGGAGCGTTGAAGGGCGTGCGTGTCGGTATCGTGAAAGAACTGAACGGTGCAGGCTTCCAGGCCGGCGTCACGCAGCGCTTCGACGAGACCGTCGCGATGCTCACCCAAGCCGGCGCCGAGATCACCGAGGTCAGTGCGCCAAACTTCGAGCACGCCGTCGCCGCCTACTACCTGATTCTTCCCGCGGAGGCATCCAGCAACCTGGCCCGCTTCGACTCGGTGCGCTTCGGCATCCGTGTCGACCCGGCCGATGGATCGATGACGAGCGAGCGCGTGATGGCCGCCACCCGTGAGGCCGGTTTCGGTCCCGAGGTCAAGCGCCGCATCATCCTCGGTACCTACGCCCTGTCGGCTGGCTACTACGACGCGTACTACGGCAGCGCCCAGAAGGTGCGCACACTCATTCAGCGTGACTTCGCTGCGGCGTTCAGCCAGGTCGACGTGCTCATCTCCCCGAGTGCGCCCACCACCGCCTTCAAGCTGGGCGAGAAGGTCAGCGACCCGATGGCGATGTATCTGAATGACATCACGACGATTCCGGCCAACCTGGCCGGCATTCCCGGAATGAGCCTGCCGATCGGTCTCGCCCCCGAAGACGGCATGCCCGTCGGACTGCAGATCATGGCACCGGCCCGTGCCGATGCTCGCCTGTACACGATCGGCGCCGCCATCGAGCGTCTGGTCGAGTCGAACTGGGGTCACACCCTGCTCAGCCAGACACCCACACTCGTGCCGGGCACCACACTGAACCACCCAGCACTCGGCACTGACCGAGCATTCGTCACCGAAGGGGGCACCCTCTGATGAAGAAGGCTGCACTGATGGACTACGACAAGGCCCTCGAGTTGTACGAGCCGGTGCTCGGCTTCGAGGTTCACGTCGAACTCAACACCAAGACCAAGATGTTCTGCGGCTGTGCCAACGAATTCGGCCAGGGTGCCAACACGAACACCTGCCCGACCTGCCTCGGACTGCCCGGCGGACTGCCGCAGGTGAACAAGCAGGCGGTCGAGTCGAGCATCCGTCTGGGCCTGGCCCTCGGCTGCGAGATCGCCGAGAACTCGCGGTTCGCCCGCAAAAACTACTTCTACCCCGACACGGCGAAGAACTTTCAGACCTCGCAATACGACGATCCGATCGCCTTCGACGGCTCCTTGACCATTGAACTTGAGAGTGGCCGCGTGGTCACCGTCGAGATCGAACGCGCCCACATGGAAGACGACGCGGGAAAGCTCACTCACAAGGGTGGCGCGACGGGCCGCATCCAGGGTGCCGATTACTCGCTCGTCGACTACAACCGTGGTGGCGTGCCGCTTGTCGAGATCGTCACCCGCATGATCGAGGGCGGCGAGGCCGATTCGCCGGAGATTGCCAAGACCTATGTGGCCGCTGTGCGCGAGATCGTCAAGGCGCTCGGCGTCTCGAACGCGCGCATGGAAGAGGGTAACGTGCGCTGCGACGCCAACGTGTCGTTGCGCCCGCGTGGATCCGGCATACTCGGCACTCGCACCGAGACCAAGAACGTCAACTCGTTGCGTTCGATTGAGCGCGCCGTGCGTTACGAGATTCAGCGCCAAGCTGCCGTGCTCTCCGCCGGTGGAACCATCACGCAGGAGACCCGGCACTGGCACGAAGACACGGGCGTGACCAGCGCGGGTCGTCCCAAGAGCGACGCTGACGACTACCGCTACTTCCCGGAGCCCGACTTGCTGCCAATGGCACCGTCGCGCCAATGGGTTGAGGAGCTTCGGGCGACCCTGCCCGAACCGCCCGCCGCCCGCCGGAAGCGACTCCAAGCCGACTGGGGTTTCGCGAACCTGGAATTCCAGGACGTGGTGAACTCCGACCTGCTTGATGCCGTCGAGGCGACTGTCGCCGCCGGCGCCGGCGCTCAGTCTGCCCGCAAGTGGTGGACCGGTGAGATTGCTCGCCTGGCCAATGCGCAGGGTGTGGCATCCGATGCACTCATTCAGCCGGCTCAGGTCGCCGCACTGATCGAACTGGTCGACGCCGGCACCCTCACCGACCGCTTGGCTCGCCAGGTGCTGGAGGGTGTCATCGCCGGCGAAGGAACTCCGGCCGAGGTCGTGCAGTCCCGCGGTTTGGCCGTGGTCTCTGATGATGGCGCGCTGATCGCGGCGATCGATGAGGCACTCGCCAGCCAACCCGACGTCATGGAGAAGATTCGCGACGGGAAGGTGCAGGCCGCCGGCGCTGTGATCGGCGCCGTCATGAAGGCCATGCGGGGCCAAGCGGATGCCGCCCGAGTGCGCGAACTTGTGCTTGAACGCGCGGGAAGCGCGAACTAGGCATGCGTCGACGACGCGACTCCGACGAGTCCGCGACCTCGCACGCCGGCACCGGTTTCGGTGTTGGCGTGCAGGTCGTGGTTCGACTGGATCGGAGCAACTATCCCGGCACGCTCATTCTTGACCCAGCGGGTGTGATCGTCGCTCCCGGCGAGACGCTGGGAGCGGCGTTCTTCGCGCCGCTCAGCAGGCGTGAACCGGTGTGGGAAGTGCAGTTTGAGGAACCGTTCATCGGCCTCGACGGCTCGGGACCGCACGATTCTGCGCGTGTGCCGGAAGGCCAGCTCGAGATCGCGCCCGAGGCGTAGGTGGAAGCGGCACGGGTTCCGAGCGACTCCGATATTCGCCGGTGGCGACGGTATCTCGCCGATGAGCAGGCTGAGGGCGCGGTTTACCGGGACCTCGCACGGCGTCGCAGCGGCGAGGAACGCGAGATTCTCCTTGCCCTTGCTGAGGCTGAGGGCCGCCATGAGGCGCATTGGCGTCAGCTTCTCGGCGAACAGGTCGGCGCGTCACGGCCGGGGGCACTCCGCACCCGGCTGCTCGGCTTCCTCGCCCGGCGCTTCGGTTCGGTGTTCGTGCTGGCCCTCGCACAGCGAGCGGAGGCGCGTTCGCCGTATGAGGCTGACCTCGATGCGACAAATGCGATGGCAGCCGACGAACGCATTCACGAAGAGGTTGTTCGCGGTTTGGCTGCTCGGGGGCGACTGCGGATGTCCGGCACGTTTCGCGCCGCGGTGTTTGGCATCAACGACGGCCTGGTGAGCAACCTGGCCCTGGTGCTCGGCATCGGAGCCACCGGCGTGCCGGCCGTCACCATTTTGTTCACCGGTTTGGCGGGGCTCCTGGCGGGCGCTCTCTCGATGGGCGCGGGGGAGTACGTCTCGGTGCGCTCCCAACGGGAGCTGCTGGAGGCGTCATCGCCGAATCCTGAAACCAGCAGTGCACTGCCGCACCTCGACCTCGAGGCCAACGAACTCACGCTGGTCTACCGGGCCCGAGGAATGTCTCCTGTCGAGGCCCAGCAGCACGCACGTGAGGTGCTGCGTGGCGTCGCCGCAGCCACCGGTGCGGTGGCGGTGCCGGAGGATTCGCTGGCTTCGGTGATCGACGAGCATGAAGCGATCGGCACCGGCATCAGCGCCGCAGTGTCGAGCTTCTGCTTCTTCGCCTCAGGCGCGCTGTTGCCCGTACTGCCGTATCTGCTCGGCATGCAGGGCCTCGCGGCGATCATCGTCGCAGCGCTTCTGGTGGGCCTCGCGCTGCTGGGAACGGGGGCCGTCGTCGGCCTGCTGTCTGGCGCACCGCCGCTGAAACGGGCGCTGCGTCAGCTGGCCATCGGCTTCGGCGCTGCCGCCGTGACCTACCTGCTCGGCCTGGTGTTCGGCACCTCGCTCGGATAACGGCCGAGCGCCCGTGTTCACGGGCCGGTGGAGCCGGGTTCAGTGAACGAGCCGCGCACGATCGAGTCGCCGGAGTGAGCGGGGTTTCCGTCGTCCGGCTCCTGCGAGATGTCCACCACCGAGTATTGGCGCAGGTCGACATCGCTCGGGATGCTGAACTGTCCGCGTGACCCGTCGAGCAAGCCGAGGCTCACGAGCCCCGACGTCTCTGGATTAATCAGCCACACCTCGCGCAGGCCGCCCGACGGGGCATCTAAATTGACCTGCAACTGACGCAATCCATCGATGTCGGCGAGTGTGGCAGAGCCGGAAGCGTTCCAGTTCGGGAACGGCTCTAATGACGCCTCGGCCAAGACTCGTTCCGTTGCGACCGGCCACAGGTTCGTGCCGATCACTCCGGTGATGATACCCACGAACAGGGCGGCAGCGGCCAGCGGCCACCATTGTCTAAAACCACCGGAGCGACTCCGGTCGCGGTGGAGAGGGGTGACGGATGCAGACCTCTCAGCTCGGGGTGTCGGCGGGTCCGTGGTTTGGAGGGGGTCCTTCGCCACGGCATCGGTCAGAGCAAGTTCGGAATGTATCGCGCGCCAGACTCCCGTCGCCGGCATCTCAAGTTTCTCGCCGACAGCAGCACGGCCCGTCGTCACGAGGCTGTGGATCGCCGCCAATTCGGCGGTGCAACGTGGGCATGCGGAGACATGGTCGCGTTGGTCGCGAGTAAGCTCGCCATCACCCAGAGCAATCATGACCACGGTCTCTTCATCAAGATGCATCATTCACCTCCAAACGGGTTCGTAACCGACTCAAGCTTCGTCGAATATGACTCTTCACGGTACCGAGCGGTAACCCGGTGGTGTCAGCGATCTCGGAATGCGTGAACTCACCGTAGAACGCCAAGGTCATCACCTGTCGCGGCACCTCTTCGAGCCGGGCCAGTTCATCGGCCAACACCAAACGATCAACCAGATCGCCGTCGACGACGTGGCTGGCGGTGATCGCTGCGTGAGCGCTCGCATCGTGTACACGCTGCGTTCGTGACCGGGCTTCCAGCGCATCCGCGATTCGACGCCGCGTGATTCCCACCAACCAGGAACCGAGGGCACCACGATCCGAATCGAATGTGGCGCGCCCGCGCCAGGCAGAGATGAAGACCTGCTGAGTCACATCTTCCGCATCTGCGGTCGAGCCGAGTGAGCGCAGCGCGAGGGTATGCACGAGCGGGGCCCATCGTTCATACGCATCGGACAGGGCGCGTTCGTCTCCGGAGCAAAAGGCAAGCGATAGCGCAGAGTCGTCGTGGAATGCGGTCACCTGTCTCTCATTCCCTCCGCCATCGAACAGAGGTGTCTTCGGGGTGGTTCATCAGTGCGAACTCTTTCGGTTGTTCGATGGCTGCCCCAGTCTACTGACCGGTTCACATTCGGGGCAGCGCCGTGACGATGACGTTGGAGAGATACGTGAGTCGCTCGTAGTCGAACTCCCCGCCACAGGTAACGATCGTCAAACGCGGCGCCCCCGTTCGGTCGAAGACGCTGGACCACGGAACATCGTTCTTGATGACAAGGCCCTCCTGCGCTACCTCATAGATCACGTCGGTGCCATCAGTGGTCGTGACGACGACCTCGGTTCCGGGAGTTGCCAGCGGAAGCCTCGCGAGGGGGCCTAGATCGTACCGGAGGGAATCAACGTGGGCCGCGATGACAACGCTGCCGCTGTCGCTGCCCGGCCACGCGCCGTAACGGTACCAGGCAGCATCAGCGGGGTTTTCCGGAAGAGCCATCGCCCCGGTTTCGGCGAGTCCGACGGGCTGGACGGTCATATCGACGTCGAGTGCGTCGATCCGTAGGCGCACCGGCGGTACGGCCTCGGGCTGTTGCGAATCGATCCCGGCGTTCACCCGTGGAACATCCACCTGGGCGGTCGGCGGCGATGAGGGAACTGCGGCTGAGGCACTCGGAGCCTGGGCAGGCTGCTGGGCGTCGCTCGACGTTTTCGTGGGAGCACCCGCACAGCCGACCGAGGTCACGAGCACGGCAAACGCCGCAACGAGAAGCCCGAAGATTCTCGTTGCGGCGTTCATCCTGGAGCTCCTGGGCAGCTTAGCGGCGTGCGTGGGCACGAACGGCGACGGCACCGGCAGCAGCGACCAGCAGCCCGGCAAAGCCAGCGCCGATCCACAGGCCTGTTGCATCGAAGGGAGAGTTCGTGGCTACCAGACCGGCTGATCCTGCGGGGATGCTGGTGGGGTTGGAGTGCAACCCGTCAATCGTCTGGATGGCGAGCTGGAGGTTGTTGGCTTCCAGGCTGCCCCAAGCGTAGACAATGGTGTTCACTCCCTCGGCGACATTGACATCAGCCGGCCCGATGACCGGAGCGGTCGTTCCCGTTGCAGCCACAGAGGCTGACACGACGCCAGCAGGAAGGTTCAACACCTTCTCATCAGGGTTCACCAGGTCGGTGATGACCGGGCTGCCACCGGCGAGGATATCGACTGCGGGGGCCGCTGCTACGTGACGTACGGTGAGGCGACCTTGCCCGGCATCCAGCATCGAGATGTCGTTCGTGAAGAGTGTGGCGCTGGGTTCGCCCGCTGCGGTGAGGTGCGCCACGGCCGTGTAATTCCCACCCGCAGCCAGTGGAAGGTCAATCGGGCCGAGCACGGGGTTCGAGTCATCCGTTGCGTCGGACGCAGTGATGGCCACACTGTACGTGCCGGCGGCCAGCGACAGGGGACCCGCGAGCGTTCCCGGGGTGAAATTGTCGAGCGTGAGTTCACCGTTGACGTAGACGTCGACGGTCAGGTCAGGAATGCCATGCAGTACCGACAGCTGGGCGTCACCCTCAGCCGCGTGTGCCGGTACGAGAGCGGCAACCGCGATGAAGGCTCCGGCGGCGATGCCGGTGGCGAGTAGCTTGCGCATTGTTCTTCCTCCTACTAATGCCCGAGGGCGAAATGTTGCTTTCATAACTACTTCTCTCGGGGGCATCGGTTTGGATGCAGCGGGAGCAGAAAAGTTTTAGAAAGTGTCAGGAGGATCGGGAGCAGCAGGCGGCGGCAGCCGCGGAGAGCGCTTAGGGCTCGGTGAGCGCGGAAACCAAAAGGAGGCCACTTAATCCGCACTCGACGACTTCATAGCCTTCGTCAAGGACTCGGGGGGCGTGGTTGCGGTCAGAAGGCTGCGGTTCGGTCAGTCCGCGCAGACGCAGGAGCGAACCTGTTGCCAATCGAGCGTCGGTCGAGACGAGAACGCGTCCGTCGGGATTCACCAGAGTCGTCGTCGAGCGCGCGGTGTGCAGTTGGGGGAGGAGATTTCGCTCCAAGTCCCGCACGTACATGTCGGCGCCGACAACACCAACGATCTCGCTCCCGAGCCTGACGGGAGTCGTGATGGTGAGCGTGTATTCGTCGGTGCAGAGGTAGTCGACGAAGGGGCCTGTGATGTGTCGGGCCCCGGTGAGAAGGGGCGTGCGCCACCATTCGAGTGTCGTATAGTCCCGAAATCCGTCAGCGCTCGGGTCTGCGAGCACCTGGAGTCGACGGGTCGCTCCCAGCTCGCTCGGTGTGCCAAAGGTGTTGCGATCGCCCAGCCACCAGGCCAGGTGCCACGGTGCATCCGGAATGAAATGTGGCCGGGCGACGAACCCCGCTCCGATCACCAAACCTGTGGGGTCACCCAGCAGGGGCGTGACCTGCGCGCCAACGAGTGCGTCGATGTCCTCGTGTCGGAGACCGTCTGCACGTCGGGAAATGAAGTCTTCGATGAGCTGATTCCACAGGTCGATCTGGGCGAAGGTGCGATCGAAGAGCGCGCTGACCGCGAGCGCGCTCTCGGCAATGGACGTGTGCACGACGTTGTTCACGAGTCTCTCTCTAGTTCGAGTTCTGTTTTCGCATCGATGAGGGCTTCGATCGCCTCGTCGATCAGGATGGCGGTGGCGCGACGCGCGGCATCGGAGTCGACGCTTTCGATGGCGGCCACAATCTGTTTTCGGCGGTCGGCCGCTCGATCGCGATTGGGTTGCTCGCGCAGTCCCAACCAAATGAACGAACCGAATTCGGCCTGCATCCGCAGCTCTTCGCGCACCAGGCGAGCCGATTGGCTCAGAGCTGCAACATCGAGGCTAAACGTGAGTTGACCGCGACGGCACGACCCCTCGTGAGCGCGGTCGATCGTGGCCAGCAGGCGACGAAGGTTTTCGGCGTCGGCCGGGGTGGAGCGGTCGGCCGCCAGTTCGGCAGCCATCGAGGCGATCGCGGAGTAGTGCACCCCGATGTCACGAATTTCGACCCGTGACAGAGCGCGCAGCCGTTCGGCGAGGAGCGCGGGGTAGTCCTGGTCGGTGAAGGTGACGAAGCTTCCGCCGTCGCGACCACGGCGGGTGACAACCAGGCGGTTGTCGCGCAGAGTCTCGAGCGCTTCCCTGGCGGTGACCGTTGCGACCCCGAATTGTTTGGCCAAGTCGGCTTCGCTGGGAAGACGTTCGCCGTTGCCGAGTACTCCGAGCACGATGGCATCGGTGAGACGCTGGCTCACCAACTCCGCGCGACCCGCGCCCTCGAGGGGCGCAAAAACCGCAGCACGGGCCGCTCCGCCCGAGCCGATGTACTGAGGCATGCAGGGCCCTCTCCCATGTTGTAACTCGACCGTAACATCTGGCACTAGCTTTTAGACATCTGTTTCCATATGATTTTGAAATCGCACGGATCTGCGGCTGAGAGAGGCAACACACGTGATAGGTGCAACACCGGCAATCAGGCTGACCGGCCTGACGAAGACGTTCGGCACAGTGAACGCTGTCGACCGCGTCGACCTTGATATTGCTGAAGGCGAGTTCTTCTCGATGCTCGGGCCGTCCGGTTCGGGCAAGACGACGGTTCTGCGACTCATCGCGGGATTCGAGCAGCCGTCCGCGGGCACCATCGAGCTGTTCGGCCGTGATGTGAGCGGGCGGGCACCGTTCGACCGCGACGTGAACACGGTGTTTCAGGACTACGCCCTGTTCCCTCACATGAGTGTTCTCGACAACGTGGCCTATGGCCTTCGGGTGCGCGGCGTCGCCAAGAAGGCGCGTCACGCGCTGGCCCAGGAGGCGCTCGAAAAGGTTCGTCTGGGCGAGTACGGTGCGCGCAAGCCGGCCCAGCTCTCGGGTGGTCAGCGTCAGCGTGTCGCTCTTGCCCGGGCGACCGTCGTGCAGCCCAAGGCACTACTGCTTGACGAGCCGTTGGGCGCCCTCGACCTCAAGCTGCGCGAACAGATGCAGGTCGAACTGAAAGAAATTCAGCGCGATCTCGGGATCACATTCATTTTCGTCACACACGATCAAGAAGAAGCACTGACGCTGAGCGATCGCATCGCAGTGTTCAACAACGGGCGCATCGAGCAGCTCGGCAGTCCCGCTGAGATCTATGAGCGCCCGTCGTCCCCGTTTGTCGCCGCGTTCGTGGGGACCTCGAACTTGTTCGACAACGCGGTGTCCGCCCGGCTTCTCGGTCGCAGCGGGACGCACTCGGTGCGCCCCGAGAAGATGGTTGTCTCTCGAATCGGCAGCTCAGCGTCAACCGCCGTCACCGACCGAACCGCCGTGGGCACCCTCGCCGAGGTCATCTACGTCGGCAGCGGCACCCGGCTCATCATTGACTTGGATGCCGGCATCCGTGTCACGGCCCTCGAACAGAACGACGCGCACCGAGTTGACATCGATCAGCGCGGCGCCCGTGTGCATGTGGGTTGGCACGACCGTGACGTCGTTGCTCTCGCCTGACACGCCCACACCATTTTTCACACACGCACGACCCAAACAACGGAGAAAGCAATGAAACGGTACACAGCACGCCGCGCATCAGCGCTGATGAGCGGACTGGCAGTGGTCTCTGCGGCCCTGCTCCTCACGGCCTGCGGCACCAGCGCCGCCGCACCCAGCGAGACCAAGGCCCAGGCGAAGCTGGGTGATAACGAAGGGCAGGTCTCCCTTCTCGCCTGGCCCGGCTACGTCGAAGATGGCAGCAACGACCCCAACGTCGATTGGGTGAGTGCGTTCGAGAAGGACACGGGCTGCACGGTCACGAGCAAGACCTATGGCACGAGCGACGAGGCCTTCAACCTGATGAAGACTGGCGAGTACGATGTTGTCGCCGCCTCAGGTGACGCATCGTTGCGTCTGGTTGCTGCGGGCGACGTCGCTCCGGTGAATACCGATCTCATCCCGAACTACTCGGGCATCTTTGACTTCCTGAAGATGAAGGCCTGGAACAGTGTCGACGGTGTCTCCTATGGTATCCCGCACGGGTACGGCGCCAATCTGCTGATGTACAACACGGATGTCGTCAGCCCGGCCCCGACCTCGTGGGATGTCGTGTTCGACAAGTCGTCGGACTACGCCGGAAAGGTGACCGCTTACGACTCGCCGATCTACATCGCAGATGCCGCTGTTTATCTGATGGCTCACCAGCCCGACCTCGGCATCACCAACCCATACGCGCTCGACGAGACGCAGCTTGCTGCGGCTGTCGACCTGCTGAAGGCGCAGCGCCCGAACGTCAGCGAGTACTGGTCGGACTACCTCAAGGAGATCCAGGCCTTCGAAACCGGCGACTCAGTCGTCGGAACCACCTGGCAGGTGATCCGCAACTCACTCTCGGAGGGAACCAAGGCCGAGGTTGTGCTTCCGTCCGAAGGAACCACGGGGTGGTCCGACACCTGGATGATTGCGTCAAAGGCCAAGAACCCGAACTGCGCGTACGCCTGGCTCAACTACATTGCCAGCCCGGAAGCCAACGCTGCGGCAACCGAGTACTTCGGTGAAGCGCCGTCGAATATTGGGGCCTGTGACTTCACCGAAAACCCCGATCACTGCGCCACCTTCCACGCCGGCGACGCCGACTACGCGTCGCAGATCTGGTACTGGTCGACCCCGATCGCGAAGTGCCTGGATGGACGCACCGATGTGACCTGCACCGACTACGCAGCCTGGACAACGGCCTGGCAGGAAATCAAGGGCTGATGACGCCGCACCAGACCGAGTCAGTCGGTAGCTCAGTTGGCACGCACGAAGAATCGAGAAGTTGAATGACTGATGTGACGACATCCGTCGCACGGCCCGCCGTTCCCGCACCTCGGGAATCGATGGCCAGGCGCGGATCGATCTTTCTCAGCAAGCACCCACGGGTGCGACTCTCCCTGATTCTCTCCGCGCCATTGTTCTGGCTCGGTCTGGTCTACATCGCGGCGTTGGCCGCGCTGCTTATCACTGCGCTCTGGACCGTGGATAGTTTCACGGGCCAGATCTCTCAAACCTGGACGCTCGACAACATCATCACGGTGCTGACCGGTTCGCTGTACCAAACAGTGACGCTGCGCACAGTGGGAGTTGCGTTGCTCGTCACCGTGATCGACGTGGCCATCGCGCTGCCTATCGCGTTCTACATGGCCAAGGTGGCGAGCCCACGGATGCAGCGCATCCTGGTGATCGCTATCCTCATGCCGCTCTGGGCCAGCTACTTGGTCAAGGCGTACGCCTGGCGTTCGGTGCTCTCGCAGGGAGGCATCTTCGACTGGTTGGTCTCGCCGTTCGGGGGTCAGAGCCCCGGCTATGGCCTTCCGGCCACCATCATCACGCTCTCGTACTTGTGGCTGCCCTACGTGATCCTGCCGATTTATGCCGGGCTGGAACGCGTGCCGGACTCCTTGCTTGAAGCATCCGGCGACCTGGGCGGCAGGACCTTTCCGACTCTGCGTCTGATCGTGCTGCCCATGATTTGGCCGGCGATTATCGCCGGCTCGATCTTCAGTTTCTCGCTGTCGCTCGGCGACTACATCACGGTGAACATCGTGGGTGGTGCGAACCAGATGCTAGGAAACCTTGTGTATACCAATGTCGGGGCAGCGAATAACCTGCCGCTGGCTGCAGCCATCGCCCTCGTCCCGATCTTGATCATCTTCGCCTACCTGGCCGCGGTTCGCCGCACCGGTGCGCTGAACAACCTGTAGGAGCATCCCGTGCGTCTGAGTCGCCCCTCCCGGGTCTTGCTCGGCGGAATCACCGCCGTCATCCTGGCCATTGTCTATCTGCCGCTCCTCGTCGTTCTTCTCAACTCGTTTAGCACCAGCCAGAATCTCACCTGGCCCATTCCCGGTTTCACGCTCGAATGGTGGGGCAAAGCCTTCCAAAGCCAGGGTGCGTTGGATGCCGTTCTCACGAGCGTGCAGATCGCTCTGCTCTCCACGACCGTCGCCCTGGTGCTGGGCACGCTCATTTCGCTCGGGCTCTCGCGGTTCGACTTTTTCGGCCGCGACGCCGTGAGTTTGCTGGTCATTCTGCCGATCGCGTTGCCGGGCATCATCACCGGACTGGCACTCAATAATGGCTTCCGTACCATCCTGGGCGTGCAGCTGTCGCTCATGACCGTCGTGATTGCGCACGCAACCTTCTGCATTGTGACGGTCTTCAACAACGTGATCGCCCGGTTGCGCCGGCTTGGCACCAACTTCGAGGATGCCTCGGCCGACCTCGGCGCCGGCCTCTGGACAACATTTCGGCTTGTCACCTTTCCGCAGCTGCGTTCTGCACTGCTGGCCGGTGGTCTGCTGGCCTTCGCCTTGAGTTTCGACGAGATCATCGTGACCACATTCACGGCTGGCGCGGGTGTTACAACCCTGCCCATCTGGATCCTGAACAATCTCTTCCGGCCGAACCAAGCCCCTGTCGTGAACGTGATCGCCGTCGTGCTCGTGCTCGTCTCGATCATCCCGATCTACGTCGCCCAGAAAATTGCCGGGGCAGAGAAAGTGACCCGCTAAACGGCGTACGCCGAACTCTCGAGCACCGGCCGCGTCAGGCACCCGGTCGACTCGTCGCCGTTGCCGCGGTTCAGTCGGTGCGGTGGGTGTCGGTGCGGTGGCGGTTGGCGTCGCGCCAGGTGCGGCTCGGGTCGATCCAGGCCGGGGCTTTGACCCGGGGTCGGCCGTTGACCATGAGGATCTCCCAGCCGGAGGTTTCGATGGTGTGATGATGTCGCCAACACAACGCCACACCATTGTCGACTTCGGTGACGCCGCCTTTGCTCCAGGGGATCACGTGATGAAACTCGAGCCACTGTGTGGGTGCATCGCAGCCGGGAACGCCGCAGCCGCCGTCGCGGGCGAGGATCGCCCGGCGTTGGGCACGGTTGAACAGTCGTTGCGGATCGGTCAGCGTCAGAACCTCACCGTTCGGACCGAACAGAACCGTTTGGGTGCCTCCGGCACACATCATCTGATCCACCGTACGAAGTGAGATCGGGGCGTCGACGCCGTCGATCCAGCCGACACCGCGACCGGCTTCAATATCATTCACGTTCACATGCACCACCACCGTCGGCGGTGCACCACCAATGCTGGGAGTGCCGTCGGCCTGGGCCAACTGGGTGAACATGCCGCGCAGAATATCGGCCCGCTTCTCACCAGCGGTACGGGTGTCGACATCATCGAACTCATGCCCGGCCGCCCCGGGAAGAGGCACCTCGGCCGAGGCTGCACCCTGACCGTGGTCGTCATGGTCATGGTCATGGTCATGGTCATGGTCATGGTCATGGTCGTCGTGGTCGTGGTCGTCGCGTTCGTGGTCACGGTCGTCGTGCTCGCGGTCGCGCTCGTCAGTCAAGTCGTGTCCGTCGGGACCGTCGTGGGCATCCTGCTCGGAGCGGTCGTCGCGTGCCTCATCGCGGGCTTGCTCGGCGGCCGTCGGAAACGCGGGAGTCTTTCGGGCGGCAATGAACGCGTCGAAGGTGAGGTTCATGATTCCGTACAGATCAGGAGTCACCCCGCCCCGCACCGGGTAGACGCCGTCTTTGAAGCGGCCGAAACTGATCGTGCTCGTCGCCTCACCCTCGACCTCATTCGGCGCCACCCCGTCGGGGTCCAGCGCCGCCTGCCACTGCAACATCTGCACCCGTAGTGAGTCCGCCGAGAACGCAAAGCCCGCGCCCGGCTCACCCTCATTCTCGGCCGTAATCGTTCCCGTCGCCGCAGACACCAGAGCGCGTTCCGCAGCCGCAAGATCATCGGGGGCAACACGCGGGGAGATCTCGGCCAGACCGGACATGATCACCTCCGCCGCATCCACCCCCAGTGAGCCGTCGGCGACCGCGGCACCGACCGTGGGGAACAGGGCGGGGATGATCGTGCCGACGTGTTGCGTGTCCTGCATTCGCAGGCCGAGCGCGCTGCGCCGTTTCGCTTCACGGCCGGAAATGCGGGTGACCCGGGTGATCAGGTCGATGCCACTCGTGCAGCCCCGCTTCGCCGCGAGGGAGTCCCGGCCCAGCCACCGGCCGGAGCGTTCCTCGACCGTCGCCGCCACAGCCACCCGGCCCGCATCAACCAGCCGGCCCACGCCTTCGAACGCGCCGAGCACACCGAGGAGGTCGTCGTCGGTGAATCGGTCGGGGCTGACGGTTCCGAGCCCGGCCCACAGTGCCTGCGTCTGTTCGAGAACCGCCAGCACCGCGGCCGCGGTCGGTGCCGACGCACCCGAGGCGGGTGTCGGCTCCGAGGCGGAGACGGGGGGTGGGGAGGTGATTGACATAGCTCTATTCTCCCAAAGAACGAACATGATTACGAGCTTTTCTCAGTAGCGGTGCATAAGCTATCGTACGTGTGTCTGTGGAGGGAGTAGTGACGCACCCGCGTTCAGACCCTGCCCGCGGGTCTCGAGGGTGGCTCACGGGATCTCGACGAGCTCGATCAGCGGTGTGGGGTCGATCAGCGGTGTGGGCTCGATCAGCGGAAGTGCGCGGGGTCGATCACCGAACCGTGGGCCGAGCGTGTCGAGACCACGGCCCCCGGTCTCGGGACCGGCTCGCGGGATCTCGACGAGCTCGATCGGCGGGGAGGGCTGGATCTGCGGGGTGGGCTGGATCTGCGGGGAGGGCTGGATCTGCGGGGTGGGCTGGATCTGGGGAGGGGTGCGGGGTTGGTCCGCGACCCGTGGGTCGAGCTTGTCGAGACCGCGCTCCCCGGTTTCGAGGGTGGCTCACGGGATCTCGACACGCTCGATCAACGGGTGAGCTCGATCAACGGGTGAGCTCGATCAACGGGTGAGCTCGACCAGCGGTGCGGGCGGGCGCGCGGGTGGACGCACCGCTCCTGGCGCCGGTCTGCGGCCATCGACCAAGTTGGGGGCACACGTCGGCCGAGCCTCCGGCACCACCGACGAAACGGCGTCGATGCAGGGTGGTTCGATCGAGTTGGCAGTATCGGAGACGTGCAGCGTCGGGTCGGATGCCCAGTGCGCATTGATCAACGGTGAGAATATTGTGCTGCCACCTGAATGTGAGCGAGCCGGCGTGGAAGCAGTCGCTGTCGCAAAGGGCGAAGGGCGCAACGCGGTCGATGTCACGTTCGGCAACGACGGGGAAGCATTCCTCCACTCTTTGACGAAAGAGGCCGTCGCAGCAGGCGCTCGGAGCTATCGGTCACGACGATCGTCGCGTCCGGTCAATGCCAGAAGACGCGACTGCAGCGGAGCGTCGTCGGCAAGCGGCACGGGAGAGGCAAACAGTCCGCTCGCTTCAAGTGTCTCCTTCTGCGGTTCGAACACCGTCCAGACTGCTTCGACCAGGCGATCGTCGAGGGACTCATCGGCAGCCGTGGCCCGGGCCAGATCCCATGAGTGGATCGTAACATCCGAGACCTGCTCGCGCAGATAGTCCTCCAGCGCGACCGTGTCGTAGGACAGATGCACCAGAGTGCCGGGGGAGGCGCTGCGCCAGGCTTCGGTGGCCAGCGCCGAGTAGCGCTGCCATTCGGCGGCAAGATCGTTTCCGAGTGGCGCGAGCTCCTGCTTGGCTTCAGACACACGAAGGCCCCGAAGCAGTGGCGGGATCCATTGCTGTTCGAGCACGACATGGCGCACCAGGTCGCGCACCCGCCATTCCGTGTCGGGTGTCGGCGCATCCCAATCGGTGATGGCGTCGACCCGAGCCGAGAACTCGGAGTGGGCTTGGGCCTGAAACGTCAGCCAGTCGTCAGTCACGATGCATCCCTTCTTGTCTGCGCACGCGCGCGCTGTCTTCTGAAACCCTCGCCACGCCCCAAACATTCCGTCTTTTCGCCTTCACAGCGCTACCGGTTAGTGTCGCACCATGAGCAAACAGGACGGAAGAGGGCGGCAGATTTCCGCCCGCACCGTTGATGACAGCTCGGCCACGATTCTGCACATCGATCTTGATGCCTTCTTCGCCTCGGTCGAGTTGCTCGACCACCCCGAACTTGCGCACAAGCCGGTGGTCGTTGGCCATCGCTCCGGACGCTCTGTCGTCACCGCAGCCAACTATGTCGCCAGACGCTACGGGGTCAACTCGGCCATGCCGATGTCGATCGCACTGCGAAAATGCCCGGATGCCGTGGTGCTCGAGCCGCATTTCGAGCGCTACGCGGCCTACTCTCGCCAGGTAATGGCCATCTTCAATGACCTCACGCCACTGGTCGAACAGCTCGGAAGTGACGAGGCGTTCCTGGATGTCGCGGGCGCTCGACGCCTGCACGGTTCGCCTGCCACGATCGGCGGGCTGATCCGCCAACGGGTGCAGGCAGAGACCGGACTGACCTGTTCGGTGGGTGCGGCATCGACCAAGTTCATTGCCAAACTCGCCTCGGGGCGGGCGAAGCCCGATGGGCTGCTGGTCATTCCGGCCGACAAGGCGCTGAATTTCTTGCACCCGCTGCCCGTTGGCGCCATGTGGGGAGTTGGCGCCAGCACCGAGCAGGCTCTGACCCGGCTGGGCGTGCGCACGATCGGTGACATCGCCCACACGCCTCTCGCCGTTCTGACGTCCTCGCTCGGTGAGGTTTCCGGGCACAAGCTTTTCGAGCTGGCCTGGGCGCGAGACGCACGCACGGTGACCGTCGAACGCGAAGAGAAGAGCATCGGCCATGAGATGACCTTCGAATACGACGTGTCCGATCGTGCCGTCTTGCACAGTGAAATCCACCGGCTCAGCGACGAGGTGGGCAGTCGGCTGCGACGAGCGGGTCTGGTCGGGCGCACGGTCGTTCTGAAGCTTCGCTACCCCGATTTCAGCACGGTGACACGGTCACGCACACTTGCCGAACCCACCAATGTCGGCCGCCGCATTTATGAAGAGGCCACTGCAAGTTTCGACGCCCTCGCGACCCGCGGCATCCGTGTGCGCCTGATCGGTGTGCGGATGGAGCAACTCGGCGATGGTGCGGGAACCGCCCAAGGGCTCTGGGACCCCGACGAGGACTGGCGCGAGGCCGAGCTCGCCTTGGATTCGGTACGGGCCAAGTTCGGCCGCGGAATCGTGGGTCCGGCCTCACAACTGAAACCGAAGCGAGCGGATGGCGGTGGGGTAGCCTAGCCGCATGACCAATTTCGTTCTGAAAATCGCGGAAAGCATCGGCAGCATGGGCGTGAAGTCGGCGTACGGGGAACCAATCGACGTAGACGGAGTCACGATTGTGCCCGTCGCACTCGTGCAATTCGGTTTCGGCGGCGGGGAGGACAGCGAAGCTGAGGGTTCAGGACCGGTCGGCGGTGGCGGCGGTGGCATGGCCGTTCCCATCGGCGCCTACGTCACAGAGAACGGCAAGGCCAGGTTCGAGCCCAACCTGATCGCCCTGTTGACCGTCGGAATCCCGTTTGTCTGGGTGGCCGGCCACACACTCTCGCGCGTGATCCGTGCGCTCAAAAAGTAGTTAGACGTTTTGTCGGCAGAAACTCGATTATGCTCTCAACTTTCGAGTGAATCTCCATATTCACCGGATGTTCTGGACTGATTCAAGCGAATTTCTGTACAGAGTGTGGAGGGCCTCATACTCGAGGGCGTGACCACTGAACTGATTTCTGCGCCCATTCCCGCGTCAATCGACGGCCTGGAGTTCGTGATGACCTCCTCGACGGGGAGCGAGGTTGCCGACGCCCCGACGCGTTTTCGTTACCAGCAAGACGGGCAGATGGTCTGGGGTGCCTATCGGGGGGACACCGTGAACGTCGGGCGTTTCGTCGGGCGCAGGGATGGCGACCAGATTACGATCAGCTTTGCTCACCGTCTCACCGACAGCGACGAGATCGTGTTGGGGACGGCCTCAAGTGAGCTGCGGCGCACCGAAGAGGGCACGCTGCATCTCTTCGAGACGTTCGAGAAGAACGGCGAGCCGCAGACGAGCATCTGCATCGAGGCAGAGAGTACCGGCGGCTGGGATGCTGCACTTCCGGCGAGCGAAGGTTCCCCGTCGGTCAACGGGCTGGTTTTTGACCTGTCGACCACGACCGCGAGCGTCGTGGGGGAGACTCCGACCCGCTTCGAGTTCTTCGAAGCCGCTGGAATCACCTGGGGACGCTATTTCGGCGACACCGTGACGACGGGTCACGTTGCCGGGCGCTACCGGGACGGCGTGATTGACGAGTTCTTCGTTCACCACGTCGTGGCGAGTGACGCCACCCTGCTCGGCGAGAGCAGCACCCGCGTTCAGACGCGCGAAGACGGTCGCCTCGAACTCGTCGAAGACTTCGTTCTTGATGGCGTGCCCGGCTACAGTGTGTGCGTGCAGGTGAACTGAGCCGCTAACGCCCGAGGCTGGTCCGGCTCGGGTTCACCCGGGTAAACCGGGTCAGTCCGAGCGGGGCGACAGGTGGCATCCGCGGGGGAAGGTCGCTGGGCAGCAGGAACGGCCGATCGAAGATCTCATCGAGAACGAGCACGGTCTCAACCGACTTGACCTCGGGCAAGGACGCGAGCACGCCGATCACGAAGTCGTGAATCGCACCCACCTCGTCGCCGCGGATGAGCAGCATCACGTCGTGCTCACCCGTCGTGACGCGGCACGACTCGATGGCCGTCATCTGCTCGATGCGACTTCGGAACGAACTCCAGGTTTGTGGATGCACCGAAAGAAAGACCAGGGCGCAGATCCCGAGTCCTGCCTTGGCCGGATCGACGCGGGCGCTGAAGCCCGTGATGACGCCGTCGTCCATCATCTGTTCGACACGGGTGTAGACGTTCGCTCGAGACACGTTGATGCGTTCCGCCAGCGCAGCCATCGAAATACGGCCATTGTCTCTCAGTTCGGCCAAGATCTTGAGGTTGGTCTCATCGAGTGGCTGAGGTGATTGTCCAGGGGGCGGAGGAGTGCTGCTGGCTTTGCTAGACATAATGCTGCTTTTTCCGTTCGAACGAGACGCAATTTCTGTCGAATAAGGCTTTGATTGGACAGACTAGCGGCAACTGTGCAAATCTCAAGCAAAGCCGTCCAGAGGCAGAATGATCGGACGGTCAGGTTGGGCAGCCGCCAAGCGTGGCTTTTTCGCGAGCGATGCTGCTTGACCACAATCCCCAGTTCACGAGAAGGAGTTCCCCCTTGCGCAAGAACACCCGCTACGCCACCACGGCCCTCGGCCTGACTGTGGCGTTGGCCCTGACCGGCTGTGCAGCGTCAGCGCCCCGCGACGGCAATGCTGCCGCCCCCACCAGCGTCGTCATCGACACCGCCTTCACCCTTGAAACCGGCGACCCGGGCCGCAACTACGTCCCCACCGGCTACATGGTGTCGAAGGCCGTCTACGAAACTCTCCTCGACTTCGCCGGCTCCGACGAAAGCACCCCCGTTGCCGGACTCGCCAGCTACACCGCGAACGATGACGCCACCGAGTTCACCTTCACGCTCGACACCGACCGGGTGTTCTCGGACGGCACCCCGATCACCGCTGACGACGTCGTCTTCTCGCTCAACCGCGTGAAGGGCATGACCGAAAGCAAGGCCAACTTCCTGATGGAAGGCATCGAGGTCACGAAGGTCGACGATTCCACCGTCGTGCTGACAACGAAGACACCGTCGCTGAAACTGCCGGCGCTCATGACCAACCCGTCGCTGGCCATCGTCAACTCCGCGGTCGTCATCGAAAACGGTGGAACCACTGACAACTCCGACGCCGCAGAGAAGTTCCTCAACGGCACGTCCGCTGGTTCGGGCCCGTACATCATCGACTCGATTGACTTCGAGTCGCAGGTCGTGTTGACCGAGAACCCGAAGTACAACGGCGCAGAAACGCCCGACTTTACCCGCGTGGTCATCCGCAGTGTTTCCGAGAGTGCCACCCAGAAGATGAACCTCGAGGGTGGAGATTCGCAGGTCGCCATCGACCTGAGCGGCGACCAGGTTGCGGCGCTCGGCTCGAACATCTCCGTCACGTCGACTCCGTCGGCCCAGACGATCTTCCTGCTGCTCAACCAGAATCCGGCCGTCAGCCCGGTCACGTCGAAGCCCGAGTTCGCCTCCGCCGTGCGCTACGCACTCGACTACGACGCCCTGCTCGAACTCGCCGGTGCCGGCTCCGAGCAGGCGACCGGCGTCATCCCGCCGTCGTTCCTCGGCGCGCTCACCGATGGCGTCACGCAGGACCTGGCCGCCTCGAAGAAGGCCCTCGCGGCGTCCGGCTACGCCGGTGAGACCGTCACCCTCGAGTACCCGAACGATTACCCGGTCGGCGGCGTGAGCTTCACCCCGCTCGCCGAGCGCGTTCAGTCACAGCTTGCCGAGGCCGGAATCACGGTTGAGCTCGCTCCGGCGCCGTTCACCACCCAAATCGACGAGTACGTCAACGGCCGTGAAGCCTTCAGTATCTGGTTCTGGGGCCCTGACTACGCCGACTCGGCGAACTTCCTGCCGTTCGCCGCGGGCGCCAAGGTTGGCCTTCGCGCCGGCTGGACCGCAGAGCAGAACCCGGCCATCGTCGAGCTTGCCGCATCCGCTGAGAACGCGACGAGCATGGACCAGCGTGCCGGTGCGTTCAGCGCCTTCGCGCAGGGCCTGCAGGAACAGGGACCGTTCGTTCCGCTCATCGTACCGGGCTCGAACATCGCGACGGCCAAATACATTTCGGGTGTCTCGTACAACTCGACGTGGACGATGGACATCGCCGAACTGCACAACAAGTAGCACCAACCATTAAGGAATCCAGCGTGGGAAAAACCACCCGCGCGACCCGCACGTCCCCGGCCAGGTCTGTCCTGGCCGGGTACGTGCTTCGTCGCCTCGGAATGTCAGTCTTGCTCCTGTTCGGCGTCACACTCGTGACGTTCACTCTCGCGAATCTCGTTCCGGGCAACCCGATCGTGGCCGCACTCGGTGAGGGTGCCGCAAGCAACCCCGCCACCGTGGCCGCGTACATCGCCAAACACGGCCTCGATCAGCCCTTGCCGATGCAATACCTGACCTATCTCGGCAACCTGTTCCAGGGCAACATGGGCGTCTCCCTGCGTACCAGCCAGCCCGTTGCGACCGACCTGCAGAAGGCAATTCCTGCCACGGTCGAAGTGGCCATCGGAGCCATCATCGTGAGCCTCGCCCTGGGCGTGACGCTCGGTTCGATCGCCGCTTACCGCCGCGGCCGGATCAGCGACCAGCTCGTGCGCGTGCTGTCCCTCATCGGCTTGAGCATTCCGACGTTCTGGATGGCGCTGGTCAGCTTCAACTTCTTCTTCCTGCAACTGCGAATCGCCCCCGGCTCCGGCCGACTTTCCCCGATTCTCAGTCCGCCTCCGACCGTGACGGGTCTCTACACCGTCGACGCGCTTCTGGCCGGCCAATGGGTGACCTTCATGGACGCCCTGGCCCACCTGATGCTGCCGGTATTCGTGCTCTCACTCTTCACCATCGGGCTGCTGACTCGGTTCGTGCGCACCTCCGTGTTGGAGGTGCTCGACGCCGATTACGTCAGGGCCGGGCGGGCCAAGGGCCTCGGCGGCCCACGGATGCTCTTCGGCTACGTGCTGCGCGGGGCGTCACTGCCGATCCTCACCATCGTCGGTCTGGCCTTCGGCTCGCTACTGTCCGGCACCGTCCTGGTCGAGGCCGTCTTCGCCTGGCCGGGCCTCGGTAGTTATGCCTACAACTCGGCCACCAGCCTGGACCTGCCCGGAGTGATGGGTGTCGGCCTCGTCGTCGGCTTCATCTACCTGAGCATCAACTTCGCCGTCGACCTTCTCTACGGTGTTCTCGACCCGAGAGTGAGACTCGCATGAAGCGCCGGCTGATCCGCGTGCCGAAGGCCTGGGTGACGCCGCTCGGCGTGATCGGCTTCGTCGTCGCAGCATTCTGGGTGGTTGTCGCGTTCACCGCGCCACTCTTCGTTCCGTTCGACCCGTTGTCTCAGAAACTTCCACGCCTGCAGGCACCCGGCGTCGACACACTGATGGGCACGGATGCCCTGGGCCGCGACATCTTCTCCCGCCTGATGACCGGGGCCAGCGTTACCATTCCGCTCGCACTTCTGCTCGTCGTGATGTCGATGCTCGTGGGCACGCTGATTGGTGCCATTGCCGGCTACTTCGGCACCTGGGTCGACGAGGTGCTGATGCGCCTGACCGACCTGGTCATGGCGTTCCCCACGGTCATCCTCGCCATGGTTGTCGCTGCCGCTCTCGGCCCGTCGCTGTTCAACGCCGTCATCGCGGCCTTCGTCGTGTCGTGGCCGCAATACGCCCGGATGACGCGCAGCATCGTGCTCGGCTTGCGCACGCAGAACTATGTGATGGCCGGTCGGCTGCTGGGCTTCTCGCCCGGCAAGACGCTGCGGGTCGATATCGCCCCGAACGTCGTCGGTCCGATCCTCGTGCTCGCCAGCCTCGACATCGGTACGGCGATTCTGTTGCTCTCGGGGCTGTCGTTCCTCGGCCTCGGTGCGCAGCCGCCGACGCCGGAATGGGGCTCGATGATCTCGGCCGCCATGGCCAATTTCGACAGCTGGTGGATCGGCGTTTTCCCGGGACTGGCGATTCTGACGGTCGTGATGGCGTTCAACTTCTTGGGGGACTCCCTGCGTGACATTTTCGACCCGACGTCCCAGTTGAGCCGGACGGGAGCCTAACCATGACGATGACCACAACTGCCGCATCCGTGACGCCGAGACCCGTTGTGACGGTGCGTGATCTGACGATTGCAATCGGTGCGAAGAAGAGCCCCAAGCGCATCGTGACCGGAATCAGTTTTGATCTGGTTCCCGGACGCATTCAGGGGCTGGCCGGTGAGTCCGGCTCCGGCAAGACGGTTTCGTCGCTCGCGATTCTCGGCCTGCTGCCCGCGAACGCTCAGGTCGGCGGCTCGATTGAGCTCGACGGCACTGAGCTCGTCGGCATGAAGAACCGCGCGTTGAACACGATTCGCGGACGTCGCATCGCGATGATCTTCCAGGACCCGTCCTCAAGCCTGCACCCGCAAATCACTGTCGGGTCGCAGCTGACCGATCATGTGCGCCGCCACCTCAAGCTGAACAAGACGGATGCCCGGGCGCGCGCGATCGAGTTACTGACCCGGGTGCGGGTACCCAGCCCCCACGAGGCGCTGGGGCGGTATCCACACCAGTTCTCCGGCGGCCAGCGACAGCGCATCGCGATCGCCATCGCTCTGGCCTGTGACCCGGTCGTTCTGCTCGCCGACGAGCCCACCACGGCACTTGACGTGACTGTGCAAGCCGGCATCCTGCACCTCGTGAAGGATCTGGCCGTCGAACGTGACCTGGCCGTGCTGCTCGTCACCCACGACCTCGGCGTGATGAGCGCGATTGCCGACGATGTCGCGGTGATGCGGAACGGTGCGATTGTGGAATCAGGCTCCCGCGAGCAGATCTTCACCGACCCGCAGCATGCCTACACGCGCGAACTGCTCGATTCCTTGCCGGGCGCGCAGCGGACCGTCACGAAGGAGAACTCCCGATGAGCGCATTGCTGCAGGTC
Source organism: Leifsonia psychrotolerans (assembly GCF_013410665.1). NCBI lineage: Bacteria > Bacillati > Actinomycetota > Actinomycetes > Micrococcales > Microbacteriaceae > Glaciibacter > Glaciibacter psychrotolerans. The sequence continues at coordinate 1,240,635 of NZ_JACCFM010000001.1, read as the reverse complement.
AGCGACCTTGTCGTCGAATACCACGGGGCACAGGTGGTGCGCGCTGTCGATGAGGTGTCGCTCTCCATCGAGCCCGGCGAGGTGCTCGCCCTGGTGGGAGAGAGTGGCTGCGGAAAGTCCAGCCTGGCTCGGGCCGTCGTCGGCATGGAGAAGCCGCGCTCGGGCAGTGTGAGGTATCGGGGCACCACGGTGCCGCTGCTCGGTGTTCGACGCCGCGAGAAGCGGTTCACCTCGATTCAGATGGTGTTTCAAGACCCGAACTCGTCGCTGAACCCCCGGGTCAAGGTCGGCCAACAGATTAGCGAAGGCATCACAACGGCGCTCGTCCGCGGCGAAGCCGGTTCGGTTCCCGAGGAGTGGCTGGAACGAGTCGGCCTGCCGACCTCGATGGTCGGTCGGTACCCGTACGAGCTGTCGGGCGGTCAACGTCAACGTGTCGCCATTGCCCGAGCGTTGGCAGCGCGGCCCGACGTGCTCGTTGCCGATGAGCCCATTTCGGCCCTGGATGCCTCGAGCCAGGCATCCGTGGCCGACATGATGCGCCGTCTGGCGCTCGACGCCGGGGCCGGCCTGCTGTTCATCTCGCATGACCTTGCGATCGTGCGCCTGATCGCCGACCGCACCGTTGTGATGTACCGCGGTCGGATTGTGGAGTCGGGTGTCTCAGAGCGCATCTGGAGTGACCCGATGCACCCGTACACGCGGGCTTTGCTGTCGGCGATCCCCGAACCGGACGGCCGAGGGGTTCTGCCGGCTGCACCCGCAGCCGAGGCTCCGCTGGAGTGGCGTAGCGCGCTGCCACACGCTCTCGACCGCGTCTAGGTGGCGGCCGCGCACGCCGTCGGTGATGCCGTCGTGCGCTGTCGCGACTCTGCAGATGTTGGTGCTCTCGGCGTCGAGCGGGCGCGTCGCGTGAGATGAACGGATGTGCAGCGCATCCACTCGGGGCGCTGGGCACACTGTCAGGATTTACTGTCGAGACGACAGCAGTCGTCCGGGTGCCCACGAAATCCATCATCCCGTCAGATCAAGAAAAGGCCTGACTCTCCAATGAATCATTGGGGAGTCAGGCCTTCATGTTTGGTGCCGGTGGTGGGACTTGAACCCACACGTCCTTTCGAACAAAGCATTTTGAGTGCTCCGCGTCTGCCATTCCGCCACACCGGCTCACAACACCTCGACAAGAATACCGTAGGCTTTTACCTGTGACTGACCAAGACGTAACCCCCACTCCTCCTCGCCGCGTCGTTGTGGCCGAAGATGAGTCCCTCATCCGCCTCGATATCGTCGAGATTCTCCGCGATAACGGCTTTGACGTTGTCGGCGAGGCCGGTGACGGTGAGACCGCGGTGGCCCTGGCGCGTGAGCTTCGTCCGGACCTCGTGATCATGGACGTCAAGATGCCGTTACTGGATGGCATCTCGGCCGCTGAGCGCCTCTCTAAGGAGCACATCGCTCCCGTCGTGCTACTCACCGCCTTCAGCCAGAAAGAGCTCGTCGAGCGCGCCAGTGAAGCCGGTGCCCTCGCCTACGTGGTGAAGCCGTTCACGCCGAACGACCTGTTGCCCGCCATCGAGATCGCGCTGTCGCGTTACAGCCAGATCATCACCCTCGAGGCCGAAGTCGCCGACCTGGTCGAGCGCTTCGAGACTCGCAAGCTCGTCGATCGCGCCAAGGGCCTGCTCAACGAGAAGATGGGCCTGACCGAGCCCGAAGCGTTCCGCTGGATTCAGAAGGCCTCGATGGACCGCCGTCTGACCATGCACGACGTCTCGCAGGCGATCATCGAACAGCTCTCCGCCAAGAAATAGCCGTTCGCGCAAATCTCTCACCGAAAGCCCGACCACGAGAACCCAAGCCAGGTCGGGCTTTCGTCGTCTCACGACCACGTCGTCTCACGCGTCCACCCGGCTGGGCCCAGTGACTACTTCTGCTGGGGCATGTCCCGAATGATGTTCGTCATGCGAATCGTGCAGCAGCGACGATCCTGATCGTCGGTGATTGCGATCTCGTGAGTCGTCAGCGTGCGACCCAGGTGAATCGGGGTGCAGACGCCCGTGACGAAACCCTGTGTCGCCGAACGCGAGTGCGTGGCATTGATCTCGATGCCAACGGCGAGTTTGCCTGCGCCGGCGAACAGAGTGGCTGCCATCGAACCGAGCGATTCGCCGAGCACAACAAATGCGCCGCCGTGCAGCAACCCGGCCGGCTGTGTGTTGCCGTCGACGGGCATCCGTGCCACGGAACGCTGAATCGAGAACTCGAGAAACTCCAGCCCCATCTTTTCGGCCAGCGCTCCGATGCCGAAGGTCTCGAGCATGCGGGCGGCGGCTGCGGTCTGATCGGTCATGGTCACCTTCGCTGGCTTGCCCGGCAGTGTCGGATGACGCTTGTAGGCTGGGTCTGTGTCGGACTCCGAAAAGCCTACCCTTATGATCATCGACGGCCACTCGCTGGCCTTCAGGGCGTTCTACGCCCTGCCCGTCGACAGCTTCCAAACCCGCGATGGGCAACATACCAATGCCATCCACGGGTTTCTGTCGATGCTTCTCAGTTTGCTGCGCAACGAGAAACCCACCCACATCGCCGTCGCCTTCGATATCTCCCGCTTCTCGTTCCGCACTCGTGAGTATCCCGAGTACAAGGGCACGCGTGGCGAGACGCCGTCGGAGTTCATCGGCCAGATTCCGTTGCTGCAAGACGCATTGGCCGCAATGAACATCACAACCATTACGAAAGAGGACTACGAGGCCGACGACATCCTCGCCACGCTCTCGGTGCGTGGCTCTGAGGCCGGCTACAACGTTCTGGTCGTCTCGGGCGACCGTGATGCCATTCAGCTCGTCAACGACGAGGTCACCCTGCTTTATCCGGCTAGCCAGGGCGTCTCGGCTCTCAAACGTTATGATCCGGATGCCGTGCGCGAACGTTACGGAATCGATCCGCATCAGTATCCCGATGTCGCCGCGCTCGTCGGCGAGACCAGCGACAACCTGATCGGTATCTCGAAGGTGGGGGAGAAGACCGCCGTCAAGTGGCTCGGCCTCTACGGCAGCCTCGACGGAATTCTCGAGCACGCCGACGAAATCACGGGCGTCGTCGGAAACAATCTGCGGGAGCAGAAAGAGAACGCCATCCGTAACCGGCGTCTCAACCGCCTGCTCACCGACCTCGACCTGCCGGTCGGCGTGACCGATCTTGAGCGCAAACCGATCGACGAGCAGGCCGTCCGCGACATGTTCGAACGGCTCGAGTTCAAGAGCCTGCTCGACCGCGTGCTCAAGCTCGAGGGTGGTGGCGGCCCGGCCACGGCCGCCGCCGTCGCGGCGGTCGTCGAGAAGGCCGTTCCCGTTGCACCCCGAGCACAGGATCTTCTCGACGAAGAACTTCGAGCGTGGATCGCGCGCGCTGTAGCCGCAACCCCGCACGGCCTCGGCGTCACAGTCGAGGTGCAGGAGGGCCGTGTGATCGGCTTCGGCCTCGCGAGTCTGACCGAGACGGTCAACCTGCCGTGGCAGGCCGGGCGCAGCGACTACCTGCCGCTCGAAGAGTGGCTGGCAAGCCCGCTGCCCAAAATTCTGCACGATGCCAAACCGCAGCTCAAGGCGCTCGTGCGCAGCGGCTTGGCCTTCGACGGACTCGCCACCGATACGCTCGTTGCCGGCTGGCTGCTGCGCCCGGGCGGGCCCGACAAGACCCTCGCCGACCTCGTCACCCGCTACCTCGACGAGACGCTGCCCACGCACGATCCCAACCAGCTCATGCCTGACGACTCGGCCGGCGTTCCCGTGCAGGCCTGGTATGCGCTGCGCGTGGCCCCCGCGATTCTTGATGCCCTCGACACCGGCTCCCGCCGAGTGAACACCGAGATCGAGATGCCGACGCTGCTCACCCTGGTCGACATGGAGCTCGCCGGTGTGGCCGTGTCGCATCCAGAACTCGCCGAGCTCTCGGCCCAACTGGCCGACACCGCGGCGACCCTGGCCGCCACCGCTTACGGCGAGATCGGCCGTGAGGTGAACCTCGGCTCGCCCAAGCAGTTGCAAGAGGTGCTCTTCGACCAGCTCGGCATGCCCAAGACCCGGGCGAACAAGACGGGCTTCTCAACGGATGCCGGTGCTCTCGCCGATCTCCAGGCCAGCAACCCGCATCCGTTCCTGGGTCTGCTTTTGCAACACCGTGACGCCACAAAGCTGCGCCAGATCGTCGAGACCCTCGACAAGGCCATCGACGAGACGGGTCGCATCCACACCAACTACGTGCAGATCGGCACGGCAACGGGCCGCATCTCGTCGAATGACCCGAACCTGCAGAACATTCCGGTGCGCACGCCTGAGGGTCGGCGTATCCGCGCGGCGTTCCATGCCGGCGAGGGCAGTGAGAGTCTGCTCACCGCCGACTACTCGCAAATCGAAATGCGCATCATGGCGCATCTGTCAGAAGACGCCGGTTTGATCGAAGCATTCAACGCCGGTGAAGACCTGCACCGGTTCGTGGGCGCGCGCATTTTCGGTGTCGCTCCCGAAGACGTCTCCGGCGAGATGCGCTCGAAGGTGAAGGCCATGTCCTACGGCCTCGCCTACGGGCTGAGCGCCTTCGGCCTGTCGAAGCAGCTGCGCATCGAGACCAAAGAAGCCAAGAAGCTGATGACCGATTACTTCGAGCGTTTCGGTGCCGTGCGCGATTATCTGCGTCACGTGGTCGAGCAGGCCAAGGTCGACGGCTACACCGAGACGATCTTCGGCCGTCGCCGACCGTTCCCCGAGTTGCACAGCCCGAACCGCGTGCTGCGCGACAACGCCGAACGTGCCGCGCTCAACGCACCCATCCAGGGTTCCGCGGCCGACATCATGAAGCTGGCCATGAACTCGATCGCCGTCGACCTGAAGGCACGCGACCTTGCGTCGACCATGCTGCTTCAGGTGCATGACGAATTGATCTTCGAGGTGGCACCCGGAGAGTGGGACGTGGTGAAAGATATCGTCACGCATCGGATGCAGACGGCGGCCGAACTGCTCGTTCCGCTCGATGTGCAGGTCGGCCGTGGAGACAACTGGGACTCGGCCGGGCACTGATTCGCCCGAATCGATCGCCGGGGTGTCGTCGGCCTGTTCTAGGCTGAAGGCATGACGAATGAAGCTGCGCGCACCCCGACTCCGATCGATCAGATTGCGGAAGACTGGGTCGACACTCTTGTCGACCTCGACCCGACCATCGGCACTTACATCGGGCGCACCGAGGTCAACGGCCGGCTTGCCGACTACTCGCCGGCCGGCCACGAACGTTCGGTTGCAGAAATCAGCAGGACGATCGCGCGACTCGACGCGGCGGTACCCGTCGACGACGTCGATGTGGTGACGCAGACCGACCTGCGCAGTTCTCTTGCGCTCGAACTCGAAAGCGCCGCGGCGAACCTGCAGCTGCGCGATCTGAACGTCATCGCGTCGCCGCCCCAAGGCATCCGCGATGCGTTCGATCTCATGCCGACGGGCACGATCGACGACTGGGAGACGATCTCTTCGCGCCTCGGCGCCGTTCCCGCGGCCATCGACGGCTACATCGAAACCTTGCGGCTCGGCATCGAACGCGGCGTCACCCCTGCCAAGCGTCAGGTGCGCGAGGTGGTCGAGCAGGCCAAGCGCATTGCGGCCCGTGACGGCTTCTTCACCGGGTTCACGGAGGGTGCGCGTCCGGAGTCCGGCACCATTCCCGATTCACTTGCCACCGACCTGCAGGCCGGCGCCCGCGGTTCGGCTGAGGCGTATGCAAAACTCGCCGGGTTCTTGAGCGACGAGCTCGAGCCGGTCGCCACCGCGAAAGACGCCGTCGGCCGCGAGCACTACGCCCTCGCCTCGCGCCAGTTCCTCGGTGCGACAATCGACCTCGACGAGACCTACGAGTGGGGCATCGAAGAGCTCGCCCGCATGGTCGAAGAGCAAGAGAGCATCGCTCATCAGATCAAGCCGGGTGCTACTGTGCTCGAGGCGATCGAGCTGCTCGATGCCGACCCGTCCCGCAAGCTGTACGGCACCGAAGCCCTTCAGAAATGGATGCAAGAGACCAGCGACCGCGCCGTCGCCGAGCTCTCGGCCAGCCAGTTCGACATTCCCGACGAAATCAAGCGTCTCGAGTGCATGATCGCGCCCACGCAAGAGGGCGGCATCTACTACACCGGCCCCACCGACGATTTCTCCCGCGCGGGTCGCATGTGGTGGTCTGTGCCGCAGGGCGTCACCGAGTTCGACACCTGGCGTGAACTCACGACCGTTTACCATGAGGGTGTTCCGGGCCACCACTTGCAGATCGGTCAGGCCGTCTACAACCGGGCAACACTCAACACCTGGCGCCGCCAGCTGGCCGGTACCTCCGGCCACGCGGAAGGCTGGGCGCTCTACGCCGAGCGTCTGATGGAACAGCTGGGCTACCTTGACGACCCGGCCGACCGACTCGGCATGCTCGACGGACAGCGGATGCGCGCTGCCCGCGTCGTTCTCGACATCGGTGTTCACCTCGAGAAGCAGCTGCCCGACGGCTCCGGCCCGTGGACGGGCGAGTACGCCTTCGAGTTCCTGGGCCAGAACGTGAACATGAACGACGGCTTCGTGAAGTTCGAGGTGAACCGCTACCTCGGCTGGCCGGGCCAAGCCCCGTCATACAAGGTCGGCCAGCGCATCTGGGAGCAGCTGCGCGACGCCTGCCACGAGCGCGAAGGCGCATCCTTCTCGATCAAGGACTTCCACAAACGGGCCCTCGACCTCGGCGGTGTCGGCCTCGACACCCTGCGCTCGACACTGCTGAAGTAGCTCGCACGCGTGTCGGGGAGTCCAGTTCTTTCGCCGTACGAGACAGCGTGGGGCGGGCTCCCCGACACGTTGCATCCGCGATTGCGCCGCTATTTCGGCGCGATCCCGGCGGGCCGGCACGGCTTCGTAACCGGTGTCTTCGAACGGGTCGGAACTCCCCGGCGCTGGCTGTGGCCGTTGCTGACGCTGCTCGGGCGACCGGACGTCATCTTCCCGGGCTGGCATGAGAACGTGCCGTTCACGGTGGTGAACCGTCCGGACGCGTCTGCCGTGCTGGCGGAGCGCACGTTTCACTTCCCCGACGGCGACCGCACCATGGTCGACGCCATCACGGCGGAGGCGACATCGCCGAAATCCGGAGGGCTCGTCGACTATCTCGGCTCCGGGCGCCGCCTGCGTGCGAGCCTGCGGGCATCCGTTTCACAGGGTGCATTGCATCTCACGTCGACCGGGGTCGGCGTACGGATTGGGCGCCGGTGGCTGAATCTGCCGCCGAGACTGTCTTTCATCGGCGGTTACCTCGCCCGGGCCTATCGCGCGGAGGGCGCCGAGGTCTCTCTGATCGGTCGGCAGGGCCCCGACGCGGGTTGGGGCGACACGGCCGGAATCGCCACGTTGCTTGAGGGGGCCGACCTGCTGGTCAACCTCGCCGGGAAGAGCGTGAATTGTCGGTACACGACGGCGAACCGGGTAGAGATCCTGCGTTCGCGGGTCGAGACGACCCGCGAGCTTGCCGATGCGATTCAGGCGTGCACCGTGCCCCCGCGCCTCTGGGTGAATTCGTCGACGGCCACGATCTACCGTCACTCCGAGGATCGGCCGATGACCGAGACCGAAGGAGAGATCGGAACCGGCTTCTCGGTCGGTATCGCCACGGCGTGGGAAGACGCATTCTTCGAGGTCGAGCTGTCGAAGACGCGCAGGGTCGCGCTGCGGATGGCCATCGTGCTCGGCGACGGCAGCGCCCTCGTGCCGCTGATTCGGCTCGCCCAGTTCGGTCTTGGTGGGCCCCAACTCGACGGGGCCTGGTTCGGAACTGCCGCCGGGCGACGTGCCGGCACGTTCCACGAACGCCGCGGGGGAGGCGGTCGACAGAAGTTCAGCTGGATACACTTCGATGACGTGCTCGGCATCATCCGGCACCTCAGCAGAATGAGCGGCTCGACGGCGTCATCAATGCCGCGTCCCCCAATCCGAGCGACAATCGCACGATGATGGCGTCACTTCGTCGGGCGGTGGGTGCGTCATTCGGGCTTCCGATGCCACGCTGGATGCTCGAAATCGGCTCGGTGGCGATCCGCACTGAAACCGAGTTGGTGCTGAAAAGCCGCTGGGTTCTTCCCGACCGGGTCCTGCGTGACGGCTACATCTTCGCCCACCCCGATCTGGAACCGGCGCTGGTCGACATCGTGCATACCCGAAACTTGCCGAATACGCCAGTCAGTAGCTAAGATTGAACGTCACGTTCGTGACGACTCTCACTGCCTCGCGCGGAGAATTCTGAATCTCAAACCCTGATCTTCAGACTGCGTCTGGCCCGATATATGTCCATACTGGAGCAACTACTATATGACAATCGCAACGACCGACAGGGCACCCAAGCAGGTCGCCATCAACGACATCGGATCTGCTGAAGACTTTCTTGCCGCGGTCGAAAAGACGCTGAAATTCTTCAACGATGGAGACCTCATTGAGGGAACCGTCGTGAAGATCGACCGCGACGAGGTTCTCCTCGACGTGGGTTACAAGACCGAGGGTGTCATTCCCTCCCGCGAACTTTCCATCAAGCACGACGTTGACCCTTCCGAGGTTGTCAAGGTCGGCGACCTGGTCGAGGCCCTCGTTCTTCAGAAAGAAGACAAAGAAGGCCGCCTCATCCTGTCGAAGAAGCGTGCTCAGTACGAGCGTGCCTGGGGCGACGTTGAGAAGATCAAGGATGAAGACGGTGTTGTCACCGGCTCGGTCATCGAGGTTGTCAAGGGTGGCCTCATCGTGGACATCGGTCTCCGTGGCTTCCTTCCCGCATCGCTCATCGAGCTGCGTCGCGTTCGCGACCTGACCCCGTACCTGGGCCAGGAAATCGAAGCGAAGATCCTCGAACTCGACAAGAACCGCAACAACGTTGTTCTGTCGCGTCGTGCGCTGCTCGAGCAGACCCAGTCTGAGAGCCGTACCACCTTCCTCAACAACCTCCAGAAGGGACAGGTCCGTAAGGGCGTCGTCTCGTCGATCGTCAACTTCGGTGCGTTCGTCGACCTGGGTGGCGTTGACGGTCTGGTTCACGTCTCCGAACTCAGCTGGAAGCACATCGAGCACGCCAGCGAGGTCGTTGAGGTTGGTCAGGAAGTCACCGTCGAGATCCTCGAGGTTGACCTGGACCGCGAGCGCGTGTCGCTCTCGCTCAAGGCAACGCAGGAAGACCCGTGGCAGGTCTTCGCCCGCACCCACGCCATTGGCCAGGTTGCACCGGGTAAGGTCACCAAGCTCGTTCCGTTCGGTGCGTTCGTTCGCGTTGCCGAGGGCATCGAGGGCCTGGTTCACATCTCCGAGCTGAGCGGCAAGCACGTCGAACTGGCCGAGCAGGTTGTTTCGGTTGGCGACGAGGTCTTCGTCAAGGTCATCGACATCGACCTCGAGCGTCGCCGCATCTCGCTGAGCCTCAAGCAGGCCAACGAGGGTGTCGACCCCGAGGGCACCGAGTTCGACCCGGCCCTCTACGGCATGCTCACCGAGTACGACGACCAGGGCAACTACAAGTACCCTGAAGGCTTCGACCCGGAGACCAACGAGTGGCGCGAAGGCTTCGAGACCCAGCGTGAGAAGTGGGAGCAGGACTACGCTGCAGCCCAGGCTCGCTGGGAAGCTCACAAGAAGCAGGTTGCTTCGGCAAACGACGAGGTCATCGCTGTCGGCGATGTCGCATCGGCTGCTGGCTCCTCCTTCTCGAGCGAGGCTGCCGGCGCCGGCACCCTGGCCGACGACGAGGCCCTGGCTGCACTGCGCGAGAAGCTTTCGGGCGGCAACTAGTAACACTCCGCAGTTCTTCTGAATTGCAGCGCATGAGGCCGGTCCCTTCGGGGGCCGGCCTTGTGCGTTAACCCCGGCTAGAGTTTCACTGTGTATGTGATTGGACTCACCGGCGGGATCGCAGCGGGCAAGAGCACGGTGGCACGGCGTCTCGTCGAGCATGGAGTCACGCATATCGACGCCGACCAGCTCGCCCGCATCGTCGTCGCACCGGGCACGCCGGGCCTGCAAAGCATTCGCGAGACGTTCGGCGCAGGAATGTTGAACTCCGATGGCAGCCTGAACCGGGCGGCGCTTGGCGCACTCGTCTTCGCGGATGGCGCCGCGCGCGCTCAACTCAATGACATCGTGCACCCGGCCGTGCGTGTGCTTTCCGACGCACTCCTCGAGGCTGCCGACGCCGCCGATCCGGAGGCTATCGTCGTCTACGACGTGCCCTTGCTCGTCGAAGCCGCGGTCGGGCATCCATTCGACGTCGTCGTCGTGGCCCATGCCCCAGTAGAAACCCGTATCGCTCGAATGGTCGAACTGCGCGGCATGAGCGAAGCGGATGCCGCGGGCCGCATCGCCGCACAGGCCAGCGATGCCGATCGGCTCGCGATCGCCGACGTCGTGATTGACACCGACGGCACACTCCAGCACACCCTCTCACAGGTCGATGCACTGTTCGAGCGTGTGAGCGCGGCGTCCGCTCAGTCAACTGTCGGTGGTGCTCCCTAAACTGGAGTCATGGAACCCACGCGCTCCGTTCACCCCTTCGAAGTCATCAGCGAGTACACCCCGAGCGGTGACCAGCCCGGAGCTATCGCCGACCTCGCCGCCCGTATCACCGCGGGCGAGACCGACGTCGTGCTGCTGGGCGCCACGGGAACGGGTAAATCGGCGACGACGGCCTGGCTGATCGAGCAGGTACAGCGTCCCACGCTCGTACTCGCCCACAACAAGACGCTCGCGGCGCAGCTGGCCACTGAGTTCCGTGAACTGATGCCGAACAACGCTGTCGAGTACTTTGTGTCGTATTACGACTACTACCAGCCCGAGGCGTACGTGCCGCAGACCGACACGTTCATCGAGAAAGACTCCTCGATCAACCAAGAGGTCGAGCGCCTCCGCCACTCCACCACCAATTCGCTGCTCAGTCGTCGTGACGTGATCGTGGTTTCGACAGTGTCCTGCATCTATGGGCTCGGCACTCCAGAGGGGTACCTCGAAGCGATGATTGCGTTGCAGGTGGGCCAAAAGGTCAACCGGGACTGGCTGGTTCGCAAATTCGTCTCGATGCAATATCAGCGCAACGACGTCGACTTCTCCCGGGGCAACTTTCGGGTGCGTGGCGACACGATCGAGATCATCCCGATGTACGAAGAGCTCGCGATTCGCATCGAGATGTTCGGCGACGAGATCGAGGCGCTCTACAGCCTGCACCCGCTCACCGGCGACATCGTCAAGAAGCTCGACGCGGTATCGGTCTTTCCCGGTTCGCACTACGTGGCGAGCGACGATGTCATGCGGCGCGCGATTGGCACCATCACAGAAGAGCTTACCGAGCGGCTCGAACAGCTGGAGCGCGAAGGCAAACTGCTGGAGGCTCAGCGGCTGCGGATGCGCACCATGTTCGACCTCGAGATGATGGAGCAGATCGGCTTCTGCTCGGGTATCGAAAACTATTCGCGGCACATCGACGCCCGCAAGCCCGGCGAGGCGCCGCACTGTCTACTCGACTATTTTCCCGATGACTTCCTCGTCGTGATCGATGAGTCGCACGTCACGGTGCCGCAGATCGGCGCCATGTATGAGGGCGACTCCTCCCGCAAGCGCACCCTCGTCGATCACGGCTTTCGGCTGCCGAGCGCCCTTGACAACAGGCCGCTCAAATTCGGTGAGTTCAAGAACCGTGTCGGCCAGACGGTGTATCTGTCGGCCACACCGGGCAAATACGAAATGGGAATCGCCGACGGCATCGTCGAACAGATCATTCGGCCGACCGGTCTCATTGACCCTGAGGTGATCATCAAGCCCAGCGAGGGCCAGATCGACGATCTTCTCGAAGAAATTCGAGCTAGGGCCGAGCGAGACGAACGAGTGCTCGTCACCACGCTCACCAAGAAGATGGCCGAAGAGCTCACCGACTACTTCACCGAGGCCGGAGTGCGGGTGCGCTATTTGCACTCCGACGTTGATACGCTGCGTCGCGTCGAGCTGCTCTCCGAGCTGCGGGCCGGTATCTACGACGTGCTGGTGGGCATCAACCTGCTGCGAGAAGGCCTTGACCTGCCCGAGGTCTCGCTCGTCGCCATTCTCGACGCCGACAAAGAGGGCTTCCTGCGCTCGTCGACGTCACTCATTCAGACCATTGGGCGCGCCGCCCGCAATGTGTCAGGCCAGGTCCACATGTACGCTGACCGTATTACGCCGTCGATGGCACAGGCAATTGAAGAGACCAACCGCCGGCGCGAGAAGCAGGTCGCCTACAACACGCTGCACGGCATCGATCCGACGCCGCTCCGCAAGCGCATCGCCGACATCACCGACATCCTGGCACGTGAAGAGGCCGATACCGCGGCACTTTTGGCCGGGCGCGACAAGCGAGGCGGCAAGGGAAGCAAATCTCCGACTCCGAATCTGCGCCGGGTTGGCCTCGCGGCAAACGGGGCCAACGATCTCGAGTCGATCATCGCAGACCTCAACGGGCAGATGCTTCAGGCCGCCGGCGAACTCAAGTTTGAACTCGCGGGTCGCCTGCGCGATGAGGTTGCGGAACTGAAACGCGAGCTGCGCCAGATGGAAAAGGCTGGACATCTCGGCTAAGCAGCCGCACGAGCGACGCACATCGCTCCAATCAGTGAATGTCGAACATATGTTCGCTCAGAGCGGATGCCGGTCAGGCTGTTTCCAAGGCTGGACTGCATAGAATCAACGGGTGTCTATTTCCAAAGTAGCCGGCTCAAAGCTCAGTGTCCGCGGCGCACGTGTGCACAATCTCCATAATGTCGATTTGGAGATCCCGCGTGACTCTCTTGTCGTCTTCACGGGCCTGTCCGGCTCGGGAAAGTCGTCGTTGGCATTCGATACGATTTTTGCCGAGGGGCAGCGACGCTACGTCGAATCTCTGTCGGCCTATGCTCGGCAGTTCCTCGGCCAGGTCGATCGTCCCGACGTCGACTTCATCGAGGGCCTGAGCCCAGCGGTCTCAATTGATCAGAAGTCGACCAACCGTAACCCCCGATCGACGGTCGGCACGATCACCGAGATTTACGACTACATGCGTCTGTTGTGGGCGCGCATCGGTGTTCCGCACTGTGCTGTCTGCGGAGAGATCATCCAGTCGCAGACCGTTCAGCAGATCGCCGACCAGATGATGGAGCTCGAAGCCGGGACTCGATACCAAATTCTGAGCCCTGTCGTGTCGCAGAAGAAAGGCGAGTTCGTCGATCTGTTCAGCGAACTTGCCGCTGGAGGATACTCTCGCGCCGTCGTCGACGGCGAACAGATCCAGCTGAGCGAGCCGCCCACGCTGAAGAAGCAGCAGAAACACGACATCTCGGTCATCGTTGACCGGCTCGTGGCCGCTCCCGAGCTTCTCAGCCGCCTCACCGACTCGCTCGAGACCGCACTCAAACTCACCGACGGTGTCGTTCAGATCAACTACGTCGACCGCGACGGCGACGAGGCCTGGCAGAGCTACTCCGAGAAGCTGTCCTGTCCGAACAACCACCCGGTACAGCTCACCGAAATCGAGCCGCGCACGTTCTCGTTCAACGCACCGTTCGGCGCCTGCCCCGAGTGCTCGGGACTCGGTACTCGCATGTCGGTTGACCAAGATCTGCTGCTCGGCGACCCGACCCTCAGCATTGCCGAGGGCGTCGTGCTGCCTTGGACGACTCAGGGCAAGGGGCTGTTTCAGTACTACGAGAAGCTGCTCGACGGACTTGCCCGCGACCTGAAATTCTCACTCGACACTCCCTGGAAGAAGCTGCCCAGCGACGTGCAGAACGCTGTTCTGCGTGGCGACAACTTCGAGGTGAAGGTCAAGTGGAAAAACCGCTATGGCCGTGAGATGAGTTACACCTCAGGCTTTGAGGGTGTTGTTCCATACATCGAACGGCAGTACCTGCAGGCCGAGACCGACACCCAGCGCCAGCGTTGGGCCGAGTATCTCCGCGAGGTCAACTGCCCGGTCTGTGACGGAACCCGGCTGAAGCCCGAGGTGCTCGCGGTCAAGATCCACGCGTCAAGCATCGCGGATGTCTGTGAGCTGAGTCTCACCGATGCCCGTGCGTTCATGGACACGCTCGAACTCACCGAGCGGGAACAGGCCATTGCCGCACAGGTGCTCCGTGAGATCAAGGTGCGCCTCGACTTCCTGGTGCGGGTCGGCCTCAACTACTTGAACTTGGCACGCGCCGCCGCGACACTGTCGGGTGGCGAAGCGCAGCGCATCCGTCTGGCCACTCAGATCGGTTCCGGGCTCACCGGCGTTCTCTATGTGCTCGACGAGCCGAGCATCGGTCTGCACCAGCGCGACAATCGCCGACTGATTGAGACCCTGGTGGCGTTGCGCGATCTCGGTAACACGCTCATCGTCGTCGAGCACGACGAAGACACCATTCGCACGGCCGACTGGATAGTCGACATCGGACCCGGCGCCGGCGTGAACGGCGGACACGTCGTGCACTCAGGGTCCTACGACGACCTCCTGTTGAATACACAGTCGCTCACGAGCGACTATCTTGCCGGGCGCAAGTCGATCGCGACGCCCACGACACGCAGGCCGCTCGACCCCGAGCGCGAGATCGTGGTCACGGGCGCCGCAGCGAACAACCTCAAGAAGGTCAACGTGAGCTTCCCGCTCGGCACCTTCACGGCCGTCACCGGCGTGAGCGGATCTGGTAAGTCCTCACTCGTGAATGACATCCTCTACCGGGTGCTCGCAAACCGTTTGAACGGTGCACGCAAACTTCCCGGCAAGCACACCCGGGTGACCGGCCTCGACCATCTCGACAAAGTCATTCATGTCGATCAGGCACCCATCGGGCGTACCCCGCGCTCAAACCCGGCTACCTACACGGGTGTCTTCGACCGTATCCGCAACCTGTTCTCGGAAACCATTGAGGCCAAGGCACGGGGCTACCTGCCGGGCCGGTTCAGCTTCAACGTCAAGGGTGGGCGCTGTGAGGCCTGCTCGGGTGATGGCACGTTGAAGATCGAGATGAACTTCTTGCCGGATGTCTATGTGGCCTGTGAGGTCTGCCAGGGCGCTCGGTACAACCGCGACACCCTGACCATCCACTACAAGGGCAAGAACATCGCCGAGGTTCTCGATATGCCCATCAGCGAGGCGGCCGAGTTCTTCGAGCCGATCTCGGCGATTCACCGCTACCTGAAAACGTTGGTTGAGGTGGGTCTGGGCTACGTGCGCCTGGGGCAGAGCGCAACGACGCTGTCGGGCGGCGAAGCGCAGCGGGTGAAGCTCGCGACTGAACTGCAGCGTCGTTCGAACGGACGCAGCGTCTATGTGCTCGACGAACCCACAACGGGTCTGCACTTCGAAGACGTGCGTAAGCTCCTCCTCGTGCTGAACAGCCTCGTCGACAAGGGCAACACGGTGATTGTGATCGAGCACAACCTCGATGTGATCAAGTCGGCGGACTGGGTGATCGACCTGGGACCCGAGGGCGGCTCCGGGGGAGGGCGCGTGCTCGCCACGGGTACGCCGGAACATATCGCCACGGTCAAGAAGAGCCACACGGGCACATTCCTCAAGGAAGTGCTGGCCGCTGACCATTCCGTGACGTAATGGCAGATGCGCTGAGCTACCGTCCGAAGACGGGGGAGATCCCCACCGACCCCGGGGTGTATCGGTTCCGCGACGACACCGGTCGGGTGCTCTACGTCGGCAAGGCCAAGAACCTGCGTGCGCGGTTGAGTAACTACTTCGCACCGCTGACCAGCCTGCACGAGCGCACACGCCGCATGGTGACCACGGCGCGCAGCGTCGAATGGACCGTCGTCGGCACCGAGGTCGAGGCATTGCAGCTCGAGTGGACCTGGATCAACGAGTTCGACCCGCCGTTCAACGTGCAGTTCAAGGACGACAAGTCCTACCCCTACCTGGCGGTGACCCTGGCCGAGGAGGCACCGCGCGTGCTCGTGACGCGCACCACTGGCATGAAGGGCGCTCGCTATTTCGGACCTTACCCGAAGGTCTGGGCCGTATATGAAACGATTGACCTGATGCTCAAAGCGTTTCCGATTCGCACCTGTAACCCAGCCAACTACAAGCGAGCGATGACGAGCGGCAAACCATGTTTTGCGAGCCAGATCGGGCGGTGCTTCGGTCCGTGCTCGCAGAAGGTCACGTTCGACGAGCACCGGGCCGTCGTCAACGAGTTCGTCAGCTTCATGGGCAGCCAGGACCGCAAACTGATCAACACGCTCACCGCTGAAATGAAAGTGGCGGCAGCCGAGCAGAACTATGAACTCGCCGCGAAGCGGCGGGATCAGGCGATGGCGCTCGAAGCCGTGCTCGAGAAGAGCGCCGTGGTGCTGCGTGACTCGGTTGACATCGACCTGTTCGGCATCGAGCAGGACGAATTGGCGGCTGCCGTGCAGCAGTTCATCGTGCGCGGCGGGCGCATCCGTGGAGTGCGCGGGTGGATGGTAGACAAAGAACTCGATGTGTCGACCGGCGAACTGATCGACTCGATTATGCAAACCGTGTACTCCGCCGACAATCCGCCGCCACGCGAGATCGTGGTGCCGGAGCTGCCCGATGATGCTGAGGCTCTTGATGCTTGGCTCGCGCAGATGGCGGGGCGCAAGGTGAAGCTTGTCGCCGCCCAGCGCGGAGAAAAGGCGGCGCTGTTGGCGACGGCCACTCAGAACGCGAAGCAATCGCTCCTGCTCTATAAGTCGCGCCGCAGCTCCGATTTTGTGGCACGCTCGAAGGCGCTGGAAGACATCCAAGAGGCCTTGGAGATGCCCGACGCCCCGCTGCGCATGGAATGCTATGACGTCTCCCACCTTGGCGGCACCAACATCGTTGCCTCAATGGTCGTCTTCGAAGACGGCTTGCCGCGCAAAGATGAGTACCGTCGCTTCAACATCCCAGAGTCCACCGACGACACCGACTCTCTCTACCGCGTACTTACCCGCAGGCTGGCGTACCTGAAGCCCGAGGAGGGTGAGCTGGGCGCCGCTCAGACGGACGCCGCCGCTCAGACGGATGCCGTCGCTCGTGACGGTGCCCAGATGAGGATCACCGAGATCAACCGAGACGGCTCCGCGGCCGGTGAAGGAGGCGTCGAGACGGCGGCAACAGAGGCGGAAGTCGCAGCGCAGGTCGATGACGATGCCGCCAAGCGTCGCAAGAAGTTCAGCTACCGGCCGAACCTGCTCATCGTCGACGGCGGCCAACCTCAGGTCGCGGCGGCGGCGCGTGCTCTGGCCGAGTCCGGGGTCACCGGCATCGTTCTGTGTGGTATCGCCAAGCGACTCGAAGAGATCTGGCTGCCGGACTCCGACTATCCGGTGATCTTACCGCGCAACAGTGACGCACTGTTTCTGATCCAACGCATTCGTGACGAAGCACACCGTTTCGCCATTACGCACCAACGCACGCGGCGCAAGCGCGACATCTCGTCGATTCTGGGCGAGATTCCGGGCCTGGGGCCGGCGCGAGTGAAGCTGTTATTGCGTCACTTCGGCTCCGTCGCTCGTCTACGCGAGGCCTCGGTTGAGCAAATTGGCGACGTTCACGGACTGGGCGATGTGCTCGCGGCCACGATTTACCAGCATTTGCGAGCCTGAACAGGCGCGCAATCGGTAGGCTGAGAGCACAGACTCCCCTCGAACGAAGGCGCTATCGACAATGTCAGCTGAGAACGAGCAGCAGGAGATGCTGATCGTCACTGGAATGTCCGGAGCCGGCCGTTCGACGGTCGCAAACGCCTTGGAAGACCTGGGCTGGTATGTCGTCGACAACCTTCCCCCGCAAATGCTTCGGCCCCTCGTCGAATTGGTCTCTCGGGCCGGAACGAATCTGCCGAAGATCGCGGCCGTGGTCGACATCCGTGGTGGGGAATTCTTCAGCGACTTCCAAGACATCGTCTCCGCGTTGAGAAAAACCGGCACGGTTCGGGTCATCTTCCTGGAGGCCCGAGACGACATTCTGGTTCGCCGCTTCGAATCGGTGCGGCGCCCGCACCCGCTGCAAGGCGATGGCACCCTGCTCGATGGGATCAGCGCGGAGCGAACCCGGTTGCAGGCGGTGCGGGAGTCCAGCGACAGCGTCATCGATACCTCTGATCTGAACATCCATCAGCTGGCAACAACCATCACCGAACGCTTCTCTGACGAAAACACTGCCGGTGTGCAGGTTACAATTATGAGCTTCGGTTTCAAGTACGGGTTACCAACGGATGTTGACCATGTCGCCGATGCCCGCTTCCTGCCGAATCCGTTTTGGGTTCCCGAGCTTCGTTCCCATAACGGTCTCGACGAGCAGGTGCGCGACTTTGTATTGGCTCAGACCGGTGCGCGTGAGTTCATCGATCTCTACGCTGCGTCTTTGGAGCCGGTGCTGGCCGGCTATCAGCGGGAGAACAAACGGCACGCAACCATTTCGATCGGCTGCACGGGCGGAAAGCATCGTTCTGTAGCTCTCGCGGTGGAGCTTGCCACCTTGATCTCGACATTTCCTGGCGTTGCCGTCAGCATCAAACATCGCGATCTGGGTCGCGAATAACTTCGGTCACCACTCCTCGAGGGCGACCAGAACAACAGAATGGAACATACGATTGGCACTCACCGCCGACGTTAAAGACGAACTCACCCGCGTCGAGGTTTCGAAGACCTCGGTTCGGGCCGCCGAGCTGGCCACAATCCTCCGGTTCGCCGGTGGGTTGCACCTGATCTCCGGACGGATCGCGATTGAGTCGGAGCTCGACACCGCCTTGCTCGCTCGGCGTGTGCGCAAAGACCTCGCCGAAATCTATGGCGTTCGGAGTGAAGCAAAAGTGATCCCGGCCTCTGGCCTGCGCCGCACGAATCACTACCTGGTTCGTGTTCTGGAAGGCGGCGAGACACTCGCCCGCCAGACAGGATTGCTTGACGCGCGTCGTCGCCCCATCCGGGGCCTGCCGAACCGTCTGACCACCGGTTCGCGCGAAGAGATCGCCGCCGTCTGGCGGGGTGCGTTCCTCGCTGCTGGCACGCTGACCGACCCGGGCCGCTCCGCTGCGCTCGAAATCACCTGCCCCGGCAACGAGGCGGCGATGGCACTCGTGGGCGCTGCGGGGCGTCTCGGCGTTGCCTCGAAGGCCCGTGAAGTGCGGGGTATCCACCGCGTCGTCATCCGCGATGGCGATGCCATCGGTGCCATGCTCGTACAGATGGGGGCGGCCGAGACCGTTCTCAACTGGGAGGAATTGCGTCAGCGTCGCGAAGTGCGCGCGACAGCCAATCGCCTCGTCAACTTCGATGACGCGAACCTGCGGCGTTCGGCCCAGGCTGCGGTTGCGGCCTGCGCTCGCGTGGACCGCGCCATGGAAATTCTTGGCGACGACATCCCCAAACATCTGCGGTACGCCGGTGAACTTCGGTTGAAGTTCCGTGACTCGAGCCTCGACGAGCTGGGTCACCACGCGGAACCGCCGATGACCAAGGATGCCGTGGCCGGACGCATCCGCCGTCTGCTCGCAATGGCAGACAAGAAGGCCGTCGACCTGAACATTCCGGGCACCGACGCAAACCTTCCGCCCGACCTCGACGACGTTTAGGGAGCTGTTCTCCAGGGGCACTCGGTTCACCGGGTGCCCCCTTTCTGACCTGACTAGACTGAAATAGTCGCTCATGCTGCCGGTGTGTGCTCGCTCTCGAGCCCGTCCAACCGGCAACTCATCAGAGGAGAAACAGAATGCCCGAATACACACTGCCGGCTTTGCCGTACGACTATGCGGCCCTGGAGCCGAGCATCAGCGGCGCCATTATGGAGCTGCACCACGGAAAGCACCACCAGGCGTATGTGACCGGTGCGAACACCGCGCTCGCGCAGCTCGCCGAGGCCCGTGACTCGGGCAACCTGGCCAACGTCAACAAGCTGCAGAAAGACCTCGCCTTCAACTTGGGTGGTCATGTCAACCACTCGATTTTCTGGACGAATATGTCGCCCAACGGCGGCGACAAGCCCACCGGCGAACTCGCCGCGGCCATTGACGACTTCTTCGGTGACTTCGACAAGTTCCAGGCCCACTTCGCTGCCACAGCCCTCGGCGTGCAGGGATCCGGCTGGGCTGTTCTCGCCTGGGACTCAATCGGGCAGCGCCTCATCGTGCAGCAGTTCTTTGACCAGCAGGCCAACTTCGCCGCCGGAACTGTGCCCGTTCTGATGCTTGACGTGTGGGAGCATGCCTACTACCTGGACTACCGCAATGTTCGTGCCGACTACGTCAAGGCCTTCTGGAACATTGTTGATTGGGAAAACGTGCAGAAGCGGTTCGAAACGGCACGCCAGAAGACCAAGGGCCTGCTGCTACTGTCATAGCCAGATGGTGTCCCATGGACCCATCCATGGGACACCGGCGTCCGTCTGATCACCTCCACGCGCCGTAGGCGCCCTCAGTAACAGGAGTTATTCGTGTCTGTAAAGATCGGTATCAACGGGTTCGGCCGAATTGGCCGTAACTACTTCCGTGCAGCTCTCGCCACAGGCAGTGAGCTCGAAATCGTCGCGGTCAATGACCTCACCGACCCGAAGACTCTTGCACACCTGCTCAAGTACGACACCATCACCGGGCGGCTGAACGCGACAGTTGAACTCGACGGTGACCACATCGTCGTCAACGGCAAGCCGATCAAGGTTCTGGCTGAGCGCGACCCGGCCAACCTGCCGTGGGCCGAACTGGGCGTCGACATCGTCATTGAATCCACTGGCTTCTTCACCAAGGCCGAGCTTGCGCGCAAGCACATTGCCGCCGGCGCCAAGAAGGTGCTGGTTTCTGCCCCCGCGACGGGCGACAACGTCGCAACCATCGTGCTCGGCGTCAACGAAGCATCCTACGATGCGGCAGTGCACGACGTCATCTCGAACGCATCCTGCACGACCAACTGCCTCGCACCGTTGGCGAAGGTGTTCATGGATAACTTCGGCATCGAGCGTGGCCTGATGACGACGGTTCACGCGTACACCGCAGACCAGAACCTGCAGGACGGCCCGCACAGCGACCTGCGCCGCGCCCGTGCTGCCGCCGCAAACATCATCCCCACCTCGACAGGGGCGGCCAAGGCTCTCGGCGTGGTCATCCCCGAGTTGATCGGCAAGCTGGACGGTTACGCTCTGCGCGTTCCAGTTCCGACCGGTTCGATCACCGACCTCACCGTGACCGCTTCGCGTCCGGTCACCGTCGAAGAAGTGAACGCGGCCTACAAAGCTGCAGCAGAGGGCCCCCTCAAGGGGATCCTCAGCTACACCGAGGACCCCATCGTCTCCAGTGACATCGTGGGCGACCCGCACTCGTCGATCTTCGACGCCGGCCTGACAAAGGTCATCGGCAACCAGGTTAAGGTTGCCTCCTGGTACGACAACGAGTGGGGTTACTCCAACCGTCTTGTCGACCTGACCGAGTTCGTCGCAGAAAGCCTGTAGGGATAACGCAGTGACGCTCCGCACCATTGAATCGCTTGGCGCTCTGCGCGGCAAGCGTGTCATCGTCCGTTGTGATTTGAATGTGCCGTTGAAAGACGGACAAATCACCGATGACGGCCGCGTGCGGGCGTCGCTGCCGACGCTCACCGCTCTCGTTGCGGCGGGGGCGCGGGTGGTGGTGGTTTCCCACTTGGGGCGCCCCGACGGCAAGCCGAATCCGACGTACAGCCTCGCTCCGGTTGCCGCTCGACTGGCTGAGCTTCTCGATTCCCCGGTCGCCTTCGCCACGGATACCGTCGGCGACGTGGCAACAGCAGTGGTGGACGGCCTGGCCGACGGCGATGTCGCCGTTCTCGAGAACCTGCGTTTCAACGCGGGGGAGACCAGCACGAGTGTCGACGAGCGTGTGGCCTTCGCGGCTCAGCTCGCTTCTCTCGGCGACGCTCTCGTCTCTGACGGCTTCGGTGTCGTACACCGCAAGCAGGCCAGCGTCTACGAGCTGGCCCAGGCTCTGCCGAGTGCGGCCGGACTCCTGATCGCCGCAGAACTTGACGTCCTCGACCGTTTGACTGAGAAACCCGAAGCGCCGTACACGGTCGTGCTCGGCGGCTCGAAAGTGTCAGACAAGCTCGGGGTCATCGGCCATTTGCTTCCGCGTGTGAATTCGCTGCTGATCGGGGGCGGCATGCTGTTCACCTTCCTTGCGGCCCAGGGGCACAAGGTCGGCTCCAGCCTGCTCGAGGCCGACCAGCTCGAAACCGTGCGGGGCTACCTCGCCGAGGCCGATCGCCTCGGCGTGAAGATCGTGCTTCCGACCGACGTCGTCGTTGCCTCGAAATTCGGCGCAGACGCCGACATCATTGTGACCGCGGCAGACGGAATTGAAGACACCCCGTTCGGCGCCTCCGGACTGGGCCTCGACATCGGCCCCGCAACGGCGGCAGTATTTGCCGACATTATTCGTACCTCGAAGACGGTGTTCTGGAACGGCCCCATGGGTGTGTTCGAACTTGCGCCGTTCGCCGAGGGAACTCGTACCGTTGCCGCTGCGCTCACCGAGGTCGATGGCCTCAGCGTGGTCGGCGGTGGCGACTCAGCTGCGGCCGTGCGCATTCTCGGCTTCAACGACGACCAATTCGGTCACATTTCAACCGGTGGCGGCGCAAGCCTCGAGTTCCTCGAGGGTAAGCGACTGCCTGGACTGGAGGTCCTCGGATGGGCATAACTACTCACCCTCGCCGCACGCCACTGATGGCGGGCAACTGGAAGATGAACCTGGATCACCTCCAGGCGATCGCATTTGTGCAGAAGTTGGCGTGGAGTCTCAAGGACGCACGCCACGACTTCTCCACCGTTGAGGTTGCTGTCTTTCCGCCGTTCACCGACCTGCGCTCAGTTCAGACGCTGATCTCGGCTGACAAGCTCCCGATCACCTTCGGTGCACAAGATGTTTCGGCTCACCAATCCGGTGCCTACACCGGCGAGATTTCTGCGGCATTCCTGGCGCAGCTCGAATGCCAGTATGTGATCATCGGCCACTCTGAGCGGCGCACTCTGCACAATGAAACCGACGAGGTCGTCGCAGCGAAGGTGACCGCTGCCCTCGGGCACAACCTGGTGCCCGTGATTTGCGTGGGTGAAACCGCAGCAGACTTGGCCGAACATGGGCCGAGCGCCGTTCCCGTCGCCCAGCTGCGCGCAGCCCTGACCGGAGTGACAAATGCCGCGGACTTCGTCGTCGCCTATGAGCCCGTGTGGGCCATCGGTTCCGGCCAAGCCGCAACGCCGGAGCAGGCCGAACAGGTTGCCAGCGCGCTTCGCGCGGTGGTGAATGAGATGCTCGGACAGGATGTCGCCGACAAGACGCGCATCCTCTACGGCGGTTCGGTCAAGGCCTCCAACATTGCGGGGTTCATGCGAGAGCCAAACGTCGATGGTGCACTCATCGGTGGAGCGAGCCTCGATATTGCTGAGTTTTCGAGCATCGCCCGGTACCAGAAGCACGTCGGAGTTTAGCCTTCGCCACCGGATGCTGACGCGCGTGCCACCGGCACGCGCGGGTTGTTCTGAGACAAGGGCGGCCGTCAGGCTATAATTACCAATGGCTCCGGTGGTGCCGTCATGCCACCGCATTGTGAAAGGTTTCGCGTGGAGATTCTCCAGGTTGTGTTGCAGGTAGTACTCGGAATTACGAGCCTTCTGCTCACCATGCTCATTTTGTTGCATAAGGGTCGCGGTGGCGGCCTCTCCGACATGTTCGGAGGTGGAGTGACGTCGGGTCTGGGTTCATCAGGCGTGGCCGAACGAAACCTCAATCGTTTCACCGTCGCTCTTGGGTTGCTCTGGATCTCGACGATTATCGTCCTCGGTCTGATCACCAAGTTCGACACGGGTGCCTAAGACGACCCTGGTCGTGTGGCACTCACCAACTTTTTTTTAGCAGAGGAACATAATGGCATCTGGTGGAAGCGCAATCCGCGGCTCCCGTGTAGGAGCAGGCCCGATGGGCGAACAGGACCGCGGTTTTCACGCGGACCGCATTAAGGTGTCCTACTGGGATGCCCTCGGCAACGAGACGGTACGCTACTTCGCGGCGAACTTGCCGGACGAAGAAATTCCCGAGACCATCGATTGTCCGACCTCCGGCTTGCCGGCCGGCCGCGACCGTGAGAATCCGCCGTCGGTGGTCAAGCTCGAGCCGTACAAGACTCACCTGGCTTACGTGAAAGAACGTCGCACGGAAGAGGAGGCTGAGTCGCTTCTTGAAGAGGCGCTCGTGCAGCTTCGCATCCGTCGGGGCAAGCTGAAGCCGACGAACTAGTCGACGCGCTGGCGCAATGCCAGACAGACGCGAATGTGGCCCGGTTGAATGAATCAACCGGGCCACACGTGTGCGTGCCTGTGACAGCGCGGGTTTTAGTAGCTCGGCGCAATCAGGTTCGACGGAACTTCAGCGGCGGCCGTCTTGTCGACGAAGAAGACCGTGCGGCGTCGACCCTTGATGCCGGCGACGGGAACTTCGTCGCGACTCGCTCCGGCTAAGGCGAGGCCAAGCGCTGATGCCTTGTCGGCGCCGGCCAGAACCAACCAGACGCGTTCCGACGAATTCAGTGCGGGACGTGTAAGGCTCAGCCGTTCGGGCGGCGGCTTGGGGGAGTTGTGCACCGCGACGACGCTTGATTCCGTCTCACGGATGCCGTTCATATGGGGGAAGAGCGAGGCGATATGGCCATCTGGACCGACACCGAGAAATGTGATGTCAAACCGGGGATAGTCGTCACCATCGGGTGCGGCGGCAGCGAGCTCTGTGGCATACGCGGTGGCCGCATCCTCAAGCGAGACACCGTCGTCTGACGCGGCGAAGGCATGGATGTTCCCGGGCGGGACGGCGATGTGGTCAAGCAGCGCCGACCGGGCTTGGCCCTCATTGCGTTCGGAATCGCCCCGCGGTAGCCACCGCTCGTCACCCCACCAAAACTGCACTCGTTTCCAGTCGATGGTGTCGCGGGCTGCGGAGGCGTTGATGGCCTCGAGCACTCCAATGCCGACGCTGCCACCGGTCAGGACCACAGTCGCAACATCGTTTTCGTCGAGGATATCGACGGTCTTCGTGATGAATCGCGCAGCGACTGAACCGGCCAAGGACTGCTTGTCGGCGTGCACAAGCACGCGCCGTTCGTTCGTCACGAGGTGACTCCGATCTGTTGGGCGACGGGATCAGCCAGGTCGGGCAATCCCCGCGTGATGACCTGACCGTACAATTCGTCGGGGTCGAGACGTCGCAGCTCATCGGCCAGGCAGTCGCGCAGGTTGCGGCGTTTCAAGGACAGATCCTGCGTGGGCTGGCCGGGCTGAACCAGGGTGGCCACGTCGGGTATCTCACGATTCAAAGAAATCACGCCTGATGCGCGGGTGAGCTGCACGCCACGGATGCCGTTGGCGAGCGGGCCGGTGGTGAGCTCGTAGTCGACGGGAACCTGCAAGGCCATCTGCAGCCAAGCCGCAAGGAGTGCGGTCGAGGGGGAGTCGGCGGCACCGGTCACCTGAACCGCCGTCACCGCTTCGTAGGGAGGCTGGTCCAGGACGGCAGCAAGCTGAGCACGCCACAGGGTGAGCCGCGTCCACGCGAAGTCGGTGTCGCCCGGTCGGTAGGTCGTGCACAGTCGGTGCAACGCTTCCTGGGGGTTGGGGCGCGCCGATGCGTCGGTGATTCGACGGTAGGCGATTCGACCCAGTGGCGACTCGGCGGGTATTTCGGGTGCTTCACCGGGCCACCAGGCGACGACTGGAGCATCGGGGAGCAGCAGACCCGTCACGAGGCTTTCGGGGTCGGCGGCAGCCTCGCCGTAGATACGCAGAACGATGACCTCGCTGGCGCCGGCATCGCCGCCGACGCGAATCTCTGCGTCGACGCGCGCCGCGGCATCCGTCGTAGGGGTATCCGCGCCAGTGGTCGACACCACGATGACGCGCATCGGATGCTCACGCGACGCGTCGTTGGCGGCCTCGATCGCTTCTTCCTCATGCCCATGCGTTGCAGCGATGATGAGGGTCAGTACGCGGCCGAGAGCCACAGCGCCACCCTCTTCACGAATGCGTACCAGAGCCTTCGAGATCTTTGATGTGTTGGTGTCGGGTAGATCGACGATCATGGTCGCCTCCAGGTGCGGCCGTCGCGGGCCAAAAGTTTATCGGCGGATTCGGGACCCCACGTGCCGGGACGGTACTGTTCCGGCTGGCCTTGGCCCGCCCAGTACTCTTCGATCGGGTCGAGAATCTTCCAGGAAAGCTCAACCTCTTCGTGCCGCGGGAACAGCGGCGGGTCGCCCAGCAGCACGTCGAGAATGAGACGTTCGTAGGCTTCGGGGCTGGCCTCGGTGAACGCGTGCCCGTAGCCGAAGTCCATCGTGACATCGCGCACCTGCATGCCCACTCCGGGCACCTTCGAACCGAACCGGATCGTCACGCCCTCGTCGGGCTGAACCCGGATGACCAGGGCGTTCTGACCGAGTTCAGCGGTCTGGCTTGCGGCGAAGAGATACTGGGGAGCGCGTTTGAAGACCACAGCGATCTCGGTCACACGGCGCCCCAGACGCTTACCCGCACGGAGGTAGAACGGAACGCCGGACCACCGACGAGTGTCGATCTCAAGGCGCAAAGCCGCATACGTTTCGGTGAGCGATTCGGGGTTCATCCCGTCTTCTTCGAGGAAGCCGAGAACCTTCTCACCGCCCTGCCAGCCTCCGCCGTACTGACCACGCGCCGTGCCCGTTCCGAGATCCTCGGGGAGACGCACGGAGGCCAGAACCTTCTCCTTCTCGTTCCGGAGGTCTGCCGCATCGAACGAAATCGGTTCTTCCATCGCGGTGAGCGCCAGAAGCTGTAGGAGATGATTCTGGATGACGTCGCGGGCGGCGCCGATCCCGTCGTAGTAGCCGGCTCGACCACCGACTCCAATGTCTTCAGCCATTGTGATCTGCACGTGGTCGACGTGGTTCGCGTTCCAGAGCGGCTCGAACATTTGGTTTGCGAAGCGCAGGGCCAAAATGTTTTGCACCGTCTCTTTACCGAGATAGTGGTCGATGCGAAACACGGAGTCGGGTGGGAACACGGACTCGACGACGTCGTTCAACTCGCGGGCTGTTTTCAGGTCGCTGCCAAACGGCTTCTCGATCACAACGCGGCGCCACTGATCCTTCTTCTGATCGGCGAGACCCGAACGACGCAGCTGCTCGGTGACCTGGGGGAACGCCTTGGGCGGGATCGAGAGGTAGAACGCATGGTTTCCCATGGTTCCACGCTCCCGATCCAGCGCATCGATGGTCGTCTTCAGCCGCTCGAAGGAGTCGTCGTCGTCGAAGGTTCCGGAGACGAAACGGATGCCCTCAGCCAGCTGTGCCCAGACATCCTCATGGAATTCCGTCCGCGAATATTCCTTGACGGCGTCGTAGACGACCTTCATGAAATCCTGGTCATCCCAATCCCGTCGGGCGAACCCGACGAGAGCGAACCCGGGCGGTAGGAGCCCCCGGTTGGCAAGGTCATAGACGGCGGGCATGAGTTTCTTACGCGACAGATCCCCGGTGACGCCAAAAATGACGAGACTCGATGGTCCGGCTATGCGGTTGAGGCGATAGTCGGAGGGCGAACGCAGCGGGTTGAACTCCGGAGTAATTTCCACCGGGGACATGCGGCTCCTTTTGAGAAAACGGACGGACTGTTAGCGCAAGGCGTCGAACAGCACGGTGAGGTTCGATGCCGGTTGCGTCAACGTGAGCGTGAGCACAGGGCGCCCATGCTCAGCGAGCACACTGGCGTCGCCGCTGGCTTGGGCTTGGATAAGTTGCCCGAACGTGAACGGTCGGTCGGGAATGTCGAGATCCTCGGCCGGTGTGGCCAGAATTTGCAGGAAGACACCGGTGGCCGGTCCGCCCTTATGGAATTGCCCGGTCGAGTGCAGGAACCGTGGGCCCCAGCCGAACGTGACCGGGCGGTGGCAGAGTGCGGCGACAAGGTCACGAGTCTGTTCGAGCTCGGGCAAAGCGAGACGGTCGACGTACGCCTGGATCGAGACGTAGCCGTCGGGACCCAGCTCTTCTAAGAGTGCATCGACGGCTGAGGCCAGGTCGCTGGCCGCACCGATGACGTGTGGAGTGCCGCGGACCTCGATGCCATCCGAAATGAACGCCGCGGGTTCGGGTTCCGGCCGGGCGTCGAGAAGGCCGCGGGTGGCGACCTTCGCCGATTCCACGTCGGGTTGGTCGAATGGGTTGATACCGAGCAGACGGCCGGCGACAACCGTGGCGTACTCCCAGACCAAGAACGCCGCTCCGAGGGTGCCACTGACGCGGATCTCGTCACGACCGCCATGGTCGCCAAAGATATGGACGCCGGCGTCGTCAACTACGCGAAGCACCTGGAGATCGGCCAGATTCTCGGTGAGCTCGGGAGCATTCGTGCCCAATACGACAGGCAGGATGCCGGTGCTGTTCTTTCCGGTGGATTCCGCGATGAGCTGCTCAGCCCAGTCGGGGAAGCCCACGATGTGGGTACCGTCGGCGACGATGGCCAGTTTGTCGCGTCGCGGCGAGGTTGCGGCGATGGCCGCGCCCAGCACGAGCCCGGGATTGTCGGGCGAGTCGATAGCCAGGGCCAAAGAAATCGATTCGGCCTCGTCGAGCAGTTCTGCGATATCGACGCCGGCCAGGCCGGAGGGGACCAGTCCGAAGGCGGTCAGAGCGGAGTAACGGCCGCCGATATTCGGGTCGGCGTTGAAGACGCGGTAGCCCGCTTCATGGGCCGATGCTTCCAACGGAGAGCCCGGGTCGGTCACGATGATGATGCGCTCGACCGGATCGATTCCGGCGGCCTCGAAAGCACGCTCGAAGACACGACGCTGGCTATCGGTCTCAACCGTTGAACCCGACTTCGATGAGACGACCAGCGCTGTCTGGGCCAAACGATCGGTGAGTGCTGCGAGCACCTGACCTGGATCTGTGGCGTCGAGCACAGTGAGTTCGACGCCCGCGGTGCGCGTGATGACCTCGGGTGCCAGCGACGAGCCGCCCATGCCGGCCAAGGCGATGTGGGTGACTCCCTGGGCCCGCAACTCGTCACGCAGTGCGAGGATCTCAGGCAGGAGCGGGCGTGAAACGACGACGGACTCAGTCCAGCCGAGACGCTTACTGGCCTCATCCTCCGCCGCGGGACCCCACAGCGCTGGGTCCAACGCCGTGATGCCGGATGCGACGAGGTCGTCGACGAGCGCAGGAACCGCGGTGCGGACGGCCTCAGCCGCCGCACCGCTCACCGAGATGCGGAAGCTCATGGTTACGCCGTAACCGGTGCGGCGCCGAGGGCGGTGGCGACAGTTTCGAGTAGTTCATCCCACGAAACGATGAACTTCGCGACACCTTCTTCTTCGAGCACCCGTGTGACATCGTCATACGAGATGCCCTGGGCGGCCAGCGCGTCGAGCACAGCGTTGGCTGCGGCGTAGGAGCCCGTGACGGAGTCGGCCGGAATGACGCCGTGGTCGAAGGTCGCCTCCATGGTCTTCTCCGGCATGGTGTTGACGACCTCCGGGGCGACCAAGTTGGTCACGTAGAGGGTGTCGGGCAGCGACGGGTCTTTGACACCGGTCGAGGCCCAGAGCGGACGCTGCTTGTTGGCGCCGGCTGCACACAGGCCGACGGCTCGCTCGCTGGCGAATTCCTGCTCGTACACCTGATAGGCCAGCTGTGCGTTGGCGACGCCGGCCTGGCTCTTCAGAGCGAGTGCGGCGTCGGTGCCGATTGCTTCGAGGCGGTTGTTGATCTCGGTGTCGACGCGCGACACAAAGAACGAGGCCACGGAGTGGATCGTCGACAGGTCGATGCCTGCAGCCTTCGCCTTCTCCAGGCCAGACAGGTACGCGTTGATGACCTGGCGGTGACGCTCGAGGCTGAAGATCAACGTCACGTTGACGCTGATACCGAGCGCGATCGTCTCTGTGATGGCTTCAAGACCGGCAATGGTCGCCGGGATCTTGATCATGGCGTTGACGCGATCGACCTTGGCCCAGAGCTGCTTGGCCTGGGCGACGGTCCCAGCGCTGTCGTGGGCGAGGCCCGGTTCGACCTCGATCGAGACGCGACCATCGACACCGTTACTGCGGTCATAGACCGGACGGAAGATGTCGCTGGCTGCGGCCACGTCGTCAGTGGTGATCTCGAACACGGCGTTGGCGACGCTGGAGTTCGCTGCGGCGAGTGACGCCACCTGCTCGGCATACGCTTCGCCCTTGCTGAGGGCCCCCGCGAAGATCGTCGGGTTGGTCGTGACGCCGACGACGTTCTTCTCGTCAATCAGTTTCTGCAGTCCACCGGAGACGATGCGGTCGCGCGAGAGGTCATCGAGCCAGATGCTGACGCCAGCAGCGGAAAGCTGGGCGAGGGGAGTGGTTTCAGTCATAATGTCTTTCTCCTTCAAATGCTGTGCTGTATCAAGCGAGCGGTGCATCGGCACCTAGTGCGCGGCGAGGGAATCCTGGGCTGCGGCGACGACGGCTTCCGTTGTCATACCGAATTCGCGGAACAACGTCTTGTAATCGGCCGAGGCACCGAAGTGCTCGATCGAGACGCTGCGACCCGTGTCGCCGACATAGCCTGTCCAGGTCAACGCGATTCCGGCCTCAACCGATACCCGTGCAGTGATCGCCCTCGGCAGCACCGACTCGCGGTACTCATCCGTCTGCTCTTCGAACCACTCCAGGCACGGTGCGGAGACGACGCGAGCGTTGACGCCCTGTGCCTTCAGCGCCTCGCGAGCCTCAACAGCCAGCTGCACTTCGGAACCCGTGGCGATCAGGATCACGTCGGGTGTGCCATTCGGAGCCTCGGCGAGAACATAGGCACCCTTCGCGACGAATTCGGCCGAAGCGAAGACGTCACCGGATGCTGCGCCGTCGCCGCGCTCGAACACCGGGATGTTCTGGCGGGTCAGGGCGAGCCCGGCCGGGCCGTTGCGACGTTCGAGGATCGTCTTCCACGCCCACGCGGTCTCGTTGGCGTCGCCGGGGCGCACGATGTCGAGGCCGGGAATGGCGCGCAGGGTGGCCAGCTGTTCGATCGGCTGGTGGGTGGGGCCATCCTCGCCGAGTGCCACGGAGTCGTGGGTCCAGACGAAGATCGACGGCACCTTCATGAGGGCGGCGAGACGCACTGCCGGGCGCATGTAGTCGCTGAAAATCAGGAAGGTTCCGCCGAAGGCACGCGTGTTGCCGTGCAGCACGATGCCGTTCAGGATCGCAGCCATCGCGTGTTCACGGATGCCGAAGTGCAGCACGCGGCCGTACGTGTTTCCGGTCCACTCGTGCGTGGAGTGCTCGCTCGGAACGAACGATGCTGCACCGGCGATCGTGGTGTTGTTGGACTCGGCGAGGTCGGCTGAGCCGCCCCACAACTCGGGGATGACGGGTCCAAGTGCGTTCAACACCTTGCCGGAAGCGGCACGGGTCGAGACTTCGGTGCCCCGATCGAACACCGGGAGTGCCTCTGCGACACCCTCCGGCAGTTCGCCGGTGAGGATACGGTCAAGCAGGATCTTGCGCTCCGGGTTCGCCGCCGCCCAGGCGTCGAAGGCCACGTTCCACTCGGCGTGCTCTGCTGCACCGCGCACGAGGGCCTGCCGGGTGTGGGCGATAACCTCGTCTGCCACCTCGAAGGTTTGTGCTGGATCGAAACCGAGCACCTCCTTCACAGCGGCAAGCTCTTCGGCGCCGAGTGCAGAGCCGTGAATTTTTCCGGTGTTCTGCTTCTTCGGGCTCGGCCAGCCAATGATGGTCTTCAGGATGATCAGCGACGGCTTGTCGGTCACGGCCTTGGCCGCCTCGATAGCGTCGTTCAGCTCGGCGACGTCTTCAACATATTCGCCGGTCTTCTTCCAGTCGACGACCTGGACGTGCCAGTTGTATGCCTCGTAGCGGGCGTGAACGTCTTCGGTGAAAGCGATGTTGGTGTCGTCTTCGATCGAGATCTGGTTGCTGTCGTAGATCGCGATCAGGTTGCCAAGCTGCTGGTGGCCGGCGAGCGAGGACGCCTCGCTCGTGATGCCTTCCTGCAGGTCGCCGTCGCCGGCGATCACGTAGACGAAGTGGTCGAACGGGCTGGTGCCGGCATCGGCCTCGGGATCGAACAGGCCACGCTCGTAGCGGGCCGCGTAGGCAAAGCCAACCGCAGAGGCGAGGCCCTGGCCGAGTGGTCCGGTCGTGATCTCAACACCGTCCGTGTGCCCGAACTCAGGGTGTCCGGGTGTGAGCGAGCCCCAGGTGCGCAGCGCCTTGAGATCATCGAGTTCGAGGCCGTAGCCGCCGAAATAGAGCTGAACGTACTGGGTGAGCGAACTGTGGCCGACCGAGAGGATGAAACGGTCGCGACCGAGCCAGTCCTTGTCTGCGGGGTCACGGCGCATGACCTTCTGAAACAGGAGGTAGGCAGCGGGGGCCAGGCTCATGGCCGTGCCCGGGTGCCCATTACCCACCTTTTCGACGGCGTCCGCTGCGAGAATTCGCGCGGTGTCCACGGCCTTGTTGTCGATCGAATCCCACTGCAATGCTGCCACTTGTTCTTGACCCTTCTAGAGACACAGAGGGCAGGTTGTCGAAAACCCGCTCCCAATTGAGGTGTAGCGCGCCCGTCGACATCATCGGTTTCGTAGTGATAGGGGCTCCCACCGCTGATCTGCGCGGGGGTGCTATCACATCGAATTCGGGGAGCTCTCCCAGTATACGGAGCACCGAACCCGCAATGTCGATTCCCGGCCACCCTCACACGTGCGACGCGGACCTGCGCGGGCGCGCCCAGGCCTCCTTGAACAAGTGGCCTAGAATCAGGAGGACAGCAGAGCGTTAGAGGAGCAATGGACGTCGCCGTAACAACTCGTACCGATAGCGGACGAATGGGTATCCGCCAGACAATCAAGGCCTACGTGGCCCTGACGAAACCGCGAGTGGTCGAACTGCTACTGGTCGTGACAGCTCCGACCATGATTCTGGCAAAGCAAGGCCTTCCCGACTTCTGGCTGGTTCTGGCGACGCTGATCGGTGGTGCGTGCAGCGCCGGTTCTGCGGGCGCATTCAACTGCTACTTCGACCGTGATATCGACCGGGTGATGAAGCGCACCAAGGGGCGCCCGCTCGTGACCGGTGAGCTCACCGATCGTCAGGCACTTGTTTTTGCGTGGGCTCTGGGAATCTTCTCGATCGGTTGGCTCTGGCTCTTCACCAACCTGCTCGCCGCAGCGCTCTCACTCGGCGCGATCCTCTTGTACGTTGTGTTCTACACGCTCATTCTCAAGCGTCGCACGGCCCAGAACATCGTCTGGGGTGGTGTCGCCGGCTGCATGCCCGTCTTGATCGGCTGGGCGGCGGTCACGAACGACCTGTCCTGGACGCCGTTCATTCTCTTCGCGATCATCTTCCTCTGGACGCCGCCGCACTACTGGCCGTTGTCGATGAAGTACCGCGCCGACTACCAGGCGGCTGGAGTACCGATGCTGGCCGTCGTGCGTGGCCGTGTGCAGGTCGGCCTTCAGGTCATCCTGTATGCCTGGGCAACCGTCGCCTGCTCACTGCTGTTGATCCCCATCGCTGACATGGGCGTGGTCTACACGGCCGTCGCACTCGTGACAGGAGGATGGTTCGTCTACGAGACGCATCGTCTCTACAACCTCGCTATCCGTCACGAGCACGTTTCGCCCATGCGGGTCTTCCACGGCTCGATCGCTTACCTCACGTTGCTGTTTCTGGCCGTGGGAATCGACCCACTGTTACCTTTCTGATCCGCCTGAACCGCTAAAGCACGCGGACGAGTCTCACCTCGACGCGACGGGTGTCGTCGCGGTGGAGCACGAGGGTGACGATTCGTCCTGCCTTCGTGGTGGCGAATGCGCTGAACTCGGCGCAGGTCACTCGCACGGCGGACCGAGAATCTACCCGTGTGTCACCGGGAGGGGTGCGACGCCGCTGAAAATCGATGGTGGCGGGTTCGCCCGGAGCAGCGTCGATGTACTGCTGCCGTCGCGCCTGTCGCTCCGGCCGGAGACCAGAACCCACCTCGTAATGCGATGTGCGGTAGCTGTTCACGACCTGCGCCAGATGCAGGGAGAGTGCGTCGCGCACCGGATCGCCCCGGCGACCGCTCGAACCAGGAACATCGGTGAAGACAAAACCGCGAAATTCCCTGCCCATCATGCCACGGGCTGTCTGTCGAAGACCGAAGTCACCATGCGCATCGGCGAGCCAATAATGTGCCTGGGCTTCGAGGTGTGCGCCGTCCCGGCCGAACCAACTCCATCCGCGCTCCAGCAGCGCGGCCTGCGGCACGAAACCGAAAATGGGCGGACCGAATTCGGCCAATCGTGTGGCATCGTCAGCGAAATTCGGTAGAACATTTCGGGCAGTGTTCATGCCCACAGGATAATCGCCCACTATTCCCCTGAACAGGGGGCATGCGTCGCGAACGACACCGACCGTGATCCCACGGCCGCTCGGCTTAGACCGAACCCGCCGCTGCGGTGGAGGCATCCGTCGGAGCGGCAGCGCTGCTGTCCGTGGTGAGCACAGCGGTCGGTAGCCCCGCCGGTTTTGTGAGGTGCAGGATCAGCGAGACCAGTGCCGAGACCAGCACGCAGGAAAGGATCATGTGGATGCCGACCATAAGCGGCGGAAGACCTGTGCGGGCCTGAAGCAATCCGACTCCGATCTGAACGAGTTCGACGACGAGAAGCAGGGCCGCCCAGGGCAACGTCTGCAGCCGGAGGCGGAATGCTGCGAACAGCAACACGAGGGTCAGCGCGAAAGTCGTGTAGGCCGGCCACGCGTGGATGTGTTGGAGCAACTCGGAGTTCAGACCGTTGCGGGGCGCATTGGCATCGCCCGCGTGCGGGCCGGATCCCGTGGTCATGATGCCGACGAGAACGGTGAGAGCCACGACAACGCTTGTGAGATGCGTGACGATGAGATACCAGCGGGGGACAGCAACAACCCGCGGCCCCATTTCCGTGTAGGTGCGGAACACGAACGCCGTGCACAGCCCCGCCAGAATCGCCGAAATAACAAAGTGCAGCCCGACCACGTAGGGGTTCAGCTGCGTCCAGACGCTGATGCCGCCGATGAACGCCTGGGCGGGAATGCCGAGGCCCGCGAAAAGGGTGAGGCGGAAGAGATCCGGACGGGTCTGACGCATGCGCCAGACGGAGAGAAAGGCCACGATGGCCAAAATTCCGAGCGCGACGCCGAGCAGGCGGTTGCCGAACTCGATCAAGCCGTGGATGCCCATTTCGGGCGTGTTCACGAGGGAATCCGCCGTGCAGGCGGGCCAGGTGGGACAGCCCAATCCTGAACTCGTCAAGCGCACCAGCCCACCGGTTCCGACGAGCAGAATCTGCGCGGCCAGATAGACCCAAGCGATCACTCGAATTCGAGTGTCGACGACTCTGGGCATAATCCGATTCACTGGTTTTACTTCCTGTTCCGCTCAGCAGATGGGAAAACGCTGCCATTCACGACAATTGCCTCCGCCAACCTGTAGAATTAGGTGTTTCATGGACTTCTCACGCTCTGGCGCGTGGTTCGAGCGCAGTGCGAGTCGTCCATGTCAATCTTAGGTACGCAACGTAGCCATCCTCGCAACCCGTTCTCGACAGGGTCTCCTTCTGAAACCATGTCCGGGAATGACCGGACTGATATCCGGGTTGTGCTGGATAGGAGAAGAGGTAAGTATGTCGGACGTCTTGCTTGACCGCCCTGAGCTGGAAAGCCTGGGGGTGTACGAGTTCGGCTGGTCCGACTCCGACGCCGCCGGGGCATCCGCCCGCCGTGGCATCTCACCCGAGGTTGTCACCGACATCTCGAATCTCAAGAGCGAACCCGAATGGATGCTCAAGCGTCGACTCAAGGCGCTGGAGCTCTTCGAACGCAAGCCGATGCCGACCTGGGGTGCAGACCTGTCAGAGATCGACTTCGACAACATCAAATACTTCGTTCGCTCCACCGAGAAGCAGGCCCAAACGTGGGAAGACCTGCCGGATGACATCAAGAACACCTACGAGAAGCTCGGCATCCCCGAAGCGGAGCGTTCGCGCCTCGTCTCCGGTGTTGCGGCCCAGTACGAGTCCGAAGTCGTGTACCACCAGATCAACGAGGACCTCGCGGCCCAGGGCGTCATCTTCATGGACACCGACACGGCTCTGAAAGAACACCCCGAGTTCTTCACCGAGTACTTCGGCACCGTGATTCCGTCGGGTGACAACAAGTTTGCGGCGCTCAACACGGCGGTCTGGTCAGGTGGCTCGTTCGTCTACGTGCCGCCCGGCGTGCACGTCGAGATTCCCCTGCAGGCCTATTTCCGCATCAACACCGAGAACATGGGCCAGTTCGAGCGCACCCTGATCATCGCCGACGAGGGCAGCTACGTTCACTACATCGAGGGCTGCACCGCCCCGATCTACAAGTCTGACTCGCTGCACTCGGCCGTGGTCGAGATCATCGTGAAGAAGAACGCCCGCGTGCGCTACACGACGATCCAGAACTGGTCGAACAACGTCTACAACCTGGTCACCAAGCGTGCAACGGCTGCCGAAGGCGCCACCATGGAGTGGATTGACGGCAACATCGGTTCCAAGGTCACCATGAAGTACCCGTCGATCTATCTGATGGGTGAGCACGCCAAGGGCGAGACCCTGTCTGTCGCATTTGCCGGCCCCGGCCAGCACCAGGATGCCGGCGCCAAGATGATTCACATGGCTCCGTACACGCAGTCCTCGATTGTCTCGAAGTCGATCGCCCGAGGTGGCGGTCGTGCCGGTTACCGTGGTGAAGTTCGGATGGATGCCGCGGCGCACCATTCGGCGAACACCGTGCGGTGCGATGCGCTGCTGGTGGATACCAAGTCACGCTCCGACACCTACCCGGCCATCGACATCCGTG
Source organism: Leifsonia psychrotolerans (assembly GCF_013410665.1). Classification (NCBI taxonomy): domain Bacteria; kingdom Bacillati; phylum Actinomycetota; class Actinomycetes; order Micrococcales; family Microbacteriaceae; genus Glaciibacter; species Glaciibacter psychrotolerans. Next base: position 1,203,695 of record NZ_JACCFM010000001.1, on the reverse strand, counting down.
TCGATGACGTGCAGCTCGGCCACGAGGCGACAGTCTCCCGTGTAAGCGAAGAACAGCTCTTCTACCTGATGAGTCGTGGCATGCCGGAGGACGAGGCCATGGCCATGATCGTGCGCGGCTTCATCGAACCCATTGCCCGCGAACTCCCGATGGAGTACGCCCTCGAACTCAACAAGCTCATCGAAATGGGCATGGAAGGATCCGTCGGTTAAATGTCCGTCGCCTCTGTAACTACGAACAACGATAAATCTACGAACAACGCGAACAGCACCAACGGCGACACTGCGTCAGAAGCAATGCCCACCGCCGGACAGCACGGAATCAAAGAGCACTCGGATGGTCGTTTCGGTTTCATCCCGGTGCAGACCCGTTCTGACCGGTTCAAGAGCGTCAACGTCGCCGACTTCGAGGCCGTCACCGGCCGCGAATTGGTGTGGAAGCTTTCGCCTGTCGCCAAATTCACCGATCTGACCGCCGGCACGCTTGACGGCTCGACCTACGACGTGTCGTCAACGGATGTTGCTGGCGTGAGCGTCGACTGGGTGGGTCGCGACGACGCTCGCATCGGTCTCGCGGGGCTGCCGGAAGAGCGCGCTTCTGCGAACGCCTGGGGTGCATTCGAGAAGGCTCTCGCCATCACCGTCAGCGGCGAGGAGCCGAAGGAATTCACCCTCACCCGGGCGAATCTGGGCTCTGCTCCACGTGGTGCTCACACCATCATCGACGCGAAGCCGTTCAGCCAGGCTGTCGTGATCCTCGAGAACACGGGCGATGCCCGCCTGACCGAGAACGTTGAGATCATTCTCGGCGAGTCGGCGAACCTCACGGTGATCACGGTGCAGGAATGGGATGACACCGCAGTTCAGCTGTCGAATCACTTCGCGACGATTGGCCGAGACGCACGTCTCAAGCACATTGTGGTCACACTCGGTGGCAGCATCGTGCGTGTGAATCCGTCGATTCACCTGGTCGGTTCCGGCTCAGACATCGAAGCTCTCGGCCTGTACTTCGCCGACGCCGGTCAGCATCTCGAGCAGCAGGTCTACATCAACCATGTCGGCCCGCACAGTCGCAGCCGCGTCACCTACAAGGGTGCGTTGCAGGGGCAGGGCGCGCGCACGGTGTGGATCGGTGACGTGCTGATCGGCAACACCGCGACCGGTACCGACAGCTACGAACAGAACCGCAACCTCGTGCTGACCGAGGGGACTCGGGCCGACTCAGTGCCGAACCTCGAGATCGAGACCGGCGACATCCTCGGCGCGGGGCACGCCAGTGCCACCGGCCGCTTCGACGATGAGCAACTCTTCTACCTACAGTCGCGCGGTATCAGCGAAGACGAGGCGCGCCGACTTGTCGTGCGCGGCTTCCTCACCGAGATCGTGCAGAAGATCGGCTCAGCGCCGCTCGAAGCCCGGCTTCAGGAAGCGATTGAAACCGAACTGCGCGGAACGGACGGCGAGTAAACCATGGCATCCGTAAAAATTTGCGGTTTCGATGACCTCGAACCCAACCAGGCCGTCAAAGTGGACATCGATGGTGTTCCGATTGCCCTCGTGCGCGACGGCAACGGCGACGTTTTCGCGATCGGTGACACCTGCACGCACGGAGATATCTCTCTGTCAGAGGGTTTCGTCGAAGACGACACCCTGGAGTGCTGGGCGCACGGTTCGAAGTTCTCACTCCGAACCGGCAAGCCGATCACCCTCCCGGCCTACGAACCGGTGCCTGTTTATCAGGTCGAGTTGATTGACGGCGACGTCTACATCGACCCCACTGTCATCCTGCCCGTATAGCTCCCTGAGGCCCAGCCTCCCGGCGCTTGCGCGCTGGAAGAAACGAAAGAGAAAACTGATTCATGTCTGTTCTTGAGATCAAAGACCTGCACGTCAGCGTCGAGACCGACCAGGGCACCAAGCAGATTCTGCGCGGCGTCAACCTCACGATCAATGAGGGCGAGATTCACGCGATCATGGGGCCGAACGGCTCGGGCAAGTCCACCCTGGCGTACACGATCGCCGGCCACCCCAAGTACCACGTTGAGAGCGGATCCATCCTGCTCGACGGCGTCGAGGTGCTCACGATGACCGTCGATGAGCGTGCCCGCGCTGGAATGTTCCTGGCCATGCAGTACCCGGTCGAGATTCCCGGCGTGTCGGTGACGAACTTCCTGCGCACGGCCAAAACCGCGATCGACGGGGAAGCACCACCCATTCGCACCTGGATCAAGGATGTTCGCGGCGCGATGGCGAACCTCAAGATGGACAAGAGTTTTGCCGAGCGAAACGTCAACGAGGGGTTCTCCGGTGGCGAGAAGAAGCGCAACGAGATTCTGCAGCTTGAACTGCTGAAGCCTAAGTTCGCCGTTCTCGATGAGACCGACTCCGGTCTCGACGTCGACGCACTGAAGATCGTCTCCGAGGGCGTCAACCGGGCCAAAGAGACTACGGGGCTGGGCCTGCTGCTGATTACGCACTACACGCGTATCCTGCGCTACATCAAGCCTGACTTCGTTCACGTCTTCGTCAACGGACGCGTGGCCGAGCAGGGAGGCCCCGAGTTGGCGGACCGCCTTGAAGAAGAAGGCTACGATCGCTATTTGACCGAGTCGAACGTAGGCTAATCGTATGGTTTCAACACTGAGTCCGGCGCGCTACGACGAGGTCGAGGAAGCGTTGAAAGACGTCATGGATCCCGAGCTCGGCATCAATATCGTCGACCTCGGGCTCATCTACGACCTGGGCTGGGACGACGACAACGACGCCCTCATCATTCACATGACACTCACGTCGGCCGGCTGCCCGTTGACCGATGTGCTTGAGGAACAGACGGCCGAGGCGCTCGATGGCGTCGTCGACCAGTTCCGCATCAACTGGGTGTGGATGCCGCCGTGGGGTCCCGAGAAGATCACCGATGACGGCCGCGACATGATGCGCGCTCTCGGCTTCTCGATCTAATTCTCGCGCGGGTCGCCCGTCGGTTCGCGTTTCACAGCGCCTTCGTTGTCACAACGAGGGCGCTGTGTGCTTTGTCGTCGCAGGTCGCCTGAGAGGTGCGTGCATAGCACATTCGAACCACATTCAAGTTCATGGAATGCTACTCTAATTTCATGGCTGATCTGGAGACACCCTCGGAAAGACGTCGTCGTGAGCGCGCCGCGGCAACGAAGCAGGAGATTGCCGTTGCCGCGAGCAGGCTTATGCTTTCGCGGGGCTACGTGGCCAGTTCTCTCGCTGCGATTGCGGAGGAAGCCGGTGTGGCGGTACAAACGATCTACAATTCTGTCGGCAATAAGGCCGAGCTGCTCTCTGCTGTGCTTGACCTGGCAGCCGCCGGCCGTGATGCACCGGCGCTCGTTCCCGCAGTGTTGCGCTACCGGGTTGCGGCGGCCACGAGCGCGCCCGTGGTGATTCGGGTACTCGCCGACTGGTTCCTCGAAGTCAACGAACGCACAGCAGATATACACCGAGTGATCAGTCAAGCCGCAACGGTCGACTCGGAGGTGGCGGAGCTCGAGCGTAAACGAGCAGCAGCCCGACTGCACAACTATGGCGAAGCGGCGTCGTCCTTGCGCGTGCTTCACGGCCTTCGCGGCGGAATGAGCGACCATGAAGCAGCCGCCGCAATCTGGGCGCTGGGGCACCCGCAGGTGTACCGCACGCTGGTGACCGAGTTGGGCTGGGGCTCGGTTGCGTATCGCGATTGGGTCGAGAAGGCCCTCCGGGGAAGCCTCGCCTGAGCACGATCGGTGCGCGCGCGGCGCGCGTGCAAATATACTAGAGAGTTGGTCCGGTCGGGCCGTCTCTGTCATCCCTCTTCTGAACGGACTATTGCTGTGCTCAGTGTGCAAGATCTCGAAATCCGAGTGGGGGCACGCGTGCTCATGGAAGGCGTGAACTTCCGCGTCTCCGATGGCGACAAGATTGGCCTCGTTGGTCGTAACGGTGCCGGCAAGACGACCCTGACAAAGACCCTGGCCGGGGAGACGCTGCCCACGAAGGGCAAGATCGAGCGCATCGGGGAGATCGGCTACCTGCCGCAGGACCCGCGTTCGGGTGACCCCGAGATGCTGGCGCGCACGCGCATCCTCGACGCACGTGGTCTCGGCTCGATCGCGCTCGGGATGCAGGAGTCAAGCATGCTCATGGGGGACTCGAATGACTCAATCGCTTCGGCGGCCATGCGCAAGTACGGCTCGCTTACCGATCAGTTCAACGCTCTCGGTGGCTACGCCGCCGAGGCTGAAGCGTCATCCATCGCGAGCAACCTGAGCCTGCCTGACCACATCCTCGACCAGCAACTGAAGACGCTCTCGGGCGGTCAGCGTCGCCGCATCGAGCTGGCCCGAATTCTGTTCTCCGCGGCCGAGACCATGATCCTCGACGAGCCGACCAACCACCTTGACGCCGATTCCGTCGTCTGGTTGCGCGAATTCGTGAAGAGCTACCGTGGCGGATGCATCATCATCAGCCACGACATCGAACTCGTCGGCGAATCGGTGAACCGGGTCTTCTACCTGGATGCAAACCGCACCATCATCGACGTCTACAACATGAACTGGAAGAACTACCTGCGCCAGCGTGCCTCCGATGAGGAGCGCCGTCGCAAGGAACGCATGAACGCCGAAAAGAAGGCGTCGACGTTGCAGATGCAGGCCGCCCGATTCGGTGCGAAGGCCAGCAAGGCCGCCGCAGCTCACCAGATGGTGGCTCGCGCCGAGAAACTTCTCTCCGGCCTCGAGGCCGTACGCGCCGTCGACCGGGTGGCCAAACTGCGCTTTCCCGAGCCGGCTCCCTGCGGCCGCACGCCGATCATGGCGACGAACCTGTCGAAGAGTTACGGCTCGCTTGAAATCTTTGCCGGTGTCGATATGGCCATCGATCGCGGTTCTAAGGTCGTCATCCTGGGACTGAACGGTGCGGGGAAGACGACCATGCTGCGCATGCTGGCCGGCGTCGACGCGTCGGACACCGGTACGATCGAACACGGCCATGGTCTGCGCATCGGCTACTACGCCCAGGAACACGAGACGATCGATGTGAAGCGCTCGGTGCTCGAGAACATGGTGTCCTCATCGCCCAACATCACTGAGATGGAAGCCCGTAAGGTGCTCGGTTCGTTCCTGTTCACGGGTGACGACTCTCACAAGCTCGCCGGTGTGCTTTCCGGCGGTGAGAAGACGAGACTCGCGTTGGCCATGATTGTGGTTTCTGGCGCCAACGTGCTTTTACTCGATGAGCCCACGAACAACTTGGACCCGGCCAGCCGCGAAGAGATTCTGGATGCGCTTGCTCACTACAGTGGGGCCGTTGTGCTGGTCAGTCACGACGAGGGGGCCGTTGAGGCGTTGAACCCCGAGCGTGTGCTGATTCTTCCGGATGGTATCGAGGATCACTGGAATAAGGATTACCTCGACTTGATCACGCTCGCGTAGGCGGCTGAGAATCGACGAAGGCGGCGGGCATGTGCCCGCCGCCTTCGTCATTCCCGTTCGGTCAGCGTCGGGAGTCGAGCAGTGCGTCTTCCACTTCGGCATCGCTGCGCGGCTTCGCGGCCTTGCGCCTCGCACGCTGGGCAGCCCGCTTCTGTTCTTCGGGATCCTCGGAGTTCACATCACGATATTCCTGGCGTACCGCCCAACCGAGGCCGATAAAGGCAAGCACGCCGAAGACGAACCACTGGAACGCATACGAGAGGTGTGGCCCTTCGTCCGCGGGGGGTCGCACGACTGCCACGGGGCGGGTCGCGGAGGCTGGATCCTCAGAGGCCATCAGACCGTAGGCGCCGGTGTAGGTCGGAGTTCCGAGCCGCTTCTCGATTTCGGTGAGGTTGATCGTTGCGACCTGGTTGCCACTCGCGGTCCGGCCGATCAGAGTGGGCTCACTTGCTTTGAGGCGAGCAACGACAGTCACAGTTCCGGTGGGTGCTGCGGGAACGATATCGGGGGCATCCTGTTTGTCGCCGGTCGGCACCCAGCCGCGGTCGACGATGAACACGGTTCCGTCGGAAAGCAGGAGTGGCGTGAGAACCTCGAATCCCGGCGTGATATTCAGTGGGCGGTTGCGCACCAGCATTTCGTCATCGATCAAATAGGTTCCCGTGAGTTGTACCGGAAGCCATTTCTGCGATGCGGTGAACGCGTCGAGGGAGGGCAGCGCCTCCGCCACCGGGATCGGCGCGGCGTCGAAATTGTTGGTGACCTTCGCGATCTCGGCGAGTGCCTGGTCGCGGCGGGCGACTTGCCACATTCCCAATCCGGCGCAGGCCGCGGCAAACAGCATGGCAACGGCAAGATAGCCGGCCCAGCGCTTCGAGACGGCAAACCTCCATCCCCTCATGCGTTGACCGTCATGGCCGCAACCGTCAGGGGAAAATCGCGGGCACCGAGAAACTCGCGCAGATACTCGACATGCTCATCACAGGCAAGCCAGGTCCTGACACGACCCTCTTCATGAATCTTGGGGTTGCGCCAGTCGAGTCGCCAGGTGGCATTCTGCCGACAGCCAGCCCGTGAACAGGTGGGGGAGGTGAGGTCGGCGCCAAGCCCGAGCATTATGAATCCTTCGTATCGGTCGGCGGGCTGGGGGGCAGATCAGCCGACGGCTGGGCATCGGTGCGGCCATCGTCACGACGGAAGACCTGAATTGCCCCAGGCCGAACCACCTGGGACCCCGTTGGATCCGAATGAACGTTGGCGATGACGACGGCAAAATAGGGGAGTGTCACGGCCCCGATGGCGCAGACCAGTAGCCACCAGCCGTGCACGAACAGCATGAGAACGATGCAGATCACGCGGATGCCCATGGCAATCGAATACTTGATCATTCGATTGCGGCGTTCGACCTCGGGCGAGATCGGAAGGGAGGTGATGGACTGCTGTTTCATGGGAGGCTGTCGCTTCGGTGAGCCGGCGGAAGTTCTTTCCTCCAGCCTACGTCTCGTGGGGCATCCGCGGCGACGCTCTAAGCTTGATTTCACAGATCCCCGGCTTTTCGGCAGCTGGGCGACAGATTGGAAGACTGAATGACGACGGCTCGCACTGTTCTTGTTACCGGCGGCAACCGAGGTATCGGTTTCGCCATCGCCGAGGAGTTTCTGGCTCAGGGTCACCGGGTAGCCGTGACCGCACGAAGCGGAAACGGCCCCGAGGGCAGCTTGACGGTGCGCGCAGACGTCACCGACGCAGCATCGATCGACGCGGCGTTCACCGAGATCGAGGCTGCCTATGGACCGGTCGAGGTTGTCGTCGCCAATGCCGGAGTCACCAAAGACATGTTGCTCATGCGCATGTCAGACGAGGATTTCACGTCGGTGATCGACACCAACCTCAGCGGCGCTTTCCGCGTTGTGAAGCGCTCCTCGAAGGGCATGCTGAAAGCGCGTTTTGGGCGCATCATTCTGATCTCAAGCGTGGTCGGGCTGTATGGCTCCGCCGGTCAGGTCAACTACTCCGCGTCGAAGAGCGGACTGGTGGGGCTTGCCCGCTCCGTTACCCGCGAGCTGGGCGCCCGCGGGATCACCGCGAACGTCGTCGCCCCCGGTTTCATCGAAACCGATATGACAGCCGAGCTTCCCGAAGCCCAGCAGATCGAATACAAACGCAACATCCCGGCCGGGCGCTTCGCCACAGCCACCGAGGTTGCCCGGGTAGTCACGTGGCTCGCGAGCGACGACGCCGGCTATATCTCCGGAGCCGTCATCCCCGTCGATGGTGGACTCGGGATGGGCCATTAGGCCTCGACTGAGCTCCTGAGCGTCTAACCGCGGAGCCCGAGCAGCGGGAGGACCGCCGAGAGGTCGGCCACGTCAATGACGAGGTCGGCCTCTTCTTTCACCCGCGGTTTCGCATTGAACGCGACGGAGAGCCCTGCCACAGCCATCATTTTGAGATCATTGGCACCATCGCCGATTGCGATGGTGCGGCTGATCGCGATGTCTTCGCGCGCTGCCCAGTCGAGCAGGGCCTCGGCCTTCGCCGCGGCATCGATGATTGGCCCCCGCAGTCGACCGGTGAGGTGGCCGTCGACGACCTCGAGGCGGTTGGCACGCCAGTGGTCGAGGCCGAGTGACGCGGCAAGCGGGTCGAGCAGTTCATGGAAGCCGCCGGAAACCACGGCGACGGCACTCCCGTGCGCGTGCACCCCGGCAATCAACTCGTGAACGCCGGGAGTCGGGCGGATGAGGCGCCCCACCTCGTCAAACACGCTCGTCGGCAGGCCGGCCAGGGTCGTCACGCGAGCTCTCAAACTTTCGGCGAAGTCGAGTTCGCCGCGCATGGCACGCTCCGTCACGTCGGCGACGAGGTCGCGCGACCCGGCTGCATCCGCCAGGAGTTCGATCACCTCGTCTTCGATCAGTGTCGAATCTGCATCCAGAACAATCAAAAAACGAGTTGAAACAGTCACGGTTGAACGTGCACTCCCTTGCCTACGACGGTAATTCCTGAATCGGTCACGCTAAATCCGCGAGCCAGATCGCGACCCCGGTCCATCCCGATGCTCGCGCCTACTTCAACGACGACATCCTTATCGAGGATGGCACGGTTCACTCGGGCGCCCGAGTGAATCTGAACCCGGTCGAAAACAATGGAATCGACCACTCGGGCACCAGAATCCACCGCTGTCCACGGACCGAGCACACTGCGCTCGACATGAGCGCCGGAGATGACGCAACCGAGTGAGACGATCGAATCGATCGTAGTGCCCAGGGCGCCGGCCCCATCGCGCACAAACTTCGCCGGGGGAGAGTTGAGCTGTTGGCTGAAGATCGGCCAGCCCTGGTTATAGAGGTTGAACACCGGCAACGCAGAGATGAGATCCTGGTGGGCTTCAAAGAACGAATCGATGGTTCCCACGTCGCGCCAGTAGTACCGGTCGCGGTCGGTTGAGCCGGGTACCTCATTGCGTTTGAGATCGTAGACGCCGGCCTCACCGCGCGAGACGAAGTCGGGAATGATGTCGCCGCCCATGTCGTGACTGGAATCCGGCCGATCGCCGTCACGACGCACCGCGTCGATGAGGGCGTCGGCGTTGAAAATATAGTTGCCCATCGAGGCGAATACCTCATGGGGTGCATCGGCCAAGCCCACCGCGTCGGTGGGCTTCTCCGTGAACTCGCTGATGCGGTCGGGGCTGGCCGCGTCGACGGCGATCACGCCGAATTGGTCAGCGAGTTGAATCGGCTGACGGATCGCAGCGACGGTGGCCATCGCTCCGGACGCGATGTGGGCATCGAGCATCTGGCTGAAGTCCATGCGGTAGACGTGATCGGCGCCGACCACCACGACGTAGTCAGGTTTTTCGTCGTGGATCAGGTTGAGGCTTTGCAGGATGGCGTCGGCCGAACCGCTAAACCAGCGTTTGCCCAGGCGCTGTTGGGCCGGAACCGAGGCAATGTACGAGTTGAACAGCCCGCCCGAAACGTGCCAGGTCTGGGAGACGTGCCGGTCGAGGCTGTGCGATTTGTACTGCGTCAGGACGACCAGTTGGGTGAGGCCGGAATTGATCAGGTTGGACAGCGCAAAATCGATCAACCGATAGTGACCACCGAACGGTACTGCCGGTTTCGCGCGGTCTTCAGTCAATGGCATTAATCGCTTGCCTTCGCCACCGGCGAGAACGATTCCAAAGATCTTCGTGGCCTTCATGACTACACAGTAGGGCCTTTGGTTGTCCGATGGGGTGAATGTGAACGTGTGGGACGGTGCAGCCTGCGCTAGCTTTGCTGCATGCGAGTGGATCTGCTGACGAAGGAATACCCGCCCGAGGTGTATGGGGGCGCTGGCGTGCATGTCGCCGAGCTGGTGCGAGCTCTGCGCGCCGATCTCGATGTCGTTGTTCGGTGTTTCGGTGCCCCACGGCACGACCCCGACACATATGCCTACCCGGTGCCGATCGAGTTGACGGATGCGAACGCGACGCTCTCGACGCTGGGCGTCGATCTGCAGATGGCTCACGACGTCGTCGGGGCTGATCTCGTCCATTCCCACACGTGGTACGCCAACGGGGCCGGCCATATTGCCAAGTTATTGCATGGCATCCCGCACGTCGTCACCGCACACAGCCTGGAACCACTGCGGCCGTGGAAGGCGGAACAACTCGGCGGCGGTTATCGGGTGTCGAGCTGGATTGAGAAGACCGCGTTCGAGGCAGCAGACGCCGTGATCGCGGTGAGCGACGGCATGCGACGTGACATTGTGCGCAGCTATCCGGCACTCGACGAGTCGCGAGTGCACGTCGTCTACAACGGGATCGACCTCGAGCGTTGGAAACCGGTCGTGGCTGACGACTGTGTGCGCACCCTCGGCATCGATCCCGACCGTCCCTCCGTTGTTTTCGTTGGACGGATCACCCGACAGAAGGGGCTCCCGTATTTGCTGCGGGCCGCGGCACTGCTGCCCGACGACGTGCAACTGGTGTTATGTGCCGGGGCACCGGACACCCCCGACATCCTCGCGGAGGTCACCGCCGGAGTGCGAGCCTTGCAGGAGCAACGTTCCGGCGTGGTCTGGATCGATCGTTTACTTCCGCAACATGAACTCGCTGCGGTGCTCACCGCGGGCACGGTGTTCGTCTGCCCATCGATCTATGAGCCGCTGGGAATCGTGAACCTCGAGGCGATGGCGTGCGCGCTGCCCGTTGTGGGCACGGCGACGGGCGGCATTCCGGAGGTCGTGTCCGACGGCGTCACCGGCCGGTTGGTGCCGATCGAACAGCGCCAGGACGGAACGGGTACCCCGATAAACCCCGAATTGTTCGTCGCCGACCTGGGCCGGGTGCTGAATGAGGTGCTTGCCGACCCGGCGGCAGCTGCCGAGATGGGGCGTGCCGGGCGATTGCGGGCGGAACGCGAGTTCGGCTGGGGGCAAATCGCCACACGCACCAGGGAGATCTACGCGGGTCTACTCTGACCGGGCGCCGAGGGTTCGGGGTGGGCTGCGGCGCCAGATAACATGGGTCTATGGTCAACGTTCTTCAATTCACCGACGTATCCGTCGTCCGGGGTGGCAACACCATCCTCGACCAAGTGAGCTGGAGTGTCGACGACAATCAGCGCTGGGTGATTCTGGGGCCCAACGGTGCCGGGAAGACCACTACGCTGCAGATCGCCGCAGCGATTGCATACCCGACGACCGGTCAGGCCGAGGTGCTCGAAGAGCCGCTGGGATCCAGTGATGTGTTCGAACTGCGGCCACGCATTGGCTTCGCGTCGACCGCAATGGCGCGCAAGATTCCCGGCGCCGAGAAGGTTATTGACGTCGTGATGACCGCCGCCTACTCGGTCACCGGACGCTGGAACGAAGAGTACGACGAGATTGACGAGCGACGCGCGCAGCGGGTGCTCACCGAATGGCGTCTCGACCACCTCGCCGACCGTAAGTTCGGCACGCTCAGCGACGGCGAGCAGAAGCGTGTGCAGATCGCCCGTGCCGTCATGACCGACCCCGAGATTTTGCTTCTCGATGAGCCGGCAGCAAGCCTTGACCTCGGTGCCCGCGAAGAGCTCCTTCAGCTTCTCGGTGGCTATGCCAGTGAAGCAAGCTCGCCCGCAATCATAATGGTCACGCACCACGTCGAGGAGATTCCGCGTGGCTTTACCCACGTGCTGCTGCTCGCCGGCGGTCGCATCGTCGCGGCCGGTCCGCTGGCTGAGGCGCTCTCGACGGAGTCACTGACCGAAACTTTCGGACTCAACATCGAACTCACCGAAAACGACGGGCGTTACACGGCTCGCGCCGTCTAGAGTTGACTAGATCCACTGCCCGAGTAGATCGCTGCGTGACTGGTCGCAGTTGACCTGACTGGCAGACGCCGATGAAGGTTTCTGCTAAACTTGGTAGCTGGCCCCTGGGCCACTCAGTTTTATCGCCATATTCGGCTTCGTATCACCCGATCATCGCGCAGTACTTACGTAGTTTCATCGCGCTCCACCTCGAATAGCAACAAGGAAGTCTTCATGAAGTCTGACATTCACCCCACGTACGCTCCCGTGGTTTTCCGCGACCTGGCGTCGGGTGCGACGTTCCTGACCCGTTCGACGGTCTCCAGCTCGAAGACGATCGAGTGGGAAGACGGCACCACGTACCCGGTCATCGACGTGGAAATCTCCTCGGAGTCGCACCCGTTCTACACCGGTAAGCAGCGCATCATGGACTCCGCTGGACGCGTTGAGAAGTTCAACACGCGTTACAAGGGCTTCGGCGCGTAACACGTCTTTACAGAAGAAGGCGATCGGCTTCGGCCGATCGCCTTCTTCTGTTGTATCGGGCCAAGGGCTTCTCGGCGACGCTGTCGGGCGCGCGAGCTAGCGCTCTGGCCAGCCGCCGTCTGCCACGAAGCTCGGGTCACGCTCGCGTCGCATATAGGACTGGAAGCTCTCGGCCTGTTCGCGGCTCCAGCTCACTTGGAGCTCGTGGAGTTCGGCGGCGGTGGTCGGCAGCTTGCCGCCGTGTACGCGGGCGATGGCCTGGGCGACGTGTCCGGCGGCGATCGCGTCGGCGCCCGAGTCGTGGGCTGCGTCAAGAACAACCTCGTAGAAGGCGCTTGCCGCTTCGAGCGTGCGCTTCCCTTTGCGGTAGCGGTCGACCGCCTTGTCGATCACCAGTGGGTCGATCACCGGAGTGGGGGAGTCGAGCGGTGCAACTGCATGGCGCCGCGCCTCGCGATTGAGCAAAGTGAAATCGTACGGTGCGTTGTAGGCCACAACGGGAATGCCCTGTTCGAGTGCCCGGCGCAGCGCTGAGACGATCTCGGCGACGGAGGACGCGGCATCGGCCCCGTGGGTGACGGCATGCTCAGTGGTGATTTTGTGCACGGCAGTCGCCTGCATCGGAATTTCAACACCCGGGTTGACGAGCCAATCTGTGCGCTCGGTCACAACTCCGGCAGCGTCAAGAATCGCCACCGTGGCAGAAACAATGCGGCTGGTCTCTACGTCGATTCCCGTTGTCTCAAGGTCGAATACGGCGAGGGTGTCACTCCAATTACTCATGGTCACAGCCTATGGGCGACCACCGACAGCGCCGGCGAGCCACTCCCGTCGGAGCGGCAGATTCACCGGCAGTCCTCTGCGCTCACCCGCAGTGCAGCCAATAAAAGCTCTGGGCTCCCAGCGTGAGCGTGAGGCCGCCGTCGTCGCCAAAGCTCGGGAAGACTGCGCCGCCGAAGATGTCGTAGAGGCGGCTACCGGCGAGTGTTGGATCGTCGATGCGGAACGCGACGGGGTTGTGGGCAAAACTGAACACGCAGAGGACGGTCTCGGGCTGATCACCGTGTTGCGTGCCGGAGCCGGCATATTCGCGAGTGAACGCAAGGACTGACTCATGGTTCGTGGTCAGCACACGGATCTCGCCCAACCCGAATGTCGGATGGGCCTTGCGCACGTGCACGACATTGCGCACCCAGTGCAGCAGCGACCCGGATTGGGCGAGTTGCGCTTCCACATTGGTTTGAGTGTAGTGATACACCAACGATTGGACGACGGGAAGAAAGAGCTTGCCCGGGTCTGCGTCGCTGAACCCGGCGTTGCGGTCCGGCGTCCATTGCATCGGGGTGCGCGAGCTGTCACGGTCAGGCAGCCAGATGTTGTCGCCCATCCCGATTTCATCGCCATAGTAAAGAAACGGGCTTCCCGGAAGGGCAAACAGCAACGCGTGGGCAAGTTCAAGTTCGGCCCGTGAATTGTCGAGCAGCGGCGCAAGTCGGCGACGGATGCCGACGTTGGCGCGCATCCGGGGATCGTAGGCGTACCAGCCGTACATGGCCTGGCGATATTCTTCACTCACCATCTCGAGCGTGAGTTCGTCGTGGTTGCGTAGAAAGACACCCCAGCCCGCACCCTCCGGGATGTCGGTGGTCTCCGAGAGAACCCGCACCAACTCAGCTGCCTGTTGCGAGCGTAGCGAGTAGAAGATACGCGGCATGACCGGAAAATCAAACGCCATGTGGCACTCCGGCTCGTCATCCGACCCGAAGAATGCCGCGACCTCGCGTGGCCACTGGTTCGCCTCGGCAATCATGATGCGTCCCGGGTAATCACGATCGACCATGGCACGCAGCTTCCTCAGGAACTCGTGCGTGGGAGGCTCGCCCTCTCCGTTGCCCTCCTCGGACTCGAACAAGTAGGGGATCGCATCGAGTCGGAACCCGTCAACGCCGAGGTCGAGCCAGAATCGGACGATGTCGAAGATTGCCTCGTGTACGGCCGGATTGTCGAAGTTCAGGTCGGGTTGGTGGGAGAAGAATCGGTGAAAATAGAACTGTCGACGCACAGAATCGAATGCCCAGTTGGATTCCTCGGTGTCGGTGAAGATGATGCGGATGTTCGGGTATTTGTCGTCGGTGTCATTCCAGACATAGAAGTCGCCGTAGGGGCCGTCGGGATCTTCACGCGATTGTTGGAACCAGTCGTGCTGATCAGAGGTGTGATTCATCGGGAGGTCGATGATGATGCGCATATTACGTTCGTGCGCTTTGGTGACGAGGTCTTTGAACTCATCGAGGGTGCCGAATTCGGGCAGGATCGAGTTGTAGTCGGAGACGTCATACCCGCCGTCCCGGAGCGGCGAACGGAAAAACGGGGGAATCCATAGCGCGTCGACGCCCAACCACTGCAGATAGTCCAACTTCGAGACCAGCCCGGCAAGATCGCCCGACCCATCCGCGTTGCTGTCCACGAATGAGCGCACCATCACCTCATAGAACACCGCACGCCTGTACCAACGCGGGTCAAGCGTGAGGCCGGGCAGCTGGATGGGGGCGGTGAAACTCACGTCATAACCTTTCGGCCCAGGGGGAATGGGCGGGTGACTCTAAGACGAGTCTAGATTCAGATGCACGATGTGTGCAGCATGCGTGCAGAAGATGCCCAGTCTCGCCAGTGTGACCCCCGGTATCGGCGGGTGCATTCGCCCAGCCGAGCCCATCTAAACTGAGGATGATGACCGTTCCCTCGCCGTATGCTGATCTGCTCGCCCGGATCCCCCTGCATGAGCACGCCGTGACGGTGCTCGGCAGCACCACCCGGTATTGGGAATATGGGGACTCGGCCGCGCCCACCACCATCGTGATGGTGCACGGTTTTCGCGGCGACCACCACGGGCTGGAGCCCGTCGTCGCCCAGCTGTCAGGCGTACGCATCCTCTCTCCTGACCTTCCCGGCTTTGGCGGATCGGAGCCGCTTCGTCAAGCCGCTCACGATATCGACGGCTACGCCCGGTGGCTGAGCGAGTTCGTGCGCCAGGTGGCGCCGAGCGGGCGTTTTGTTCTTCTCGGCCATTCATTCGGCTCGATCGTCGTGTCGGCGGCTGTGGCGGGCGGTCTGCACCCGGATGACGTGGTGCTGGTCAACCCGATTGCCGCCCCGGCGCTGTCGGGGCCGCGCGGGATCCTCACCCGTCTGGCCGTCTTCTACTACTGGGCCGGCGCGACGCTCCCCGAGCGCCTCGGGTTCGCACTGCTGCGCAACCGCCTCATCGTGAGGGTAACCAGTCTGGCAATGGTGAAGACGTCGGATCCAGCGCTGCGGCGTTGGATTCATGACCAGCACGACACGTACTTCTCGGCGTTTTCTGACCGCCGAGTGGTGCTCGAGGCCTTCCAGGCATCGGTATCGAACGACGTCAGCGAGTTTGCCGCGGCCATCACGCCACGCACGCTCCTGATCGCGGCCGACCGAGACGACATCACTCCGATTTCCGCGCAGTACACCCTGCAGAAGCTGTTCCCGGATGCCTCGCTGCAGGTGATCGAGAACGTCGGGCACCTGATCCATTACGAAATGCCCGCCGCCGCCGCGCGGCACCTGCAGAACTTCTTGGCCGAGGAGAAGACCCCGTGAAAATCGTGTTCGACTGCCGATACACCCGCTTCGACCGTCACGACGGCATCAGCCGGTACACTGCGGGCGTCGTCACCGAGCTGGCCGCGCTGCATCCCGTCACCATGCTGATCAGCGATCACCGTCAGCTCGACCTGCTGCCCACCCTGCCCTGGCAGCTGGTGAGCGCGCCAACGAGCATCCGTGAACCCTTCGTCGCTCGCACGGTCAACCGGCTCAATCCCGATGTGGTCTTCAGCCCCATGCAGACAATGGGTTCGTGGGGCCGCAAATACAAACTGATCCTCACCGTTCACGACCTGATCTATTACCGCAACCGCACCCCTCCGCGCGATCTGGCGGCCCCGATTCGCCTGCTCTGGCGGCTCTACCATCTGGCCTGGTGGCCGCAACGCATGCTGTTGAACCGAGCGGATGCCGTGGTCACGGTCTCAGAGACGACAAAGTCACTGATTGCACAGCATGAACTCACCACCCGCCCGGTGGTGGTGGTGCACAACGCGGCGGATGCCGTGGCGGCTGTTCCCGGGCGACGCGACGCGCCCGAGAAGGCCTCACTGGTCTACATGGGCTCGTTCATGCCCTATAAGAATGTCGAGACTCTGGTGCGCGCCGTGGCTGGCCTACCCGGCTACGAACTGCATCTGATGAGCCGGGTGAGCGATGCTGAACGAGCGCGACTCAGCGCGCTCGCGCCACAGGCAGAACTGATTTTTCACAACGGTGCGTCGGACGAAGAATACGTCGCGACGCTGCGGTCCGCGACGGCCCTGGTGACCGCCTCGCTCGACGAAGGGTTCGGAATTCCGTTGGTCGAGGCCATGGGCCTCGGAATCCCGGTGATCGTCAGTGACATCCCGATCTTCACCGAGATTGGCGGGGATGCTGCGCTCTTCTTCGATCCGACGCTGCCCGACTCGCTCATCGACGCTGTGCAGGAGCTGATGAGACCGGGGGTGTGGGCTGCACGCTCACAGCTCTCGATCGCTCGGGCTCAGAAGTTCACCTGGCGAGCGTCGGCCACGACGCTGTTCAGCCTGTTGAAAGAGACAGTCCGCGGGTCGTGATTGGTGTTCAGCGCGGATGGGGGACGATGTCGTCGATGTGACGCACCGTGGCATCGAAATGCGTGAGTATCAGCTCGTCGTCGGCCCAGACGAAGTCGTGCACCGAGCCATTCGCGATCAGTTCGTCGTGCCGCGGACGTTCGCCCTGTGTGACGTGACGGAGGAGTGTTCCGATCACGCCACCGTGGCTGACGACGAGCACCGATCTGCCCGGATGCTCTGCAGCGATACGCCTGAACGCGGGTAGCACCCGGTCGAGCACGTCTTGCCGGCTTTCGAGGCCGGGCACGGCGACGCCATCCGGAAAGCGCGCCTGTCGTTCGGTGAAGGTGAGCCCCTCGATCTCGCCGTGATGACGTTCGGTGAGGGCAGGAACTGCGTTCGGTCCGGGCAGACCGAGTTCGCCTGCGATGATCCGTGCTGTCTCGTCGGCGCGCGACAGGGGGCTCGACACGATCAGATCCCAGGCGCGCGCCCGCAAGCGCGCGCCAGTCTCTGCCGCCTCGGCCCGGCCGGTTGAGTTGAGCGGGATGTCGGTGCTTCCTTGAATTCTTTTGTGCAGATTCCAGTCGGTCTGGCCGTGGCGCACGATGGAGAATCGTGTCATGGTGCGGGCCTCAGCATTTCTCTCGGGTGTCAATGTAGCCAGTGCTCCGGTGATGAGCCGACAAGTCGCCGGGCTAACCCGGACAGCGATTGTGACGCACCGGCATCCAGTTTAACCAGCGCACGGGCGTCGCCCTTCGTCGCGCCGCGATTGATCACGATGATGGGAAGGGCGCGCCGACGGGCCTGCTCGAGCAGACGGATGCCCGAGTTCACTGCGAGTGAGGACCCCGCCACGATCAGGGCGTCGGCAGCCTCGATGAGCGCGGAGGCCTCGCCGAACCGCTCCGTCGGAACGAACTCGCCGAAGAAGACCACGTCGGGCTTCAGCAGGCCACCGCACACCGAGCACGCCGGAATCTGAAAGCCGTCGATGTCGCTGACCTGTGCGTCGCCGTCGGGGGCCAGAGCGACGGCATCGGGGCTCAGCAGCACCGGGTTGAGTGTGGCCATCCTGTCGGCGATGCTTGCGCGGGCGTAGGTCTGACCGCAGTCGAGACAGAGCACGCGGTCGACGGCGCCGTGCAATTCGACGACACGCGTGGTGCCCGCTCGTTTATGCAAGCCGTCCACGTTCTGGGTGATGACGCCGCTGATCAAGCCCGCCCGCTCCAACGCGACGAGTGAGCGATGTCCCAGGTTGGGCTCGGCCGCGTTGAAGCGTTGCCAGCCGATGTGGCTTCCAGCCCAGTACCGTTTGCGAGCGTGTTCCGAGCCGAGAAAAGCCTGGAACGTCATGGGGGTGCGTTGTGGCGCACCAGCACCGCGATAGTCGGGGATTCCGGAGTCGGTGCTGAGGCCGGCACCGGTCAGCACCGCCGTGTGACGGCTGGCCAAAATATCGGCAATATCGTCAAGAATGGCCTCGACGGCGGGTTCGATGGCCGGTTCAATGCTGGGTTCGAGAGCGTCAGCCCGGTTCACGATCATTGCGGCTTTCCATTTCGTGGTCTACCTGAGTCTAAACACGCCGGTTTCCTCGTTTGTTTCCGACCTGACAGTCTTGGTGTGACCCCAGCGCAGAAAGGTGCCTTCGTGCACATCGTTCGTATTGAGAATCTCGACCAACCCGGCCTGGCCGACTACTCGAGGCTGACCGACGTTGCACTCCGCCGCGTTTCCGAGCCGGAGGGCGGACTCTACATCGCGGAGTCGTCCAAGGTGATCACCCGCGCACTCGCTGCGGGGCATCGGCCTCGTTCGGTGTTGGTGCAGGAACAGTGGCTGGCCGACGTTGAGCCGCTTCTGGCGGATTGGCCCGACGTGCCGGTGTACGTGGGGGAGTCGAAGGTTCTCGAGAAGCTCACGGGCTATAACCTGCACCGTGGCGCCCTCGCGGCCATGCACCGTCCGCAACTCGCCCCCGTCGCCGACATCCTCAGGGATGCCCGTCGCATTGTGATTCTTGAAGACATCGTCGATCACACCAATGTGGGCGCAATTTTTCGTTCCGTGGCCGGTCTGGGTGCCGATGCCGTGCTGATCACGCCCCGCTGTGCCGACCCGCTGTACCGACGCAGTGTTCGGGTGAGCATGGGAACGGTGCTTCAGGTGCCGTGGACCCGTCTGCCCGAGTGGAGCGAAGCCGCACCGTTGCTGCATGACGCGGGATTCCACCTTGCTGCTCTCGCCCTCTCCGATGAAGCGGTCACCCTCGACGCATTCGCGGCGGATGCCCCTGACCGAGTTGCGCTCATTCTCGGGACCGAGGGTGATGGTTTGAGTTCCCAAGCCCTTGCCGTGGCCGACACCGTCGTGACGATTCCGATGCAGCATGGCGTCGATTCGCTCAATGTGGCCTCGGCCAGCGCTCTCGCACTCTACGTACTGCGGGTTTAGTCAGCTTCACGCTGGTTAGGATTGATGAATGCCGCTGTCCCGACGCCAGATCTATCGCCGCCGCCGCACTGTATTTTTCGGGGGGTTTTTGGTCGTCCTCGGCGTGGTGATCTATGGCGTCAGCACGGGCGTGGCGACGCTGCCTGCCGCCGCTGCATCCCTGACTGAGCCGGCACCGCTGACCCAGCCGGCTGCCGCGCCGGCCTGGCCGGGATTTGGGTCCGGAGCGATCGGTGCGGTTGGTTTCGACGGCGTGCTTGCCGCATCTGGCGGAACCGGCCCTGTTCCGATCGCCAGCATCACCAAGACGGTGACGGCTCTCGTGATCCTCGAAGCGAAGCCGCTCGCAGCCGGTGAAGCCGGTCCGACGGTCAGATTCACCGATGCCGATGTCGACATCTACTACGACACCATCGCCGAGAATGGCTCGTCGGCACCCGTGGTGGCCGGGATGGAACTCACCGAGCGGGAAGCTCTCGAGGCGATGCTGCTGCCGTCTGCCAACAACTACGCCGAATCACTGGCAATCTGGGCGTACGGCTCCGTCGATAGTTACCTGGCTGCGGCTTCCACGTGGATCGCTGCACACGGTCTGACCGGCACAACGATCGTTGACACAAGCGGCCTTTCACCAGACAGTGTGAGCACTCCGGCCGATCTCGTCGAAATCGGCAAGCTCGTGCGGGCCGCTCCGGCCCTCGCGGAGATCGTGTCGATGAAGACCGCGGTGCTGCCGACCATCGGCACGGTCAGCAACACCAACAAGCTCCTCGGCGACTTCGGCGTTGACGGTATCAAGACCGGAACCACCGACGAAGCGGGGGCGTGCTTACTGTTTTCAGCCGACGTCACCGTCGGAAACAAGACAGTCACTCTTGTGGGCGTCATGCTGGGCGGAGAGACTCATCCCGAGCTGAACCAAGCGGTCAGTGCACTGATCGAGAGCGCGAAGGCGGGATTCCACGAGGTGGAGCTGACGACTGCAGGAACCTCGATCGGCTCCTATTCCACGGCCTGGGGGCAGTCGGCTCACGCCGTGACGGCAACGGATGCCTCGGCTCTGGTCTGGTCAGACACCCCCATCACGACACGTGCTCAGGCTCAGCCGATGCGGGTCGGCAGCACGGGCGCCGAGGTCGGCACGCTCGATTTCGTCGTGGGCACGCGCACAATCACTGTTCCGCTTGTTCTGCGGGGTGCCCTCACCGATCCGGGGGCCGGCTGGCGATTCTCGCACCCTGGTGAGCTTTTCTAGTAACCCTGAGCGAGTCCAACCCGTTGGTGGAGCCCAACCCCGGTGATCGGGCCCACCCCGGTGATCAGTCCTCCCCGGTGATCGGCCCCGCCCCGCTAATCGAGCCCTCCCCGCCGATCGACCCCACCCCGCTGATCGACCCCACCCCGTTGATCCAGCTCGTCGAGATCCCGTGAGCCACTCTCGGGACGCGGGGGCCGGGGTCTCGACAAGCTCGACCCACGGTCGGTGGTCGGCCCCGTACCCCTCCCGCCGATTGACCCCTCCCGCCGATCGACCCCTCCCGCCGATCGACCCCTCCCCGTTGATCGAGCTCGTCGAGATCCCGTGAGCCAACCTCGAGACGCGGGGGCCGAGGTCTCGACAAGCTCGACCCACGGTCGGTGGTCGGCCCCGTACCCCTCCCGCCGATCGACCCCACCCCGCCGATCGACCCCTCCCGCCGATCGACCCCACCCCGTTGATCGAGCGTGTCGAGATCCCGCGAGCCACCCTCAAGACTGGGGAGCGAAGTCTCCGCCGGCTCCGCCCTCGTTCCCTCCGCAGACACACGTACGAGAACTTATCCACATATACTGAGAAGGGCTCGTAATCATGTTCGTTTTTTCGGAGAATAGAGCTATGTCAATCACCTCCCCACCCCCCGTCTCCGCCCCGGAGCCGACACCCGCCCCGGGTGCAGCGGCACCGACCGCGGCCATGCTGCTGGCGGTGCTCGAGCAGACGCAGGCACTGTGGGCGGGGCTTGGCCTGGTCAGCCCCGACCGGTTCACCGACGACGACCTCCTCGGTGTGCTCGGTGCATTCGAAGGCGTGGGCCGGCTGGTCGATGCGGGCCGGGTGGCTGTGGCGGCGACGGTCGAGGAACGCTCCGGCCGGTGGCTGGGCCGGGACTCCCTCGCCGCGAAGCGGGGCTGCACGAGTGGCATCGACCTGATCACCCGGGTCACCCGGGTTTCTGGCCGTGAAGCGAAACGGCGTAGCGCGCTCGGTCTGCGGATGCGGGACACGCAGCACGTCGGAACGATCATCCCCGCCTTGTTCCCCACGGTGGGTGCCGCGGTCGCTTCGGGCTTGCTGGGGGTGGATGCGGCGGAGGTGATCATGTCCGGTCTGGCCGAGATCTCCCCGCGCGTCGCCCCCGATGATCTTGCGGCCGCGGAACGCGCTCTGGTGTCTGCGGCGACGGGCACGATTACGGCCGAGAATGAGGGTGAGCCGGGCGCGGGCTTTGCGTTCTCGGCGGACTCGATGCGGGTGCAGATGTTGCAGTGGCAGGCGGCGCTGGACCCCGACGGGGTGGCGCCGAACGAGGTCGAGGGTGAGGCGACGAGCACGATCAGTTTCGGCCGCTTCAAAGACGGTGTGTATCCGGTGCGGGGCGGGGTGACTCCTGATCTGTACGGAATCATGAACCTCACCTTCGACGCGTTCATCGCCGCCCGCAAAACCCCCGCGTTCCCCACCGCCGCCGAACAAGCCCGCGACCAGGCGCGTGCCAACGACACCGACGACCGCGCCGAGCACGACGACCGCGCCGAGCAGGATCCCCACGACGGTCCCGACGGACACGACTTGAACGACGAGCACGACCGCGAGCACGACGACCGTGACCACGAACGCGATGACCACGACCACGACCATGACGACCACGACCACGGTTCAGCCTCAGCCGAGGCTCCTCTTCCCGGGTCGGCCGGGCATGAGTTCGATGACGTCGACACCCGTACCGCTGGTGAGAAGCGGGCCGATATTCTGCGCGGCATGTTCACCCAGCTCGCTCAAGCCGACAGCACTCCCAGTATTGGTGGTGCAGCGCCGACGGTGGTGGTGCATGTGAACGTGAACGATATTGAATCCGGTCGCGGTGTCGGCTGGATCGACGGCGTCGACGCCCCCATCTCACTTCGCACGGTCGATCAGATGATGTGTGCCGGAGGCACCCAAACGGTTCTGTTCGGTCCGAACGGTGAGGTTCTCACCCTGACCGATCCGCAACGACTGTTCAACCGCGCCCAACGCCGGGCGATCCTCGCCCGCGACGGCGGCTGCGGCGTTCCCGGCTGCGACGCCCCCACACAGTGGCTCGAGTTTCATCACGTGATCCCCTGGATCAAAGGCGGCACCACCGAAGTCGACAATGGTGTGGCGCTGTGTTGGCGACATCATCACACCATCGAAACCTCCGGCTGGGAGATCCTCATGGTCAACGGCCGACCCCAAGTCAAAGCCCCGGCCTGGATCGACCCGACCCGCACCTGGCGCGACGCCAACCGCCACCGCACCGACACCCACCGCCGCGACTGAGCACGCTGGGGCTAACGCGCCGCGACTGAGCCGCCGCGACTGAGCCGCCGCGACTGAGCCGCCGCGACTGAGCCGCCGCGACTGAGCCGCCGCGACTGAGCCGCCGCGACTGAGCCGCCGCGACTGACGCGCCGCGGTTGAACCCGCCGCGATTGAACCAGTTGTGTCAGATTCCGGCGGGCAAGGTCTGGACTGTCGAGCCGGCTCTGGCGCGTCGTCGGCCCGGTCAGATGACGTCGCCGCCGCCCGACGAAATTGTGATCGGTCCGGGTTCAACGCGAGCGTTGCATCAAGCAGGGAGACGATCTGGTGAATCAGCTTCCCGCGAACAGTAAGATTTTCTGTCGCAGAATCCGAGATCTCGCAGCTCAACACGTTGGTGAGACGATCCGCCTACCTTCCGCCTTCACCAGGAATTTCGGCGTTAGGGTCGCCGATTCGTTCAACAAGATTGCGACTGATTGCCACAGGGCCCGACCGCTGATGCTCTGATCTACTCACGTGCACGTGCTTCCCCTGGCCACGAGCATGGCCACAACTTGATAGATTCTTACGAAGTGATTACTCCACCTGTCTTTGGCCCCGCGCAGGGAACAAGTGCCGCCGAACATCTTTCGCCGTCGTTCCCGGAGCGTGCTGCTTGGGGTACCGCCAGCAAGTTGCGCGCCTGGCAGGCGGAAGCCCTCGAGCTCTATTTCGCGAACGAACCGCGCGACTTTCTGGCCGCAGCAACGCCCGGAGCCGGCAAGACTACGTTCGCGCTGCGCCTGGCCGCAGAGTTGCGTTCTCGGCGAGTGATCGACCGGATTACCGTGGTTGCACCGACTGAGCACCTCAAGAATCAGTGGGCGACCGCGGCGGCCCGCGTCGGGATCCGTCTCGACCCCACATTCCGCAATGCCGACGGCCGTTACGGCAACCACTATCACGGTATCGCCGTCACCTACGCGCAGGTTGCGGCCCGAGCGGCATTGCACCGCGACATCACGCTGTCGAACCGCACGCTCGTGATTCTCGACGAGGTTCACCACGGCGGAGACGCGCTGAGCTGGGGTGATGCGATTCGTGAGGCGTTTGATCCGGCCACCCGGCGACTCTCCCTCACCGGCACTCCCTTTCGCTCCGACACCTCACCGATTCCGTTCGTGAGCTACCTGCCCGATAAGCACGGCATTCGCCTGTCGCAGAGCGACTACAACTATGGCTATGGCCGGGCGCTCGAAGACGGTGTCGTTCGGCCCGTCATGTTCATGGTGTACGCAGGGCACATGACCTGGCGCACCAAGGCCGGCGAAGAGATGGAAGCCAAGCTCGGCGAAGGCAACACCAAAGACATCACCTCCCAGGCCTGGCGCACGGCGCTCGACCCAGGCGGCTCGTGGATCCCGGCAGTGCTGCGCGCGGCCGACCAGCGGCTCACCGAGGTGCGTCATGGGATTCCGGATGCTGGCGGCCTGGTCATCGCGACAGACCAGACGCAGGCGCGCGCCTACGCCTCCATGCTCGAAGAGATCTCGGGCGAGAGCGTGACGGTCGTTCTCTCTGACGAGAAGGAATCCAGCGACCGTATTGACGAGTTCTCGCACAACACCAAACGTTGGATGGTGGCCGTGCGCATGGTGTCTGAGGGTGTCGACGTGCCGCGTCTCGCGGTGGGCGTGTACGCGACCAGCGCCTCCACGCCGCTCTTCTTCGCGCAGGCCATCGGCCGCTTCGTGCGCGCCCGACGCCGGGGTGAGACCGCGTCGATTTTCCTCCCCGATGTGCCGGCGCTTACCGGCCTCGCCGGGGCGATGGAACTGGAACGTGACCATGCCCTCGACCGGCGCAACCGTGACGACGAAGGCGACGGGATGTACAACCCCGAAGATGCCATGGTCGCCGAGGCGAATCGACAGGAGAAGGGCTCCGACTCTCTCGGCGAGGAGTTCCTCTGGCAGGCCATCGACTCACAAGCCACGTTTGATCGTGTTGTGTTCGACGGTGCCGAATTCGGCCAGTTGGCCGAGCCCGGCACCGACGAAGAGTTTGACTTCATTGGAATCCCCGGCCTGCTTGAACCCGAGCAGGTGTCTGAACTGTTGCAGCAGCGCCAGGCCAGGCAGTCGAAGCGTTCCACCGACAAACGCAAAGACTCGGTGACGGGTGAAGAGCAACCGGGGGAGCCGGCGCTCTTCCGCACGCTCAAGGAGCAGCGCTCGGTCTTGAACAGCCTCGTGGGAATTTGGGCGAAGCAGTCCAGCGAACCACACGGAATGGTGCACGCCGAGCTGCGGCAGCTCTGTGGCGGCCCGGCCGTCGCCCAGGCTAGTGTGACCCAACTGCAGAAGCGCATTGACGTACTGCGCCGCCGACTCGGCCGCAGCTAGAGCGAGATTCGACCCTACGTGGTGCTTGGGCTGACCTCGCGCCGGCTTTCCCAGCGCCGAAGCACCAACGCGATGAGCACCGCAACGACAAACCCAATGAGGGTGAAAATCACGCGCTCGATAGTTAACTCGAAGCCGCGGCTCACGTCGCCGAGAGAGGCGAAGATGAGCAGCATCGGCGTCAGCGCAAGGGCCTGCATCAAATACGCCCCTCCCATGGAGTACCACATCAGCAGGAACAAGCAGAGCACTGCCACAATTACGGCACCCCAAACGGGGAGCAGCGTGACGGCAAGTAGCGCAATCACTGCGCCCAGAAAGGTGCCGATTAGCCTCCCGTTGAGTGTCTCTCGCCGCTGATTGGGCAAGGGGCGCAACGCCATCAGGATGGTCACGGCAACCCAGTAGCCGTGGGGAACATTGTTGGCCAAGCTCCAGTACATGACTCCGGCGCACAGTAGTCCCACCACGATGCCGTGTTCCCAGGCCGTGCGGGTCTCAACGGGTTGAATAGGGGCCTGGAATTTCAAAAGACGCACAATCAGTGCCCCCACGGCACCGCCGGCGATAATCCACAAACCCGCCGACCACCAACTGAGGTTAATAGGACCGGCTCCGAAAAGGATGATAATGATGGGTGCCAACGACAAGAGCCCAGCCGAGCGTTGATTGGCGACCGCGAACAGGATTGCCGACAAGAAAATGAGGGCTGCGATCGCCCACGGAGTGGAGCCGGCCCAGGACGCCAACGCTCCCAGGGCGGCACCGATCAGCACCAGGACCGCCGTCTGGCGCGGACGGCTGACCGGGGTGACCGCCATCCCCAACCCCATGGCCAGGCCGAATCCCATGCTCGCCGACGTGCCACCGACCACGCTGACGATGGCCGATGGCACCAGGATGGCGACGAGCAGTTTGAGCGTGGTCGGCAGGGTGCCGGGTTGCGGACGGGTTAAGAATGCCATGGTGATCAAGACCCTTCGCGGGCGCAGATAGACACATTCCTCCCACGCTGGTGCAGCCGCGAGTGGGCCGGGAGGTACCACCCAGAATAGCGCGGCCGAGGTCTAAACCGCGTCGAGCGCCTGCAGGATATCGGCGGTTAGATCATCGGCATGCTCCAGGCCGATAGAGAGACGCACGACCCCCGCAGCCGGGCGGGCACTCGCTTCGACCGGGCGATGCGTCAGCGAGGCCGGATGCTGCACCAAGGAGTCGATCCCGCCGAGCGACACGGCGTGGGTGATGAGTTTGCAGGCTTCGGTGAACCGGCGTGCCGACTCGTAGCCGCCGACCAAGTCGAGGGCGATCAGCGATCCGGCACCGGAGGCCTGCGTGCCAATCAGCCCCTGTGGGTCCTGACCGGGCAGCCCCGGGTAGAGCACGCGCGCAAGCGCCGGGTGCCCGACGAGTCGGCGCGCGACCTCGCCGGCGATCTCCTGTTGTGCGCGTACGCGCACGGGCAGGGTGCGCAGGCCCCGGTGCAGGAGATAGGCGGCAAAGGGGTTCAGCAGTCCGCCGGTCAGTGCGCGCACCTGGCGCAGTCGCACCATCCACTCGTCTGGCCCCGAAACGGTTCCGCCCATGACGTCGCCGTGTCCGCCGAGGTACTTCGTGGCGCTGTGCAGCACCAGCGTGGCCCCGAGCTCGATCGGACGCTGCAGCACGGGAGTGGCAAAGGTGTTGTCGACGAGAACGGGAACCGACCCGGCGGCTGCGACGACGGCGCGGATGTCGACCAGTTCGAGGGTTGGGTTCGCGGGGGATTCCAGAATGACCAGTCCGGTGTTGGCCTGGATCGCGTCGGCGACTCCGTCGACCGTCGCCCAGGTCACCTGAGTGCCGAGCAGACCGGTGTCGAGCACATGGTCGGTTCCGCCGTAGAGCGG
The DNA here is from genome assembly GCF_013410665.1 of Leifsonia psychrotolerans. Taxonomy (NCBI): domain Bacteria; kingdom Bacillati; phylum Actinomycetota; class Actinomycetes; order Micrococcales; family Microbacteriaceae; genus Glaciibacter; species Glaciibacter psychrotolerans. Next base: position 1,176,526 of record NZ_JACCFM010000001.1, on the reverse strand, counting down.
GCGCAGTGCGATGATGTGAGGCTTGCCCGCGGCCACGGTTGCCATCAGGGTGGCCGACAGCGCCGCCATACCGGTCGAGTATGCGACCGTGCCCTCCGCCCCTTCCAATGCGCTCAGGGCGTTCTCGAAGCGCGCCACACCGGGCTGCCAGAGCCGCTGGTAGACCGCGGAGTCACCACTGCCGAGCACGCCGCCGGTGGCAAGGTTTTCATAAGAGTCGCCGCCGGCTTCGACACCCGGCAGCGGGTTCGTCGTCGAAAGGTCGATCACCGGAACGTGCGAGCCTGACTCGCTGACCCCCTCCATGCCGGCGTGGACTGCAAGGGTTTCAATGTGTTGTGAGGCAGGGTGCATTAGTTGACCAAAACAGATTCCGAGCCAATGCGCAAGTATCCGCGCAGAATCTGCCAGTGGGCTAAATCGAATCGAATAAACTGTGGGAAACGAAAGTGGGCACGCATGGAATCGAAGAAATCAGAACTCGACAGAGTCGACCGGGCGCTTCTGCGGGCTTTGTCGGTGAATGCGCGTGCCTCGGGTGCGGCTCTGGCCACCGAGATCGGTGTTGCCGAATCGACGGTGTCACTGCGACTGCGCCGGTTGCAGCAACTCGGCCACATTCGAGGCTACCGGGCAAACATCGACCTCGCCGCCCTCGGCGCGTCGCTGCAGGCGCTGATCTCGGTACGTCTCGCCAAGCACGCGCGCGGGCAGATCGACGCATTCCGCAACGCGGCACCCCACTGGCCCGGCGTGATCGGCCTCTTTCACACGGCCGGTGCCGACGATTACCTGCTGCACGTGGCTGCGGCCGACGCCACGCACCTGCGCGACTTTGTACTGGAACATCTCGCTGAGCATCCTGCCGTCGCTCACACCGAGACCAATCTCATCTTTGAGTACGTCGACGGCGACGGCTGGCAGGACCTCGTCAGGTAGGTCGGCGCACGAAAAGAAGGCCCCCGCCGAAGCGGGGGCCTTCTCGTAACTACGCGCTCAGAGAGCGTGCAGATCACGCATCTAAAGTGATTTAGAGAGCGCGGATGTTCTCGGCCTGCGGACCCTTGGGGCCCTGCGTCACCTCGAACTCAACCTTCTGGTTCTCATCGAGCGACTTGTAGCCGCTCGAAGCGATTGCGGAGTAGTGCGCGAACACGTCGGCGCTTCCGTCGTCGGGCGCAATGAAGCCGAAGCCCTTTTCAGCGTTGAACCATTTCACGGTACCTGTTGCCATTTTGAAACTCCTCCAGGAGTGTAAGACCGGCCCCGACTGTCGGGACCGTTCGTCGCGGTATTCGTCGTCCGCTTCCGAAAGGAATGTGGCGCACAGACCGGGGTCAATGCGTTTTAAGACGTGCAAGCACTACAACTTCTTTACAAACCCTAGACCATGAAGATGCAAACTCACCCGAATCTTTCAGAACTTCGTTATGAAGCGTTATCTACCGTTACAAAGTCGATGAGCTGTTCGACACGTCCGAGCAGCTCTGGTTCGAGGTCGGCGAAGGTGCGAACCTGGCCCAGGATGCGCTGCCACGCCCGCGCGATGTCAGCTTGTTCGGCGTGCGGCCACCCCAACGCCTGGCAGATTCCCTTCTTCCATTCGATGCTGCGCGGAATGGTCGGCCAGGCCGTCAGACCGAGCCGAGCGGGTTTCACCGATTGCCAGACATCGACATACGGATGCCCGACGACAAGCACATGCGCGCCGTACGGCCCGCGGGCCACGGCCTCGGCGATGCGGCTCTCCTTGGAGTTCGGTACCAGGTGGTCGACCAGCACGCCGACCTTGCGCGTGGCACTGGGGCTGAACGCGGCGAGGAGCTCCGCGAGATTGTCGACACCCTCGATGTACTCGACGACGACGCCCTCGATGCGCAGATCGGCACCCCATACTTTTTCGACGAGCTCGGCGTCGTGGCGTCCCTCGACGAAGATTCGGCTGGGCAGCGCGACCCGGGCCGGGGCATCCGCAACGGCGAGCGAACCGGACGCCGTTCGTCCGCGCTGAGTGGGGGCTGTGGCTTTCGGTGCCACGAGCACGACCGGCGCGCCGTCGATCAGAAAACCGGGGCCGAGCGGGAACAGCCTCAGTTTGCCGTGTCGATCTTCGAGCGTGACGATCTTCTTCTCGACCCGAATGACCGCGCCGCAAAAGCCCGTGGTGGCTTCTTCGACGACTAAGTCGCGGGTGGCCTCCTGGGTTGGAATTACCTTCTTGCCGACGTCTCGCCAGCCCTGTGCCAGCACGTCGTGTCCGTATCGATCATCCATCACCCACACGACGTTAGCCGAAACCGTTGCGCGCGCTTGGCGAGATCGGGTGACCGGTTCTCGAGAGCAAAACGCGACGAGCTACCGGAAGTCACGGGAATTCATCCGCGCCCCCACCGTCAGCGACTCGAACCGGTCGGCAATCAGATTTGTGACGCCCTCGGGCGAACGCTCCAGGATGCCGCGCACCACGAGGGCGGGCGACTCGCGGGCGATGCGTCGGTAGTGATTCCAGACTCCGATGCCGGCGATCACGTTGAGGGTTCCCGTTTCATCTTCGAGGTTGATGAAGGTGATGCCGCCGGCCGTTGAGGGGCGCTGTCGGTGGGTGACCACGCCGCCAACCTCGATGCGTCGGCCAGACTCGTGCGTGGCCAGCTGCTCGACGCGGAGGGCCCCGCGGGCGTCTAGCTGTGCCCGGGCGTGTCGGATCGGGTGGTCGTCGGTCGAGATTCCGGTCGCCCACAGGTCGTACACCACCTGTTCGGCCGAGCTCAACAGGGGCAGCAGCGGAGGTTGCACGCTGACCATCGACCCGCGCAGGTAGGTGTCTTTGTCTTGGCTGGCATCGCCGGCGTTCCAGAGTGCCTCCCGGCGTTCCAGTCCGAGCGAGTCGAAGGCGCCGGCCGCGGCGAGCGCCTCGAGCTGTTCGGTGTTGGCCCCGACGCGACGGGCGACATCCGCCATCGACGAATAGGGCCCGTAGGCGTCTCGCTCGGCGACCAAACGTTCGGCGAGCTCGTGCCCGATCGTCTTGACTTCGGCCAGGCCGAGCCGCACGGCGAGGGAGGCGTCGCGGCGATGCTGCGCCCCATCGGGCGGCACCGAGCGGTCGAAGAGCGGCACAGGAGGCTGCTCCTGAGCCAGGCAGCTCGCACGGCCCTGTGCTGCGGGGCCAGCCACCGTTTCGAGTCCCGCATCACTGCCCGAGCGCAGGATGTCGGGGCGCAAGACGACGACGCCGTGCCGACGGGCATCCGCCACCAGTGACTGCGGCGAGTAGAACCCCATCGGCTGGGCGCGGAGGAGGGCGGCGAGGAATGCTCCGGGATAGTGCAGTTTGAGCCAGGCGCTCGCGTAGACGAGCAGGGCAAAGCTGATCGAGTGGCTTTCAGCGAAACCGAAGTTCGCAAAGGCCTCGATCTTCTCGTAGATGTTGTCGGCGATGTCACCGGTGATGCCGTTCTCGGCCATGCCCAGGTAGAGCTTGGCCTTGAGCGAGGAGATTTTCTCGACTCCCCGCTTGGATCCCATCGCCCGGCGCAGCAGGTCGGCATCTTCGCCGGTGCACCCGCCGACGGCCATGGCCATTTGCATGAGCTGCTCCTGAAAGAGCGGTACCCCCAGGGTGCGTTCGAGCACCGGCTCAAGCTTCGGATGCAGGTAGGTCACCTCCTCTAAGCCGGTCTTCCGCCGGATGTAGGGGTGAACGGCACCGCCCTGAATCGGGCCGGGGCGGATGAGAGCGATCTCAACCACCAGGTCGTAGAACCGGCGCGGCTGCAACCGGGGGAGTGTGCCCATCTGCGCGCGGCTTTCCACTTGGAAGACGCCGATTGAGTCGGCCCGGCAGAGCATGTCGTAGACACCGGCCTCTTCGCGCGGAATGGTGTCGAGCCCCCACGTTTCGCCGAGATGTTCGTCGACGAGGTCGAAGGTGTACTGCAGTGCGGCGAGCATGCCGAGCCCCAGCAGGTCGAACTTGACCAACCCCATCCAGGCGCAGTCGTCTTTATCCCACTGCAACACCGTGCGTTTCTCTTTACGTGCGTGCTCGATCGGGCACACCTCGCCCACCGGGCGATCGGTGAGGACCATCCCGCCTGAGTGGATGCCGAGGTGTCGAGGAAAGGTGAGCACCTGTTCGGCCAGTTCGACGACTTCAGGCGGAATGTCGTGCTCGCCGCTCGCGACCTGCCCGCCCCAGCGTTCGATCTGCTTCGACCAGGCGTCTTGCTGCCCGGTGCTGTAGCCAAGCGCCTTCGCCATGTCGCGCACGGCGAACCGAGGCCGATACGTGATCACGTTGGCCACCTGCGCGGCATTCATGCGTCCGTACTTCTCGTAGACGTACTGAATGACCTCTTCGCGCCGATCCGAGTCGAAGTCCACGTCGATGTCGGGTTCTTCGTCGCGCAGGCTCGAGAGAAAACGTTCGAACGGCAGTCGATAGAAGATCGAGTCGACGGCGGTGATACCGAGCACGTAACAGACCGCCGAATTGGCGGCCGAGCCGCGTCCCTGGCAGAGAATGCCGCGCCCCTTCGCAAAGTGCACGATGTCGTGCACGATCAGGAAGTAGCCGGAAAAGTCCTTCGCCTCGATCACGGCGAGCTCCTTTTCGAGGCGCACTTTGACGTTGTTGTTGTAGTCGGGATATTTCTCCGCCGCGCCCTTCCAGGTGAGCGCACGCAACCAACTCATCGGGGTATGCCCCTCGGGCACCTGCTGCTTCGGCAGCCGGGGGCGCGCTCGGCGCAGGGAGAAAGCGAGTTCATTGGCCAGAGGAACAGTGCGGGCGACCGCGCCGGGGAACCGAATGAACCGGGCGGCCATTTCGGCGCCGCTGCGCAGGTGTGCGCCGGCGGCGGATGGCAGCCAGCCGTCCATCTCGTCCAGGCTGCGGTGGGCACGCACCGCGGCCAGGGCGCCGGCCAGACGGTGTTCGGCCGGCGTGGCGTAGTGCACGTTGTTCGTGGCGATCACGGGCAGGTTGGCTTCCGTGGCCAGGAGGGCCAGGGTGTCGTTGGTGCTGCTGTCCTGCGGATGCCCGTGGTCGAACAGTTCCACGTAGACGTTGCCCGCGCCAAACAGGTCGACCAGACGGGCCAGTTCGCCCGCAGCGGCCGCCGGCCCGGCCACGGCCAAGGCCTGACGCACGGCGCCCTTACGGCATCCGCTCAGAACCACCCAGTGCCCGTCGGCCTGCGCGGCCAACTCCGACAGGTCGTAGAGGGGGCGGCCTTTCTCGTTTCCGGCGAGTTGAGCGTGGGTGAGGGCGGAGGCGAGCCGGTGATAGCCCTCCTGCCCGCGGGCGAGAACCAGCAGGTGGCTGCCCTCGGGATCGGCGATGCCGTTCTGCGGCGCACCGAGCCCGAGCGAGAGTTCCGCGCCGAAGACCGTCGTGATGTTCGGAAAGCTCTCGGCGGTCTCGGCCAGTCGCACGGCGCCGTAGAAGCCGTCATGATCGGTGAGGGCGAGCGAGGTCAGGCCGAGCCGGCTCGCCTCTTCGAGCAGCTGTTCCGGGGAGCTGGCGCCATCGAGAAAGCTGAAGTTTGAGTGCACATGCAACTCGGCATACGGCACGATCGGGCCGTCGGGCGTCGCGGATTCCTCGTGCGGGGTGTACGGCTGCCGTTTTTTCGACCAGGCCGGGCTGTCGCCGCCGTCGGCTGCGGGTGGTGGCCCGCCGGGGCGACGCCGGTCGGAGAGTGTGCGTTCCAGCTCGGACCAGGGGATCGGCGGATTACTCCAACCCATGGGGATTCCTTTCGTCAGTCATAACGGGCCTCCGCCTTCCACTCATGGTCTTCGAGGGCGAGCAGCCAGGCATCGCCGTCGGCATCGACCACCTGGAACCGGTGCACGGTGCGCCCGCACGCGGCATCCCACCAACGTTCGACGACGGGCCACGGGCCCGCCCAGGCTTCGACCGGCCGCAGGTCGCCGGGGCGGTTCGTGGGTGAGAACCGGTCGGGCAACTCGGTGAGTAGGCCACGCTCGTCGACATCGACCGGCTCGCCGGCCGCGGTGATCAGGGCGATAGGGGGGCGGTCCTGGAACACGGTTGTGGGGGGCAAGCCCGGCATGCTGCCGGGCCACGGCTGCGCTTGCGCTCGGGGGAGGGCGGAAGCACTGCCCGGGACTTCATCGCCCCAGGGCACGAGGATTTGGCGGTCGGCGAGCATACGCCCGCCGCCGATCACCGCGGTGAGTACACCCTGATGGCCAAGCATGCTCTGCACGCGGGTGAGCCCGTGGTGGATGCGCTCGTCGGGGCCGGAGCCCCAGAGGCCCTGTTCGTGGTGACTGGTCGAGTCGACACGTTCAGGCATGATGTGCACCTTGACGATGCCCGAGCGCAGGCCGGCATCGATCGTGCCGCCGCCCTGCAGCTGCCAGCGCACACGGTCGACGACATCGGCCGCGCTGAACCAGCGTGGGTGCAGCCAGCTGCGCAGCGAGATCTCACCCGACTCGGTACGTACCTCGATCTGTACGGCGGTACAGACGAGTCGGGCCTGGGTGAGCCCGTCAATGAATTGCTCGGCCGAGGCGCGGATGGCGAAGGTCACCTGATCGACGCGGTCGAGCGCCGGCTCGAACTCGATCAGCAGGTCGCGCAGTTTCGGCGGCACCCGAGCGACGACGCTGCGACTGTCGAGGCCGCTGGCCTTCTCGTGGGCTTGCGCACCCTCCGGGCCGAACCGACGGCGCACGTCGAGCGCCGGCAGAGCGGCGAAGTCGCCGAGGCTGTGCACGCCGAGTCGGTGCAGCAGGGTCGACAAGCGGGCGTCGACGACGAGGGTGATCGGCAGCGGCGCGAGAAAACCGGGGGAGGCGCCGGGCGGGACGATTCGCACGGCGTCGCTGAGCGTCATGTCTTGTGTGGCCCGTGCGGCCCGCGCCGGCCGCGTGGCGCGTGCGGCCTGTTCGGCGGCGAACGGTCCGTCGGCGACTCCCACGCGGACGTCGGGAATTCCCAACGCAGCGAGCCGATTGATCAGTGCGGCCGCTGCCTCCGCCTCGCCGCCGTAGTAGCGACTGGGGCCGCGGGCCCGAATAGCGCAGGTGCCCGGGCGCAGCAATTGCACGCCCGGTGTGATCTCTTCGACGGTGCTGATCACCGGCTCGAAGGCGCGGGCGTCCTGGACCGGGTCGTAGGGCAGCAGCGTCAACGTCGTGCAACGGTACTGTGCCTCACGCACTGTGAGACCACGCTGCACGCCCTCCGCCCGAGCGGCGCGGGAGCAGGCAAAAATGAGGCCATGGTCGACCAGGGCGAGGGGAACGTCTGTCGATACCGGGCACTCCTCGGCCCGGGTAGCCGCGATGATCGGCCAATCGGGGCACCAGAGCACAATGGCGCGGGTGAGTCTGGCGGCCATGGCTACCCGGCCCGGTTCAGTACGGGAACGGCTCGCGGCCAGTTTCGAGTGCCGGCTGCCGGCGGTACGCCTGCCGGCTGGGTGACCGGCCGAGCGGCCTGCTGGAACTGCTGGGCGGCATCCGGCAGGAGAAGGCGGCTGCTGCGGGGGCGAGCAAAGCCGGTGCGTCCGGTGACGGAGGCGACGGTGACTTCGCGGGCCGAGAGCAGCCCGTGGCCGTGCCCGAGACCGCTCCACCGGCTGTCGACGATGCGCAACTGTGCCTCGCTCTGCGGCCACTCGCCGACCACGATCAACGCGCAGCCGCGCTGACGGAGCCGGGCTCCGAGGCGGGCCACATCGGAGTCGCTGGCCTGCAGGGGCGGGCGGGTGACGACCACCGGGAGAACATCGACGAGGGCGGCCGTGACCGTGAGCCAGTGGGCACCGGGATCCGGGACGAGCACGAGGCGCTCGAGGTCTATGCCGAACCGGGCTGCGGCTTCGGCACCGAAGTCGGGCAGGCCGACGACCCCGCACCACGACCCGCTCTGTGAGGGGCCGGCCAGAAGGGCCATCACGAGCGTGGTGGAGCCGAGTACCGAGTAGGCGGCACCCTGCTTGAGTGCTCCGCCCGGAAGAATGTCAGAGAGCGCGGGTAGCGTGGGCAGCGTCTTCGTGGGCAGCGTCGTGGCCTGCATTCCCGTGATGCGCTGCTGCAGCGCTGCGACACGGCTGTGTCGCGATTCGGATTCGGATTCTTCTACGAATTCCTGCCCCGATTCCTGCTCAATACCGCGCACCGATTCGCGCACGGCAGTGCCGCGAATCGCATACTCACGCCCCGCGGAAGCGGGGGAGGCGGCGGGAATAGACATACCTCAATGCTCGAACACGCATTCGAATATGTCAAGAGCTCATTCGCATGCGGCGTGTCGCGCGAAGCGAGCAGTGGCACCGGCCTCGAGTCGACGTTCAGACGGCTTTCGGCACCGTGTGCGGCTTCGCAGAACGAGCCTGGGTGACGGCATCCGGCGCCAACGTGCCGCTGGCCGCTGTCTCGCGGGCGAGGAAGCTCCCCAGCTCCCCGATCGTGCTCATCAGCGGTGACGGAAAGACGACGAGCGTGTTCTTGTCGACGCCGATTTCAACCAGAGTCTGCAGGTTGCGCAGTTGCAGGGCCAACGGGTGCGCCATCATGGTGTCCGATGCTGCGCCCAGCGCCGCCGCGGCCAATGACTCGCCCTCAGCGGCAATGATCTTGGCTCGCTTATCCCGCTCGGCTTCGGCCTGCTTGGCCATGGCACGCTTCATCGTCTCGGGCAGCAGAATGTCCTTCAGCTCGACCAGTGTGACTTCGACTCCCCAATCGAGGGTCTGCACATCCAGAATGCTCCGGATGTTCACGTTGAGAGTGTCCGTTTCGGCCAGGGTTTCATCGAGCGTGTGTTGGCCGACGACCTTCCGCAGGGTGGTCTGGGCGATCTGATCGATCGCTGATCCCACGTTCTCAATCGCGATGACCGACTTCACCGGGTCGACGACGCGGTAGTAGGCGACAGCCGAGACACCCACACTGACGTTGTCGCGGGTGATGATGCCCTGTGACTGAATGGGCAGGGTGACGATCCGCAGCGACACCCGGTGCATCACGTCAACCAGGGGGATGATGAACCGCAGCCCCGGCATCCGCGTGCCGGTCAGGCGTCCGAACCGCAGAACCACGCCCTGCTCATACTGCTTGACGACCCGAATTGCCATCGCCACCAGGATGAGAAGAACGATGACGACAATGATCCACACGACGATTTGAGCAACCATGAGAGATTCATCTCCACTGCGGTGATAACACGTCACCGGCACTCTTGATCGTCCTCGCACACGCTGGATCTTGGCCGTGAGCTGTCGCTGAATTGTCGGTGCGGGGCGCTAGCCTATGAGCATGTGTGGTCGATTCATCATCACTGATACAGCGCCCGACCTTGTCGCGATGTTCGACGTCGAGCACGAGGGCGAGAACATTCCCGAACCGTCGTGGAACGTCAAGCCGACCGAGCAGATTCCGATCGTGCTCGAGTCCGCCAAGCAAGAGCCGGCGGTGCGCCGGCTTGAGGCCGCGCGCTGGTCGCTTGTGCCGTCGTTCGCGAAAGAGCTTGTCTCGCCGTACCCCACATTCAATGCCCGCGCCGAGACGGCGGCCGAAAAGGCCACCTTCAAGAACTCGGTCGCATCGAAACGGGCGTTGATCCCGGCGACCGGGTACTACGAATGGCATACGGTCGGCACGACAAAGACGCCCTATTTCGTGCATTCCGACGATGGTTTGCCGTTGGCCTTCGCCGGTCTCTACTCCTGGTGGCGCAACCCGGCGCTGGCCGAGGCCGACTCGGCTCGCTGGGTGCTTTCCGCCACGATCCTCACGACGGATGCCCAGGGTCCCCTCGCCGAGATTCACGATCGTATTCCGGTGGTGCTGCCCGAGGAATGGTGGGATCACTGGCTCGACCCGACGACGGTCGGCGACCAGTCGCTCGTCGACGCCGCAGTGGCGGCCTCGCGCGAGACCGCCGACCTGCTGAGCTTCTATGAGGTCGGACCGATTACGGGCAATGGCCCCGAGTTGCTCGAGCCGGTGAATCGGTAATCACAGAACCCCGCAGCTCCTCAGCCAGCGCACCCTGAGGGATAGCCCAATCGGCTCTGATCTCGCAGAAGGTTCGGCGACGTGAAAGCGTTCAGAAATGCGGCGGTGGCCTCACCAGAGCGCTTCAGCCAACGGGTGGCCCAGAACGCGCTCCGCGAGGCCCGCCGGCAGATCGTCGAAACGGGCCGGAGTCCAGCTCGGGGAACGGTCCTTGTCGATGACCTGTGCGCGGATGCCCTCCCGCAGATCAGGCTGGCTCAGCAGCCAGGTGGCGGCTCGAAACTCCAGCTCGAGCGCCGCACGGAGGTTCGGCAGCGTGCGCGAGGTGCGGAGTGCGGCGAGCGTAACTGTCAGTGCTGTCGGCGACAGCGACCCCAGGTTGTCTGCCGCCACGTTCGCTGCAGCGGCGGCCGGATCCGAGTGAGTATCAGCCCAGGCGCGCAGGTTCGCACAGATCTCGGGCACAGTGTCCGCCGCGTAGCAGGCGTCAATCCAGCCGCGCTGCGCCATCAGCTTCGACGGCTCCGGTGTCTCATCGAAGAGCAGCACGATCTCGCTGGGGGAGCCGGGGTCGGCCCGCTCCGCGAAGGCCTGGAGCAGATGCGGCACCAGGGCGGACGGCACGAAATAGTCGGCCAGGCCAATGGCGAGCGCATCCGACGCCGTCAGGCTCACCGCGCCGAGGCCGAGATACGTGCCGAGCTCGCCCGGCGAGCGGCTGAGCAGCCAGGTGCCGCCGACGTCCGGGCAAAAACCAATGCGGGTCTCGGGCATGGCCAACCGTGACCGCTCGGTCACGATCCGGATGCCGGCATGACCAGCCAGCCCGATTCCGCCGCCCATCGTGAGCCCATCCATGATCGCCACGAATGGCTTCGGGTACTCGCTGATCAGCGCATTCAACCGGTACTCGTCGCGCAGAAAACGCCGGGTTGCCTCAGCGTTGCCGGCGACCGCGTTCTCATACATCACCCGCACATCGCCGCCCGCACAGAGTCCGCGGTCGCCGGCGCCGTCGAGCACGACCAGCGAGATCTCCGATGAATCGATCCATGCCGTGAGCGTGTCGGTCAGTACGGTCACCATCTCCTGCGAGAGCGCATTGAGTGCGTCGGGCCGATTGAGCGTGAGACGACCGACGCTCTCGTGCACGCTGATGACGATCTGGCTGGTGTCGGTCATGCGTCAAAGGTACTGGGCTGCACCTTACGGCTGCGCGTTCTCGCTCAGTCGCGCATCCAACTGCTCCAGGATGCCCGGCCAGACCTCCGCCTGCCGGCTCGCCGTCTGGGCCGTGGGAAAACCGGCGTGGCGGAGCCTCAACAGCGTGCCCTCGCCGTGTGGAACGAGCGAAACGGTGACGACGGTTTCGGCGCCCAGTGTGTGCGTCGTCACCCACGTCAGTTCGATCAGCCGGTCGTGTTCGAGTTCCAGAAAGCGGCCGTAGTGCGCGTGGCGGATGCCGGCGTGCTGAGTCTCGAAAAAGAACGGCGCGTTCACCTCTGGCAGCATCGACACCGAACCGCGGGCGGCAAGCCAGAGCTCGAACCACTGCGTCCAGGCGTCGTAGAGATCGGCCGGTTGCGCGCGCATGAGCCGCTCAATCGTGAAGTTGTGCGGGCGCTCCGTCAGGTCGGGAGGCGCCAGGCCGGTCACCAGCTCAGTCCTGATTCCCCGCTGTGCGGTTCTCGGCGCTGACCATCCAGGCGAACTGTTCGAGCTGTGCGATGGCCCCGTGCAGGATATCGGCCGAGGTCGGGTCCTCGTCGTCGACCTCGTCGTGCACGGCGCGCATCGTGCCGACCACCGTGGTCAGGCGTTCCGTGATGAGATCCACGGCATCCTTCGTGTCGACCTCGCCATCGGGGAACGACGCCAGGTGCGTGGTGTCGGTGACCGTTTCGCTGCGGCCGTCCGGCACCGCGTCGAGAGCACGCATCCGTTCGGCGATGGTGTCAGAGAAGCCACGCACTGCGTCGACGATCTCATCGAGTTGCAGGTGCAGGTCGCGAAAGTTCGCGCCGACGATGTTCCAGTGGGCCTGTTTGGCTTGCAGGTGGAGCTCAATCAGGTCAACCAGAACTGACTGCAGGTTGCTGCGGAGCGTTTCAGTGGCACGCACGATGTTCCTCCTCGACGACGATGGGCAGGCCTGCCCAGTCTGCGGGCGACCTCGCTTCACCATAACCCCGGCGGCCCACCCGGTGAAGGGTGGATTGTGTCGCTCGCTGCGTGTGGTTCGAGCCGAATGCCCCTGAACCGATAGGCTCGAGTATCAGCCTTGCGCCGTCTCGCAGGCATCGTTTTGAAAGGTCCTGCCCATGAAAATCGTCACCTTCATCGTCGCCTTCGCCATTTTTGTCTTCGGTCTGTGGCTCTTTGGGCTTGCATTCGCGGTTGACGCCTGGCAGGCCGCAATCTTCTTCGGCGGGATCATCGCCGTTTCGCTGGCCGTTTTCATCCCGGTGCAGGTTCTGCGCGACTAGATCGTTCAGGGCGTGGGCAGCGCTGAAGCGTGTGCAGCGCACGCTAACGCGGCAGCCCGGCCACCAGGTTGATCAGGGTGGCCAGAATGACCGAGCCGAAGAGATACGAGAGCAATCCGTGTCGCAACGCCGTCGCGCGCACCGCATGTGTAGTCAGATTCGTGTCTGAGACCTGAAACGTCATCCCGAGCGTGAAGGCCAGGTAGGCGAAGTCGCTATAACGCGGCGGCTCCTTCTGGTTGAAATCAACCCCGCCGTCCTCGCCGGAGTAGTACAACTCGGCGTAACGCAGCGTGAACAGCGTGTGGATGAGCAACCACGACAGTGCGACGCTCAACACGGCAAAAGCCGCGGCGGTGACCTGGCTGGCGTTCGAGGTTCCGTTGGCGCCACTCAGCAGCAGAACAATCGCTCCGAGGCTCGCCACGCTCGCGATGACGAGCAAAAGGCCCGACACGCTGCGGGACGGATCTTCGCGCGTGGCGTGGCTGGCGGTGGTCGCGGCATCCATGCGCCCGATCAGCGCCCAGACCCACAGTACGTAGGTGATGGAGGCTCCCGCCCACGCCACGACAGCGGCGTAGGTCCAGAATTTGAAAATGGCACAGATCGCCAGACCCAGAATGCCGACAATGAGCATGACGGCCAGGCGAAATGCTGAGCGGTGCGCGGGCCGTGCGAAAATCGAACTAGTCATGGCTGATCGTTGCATACAACGCCGCGAAAACGGCGCTGACGCCGCACCGGCATGGTGCATGTCGTGCTGATCGCGGCGATACCGGCACGGTTCGGCGAGATGTCAGAATTATTCGATAGTTTAAGTGACGACCTACGGGTCACAAGCCCTGGCCAACCCAGTGAAAGAGATCATTTCGGATGCACGACAGTCCTGCCGCATCCACCCCCTATGAGGTGTTGGGCGTCGCCGTTTCGGCGAGCGAAGACGAGCTGCGTAAGGCGTATCGACGCCTCCTGCGGCAGACCCACCCCGATGTCGGGGGTACCGCAGCACGGTTCCAGGCCGTTCAGGATGCCTGGGACCGAGTAAGCAGCCCCGAACGGCGTGCCGCGTACGACCGCAACCGCTATACCGGGGCAGAGCCGGTGCCTCCCGGCGCATCCGCCGCCCGACCGACGGGCTCGCGGCCTGGACGCACCAGTTCGGCCGGTCCGCGGGCCCGCATGCACGGCCACCCGGGCGGCGTCGCCCGCCAGCAGTACCTGAAACTGATGCGGGAATGGTCCGGCCGTGGCACAACGCTGGATGACCCGTACGCCCCCGATCTCATTCGGTCGGCGCCGCGAGAGATTCGACACTGGTTGGCGAAGGCCCTGGCCGAGGAGAACACGGCCCAGCTCGTGGCGAACCTCGGCATCGGCTATACCGCCTGGCATGACGTCGAAGCGGGGTCCTCGGGTGTGAAGCTCGACCACGTCGTGCTCGGCCCGGCCGGTCTGTTCGCCATTCAGTCGAATGACTTCGGTGGCCCGATCGAGTTGCGCCGCGGCGAACTGGTCGGTGACGCCGTGGCGGGCCAGAAGCCCCTGCATGACCTGGAGGTTGCTGCCAAGGCGCTCTCCAAGGCCCTGCGCGTGAAGTTCACCGCGCTCATCGTCGTGGTGCCGGATGCCGCGCTGAGCGAGCCGCTCGAGCTTCCGGCGCGCGGGCGTCGCCCGATCACGGTCGTCGTCGGGCGGTCTCGAGTCGTCGGCGTACTGCGTGCGGGAATGCCCGGTATGTCGCAGGGCAGTTTTGAGAAGGTGTTTGAGCTGCGCAGTACCCTGCAGAACGGCATCCGCCTGATTATGACCTAGGCGCCGAGCCGAGCCGCACCACACCGAGCCGCACCTCTCAGCGCAGCTGCAGCTTTTCGACCCAGTAGTCGAGGAACGCCGCGCCGGCCTCATCGTGGATCTGCTCGCCCATCACGATGACGGGGTAGGGGCGTTCCAGGATGCCGTCGGCCGGCCGCACGTCGACGTGGGCCACGTCATAGCCCGCCGCATGCAAGTGGTCTGCCATGAGATAGTCGCTGCGGGAGTCGCCGACCGAACGCCACACGTCCGGCAGCGGCCCGGACTCGGCGAAGAAGGCCAGCGCCCGCTTCGCGCCGTGATCCTTGTCGAGGGTGATCGACTCGACGTCGGTCGAGATGATGGTGGGGTCGAGGCGGAATGGCACGGCGCCAGTGGCATCCGGTCGCTCGTCGTCGCCGTAGCGCACCCCGAGCCCATGCCTCGAGACGATGTCGAAAGCGGCCTGGTTGAAGGCCGGCTGGGCGGCGATGAACGACGCGTGGTCGACATCCGTGCGCTGCTCGACCGAGACCATGGCTTGCTTGGTCTCGTCGAAGAACATGGTGTCGCCGAAGCGTGTCTCGACGAGGGTGCGCAGGTCGTCGACGACGGCCTGGGGGAGAGCGACTGTGTCGTCAATCACAGTGTCGCCCATGCCCTCAGCCGTGATCGGAAACCAGACGGCGCCCTTCTCGCAGACGCCGTACATGCGTAGGTTTGCTGGCAGGCCGGCGGCCACGAGCGGCGCGATGACCTCCTCCCGAATGAACGCGGACGAGCGCCCTGTGATGAAAGCGATCGGCACATTGGCGCCGGCCAGCAGAATGAGGTCATCGATGATGCTCGGGGTCGCAACGGTCCGGGTGACCGGGCTGGCAATGGGGCCGTCAACGTCGAGGAGCAGGCCGAGGGGGGAGTGGATGGCAGACATCCGCCCATTCTTGCATTCACCTAAGCTGGGTGGAGATGATTACCAGACGAGAAGCCGCAGTTCGCCTCGATATTCCACTCGAGATGGCCACACGTAACGGAATTCCGTCGCGACTGTCCGCGGCGCAGGTCACCGAACTTGACACCAACCCGCCAGCCTGGTTGGCCCAATCGCGTGCAAACCGCACGGGCAAGAAGCCCGTCTGGGTTGAGCTGGTCTGCGCTGTCTGTGGGTTCACTGAAGCGGTTCGGCCCAAGAAGTGGTGGCCCAGCTTCACCTATCTCAGCTGCGATTACCACGGCGCCGACGAGCTGCCCGCGCCCGAGGACGGCCTGCGCCGCAGCGAGGTTGACGGCATCGGTAGCCGCCTTGTCGGGATCGTCGACGAGGCGCCGCGCGACGCGTAGCCTGTCCCACGCTGCGTGGCAGCGATCTTCGTTCGACCAAGGGAGTATCGGTGACCCACGCATATCAGCTGTATGAAGACATCGACGCGCAGTGCCTCTGCTGCCGTGCCCTGCAGCCGTTTCACTTCACCTCGGCCGCCGATCAGGTGGTCTGTTCCTTCTGCGTGCGCCATATCGGGGCCGACCGTGCCGAGCGCCGCGACAGCGACCACGTGGCGCTCTGGAGCGAGCTCTACAGCGAGTTGCAGGATGTTCAGCGTGAGGCCGTCGCGGACGCCACCCTGCTACTGGCCGAGCGGGACGCGTCGATTACATCCCTGACCTCACAGGTGGGCGAGCTGCGCGGCCTGGTGGCTGGCCAATTCGATCAGACGGATGCCGGCGGCATCCGTGCCGTGCTCGAGAACGACCTGGTGAAGCGGGCCGAGCGCAAGATCGAGCTTGCGACCCGACGGAACGACCGAGCTCTCGCGGCACTCTGGCGTGTGGCGCGGGTGCACGCTGACGACGCGACCAACCCCACGCAGTGCGCCTGTGGCCGCAGCGTGATGCAGTGCCCGGACCGACCGATCATCGAGGGCATGCGGCAGGAGCTCGGCGAGTGGGAGGCCCGTAACGTCGCCCTGCACCAGGCGGGCGAGCGCCATGGCCTTCCGTCGGAGCATCCGGCCCTCGGCTGACCGAACTGCCGGTCGCGGCCACCGTTCGTCAGCGAGGCGGGCCCGTCGCACACGGAGTCAGGAGCGCTGAGGATGCTCGCGCATGCTAAGGATGTTCGCGCACGTTCGAGCATGCGCGAACCGCCCTAACCTGCGCGAACCGCCCTAACCTGCGCGAACCGCCCTAACCTGCGCGAACCGCCCTAACCTGCGCGTGCCGTTCGGCCCGTGAATGTGCGAACCCGGGGGCGATTCGTACCTCACGACACCACGCGAGTGAGCAGTTGTTGTTGCCTCGGGATGGGTGAAGCAACAACAACTGCCCACTCGCGGCGGGGGAACGACGTATCCCGGGCGTGCAGCGGTGACTCGAACGAGACTCGAAGAAGTTCGCGTGAATGCGTGACTCCGGGGGAGATCCCGATCGACCGCGCCCACGAATTCATCCCTACCCAACCCCCAGAGCTCGAACCGCTCACGGACGAGAACAGTGAAGAACCGTCGGAACCGGACTACTACGGCGCCGGTATCACCGCCGAGGAAGGCCTCTGGATGCGCTCAGGCTGGGCCGGCAGCGCATGACACGCCCGACGCCATCCACACGTTTTGGCCTATAAGCCTATAAGCCCCCCTATAAGCCCACAAAGTTCTGGTTAAACGAGACAGGGCCGGATCATATGATCCGGCCCGTGAACTGTCTCAACCAGTTCTCGTCGATTGTTTCACTGAAACAATCTTCGTGTCCGAGGGGGGACTTGAACCCCCACGCCCTATACGGGCACTAGCACCTCAAGCTAGCGCGTCTGCCATTTCCGCCACCCGGACTGGATGTTTGTCTGCAATCTGTTTCTTGCTGACGAGGTAATAACTTAGCACGGTTTTTCGGGGGTCAAAAACCACTCGTGAGCCAGTGGCGGCGAGCAATTCTCAGCTTGACGGCGTGGCGTGCGGGGTGAATGCCCGAACCGGTAGCGTGAGCCGCATGGCAAACACAGGGAATGCGGCCCCCGCGGGCGACGAACTCGATCTCACCGCAGAAATCGCTCGCGATCTGATCCGGTTCGACACCAGCAATTTCGGTGACGGGCGCTCGAACGGCGAGACGGATGCCGCAGAGTACGTGGCCGCACATCTGCGCGGCCTCGGCCTGACCCCCGAGATCATCGAATCCGAGCCTGGCCGCACGAGTGTTGTCGCGCGGGTGAAAGGCCACGACTCGTCACGGGGGGCTCTGGTCGTGCACGGCCACCTCGACGTCGTGCCGGCCGACCCCGCGAACTGGTCCGTGGATCCGTTCGCGGGCGTCATCAAGGACGGCCTGCTGTGGGGGCGTGGCGCCGTCGATATGAAGAACATGGATGCCATGATCCTGGCCTCCCTCCAGGACATTCTCGGGGCCGGTCGGGCGCCGCAGCGTGATCTGGTCATCGCCTTCTTCGCCGATGAGGAAGCCGGGGGAGTGTACGGCTCGCACTACCTCGTGGACAACCGACCTGAACTCTTCGCCGGCGCCACCGAGGCCATCAGCGAGGTGGGCGGATACTCGATCACCTTCAACGACCAGCGCGCCTACCTTCTGCAAACAGCCGAGAAGGCAATGCTGTGGATCAAGCTCGTCGCCCGTGGCACTGCCGCTCATGGGTCGCGGCTGATTCATGACAACGCCGTCACGCGTCTGGCCGAGGCCGTCGCCGCGGTCGGCCGCAAGGAATGGCCCATCCATTTGACCGACACCACATCGACCCTCCTGAACGAGGTGGCCCGAATCTTGGGCGTCGACCCGCAGAAGGTCGGCCCCGACGAGTTGGCGATCGCAACGGGCACTGCATCCGGATTCATTTTGGGCAGCCTCCGCACGACGTCGAACCCCACGCTCCTGAAGGGCGGTTACAAGCACAACGTCATTCCCGACACCGCTGAAGCCCTGATCGACGTGCGCACGCTGCCGGGTGAGGAGAAGGCCGTCTTGGCCGAGATCGCCGAACTCGTCGGCCCCGACATCGAAATCGTCGTGATGCACGCCGATATCGGCCTCGAGAATGCGTTCGACGGTGCGTTGATCGACGCGATTCGCGGCACGCTGGGCCGCCACGATCCCGACGTGCCCGTGTTGCCCTACATGCTCTCGGGGGGAACCGACAACAAAGCGCTGCACAAGCTCGGCATCACCGGCTACGGCTTTGCACCCCTGAAACTCCCCGCCGATTTGGATTTTCCCGGCATGTTCCATGGCGTTGACGAGCGCGTGCCGCTCGACGCATTAGTGTTTGGCAGGCGGGTCCTGACCGACCTGCTCACGACCTACTAGCAAGCGGAGCATCAGCACGTGGAATTCATCAACGCCATCATCCTCGGCCTCGTGCAGGGGCTCACCGAGTTTCTGCCGGTCTCGTCCAGTGCTCACGTCAGCATTATCGGCCAGCTGATCGGCACGGGTGAAGATCCCGGTGCCCGTTTCACGGCGATCACCCAGATCGGTACCGAGCTGGCCGTGGTGATCTATTTCTGGCGTGACATCACCCGCATCATCGGCCACTGGGCGCGTTCGCTCGTCGGCAAGATCCCGCGCAACGATCCGGATGCCCGCATGGGCTGGCTGATCATCCTCGGCTCTGTGCCGATCATCGTTCTCGGCCTCCTCTTCCAGGACCAGATCGAGACGACGCTCCGCAACCTGTGGATCACCGCCGCCATGCTCATCGTCTTCGGCATCCTGCTTGGAATCGCCGACTATGTGGGAGCCAAGAAGCGCCGCTTGAAAGAACTCACGGTGCGTGACGGCACGATCTACGGCTTCGCCCAAGCCCTCGCCCTCATTCCCGGAGTCTCACGGTCGGGCGGCACCATCACGGCTGGCCTCTTCATGGGATATGAGCGCAAGGCAGCGGCCCGCTACGCCTTCCTGCTGGCCATTCCTGCCGTGCTCGGCAGCGGCTTCTACCAGGTCTACAAGTCCATCGCCAAGCCGTGCCTGGTCGGTGCCACCAACTGCACTCCTGAGGTCTTCGGCCCGCTCGCCACACTGATCGCCACGATCGTGGCGTTCGTCGTCGGCTTTGTCGTGATCGCGTTCTTCATGAGCTACATCTCGAAGCGCAGCTTCCTGCCGTTCGTGATCTACCGCATCCTGGCCGGCGGCGCACTCCTCGTTCTGCTTGGCACGAACGTCATCACGGCGTAGTTAGGCTGGATCACATGCGCTCCTGGAATCGTCCCGTCGTCCCGGCCCTTCCGGGGAACTCGTCCGCTCTGTTCCTGCACGACACGGCCTCGGCTGCGCTGGTGCACGCGCAGCCCACGGATGTCGCCCGACTCTACGTCTGTGGGATCACCCCCTACGACGCGACCCATCTCGGGCACGCGGCCACGTACCTCGCGTTCGACACGCTGCAGCGCGTGTGGCTCGATGCCGGCTACCAGGTCCACTATGCGCAAAACGTGACGGACATCGACGATCCGTTGCTTGAACGCGCCACGGCCACCGGCGTGGACTGGCGTGAACTTGCCGAGTCGCAGGTTGAACTCTTCCGCACCGACATGGAGGCCCTGCGCATCCTTCCGCCCGACGACTATGTTGCGGTGACCGACGTGATCGACGAGATCGCCGAGGCCGTGTGCCTGCTTGAGGAGGCGGGGTTGGCCTATCGGGTCGATACCCCGGATGCCGCGCTCGACGCGGCTGGTCTGCCGGGCTTCGACCTCTACTTTGATATCGCCGCCGCGGAGACGGCGGCTCCCTGGCGCCTCGGCGACGAGAGCAACCTCGATCGTGCGACGATGCTCGCGCTATTCGCCGAGCGCGGCGGTGACCCCGACCGTCCCGGCAAGCGCGATGTACTCGACCCGTTGCTCTGGCGCGCGGCCCGCGACGGCGAACCGTCGTGGCCGTCCCGTGTCGGGGCCGGGCGCCCGGGCTGGCACATTGAATGTTCCGTCATCGCTCTCAAGGAGCTGGGCACCGACTTTACGGTGCAGGGCGGCGGCAGCGACCTGATCTTCCCGCACCACGACATGAGTGCCGGGCACGCCGCTGCGCTCTCTGGGCATCCGCTCGCGGGTGTGTACAGCCACGCTGGCATGGTCGCCTACCAGGGCGAGAAGATGAGCAAGTCCCTCGGCAATCTGGTGCTGGTGTCGGGTTTGCGCGCTGCAGGCACTGATCCTCGGGCGATTCGCCTTGCGCTGTTGGCGGAGCACTACCGCAGCAACTGGGAATGGACCGGCGACAAGCTGGCCGGCGCCGAGGAACGCCTCGCACGGTGGAGCACGGCATTCGCCCCCGCGGCCGCGTCGTCGGCGAACGGCCTGGAGTCATCCGACGCCGTGATCGGTCGGCTGCGGGCGGCCCTCTGCAACGACCTCGACACGCCCACTGCCCTGCGGGTGCTCGACGAGGCGGCCGAGCACAACCTCGACAATCCGACCGCGCTGGCCGAGGCAATCGACGCGCTGCTCGGCGTGAAGCTCTAACGGTTCCGCCGGTCCGTACCTCGGGTTACGGCTAACCCGGCCCGTCGCCAGCTGGCCGTCCGTCGGCCCAGCCGTCTCGGCCGTCCCTGCCGTCACCACGCTTGCGCAGGTACTGCTCGAATTCGTGAGCGATCGCCTCACCGCTGGCTTCCGGCGAATCCACGGTGTCGCGTGCCTGCTCGAGTTGAGCGATGTACGCAGCCATCTCGTCGTCGTCGGCGGCGAGAGCGTTGATGCCGGTTTCCCACTCGGCGGCCTCGCTGACGAGGTCCCCGCGCGGAATGACAACGTCGATGATCTCTTCGAGTTTGTCGATGAGGGCGAGAACGGCTTTGGGGGATGGGGCGTTGTGAACGTAATGCGGTACGGATGCCCATATCGAAAGGGTGGGAATTCCCACGGTCTCCGCGGCATCCGAGAGCACACTCAGAATCCCGACCGGTCCCTCATAATTGCTGCGTTCAATCTGGAGTTCCGCACGCACCGAGGGGTTATCGCTCGACACAAAGATTGAGATGGGGCGGGTGTGCGGCACATCGGCGAGCATCGCTCCCAGAAAGACCATGCCACTGACGTCGGCGGCCAACGCAGCGTCGAGTATTTCGGCGGCAAAACTCTTCCAGCTGCGGGAGGGTTCGGTGCCGACAAGAAGGTAGATGTTGCCGGCGTTCGTACCGCTGATCTGCAACTGGGCGTCTTCGGCGAGGGGGATGCTCGCGATGCCGGGGGCTTCGGGGCCGTACATGACGGCTCCGGGCCACTCGATTTCTCGTTTGCCCTCGTCGTTGGCGCTGATCGTGGGGCGATTGAACTGGTAGTCGAAGTACAACTCGGGGTCGACGGCGGCGATTTCGTTCAGCGCGAGGAGCTCCTGGAGAGTGCGAACGGCACCGGTGGCCGCCTCGCCTGCATCGTTCCAACCTTCGAAGGCGACGACGAGGAGCCGTCCGCCTAAAAACCCATTGCCGTGTGCCACTCTGTGAAACCTCGCCCATTCCGAGCGCCGCGACGGCGCACCCACAGTCAAGGATAGGCCGTGCCCTCTACACTTGAACCCCGTGAACCTGATCCGAACCAATTCCTCTCTTCCTGCCGCAGTCCTGTGGGACATGGACGGGACCATTGTCGACACCGAGCCGTACTGGATGCTGGCCGAGACTGAACTCGTCGCGTCATTCGGGGGCACCTGGACGCATGAGGATTGCATGCAAATGGTCGGTAACGGGCTCGAGAAGTCGGCTGAAATCTTGCAGGGCGCCGGCGTCGACATGGAGATCGATGCAATCGTCACCCTGCTGACCAATCGGGTGCAAGAACAGCTCAACAGCCATGGACTGCCCTGGCGCCCTGGTGCGCTGGAACTCCTCACGGCCTTGTCTGCGGCCGGGGTTCCCATGGCGCTCGTCACCATGTCGTTGAAACGGATGGCCCAGCAGATTGCCGACAAGATCACCGAGCAACTCGGCGAGTCACCCTTTGCGACGATCGTCGCCGGAGACATGGTCACCGACCCTAAACCGCATCCTGAGGCCTATCTGCTCGCCGCAGACATCCTCGGTGTCGATCCCGTGCACTGCATCGCAATTGAAGACTCGGTGCCGGGCCTGGCCGCCGCGGTGTCGGCTGGAACCATCGCGATCGGTGTTCCCCACCAGATCGCCTTGGCCTCAGCCGACGACTACATCCTGTGGGCCAGCCTGGCCGGACGGGGGCTCGACGACCTTGCCGAGCTGTACCACGACCGGATCGGCTCCCTCGATTCGAACCACTCCGAAACCATCACCTCCCGCCCGACGGCGCACGAACTCGAGGACGTATCACGCGCATGAGCGACAACCAGGTCATCCAAAATAGCGGGCCCTTCCGAGTGGGCGACCGCGTGCAGCTCACCGGCCCCAAAGGCAAGCTGAACACCATCTCGCTCGAACCGGGCAAGGTCTTCCACACCCACCGAGGCATCCTGGCCCACGATGACATCATTGGGCTGCCGGACGGCTCGGTGGTCACCAACAATGTGGGCGTCGAGCACCTTGCGCTGCGCCCGCTGCTGAACGACTTCGTCATGTCGATGCCGCGTGGCGCAGCGATCATTTATCCGAAGGATGCCGCGCAGATTCTGGCTCAGGCCGACATCTTCCCCGGAGCCACCGTCGTCGAGGCCGGTGTCGGCTCGGGCGCTCTCTCGCTCTGGCTCCTGCGGGCCATCGGGCCATCGGGGCGCCTGGCCTCGTTCGAGCGCCGCGAAGAGTTCTCCGATGTTGCCCGCGACAACATCGCCACCTTCCTCGGGCACGACCCTGAGAATTGGACGATCACGCTCGGCGACCTGTCCGACGCGCTGCCCGACGTGATGGAAGCGCACAGCGTCGACCGCGTCGTGCTCGATATGCTCGCCCCGTGGGAATGCCTGCCGGCCGTTTCTGACGCGCTCAAGCCCGGCGGTGTGCTGCTGTGCTACGTGGCGACCGTCACACAGCTGTCGCGTGTCGCCGAGGCGATCCGGGGTTGTGGGCTGTACACGAACCCTGATTCAAACGAAACGATGGTACGCGGCTGGCACGTTGAGGGCCTTGCCGTGCGTCCCGACCACCGCATGATCGGACACACCGGCTTTCTCATCACGGCGCGACGCCTCGCACCGGACACCATCCTGCCCGAGCTGAAGCGTCGCCCGTCGAAAACCGACTTTGCCGATGCTGATTTTGAGGCCTGGACCCCGGGTGCTCTTGGAGAACGTAACGTGAGCGGAAAGAGCATGCGCAAGCGCGTGCGCGCCGCCGGCGCCAGCGCTGCGCTCTCGAAAGCGCGCGACCTCGACGCCGACTGAGTGCCTCGATCGCGGTTAGGATGGCGTGCGGCCCGCCACACGCGATTCGTGCCGCACCGACTTTCACTATCTTTGTACCCACACCCCGTATTGAATTGAGGACTTGTGCGTAAAGCATCAGCACTGATCGCCGTTGCCGCGCTGCTCGGCGTCGCTTTGACCGGCTGCAGCGCAGCCGACACGTCGGCGTCAGATTGTCAGTCGCCGGTCTCCGCCGGAGCCGCCTCCGCACTGATCGACGTCACCGGCGACTTCGGGAAGGCGCCCACGGTCGACTTTCCGACGCCGTTGAAGACCCAAAAGACCCAGCGCAGTGTGGTCATCCCGGGCACCGGACCCGATCTCGTCGAGGGCCAGATGGTGAAGGTTGACCTCAGCGTCTACAACGGAAGCACAGGCAAATCCATCGAGCAGACCGGGTACGACGGCACCAGCCAGCCGTCCCTCGTTCTGAGCGATGCCACGATCACCGGTTTGCGTGATGGCCTGCTGTGCGCTCAGCAAGGGTCCCGCGTCGCCGTCGCCGTGTCACCTGACGATGGTTTCGGCCCGCAGGGTGGCCAGGAAGCGCTCGGCGTCGCGAAAGATGATTCGCTCATCTTCGTGATCGACGTGGTCAAGGCTTACCTGCCGCGCGCCAACGGCGCCGACCAGCCGGAGATCTCCGGCCTACCCGCCGTCGTTCTCGGCGCGAAGGGTGAGCCTGGAATCACGATTCCAGCCGGAGCAGCACCGAACACGCTGAAGATTGGTCTGCTCAAGAAGGGCACGGGGGCCACCGTCAAGGAAGGCGACACGGTGACAGTTCAGTACACCGGTGTGGTCTGGGACACCAAGCTGGTCTTTGATTCCAGCTGGGAACGCGGCACTCCGGCACAGTTCGTTGCTGCTGACGGATCGAAGACTCAGGGCGGCGTCATCCCCGGCTTCGCCGAGGCGCTGATCGGCCAGAAGGTCGGTTCTCAGGTCATTGCTGTCATCCCGCCCGATCAGGGTTACGGCGAAAAGGCGTCCGAAAAGATTCCGGCGAACTCCACCTTGGTCTTCGTCGTCGATATCCTCGGCGTGAACTAACCAGTCGCAGCCCCCGCACTGCAGAATGCCCCGTACCCGCCGTCACCGGTAGGCGCGGGGCATTCGACTGGCTCGGGTCCCGAGTCGACCGCCCCAATCATCTAGAATCGCCCTTGTGCCGCCCATTTCTGAGAAACCACACGCTGTCGCGATCGAGGAACGACTGTTCAGCCTGGTGCTGGCGCTCATCGCCACTGAGATTGGGTTGACGAAGGCAGATATTCTGTCGACGGTGCAGGGCTACCGCCAGCGCTATGTCACGGGCGGTGACAACGCGAGTCTCGAACGCCAGTTTGAACGCGACAAGGACGACATCCGGGAACTCGGCATTCCACTGGAAACGATCGAACCGACCGATGACCCCGGCAGCAATCACTCCCTGCGTTACCGCATTCCCAAGGGGCTCTACGATCTGCCGAGCGACGTGGCGTTCACGCCGGATGAGCTCATGCTGCTGAAGCTGGCAGGAACGGTGTGGCGCGAAGGATCCCTCTCGACGGAGTCTCGGCGGGCGCTGACGAAACTCAGTTCATTGGGTGGTGAATCGACCGATCCGATTCTCGGCTATGCGCCGAGTGTACGTGCTCGAGAGGCGGCGTTCGAGCCGCTTGCCAAGGCGCTGGATCGCGGAACTGTTGTGGCGTTTCTCTACCTCAAGCCCGGGGAGATCGAGCCTCGACGGCGGCAGGTCGCTCCGCGAGCTCTGGTGCTACACGACGGCCGCTGGCATCTGTCCGCCACCGATCAACAGGCGTCCGCGTCCCGCACGTTCCTGCTCTCCCGCATCGTCGGCCCGGTGCAGAACGTTGCCGGCGCGACGAACGCGCCGCACAGCGAAGGCCAAGCGCAGGCGGCTCTCGATGAGCTTGACCGGCTCTGGCATGCCAATCTCGCCGAAATCGAGGTCGAGCCGGGCAGCGATGCAGCCGTGCGACTCGGCAGGCGGCAGCAGGGGACGGCACCGACTGAAACCAGCCTCACTCTGCACTACACCGACCTCAATATTCTCGCCGATGAGTTGGCGGGGTACGGCCCCGAGGTCACGGTGCACTCACCCGCGGCGCTTCGCCAAGCGGTGCGCAGCAGACTTGTCGGAGTGCGGGATGCCCACGGAATTCCGTCGACCCATGGCGAAAAGAGCACTGACGCATGAGCACCCGAGGCGGATTCGGCGCCGCCGACAAACTGACTTTCTTGCTCTCGTTGGTTCCCTACCTCACCGAACATGACGATGTGAGCGTTGCGGATGTCGCCACTCACTTCTCGGTGGGCGCAGACCGCGTGCGCGATGCCGTGCGACTCATCGCAATGTCCGGCATCCCCGGGGAGACGAGCCAATATCTGCACGGTGACCTCTTCGACATCCAGTGGGATGAATTCGAGCAGAACGACCGAATTGTGCTCACCCATTTGGTGGCCATCGACGACGCACCCCGGTTGAGTTCCCGCGAGGCTGCCGCGCTCATCGCCGGTCTGCAATATCTTTCGGCCTTGCCCGCGAACGCCGACCGTGAGGCCATCGCCTCGCTGATGGCCAAGCTCACCCGTGGTTCGTCAGGCACCCCGAGCGAACTTGCCGTCTCGGGGGCGGAGGCCGACCTGGCGCTCGCGACGATTCAGGCGGCCGTGCGTCACGGCGTGCAAGTCGAGTTCGACTATCTGAATGCTCGGGGCGAGCAGGTGCAGCGTCGGGTCGACGCGTTGCGCATCGAGTCGGTTGACAACGACTGGTACCTGCGCGGATGGGACCATCTGCGGCAGGCGGTGCGCACATTCCGGCTCGATCGTATGCGTGCCGTGCGCGAGACCGACTCGAATGTCGGTCAGCACGCCGCCGACGTCGTGGTCCCCGATCGCTTGTTCGAGGGTTCTGACGACGACGTGACTGTGCTCCTGGAACTTCCGGCCTCAGCCCTCGCATTGCTGGCCGATTACCGACCCGAAGGCGTCGAACCGAGCCCCACCGCACGAAGCGCTGATCTCATTCGGACGAGAGTACGCGTCGCTCATTTTCACGGCCTGAAACGTCTGGTCGCGAGTATGGCCGGCATCGTCACCGTCATCGAACCCGTGGCAGCGCGACAGGCGGTCGCCGAATGGGCAGCGGCCGGGGCCGCTTCGTACGACGACGAACCGTTGCCCGACCGGGCGGGGCACTAGCGGATGCCCTGGTGGTCGTGGGTTCTGATTTGGAGTGGTCTGGCTCTGGCGCTTGTGGCAATGATCGTCTGGTGTGCGCTGAGACTATTCGGCAAGCTCATGAAGGCCTCTGACGCATTGGCTGAGCTTGGCGATCGTGTCGCTGATGCGTTTGCCGGGGCCGATCCATTCGCGGATCCGTTCGCCGACCGAATCCGCGAGGGCGAGAATTCACTGCCAAAAATCCCGGCAATCTTTCAGGATGCCCACGAATTGTCCGTCCTGCGGGCCCGGAGCAGGGCCGACACGGCTCGCCGCCGGCAAGAACGTCGAGATGAGCGCGTTCGGCGCGGTAAACTGTTGAGTCATACTCCTTCGAACTAGAGGACACAGCCTCATGTTGCAAAACCTGACCGGATGGCACTTCGTGATCATCCTTTTCGTCGTTCTGCTGTTGTTCGGTGCTCCCAAGCTTCCGGGCCTCGCACGGAGCCTCGGGCAGTCGATGAAGATCTTCAAGAGTGAGATCAAGAGCGACAAGGTCGACGAACCGTCCAGCGAAGCGACCGCGCCGGTCGACCCCTCGACAAAGTCATAACTTTGGGGGCAGCGCGCGCCCCGCGAAGTACCAGTCGTGACGGAAAGATGTCGCTCGGCCAGCACCTCGTGGAGCTACGGAAGCGGTTGTACCTGGCCGCGGCTGGTCTTTTGCTCGGCGCCATTGCGGGCTGGTTCCTTTCGGATCTTGTCTGGGGTTCATTGCGTGAGCCGATTTACGCGATCATCGAAGCTCAGCACCGCAATGCTCAGATCAACTACCCCGACATCACCTCGGCATTCGATCTCAAGCTGAAGATCTCGCTCTACGTTGGCTTAATCGTCTCGAGTCCGATGTGGCTGTATCAGATCTTTGCTTTTCTCACGCCGGGCTTGACTCGCACAGAGAAGAAGTACACCTTCGGGTTTTTCTTCACGGCAGTGCCACTTTTCCTCGCCGGCTGTGCGGCGGGTTGGTTTGTGCTGCCCCATGTCGTCGAGCTCATGACCAGTTTTGCCCCATCCGAAGATGCCGCGTTGATCAACGCGCAGAACTATTTCGACTTTGTTCTGAAGCTCGTCGTGGCCATTGGTATCGCGTTCGTGCTGCCCGTTTTTCTTGTGCTGCTTAACTTCGCCGGCATCCTCAGCGCGGCGTCGATCATCAAATCGTGGCGTATTGCCATGTTGGTGATCATTCTCTTCACCGCGATCGCGACCCCCGCTGCCGACGTCGTGTCGATGTTTTTGCTCGCGATTCCGATGGTCGTGCTCTATTTCACGGCGTATGGCATTGCCTGGCTGCAAGACCGACGCGTCGCCGTGCGGGTAGCGGCGTTCAACAAGGAAGTGGCCGTCTAGGCCGGAATCTGTGACCGATAACCTGTCGCCCGCGGAGCGTTTCACCGCGGCACAAGCGCGAGCACGCCATCCGCGAGTTCAGAGTTTCCAAGCCGGCCTGTCGTTCGATCTGGATCCGTTTCAGGTCGCGGCGTGTAGCTCGATCGAAGACGGCAACAGTGTTCTTGTCGCTGCACCAACCGGTGCCGGGAAGACGATGGTTGCCGAGTTTGCGGTGTTTGTGTCGATGGCGCTTCCAACGGCGAAGGTGTTTTATACGGCACCGATGAAAGCCCTCAGCAACCAGAAGTTCCAGGAATTCGTCGCCACGTATGGCGCCGACGAGGTGGGGCTGCTCACGGGCGACACCAATATCAACGCCAATGCGCGGATCGTCGTGATGACCACCGAGGTTCTGCGCAACATGCTGTACGCAGACTCGGATCTTCTTCGCAACCTCGCGTTCGTCATCATGGACGAGGTGCACTACCTGGCCGACCGTTTTCGCGGTGCCGTCTGGGAAGAAGTGATCATTCACCTGCCGCAGACCGTGCGTTTGGTCTCGCTCAGCGCCACGGTGTCAAATGCCGAGGAGTTCGGTGACTGGCTTCAGGCCGTGCGTGGCAAAACTGATGTGATTGTGTCGGAGGAGCGGCCTGTTCCGCTCGAGCAGCATGCGCTGGTCAAGAGCACGCTGCTCGACCTGTTTGATTCATCCGCTCGAGCGGCCACCCACCGGGTCAACCCCGAATTGGTACAACTCACTCGAGGCGGCGGAGGCGGCGCGGCATCCGGTCTTGAAGGCGGTCGGCGCGGCGGCGGGGGACGCTACCACCAGCGCATGCAGCCTGAAATGGGGCGGATGGATCGCTCTGAAATCGTACGGATGCTCGACGGCAAGCATCTGCTTCCCGCCATTTTCTTCATTTTCAGCCGGGTCGGCTGCGACCAGGCCGTGCGTCAGGTGCTGCGTGCCGGAGTGCGTCTCACCGATGAACATGAGCGAGACGAGATTCGCGCTATCGTCGACGACCGGTGTCGCACACTTCTCGACGAGGACCTGGCCGTGCTCGGCTATTGGGAATGGCTTGACGGGCTCGAACGCGGGGTCGCGGCACACCATGCCGGCATGCTTCCCGCTTTCAAAGAGGTCGTTGAAGAACTGTTCCAGAAGAAGCTTGTCAAGGCCGTCTTTGCCACCGAGACGCTCGCCCTCGGCATCAATATGCCGGCCCGCACGGTGGTGCTCGACAAGCTCGAGAAGTTCAACGGTGAAGCTCGTGTTCCGATCACGCCGGGGGAGTACACCCAGCTCACGGGGCGCGCCGGGCGCCGGGGCATCGACGCGCTCGGTCACTCGGTCATCCAGTGGCAGCAGGGCCTCGACCCGCAGGCAGTCGCGTCGCTTGCCTCCCGCCGCACCTACCCGCTGAACTCCAGTTTCAAGCCCACGTACAACATGGCAGTGAATCTGATCGATCAGTTCGGCCGGACGCGCACCCGCGAGGTGCTCGAATCTTCGTTTGCGCAATTCCAGGCCGACCGGGCCGTTGTCGATCTAGCCAGAACCGTGCGCCAACAGGAGCAGTCTTTGGCCGGCTTTGCCGAGTCAATGAGCTGCCACCTGGGCGATTTCACCGAGTACTCGTCACTGCGCCGACAGCTGACCGATGCGGAACGTGAGAGCAACCACAGCGATCACGATTCACGCTCGGTGCGTGAGAAACGCCAGCGTGAACTGCAGAGTCTACGCAAACGGTTGAAGGCGCATCCGTGTCACCACTGCCCCGAACGCGAGCAGCATGCGCGCTGGGGCGAGCGTTGGTGGAAGCTCAAACGGCAGACGGATGCCCTCACCAAACAGATCAATTCCCGCACCGGAGCCATCGCTCGCATCTTTGATCGCGTAACCGACGTACTTCTCGGCTTCGACTATCTCGTCGCCGACCCGTCCGGCCAACTCACCCTCAGCGAGAGCGGCCGTACTCTGCGTCGCATCTACGCCGAACGCGATCTACTCGTTGCTGAGTCGCTGCGGCGCGGGCTCTGGAACCAGCTGGACGCGGCGGCTTTGGCCGCGATGGCGTGCGCTCTCGTCTTCGAGCCGCGGCGCGACGAGGGGCTTATCGACGCGCGGTATCTGCCGAAAGGGCCGTTCCGCCCCGCCTTGGACGACACTCAGGAGCTCTGGAGTCGTCTCGACGACCTCGAACGTGACCACCATCTGCCCGGGAGCAACCCGCTGGCGGTCGGGCTCAGCCTGGCCATGTGGAAGTGGGCTCGTGGTGCGGCACTGGGCGACGTCCTCGAGGAGGCAGACATGGCCGCCGGGGATTTCGTGCGCTGGACCAAACAGACAATCGACCTGCTCGATCAACTTTCCGTGGTGGCCGATGGGCACGTCGGCCGCACCGCACGCCAGGCGATGGATGCCGTACGCCGTGGCATCGTCGCTTACTCCTCGGTGGCGTAGGTGACGCGTCGACGCGAGCTCGTGCGCCTGCCACTCTGGGCCGCGGTGCTTCTCGCAGCCGGAGCCGGAGTAGTTCTGGACGCCGCATTCCCAGATCGCAATTGGTGGATGCTGGCACCCGTCGGGGTTGCCCTCATGCTGATCGCTCTGCTTGGGCGTGGTCCATGGACCGGCCTCGTCGTCGGCCTGGTTGCGGGTCTGTCCTTCTGGGCGGTTCACATCAGCTGGCTCACCCTCTACCTTGGCCCGGTACCCTGGCTGGCGCTGGCTGGGCTCGAAGCAATCTTCTTCGGCGTCGGGATGGCGCTGATCGCCGTTGTGCTGCAGTGGGGGCCTCGTGTGTGGCCGTCGGCGCTGGGTCGTCTCGGCATGGTGCCCGTCGTCGTTGCCGGGCTCTGGACGGCGCGTGAAGCGTGGTCGGCGGTCTGGCCCTACGGTGGGTTCGCCTGGGGCCGCGTCGCAATCTCACAGTCAGAGAGCCCCTTCAATTCTCTTGTCGTCTGGGTCGGGATGTCGGGTCTCACCTTTGTGGTGGTGTGGCTGAGTGCGCTCGTCGTTCAGCTGCTGCGGGAAGAGCATCTGGCAGCTTTGACTCGCGCGGGCGTTGCCATCGGAGCCGTGGCGCTTCTGTTGGTCCTCCCGGCCTGGCCGACGATTCAATCCGGCACAACTCGGCTTGCCGCCGTTCAGGGCGCTTCGGATGCCGGTCTCTTTGCACACAACGCGCCCGGGCAAATTCTGAACGACCACGCGTCCGCGACACTGCCGTTGGTGGGGGACAAGGTCGACTTCGTGGTCTGGCCCGAGAATGCCAGCGATATCGACCCCACACGGTCAGCAGAGGCCGCGAAGATCGTCAACTACATCAGTACTGCGATGGACGCGCCGCTGATCACCGGCACCATCACCGAGCGTGATGGCCTCTTCTACAACACATCATTGCTCTGGAAGGCGGGGCAGGGTGCGGTGCAGTGGTACGACAAGGTTCATCCGGTGCCGTTCGCCGAATACATGCCGGATCGAGCGTTCTGGCGCCCGTTTGCCCCGCAGCTGATCGACCTGATCTCACGTGACTATCAAATCGGCACCCGGAGCAACGTGTTTGACATCAACGGCATCCGTGCAGGAATAGCAATCTGTTTCGATATTGCCGACGACCAGCTGGTGCACGAGATGGTCGAGCGGAAGGCCGAGATCATTCTTGCGCAGACCAACAATGCCGATTTCGGGCACACTGACGAGAGCGTGCAGCAACTCGCGATCGCACGCTTGCGGGCGATCGAGGCCGGCCGTACCGTCGTGAACATCTCGACTGTCGGTTCCAGTGCGATCATTGCGCCTGACGGTTCGACGATCGCGAGTCTGCCCACCTGGGTTCCCGGGTCGATGGTCGAGACGGTGCCGCTCAGCACCACCGTCACTCCCGCCATGGCTGCCGGCCGGGGGATCGAATGGTTGCTCTCAGGCCTCGGACTCGCGGGCGCAGCGTTGTGCGTCTGGGGTGCAGTGGCGGCAGGCGCGGTGAAACGGAAAGCGTCACGCGGTTAACGGAGAAAGCCACGCGATATCGCGTGGCTTGATCCGGTCCGTACAGTGCTAAACGCATACAGTGCTAAACGCATACAGTGCTAAACGCATACAGTGCTAAGCGCATACAGTGCTGAACGAAGATCGGGCCTGTCTCCCGTCAGGCGCCGACTTTTCGTTGTCCGCGCCGGGCCCGCAGGAAGGCCAATCGTTCTTCGAGGAGCTCCTCGAGCTCGGGCACAGTGCGACGCTCCAACAGCATGTCCCATGGCGTACGCGCAATCTTTTCATCGGAGTGATCGACGATCACCGGCTTCGAATCGACCAGGCGCGTCGCGACGTGCGCGCAATGCTTGCACTCCCATTCATCGGGAGCTTCCGCGTCGGCAGAAAAGATCATGACTGTTTCCTGTCCGCATGTCGCGCACAGGTAGGTGTAACTGGCACGTGGGGAAAAGGTGACACCCTCTTCGGTCTGAAGGCTTTGTGCGCCTAATCTCATTCCACGCAAACTGCGATCCGCCATCGTGTGGTCTCCTCTCGCGATGCAACTTCTAGTTCTAACCCATCTAGCTGGGCGTTATCTTTCCGTTACACGACTTTGTGGAGCCAACTCTCAGGAATGGGCTGCGATCACGGCCCGCGCAATGTCACAGCGGTCTGTCATGATGCCGTCGACCCCGAGGTTTAGAAGTCGTGTCATTGCGTGGGGATCGTTCACAGTCCACACGTGTACCTCCACTCCGGCGGCGTGCATCACCCGCACAAAGCGAGGTGTGACGATTCTCAGGAACTTGACCTGCTCAGGAACCTGCACCGCCTGAACATCGCTCAGAATGCGCCGAAGTTGACGGGCCGTTCCGAGCGAGCTGGCGGCGAGAACTCGCTGCAAGATGGCTGTCGACGCCGAGGTGGCGACGCCGGGCAGCAACTCGACGGCGGAAACCCGATTGCTTTCGGAGAACGAGCCGATCAACACACGGTCTGTCGCGCGAGCGTCGAGTATGGCTCGCGCGGCAGGAACCGCGGCGCCGGCGACTTTGATGTCGAGGTTGAATCGTGCGTGCGGGAAAGCGCTGAGGGCGTCGGCGAGCGAACAGAATGATTGTCCGGCACCCAGGGTGATGCGGCGAAGCTCTGACATGGTCATCTGGTTGACACGGACGGCGCGTCCCGCGAGACGCTGTAAATCAGGGTCATGGCTGAGCACGGCCACGCCGTCCTGGCTGACGTGTACATCCGTTTCGAGATAACCGACACCTGTTGAGAGGGCGTTCGCGAACGCAAGCAGCGTGTTTTCGGGGGCCTCCAGCGCGAGTCCTCGATGCGCGAAGACGCGCGGTCGCGGGGATGAGAAGAAGGCGGAGCGTGAGCCCGCTGACATGGGGACTTTAGCCCTGCTGGAACGGGGGAGCGGAGGCCGGTCCAGCAGCGGGGCCTCCAGCGCCCGGGGCTCCCTTCGTGCCAAAAGCCTGGCCGATACCCTTCATCGCCTCGGTGAACTCGCTGGGGATGACCCAGAGCTTGTTGGCGCTGCCCTCGGCCAGTTTCGGCAGGGTCAATAGGTACTGGTAGGCCAGGAGCTTCGGGTCGGCGTCGCCGTCGTGGATCGCCTTGAACACGGTGGTGATGGCCTCTGCCTCGCCCTGTGCACGCAACACCGCGGCTTTGGCGTCACCCTCGGCCGAGAGGATCGCGGCCTGCCGGGCGCCCTCTGCCGTGAGGATTGCAGACTGCTTCGTACCCTCTGCGGTCAAGATGAGGGCACGCCGGTCACGCTCGGCCCGCATCTGCTTTTCCATCGAATCCTGGATGGAGTGAGGCGGGTCGATAGCCTTGAGTTCCACACGGCCGACGCGAATTCCCCATTTTCCGGTTGCTTCGTCAAGAACGATGCGCAACTGTCCGTTGATGTTGTCTCGGCTGGTCAGGGCCTCTTCGAGATTCAGCCCGCCGACCACGTTGCGCAGCGTGGTCGTAGTGAGCTGTTCGACGGCACCCAGATAGTTGGCGATCTCGTATGTCGCTGCGCGGGCATCCGTCACCTGGAAGTAGACGACGGTGTCGATCGAGACCACCAAGTTATCTTCGGTGATGACCGGTTGCGGAGGAAACGAGACAACCTGTTCACGCATGTCGATCAGCGGACGAAGTCGGTCGACGAAAGGAATAAGCATGTTCAGGCCCGGCATGAGCGTCTTGTGATAGCGACCGAGTCGCTCCACGACGCCGGCGCTGGCCTGGGGAATGATGCGCACGGTCTTAAAGAGCGCGACGATCAGGAATGCCACGAGGGCCAGAACGACGAGAACGACGACGACGAGCAAAACGATTGAGCCGGTGTCGGTCATGATGACGTCCTTTCAGTGGGAACGACGATTGCCGTCGCTCCATCGATTTCAGCTACGGTAATCGTCTCTCCCGGTTCGACCGTCCGCGAGGGGGTCGCGGGGGAGAGGCGAGCGGTCCAGGTTTCGCCGTTGTCAAGCTGTACCTGACCACCGGTCTCGGTGATGGAGAGCACAACTCGCCCACCGAGGCCGAGCAGGGCGTCCACGTTGGTCTTGCTGGGGTCTCCGCCGCGTTTCAGAGCCCTGAGCAACGGCGGACGGATGGCGAGCAGCAGCAAGAGGGAGACGCCGACGGCGATGATCAGCTGCAGCCACCAGGGTGCGTTGAGCAAGCCCGAGAGCAGGCCGCCCAGGCTGCCGAGAGCGATCATGAAGAACGTCAGTTCCAGGGTCACCATCTCGACCGTCACAAAGACCAAAATAAGCGCGAGCCAGATGATCCAGCCGTAGTCCGAAATGAACGTCTCCATGGGCCCCCTCTTCTCAATTCTCTTCTGACGCTAGCAGGTGCACGATGGGATCAACGGGCTTCATTGGTAGTGTCGTTTTGTTGAACCCGATCTATTTTGAGGAGTACGTGTGACCAATCCACTTGCAGCAGGAACACTCGAGGGCAAGCGTGTACTCGTCACCGGTTCATCCCGGGGGATCGGCGCCGATACGGTCGGCTACTTTGCCGAGGCGGGCGCGCAGGTCGTCATCAACTTCCGTAATAAGGAGGCACGTGCCGTCAAGCTGGCCAATGCGATTCGTGCGGCCGGTGGAACGGCACTGACCGTCGGTGCCGACCTGACCGACGCCGAGTCAGTGCGCAGCATGCTCAGCGTCATCGAGACCGAATTCGGCGGCCTGGACATCCTGGTGATGAACGCGTCGGGTGGCATGGAGAGTGGCATGGCGGCCGACTATGCGATGCAGCTCAATCGCGACGCTCAGGTCGCCGTGCTGCGCAGCGCCCTGCCACTTCTTGGTGAGGGAGCTCGCGTCGTCTTCGTGACCAGCCACCAGGCTCACTTTATTGAAACCACGCCGACCATGCCGGAGTACGAGCCCGTCGCGCGCAGCAAGCGGGCGGGGGAGGACGCATTGCGTGCGCTCATCCCCGAGCTGGCGGCGAAGGGGATCGAATTCGTGGTGGTCTCCGGCGACATGATCGAGGGCACCATCACCGCAACACTGTTGGAGCGGTCGAATCCCGGCGCGCTGAGCCTCCGTAAAGAGTCGGCCGGCCGTCTCTACAACGTCAGCGAATTCGCGGCCGAAATTGCACTCGCCGCGGTGGAGCCGGTTCCGGCAGGCAACACGCGCTACGTCGGCGATGTTTCAGGATTTGGCGCGTAACCGTCGCTCCGGAATGCACGCGCAGGGCGCTCCGCTGAGGGGCGCCCTGCGCATTATGTCAAGAGTTAGGAGGCGCCGGCGAGCCGCTTGAGCGCACGGCCGAAGGTGAAGGCCTGCACAAGCTGGATCACGCCGGAAATCAGCAGAAAAATTCCGCCGATCACGACGAGTACATTGATTGACTCCAGCGGCGAGATCAGTACGACGATTCCGGCGAGCACACTGATAATCCCGAATACGATTCCGAACCAGCGGCTCGAGTCGCTGGCGGTTTCAACGATTGCCGCGATTCCTTCGATGATCCACGAGATTCCGATGATCATCGCCAGCACCACCAGTGAGTTCAACGGGTTTCTGATTGTCACGATGCCGGCAACGATGAGCAGCACCCCCAGAAGAATCGCGAGCACCCGAACGCCGGCGCTTGTGCCGGCTGCGAAGATGCCCCGGGCCACCCGGAAGATTCCGGTGACGAGAAAGTACACGCCGAACAGTACGGCAACGATGGCGACAGTTTTTTGCGGCCAGGTCAGCATCAGGACCGCGAGAACGATTGCGAGAATTCCGCTCAGTGCGATTGCGATCCGAATCCACATGACTTCTGATTTGGTCAGCCGCGCTGAGTCGATTGTGAGATCAAATACCGTGATTCCGTTGGACATCGTCGTTCCCCTCGGTCGATCGTGATCGGTGCTGCGTATCACGGCGTTACCGCTGTGCGTTGGGCACCAACGCTAGCCCAGTTCCCGCCTGTGTCGGAAGTAAGAAATCCACTTTCTGATACTTTCCGCACTGTGTCCGATAATGCACATTATGTCAGCTTGTGTGTGTTGGGTACGGGAATCGCCTCCCCCCGCGTATCGATATGGTCGCACTCCAGGCAGTGACTATTCGGCTGTGGGATCCGGCTTCGCGTCGGCGTTGATGACCATACCGAACTCATTCACCCGCTTGAAGACGTCGCGGTCTCCGGCCGTGACTGGCGGACCCGGACAGATCAGAAGCGTGTTCTGGCTCGAGTGATCGATCGTGTGTTCCTGCATCGAGTGACCGCAGATCGGGCACACCGAGAGGTTGCTGATCGTGGTCGCCTCGTAGATACCAGCCGGCGGGTTCTCAAAGGCCGGTCGCAATTTGTCCTCGACCCATTCAAAAAGGTGCGCGTATGTCCCGGCTGCGCGGGACTTTCTGTCCTCTACCATGTTGCACACCCTACGCCGCATCAGGCTGGCCGCGCAGAAATCTTTCTGCGTCAACGCCAGCAATCAGGCTTCGCCGAATCCTGATTCGATGAGCGCAGCCAAAGCCGTGACGGCGTCGGTGCCACCGGGGTCAGCGGAGGCGAGCTCGACCTGGGTGCCCTGGGTCAGACCAAGCGCCATGATTCCCAGAAGGCTCTTCGCGTCGGTTCCGTTCACCGTCACCCGGGCGGTAAACGTGGTGGCGAGCTTGACGAATTCTGCGGCAGGCCGGGCATGGAGCCCGTCCCGGTTGCGAAGGGTGACTGTGCGGCTCACTTTCTGCTCGGAGGGTGGCGCTTCAGTCGAACTGGGTGTGGACACCGATGCCGTTCTCGCGGCTGCCACAACTGCCTCAAGGTCTCCCCCGCTTTCAGCCGCTACTGCCGCGGCAACACCGCCTTCGACCAGCGCCGCGTCAACTATTACGACGCGTGCGGCCAGAAGGGGGTCGAGAAAATCTCGAGCGGTTTCTGCCGTCAAATAGGCGGAGCCGAGATCGCCCAGGATCACGACCCCGGCGCCGGTGTCCGCTGCTGATACAGCGGCAAGAACACGGTCGAAGCTTGTGCCGAGCTCACCGTCTGCTGTGCCGCCGGCTGAAACAAGCGTGGTCTGAGGTGCCATCTGGCGTGCCAACTCGACGAGACCGTCAGCGATTTGAGCGCTGTGCGAGACGAAGACCAGGCCGACGCGTCCGGATTTCGAGTCGGCATCGGTAGCGCTCGTCATGAGTTGGCGCTTTCAGCAGCGGCATGCAAGATCAGCGCGGAGGATTCAGCACCTGGATCGCGATGGCCGATCGCACGCTCCCCGAGATAGCTCGCCCGACCCTTACGGGCAATCCACGACTCGGTGTCGAGCGCTCCAGCCGAGGCCGCGTCGGCGGCAGCGATCAGGATCGCCGTTGGCGTCGCGCCGGAGGCGTGAGAGCGGGCGGCCGCATCGACTGCAGGGGTCCAGGCATCCACCATCGTCTTGTCGCCGGCCTCGGCCTTTCCGCGAAGCACAACTCCATCGCGGGCGGCGGCAAGAAGGTCGACAATCGCTTGGCCATCAAGCACCGTAAGGCCGGCAATGCGAACCGAACCTTTGAGGAACGCGGTGCCGTAGAGCGGTCCGGCGGCCCCGCCGACCGTCGAGATCAGCGTGGTCGCCACGAGCTTGAAGACATCGGCCGGCGTTGCATCCGCCGGCAAAGCGTCAAGCTGTGGTAGCACCGCTTGAAAGCCCCGATCGAGGTTTTCTCCGTGATCGCCATCGCCGATATCGCGGTCGAGCGTGTTCAGCGCGGCCCGATGTTCGCTGATCTTTTGTGCGCTGAGTGTAATCCAGGCCCGTGCCCAGTCGCCGCCGAGACTCATCATCTATCCTCTATCTTCCCCACCGCAGTGCCGCGGTCTCAACCGGGGCGTCCCACAACTCAGTGAGTTCCTCATCAAGCTTGAGCAGGGTCACTGAGGCCCCCTGCATCTCCAGAGAGGTTGTGAAGTTGCCGACCAAACGCCGGGTGACGTCGATGCCGGCTGCAGCGAGAACTTCTGCCGCCCGTCGAAAGATAATGTACAGCTCAATCAGCGGGGTACCGCCCATGCCGTTGACGAGCAACAGAACCGTGTCGCCACTCGCAAACGGCAGGTCCGTGAGGATGGCATCCAGGAGGCGGTCGACGATGGCATCCGCCGGTTCCAGTTTGATGCGTTCGCGTCCGGGCTCACCGTGGATACCGATTCCTATCTCGATCTCATCCTCAGCCAAGGTGAAGCTCGGCTCCCCCGCGTGCGGAACCACGCAGGGAGTCAAGGCCACCCCCATCGTGCGCACGTTGGCGTTGACCTTCTCGGCAATTCGCACCACAGACGCGAGGTCGTCGCCCCGTTCGGCGGCTGCCCCGGCGATCTTTTCGACGAGCACTGTGCCCGCCACCCCCCGGCGTCCCGCGGTGTACAGCGAATCCTTGACCGCCACGTCGTCGGTGATGATGACGGCGCGGACCTCAATGTCCTCTGCAGCGGCGAGGTCGGCGGCCGTCTCGAAGTTGAGCACGTCGCCCGTGTAGTTCTTGACGATGTGGAGCACCCCGGCTCCCCCGTTCACGGCCTGTGTCGCGGCAAGAATGGGATCGGGCGTCGGCGAGGTGAACACGGGGCCCGGTACAGCAGCATCCAGCATGCCAACGCCGACGAATCCAGCATGCAGCGGTTCGTGGCCGCTGCCGCCACCGCTGACGATGCCCACTTTGCCCGCAACAGGCGCATCGCGTCGAACGATGTAAGTCGGTTCCTGCGACACTCGCACCAGGTCGGGATGGGCGGCCTGGAATCCCGCTACGGCTTCGGCAACTACGTTCTTCGGATCATTGATGAGTTTCTTCATGACTGTCCGTTCTATCAGGAGCTCCTGGCTCCAAACTACGCCTAGGCATCCCGGGCGGTAAGACCGTGCGCCATTCCGGCGCTGCTATTCCGCTGTCTGAGCCGCGGGGTTAGTGTGTGGTTGCTTATCCCATATAGCCTGCCGCACATTCTTCAAGGGAGCTCAAGATGGCTGACTACATCCTCGCGATCGACCAGGGAACGACAAGTTCCCGCGCGATCGTGTTCGACCGGTCCGGATCGATCGTCTCGTCCGGCCAACTCGAACACGAGCAAATCTTTCCCCATGCGGGCTGGGTAGAACATGACCCCGCAGAAATATGGAATAACACCCGGGAAGTGATTGGTAAGGCGCTGTCTCAAGCGAACATCACCCGGCATGACATCGCGGCGATCGGAATCACCAACCAGCGAGAGACGGCGGTGGTGTGGGATAAGACGACGGGCGTGCCCGTCTACAACGCCATCGTGTGGCAGGACACCCGCACCCAACCGATCGTCGACCGCCTCGCCGCCGACGGAGGCATCGAGCGGTTCAAAGCCCAGGTGGGCCTCCCCTTGGCCACATATTTCTCGGGCACCAAGATCGTCTGGATTCTTGAGAACGTCGAGGGCGCCCGAGCGAAGGCTGAGGCTGGCGACCTTCTCTTCGGAACAACGGACTCGTGGGTGCTCTGGAATCTCACCGGCGGGGTGAATGGTGGGGTGCATGCAACGGATGTCACCAACGCCTCCCGCACCATGTTCATGGACTTGGAGACGCTTCAGTGGGATGACGAGATTCTTGCTGCGTTCAATGTTCCCCGTTCAATGCTTCCCGAGATTCGTTCATCGTCGGAAGTGTATGGGGAAGCTGAGCCGAATAGCCTGCTGCGGGAAGTGCCTGTTGCGGGGATCCTCGGTGACCAGCAGGCCGCAACGTTCGGCCAAGCCGCGTTCGACCAGGGTGAGGCCAAAAACACCTACGGCACCGGCAACTTCCTGATTTTCAACACGGGCGAAGAGATCGTTCACTCGAAGAATGGACTCCTGACCACTCTCGGCTACAAGCTCGGGTCCGCCGCACCGCACTATGCGTTGGAGGGCTCCATCGCCGTCACCGGGTCGCTCGTCCAGTGGTTGCGTGACAACCTCGGCATTATCGACTCTGCCGGCGATATTGAAGCGTTGGCACGCACCGTCGACGACAACGGTGGCGCCTACTTCGTGCCGGCATTTTCGGGTCTGTTCGCGCCGTACTGGCGCTCGGATGCCCGCGGTGCTCTTGTGGGGCTCACCCGTTTCGTCAATAAGGGTCATATCGCACGCGCCGTGCTGGAGGCGACAGCGTTCCAGACCCGCGAGGTCATCGACGCCGTGAACGCCGATTCAGGCGTTCCTCTGACCGAGATCAAGGTTGATGGCGGCATGATTGCCAACAACCTTCTCATGCAGTTCCAGGCCGACATCCTCGGCGTGCCTGTCGTGCGGCCCGTCGTCGCTGAGACCACGGCCCTCGGTGCGGCCTACGCGGCCGGCCTCGCGGTGGGGTTCTGGCACGACCTCGATGACCTGCGTGCGAATTGGCAGGAAGACAGCCGGTGGACCCCGAACATGTCAACGGAAGAACGTGAGCGGCAG
Organism: Leifsonia psychrotolerans; assembly: GCF_013410665.1. Lineage (NCBI taxonomy): Bacteria > Bacillati > Actinomycetota > Actinomycetes > Micrococcales > Microbacteriaceae > Glaciibacter > Glaciibacter psychrotolerans. The sequence continues at coordinate 1,135,429 of NZ_JACCFM010000001.1, read as the reverse complement.
CTGCGCAGTTGGAAGAAGGCTGTCACCAAGACGTTCGATTGGGTCGACGACGACGTTCAGTGACCCGATTTACGCGCGGGTAGCGGCCACCCAATTGGCGAGCTTGGCAGTGGCCGCACCCGAATCGATAGCGTCGGCTGAACTCAGCATCTTGGCGCGGAATCGATCAAGGATGCTGATCTGACTCTGGGAAGGATCCTGTGCCAACTCGAAGGAGACAAGTCCTGCGGCGGCGTTGAGCAGCACGATATCGCGCACCGGTCCGTTCTCTCCGCTGAACACCGCGTGGACGACGGCCGCGTTGTGTGCGGCGTCTCCCCCGGCGAGATCGCTCATCTTCGAACGCTTGATACCCAGGTCGCGCGGATCGATGTCGTGCTCGGTGACGAGACCGCGTGAGATCTCCCAGACGTGGCTGTGTCCCGTGGTCGTGAGCTCATCCAGGCCGTCGTCGCCGCGGAAGACCAAAGCCGTCGCACCGCGGGTCTGAAAAACACCGACGAAGAGGGGTACTCGCGCCAGGGACGCCACACCGACAGCGGAAGCCTCGGGTCTCGCCGGATTGCAAAGCGGGCCGAGGTAATTGAAGACGGTGGGGATGCCAAGTTCGGCGCGCACCGGTGCAGCATGACGGAATCCGGGATGGAAAGCGGCTGCATAGGCAAACGTGATCCCGGTCCTCGACAAAATCGCCGCGACGGAGTCGGCTGAGAGGGTGAGGTCGATACCGAGCGCTGCAAGCACATCGGACGAGCCCGAATCGGAACTTGCCGCCCGATTCCCGTGTTTGATCACCGGAACGCCGGCGGCCGCGCACACAATCGATGCCATCGTCGACACATTCACGGTGCCGAAACGATCGCCTCCGGTGCCGACGATGTCCAATGCCATCGGGTCGACCGGCAGCGGCACAGCGTAATCCAGGATTGCGTCACGAAATCCGACGATCTCGTCGACGGTTTCACCTTTGGCCTGCAGCGCGACGAGGAAGGCTCCCATCTGAGCTGGGCTGGCCTCCCCCGCCATGATCTGTTCCATGCTCCACGCGGCGTCAGCGACGCTGAGATTCTCTTTGGCAAGCAAAGAAGTCAGGATCTTGGGCCAAGACTGCAATTCAAACATGGCCACAATCGTAGGGGAAATTGGGCAACTCTCCCGAATTGTCGGGGGCAGATGACCCTGAGTAAGGCTGACCTAACAAGGAAGTTTCTGCGACAGGCATGTCTGAATGAGAAAAACCTGAACGAATATCGGCCATAATGGAGGGGTGACGAGCACCTCAATTACTCATACGGCGGTTCCGCCCGTTGTGAACCGGCCCAACAGCGTGGCAGTGGGCACCATTGTCTGGCTGGGCAGCGAAGTTATGTTCTTCGCTGGCCTATTTGCCATTTACTTCACTCTTCGGTCGACTTCGCCCGAACTGTGGCAGTTCGAGACTGACAAACATAACTTCACCTATGCGTTGATCAATACGTTGATCCTGGTGTCGTCGTCGGTCACCTGCCAGTTCGGTGTCTTTGCGGCCGAGAACTTGAAGTCACGGGCGACCGGATGGAAGCCGAGCCAGTGGGGCATGGTGGAGTGGTTCTTCCTGACCTATGCGCTCGGAGCGATCTTCGTGTCTGGACAGGTGATGGAGTACGCCACTCTCGTCTCTGAGGGTGTCTCTCTCAGCTCCAACGCTTACGGCTCTGCGTTCTACCTCACCACGGGATTCCACGGAATCCACGTGACCGGCGGTTTGATTGCATTCCTTCTGGTCATCGGCCGTGCGTTCGCAGTGAAGAACTTCGGTCATAAAGAAGCCACCAGCGCCATCGTGGTCTCGTACTACTGGCACTTCGTCGACGTCGTCTGGATCGGGCTTTTCCTGGTCATTTACGTTCTCAAATAGAAATCAGGAGCGGACAACCTCAGCATGCCCGAGAACAGAAAACCAACGGCCCGCCAGGCTCGCAAAGCCGGCCGCCGTCACCCCCTGGCCAGCGTGGCCCTTATCGCGATTGGCTTGCTCTTTACCGGCGGGGCCTACGCAGCGTTCAGCACGAGCACTGCCAGCGCCCAAGCCGACGTGTCGAGCCAGCAGACCATCGACGAAGGAAAGAAGCTTTTTGCGGCGAACTGCGCCACCTGTCACGGCCTCGCCGCCGACGGAACCGCCGATGGTCCGAGCTTGATCGGCGTCGGCGCAGCCGCGGTCGACTTCCAGGTCGGTACCGGTCGGATGCCGATGGCGATGAACGGTCCGCAGGCTCAGCAGAAGCCCGTGCAGTTCACCGACGAGCAGATCGCAGCTCTTGCGGCTTATGTCGGCTCGCTGGCCCCCGGTCCCTCGATTCCCGAGGGCGAGGTGCTAGATGCGAAGGGTGACCTATCAAACGGTGGCGAGCTCTTCCGAATCAACTGCGCCATGTGCCACAACGTCGCCGGAGCCGGTGGCGCACTGACCGAGGGTAAGTTCGCTCCCCCATTGATGGGTGTCAGCGCGACGCACATTTACGAAGCGATGATTACCGGACCGCAGAACATGCCGGTGTTCAACGACATGAACATCTCGCCTGAAGGCAAGCGCGACATCATTTCTTACCTCAAGTACCTCGAGAACAACCCGTCACCGGGCGGTTTTGCGCTGGGCTCGCTGGGACCCGTATCCGAGGGCTTGTTCCTCTGGATCTTCGGACTCGGTGCAGTCGTGGCGTTGACTGTCTGGATCACGGCAAAGTCAAACTAACCGGATTCACGGTTATGACACAGCGTATAAAGCCCCTGAAGGAGAACAATGGCCAAGGACGATAACGGCGGGAAGGACATCATCGCCGCCGACTCGCCCGGCGCACACCCGGAAGCATCTGCCGGTACCGCCGTCGTCGCACGGGATGCCGTCGCTAACCCGGGTCTTCCTCCGCACCGCAAGCGCGTAACAGACCTCGACCCGAAGAAGGAGCGCACCGCAGAACGTACGGTGTACACGCTCTTCTATCTGTCGATCGTCGGCAGCGTGTGGGCGATTGCGGCGTACATGATCTTTCCGATCATTCCCGAAGACACCGGTTCGGTTCGCCTGAACAACCTCTTCATTGGAATCGGCCTCGCTTTGGCGCTTCTCGCCATCGGGATTGGTGCCGTGCACTGGGGCAAGGCGATCATGTCGGACCACGAAGGTGTCGACGAGCGTCACCCGGTTCAGGGAACTGACGAAACTCGGGCCCGCGCTATCGAGATCTTTCAGGAAGCGAATGAAGAGTCCGGTTTCGGCCGTCGCACACTGATTCGTAACAGCCTGATCGGCGCGCTCGTGGCCTTTCCGCTTCCCGCCGTCGTTCTCTTCCGTGGCCTCGGCCCGCAGGACGAGAACCCGGTCGAGTTGCTCAGCCACACCATGTGGAAGAAGGGCACGCGCCTCACGATCGACCCGAGTGGCACTCCGATCAAGGCATCCGACGTCACATTGGGCTCGGCTTTCCACGTGATTCCTGAAGGCCTGGTTGATCTTGAGCACGGCCGGCTTGAAGAGAAGGCCAAAGCGGCTGTTCTTCTCATGCGGTTGAAGCCTCAAGACCTTAACGAGCTGCCGGAGCGCAAAGACTGGTCGTACGACGGAATTGTCGCCTACTCCAAGATCTGCACCCACGTCGGTTGCCCTGTTGCGCTCTACGAGCAGCAGACGCACCACCTCCTCTGCCCCTGCCACCAGTCACAGTTCGACGTGTCGAACCACTGCGAGGTCATCTTCGGACCGGCCAAGCGGCCACTCCCACAGCTGCCCATCGCCGTCGACGCTGAGGGCTACCTCATCGCGCAGAGCGATTTCACCGAACCCGTCGGACCGAGCTTCTGGGAGCGTTCTTGAGCACGTCAACCACCACGAGCGCACCCGCCGAGGCTAAAAAGTCGGGCGGCTTCACCGCTGCAGCGGCGAACTACCTCGACGAGCGCACCAGCATCTCTACAGCGGTCAAGGAGCTAGGTCGAAAGATCTTCCCTGACCACTGGTCCTTCCTTCTTGGTGAGGTGGCGCTGTATAGCTTCGTCATCATCTTGCTGTCCGGAAGCTTCCTGACTTTCTTCTTCCAGGCGTCAATGACGCAGATGTTCTACGACGGCTCCTACGTACCGTTGAAGGGCGTCGAGATGTCTGCCGCCATGGCGTCGACACTCGACATCTCCTTTGACATTCGCGGTGGTCTCCTGATGCGTCAGGTTCACCACTGGGCGGCGCTTCTCTTCGTCGCCGCCATCGGACTGCACATGCTGCGCATTTACTTCACCGGTGCGTTCCGCAAGCCGCGTGAACTGAACTGGGTGATCGGCTTCGTGCTCTTCATCCTCGCGATGGCAGAAGGCTTTACCGGCTACTCGCTCCCCGACGACCTGCTGTCCGGAAATGGCCTGCGAATCATCGATGGAATCATCAAGGGCATCCCCGTCGCCGGAACATGGATTTCGTTCCTGCTCTTCGGCGGCGAGTTCCCGGGTGAAGATATCGTCGGTCGCCTCTACTCACTGCACATCCTGCTGCTGCCGGCGCTGGTCGTCGCGTTCATCGCAATGCACCTTCTGTTCGTCGTTGTTCACAAGCACACGCAGTTCCCCGGTGCAGGTAAGACGAACCAGAACGTCGTCGGATTCCCGGTTCTGCCGGTGTATGCCGCGAAGGCAGGCGGATTCTTCTTCATCGTCTTCGGCGTCGTGATGCTGATGGCGTCGTTCTTCACCATCAACCCGATCTGGAACTACGGACCGTATGACCCGTCGCCGGTTTCAGCCGGTACCCAGCCGGACTGGTACATCGGTTTTGCCGATGGGGCTCTGCGTCTGATTCCACCGGGATGGGAGACCGTTTGGTTGAACCACACCTACTCGTGGAACATCCTGGCACCGCTGGTGATCATCGGTATCTTCATCGTCCTGGTGATGTTCTACCCCTTCATCGAGGCGTGGATCACCGGAGACAAGCGCGAGCACCACATCCTGGATCGCCCGCGTAACGCTCCGACCCGCACCGCGATCGGCGCTGCCGGTGTCACCTTCTACGCGGGCCTCTGGGCTGCTGCGTCGTCGGACATCATTGCGACGCACTTCCACGTCACCATGGAAGGCGTGATCCACGCGATTCAGGCGATCACGGTTCTCGGACCGATCCTGGCCTACCTGCTGACCAAGCGCGTGTGCCTGGCCTTGCAGAAGAAGGATCGTGAGATCGTGTTGCACGGCTTCGAATCCGGTCGCATTGTTCGCCTTCCCGGCGGAGAGTACATCGAGGTTCACCAGCCGGTCGATGAATACGAGCGCTGGAAGCTGGTCAGCTACAACGACTACAAGCCTCTGATGATTCGTCCGAATGCGAAGGGTCAGATCACTGGCGTTCAGCGCCTCCGCGCTGCACTCTCCCGGTGGTTCTTCGAAGATCGGATCGCTCCCGTCACCAAGGGCGAACTCGAGCAGTCGCACGGTGACCACCACTAGTCACGGCTAGTATTCGACATCAACAGATCGGGCATCGATGTCACTCCAGACTTTGTCGGAGTGGCTTCGGTGCCCGATCTGTTTTGGTGTCCTCACACCACGCGAGCCTCTCGCACTCGTCTGTCGCCACGGCCACTCGTACGATGTGAACAAGCGGGGCTACATCACTCTGTTGAGCGCGCACGGTCTCATCGGAGACAGTCCGGCGATGCTCGATGCTCGCGATGCATTCCTCGGCGCCGGCTGGTATCGACCACTTCGCGAGGCGTTGAGCGCCCACGTGGCCGCCGTGGAGCCACGGAAGGTACTCGATGTGGGTTGTGGCACCGGCTATTATCTGACCGGCGTTCTCGATGCCGTCCCCGGGGCTTGCGCGCTCGCGCTTGACATCTCCCCCGCAGCCGTCGGTAGAACTGTGCGTCGAGGCGGTGAGACTCGCTCCCCTGTTGACGGGCTCGTCGCGGATGTGTGGTCGCCGCTCCCGATCGCCGACGCGGCTGCGGATCTCATTCTCAACGTGTTCGCACCTCGCAATGCCGCGGAGTTCGCACGAGTTCTTCGTACCGATGGTGTTCTTGTCGTCGTCATCCCCCAGCCGTCCCATCTTCGCGAGCTGCGGGCAGCCGGACTGGCACTGGGCCTGCAGAACGACAAGGCGGCACATCTGATCGACGGGTTGGCTGTCCACTTCAGGATGGAGTCGCGTCAGGAACTCTCATTTCAGATGAGTCTCACCGCGTCCGAGATCGCGGCCCTCGTCGGTATGGGCCCGTCAGCGCACCACCATGAGGCGGGCGCTGACTCCCCTGCGCCTGGCGCCCGACAGTCTGTGACAGCTGCATTCGAGATCGTGAGCTTTCGTAAAGTGACGGTGCCCACGCAGCAGTAGCAGGATCGCGCTCACAACCACCCCATCATCAGGTCCTCGTCGACGGGATCTGGATCGGCTCCTGGCACTTGCTCATCGCCGTCGCCGAAACCCTGCAGGTCCTCGCTTGGCAGTGGTCCGCCCGGGAGCCCACCGCAGCCTGACGAAGACGCGGCGCTGCGTGTTTCACGTTCAGATGAACATCCGCCGCCACCTGAAGTTCAGTCTCCGAACCGATGGTGGCCGGCGACTGTCAATGGCCAATAGGAACTGCCCACAGGCGGCCAGCAGAAAATGCCCGCTGGTGGCCATGAAAACTGCCCACACACGGCCATCAGAGCTGCCCACCTGGGGTTCGGTGGCGTTGGCCGTGCGGAGCGTGCGGGGTTTAGTTCATAGCGGTGACGCCTTTCCCGGCGAGGGCTTGGGTGAGCCGGATCGATTCGCCCGAGGTTTGGCAGACGTGCGCGTGGTGCAGGAGCCGGTCAACGGTCGCCGTCGCGAGGGTTTTGGGCATGAGCTCGTCGAAACCGGCCGGGTGCAGGTTCGACGAGACCGCTATGGACCGTTTCTCGTAGGCGGCGTCAAGGAGCCGGTAGAGCCCTTCCGCGGCGTCCGCACCGACTTCGAGCAGGCCAATATCGTCAATCACAATCAGGTCGGCCCGAAGAATGCGGGTGACGACTCGGTTGACGGAGTCGTCGGAACGGTGGGCGCGCACCAACGCGCCGAGGTCCTCGAGGCGGAACCAGGCGACTCGCAGGCCCGCCTCCACGGACTGCTGGCCGAGGGCTTCAAGGAAGAACGTCTTCCCGGTGCCGCTTGGCCCGCAGACGACGACGTTCTCCTTCCGGGCAACCCATTCCAAGGTGCGTAACGCCTCCCGCGTCGGCAACGGAATCGAGCACGCGGACTCGTCCCAACTCTCGAACGTCTTCCCGGTCGGGAACCCGGCCGCTTTCCGCCGGGCGGCGAGCATCGAGCGGGATCGGCCGGTGACTTCCTCGACGAACAGGGCCTTGATCATCTCCGCTGGTTCCCAGCGTTGCGCGCGGGCCGTCGCAATCAGCTCCGGTGCGAGCGCGCGGGCGTAGGGCATCTTCAGCTGCCGCATCAACGATTCCAGCTCCGCCGGAAGCGCAGGCGGAGCCGCCTGAGTGACGCTCACGCGCTCTCCTCCCACTCGTCGGAGTCGGTCGCAACGACGTTGAAGACGGGCACGAGCGGTTGCCCGATTGCGGCCCACCCGGCCGTGCCCTGCGCCAGAGACGTGGCCTCGTCGGCACGATGTGTCTGAGCCCGGGCGAGGTTCGTGCCGAGGATCGACGGAAGGTCCCCGGTCGCGAACCGCCCGTAAGCGGCCGCGGTGCCCAGGGCCTCATCGACCCGTTCGATACCGCTGATCTTCGCCAGGGCGGCCGCGTCGGCCATCTTCACATTCATCCGTGTCGTGACCGACGCGGCCGCCTCGATCAGCCAGGCGTGCGCGCCCGCACCAATGCCGAGAAAGTCGGCTTCTGCGGCGCTTCTCGCCTTGATCGTGTACTCGCCCGGGATCTTCTCCCGGTGGTCGAGGAAGTGTGCGTCGTCGAGCTGCGGGCTGCCGGGCCTGGCCCGCTGGTGCCGGGCGACTTCCATGGGGCCGTCGAGGCCGACGTGCACGACGATCACCTGCTCGTCGGCGCCAGCGCCATGACTGCGCACGAACACCTCCGCGGCGAGCAGGAACGACGGCACCGAGTACTGACCGTTCTCGAACGTGACCATCGGAGTGTTCGGCGGCACCATCCGGGTCAAGCCGAACGCGATGGTGTGCGGGGCCGACGGGATGCGGGGCAACCGCAGCTGTTCCTCGGCGAGCATCGACGAAGGCTTCCGCCGAGTGGCGCGGTGTTCCCGGTTGTTGACGTCATCCATGAACGCATCACAGGCCGCTTCGATCTCGGCGAACGAGTCGTACTCGGCCCGTAGGTTGGTGTTCTTGGGCACAATGTCGGCCTTGGCGACCTTCACCGCCGCTTCCACCCCGCCCTTGGAGGCCGGGTCGGAGGGTTGGCAGGTCAGCACGGTGACGCCGTAGTGGCGGGCGAAGTCCATCGTCTGATGGTTTCGCGCCGGGACGCCGGCGATATGCGACACCGTGACCGTTTTCTCGTTGTCCGTCAGCACATACGTCGGCGCGCCCTCGAAGCAGGCGAAAGGTGCGATCCAACGCGGCGAACACGCTCGGTGCCGTGCGGTCCCGCAAAGCGATCACGATCCGGAACCGACTCCACGCCAGCCAGGCCACGAACAACACCGTCTTGCGGCCCTCGATCAGCGGGCCGTCACCGAAGTCGTACTGTAACCACATCCCCGGCTCCGTCACCCACGGCCGGTGCACCCGGGTGTGCCCGAGCCGGAACGCGGCCCGCACCTGCGCGACCGCTCGACGCGTCGACCGTTCCGACCCCTCATAGCCCAACGAACCGAGCTTCTCGTGGGCTTTATCGGCGCGGATCTTGCCATGCGAGGCGACGACCCACTCCTCGATCTTGTCCATGAACGCGTCCGTGACCCGCCCCCGATACGCCGGTTCGGCGATCGGCTTACCCGCGTCACGGGCGGCGACATGCCGGGCAACCGTGTGATGGGAACAGCCCGTCAGCTCGGCTGCAGCGCGCAACCACCCGGTCAGGTCGTAGGCAGCAAGTATTTCCATGATTTCTCCGTCAAACTTCATTCGGGCCTCTTTCTGGGCGACTTTGGTGCGTTTTAGACACCGTCATCAAACCCCAGGAAGAGGCTCCCGCCGCTTAACCACGGTCGGGGTGAACAGGAAGTGGGCAGATCTCATGGCCACCAGTGGGCAGTTCTGTGGCCGCCAGTGGGCAGTTTCGTGGCCGCCTATGGGCAGTTTTCCATGGCCGCTAACATTTCACTTCGGTTCGCCCCGGCAACGCCCGCACCACTTCGCCGCCGGAAGGCGGTATCAACAATGGAATCTGCACCGTGCTGCGCCTGCACCGCGGAACGAGTGAGGCGCATATGAAACGCGCCGCGGAGTGGTTCCTCTACCTGCACGAGGTCCCTATCGATCGCGCTCACGAACTCATCCCAGCACCGGCCCGAAACCTGAAATCGGTTATCGACGAGACTGGCGAGGAGCCCACTGAAACGAGCTACTACGGCACCGGCCTCAGTGCGGACGAAGGGCTCTGCAGCAGCTCAGGATGGGCCGGCCGAGTATGACACGCCCGAACTCATCCACACGTTCTTGCCCTTAGTCCACAGCGGGAGACGACTGGAACAGCCTGTCAATGGCCACGAGGAACGTGCCCATAGGCGGCCAGCGCAACCGCCAGCTCGTGGCCACGGAAACTGCCCGCTGGCGGCGGTGAACGGCTGCCCAGGAAACTGATTCAGCCAAATCGCGGAGAGGCTTCCGTTAAACACGACGGCGCCCTCCGTGTGGAGGGCGCCGTCGTTTCGTTCGGTGCTGTTTAGCGGGCGAAGAGTCCGCGGTAGTACTCGTAGACCCAGCCGACGAGACTAATCACGCCGACGCCGACTGCGATGAAGCAGATCCAGAATCCGATTCCGAGGCCCAAGAACAGCAGCGCAGCGCTGGCCGCGAGCATGATCGGCCACCAACTCCAGGGGCTGAAGAAGCCCAGCTCGGGATCACCGTCATCGATGTTTGCGTCGAGACGATCTTCGGGCATCTCGCCGCCCTGCGCCTTGTGCACGCGGTCGAGGTAGAAACCGACAAACGCGAACAAGATGGCACACAGTGCCAGGGTGATGGTGCCCGCCCACTCGACCTTGGCATGGGCCGGATCGAGGAGGCTCCATACCGTGTAGCCGGCACTGGAGATGGCGAAGAATACCGTCAGGATCCAGAAGAGATTGACGTTGGCTTTCATTTACTTGACCTTTTCCGAGGCGGCGTCATAGGTGGGAGAATCCGGCGCATCCTTTGCCGGACCGATGCCGACCGGGATACCCACCTCGGGGTGGTTCAGGTCGAACGCCGGGCGCTCGGAGCGAATGCGCGGAATCGAGGTGAAGTTGTGGCGCGGCGGCGGGCACGACGTGGCCCACTCAAGCGACGAGCCGTAACCCCACGGGTCGTTCACTGTGACCTTCGGTGCCTTGCGCGCCGTGATGTATACGTTCAAGAAGAACGGGATCAGCGACGTGGCCAAGATCATGGCACCCACGGTAGAAAGTTCGTTCATCCAGGTGAAGCCGTCGTCGGGCGAATAGGTCGCGTAGCGACGCGGCATTCCCACGACACCCAACCAGTGCTGCACCAGGAACGTGGTGTGGAAGCCGATGAAGAGCAACCAGAAGTGCCACTTGCCGAGCGACTCATTGAGCATCTTTCCGGTCCACTTGGGCCACCAGAAGTAGAAGCCACTGAACATCGCGAAGACGACGGTGCCGAACACAACATAGTGGAAGTGTGCCACAACGAAGTATGTGTCAGAGACGTGGAAGTCCAGCGGCGGCGACGCCAGAATGACACCGGTCAGACCGCCGAAGGTGAACGTCACTAAGAAGCCGATAGCCCAGAGCATCGGCGTTTCAAAGGTCAGCGACCCCCGCCACATGGTGCCGATCCAGTTGAAGATCTTCACCCCCGTAGGAACCGCAATGAGCATTGTCATGAGCGAGAAGAAGGGCAACAGTACCGATCCCGTCACATACATGTGGTGAGCCCAGACAGTGACAGAGAGAGCAGCAATCGATATCGTTGCGTACACCAACGTCTTGTAGCCGAAGATCGGCTTGCGACTGAACACCGGGAAGATCTCAGAGACGATACCGAAGAACGGCAGCGCAATGATGTACACCTCAGGGTGACCGAAGAACCAGAACAAGTGCTGCCAGAGAATGGCGCCACCGTTCGCTGGATCGTAGATGTGCATGCTGAAGATGCGGTCACCGGCAGCAGCGAGAAGTGCAGCAGCAAGAACAGGGAACGCCATCAGGATCAGGATCGAGGTGACCAGCGTGTTCCAGGTGAAGATCGGCATACGGAACATCGTCATACCCGGAGCGCGCATCGTGATGATGGTCGTGATGAAGTTCACGCCACCGAGGATCGTCCCGAAGCCCGACAGGCCAAGGCCGACCATCCACAGGTTCCCGCCGGCGCCCGGCGAGAACGTCGTGCTGGCCAATGGCTGGTAGGCAAACCAGCCGAAAGATGCCGCACCCTGCGGGGTGAGGAAGCCGGCCACGGCAATCAGGCTACCGAAGTTGAACAACCAGTAGGAGAAGGCGTTCAGCCGAGGGAAGGCCACATCGGGTGCGCCGATCTGAAGCGGCATCAACGCATTCGCGAAGCCGAAGAACAGCGGGGTAGCGAACATGAGAAGCATGATCGTGCCGTGCATCGTGAACAGCTGGTTGTACTGCTCCTTGGTCTGAACGATCTCGAGACCTGGAGCGAACAACTGAGCGCGAATGACCAAAGCCATCACGCCGCCGATGCAGAAGTAGATGAACGAGGTGATCAGATACATGTATCCGATGACCTTGTGGTCAGTGGAGGTGATCCACTTGACCAGGATGTTGCCCTTGCGTTCGGCCGAAGGTGAACCAACGGGCGCAGTCGAACTCGGGGCGGGTGCTGTGATGGTGCTCATGGACTAGTGGCCCTCCTCTGTCGTCGGGGCGCCCGTGCCCGGAAGATTGCTGTTGCGGTCGTATTCCTGGCCAAGCTGACCGGTGTAGCCAGCAGAACGAAGAGACTGGATGTATGCGTCGTAGTCAGCCTGCGAGACGACCTTCACGTTGAAGAGCATGAGCGAGTGGTACTCACCACAGAGCTCCGCACACTTTCCGGCGAAGGTACCAATGCGCTCCGGGATGAGCGACATGTAGTTGGTTTTGCCCGGGATGACGTCTTTCTTGTAGAGGAAGTCGATGACCCAGAACGAGTGCACGACGTCGCGTGACTCAAGCTTGAACTCGACCTTGGCACCGACCGGCAGGACCAGCTCGGGGAGCTTGGACTCGTTGATGGTGCCGGCCGGAGCATCAGGAACCGGCTGGGCCTGGACGCCTTCCGAGTACACGTCTTCATTCACGTAGTTGAAGTCCCAGGCCCATTGCTTGGCCATGACCTCAATCTGAACGTCAGGCTTGTCGAAGCGAGCCTCGATCGCGGCCTGGTCACGCGCGGTGAAGGCGAAGAAGCCGATCACCAGGATGAGGGGAACGATCGTATAGAAGATCTCGATGGGCATGTTGTAGCGCATCTGAACCGGGAGACCGGTCTGACCCTTTCGGCGGCGGTAGACGACCACAGCCCAGATCGTGAGGCCCCATGTGATGAGGCCGACGATGAGAAGAACAATCCACGACGTCGTCCAGAGTCCTGAAATGCGCGAAGTGTGGTTTGTCACCGCCTCTTCGCCATCAACAAAACCGGGGAGAAAACCATTCAGCTGGGCGGTAGTACACCCGGCAAGAACAATCGTTAATGTCGCTGCGATTGGAATTGCAGCCCATCGGAGACGGCGATGTGTGCGCACCGGTGACCTTTCGGGAGACTCGAGGGCACTTCACAGGAAGTGCTTTGACCGGTTCTAGCCTACTCTCCGAGATGCCGCCCCATGTGCACTCTGAGGCCCGAGTTGCGCAATAAACCCTCAATCTCGGCTGAATTCGGCCTTGAAAATCTCACAGAAACCAAAATAGGAGACTGTCCTGACGGACAATCTCCCAGTTTGGCGTGCTTATGGGTCTTAGTGGAACGAGTCTCCGCAGGCGCAACTTCCCCCGGCGTTGGGATTGTCGATGGTGAAACCCTGCTTCTGAATGGTGTCCTCAAAGTCGATGGTGGCGCCTTCAAGGTAGGGCACGCTCATCTTGTCGACGATGACCTCGACACCGTCGAAGTCAACGACGGCATCGCCGTCAAGCATGCGCTCGTCGAAGTAGAGCTGGTAGATCAGCCCGGAGCAGCCGCCAGGCTGCACTGCGACACGCAAACGCAGGTCATCGCGACCTTCCTGTCCGAGCAGGCTCCGCACCTTATCGGCAGCAGCCTCACTCAGGCCCACAGCGTGAGCTGCCGCTTCGTCGGCGGCCTTCGTCGGGACGGCAGTGGTGATGTCGGTCATGGTGCTCCTTGGTCTGTCAATGCTGCTCCGATTCTAACTCTGCCCAACTGCGAACCGGCCGAAAGCATTCCTTTAGTCGGGAAAGTTGTTCGAGGCGACGATTGTGCGTTCGTTGAGGCGCCCAAGCAGAAGGGCCTCACTGAGAATGGCGCGTTTGAACACGCCGAGGTGCAACGACTCATTGGGGCTGTGGGCCCGGGAATCGGGGTCTTCAACACCGGTAACCAAAATCTGTGCCGATGGAAAGACGCGCACAAGATCCGCGATGAACGGGATTGATCCACCGACCCCAATGTCAACGGGAGCCACGCCCCAGGCATCGGCCATCGCCGAACGAACCTCGGCTACGGCCCAGCCGCTGGTGTCGACGAGGAACGGTTCGCCGGTGTCCACGTCATCGAACTCCAGGTGAGCGCCGAAGGGAGCGTGGGAGATCAGATGAGCCTCGACCGCATCATAGGCCTCCTGAGCCTTCTGGCCCGGTGCCACACGCAGGCTGATCTGCACTCGAATCGCCGGTGACAGCGTGTTTGACGCGTTGTCGACCGAGGGTGCGTCAATTCCAGTGACGGTGAGCGAGGGCTGAGCCCAGATGCGACTGAGGATGCTGCCCTGACCGATCGCCGCCACGCCCTCAAGCAGGCCGGCCTCGAGTCGGAGCTGACCCTCGGAGTATGCGGGGGTCACCTGGTCATGACTGGTCAGTCCTACGACGGCAACGCTGCCCTGCTCGTCGTGCAAGGTGGCGAGCAGTCGGATGGTCGCGATCATCGCGTCCGGAACCGCTCCCCCGAACATTCCGGAGTGCGACGCATGCGACAGCGTGCGCACGGTCAGTTTGAATGTCACGTTTCCGCGCAGCCCAATCGTGAGGGCCGGCGTGTCAATGTCCCAGTTGTTGGAGTCCGCCACGACGATCACATCGCCCGAGAGCGCATCATGGTTCTCATCCAGGAACGTGGTGAACGAGCCACTTCCGAACTCTTCCTCCCCCTCAATGAAGAGGACGAGTCCAAGATCAAAGTCTGTGCCGGTGGCTTCGATCACGGCACGGATCGATGCGATGTGGGCCATCACGCCGGCCTTGTCGTCGGCCGCCCCGCGACCATAAAGTCGATCGCCGCGCACCGTCGGCTCGTAGGGGTTCGACTGCCATTCCTCATCTTTTCCGGGGGGCTGCACATCGTGATGTGCGTAGAGAACCACGGTCGGCTTGCCGTTTTTCGCCGCGCGGGTGGCCAGAACGGCGGGCTGACCCAGATGGTCGCTACCGGGAAGCGCGGCTTGTTTCACCTCGACCGAGTCGAACACGCCGAGAGAGCGCGCCAAAGCGGCAACGGCGTCGGCACTTTCGCGCACGTGGGCGCGGTCAAAGGCGGCCCACGAGACCGACGGAATGCGCACCAGAGCGCAGAGATCCGAAATCGTGGCGGCGAGCCCACCCTCGACGGCGTGTCGAAGCGCGATATCGAGGCTGGAAGCACCGTGAGAGTCTGTCTTCGAGGTATCCGTCATAGAGGTAATCTTAAACCAAACAATCGCAAGGAATTAATGTGGCTAAGAACCCCGTAAACCCCGACGCCCAACCGTCGATCGAGTCTGCCGAAGAGACGGCCGCCCGTCTCGCTGCCGATGCTACGGCCGGCAAAGGCCAGGCCACCCCAACGCGCAAGCAGCAGGAGGCCGCCAATAAGCGCCCCCTGGTGCCCGGTGACCGCAAGCTTGCAGCCAAGCAGGCTCGTGAGAAGTCGATGGAGGCACGTGGACGTGCCCGAATCGGCATGGCGAACGGTGAGGACAAGTACCTGCCCGTGCGTGAGCGCGGCCCACAGAAGCGCTTCGTGCGCGACTACGTCGACGCGCGCTTCAACGTGGGCGAATTCATGATCCCGGTGATGTTCCTGGTGATTTTGCTCACCTTTTTCCCCGACCCGCTGGTGCAGACCTATGGGATCATCGCCCTCTGGGCGTTCTTCCTCGTGGCCGTCGTCGATTGCTTGATTCTCGGTTTCATCGTGACCAAGAAGGTTGGGGCGAAGTTTGGCACGGGCAAGGCAGAAAAGGTGCGTTGGTACGCCGCAATGCGTGCCCTGCAATTGCGCCCGATGCGTCTGCCGAAGCCGCAGGTCAAGCGCGGCCAGTACCCCGCCTAGTTCGCCTCAGTCGAGCTGATTCGGTTGATCGCGTTCGCCGTCTGGTTCTGTTCAGACGGCGAATGCACCGGCGCGAATCAAGGGGATGCGTACTTCCTCATCGGTTAACGATCCGTGTTGGCCCACCATTGAGCGCGGAGCCTGATTCGTTTCACGTGAGTCGTAGTAGGCGACAAGTTTGCGCGCTGCGACGATGACGTCGCCAATCCGAGGACGCACTTCGTCGGCCACCGGTCCGAAAAGACCCGCTTCGATCGCTTCGTCTCGGGTGAAGACCCAGGCCCGATCCGCTTCGGTGTCACGCCAGCACTCGGCGAGAACATCAGCAGCACCGTCCGCAAGTCCCGCTTCAAGGTAGAGGTGCAGACAGCGCGGGTCTCCCCCGATGTGGCGCACGTGGGCGACGAGCGAAGGAACCGTGTCAAACAGGATGTGCTTGGTGCTCGGCACATCGATCACGCCGTGATCCGCCGTCACGAGAAGCCCCTCGGTGGCGCCGAGGCCTGACTCGAACCGGGCGAGCTCCCCATCAAGTATTTCGAGTTGAGCGAGCCATTTGGGTGATTCCCAGCCGAACGCATGAGCTGCGATGTCGAGTTCGGCAACATAAAGATAGATGAGTGCCCGGGGTGTCGTATCCAGCACCCGGCGGGCCATTGCGAAGCGATCGGCGATGCTTTCGGCCGAGAGATAGGTGGCGCCGCGCAGAGCGGCTTGGCTGAAGCCGGAACCGTAAAAACGTTTGGGCCCGATTGCGAAACTCGGAACACCGACAGCCGCTGAGCGTTCGAAGACCGTCGTGGCTCGCTGCCAGGTGGCCGGCTGCATTCCCTCGTCCCAGCCGCTGAGCTGATTCACCACCCTGTCATTGTCGGCATCGCGCACCTTATAGCCGACAAGGCCATGCTGACCGGGCTGCACACCCGTTGTGAGGGAGGCGATGCCGGCAACAGTCGTTGCTGGGAACACACCCTCGATCACCGCCGATTTGGTGAGCCGCGTCGCGAGGAAACGGGCGTGTCCCGCGCGGGCCTTGATCGCACTCACGCCAAGCCCGTCGGCGAGTACGACGACGGCCTTCTCGACGGGCGGCAGCGAGAACACGTTCTGCTTCCCCGCCAAGGCCGCAAGAGAACTTGTGAGAACATCGGCAAGGCGCAGGGCTCCGAATTGACGGGCCGGTAGAATCATGGGCATCGGAACAAGTCTTCCACAGCTATTCCGGTTTTTCCGCGATACCCGAACCGCGTCCATCCGAACAGTGCGCTGTGCAGGCCTGATTGCACCGAGCACGCCTCAAGCAGAATCCACGAATGAGCCGCTCAGAACCTACTCCGCCCGCTGTGATCGCCGAACGTATCGAAGACGTCGATGTCTCCGATGAGATGCAAGGCTCGTTCCTCGAATACGCGTACTCGGTTATTTACTCGCGTGCCCTGCCCGACGCCCGCGACGGCCTCAAGCCCGTGCAGCGACGCATCCTCTACCAGATGGCAGAAATGGGGCTGCGCCCCGACAAAGGACACGTGAAGTCTGCTCGTGTCGTCGGCGAGGTGATGGGCAAGCTCCACCCGCACGGTGACACCGCAATCTACGACACGCTAGTGCGCATGGCGCAAGCGTTCACACTGCGTGTGCCGCTCATTGACGGGCACGGCAACTTCGGCTCGCTCGATGACGGCCCGGCTGCGTCCCGCTACACAGAAGCGCGCCTCGCGGCACCCGCCCTGGCCATGACCGAGAATCTCGACGAAGATGTCGTGAACTTCGTGCCCAACTACGATAACCAGCTCACCCAACCTGAGGTACTGCCGGCCGCCTATCCGAACTTGCTTGTGAACGGCGCCAGCGGCATCGCCGTCGGCATGGCCACGAACATGGCACCACACAACCTCATTGAGGTCGTCGGTGCCGCGCGCCATTTGCTTGCGCACCCTGATGCGAGCCTCGACGAGCTGATGGAGTTTGTTCCCGGACCAGACCTTCCAACCGGCGGCACCATTGTGGGCTTGTCTGGAATCAAGGATGCCTACGCGACAGGCCGCGGCAGTTTCAAGACGCGCGCTCGTGTCTCGATCGAGGCCATCTCGGCTCGCAAGACCGGGCTGGTCGTCACCGAGTTGCCCTACCTTGTTGGCCCCGAAAAGGTCATCGAAAAGATCAAAGAAGGCGTCAACTCGAAGAAGCTTTCAGGTATCTCCGATGTGACCGACCTCACCGACCGCATGAAGGGTCTGCGGCTCGTCATCGGCATCAAGACCGGGTTCAGCCCTGAAGCGGTCCTCGAGCAGCTCTACCGCTACACGCCCCTCGAGGATTCCTTCAACATCAACGCGGTCGCACTCGTCGACGGCGGCCCCCAGACCCTCGGCCTGCGCGAGCTGCTCGTCGTATACGTCGGTCACCGCATTGAAGTTGTGACCCGTCGAAGCGCCTACCGGCTCGCTCGCCGCAAGGAGCGCCTGCACCTGGTGCTCGGGCTTCTCATCGCCATCATCGACATTGATGAGGTCATTCAGGTCATCCGAACGAGCGACGACAGCGAACAGGCCCGCAAGCGCCTGATCGAGGTCTTTGAGCTCAGCCAGCTACAGTCCGAGTACATCCTCGAACTGCGCTTGCGCCGTCTGACCCGCTTCTCCCGCATTGAGCTTGAGTCCGAGCGTGACCAGCTCGAGGCGGAGATTGCCGCCCTCGAGAAACTTCTCAGCAGCAAGAAGGCCATCCGCACCCTCGTTTCCGACGAGCTCGCGGCGGTCGCCGAGAAATTCGGTACCCCCCGACGCACTCTGCTCACCGAGGCCAAGCCGAGCATTGCGGGTGCCGCTGCCAAGCGGGGTACTCCGGTGGTTCTGGAGGTGCAGGACGCCCCGACGCGTGTCTACGTGAGCGTCACGGGCCGCATTGCCCGGGTCGACGTCGCCGAAAGCAACGAAACCCTGCCCGACCGGGCCAGCCCGGTGAAGCGCCGCAGCAAGCATGATGCCGTGCTCTCGGTGCTTGACACGACAACTCGCGCCGAAATCGGGGCCGTGACCAACCTGGGTCGACTGATCCGGTTTACTCCGGTTGATCTGCCGCTGATGCCGTCCAGTTCGATCCAGCTGGCTGCCGGCGTGAAGGTCGGCGATTACCTGGCTCTGTCGAATAAGAGCGAGAAGGTGTTGGCGATCGTCTCGCTCGACTCCGAGCAGCCGATCGCCTTGGGCACGAAGCAGGGCGTCGTCAAGCGCCTCGCCCCGGGCGACTGGGCGAACAAGCCCGACTTCGAGATCATTGCGTTGAAGGCGAAAGACGAGGTTGTAGGAGCCGTCCAGGGCGGCGACGATGACGAGCTTGTCTTCGTGACCTCAGATGCACAGCTGCTTCGGTTCTCGGCTGGCGGCGTTCGCCCGCAGGGCCGGGCCGCAGGTGGCATGGCAGGCATCAAGCTTTCCGCTGACGCTGCGGTCATCGCCTTCACCAGTGTGTCACCAGCAGATGCCGAAACCGCAGTCGTCGCGACGGTTGCCATCGGGAGCCAGACTCTCCTCGGCGTTGACCCGGGTAGCGCCAAGGTGTCGGACTTCACCGAGTTCCCGGCCAAGGGCCGCGCGACGGGTGGTGTGCGTGCCCAGCGTTTCCTGAAGGGCGAAGACACCCTCGCGGTCGCCTGGGTCGGTGCTGCGCCGGCACACGCCGTCGCGTCTGATGGATCCCCGCGCACACTGCCGGAATCCGGTGCGCGCCGCGATGCTTCCGGCGTGATGCTCGATGCGGTCATTGGCGCCATCGGCGCGCAGATCAGCTAGGTCACGCGCCGGCGGACTACGGCTCGCGGCTAGACGTCGATCCGGTCACGCGAGAGGCCGTCGGCGCTGTCGATGATGAACTCTTTGCGGGGCGCCACATCGTTGCCCATGAGCAACTCAAACACGGCGCCAGCCGCTTCAGCATCGGAAACGCGAACTCGTCGCAGCGTGCGATGCGCTCGCTCCATTGTCGTCGTTGCAAGCTGATCGGCATCCATCTCGCCGAGACCCTTGTAGCGCTGGATCGGATCTTGATAGCGCTTGCCGGTGCGCTTCAATCCGGCCAGAACGCCCTGCAACTCGGCCTCCGAATAGGTGTAGATCGTCTCGTTCGGCTTTGACCCGGGGTTCATCACGACCACCCGGTGCAACGGCGGAACCGCTGCGAAAATACGGCCATCCTCGATCATCGGACGCATGTACCGGAAGAATAAAGTGAGCAGCAACGTGCGAATGTGTGCGCCATCCACATCGGCATCACTCATGATGATGATCTTGCCGTAGCGAGCAGCCGACAGGTCAAAACTGCGGCCAGAACCGGCACCGATCACTTGAATGATCGACGCGCACTCCAGGTTGCCGAGCATGTCAGCCACCGACGCCTTTTGGGTGTTCAAAATCTTGCCGCGGATCGGGAGCAGCGCCTGGTGTTCACTGTCTCGGGCCAACTTGGCCGTTCCCAGTGCGGAATCGCCTTCGACGATGAACAACTCGCTGGTAGCCACATCATTGCTGCGGCAGTCAACGAGCTTCGCCGGAAGCGACGAACTCTCAAGCGCATTCTTGCGCCGCTGGGTCTCTTTGTGGGCCCGAGCTGACAGCCGCGACTTCATTTCGGCGACAACTTTGTCGAGTACCAGGGCCGACTGGGCTTTATCGTCGCGCCTGGTCGACGCAAACCGCTCGCCGAGAGTCTTCGCGACGACGTTGGCCACGATGGCCCGTACCGCGGGAGTGCCCAGAACCTCTTTGGTCTGGCCCTCGAACTGAGGCTCGGGCAGGCGTACCGTCAGAACGGCGGTAAGGCCGGCCATGACATCATCCTTCTCGAGCTTGTCGGTACCCACCTTCAGCCGGCGTGCATTCTGTTCGACCTGTGCCCGCAGAAACTTGACCAATCCAGCATCAAAGCCGGCCTGGTGTGTTCCCCCCTTCGGAGTGGAGATGATGTTGACGAAGCTTCGCACGACAGTGTCGTAGCCCGTTCCCCAGCGCAGCGCTATGTCGACCTGGCACTCACGCGTGAGCTCTGTGGGGACCATCGCACCCGTGTCGCTGAGCACCGGAACGGTCTCGGCGAACGTGCCCTGGCCGGTCAGGCGCCAGGTGTCGGTGATCGGCGAATCAGGTGCCAGGTGATCGACGAACTCGGAGATTCCACCGTCGAATTTGAACGACTCATGGAGGGGCTCTTCGCTGCGCAGATCGTCAACTTCGATGGCCAACCCGGGAACGAGAAAGGCGGTCTGTCGGGCGCGGCCGAGCAGGTCTTCCGTCTGGAACGTTGCGCCCTTGGTGAAGATCTGCCGATCGGCCCAATACCGCACACGGGTTCCGGTCACACCGCGCTTCACCTTGCCGATGATGCGCAGTTCGCTGGTGTCTTGGAACGGGGTGAACAGAGCATCCGGGCTCTTCTCTCCCGTGTCCGTGAAAATACCGGGCTCGCCCCGATGGAAAGACATGGCGTACGTTTTGCCGTCGCGGTCCACTTCAACGTCGAGTCGCTCCGACAACGCGTTGACGACTGAGGCACCGACGCCATGCAGACCGCCAGATGCCGCGTAGGAGCCGCTGCCGAACTTGCCCCCGGCATGCAACTTGGTGAAGACCACCTCGACACCAGACAGGCCGGTCTTCGGTTCGATGTCGACAGGGATGCCGCGGGCGGTGTCACGCACCTCAACACTGGCGTCAGGATGCAGCACGATATCGATGCTCGTGCCGTGCCCGGCGAGAGCCTCGTCGACGGAGTTATCGATGACTTCCCACAGGCAGTGCATGAGGCCGCGTGAGTCGGTGGACCCGATGTACATGCCGGGACGTTTGCGGACTGCCTCGAGTCCTTCGAGAACAGAAAGGTGCCGGGCGGAATAGTCAGAACTCACAACTGTTAAGACTAGTGAACACAATTGAATTTACGGTTTCGACACTCGCCGCCCTCACTACGCGGTGAGCGAAATAGGAGCCACATGGCTCGTATCCGAGGTTCAGGCGTGTTTACATGGAGTATCAGGGTTTTACGCTTCACAACTGGAGGAGGAGAACATGTCCCAGATCGCCACCGAGAATGGTGCCGTCGACGCACAGGGAGCCCCCCACCAGCTCACCGCAGCAGACCGCTGCGACGCGTGTGGCGCGCAGGCTTACATTCGGGTCGTCGTCAACAACAGTGAGTTGCTGTTTTGCGCCCACCACGGCCGTAAGCACCAAGAGAAGCTGTCGGCCATCGCCGAAAGCTGGCACGACGAGTCGAGTCGGCTGTTGGAAGATCACCGGTCCTAAAACACGAACGCACCTCATGCCCCTGCACGACGATCGCAAGATCGTTCGAGCAGGGGCATTGTGCTTACTCCGTTTCGAGTGAAAGGCGCGATGCGATCTGATTGCGCGCGCCCTGTGCCATGGCATCGGCGAACGCCGCATCTGCGCCCCGCTGATACACCGCACCATGACGGGCCAGCATGACCGTGAGCAGGTGATCGGCGAATCCTGGGTTGCGAGCGAGCACCGGACCGTGCAGGTGAGTACCGAAGAACTCCCCCATGACAATTCCTTCGAATCCTGCGCCGTTCCCCGAGCCCGAGATCACGCGGCCCAGTGGTGAGCCTTCGGCACCGACATAGTCACGGGCATGATTCTCGAAGCCGATGAGCCTGCCGTACTTGGACGCGACAACAAGATCGTCGGTCACCCGCTCCGGGCGCGGGACGGCTCGGCCAGCAACCAGTCCGAGCCCCTCGATGACGGTGCTGTCGTGCTGCTCGATTCCCCAGCTGAGCAACTCCCAGCCTGTTCCAATAGCAAGAATCGGTACTCCCCCGGTCGACCAAACGCGGAATTCATTCGCAAGTGTGGCCAGGATGTCACGGGCAGCGACCAGATCGGTGTCGGAGCCCGAGCCGACGACGACGGCGTCAACGACGTCGGGCAGATCTGCCGCAGTGCGTACTTCGATGATGTTCGCGTCATACCCCGCCCACCGGACGCGGGTGGCGAGCACCCGCGCGTTGGCAGCATCACCATTGGTGCCAAGAAGCTCGGGCAGCAGGGACACGATCGTAAGCGGTGCGGTCATACCGGCTCCTCGGCATTCGAGGTGAGGCCGAGGTGAGTCCGGGTGCGACGCATCGAGTCGGCAGAGAAAACAATGGTCTTGAGTCCGTTTGGCGGATCATCAAGGAGGAGAAAGTCATCGAGCGCGCGGCCCAAATCGGGCTCCACCCGGTCGACCGCTACTCCGTCGTAGGCGAGTTGCAGGGCGATATCGAACGCCTTTGACCCCGAAGCGATTAGGACGTGTGCGAGTGGTGACGTGTCCACCGGCCAGAAGTAGGACGGGTCGCGTACATCAGAGCCGATCGCGATCATGATCTGCTCGGTGCCCGGTTCGAGGCTGTCGACATTGAGCTGAAAACTTGCAGGATTCTGCACCAGAACGAACTCCACCATGCGGCCGCGCACCGAAACGATTTCACCCCGCCCGAAAACGGGCGGAATCGACGAAATTGCCGCGAGAGCAACAACCGGATCAAACCGTTCACCGAGTGCGGCGCGCGCGGTAGCCAGGGCAGTCACGGCATCCACTGCATAGTGGGTGCCCCGAGCCGGAAGAGTGAACGCGTAACTGCGGCCGTCGACGTTCACCTCGGCGCGCAACCCGTCGACGCGGGTCAGCACAATGCCATCCGCAGCGGTCAGTCGCTCGGGCGCAGTCAGGCTGTAACCGAGTCCACGAGGATTCGCTGCGAGAACCTCGGCCGACACCCCATAGCGATCGATACGGGCGGGACCGGTGAGGCGCTCCCCCAGCCACACCAAATGCAGATCGTCACTATTCAGAACCACGGAATCGGTGGCTCTCACGGCGATCTTCGCCAGCATTGATGCGACCATATCCGAGTCATGGAACCGGTCGATCTGATCGACCATCACATTGGTGAGAGCCACAACACGCGGCTTCAGCGAGTCCGCGATGAGTGCGCCGTGGCCTTCATCCATCTCAAGTACTGCGATGTCGCCCTCGATGCGGCCGCGGAGGCTCACCTCTTCGAGAAGAGCAGACGTGAGCCCCTGGGTGATATTGGCGGTCGAGGGGTTGGTAAACACCGACACCCCGTGCGCGCGCACGGCCGCAACCAGCATCTTGGTCGTGGTCGACTTACCGCTCGACCCAGTGACGATAACGAGTCCGCCGGGGAAGCTGTTCAGCGTGCGGGTAAGGAATCCGGGCGCGATCGCGTTGACGACGACGCCCGGAATTGCCGAACCACCACCCGGTTTACGCCACCGGGCAAGCTTCCGTACGATTCTGCCGATGAGAATCGCCGGCGCATATCGCACCTGCAAGATCTACTCGAGGTAGTCGCGCAGCGACTGCGAACGCGACGGATGACGCAGCTTGGCCATCGTCTTCGACTCGATCTGGCGGATGCGCTCACGCGTCACACCGAATGTGTCACCGATCTGGTCCAGCGTCTTCGGCATGCCATCGCCCAGGCCGAAGCGCATGCGGATGACCCCGGCTTCGCGCTCGGACAACGAATCAAGCAAGCTCTCGAGCTGCTTCTGAAGCATTGTGAAGCCCACCGCGTCGGCAGGTACAACGGCTTCGGTGTCTTCAATCAGGTCACCGAATTCACTGTCACCATCTTCGCCGAGCGGGGTGTGCAGCGAGATGGGCTCACGCCCGTACTTCTGCACTTCGACAACCTTTTCAGGAGTCATGTCCAGTTCGCGGCTCAGCTCTTCGGGCGTTGGTTCGCGACCCAGATCCTGCAGCATCTGACGCTGCACTCGCGCGAGCTTATTGATGACCTCAACCATGTGAACCGGAATACGGATAGTACGGGCCTGGTCGGCCATGGCGCGTGTGATGGCCTGACGGATCCACCAGGTGGCATAGGTCGAGAACTTGAAGCCCTTGGTGTAATCGAACTTTTCGACTGCACGGATGAGACCCAGGTTGCCTTCCTGGATGAGGTCGAGGAACTGCATTCCGCGGCCAGTGTAGCGCTTGGCGAGCGAGACCACGAGGCGCAGGTTGGCGCCGAGCAGGTGGCTCTTCGCACGGGCGCCGTCTTTCGCGACCCACTGAAGTTCGCGTCCGAGAGAGCTCTTCTTCTCGGCGTCGGTCATGACCGACAGTTTGTCTTCAGCGAACAGGCCAGCCTCAATGCGCATGGCCAACTCGACTTCTTCGGCCGCATTCAGAAGGGCGACCTTACCGATCTGCTTCAGGTAGTCCTTGACCGGGTCAGCAGTGGCACCGGTGATGGCGCTTGAGTAGACCGGCACTTCGTCATCGTCGTCGACGAGAGAGAGCACGAGGGCGCCACTCGGAAGCGGTTCGGCCGGGGCCGGGCGCTTGGTGTCGTCGTCGTCATCGAAAGCATCATCGGCGACAGGCTCGGATGCTTCTTCCTCGGCTGCTTTGGCGCTTGCGCGCTTGCGCGGGGCTGCAGGTGCTTTTTTCACCGCCGCGGCCTTGGCCTTGGTAGCTGGAGCCCGCTTCTTGGGCGCCTCTACTACGGGCTCCGGGCTCTCTGTGGTGTCCGTCGCCTCTGACTTTGCGGGGATTGCCATTCGAATACCTCTCATGCTTGGTTATTGCACCGGCAAACCTGGCGATAGTGCCTTCGATCGGTGCGAAACCGGTCGATATTCGTCACGACGAACTGGATTTGGGCAGTACAAGGACCCATGTCAAGTCCGGACGCTGCAGTCAAGCAACGCACTCTTCGACGCAGAGGCCAAAGATTTCCGGAACCAGAACGGGTCCTGCCTCAATTATTGCACGGTTTGGGGAGGGAGCAAGCCACGGCACAGGTCAGTTGCTCTTGTGCCGTCGCCACTTCCTAGAGAGTGCAACCCAGATCGGAGCCACTTCTATTCCCTCGTCACGTGACATGCCCCGGCGCGTGCGCCGACGGGCCCGAAGAAGAAAGACGACCCCGACGCCGATGACCAGATATTGCACGGCGAAGGCCGTTCGAAACGAGCCGAGTTCGTAGAGGTCACTCCTCCCACCCGCGCTGATGCGCCATCCGTTCTGGAGGTCGAGAAAAACGCCGATCAGGTACATCGAAACGAAGCTTGCGGTGAATCCGCCCACGTTCACCACACCATTCGCCGCCCCCAAGCTGCGCTGAGGGTTGAATGTCCGGGCAAAATCGAAGCCAATCAGTGAGCCGGGACCACCGATACCCAACACCACAAGCAGCAGGGCGATCACCCCGATCGGCGGCGTTCCCGGCCACAGCAGCACCACGGCCCAGGCTGTTCCAATTGCCGCCACGATTCCGAGAACGATATTGCTGCGACGCAACGGATACCGCGCCGAAAGCAGCCCGAGAATCGGACCGAAGATGAGGCCGGCGCCCACGAGGATGGTCAGCATGGCCGCGGCGAGGTGCGGTTCATAGCCGAGCCCGTAGACCATGAACGGGAACCCCCAGAGCAGGCTGAAAACGGTGCCCGACGACTGGGTGACATAGTGCGACCAAAAACCCAACTGAGTGCCGGGCCGTTTGAAGCTGTGTCGAAGCTGAGCGATTGCCGCTGCCCAGGTCGCCGGCCGTGGATGGTCCTCACTGTGGGCCGGTCGATCACGAATCACGATAATCACGGCGATCAAAGCAATAACAGCCACAGATGCCGCGGACAGGAACGCAGGCGTCCAGCCCCACATACCCAGAATCCACGCGAGAGGAATCGCAGAAACCACTTGACCAAGCTGGCCGATATTCCCCATCCATTGGGACAGCTGGGGCACGATGCGCCCGGAAAACCACGAGCTGATCAGGCGAATAACGGAGATAAAGAGCATCGCATCACCGGCGCCGACGAGGATGCGTCCGATCACGGCGACCGAGATTGACGGGGCGAAGGCGAGCGACAACTGGCCCAGCACCATCAGGGAGGTGCCCGTCAGAATCAGAACACGGGGGCCGAAACGGTCGATGAGCACGCCAACGGGAATCTGCATTGCGGCGTACACGATGAGTTGAACGACGGCGAGACTCGACAGAACCGCGGCTGAGCCACCAAATCGCTCTGTGGCGGCTACCCCGGCAATACCCATCGACGTGCGCTGCAAGATCGCAGAGAGGTAGGCAAACGATCCGATTGAGAAGATAAGCCAGGATCGTCGGGAGTTCACTCCATCAAACCTAGCAAGGCGAAAGCAGGGGAACGAACCGGCGATCAGGCAGGCGAGTCGTCGTCTTTGGTTCGACGGATAGCGAGGAACTTCTCAAGCTCGGCCGCGATCTCGTCGGCTGAGGGAAGTTCGCCGTCCTCGTCGGTGAGTGGGGAACGCAGGGTGCTGCCCTCCATATATGAGTCGTAGCGCTGTTCAAGGGTGCCGACCAGTTTCGCGAGCTCAGGGTTCTCGCCGACCTGCTCGTTGATCCGGTTAAGGAACTCCCGGTTCTGCTCACGCAGATGATCGGTCGGAAAAATCAGTCCCGTCGCGGCGCTGGTGCTTTCCAGTGCGGACAGGGCCGCAGAGGGGAACTCGGTGTCAGCCAGGTAGTGCGGGACCAGCAGAATGTAGCCGACTGTCGATGCCCCGCTTTCCTGCAAACGGAACTCAAGCAAGTGCAGAACATTGGCCGGCACCTGTGTGTGCGGGCGCCACACCGACATGGTTTCGACCAGATCTGAGCGGGTGCCGCTCACCGTCACGCCAATGGGCCGCGTGTGCGGCACGGGCATCGGAATGGCATGAACCCAGGTGGTCGACACGACAGAGAAGCGTTCGACGAGCTGCACAAGCGCAGTGGTGAACTGCTCCCAACGAAAATCTGGCTCGAAGCCGGCAAGCAGAAGGAATTGCTGGCCGATCTCGTCACGTGCAAGGTAGAGCTTCAGGCTCGGGGCCTGGTAATCGGTGAGGTGATCCTCGTCGAAATAGATGATCGGACGGCGTGCGCGGTAGTCCAACAAGACATCGGTATCGAATGTTGCGATCACCGTGTGCTCAAGAGTGCCCAGCAGGTATTCGGTGAACTGCGACACCGCGCCACCGGCGTCGGCGAATCCGGTCAGGCCTGCGACCAGGTGCAGCCCATCAGGAACGACGGCAGATTCGTCGCTCAACTCGTAGAGGTCACCCGGATCACGCATGCGTCAACTCTAATCGGCCCCTTCCGCAGGAGGCGTCCCATTCAGCAAGGCCCCATCGTGCCCAGAGCGAACAGCGGCAGCGTGGATAGCATTGAGGAATGGCCATTCCTGCTTTGTCCTTGACCACCCTGCCGAGCCACGAATCGACAGCCGACGTGCTCGTCGTCGGATCCGCACAGACTCCGGACGGGCCCGTTCTCATCGCCGATGCGGCGTTCAGTGCGGTCGCCGAGTATTTCGAGGCCATCGGTGTTACCGGTGCTCGCGATGAGGTCGTGCGCCTTCCCGGTCTCCTGGGGGCTGCGAAAAGCATCGCGATTGTGGGCCTCGGCCCGGTAGCCGCCGCTCTCTCCCCCGATGCGCTGCGCCTGATGGCCGGTTCCGCGGTGCGCCAGTTGACCGGCATCGCTACCCTGGCCTTCGCTGTGCCCCTCGAAACTGACGAACAGAGTGATGCCGTGCTCGAAGGCGCAGCATTGGGTTCCTACTCATTTACGGCGTACCGTCACGACACGCTCGCCACCAGGCGATCGACGGCGACCCGAATCGACGTTCACACGCAGCAGGGCGATGCGACCGCTGTGGCTCGGGCGATCGTCATCGCCGAGGCCATGGCGCTCGTCAAAGACCTCGTGAACACGCCGCCCGTCGATCTGTTTCCACAATCGTTTGCTCAACGTACCGTTGACGCAGCGGCGGGACTACCTCTGAACGTCACGGTCTGGGACGAAAAGCGGCTTGCCGCAGACGGATTCGGTGGCATCCTGGGCGTTGGACAGGGCTCAACTCGCCCTCCACGTCTCGTCAAGGTGAGCTACTCCCCTGACGAAGCGACGAAACACCTCGCCCTGGTGGGAAAGGGCATCACCTTTGACAGCGGCGGGCTCTCCTTGAAGCCCGCCGGGTCAATGGTCGGTATGAAATACGACATGACGGGCGCAGCGACAGTACTGGCAGTGGTTCTGGCCGCCGCGAAACTCACTCTCCCCGTGCGAATCACGGCCTGGCTATGCATTGCCGAGAACCTGCCGTCGGGTTCGGCCACGCGGCCGGACGACGTGCTGCGGATGCGCGATGGTCGCACCGTTGAGGTTCTGAACACCGATGCGGAAGGACGCCTGGTGCTGGCCGACGGCCTCGTGGCTGCGAGCGAGGAGAACCCGGATGCCGTCATTGACGTCGCCACCCTCACCGGTGCGGCCACCGTGGCGCTGGGCACACGCTACTTCGCGGCGATGGGCGACACGACCCTGGTTCAGAGCGTTCTGGCCGCGAGCGAGGCCGTCGGCGAGCTGGCCTGGCCGATGCCTTTGCCCGGTGAACTTCGTGCCCTCTTGAACTCGGATATCGCAGATATCGCCAACGCGAAGATTGGGAACAAGGCGGGAGGCATGCTGTTGGCCGCGGTTTTCCTGCGCGAGTTCATCGGGACGAATGGCGATGGAGTCGAGGCCACGGCAATTCCGTGGGCCCACCTCGATATTGCCGGAAGCGCCCAAAACGAAGGCCGCGGTTGGGGCTTTACGAACCCCGGACCGACCGGTGTTTCGTTGCGCACACTGATCAGACTGGCCGAGGACTTTTCACGCCCGTAGTACAGTCATAGAGGCAAGAGTTGCTTGCCGCAGGACTCCGGCCCCCAGATCATGAATCTGCCGGCCGGTCGTAGCTGAATTCGTAATTCGCGAGGGAGTAGCTGGGTGTCGGAGCAGAATTTTGACATTGTCGTTCTCGGTGGTGGAAGCGGTGGATACGCAGCAGCATTGCGTGCGGTCCAGCTCGGTTTCACTGTTGGACTGATTGAGAAGGACAAACTCGGTGGCACCTGCTTGCACCGAGGGTGTATTCCGACCAAGGCACTGTTGCACTCGGCCGAGGTGGCCGACGTGAGCCGTGAATCGTCGAAGTACGGTGTGACCACGACATTCGGCGGCATCGACATGGCAGCGGTCACGTCCTACCGCGAAGGAATTGTCGCCAGCAAATTCAAGGGTCTGCAGGGCCTGATCAAGGCGCGCGGCATCACGGTCATCGAGGGTGAAGGTCGCCTGATCTCCCCCACGACCGTTCAGGTCGGTACCGACACCATTGTCGGCAAGAACGTCATTCTTGCCACCGGTTCGTACTCGCGCTCCCTGCCCGGGCTTGAGCTCGGCGGTCGTGTGCTCACCAGCGAGCAGGCACTTGAACTGAACTTCGTTCCGAAGAAGGTCGCCGTGCTGGGCGGCGGCGTGATCGGCGTCGAGTTCGCCAGCGTCTGGAAGTCATTCGGCGCTGACGTGACCATCATCGAGGCCCTCCCTCACCTGGTGCCGAACGAGGAAGAATCGATCTCGAAGCAGCTTGAGCGCGCCTTCCGCAAGCGTGGCATCGAATACTCACTCGGCGTGCGTTTCGCGAACGTCACCCAGAACGAGAGCGGCGTCGTCGTCACCCTCGAAGACGGCAAGACGATCGAAGCCGAAATTCTGCTTGTCGCTGTCGGCCGTGGACCCTCGACTGCTGGTCTCGGCTTCGAAGAAGTTGGCATCACCATGGATCGTGGCTTCGTGATCACCGATGAGCGCCTCGCCACGAATATCCCTGGCGTCTACGCGGTCGGCGACATCGTTCCCGGCCTGCAGCTGGCACACCGCGGCTTCCAGCAGGGGATCTTCGTTGCCGAGGAACTCGCCGGACTGAACCCGATCATCGTCGAAGACCTCAATATCCCCAAGGTCACCTACTGCGATCCTGAGGTTGCCTCTGTGGGTTACTCCGAGGCGAAGGCAGCCGAGAAATTTGGTGCCGACCAGGTCTCGAGCTACGAGTACAGCCTCGGTGGCAACGGGAAGAGCGCCATCATCGGTACGACCGGTTCGATCAAGGTCGTGCGCGTCAACGACGGCCCCGTGGTCGGTGTTCACATGATCGGCGCCCGCGTGGGTGAACTGATCGGAGAGGGCCAGCTCATTGTGAACTGGGAAGCGTACCCAGAAGACATCGCGCCCCTGATTCACGCCCACCCCACCCAGAACGAAGCGCTCGGCGAAGCATTCCTCGCTCTCGCCGGAAAGCCGCTTCACGCACTGTAGACCGACACGTTCGGTTGTATTTTTCCCCATCTCAAGACAGACAACTGGTTTCAAAGGAGACAAGCGCATGAGCGAATCCGTCAGCCTCCCGGCACTCGGCGAGAGTGTCACAGAGGGTACGGTTACCCGCTGGCTCAAGAACGTAGGCGACCGCGTGGAGGTCGACGAGCCACTGCTCGAAGTGTCGACCGACAAGGTGGACACGGAGATCCCCTCCCCCGTCGCCGGTGTGATTGAGGCAATTCTGGTTCAGGAAGACGAAACCGTTGAGGTCGGCACTGTGCTGGTCACTATCGGTGACGGCTCTGCTGCGGCGCCGGCACCGGTTGCGGAGGCGCCCGCTGCAGCTCCCGTTGCTGAGGCACCTGTTGCAGCTCCCGTTGCTGAGGCTCCCGCTGCAGCACCAATTGCTGCTCCGGTTGCCGCCCCCGCGCCCGTCGCGGCTCCCGTTGCTGCTCCAGCCCCGGCTGCCGCTCCCGCACCGGTCGCGGCTCCCGCACCGGTCGCGGCTCCGGTTGCCGCACCGGTGGCGGCTCCCGCACCGGCTGCAGCACCGACCAGCCGCGGATCCCACGCGGGAACCTCGGGGTACGTCACCCCGATCGTTCGTAAGCTCGCCAACGAAGCAGGTGTCGACCTGTCGACGGTTGTCGGAACGGGTGTCGGCGGACGCATCCGCAAGGAAGACATCGTTTCGGCCTCGTCGTCCTCGACCGTTGCGGCTCCGGCAGTTACCGTCTCGGCGCTGCGCGGAACCACGGTTCCAATGTCGCGTCTGCGCAAGGTCGTCGCTGAACGTGCCGTCATCTCGATGAACACGTCGGCGCAGTTGACGACCGTCGTCGAGGTCGATGTCACCCGCGTCGCGATACTTCGCGACAAGGTCAAGGGCGAATTCGTTGCCAAGACCGGCAACAAGCTCTCCTTCCTGCCATTCTTCGCATTGGCGGCTGCTGAGGCTCTCCAGGCCCACCCGATCATCAACGCCACGATCGACGGCGAATCGATCGTGTACCCGGCGCAGGAGAACATCAGCATCGCGGTCGAGACCGAACGTGGACTGCTGACGCCTGTCGTGCGTGACGCTGCCGGACTGGACATCACCGGCTTCGCGGCTCAGATCGCCGACCTGGCCGAGCGGACCCGCGAAAACAAGCTGAAGCCGGACGAGCTCTCGGGTGGGACATTCACGTTGACCAACACGGGTTCGCGCGGTGCCCTGTTCGACACGCCCGTTGTGTTCCTGCCGCAGAGCGCGATCCTGGGGACCGGAATCGTCTACAAGAAGCCTGTCGTGATCACCACTGACGGCCTCGACTCGATCGCCATCCGCTCGTGCGTCTACTTGGCACTGTCCTACGATCACCGCATCGTCGATGGAGCAGACGCCGCAGGTTTCCTCAGCACCATGAAGCGTCGCCTTGAGGCTGGTGCTTTTGAGGGCAACCTCGGCCTGTAGAACGGTTCTCGACCCTCAATAGTCGAAAATCTCGCGTAGTCGCCAACCGGCCTCGCCCCTGATGATCAGGAGCGAGGCCGGTTTGTTGTTGGTGGGCACCGCATCTGCGGCGGCCACCGCGATCAGCACGGCGTTGCCGGTGCGCTCAACCAGGCTCAGCGCTTCGGCATTGGGCTGTAGCAGCGGCACGCCCGCGGATGGCACGTTCGGGTTCGCCTCGTTCAGTTGTTTCATGCGAACGGTGTAGCTATCTGTTGCCAGCAGGCTGGATCCGGCCTGGTCGACCTGATCGAGGCACAGTACGGATGCCGCAGCCACGCACTCCGCCCGCCGACGAAGGAGCGCCACCGTCGCGGCCAACGGATCGTCGCCGGTGATGGCGGTGAGCGCGGCCGGATCCGGGGCGGGGATGATCGATGTGGTCGTCTTCTCCGGCTGGCGTGGGTTGGTTCGGGCGCCTGACCCGTCGACGGGACGCGACAAGCTGAAAAGGGCCGCGGCGGTAAGGGCCACTGTCAAGCCGGCCACGAAGATGATGCGCCGGCGCCCACGAAGTCGGCCATCAAGCCGGCCATGGCCCCACGTCGTTACGGCGCTCAGGGCGCGGGTGCAACGTTGACGGGCCAGAAACACCACGATCGAGCGGCGCGCCGGCGCGGCATGCGAAGCCTGATCGGCAAC
Organism: Leifsonia psychrotolerans; assembly: GCF_013410665.1. Classification (NCBI taxonomy): domain Bacteria; kingdom Bacillati; phylum Actinomycetota; class Actinomycetes; order Micrococcales; family Microbacteriaceae; genus Glaciibacter; species Glaciibacter psychrotolerans. The sequence goes on along the minus strand of NZ_JACCFM010000001.1, from coordinate 1,102,467 downwards.
TCCGGTTGCTCCGGCAACTCCGGCAACTCCGGTGCCTCCGGCAACTCGAGCAGCAGTGCCCGCGACCATCTCTGGCACGGCGAGTGTTGCTGCGTCGCGAGGGGCACGACGGAGGGATCCCGCGGTATAGGGCTGAATCCGAACGGCCTCGGCCGCCGCCCACTCGAACAAACTCCGTTCGAGGACCTGCAGTCCTGATTCGAACGGCGTCGTGTGGCTGGCCATCTCGAAGCGCGCGGCGAGTGCCTCAGAGCGCCGTGACAGCGCATCATCGGGGCTGAGAGCGGCGAAGACCGTGCGGAGCAGTGCGACGAGTCTGTCGCAGTCGGCACGGATCGACACGGTGCGCGCCATCGCGTCAGCACCATGCGGTTCCGCCCGGCCGAGCCCCGCCAACACCGGGCGCCCCGCGATATCAAACAGGATGCCTGAAGGCCCCAACGCCGGCAGGCTGAAGCCGATCGCATGCATTTGTTCGAGGGCTTGCACCGCCCGAGCAAGGATGGTGACGGCTTCGCCCGGGCGGAGAGCCACCCCGCGGCTGAGGACTTGGGTGAGGGATCCGCCACCCAGATACTCGAGAACAACGCACACGCGGCCATCCGCCAGACGAGCCACATCGAGTACCGCGGCGGCAGTTCCGGGAGGAAGAGACGTGCGAATGCTCATCTCGCGTTCAATTCTGGCTCCGTCGGTGCCGGGTGAGAACAGCTTGAGCGCGACCGTGCGCGACGGTGGGTCGTGCACCGCAACCGGCGTGAGGGCGAAGCCGAGATGCACCTCGGCGTCACGGCTCACACCGAGTTTGCGCACAACCCGGTAGCCGGCGATGACGTTCATGGTGCCGGTCGCCTCGCCTCCACTGTGCGTCACCGGTGAGCTGGCCTCAGTTCTGATCATCGGGCTATGGTCCCGCGGGCGGCATGGTGACGTCGTGCGCACGCGAGAACCGGTGCACAGTTCGCTCAGGGCGGACCGGGAGAGGGAGCGGACCGAGTGCCGAATCGGTCACGAGGCATACCGTGACTCGATAGTCTTAGAGGCATGGCACGCAGCAAGGATAAGACTCCCCGCAAACCAAAAGAGCCCGGCCGCTTGAAGCAAATGTGGCAGGTCTTTCAGATGACGAGACGCTACGACTCGCGGATCACCCTGTACCTGGTGCTCGCGTTCATCCTGCCGATCGTTGTGACCGTCGCATTCGCCCTCCTCACCGCCCCGGGCAACGGTCTGACTCTGGCATTGTGGATCGTCGCCGGAGTACTCGCCGGAGTGCTCGCAATGCTCATCATTCTCGGGCGTCGCGCCGAGAAAGCGGCCTATTCACAGATCGAGGGTCAGCCCGGTGCCGTGGGAGCCGTGTTGCGCAGCTCCCTCAAGCGCGGCTGGGTGGGCAGTGAGATGCCCGTCGCCGTCAACGGCAAGACGCAGGATGCTGTCTATCGCGCCGTCGGGCGTGGTGGCGTTGTACTGATCAGCGAAGGCCCTCGCTCACGCACCGGACGCATGATCGACGATGAGCGTCGCAAGGTCGCCAAGGTGCTCGGCACTATTGCCGTCACGACGATCGCCGTCGGACCTGACTCGGATGCCGTGCCGCTGCACAAGCTGGCCCGTAAGCTCACCCGGATCAAGCCCACGCTGACCAAGGCCGAAGTGCTCGCGGTCAACAACCGCCTGAGTTCACTCGGCACGCAGCTGCCCATTCCGAAGGGCGTCGACCCGTTCAAGGCGCGCCCCCAACGCGGCCGCTAACTCTTGATTCATCGGCTCAGCGCACTGCTGAGCTCACGGCTCCATCGCCGGCATGCTTCTGTTCGCTACGCGCGAATCAGGACCGTGCCGGCGATTTTGTCATGAAAGCCGCGCTGATCTGAATCCCAGACCAGGGCCGGCACGACAATGCCGAGCAGGATCGAGCGCACGATCGGGCGCCAGAGGCCGACCCAGCCTCCGGCTAGAGCCACAACACGCATGCCGAGCATCCGTTGCCCAATACTGCCGCCGAGCGTCGGAATAAAGACGATCTGCATTCCGACGAAGATCAGGCTGATCGCGAGGGTGTCGTAGTTGAAGAAGAGCGCGGATGCTGCGGTGGCCAGAGCCCAGTCGATCGCCACTGCGGCGAGTCGGCGTCCGAGGCGGCCGACCGAGCGGGGGCCTGTCTGGGGCAAGCCGAGTCGTTCGCCCGGCCACTCGCTGGGGGGAAGCTGGCCGAACGAGACTGATTGTGAAGAAGAATGTGGCACCACCCGAGTCTACCGAGAGCCCGACTGCCCGAGATCCGACGTCACAGGACGTTCACGAACACGCCCTGTAACACGCATGAAACATTCGTGTCACGGACGGGAAATCACCGACCGGTAAAGTCGTAGATGGCCGCAGTGCGCGACTGAACCAGATCCACGCCGTTTGGAGTTAACCGCATGTTCCGCGATTCCTCAGAAGTGCTCACCTTCATCAAAGAGACCGATGTCAAGTTCCTCGACATCCGTTTCACCGATATGCCGGGTGTTCAGCAGCACTTCAACATTCCCGCGTCGACCGTCGACGAGGAGTTCTTCACCGTCGGCCAGATGTTCGACGGCTCATCCATCCGTGGGTTCGCGACGATCCACGAGTCGGACCTGCAGCTCATCCCCGATGTGACCACCGCGTACATCGACGCGTTCCGCGCCGAACGCACGCTCATCATGGTCTTCGACATCTACAACCCGCGCACCGGCGAGATCTACTCGAAAGACCCGCGTCAGGTTGCCAAGAAAGCCGAGAAGTACCTCGCCTCAACGGGTATCGCTGACACCGCGTTCTTCGCCCCCGAAGCGGAGTTCTACATTTTCGACGACGTGCGCTACGAGATCAACCAGCACACGAGCTTCTACTCGGTCGATTCCAGTGAAGGCGCCTGGAACTCGGGCAAGAAGGAAGAGGGCGGCAACCTTGCCAACAAGACCCCGTTCAAGGGTGGCTACTTTCCGGTCAGCCCCGTTGACCAGCACGCCGATCTGCGCGACGACATCTGCCTCAAGCTGATCGACGCCGGGCTCATCCTCGAGCGCAGCCACCACGAGGTCGGCACGGCCGGTCAGGGCGAGATCAACTACCGCTTCGACACCATGGTCGCCGCGGCTGACGACATCCTCAAGTTCAAGTACATCGTGAAGAACACGGCTCACGAGTGGGGCAAGACCGCCACCTTTATGCCGAAGCCGCTCTTCGGTGACAACGGATCGGGCATGCACACCCACCAGTCGCTCTGGGCCGACGGCAAGCCGTTGTTCTACGATGAGGCCGGCTATGGCGGACTTTCAGACATCGCCCGTTGGTACATCGGCGGCCTGCTCAAGCACGCCCCGGCTGTGCTCGCTTTCACCAACCCGAGCGTGAACTCGTTCCGTCGGTTGGTTCCGGGCTTCGAAGCTCCGGTCAACCTGGTCTATTCGGCAGGAAACCGCTCGGCCTGCATCCGTATTCCGATCACGGGCACAAACCCGAAGGCCAAGCGCATCGAGTTCCGTGTGCCGGATGGCGCCAGCAACCCCTACCTTGCCTTTGCGGCCCAGCTGATGGCCGGTCTCGACGGCATCAAGAACCGGATCGAGCCGCACGAACCTGTCGACAAGGACCTGTACGAGCTGCCGCCTGAAGAGGCCAAGAGCATTCCGCAGCTCCCCGCCTCACTCGACGCGGCTCTGGACGCTCTGGAGGCCGACCATGACTTCCTGCTCGCCGGCAACGTTTTCACGCCGGAGCTCATCGAAACCTGGATCGCCTACAAGCGTGAGCACGAGATCAAGCCGCTGGCTGCCCGCCCGCACCCGTTCGAATTCGAGCTGTACTACGGGGTCTAATCGACCGCAAAGTAATGGGGCCGCATCCTTTCGAGGATGCGGCCCCAGCGTCGTTAACGACGCAGCGGTGCGGTGAAGGGGCGAGTAGGGTGTCGGGTCCAACCCAATCCGATGAGGAGAAGCCGATGGCCGACGACTACGTGGCAACATCCAGCATCACAATTGCGGCACCACGGGAACGGGTATGGGACGTACTCACCGACCCCGACGCGATCAAAGAGTTCATGTTCGGCACTGATGTCGAGACGAGTTGAGCTGTCGGCGGCCCGATCGTTTGGCGCGGCACCTGGGAAGGCAAACCCTACGCGGATACGGGCGTGATCCTCGAGTTCGAACCGGGTCGAAGACTCGTGAATACTCACCACAGTCCGCTCAGTGGGCAACCTGATCTGCCGAATAGCCGGCACACACTGACCTGGACTCTCGACGGTGACGACGACACGACGCGCCTCACCTTGGCGCACGACAACAACCCCCGCCCGGCCGCCGCTCTGCACTCCCACGGCATGTGGGACAGCCTGGTCGCGAGTGTGAAATCGATCGCGGAACGCAGGTAGTACCTGGAGTAATCCTCGTGCCGCTGCCCCACGCATCCGCCGAGTGTCGCCGTTTGGGTCGAGTAGCCCTGTTGCGCCGGCGATTCTCGGCACAAACGGCGACTTTCGACGGGGATGCGCGCTCAGCTGGTGGTGGCCGCAGGCCGCTGGTACTTCGGCAGCCGGTCCGTTTCCAGCGCCCGATCGACCGTTCCGCGCGAGACGCCGACGAGCCGGCCGATCTCCCGCTTCGAGTGCTCGCCCGTCGAAAACAGTTGGCGTATCTTCGCCCAATCATCCATATTGATCACCTTCCATACTGGTCGGTGGCCCTGTTTTCAATCGGCGTTAATGGCCCTATTTTCGGTCGGCGTTAGCAAGTGCCGCGATTCGTCCGTTTTTGTCGCGTACGCCAGTACAATGCGACCGACGAGAGGAGCCTGTGGTTATTCTCGGCAGCACGCGGATGTCGTCGGTCGCGTCTGAGGGGTGGCCTGCGGGATCTCGAGCCGCGGGCTCGTCCCTCGCCTGCTCCTCAATCACCGAATTGGGGTTAGGCGGGGCCGTAGAACTCTCGCTCGAAGACCGCTCGGGCGCGCCGGGTGACAGCCAGATAGTCTTCGTCGAGGCGGTTCGCCGAGCCGGGCGGATACTCCATCACCCGCGCGATTCCTTCGAGCTGGGTTCGGTCGATCGGCAGCACATCCGAGCTTTTGTTGGTCCACAGGGTGATCGCCGACCGGGCTCGGGATGCGAACACCCACGCCGCGCGCAGGGTTGCGGCATCCGCCTCGCTCACCAAACCTGCGTCGCATGCCTCGCTCAACGCGTCGAGGGTCGATGTGGTGCGCAAGTCGGGAATTGCTGCCGCGTGCTGCAATTGTAGAAGTTGCACGAACCACTCGACGTCGCTGAGCGAGCCACGGCCGAGTTTCAGATGTCGGCTCGGGTCGGCCCCTTGCGGAAGCCGTTCGTTCTCAACACGAGCCTTGATGCGTTTCACCTCACGCACATCTTGCTCCGAAATCGCGGCCGGGTAACGCACGCTGTCGGCGACCGCCTCGAAGTCAGCGAGCAGGGCGCGCTCCCCCGCCACGCCACGCGCACGCAACAACGCCTGCGCTTCCCAGGTGAGCGACCAACGGCGGTAGTAGGCGGCATAGGAGTCGAGGGAACGCACGACGACGCCGTTCTTGCCCTCTGGTCGTAGGCCGATGTCGAGATCGAGCGGGAGCCTGCTGTCGTCGGTGAGACGACCGAGTTCACGGACGATGAACTTCGCGCGGTCATGCGCGGCTTCACCCTCAAGGCCGGCCGGCCGAAACACGTACATCACGTCGGCGTCCGAGCCAAAGCCGATCTCGGCTCCGCCGAATCGACCCATCGCGATCACACCAAATTCGATGCCATCGATCGCCGGATGCCGGTCGTCGAGCCCTGTACCACGAATGGCAGCGATCACCGCTTCAATGTGAGTCGCCATCACGGCAGAGAGACCGTGGGCGAGCTCTTCCTGGGTCGATCTGCCCAGCATCGCTGAGAAAGCCAAGCGCAACACTTCGCGGCGGCGGGCCGTGCGCAAGACACCGGCCGCGGCATCCGCGGCGGTGTGCCGGGCGAGCACGGAACGCGCCTCATCGCGGAGCACCGAGAGCGGACGGGGCCTGAGGTCGACTTCGTCTTCGAGCCACGCCACCGATTCGGGGATCGTCTCGAGAAGCTCACCGATGTAGCGCGAGCCCGAGAGCACGCGCGTGAGCCGCTCGGCCGCCCCCGACGAATCGCGGAGCATCCGAAGGAACCAATAGGTGGAGCCAAGGTCGTCGCTGAGCCGCCGGAAAGCGAGCAGCCCATAGTCGGGATCCGACCCCTCAGAGAACCACTGCAGCATCACGGGCAGCAAATGGCGTTGAATTGTCGCGCGTCGCGACACGCCTCCGGTCAGCGCGGCGATGTGAGCCAATGCTCCGGCGGTGTTCCGAAAGCCGATGGCGGCAAGTCGTGCCTCGGCCTGACCGCTCGTCAGGTTGAGGCCTTCAGCGGGCAGAGAGGCCACAGCCGACAGCAGCGGGCGATAAAACAACCGCTCGTGCAGCCCTCGCACCCGCTGCTTCGTCTCGGACCAGATCGCGGTTAGGCCTGCTGCGCTCGATGCCAGGCCCGTGGCCCGGGCCAGGATGCGCAGATCCTCGGGGTCACGCGGCAGCAGATGCGTGCGCCGAAGCCTGCGCAGCTGCAGGCGATGCTCCATCAACCGCAATACGCGGTAGTCGTGCGCGAACTCGTGAGCCTCAGCGCGACCGATGTAACTATTCTCGGCCAGGGCGGCAAGTGCGGGCAGCGTGCCGGGCTGGCGCACAGCCGGGTCGGACTGTCCGTGCACAAGTTGAAGAAGCTGCACGGTGAACTCGATGTCACGAAGACCGCCCGGACCCAACTTGAGTTGCACGTCGACCTCGTCGGCCGGAATGTTCGCCGTGACGCGTTCGCGCATCTGCTGCACCGATTCGACGAAATTGTCGCGACTTGCACTCGACCACACCTTGGGCGCAAGAGCATCAACATAGGCCTGGCCGAGAGTGCGGTCGCCCGCGAGCGGCCTGGCCTTCAGCAGCGCCTGGAACTCCCAACTCTTCGCCCAGCGCTCGTAATAGGCCCGGTGCGATTCGAGCGAGCGCACGAGTGCACCGTCCTTGCCCTCTGGGCGCAGATTCGCATCGACCTCCCACAGCTCGGGTTCGATCGTTGCCTCGTTGAGTCCGCGCATCATCAGCACGGCCAGGCGCGTCCCGATATCGACGGCGCGCCCGGTCGAGAGTTCGGCAGACTCATCGCCGTCTGCCACGAAGATCACGTCGACGTCGCTGACATAGTTGAGTTCGGCTGCGCCGGCCTTCCCCATTCCGATCACGGCAAAGCGGGTCGAGGCCACTTCGGCGCGGGGAAACACGCCGGGGCCGGCAACCGGGCCGGAAGCCATGGTGCGGGCCACCGCCAGCGACCCCTCCAGAGCTGCCGCCGCCAGATTGGCTAGCGCAGTCGCAATCTCATCGACACCGCCGGCAGGATCGAGCTGTTCGAGATCGTACGCGGCCAATTCAGCCAACCGACTCCGGTAACGCACGCGCAGGGCGACCCAGCCCTGCTCCTCGACGAGAGACGCGAAGCCGTCGACCGCGCCGACCGAATCAAGCAGATCGTTGCGATACTCAGCGGCATCCGGAATATGGGTGCACGCTCGAGCCAAAACGGCGAGTTCGTCGGGATGGCGCAGGAAGAACTCCGCAATGCCGGAAGAGGCACCGAGTACGAGGAGGAGACGCTGAGCCGAGGAGGGGGACCGCACAAGTGCGAGAACCTCTGCCGGCGCCTGTCGCAGGAGGTCGAGAAGTGCGCCAAGCGCGGCATCCGGGCTCGCCGTCTTCGCCAACAGGGCGAGGAGCTCGGTCGCCTCGGGGGCGCCGAGCTCCTGTGCCTCGGTCAGCCGGGCTCGCGCCGCGCCGAGTTCATCGAAACCGACGCGGGCAAGCTCGGTGAGGTTTAGCGGGGCACGTGCCATGGGGTGTACGCAGCGACTTAGAGCATCTCGAGGTTCTTGCGAAGCTCGAACGGTGTCACCTGGGCGCGATAGTCCTGCCACTCCTGCCGTTTGTTCAGCAGCACGTAGTTGAACACCTGCTCCCCCAGCGTCTCGGCGACCAGCTCAGAATTCTCCATGTGTTCGATCGCCTGGTCGAGGCTGGCCGGCAGCGGGTGGTAGCCGAGCGCGCGACGCTCTGAATCACTGAGACTCCACACGTTGTCTTCGGCCTCGGGCGGCAGCTCATAGCCTTCCTCGATGCCTTTGAGGCCGGCCGCGAGCATGAGCGAGTATGCGAGATACGGATTCGCGGCCGAGTCCATGGCCCGGTACTCGATGCGTGAGCTCTGGCCTTTGTTGGGCTTGTAGAGCGGCACACGGACGAGCGCAGAGCGGTTGTTGTGGCCCCAGCAGACGAAGCTCGGGGCTTCATCGCCACCCCAGAGTCGCTTGTACGAGTTGACGAACTGGTTGGTCACCGCTGTGATCTCCGGGGCATGCCGAAGGAGACCCGCGATGAATTGGCGGCCGGTCTTTGAGAGCTGGTACTGGGCGCCGGCCTCGTAGAACGCGTTCGTGTCACCCTCGAACAGTGACACGTGGGTGTGCATTCCCGAGCCCGGTTGATCCGACATCGGCTTGGGCATGAACGTCGCGTACACGCCCTGCTCGATCGCGACCTCTTTGATCACGGTTCGGAACGTCATGATGTTGTCGGCGGTGGTCAACGCATCGGCGTAGCGCAGGTCAATCTCGTTCTGACCCGGGCCGGCTTCGTGATGGCTGAACTCAACAGAGATCCCCAGGTCTTCCAACATGCGCACCGAGCGTCGGCGAAAGTCGTGTGCCGTTCCGCCCGGGACGTTGTCGAAATAGCCGGCCGAGTCGACCGGAATCGGACCCTTTTTGCCGATCTTCGACGACTTGAGCAGGTAAAACTCAATCTCGGGGTGCGTGTAGAAGGTGAAACCGCGCTCGGCCGCCTTCGCTAGCGTGCGCTTCAGCACGTTACGGGGGTCGGCTACGGCGGGCTGTCCGTCGGGCGTTCTAATGTCACAGAACATACGCGCGGTGGGATCGACCTCGCCGCGCCAGGGCAGAATCTGGAACGTGGTGGGGTCTGGGTGCGCCAGCACATCGGCCTCGAACGACCGCGTCAGACCTTCGATGGCGGAACCGTCGAAACCGAGGCCCTCGACGAATGCGCCTTCCACTTCTGCCGGGGCGATCGCGACAGATTTCAGTGTGCCGACGACGTCGGTGAACCACAGTCGAATGAACTTGATGCCCCGTTCCTCGATTGTCCGAAGAACGAAGTCGCGCTGCTTATCCATCCACGCCCTTTCTGTCGTCTCTAGGCTAGTTGCTTCCGATCACATCGGGAGTGATTTCCAGGCCTGACTACACTGAACTCATGCCCGACGTGACTGCATCCGAAGCCCAGAACGCCCCTGCAGAACAAAACCCGTACGGCCCAGCGCCGACCGGGCCGAAACGAGTTCGCACACGACACTTTCAGACCGCGAAAGAGCAGGGCGTGCCGATCACCGGTTTGACCAGCTACGACATGCTCACCGCGCAGATCTTTGATGCGGCCGGCATCGACTTCCTTCTCGTCGGCGACTCTGCCGGAAACAACGTCTTCGGCTACGAGACCACCCTCCCCGTGACCGTCGACGAACTGATTCCTCTGACCCGTGCGGTTGCCCGGGCGGTGAAGCGCGCGTTTGTGATCGCAGATATGCCGTTTGGTTCGTATGAGGGCAGCAAGGACGAAGCCCTGCACACGGCCGTGCGGTTCATGAAAGAGGCGCAAGCTCACGCCGTGAAGCTCGAAGGTGGGGTGCGCAGTCGCAAGCAGATCAAGCGGATCGTCTCGGCCGGCATCCCTGTGATGGCACATGTCGGCTTCACTCCGCAAAGCGAGCACGGCCTGGGTGGGCACATCATTCAAGGGCGTGGCGGTGCAGCGGACCAGCTGATCGATGATGCCCTCGCCGTGCAAGACGCCGGCGCGTTTGCGGTTGTGCTCGAGATGGTGCCGTCGGATGTCGCGGCGCAGGTGACCGCCGAGCTCGAAATTCCGACGATCGGTGTCGGGGCTGGCCCGAACGTCAGCGGACAGCTGATGGTTTGGACGGACTTCGCCGGGATGAGTGATGGTCGCGTGCCTCGATTCGTCAAGCAGTACGCGAATCTGCACTCGGTCTTGACGGACGCCGTCAGTCAGTTCAAAGACGACGTCGCGAAGGGCATCTACCCGGCGCCGGAGCACAGCTACTAACCGGTCTCACACTGTCGTCACGATGCTCTCACGCCGTTAGCGGTCGTTCTCGCGGTCTTCCTCAGCCCACTTCGCGCTGTTCGCACGCAGCTTCTCCAGCGCGTGTGCCGCATCGTTTCTCGTCGCGAACGGCCCCACACGGTCCGCCGAGGGCGACACGAAGCCTTGTTCGACCTCGCCCGTGCGCATGTTGTACCAAAACTGGTGTTCAGTGTCATCGGCCATAAGCTTGATCCTATGCCTCACGATTCAGCCGGTCACCTTATCCCTGGAACGGTCTCAGCGACCCGCACTGTTCCCCTGCACATTCCCCGCCCGGAATACGTCGGCAAGAAGAGTCCGACCCCGTTCACCGGCTCAGACGTCTACTCCCCCGAGAAGATCGAACTGATCCGAGAGTCGGGGCGAATCGCCGCACAGGCCATCGCAGCGGTCGGCCGCGCCATCCGCCCGGGTGTGACTACCGAGGAACTGGACGCAATCGGACACGCGTTCGTGCTCGCTCACGATGCCTACCCGTCGACGCTGGGCTATCGCGGCTACCCCAAGTCGCTGTGTAGCTCGATCAACGAGGTGATCTGCCACGGCATTCCCGATGACACCGTTTTGAGCGACGGCGACATCGTGAACATCGATATCACGGCCTATAAAAATGGGGTGCACGGTGACAGCAATGTGACGTTCATCGTCGGCGAGGCGAGCGAGGAAGTCACCCTGCTCGTCGAACGCACGCGTGAGTCGCTGGCTCGTGGCATCAAGGCAGTAGCCCCCGGGCGTCAGGTCAACGTGATCGGACGGGCCATCGAGTCGTACGCCAAGCGATTCGGCTACGGTGTCGTGCGCGATTTCACCGGGCACGGCGTGGGCGAGTCATTTCACTCCGGCCTGATCATTCCGCACTACGACTCGGCTCCGCTTTACGACACTGTGATGGAGCCCGGCATGGTGTTCACGATCGAGCCCATGCTGACTCTCGGCAGCCATGAGTGGGACATGTGGGCGGATGACTGGACCGTCACCACCAAGGATAAGAGCATCACGGCTCAGTTCGAGCACACGCTCGTTGTCACCGAGCGCGGCGCCGAGATTCTCACGCTGCCATAAGAACTCGGCTCCATACGCATCCGGGATCAGTCGAAGATGGGGTCCCGGGTGCGCGAGCGCTTGATCTCAAAGAACCCGTCGTAGCTCGCGACGGCGACAACACCGTCCCACAGCGCCAGCGCCTGCTCACCCTTCGGCGCTGGAGAGATGACCGGGCCGAAGAAGGCGACCCCATTGACGGCAATCACGGGGGTCCCGACATCCTGACCCACCCGGTTGATGCCCTCGAAGTGGCTCGCCCGCATCTGCGAATCGTGGGCGTCGCTGTCCGCCCACGCCGCGAACTCGGCGGGCAGGCCCACCTCAGCCAGCGCAGCAGGGATGACCTCGTCAGGGTTGGAATTACCGCCCGGGTGAATACGAGTGCCGAGAGCGTCATAAAGCGGCTTCACGATCTGCCGACCATGCAGCTCCGCAGCGGCGGCAACCAGCCGCGTGTATTTCAGCGCGCGCGGGAAGAAGGCCTTGTACTCCTCGCTGACCTCGACATTTTCATTCAGCACGGCCAGGCTCATCACGTTCCACGTGACTGTGAGGTCGCGCAATGCGGCGACTTCATCCACCCAGCGGGAAGTCATCCAGGCCCAGGGGCACGACGGGTCAAACCAGAATTCTACGGAATCAGACATTCTGCCAGCCTAGGGCCGTTCGCCGCCGGGACAGTGGGGCATTCTCAGATACTCGCCGTCGTAGAATCGTCTAATGACTTCAGAGCCTGAGACGCAGATTGACCCGCACGAGCTTGAGGTCACCCTCCGCGTTCTGGCCTCCCTCGCGGATGTCGATCCGGACGACCCCGATTTCGTCACGGTACGTCAAGCCACGGCCAAAATGTTCAAGTCGGTCAAGGTCGTGCGCCGCGCCGAAAAGCGTCAGGCGATCGCCGAGGCCGACCGTGACGTCATCGCGGCCACCGCGACCGGTGCTCCGACGCGGATCGACGATGAGACCCGTGGCGCGCAGCTGACCAGAGGGACGGATGCGCCCACTGCCGGCGAACTGCTCGTGGCCCGCCCCTGCTACATCTGCAAGCAGCGCTACACGCTCGTTGACGCGTTTTATCACCAGCTCTGCCCGAGCTGCGCGACGCTCAGCCACGCCAAACGCGACGCTCGTACCGATCTCACGGGCAAGCGCGCGCTTCTGACCGGCGGCCGCGCCAAGATCGGGATGTACATTGCGCTGCGCCTCTTGCGTGACGGCGCACACACCACAATCACCACCCGTTTCCCCCGCGACGCGGTGCGCCGCTTCGCAGCGATGCCCGACTCGGGCGAGTGGCTGCACCGCCTGCGCATCGTCGGCATCGACCTGCGCGACCCGGCCCAGGTCATCGGGCTCGCCGACTCCGTCGCAGAGCAGGGCCCGCTCGACATTCTGATCAACAACGCGGCGCAGACCGTTCGCCGCTCCCCCGGCTCATACTCTCCGCTGGTCGAAGCCGAGTCGTCGCCGTTGCCCGAGGGCCCGATGCCCGAGATCGTGAGCTTCGGTCACACGAACGACGCGCATCCGCTGGCCTTGGCCGCGTCGGTCGCGACCCACCCGATCCTGGCCGCCGCGGCCGGTGCCGGCGTACTCACCGCGGATGATCTGACCGCGCTCGCACTCGCACCCGGTTCGTCGTCGCTGGCGCGTTTGGCCGCCGGCACCGCGATCGATGCGGGTGGGCTCGTTCCCGACCTGCACACAGAGAACAGCTGGACGGCGAACGTCGAAGACGTCGACCCGCTCGAGATGCTTGAGGTTCAGCTGTGCAACACCACGGCACCGTTCATTCTGGTCAGCCGTCTGCGTGCCTCGATGGCGTCCTCGCCCGCACGCCGTACCTACATCGTGAATGTGTCGGCGATGGAGGGTGTCTTCGGCCGTGGCTACAAGGGACCCGGCCACCCGCACACCAACATGGCCAAGGCCGCAATGAACATGCTTACCCGCACGAGCGCTAAGGAGATGCTCGGCGACGGCATCCTGATGACGAGCGTCGACACAGGGTGGATTACCGACGAACGCCCGCATCCGACCAAGGTGCGTTTGGCCGAAGAGGGCTTCCACGCTCCGCTCGACCTGGTGGATGGCGCTGCTCGCGTCTACGACCCGATCGTGCGCGGCGAAGCCGGCGAAGACCTTACCGGTGTCTTCATGAAGGACTACAAACCCGGCACCTGGTAGACCGAGACAGTCAGCCGGTCACCGTGTTGACGGCGGAGTACCGTCCGACGAAACGTGGATCATCACCGGCGTCGATCACGTCGCTGATCCCCCGGTCAGCCAATACTGCGGCATCCCTGGCCTGACTGGACAGCACGAAACTCGGGTTGAGGCCTGAGCGGATGGCACCAAGCCATGCCTCGAAGACGGCGCCGCCCGGGCTCAGGGCCGCGCGCTGAATGGGTATGTCGTGTTCATCGACGGGGATCACGATCGCGGTCGGACGAGCGGGCACCTCGGGGCGTGCGCCGCTGAGTTCTCGGGCCAGTTCGCCGAAGACCCGACCGGCGGGTTTGACCCGACCGGCGTTGTCGAAGAGCCCCAGCGTATATTCCAGTTCAGGAAAGTCCACCAGCGAGCGACTAACGTCGTGTGAGCACCACCAGGTGACGCCCCATAGATTTTGCGTGCTGGCGACCGAGCGCACCGTCGCCTCGAGGAATCCGTGCGTCTCGGCTTCGGTCAGGCAGTTCGATGGCGCTCCGACCTCCTGCAACCAGATCGGGCGCCTGTGGTTGGTGGCGAACGCGCGGGACAGCTCGATCAGGTACTCGGCGTGTCGATCGGCGGCCACCGAGCGTCCCCCGTACTTCTGGGCTGTGCCGTTGAAGATCCAGGAGTGGATGGTGGTCATCCTGCCCAAACGGCTGGCCTGGGGTGGCGTGAACGGATGCCCGTCGAGATACCAGACGGCGTCATACTCGCTGTGCACGTGCGTCGCATTTGGCGCCGCCGAGACGGCAGCATTGAGCAACACCGTCAGCCACTTCTCGGCCTCGACGATTGTGGTCGGCATGGGCGTCGGATGTGGTCGGTCGGCGAACTGATTCACTTCGTTGCCGAGGGTGAGGCCCATGAAGTTGGGGGCATCCGCCAACGCCGCACCGAGTGCCTGCACCAGACGCACCTCGGCCTCAAGCACCTCAGGATCGGTGAACATGTTGCGGGTGTGCCAGGACGACAGCCACGACGGCAGAAAGTCAAAGCTCGACAGATGCCCCTGAATAGCGTCGACGCTCGTGTCGAGGCCGAGTTCGGCGGCGATATCGACGACGGCACGCACATCGGCGATCGCCTCGGCGCGAATCAGCGCGCGGTTGGGCTGCAGGATCGGCCAGAGCGGAAAGATGCGCACGTGGTCGAGGCCAAGCTCGGCGATCGAGGAGAAATCGCGTCGAACCCGGTCAAGATCCAGCGCCAACCACGAGTGCATCCACTCGTGGGCCGGCGTGTAGTTGACCCCGAAACGCAGTGATGTGTCGGCGGCGAGACGAGGCGAGGGCAATTCGGCCATGGTTGATGCTGTCATCCGTGTTGCACGCGGTCAACGCGCGTATCGTTAGTGGTGACCCCACGGCCTCATCAGGAGGACCACCATGACACACACCAAGAGCCTGCCACCCGTCGAAGACTGGTGGCCACACCTCGACATTCCGGCTAAACAGTGGTTCGTCGCTCATCTCGAGGGCGCGATTCCGGCGAACATCCTCGCGGAAATCACCACGATCTGCGACATGGCGTCCGCTCCCTCCTCGGGCGACGTTTTTCTGACACCCGCCGAGCGCAGCTTCATCGCGACGCAGATCGAGTTCGTGGACTAAGTCCACTGCACCAGGTCGACTAACGCCAGACGGGTCGGTCCAGGCCGAGTGCCCTCGCGGGACTTGCCTCAAGCGTCACGCCGCCGATGCTGCTCGGATACCGCAATCGCCGGGCATCACCCCAACTCGTCGCTTCGGTGTGCGCAACGAAGTCGTCGTCGTTCAGATCACGGAACGGCGTGTGGTTCCCCTCTCCCCGGCGCCCCAGCAACACCTGGGCAGTGCGGGCCAGGGAGAGCCTCGCTGATCGGCCGACCCCGGTTTCTCGTTGATGGGCGAGCGCACTGAGCGTCGCGGCGGCCATCAGGTGACCCGTCGCGTGGTCGAGTCCCTGCACCGGCAGCGGCCGCGGGCGGTCGGCATGGGTCTCGCGCATCCCGGCATCGGCGATGCCGGTGCTCATCTGTACGAGGCTGTCGAACCCACGACGCCCGGCGAGTGGACCGCTCCAGCCATAGGCGTTAAGAGACACGTCAATCAGGCCGGGGCGCAGGCGCTGACGATCGGCCTCTCCGAAGCCAAGGCCATCGAGGGCACCCGGGCGATAACCGTGAACAATGACATCGGCGGCGGTCAGCAACGCGCTGAACGCGTCTCGATCGGCCTGGTTGGTGAGGTCGAGTCGCGCCGTGCGTTTGCCCAGGGTGACCTCCGGGATAAGCGTTTCGTCCCAGTCCGGCGGGTCGATCCGCAGCACGTCCGCACCGAGCAACGCAAGGTAGCGGGTCGCCACGGGGCCGGCGAGGATTCGGGTGAGGTCGAGCACCCTCACCCCGCGCAGTGGGCGGTCAGCGGATGCCGAGTGCAGCGCGACGCGCCCGGCACCGAGATCCTGCCACGCGATGAGGGGTTCGTTCGCGAGCGCGATTCCTGGAACGCTGTGCGCCCATTCGTCGGGTGTGCGCATGACGGCCGCGCATCCGCCCGCATCGACGATGGCCGCCTCAAGTTCAGCGCCCGACCACGTCGCGACTGCGGCTACGACCGCGTCAGCAGCATTTTCAGCACCCAGGACCGACATCCCCAGCACCGAGAGCGCGGCGGCTCGGTGGGCGGGCGCGTTGGTGTGCAAACGGATCCAGCCGTCGAGTGACCTGTAATCGCCGGCGATCGGATCCCAGGGCGACGCAAGCGCCCAGCCGACGGGGTAGAGCGACCGATCGAACCATGCCGACGCACGTCGTCGGTCGACGCGCACTTCGGTGGCGCCGGCAACCGCGGCTGCAGCGAGTGCGGCCGCCCCGAGGGCCGCAGTGGCGAGTTCGGAGACAGGGAAAACGGACTCAAGACCACCTCCAGAGTGAAGAACCAGCCCCTCCGCACGCACGCCTGGCAGCACTGCGGCCATCTCGTTCAGCAGTCCCTCTTCTGTCGACATAGCGGAATTCTGCCACAGGGATAACGCGGTGCCGATAGGCAGAACTGGCTAGGCTTGATCATCGTGCACCGCCGCCACAAGCGACGGGAGGACTCGTGAGCAGCATGAGTCCGTGAACTGAATTGGAGAAATCGTTGCCCGGAGAAAACCTGACCAGGGTCGAAGCCCACGAGCGCGCCGCACTCGTCGCCGTCCACAGCTATGACGTCACCCTCGACCTGACGACCGGGCCTGAGACCTTCGCCAGCACGACAACCGTGACCTTCGCCGGCACTCCCGGCGCGAGCACCTTCATCGACGCCATCACGCGTACCGTGCACTCGGTGACCCTGAACGGTGTCGAGCTCGACCCCGCAGTTGTGAGCGACGGCATCCGCATTCAGCTCGACGATCTCGAAGCCGAGAACGAGTTGACCGTCGTCGCCGACGCCGTCTACACCAACACCGGTGAGGGATTGCACCGCTTCGTCGACCCGGTCGACAACGAGGTCTACCTCTACAGCCAGTTCGAGGTGCCGGACTCCCGCCGCATGTTCGCGGTCTTCGAGCAGCCCGACCTCAAGGCGTCCTTCGCGTTCACCGTCACCGCCCCGGCGAACTGGGAAGTTGTCTCGAACTCGACGACGCCCGAGCCCACGGATGCCGGCAACGGCGCGAGCATCTGGGCGTTCGAGCCGACACAGATCATGTCGAGCTACATCACCGCGTTGATCGCCGGCCCCTACGCGGTCGTGCGCAGTGAGCTCACCTCCCGGGACGGACGCACGATCCCGCTCGGCGTCTTCAGCCGCAAGAGCCTGTCGGAGTTTCTCGACGCCGACTACATCTTCGAGAAGACCCGCCAGGGTTTCGCCTACTTCGAGGAGAAGTTCGACTACGCCTACCCGTTCGAAAAGTATGACCAGCTCTTTGTACCGGAGTTCAACGCCGGCGCTATGGAGAACGCCGGCGCCGTGACGTTCACCGAGAGTTACGTGTTCCGCTCGAAGGTCACGGATGCCGTCAAGGAACGCCGCGTCGTCACCATCCTGCACGAACTCGCCCACATGTGGTTTGGCGACCTTGTCACCATGAAGTGGTGGAACGACCTGTGGCTGAACGAGTCGTTCGCCGAGTGGGCCTCGACCATCGCAACGGCCGAGGCCACCGAGTGGACCGAAGCCTGGACCACCTTCGCCGCGATGGAGAAGAGCTGGGCCTACAAGCAGGACCAGCTGCCATCGACCCACCCGGTCGTCGCCACCATCAACGACCTCGAAGATGTGCTCGTCAACTTTGATGGCATCACGTACGCCAAGGGCGGTTCGGTGCTCAAGCAGCTCGTCGCCTGGGTCGGGATCGACGCGTTCTTCACCGGTGTCGCCGCATACTTTAAAAAGCACGCCTGGGGCAACACCGAGCTGAACGATTTGATGGTCGAGCTCGAGGCGGCCAGTGGTCGCGACCTCTCGGAGTGGACGAAGCTGTGGCTCGAAACGGCCGGCGTGAACACGCTGCGTCCCGAGATCGAGGTCGACGAATCCGGCATAATCACGGCCTTCTCGGTCGCACAGTCGGCAGCCGCCGACTACCCGACGATTCGTCCGCACCGCCTCGCCATCGGCTTCTATTCCCTTCAGAATGGCGCACTGGTGCGCACGCACCGCGTCGAACTCGACGTCGATGGTGTGCGAACGGATGTCGCCGAGCTCGTCGGTCAGACCCGTCCCGATCTCGTCCTGCTCAACGATGACGATCTCGCCTACGCGAAGATCCGTCTCGATGACGCCTCACTGGCCGTGGCCATCGAGCACCTGGCCGCGATCGAGAGCCCGCTGGCGCGTTCCCTCGTCTGGGGCTCCGCGTGGGATGCCACGCGCGACGCCGAGACGTCGCCGCGCTCCTGGGTGCGCCTGGTGCTGAACAACATTGCGACCGAGACCGAGTCGACAACGCTGCGGACCGTTCTCGGCCAGCTGGTTCTGACCGCCACCAGCTACGTGGCCGAGGAACACCGCGCCGCGGTTGTCACCGAGGTCGGCGATGCACTCTGGGCTCTCGCCCAGAAGGCGGAAGCCGGTAGTGATGCACAGTTCCAGTTTGTGAAGTTCTTTGCGGCCATTGCCACAACGGCCGAGCACCTCGATGCCATTGCGCAGCTGCGCGACGGATCGGCACCGCTCGCGGGCCTCGAGATCGACACCGACCTGGCCTGGGAGCTGCTCATCGCTCTCGTGGCCGGTGGACGTGCCGACGGTGCGGCGATCGACGAAGCCCTCGCCGCCGATAACACTGCCAACGGTGCACAGTCGGCCGCGCAGGCCCGCGCTGCACTGCCCACGGCCGAGGGCAAGCAGGCGGCCTGGTCATCACTCATCGATGTTGACACTGCTCCGAACACCATCGTGCGCGTCACTGCGGCCGGATTCCTCCGCGCTGACGACACCGCACTGCTCGAGCCCTTCGTGGCCAAGTACTTCGAGATGCTGCAGCCGGTCTGGGCCTCGCGGGCGTATGCGATCGCCGAGAAGATCATCATCGGTCTGTACCCGGCGCCGCTCGCTAACCAGCAGCTCGTCGACGCGACTCACGCGTGGCTGAATGCCAACGCCGAGCCGCCGGCGCTGCGCCGTCTGGTCACCGAGAACCTGGCCGGCGTCGAGCGTGCGCTGGCCGTGCAGGCGCGCGACGCGCAGTAGGTGGTGCACCCTCTGATCGAGCAGAACCGTCGATCGAGCAGAGCCGTTGATCGAGCAAAGCCGTTGATCGAGCAAAACCGTTGATCGAGCGTGTCGAGATCCCATACGAGGGTCTCGACAGGCTCGACCAGCGGGTGCGCAAAACCGTCGATCGAGCGTGTCGAGATCCCATACGAGGGTCTCGACAGGCTCGACCAGCGGGTGCGCTCGACCAGCGAATGCGCAAAACCGTCGATCGAGCGTGTCAAGATCCCAAACGAGGGTCTCGACAGGCTCGACCAGCGGGTGAGCTCGACCAGCGGGTGCGCTCGACCGTCGATCGAGCGTGTCAAGATCCCATACGAGGGTCTCGACAGGCTCGACCAGCGGGTCAGCTCGACCAGCGAATGCGCAAAACCGTCGATCGAGCGTGTCGAGATCCCATACGAGGGTCTCGACAGGCTCGACCAGCGAGTGCGCTCGACCAGCGGGTGCGCTCGACCAGCGAGTGCGCTCGACCAGCGGGTGCGCTCGACCAGCGAGTGCGCAAAACCGTTGATCGAGCGTGTCGAGATCCCATACGAGGGTCTCGACAGGCTCGACCAGCGGGTCAGCTCGACCAGCGGGTCAGCTCGACCAGCGGGTCAGCTCGACCAGCGGGTGAGATCGACCCACGAGAGGGCGAGGTTCAGGGTTTGTCCGATGGGCCTCAGTAGACTGAAACCAATATGAATCTTGACTCTTTCTGGGCAGCGATCGGTGCCTTCTTCAGCGCCGAGATCATCGGCAAACTCATCACGATCCTCATCATCATCGCTGTCGCCCTGCTCCTACGCTGGGTGCTGCACTTTGCGATCGACCGAATTGTCCGGCGCATTGTGTCGGGCGCCAAGAAGAAACAGAACGTCACAGACACCCAGGCATTAAACGTGTCGCCGCTCGCTGCCGTACGCGTCGTGCAACGCACCCGCACCTTGGGCTCGGTTCTCTCGAATGTCGTGAACGTGCTCATTCTGGTGATCAGCGTGCTGTGGATTATCCAGACGTTGAACAGCACCATCCTCGGCTCATTCGCGCTGCTCACCGCAGCCGTCGGTGCCGGCCTCGGTTTCGGAGCGCAGAACATCGTCAAGGATGCCCTGAATGGTCTCTTCATGGTGATGGAGGACCAACTCGGCGTCGGTGACGTCGTCGACGTCGGCCCGGCCACCGGCATGGTTGAGGCCGTCGGCATTCGCATCACCCAGGTTCGCGATGTCAACGGCATCCTCTGGTTTGTGCGCAACGGCGAGATCCTGCGCGTCGGCAACATGTCGCAGGGCTGGGCCCGCGCGATCATTGATCTCGCGGTGCCCTACGACACCGACGTCGACGCGGTACAGGAAGAAATTCTGCGGGTCGCACTCGAGATGTCGTCGAGTAGCAAATGGCGCTCGCGCATGCTCGAAAAGCCTGAGGTGTGGGGCCTCGAATCCATTTCAGCGGATGCCCTCGTCATTCGGTTGGTCGTCAAAACCCGTACGTCGACCAAAGATGACGTCTCGCGCGAGCTGCGTATCCGTTTGAAAAAGGCGCTTGACGAGATGGGTCTGACCCTGCCGTCGCTCAACAGCGTGGTGTTGACGGGCTTCGACGGAGCAGACAGCGTCACGGGCGCCCGCCCGCCGCGCACGCGGCCGGTAAACGTTGTGGCCGAGGCCAAGCCCGCACGCAAGACGAAGCGACAGCCGGCAGTGGCCTCCGCGGCGCCGTTGGCCCCGGGCGTCGCCCTGACGGCCCCCGCTCAGCGCAAGCCTGCCACCGCTCCACGCCCGTCCACCGGCATGAACAGCAGCACGGAGAAGAACAATGGCAACTGACCCGACCGGAGTGCACCTCCGAAGTGACGAACACGGCGCCGCCATCGGCCCGACATTCTATGAGCAGGTTGGCGGCCAGGCCTTCTTCGAAAAGCTCGTCACCGACTTCTATGCCGGAGTGGCGACCGACCCCGTTCTGAAGCCCATGTATCCGGAGGAAGATCTCGCCGGGGCGATTGACCGCTTCACGATGTTCCTCGAGCAATACTGGGGCGGCCCGGGCTCCTACAGCCAGAAGCGAGGCCATCCGCGACTGCGGATGCGTCACCAGCCGTTCAAGGTCAACCCCGACGCCCGTGACCGTTGGCTCGGTCATATGAGCGACGCGCTTGACCTCGCGACGATTTCACCCCTGCACCGTGAAGTGCTCTGGGACTACCTTGACCGGGCTGCCCACGCAATGGTCAACACGTTCGAGGAATAATGCGCGATGCCCGTCATGGTGTGTGGCCTCCCCTAGAATCGGCACACACCGTGACAAAGGAGCCACAGCATGAATCTGTCGACCACCGAAGCCGATGTCATCGTCGTGGGAGCCGGCCTCGCTGGTCTCGTCGCGACAGCCGAGCTGGTGGACGCCGGCAAGCGGGTTTTACTGGTCGACCAAGAGCCGGCCGCGTCGCTCGGAGGTCAGGCGTGGTGGTCATTCGGTGGACTCTTCCTGATCGATTCTCCCGAACAGCGTCGAATGGGCGTCAAGGATTCCCTCGAACTCGCCACACAGGACTGGTTCGCCAGCGCCGGCTTTGACCGGGACGACGATGCCTGGCCGCGGCAGTGGGCATCCGCCTACCTTGATTTCGCAGCCGGCGAGAAACGAGCCTGGCTTCACCAGAAGGGCGTCAGGTTTTTTCCCGTGGTCGGTTGGGCCGAGCGTGGCGGCTACACCGCCCTCGAACACGGCAATTCGGTCCCCCGCTTTCACATCACCTGGGGCACCGGCCCGAGCCTGATCGAACCGTTCGTCACACGCGTGCGCGAGGGGATGCAGGCCGGTCTCGTCACGACCCTTCACCGTCGGCGAGTCGACGAGCTTATTCTCGACGACGGTGCCGTCGTCGGCGTGCGCGGGAGCATCCTGTCGCCAAGCAGCGCCGACCGCGGGCAGGCGAGCAGCCGCGAGGTCATTGGTGACTTCGAGCTGCGCGCCTCCGCAGTGATCGTTGCGAGTGGTGGAATCGGAGGCAATCACGATCTCGTGCGAGCTCACTGGCCGAAACGCCTGGGGACCGCCCCCACACATCTGCTGTCAGGGGTTCCCGCACATGTTGACGGGCGCATGCTCGGCATCGCCGAACAGGCCGGTGCTCGGCTGATCAATGCTGACCGCATGTGGCACTACACCGAGGGGATCACCAATTGGGATCCGGTCTGGGCGGCCCACGGCATCCGGATTCTGCCCGGCCCCTCGTCGTTGTGGCTCGATGCGACGGGGAAGCGTCTGCCCGTCCCGCTCTTTCCCGGCTTCGACACTCTCGGCACACTCGAATATCTTCAGAAGACAGGCTACGAGCACAGTTGGTTCGTGCTCACCCAGAAAATCATCGAGAAGGAGTTCGCACTCTCGGGCAGCGAGCAGAACCCCGACCTGACCGGCAAGGACCTCCCGCTTCTCGCCAAGCGCATCACCCCTGGCGCGCCGGGCCCGGTCGAGGCATTCAAGGAGAAAGGCGTCGACTTCGTTGTGGCCGACAGCCTGCCCGAGCTGCTGGCAGGAATGCAGAAACTCTCCCCCGACGTGAAGCTCGACTTCGCGCAGATCGCGAAGGAGATCGTGGGGCGCGATCGCGAGCTCGACAACGACTTCTCGAAGGATGCGCAGATCAACGCCATCCGGCAGGCCCGCAGCTATCGGGGCGACAAGCTCATTCGCGTGGCCAGCCCTCACAAACTGCTCGATCCGAAGGCCGGGCCGCTGATCGCGGTCAAGCTGCATATCCTCACTCGCAAAAGCCTGGGCGGCATCGAAACAGATCTGTCCGCACGCGCACTCGGTTCCGACGGACAGCCGGTGCCCGGACTATACGCGGCAGGTGAAGCCAGTGGTTTCGGTGGTGGCGGCATGCACGGCTACCGTTCACTCGAGGGCACCTTCCTCGGCGGCTGCCTGTTCTCGGGTCGCACGGCGGGCCGGGCGGTCGCCACGGCCCTGTAGCGGCCCCGTTATTGTCGAGAAGCGCTGCTGTTCGGTAGCGGCGAGGGGTTCAACGCCACGACGACGTTAGCGACGGATGCGCATCCTGGCACTCGCCGGCGCATCTTTGCTCAGTGTTTCCCCTCGGAAAAATGCGGGACGTTGCCTCGACTGCACCACCATGATGATGGCACCGGTCAGCAGGATCACCATGCCGAGCACGAAGACGAGGCCGAGCCCGAACACTTGTGAGCCGCTGCCGTAACTCGGGTCCATGCTGTCGACGAGCGTCGTGACGAACAAAACGCTGAGGATGAGCCCACCGATCAGCGGGAACACAAGGGTGAAAAATGCGTTTCGCACCGAGTCG
The DNA here is from genome assembly GCF_013410665.1 of Leifsonia psychrotolerans. NCBI lineage: Bacteria > Bacillati > Actinomycetota > Actinomycetes > Micrococcales > Microbacteriaceae > Glaciibacter > Glaciibacter psychrotolerans. Next base: position 1,078,902 of record NZ_JACCFM010000001.1, on the reverse strand, counting down.
AACCACTGATGACGGAAGTACCAGACGCAGGCGAAGGCGGTCAGACCATAGTAGAAGCAGATCATCATGCCGAGAGTCGTAATGGTGTCCCACAGCACGTCTTCGCTGACGAAACGCATCACCGTGTAGAAACCTGCAGCGACGAGAGCAGAAATGATCGTGGCGTACCCGGGTGTGAAGAAGCGCGGGCTGACCTTGGCGAACTTCGCCGGCAGCGCCCCATAGTGTCCCATCGCGAGCAGTGTCCGTGCCGGTCCGACGAATGTTGACTGCAGTGAAGCAGCGGAGCTTGACAGCACGGCGATCGACATGAGCAGCGCGAGCGGGCCGAGAACGGGTCCGGCAAGAGCGAAGAAGACGTTCTCCTGAATCTTCGGGTTGCCTAACCCCGTACCGGTGTCACCCAAGCCTGCGTATGAAATTGCCGTGATCGCGACGAACAGGTAGACGAGAACGATGATCACGACGGTGAGGGTTGCGGCCCGACCCGGAGTCTTGCGTGAGCCCTTGGTTTCTTCGGACATCGTGAGGGTGACGTCCCAGCCCCAGAAGATAAAAATCGAGAGCGATAGCCCGGCGGCGAATGCCGAGAACGAACTCACGGCGAACGGGTTGAACCAGTCCGCGGTGACAGGAATGTGATCAGGCGCTGTACCGTTCATGATGTGCACGACGGCTGCCACACCGAACGCGATGAGAATCAGCAGCTGGAAGCCGACCAGCCAGTACTGAACTTTCTGGGTGGTCTGCACGTCACGGTACGAGATCCACGTGGCGATGAGAATGAAGACCAGACATGTCGCGACGTTGATGAACGGGTTTCCGGCGAGCTCCGCAATGGCCGAGTCCCCACCAAACACCTGCGAGATCATCAGATAGAAGAAGTCCACGGCGATGCCCGCAAGATTGCTCAGCACCACGATTGTCGCAGCGATGAGCCCCCAGCCGGCCATCCACCCAATCCATGGCCCGAAGGCGCGAGTAGCCCACGTGAACGAGGTTCCACTGTCTGGCATGGCGTTGTTCAGTTCGCGGTAGCCGAGCGCAACGAGCAGCATCGGTATGAACCCGACCAGGAAGATCGCCGGCAGCTGCACGCCGACCTCGGCCACAGTCGGTCCGAGTGCACCGGTCAGGGTGTAAGCCGGTGCGATGCACGAGATCCCAATGACGATGGCCCCGAGCAGACCGATCGAGCCCGAGCTCAGGCCCTTCTTCGACAACCCGCTGGGTTCTGCGGATGCGGAGGCCGGACTGGTGTCGACGACGGTGTCAGCGGTTGCCATATGTTAAATTCCTTGCGTGAGGTGGGATTCGCGCGGCACGACGATCATCGGCACGGGAAGTGCGCGCAGCATTTTGGCCGCTGTTGAGCCGAGGAACAGTCGACGCGGTTGCGCCAAACGACTCGACCCGACAAGCACGATTTCATCAGGGTTCCAATCGAGGGAGCCGATGGCCTGCTCGATGCTGTCGCCGAAGACGACGTCGGCCGTAGCGACAACCGACTCCGGGAGTCGTGCCGCGGCATAGTTCAGCACTTCCTGCGCGTGGATCGCGCCGTGCTTGGAGACAAGCTTGTCCTCGACTCCCCCCGGAAGATCGACTGCGACAAGCGAGACGAGCCGTAGCGGGACGTGTGCCGCTGCAGCGAAACGGATGCCGGCAGCCAACAAGACCTCGGAGCCGGCCTTGGTGCCGATCGTGCAGGTCATGCGGCTGATACCCAACGCGTGGCCGGCATCCGCCGTGCCAATGGGCGCCAGTGCGACGGGTACCGACGAGCTGTGCAGGAGATCGGCCGCCACACTGCCAAGCGTGAATCGGCCGAAGATCCCGTCGTGCGCTGCACCAATGACAATGAGCATCGCCCCAAGAGAGCCCGCGGTGTCCATCAGCCCCGCTGAGAACGTATCGGCGTAGACAAGATGGGTCCTCGTCGTGACCTCGGCGGGTACCCGGCGTGCGGCATCCGCCAACCAGCCTTCCGACCGATCGTGCAGAAACCGGTCGTAGCCGGCATCGCTCGGCACGAGTGTGGGCCGGTGTTCGCTGTGCAGCACCAAGACGATGTCGAGGGTCGCCCCCCAGGATCGAGCGAGCCGCGCGCCCAGCGCGAGTGCATCCGATCCTGCGGGTGTGGCCGTGTAGCCGACGATGAAACGCATCGTGCTCCTCAATGTGACTCGGTGCCGCACAGCGGCCGGGTGGTGTGACTGTTACTTGGCGTCTGTGGCGATGATCGCGGCAGCAGCCTCACGCCCGACGCGGATTGCACCGTCGACGTGCTGGTAGCCCTTGCCGGCCATGTCGCTGCACGAGAACGAGATCGGTCCCACAGGCGTGCGTAGGTCGGCTCCATAACGGGCCAATCCGCCCATGTCGAAGCTTGCCGCGTAGGCTCCACGGGTCCATTCTTCGCTGCCCCAGTCGCTTTCGTAGTAGACGACAGGGTTGAGGGCCTTCTCGCCGTAGTAGTGCGACAGCGAGGTGAGGATGCGCTGCTTGCGCTCCTCTGCCGTCAACGTGAAGACGCCGTCGGCTTCCTCGTCGGCGACAAAACCGACGAGGGTTCCGCGCGGGTCTTCGAAGTTGGTGTTGTCGTAGGCCTCGTGCACGAGCTCGTACGGGCTGAACGCGGTGCCCGAGAGGTCGTCTTCACGCCAGAATGGGGTGTCATACACAGCGTGAACCTTGATGACGAAACCCATCGACAGGTGCTGGTGTAGCTGCTGCTGACGGCGCGGGAGCGAGGGCTCGAACGAGATCCGGCTGATCAGCACCGGCGGAACGGCAATAATCACGCGGCGCGCGTTCACCTCGAGGCCATCAGTGATGGCGGTAACGCCGGCGTCACTCCAGCGGAGGGTGCGCACGGCTTGGCCGAGGTGCACATCATCGCCGAGACGTTCGGCGAGCAACAGCGGAACCTGCTGCAATCCACCGACAACGCGCTTGTCGAGGATGAAGTCGGCGTCGACAAGGTTGCTGAAGCTGCCGGCACTGGCGGCCATCAGGAGAGCCTGAAGGGCCGAGAAAGCGTGGGCCGGCTTGGTGAGCATGGCCCCGGCAATGAACATCCCGATATTGTCGCGGGCTTCCTGGTCGTCGGTCTGTGACTCCAACCAACGGCTGAATGACACTTCATCGAGCTCCTTCGCACGCGGGTGATCCCACGGGCGCTCGGGGTCCATCTCGGCAACGAGAACGTCGAGCTTCTCGATCAGCGAGACGATTTCGTGCTCGGTCTGTACCGGAACCGGGAAGATGTCTCCTTCGAAACGGCTCAGTTCACCGGCCGCGTTGATGTAGATGTTTTTACCCTCGCGGTAACGCTCGTAGGTGGCCAGGCCCAGATCGTCCAGGGTCTCGATGAGCGCATCCTGGTCGGGCGAAACCCACTGGCCGCCGATCTCGAGCATTGCGCCGTCAATATCGTCGGTCCAGAGACGACCTCCAACACGATCGCGGGCTTCGAGAACGGCCACGGTGAGCCCGGCCTTCTTCAACTCGGTGGCGGCGGTGAGGCCGGATGCCCCGGCGCCAATAATGATGACGTCACGGTTGATCGTGGTCATGATAACTCCTGAATTTCTTGGTGGTGAACAAAAATGAGTGGCGACCACCCGAGGTTCCGGGGGTCGCCACTCATCGGTTAGGAAGCGGGAATGAGGGTGTATTTGGTCGACAGGTACTCGTGGATGCCTTCGAGGCTGCCTTCCCGACCGAGACCCGACTGCTTGACGCCGCCGAACGGAGCCGCAGCATTCGACACCAAGCCCGTGTTCAGGCCCATCATGCCGGTGTCGAGACGGTCGATCATGCGCTGGCCGCGAGCCAGGTCGGTCGTGAATACGTAGCCGATGAGGCCGTACTCGGTGGCGTTCGCCAGGCGCACTGCTTCGTCTTCGCTCTGGAAGGTAGTGATGCCCACGAGCGGCCCGAAGATCTCTTCCTGAAGCAGACGGCTCTCAGCGGGAACGTTTGTCAGCACGGTCGGCTGGTAGAACGAGCCGGGGCCCTCCGGACGCGCCCCGCCGATGAGAAGCTGCGCACCGCGTTCGAGCGCATCCTTCACCATGGCGTCGGTCGACTCGACGGCTGCCTCATTGACGAGCGGACCGAAGGTGACCCCGTCGTCGGTGCCGCGACCGATGGAGAACTCGGCGACGCGCGCGGTGAGACGGCGTCCGAACTCAGCGGCGATCGATTCGTGCACGATGAAACGGTTCGCTGCCGTGCAGGCCTGGCCGGTGTTGCGGAACTTGGCAAGCATGGCGCCGTCCACCGCCGTGTCGAGATCGGCGTCGTCGAAGACGACGAACGGAGCGTTGCCGCCCAGTTCCATGCTTGTGCGCAGAACACCCTGGGCGGCCTGAGCGAGCAAACGCTGGCCGACCGCGGTCGAGCCGGTGAAGCTGAGCTTCCGCAGACGCGGGTCGGCGATGATCGGGGCCGAGACGGTAGACGAGGTCGACGTGGTGATCACGTTGACGACGCCGGCCGGAAGTCCGACCTCTTCGAGCAACTTGACGAAGAACAGAGTCGTCAGCGGGGTGAGCTCGGCGGGCTTGACGACCACAGTGCAACCCGCAGCAAGAGCCGGAGCGATCTTGCGGGTGGCCATGGCCAGGGGGAAGTTCCACGGCGTGATCAGGAAGCACGGTCCAACTGGGCGCTGCGTGACGATCATGTGGCCGGTGCCCTCGGGGTTCTGACCGTACCGTCCGCTGATGCGCACGGCCTCCTCGCTGAACCAACGCAGGAACTCACCGCCGTAGCCGACCTCGCCACGGGCCTCGGCCAGCGGCTTGCCCATCTCGATGGTCATGAGCAGCGCAAATTCTTCCTTGCGCTCCTGCAGCAGGTCGAACGCGCGACGCAGAATCTCGCCACGCACACGCGGTGCCGTCGCAGCCCAGCTTTCCTGAGCTGCAACCGCGGCATCCATGGCGGCAGCACCGTCTTCGACACTGGCGTCGGCGATGCGAATCAGTTCAACGCCGGTGGCCGGGTCATACACAGGAAGAGTTTTGCCCGTGCTGCTTTCGCGCCACTCGCCGCCGATGTACAGGCCTGTCGGAACCTTCGCGAGAAGGGCGACTTCGTTCTCAGACACGACTGTTACTCCTTTGCTCACGGGTACAACCCGCGAATCTTGTGGGCCTCGGCGACGCGTTCGACGGCGAGAATTGTGGCGGCGGCACGCAGGGTCAAGGCGCGCTTGGCCGCGTATTCGACGACCTGACGCCACGCTGCCTGCATGCGCTCGGCGAGCTTGGATTCGACTTCCTCGGCGTTCCACCAATAAGCCTGATTCGCCTGCACCCACTCGAAGTAGGAGACGATGACGCCACCGGCGTTGGCGAGGATATCGGGTACCACCAGGATACCGCGCTCCTCGAAGATGCGGTCGGCGGCGGGCGACGTGGGACCGTTGGCGCCCTCGACGATGATCGTGGCGCGCACGCGTGCAGCATTTCCCTCGTGTAGAACACCCTCGACGGCGGCCGGGACCAAGAGGTCAACGTCAAGCTCGAGCATGTCGAGAGCATCGAACTCATCGGCACCTGTGAAACCGACGACAGAGCCTGTCGCCCGCATGTGTTCGCTGAGCGCAGCAACGTCAAGTCCGGTGTCGTTTCGCACAGCGCCATACTGGTCGCTGATGGCCACGACGAGAACGCCCGCCTCAGCAAGGAACAACGCGGCGTCGTGGCCCACTTTGCCAAAGCCTTGAACAACGGCTGTGGCGCCCTGATGACGGATGCCATGGTGGGTCAGCGCGGCGAGAGCGATGTGGGTGACGCCCCGCGAGGTGGCGCTGGCACGACCGTGCGATCCGCCGAGGCTGATCGGCTTGCCGGTGACGATTCCGGGCACCGTATAACCCTTGTTCACCGAGTAGGTGTCCATGATCCAGGCCATGGTCTGCTCGTCGGTTCCGACGTCGGGTGCCGGGATGTCGCGCTCCTGGCCGATGATCGGCAGGATCTCACTGGTGTAACGCCGTGTCACTCGCTCCAGCTCGGCCATCGAGTGCTGGCGCGGGTCGATGTTGATGCCCCCCTTGGCACCGCCGTAGGGCACGTCGAGAAGGGCGCACTTCCAGGTCATCCACATGGCCAGGGCGCGCACCTCCTCGATGTGAACATTCGGGCTGTACCGCAGTCCGCCCTTGGCCGGGCCGCGCGAGAAGTTGTGCTGAACCCGGTGTCCGATGTAGAGACGGCTCGATCCATCGTCCATGCGCAGCGGGACGCTGACGGTCATCTCACGTCGCGGCGTGGCTAACATGTTGTAGATGCCCTGGTCGTAACCGAGAACGGCGACAGCTTCGGCCAGTTGAGCACGTGCGTCCTCGAGGGGGGTCGCGGCTGGCGCGGTGACAGCGTCGGCAATGATCAGACTCATGCGCTGGCCAGCGCTTCGGCGACGACGGAGATGCCCTCGGTGAGGAGGGCGTCCGAGATGGAGAGCGGCGGGAGGAAGCGGATGACGTTGCCGTAGGTGCCACAGGTCAGAACGATAACGCCCTGCTTGTGTGCCTCAGCGGCGACGCGGTTGGTGAGTGCGGCATCCGGTTCGCCCGTCGTGGGGTTAACCAGCTCGATGGCGATCAGAGCGCCGCGTCCACGTACGTCGCCGATGCGCGAGTCGTTCGCCTGCAGCGCGCTGAGCTGGCTGGTAAGAAGCGCGCCGATCTCGCGTGCACGCTCGACGAGGTTGTCTTCCTGGTAGCTCTCGATGGTCGCCAGTGCTGCCACGCAGGCCAGCGGGTTGCCACCATAGGTGCCACCGAGGCCACCGGCGTGAGCCGAGTCCATAATGGCGGCGCGTCCGGTGACGGCCGACAACGGCAGGCCCCCGGCGATGCCCTTGGCGGTGACGATGACGTCGGGCACGATTCCTTCATGTTCGCTGGCGAACAGGTCGCCGGTGCGGGCGAATCCGGTCTGGACCTCGTCGGCGATGAAGACGACGTTGTTCTCGGATGCCCACGCGACAAGGGTCGGCAGGAAGCCTTCGGCCGGAACGATGAAGCCACCCTCGCCCTGTATGGGCTCGATGATCATGGCGGCCAGGTTGGCAGCGCCGATCTGCTTCTCGATCTGGAGGATGGCGGCCTTGGCCGCGGTCACGCCGTCGAGTCCGTCGCGGTACGGGTAGGACATCGGTGCACGATACAGCTCAGAGGCGAACGGTCCGAAACCACTCTTGTACGGCATGCTCTTTGCGGTCAGGCCCATGGTGAGGTTCGTGCGGCCGTGGTACGCGTGGTCGAAGGCGACAACGGCCTGCTTGCCGGTGTAGTGACGGGCAATCTTGATCGCATTTTCGACGGCCTCGGCACCCGAGTTGAACAGCGCGCTCCGCTTGTCGTGGTCGCCCGGGGTCAGACGGTTCAGAGCCTCGGCGACCTCGACGTAGGAGTCATACGGGGCGACGGTGAAGCACGTGTGGGTGAACTGGTTGAGCTGGGCAGCGACGGCGGCGACGACGCGCGGGTTGCTGTTTCCGACGCCGGTCACGGCGATGCCGCTTCCGAGGTCGATCAGGGAGTTACCGTCGACGTCGACGAGCACTCCACCACCGGCAGCAACCGTGAAAACGGGGATGGTGGTTCCCACGCCGGATGCGACGGCTGCGGATTTGCGCGCCATGCGTTCGAGGGATTTCGGGCCGGGAATTGCGGTGACGAGTCGGCGTTCCTGCGGAAGCGACGGACCTCCACGCGGAACGTCAAGTGAGGAATCCAGCGGGGGGGAATCGACGAGGGTCATAGCTACTCCAGTTCTCAGACCGATGTGCACCGACGCGGGGAAGGCGTCGATGCCGATGACGTAATCGTAAGCACGACGGTCGGAGTCAGACTGTGCCAGAACGTATAGTTGAAGCATCCGCATTCGCCACTGAGTACAAACTGTTGAAAGTGATCGTCGATGCTTCTCACCGTTCGCCGTCTGTTCAGTCAGCCACAGCTGAAGCTCCGGCTTCTGACCAAGGACGCGGCCCTGCCCGCCGGCGCACTCGACGCCACGGTGGAGTGGGTGCACAGTTCCGATCTGGCCGATCCGACACCGTTTCTCTCGCCCGGCCAGGTGCTGCTGACGACGGGAACCCAGTTCGACCGTGACGGTCCGGGCGACGACCTCTACCTCGACTACGTGGCCCGGCTCCAACGCCGGGGAATCGCCGCGCTCGGGTTCGGCACCGAAGTAGTCAGGGATGGCACCCCTGACGCGTTGGTCGCGGCGTGCCTCAGTCAGGGCCTCCCCCTGGTCGAAGTGCCCTACCTCACGCCGTTTATTGCCGTCGCGCGCGCTGCGGCAGAGATGGTCGCCGAAGAACGATATGCGCGGCACACCTGGGCGCTCAGCGCTCAGCGTGCCATCTCCTTGGCCGCCTTGCGCCCGGATGGCCTGAGCGCGACACTGTCCGAGCTGTCGCGACAGCTCGACCACTGGGTGGCCCTCTTCGACGTCGGAGGCAACGTCGACCACGTCTTCCCCCGTGATGCTTTCGCCGGAGAAGTTCTGTCCGGCAGTTCCTTCGCCACGGTTCAGAGCGAGGCACGGCGTCTGTTGGCTCGCGGTCAGCGAGCGAGCGCGACGATCGTGGTGGGCGGCGAGACACTGACGCTGCAGACGCTGGGACGACGTGACCAATTGCGTGGCGTGCTGGCCTTGGGCGGCGCCGCGGAACTTGACCAAGCAAGCCACGACGTGGTGACATCGGTGATCGCGCTTGCGGGTCTCGCCTTAGAACAGAACCACGCCTTGGCCGGCGCCCGGGGGCACTTGCGTTCCGGGCTGCTGCATGTTCTGCTCGGCGGCAACCGTGAGCTGGCCGAAAGCATTTCCCACGAAATGTGGGGCCCACTCCCCGTCGAGCCCGTGCTCTGTGCCGTCACCTCCGTTGCAGGTCCCCGACATGATGCGATGACGGAGTTCCTTGAGGTACGCGTCGAAGAACAACAGGGAACCGTCTTCTTCGCCGTGCAGGATGACACGGTCGTTCTTGTGCTGCATCCGTCTGCCCGTGCTGTGCTCGATGACTTCTGTCGCACATTCGGTCTGCACGCGGGGCTCTCGGACCCGACAGACTATTCCGACTTGGCGCGCGCCCTCGCCCAGGCAGGGCAGGCACACGAACGCTCCTACGAAGGGGAACCCAGCGTGGTCGAGTTCGACACCATCTCGCGCCAGGGCGTCCTGGCGTTTCTGGCCCGGACGGATGCCCGGGAAGTCGGGCGCGCCACACTGGCCCCCGTGCTCGGCCACGACGCCGCCCACGGAACCGAGCTTTTGCGCACGGTGCAGGTCTGGCTTGAACACAACGGAGCGTTCGACGCGGCGGCTCGCGTGCTCGGAGTGCATCGGCACACCGTGCGCAGCCGGATCGAGCTGGCCGAAACTCTTCTCGGCCGTGACCTGGGCGCTTTTCACGCGCGCGCCGACGTGTGGGCCGCGCTACTCGCGACCGCTCCGGCTTAGCCGCGCAGATCGCGCGTGCGGAACACAAGCACCGCAGCCACCGCGAGTGCGAGGCTTACGCCGGCGAGTAACGCCAGATGGCCGCCGTTCGCCCCGTGGGCGAGCGGATCTGAGGAGAGGTAGTAGTACCAGGGACTGAACTTCTGGCCAACCGCGAGCGACGCGTTCAGCGGCAGGAAGGTGTTGGCGGCGAAGGCCAGCACCGCGACCACCGTCGGCACCAGGGTCGCGAGCCGTTTGCTCCCCGTCGCCGCCCCGATGAGAAACCCGAGCGTTCCGAACAGGATGCCGAGAAGAAGCGTGTGCGCCGCGGCGCCGGTCATGCCCGCCGTGGTGAATCCGAGCGTGCCGATCGCAGTGCCGAGCAGAAGGCCGAGCCCGACACAGACGGCGACGATCACAACAAGCACGCCCATGCCGATGATCTTTGCGGTCAGAAAAGCACTGCGGCCGATCGGCGTACTCAGGTTTAGCCCGAGGGTCTTGTTCTCTTCTTCGCCCGCGGATGCCGCGGCCGCGCTCATCACGCCAACCACGATCGCGGCGGCCGGGGCGAGTACGGAGAGCAGTTCGGCATTCGCCCATCCCGTCGACGTTGAGAGATCCGTTCCACCGGAAATCGCGGCAACCAGGTCTGTCATGGCCGGAGGCATAGTCTGGAACGCCTCCCGAAGCGGTGGCCACAGTAGGCCGATCAGCGCACCGATGACGAGAATGTAGAAGGACGCAACGGCGGCCAGCGGGGCGCGGTCCGTGACCGCTTTGCCGATGAGCGTCGAGAATGTCGCACGGCGGATGATCGCCATCGGCCGTCCCCTCGCGGTCGAGCTGTGTGCTGAAGTCACGGCGTCATCCCCTCAGATCGCGCCGGGCGAAGCCGAGGTACGCAATGACCAGGGCGACGGCGGCAATCCCCGCAAGCACCAGCAGGTTCCAGCCATTGATCCCGGTGCTCAGGGGATTACTCCCGGCAAAGTAGTACCAGGGGCTGAGTTTCGCCCAGGTGGCCAGGTTCGCCAGCGGCAGCATCGCGTTCGACGCGTAGGCGACGACGGCCAGGCCCGCAGCAAGCCCACTCGACAGCCCCGAACGTCCGGTGAGCGCGCCGACCGCGATCGCGATCGCCCCGAAGGCAACCGCGAGGAGCAGCAGATGGATGCAGATGGCGGTGAGCCCGCCCAGTTCGAGGCCGATGCCAGAAGCCGACGAGGAGATGACTGCGCCCGCCCACAGCAGCAGGCCTGCTCCGAGCAGGCCGGCGAGCAGGGCGAGCGCCTTCGAGGTCACGATCGACGTTCGGGTGAGGGGCTGTGCCGAGAGCATTGACATGGTGCCCTTCTCTTCCTCGCCCGCGATCGTTGATCCGCCCACCGCAATCGTGTAACCGACCAGGGCCGCTGGCGCAACCAGGTTGAAGAGCTCCCCGACGGCGTACCCACCCGCGCTTCCCCCACCGATGAACGCCGTCAGCGCCGGGGGAAAACTGCCGGTCATTTGTGCGATCGCCGTGCTGAGACTCGAGGTCAGCGCGAAGATGAGCACGCTCATCCCCGCGAGGATCAGGCCCAGGAACAGTGCCGACCAGCGACGCTCCCTCAACTCATGGCGCAGCAGTTCAGCGAACATGATTCGTCGACTCAGCCTGCGAGGCCGAGGCCTCGCCTACGGCGTCAGCCTCGTCACCGCGATAGTAGGCCAGGAAGATCTCCTCCAAGTCCTCCTCTCGACTGGTCAGATTCAGCACTTCGTAAGTCGTCGCCGCGCGAAGCACATCCGTCACGGGCCCCTCATAGGAGATGTGAACGTGCGTGCCGTCGACCGTTACCTCACGCACGCCGGTCACACCTGCGAAAGTGTCGGCCGCGAGAGGCTGGGCGAACTCGAAGTCGAGGCGTCGCACAGCCTTGCGTTTGAGATCGTCGATCCGTTCAACGACGATCAGACGCCCGTCGCGAATGATGCCCACCCGATCTGCGATGCGCTCGACCTCGGACAGGGTGTGGGAGGACAGAAAGACCGTGCTTCCTCTCTCACGCGCCTCGGCAAGCAGTGTCAGGAACTCCTGTTGCATCAGCGGGTCGAGCCCTGCGTTGGGTTCGTCGAGAATGAGCAGCTCTGGCCGGTGCATGAACGCTTGAATCAGCCCGATCTTCTGCCGGTTGCCGGTCGAATAGTCTTTCACCTTCTTCGTCAGGTCGGCCTGGAGTCGCTGCGCAAGCTCATCCACGACGGCCTGCTCGACGCCGCCGCGGAGACGCGCAAAATAGCGAATCGTCTCTCTCCCCGTCAGGTTGGGATACAGGGCGAGGTCCCCCGGGACGTAGCCGACGCGGCGCCGGATGGCCAGGCTGTCGGTGTGCGAGTCCAGGCCGAGGATCGTCGCCGAGCCCACGGTGGGCCGGATCTGGTCGAGCAGCGTACGGATCGTCGTTGATTTACCGGCACCATTCGGGCCGAGGAAACCAAACACTTCGCCTGTTTTGACTTCCAGATCCATCTCGTGCACCGCGGTGACAGCGCCATACTTCTTCGTCAGTGAGTGCGTCAGGATTGCCGGGTCAGCCATCGTCTTCCCCCGTATCTAGCCGTGAGGCAACCAGCTCTAGCGGGTGCGCATGTTCACGAGACTAAACGCGTGAGCACGCACCCGCAAGGAAAATCTGTTCCGTCTCTCGCACCGACACTCGCTCTCGTGCACGACGCCGGAGACTAGCCCTTCAGCGTCCAGGCTTTGCGGCGCACGAGAACATGGCCGCGGCTCGTTGTCAAACGAGTCCAGGGTCCCGTTTCAAACAGTGAGACGGACTCTCCGTTCGACAAAAAGCCGAGGCTGAATGCGGCGAAACCGGCGCCCGCAGGAACGAACTCGAGGCCCTCGATGGGACGGCTCCACACCTCAGAACGCACCCGCTGAACGATCTGCTCCCCGGTTCCCGTCGGAATCGCGCTGGCCACCTCGTCGATGCCTGCGCGCGCCGCGGCCTCGAGACGTGCGGCATCCGTCTCGCCCTGCGTGTGCCAGCCCCCCTTGGGCGGTGAGATGCCCGCCCAGGTGACCGTGCTCACCTGCAGCGGAACGGCAATCTTCAGCGGCCCATCCGGGGCCTCCGCCGGGGATCCCGCACGCGCGTTGAGACGGGCGACCCGGTCGAGAAGCGACCGGATGGGAACGACAACATCGAGTTCAATGGGTTCACTCAGCGCGAAGGTACGCAGGCCCAACACCGTGGGGCTGCCATCGAGCAAGCCGCGCGGATAGAGGATCGCCGAGTAGACGGCGAGCACGCCCGACGCGGAGATCAGTCGTACCGCCCCGTCTTCAACCCGGCTCGCACGCGAAAGATACACATGCAGGTCGGCAAGGGACTGGGAATCTTGGAGAGAAAATGATTGGCTCATCTCCTCCTAAACTACCAAGGTGGCGTGCAGTTCACGACGCATTCGCCACGCGAGCCTGAGGAGGCAGCATGAACACGCCGATGCACGGTCTTCTGGCCGCGTTGGATCTGACGGATACGGGTGCCCGCACCAACGAAGACATCTTCACCGGCCCGTCGCAGTGGATGCCGCTCGGGCGTGTTTTCGGCGGTCAGGTGCTTGCTCAGTCGTTGATTGCCGCCATGCGCACCGTGGCCGATGATCGTAGCGTGCATTCAATGCACGGCTATTTTCTGCGCCCCGGCGACGTCAACCACCCGATCACGTTCTCGGTCGACCGCATCCACGACGGCCGCTCCTTTTCGACCCGACGCACTCAGGCGTATCAGAACGGCCTGCCGATCCTCTCGGCGATCGCGTCGTTTCAAGACGAGGACGAAGGGCTCGAGCACCACGTCGAGATGCCCACCGATATTCCGGATCCTGAGTCGCTGCCCTCAGCGGCCGAGTCCCTAGCGCTGGTCGACCACTCGATCGCGCGCTACTGGGCGAATGAACGTCCCTTTGACATTCGACACGTCCCTTCTCCGATCTACCTCACCGTCGACGGCGAGCACACCTCTCGTCAGGCCGTGTGGATGAAGACCTTCGACCCGCTTCCCGACGATCCCAACCTGCACCGCGCAGCGCTGGCGTACGCGAGCGACTATTCGATCATCGAACCGATTATGCGTAAACATGGCGTTGCCTGGGCAACACGGGGGCTGAAGGCAGCCAGCCTCGACCACGCAATGTGGTGGCATCGATTCGGACGCGCCGACGAGTGGGTTCTGTTCGTGCAGGACTCCCCCTCAGCCCAAAGTGGTCGAGGACTTTCTACCGGAAGCATCTTCAGCCGAGATGGCGCTCTTCTCGCAACTGTGGCCCAAGAGGCAATGCTTCGTGTGCCGACAAATGCCGACTGAGAAGGGACGTCGGACGCTAGCCCGGGTCAAGCGGCACCGTGTCAGCGTCGTGCGAAGGCAACCGGGTCTTCGAGGTAGGGCAACCAGGCCGCCCGTTCGATGTCATTGATCCGTCGCGGGCGCTGTGAGGTGGCGTCGACGAGAACGATTGTCGTCGTCGCTCGGGAATAGAGCACGGCCGGAGTCGTTTCGGTGGGGCTCCAGACCTCGTAGCAGACGTCCAGACTGGCGCCACCGAGTTTGCCGAGCCACAGCCGGACATCCAGTGGAGCGCGCAGGTACGGCACCGGTGCGAGGTATTCGATCTCCTGGCGACCGATCAAGGTCAGGGTGTCGGAGCCGGGTCGACCGTCAAGTACCGCTGTGCTCGCGCCGATGGCGGACAATGTTGCTTCGTCATCGGCCCAGAACGCCAAGATGCGCGCCTCCTCAAGGAGACGCAGCATCTCGGCATTGTTCACGTGACCGTAGGCGTCGAGGTCAGACCATCGCAACCGAATGGGCACATGCAATTTCATTGCTGAGCCGCTTAGTCGCGTGTGAGCTTGCGGTAAGCGGAACGGTGAGGCTTCGCGGCATCCGCACCGAGGCGTTCAATCTTGTTCTCCTCGTAGGACTCAAAGTTGCCCTCGAACCAGTACCAGTTCGCCGGGTCTTCCTCGGTACCCTCGTAGGCCAGAATGTGAGTGGCGATACGGTCAAGGAACCACCGGTCGTGGGTGATGACCACGGCACAACCCGGGTATTCCAAAAGAGCGTTCTCGAGGGAACCGAGGGTCTCGACGTCAAGGTCATTTGTCGGTTCGTCGAGCAGCAGCAGGTTGCCGCCCTGCTTGAGCGTGAGCGCCAGGTTCAAGCGGTTGCGCTCACCTCCCGAGAGCACTCCAGCCTTCTTCTGCTGGTCGGGCCCCTTGAACCCGAAGGTCGACACGTAGGCGCGGGAGGGAATTTCGGTCTTGCCGACCTGGATGTAGTCCTGACCGTCTGAGACGACCTCCCACAAGGTCTTGTTGGGGTCGATGCCGCCACGACTCTGGTCGACATAGGAGATCTCGACGGTCTCTCCGATCTTCAAATCACCGGAATCGAGCGGCTCGAGACCGACGATCGTCTTGAACAGTGTCGTCTTACCAACACCGTTGGGGCCGATTACTCCGACGATGCCGTTACGCGGCAGCGTGAAGCTGAGGTCGTTGATGAGCACACGTCCTTCGAAGCCCTTCTGCAGCTTCTTCGCATCGATGACCTGCGCCCCCAGACGCGGTCCCACCGGAATCACGATCTCTTCGAAGTCGAGTTTTCTGGTGCGTTCGGCCTCGGTGACCATTTCTTCGTAGCGTGCGAGACGCGCCTTCGACTTGGCCTGGCGGCCCTTTGCGTTCGAGCGCACCCAGGCGAGTTCCTCGGCCAGGCGCTTCGACAACTTCGCGTCCTTCTTGCCCTGCACCTGCAGACGTTCCTGCTTCTTCTCGAGGTAGGTCGAGTAGTTGCCTTCGTAGGGGTACAGGTGCCCGCGGTCGACCTCGGCGATCCACTCGGCAACGTGATCGAGAAAATACCGGTCGTGAGTGACGGCCAGTACGGCGCCGGGATACTTGGCGAGGTGCTGCTCGAGCCACAACACGCTTTCGGCGTCGAGGTGGTTAGTCGGTTCGTCGAGAAGCAGCAGGTCGGGCTTCTGCAGAAGAAGCTTGCACAGAGCGACGCGGCGCTTCTCACCGCCCGACAGGTTGCCGACCGCGTAGTCGCCCGGCGGGGTGCGCAGGGCATCCATGGCCTGTTCAAGCTGGGAGTCAAGATCCCACGCATCGGCGTGATCGATCTCTTCCTGCAGAACCCCCATTTCAGCGAGCAGCGTATCGAAGTCAGCATCCGGCTCCGCCATCGCCAACGAAATCGCGTTAAACCGGTCGACCTTGGCCTTGATCTCGCCCACGCCTTCCTGCACGTTTTCAAGAACGGTCTTGGTCTCATCGAGCTCCGGCTCCTGCATCAGGATGCCGACGGTGTAGCCAGGGGTCAGCTTGGCCTCACCGTTGCTCGGGGTGTCGAGCCCGGCCATGATCTTCAGGATCGTGGATTTTCCCGCACCGTTCGGACCGACGACGCCGATCTTGGCACCAGGAAAGAACGACATTGTGACGTCGTCGAGAATAAGCTTTTCGCCGACCGCTTTGCGCGCTCGGACCATCGAGTAAATAAATTCGGCCACGTCTGTCCCTAAACTCTCATGATGCCTACAGCGCCCCGCGCTGTCTTGTCTGTACGCCTCCCGCGGGAGAGTGAGGTCTCTCACCTCTCGCGGGGCACAACGCCGATCTCTCTGCGCGCGCAGAGCGCGAGGGCTCGTCGCCCTCTTCGAGGATAACGGCAAACCTCTGGCACTTCGCCAGCGGATCGCCTCTCCCGGGCGCAGGAGCCATTTCTGAATGCCGCTTTCACTCCCGCACCGACGGATTAGCTGGCGGGTTGCGCGAAGAGTGTGATCGCGACGAGCAGCACAGCGAGCGCGGCAAACCCGCTTTTCCGAAGGAATCCGGAGCACGTCCGGAAGGCGATAATGGCCTCCACCGCGTAGTACGCGGCGAACGCGCGGGAGGCGACTGTGACCAGCGTGAAGGTGGGCACGACGGCGGCGATCGCAATCGCCGCCACGCCACTGATCAGGTAAGGCCGGGCTCCGTGGAACCATCTGCTCAACCCTGTGAGATTGCCTCGTGCTGCCTCGGTGTCGGCGATGGCCGCACTGAATTGGCTCAACACCGCGGAGAGAACCAACGGCAGTGCCAACCACGGCGCGATTCGGTCGGTGATGTTCAGCAGCGTAGTGTCTGGACCCGCAGCGGTTCCAAGCCCCATGACGGGGGTCGCGACGGCGACAAACCCGATATAGATGGATGCGGCCACCAGCTGCGCCGCCCGTGAGGCTCTCACCAGGGTACGAGCGTCGTAGTGGTCGCCGAGAAAACGCACTGTCTCAAAACCTTGAACGGTGATCACCAAGCCACCGAGCACCAGAAGCGCCTCCAACGGCCCGAGCGGTGGCAGGGGTGGGAGACGCAGAGAAGACGAGCCGAACAAGGCCCCATCGTGAAACAAAAGAACACCACCGAGAACGGTGGTGAGCAGCAGGACCGTGACCAGCGAGATTCGGTCGAGCCGATCGAGTCCCGTGAATCCGCGCAAGATGCCGATGGTGATGATCAACACCACAGAAAGGCCGGCGATGATCGGTTCCAGTATCGCCGAGCCGGTGGGGATGAAGTAGCCCACTAGATACTGCGCCATGATGCGCAGGTACAGCGCGACGGAGATGACGTAGGCACAGACGATCACCCCATCGCCCAGCCGGCCGATTCGGGCCGTTGTCTGGTTGAGAGTTCCGTCCGCCTTCTGCTGCCCGACGACGGTGACGTTGTGTCGGATGACGGTGCCCACAAGCCACGCGAAGGCGCAGATACCGATCGCCCCGAGGACGGCGAAAACGCCCAACGCCCGTTCGAGAATCGGCGCGATGATCAACAGCCCCGACCCAAGGATTGAGGCCAAGGGCGTCACCGCGGCGGCGCTCACCCCGCGCACAGTGGTCCACGTGCCCGTCGATACCACGGCTCAGTACACTGCAGTCAGCGGGCA
The DNA here is from genome assembly GCF_013410665.1 of Leifsonia psychrotolerans. NCBI lineage: Bacteria > Bacillati > Actinomycetota > Actinomycetes > Micrococcales > Microbacteriaceae > Glaciibacter > Glaciibacter psychrotolerans. Next base: position 1,061,426 of record NZ_JACCFM010000001.1, on the reverse strand, counting down.
TGGACAGTGAGCGTCGCTACCGGATTCGCTGGTCATAGCGCCCCTCTCGGCCACAGCTCCCTCGGGAGCCTACGCCCGGAGGCCCTGAAGCGACGACACATGCCCCCACATCCGCCGCCCAGGTTGTGCTCAAAGTGTGCGGGCGGCTACCCGCTACCAGTCAATCGGGCGAGTGGTACCCACAAGACAGGTGCCCGAAGCGAGTATCGGTGCGACGTAGCTGTGGTAGCCGGTAGCAGCACCGCTCTGCCCAACCAGGCACTCGGAATTGAAGCGAACGCTAAAGAGTACCGAGTCGGCGGCGAGGTCGACGGTCGTACGGTCCGGGGTGAGTTCCATCTGAGTTTTGTCAAACCCGCCCACTGCGAGCGCGTCGATGAAGTCCCGGCCGCCAGCCTCGGGGTTGGCTGTGAGGACGTTCTGCGAGATGAAGTCGAAGTACGGCAGATTTTCTGTCGCACTCTCAGCTGGGTCCAACACAGGGGCAGTCGTCGGCGCCGGAGCCGACGCCGACGGCGCCGGAGCAGCCGGTGACGTCGACGGCGATACCTCCGAGGCGCTGCAGCCGGCGAGGGCGATCACAAGGGTGACCGCCATCCCAGCTCCGGCGACAGCCATTCCCCGACGTACGCTGACGCGCTTCACTGCAGCCACTCGTGATCCTCCCCTGTTCGCGACATGCGAACGACGTACAAGTCTGATTCTCTGAGTCTACGGCGCGTGAAGGGCCGACTCCGTCGGCAGGAACCCGTCGTCGGATGGTGCGTCGGATGGCGTATTCGGCCATCCTTCCGGGCCGCAGGTGTCATCGGTGGGACCGACGCTAGGCTCCTCGGTGGCGGACGGCGCAGGGGCTGCCGCCCCATTCCGCTGGGAACGAGTAGTGCACCAATTGAGGTCATGACCGACGAACTCAGCGTCAAGATCGAGCGAGATCCCCTTCTTGTCTCCGCTGACCCATTCCTTCAGATACAAGCTCCCTCCGACGATGATGTGCTCACCTTTACGCAGTGAGTCACGCACGTTGGGCGCAAGCTTCCTGAACGCAGAGACGTTGTACCAATTGGCTCCCGTCTCGATCCAGACGTTGCTCTTGTCGTAGTAGCCCTGATTAGAGACGAGCCGAAACTTCGTGATGATGCCCCCGGCAGCTTGTGTGGCCTCGCTCAGTTCGCTGCCCACAATGCCTGTGATGGTGATTCGATTCTTCATAGTCCTCTCCCGGCACGTTTGCAGGGCTCCGGGCGAACCCCGAAGCACGCGACCCGGATGCGAACTCTCGTGCCAGTCTGAATCGTTCCGGGCCGCGCATCCTGAGTCTGCGACGGGTGGACAGCGACCGGCGTCGACGGATAACCAACGGTGAACAATCGGGTACGCGCCGGGTTGTGGAGATCGGTTGACAGGACTCTAGAGTTGCTCCATGACTTACCTTGCCGCCGAAGAACGCTACTCGACGATGCCGTACCGGCGCACCGGACGGAGTGGCCTCACACTCCCGGCGCTGTCGCTTGGATTGTGGCACAACTTCGGGCACGCCCGCGCCATCGAGACACAGGCCGACGTACTGCGCCGCGCCTTCGACCGCGGCATCACGCATTTCGACCTTGCCAACAACTACGGCCCCCCTCCCGGCTCCGCTGAGACAAACTTCGGGCGGGTATTTGCCGAGAACTTCCGTCCGTATCGTGACGAACTGATTGTCTCGACCAAGGCCGGCTATGAAATGTGGGCGGGCCCGTACGGCGAATGGGGTTCCCGCAAAAACATGCTCTCCTCGCTCGACGCCAGCCTGGGTCGGATGGGTTTGGACTACGTCGATATTTTTTACTCACACCGCCCAGACCCCGAGACGCCGATCGAGGAAACCATGGGAGCGTTGGCTACTGCGGTGCAGCAGGGCAAGGCACTCTACGTGGGAATCTCCAACTATGACCCAGCACAAACCCGAGCTGCGTACGCAGCTTTGGCGGAATACCGGGTGCCCCTGCTCATCCATCAGCCGCGCTACTCGATGTTCGACCGCACGAGCGAGGACGGCTTGTTCCCGGCCCTCGAAGAACTTGGAATGGGCAGCATCGCGTTCTCGCCCCTCGCCCAGGGCCTTCTCACCGACCGATACCTCGACGGCACTGTGCCGATCGGTTCCCGGATTGCAACCAGTCACTTTCTTGACGAATCTGCACTGAGCGAGGTCTACCTCACACGCGCCAGGGCCCTGAACGACATTGCCGCCGGTCGGGGGCAAACGTTGGCTCAACTGGCCATCACCTGGATTCTGCGCCAACCCACCGTGACAAGTGTTCTTGTCGGTGCATCGAGCGTGGCACAGCTCGAGCAGAATATCGCGGCGCTCGACTCCCCCGCGCTGACGGCTGCTGAGATTGCGGCGATCGAACCGTTCGCAGTGAACGGCACTTCGGTCGACTAGGCCGTCGACTCGTCCGTGGGCTACCTCTACGCCATCCTCGCTTCGCTGCTGTTCGGCCTGAACGGCAGTACGACGAAGGTCATCGTCGAGGCCGGAGTGACCCCGGCTCAGCTCACCTTCGCGCGGGTCACGATCATTGCGGTGGTGGCCGGCGTGGTCTTGCTCATCAAGAACCGTCACGCCTTTCGAATCACCAGACGACAACTGCTGGTCATGGCGGGACTTGGCCTGTTTGGTGTGGCACTCGTGCAGTGGTTCTACGCGACGGCTATCAGTTTGCTGCCGGTCGGAATCGCACTCATGCTCGAGTATTCGGGCGTGCTGATGGTTGCAATGGCGGCCCGCTTTGTGTTCCAGGAGCAGGTGAAGGCGCGTATCTGGGTGGCGATCGGCGCGGTCTTGGTCGGAATGGCCTTGGTGGCGCAGATCTGGGCGAGTCCGCTGTCGGGCTTGGGAGTCATCGTTGGCCTCTTGGCTGCAGTCTGCTTGGCGGTGTACTTTCTTGTGGGCGAGCGTCAGGTGGCATCCACTTCGCCCCTTGCGGTGCTGTTCTGGTCGATGCTGTTCGCCAGTGCATTCTGGTTCTTCTTCAGCGCATGGTGGCAGTTCGATCCGATGCTGCTGGTTTCGCGGACGAGTCTCGGCGGCAGCCTCGAATCTGTCTCGCTGCCACTGTGGCTCCTTCTGCTCTGGAACGGTCTGATCGGATCGTTCATGCCCTATCTGCTCTCGTACCTTGCGTTGGCCACACTCAGCGCGACGGGTGCGGGTATCGTGTCGACCTCGGAGGTCATCTTTGCCTTTGCGTTCGCGTACCTGTGGCTTTCCGAATCGCTGGACGTGATCCAAATGCTGGGCGTGCTGATCGTCCTGACCGGTATCGTGCTCGCTCAGACTGCTCGAGCGGGACAGACTCTTGACCTTGATCTGGCGAGACGAGATCCGCCCGTCACGAAGCAGCACTGAGTCCGCCGAATGGCTGCCGCCGCCGATGCGCTGTCGGTGGTGCGCCGTACTGTGAAACCACACTCACCCACGGCCGGCTGACGTTCGGAGAAATCATGTCCTCGATGTTCCACACAGAGTCCTCGCGCAGCGGCACCCTGGCCCTCGTGCCGGTGCGTGAGGGGCTGTGGCGAGTGACGCGGCCGAACGGCGCCGTTCTTGGCCACATCGAGCGCCGACTCGATCCGCGCGGTGACCGATTCGCCGCGCGTCGGCTCACGGCAGCGGGCCGCATGCTCGATATCGGCTTGTTTTGGCAGCGGGATGACGCAGCCGAGTGTTTTCGCTGAGACGCACAGGTGATGACATGTCCTCGGTACGTTTCACCCCCGGTTGAGGCACGCCGATGCCGCTGACCGAATACACGGTGCTTCGCCGGTACAGTGCGGCATATGTACTGGTGGAATAGTTTCTATACGTGGCTCACAAACGTCAGCACCCAACCGGTGTTTTTCAGTGTTCTGATCTTCATTGTCGGAGTTGCCGTTGCGGGTGCGCTCTCGGCCTTCATCGCTCGGGGTGCGATCAAGAGCCTGCTCACCCAGCGTGACCGAGAGCAGCGGGTTGCCGCGATCGGAGCACTCGTTGATGCCGCAACCGAGGCCTCCGTCTGGAACTCGTTGACGCCGCAGGAACAGGTGTTGGCCGACCGCACAGTCGGGCAGGCCGACATTCAGGTGCGGCTTCTTCCCATCAAGGGCTCGGATATCGCCGCGAACTGGGCAGCCCATCAGCTCGCCGAACTCAAGCGCACGTCGGCCACCTTCGGCTATCAACTCGAGCCTGCCGTTCACGAGTTTCGTGACCGCTTGATTGAGTGGCAGAACAAGCCATCGCGGGCACGCAAGATTTTTCTGGCCGATTTGAACCGGTGGCGCACACAGGTTTCTGCCACCGAAGAGACGTTGGTGGCCGAGCAAGACGCGTGGGTCGCAAAGAACCACCACAACCAGTTCGCTGACGCCACGTCGGCGCCCTCAACCGAGACGCAGAAACTTCTCGATGATGTGCGGGCTCTCGAAGTGCGCCCCGCTGAAACCGGTGAAACTGCCGTCACGCCGGTTTAGCCCTCCCGACCGAGACCGCGACGTCCTCGTCCGCTGATGCGCCGGCATCAGCGGACGAACCGTTTAAGCTGTGAGCTCTCGCAGCGGGCCTAGCGCCACCAGTCGTCGAATGGTGAAGCGGGAACACGACGCTTATGCCCAGAGGCCAGGTAGCGTGCCTCCAGCGCCGTCGCAACCGCATCATCGACCGGGAGCCCCTCGAGGTAATCGTCGATGTCCGAGTAACGCAGGCCCAGGTTCACTTCGTCGGTCTGCCCCGGATTCTCATCAAGCAGATCGGCGGTGGGGGGTTTGAGATAGAGGCGCTCGGGCGCACCCAACTCGATCAGAAGCGATCTACCTTGCCGCTTCGTTAGACCCGCCAGCGGCAGCAGATCCGAGCCGCCGTCACCGTATTTGGTGAAGAACCCGGTGATAGCTTCTGCCGCGTGGTCGGTCCCGACCACCAGAAGGCCGTTCTGCCCAGCGATGGCGTACTGGGCGATCATGCGCGCTCGCGCCTTCACATTGCCCTTGTTGAAGTCGGTCATCGCCTCACCCAGGCTGTCGCGATACTGCTGTTCGAACCCCGTCACGGCAGGCTCGATATTGAAGATCGCCTGCGACTCCGGCCGGATGAATTCAAGCGCCAGCGCGGCATCTGCTTCGTCGTGCTGCACGGCGTAGGGCAGGCGCACCGCAACAAAGCGGGCCTCACGTCCGGATTCGGCGAGTTGCTCGATCGCGAGTTGACACAACCGCCCCGCCAGTGAGGAGTCTTGTCCGCCACTGATGCCGAGCACCAGACCGCTCGCACCCGTGCGCTCGATGTAGTCGACGAGGAACTGCACACGCCGGCGCACCTCGCTCGCCGGATCGATCGACGCCGCCACGGTGAGATCCGCGATGATTCGTGCCTGGATTTCTCGCATGTGCCCCCGGCAGGATTCGAACCTGCGACCAAGAGATTACAAGGCCCCGGTTTCTCACATCTCCAAGGAGCGTGAAAGGCGGCTGTCACGGGGTGTAGCTACTCACCCTCGCGGCAGAACCAGTGTATCCGGCCCGAAGCGTCGTGCAGCATGACTGCCGACCCGTACTCCGGCACCGTCTACCGGGACATGGTGAATGCGCTCGATGCAGTCGATGCAGCACATGCCATGGGATCAGGGGACGTAGAAACGGCTGCCGACGCTGGGGCCGCAATCCGACAGATCGATATTGCCATTCGCTCGTTGAACTCAGCCCGCGAGAAGCTCGAGATCGTCGCGTCCGCGTGCAACCGGAAGCTAGATGATGCGATATTAACGCGCGCGGTCGCAGACCCCCACAAGGGTCACAACCCCCAGTAGTCGGGCTGTCTGCAAGGCGAAGCAATCCGTACTGTCAAGACAACAACATTACGAACCGGGGGAAGTCTTGCAAGATGCACCATTGCTCGCCTACTGGGCCGCCTACATGCGCGCACAGAACTGCACCGACCGCACCGTCAAGGAGCGACTCATCTTCATGCGCGCCATGCTGCGCCACACCGGCGCTGAATCCCTGATGGCCATCACCAAGATGCAGCTTGTAACATTCCTCGGGCGCGCCGACCTTACTGGCAAGACAAAGCAGAACTACCGGTCATGTCTCCACACGTTCTTTTCATGGATGCAGGATGAAGAGATTCGCCAGGACAACCCGGCCGCACGTCTCCCCCGGCCCCGCGCCGAACGCCACGAACCAAACCCCGTGCGAACCTCGGACATTCAGCGCGTACTAGATTCCGGCATCTACGGACACACGATCATGAAGGTGTTGCTGTATTCGTACCAAGGGCTGCGAGCGTCTGAGATCGCCGCCGTGGCCGGGGAGAGCATTGACTGGGAGTCGCGCCGCATCTTCACTGTCGAGGGGAAAGGGCGCAAGGAAGTATGGCGACCTCTGCACTCGGTCATCTGGCAACACGCAGTCGACAACGGCTACCCGCGCAATGGGCACTGGTTCCCTGGCCTTATCGACGGCGAACACGTGCGCGGCAAGTCAGTCAGCAACACCCTCTGCGCCGCATTCAAACGCGCCGGCATTGAGCACAAGGCCCATGACATGAGGAAGTGGCACGGGACCACGCTGCTCGCACTGGGCGCCGACTCGCTCGACGTTCAACACTCGTTGCGCCACAGTGACGGGCAATCGATGAGCGCCTACGTGCTGCCCGACGAACCGCGCATCCGTGCAGCTATGGAGCTTCTCCCCCGCGTCGTCGTGCCCATCCGCGGGAGCCGTGTGAACGTCGATCAGGTAGCGGCGTAGTAATCTGTTCTGGTTGCCTCTGTAGCTCAGTGGATAGAGCAGCGGCCTTCTAATCCGCTTGTCGTAGGTTCGATTCCTACCAGGGGCACCAGTCGCAAGAAGAACGCTCCACCTGAACCCGAATCAGGTGGGGCGTTTCGCTTGGGGCGTGCGCCCATGCGATAGCCTCGCCCCATGAATAAGATCCTCCCCGCCATCGCTGCAGTGTTCCTGCTCGCCGGATGTTCGAGCGCCGTCGAGCCCGTTGCCACTCCGACGCCGACCGCTGAGGTCGTTGCAAACCAGGACGCATGCGCGACCTTCGGGGAGGTCACTGTCGATCTTGCCGAGGTAATCGTGAACCCGCCCGCTGACAAGACGCTGATCGAAGCTACTGATGGGATGGTTCAGCGATTCGATGCCGCCTATCTTGTGTCCGAGGGCGACGTGAAAGCGCGCATCGGCAAGACGATGGACGAACTGCCGTCGTCAGGCCTCCACATGCTGTACCTCGACGGCGAGGACTACCTTGCCAATATCGCGGCAGTCGGGCGAGCATGTGAGGCCGAGGGTGCGAAAATGAAGATCGTCGGATGGAGCTAGTCCCGGCGTAGACTCCCCGCATGGATGACCTGGCCGACCTCGACACCCCGAACTGCCCGACATGCTTACACCCGATGGCGCCGACCGTGGGCGCTTGGTGGTGCGCTGGCTGTCAGGTCGCGGTGCGGCCGGGAGTTAACGACAAATAGCCCGCCCACCATCCGAAGATGATGAGCGGGCGATTATAGATTTCTATAGGGCCGAGTCCTATACGTGCCTACACGGATGGGCCGTTGAGAACCTCGCGTGGCGCAGACCCGAGGCCGATGATCGACAGCCACCGGTTCACGGTCTCGTTCGCCATGACACGGGTGATGACTCCCTGCAAGACGAGGAACTGTGCGAGGACAGCAGTGAGCGCGTCGGACGGCCACGCCTGATTGACGATCGCGAGCAGCTGCGGGACGACGACAGCGCCGGTAACGATGGCCGAGAAGACTGTGCGCCAGACGCGCTTGTTCTTGAACCAGATGGTTGCGGTCGGTTGAACGTGAGTCACGGTTACTCCTTGCGGTCGTCGCGGAGCACTTTGAGCTCTGCGGGGGTGAGTGTTTCTTCGAGGTGGCGGAGGTGGTCACGGTCGGATGCTGCGGCCTGCCTGTCGGTGAGCGCTTCCTTGCGGATGCTGCGGATGTCGGAGCGCAACCCGCCGATGTCGGAGATCGCACCCTTGACGAGGTCGGACAGCCCTTGAAACTTGTCGTCCAGGTCGTCGCGCAGATTCAGCGGCTTCCCGTCCGGTTTCATGTGCGAGTTCTGCACGTGCTCCTGAGTGGACTTCGCGTACTGCCTGGTGCGGTTCACCATTGCGACGATGATCACGCCAATGGTGCCGACTACTGCGGTGAGGATCGACCCGAAGACGATCACGAGCTGAATCTGTACGGGCTCGGTGAGTGTGGTCATGCGTGCCCCTCCCAGGACGGGAAGGGGTTACTTGCCGGTCTTGTCCGCGGGCAGCACGGGGTGGCCGTTCCACGATGGGATGAGCTTCGTGATGAGGTCGCCGACCATCTTGCGCAGGCCGGCCTTCGGGTCGGTCAGCGCCCACGCGATGATGTCGAGCTTCTTGTGTACGGCCCCGCCTGTGCCGTCGTGAAGTGCGTTCAGTTGCGGCCGGACGCGTTCGCTGAGCATCCAGTGAACCTCGGCCAGCATCTTCTCTTGTGCGGGTGTCATATCGTCCTCCAGTGGGGTCGTGCCGGTTGCGGCGGTGGTGCTCATGTAGTCGAGCGGGTTGACGGCGCGGCCGTCTGCGAGGTGGTATTCCTGGTGTCCGTGCACGAACCATCCGGCTTTGGAACCCCAGGGGCCACCGGTGCGACCCATGACGCCGATGGTTTGCCCCTGTGTGACGGTGTCGCCGACTTTCACGGCCAGCGAGTCCATGTGCGCAATGCGCGACCATGTGCCGTCCGCGTGCGTGATGATGACGTGGTTGCCATAGGTGCTGCCTTTGGACCATCCTGCGTACGTGACCCTCCCGTCTGCCGGTGCGACCATTCGCAGGTCGTCGGCGGTCGAGTTGCCGTGGCCGATGTCGATGCCGACGTGCGGATTCGTGCGGCCAACACTCTCCCCATGCTCGGACGTAATGCCGCCCCGAGCGGTCTTGATGAGGCGCGCCATTACCGGGTGTCCTCTACGAAGACCGCCCATGTTATCTGCGTCGCAGGGCAGCTCGATCCTGAGCGGTTAGCGACACTGAACCCACCGTCAAGGTCATTGAGAACGTTCTGACCGATCGACAGGCGATTATCGAGGGGCGTTCCCTGCATCCCCCGCACCGTGAAGCCGTAGACAATGACGCCGGTGTGGTGGAAAACTACGTTTGTAGTGGCGTTGTTCGCCAGCGTTGGAACGTCAACCACCCCGGTGCGAATAATCATCGTGCGACCCATGAGCTTCGAGTCGATCTGTGCCTGGGTGTAATACTGGGTGTCGTGATTGTGGATGGCGGGCGGGAACGTCGCGGGCATCCCGGGCAGATTGTCGAATCGCAGCCCGGTGAAAGCGCGCCGGTCAACGACGTTCGCGGCGGTGATCAGTGACGAGTTCGCGGCTACAGCGACCGACCCAAGCAACAGTTCGAATGTTCCCGATGCGGTCGGCGGGTCCTGTGTGATCGCGGGCAGAACCGGCGTAGCAGCAGGTACACCCTTCTTCACGTAGATGCGGGCCTCGTTGATCGACCCGTACTGCATACGAATCACGATCGCGTCAAGGCGTGGCATGGACGTGCCGACATCGATAGGCAGCGTGATCGTCGCGTCGCTGGTGTAGAAATGCCCGCGAGTGAAAGCCTCACCCGCAGGAACCTTCACGAACAAGCCCGACGAATCACCGAACGGTTTCAGCTTCGAATCAGCAGACGAGCCGACGACACCAGACAGAACGATCTTGCTCATCATCGCCGAATACTCGGCATCGGTAGTGGTGCCGTAGCCGGTTGACTGGCTGGCGGGCTTGACGAAGGGGTACGACCGTTCGGCCATGATGCTCCTTAGAAATACGAAAGCCCCGCACAAGGCAGGGCTGAGAGTGAAAGGGTGGGGATTGCTCAGGCCGACCGAATGTCAGCGAGTACCGCGGCCAGCAGCGCCTCCACCGCAGAGACAGCGCTTCGGGGGAAGGTGAACGTCACATACCCTGCGACGCTCTCATGACGCACGGTCACGCTCGTTTCTGTCAGCTCCGCAAACAGCGGGCACCCGTCAGCGTCCAGCGACTTGTAGCTGATTGCCCGATGCTCAGTGATGACTTCTTCGCGCTCGATCAATGAGGACTCCTTAGAACTTGATGGCGAACCGCTTAGTGATGTACGGCTGTAGGTTGTTGTGCGCCGCATTATTGCCCGCCGAGGTGGTTGTCAATGGCGTGCCGGAGCCGCTGGCGTTGTCGCTGCGTCGGACGGTTTGCAGGCCGCCCGTCGTGCCCTCGAAGTACGCCGTGATGCCGTGTGCATGAGATGGCATCTCGGCTGCGGTGAGCTGGTGTGTTTTCGCGCCGCCAGTTTTACCCATCGCGTTGAACTCGGTTTGGCCGCCGTCGTAGCCAACTCCCACGCGCCCGTTATGGTTCGGCAGGTTGAAGGTCGTAGACCCATTACCAACCCCGTAGGTTGTGCCGATCAGCGCGAAGAGATCCGCATAGCTTGTGCGTGAAACCGCAGCGCCGTCCTCAATCAAAAACCCGACAGGGGGCGCCGACCAATACCCTTCAATTGACGTGCCAACCGGGAATGGGCTTGCAGTGGACGCCTCAGCATTCCGTTCCAAAGCCGACACCCGCGAATCAGTCTTCGAGACCTTCGCCGCAAGAATCGACTCCCAATCAAAACCGCTGGGATCGCCAACAGTCGCACCAACCATCACGCCATCGGACGTGATCGAAATAGGAACCTCAGTCACCGCAGCGACCGTCTCCACATCACCAACCACAATCGTGACAATCGAACCCAGATCCCACTCAGTGCCGAAACCCTCAGCCATATCAGCCGACGGCACAACCTGCACCGACCGAACCGTATCGCCCTCTTCCGACAGAAGTTCGTCAGCAGCAGCCAGCAACTCCGCGCTGTCATCCGTCTGACGTTGGTCAACGAACCGCTCAATACGGCGACCCCACGCAGTCTCAGCAGCAATCGACGCAGCGGACTGACGGCGCAGAATGCGACGCTTCGTACCCTCACCCTGACCCGCCACGGTCACATCCGTCACGCCCGGCGCCGAATACGCATATTTCGTAGACGACACGTTGCCGTTGTCAATATCCCAACGCACGTAAGCCGACACGTCAGCAGTCGCCGTCGTTCGAAACTCGAGCGCCGCACCGTTCTGGAAAACGCCAAACCGCAACCGCTGACCAATAGCGATCTCGCCGAGCAGCTCGAGCATGTTCTGAAAACGCGGCGACTTCTTCACCGTCCCACCGCGGGCACCATTCGCACCCATCAGAAGCTTGGAAGCAAAAGCGCCACGACGAGCAGCTGGCGCAGACGGGCCAATGTTCGCATTCACGTAAGCGTGCATGACCGTCTCGGCCGCACCCGACCTATTGTCATTCGCAACAGTCTGCGTCGACCGGTCGCCATTCGACGGCTGCGGCCACGCCTCAGCATCCGCAACAATCACATCATCCGACACACCAACGATCGTCCACGTGCCGCCCGGATCCTCCGTAGATGCGTCATGCGTGGCATCCGTCATCGGACCCGACAGCAACACGCCACTCGGGCCCGAAATGATGATGCCTGACCCCGGCGCACGCAACAGCGCACACTCAGGATGCAGAACCTCCACACCATCCCGCAGCACCGAATGCGGCAACGATAGCGACCACGACCCCAACGTATTCAACCGAGGCACAACCAGCACATCCGTCATGTCCGCCTGAGAAACCTGCCCCAACCGAACCAACGCACGATCCCGAACCTCGACCGTGAAATCATCCGCATACATCAATAGACGACCTCCCGTCGAGGCTTGAACAGGCCAGCAACCGCAGACACACCCGGCACCGCATTCGGCATCGTAATATCCACCGTCGAAACGCCAGTCGGCAAGAACGGAAACTTCGGCGCCGGCCCCAGCAACGGGTACCGGTTCGCGCCCGTCTGATCCGTCACCGACACCCGCTCACCATCAGCGACAATCGTGATGATCTCGCCCGCCACCAAAGCGGACTTGAACACAAACCCGCGCCCATTGATCGAAATAGTCGGCGGGCCACCAGGGCCAGTGATACGCCACTCAACAGGGCACTCCACATCGCCCGGGTTCTCCACCTGAATGGAACCGATCGCCGACGACGACATAACCGGAAGCTCAGCCAGGTGCGGGAGCAAACCAACCAGGTCATCATTCCGAACCATGAACTCGGTTGCTGTGCTCGCCAACCAATAAGGGTTCGGGCACATCACCGCAACCGTCGCCGTGTACACCCACGGGAGCGCATCCGAATGGTCCAGTTCGAGGCCCGACGTGTAAACGAAAGGCACCTCGAAAGCTGAACCGTCCGCGAACTCCGCCACCAACACCGGCTGAGGCTGACCGCGAATAGTGCGCGTCATGCTCCGCAGATCCCTGATCAGATCGCCCGTAGACAGGCGGTCATCGCCCAGGAAAATCAGCCCGAGATCCATCGGCTTAGCACCGACACGATCCCCGGCAAAACGGGCCCCGTCACCAGCGCCACTCACAAACCGCGGATACACCGGGCCGACACCCAAGCCCGCAGTGCCCGACTGCAAACCATACGGGCCGCCACCATCCGTATCCAAACGGATCGTCGCGAACCCAGCCCTCTGAATAGAAAACTCGACCTCAGCCATACCTACCTCCGAATCTTCAAGCGTCGTGCAGCCTCAAAGGCCTGATCGGACAAGGAACGGCCAGCAGCCGGGGCAAGCTGGAACGTGGCTTGGAACGTGTCGCCCGAGACCGACGAGCCCGCCGCATACTGAGCACGAGACGGTGCATACTGAGGCGGACCAAGGCGACCCAGCGCATCCAACGCAATCGACCTGTTTCGTTCCTCCATCCCCGGCTTCCCCGAGATGTACGCCTCCCAGCCCGTCTCTTGCTCCGCGAAACGGTGAATGCCACCGGGCCGACCCTTGTAAATGCCAGTCGGGAAACCACCATTCGCAAACGGTTGAGCCACATCACCGACGAACATGTTCCCGTTCGCGCTACCCCGCTCAGAGCGCGCCTCGTCCTGGTAAAGCTGGTGCAGAGTGACCGTGCCCGTTGCGCCAGCGCTGATCCTGTCCATGCGGGCCTGAATGTCAGCCAGTCGAGCAGCCGCAGCCGTCGTCTCCGCAATGATCTTGATCTCCTTCTCAGAAGGCATGTTCACAATGTGGTCAGACAAGAACTGAATCTGTTCATCAGTCGCCCCCAGATCGCGCGCGCGCTGCAGCACCGCATCACGCCCAGCCGCAAGGTTCGCCACATACGTCTCAGTGCTGCCATCAAGCGCAAACTGTGCCGCAGCAGCCGTCTGGTAATCACCGGCAAGACCAGTGATCATCTCCATGTTGTCGCGGCCGGACTGCGTAGCCTGATCGAGAGTCAGCGTGTAATCAGCGACGCCGTCATTGTTCTCATCCAAACCTTCCCGAGCCTTCCGAATTGCCTCATCAGCATCAGCGAGCGAGTTCTGCCACTTGATGTTCTGGGACACCGCATCTTGACCGATGCCGTTTGCCTCATTGATCGTGTCAATGAGCGTGCTCAGTTCCTGCTTGAGCCCTGATGTTTCATCAGCAGCTTTCATGTACGCGTCAGCAGCCGTGAGTGCCGACTTCTCCGCATTGCCAAAAGCGAGCTTCAACAGGTTCGTCTTGTTCGCAGCCTCGTCCGAAGACGTGACATTGATACCGAGCTCGTTTGCCTGTGACTTCAGCGCGTCGAGATAATCCGGCATCGTGTTCAGCATCCGCCACTGTTCGGCAGTGTTCAGCTTGTACTCGTCGGACAACATCCGGAATCCGGCCTGAGCTGCCGGGAGGTCGGACGACGCCAGCCTCCCAAGCCCCTCGCCAGCACGCTTGAACACGTCAAGAGTGGCCTTCTGCCCGTTCGTCTGCGAAAGCGCATCAAAGAAGTTCGTGGACGAGTGCGCCGCAGACTCGAGAGCATCGCGCACGTCGCCAGCGCCAAGCTTTACCTCAGCCAAAAAGGTCGCGTCGACGCCCTTGCTGGCTACCGCCAGAATCTGAGCGGCCGAGCTTGCCGTGCGGAGACTATTGTCAACCTCGTCTGCGCTCGACTTTGCACCGTCGAGAGCCTTCGTGAGGATCGCAATTCCAACCGCAGCAGCAGCCAGTGCAATGCCGAAGGGTCCGGTCATGAAAGTGGCTGCGGCGCCAATGGCCTTCCCTGCTCCGGCAATCGCGCCCTGCATGGCAACCGCGCCAGCAGCGACACCCGGCATCGTGGATGTCGTCAGCGTTGCGAGGGCCGCGCTGAACTCTGCAATCTTCGGGACAGTGAGTAGGAACGCACCACCGGCGAGAGCAGCAGCAGCAGCCACCGCACCGATTACCAGCGCGGTCTGCTGGATCGGCAGGGGCGCGGCGTTGAAGATGTCGAGCAACTCGGTTGCCGTCTGCGTCAAGAGCCGGAGCGAACCATCCGCAGCTGATCCCATTTTGATCAGCGCAGTGTCGAAAGCCCCACCGAGAGCCTCAGTGTCCCCGCGTAGGTTGTCAAGCTTCAGGCGCGCAGTCTCAGCCGCATAACCCGCGTCATCAACCTTGCCAATCCATTCACCAATTCCCTTAGCGCCCTGGTCATACACGACCGAGGCGGCACGCACGGCATCAGAACCGAACATGACCGAGAGGGCAGAGTTTCGCGCCTCCGGAGAGAGGTCCTTGAGCGCTCCTTGCAGCACGCCGGCGAACTTCTCCATGCCAATGAACTGGCCCTGCGCATCATAAGCAGAGATGCCCAGCTTGTCCATCTTCGCTGCGGCCTCAGCCGACTGCGGGGTGAGGCGCTGCAACATCGTCTTCATCGACGTACCAGCGTCAGAGCCAAGCAAACCAGCAGCCGCAAAGGCAGAGAGCGTTCCCGTGGTTTCCTCGATCGAGAGGCCCGTCTGAGACGCAATCAGGCCACCCTGATTCAATGCCTGCGAGAGATCCTGAACGGAACCCATCGCCTTGCCCGCGCCAGCGGCCAACAGGTCGGCCACGTGGGGGATGTCAGACCCCTTGAGCTTGAACTGCGTCAGAGCCGTAGCCGCGATGCCAGCCGCATCAGCGACGCCCAGCCCGCCCGCAGAGGCGAGGTCGAGCGCGCCAGACAGGCCGCCGCCGATAATGTCAGCCGTCGAGATGCCAGCCTTCGCTAACTCATCAACAGCATTAGCCGCCTCAGTCGCAGAGAAGACCGTCGACGCGCCAGCCACCATTGCCGCATCACGCAGCAGCGCCATGTTTTCGGCAGACTCATGCGTCGAAGCCTTGACCTCTGACATCGCCTGGTCGAACTCAGCGAACTTGTTGACAGCGATACCGACACCGACAGCAGCAAGAGCACCAAACGCCGTGATGCCAGCGCCAGCCGTAGCCATAGCGGCCTTCTGCTCCGCAAGCTTCGCGTTCAACTTCCCCGACTCGGACGTGACCTTCTTCGTCTTCTCGGCGGCTAAGTCCATGCCCGTGACAAGGCCGGAAGCGTCAACACCCAGGACGACTTTTACTTTGCGATCCGTCATGAAAGCCTCCCGGCAAGTGTTGAATTATTCGGTAGGCTCAGCGCATGAGCGAAAGCATGAAGGTAGGCACCCGCCCGCAGTGGGCCACATTTGTTGCGACCGGGTTCTTCGTGGCCGCATTCGGGCTGTTCATCCTTGCGATCGGGTTCCTCGCGGGCGGATCGCCGATCGTTGGCGTCGGCAGCGCACTGATTGCACTGGGCGCAATGATCGGGTTCTTCGGCGCCTACGGATACTTCATTAGTCATCGCAGTTAGCGACGAAATAGGCGCTAACCCTCAGGTGCACCAGCCGCGAACTCCTTGAGCTCAACGCTCCACACATGCCCCGCACGTGAACCGTCAGGGTTTTCCTTGTAGAACTGCTCTTGCAAGTCACCGACGGCCTTCGCGGCCCAGTTGATCTTTGGGCCGTGAGGCACGTACCGCTTGCCACTCTTGTAGTTGTTCGGGTTCGCGTCATCGCTCATCGCAACCGCGAGTTCTTCGCCATACACCCCGTACTCAGAATCAAGCTCGGACGACGCGATCAACATGTCAACCTGCTCGTCATCGAACTGGGACTCACCCTGCACGGGCGCCCACCCCCACAAAACGCGAGGGGCGACACCCATGCTTCGGGCGAGAGCTACTTCTTTGCGGAGGCGGTAGCTACCTCGGAGGAGTTTTTTAGTCGCTCCAACCGCTCCTGCGGCTCCGTCACATTGAGCGCATACGTGCCCTGCAGGACGATACTGAACCCCGGCGAACCGATCAGCGCCCACAGTTCAGCCCACTCCTCAGCGGTCTGTGCCAGCTCATCCTCGCCATCGAGGATTACAGCATGGTTCACAGCAGCCGCGGCCGCTGTGATGTTCATGTCATACCCGCTGACCTTCGTCAGGGAAACCCACTCGACAGGTGGCACCTTATACAGGCGCACCGTCACGAGAGTGTCGCGCTCCTGAGCCTCAATGGCCGCGATCTGCGACTGAATGTCAGCGACATCCGACTTCGAAGCCACCGTCTTGGCTTTGACCGCAGCGGCCAACTGGGCCATAAGCTCATTCCGCTTGCCGTCCAGGTCTGATTTCAGGGCCACGACGACATCTTTGAACTCGCGCTCAACAGCCTGCGCCGCAGCCTTCTTCTCTGCAAACGTGCTCATAACAAAAACCTCCACCGGGATCACCGGGACAAAGAAAAAACCTGCTGGGGCGTCCCGGTGGAAGCCGCCCCAGCAGGGGCTTGGAGAGTGGTTACGCGACCATCGCGACTTCTTCGCCGATGACGTTCGAGAGAGCGACCTTCTGCTTCAGCGAGAACTTGCCCGTGCCATCCGGCGAACCGGGGCTGCGGATTCCGAGGGTGCCGGTGTAGACGCGCACCTTGTCGGCGACGGTGATGTCCGCCGCATTCCGCACGCGCCGGCGCTCAACGAACGCACCAACGAGGCCGGGAACGAGAACGACGGCCGCGGAGGTGGCGTCGTCAGAATCGACGTACTCAAGCGAGAGTGATGCGGTGATCTTGCCGAGAGACTCGAGATCCTGCGGGAGCGTTGCCCGCCCGTCCTTGTTGATCTCCTGATCTGAAGTCGGCGACCATCCGGCAGGCGTGAAGCTGTACGTGACGCGCTTGCCAGCCTTTACCTCCGTGACCTTTGGTGCCAGAGGGTTAGCCAATGTCGGCACCCAGAAGACGGTGAGCATGCCCGTCTGGTCGACAGCGGGAGGAGCGATTTCGATTACATCGGCCATAGCCGTGTTCCTTTCGGTAATCCACCGGGGATAGATGCCCAAGCGGGCTCACCGAGCGGATGCCCGGTGAAGCGGGGGTTAAAAGCGAAAAGCCCCACCGAAGTGAGGCTTAGAAAGCGTTTGGGGTTAGAGGGCGTCGGCAGACCAGCCGATTTCCAGGACCTGATAGGCGAGTCCAGGGTTGATGTCGTTGTCAACCTGAATCGGAAGCGGAGACTCGAACCAGAGCTTGCCCGACTGCTCGCCAGGGACGCTCATCTCGACACCGAAGCCGTTGATCACGAATCGGTCTTTGAGTTGCTTCACTGCTGTCGCAACCTGCCCGTAAGACGAGCCGACGACATGCAATGTGAAGCGCGGATGCTGGGTGGAGTTCGAGCCCGTGTTGCGCTCCTGCGTGTCCGCACCATCAGCCGGATAGATCACCAGGTATGGGGTCGTGGGGATTTTGCCCACTGGGTCCCTCGCAACCAACACGAACGTCTTGGACGCAAATGCTGGGGCGGTCTTCGCGAGAGATTCGATCGCGGTCGTGTGCTGCTGCATCTAAAGGCCCACCGCCTTCAACGCATCATCGATAGCCTTCTCGATGCCATGCTCGAAGTCATCCTGATTCGCCTCAAGGGCATTGCGGAGGTCATTGCTCGGAGCCAGCGGAACCTTCTTGCCGCCATACGTTGCATTCGGGGCGCCAAACTCACGCAAGTTGCCGAGCTTCCCACCAGCACGACCCTTGTCATAGCCGATCTCAGACGTGATCGAAGAGCCAGACAATGCGGCCTTCGCCTCCGTGTCGTACGTGATCGCCGCAGCCGCACCGCTCCACATCTCCGAATCACCGACCGACTTCTGAGCAGCCTTCTTTACCTTCAATGACGTGACCTGAATGGCCTGACGAATGAATGGGCCAGCGTTGTCACCCACCTTGCCGAGATCAGCGGCCAGCTTCGTCAGTTCGGAGAAATCGAAGTCAGCCATTACGACGCCTCCTCTACGGGGAACCTGCGCGCGGTCGCATACGTCTGGTGATGCACACCCTTGACACGCAACCTGGAACCGATCAACGACAGATCAAGCTCATTCGCTGTAATCGTCGCCACATCATCCGTCAGCACGCCACCCGACGTCGACACCGGAAGCGACAGAATCAGGTCATCCTTCGCGATCACCATGCCAGGAATCTGAGCCGTCACAGTCGACGTGTTCGGGATCGTCAACTTGCACGGGCCCGAATAGACCGTGATGGTGACAGGGACCCCTTGGAGAGTGTCCGGGTCCATGACAGTCTCGCCGGTGTCGCGGGTGATTGTGCAGGTGGAAGTCATCAGGCGTTCAGCGTGAGCGCGGCCCATGCGGGTAGCGCCCGCTGCGGTGCTCACGGCCTCGTATCCGAAACGTGAACGTCACCGGTCGAGAACTGACGCCGAATCAGAGCAATGTTCCGAGCCGAAAGCGTCATTCCCGTATCCTCGCCAGCGTTCGCAAACGCCAGCTTGAAGTCATCGATCGAGACCGACGACAAGCCGCCAATTGACAGGCCAAGTTCGTTCTCAAGCAGCTGCAACGCTTGGGAAACGAGTACGCACGCCCACCGCTTCAACCCTTCAGGGGCCAGCGCATAACCGTACGTGAACGTGACCTCAACCCGTTCCTGCTGCCTCGTCTCCACCCGATCATCGACCCAGCGGAACCAGATCGGTGCCCCTCCCAATGTGACCGATGCCACCGACACAACGGGGAACTGCGGCAGTGCCACAGTTCCCGTCGTGTCAGGCCAGGCCGCGAACGTAGATGTGGCTTGCGGGTAAACCTGCTGACCAATCACATCCTCACGGAGATAGGTGGACGCACTCTCAAGCAGCGTCGTGATCCAAGCAGCCTCAACGCCCACCGTGAAGGTGCGGTTCAGAAGCTTGCCCAGATCGTCATATGTTGCGAATGCGTCCACCAGATACTCCTTCGTTAGCTCGCGGTGAATGCCGCGATGCCGGCCGGACGGAACGCCTTAGCGCCGTACACGTGCAGACCGCGGAGGCGGTCGCTGAACGAGTCGGTGTCGCGCAGGCCCTCGGTCTTCTCGATCTGCGAAACGAACGAGAACGACGGCTTGTACCAAGCGACGGCCTGGGGCTTAGCAACGTTCGGCAGGTTCTCCGACACGTACACGTCGAAGCCGAGCAGGCGGCCAACGTTCGCGTTACGCAGACCTTCAGCCGAACCGGACTGGTCAACGTTCGTGATGCGCGACGCAGCCTTCAGGAGCTGCGACTCGAACTCTGCGTTGATGACACAGACGCGGTTGCCCTGCGGAACCTTCGCCTTGTTGAGCACCAGGCGGAGCTTGCCGATCACATCGAAGGCAAGTTCACCGCTGGTGACTGCCGAAGCGGTCTGGTGGGCGTTCGTGGTGGAGAGTGCGTTGAGGATGAACTTATCGGCATCCTCAGCCATGCCCTCAGCCGCGGAACGGGTGTAGGACTCGAGCGAGCCCGCAGCCTGTGCGCGGTCGATGTCATCGATGAGGAAGTCAAACGACTTCTCCTGATCAATGAGCAGGTCTGCCTTGGTGGACGTGATCGCGTCCGGTGCCGTGCTCCGCGGGATCTTGACGCCAGGCGCGGATTCCTTGACGCCGGCCTTGTAGTCCTTGATTGCGATCGCGCCCGCGGTGTTCACGCGAACGGTGTTACCCGAACGGGCGTCACCCTCGTACTCGCGGTTGACGAGGCTGGCAGCGATCGCGATCTGACGGAAGTCCATCAGCATCTGCGAGTTCCAAATGATAGGTGTGAAGTTAGCGAGAGTCATCTCTGCGCCTTTCTTTAGGAGGTGATGCCCATGAGCTTGTTGAGGCGGCCATCCTTGCGAGCCGCCACGACCTGATCAGGGGACATGGATTCGAGTTCTTGCTGTGTGACCTGCGAGAGACGAGCACTCTTGCCCTTCCCGCCCTGATCGCCGGAGCCCTCGAACTTTCGAGCGCCACCAGCGGCAAGGTGCGGTTTGCGGGCAAGGAGGTCGTCAATCGCGTCGTCCAGTGCGGCGGAATCGACTTCTCCGTCTTCGTTCACGTCGAAGTCATCGAGGTTGAGGAAAGCGAGAGCATCGGCAGGGTCGGCAAGCTTCCCCTTGGCTGCGGCGCGAAGTTCAACCTTCACGATGCGGCCGTTGGCTGTCTTGTTCGCTTCTGCGCGAGCTTCTGCACGGGCCGTCTCGAGCGCCTGCTCTTCGGCGGGCTTGTCCTTCAGGGCAAGCTCTGCACGGAGTTGGTCGAGTGCGGCCTGCGCATCCTTCGCCTTGAGTCGCTCAGCATTGCGCTGGGACTTCATCGCATCGAGTGCTTTCTTGCCGGGATCCCCGAGAGCGCTTTCGCCCGCATCGGTTTCGTCGGCATCCGCGTCAGCGGCGGCATCCTCAGTGACTTCATCCGCGGTGCCTGCAGCTCCGTCAGGTGCGCCGTCGATGAATCGAAGACGTGGCCTGTTCCAGAGCAGCGGGCGGGCGGCGTGTGATTTGGGTGTGGTCGTTTCCGACATGGGGAATTGCTCCTTATGTGGGTTGGGTGACGCATTGCGCGCCGTTTCTTCCGCCCGTAAGGAGCGGGAAGCTTTGGGTTAGAGGCGAAGGAGCGACGCCAGACGACGCACCGAATCGGCGGCGTTCGGGAGCTTCGCGATTTCCTTCTGCAGCACCGTCTCGAGCAGTGCAAGATCGCCCGGAGCAAGAGGTGTCCGAAGCGAGAACAGGTCAGCCGAGTTCGCGCCAACAGAACGCGGCCAGTAGCCGGTCGTGCGCGCCTCGCTGAGCCGGTACTGAGCATCGAACAAGCGACGTTCCGCAGCGGTCATCGTTGCGCGGTCAAGCGGATCCCTAACACCTGTACTGCGGGCAGTGAGAACACGGTCACGATTCGAGCCCGCAACAATTGGGCGGCTGATCGGCACGCTGTAGCTCTCGCGCATGCGCCCGAAGATGTTGCCGCCAGCAGTCTGCGGGCCCGTGATGTAACCCTGTTCGGTCATCATCCGGATTGCATTCGAGCGTGTGCCAGCCGTGCGGTAGATGTCATCAATGGTCATCTTCGACGGGGTGCCATAGCGAAGATTCGACTTCGCCGTGCCGAGCCCGCGAGCCTTGATGTTCACGGCACGGTAGATGTCGCCACCGTCTTGGATCGACCGCGCCTCAATGCGCCCGAACGCTTTGGTCTGCGCTTCGGGAGTGAGCGAGTTGAAGTAGGCGTAGGGGTCAGTGCGTAGATCGCCACCGACATTCTCCGATGCAGGAATGTGCCGGCAGTCGCAGCGCGGGTGACGCTGAAAGCCCTGATTCCATCGAAACCACTTGCCCGCCAGGATCACGCAGCGCGAGCATGATGGTGCATTCAGCATCCGCACATATCCGGTGAGTGTCGGCCGCTGGGCAATGTCGGCGCCAACAACAGACCGGCCAGTGTCAGCCATGACTGTTAGCAGCATGCCAGTCAGCCATTCGCCCGCAATTGCACGGGCAGCGGTCGAGGTTTCCCCGCGACCCACTGCGGCCTTGGCCCTAACCACCGACTGATCCAGCAACGTGCCCATATCGCGACCATCCGGCGCGAACTGAACAAACGCAGAAGGGACCAGGGCCCCAGCCGGAACCGCAATCTGGTTAGTCTCCGCCAACACCTTCGGGGTGTACGCCACAGACGACGTCGCAGCAGCCAAGCGGCCCACCTGCACGACCTCAAGGACGCGGGGACGAACAACCGCCCAATCAGACGAGAAGTCGTCCCCAACGCGCCGCCAGAGCTTCGCAGCAGACGCCACAGTGGTAGCCGCTATCTGCTGCTGCTGTGCGTAATACCTATCCGCCGAAAGGAGCGTTTCCAAGATGGGTCAGCTCCCTCGTAGCGGCCGCAAGCTGCGGGTCAAGTAGCTCCTGCTCACGCATCGCCAGGATGCGCTCAATCTCTACCGGGCCGAGACCGTAAAGCTCCATCAGGTACTCGAGCGGGAACCCGATCGACTTGAGCTTCACAAGTGCGTCAGCGAGTTGAGCGTCAGAACGAATCTCCGCGCTCGCCCACGAAATAGTCGACAGACGAGCCTGCCGAGCCAGCGCCTGATCACCCAACGCCAAAGCAATGAGGCGGTATACCTCGCGCAAGGCAGGTGCCACACCGCGCTGAAACTCCATCGTCTTCTTGACGAGGCCAATCTCAGACGCCTTCAAGCCCTCGCCGTTCACGTTCGACATGCCCGTCTTGCTGATCAGGTACGTCGGCGGCGTGCGAGTCTGAGAGGCGATATGCCCCACGCCGATCTCGATCGCATCCGTGAACACCTTGAGGTCAGCGGCAGCCCACGAATCAATCGCAGTGTCCTCGCCCGACAGATACAGAAGGCGTTTCTCAGCGAGATCCTTGATCTCGATCGCCTTCTCACCGATCTTCTGCCCGTTGCTGTCGAGAATCGGCATCTTTGGCGGGCCCTGATGCAAAACCACACGGGCAGGCATTGAGGCATAGTCAGCCGACAGCGCGAGGTACGCCCAAAGCAGGTTGATGAAATCCTGCATGGGAATCACGCCGGCGATCTCGGACAGCGGGTCTCCGCCCAGCCGAGGCCGGTTCGGAATCTCCACGACCGGAACGTCACCGATCGGGTTATTCAGCGGCCATGTCTCACCGGACACCTCGCGAGGAATCCAGCCATCATCCGCCGACGCCTTTACCCGACCCTGCTGTGCCTGCGACTCCCGGTCATCCTTCGACCGTTCACGTGGGCGCTCAAACTTCCAAAGCGCATCCGCAGTGTAGAGGGTCGCGTACTCGGTAGTTTCATCCAGCCACGTCTTGAGCGCAGCCTTCCGGAGTCGCGGGTTCTCCCAGTCGTACTCAATCTCAACGTTCGACGGGTGTTCCCACGTGACCTGCGGCTGATCGTTCTTGTCGCCCCACACAGAGACGAAAGAGCGACCCGTGGTTAGCGACGTAACGAAGCCCTGCGAAGACTGCATCTCCATCTCGTTCAACAGCCACTGTTCCCACAGAATGCGAGCCGCTTCAGTGCCGTTATCCCCGAGCATCTTGATACCGGTATGGCTGAGGCGTTCCGCTTCCGCGGTGATCACCGGCCCGCACCAGTTATCCGAGAAGCCGTCGTAGCGGGCCGCGTTCGCCTTTCGCCACTCCTCCGTTGCGAAGCTCAGCGGCTGCTTACCATCCGCGTATTCCTCGCTCTTCTCGATGGCAGGCCGGCGCGCATTCAGCCGGGTATATATGCGGTTTACCAACCGGAGGGCTTCAACAGCATCCACGGCGCCCCCTTAGTGGCTAGAAATACACGTATTCGTCTTCTTTTTCGTCCCGAGCGCCGTCAGCGATCGCGTCACAAACTGCTTCGTGCGCGAGAACCGACGACATCGTGAGGTCGAACTTCTGGTGATCGGTAGGCTTGCCGAGGATGTACTGCCGCAAGCCGGTGAGCTTGTCGACGTTGCGGGAACGAATGATCGCGTTCCGCATATGCGTTTCCACGTCCGGGTCGCCGTCATGCGTGAAACTCGAATCCGTGTTGTACACGTCAGTGCGGAACCGCTCGAGCGACGCGTGCATGGCTGAGATCCGGTTTGTCTGCCACTTGACGAACTTCTTTTCGCCGTAGGCAGCAGCCCAGTTATCGATGTCGGTCTCCCAGAACATCGGGTCACAATAAGCACGCACGATCTCGAACTCAGACGCCAGCTCCGACATTGCCGCGTTCACTTCCGAGTGCGGGATCTTCCCCTGCCAATCGGACGGCTTCCAATAAGTCTTGAGCCGCTTCTCGCCATAGACAGGCAAGAACTGGTGCCCGTCAAGCGTCTCGAGCCGGATACCGGTGTGGTCGTTGTTGTCCGAACCGTCAAAGCCCAGACAGACCTTCGTGCGAGCAGAAACCGTGATCGGCCCAGCGGCCTTCTTCGCTTCCCACTTCGCCATATCCATCCACGAACCAGAACCCGCCTTGACACGGTTCCCGTAAAAGCGTTCAGCCTCAGCAGGGCTCGTCTCCATCAACGCCACAGACTCCGCATCAACCGTCCGCAGGTCAACCCACGGCGACGACGCATAGTTCCACTTCAGGATCAGCATGCGATCCTTCTTGAGGGCGAAATCAAGATGCACAGGCGGCGGGAAATGATGCTTCAGGATGTCCGGAAGCTGCGACTCCATCTGATCCTGCAAAACACTGTTCTCGGCAGGGTCATACGGGTTCGAGGAATGCGAAACGCGCCCACCCATACCACCGGCACCACGACGCAAGTTCCGTTCGAACTTCTTCATGCCGTTGGATTCAGTCCAGAGGCCCGTCTCGTCACACTTGCCGGCCGAGATGCGCGCGCCAAGCTTGCCGTCAGCCTTCGACGTCACAATCTCGACGCGCGAATCACGGTTCCGGTTCGGGTGACGAATGAACGCCTCGCCCGTCTTCGGAATCACGTTCGCCAGCGGGCCGTCATCGATCATCGGGACAAGAGCGCCCCAAGTGTTCTCAACCTGATCCTCAACAACAGCCGCAAGCTGAATGCGAGGCGTCGGCCATGGTCGGCCCTTCGGCTCGCCCACCTCGTAAAAATATGGGGTATCCATGCACGGGCAACCAGCCCACGGACAGATGTACATCTCACCCTCGGCGGCCCACCCGTCAAACAGGCACGGGCCAACGAACTCGAGGCACGTCTCAGCAGCCACGCCCGGCGACTTACCAACCTTCTGAGCAGCAACCCACAACCCGATGCGATACCTGAACGCCGCAGCACGATCGCCAACCTTCGCCGTCGAGCGCACCTCGTACCAATTCGCCATGTAGACGCGGTGATCGAGAGACGGAACGAACGGGGTGCCAGCGTTATCACCATCAGGGACAACACAGTGTTGCTCGATCCACCACATGCCGAGATAGCCAAGAGAACGAGTGCGAGGCGGAACAGAGTAACTAGGGCTTTTCAACAGCAACCCCAGTCAGCCAAGAGCCCGTCGTCGTCCTTCGAGCAGATGCAGCGGCCGGCGCAGACGCAACCGAAGAGGCGCCCGTCGAATCACTGATCTGCCAACCGTTCTGACGCATGCCAGCAACGGAAATACCAAGCTCTGTCTCCATGCGAAGAACAGCAGTCTTCAAACCAGCCGAAGCCTCCGCCGCCGTCGACTCAAGAAACGCACGCACATAAGCGGCAACCTGATACTTCAACCCGAGAGACGCCCACGCAGCAGCCTGCGGCTTAGACCAGAGGTCAGCCCAAAGCTCAACCTCAACCGTCAGTGCATCACTGAGCGGGAACTCCGGAACATCACCCTTGAAACCAGCACCGGGAAGATCAGCCCAGTCCTTATTCATCGACCGGTAAGAGTTCGGATCAGGAGCAGGCCCCGAACGAGCACGCGCGCCACCAGAAGCCATAGCAATCACCCCTCAACCGCCTTGCGCGGATCGGAAAACCGACCCATTGCGGGGCGATCGGAAAACGTTTGAACCCATCTGAGGTTTTTTCCACCTCCCCCGCGGCCTTCAGCGACAGGGGTGCAGGGGGTCCCTCCCCACCTCACCGGGCAGGCAACAGGGGTCAGACGGGCGGCCTATCGGGCGTTCCATCCACCTGGCTGGTGCTGTGCGGTGGACGCGTCGTGACAGGGCTTACAGAGCCCGCGGCCGTGCTTGGGGTCGTTGGGGTCCATGTGCAGGTCGGTGAGTTCTTTGCGTGAGCGTGGGTAGTGGTCGGCCACGGTGGACTGAGCTACCTGGCAGAGCACGCAGATGGGGTCACGCTCGAGCACGCTGGGGCGGAACCTCTTGGTGTGTCCTGTGGAGTTGTATCCACGTTCGGTGCTGGTTCCCCTGGCCCGGTCTGCCTGCACCCTGTGGGTGTGGCACCTGCTGCCTTCGGTGGATGGGTAGAGCTTGGGGCATCCGGACACTGAACAGACGCGCATGAGCCACCTCTTTAACCACGAGTAGCCCCGCGGTTAGGCGAGGCTATTGGGTGGCAGCGTCGGTTACTTCCGGTTGCGCCACATCTCGTAGGCGTCTTCGGAGGGGAATTGGTACAGCTCACCGTATGGCACGAGCGGGCTTACCGCGACGGCTGTCGATGTTGCAGTTTCGATTACTACGACACCGCAAGATCCCGTGACTAGCGCCTTCTCGAGCGCTTCTTCTATGAGCGCGCCGCGTTGCTGCATGGACTCGTTGATTATCTGCTCGAGCATGCTTCCACTATACACTGGAAGCATGATCTTCGATGAGAACGAGCTGCGCCTGACGGTCAAGAAGATCGCTGATCTCGACGCTTTGCGCGTTACCCGTGTCCAGTACCGTGACCGCCAGATACGTGCAGGGCTTGCGGCCGGCTTCACTTGGAAGCAGCTACAGGACATCACTGGGCTGACGCCTCGAGCGATTGCACTGGCGATCAAGCGGGTCTAGTCGCCTGCCGTGTCCCGCCTGGTCGCATTGGCTGGGTCATTACTCGCGCCCTCGAACCACGTTGACCTCTTCGGCCCCATGCTCGAGGTCGTAAGCCTGCGCGTAAGCCTCTTCGGTCTCGGCGTCTGTGCGCTCTGCTGGTACGGGGAACGTCACGAATGCGTGAGTGTCGGGGATCTGCACGGTTCGCATCAGATCGCCCCTCGATACATTCGACGCACGTCGCCAAGGTCGAACCCGGCGTGCTCGCTCGATGTCGAGTACGCCGCGGCTTGCCGTGCGTCGATGTCGCGTTGCGTCTCTGGTCGCACCCATGTGCACGGCCCGGTGTGCGTCGTCATGGCGCATCGTTCGCCCTGCATTGGCTGATCGGGCTTCGTGTGCGGGCACTGGTTGGGGAAGTTGCTAGGCGTCATTGCCTTGCCTCTCGTTCATCTGAAACCCGATGCGCACAGACCCGTCGTCGTCCTGTTCGGATCGTTCTGTGTCGGAGTGCGTGTCTTGGTGTTCGACTGGGTGGCGGTGGTTCTTGCGCCACTTGGCTACTTGCTTTGGCTTGCCGGAGATCCCAGCACCGCATCCGCACCACTCACGCATCGGTGCTCATCGGATTGGCCCGTAGTACCAAGCCACTCGTGCGGCGTACCGACGCGTTTCGCCGCGCGGCTTCGACAGGTGCACCCATTGCGCTCGGTAGCACCTGGCAAATGCCCATAGGCCTCGTGGGGTCAGTCGTCGCCAGCTGGTGCTTGGTCGCATCGGGTCTCCCTGTTGAAAGTGGACGGCGGTAACTGGCATCCCTGCCGGGACTTCGCGCCAGCTGATCCCTCACGCCCATGCATAGGTGTGAGGTCGCGTGCCGTCGAAGGCCACGCATCGTGGGAGCAGCAGGAATCGAACCTGCCGTGCACTGGTTTACAGCCAGCGCTGTCACCTTGACTCTTCTACTCCCAAACGGTGGGTCGTCACCCTGTGTGCGGCACTTACCTGGCTGCCGCGACCTTTCGGTACACGTTCCGGTGGCAGGGCTCGAACCTGCGCGCCTGTGGCTCTACCGACTGAGCTACACCGGACCTTGATTGCTCGTTCTTCCGCGCTTCCAGTGAGCTCCTGGGTTACATCCGCCCGAGCGGTGCGCGATCACCAACCCGCATGACGGTGCGGGCCGGGTTAGTTCCCCTTGTCAGCCATTCGACCGTCTGCGTGGTGGCTCAGCTTGAGGCTGGCCCGGAGATTGGTGAGCGGTGATGGGTTGGACAGGGGAAGTGGAAACAAAAAAGGCCCCGATCCGAAGATCAGGGCCTTTCTCAAGTTGTTGCGCCTGGCTCTGGGCAGAGCTGTAGAGCGCATTTACAAATATACTATCTTCACCCCGCTTCCGCTACTTGGCCTGCGGCGTGTCCTTCTAGCTCAAATGCGAGTTCGCGGGCGTTCCAGACCTTCTCGCAGAACCGACACATGGCGGTTGCGCTGCCCACTGGGTCGTCCGGTCGGTAGCGGACGATCAACGGGTGGTGGTACCGCTCACCTGCTTTCCACCATTCCTTTGCGCCACAGGTCGGGCAGTCGTCGGGTAGCTCCTTCTCCCTCGGTCTGTCCATCATGGCCTCGATGCTACGCGCCCATTTCCCGAGCTGCTTGACGCAGAAGTCCTCACGGGCCTCATCTGCCGGTCTCGACAGTGTGGCGACGTACCATGCGCGGAGATCATTGGCCGGCTGATGTGTCGGCATGATCTTCGCGCTGTGGCACCAGCTGTCGATCTGCGCGGTGATCTTCATTGCCTCGAACAGTGCCCCAGTGTCGAGTGGCGCCCTTTCGGATGCGAGTGAAGCGCCTGACGACGATCCGCCCATGCTCGACTGAATCGACGCTTGCAACCGTTCCAGCAGTGACGGCAGCACGACAGGTGACGTGCACGTGATCCCGGCATCGTTCGACTGGATCACCATTGACCGCACCGGTTGGGTGAGCGCGTCGACGGCGGATAGCAGGTCGCTCATTCGGTTCCGCCCGTCTTGCACTTCTCGTCGCACCAGCCCGACCAGTGCCCGCGCCCTTCGGTGCACAAGCACAGCCCCATGCGCTCGCCACGGCTGGGCTCGTCGCCATACGTGTCGATTGAGTAAGCGATTGTCGCCAGGTCGCCTTGCACCTGCCGCCCGTCGATGCTGCCCCAGTCGCCTCGGATTGCCTGCCCGTATTCAGCGAGCAGTCGCTTTGTCTTCTCTGCGCTCATCACTCGTCCTTCCTGACCGGCACGTCTAACCACCGGCCGTTCTCTTTTGGTTCCCCCAGGTCGACGGGGTACAGCCCGCGTTTGAGGATTTCGCTTTCCAACCAGTCCTTGCCCTCCCGTAAAGCAGTGGCGGCCTCTACCCGAAGGAAGAGACCGCCATTTACGCGTTGGGTGAGCCGGATGCGTTCATCAGCCACGTCAGTCCTCCCACCTGTATGTCCATCCGGGGAACAGCTCGCCCCCGTGCTCATCGCAACAGCCGCACTCGCTGTGCGCGGTCGGCCCCCACATCGCCGCGTACACGCTCGCTTTGTTATCCCAGTCGATGACCGGGGCCATGACGACCCATGTGAACTCGGCGCGTTTGCGGCACTTGAAGCACCATCGGACGCCCATCGAGTCGCGGGACGATTCCGCCATCTGCGGGCCGTGGCAGATGATCACAGCTGGTGCGATCTGTTCAATCACCATTCGCTTCACCTCTCTCGTCATCCGTCTCGGCCACCGCGAGTTTGATGCGTGCGAGAGCGTCACCCGACATCGGAATCTCAATGTCTCGGTCGTTCCAGCCGTCCTGCGGGATCTCGTCCGTGGCGGTTTGCCAGTTCTCGTCCGTGATCCTTTCTGAATCCAGATGCCCTGATGCGCTCATCGTTCTTCACCTCTCTCGTTGGGGGTCGCGAGCCACTCGTGGGCCTCTTTCGTCGTGTCGAAACGGGGGCTTGTTGGCTCCCACTTCACGGGTGGCTCGCACGCCTCACCTTCACCAGGGAGTGCAGCGCAACGGGCGCAACCGGTAGCGAGCGGGTCGGTCGGTGCCGGGTCGAAGTCGTGGGATTCGTCAGGATCGGCGGGTGTATACGGGTTCACCGGCTCCGGTATGCCTGGCAGGTTCATTACCACGCCGTAGCCGATGCCAACGTTCAGCCCGACTTCCCACGCTTCCGCTTTCGCGTCGGCCACCACCTTGGTGAGCCAGCGGTTGAACTCTTCGGCGTGGGCGCCGTCGCCTTCCCCGTGCGTGCGGTTCTGATCTTCGGCCCACCATTCCCGAATGTCAGCGGTCGTCGGCGTGTACTCACTCATCTGCTGCCTCGCTCTCGTCAGGCTCGTACTGCTCTTCAACGCTCATGGTCACTGTCAAGCGGCCACTCTCGCTGAGGTTTGACTTGTCGATACGGATCACTCCCACGTCAGACACCTGCGCCTCGTTCACTGCCGCGACAAAGGCACGCAGATCAGCCACAGTGAATCCATTCGACTGCAACGAGCTTGCGTGCCTTGCTCCGCGCCTGTGTGTCGTGTTCGCCCATGCGTGCGCCATTATTCGGTCTCGCTCTCATCAGGGGCCACCGAAAGCACTGTCGCTTTCGGGTGCGCTTCGTTCGCATGAGCAAAGAACTTGCCCTGCGCTTCGGCTTTCGTCGCGCCGTTGAATACCTCTCGGCATCCGGTGCATGTCCATGTCCACATCAGCGGGCCTCGCTCTCGTCAGGGGGTGTCGGGACTGCGTACGGGTGGTACTCGCCGGTGACGTAGCAGAACTGCGGAAGCGGGCCTTCGAGTGACCCATCGCAGTCGAGACATGCGACACGCCTGAATCCGCGCGCGATGATCTCGTCACCATGTACGCACCGAACGTGTCGGTGCTTGCAGAACGCGTTGACCCACTTCACCCCTCGCCCTCCGCATCCGGTACGGGGAGCCAAGGGCCAGCGGGAATTGCGGAGATGCCCATCACTCGGCGATGACCGCGTGGACCGTTCAGCCCGGCCCCGTACTCCCATTCCACCGTTACCGGCTCGGCTGGGGTGCTGAGTTTCGCCAGCATGGCGTCCAGTAGCGTTCCGTCCGTCTCGTAGCATTCGCGAAAGAACGGGTGGCGGGCGATTGCCTCCCACGCCTCGATCCGCTGATCTTCTGATTCCGGCTCGGCGGGCTTCCGGAAACCAGCGGCCAGGATTGCGTCGGTGAACTTGTCTTTCAGCGGCTTCATGTCCTGCCCGAGCAGACGCGCCTGGGCTGGCTTTGGGAAGTTCGAGACGTTGAACAGCACGCCTCCGATTGCCCTTGCCAGTTCTTCGCGGTCGGTCATTTCGTCTCGTCCTTCCCGAGTGCGTCGATAGCGGCGAGAGCGCCACGGTTTCCCATCACCCAGCCGCCCGCAAGCGCCGGGGGTACGGCGAGAGCAGGCGTTGAGTACTCCACCGCTTCCCGTGCCAACCTGACACCCTCGGCGATCAGGATCGGGGCGACGGCGTGGGCATATTCCCGGTAGTCGTCCTTGCGTGCCTCGCTGAGTCGATACCAGACGGATGTCGCCCCGTTAGCCGCGGCGGCATTGTCCGACAGCGCCTTCGCTGCCGCCTCAATCACTTCTTCACTGCCCTGCATGCTCATTCGTCGTCCTCTCGTTCCTTTTTGCAGGGGGCGCATTCGCACTCGTCGTCGGAGCTGTTGTGAAGCCACGACACCTCTGCCACCGCCACGCTGGGGTAGCCGTAGACATCCATCGACACCTGAGCGAAGTACTCGCCGTCGCAGTACACGGCGCTGAGCGAGCACCCGCGACCGGGCCGCGACTCTTCCATCCAATGCACCGCCCACTGGTAGTTCTCCAGATCGGCCGGGATCGTGCTCGTGTCGACGTACTGCTGAACCTCCGCGACAGCTCCGGGCCATGCCGCAGCTTGACGCTCGGTCATCTTGCTCATGCGTCTTGCTCCTTCGTCTCTGGTTCGTTCGGGCAGCGAATGGCGCTCTTGCCCAGTGGGGTGCGGCATCGACCGCAGATGTGCTCCGGTGCGTCCCGGCCTTGCGTGGATGGGGCGTGAATGCCCCCGTTTTGGCTTCCGTTGAAGTTCATGATCAGAACGGCGTGCCCTGGTCGGCCCACTCGCCCGCAGACGCGACAGAACCACCCGGGGTAGACCACTGCTCGTTCTGTGAGTTATGAGCGGCAGGAGCGGCGCCCTGGCCCCCGCGGCGCGGCTTCTGCGCGATACGGGCGATCGTCGGATTCACCACAACGAGATTCACGCCCGATTTACCGTTCGACTCCCATGCATCAACCTTGATCCCCGTGCCCGTCAACGACACCAACGCACCCTTGCTGATCAGATGCGCGACAACCTCCGCGTGATCCTCCCAGAACGTCGCCTTGAACCAGACCGTCTCGCCCGAATCTTCCCACTGGTTCGTCTGGTCATTCTTCCGCTGCGGCGTCACCGGGACAGACACGTCCACGACCGCTTTGCCGTTCGCGTTCCGAACCTCAAGATCCTTCGCGACGAAACCCTCGATGTTGATAGTTGCTCTAGCCATGATTACTTGCTCTCTTTCGTGTTGTTCGCCGCAGCCCCGATGAGCTGCAGCTTCTTCGTTTCGTTGTCGTAGGCGCGCGTCAGCGTGGTCCTGATAGTCGGCTCGAACTGCTCCTTGACCACGCGCCACTTCTGCCGGGTTTCGAGGAACACCGCGAACGCGAGATCTGATTCAGTGAGATTCATCAGAACTCCCTCCCTTCGTCCCTGTCCCGTGCGCACGAGTCGCACGGCATCGGATAGTTCGCATGAATCGGGCAATCAGCCGGACGCGCCACATGATGCTGAATCGGCGCTTGTGACGGCTGCCACGCCTTGTCCGGTGTGAAAGCCACCTGGTCTTCGTCCTCCCACCGACGAGACCGCAACCAGCCAGCCGGGAACTTCAGCAGCGACTTGTCCTGACCGATGTTCAGGAGCGCGTAGGACTGAGCGCCGGCCGTGAGTGTCGCGAGGTCGGTCGTCTTCCTTGCTGCGGTGAATGCCTTCGCTGCATCTGCCTTACTTGCCTTGCGCGGGTAGACCTCCCACCACTGAGCAAATTCTGTTGAATAGTTACTCACCGCAGGTGAGCTATCTACTTCTTTAGAAGTAGATGGATGGGATGGGATGGGATGGGATGGGGCAACCCGAACTTCTTCCGAACTTCGCCCGAACACATCCCGAACGTTCGCCGGTTGTTCGCCCGAACGTTCGTCATCTGTTCGGTCTTTGTTCGCCCGAACACCTCGTTTTGCCGCGCGAACTTTCTTCATCCGCTCCTGCGCCGCAAGACGCTCAGCCTCCACCTCTTCCTTCAGCGGTTGGTAGTCCTCCCAATCCTTGAATTGGTAGCCACCCTCAGCCGCATCCCACAGGACGGACTTCACAAGCTCGGCAGCTTCATCAGGGCTGCCGCCGAGTCTCGTCACCGTCCTGTCGGGCACGAAACCATCCGTCAGATACTTCGCACACCACGACCCAGCAACCGTCCACAGCCCGATAGCGGCCATGCTCAAATCCACAACTTTCGGATGACCGTGGAAACCGTCATCAACCTTGAACCAGGGCATTCCTAACCTCCTTCCATTCGTCTCATTGCTTCTTCTTCTCCGATTTCGATCACGCGCCCGTCGTCGGTGAGTAGGCACCACCCGTGCGATGCATGCTCAATCGGCACCGTCGACGGGTCAGCGAAACCGGACACCTTGATTCCCCGCCGCACCGCTTCCGCCTGCAGCTCCGGGTCAGACTCGATCAGCCCGTTTCGGATCGAATCAAGCCACACCACGTTCGACAGGCGGTGCTTGTTCTTCCGCCCACCCATGCCGCCCTGACGGTGCTGCGGAACCAACGTGTCCGAATCGACGCCAGACCATGCGCACCGGTGACCGTCACGTTCCTCGATCGCACGAAGAGTGGCCTTCGGCGTGATGGTCATGCGGCGACCTCATGCCCCTGGCACTTGTGGGCGAGCTCCATCAGGATCTGCTGGAACATCGGCTTGCCACAGTGCGCGCAGTGACCACACGACGCCACAACGTGAATGTCGCCGCGCTCTGGGATGCACGCGAGATCCGCCGCATCAGGGTCAGGCTCGATCCCGAGTGCGTCGAAGTCGAACGCGAGTTGCGTCATGGCCTCAACTCCCGGTGGTCATGCTCGATCGCCGCCGCCACGTACCCGTAGACGCCGCCGATTTCGCGCCGGAACTTCTCGGCCACGGTGGCGATCTCCTCCCACGTCGGCGTGCTCATGCCTTCCCTTTCTGCGCGTGGTATCGGATGCGTGCGGCGTCAGCTACAGCGTCAGCGCATGATTTGCCGGTCTCTGCGATTGCGGGGCACACGTCACCGGCGCGGCACTTGAAGGTGCTGTAACCGGATACGGTGCCGTGCTTCGCTTCGGGTCGTGACGTTGTGCCTTTGCGTGCTCTCCACATGAGGCGTGCCTTCTCGCGGCCTGCTTCCGCGCATGAGGGAAGGCCTGCCGCAATGGCTGGGCATTCGGTCGGTGGCTTGCAGCGTTTGTATCCGGTGGTGGTGCCGTGTACGAGACCGTCAGGGCCGATAATCCCTTTGGTGACACGTGGGGTCGGTGCTGCTTTCGCACGCTTCACAGTGGCCTTGACGGGCTTCGCGGGTCTCGCGAATACTTCCCGCTCAGCCGACGCAACACCCGCGTCAACCTGCTTCCGGTACGCGTAGTCACCCCGGTAGCGAATCGCTGCTTCCCGACACGTCATCAAGCCGGTGCGGTGATTCAGGCAGGCGGTGTCGTTGATGCAACCGGCCGCGAACTGGGCAGGGGTTCCGTGGGTCATTTGTTCACCTCGAGCACTTTCTCAAACGGGATTCGGTCGACCCACGAATAACCGGTGTCGACAGATACGGACTTGCCATTCACACGCACGACTCGATGCCAGCCGGTCACAGTGCGGACGTGTTGCGCCCCGATGATGTCGGCGTGAGTGAGTCGAACTCGGGCGGCTTCCGCTTCCATAGCGGCAACCATGCGGGCTTTGTGGGCGTCGATCCGCTCGCGCCTCTGCCGCTCTATCTCAACGTCAATCTGCCGGTCGGCTTCGGCGTTCTTCCGGCGCACCTCCTGAAGTGAAATGCGGGTCATGCGATCGCCCCGAAATCGAAAGGCTCGGGCGTCGCTTGCTCAGGCACGTAGAGCGTCAGTTGGTTTTCCACGCGAGGCCGAATGGTCGACTCGAAACCGGCGCAGAACTCCTTCTTGATCTCGAACCCGTACCCGACGCGGCCAAGATTCTCAGCGGCCAGCAAGGTCACGCCAGACCCTGCGCAGGGGTCAATGACAACGTCGCCGGGGTCGGTGAAAATCTCGATCAGCTGTTCCAGTAGCCGTACTGGTTTCTGCGTCGGGTGCACCTTCGGAGTCACGGTGTCGCGCGGGAAGTCCATGACGTTCATGACCATGCGGCCGTTGTTGTTGAACATCGGCAGCTTGTCGCGGTACAGCAGGATTCCGTACTCGGCATTTCCCACAATTCGCATGTTGGCTTTGAGTACCTGCGGTGAGAAGTTCTTGCGAAACACGAGGTTGATGTAGTGATTGAACCCGTGCTTCTTGCCCTCTTCGATCAGCTCCATCTGCTGGTCGAAAGCACAGAATACGATCATGCAGCCCGCAGTCCCGGTCTTCTTCGGCTCCTTCACCAGCAGGCGCGACGTGAAGTGCATGAACTCCGAAATTCGGAAGTCATTGTCAGTGTCGAAGAACTGTTTTCCCGCAACCTCCGACTGCCCATTCGCGATATCTCCACCGACGTACCATTGCGGGTTGCTCCCATAGGCATCCGTTCCCGTGTTGTACGGAATGTCGGCAATGATCAGCTGTGCTCTCGGCACGTTGTAACGCTTGTGGTTCTGAAAGTGATCGTTTATGAGCTGCATCACTTGGCCCCTTTTTCGGGCGCGCTAATCTGTTGGTTCATCGTTTCGCTCTCTCAGCGTCGGTGGAAAGAAACGGTGACCTGCCCGTCAGATGGGCAGGTCACCTCTTGGAGTGTGGGTTACGCCAGAGTGGGATTCTTGGCCTCCCGATATGCGGTGAGGATCACATTGAGGATCACGTCGCCGGCATTTGCGGCTCGCGCGGCAGTTCCGAGGCCGCTGATCAGGTCAGCGTCGCACTCTGTCTCAGCCAGCTCTTTCAGCCAGTCACGCCCGGACTCATCCTTGGGTGGCCTCGGCGGCGTGAGTGGCTGCACAGTGAACGGTGCACGCTTCCCACGGGTCACGGTCAGTGACACTTTCAGTGGCCCGTCAATGTGCGACATGTGCGAAATCTGGATGCCGCCCACCTCGTCCTTCCCGAATCGGATCGTCGGATTGCGGAACAGAGTCAACTGGTGGCCGACATGCTTCGACCCGTCTGCACCCCACGCGGACACCATGACGCGCCGCATCGACTTCGAGGGCTTGTAAGGGCGACCGGGGCCGAACTCTTCCGTGACCACATTCACTGGCTGCTCAGCGCTGCCTGAACGCACCTCCACGATGGTCACTGTGCGTGGGCCAGTCATGAGGTCATCTGCATTGAGCTGATCCGACTTCGGGGCGATACTCTCCGTCAGGTTCATGCCCTATCTCCTTTCTGTAGTTGTGTATCCGCGGCCAGCGCAGGACGCGCAGTAGTCAGCTCCGGAAAAGCAGTGTTTTGCCCGACATCGCCCGCCGCTTCGATGCCCGGTTCCCTTGCATTTCATGCAGGTTGCGCCGCGTCCGGTCCCGTCGCAGGTGCCGCAAAAGATCCCATCCGCAAGAACGCGTTTCATCTCCCGGTAGGTGCGGGGTGCATTGTTGTCGGTTCGCGTTTCCATTTCTTCGCGCAGCAATTCTGTGAGGTTGTCCCATTCCGGCAGCAGGCGGTCCCACTCCTTGGAGCGACCGGCCATGCGTCCCCGGATGTCACTTGTAGTCAAGCGGCCCTCGCAGTAGCGAACACACCGGAGCATGTCCGAGGGGTCCCAGGGGTGATTGTTGCCATAGCCAGCGATGGCTTGCGCGGACAGCCCTGTTGGATATGTCATGTCAATTCCTCTTCTGCGTACACGGCCCACATGGGCGGTTGTAGCGGGTCGCCGCTCTTGTATCCGGGCCATCTGCCAGTGCGCATGCATTCGGCGTAGGTTGCGCGTGCACGCTTGCCCTTGGATGCCCCGAGCTCCGCGAACTGCTCCGACAGTTCATGCACGGCGACAAGGTGAGGCGCGGCCGTCTCGACCACAACGAACTTCATGCGCGGGTTGAACTCACCCGTGACAATCCCGTAAGCCTCGAGATACCATTCCTGCTGCACGTCATAACCGAAGTTCGCGACAGTCTTCTCGAATTCACGCGGTGCCGCCGACTTGCCCGTTGTTTTCAGGTCGACGCACCACGGGTCGGTCACGGTGAAGTCGGGCAGGTAATCGAACCGGGCCCGCATCTCCACGCCCGTCACAGGGTCAGTGGCGAACACGGATGCTTCGGCTTGGCCTGACTGCTCGAACAGGCTTCGTGCTTCCGGGTAAGCCAGAACAGCCTCAGCCATTCCGTCGACCTGCCGAAGTTTCGCAGCATCCAGAACGATCAGCCCGTTCGCGCGCTGCTCGGCCACCCATTCGACCGTTGCGGCCTTCGTGGACACGCTGCCCGATGGTGTCAGGTGCTCGTCTGGATAGCCGATCGCTTGCGCGCCGACGCCCAGCACCTTGGAGTGGGTCGCTGTGCCCAAATCGAAGGCATCCTTATGTGGCTGTGGGTGTGTCTTTGCGTAGTGATACCGCGCCGGCGAATCGAGGATCTGTCTTGCCTGAGTCGATGACAGTTCCGGTCTGGCATGATATTCGTGCTCGGGAAGATCGTTGATAATCCCGGTCAGTTCCTTTATGCTCATTCGATTTTCTCGATTCTCAGTTCCATGTGGGCAATCCCGCCCTTGACGTATTCGATGACCGGCATGACCTTCACCATGAGATCGGGGGTGTCGTCGGTGACCACGCCCGCATCAACCAACCCATCGCACATTGCCTTCAAGGTGGGCACGATGTTGTCGGCGTCGCGTCTCGCCTTTGTGGTGACGAACCAGGTCAGTTCGACCCGGCATTTCCCCAGTTCGGGGATACGGTGCGCGAGCTTCGCGGTGGCGTCACGAACGGATCGGGTGAGTTTCGCTTTGTGCGCCCAATGCAGCCGTTGGTTCGCGGTCACAGGCGGACGCGGGTAGTCAAAGTGCAGGACGGTCACGAACTCGCCACCCGGCGTCTGGTGCTGCTCATTCAGGAGAGTCACGAGAGGCCCAACCCTTCGGCAACGTCGGCGCGAATTGCACGCCACCGATCGGTGTCCTGCATGCCTTCCCACGGCCTCGTGAAATCGACTGCACCGTAGTTCAACCCAGCCGTGGTGATCAGGTTCGCGATCCGCTGCTGTTCTGCGAGGTAGAGGGTTGCGTGGACTTGGGCGAGTGAGACCTTCTCTGCGTTGGTCATCGCGTGGGTGTCGTACACGCACGCTTCGAGGTAGCTGTCGGCCGCTGCCTTGTGGTCGATGCTCATGAGGCAAGCTCGCCGTCTACGATCGTCCAACCGATCTCGCGGGACTCGTCACGGTCGCGCTCGATGACGACGTAATAGCCGCGCTCAATCGCCAGCTTCTCAATGCCCGCCAGGGACACCGCGTCGAGCATGTCGCCGTTCTTGATGAAGATGATGCGCAGATCCGGCTTGCCCTGAGTGAACAGGTCGAACGCGATCACGATCTTCATGCCTGTGTTGACCTGCTTGAACGGCACAATCTCACGGCCCGTGTCGAACGTGATGCCGGTGTCATCGATGCCGAGCCCCTTGACCGGGAACACTGCGGCTTTGAGCGCGTCCGCTTTGCGCTTGTCGATCTCAGCGAGTTTCGCCGTGGCCTGAGCCGAGAGCGCCGACTGCGCAGCGAGTTCGTCGGCGACGATGCCTCGGTGAGCTTGCGCGCGGATCTTCGCATTCAGGGCGTCGATGCCGTCGAGGCTGGCTCGCAGATCCGTGTCGTCCTTCCGCTCAAATGACTTGTACGCGTCAAGGGTGAGCGCCTCCGCTTCCTGCGCCCGGCTGAGGAACGTTCTGGCGGCGTCGAGTTCTTCGATGAGGCGGGCGACATCTGCCTCAGCGTTCTCACGCGCCGTCTGGGTACTACTGGCTGAGCGGTGCAGCGTGTCACCCTGCGCGTTGTGCTCACGGATCTCTTCCAACTCCCGCATGAGCGCAGACGCTGACTGCTCCTCGATTGGCAGGGATTCGTCAACGGGGGCGAACGCGGCCAACTGGCTTTCGAGCTTGCCCACCTCTCGATTCACGTCAGTGCGTCCGTCGAACGTGCGCTTGCGTTCAGCGTCGAGAGCGTCGAGGTCGAACGGCAACTCGATGCGGCGCAGCAGTTCGGCGCGCTGATCCTTCGCATCCATGTCCGAGAATGCTTCGGTGTCGAACACCTGGCCGCCAGTGGATTCCTTCATGAATGCGGCGGGGCTGCCGTACTTCGCGCCGTCGTGCGCCTTCACGGTCAACGTCCCGGCGCCGTTCTTCTTGAAGTCGACTCGGGCGATTAGGTCGGTGGTTGACATCTGAATGAACGAGCTGTCGGCCTTGTCGTTGATGGGTTTCGTCACCGCATCCTTGCCCTTCACCCCGGCAGGATCGAACAGCTGATAGATGCCGTTGACGACACTCGACTTCCCGGCGCCGTTCGGGCCAGCGATGATGATGCAGCCGGGGCCGCGAGGGGTGAACTCGACGGTGGCGCGAACGCCCTGGAACTGGCTGACGGTAAACTTCTTGATTTCTTGCAGGGTCATGATGATGATGCCTTTCGATTGGTTGTGTGAACCCGCACCGCGATAGCCAGCGCACTGAACGCGAGGATGCCGAACAGCAACCATGTGCCGTCATATGCGGGAGGTCGGGTGAAGGTGATAATGAGGACGGCCACCGCGAGGGTTGCGGTGGCCGTGCAGGTGAGGCGGAGTTTGCGGTGAGGGGTCATCAGGTTGTCCTCTCGAATGGTTCGATTGAGGTGTAACGGTCCCGGACGAATGAGGCGCGCATGAATGTGTTCCGGTCGTAGTCGTCGCGTCCGTCGTCGTCTGGGGTGGCGCTGATGGTCACCATGTCGGCGTTGAGTGCGACGATCCAGCCGTCGAGTGGTTCGCCCGGTTCGCGGCCATGGACGCGCTGGGTGATCAGTACGCGGTCGCGCAACGCCGGGGTGTACGTCGGCTTCGATCTGGCATAGAAGCCGCTCACAGTCGCCCGACTGCCGCGATGATCTGCAACGCGATGACCCCAGCGAGAACCCACATGGTCAGGTAGACGAAACGGATCGTTGCGGGGGTCATGCGATCACCTGCACCCCGTAAGCAGCAAGGGCCACGAACACGGCCACGATGAGCAGCAACCCCAGGTAAGCCAGGGCGATTCTCAGTCGTGACTTGCGCGGCGCCGGGATTGCTTCGGCGGTCTGAACGGCGACGCTCCCAGTTGCGGGCTTCTGCTCAGTCCGGATGCGGCGAACGTCAGCAGCAACCCACGGCTTCGAGTGCTGCGCGATTACCTCAGCGTGAACGTCGAACTGAGGGTTTGCGAGATTCGGGCGGGTCATGAGGTCACCCCGAACTCAGCGGCGATCTGTTTGAGATCGGCTTCACCGCCATCGCCCATCAAGCTGAAAATGACCAGCTTCGCTACCCGGTTCAGAACCTTCTCGGCAGTCACGGCGACAGGCTCAAGGCGAGTGAATGGGGCGAATCCTGCGACGTGCTCGTCGTTAAACCATCCAGCCGAAGACTCGACCTTTAAAGCAAGGTTGCCGTTTGTCTGGAATGACCAAATACCACCAGTCGCATCCATGTAGATTCCGGTTTCAGTCGGCAGCACCACCGGAGCCACCGGGCGGTCGAGAAGGAAGAAGTTTCCGGTCGTACGCGGGTCGGCGGTGTCGCCGTCAGATTCGGCAACGTATTCGTGAGCGACCGTTGAGCGGAGCCGCTCGGTGTATTCCTTCCGGATCAGATCGCCCTTGCGGATGTCCTCACGTCGGATTGGGGTGCGTACAGTAGAAGTGTTCATTGGTAGTCCTTTGATCTGGCCCCTGTTAGCGCAGGGGCTTCTTTGTTTGGGGTGGGTTAGCCGTTAGCGGGGCTCACCGCGTCATGCGGGTAGTAGATGACCTCTCCGGCGGTGAACTCCACTCCGTAGTGCGCTTTGCCAATCGATACGATGACGCCGAGGCCATCGAGCGTTCTGATGACATCCTTGAACTTGAGCATTCGCGCTCCTTCTGTTTGTGGTTAGAGGCCAGCCCGGCAGCATCAACCGCCTCCCATAGGTAGGAGGGTTGACCTGACCGGCCTTGTGCGACGCTCGGAATCGAACCGAGACAAGCCCTTACGCCTCGCCGCGGTGAGTGCTAGCGATGGCGCTTGAAGAATTCGCTGTCGAAGCCCTTGTCGAAGTCCGCCTTGAACGCCTTTGCTCGGCGGACTGCGATCGATGCGACGGTGACCCAGATGATGAGCCAGAGCGACGCGATCACAGCCGCTGCCCAGATGACGAACCAGATGATTGCG
This sequence comes from Leifsonia psychrotolerans, assembly GCF_013410665.1. Lineage (NCBI taxonomy): Bacteria > Bacillati > Actinomycetota > Actinomycetes > Micrococcales > Microbacteriaceae > Glaciibacter > Glaciibacter psychrotolerans. The sequence goes on along the minus strand of NZ_JACCFM010000001.1, from coordinate 1,019,984 downwards.
TTCCAGTCGATGTCCATGTGTTTCCTTCTCTCTTATTGGTGAGTGCCGGGGCAGGGAGTCGAACCCCACCTATCAGCGGGCACATGCAGGCCCGCACCACACCGGCAATCACTCACGCCACGCCCTGCAATGGCTCGCGTCAGTGATCGGTAAAACCAACCTCCCGGCTGCTAGAAATCACCCGCGCAAACTGCGTGAGGATCATTCGTGAGAGTCGTTCTGGTCTGCTGTGGAGTTGTCAAAGAGCGGTTTTGATTCGCGCAACCCCTGTATCGAGGCGCGACGAATAGTGCTGGGGTGACCGGACAGTGAGGGTCAACCCAGCTGGGGAAGGGGGTGGTTAGCCCGTGGTGGAGGTCATCAGGGCATCCCTGTAGGACCGGTATTGGCCGGGGGTCATCGACACCAGCTCGCCGCGAAGGGGGACCAGCTTGACCCGCTTCACGCGAGGGATACCGGTGCATCCACCGCACAGGCAGAGCAGCCACGGACAACGGCGGGTCGATGAGTTATTCATGCGACCACCGCCAGGTCGAGCGACCCGAGCCGGACACGCAACCGTTCAAGGCCGCGAACAGTCACGCGTACCTGAGGCGGGTCAAGAACGACAGCGCCGGTCTTCGGGTGGTAGTGGCTCATCGGCTTCTCGGCCAGATAGCCGGCATCGACAGCCGTCTGGAATGCTTTCCACTTCCCGTGAGAACCACGGAAGATCCAGCCAAGATCGGCAAGCTGCTTGAACAGGCGCGCCTGCCCCGTCTCAATACCGGCACGCGCCAGGATCTTCGCCGCATCAGCAACCTCATAGTCACCGTCAGCAGAGGCGAGTTCATCCCATGCTTGGACCTTCGGGGCATCGATCGCGACCTTCGCCTCGAGCTGTACTGCGCGCTGCTCGGATTCGAGCGCGAACTGCAGAATCTCGAGGCGGGACATCTCAGCGGGCGGGACGACCTCGCGTGCCATGTCGAAGAACGCCCGCACAAGCGCCTTCTTGAACGACCGAACCTGCTCAGTGTTTCGCTGGAACGTCATCAGGAGCGTGGCCTGCTGCTCGTTCAAAAGAGCGACACGCACCTGAGCGTTGTTGTAACCAGCCCGCATTTCAAATGCGACCTGCCCAAAGTCTTCGAAGTCAGAGAGGTTGGCGTGGATGAGCTGCAACACTGCGCGGTGCTCAACGCCCGAGCCTTCTGCGATTGCCTCCGACGAGACGACAACAGTGCCGGCGTATCTGAATGGGGTGAGCGCGCTCATCGTGCCACCCGCTCTGCACGCATCTGCACTGCACGGACGCGCAGGTAGACGACGGTGAGGATGACCGCGCCCGGGATGGACAGGTACGCGTGGATGGTGTCGGGGGTCATGCTGCGGCCTTCCCGCTCTTTGCGAGGGGTGCGGGGATGGGGGTCCAGCCGAGAATTGAGCTACCCAGCTGGAGCTTGCTGAGTTCCTCGCCACGGATGTAGGCGTTCCATGTGCGGAACATGAAGAACAGCGCAGTGGATGGCTTTGTTTGGACGCGCTTGAACGATTCGGCAGCGACGCGCTTGTGCAGTGTAGCGATGGGGTCTCCCGCGCCAGATGTGCGCAGCCCCTTGATCCGATCGAAGAAGTCGGATGCGGCATCCGGGTCGATTTCCACAAAGGCGTGGTGCGCGGTCGCGAGGGCCCCGATCGGGAGGCGCAGAGCGCGCTTGAGCTTTGACATTTCGGCGGTCGACTCGGCGAGGTTCGGGAACTCTTCCATGTGCGCGAGCACCTCTGAGTGCGACAGTTGCGAGTCGCGAGGCGAGGCCATTGCGTGAGTGAATCCGCCGGCGACCCATGCTGCGTGGATGTTGCAGACCGCGGCGAGGTCCTTACCGTTCGCGAACCCGTTCAGGCCGAGGGTGTCAGCGTTGGACCGGGGAGCGCCGGAGTCCATGACGGACATTGCGTCGAGAGTCACGCCGCGTACGACAACCATTGTCACCGTCACGTCTGCGCGGATGATTGCGAGGAGTCGGTTCTGCCCGTCGGCAAGGTTCCCTGCTACGTCGAACTTGATCGGCTCGCCGGTGATCTGCCAGTTGCCAGCGATCATGTCGCGGGCGTAGCGGGCGATGCGCAGTTCTTTCGTGCGACGGTTCTTGACGTTCTTCGTGAGGTATTGCTCAGCGATTGCGGGGGTGATGTTCTCGATGACGATGGCCGGGAGTGCGGTTGCGGTGGTCATTCGGTATCCTTGTCTTGTGTGTTGAATGCGTCGAGGATTCCTTGGCAGGACTCGATAGCGAATTGCAGGTGGCCTCGCAGGTGTGAGGCCACCTCTTCTTTGTTTCGGGTGAATCGGTCGTCTTCGGTGATGCGCTGAAGTTTCTCGATGGTCTTGTGGAGTTCCCAGCCGGTGTCTCTGGCGGTTTCAGTGAGCGCACGTCGCTGTGGGGTCTTCGGTTCCTGTGTCTTGTACGTCTTCCCGTCGAGGCCAGTTACGGTCTTGACCGTGTGCGTCTCAGTGACGGTGGTGGGTGCGTCGAAGACTTCACCGGTGTCGAGGTTGACGGCGGCGAGGGCTGGGAAGTTGGCTTCGGAGGCCGAGTTTGCGCCGGTGAGCCTTTGGGTAGTGCCGGGAGCGTCGGAGAGCTCAGGTGGCAACTCGGTTGCCACCTCATTAGCGTGAATGTCCTTGGATACCATCTGTCGGGTCACGCCCACGATCGGCGCAATTGCCCGAGTGCTCATGCCGGCTGCTGACAGCTCCCGTACGACCTCGCGCCGAACCTCTACGCCGAGGCGGGAGAGTGCGCCGCCGAACTGATCTGAGACGTACGCTCCGACTGATGGATAGCCCAGCACATCATGCGCGCCGCGTTCAATCGCCTCACGAATCAGCGGCATCACAACTTCGTAGTTGTCGGCAATGGCATCGAGACGGAAAGTGATCTGTTCCGTGATTGTCTCAGCCTCATCGTGGGTCATCTGCGGGATGACGGCAACGGTGGTCACGCCGCGATCTTCTCGGTGAGAATGATCTGCACGTCGAGCCCCGCCGCCGCAGCGATTCTGTTCAGGTCGTCCAGGGTGATAGGCGTGTCGCCTGCGAGCCTTCGCGATATGGCGGATGATGAGTAGCCGGTGACGGATGCGGCCTTCTGCTGCGACACCTTGGCACTGAACAGTGCCACTCGCAGAGCATCCGGTACCCGGTGAGTGGGTAGTGATTGGGTCATGTAGGTATTTCTACCCACTGAATGGGTAGATACCTAATCCATTCCGGTGCGTGTCGTTGGTTCTACCCGCTCAGCGGGAACTTCTACCCGCCCAGCGGTTGACATGCCCGGAATGCGTCCAATATAGTGAACCCATGAGAAACGCGACCGTAAGCAAGTTCCCCGAGCAGACCAGCCATCGGAACAACGTTGCAGCAGCCGTGCGCGCGCACATGGGCGTCCGACAGATCAAGGATGCCGCGCTGGCCCGCGAGATCGGGATGACTCAATCCACGATGAGCCGCCGCACCAATGGCGAAATGCCATTCGACGTAGACGAGCTGGGGCGCATTGCGCGCGTCTTCGGCATCAGTCTCGTTGAGCTGATCTCAATGCCCAAGGGGCACCCTTCAGATTAGAAGGCTCCTGCTCTATCCCCTGAGCTACGGGGGCGACCTATCGAGACTACTACGCCAACGTGGCCCTGCTCGAATGCAACTGGCCTCGCGCGTGCACGCGTGCAACGTTCGGGGTCAGATGGCCTTGGCCGCGGCGACCAGCACCTGATCGAGAGTGGGCGCGCCGACGGCGCGGAATACCTCGACGCCCGAAGCGTTTCGCACCAGCACGGTCGGCGTCGAACGGATCCCGTTGGCCTCAGCCTCGGCGTTATCTCGCGCGACGTCGAACTCGGACACTGTCGCGTTCGGCACCATCCGCGCCACCTCAGCGAGAACCTCGCGCGTCTGCAGGCACGGCTCGCAGAACGCGGAGGAGAAGAAGACCAGGTCCATCAGAACTCTTTTCGTTAACCCGCCGAAAGGGCGAAAATCGCAACAATCAATGACACGACCGCCAAGACCAAGGAAATTCCGATCAACACGGCATGCACAATCAGGAACTTCGTCGGTTTGCCCGTGGCATCCCGAGCTCGGACATCCTTGTTGACTCGCTTGTAGAACTGCGGCCAGACCACAAAATTCCAGAGTGCGTTGACGAGAAGCAGGATGGCGAGTGTTGTAATCATTGACAACAGTCTATGAAGTGCGTCGCCTCCGCGCTGGCACTCCCGCAGAACGCTGGGCTCAGCCCGCCAGTAGACTCAGGGAATGACAAATAGCAGTGACCGGTTGGTATGGATCGACTGTGAGATGACCGGCCTTGACCTCGGCGTTGATGAGCTTGTTGAGATCGCCGTCGTCATTACGGACTACGACTTGAACCCGGTCGACCCGGGAATCGCGATCGTGATCAAGCCCGATGACAACGCGCTCGAGCAGATGAGTGACTTTGTGCGCGACATGCACACGACCTCCGGTCTGATCGAAGAGATCCCCGCCGGCGTGAGCGCGGCAGAGGCCGAGTACCAGGTGCTCGAATATGTGCTCAAGTTCATCCCTGCCGAGCAGCGGGCGCCGCTGGCCGGAAACTCGATCGGCACCGACCGCGGGTTCATCTCCAAGTACATGCCGCGACTCGACAATCAGCTGCATTACCGCAACGTCGATGTGTCGTCGCTGAAAGAGCTTGCGCGCCGCTGGTACCCCCGCGTGTACTTTAATGCGCCCGCAAAAGACGGCGGACACCGTGCCCTGGCCGACATTCTTGAATCAATTCGGGAACTCGCATATTACAGAAAAGCCCTGTTCGTGGCCGATCCGGGACCCTCAAGTGACCAGGCAAAAACCTTCGCAAGCGAGGTGGTGAACATCTTCGCCCCAAAGATGTAATAGGATTCTTGAGTTGCCTTCTTCAGCGAAGAAAAGCAGCACATGGTGGGTATAGCTCAGTTGGCAGAGCGCCTGGTTGTGGTCCAGGAGGTCGCGGGTTCAATCCCCGTTACTCACCCCAATGATTGATCGGCCTCGAGTCGAGCGCACAGACCGGCCTTGAGCCGAGAACACGGTCCGACTGAACGTGTTGGCCGGGTCGGTTCAGGCCAAGAGTTCAGAGTGCTGCTTGAGTCATGCCAAGCTCGACCTATGCTTCAGTTAGACCATGAGGGTTTCGAACGCCTCGTCATCGATGAACTCGATCTCTTGCCCGACGACATGCTCGACGGGCTCGACAACGTCATCTTCGTCGTCGAAGATCTTCCCGAGGACGGCTCGCTTGACCTTCTGGGCTTGTACGACGGTATCGCTCTCACCGAGCGTGGGCAGTATGGCTTCGGCGAGATGCCGGACCGGATCATCCTCTACCGCCAGCCTCTCCTCGCGTTCTGCGCTGACATCGACGAGTTGCGCGACCAAATTCACATCACGCTGGTGCACGAGATTGCGCACTTCTATGGAATCGATGATTCCCGGCTCCACGAACTTGGCTGGGGCTAGTCCGGGACTAGTCCGGGTCAGTGTTCGATTCCACCGGGTCGCTGTCCCCACTGTCAAAGACGTACCGCACGTGGAGCTGGCCCTGCACGTCGCGCTGATCAGAACTGTCGTACCAAAAGAGAGATTCCATACTGTCGATCGCAGCGACCATGCTGACGCGCGGCTCTGGTCGCCCGTGCACGAGCACCCGGCGGTCGGTCTGCCCTTCAAGAGGGCCATCTGTGAACTCAGCGATGTAAAAGATGTCGCCTGCATCGGCACTGGTCATGGCACCAATCTAGACCTGTCTGGCGTGAATCATGCCTTTTCGGTGGAGGAGAAACGGATGGTCGCCCGTCGAGCGGGCCGATCACGGTTCACATACTCCGCCCATTCGCTGTCCCATTCGTCCCAGTGAGCGCGAAAGACCTCACCATCGCGGTCGAGAGCACGCTGCTTGCGCACGCGGTCGTCAGCATCGATCCAGACACGAACCTGCGCGAGTGGCGCATTCGCGGCCGCCATCGCGCCACAGCCTTCCACGATTAGAGGGCGAGTGCCCTCGACCGTGGTCCATTCCCCGGGAGCTTCCTTCGACCAGTCAAAGCGTTGCCAGGCCGCCTCAGCGCCGAGAGAACGGGGGTGCAACAGAAAGCGGTTGAGGTGCAGGATGCCGGCATCGAGACCAGCCCAGCCCGGATAGATGTCATCGAGGCGCACGAGCGTTGGTCGGCGTGATCCCGGCCACTGAGCCAGCAGCTGATCGGCCAAGGTGCTTTTTCCCGCACCACTCGGACCATCAATGAGCATCACTCCCGCGTCTGGAAGGGCGCGCACCGCGCTCCACAGCGTCGCGGTCACATCAGTTGGCTGATCATCCAAGAACAAAATTCCAGCTTCCCGTCAAGACAGCGACTGTCACGGCCAGGGCCGCCACCAGCGCACCGAGTGCGATCAATCCCCATTCGCGCGCACCAAATGGGGATTCCCGGGCCCAACTGCGCGGCGCATCCGACCCGAAACCTCGGGCCTCCATTGCTGTTGCCAATTTGCTTCCTCGCCGAATTGACAGGACGAGCAAGGCGAAGGCTTGGCTACCGACGCGCCGAATTGCATGACCGTCGGCCACACCTCTGGCCCTCCGTGCTAGCTCGAGCGCATGCCAATCGTCGATGAAGAGCCCCACCAACCGCAACCCGGCTAGCCCTCCCAGCACGAAACGTGCGGGCAACCGCACCACCTGCGCCAGCCCATCTGCGAGGTCGGTCGGGTCGACGGTGATGAAAAGGACCACGGCGGGTAACCCGATCGCCAGCACACGCAGCAGTGAGGCGAGTGCGAGCGCTGCGGAGCCCTCTGTGACGTGAATGAGCCCGAATGACCAATAGACGGCTCCCGATTCCTGGCCATACAGCAGAGTCGTCACCGCGACGGTGGGAGCGGCCAGCCACACCGGGAGGGTGCGCCAGACCAGGGTTCGGAGAGACACTCCCGCAAACAGAAACAGCACGAGTTCACAGCAGAGCGCAACCGCCGCAGACACCCAGTCGATCGTGAGCACGAGCACCCCGGCAAGAAGAAGGGAGGCCCCGAGCTTGGCGACCGGGTTGATACGCCCAATTCCCCTGTCGGTGCGGGGCGGCGTCAACACGCTCATTGTGGCGTCCCCACGGGCAGATTCAGGTCGAGCCGGCGGTCGGCCAGCGCCGTGACAAACTCGGTGTCATGCGAGACGGCGATGACCCCGGTACCCTCATCTGCAAGCTCAGCGAGCAACGTGACGATCTCTTGCCAGGTGCGACAGTCTTGCCCGAATGTGGGCTCGTCGAGCACCAACAGGCGGGGCCGACTCGCCAGTACCGTGGCCACTGACAACCGCCTCTTCTCCCCGCCGGAGAGAGTGAACGGGTTTGCTTCGGCGAGATGATCAAGGCGCAAACGCTCGAGAAGACCATCGAGGTGCCGTCGGGTGTCGGCGGTGTCCCGCCCGAGTGCCTTCGGTCCGACGGCGAGCTCAGCACGTACCGTGGCCGCAATGAACTGATGCTCCGGGTCTTGAAACACCGTGCCGATACGCGGGAGCAGCTGACGCGACTTCCACGCGATGGGGCTGGGGCCTGCTCCCGCGGCGAATCCGGGCGTCGCGACAACGCGCCCCGAACCGGGCTTCAGCAGTCCCGCCACTGTGAGCGCTAGCGTCGATTTGCCGACGCCGTTCTTTCCGGTGATCACCTGGATCTCGCCGGAGTTCACGGTGAGATCCAGATCGGACTGCACGATCTGACGGGGCGTGCGTGCGATCCCGAGCGACTCGGTGCGGAGCAACGGCTCGCTGGCACCGGTTGGGCGACGAACCGGTGCCGGCGCTGGACGCTGGGGAACCCAGACACCATTTTCCGCGAGCCGCTCACCGTGCGAACAAAGCACATCCGTGGGCGGCCCATCGGCCAGAATGCCACCGCCTGCGTCGAGCACGATGATTCGATCGACGAGATCTTGCCAGATCGAGACCCGATGTTCGATCACGACGAATGTGGCATCGGTGTGCGCAAGCACGCGCGCGACCGAATCACGCACCTCGCGCACGCCGTCCGGATCGAGATTCGCCGTCGGCTCGTCCAGCAACAGCAAAGAGGGGCGCATGGCTAGCACCCCGGCCAAGGCCAAGCGCTGCTTCTGCCCGCCGGAAAGCCGAGAAGTGGGGTGGTCTAACGGAAGGTCCAACCCCACCATCTCAAGCGCACCGGTGACCCGCGACCAGATCTGTTCACGCGGCACGCCGAGGTTCTCGCAGCCGAACGCCACATCGTCGCCCACCCGGGCCAGAATCACCTGAGAATCCGGATCTTGCAGCAGCAAACCGGACTGGCCGCGAACAGCGCGCGGATCGACACCGTTCACCAGAAGCTCACCGGTCTCTTCGCCCTCGTCGTCTCCCCCCTGCACGCCGGCGAGGGCGTGCAGGAGGGTCGATTTACCGGCACCGGATGCGCCGAGGAGCAGCACGCGTTCCCCCGGCTCAATGCGGAGGTCCAGATTGCCAACGGCCCAGCGCTGGCGCCCGGCGTGGCGCCAGCCCCATCCGCGCGCGTCAATGGATGCGGTCATTAGACGCGCCGTCCAGCCTCCCGCCCAGCGGCAAACCGGCTCAGCGCCCCTGTTCTCGCCAAGCCACGCATGGCGAACCAGGACAGAAGTCCGGCGATCACCGCACCCGAGATGATGGCTGAGATGGCGTACACCGTCACAAACGGCGCCGCAGAGCCCGGGTACCACAGCAGAAGGTCGTTGATGGCCATCGCGAGACCGGCGGCGGCACCCGCCAGCACAGCAACGAATACCCGGTAGTTGACGTAGAGGAATGCGGCGAAGACGAGTTCAGCGCCCAAGCCCTGAACGACACCCGAAACGAGTGTCAACGCCGCCCACTGGTTACCGACCAGCGTGGAGACAACGGCGGCGATCAGTTCGGTGTAAATAGCTGCGCCGGGCTTGCGAATGATCAAACCGCCGAGCACTCCAGCGAAGAGCCACCCGCCGCCCAGCAAGGCTTGCAGCCCGGGAAGCAGCGGCTGCAGCAGGCCGCTCAGCGGGTTGGATGCCTGATTCCAGACCACAAAAATAAGACCGCTCGCCACGCCAATGACACTGGCCACAACGATGTCGACGACTCGCCAGCGAACATTTCTCGGCGGCCTCGTTGAGGTGCGGGAAAGTGCGGCGTGATTGAGGGTTGATGATGCGTGCACTGTACGTGCCCTTTCTATAGACCAAAAGAGGGCACGGGTTAGAGAAGCCTTCCTGCGCTGGCATGATCCAGATCAGGTTCGACGGTCGAAGCTTGAGAAGCTTCCTCTCAGCCCGGCTCACCGGACTCCCGTGTTCGGTTTCAGTATAGCGCCGCTTAGAATCACTTCATGGGACCACAGGGTGCGATCGAGCACCGACTGACGAGAGGTGGCTAGCCATCGGCATCCTCATCGCACTCGCCGTGCTCTTGCTCGTGTTGCTGAGGCTCTTCATTCGTCGCAACCGTCGGCTACGTCGAGGTCTCCCGGTTCACAACCCCGCACGTATCCCCCTGTGGGTTCGGCGTCGCTGGGCGCACCGTCGCTGGCCTCGCCTGCGTTGGCCTCGCCTCCGGAGGCGGGGCCAACGGGCGAGTTAGGCTGCAATCTAACGCCCAGCCTGAGGTATTACGTTCTTCAGCGTGCAGAATTCTCAGCTCCCGTCCCGTGCCCGACTCGCTCTGCTCCCTCAACCGCGGCTCTGGCCGCTGTGGGCAGTGTTGCTGACCGCATTGACGCTCACGCTCGGTTACGTTGTGACCTCGGTTCGCGGATTCTCCCCGCTCGAACTCACTGTCGATCAGCAGCTCAGTCGCGACCACGATCCGTTTCTCACCGCACTCGCGCTGGGAATCGATGTGGTGCTCTCTCCCCCGGGGATCATCATCATTCTTGGCGTGCTTTTTCTGTTCCTCCTGGTTGTGCGCCGATCCCCGGTGAACGCGATCGCGGTGGCAGCTGTCGCCGGCATCGGTTGGCTCTCTAGCCAGGCGTTCAAACTCGCCGTGGTTCGACCCCGCATCGATTCGAGCCTCCTCACCGACCCGCTCGTCAGCGAACACGGCCATGACAGCTTCCCGAGCGGGCACATGAGCTTCGCCGTGGCGCTCGCCGTGGCGCTCTATCTGCTCGCGCGCGGCACACGGTGGGCAAAACTCGTCGCGATCATCGGCGTCATTTTCGCGCTGGTGGTTGGCCTGTCCCGGGTGTATCTCGGTGCGCACTACCCGACGGACGTGCTCGGGGCCTGCCTCGGATCGCTCGCTGCAATTCTGTTGTTCATCGGATTGTGGAACCGCTACGGGTTGCGCGTGCTGGGCAGCATCCGTGTACTCAACCGAATCGGGCCGGTGCCATCCACTCCGGTCACCGCTCCTCGCGAACGGTCGTACGCCCCGCGCCACGCCGAGTGATCGCGGCCGGGGCCACCAGAACCGTGATCACCACCACGGCGCCGGCCACCAGCTCAGTGCCCGTGACAACCGGCGCCAGCGACAGCAGCCCCAACGGGAGTGCAATCCCGACGATGGCCCAACGCAGCACTGCGCGCAGTGGGTCGCGGTAGCGCAACATAATGAGGGCATTCGTGCCGTAAAACAGTGCAATTCCGCAAGCGATCGAGATGGCGGCCCCGGTCGGCAGCGGGTGGGTCGGTTCGGCGACCGCCGTGCCGAGCCCGGCGGACAACAGTACAACAGCCACGACGACGAGGAACGGCAGATACATCACCGTGTCCCGCAATGCGCCCACATTGCCCTCAACCTGCAGACGGTGCCAACTGCGTTCAGCCGTCTCGGCACCATACGTGAAGAAGGCCCAGGCGAGGAGAGATATTGCGGCAAATGCAAGAAGCGCTGTCAGTCCCGACGTGAGGCTCCAGCTGTCGCTGAGCTCGGCGAACACCGCGAGCACCGATTCTCCGAAGACGATGACGACAAAGAGTCCGACGCGTTCGCTCAGGTGCTCAGTGTTGAGCGCCTGACGGAGCCAGCTGGCTTGGCGGCCCAGGAACGAAAGGAGAAGAATCTCGAGCAGAATCGCTGTGCCCCACAGCCACCATTGCGCCGGTTGGGGCACAGCGGCCGAAACCCCCCAGAGCACGGCCGTGACACCGCAGTAGAGCACCGGACGATACCAGGGCACGCCCCGGCGCCGGCCCTCGGACCACCAGGCGTAAAACAGCACCAGCCGCAGGAGAGAGTTTCCGAGGGCGTAGACCCAGGCGCGCTCGCCGAGACCCTCAACGCTCGCCGCTGCCATCATTCCGACGCCGAACATCGCGATGCTTACCAGGAGCCAGATCTGACCCGTCATTCTCTCCCCGAACAGGTTGAGGGTGAGCATCACATTCACCCAGGCCCACCAGGCCGGAAAGAACAGCACGATGAACGTCAGAAAGTTCACCGGCTGCGGATCACCATGCAAGCCGATCGCCAGCTGGCCGACGAAGGCCGCCATGACGAGATCGAAGAACAGCTCAAGCCAGTTGGCGTGCCGTGAACCTGCCGTCCGACTCACATCGCTCACGCCAGAGAGCATACGCCGCGCCTTTACTCCTCGCCGGAGACACGCCCAGCCCGTGAGCCGCGCTGGAGCTATGAGAACAGCGGATCGGCGCTGACCAGCTCCACCGCCGCTGATCACCCGTGTTGCGCGCGCTCCCCCGGGCACTGACTATGACCGTGAGCCCTCAGTCATCTAGTCTCGAGAGCACCATGAAAGATAACCCTCAGCTTCGATTCATCATGGTCATTATGGCGGTTCTCGTCGCCCTGGTGGCCGTTGTCATTCTCGTACAGCTCACGCTTCCGCCCGAGGATGGCGTACCGGTTCGACCTACAAGCGTTTCGACCGTGAATCCGGGCTAATGCGCACCCCTCCTGCTGCTCGCTGAGACCTCAATCACCCTGCTTAAAGCACGCAGCCCCGCCCCGTCGACGACGGAAGCGGGGCTGCGCGAACGACAGGCTTAGACCTTGGCGTAGGCCGGTGCGGCACCATTGTGAGCGTCGCCCACCTGATACACCCGGATGTCGTTGGTCGAGCCGACGATTCCGGGAGGGGATCCAGAGATCACCACGACCTTGTCGCCGATCTCGGCCAGACCCTCGTCGAGCAAGATCTTGTCAACCTGGCCGAACATGGCGTCGGTGTGCGTGACACGATCAACGAGGAACGTCTGAACGCCCCAGGTAAGGGCCAGACGGCGACGGATGCCCGGCTCCGGCGTGAACGCAATCATCGGGATCTTTGAGCGAATGCGGGCCATCCGGCGTGCAGAGTCGCCTGATTCGGTGAAGATGCAGACGTACTTCGCATCGACGAACTGGGCAACCTCGCTTGCGGCGAGCGTGATGGCGCCACCCTGCGTGCGCGGCTTCACGGTCAGCGGCTGGATGCGTTCGAGGCCGTGAACCTCGGTCGAGTCCACAATGCGAGCCATGGTCTGCACGGTCACGACGGGATACTCACCCACGCTCGTCTCACCGCTCAGCATGACGGCATCCGCGCCATCCAACACGGCGTTGGCCACGTCGGACGTTTCCGCCCGCGTCGGCACCGGGCTGTGGATCATCGATTCGAGCATCTGCGTCGCAACGATGACCGGCTTGGCCATGCGGCGGGCAATCTCGACGGCACGCTTCTGCACGATCGGCACGGCCTCCAACGGAAGCTCGACACCCAGGTCACCGCGGGCGACCATGATGGCATCAAACGCGTCAATAATCTCTTCGAGGTTGTCGACGGCCTGCGGCTTCTCAATCTTGGCGATCACCGGAACCCGGCGGCCTTCCTCGTCCATGATCTCGTGCACACGCTTGATGTCTGCCGCGTCACGCACAAAGGAGAGCGCGATCAGGTCGGCGCCCAGCTTCATGCCCCAACGCAGATCAGCCTCATCCTTCTCGGAGAGAGCGGGAACGTTCACCGCGACACCGGGCAGGTTGATGCCCTTGTTGTTCGAGACCGGGCCGGCGACGATCACTCGAGTGGTGACGACGACGCCATCCGTCTCGACGACCTCAACCTTCACCTTGCCATCGTCGATGAGCAGGAAGTCGCCGGGGGCCACATCCTGGGGCAGCCCCTTGAACGTGGTGCCACAGATCTGCTGGTTGCCCAGGATGTCTTCGGTCGTGATCTTGAAGATGTCGCCGACGGCGAGGTCGTACGGGCCGTCCTCGAACTTGCCCAGGCGGATCTTCGGGCCTTGAAGGTCCACCATCACTGCGATGGCACGTCCAGAGTCGTTGGCAGCCTTACGCACATTCGCGTACACGCTTTCGTGCACCTGGTAGGTGCCGTGGCTGAGATTCATGCGGCATACGTCGACGCCGGCATCAATGATCGCCCGAATCTGTTCGTAGCTCGATGCTGCCGGCCCGAGGGTGGCAACGATTTTCGCGCGTCTCATACTGCTAAATCTCCGATTCCGCGCCTGAACGGCGCCTTGTGTGACTGCGAGGAAATAAAGGTGGGGGGATTCGTTAGATCGAAAATGGTCGATCGGTGGGTATGACCGGGGCAGGAAGACGGGTGCTTCCCACCAGGTAGGTGTCGACCGCGGCCGCGGCGGCGCGACCCTCTGCAATAGCCCAGACGATCAAGGATTGTCCGCGGCCTGCGTCGCCGGCCACAAATACGCCTTCGTAGCTGGTTTGGTAATCACCGGCACGTTCGACATTACCCCGCCCATCGAACGGAAGCTGCAGTTGCGCCGACAGTTGTTCAGATTCGGTGCCGGTAAAGCCGAGCGCGAGCAGCACCAGATCCGCGGGAATCTCCCGTTCAGTGCCCGCTTTCGGCACCCGGCGGCCGTCGAGATACTCGGTTTCGGCGACACGAATTGCGCGCACCTCCCCCGCCTCATTGCCGAGGAATTCGATTGTCGACGCCAAGAACTGGCGGGTTCCGCCTTCTTCGTGAGCGCTCGACACCTCGAACAGTGTCGGCGAGATCGGCCACGGCTGGTGCGACGGCCGCTCGGTGCCCGGCTGGATTCCGATCGCCAGGTTGGTGACGGATGCCGCGAGCTGGCGGTGCGCGGTTCCAATGCAGTCTGCTCCCGTGTCACCGCCGCCGAGAACGACGACGTGCTTTCCCGCGGCACTGATCTGTGCGTCTACGACGTCACCGGCGCCCACCTTGTTCTGCTGAACCAGGTATTCCATGGCGAAATGCACCCCGGTCAGGTCACGACCGGGAATGGGGAGGTCACGCGGCACGAGAGCGCCGGTCGCAACGATGACCGCGTCATAGCGGGCACGCAGGTCGGCCCAACTGATGTCGACACCGATGTTCACACCGGCACGGAATCGGGTTCCTTCCGCCTTCATCTGGCCCAGACGCGCCTCCAGGTGTGTCTTCTCCATCTTGAAATCAGGAATGCCATAGCGCAGCAGCCCACCGATGCGATCGTCGCGTTCGAAGACCGCGACGGTGTGTCCGGCACGCGTCAACTGTTGGGCAGCCGCCAGTCCGGCCGGACCCGATCCGACCACGGCAACCGTCTTGCCGCTCAGCCGCCCGGGCAGCTGCGGGGTGACCCAGCCGTTCTCGAAGGCCTGGTCGATGATCGATACCTCAACCTGTTTGATGGTAACGGCGGGTTGGTTGATGCTGAGAACACAGGCGGACTCACACGGGGCCGGGCACAGACGACCGGTGAACTCGGGAAAGTTGTTTGTGGCGTGCAGTCGCTCGATCGCCTGTTCCCCCTCGTCACGCCAGGTCAGATCGTTCCACTCGGGAATCAGGTTGCCGAGCGGACAACCCTGGTGGCAGAACGGAACTCCGCAATCCATGCACCGTCCGGCCTGACGCTTGAGCGTGGCGGCATCACCCTGCTCGTAGACCTCTTTCCAATCCATCAAGCGCACAGAAACCGGTCGACGGGCCGGAAGCTCGCGCTCAGTCGTCTTCAGGAATCCCTTCGGATCAGCCATGGGTTACCTCCAGAATGCGGTTCCAGACAACATCGCCATCAGGGTCAAGCCCTTCGTCGAGTGCCTGTTGGCGGGTCGAGAGCACTGCGGCGTAGTCACGCGGCAGAACCTTGACGAATCTCGTCAGTGTCTGATCGAGATCGGCCAGGAGCCGGGCGGCGAGAGCCGACTCGGTCTGGTCACGGTGCTGTTCGAGCAGGTCACGCACGATTTCACGGTCGGCGCTGCCGAGTTGCTGCAGCTCGAGTTCCCCTGAATCGAGGGACTGTCGATTCACGTTCTCGGGGCGGAGGCCGTAGACGTACGCGGTACCACCTGACATTCCGGCGCCGAGGTTGCGTCCGGTACCGCCCAGGATGAGCGCCAGTCCGCCGGTCATGTATTCGAGGGCATGGTCGCCCACTCCCTCGACGACCGCCGTCGCCCCGGAGTTGCGCACGAGGAAGCGTTCGCCGACGATGCCACGAATGAACATCGTCCCCTCCGTGGCGCCGTATCCGATCACGTTTCCGGCGATCACGTTACGCTCGGCCGGAAACACGCTGTGTCGGTCCGGCCGCAGGGTGATGGAGCCACCCGAGAGTCCCTTTCCGACGTAGTCGTTCGAGTCCCCCTCGAGGTGAAGGCTGATACCGCTCGGCAGGAACGCCCCGAACGACTGGCCGGCGCTCCCCCGTAGCGTCACGGTGATCGAGCCGGCCGGCAAACCATTCTCGCCGTGCCGCACCGTCACCTCATGGCCGAGCATCGTGCCGACGGCGCGTTCGGTGTTGCGGATCGGCAGATCGATCGACACCTGGCCGCCGTGTTCGAGAACACGGGCACTCTGGCGGATCAGCTCGTTGTCGAAGTGCGCCTCCAACTCGTGTTCCTGCGGCCGGCTGAATTGCCGGGGTTCCGCATCAGAAAAGTCGGGGCCGACCAGAATGGGCGTGAGGTCGAGACCCGCTGCCTTCCAATGTTCGAGCGCCCCCTCGACATTGAGAAGTTCGCGGTGCCCGATCGCTTGGTCAAGGCTCGTGAAACCCAACTCAGCGAGGTACTCACGTACCTCCTGTGCAATGAACTGGAAGAAGTTGACCACGTAGTCGGCCTTGCCGCTGAACCGCTTGCGCAGCTGCGGGTTTTGAGTGGCGACACCGACGGGGCACGTGTCGAGGTGACAGACGCGCATCATGATGCAGCCTTCGACCACGAGCGGCGCCGTCGCGAAGCCGAACTCTTCGGCACCCAACAGGGCACCGATAATCACGTCGCGGCCGGTCTTCAGCTGACCGTCGACCTGCACAACGACTCGATCACGCATTCCGTTCAGCATGAGGGTCTGTTGGGTTTCGGCCAAACCGAGTTCCCACGGGGTTCCGGCGTGTTTCAGCGAGTTCACGGGGCTGGCTCCGGTTCCACCGTCGTGGCCCGAGACGAGGATGACGTCGGAGAGAGCCTTCGCCACACCGGCAGCAACGGCACCGATCCCCGATTGGCTGACCAGTTTCGTGTGGATGCGTGCTTTCGGATTGGCCCGTTTCAGATCGAAGATGAGCTGTTTCAGGTCTTCAATCGAATAGATGTCGTGGTGTGGGGGCGGCGAGATCAAGCCGACCCCGGCCGTCGCGTGACGCGTGCGGGCCACCCACGGGTAGACCTTGGTCGGCGGCAGCTGTCCCCCTTCGCCGGGTTTGGCGCCCTGGGCGAGTTTGATCTGAATGTCGTCGGCGTGCGTGAGATACATGCTCGTCACGCCGAACCGTCCCGACGCCACCTGCTTGACCGCACTGCGCCGCTCGGGGTCGAGCAGGCGATCCAGGTCTTCGCCGCCCTCTCCCGTGTTCGACTTGCCACCCAACCGGTTCATGGCGATGGCCAGGGTCTCGTGAGCCTCTTGCGAGATCGAGCCATAACTCATCGCACCGGTCGAGAACCGTTTCACGATCGACTCGACCGACTCGACGGTGTCAAGCGGCACCGGCCGTCTGGCGCCGGGAGCGAGTGTGAACATTCCCCGCAGCGTCATGAGCGACGCGGCCTGATCGTCGATCAGCTTCGTGTATTCCCGAAAGATGTCGTAGCGCCCGGTGCGTGTCGAGTGCTGCAACCGGAAGATCGATTCAGGATTGAACAGGTGGGGTGCGCCGTCACGACGCCACTGGTATTCGCCGCCGGTCGCCAAACGCTCGTGCGCGGTGACTGCCGCATCCTCGGGATAGGCCGACGTGTGACGATCGAGGTTTTCGGCCGCCACAACGTCGATGCCAATACCGCCCAGTTTGCTTGTCGTTCCGGTGAAGTAGCGATCGATGAACTCGTGACTGAGGCCGACAGCCTCAAAGGCCTGAGCACCGGCGTAGGACGAAACCGTCGAGATGCCCATCTTCGACATGATCTTCAGCACCCCCTTTCCGAGCGCCTTGATCACGTTCTGCACGGCCTTTTCGGGCGACACCTCGGTGATGAAACCGCTCCGCACCAGGTTTTCGCAGGTTTCCATGGCGAGGTACGGGTTCACCGCCGATGCGCCATAACCGACCAGGAGCGCGACGTGATGCACCTCGCGCACGTCGCCCGCTTCGACGACGATTCCGACCTTCATCCGGTTCTCGGTGCGAATCAGGTGATGATGCACGGCTGAGATGAGCAGCAGCGACGGGATCGGCGCGAGGTCTTTGTTTGAATCTCGATCGGAGAGCACCAAGAAGTGCGCCCCATTGTCGATGGCCGCATCAACTTCGGCGCAGATGGCGCTCAGTCGGTTCTCGAGCGCGCCCGGGCCCTCGTCGAAGCGGTAGAGACCACGGATTGTCGTCGTCATACGGCTGCCCGGCGCCGGGTCGATGTGCTGGATTTTGGCCAGTTCGTCATTGTCGATGACCGGGAAGTCGAGAACAACCTGGCGCGCATGCTCAGCGCCGGCCGTGAGCAGGTTGCGCTGCGGCCCGAGTGCCAGCCTGAGTGAGGTGACGACCTCTTCGCGAATGGAATCGAGCGGCGGATTCGTCACCTGCGCAAACTGCTGCGTGAAGTAGTCGAAGAGCAGCCGGGGCCGTTCGGAGAGAATCGCGATCGGGGTATCAGAACCCATGGCGCCCAGCGGCTCCGCACCGGTGCGGGCCATCGGTGCGAGCAGAATACGGACCTCCTCTTCGGTGTACCCAAATGTGCGCTGGCGCCGCACAACCGATGCCGGCGGATGCACGATGTGCTCACGCTCTGGGAGGTCCTTGAGATTGATGCGGCCCTCGTCAAGCCAGTCACCCCACGACTCACTCGCAGCCAGCTCGGCCTTGATCTCGTCGTCTTCGATCAGACGGCCGGCCACGGTGTCGACCAGGAACATCTTGCCGGGACGCAGACGGCCCTTCCGAACGACGCGGCTCGGGTCGATGTCGAGCACGCCGATCTCACTCGCCAAGACGACAAGACCATCGTCGGTGATCAGGTACCGCCCCGGACGCAGACCGTTTCGGTCGAGGGTGGCTCCCACGAGGGCTCCGTCGGTGAACACAATTGCCGCCGGGCCGTCCCACGGCTCCATCAGCATCGACTGGTACTCGTAGAACTCACGGCGTTCGGCGTCGAGGTTCGGCTGGTTCTCCCACGCTTCCGGAACCATCATCATCACCGCGTGCGGGAGCGACCGCCCCGACAAGCTCAGCAACTCCACAACCTCATCGAATGACGCCGAGTCACTTCCCCCGGGGGTGACGATGGGCAGCAGCGGGGCGAGATCGCCGAGCAGCTCGGATTCCAGCTGTGACTGGCGGGCACGCATCCAGTTGCGGTTACCCTGCACCGTATTGATCTCACCGTTGTGGGCAATCATGCGGAACGGCTGGGCGAGCGGCCAGGAGGGGAACGTGTTCGTGGAATAGCGCGAGTGCACGAGGGCCAACGTCGAGGCGAAACGGGGGTCGGACAGATCCGGGTAGAACGGCTCGAGCTGCAACGTCGTGACCATGCCCTTGTACACCAGTGTGCGACAGGACAGCGATGCGAAGTAGATCTCCAGTTCGCGCTCGGCGCGCTTCCGCAACCGCCACGCCTGCCGGTCGAGCTCAATTCCGCCCAGCGGCGCACCGGTCTGGGTGGTGAGTGCACTCGTCAGAAAGAGCTGCTGAATGGCGGGCATCGCCGCGCGGGCCAGGGTTCCGACCTCGTCGGGACGCAGCGGTACTTCGCGCCAGCCGAGCACGATCAGACTCTCCTCGGCGGCCAGTGCGTTGATCTGCTGCTTGATGGCGCTCCGGGCAGTCGGATCGGTGGGCAGAAACGCGTTCCCGACCACGTAACGCCCGTTCACCGGCAGATCGAAGTCGACGACTGCACGCAGAAATCCATCGGGGATCTGCGTGACGATCCCGGCCCCATCTCCGGTGCCGGCGTCAGAGCCGACAGCTCCGCGATGTTCCAAGTTGCGCAGAGCATCGAGGGCCAACGTGATGATGTCGTGCCCGGCCGTGCCGCGCAACGTCGCGACCATCGCAAGCCCACAGGCGTCGCGTTCTTCGGCCGGATCGTACAGCCCCTGGGCCTCTGGCAACGTGCTGAACCGGGAAAAGGGAGGCGTAAGTGCCATGAAACGGTCCTCACAAACTAATCAAATAGCTGGTAGGGACGTCAATGGCCCGGGGGCAATGAAGAACGTGAGGACACCGAAATTGCGGTGCGATCAGTGTTCGTGAGAGAGGCCGTCACCGCGAGCCATCAGCGATGGCGTCGGATGACGGGCCGGTCAGGAGTGTGGGTGTCTGAGACTCTCAGTGCGAGTCGCGGGTGCTTGTGGCAGCGACTGTGTCCGAACCGTGGGAATCGATGGCGTCGTTGCCGTGAGTATCGTTCGTGGATTCGGTGTGTTCGGATTCTACATCAGGGTCGGGCGCTGTCCATTCACGACCCGGCCGGTACGGACTGGTTTCGATGCCGATGTGCTCCTGTCGCTGCACGAGCAGCAGTATGAGGCCGATCAAAACAGCGAGGAGGGCAGCCCAGACGTTGGTGCGGATGCCCAAGAAGATTTCACTCGGGTCGAGGCGAATCGTCTCGAGGTAGCTGCGGCCCAGACCGTACCAGATGAGGTACACAGCGAACGCGCGGCCCCAGCGCAGGTTGAATTTGCGCTCGAGGAACAGAATGACGGCGACGCCAATCAGATTCCAGATCATCTCGTACAGGAATGTGGGCGTGAAGAGCGTATCGGCGGGCAAGCCGACCGGGAAAGCTGCGTTCGAAACGGGAACTTCAAGGCCCCAGGGCAGCGTCGTCGGCTGACCGAAGAGCTCGACGTTGAACCAGTTGCCGAGACGGCCCATCGCCTGGGCGACGAGCAGGCCGGGGGCGACGGCATCCGCAAACGACCAGAAACGAATTCCGGTGAGCCTGCAGCCGATCAACGCGCCCACGGCACCGCCGAGCAGCGCCCCGAAGATGGCGTTGCCGCCCTCCCAAATCGCGAAGACGTTCCAGAGGTTGGCCCCCGGGAAGAAGTAGTCGCCGGGGTGCGTGAAGACGTGGTAGAACCGGGCACCGACGATGCCGAGCGGGACCGCCCACAGAATGATGTCGAGTACGATTCCCGGCTCAGCGCCGCGCTTGGTCAGACGGCGACTCGTCATCACGGTGGCCACGATGATTCCAGCCAGAATGCACAGCGCGTAGGCGTGAATCTGAAACGGCCCAATCGTGAAGGAACTCCACTCCGGGGTCGGGCTGGGAATGCTCAGGGGAAAAGACACCGCGGTACTACCTTTCGTCGTGACACACAGTCACTGCAGACGCCCGACTGGGCGTCTCGGTCAATTTATCCTATGTGGTGGGGCGTGAAGAGCGGGCACCCGCCGCGAGCTCGGCGGCGAGGGCGCCGACAGCCGCAACTCCCCCATCAGCCAGGGCCTTCACCAGGGCTGAGCCGACAATTGCACCGTCGGCATAGCCGAGAATCTCCCGCACCTGCTCGGGCGTCGAAATGCCGATTCCGACACACGCACTCGTCGATCCAGCCGCACGCAGTCGGTCCACGAGGATGCGTGCGGCTGCGTCGACATCGGCGCGCGCGCCGGTGATTCCCATGGTGGAGACGGCGTAGACGAATCCACGGCTTGCCTCCACCGCCTGGGCAAGTCGGGCATCGGATGAGGAGGGCGCTGCGAGGAAGACCCGGTCAAGACCCGTCCGCTCACTTGCCGCCAGCCAGGCGGATGCCTCTTCGGTGATCAAGTCTGGAGTAATGAGGCCGGCCCCGCCGGCCGTAAGCAGATCGTCGGCAAATCGATCGACCCCGTACTGCATGACGGGGTTCCAGTAGGTCATCAGCAAGATCGGGATGTCGGCCTGCGCCCGAATCTCGCGCACCGCCTCGAACGCGTGGCTCAGCCGAAACCCGTTGGAGAGTGCGGTCAGAGTGGCGGCCTGAATGACCGGACCATCCATCACCGGGTCGGAGTACGGCACACCCAGCTCGAGCACGTCCACGCCGTTGTGAGCCAGGGCGACTGCAGCATCAATGCTGCCCGCCAGGTTCGGGAAGCCGACGGGAAGGTAACCGATCAAGGCGCCGCTCCCGGCGTCACGGCGCCGAGCGATGGTCTGTTCGACGGCGCTGATGGTTGCCGGTTTGCGGGGCGTACTGCTCATGATTGGGACGCGCCTTCGTCGAGCAGATCGAAATAGCGACCTGCGGTTTCCATGTCTTTGTCACCACGGCCGCTGAGATTCACCAGGATTGTGGCATCAGGGCCGAGCTTCTTGCCCAGCTCGAGCGTGCCCGCCAGGGCGTGCGATGACTCGATCGCGGGAATGATGCCCTCGGTGCGGCTGAGCAGAAGCAGGGCGTCCATGGCTTGCGCATCGGTCACCGGCAGATAGTTTGCGCGATTGATGCTCGCCAGCCAGGCATGCTCTGGCCCGACACCCGGGTAGTCCAGTCCGGCTGAAATCGAGTGCGACTCGACGGTCTGTCCGTCCGCATCCTGCAGCATGATGCTCCGAGCACCGTGGAGCACGCCGGGAGTCCCCTTGGTGATGGTGGCGGCATGACGCGGCGTATCCGCACCGTCTCCGGCCGCTTCATAGCCGTAAAGCGCCACGTCGGCGTCATCGAGGAAGGCGTGGAAGATACCCATCGCATTGGAGCCACCACCGACACACGCTGTAACGGCATCCGGAAGCCGCCCAGTGAGGTCGAGTACTTGCTGACGGGCCTCCTCGCCGATGATCTTCTGAAAGTCACGCACCATGGCCGGGAACGGATGCGGGCCGGCAACCGTTCCGAAAATGTAGTTGGTCGTTTCGACGTTGGTGACCCAGTCGCGCATCGCTTCGTTGATGGCGTCTTTGAGAGTGCGCGAACCGGCCTTCACCGACACGACCTCGGCGCCGAGAAGGCGCATGCGCGCCACGTTCAGCGCCTGACGCTCGGTGTCGACCTCGCCCATGTAGACGACGCAGTCCAGCCCGAACAGAGCCGCCGCAGTGGCCGCGGCCACACCGTGCTGCCCCGCACCGGTTTCAGCAATAACCCGGGTCTTGCCGATGCGCTTGGTCAGGAGAGCCTGACCGAGCACGTTATTGATCTTGTGCGAACCGGTGTGGTTCAGATCTTCGCGCTTGAGGATGATGCGCGCGCCACCGGCGTGCGCCGCAAACCGGGGAACCTCGGTGATGATCGACGGTCGGCCGGTATAGCTGCGGTGCAGCTCCATCAGTTCTGCCGCGAACGCGGGGTCCTGTTTGGCCAGCTCGTACTCGGCGGTGAGCTCGTCGAGTGCGGCGACCAGGGACTCGGGCACCCACCGCCCGCCGAAATCGCCGAAATAGGGGCCCTGCTCTGCGCGAAGTGACATTTATACCGCCAGGAATTCGGAAAGGGTGTGAAGGGGATCACTCGTGACGAGGGCTTCGCCGACGAGTACAACGTCGGCTCCGGCCGAACGGTAGTGGGCCACATCGGACGCCGTCTTGACCGCGGATTCGGCGACCCGGATAACGCCCGACGGAATCGATCCGGCGAGGGTGCCGAACAGATTCGCGTCAAGCTCAAAAGTAGAGAGGTTGCGGGCGTTCACGCCCACCAGCCCGGCGCCAACGTCCAGCGCCCTCCTGACCTCATCTGCGCTGTGGGTTTCAACCAGCGGCGTCATGCCCAGTTCGAGAATCAGCTCGTGAAGCGTGAGGAGTGTCTTCTGGTCGAGAGCCGCGACGATGAGCAGAACGAGGTCTGCTCCGACTTCGCGCGCTTCGAAGACTTGGTACGCCTCGCCGATGAAGTCTTTGCGCAGAACAGGAATCTGAACGGCCTGGCGCACCTGGGCCAGGTCATCGAGCGAACCCTTGAATCTGCGGCCCTCGGTGAGCACGCTGATGGCGCTCGCCCCACCGGCCTGGTAGGCCGTGGCGAGAGCCGCCGGGTCCGCAATCTCAGCGAGAGCACCGCGTGAGGGGCTTGCTCGCTTCACCTCGGCGATGATTTTAACGCCGTCTGCCGGCGCGAGCGCGGCCAGCGCGTCCAGTGCCGGGCGTTGCGCACGCGCAGCCGCCTCGACCAGCGCAAACGAACGAACCGAGCGACGCGCCTCGGCGTCGGCCAGTGCTCCGGCCGTCAGCTCAGCGAGCAGGTCGGTCGCCACGTGTTAGTGACTCGAAGCCGTGTCTGAGACGCCGTAGCCGACACGGGCCATAACCCAGCCCACGATCAGACCAACAACGAGCAGAACGGCAGAAGCCCAGACGAGCCAGGCCGCTTCAAAAAAGAACGCCACAGTGCCGATGGCGAATGCCGCGAGCATGATGACGACGGCGGTCCATGCTGCCGGCGAATGGCCGTGACCGGGGTCAATGGACTCGATGCTCATACTTCTCCTTGAGTTGTTTAGGGTACGGGGCAAGTCTAGCGGGTAGGGTCTTCGCCGCGGCTCAGATCGTCCCAGTCGCCCACAGAGTCGTGACCCGATGGGTGGTCGACCGCGTCGACAGCTGCAGCCGTCTCGGCATCCGCATCGGCAGCGGTTGCGGCCGCACGCGGCGCGTCAGGTGTGGCCGGGACAGGCTCCAACCGAACCGCTTGATAGCGCGTGGTGGGGCCGGGCCACCGGCCAACGGTGATGATCACGCTGACTCCGGTGACCAGCATGAGGGCAGCGGCGACGAGGGCGAGATACGGCCAGAATGTGAGGTCTGCCGATGACACGCCGGCTACGACCGACTCGTGTCCGGCTATGCCCGTCGCCGCGGTAACTGCGGCCGAGCTGGCCGCAGCGGGGTCAGTGACCGCCTCGAACACTGCGAGGCCGACCGAGAAGCCGAGCAGCGCCTCCAAAAAGCCCAGAATGATACGGATGATGGTACCCGCGATCGTCAACGCCCCGGCCAGCGCCAGGCCGGCGAGGGCCAGTGCGGTCAGCGCGGGAGCCGCGACGGAGCCGTCGACGTTCAGAAGAAGGTCGGACCCGGCCTGCGTGGACAGTGTCACGACCACCCAGGTTTGGGTCCAGGCGAGCAGCGCCAGAGCACTGGCGACAATAATCGTGAGAATATGCAGCAGTTTGAGCCGCTTACCCGACGAGCGTTCTCGGGACATCTATTTCACTCGTTTCATAGCGTTGGCGACCGCGACCGCACGCAGCGGCGCGGCAGCCTTGTTTTGCGACTCGTTGTATTCAGACTCGGGGTCTGAATCGGCGACGAGCCCGCCGCCGGCTTGCACCCGCGCGACCCCGTTGGCGATCGTTGCCGTGCGAATGGCGATGGCGAGGTCGGCGTCGCCGGCGAAGCCGAAGTAGCCCACGACTCCCCCGTATACTCCGCGCTGCGCGGGTTCGAGGGCGTCGATGATTTCAAGGGCACGGGGTTTCGGTGCCCCCGAAAGCGTTCCAGCGGGGAATGTGGCACGGAACACGTCGATGGCACTCTGACCGGCGAGCAAGTTTCCTTCAACCGAGGAGACGAGATGCATGATGTGACTGAACCGCTCGACCCGCATGAACTCGGTGACCTCGACCGACCCCGCCGCACACACCTTGAGCAGGTCGTTCCGAGCCAGGTCGACGAGCATGAGGTGTTCTGCGCGCTCCTTGGCGTCTCCGGTCAGCTCGATCTCGTAGTCGGCGTCCGCCTCAGGCGTGGCTCCGCGCGGCTTCGAGCCGGCGATCGGATGCGTGAAGACCCGCTCGTTCTGGACCTTCACGAGGGCCTCCGGTGACGAGCCGACGATCCAATAGGGATCACCGCTTGGCGAGTCGAGGCTGAGCAGGTACATGTACGGGCTCGGATTCAGGCTGCGCAGCACGCGATAGACGTCGATCGGATGCGCCGTGCATTCCTGATCGAAGCGTTGCGAGATGACGACCTGAAAGATGTCACCGTCGACGATGTGTTGTTTCGCGGTGTCCACGGCGGCCAGGAAGTCGGCTCGTTCGGTGCGGTGTGTCGGGGCTGCGGGTGTCGACAGGTCGACCTCGGCCAGCCAGGCCTCCCCTGGCTGGGCGAGACGGGACTGCAACGAATCGAGACGTGCCTGCGCGTCGGCCCAGAGGGTATCCGGGGTATCCGTGCCGTCGTTGAGCACATTCGCGATGAGCTGCACAGTGCCGAACTTGTGGTCGAGCACAACCAGGTCGGCGACGAAGCTGAACGCCTGACCCGGAACGTCATAGTCGGCGGCCGGTTGATTCGGCAGGTGTTCGAGCTGCCGAATCGCTTCCCAGCCGATGAAACCGACAAGTCCGCCGGTGAGCGGCGGGTGTTCGGGGAGGCGCGGCGTCTGCCAGGCGGCGTAGAGGTGAGCGAGCGCCTGCAGCGGTCCGAGGTTGGACGATTCGCCGAGGGCGCGCTCGGCCGAAATGCCGTAGTCGATCCACGCGACGTCGTTACCACGCTGGGTGAGCACGCCAAACGATGAGACACCCACGAACGAGAACCGCGACCAGATTCCGCCCTGCTCGGCCGATTCGAGCAGGAAACTACCCGGAGCGCCGGCGGCGAGCTTGCGGTAGATCCCCACCGGGGTCTCGCCATCGGCGAAGAGCTCACGGATGACCGGAATGACGCGGTGCCCGGCGAGTAGCTCGGTGAACTGGTCGTGGCGCGTGGTTCCGGCTGTCGCGTCGATCATTCGGGTCGGTCCTTCACTCGTTGGGGATTGTCGTCACGGCCAGGTCGCGGCCGTCGAAGCAGGTACGGGTGCCGGTGTGGCAGGCGGCACCGACCTGGTCGACCTGCACGAGCAACGTGTCGTTGTCGCAGTCGAGCGCGGCGGCACGCACGAACTGTGCATGGCCTGAGGTGTCGCCCTTGCGCCAGTATTCCTGCCGGCTGCGCGACCAGAACGTCACGCGCCCCTCGACAAGAGTTCGACGCAGTGCCTCGCGGTCCATCCAGCCCAGCATCAGCACTTCCTGACTATCGAACTGCTGAATCACCGCGGGCAGCAGACCGTCGGAATTGAAGACCGCGGCATCGAGAGCCTCGGTTGCAGACACCGTCATCAGCGCACCAGCATTCCTGCGTCGCCGAGCTCACGCTTGACGTCGCCGATCGTGAGTTCCCCGCTGTGAAAAACGGATGCGGCAAGCACGGCATCCGCACCCGCAGCGATGGCGGGTGGAAAGTGTTCGAGGGCGCCGGCTCCGCCGGAGGCGATCACCGGCACGGTGCTGAAGCTGTGCATGAGCGCGATGAGTTCCGTGTCGAAGCCGTTCTTGGTGCCGTCGGCATCGATCGAGTTGACGAGCAGCTCGCCGGCGCCGAGTTCGAGTGCGGCCGTAGCCCAGGCAACCGCGTCGAGATCGGTCTCGGTGCGCCCTCCGTGGGTGGTCACGACGAATCCGGATTCGGTGCGCCCGGAGCGCTTGACGTCAAGCGAGAGCACGAGGACCTGCGAGCCGAATCGGTCGGCGATCTCACCGATCAGGGCCGGGCGCGCGATGGCCGCGCTGTTCAGACCGATCTTGTCTGCTCCATGCCCCTGCAGGCGTGCAACATCTTCGACGCTCCGGATGCCGCCGCCGACGGTGAGCGGAATGAAGACCTGCTCTGCGGTGGCGCGCACCACGTCGTAGGTCGTGGAACGGTTGTCGACCGTGGCCTTCACATCGAGGAAGGTGAGTTCGTCGGCACCCTGCTCGTAATACCGGCGGGCCAGTTCGACCGGGTCGCCCGCGTCGCGCAGGTTTTCAAAGTTCACGCCCTTGACGACGCGGCCGTCGGCCACGTCGAGGCACGGAATCACTCGCACCGCGAGAGTCATTGTCATCCCCCGTTCTTAGAGGCGCGCGTTGTGAATCGAGGTGACCAAAATGGCACGGGCACCGAGTCCGTAGAGCGAGTCCATCACGTTGTTCATGTCCTTGCGCGGAATCATGACACGCACGGCCACCCATTCGGGGTCGTGCAAGTTCGAGACCGTGGGCGATTCGATGCCGGGGGCGAGTTCGCAGGCCGCGTCGAGCTGGGCCCGGGTGATGTCGTAGTCCATCAGCACATACTGGCGGGCGACGAGAACTCCCTGAAGGCGGCGCAGCAGTGTGGCAATGCCGGCGTTCTCGTTGGCCGAGCTGATCAGCACTGCCGTTGACTGCAGGATGACCGGTCCGAAGATCTCGAGGCCGGCCTTCTTGAGCGTGGAGCCTGTCGAAACAACGTCGGCGACGGCATCCGCGACACCCAACTGAACGGCCGATTCGACGGCGCCGTCGAGTGTCACGAGCGTGACAGTCACGTTGTGCTCGGCTAGGAACGTTTCGACGAGTCCGGGATAGCTGGTGGCGACGCGCAGGCCTTCCAGATCTGCGAGGGTGCTGAACCTGCCGGCCGGGCCCGCAAAGCGGAAGGTTGAGTCACCGAAGTCGAGACTGGCGATCTCGGTGGCCGTCGAGTGCGAGTCGAGCAGCAGGTCGCGGCCGGTGATGCCGACGTCAAGCGCGCCGGAACCGACGTAGGTGGCGATGTCGCGGGGGCGCAGGTAGAAGAATTCGACGCCATTGGCGGGGTCGGAGACGACGAGGTCGCGCGGGTCGCGACGGCCTGTGTAGCCGGCCTCAAACAGCATGGTTGAGGCGGTCTCTGACAGGGATCCCTTATTTGGGATGGCAATACGCAGCATGGGAGAACTTTCTGGGGTCAGGGTGACAGTGTCTGAAACGAAGGAATACCCGTTACAGATGTCGGTAGATGTCGGCCGGGGTGAGCCCCTTGGCCAGCATCATGACCTGCAGGTGGTAGAGCAGCTGGGAGATCTCCTCAGCCGTCTCGGTGTCGCTCTGGTACTCAGCAGCCATCCACACTTCTGCGGCTTCTTCTACGATCTTCTTACCAATCGCGTGTACGCCGGCGTCGAGTTCACGGACGGTTCCGGAACCCTCGGGCCTGGCTTCGGCCTTCTGCGTGAGTTCGGCAAAAAGCTCATCGAAATTCTTCACAGGTACAGGCTACTAGTGCGCGTGGCTGTGCTTGTCAGCGGCGGCACGGAGCAGAGCGATCTGAGCGGTCGGATCGCCGGTGAATACTGCTGATCCGGCGACGAACGTGTTGGCACCTGCTTCGGCGGCGATGCCGATGGTGTCGATGGTGACGCCGCCATCGACCTGCAACCACACGTCGAGTCCCTGCTTCTGCACGGCATCGGCGAGGGTGCGGAGCTTCGGCATCGTCGACTCCATGAAACTCTGACCGCCGAAGCCGGGTTCGACGGTCATCACGAGCACCTGGTCGAACTCGGGCAGCAGGTCAAGATACGGCTCGATCGGGGTGCCGGGCTTCAGCGCGATTCCCGCACGGGCACCGATCTGGCGCAGCGTGCGGGCCAGGGCGACGGCATCCGTTGCCGCTTCGGCATGAAAAGTAACTGAAAATGCGCCGACCTCGGCATAACCGGGAGCCCAACGATCCGGGTCGTCGATCATGAGGTGAACGTCGAGCGGAATCGGTGAGACCTGCTGCAAGCGCTCAACCATGGGCAGCCCGAACGTGAGGTTGGGCACGAAATGATTGTCCATGATGTCGACATGCACGAGGTCGGCGGTGCGAATGCGCCCCAGCTCGCTCTCGAAGTTGGCAAAGTCGGCGGCAAGAATGCTCGGATTGATTCTAGTCGTCATGAATTCACCCTAGGCGTTGCGCTCGATCAGCGTGATGAACATGGCGTCTGTGTTGTGACGGTGCGGCCAGAGCTGCACTGAGGTCGGGTCGCCAGCCAGGTCGAGTTCGGTCACCGCAAGCGACTGCACGACGGCTGCAGTGTCGAGCTGCCGGACCCGGTCGCCCCAGGCCTTCAGCGCTGTCGCGACGATTCCGCGGGTTTCGGCAATATGCGGCGAGCAGGTGACATAGGCAAGGATTCCGCCGGGCGCGAGAGCCTTCAGCGCGGCGTCAAGCAGGTTGGACTGTAGGCCGGACAACTCTGCAACGTCCTTCGGCTGTTTGCGCCAGCGCGCCTCAGGGCGACGACGCAGGGCGCCGAGGCCCGTGCACGGCGCGTCAAGCAGGATGCGGTCGAACGTGTCGGCATGACGGTCGGCGATCCGCGTGCCGTCGATCTCCCAGACCGGCACGTCGAGCGGCACCGGGGCCAGGGCGTTCCGGACGAGTTCGGCGCGGGTCGGCACGACCTCGTTCGCGACGAGGTAAGCGCCCCCGGCCAGTGCCTCGGCCGCGAGCAGTGCAGCCTTGCCGCCGGGGCCGGCACAGAGATCGAGCCAGCGCTCGTCGGCACGCACCGGGCGCGCCCGAGTGAGCGCAAGGGCGGCAATCTGAGAGCCTTCGTCTTGCACACGGATGCGGCCCTCATGCTGCTTCATCAGGGTGAACGGGTCTCCGCCGGCCAGCACGAATCCGGTCGGGGAGAACGGATCGGCTTCGCCGAGACTCGCGGCAAGCGACGGATCGGTCAGACCGGGCAGCGCAACCATGTTCACGCGCGCCGCCTGATTGTCGGCCGCAAGCAGCGCTGTGAGCTCGTCGGCGCGGTTCTCGGCCAGCAGCGACTGCCGCAGGGCACGCACCACCCAGACCGGGTGCGAGTAGAGCGCGGCGAGTGTGTCGTCGTCGCTCGTGGTCGCCTCGAGCACGCGCTCCCGCCACTCGTCGACGCTGCTCCGCGAGATGGTGCGCAACACGCCATTGGTAAACCCGGTCGCCGAGCGGGAGCCGACCTGCTTCGCCAGTGACACCGACTCGTTCACCGCGGCATGCGTGGCAACGCGGGTCGACAGCAGCTGATGGCTGCCCAGCCGCAGCACGTCGAGGATCGCGGGATCGATCGCGTCGACCGAGCGGCCGGCGGCCAACGCGATCACGCGGTCGTAGTAGCCCTGCATGCGCAGCGTGCCATAGGTCAGTTCGGTGGCCAGTGCGGCATCTGCCGTGTTCAGCGCCGCTCGCTTGATCTTCGTGGGCAGCAACAGGTTCGCGTAGGCATCCGTCTCGCGCACGGCAGCGATGACCTCATAGGCGACCCGACGGGCCGGCTGCACAAAATCGACACTCATGAAGCGATCACCTCGGATGCTGCCACGCCACGCCACCAGTCGATTGCACTCATTGGGTTCTTTCCAGCTGGTTGCACACGCAGAAGCTCAAGCGGCTCTGTCGCGGTGCCGATCAGCACTTTCTTTTCGAATTCACGGATGCTGCCTGCTGGCAGCGCAGGAAGGCCGCGCGTCGGGGCGGCTTCCAGAAGTTTGAACCGGGCGTCAGCGATCACCGTGAACGCTCCGGGCTCGGGCGTGACGCCCCGCAGACGGTTGTAGACGGCATCTGCCGGCTGCGTCCAGTCGATGCGGGCGTCGTCGATGTTGAGTTTGGGGGCCAGCGTCACGTCGCCGGCCTGCGGCACAGCGACCGCGGAGCCGGCAGCCAATTCGTCGACGACGCGCAACAGCAGGTCGGCGCCGCTGTGGCTGAGCGCCTCCAGCAGGCTGCCGCTTGTCGCGTCGGCGGGAAGCGGCACGGCGAAACTACCGAAGACCGAGCCGGCGTCGAGTTCGGCGACGAGTTGGAACACCGCAGCGCCGGTTTCGGCGTCACCGGCGATCACTGCACGCTGTACCGGCGATGCCCCGCGCCATCGGGGCAGCAGCGAGAAATGCAGGTTGATCCAGCCGAGACGAGGGACCGACAGCAGGGGCTCGCGCACCAGTCCCCCGTAGGCGACGATGACGCCCAGGTCGGGCTGCAGTGCAGCGATCTCTGCCGTGGCCTCGTCGCCGAGGCGGTTGGCCTTGATCACGGGGATGCCGCGCGCCGACGCAGCATCGGCCACCGGCGACGGGGTGAGCACGCGCTTGCGCCCGAGGGGGGCGTCAGCCCGGGTGACGACTGCGGCGATCTCGTGCGCGGAGCCGGCCAACAGGTTAAGACTGGGGATGGCGACCGCGGGGGTTCCCGCAAAGACGAGTTTCATTTAGAGCAGCTCCGGGTCGTCGAATCGTACTTTGAGTGTAGGCGCTGGGCGGAACGAGCCGCCCTTCGGTGCACGACGCCTGCTGGCGTTCTGCACAACGTGCGCCTTAAGAACGCGCGCCACCTCGTCGCCATGCGCGTAGCCGAACCGCACGACGGCACGCACCAACGGCGCGTCGGTCGTGACCGGCCCGAGCACGTCGACGTCGGACAGCTCGCCGAGTTCGAGCAAGGCACGATCCACATCGTCGGCTGTGCCCACGACGGATGCCACGCGCACCGCGGGCGGGAACCGCAACAATTTGCGGTCGGTCAGCTCGGCATACGCGTAGGCAGCAGGACGCCAGCCGTTCACGGCGGTGGCGAGAGCTCCGCCGACCCCGACAAGAATGACTGGCGCGCCCGGCGCCGCCAACGCCGCGGCGTTCGACCACCAGCGCAGACAGTCCTCGCCGACGCGTAGGGACTCGCGGGCGAGCATCCGTTCGCCGTCAAGCAGGAGAATTGCCCGGTAGCCGCCCGTCGGAATGGGTTCGGCGCCCCGAGTGGCGATCACGAGAGCCGGTTCGGCGCCCAGCGTTTGAATCGGGTGATCGCCGTCGGCCACGATGACACGGGAGCCGGGGAAGGCACGGCCGAGTTCTTCGGCGGTACGGCCGGCGCCGACGGTCATCACCCGGAAGGTGTGGCCTTCGCAATGAACGCAGGTCCAGCCGACGGCCAGGGCGCCGCACCAGCGGCAGGCCGGCGTCGAACCGGCCGACTTCTGACCGAGCGGCCCCTGACAGGCGGTGCACCTGGCCGGCTTTTTGCAGGTCTGACAGGCGAGAAACGGCGCATAGCCGGGAGTGGCGACCTGCACCAAGACCGGACCGTCGGCGATGGCTGCCTTTGCCGCAAGCCACGCGGCCGTCGGAATGCGGGCGGCGCGCGCCTGCGGGTCTGGCTCCCCCTGAAAATCTGTGGGAATGACCCGCGGATGTGTGTCTTTCGCGGGGTTCACCTCGTCGAGCCAGCCGACAGCCACGAGGCGCTGAGCCTCGACACTGCGCGAGTGCCCCAGCAGCACAAGCGCGCACCCCGTGAGTTCCTGGCGAACGAGCGCGGCGTCACGGGAATGCACGTACGGGCTGAGCGGCTCACCGTGCAACGGGTCGCCGTCGTCCCACAGCATGATCAACCCCAGGTTGCGGGCCGGAGCGTAGACGGCCGACCGGTTGCCCAAAACAATGCGCGGAGCCGCGCCGAGGCAGGCCAGGAACGCGCGGTACCGATCGGGGTTGCTCTGCCGGGCGTCGACGCGACTGACCGCCTCGGCTGGCGCGAGCACGTCGAGGGCGGCCTGCACTTGGTCTTGGTCACGAAAGTCTGGCACGACGATGATCGCGCTCTGGCCCTGCTCCAGGGTCTGCACCGCAAGTTCGGCGAGCGTCATCGCCCAATGACCGATCGTGGTGCCGTTCGGCAAGCGCACGAGGCGCGGCACTGCAGCAATGGCGCGGCGGCTGTGCTCGGCCACGATGCATTCGAGTACGCCGGGCGGGTAGTCGGCGAAACGAACGTGGCCATCAGAGGCAACTGACTTCGTCGGCGAGATGTCGACCGCAGATTCAGCCGATTCTTGTGCAGCCACCCAGGCCTTCTCGACCCGCACCTGCCGGCCGGGCACCGCGAGACGGATGATGTCGTTCGCGTTCCCGGCGGCGCGATCGGCCAGGCGCCGGGCCAGGGTGTAGATCTCGGACTGAAGCACGGGAACGGTCGACACAATCGAGTCGATCGGGCTGAGCTTGCCACTGAATTCGGGAATAACCCCCTCAGCGGGCAGCTCAGCCGGGTCGATGACCTCGATCAGATAGCCATCGGCCACCCGACCCTTCGAGCGCAGCGGCATCCGCACGCGCACACCCGGAACCGCGTGAGCGGCAAGCTCGTCGGGAATGGCGTAGTCGAACAGGTGGTCGAGCTGCGGCAGCGGAGAGTCGACCAGCACTCGCGCGACGAGCCCGGTGCGCATGACTAAAGCTTGGCCGCTACGCGCAGCTCGTCGACGCGGTCGAGACGCTCCCAGGTGAAGTCGGGAAGCTCGCGGCCGAAGTGACCATATGCCGCAGTCTGCGCGTAGATCGGGCGCAGCAGGTCGAGGTCGTTGATGATCGCACCCGGGCGCAGGTCGAAGACCTCGCGGATCGCAGCAGTGATGGCGGTGTCGCTCATCACGCCGGTGCCGAAGGTTTCGACGTAGAGCCCCACGGGAGACGCCTTGCCGATGGCGTACGCGACCTGAACCTCGAGGCGTTCGGCCAGACCGGCCGCTACTGCGTTCTTGGCGACCCAGCGCATGGCGTAGGCGGCCGAACGGTCGACCTTCGACGGGTCTTTACCGCTGAAGGCCCCGCCGCCGTGACGGCTGGACCCCCCGTAGGTGTCGATGATGATTTTGCGCCCGGTGAGCCCGGCGTCACCCTGCGGACCGCCGATTTCGAATCGACCTGTCGGGTTGATCAAGGTTTGGGCCGACGACGAGTCGAGGTCGATCAGATCGAGAACCGGTCGAATCACGAGTTCTTCGACCTCGGCGCGCAGCTGTGCGGTCGTGACCGAGGGCGAGTGCTGGCTCGAGACGACCACGGTTTCGACCGTGCGTGGCCTGATTCCGTCGTAACCGATTGTGACCTGGGTTTTACCGTCGGGGCGCAGGTAGGAGAGGTCGCCGGACTTGCGCACCAGGGCGAGACGCTCGGCCATACGGTGTGCGATCCAAATGGGAATGGGCATGAGTTCGGGAGTCTCGCGAGTGGCATAGCCGAACATGATGCCCTGGTCGCCGGCACCCTGCTGGTCGTAACGCTCAGTACTTGACTCTTCGCGCGACTCGAACGCGGCATCGACACCCTGCGCGATGTCGGGCGACTGCCCGCCAATCGAGATGGAGACGCCGCAGGAGCGACCGTCGAACCAGACGTCGGAAGAGTTATAGCCGATATCGGTGATGCATTTGCGTACGATCGAGGGAATCTCGACGTAGGCTTCGGTCGTCACCTCGCCGGCAACGTGCACGAGCCCAGTCGTCACGAGAGTCTCGACGGCGACCCGACTGTGCGGGTCTTCGGTGAGAAGCGCATCGAGGATGCTGTCGGAAATCTGGTCACAGATCTTGTCTGGGTGACCCTCCGTGACGGATTCCGAAGTGAAAAGGCGTAGGTCGCTCATCTGGCCCGACTCTGTAGATATCTACAAGCTAGAAAACTGAAAGGTAAGGAACTGGAGGCCGTTCGTTTCGCGCCGAGGCGCGGATCAGACGACCACGTCAAGAATACGATTGGCCACCGACAATTTCGCTCCGGAGGCCTCATTCACTATAGCTCCGTGGGCATCGAGCACGATGACGGTGTTGTCATCTGACGCAAAGCCCTCGTTCCAGCCCACCCGGTTGATTACCAGGAAGTCGCAGCCCTTACGGCTGACCTTCGCGCGCCCGAGCGCCAGCAGCGCGTCGGTGTCGGCCTCGGTCTCAGCGGCAAAGCCGATCACGATCTGACCCGGTCGGCGGGCGGCAGCTAGAGCGGCCAAGATATCGGGGTTCTTCACGAGCTCGAGAGTGAGCCTGTCGCCGGTGTGCTCTTTTTTGATCTTGCCCTCCGCCACGGTGACCGGGCGGTAGTCGGCCACGGCGGCCGCCATGATCAGCACGTCGGTGTCTCCTGCAGCGGCCTGCATCGCGGCGTTGAGCTCACGCGCACTCGACACCCGGATGACCTCGACCCCCGCGGGCGGGTCGACCTCGAGATTCGCGGCGACCAGCGTGACTCTGGCGCCGCGGCTCGCCGCGGCCTCAGCCAGGGCGACTCCCTGCTTGCCGCTGGACCGGTTGCCGAGAAAACGCACCGGGTCAAGCGCCTCGCGGGTGCCGCCGGCGCTGATCAGCACACGCCTGCCCGAGAGATCGCCAGCCGCGGAATCCGATTCTGACTGAGATGCGGCCAGCACGGCGAGGGCCCCCTCGACGATGACCTCGGGCTCTTCCATGCGCCCGGCGCCGATATCGGTGCCGGTCAGGGCACCGTATCCGGGGCCGATGATGGTGATGCCTCGGCTGCGCAGGGTGGCCACGTTGGCCACAGTGGCCGGGTTGTTCCACATTTCGGTGTGCATCGCCGGGGCGATTACCAGCGGAGCGGTGCTGGCCAAAATGGTGTTGCCGAGCAGATCGTCGGCCAGGCCCGCGGCCAGCTTTGCGATGCTGTTGGCCGTGGCCGGAGCCACGACGATCAGGTCGGCACTCTGCCCAATGGCGACATGGCGCACCTCGGCGACGCCCTCATAGAGGCTCGTATGTACCGGGTTGCGGGAGATCGCCTCGAGCGTCGGGGCACCGACGAAACGCAGGGCCGCGTCGGTTGCGACGACATGAACGTCGTATCCGCGCAGCACGAAGGCGCGCACAACGTTGACAGCCTTATAGGCCGCGATGCCGCCGGTGATACCGACGACGATCGTGGGGACTGTCGACATTCTGCGCGCCTCGGTGTTAACCCTGATCGAGATGAATTATTCGACGATAGGCGTCGAGATCAGCTTGTCCTCGTTGATCTCACGCAGGGCAACCGAGAGCGGCTTGTCTTCGACGGTGGAGTCGACGAGCGGTCCGACGTTGTCGAACAGGCTGCCTTCGTGCAGGTCAGCGTAGTAGTCGTTGATCTGGCGGGCGCGCTTGGACGCGAAGATCACCAGGGCGTACTTGGAGTCAACCTTCGAGAGCAGGTCGTCGATGGGCGGGTCGATGATGCCAGCGGGCTTGGTGGCCATTGGTGTCACTCCTTCAGAGCATTGCGCAGAATGCGCAGTCAGTGGTTCACAGACGTCGAATGCGACGTCATAGTCAAGGCCTGTGTGCTTATGGGCGCGCAGAATCCTTGCGAATCTGCATCAAGTCTACGACCTCTCGCGCCGCCTCGCTCACTGTGTGGTTCACAACACGGTAATCAAACTCGTCTTGAGCCGCCAATTCGAGCTTGGCCGTCTCGAGTCGCCGGGCCTGTTCCTCAGCATTTTCGGTGCCCCGACCGGTCAGACGGCGCACGAGTTCGTCCCAGCTGGGAGGAAGCAGAAAGATCAGTTTCGCCTCGGGCATCGCCTCACGGACCGAGCGCGCACCCTGCAAATCGATCTCGAGCAGCACGCTGTGGCCGGCCGCGATTGCCGCGTCGACGGGGCCGCGCGGTGTGCCGTAACGATTGGCGTTGTGCACAATCGCCCACTCCAGCAGTTCGCCCTCGGCGACCAGGCGGTCAAACTCAGCGTCGTCGACGAAAAAGTAGCTGACGCCTTCGGTCTCGCCGGGGCGGGGAGCGCGCGTTGTCGCGGACACCGACAGATGGACATCAGGGAAGTTCTCACGGATGTACCCGGCGACGCTCCCCTTGCCCACTGCGGTGGGTCCGGCCAGAACGAGCAGGCCCGGCGTCACGAAAACCTGCGCGACGCCGGCAGACCGGCCAGGAAGTCATGCAGGCGCTGACGCTGGTGAGTGCCGAGGCCACCGAGACGCTTCGACGGTGAAATGCCGAGCTTCTCGATGATGCGCTGCATCTTGGTGACGCCGATTGCCGGAACGCTCGTGAGCAGCTCGGTCACGCGCAGGCGACCTTCGACGCCGTTCGGGTCTGCGGTGGCGGTGGCCAGTACGTCGAGCGGCGAACGCTCACGTGCGGCGACCTGCGCCTTGACTGCGGCTCGGGCCCGTCGAGCAGCGACGGCCGCTCGGGATGCCGCAACACGGTCAACGTCGGGAGGGGTGGACTTGGTCTCAGCCACGGGCAGTGCCTGCTTCCGCTACTCGGTGCCGGATCATCTCGGATATCCGGTCGGGTCCGGAAGAGAGGATACTGCGTGATTCACTCAGGATAACGCCCGAAGCGTACCCCCCGAACAGGGCAACCAGTTGAGAGGGGGTTGCGCCCTGATGTCCAAAGCCTGGAGCGAGAACCGGCGTCAACGCCTCCGTCGGCGTGTCGGACACGTCGATCCCGAAACTAGCCAGGTCGAGGGTCGCGCCCAGCACCACCCCAATCGACCCGAGAGCCGACGTCGACTGGCGCACATTACGCTCGGCAACCTCGTCGAGGATGGCGCGCGCGACGCTGCTTCCCTGGTGCACGCCCTCCCCCACAACGGCGCGCTGGAGCGCGGCCCCCTCCGGGTTCGACGTAGCGCTGAGCAGGAACAGGCCCTTTCCGCCACGGTCGGCGACCTCGAGGGCGGCATCGAGCGAGCCCACCCCCATGTAGCTGTGCACCGTGAGCGCATCGACTTCGAGCGGCGCGCCGGGCGTGAGCCAGGCCTCCGCATAGGCTTCGACGCTGGTGCCCAGATCGCCGCGCTTGGCATCGCCGATCACGAGGAGGCCGGCCGCCCGGGCGTCGGCGAGCACGCGCTCAAGCGCAACATATCCGGCGGAACCAAATTTTTCGAAGAAGGCGACCTGCGGCTTCACGATGCCCGCCTGGCCCGCGGCCGCCGCGACGACCGTGCGGCCGAAGCTTTCGGCGCCCGCCGCCGAGTCCGGCAGATTCCAATCGTCAAGCAACCAGGAGTGTGGATCGATTCCGACACACAGCTGGCCGTGCCGGGCGAACGTCTGCTCGAGACGTTCGCCGAACGGCACGACCGGTGCGACCGGCCCAGACAACCCGTTCGTCTGGGCTGTCACTACTTCAGTGCTGCTTCCCGCGTGATCGCGTATTCCTGCAGGCTCGTCACATCAAAGCCGTCACGGATGGCGTCGATGGAGGCCACAGCCGCAGCCAGCTCGGCAATGGTCGTGAACAGGGGCAGGTCGCCGGCTACGGCAGCCGCACGAATCTCGTAGCCGTCGGCCCGGGCGGTGCGGCCGCCGGGCGTGTTGATGACGATGTCGACCTTCTCCTGGCGGATGAGGTCGACGATTGAGCCCTCACCCTCCACCTGCTTTTCGCTGAACTTGCGCACCAGCTGAGCGTCGATTCCATTGCGCTTCAGCACCATTGCGGTGCCCTCGGTCGCCATGATGTCGTAGCCGAGTTGAGCTAAACGCAGGATCGGCAGGATGATCGCGCGCTTGTCACGGTCAGAGACCGACACGAACACGGTGCCGGTCAGCGGCATTCCGCCATACGCGGCCATCTGGCTCTTCGCGAACGCCCGGGGGAAGTCACGGTCGATGCCCATGACCTCGCCGGTGGAGCGCATCTCCGGGCCGAGCACGGAGTCGACGACGTCACCGGCCGGGGTACGGAAGCGCTTGAACGGAAGCACGGCCTCCTTGACCGCCACCGGCGCATCCAGCGGAACACGGGAACCGTCGATCTCCGGCAGCATTCCGCTCTCTCTGAGCTCGGCGATGGTGGTTCCGACCATGATCAGCGAGGCGGCCTTCGCCAGAGTGATGCCGAGGGCCTTGGCCACGAAGGGCACGGTGCGCGACGCACGCGGGTTCGCTTCGAGCACGTAGAGTACGCCGGCGCCGATCGCGAACTGAACGTTCAGCAGGCCCCGCACGCCGATGCCCTGCGCGATGGCGAGCGTGGCGTCACGCACGCGGTCGATCTCGGCTCTGCCGAGGGTGACCGGCGGCAGCGTGCAGCTGGAGTCGCCGGAGTGGATGCCGGCCTCTTCGATGTGCTCCATCACGCCGCCGATGTAGAGCTCGTGGCCGTCATAGATAGCGTCGACGTCGATCTCGATGGCGTCGTCGAGGA
Source organism: Leifsonia psychrotolerans (assembly GCF_013410665.1). NCBI lineage: Bacteria > Bacillati > Actinomycetota > Actinomycetes > Micrococcales > Microbacteriaceae > Glaciibacter > Glaciibacter psychrotolerans. The sequence continues at coordinate 980,845 of NZ_JACCFM010000001.1, read as the reverse complement.
ACCGGTCGACCAGCAGCGGGTGCGAGGGGCCGATGATGCCCTGGCCGGACATGCGGGTGAAGTAGTCCGCCAGCGACGGGCTGTCGTAGACGATCTCCATGCCGCGGCCACCCAGCACGTAGCTCGGGCGAACCAGAACCGGGTAGCCGATCTCCTCGGCCACGACGACCGCGCCGGCATAGTCGGTGGCGGTGCCGTTGCGTGGGGCGAGCAGGCCGGCCTCGTCGAGAATGCGCGAGAACTCCCCGCGCTCTTCGGCCAGGTCGATGGCTTCGGGCGTGGTGCCGAGAATCGTGATGCCCTCTGCCTTCAGCCCCTTGGCCAGTCCGAGAGCGGTCTGACCGCCGAGCTGCACGACGACGCCGACGAGCTCGCCGCTCTGGCTTTCGGCGTGGATGATCTCGAGCACATCTTCCAACGTGAGCGGCTCGAAGTAGAGTCGGTCGCTGGTGTCATAGTCGGTCGAAACCGTCTCGGGGTTGCAGTTGATCATGATGGTCTCGTAGCCGGCATCGGACAGCGCGAACGAGGCGTGAACACAGGAGTAGTCGAATTCGACGCCCTGACCGATGCGGTTCGGGCCGGAGCCGAGAATGACGACCTTCTTGCGGTCGCTCGGCGTGACCTCGGTCTCCTGGTCATAGCTCGAGTAGTGGTACGGCGTCTCGGCCGGGAACTCGCCCGCGCAGGTGTCCACGGTCTTGAAGACCGGGCGCACGCCAAGGATGTGGCGCACCTTGCGCACGTCTGCTTCGCCAAAGCCGCGCAATTCGCCGATCTGGGCATCGGAGAAGCCGTGGTCTTTGGCCAAACGCAGGATGTCGGTGTCGAGCGTGGCCGACGCGGCGACGGCATCCGCAACCTCGTTGATCAGCACGATCTGGTCGAGGAACCAGGGGTCGATCTTGGTGGCCTCGAACACCTGCTCGATGGTGGCGCCCTTGCGGAACGCCTGCTGCACCGTGACGATCCGGCCGTCGGTGGGAATCTCAGCGACGGTAAGCAGCTCGTCGAGGCTCCGGGTCTCTTCGCCCCAGTGGAACGACGAGCCGCGCTTCTCGAGGGAACGCAGGGACTTCTGCAGGGCCGAGGCGAAGTTGCGTCCGATGGCCATGGCCTCGCCGACCGACTTCATGGTCGTGGTGAGGCGAGCGTCGGCGGCCGGGAACTTCTCGAACGCGAAACGGGGAACCTTGACCACGACGTAGTCGAGGGTGGGCTCAAAGCTGGCCGGGGTGACCGAGGTGATGTCGTTCGGGATCTCGTCAAGACGGTAGCCGAGGGCGAGCTTCGCCGCGATCTTGGCAATCGGGAAACCCGTTGCCTTGCTGGCCAGGGCCGAGGAGCGGGAGACCCGCGGGTTCATCTCGATCACGATGATGCGACCGTCGGCCGGGTCGATCGCGAACTGGATGTTGCAGCCACCCGTGTCGACACCGACGGCACGGATGATGTCGATCGAGATGTCGCGCAGCTTCTGGTACTCAACGTCGGTGAGGGTGAGCGCCGGAGCGACGGTGATCGAGTCGCCGGTGTGCACGCCGACCGGGTCGACGTTTTCGATGGAGCAGACGACGACCGTGTTATCGGCCGTGTCGCGCATCATTTCAAGCTCGTACTCTTTCCAGCCAAGAATCGACTCTTCGAGCAGCACCTCACTGTTCGGGCTCTGGTGCAGTCCGTCGCCGACGATGCGGCGCAGTTCTTCCTCGGTGTACGCAAAGCCAGAACCGAGGCCGCCCATCGTGAACGAGGGCCGTACCACGAGCGGGTAACCGAGGTCTTCGGCGAACCCGACGGCCTCGTCGACCGTGTGCGCGATGTAGGAGCGGGCCACGCCGGCGCCGGCGGCGATGACGAGGTCTTTGAAGATCTGACGGTCTTCACCCTTGTTGATGGCCTCAAACGAGGCACCGATCAGTTCGACGTTGTACTTCTCGAGAATGCCGCGCTCGTGCAGCTGGATGGCCGCGTTCAGTGCGGTCTGGCCGCCGAGCGTCGGCAGGATGGCATCCGGGCGCTCCTTGATAATGATCGACTCGATCATCTCAGGGGTGATCGGCTCGATGTACGTGGCATCGGCGAAGTCCGGGTCGGTCATGATCGTGGCCGGGTTCGAGTTGACCAGGATGACGCGCACCCCCTCTTCGCGCAGCACGCGGCAGGCCTGAGTGCCCGAGTAGTCGAACTCGCAGGCCTGTCCGATGACGATCGGGCCGGAGCCGATCACGAGGACGCTGTTGATATCGTCGCGCTTGGGCATTACTTGGCGTCTCCTGCTCCGATAGTCGCCTGATGGGCAACTACCACGTCCTTGAATCGATCAAAAAGATGGTTGGCGTCGTGCGGCCCCGCGGCCGCCTCCGGGTGATACTGCACGCTGAACGCGGGAATGTCGAGGCAACGGATGCCCTCGACAACCTTGTCGTTGAGGCTGTAGTGACTCACCTCGACCTTGCCGAAGCCGGTACGCGAGTCGTGCGTGCCCTCGATGGGCATGTCGACCGCGAAACCGTGGTTCTGTGAGGTGATTTCGACTCGGCCGGTGGCCTTGTCGAGCACCGGCTGGTTGATGCCGCGGTGACCGAACGGCAGCTTGTAGGTACGGAAACCGAGCGCACGACCGAGAAGCTGGTTGCCGAAGCAGATACCGAAATAGGGCAGACCGGCCCGCAGGCATTCCTGCAGCAGTTCAACGTGCGCGTCGGATGCCGCCGGGTCACCCGGCCCGTTCGAGAAGAACAGCGCATCCGGCTTCAGCGAAAGCACATCGGAGGCCGTGACCGACTGCGGCAGAACGAGAACCTCAAAGCCGCGCTCGGCGAGGAAGTTCAAGGTGGACTTCTTCACGCCGAGGTCGAGCACGGCGACGGAGCCGATGCGCTCACCCTGCGCGGGAACCGAGAATGGGTCGACCGTCGAGACCTCGTCAGAGAGGTTGCGGCCGGCCATGTTTGCCCCGTTGCGCACGATCTCGAGCTGCTCCGACTCGGAGAACTCGAGAGCCTCGCCCGAAAAAATACCGGAGCGCATCGCACCGGCCGAGCGGATGTGACGGGTGATCGCACGGGTATCGATGCCGCTGATACCGACGACGTCATTCGACAGAAGATCCTCGTCGAGGCTGCGCTGGGCACGGAAGTTCGACACCACACGCGATGGCTCGCGCACCACGAAACCGGATACCCAGATGCGGCTGGACTCCATGTCGGTGTCGTTGACACCGGTGTTGCCGATGTGCGGCGCGGTCATGAGCACGATTTGGCCGGCGTACGACGGGTCGGTCAAGGTCTCCTGGTAGCCGGTCATTCCGGTGGCGAAAACGAGCTCACCGAGGGTCTGGCCGGTCTTGCCATAGGCATGCCCGACGAATCGCTTGCCGTCTTCCAGCACGAGCACGGCGGGCGCCCGGTTGGTGATGGAGTGGTTGTTGGGTGAGTAGCTCACGCTACGCCTCACTTTCGGTGGAGAGATCCGGGCTGCTGGCCCCGGGAGCGATGGAACGAAGAGCATCGACGATGCGGCCTCTGTCGGCCGGATCGGTGATGCGGAAGTAACTGTCAACGGATGCGCCACCGGTTGCAGGGCCGTTCGGCCCGGCTTCCGTCGCGGCAAGACGCCAGCCCACCAGGAGCAATCCCCCGGTTTCAACCGCGCGATCGATGGCCCAGGTGGCTTCGGTGACGAGTTCGATAGCCTCGGCCGGCACGTAGACGGGCTCTTCGCCAGTGGGCACGATCGTCAGTCCGGGCGCGATCGCACGATCCACCGCGGACACTCCCGGGCCGGTGACACGCAGCGTGGCGCGGGCGCGGAAGGCCAGGTTGCGAATGGCGAGACGCTCCAGCGGCTCACCACGCGGAGTCGTGGCGACATAGAGCACGGGCGCCTCGGCCCGAACGGATGTCGTGTCAGCGGTGCCCGAAAGCGGTGCCGGATATCCGGCGGTCAAGGCGGCGTCGCGCCTGCTCCGTCGCATCCAGCTGCGCCACATCAGCGCGAGAAGGCCGAGCAGAACGACAACGACGATGACGCCGGGAATGAGCTTATCCATGGTGGGCTCCCGCTTCGCGCATCCCCGCAGCGTGGGCGGCGACCTCGGCAGCGGGGCGGAGCACTCCGTCGAGCACCGTGGCGTAGCCGCGGTGAAACGTGGCACGAACCTGTCCGGGCAGGGTCATCTCAAGATACGGCGAGTTGACGCCCTTGCCCGCCAGATCGTCGGTACCGAAGATGCGGTTGACCGCCGGGTCGTAGAGCGTGAGTTCGGCGACCGCACCGGTCACGAGCGCCTGGCCCTGGCCCAGGATGCGTCCGATGCGTGCCGGCGTGCTGGAGAGCACTCGGGCGACATCCGCCCAGTCGAGCAATCCGGTTGCCACCACCGAGGCGTGCACGACCGAGAGTGCTGATTCGAGACCGACCATTCCGTTGGCCGCCGCCTCCCATTCGCAGTCCTTCGCCTCGATCGGGTGTGGCGCGTGGTCGGTGGCGACGATGTCGATGGTGCCGTCGGCGAGGGCCGCACGCAGAGCCTCAGTGTCTTCCCGGCGACGCAGTGGCGGGTTCACCTTGAACCGCGCGTCATAGCCGGTGAGCAGGTCTTCGGTGAGCAGCAGGTGGTGCGGCGTAACCTCGGCCGTGACCCGGATGCCGCGGGCCTTGGCCCAGCGGATCACGTCGACAGAACCGGCGGTCGAGACATGGCACACGTGCAGGCGGGAGCCGACGTGCTCGGCGAGCAGGACATCGCGGGCGATGATCGATTCTTCGGCCACTGCCGGCCAGCCGACGAGGCCGAGTTCGGCCGAGATGGAGCCCTCGTTCATCTGGGCGCCCTCGGTGAGGCGTGGCTCCTGGGCGTGCTGGGCGATCACGCCGTCGAAAGCCTTGACGTATTCGAGTGCTCGCCGCATGAGCAGGGGGTCGGAGACGCAGAATCCGTCGTCAGAGAAGACACGCACCTGGGCGCGGCTGTTCGCCATCGCGCCGAGTTCGGCGAGGGCTGCGCCCTGCAGGCCGACTGTCACCGCGCCGATGGGCTGCACTCTCACGTAGCCGGCACGTTCGCCCAGGGCGAGAACCTGCTCGACGACGCCGGCGGTGTCTTGCACCGGCGACGTGTTCGCCATGGCGAAGACGCTGGTGAAGCCGCCGACCGCTGCAGCCTGGCTGCCGGTGAGAACCGTCTCACTCTGTTCATAACCGGGCTCACGCAGGTGGGTATGCAGGTCGACGAGGCCGGGCAGGGCAACGAGTCCGTCGGCATCAATCAGTGTGGCGCCACCGGCAGACAGCGCAGTGCCGGTTTCGAGGATGTGCCCGTCGGCAAGAAGGAGATCGGTGCGGTGGCCGTCGGGCAGTGTGGCTCCGCGAATCAGAAACCGTTCGTGCTCATTCGACATTTATGAATCCTCCCGATCGCCGGAGAGCAGCAGATAGAGTGCCGCCATCCGAACTGACACTCCATTGGTTACTTGCTCGAGCACGCTCGACTGAGCGGAATCCGCCGCTGCCGACGAAATTTCCAAGCCGCGGTTCATGGGGCCGGGGTGCATCACAATGCTATCCGCCCGCAGGCGCGCAAACCGCGCGTCATCGAGTCCCCAGTTACGCGAATATTCACGACTGTTGGGGAAGAATGCCGCATGCATGCGCTCCTGCTGGATGCGCAGCATCATGATCACGTCGGGGTCGGCGTCGACGGCAGCGTCGAGGTCGTAACCGATCGTGGCCGGCCAGGCCGACGGGTTGGCCGGCACAAGGGTCGGCGGCGCCACGAACGTGACGACGGCGCCGAGCGAGCTGAGCAGCCACATATTCGACCGGGCCACGCGGGAGTGCAAAATATCCCCAACGATCGTGACGGTCACACCATCGAGGTCTTTCCCCCGGGATGCCGCGCCGTGGAGGCGGCGGCGAATCGTGAACGCGTCGAGAAACGCCTGGGTCGGATGCTCATGCGTGCCGTCCCCGGCGTTGATGATGCCCGCGTCGATCCAGCCGCTCGCGGCCAGAACGTGGGGCGCCCCGGATGACGGATGACGGATGACGACGCCATCCGCTCCCATCGCGGCCAGGGTCTGCGCTGTGTCTTTCAGGCTTTCGCCCTTCGAGACACTGGATCCCTTGGCACTGAAGTTGATGACATCAGCAGAGAGGCGCTTCGCTGCGGCCTCGAACGAGATGCGGGTGCGCGTGGAGTCTTCGAAGAAGAGGTTGACGACGGTCTTGCCGCGAAGCGTCGGCAGTTTCTTGACTTCCCGCTGGCCGACATCCGCCATGTCTTCCGCGATGTCAAGCAAGTGGATCGCCGCCGCGCGGTCGATGCCCTGAGTGGAGAGGAGGTGTCTCATGCCTGCACTCCGCCGTCGTTCACAGATTCGATACTGACGAACTCGTCGCCGTCGGTCTCAACCAGGTGCACGTTGATGCGTTCATCGGTCGAGCTCGGCAGGTTCTTGCCCACGAAGTCGGCGCGGATGGGGAGTTCGCGGTGGCCCCGGTCGACGAGCACGGCCAGACGCACAGCGCGCGGCCGACCGTGGTCCCCGAGTGCGTCGAGGGCTGAGCGGATGGTGCGGCCGGAGAACAAGACGTCATCAACGAGTACGACGGTCTTGCCGTCGACGCTGCCAGGTACATAGGTTGGGGCCGGTGTGCGCGTGCGGGTGTGGGACAGGTCATCGCGGTACATCGTCACATCGAGCGTTCCGACGGCCACGGGGGCCGCTGTCGGCTCGATCTGGGCGATCGTGTCGGCGATCCGACGGGCCAGAGCAACGCCTCGAGTCGGAATGCCGAGGATCACGAGGTTCTCTGAGCCACGATTGGACTCCAGGATCTCGTGCGAGATCCGAGTCAACGCTCGAATAATGTCAGCCTGCTGCAGCACGGTACGCGCCATCAACCGACTCCCTTCCCCGTCTCACAGGACGGCTCTTAAAGGTTGTCAATACGTTTTCAAGCCTAGCAGGAACAATCAGGCGCTTTGGCTGCCTAGCGTGGAGCGTCGAGGTCAATGTTCTCCGGCGAGACCGCATCGAGTTCGTCGGGAAGTTCCAACGGACGCCGCTGGAAGTATGCCGCGCCTTTCTTCCAGAACAGCACGAGCGGGATGATGCCGAGGGCGAGAGCTCCGATGCCGATGATCACCACGATTGTCTCGAGCGACGGAATCGACACGATGAAGATCCAGACCATGAAGAGCGCGCCCAGCGCCGGCCACAGTCCGATGAAGATGAAGTTCTTCACCGACGTGAAGATCACCTTGCGGTAGGCGACCACCACGGCGATGCCGGCCAGGGCGTAGTAGAAAGCGATCTGCAGGCCGATCGAGCTGATCGCATTGCTCAGGATGTCGCCCACAGTGCCGAGGAAGTTCGAGCCGATGAACAGCACAACTGAGACACCGGTCACGACCAGAGTCGCAAATGCGGGCGTGCGCCACTTCGGGTGGGCGTGACCGAACCGCTCCGGGATGGTGTGGTCACGGCCCATCGCGAACAGGGTGCGGGTGACTTGGATCAGCGTGGTCTCGAGAGTGGCAATGGTCGAGAGCATGACCGCGATGATCAGGATCTTGCCACCGATTCCCGGCCAGATCGCCTCGCCGAGCACGCCCAGAACGTTTCCGCTGTTCGCGTCGATGGTCTTGGTGGGCAGAATCACGAGAGTGGCGATCGTGAAAACTTCGAACAAGACGAACACGATGATCACACCGATGATGCCGCCCTTACCGGAGGCTTTACGCCCGTTCTTCGTTTCTTCGTTGAGGTTGGATGCCACGTCCCAGCCCCAGTAGTAGAAGGCCGCGATGAGCGCTGCCGCCACGAATGCGCCGGTACCGGTGAAGTGGCTGAAGCCGAGCCAGGACCAGGAGAAGTCGGGCCCGGCGTGACTCGAAACAATGGCGTGCACGATCGCGGCAATGGCGAATACCACCAGGATGGCCACTTCGATCGACGACATGATCCACTGGGCGCGGGCTGTGATTCGGACTCCCACGAGTACGCAGGTAGCCATGATCAGAAACCAAACCGCACCGATCCCGGTCACCAGGGGCACGTTGCCCATGTTCTCGGGACTGAACAGCGCCACGGTCATGACCCCGGCGGGAAGCGCACCGGCCACCATAAAGATGGTGGCCGAGACCACCAACGCCCAGCCCGAGAAGAAGCCCAGGATGGGGTGCAGGGCACGACCCACCCACGAGTAGGAGGCGCCGGCGTTGACATCGGCGCGGCCGAGGTAGGAAAACGCCCAGGCGATGCCGAGCATGGGAAGACCGCACCACAGCAGCGCGGCGGGGCTGGCGAGTCCGGCAACGGCAACCAATGTTGCCGTCGTTGCCGCAATCGAATAGGCGGGAGCGCTGCCGGCGACCGCCATCACAATCGACCCGGCGGCTGTGATTCCGTCGGCTTGCAGCTGATGTTCGGGCACCTGAGGCTTCACGACGTCGGTGTCGGCCATGGTCTTTCTCCTTCGTGCACCCCCGACAGAGTTGTGCACCCCCTACGCTTTTCAGGCAGAACATAGCACCGGTGCGGGGGGCTCGACAGCGCCTCCCGGCACCCTGCGGGTGAGAATCTCAACAGAAATGAGGAGGCTGCGGCGCACGGCCCGAGAGTTCTAGGCTGAGCGCATGACTGAGAAACCCTCGAAGCGCCTGGTGATCATGCGTCACGCGAAGTCGGATTGGCCTGACGGAGTCTCAGACCACGATCGACCGCTGCTGGAACGGGGCTATCAAGAAGCGGCATTGGCCGGCCTCTGGCTGCGCGACAATGACGTGCGACCCGACTACATTCTCTGTTCATCGGCGGTGCGCACCCAGCAGACCTGCGCGGGGGTGCGCGCCGCACTCGGTGCCGGCATCCCTGAGCCTGTCGTAAGCGAGGAACTGTATGCGGCTTTCCCGAAACGGATGCTGTCGGTCATCAACCACGTGCCCGACAGTATCCGCACCCTGCTCGTCATTGCCCATATGCCCGGCGTGCAGGAACTGATCCTTGCCCTGGCGTCGGCGCATTCACAGGCGCTCGCTTACCAACAGGCCACTGCGCGCTTTCCGACGAGCGCGCTGGCCGTCTTGACTGTTGACAAGCCGTGGGTCGAGCTCGACGGTCAGGACGCCCTGCTGCAGCGCTTCGTCGTTCCGCGGGCTGAGTAAGTAGAGGCTGGCGGTCCTGTCACCGGATCGTAAGGCTGTCCCGCAGACAACGGATGCCGTTGGTGTCACAGTGTTCAGAGGGTGGATGCAGAACTGGCAGGAGCACGAATGGCAGATCAGGGATTCGAGAGAGACGGTCCGATCGGCCCGCCCGGAGATGCCGGGCACCAGCCGGGTGGCACATGCGAGGCGCCATGACGCGACTGCTCGTCACCGGAGGTGCTGGCTTTATCGGCTCACACATTGTGCAGGCGGCGGTGGCCCGGGGCTGGTCGGTGCGCGTGCTCGATTCACTCCGGCCCGACGTGCACGGCAGCCGGCCGGTGCTGCCCGACGCAGTCGACCTCCACGTCGGGGAGGTGGCAGACCGCTCGGCGCTGGATGCCGCCCTCGACGGCATCGACGTGGTCTGCCACCAGGCGGCCAAAGTCGGGCTCGGCGTCGATCTGCAGGACGCGCCGGACTACGCGCGCTCCAACGTCCTGGCCACGGCGGAGCTGGTCGCAGGACTCGTGCGACACGACGTCAGCCGGGTGCTGTGTGCCTCCTCAATGGTCGTCTACGGCGAGGGCATGTACCGCGGCCGACACGGCGACGTTCGCCCGCCGAGTCGTCGGTCATCCGATCTGGGCGCGGGCCGGTTCGATCCGCAGGATCCGGAGACCGGCGAGGCCCTCGATCCGGCCCTGCTCGGGGAGGACGCTGCCCTCGACCCGCGCAACGTCTATGCGGTGACCAAGCTCGCCGAGGAACTGCTGCTCGCCAGCTGGGCCAGGGAAGTCGGGGGCACTCTCGCCAACCTGCGCTACCACAACGTTTATGGACCCGGGATGCCGCGGAACACGCCGTATGCAGGTGTCGCGTCGCTGTTTCGCTCGGCCATCGAGCGCGGTGAGGCGCCTCGAGTCTTCGAAGACGGCGCACAGCGCCGCGACTTCGTGCACGTGCATGACGTCGCGACGGCTAACATCGCCGCGGTCGGATGGAGCGCCGCGCAACAGCCCGGCACGGTTCGGGCCTTTAACATCGGCAGTGGTGAGGTCACCACAATCCTGCAGATGGCCACCGCGCTGGCAACGAATGCCGGTGCCCCAGCGCCCGTGGTCACCGGGGAATTCCGTGCCGGCGACGTACGGCACATCACGGCGAGCTCGGACCGTGCTCGCCGGGAGTTGGACTGGCAGCCGGTGGTGGGTTTCGCACAGGGCATGCGTGAGTTTGCCACCGCCCGGCTGCGGGACTGACGCCCGGCAGGTCAGGCGCAGGGAAACCATTCCGCCGCGGCGTTGGCGCGCACCCGGTGTTCGATGAAACGGCGGCGTATCTCGTCGATCGCGTCGGCGAGCGGAAATATCTGGCTGGTGACCAGTTGGTCCTCATGGTCGGCAGCGACAGGATGCCAATACACGCCGTCCGCTGTAATCGTGACCTCCGGGATGAGTGACTCGACCGTGAGCTCGATACCTGCCTCGGCATTGCCTCGATGGGCGAGGGCCCGAATAACTTGGTCGTCGCGCTCGATCCCGATCGAGTCAAGGAAGTCGTGAAAGGGCCCGAGCTCATGAATTTGCTCGGCCGGCAGGGTCGCGGCTACTTTCACCCGAAACCCCTCCTCATGGGCGATGCGAATGCCGGCAACGGCGCGCTGCCACGAACGGGCACCCCGGTGCGCGTCATGGCCTTCGGGGGTGGCGGAGTCGACGCTGATTTGCAGCGTGAGACGATCCCGGTTCATCCGTCGCAATCGTTCAAGCCGGTTGCCGTTGAAGAGCATCCCGTTGGTGAGCAGCGTGGTCGGAAGCCGGTCAGTGCACGCGGCGACGAGTTCGTCGAGGTCGGGAAGCAGGAACGGTTCCCCGCCGGTGAGGATGAGTTCGGACACTCCTGCCTCGACCGCTTCGGCCGCAAGCTGCCGCACCCGGTCGATGCCGAGCGCACGCCGGTCGGCCTGCGGCGAGGAGCGCACGCAGCAGTAGTCGCAGGCCAGATTACAGTCGAAATTGGTGTACATCCACAGCCGGGTTCCCGGAAGATGGTCCGCCGAGAGACCGGCGAGGGGGTCGCCGCGGATGCCACGGCGCACCGTCGCGCTCCACCCCGTGAATTCGAGAAGCTCATTGCCGGTGCGCGTGCACCACTCGCGAATGATTCGTCCGCTCTCTTCGCTGTCGTGCGGTTCGATCGGAACGGTCACGGTGTCGCCGGTGTGCACGGCACCGATGCGGCCGACCAAATCGAGGACAACGCTTCCGGTCACCATCGGGGCGCCACTTCCTGCTCCTGAACCGCCTCAAAAAGCGACCCGTAGCCCTCCATCCGCGGTCGCACCCACTGTCTGAGGCCCTCCATCTCGAGGATGGGGCGGTGGGCCGGGTTCTCCCAGTCCATCGCCAGCAGGTGATCAACCCAGGGAGCGACACGGGACTCGGGCTGCGTGGTGAGTGCCGTGAAGTTGCAGTGACTGTAGTGCGGCGACTCCCAGAACGCCTCGAAGGCACCGGGCATCAGCTCGTCCCGGCCGATCGCATCCCAGGTGTTGATGCCGATCGCCGCCGCGTCGGCTCGCTCGTCGAGCACCGCGCGCAGCGCATCGAGTTCGCTCCGACCGGTGTCGCCGTGTTTGCCCACATCGCTGTCGATGCGCAGCAGTTCTACGCTGTCACCGAGGCCTGCCTTCCGGAGAAAATGGATGGGCAGGATCGCGGCTTGCGCGGAATCTTGGGAGCCGAGCGCCAACCGTCGGCCACTGAGACTCGCGAGCCCCTTCATGCCAGCACCCGCGTGACTGATGAATACTGACTGGAACACGGTGTCGGTGTCGCGCGCGGCGACGGCCGTGCACTCACCACCGGTCTGAAGCACCGTGCGCACCCAGGCAAGGTTGGTATTCCAAGCCAGGTCGATGCTGCCGTCGATCAGCGCGTCGACCTGCCGGCCATAGTTCGAGAAAAGGATGAAGTCCATCTCAGACGGCGTTCCGGCGAAGTATTCGCGCATTCCCTCCCAGATGGTGACGACGTTGGGCGTATATGCCACCGCACCAACGAGCAGAGGATTCGACATGGGTGTCATTCCCTTTCATCCGAGGGCGGCCGATTTCGCGCGACGAGTGCGACCACGAGCAGCCCAATTCCGAGACCGCCGATCAGCGCCATTGTCGACGCGTTGCCGCCCAGCAGGTTCGCTGACCGGCCGAGCTGCACAAGCTGCAGCAGGGCTGCTCCCACGAAGGCTGCTCCGCTGACGACCGTGAGCGCCACACTGCGCACCCGCGACGCCACGATCGCCAGCAGGCCGAGACCCAGCAACACCCACGCGCTTGCCCCGGGAACCTCGATGAGGTGGACCGCCGGTGGGAGCCCACCGGTCAGTGCGAACGCACTGCCGACGACAGCGGCGATGCCCAGGGCGAGCACGGCATTCGCGAGGGGCCGCGTCATCATGAGAGCCTCACCATAAGTCGCGCAAATCGGGTTCCGGATGCGGTCCACGATGGGCGCAGAACCCCGTCCAGGCCGTAGCAACGACCAGCGGCGGTGGCGAACAGTGCGATGTGCGCCAGCAACATCAGGTAGTAAGACCAGTGCCATTCGTGGGGAGCGTTCAGAACCGACAGCGTGATGGCGATGGTCTGGGCGATGCCGATCACCGCCCAGAGCCGCGTGGCGAGGCCGATCAGCAGAAAGGCTCCGAGCCCGCCCTCAATGAGAATCGTCGTCCAGCCAAAGAACTCGATGCCGGGGCGCACGACGGCGTCGACAACCGCAGAGTATGGCGGAAAGACCGGGTGACTCACGGCCAATCCGCTCCAATAGTAGAGGCCACTGTTGCTGGCCCTGCCGAAGTCGGGCGGCACCTTCCACCCCACGTTCTGAATCCAGAGCAGGGCGACGCCGACCCTCACGATTGCGATCAGCACGCGGCTGGATCGCGCATCCAGAGCGCTGGATGCGTGCGTCGCGAGCGGCTCGATCATGGCGACTCCCTTCTGGTGCTCTCATCAAAGACCCGCGTCGGCCGTGCGACAACCACCGAGTGCTTACGAACCGCGAACGGATGACGTGAGATCACGGGGAATCACAAGATCGAATCGGCAGCCACCCGGCACATTGCACACGCTGACCTCGCCTCTGTGGGCGGCCGCAATCCCCCGCACAATCGCCAGCCCGAGTCCCGCCCCACCGGAGGCGGACGGGTGCGGGGTGCGGGCCGCCGAACCGCGCCAGCCCGGCTCGAAGATCTGGGCCAGATCGCTCTCTGCGATGCCACCACCTCGATCGATCACCGCGACGCTGGCCTTGCCGTCGACAATCTCCACTTTGACCGTGATCGGCGAACCGGCCGGCGTGTGCTGGATCGCATTGAGGAGCAGATTGCCGACGGCCCGCGACAGTGCTCTCGGGTCGGCCGTGACCGAAAGATCTTGGCCGGGGGGCGAGTGAAAGTCAATCTCACGACCGCGCGAGAGCGGGCGCAGGTCGGCGACGGTATCGCTGACAACGTCATAGAGTGACACACTCTGCAACGTGAGTGTGAAGGTGCCGGCATCGATCTTGGAGAGTTCGAAAAGGTCGTCGACCAAAATTGAAAGCCGCTCGGCCTGCTCCCGGATGCGCCCGTAGTAGTTCGGCGGATTCTCAACCATCGAGTCTTCAAGGGCCTCCGCCATCGCCCTGATACCCGCCAACGGGGTGCGCAGGTCGTGGGAGATCCACGCGATGAGCTCCCGGCGAGACTTCTGCACCGATTCCTCGTGTTCTCGGGCCTCAGTCAGCTTCGCACTCGTGGCCGTGAGCTCCGCCGCCAGGTTGGAGAGTTCCAGGTTGACCCGACGACCGGTGTTCTCGACGATTTCTCCGTCGCCGATGCGCCGCGCATCCCGTGAGAGTGCACGGGAGTTTCGCACCACGACCCAACCGAGCACGGCAACAAGCATGAGGGAGAGCGCGCCGGAGATGACAGCGATGTTCGCGGCGACGCTCAACTCATGTGCCGAGAGGAACATTGCGTTCGCCGCGGCAATCATGCTCAACACCACCGCAAGGATCGTGGAGGTCACGACAACGCACGCCTGCACGATGATCGAGGTGCGGCGGAGCCCGAGCAGCACTACGACACTTGCTGCCATCACCGCCAGGGTCGCGCCCAAGGCGATCGAGGCGAGGGCGAGCAGATCAGGGAGAGGGATCATCAGGAGTTCACAGGTCCAGCCGGTAGCCGATACCCCAGACAGTGGCGAGAATCAACGGATGTGTCGGGTCGCTCTCGATCTTCTCGCGCAGCCTGCGTATGTGCACCGTCACGGTGGACAGGTCGCCGTACGTCCAGCCCCACACGGCACGCAACAGTTCCTCACGACCGAAGGTCTGATTCGGCCGTTTGAGGAGGAACGCCAACAGATCGAATTCACGCACGGTCAGGGTGAGCGGTTCACCCTCACGGGTGACAATGCGAGCGTTCGGATCCAGGCGGAACGGGCCGCGTTCAAACGGAGACTCCGGCATGAACTCACTCACCGAGCGGCGAAGAACCGATTGCACCCGCAACACCAGTTCCCGTGGCGAGAATGGCTTGGCCAGGTAATCGTCGGCGCCGGCCTCGAGACCGAGTATCCTCTCATCCTCGGCGCCCAGCGCAGTGACCATGATGATCGGCGTCCGGCCGAGTTTCCGGATCCGACGACACACCTCGATCCCGTCGATGCCCGGCAACATCCGATCAAGCACGATGAGGTCGGGTGGAGTGCGTTCCACTGAACTGAGCGCATCGAAGCCGTCAGAAGCTCGGTCGACGATGAATCCCGCCGCCTGCAGGTAGGCGGTAGAGACCTCAGACACCGTCGGGTCGTCATCAACGACGAGCACGCGGCGATCCACGAGGTCGTCATTCTCAATTGGTGCTGTGACGGGAATAAGCACCCCTTCAGACTACGTACCGTCGGGCCCGCCTGCGCCGCCAATTTCACACTGTCCTCGATCCGTAACACTGGGGCCCTCGACGCTGGTCGGTCGCAGGCATAACCTCAAACCATGCGATCCCCCCGGGTTGATGTCGTGCTGCCGTGTCTGAACGAGCGCGACGCGCTGCCGTGGGTTTTGTCGCGAATTCCGGCCGGCTACCGAGCGATCGTGGTCGATAACGGAAGCACAGACGGCTCAGCAAAGGTCGCACAGGCGGCTGGTGCGACAGTCGTGACGGAGCCATGCCGTGGTTTCGGCGCGGCTGCGCAGGCGGGACTCGCCGCAGCTTCCGCACCGCTTGTAGCCTTCTGCGACGCGGATGCCTCGCTCGACCCGGCCGAGTTGCCCCGGTTGGTGGAGCTGCTGATGGCCGACGAGGCCGACCTCGTGCTCGGGCGTCGGCGGCCCACGGCGTCGGGTGCCTGGCCGCCACACGCGCGGCTGGCGAACGCCATCCTTGCAGCCCGCATCTCCCAGAGAATCGGCTCGAGGCTGTACGACCTCGGCCCGCTGCGCGCCGCGCGCACGGCCGAGCTACGCCAGCTCGCACTCATCGACCGGAGGAACGGCTATCCCCTGGAAATGGTGATCCGCGGTGCTGAGGCGGGCTGGCGCATCGTCGAGTCCGACGTTCACTATGCGCCCAGAGTCGGGCGCTCTAAGGTCACCGGCACTGTGCGCGGCACGATCGCCGCGGTCTTCGATATGGGCCGAGTGCTGGGGCGACTATGACCACACTCGTCGTCATCGCGAAGGAGTGCTTACCGGGAACGGTAAAGACTCGCTTGCACCCGCCGTTTTCCCTGCGGCAGGCTGCGACGCTCGCCGCAGCAAGCCTCGAGGACACCCTGACGGTGGCGGCCCGCGTGCCGGCGACCCGGCGCGTACTCTACTTCGACGGAGACACACCGCCCGCGACCGCGGGGCGTGACTGGGAGGTGGTGTCGCAGTGTGAGGGAACGCTTGACGTGCGGTTGGCCGGGATCTTCGATCTTCTCGACGAACCCATGCTGCTGATTGGCATGGACACCCCTCACGTCACGCCCGGCATGCTCGCCCCGGCGTTCGAGTCGTGGCCGAGTGACGTGGATGCTTGGATCGGCGCGGCATCAGACGGGGGGTTTTGGGCGCTCGGACTGGCCGACCCTCGAGGGAGGCTCACCCGCGGCATCCAAATGTCTCGCCCCAACACCGGAGCCGAGCAGCGCCGGGCCTTGGTACGCGCGGGCCTGCGGGTGCGGGATCTTGTGGAGCTGCGGGATGTGGACACCGCGGCGGATGCGGCGGCCGTGGCCGCGCAGATTCCGAACTCGCTCTTCGGTCTGGCCTTTCGAAATGCGCTTGAGGAGCTATGACTCACGCCCCTGTGCGCCGATCCCCCGCACTCATCATCACGGCGCTGCTGGTGGCGGCGACTGCCTCGCTCATCGGATTCTGCGTGACGACGCTGAATCTGTCCAGCCAACACGACCGGTTTGCCTACGGGGTCGTGGTGGCTGGGGCCTGGGCGATGTTCGCCGCCGCCTGCATCGCGGCTATCCGTGTGCCCGACCGCATGGTGCGCGCGATGGTCGTCGCGGGCGCACTTGTCATTGGGGGCGCCGCGCTGCTCGGTACGCCAAACACCAGCACCGACTCGGCCCGCTACGCCTGGGACGGAATCGTCGCCGGCGCCGGAATTTCCCCGTACGACCACGTTCCCGCGGATGAGGCGCTCGCCGGGCTCCGCCCGGAGTGGCTCTTCCCCGCACCCGTGCGGACCGCGGGTGGGCCCGAGCAGTGCACGGGAACGCACATCGTGGAGACCACCTCCGTGCCGAGCGATAAAGTGCTCTGCACCGCCATCAATCGTGCTCACTCGCCCACCATTTACCCGCCTATGGCCGAGCTCTATTTCTTAGGTGTGCGCCTCGTTGTCCCGCCGAGCGCAGAGTACCGACCCTTTCAAGTGGCCGGGCTCGCGGTCTCACTTCTTATTAGCTGGATGCTCCTGAACGCGCTGCGCCGCCACGGGCAGAACGAGCGCTGGGCTACGCTCTGGGCGTGGTCGCCCTTCGTCGCCCTCGAGGCCGTCAACAACTCCCATGTCGACGTCCTCGCCGTGGCCCTGGCACTCGCGGCGACACTGCTGGTCGCATCCGGTCGCCGAGTCTGGGGCGGTGTCGCGCTCGGAGCATCCATCGCCACCAAGCTCGTTCCACTCATTGTGGCGCCGCCCCTGCTCCGGCGACGGCCGCTCGCCGTGGTCGCGGCGTCGGTCGCGACGTTCGCCGGGCTCTACCTGCCCTACGTGCTCGCCTCCGGCCCGAGGGTATTGGGCTACCTGCCGGGTTATCTCGCCGAGGAAGGCTACGACAACGGAAGCCGGTTTGCACTTCTCGGAACGGTACTCCCCGCCACGTGGACGCTGCCGGTGGCAGCTGCGCTGCTCGCCATTCTCGCGGGCGTGTGCCTCTGGTGGGCCGACCCTCAGGCTCCGTGGCTCGCCCAACTCGTACTCGTCGGCGCCACCGTGCTCGTGATCAGCCCACGGTACCCGTGGTACGGCCTGCTGCTCCTCCCCTTCATCGTGCTGACTCATCGCTGGGAGTGGCTCATCGTGCCGCTCGCCTTAACCGAATGGCAGGTCCGGCCGGACATCATCGCGTTCCGCGTCGCACTCGCCGTGGCCGCGATCACGGTGGTTATCGGTTGGGCGATCCGCCGATCGAAGCGGCAGCCCGGGCTTCCTCGCATGGCCGCCCGCCGAGATCGACAACACCGTGGCATCCGTGGTTCGTAAGATCTCGGCCTTGTCAGCATGAGCGTGCGCAGAGTTGACTTGATGCGATCGCGCGCCTCGGCCTGCCGAGACCGCCCACCCCGCACCCCGACTCGCACCTGCACGGGAAAGGTACCAGCCATGGACGTCACCGACAGACTCGACCCCGTTCTCACCGTCGCAGCCGCGCACGCGAGTGACGTCGACAAGGAGGCCCGGTTCCCGATCGAAGCGGTGGACGCGCTGCGTGCATCCAACCTTCTCGGCCTGACCCTGCCAGTCAGCGTCGGTGGCCTCGGCGGCGGACCGCGCGATCTCGTACGGGTCGTCAGCGCCCTCGCGGGCGCCTGCGGTTCGACGGCAATGATCTATCTCATGCATATCAGCGCGGCGATGCCTCTTGCGGCAGCGCCGCCACCCGCCTTTCCCAATCTGCTTGGCGATCTGGCCACCGGCCGTTCACTCGGCTCACTGGCCTTCTCCGAAGCCGGATCCCGCTCACATTTCTGGGCACCTGTGTCCCAGCCCTCCGAGGACGCCGATGGCATCCGCATGATTGCGAAAAAGAGCTGGGTCACCTCCGCCGGGCAGGCCGATGTCTACGTTGTCTCGACCCGATCGCCAGATGCCGCCGGCGTTGACCTCTACGCGATTCAAGCGCACACCGAGGGTGTGGCGATCGATCGTGCGTGGGCGGGCATGGGCTTTCGCGGGAACGAATCGTGCCCCATGACCTTCGACCTCACACTCAGCCCCGACCAGCGGATCGGTCCCGCGGCCGGAGGCTTCGATCTGATGATGGGAACCGTACTGCCCTGGTTCAATCTCGGAAACTCGGCTGTGTCGCTCGGGCTCGCCAGGGCAGCCGTTGAGGCCGCTGTGCGCCATACGACGGGCGCTCGGCTGGAACACCTCGACACAAGCCTCTCGGCGCTGCCGACCATCCGGGCGCAGCTGGCCAAGATGTCGATCGACCTCGCCATGGCCGCGGCCTATCTCGACCAATGCGCCGATCGGGTGGCCGAACCTCAGGACGACACCCCACTTCATGTGCTCGGTAGCAAGGCCGCATCCAACGACGCCGCATTGCGGATCACCGATGCGGCGATGCGGGTCTGCGGCGGGGCCGCGTTCTCACAGCAACTCCAGATCGACCGCTACTTTCGCGACGCCCGCGCCGGGCACGTGATGGCGCCGACGGCCGACGCACTCTACGACTTCTACGGCCGTGCCATCACTGGGCATCCGCTCTTCGACGCACCCGCCGCGGAATAAACCATGGGCCCGTTCGCATACGCGCTTGCACGTGAATGTTCGACTCGTGCAGGGTGTGCGGCCGGGAGCGTGATGCGCCCGATTAGCCCGCCGTGATAAAAGCGGCGAGACCCTTGGCGTCGTTGACCTGACCGGTGAAGCTGTTGCCATTCACCAGCACAGTCGGCGTGCCCTCGACCTTCGGAATGTCGGCACCCTCGATCGGGCCTGCCAGAGCTGCATCATTGATGTGCTGCACCCACGAGCCATACGCCTGTGTCGTCACGCACTCCGAAATGTCAGAGACACCCAGATCAGACGCCAGTTTGACAAGAGCGGCGTCATCGATTCCCGCGGAACCTTCTTCGGGCTGGTCGTCGAAGAGAGCCGTGAGGTAGGGCAGTGTCTTCGTCGGATCGGCGACAGCCACACAGGTGAGTGCACCACCGGCGCGAGTCGAGTATTCGGTGCCCTGCGAGAGACGGTTCAGAAAGTTCATCGGGTGCAAACGCAGGGTAATCGTGCCGTCGTCGACGAATGAACTCAACTGCGCACCGTTCGTCTTGTCGAAGACGCCACAGATCGGGCACATCGGGTCGAAGTAGACGTCGACCACGGTAGCGCCGGAGCCCACCGTGAGGAATCCGCCGTCGAAGTCGGCGGCACCACTGGTTCCCGTGGGAATCGGGGCGGCACTCGGCGCGCTGCTGCCTCCGGTGCCTCCGGTATCCCCACCGCCGACGGGTGCGCAGGCGGCCACCCCGACGGTCATGACGGCGGCAATAGCCAGTGCGGAGATCAGGGTGCCCAGGCGGGGCTTCATGCTGCGTGACATCAGAGTGCTTTCGTCGAGGGCCGCTGGGCCTTGGCGGGTGGTGAAGTTTTAGGCAGAGGGAGCCGTCTGGGCGATGCGTCCGAGCAGACCGTTGACAAAACCGGCGGAATCGGTCGTCGAGAGCACCTTAGCGGCCTCGACAGCCTCATCAATCGCGACGGCGTGCGGAACGGCGTTGTTGAACAGGATCTCCCAGATGCCAATCCGCAAAATGGCGCGGTCGATCATGGGCATCCGTGAAAGTGTCCACCCCTGCGAGTAGGTCTCGATGAGTTCGTCGATCTCCTCGCGGTGATCGACGACGCCATCAACGATCTCGCGGGCGTACAGCCACGACGCCTGACGGTCGGGTTCGCTCGTCGCGCGAACCGCTTCGGCTGCAAGCGAATCTTGGATCGTGATCTGCCGCACGTCGGCGGAGTACAGAATGTCAATGGCGCGCTTGCGCGCCTTAGTGCGAGCGCTCACTAGTTGACACGGCCGAGGTAGTCACCTGTGCGGGTGTCAACCTTGACCTTGGTGCCGGTCTCAAGGAACAGCGGAACCTGAATCTGGTAGCCGGTCTCGACGGTGGCGGGCTTGGTGCCGCCGGTCGAGCGGTCGCCCTGCAGGCCCGGCTCGGTGTAGGTGATCTCCAGCACGACGGATGCCGGCAGCTCAATGTAGAGCGGGTTGCCGTCGTTCAACGCCACGGTCACCGACTGGTTCTCGAGCATGAAGTTGGCGGCATCGCCGACGACAGCGGCCGGAACGTGCAGCTGGTCGAAGTCAGAAACGTCCATGAAGACGTAGGAGTCACCGTCGGCGTACAGGTACTGAAAGTCGCGACGGTCAACGTTCTCGGTCTCGATCTTCGCACCGGCGTTGTAGGTGCGGTCGACGGTCTTTCCGCTGACGACATTCTTCAGCTTGGTGCGCACGAACGCGCCACCCTTGCCCGGCTTGACGTGCTGGAATTCGATGACGGTCCAGAGCTGGCCGTCGATCTTCAGTACAACGCCATTTTTGATATCGGCGGTAGATGCCATGAAAAGGTGATCCATTCGATTGGGAAAGGTATGGCCGGTCCCGGCCTCAAACGAGTGTAGTTGCCGCAGAGACGAGTGCCAAAGACACAGTTTACGGGCGAAAAGTGAGAAAGTTCAGTGCAAGCCGGTAGGAATCGAATCCGAAGCCGGCGATCACCCCGGTTGCGACGGCGCTGACGACACTCGTGTGCCGAAACGTTTCGCGGGCGTGCGGGTTCGAGATGTGCACCTCGATGAGCGCCACGCCAGCCTTCGTGACGAGAGCTGCGGCATCCCGAAGCGCGTAACTGTAGTGCGTGAAGGCGGCCGGGTTGATGATCACCGGCGTGTTCGTGTCGACCGCTTCGTAGAGCCAGTGGATGAGTTCGGCCTCGTCGTCGCTCTGGCGCAGATCGATGGTCAGGTCGTCAGGAGCTTCACCGGCGAGGTAGTCGCGCAGATCGTCGAGGTCGGCGGCGCCATAAACGTCGGGTTCACGACTACCCAGGCGACCGAGGTTCGGACCATTCAGAACGAGGATCTTACGCATCCCCTCAGCCTAGTGAGTACGGAGGGGGCTGGCGCAGTAGCGGTTCGCTTCACTCGGTCGACCCCGACCCGGCCTCAGCTTCGGGCACCCGGGTCGTCGGGTTCCACGCCGGTGTGTGGAGCGGTGCTGGCGTCTCCGGTAGCGCGGCCATCTGCGCCGGTGTCGCCCGTGCTGGTGCCACCGTCGTGGGAATCGCCGGTGTCGGCGCCACCCATACTGGCGCCTTCGGAGGCTGGCGCTCCGGTGTCGACGTTGGGGGTGATAATGCCCACGGCATCCGTGAGGCTGCGCGGTGTGGCGCGCACGAAACGACGCAACCACCGTGGGGTGCGCA
This sequence comes from Leifsonia psychrotolerans, assembly GCF_013410665.1. NCBI lineage: Bacteria > Bacillati > Actinomycetota > Actinomycetes > Micrococcales > Microbacteriaceae > Glaciibacter > Glaciibacter psychrotolerans. The sequence continues at coordinate 958,969 of NZ_JACCFM010000001.1, read as the reverse complement.
CGGCGAGTCCGTGTTCGATCTGATCTTCGACCTCCAGTCCGTAGTGCTCGCCGATGCGTTCGATCAAGAGGGCGCGTTGTGCTCTGTCGTGGGCTTCGCGTTCTCGTTTAAAGGCGATGTACGTCGACCAACACATCAGCAGCATCACGACGCTGAAGGGAAGGGCGATGATGATCGCCGCGGTCTGGAGCGCTTTCAAACCACCGGAAAGTAGGAGTGCAATAGCGAGTACGGCAGTGATGAGGGTAAAGAAGACTCGGGCCCAGCGGCGCGGTTCGAGGTCGCCGCCCGTGGCAATCATGCCCATCACAAGCGCGCCGGAGTCGGCCGAGGTGACGAAGAAGATCGTAATGATGATGATCACACCGATGGTGAGAAAGGTCGTTCCCGGCAGGTGTGCAAGCAGCGCGAACAGGGATCCATCGAGGTCGACGGTGCCGTCGGAACGAAGCAAGCTGACGCCCTTGAGTTCAAGGGCAATCGCGGAGCCCCCGAGCACGCTGAACCAGAGCACTCCGATCAGGGTCGGCACCAGGATGACACCCACCACGAACTGCCGCACCGTGCGACCTCGGGAGATTCGGGCGATGAAGATGCCCACGAAGGGTGCCCAGGCGATCCACCAGCCCCAGAAGAATGAGGTCCAGCTGGCCTGCCAGGCCTCCCCTGCTTTGCCGGTGAAGGCGCTCACGTTGAACGACAGTCCGATGAAGTTCTGTATGTAGTTGCCCAGAGACTGCACGAACTCGCGCAGCAGAAACGCGGTCGGCCCAGCCGCAAGCACGTAGAGGAGGAAGAGGCCGGCCAAGATCAGGTTGATGCTGGAGAGCCATTTCATCGCACGTGAGACGCCCGAGAGCACCGAGAACAACACCAGTACGGTTATGACAAGGATGATGATGAGCTGAGTTGTCACAGTTGGTTTAGCGATGTTCGCCGATGAGAGCCCCGAGCTGATTTGGAGCACGCCGAGTCCGAGCGACGTCGCAACCCCGAAGAGAGTACCGACTAGAGCAACGATGTCGATGAGGTTGCCCCAGCCGCCGCGCACCCGCTTGCCCAGTAGTGGCTCGAGCGTCCATCGGATGGAGATCGGCCGACCGCGGCGGTGGATTGCATAGGCCAGGGCCAGTCCCACGACGACGTAAATGGACCAGGCGTGAATGCCCCAGTGCAGGTAGGTCTGGCTCAAAGCCTGCTGCGCCAGCAACGACTGGGAGCCCGTGACGCCGGGCTTCGGGGTGATGAAATGGCTGAGCGGTTCGCTCACGCCATAGAAGACGAGACCGATACCCATACCGGCTGCGAAAAGCAACGAGAACCACGCCATGAGAGAGAATTCAGGTTTGTCGTCGTCCTTGCCGAGCTTGATATCACCGAACCGACTGAAGCCCACCCAGAAGCAGAAGATGACGAAGAACGTGGCGATCAGGACGTAGTACCAATTGAACGTGTTGACGATGCTTGTCTGGATGGTGCTGAAGAGCACCTCAGCTGCCTGCGGGGTGACAATGGCGAACGTCGCGAAGACGAGGACTATGGATGCCGCAGGCCAGAAAACCCAGCGGTGCACGGGTGAGCGTTCCGAGTCGGTCGCCATGGTTCCGAGGGTATCCCCCGAGCTTCTTGCGGTCGAGGGCGGCTCTCCCCTGGGTACCCAACCAGCATGTGGTACTCGGCCGGTTGGTCGTGGCGGTTGAGGCGTGGCAACTTCGGCGCAGCGAGTAGGGCGTGGAGGCTGGGGCGTGGAGACTGGGGCGGGCGGATGAGGCCCGTCGGGCGAGTCGCGGCGGGTCGGTCGCGGCGGTTCAGTCGCGGCAGGACAGTCGCGGCAGGACAGTCGCGGTAGGACAGTCGCGGCAGGACAGTCGCGGCAGGACAGTCGCGGCGCATCAGTCGCGCCGCATCAGTCGCGGCGGTGGGTGTCGGTGCGGTGGCGGTTGGCGTCGCGCCAGGTGCGGGTCGGGTCGATCCAGGCCGGGGCTTTCACTTGGGGGCGGCCGTTGACCATGAGGATCTCCCAGCCGGACGTTTCGATGGTGTGATGATGTCGCCAACACAACGCCACACCATTGTCGACCTCGGTGACGCCGCCTGTGCTCCAGGGGATGACGTGATGAAATTCGAGCCACTGTGCGGGGGCATCACAGCCGGGAACGCCGCAGCCGCCATCGCGGGCGAGGATCGCCCGGCGTTGGGCACGGTTGAACAGTCGTTGCGGATCGGTCAGCGTCAGAACCTCACCGTTCGGACCGAACAGAACCGTTTGGGTCCCTCCGGCACACATCATCTGATCCACCGTGCGAAGCGAGATGGGGGCGTCGACGCCGTCGATCCAGCCGACACCGCGCCCGGCTTCAATATCGTTCACGTTCACATGCACCACCACCGTCGGCGGTGCACCACCAATGCTGGGAGTGCTGTCGGCTTGGGCCAACTGGGTGAACATGCCGCGCAGAATATCGGCCCGCTTCTCACCGGCGGTACGGGTGTCGACATCATCGAACTCATGCCCGGCCGACCCGGGAAGAGGCACCTCAGCTGAGGCTGAACCCTGACCGTGGTCGTCGTGGTCGTGGTCATGGAGGTGCTCGTCGTATACGTCGTGTCCGTCGGGACCGTCGTGAGAATCCTGCTCGGAGCGGTCGTCGTGGGCATCCTGCTCGGCACGGTCGTCGCGCTCGGAGCGGTCGTCGCGGGCCTGGTCGCGGGCTTGCTCGGCGGCCGTCGGAAACGCGGGGGTTTTGCGGGCCGCGATGAACGCGTCGAAGGTGAGGTTCATGATTCCGTACAGATCAGGAGTCACCCCGCCCCGCACCGGATACACACCGTCTTTGAAGCGGCCGAAACTGATCGTGCTCGTCGCCTCACCCTCGACCTCGTTCGGTGCCACCCCGTCGGGGTCCAGCGCCGCCTGCCACTGCAACATCTGCACCCGCATCGAGTCCGCCGAGAACGCAAAGCCCGCGCCCGGCTCACCCTCATTCTCGGCCGTGATCGTGCCCGTCGCCGCACCCACCAGAGCGCGTTCCGCAGCCGCAAGATCATCGGGGGCAACGCGCGGGGAGATCTCGGCCAGACCGGACATGATCACCTCCGCCGCATCCACCCCCAGCAAGCCCGAAGCGACCGCGGCACCGACCGTGGGGAACAGTGCGGGGATGATCGTGCCGACGTGTTGCGTGTCGCGCATCCGCAGGCCGAGGGCGCTACGCCGTTTCGCTTCCCGGCCGGAAATGCGGGTGACCCGGGTGATCAGGTCGATGCCACTCGTGCAGCCCCGCTTCGCGGCGAGGGAGTCCCGACCCAGCCACCGGCCGGAGCGTTCCTCGACCGTCGCCGCCACAGCCACCCGGCCGGCATCAACCAGCCGGCCCACGCCTTCGAACGCGCCGAGCACACCGAGGAGGTCGTCGTCGGTGAACCGGTCGGGGCTGACGGTTCCGAGCCCGGCCCACAGTGCCTGCGTCTGTTCGAGAACCGCCAGCACCATGGCCGCGGTCGGTGCCGACGCACCCGAGGCGGGTGTCGGCTCCGGGGCGGAGACGGGGGGTGGGGAGGTGATTGACATAGCTCTATTCTCCCAAAGAACGAACATGATTACGAGCTTTTCTCAGTATATGTGGATAAGTTCTCGTACCTGTTTCTGTGGAGGGATCGAGAACTTGAGCCGGTCGAGACTGCGGCCATGGTCTCGAGAGTGGCTCACGGGATCTCGACACGCTCGATCAGCGGAAGGGGTGCAGGCTCGAACGCCGAACCGTGGGTCGACCGTGTCGAGACCCCGCCCGCGAGTCCCGCGGGTGGTGCGCAGGATCTCGACGAGCCCGATCAACGGAAGGGGCGCGGGACCGATTACCGATACGTGGGTCGAGCGTGTCGAGACCCCGACCCCCGGCCTCGAGGGTGACTTTCGGGATCTCGACACGCTCGATCAGCGGCGTGGGAGGAGCGGTCAAAGGAAGGGGTCGTCTACCGACCGCCGGTCGAGCTTGTCGAGACCCCGCCCGCGAGTCTTGAGGTTGGCTTACGGGATCTCGACAGGCTCGATCAGCGGATGGGTGCGGGTCGAGCGCCGAACCGTGGGTCGAGCCTGTCGAGCCCTCGGGCGTTAATCTCGACGAGCTCGATCAGCGGGGTGGGTGCGATCAGCGGGGTGGGTGCGGGCTCGCGCGCAGGCCTGCGGGTCGGGCTGGGTGCGGGCTCGCGCGCAGGTCTGCGGGTCGGGGCGGGCTCGATCAACAACGGGCTAACGTGAGGGTATGGAACACTATGCCGTCCCACTCGTCTTTGTCAGCGATCTGCTCGAGAGCTCTCCCGTTACTCCGGGCAGGCTCGGCCACAGCACGGTGCTCACTTCACCGGACGTGCGCGTCGTCGTTCTTTCCTTCGAGGCCGGTCATGTGATGAAAGAACACCGTGCCCCCAAGACATTGATCTTGCAGGCTCTCGACGGATGCCTGAACGTGACCGCAGCGGGGCAGCTCACCACGCTCGCCCCCGGTGCCATCCTGCGCCTGGAAGCATCGCTGCCGCATGAAGTTGAGGCTCTCGAAGATTCGAGACTCATGCTCACGCTGATCGGCTGACTCGTATCGAACGGTTCAGCAGCCGGGGGCCTGGGGTTTGCCGCGACAATCCGAACCCACAAGCAATGTCTTGGCCTGGCCAACCACCACCGTGAACGCGGGACCCGCAACCGACACCGTGCCGGCGACCGTGCGCCACGCCCCACTGTTGAACCGAAACTCGGCCGTGTAAAGCGCCCGCGGCGTGACCACGAACGACCCGGACTCGCCATAAACATGGCTCGTGGCCGTCTCATCAAACTCCGCACGCCCCTGCGCAGCCCACGACGCACCACCCGTGCCCGTTCGACCGTGCGAACCGTCACCATACGCCCAACCGAAGCCCAGCGGAGTAAAGCGCACCTCCGCCAGATACCCCAACAGAACACCACTACGCACATGCGCCTCCGCCCGCGAATAGAAATTCGCCGGCAGCCCCACGATCGCCCACCCATTCGGCTCCATGCCACTTGTCGGCGTCCCCGCCGGAATATTCACCAGATCACCCACCCGCACCACCAGGCCCGGATCACACGGCGCCCCCACCGGGCACTCCGATCCAAACGTGTCACGCGTGAAATAGAGCGGGTCATTAACATCCATACCCGGCGCCGCACCTCCACCGTCAGCGCCCGCGCCCGGCTCCCCCTCACCAGACCCGCCCCCGCCAGTGTCATACCCGCCGCCCACCGTGACACCACCCCCGTCATCATCGACCTTCCCGCCGACAGACGGAGGGCATGTGCTTGTCGCGGCGTCCCATCCGACGCACGCCCCACTTCGGACTAACGCATACACCGGTGAACCTGCCAAACTCCCGTAGACGAGAGATAACGCAGTCGTCATCAGCAGAAATCTTCGCCACTCCACGACTCTGACCTTTCGACTAGCAAGACACGCTTAGCGCCGCTGACAAAACTGACCTCAAGTGGGTATCTAACTTCGCGATCCGGCGGAACCACGGAGACTTCGTCAGAATCAACTACATCGGTCTGGGACACGTCGAGGCATAGATAGACAACCAATGATCCATCGTCAAGATTGGCGCTTTGAATTACCAGCGAATCGAATGCAAGCTGTCCGTGGCCTCGAAGTCCGGACTTTGACAATGAACGCATTGACTCAATTTCTGCATCCAATGCCTGTCCGACAGCAACGCGAGCCATGCGGTCCGGATCAAGACCACCTTCTTGCCCAATAAGACTTGAGAGAGCCTGATACTGCGCATACGCAGCCGTCGCCGCTGCCAGCGCTTCCGCGTTTGACGCGAAAACCGGCTCGTGCGTCGAAGGAGCAGGGGTCGGTGGCGACACCGGCATCGACGTGCATCCGGCGAGAAGAAGAACCGAGGTCACTGCCGCGACAGCGCACACCGCGAGCGCAGGCATCGCTCGATCGGCGGGCCACGTACGGCAACGATGAGTCATCATGCTCATGCCGACACCGTAGGGCAGATCGGCGCCGACTCGCACGATTTATCCACAGCTCGTGAGGCCTCCCCAATGGCGAGGCCTCGCGAACTGCTCTACTCCTTCAGATCGAGCATCGGAACTGGGCGGCGGAACCCTCGGGTGATCCAAGCCAGGTAGGCCAGCCCGACCCCGAGCCAGATCAGCCCCACCAGCAGCGTGCGCGGCGAGAGGCTGGTCCACAACCAAATCGTGAGCGCGAAGCCGATCGCGGGTACGAAAAGATAGCTGAACAGGTGGCGACGGCCACGCAGATGCTGCCCGATGAAGTAGTGCTTGATCACCGACAGGTTGACGGCCGAGAACGCGATCAAGGCGCCGAAACTAATCATCTCGGCGAGCAAGCCGAGATCAATCACGAGCGCGATCAACGACACGGCTGACACCGCGAGAATCGCCAATACCGGCGTACCAAAGCGCACATTGATCTTGCCGAAGAATCGCTTCGGCAGCACCCCGTCGCGTCCCATCGCAAAGAGAATGCGGGAGACGGATGCCTGTGAGGCCAGCGCCGAACCCGCGGCGCCGGCCACGTAGGCCGCGGTGAAGAACGTGACAAGGAAGCTTCCCCCGGCCTTGGCCATCACGTCGAGGGCTGCGGAGTCGACATCCGTGAAGAGGTGCGACGGCAGCACCAGGTGGCCGATGTAGGCAAGCCCGACGAAGATCACCCCGGCCAGGATCGTGACGATCATGATTGCCTTGGGCAGGTTCTTGCGCGGATCGCGGGTCTCTTCGGCAAGTGTCGAAACTGAGTCAAAGCCGAGGAACGAGAGGCAGAGCACCGCGGCGCCAGCGGCGATGGGCAGGAACCCGCCGTTCTCACCGGTTCCAGTGAATGGTGCAAGCGGGTCGACCGCCCCCGCGCCACCGATCACGCCGATGGCCATGGCCACGAAGACCACGATGAAGATCGTTTGCACGGCGATGATCAGAATGTTGGCGCGTGCTACCGACACAATGCCGACGATGTTCAACACTGTCACCAGGATGATGGTCGCGAGAACAAACGTCCACGCGGGCATCGCGGGAAAGGCTGCGTTCAGGTAGATACCGATGACGAGGTAGTTGATCATCGGCAGGAATAGGTAGTCGAGCAGAAGCGCCCAACCGGCCAGGAAGCCGATACCGGGACCGAAACTGCGCTGAGTGTAGGTGTAGGCGGATCCCGCAAACGGGAACGCCTTCGACATCAGCCCGTAGGAGCGCGCGGTGAACACCATCGCCACCAGGGTGACGAGGTAGGCCAGCGGCAGACGTCCCCCGGTGATCTGGGTGACGAGACCATAGGTCGTGAAGATCGTCAGCGGCACCATGTAGACCAGGCCGAACAGCACGAGTGAGGGCACGCCCAGAACACGACGCAGGTGGCCCTCCCCTGCTGCCGTGCCGGGCGGTGTGGCGGTGAGCGGTTCAGCGGAGGAGGAGCTCATAGGTGTGGATCCTTTCTCAGCTCGCGCGATACGTCGGTGTACCGGCGAGATAGGTGGAACGGATGCTCGCAGCCGACAATTCGGATGCGGCGCTGGTGCGCGGGTCGCTCTCAAGCCAGACCAGGTCGGCACTCGCGCCCACCTCAATGCGGCCCCACGCGGCAGCCGAAGAGATTCCGGGCCCATCCGACGACGCAGCGAAATCTGCGGAACCCGTCGCGCTCTCCGGGCGAACGCGGTCGGCGAACGCCTGGTAGGCGACTCCGCTCGAGTACGCGGCGAGGGCGGCTTCACGGCTCAGCCTCTCCTGCGGGACCCAACCGCCAGCGGGCTCACCGGCGTCGTTGGTGCGCTGCACGGCGACAGCAATGCCCGCCAAAGGATCGGCCGACGAGACGGGCCAATCAGAGCCGAACGCCAGCGGGGCGCCGAGACCGCTGAGTGTCTTCATGGCGTACTGGCGCACGCTGCGCTCCGGGCCAAGGCGCGGCAGGGTGAGCTTGGTCATCAGGTCGTCGAGTTGCGCCCAGAGGGGCTGCATGGTGGCGATGACACCGAGCTTCGCGAACCGTTCGAGGTCGTCGACGGCGGCCAATTGCACGTGGGCGATCACGGCACGGCGATCAGACGAACCGTTGACGCTATCGGCGCGTTCGATGGCGTCGAGAGCACAGCGCACGGCGGCATCGCCGATGGCGTGGATATGGGTTTGGAAGCCAGCCGCATCGACGGCTATGACCGCTTCGGCCAGCTGTTCCGGCGTCCAGACCAGCATTCCGTGGTCATGCAAGCCCGTGCAATAGGGCTCCAACAGGGCGCCGGTTTCGTTCTCGACGACGCCGTCGGCGAAGAATTTGACGCTGTGCGCCGTGAGCAGCGGGTGGCCGAGTTCTTCGACCCGACGTCGGGCCGCGACCATCGCCGGGAGCGTGTTCGGAAAGTGCCGAGGATCGGCGAGCAGCGCAAGGTTGATGCGAGTGGACAGAGCACCGGATGCGGCGGCGGCGAGGTAGGTGTCGACATCCGCCGGCTCAACCCAGGCGTCTTGCACCCAGGTGACGCCGAGGCTGGCGAAGTGGGCCGTGGCACGACGGAGCGCGTCGACGCGGTCCTCGAGACTGTGCTCAGGGCTGACGGCCGTGACGAGGTCGACCGCGCCCCATTCGCGCAGAGTGCCGAGCGGACTGCCATCGGATCTGCGCGGGATCTCACCGAGCACGGGCTCGGCTGTCGACGCGTCGATGCCAGCGAGTTCGAGGGCTTTCGAATTCACCCATATCGTGTGGTAATCCCAGGCGCGCAGCATGACCGGTCGGTCTGTCACCGCTTCGTCGAGCCACCGCGCGTCGAAGAGGCCGTTCTCGGCGAGGCTGCCGTCGTAGGAGGCTCCCACGATCCACTCCTCGTCGGGGTTCGCTTCGGCATAGCGGCGCACTTCGGCGACGATCTCGGCGATGCTCGAGCAGCCGCGCACGGCGGGGCCGCAGTCTTCGAGACCGCCGAGAAGCGGATGCGCGTGGCCGTCTCCGAACGACGGCATCAGGAATCCACCGTCGAGGTCGACGACCTCCAGCGGTGCGGCGCTGTTCCCGGTCGAGGCGGCCCAGGCAGCAGACGCATTCGCGACGTCTTCTGCTGCGGCGCCGACGGCGGCAATACGACCGTCCACCACGAGCAGCGCAGTTTCGTCGGGAGCGTCCGCACCCATCCAGACGGTTCCGTTGGTAAAGAGCCTCTGTCGGCCGGATGCGCTCACGTGGTGCCCTCCATTGGGTTGTGCTTGATCTGAAAACGAGAAATCATACGAACGAACGTCGTTCGTCTGAATGCGTATTCGGTAGAGTACGTTCTCTAGCTCCAAATGCAAAGCGGAAATCGGGAAGGCCGGCCATGAACCTCACGAGTAGACAGATCGCGCAGGCGGCACTCGACCTGATCGACACGTTCGGCAGCGAAGCGCTCACGATGAAGCAACTCGCCACACAGCTGAACCGCCGGCCGTCGTCCCTCTACAACCACATCGCCGGTAAAGACGACCTCATCGAGCGCATGCGTGCTCTCATCGTCGAGGACATCGATACGTCGAGCTTCGCGACCGAGCCGTGGGACGACGCCCTGGTTGCCTGGGCGCGCTCGTATCTTGCAGCCTTCGCGGCGCGGCCCAACACCATCCGTTTGCTGGCGACGACGCCAATCACGGATCTGTCGACGCTGCGCATGTACGACGTCGTCATCTCAGCGCTCATCGAGAGCGGTTGGGCGGATGGCGAAGCCGTTGCGGTGATGCGCACCGTGGAGGCACTTGTGCTCGGCTCGGCGCTGGACATCATCGCGCCGGATTCATTCCTCTCAGCGGATGTCGTCCCACCCGATCTCGCGACGTTGCACCGCGCGCTCGACCCGGCTCATGCCCAGACGTCCAGCGCCGAGGCAGCCTTCGAACTCGGTCTTCGCGCTCTCTTCGACGGGCTGCGCGCCAACCGGGCTGCGCACGCCGAGATTAGCTAGGCCGCCGCCCCCTCCTCGCCGATGTCCTCGTTCCAGAGCACCGGTTCCTCCCGAATGAAGTCACTCATCAGTTGCACACAGTCCGCGTCGTCGAGAACCACGACGTCAACCCCGCGCGAACGCAGGTAATCCTCGCCGCCGGAGAACGTCGTGTTCTCCCCAATGATGACCCGTGGAATCTTGTAGAGCAGAATGGCGCCCGTGCACATGTCACACGGCGACAGCGTCGTGACCATCGTGGCGCGCGCATACACGCTGGCCGGCAGCCGCCCGGCGTTCTCGAGGCAGTCCGTTTCACCGTGCCGAATCGCGCTGGCCTGTTGCACCCGCCGATTGCGCCCCACGGCGAGCACCGCGCCATCAACGATCAACGCCGCCCCAATCGGAATGCCTCCCTCGGCACGGCCAGTACGCGCTTCGGCCACGGCGAAGGCCAATTGTTCAGAATCTGTCAGAACCATCTTTTGTCTCCAATCGGAATGATGGGCGGGAAAATCACGAGGAAAGGCACGGGCTCGCCCTGCAGCCGGCTGCGGTCAGGCACGGCGGTAGGGCTTCAGATAGGCGCCCGGATAGCGAACACCACGACCCCAGATCACCAGTGCGCCGATGACGACAAGATAAGGGAAGGCGATTAGTAGCTCGTTCGGGATACCGCTGAACAGCGGGGTGATCGCGAGTTGCAGTTGCAACGCATCGGCGAACCCGAACAACAGCGCACCGGCGACAACCGGCCAGACGCGCCAGCGCCCGAAGATCACCAGGGCGATGCATATCCAGCCGCGCCCGCTCACGATATCCAAGGTGAAGCTACCGAGCAGCGACACGGTCAGAAAGGCACCGCCAATGGCCATGAGTCCGCCACCGGCCATGAGCGCCGCATAACGCGTGCGGGCAACCGGGATACCCGCGGCATCCGCGGCCTCGGGGTTCTCCCCCACGGCGCGCAGCCGCATACCGAAGCCGCTGGAGCGCAACACCCACCACAGCACGGGAGCAAGCACCAGAAATGCCAGGTAGGTCATCGGGTACTGGGCGAAGAAGGGGATCCCGCTAAAAAGGCGGGAGAACTTGGCGGTGACCTCCTGCGAACCGGTCGCGAAGAGCAGACGGTTGGTGAAATCGCTGGCGGCGATCAAGAGCAGTGTCACCCCGATGCCGGCGACGTGTTGGTTCACTCCCAACGTCACGGTGAGGAGCGCCATCAGCGCACCGGCCATAACTCCGGCCACAACAGCCGCCCCCAAGCCAAGCCATGCGGAACCCGAGGTGGCCGCGATGAGAAAGCCCACGAACGCCCCCGCATACATGGTGCCCTCAATGCCGAGGTTCATGATGCCGGCACGTTCGTTCAGAATGGCCCCGAGAGCCGCCCAGACGAGCGGCGTCGCGATGGTCAGCGAGGCTGCCAGCACGGCGATCAGAGGAAAGTCCATCAGGGGGCCCTCCGTTTCACTCGAACCACTCGGTAGTGGCGCGCCGACAGCGCCGCCACGACCGTGAGGAGCAGGGTCGAACTGACGATCGCGCCCATCTGAGTGGGCACGTGCAACACAATTGACGCGTTCTGGGCGCCTACCGCGATGTCGCCGAGCAGAATCGCCACGAGCAACACACCGCCGGCCGAGAGCGCCCCGAGCGTCGCCACGACGATACCCGTGTAGCCGTAGCCGTTCGAGATCGTCGCCGTGAGCTGATGCTGCACGCCGAGCACCTGACTGGCTCCCCCCAGGCCCGCGATCGCACCGGAGACGAGTGCAGCACGCCATTTCAGAGAGTCGACCGGGATGCCCGAGAATCGGGCGGCTCCCGGGGCCTGCCCGGCGGCGCGCAGGCGCAAACCGAGCGGGGTGAAAGCCATGATCACGCCGGTTACGATCACCAGCACGATGGCGATGATAAGCCCCCAATGCACGCGTGAACCATCGAGTAGACGTGGCAGCTCATAGCCGGCCCCAAACCGGTCGGAGTCCGGAAAGCCGGTTGTCGAGTTGCGCCACGGCCCATTCAGCAACCCCTGCACGAGCAAGAGGGCGACCGGGTTCAGCAGCAGAGTGGTGACCACCTCATCGATGCCGACGTTTCGTTTCAACCAGGCCGGCAACCAGGCCCAGACCGCACCGCCGAGCGCCCCCGCGCCGAGTGCCAGCGGAAGCGCCAGCACCGACGGGGCATCCCGCAGGTAGAGCGCCGGGATCGTCGCCGCAATCGTGCCAGCCAAAAATTGGCCTTCTGCACCGATGTTGAAATAGCCGACCCGAAAGGCTATCGCGACGGCCAAACCGGTGAAAATCAGCGGCGTTGCGGCCAGCAGCACCTCGCCGATTCCGGCGAGGCTGGTCAGTGGGGTGATCAGATAGCGTTCGAAGGCGGCCACGGGGTTTGCGCCGGCCAGCCGGATCGGGCCCGCGGTGAGCACGAGGGTGAGAATGACGGCGACCAGGATCGCCACCAGCGTGAGCCAGCGGGACTCGCTCGCGCGCCTCAGAATCTTCACGACGCCTGCCCCATCATCAGAACACCCAGCTGTTCGCGCGACGCATCGGCGGCGGGCATCTCACCGATGATCCGGCCCGAGAACAGAACCACAATGCGGTCGCAGAGGCCCAGCAGTTCGTCAAGATCTTCCGAGATGAGCAGCACTCCGGCACCGTCGTCGCGCAGCGCGCGCAACTGGGAGTAGACATACTCACACGCCCCGATATCGAGGCCGCGTGTGGGCTGGGCGGCGACCAGGGCTCGCGGGTTGCGGGCGATCGCTCGTGCCAACAGCACCTTCTGCATGTTGCCGCCCGAGAGCGAACGGATCGGATCTGACGCGTTGGCCCGAATGTCGAACCGGCGCATCAGCTCGGCCACATGCGCCCGCATTCGACGGCGGCCAAGAAACGGGCCCACCCGAAACTGGTCGAGGTCTTCGAGGACCAGGTTCTGCTCAACCGTGAGGTTCGGCATCACGCTCCCCCGGCGGTCTTCAGTGAGTCGCCCGAGCCCCGCGCGGAGCCGTTCGGTGACTCCGGCGGTGGTGACATCGATCGGGCCGACATGCACCGTTCCGCTGCTGGCTTCGATCATTCCGCCGAGCACCGAAACCAGCTCAGTTTGGCCGTTGCCCGAGACGCCGGCGACACCCACGATTTCACCAGCCGCGACGGTGATCGAGACGTTGTCGAGTAACGGTTTGGCCGACCCCGCGAGAGTCAATTCGCGAATGGCGAGAGCGGGCCCGAGACCCGACGGCACGACTACGGGGGCAGGATGCTCGGAGGTCCGTTCGGAGGCCCACCCAGCGGTGTCTGCTTCTTCGTCGGGCCTCAGCCCGACCACCGTGGCGAGGGCGTCGACGTCGTCTTCGGAGGTCGCGGCGACGGCATCCGCACCGACCATCATTGCTGCGATCTGCCGCGGAGCCAGGCCTGCCGCCGGCACACTGGCGACGATACGACCGCGCCGCAGAATGCTCACGCGGTCGGCGATAGCCACCACCTCATGAAGTTTGTGCGAAATGAAGATGACGCCCATTCCCGCAGCAGTGAGCCGTCGAATTGACGCGAACAACACCTCGACGTCCTGCGGCACGAGAACCGCTGTTGGTTCGTCGAGGATCAGCAACCGGCAGTCGTGAAAGAGTGCCTTGACGATCTCGACTCGCTGACGTTCGCCGACCGAGAGCGTTTCGATCACGGCATCCGGGTCAATCGTGACGCCGATACGGGTGGCGGCTGCCAAGACTCGCGCCCGCGCTGCGCCGCGATTGATCGCGCCGAGGCCGACCCCCGCGAGCATCAGATTTTCGGTGACGGTCATGGTGTCGACCAGCGAGAATTCCTGCGTCACCATGCCGATTCCGGCGGCCATCGCGTCGGCCGGCGAGGAGATGCGCACTCTCTGCCCGTTGATGCGAATCTCGCCACGATCGGGCTGGCTCAAGCCGTAGAGGATGCGGGTCAGTGTGCTCTTACCGGCGCCGTTCTCGCCGAGAAGCGCGTGCACCTCGCCTGTCTGCACGGCCAAATCGATGGCATCGTTGGCCACGAGCGCCCCGAAGGTCTTGGTGATCCCGACCAACTCGGCCAGGGCCTCACGGGGTGCGGCATCCTGTGCCGTTACCCCGACGACACCGATAGTCACTACTGACCGACGGTGGTGGAACCGGCCGGAGCTTCTTCATTCACCGGGGTGGTGAACGTGCCGGCGACCATCTCAGCTTGGCGCTTCTCCACGTGGCTGATCAGATCGGCCGGGATCGGGAACGTCGTTGTCGTGCTGATCGGGGCGATGTCGCTGCCGCCGTTGGCCAGAAAGGAATATTTGCCGAGGTTGCTGGCCATGAAGGTTCCGGCCGCGACGTCGTTCACGACGGAATCGATGGTGGGTCGCAGATTCCAGAGCAACGACGTGACCACGAAATCCGGTGCCTGAGACTGCTGATCGACCATCATGCCGAACACCGGAAGCTTGTGCTCGGCGGCGGCGGCGATCACGCCATCGCGTTCGGCAAAGAGCACATCTGCGCCACCGGACACGGCTGCTTCGGCCGCTTGTTTGGCAGTCGCCGGGTCGAAGAAGGAGTTGATGAATGACACCGTGACCGTTGCTGTCGGGTTGGTCTGTTGCACACCCTCAATGAATCCGTTCACGATGCGGTTCACCTCGGGAATCGGCATCGCTCCGATGACACCGATCGTTCCGGTCGTTGTCAGCCCACCGGCGAGCATTCCTGCCAGATAGGCAGGATCCTGGAGCCAGTTGTCGAAGACGCTGAAGTTCGGAGCCTGCTCAGCACCACCGGAACCGAATGCGAAGGCGGTCTCGGGAAAGTCTTTGGCCACGGCACGTACGGCGTCTTCGGCGGCGAAAGCGTCGCCGATGATGATGTCAGGATGCTGGCTGCCGATGATGTCGCGCAGCGCCCGCTCCATCTCATCGGCCGTGCTCAGGTTATCGACGTGCTGGTAGGTGATGGTGCCCTCGTCGGCCGCGCTCGTCAACGCAGCGTGGATCGCGCCGTCCCAGGGTTCTTCGAGTGGGGTGGCAAAGGCGCCGAACACGAACGGAACGGAGCTCGTGCTCGTCCCCGCTGCGCCGCTGCTGGCCGGCTCGTTGCCGGTGGCACCGCCGCATCCGCTCAGCACCAGCGCCGTGATCGTGGCGCCGACGGTGACCGCCAGCATTCTTCCGAAACGTCGATTCGGGGTGCCGGGGAAACGTGCGCGACGGGTCATGGCGACTCTCTCTCACTCGATGTGGCTGTGGCTGTGGCTGTGGCTGTGGCGTGACTCGACCCTACGGGGGTCTCTGCGCTGCACCATAGAGTCAATGCGTCATTTCTTCCCCAATGATCCGTGACACTCTGTACGGTCGGAGTCATGGCCCTCTCTGTCGCGGATCTACTCGCCCTCCCCGTTGTGGCACGCGCTCGACCCGAAGTGGTCAGCGGTTCGCGTCTGACCGAGCGCCCGGTGCGGTGGGTGCACACGAGCGAGATCTATGACATCGCCCCGTTGTTAAAGGGGGGCGAGGTGTTACTCACCACCGGGCTCGGCTTGGTGGCCGTGGCACCGGAAGCCCGCCGTCGATACATCGCGACGCTCGCGCGGGCCGGAGTGGCCGCGCTCGTGCTGGAACTTGGTCGCACGTTCTCGACAGTGCCCGACGACATCGTGGCCGAGGCCCGACGGGTTGACTTGCCGCTTGTTCTCCTGCACGGAGTTGTGCCGTTCGTGGATGTGTCCGAAGCCGCGCACACACTGATTCTCGGCGATGAGCTCACTGCGCTCCGGGCTACCGACAGCATGCGCGACGAACTGCTGCAGGCGTTCGGAAGCAGCCGGGGGCTGATCGAGTTCGTTGGAGCCGTCGGGGCGATTGCCCGCTGTCCGGCAGCCGTCTATACGACCGGCGGTGAACTGATCGCCGGTAGTGCACCCGATGAGGAGACGCCGGGCGAGCGGGTCGCCGGGGCCAGCGTAAGCCCGGCCGAGCCGAGCGCCGTTCGGCACACCGTCGAAACGCGCATCACGGTTTCGGGCGAGGACTGGGGCCGTCTCGTGTTGCAGGCGGCGGAAACACCCCGGCTGCGTGTGGTGATGGCAGCGGCCGCGCCGCTGATCGCCATCGAAGTCCAACGCTACGGAGCGTCACCCGCCCACCGAAGTGTGGCCGGCGCGGAACTTCTCCGCGACATGGTGACCGGCCGCTATCTCTCGACGGCCGAGCTCACTTCCCGGGCCGGCGGCGTCGGAATGACCCTGCGCCCCGACCAACGTGCCATCGCACTGTGCGTGCCGAATCGGCCGCATCCGTCTCGTGCCCCGGGGGCGGCTGCGAGCGTGTCGGTTTCCTCCCCCACGACCAGCATTCTGATTGCCGCGCGTGCGGCAGCCACTCGAGTATTCGGGGTGGCGCTGGTGGCCGACTACGAAGGCGACATTCTGATTGGCGCGGCCGTGCGGCCACGCGAGGTGCGCACCGTGCTTGATCAATTCGCCGACGAACTGCGCCGTGAACTGCGGTCGACGACCGGTGGCGGCGTTCTTGTCGGTGCCAGTCCGCTGGTCGAGAGCGTATCCGCGCTCGTGAGTGCGTGTGCGCAGGCGCGCGAGACGGCACGGATGGCCCTGCGACTGACGCCATCGGCGACTGTGGTGCTGGCCGCCGATTTTGCGTTGTACCAGCTCCTGATGTCGTTGGTGGACGATGAAACACTCGAGCAGTTCGTCACCGATCAACTGGGCGAGCTTTTGGAACACGACGCGCGCACCGGCGCCGCACTGGTGCTCACCCTGGACAGCTATCTGGCCGCGGGAATGTCGAAGACGCGGGCGGCCGAGACGCTCGGCATCCGCCGTCAGACGCTCTACAGCCGGTTGGCGCGAATCAGTGCGTTGCTGGGCGGCCTCGATCTGGAGAACCGCGAGCGGCGCACTGCTCTTGACCTCGCATTGGTGAGCTGGCGGCTGCGGCTTGCGGCACCGGGCAGCAGTCACTGAGCTTTCATGTGCGGTCGGAGGCATCACATGCGGCGAGAGGCTTCAAGGATGACAGCGCCGCACCCACCGGCAGGAACCGGGCCAGGAGGAGAAGATCCACTGCAGGCTGAGCGCCGCGACAAGGTCGGACAGCGTGAACTCGGGAAAGTCTCGCACTCAGAGCGGATTGCAGTGCCCCAGTATCGTGGAATCAACTCGCGGCATCCGAGTCAGTTTCCGGCCTGGTACGAGCTGCACACGCTCGACATCGCCCATCTCAACGCCCTCGCGATTCGCCGTGATTTCAGCGACCTCGGTGCAGGCGGCCCCGCACCCGTTCCCCTTACGGCCGACGAGCTCGCACGTCTTGATGACACCGACGACAACCACCGGCTGGCCGAGCACCAGGCGACCGACGAGATCACCGATTTCTTGAAAGTACTCTTCGGGATCAGCCACACGCTCGACCACGGGCTAACGCTCGCCAACCCCACCGCGCATACCCTCACGAGCCTTCTCGACTCGGCCGAATCAGTATTCAAGCTCGGCCCCCTCCTCGAAACGCTCTTCGACACGTTGCTGCACTACCTCGAGTTCCTCGATGAGACCGGCCAGTGGCGTGCCTCCGACGCTGAGATCGACGCCAGTTTCGAAGTCATCGCTCAAGCCGAGGCCTTTCCCGGCGGACTGATGCCAACGCTGCTCGCGTCACTCGATGACGTCCCCGAGTTGCGTGAGAGCGAGCTGTGGCCGGCTCTCGAGGCCCTCACGATCGTCACCGGCCTCGACCGTCTGCTCGACTGGATTGGCGAAGGGCGTCCGCTCACCAGCGACGGCGATCTCCAGCCGGGCGATATCGCAACTGTCGCCGCTCTGATCGGCCTTGACCCGGCCGACTCCCACGAAGCGGGTTCACTCAGCGCTGTACCCGCACTTGCCATCTGGTGGCGAACTCTCGTAGACCTGCAGATGATCGACACGACGGATGCCACGCTCCGACCGGGCATGCAGGTCGCACATTGGCGCGCGACCGGCACCCAAGGACGTGTCGAGGCGCAGATGGATCTCCTCGCGGTGTACCTCGAACAGTGGTTTGCCGAAGAAATCATGAGCGAGAACCAGAATGCGCTGCTCACGATCATGCATCTCATTGCACAGCTCACCGTCGCAGTTCGCCCGGCGCTGTTTTTGGGCCTCGGCAACGCGGCAGTTTCAGCGCTCCTCGATCAGACGATCGGAGATCTCGGCCCACGCGAGGGCGGGAATGACCGCACTCAGGCGGTGCTCGAGCACCTTCAGATCGCGGGCATTCTCGAGGCCACCCCGGCCGACGACGGCACCGTGCGTTACCTGGTGCCGGCCGGCCTGCGCGCCCTCATCGCTGATTCCTTGCAGGTCCTCGCCGCACCCCTCCTGTCTGAAATGGAGCCGGAGGACGAGGAGCCAAGCGAGGTGCCAACCAATGAGCATCCGCTCGGCACGCTTTTACAGCTGCGCATCGACCTCGTCGACTCACGACCACGCGTCTGGCGAGGCCTGCAGGTCAACGCGCATGCGACGTTCGCCGAGTTGCACGAGATCATTCAGAGCGCGTTCGGTTGGCAGAACGCGCACTCGCATGTGTTCGAATGCGAGGAGTGGAGTGACGGCGGCGAAGGCTCACTCACGTTCGGGCTCGCCCACGAACTCGCCGAGCAGTTCGGCATCACTGATGAGACCTCGGCCTCAATCGGATCGGTGCTCGCGCAGCCCGACGACGAGCTTCTCTACGTTTACACGCCCGACGACGATTGGGAACTCACCGTGCGTCATGAGCAGATGTCCGAGACTGACACCGACGCGACGCCCCGCTGCGTAGACGGCGGCGGGACGGCTCCGGTGGACGTCGTCACGCGCAGTGCTGGCGGCGCTCTCTCTGCGAAGCAGACACGATTCAGTCTCAAGGAAACGAATGCCCGGCTTGCCTCGCTGAAAGAGGTGAAACGCTGAGTGGTTCACAAGCACAGGTGGTTCACAAGCACAGGTGGTTCACAAGCACAGGTGGTTCACAAGCACAGGTGGTTCACAAGCACACGTGGTTCATAAAGGCTGATCGAGAGGTTTTTTAGCATGTGACTCTGTGAAGTGGAATTGCATGCCAGCTGCAGCTTGAAAACCGGTGAGGACGAGACCGGAATGGTCGTCGACTGGGTGTGAACGGAATACGAAATCGTCCGCGGCGAAGCGCTGGCGCGTGTTGACGAGTTCCACATGGGGCGTGAAAATCGCTGTCACATCACCCGGAGACACCTCGAACTGCCCCGCCTCTGCGGGCCGGACACGGGCGTTCCGCCGCGATCAGGCCGGCGGCCACTTCCGCCCCGTTCTGCGAACGTACGAGCGCCCCGAGGCGAACGGCAGCCTGCCGGTACGGGTTCGAGCTCGGGTCCGCCAGCATCCGTTCGACCGCGGCACGAACCTCCCCCACCGTCGCCTTCTTGCCCAGCGCCAGCCCGGCGTTCCGTTCGGCGATCACCTGCCCGATCACCGGCTGGTCGAAGCTCAGATTCATCGGAATGATCAGCAGCGGCAGATCGTGCGCCAGTGCCAGCATGGCCGTGGCATGCCCGCCGTGGCTGATCACGAGCGACGCCTGCCTCATCAGCTGCTCGTGCGGCACAGAGCGGCGCATCTCCGCATTGGCCGGAGCGCGCAGCTCGGCGGGGTCGATCGCCGGGCCGGTGGTGACGACAGCACGCACGGGCAGTCCGCCCAGCGCATCTATGATGCGTTGCAGCGCCTCGCGCTGCCCGGCAATCGCGGTCGTGCTCAGGCTCACGAGCACCAGCGGGGCAGAGGCCGATTTCCGGCCGATCGACGCTGCCGCCGGGTTCTCACGCAGGTTTCGCGGCACCACCGGGCCGGTGAAGTCGACCCCGGTGTAGTCCACCCCAGCATGCGAGCCGACGTCCAACTCCTCGAGGGTCGCGGCCAGGATGCGATCGGCCGAGGCATATAGTGGGCCCGGATTGATCCGCTTGACGCGCGCGATCACCGACAGCGGTCCCGTGGTGAGCGTGGGGAACATGACGCCGTAGAGCGTGTGCACGAGCACCGAGTAGGGGATGCCGGCGCGAGCCGCACCCGCCATCGCTCCGACGAGCAGGCCGTCGATCACCACCCGGTCGGTGGCCGTGCGCTGCACCGATTCGACGAGGTCCTCCCCCATGCCTGTGTCGGTGAAGACTGCCGCGTAGGCGAACGGCGCCGTCATCGCCGACCGTGCGGCGAGCACAGACCAGGGTTTCGCGTGTCGGTACGCCTCGAATTCGAAGCCGGCGACGTCGATTGCCGCCTTCTGGCTCGGATGCCCAAGAAACCGCACGGCATTACCCCGCCTTTTCAGCTCAGCGGCGATCCCGAGAGCCGGCGGCACATTTCCGCCCCCATCCCAGGTGACGAACAGCACGGTGAACATTTCACGTCATCTCCTCATTCTGCTTTCCGCATTCATTCACGATCGCGTGCACGAGCAGGCGCATCCGCAGTTCGGTGTCAACCCGGCTCAGGGCACGGTCGCGCCGCAGCAGCTTCCAGGCGTAGACGTCGGTCGCCACGACAAGCAGGTCGGCTGCGGCCAAGGCGGCGGACGGCGGCAGACGCTCGAGCTGCGGCTGAAAAGTCGTTTGCACCCAGTCACGATGTACCCGCCGACCCAGGTCGACCACGTCGTGCACGCGGGCGTCGGAATTCTCTTGGCCGAGCATCCGCATCACCCAGTCGCCGCGCTCCTCATAGTGATCGACCACCACCACGATCGCCGCGGCGACATCACCGACCGGAGCGGTGCGCTCCTGCTCGATTTCGGTACGGGCGACCTCGGTGGCCGCGTCGAGCAGCCCGTCACGACTGCCGAAGTGGCGCAGGATCGTCTTCGTCGAGACTCCCGCGCGCTCGGCCACGTCGGCGAGCACGATCTCGAGGGTGAGCTTCTCGGTGCTGAGCGCAATCGTTGCACTGAGGATGCGCTGGCGCGTCTCGTCCAGTGCTGCCGCGCGCGTGGTCATTGCATAGGGTCGGGTAGTTTTCATGTCACTATCAGTGGACTCCAATAGCGGAATCGAGTCAAGGGGCATCGCCGCCACCCGCATCGTCAATTCCACGCAACCTGCCAGACTTGACGCATGGCCGCTTCCACACCACACGACCTGACCGAGCGCATCCGTTATCGTCTGCGCGTGAGCTTGCTCGAGAGCGAACCCGAGATTTGGCGGCTCGTCGATGTGGACGGCTCGCTCGCCCTCGATGAGTTGCACACTGTGCTGCAGCTCGCGATGGGCTGGCAGAACTCGCACCTGCACGAGTTCACCGAACTCAACCCGCATGACGGACGGCACGGGCTGCCCACGATCGGCCGCGAGCCGCTGCACTGGAGCATGGAAAGCGACGACGACGACCCCGGACTGCCCGAGGCCGAGTGGACCGTCGCAGGCGTGTACGCGGATCTCACCGGGCCGCTCTATTACTCGTATGATTTTGGCGACGGCTGGACCCACCGGGTCGAGCTGATCGAGACCGGGCAGTATGGCGCGGACGAGCCGGGCGCCGCATCCGCGCCGCGCGCTGTACTCGTGCGCGGCGAACGGCGCGGGCCGCTCGAAGACTCCGGCGGACCGCACGGCTACGCCGAGGTGCTCGAGGCGCTCAACGATCCGGAGCATGAACGATACGACGATCTGCGCGAGTGGGTCGACGTCATACTCGGCTCCTGGCGCAACCTCGACCCGAACGCGCTGGACGTCGATGCGGTCAACCAGTCACTTCGTCTCGAACTCGGTTCGCTCGCAGATGCCGCGGTGTCAGACGCGTGGGCGGCAACCGAAGCCGCCCACCCCGACCGCCCCACCACCATCTTCGACGTCACTCTCGGCCGCGTGCCCATCGCCCTCAGAAAATCACTTTTGCGCCGCGCGCAACGTGGCACCGCCCTGGACGCGGCCGTTATCGCCCCCGCCGACGCGGCACGCATGGTGGAGCCGTTCGTCTGGCTGATGCGTCGCGCTGGCACTGATGGCATTGCACTCAGCAAGGCTGGCTGGATGCCTCCGGTCGTGGTGAGCGATGCGATGCGCGAGCTCGGCTGGAAAAACCGGTGGCACGGCAAATTCAACCGGGAAGAGTTGACGATGCCCGTGGCCAACCTGCGCGCCAGCGCCGTGCAATTCAAGCTTCTGCGTAAGTACAAGGGCAGGCTGCTGCTGACGGTCGCGGCGAAGCGGTTGCTGGGCGACCCGGTCGCCCTCTGGCACTACCTGGCACAGGCCCTGGTGCAGAACCAGCGTTCTGAGGCGGAGCGCGACGCGGTCGTGCTGTTTGCACTGGAGGTGGCATCCGCTCGTTATGAGAGCTTCGGTGATTATGCGGAACCCATCGGGAAGAGCATGAGGGCGCTGGGCTGGGCCATCGATGGCCAGCCCATGGGCGAATATGACGTGATCGGCCTGATCCGTGACAGCTATCACACGTTTCACGATCTGGGCGTGCTGTCGCGGGGTCGATTGGGCAGCTCGACCGTGACCGACGCCGGGCGGGCGTTTGTGCGCGCGATGCTACAAATTCCTGCAGTTCATGTGGAGGTGCCTTAGTCAACCTGTGGCACATGTCGTCGGACCTGACGACTCGGCACGGTTCGGTCGTGGGATGTCATGTCGGTGGCAGGTCGTACCGTTACTGCTGTGCCAGTCCTATCTGATTCAGGAGGACCAAATGAAAGTACTTGTGGCAACCACCACGACCCAGGGCGACCGCGATGATGACTTCTCACACACGGTTGATGGTGAACTCGTCTTTGATGCCGGCCAATGCGACCGAGTAGCCCAAGACGACAGCTGGGATTGCGAGTGTTCACTCTCATTTGCGGGTGTGGCGTCCGGCGAGTTGACGACAACCGCGGTCGTCGTCGACCTGCCGATGGACATCAAGCAGTTCATGCGTGCATTCCGCGATGGGTTGGCCCGCACCAACATCTGCCGCGAGTGTGCTGCCGTGTATGCCCATCGAGCACGAATATGTGCACTGCAATGGCCCATCGGTACCATCATCGAGCGGGATCGCGACGTGATTCAGGAACGCCTGCCCGTCGGTTAGGCGCATGAGTAGGGCCTGTCGGCTGGAGCCGCGATCGAGGCCCGCCGCCGTCCACGCAGATGCGTCGTAGTCGCACTGTCGGATTCGTTCGCTTCGTCCGCTGATGCATCTCCGGACTGCCCATTGCGCGGCCCGCGCAGCAGACGCACCCCGACCATGAGCCACCACAACGAGAAGACCAGCCAGGCTCCGCCCGCGAGAAAGACTCCGAAACCCAAAACGAGCAGCTGGAGAATCTCGAGCGGTGGCAGCAGCAGCCCCAGAACGCTAATGGGCACCCCAATGGTCAGGCAGGCACCAATCAACCAGCCGAACGTGCTGAGAAACGGGGAGAATGCGCCCAAGCGCCCCAGTCGACGGTTCAGCCAGATCAACCAGATTCCTTCAAGAACGAGCACCGTGAGTGTCGCCGCCACTGACACCTCGACGGCGACGAGGTGCAGCACAAGCAGCAGCGCGAACGCGGCTTCAACGATCAAGAGGATCGCGAGAGCGGGGGCGAGAACGCGTGCGCTTGGCCCCGGCCGAGCCATGCGGCTGAGGTACAGAACAAGCACGGCCGACAGCACACTCGCTCCGGCTGTCAGCACCTCGTAGCCGGCGCCATATCCGTAGGGTCCGTTGAACGGTAGCTCGACGGCGAACATGAGCAGGAGAAGCACGCTCGCGATCACACCCAAGAGCGCGACGGCGAACGCCACCCATGCCGCCTGCGCATCCCGCATGAACTTCGACATCTGTGCTCCCGACGTGGCTCGATCCCGCCGACAGACGACGAGGCACTTCCCATTCATCACAGAGAGTACGCCGATCACCGCCGCTCGTCCCGGGTGCGGATCAGACACCCCTTGTAATGCCTCGGCCCAGCGGTACTCTCCCGAGTACCACCCCCTCATCACAAGCCATCACACGATGGCCGTCAGGAGTCGTCATGAAAGCGCTCGTCTTCAAAGGTCCCGGACAGAAAGCATGGGAAGAGGTGCCGAACCCCACGATTCAGCACCCGACCGACGTCATCGTGAAGATCGACACCACCACAATCTGCGGCACCGACCTGCACATCCTGAAGGGCGACGTCGCCGCGGTCACGCCGGGACGCATCCTCGGCCACGAAGGCGTCGGCACCATCACCGAGATCGGGGCCGCGGTCACAACCCTCGCTGTCGGTGACCAGGTCATCCTGTCCTGCGTCTCTGCCTGCGGCAAGTGCGACTATTGCAAACAGGGTGTCTTCGCACACTGCCTCGGTGACGAGGGAGCCTCCGGCATCGGCTGGATCTTCGGCCACCTCATCGACGGCACCCAGGCCGAGTATGTGCGCGTGCCGTACGCCGAGACCTCTGTCTACCATTTGCCCGCCGGGGTCACCCCGCAGCAGGGAACGCTGCTCTCCGACATCCTGCCGACCGGCCATGAAATCGGCGTGCGTTATGGTGCCGTCAAAGCCGGCGACGTGGTCGCCGTCGTCGGCACTGGCCCGGTCGGGCTGGCCGCCATCGCCACAGCTGGTCTCTACGGCCCCTCCCACATCATCGCCATCGACCTCGATGCCAACCGCACCGAAGCCGCTCGGGCGTTCGGGGCGACGGATGCAGTCGTCTCCAGCGACGCCGACTGGAAAGAACAGGTCCTCGCCCTCACCGACGGCCTCGGGGTCGATGTCGCCATCGAGGCGGTCGGGATTCCGGCCACGTTCCAGATGTGTATCGACCTCGTACGCCCCGGCGGCCACGTCGCCAACGTCGGCGTGCACGGGAAGGGCGTCGAGCTGGCCCTCGATGCACTCTGGATCACAAACATCACCCTCACCATGGGCCTCGTCAACACCAACACCACCAGCACGCTCCTCAAAATGGTGGCACAGGGCAAGATCCCCGTGGCGCCATTCGTCAGTCACACATTCGCCATCAACGACATCGTCGAGGCCTACGATGTGTTCGGCCGAGCTGCCGAGACGAAGGCACTCAAGGTGATGCTCATCGCGTGAATCTCTCGGGGAAAAGTTGGTACGGCAAGAGTAGTGTGGCCGAATCACCGACGTTCACCAACCGGGAAAGAAGCGCGGCATGTTGCGCACCGTGGGCGTGGCGATGGCTCGCCACCGTCTCATCGTTCTCATCTGTTGGGTGGTCTTCCTCGCCGCCTGCGCTGCCACTGCGCTCGGTGGCGTCACGGGTGAGAGCCTGTTCGACCGGCTCTCCAGCGCAGGTCCCACCGTCGACGGCGAGGCCAGCCACGCGGCGCACCTGATCAACACCAGTCAGAACGCGAATACCGAGTCGCTCTCGCTGCTGCTTCACGGTGTCGACCCGAGCTCCCCCGGGCTGAACGCCGTTCTGAGCGAAGCCAGCCACGATCTCGCGGCAATTCCCGGTGTCACAGCCGTCGTCGATCCCCTCGCCGTTCCACCTCTGGCAGACGGGCAGCCGGCCCCCGTGGCCGCGCCGCTGCTCTCCCCCGACGGCACCGGCCTGTTGTTCACGGTGAGCATGGAAACCACCAACGGCACCCTCAGCGACAGCCTGCTCACCCAGGTCGAGAGCCGGCTGGACGTCGCGGCCGGAGACATCCGTCGTCAATCCCCCGACGCGATGGTCGAAGTCGGCGGCAACCCCCTCGTTGTGAAGTCACTCGTCGCCGTGGCCCAAAACGACTTGGAAAAGGGCGAACTGATCTCCCTTCCCATCGCCCTCCTGGTGATGCTCATCATCTTCGGCGGCTTTCTCGCCGCCGCCATGCCGCTCATCGGGGCCGGGGCCTCGATTCTTGGCGCACTCGGCTCGCTGTTCGCATTCACCTACCTGCTCGACATCAACATCACCGTGATGAACGTGATCACCGTGATCGGCCTCGGCCTCTCGATCGATTACGGCCTGCTGATCGTCAGCCGGTTTCGCGAGGAATTTCGCGCGCGGGTCACCGAGCTGAACCCGGTGATCAAACAGACCGCGTTCGAACGCCACGAACTGATGCTGCAATCGGTCGGCACGACGGTCAACACCGCTGGACGCACGGTCTTGTTCTCTGGGCTCACCTTCGCCCTCGCCACACTCGGCCTGCTCGTCTTCGAACCCGCCATCATCAAAGCAATCGCTATCGGCGCGGTTTCGGTCGTGGTGATCGCCATCCTCACCGCTCTTGTGCTGGTGCCGGCTCTACTCGGCTATTTCGGCGAACGGCTCCTGAAGCCGGGGCTGCTCACTCGCATTCCCGGGCTCGGCACTCTGCTCAGCCGGTTTGGCGATGTCGCGCCGGCCGAGGGCTTCTTTTCGAAACTCACCCGCGGGATTCAACACGCGCCGCTCCTCGTCGCACTGGGCAGCCTCGTCGTTCTGCTGCTGCTCGGTAGCCCGGTTCTGAGCCTCACCGTGTCGAACAGCGGCGATGAGGCTATTCCTGCGTCGTCGAGCCAGGCCGCCTTTCTCACCGCGCTGGGCGACAATTTTCCGTACGCCGTTGCGCCTCGCATCGAACTTGTCAGCCAGACCGACGAACCCGCTGCCGCGGCCTGGGCGGCCCAGGTCGGGGCGTTGCCGCATGTCACCGGGACCACGGCCCCGGTAGCGGCCAACGGCTATTGGGTGTCACAGGTCACCGCGCAGACGCACCAGGGCGCCTCTGTCGTGCGTGAGATCCGAGCCGATCGGCCCGACTTTCCGAACTGGGTCGGGGGCACGGATGCCGCATCCGTCGACTACATCGACTCGCTGGTGCAGGGAGCCCCCTGGGCAGCCATGGTGATCGCGCTCGCCACGTTCGTGTTGCTGTTCCTGATGACGGGCTCGGTCGTCATCCCTCTCACAGCCCTCCTGATCAGTGTGCTTTCACTCGGGGCTTCGATCGGCGTGCTCGTGTGGGGCTTCCAGGAGGGAAATCTCGCAGGGCCGCTCAACTTCGACCCAGCTGCGGTGTCGGGAGTCGACGCCCTGGTGCTCGTTCTGGTACTCGTCTTCGGCTTCGGACTCGCGATGGACTATGAGATGTTTCTGCTCGCACGCATCAAGGAGCATCACGACCGCGGTGAACCCACACGGCTGGCAATCGAAACCGGGCTGCAGAGCTCGGGCCGCATCATCACGTCCGCGGCCCTCATTATCGTGCTGGTCTTCGCGGGCTTCGCCACCGGCGAGCTGATGCAGATGAAGCAGATTGGCGTCGCCTTGGCCGTGGCGGTCCTGCTGGATGCCACACTCGTGCGATCCGTGCTCGTGCCAGCGGTCATGACATCGCTCGAGACGGTTCTCTGGTGGGCACCGCGCTGGATGAAGCGTGTGCAGCAAAGGGTGGGCCTACACGAATAGCCGCGGCCGGTGTGACGCCTGGGGGCGTCGCACCGGCCGCAGCCCTGCACACTCACTCGACTCAGTCGACGGAGACCCGTTCGGCCAGTTCGGTCTGCTCGGGGCCTTCGACTCGGGCCTCAGCGCCATCGCCCTCTTCGACCCGACCCTCGACGCCGTCGGAAGCCTCAACCCTGGAATCCGTCTTGGATTCCGTCTCGGACATGTCGCCGCTGCCGTTTCGCAGCCTCCGAGCCGATCGTGCGTTGTGAAACGCACTGATGATGAGGTTGGCGACCAGCCCGAAGATACCCCAGACCGAGAGGGTCAGCAGGAACGAGCCGAGCCCGGCGCCACCGAAGAACGCGATCGAACGTATCGCTCCCAATGCGGCCGGCAGCGGCAAGACGTCGTGAAGGGTCTGGAAAAGGCCCGGCTCCATGTAGGTCGACAATCCACCACCCGACGCAGGCACCCCGATGAACATGAACACCGTGACGATCGGAACAACCGACAGGATTCCCATGAGACGAGCCACAGCCGCCGTGACGAGTCCGAGGCAGAAGATCGTCAGCGCGCCGATTCCCAGAAGCGGCAGCACCGGCCCATGGTAGGCCCCGACCAGCGGGCCGGCGATGACCCAGGTGATCAGCGACATAAAGATCGACCAGACGGCAAGCGTCGGCAATTGCTTGCGCACGCGCAGCTGCCACGGCGCACCGCCCACGAGCACTGTCACACCCAGGAAGCCAGCCATCACCCAGCCCATCGCGATGTACATGCTGACCGCACCGTTGGTGTCGGTGGCTGGCAGCGGAGCAACATCGACAGGCGTGATTTCCACGCCCATCTGAGCAGCGACCTGTTCGGCGACGCGCTGAACCACCATCTGCTGCCCGGTTCCGGCGGCACCCGACGTAATCAGTGTCGCGGTTGGGTGTTCGGCATCCGGCAGAACGAAGGCGCCGACCAGCTCACCACTGAAAACCATCTCGCTCGCTGTGTCGACATTCGTCAGGGTGCTGATCGTGAACATACCGTCGGTGTTCTGCGCCAAGCCCTCGGCCAGTTGCTCGGCCTGCGCACTAGTGGCGGACACCACCGCGATCGGCATATTCGCGGGACTGGGGCTGTGCATTGCGGAGAGCATGATGCCGAGCATCAGAGCGACCATGGCAAACGGGAAGATCGCCAGAATGAGGTAGCGTACCGGCGTCGAGCGCGGCTTTCCACCAGGCATTGCGGGTTTGCGCTCGCTGCGGGGATTAACGGATGTCGGCGTCGGGTCGACCACAGGCGCGGCCGGAGCTGATTCAAGAACTGTCGCCGGAGCTGTGTCAGACACCGTCGCCGAAGCTGGTTCAAGAATTGTCGCCGAGGCGGCCAGCGCCTTCGCCTTCTTCTTACGGCGGCCGAGGTCGATGCCCGCCGTCACCAGCACCGCGAGCACCGCGGCAAACACGAATCGCCACAGATAGCCGGCGACTCCGGTGCCACCGAAATAGAGCACGGAGCGGAATGCCTCACCGGCTCCGGCCAACGGCAGAACCCCATGGAGGAAGCCAAAGAAGCCCGGCATGGTGTGCACAGACATCGCGAGGTTGGAGGCCGGCATTCCGAGCACGACAACCAGCAGCATCCCGACCAGCACGGCGGCGGCGCCGAGGATGCGCGAGAGGAACAGCTGCACGAGCCCGATACTGAAAACCGTCAACCAACCGATCCCGAGAATTGCTGCGGTGTGGCCGCTGAAGGAACCGATCACCGGGCCGGCGATGAACCAGACGATTGCGCTCATCAGTGCCGACCAGCCCGCCCAGACGGGCACGAACCGGCGCAACCGGAGGAGTTCAGGAGCGCCCGTGAGCATCAGTCCGATCGGCATGTAGCCGGCCAGCATGAGAGCCATGGCCATGAACATGGCGGCAATTCCGGCGCTATCGTTCACCGGCAAGGGCGCAACATCGGTGTTCTCGACGGTCAACCCGGCGTCAACCGCGAGCGGAGAAAGGATCTGCGTGACCACGGATGCCTGCGAAGCTCCAGCCGCCGACGCCGTGTAGATCGTTGCGACGCGGTCAGCCGAACCATCGGCCGGCAGGGCAATCGCCCCGGAGATCTCGCGGTCCTGCAGCAGCTTCTCGGCCTGGGCGACGGAATCGACGATCTGGATCGATGCGGGCGAGTTCTCCGCCTTCTCCAGCGAATAGACAGCGCCTTCAGCCGCCGAACCGCTGCCGATGACGGCAACCGGCATGTCGTGGGGAGAGGGAGCATGCATGGTGCCGAGGTAGGTACTCGTCATCATGATGACCATGAGGAATGCGAAAACGAGCGACCCGATCACCGCAGCGATCGACTTCTTGCGGTCGTTCGTGGATGCAATGGGGCCGGATTCCGGCGGGGTGTCGGTGACGACGGGTGGGGAGGTTAGTGACATCTTTCTTCCTCGCCGCTGAAGGGCGGCAGCTGAAATCGAGCGCGCCCGGATGGGATGCACGCGGGGACGGAGCCAGGGCTGCAGAACCTGCCCAGTGACAGCTGCAGGAACAGCTGCCCGTGCGGCGGAAGTGGCGACCACTCACAAACGCGGGCTCGTCATCGTGCCGTGCGTTTCGCGAAGGCGGCAGCTGTGGCGTCCCGGAAAAACCAATATACGCCACGTGACTTATAAAAGCAAATGGGGCCGTAGACTGGATGTCATGACCCGCGCCGGCTGCGAAACGCGCGAACCGGGCACATCCGTCCTGACAACGATCGGAAGACAACGTGGCAAGACCCAGCGCCCCGGCCCGCGAGGCCCTGATGAATGCGGCCGAACGCCTCATCGGCCAGCATGGAATCGCGCAGGTGTCCAGTCGACGAATCGCCGAAGAGGCCGGAAACACCAATCATTCCGCCGTCGCCTACCATTTCGGCAGCCGGGAAGGCTTGCTCCAAAAAATGGTTGAGCGCCAGGTGTCCGATCTCGAACCCGCGCGAGCCGCAATCATCGACGCCCTCGGCGACACCGGTGATGTCATCGACTATGTTCGCGCCACGGTCGTACCGATGACCGACTCTCTCGGGGCACTGCCTCAGCCGAGTTGGCGCGCACGGTTCATTCGGCAGGCATTGGCCGATCCCGCCATCGGCAGTCTCTTCGATGATGATCCGCTGCTCGGCCCGAGCCTGCGTCGCGTGACCCGCATCCTGCACTCGCGAATGGCCCACATTCCCGACGACATCATCAACGGACGCTTCACCCTGATGGCCCATCTGATCACCGAAGCCTGTGCCGCCTACGAGGAGAGCATCAGCATCCATCCCGAGCACGCCGACTGGTCGGCAACCGGACGGTTTCTCACGGATGCCGCCGCCGGGATGCTGAGCGCACCCGATACTTCTCAAGCCGGCTCCCAGGTTGCCGGGAACAGTAGACCTCACCCATCCGTTATCTCCACCGGCACCGAATAACAGGTGTCACCGGGCGGCTTAGCCCGCTTTGCCCTGAAGGAGGAATAGCGTGTCAGACGAATACCGCAAGACACCGGAGGCGGTCGCCCGCCTCACCCACGATCAATACCGGGTCACCCAGAAAGAGGGCACCGAGCCCGCATTTCGGAACGAATACTGGAACAATCATGACCCAGGAATCTACGTTGACGTTGTCTCGGGACAGCCCTTGTTCGCCTCGACCGACAAGTTCGACAGTCGCTCCGGTTGGCCCAGCTTCAGCCGACCCATTGAGCCGGAGGCCGTCGCCGAGAAGACGGATCGCGGACTCTTCGGAAAACGCACAGAGGTGCGCTCCTCCGGCGCGGACAGCCACCTCGGCCATGTTTTCAACGACGGCCCGGCCCAGGCCGGTGGGCTGAGATACTGCATGAACTCGGCGGCCCTGCGCTTCGTGCCCGTCGACGAACTCGACGGAGAAGGTTACGGTCGCTACCGGTCATTGTTCCCCGCGACCGACGCCGCTGGCACTCCCACTCACGCCGCACCCGGCTCCCCCACCCCGTCAACAGAAGGAGAACCATCCATGACCACCGCAACCGAAACCGCTATTCTTGCCGGCGGATGCTTCTGGGGCATGCAGGATCTGATTCGCACGCGCCCCGGCGTCGTGTCGACGCGTGTCGGTTACACCGGCGGTGAGGTGGCGAACGCCACATACCGTCACCACGCCGGCCATGCGGAGGCGATTGAAATCGTCTTCGACCCGACGCAGACCAGCTATCGAAACCTACTCGAGTTCTTCTTCCAGGTGCACGACCCCACCACGCGCGACCGCCAGGGCAACGACCTCGGCTCGAGCTACCGCTCGGCCATCTTCACGACGAGCCCCGAGCAAGTTACGGTCGCTCACGACACCATCGCCGACGTCGATGCTTCCGGTCTCTGGCCCGGCGCTGTCGTGACCGAAGTGGTGCCGGCCGGAGCGTTCTGGGAGGCCGAACTGGAGCACCAGGACTACCTGATCAAGCACCCGGGCGGTTACACCTGCCACTTCGCGCGTGCCGGTTGGGTGCTTCCGAAGAGGAATGCGCAGCCAGCGGCGTAGCGCGCTGGGGCGGTGCCGCTAGGAACCGATCGCCTGGTAGGCCATGAACAGCAACGACGCGTCGGGCCCTTCGAGCACCGTCGGCTTGCCGACGTCGTCGAGCACGATGAAACGAAGCATGCCACTGCGGGTCTTCTTGTCGCGCTGCATCGTGGCCAGCAGCGTCTTCCACCGTCCTACGGGGTAGGTCGTTGGCAGCGTGAGCGATTCAAGGATGCTGCGGTGCCGGTCGACAACCGATTCCGGCAGACGCCCGGTGAGGTGCGCCAACTCGGCAGCGAACATCATGCCGACAGCGACGGCCGCGCCGTGGCGCCAGCCGTAGCGCTCGGCGTGCTCCACCGCGTGACCCAATGTGTGGCCGTAGTTCAGAATTTCACGCAGGTTTGCTTCCTTGAAGTCCTCGCCCACGACGCGCGCCTTCATTGCGATCGACAGTTCGACCAGACGGCGAAACTCGGCCGTCTTCGGGTCGGTGGCGACGGCGACATCCGCTTCGATGATGTCGAGAATCTCGGGTACCTGGATGAAGCCGGCCTTCACAATCTCTGCGAAGCCGGCGAGAATCTCATTGCGCGGCAGATCGTCGAGAGTGTCGAGGTCACACAGCACGGCGCTCGGCGCGTAGAAGGTGCCGACGAGGTTCTTGCCCTCGGCCGTGTTGACACCGTTCTTGCCACCGACGGCGGCGTCGACCATGCCAAGAACGCTCGTTGGAATCTGCACGAGCTTCACGCCCCGCAGCCAGGTTGCGGCGACGAAGCCGGCCAGGTCTGTCACGGCGCCACCGCCGAAGCCGATCACGGCATCCGTGCGGCTGAAGTCGGCCTGGCCCATCACGCCCCAGCAGAACGCGGCCACCTCGACCCGCTTCGCCGCTTCGCCATCGGGAATCTCTGCGATGAGCACCTCGTAGTTCTCGAGCAAACTCTCCCGCAGGGCAACGGCCCGCGCGCCCACAGTCGAGGTGTGCACGATCAGTACCTTGCGCACGGTGGTGCCAAGCTGCTCCGCCACCTGGCCGACCAGGCCACGGCCCACGAATACCGGGTAGCTGTCGACACCGCTCACGGTGATTGTCGTGGTGCCGTCAGGAACAGTCATCTCAGTCATGATCTCTCTCTTACCCACTCCACGATCTCGTCGACGATCTGTTCGACCGCGCGATTCGATGTGTCGATGTGGATGCTTGCCAACGCCTCGTAGATGGGGCGCCGTTCATCAAAAATTCGTTGCCAATCGGCGGTACCGTTCGTCAACAGCGGGCGTTTCCCGCCCCGAATCCTGTTCGCGACCGCGTCGGCCGTCGCGCTCAGAAAAATGACGGTGCAGCCCAGCAGGTCCGCCTGGGTAGCCGGGTCGAGCACGGCTCCGCCACCGAGGGAGACGACCGATTCGCGCGTTTCGACGGTGGCACCGGTCAGCGCGTCAACCACCGCGCTGCGCTCCAGCCTCCGAAAAGCTGCTTCGCCCGACTCCTCAAAAATCGCCGCGATCGGCCCGTTCTCGGCCACCACACGCTTGTCGGTGTCGACGAACGGCACTTTCAGCGCCGCGGCGACCCGCTTTCCAATCCGTGTCTTTCCGGACGCCATGGGCCCGATGAAGACCAGCGGAAAGAGCGGGCGCGACGGGTGAGCCATCGCTAGAGCGTTGCGTCGCTCGACGCACCCGTCGTGAGGTTCTGGGGAATGTTCGCCAGGTACGACTCCAGGTTGCGACGGGTCTCAGCAACCGAGTCGCCGCCGAACTTCTCGAGCACGGAGTTCGCGAGCACGAGCGCCACCATCGCCTCGGCTACGACACCCGCTGCGGGAACCGCACAGACGTCAGATCGTTGGTGGTGAGCGGATGCCGCCTCCCCCGTCGCAACATCGACTGTGCGCAGAGCGTGTGGGATGGTCGCGATCGGCTTCATCCCGGCTCGAACCCGCAGCACCGTGCCCGTGCTCATGCCGCCCTCTGTACCGCCGGCCCGGTCACTGGTGCGCTGGATGGCGCCGTCATCAAAGACGAGTTCATCGTGAGCGGCCGAACCGCGGCGGGTGGTGGTGAGGAAGCCATCGCCGACCTCGACGCCCTTGATCGCCTGAATGCCCATCAGCGCAGCCGCCAGCTGCGAGTCGAGGCGGCGGTCCCAGTGCACGAATGAACCGAGCCCGGGAGGAAGATTGTAGGCCAGCACCTCGACGATGCCGCCGAGCGTGTCACCGTCTTTGTGCGCGGCATCCACTTCGGCCACCATCAACGCCGATGTTTCGGGGTCGAAGCAGCGCAGCGGATCGGCGTCGAGGGTGTCGACATCGCTCGAAACCGGCAGCGGTGCGTTCTCTGGCACCCGAACCGGGCCGATCGAGAGCGTGTGGCTGACCAGGGTGATCCCAAGCTCGGCGAGAAAGCCGCGCGCAACCGCACCAAGCGCGACTCGCGCTGCGGTCTCTCGTGCGCTGGCCCGTTCGAGCACCGGGCGGGCCTCATCAAAACCGTACTTCTGCATGCCGACCAAGTCGGCGTGGCCGGGTCGGGGGCGGGTCAGAGCAGCGCCGCGACCACGCGCGAGCTTGGCCGGGTCAACCGGTTCCGCACTCATCACCTCGACCCACTTGGGCCATTCGCTGTTGCCGATACGCACTGCGACCGGGCCTCCGAGTGTGACCCCGTGGCGCACGCCACCCGAGATGTCGAGCACATCCTCCTCGAACTTCATGCGCGCACCTCGGCCATAGCCGAGTTTGCGGCGCGCAAGGTCGAGGCGGATCGATTCCAGTGTGACCGGAACTCCGGCGGGCAAACCCTCGACAATGGCGATGAGTTCGGGACCGTGGGATTCTCCGGCAGTGAGCCAACGAAGCATGGCTCCTATCTTTCCATAGGCCGAGCCCGTGCTTTCACCGCAGTGATCAGCTCGTGAGCACGGCCCGCATCGCGGCCAACACGGCCGACTCGTCCGGCAGCGCCTCAAACGCATCACCCGAGACGAAAATGCGCACTTGAATCAACGCCTGATGCAGCAGCATTGCCTCACCCGAGAGCGCCGTGCCTCCGGCCGCGACCCACGCCTGTGCGAGGGCGCTCGGCCAGGGCGAGTACGCCACATCGAAGAGCGCCGCACTGTGCCGGAACTCCCGCGTGAACCCGGTCGTCAACTCGGTTCCACCGGGCAGGGTGCTGATCACAAGCTCGGTCGGATGTATCGGCGCGTAGTAGCAGTCGGCGGACGCGGCCTCCGCGAACTCCGTCACCGTGATGGTGAGACCCACACGGCGTGCCACCTCAACGAGAGGTGCAGCCTTCTGCCGGTTGCGTACGAGCACCTCGACTGATTCGGCACCGAGTTCCGCGGCAGCGGCCAGAGCAGAGGCAGCGGTCGCCCCGGCCCCCAGAACCACGACGTTGCTCGCTGCGGTGATACCCCCCTCGGCCAGTGCGTGAACGAGACCGGGGACATCCGTGTTGAAGCCAGTCGGACCGGACGATCTCGTGCCCAGGAGCACGGTATTGACGGCTCCGGTGAGCACGGCGAGTTCGGACAGATCCGCGATGAGCGGCAGCACCTCGTGCTTGAACGGCATGGTCAGCGACAGCCCACGCCACTCGGTGCCCAGCCCCGCAATGAATGATGCGAGCTCGCCCGAGGCCAGCTCAACCGCCTCATACTGCCAGTTCAGGCCGAGCGCCCGGTAAGCGGCGTTGTGCAGAGCCGGCGACTTCGAATGTGAGATCGGCGAGCCCACCACGGCCAGCCGGTGAGGCGTCGCGTCGGCCGGGGAGACGGGCGAGGGGCTAACCGTATTCGGGGTGTTCATCCATCCAGGCTAGCCACTTTGCGACCGCAGCTTCATGTTCTGCCCAGGTTGTCGAGAAGATCGTCTCGCCCGTGTCAAGGTTCCAGGTGACGAAGTAGAGCCAGGTGCCGTCGGCCGGGTGCACCGCAGCATCGATGGCCAGGTCACCGGGGTTCGAAATTGGTCCAACCGGCAGCCCCGGGTGAACATAGGTGTTATACGGGTTGCTGGCATCTTCACGCTCGGCATCGGTCGTCGTGACGCGATGCGTTTGGCCGGTGCCGTAGGCCACCGTCGCGTCGGACTGCAGCAGCCTGCTCGGCCACTGTGCCGGGTCGAGTCGGTTCAGGAACACGCGCGATACCTTGTAATAGTCGTTGCGTAGCCCGGCTTCCTTCTGAATCAGCGACGCGAGCACAATGGTCTTCCATCGTGCGTCCACCGCGACCCCGGCACTATCGAGTGCTTCGAACTGACGGTCAACGAGGGTCTTGAGCGCGTCGTGAGCTGTGACGCCGGGCGAGAAAGTGTACGTCGCCGGAAACAGGAACCCTTCGAGAGTCTTTGCCTCGGGCGGCAACCCATACGACGAAACGTCGGCGGCCGCGGCCTGCACGTCGGCCAGTGGAATCCCGGTTCCTTCGGTGATGAGCTGATAAATGTCGACAGCTACCGTTCCCTCGGGAATCACCACAGTGCGTTCGAGCTTGTTCGCAGGATTCTGTAGGGCTTTCAGAGCGGATGCCGCACTCATCTTGGCGGCCAGCTTGTAAACACCCGGCTGAAAAATGGGCGCCGGTGACGTTGTGAGCAACAGATCGTAGAACGCGCCGTAACTGGCGACGACCCCCTGCTTGGCGAGCGTGTTCGCGATGTCCGAGCCGTTGTCGCCATCGTGAATCATGATGTTGACGGTTCCCGTACCGGATCCTTCAAAGTCCGCCGGACCCTGGGTCTTGGCGACCACGGCATTGATCAAAGAGATGACTGGGCCTTGAAACGCCACGACGACGCCACCGACGAGGGCGGCCACGACCACGAGCACGATCAGGCAACCCCAGGCTCCCGGGCGGCGCTTCTTCTCACGGGGCGGGGTGTCGGCAAGTTGGGAGCGTCGGCGTGATCGATCGGCGGAGGCGCCGGCGTGCCGCGCATCACGCCGAGTGGGCGTTGTACCCTCCCCGCCGAGATGGGTGCCGTGGCCACGTTCATGCTGATGTGGACCGGCCGATG
The DNA here is from genome assembly GCF_013410665.1 of Leifsonia psychrotolerans. Lineage (NCBI taxonomy): Bacteria > Bacillati > Actinomycetota > Actinomycetes > Micrococcales > Microbacteriaceae > Glaciibacter > Glaciibacter psychrotolerans. Next base: position 922,053 of record NZ_JACCFM010000001.1, on the reverse strand, counting down.
GAACGGCGTCGGCCGGGGGGTGGAGCTCGGCGGTCGCGTGGCCGTGCGCGGAGATTCCACCGAGAAACTCATCCCAGCTGAGCGCTGACGGCTCGGCCGACGGCTCGGGCGCCGACGATCCGGACGCCGACGTTCCGGCAGCCGATGCTGGGGGAACGTCAGCCGGAGCACCGGACCCCGTTGCGTTCGGATCCTGCGGCTGATCTTCGGGGAAAGTCGACGACACGCTCACGGCCTTTCGGTCGGGTCAACGGGTGAGCCGGGCGGCTTCCCGGAGGCACGCTCGGTGTCAAGCGCGTGTTGCAAAATTATCGTCGCGGCTACCTGATCAACCACGGGACGTTGCGTCTTCGCCGAACGGCCAGACGCCCGCAATGCGGACTGCGCTGAGACCGTCGAGAGGCGCTCGTCGACCATACGAACCGCAAGCCCCAGCGCATCCGCCAGCGCCGCGGCGAAGTCGAGGGCGTCCTGCGTTGACGCGGTCGCGTTTCCCGACAGCGCCAACGGCAGTCCGACCACGATTTCGACGGCGTCGAGTTCAGTTGCGATCGCGCCAATGCGGACGATGTCTGTCACACCGTCCGCCGCGCGACTCACGGTTTCGACCGGTGTCGCCAGAAGCCCGTGGGCATCGCTGCGCGACACCCCGATGCGAGCCTTGCCGACGTCTACGCCCAGCCGTACGCCGTGACGCATGCCCTAGCGGCTCACGGCGTCGCGCACGGCATCGAGCGCGGCCGGAAGCGCGTCGAGTGACGGCCCGCCCCCCTGAGCCAGGTCGTCCTTGCCGCCCCCGCCACCGCCGAGAATTCCGGCGACGGCCTTGGCCAGCGCGCCGGCCTTGTGCCCGACGTCACGGGCGGCTTGGTTCGTCGCAACGATCACAACTGCCTTGTCGCCGACGGATGCCGCCAGAGCGACAACAGCAGGCTCACTGCCCAGACGCTCCCGCGTCGTGGTCACAAGCATGCGGACGTCATCGGCAGAGTTCAGCGTTCCCACGTTCTCAGCGACCAACGTCACCGAACCGACGCGCGCGGCACCCGATAAGAGCGCCGGCACCCGCTCGGTCAGTGAACGGGCCTCAAATGCGGCGATCTTTTTCTCGGCAGCCTTGAGGTTCTGCACCAAGTCGTTGATGCGCTCGGGAAGCTGCTCGCGCGGAGTCTTGAGATTCTGAGTGAGCTGCGAGACCAGGGCGCGCTCGGCGGCTAGGTCGCGGAAAGCCTCGAGGCCGACCAGGGATTCGACGCGACGGTTGGTGGAACCGACCGACACCTCACTGACCAGGTTGATCATGCCGATCTCGGCGCTGGACGACACGTGGGTTCCAGCGCAGAGTTCACGCGACCAGGGTCCGCCGATGTCGACGACGCGCACGCGATCACCGTACTTTTCGCCGAAGAGCGCCATTGCGCCGAGAGCCTTCGCCTCATCGAGCGGCAGCTCGCGGGTGACGACCTCGAGGTTGTCGCGGATGGCGTTGTTCGAAATCTCTTCGATCTCGCTCCGGGTCGCGGGCGAGAGTGCCTGATTCCACGAGAAGTCGAGGCGGAAGAAGCCGGCCTTGTTGTACGAGCCGGACTGATGGGCGTTCGGGCCAAGCACCTGGCGCAGAGCCGCGTGCAGAATGTGGGTACCCGAGTGGGCCTGTCGGGCGCCGCGACGCCAATCGGCGTCGACGATGCTCGTGGCGGTATCCCCCACGCCGACTTCACCGGTGCGTACCGTGACGGTGTGGCTGATCAGGCCCTTGACGGGCTTCTGCACGTCGCGAACCTCGAGCTCGAAGCCCGTTCCGACGATGAGACCGACGTCGGCAGCTTGACCGCCCGATTCCGCGTACAGCGCGGTTTCGTTCAGAATCACCTCGGCCGTTTGGCCAGCGACAGCCTTCGATACCGACACACCGTCAACGATCAGGCCGAGCACACTGGACTGGGTCTGCATTGTGTCGTAGCCGGTGAAGACCGTCTCGCCGTGTGCGCGGAATGCGCTGTAGACGGAGAGGTCAGCGATGCTGGTCTTTTTTGCCTTGGCGTCGGCTTTGGCCATGGCGCGCTGCTTCGACATCAACGTGTCGAATGCGTCGCGGTTGACCGTCAGCCCGGCCTCTTCGGCCATTTCGAGCGTGATCTCAATCGGGAAGCCGTACGTATCGTGCAACAGGAATGCCGTGTCGCCGGGCAGCTCGGCTTTGCTCTGAGCCTTGGTCTTCGCGACGGCCAGATCGAGCACGCTGCTGCCACTGGCGAGCGTGCGCAGGAAGGTCTCTTCCTCGGCGAATGCGCCCTGACTAATGCGGTCGTAGTCTGCCTTGACCTCAGGGTAGGCGGTGCTCATGGCGTCACGCGAGGCAGCGAACAGCTCAGGGAAGGTTGCCGTGTCGACGCCCAACAGGCGCATGGCACGCACGCTGCGTCGCATCAGACGACGCAGAATGTAGCCACGGCCTTCGTTTGACGGCGTGACGCCGTCACTCATCAGCATGAGGGAGGACCGCACGTGGTCCGCGACGATACGCATGCGCACGTCGTCGTCGTGGTCGGCACCATAGCGGCGCCCGGATAGCTCAGCCGCACGGTCAAGAACCGGGCGAACCTGGTCGATTTCGTACATGTTCTGCACGCCCTGCTTCAGGAATGCGACGCGCTCGAGACCCATGCCGGTGTCGATATTCTTCTTCGGAAGTTCGCCGAGAATCTCGAAATCATTCTTGCCGGTTCCCTCGCCACGCAGGTACTGCATGAAGACGAGGTTCCAGATTTCCACGTAGCGGTCGTCGTCAGTCGCCGGGCCACCATCGATGCCGTAGGCGGGGCCGCGATCGAAGAAGATCTCCGAGCAGGGTCCGGCCGGACCGGGCTGTCCGGTTGACCAGTAGTTGGTGTCCATGTCGAGACGCTGGATGCGCTCTTCCGGCAGCCCCAGGGCACGCCAGTAACGAATGGCCTCGTCGTCGTCTTTGTAGACGGTGACCCACAGATCCTTCTCGGCGAAGCCGTAACCGCCGGCGTTTTCGGGCGTGGTCAGCAGTTCCCAGGCGTAGTTGATCGCCTGTTCCTTGAAATAGTCACCGAACGAGAAATTGCCGTTCATCTGAAAGAAGGTTCCGTGGCGCGGGGTCTTGCCGACCTCTTCGATGTCGTTTGTGCGGATGCACTTCTGCACGCTTGTGGCGCGCGGGAAAGGCGCGGGCACCAGTCCGGTGAGATACGGCACGAACGGGACCATTCCGGCCACCGTGAAGAGGAGAGTGGGGTCGTCGCTCACCAAAGAGGCGGACGGGACGACGGTGTGTCCACGATCGGCGAAAAAGTCGAGCCAACGCCCGCGAATGTCAGCAGTCTGCATGTGTTCCGTAATTCAGAGGGGAATGAGTGGTGAAAAGGTATTAGTTGCCGGCGGAGGCGACGGGGTCGACGGCTGCGTCGGCCTCAACCTCGTCGCCGCCGAGCGCTGCCCGCAGCTCAGCCTCACGCTGACGGTAACCGTCGGACATGGCCTCACCGAACTCGCGGGCCTTGGTGTCGAGATCGCTGAAGAACTGCTTGCCTTGCTGGGTCTTATTGACCTCGTGCGCGACGACGAACCCAGCGGCTACGCCGACAACCAACCAGATGAAGTTCTTCATGACAATGCTCCCTGATGTCTGGTGAACGCTGCTCGTCGCGCGGGCGCTCGTCTGTTAAGAGTAGTGCTTCAGCCCCTGCGGTGCCTGGACCCTAGCTGGCGACTCCCCTTGAATGCCGCACGCACGGCCGCAGAGAAGCCGGCGAGCTTGATCAATGGGCCGCCGACCGTCGCTGCACAGAGGGCGACGAGCGCCGACACGTTGCCCGTCACATCCGCAACATTGCCCGTGATGGTGTCGATCCTGGCCAGTTGTTTATTGGCTTCTTGCATGGTCGTCGTGGTTTCGTGCAGCAGCGGCGTGATGTTGTCGCTCGCCTCGCGAATGGCGTGGGTGGTCTCGTCAAAAACGCGTCCCAACTTGATCAAAGGAATGGCGATGAGGCCTACCAGTACAGCGAACACGCCGGCGGCAACCAGCCCTGCAATGTCTCCACCCGACATAGAAAATGCCTTCCATTCCACCAACGGCATATGCCGGCGAACAATCGCCGGATACGAAAAGGGCGGACCATCCGATGGATGATCCGCCCTCAAGCGTAGTTCAGTTCAGCTAGTTCAGCTCAACTTAGCGAGCTGCGTAGTACTCGACGACGAGCTGGACTTCACAGGTCACGGGGACCTCTGCACGCTTCGGGGCGCGCACGAGGCGAGCCTGAAGCTTGTCGAGCTCGACCTCAAGGTAGGCCGGGAGCTTCGGCAGAACGTCGACGTGGCCGCCGGCTGCTGCAACCTGGAAGATGTCCATGCCTTCGCTCTTGGGCTTGACGTGAACCATCTGGCCCACCTTCACGCGGAACGAGGGACGGTCAACCAGCTGGCCGTCAACCAGGATGTGACGGTGCACGATCATCTGGCGAGCCTGAGCGGTGGTGCGCGCGAGAGCGGCACGAACGAGCAGGGCATCGAGACGGGTCTCGAGGATCTCAACCAGGTTCTCACCGGTCAGGCCCTTGGCGCGACGAGCCTCCTGGAAGGCGATCTTCAGCTGAGCTTCGCGGATGCCGTACTGGGCGCGCAGACGCTGCTTCTCGCGCAGACGAACGGCGTAGTCCGAGTCAGCCTTACGCTTGGTGCGGCCGTGCTCGCCCGGAGCGTAGGGACGCTTCTCGAGGTACTTGGCTGCCTTCGGCGTGAGGGCAATGCCCAGTGCGCGCGACAGGCGGGTCTTGCTACGGGTACGTGACTTAGTAGACACGGTTTCCTTTCAATGGTTCTCAAACAGGGAATCCCAGGCCGAATCTGCACGCAGACGGATGCCCGGGGAAAGTCAGAGGGGTGTTGCCGCGGGCCGCTCGGCTACAGAGCGAATCCCAACTTTCTGATTGTGGTCGCAGCCGCACGCCAAAACCAGTAGTAGGCAGCGTCAAGACTAACACACGGTGAGCGACGAGGAGCCTCTTCGCCACGCAGGATTCGGCCACTTCTTTTCGATGTGAATCGCAAGTAGGTGCGTCGAGCCGGGTCCAGTCGATACGAGGGCTCAGTCGCTACGTGTGGGCTCAGTCGCTCCGTGTGGGCTCAGTCGCGGCGGCTCAATCGTGGCGGTTCAGTCGCGGCGGTGGGTGTCGGTGCGGTGGCGGTTGGCGTCGTGCCAGGTGCGGGTCGGGTCGATCCAGGCCGGGGCTTTCACTTGGGGCCGGCCGTTGACCATGAGGATCTCCCAGCCGGAGGTTTCGATGGTGTGATGATGTCGCCAACACAACGCCACACCATTGTCGACTTCGGTGGTGCCGCCTTTGCTCCAGGGGATCACGTGATGAAACTCGAGCCACTGTGCGGGAGCATCACAGCCCGGAACGCCGCAGCCGCCGTCGCGGGCGAGGATCGCCCGGCGTTGGGCACGGTTGAACAGTCGTTGCGGATCGGTCAGCGTCAGAACCTCACCGTTCGGACCGAACAGAACCGTTTGGGTGCCTCCGGCACACATCATCTGATCCACCGTGCGAAGTGAGATGGGGGCGTCGACGCCGTCGATCCAGCCGACACCGCGACCGGCTTCAATATCATTCACGTTCACATGCACCACCACCGTCGGCGGTGCACCACCAATGCTGGGAGTGCTGTCGGCCTGGGCGAACTGGGTGAACATGCCGCGCAAAATATCGGCCCGCTTCTCACCAGCGGTACGGGTGTCGACGTCATCGAACTCATGCCCGGCCGACCCGGGAAGAGGCACCTCAGCTGAGGCTGCACCCTGGCCGTGGTCGTCATGGTCATGGTTATGGTCGTGGTCGTCGTGGTCACGGTCGTGGTCGTGGTCGCGCTCGCGCTCGTCGTGCTCGTCGTGCCAGTCGCGGCCGTGCTCGTCGCTCAGGTTGTGGTCGTCGTTCAGGTCTTGTCCGTCTAGCTCGGCGCGGTCGTCGCGGGCCTGGTCGCGGGCTTGTTCGGCGGCGGTCGGGAATGCGGGGGTTTTGCGGGCGGCAATGAAGGCGTCGAAGGTGAGGTTCATGATTCCGTACAGATCAGGAGTCACCCCGCCCCGCACCGGGTAGACACCGTCTTTGAAGCGGCCGAAACTGATCGTGCTCGTCGCCTCACCCTCGACCTCGTTCGGTGCCACCCCGTCGGGGTCCAGCGCCGCCTGCCACTGCAACATCTGCACCCGCATCGAGTCCGCCGAGAACGCAAAGCCCGCGCCCGGCTCACCCTCATTCTCGGCCGTGATCGTGCCCGTCGCCGCACCCACCAGAGCGCGTTCCGCAGCCGCAAGATCATCGGGGGCAACGCGCGGGGAGATCTCGGCCAGACCGGACATGATCACCTCCGCCGCATCCACCCCCAGCAAGCCCGAAGCGACCGCGGCACCGACCGTGGGGAACAGTGCGGGGATGATCGTGCCGACGTGTTGCGTGTCGCGCATCCGCAGGCCGAGGGCGCTACGCCGTTTCGCTTCCCGGCCGGAAATGCGGGTGACCCGGGTGATCAGGTCGATGCCACTCGTGCAGCCCCGCTTCGCGGCGAGGGAGTCCCGACCCAGCCACCGGCCGGAGCGTTCCTCGACCGTCGCCGCCACAGCCACCCGGCCGGCATCAACCAGCCGGCCCACGCCTTCGAACGCGCCGAGCACACCGAGGAGGTCGTCGTCGGTGAACCGGTCGGGGCTGACGGTTCCGAGCCCGGCCCACAGTGCCTGCGTCTGTTCGAGAACCGCCAGCACCATGGCCGCGGTCGGTGCCGACGCACCCGGGGCGGGTGTCGGCTCCGGGGCGGAGACGGGGGGTGGGGAGGTGATTGACATAGCTCTATTCTCCCAAAGAACGAACATGATTACGAGCTTTTCTCAGTATCTGTGTATAAGTTCTCGTAGGTGTGTCTGTGGAGGGATCGAGAACTTGAACCGGTCGAGACCACGGTCAAGGGTCTCGAGGGTGGCTCACGGGATCTCGACGAGCTCGATCAACGGGGCGGACTCGATCAACGGAAGTGCGCGGGGTAGACCGCCGAACCGTGGGTCGAGCTTGTCGAGACCTCGTGCGTTGGTGTTGAGGGTGGCTTACGGGATCTCGACAGGCTCGATCAACGGAAGGGGTGCGGGGTCGATCACCGAACCGTGGGTCGAGTGTGTCGAGACCACGGTCCCCGGTCTCGGGACTGGCTCGCGGGATCTCGACGAGCTCGATCAACGGTGTGAGCCCGATCAACGGTGTGAGCTCGATCAACGGTGTGAGCTCGATCAGCGGGGTGGGATCGATCAACGGAAGAGATCCATCAACGGGAGGACTCGATCAACGAGGGCTCCCGATGAGCGGACGCATCCGATCAATGGCCGAGGTACGACGACGTCGACTACTCGCCACGCACAATCCGGCGGATCTTCGCCAACCTCGCCGACACCTCACGCTCGTTACCGTGCTCGGTGGGTTCGTAGTACCGCACATTCTTCAGCTCATCCGGCGGGTACTGCTGGCTGACCACACCAATGGTGTCGTCGTGCGGATACTTGTAGCCCTTGCCGTGACCGAGCCGCTTGGCCCCTGCATAATGCGCGTCGCGCACGTGCTTGGGAACACGCCCACCCTTCCCTGCCCGCACATCGGCGATTGCCGAGTCGATTGCCATGTAGGCAGCATTGGACTTGGGCGCCGTCGCGAGATGCACGACGGCTTGGGCAAGCGGAATGCGCCCCTCCGGCATACCGATGAGTTGCACGGCGTCGGCCGCAGCCACGGCAATCACGAGCGCCTGAGGGTCAGCCAGCCCGATGTCTTCGGAGGCGAGCACAATGATGCGGCGAGCAATGAAGCGGGCATCTTCGCCGGCCTCGATCATGCGGGCCAGGTAATGGAGGGACGCGTCGACGTCGGAACCGCGCACCGATTTGATGAACGCGCTGATCACGTCGTAGTGCTCGTCGCCATTACGGTCGTAGCGCAGCAGTGCTCGGTCGACGGCGAGTGCCACGATCTCAGTCGTGATCACCGGTTTGCCCGATTCGTCGGCGTCGGTCGAATCACCTGCCGTCGAGAACGCCGAGACGGATGCCGCCTCGAGCGCAGTGAGGGCGCGGCGTGCATCGCCGGAGGCCAACCGGATGATCGCATCGCGAGCATCCGCCTCGAGAACGAAGCGATCGGCGAGCCCGCGCGGATCGACGACGGCCCGATCGACCACGACGCCGAGGTCGTCATCGCTGAGCACCTCGAGGGTGAGCAACAGCGAGCGGGAGAGCAGCGGCGAGATCACCGAAAACGACGGGTTCTCGGTGGTTGCAGCGACAAGAATGATGACACCGTTTTCGACACCGGGAAGCAAGGCGTCTTGCTGAGCCTTGCTGAATCGGTGAATCTCGTCGAGGAACAAGACGGTCGAGAGCCCGTACAGGTCACGACTGGTACGCGCCTCTTCCATCACCTGTCGCACGTCGCGCACGCCGGCGGTGACCGCGGACAGCTCAACGAACCGTCGGCCGGAGCTGTGCGCGATGGCCTGCGCCAGAGTGGTCTTTCCGGTACCCGGAGGCCCCCAGAGAATGACGGAGACACTCCCCCGCTCACCGGTCTTATCACTGGCCAGACTCACCAACGGTGAACCGGGAGTGAGCAGGTGGCGTTGCCCGGCAACCTCGTCAAGGGTTTTGGGGCGCATCCGAACGGCGAGAGGCGTGGCGCCTGTGCGCAGTCCAGGTTGAGCATCCGACATGACACCCAGCGTAGTTTGTACCGCTGACAAGGGCGCGTCAGTCGCGGTCTCAGTCGCGCGCGCCGACGCCACCATTTGTTCAGTTTCCCCTGGTTGCGTAGAGTTCATCGTGGTCGAGCACGCAACGCGTGCCCGACTGTATTGTCTGCCCCGCATATTGCGGCACTGACCTCACGGTCAATCAGGAGGATCCGAGTGGCCCAGAACCCTAAGCAGGAGCGCGAAGCTCGCGCCCGCGTGCGCAGCTATCAGGCACGTCGCAACGTGCACGAACACCAAGTGAAGCGTCGTCGCCGTGACAATATCGTCGCCGGCAGTGCACTCCTCGGGGTGATCGTGCTCGCAGTCGGAGCTCAGCTCTTCTTCTTCAACGGTGGACCGGGCACTCCGGCGGCCAAGCCCAGCGCCTCCCCCACCGCGTCGGCGACCCCGACCGATGCTCCCCCGGCTGCGGCCGGAGAAAACAATGGCGATGTACCGCCGTCGACGCTCGCCGAGGATCGCACCTGGACCGGCACGATGACGCTCAACGACGTGCCGCTCACGTTCGAGCTCGACGGAAAGCTTGCCCCACAGGGTGTGTCGTCGACCATTAGCTTGATCCAGAAGGGCTTCTACACCGGCCTGTCCTGCCACCGTCTGACCACGGGGGGCTTCGACGTGCTGCAGTGCGGCGATCCCGACGGCACCGGTGGCGGCGGCCCCGGCTACAGCTACGGCCCCATCGAGAACGCTCCCGCCGACAACCTCTACCCGGCCGGCACCCTTGCGATGGCGCGTCAGGGCGGCAACGGGTACAGCATGGGCAGCCAGTTCTTCATCGTGTATGGCGACACCACCATCCCGGCAGATAACGCCGGAGGCTATACCGTGCTCGGAAAGGTCACGGGCGGGCTCGACAAGCTGAAGACCGAAATCACGGATGCCGGGGTCGAAGGCGGCGGCAGCGATGGCAAGCCCGTCGTTCCCACAACGATCACTGCGGTCACAGTTCAGTAGGAACTGCCCGCTCTGCGCCAGCGTGCAATAGGCTGGTTCCGTTATGTCCCCATCTCTGGGTCGACAATTATTCTAAAAGGTGAGGCTCTTGACTACGACAGATCAGCAACCATGGGGTCGCGTAGACGAAACCGGCACGGTTTACGTGCGCGAGGCGTCGGGCGAGCGTGCCGTCGGGCAGTATCCTGACGCCACTCCCGAAGAGGCATTGGCCTACTTCGAGCGCAAATATGTCGAACTGAACGGCCAGGTCACTCTGCTCGAACAGCGTGCCAAGGGCGGCGCGCCAGCGGCAGACATCGCCAAGGCCGTCGCGAATCTGCAGGCCGCGCTCGTCAATGCGAATGCCGTTGGAAACCTTGCCGCTCTCACTGAGCGTCTGGGCGCCCTCGGTGGCGCAGTGACCGAGTTGACCGAGCAGCAGAGTGCAGAGTCGAAGGCACAGGCTGCCGCCGCTCTGGCCGAGCGCGCACTCATTGTCGAAGAGGCCGAGCGCCTCGCCGCCGAAGATCCGGCCAAGACGCAGTGGAAGCAGGCCAGCGCGGCTCTCGACGCTCTGTTCAGCCGCTGGCAGGCGCACCAGCACGACGCGCCCCGCATTCCGAAGGGTGAGGCGAACGAGCTCTGGAAGCGATTCCGTGCCGCACGCACCATCATCGAGCAGAACCGCAAGGCGTTCTTTGCCGAACTCGATAGCTCACACAAGGACGTCCGCAACCGCAAGCAGCAGCTCATCGCGCAGGCCGAAGCTCTCGCACCGCAGGGCGCCGACGGCATCAACACGTACCGCAATCTGCTCGACGACTGGAAGCTGGCCGGACGCAGCGGTAAGAAGCAGGACGACGCCATGTGGGCGAAGTTCAAGGCTGCCGGAGACGTGCTCTACGGCGCGAAGTCTGAGATTGAGGCAGTCGAGAACGAGGAGTTTGCGGGCAACCTCGAGTTGAAGCTGGCCCTCCTTACCGAGGCCGAGCCGCTGCTCACTGAAACTGACCGCACCAAGGCCCGCACCGCTCTCAGCGCCATCCAGCGTCAATGGGATGAAATCGGCAAGGTTCCGCGCGACCAAGTCAAGGTCATCGAGGAGCGCATGCGCAAGGTGGAAGCCGCCGTGCGCAAGCTGGACGACGACCATTGGAAGCGCAACAACCCCGAGACGAAGGCTCGCACCGAGGGCCTCACTGGTCAGCTGAACAGCGCCATCGCCAAGCTGGAGGCCGCACTGGCCGCCGCAGAGGCGAGCAAGGATGCCAAGGCGATCGCCGAGGCCACCGAGGCACTGGAAACGCGTAAGGCGTGGCTGAAGGCGATCGGCCAGTAGCCGACTTCTTCACAGGAGTGAAGGCCGGGATCTATTCACAGATCCCGGCCTTTTTTCATGTGGCGGTAGCCGAGGGACGATCCTAGGGGAATGCCCCATCGCCTGAGCGCTGTGCTCAACGACCTCGACCTTCCGCTCGCCGAACTGTGTTGCGCACGACTCGACGGTGAGCTGTTCAAGATCGACGAGTTCTGGTACCCGGTCGATAGCGTCGACGGCATCGAACTGCGTGCACAGGCTCTCAGCCTCCTTGCTCCCCCGCGGGCGATCGCCGAATTGCATAGCGCCACCTGGATCTACGGTCTGGAGCCCGCGCCATTCCGTCACCAGATCTGCGTCGACGTGACCGCCCGGACGTGGGTCGATGTGGCCAGCGCTCTCGTCCCGCGTGAACGGCGACTCGTCACCTCAGACACGCAGGTCCGGGCGGGGTTTCGCCTGACCACCCCGTTGCGCACAGCGGTTGATCTGGCACAGTGGTCTCACCTGGGCACTCCCGACGTCGTGCCACTGCTCGCCGCCGTCTTGCGTTTCGGCGGCTACCGGGATACCGCAGCGGCGGTGAAGCTCTGTGCCTCCCGACGCTCCACGAATACTAGCCATGCCCGTACGAGACTGGCCGCGGCGCAGGCATTTCTGTTCGCGGATGCCCCACAAGCCGACCCGGACACCCCGACACGCGACCTCCGCCCGTGATCTCAAGCCAAAAACTCGACCCGCTCGGTCGACGACAACCCGCTGGTCGACGACAACCCGCTGGTCGACGACAACCCGCTGGTCGAGCTTGTCGAGACCCCGCCAGCCGCTCCCCGGACTAATAACCCCGGACTAACGAGCCTTAGCCGTCACTCACCCGGTACACGTCGTAGACGGCGTCGATACGGCGCACGGCGTTCAACACGCGGTCGAGGTGGGTGGTATCCCCCATCTCGAAGATGAAGCGGCTGAGCGCCAACCGGGCGCTTGAGGTGTTGACCGTCGCCGAGAGAATGTTGACGTGATGCTCGGAAAGCACCCGCGTGACATCCGACAGCAGACCAGAGCGGTCGAGCGCCTCAATCTGAATCTGCACCATGAACAGGCTCTTTGAGGTCGGCGCCCATTCCACGTCGATCATGCGCTCGGGCTCTTTCAGCAGCGACTGCACGTTGTGACAGCTCGCCTGGTGCACCGAGACGCCGGAACCGCGCGTGATGAAACCGACGATCTTGTCGCCGGGTACCGGCGTACAACACCGAGCGAGTTTCACCAGGATGTCGGGCGCGCCACGCACCAGAATTCCCGAATCGCTGCTGCGCAACGTCTGCGTGCGGCCGCGGGGAGCAACCGGAAGATCAGTGCTGTACACCTCTTCAACGGTCTGCAGCGAGGCCAGCACCTTTTCAAGCACCGACTGGGTCGAGACGTGGCCTTCACCCACCGCGGCATACAGTGCGGAGACGTCTTCGTACTTCATCAAGGCGGCAACCTCGGCGAAGGAATCCTGGTTCATCAGTTTCTGCAACGGAAGGTTCTGTTTACGCATCGCACGGGCGATGGCATCCCGGCCCTGCTCGATCGCCTCGTCACGACGTTCTTTGGTGAACCACTGGCGGATCTTGTTACGCGCCCGCGGGCTCTTGACGAAGTTCAGCCAGTCCTGACTCGGCCCCGAGTCGGGGTTCTTCGAGGTGAACACCTCGACGACATCGCCGGTCGATAGCGTACTCTCGAGCGGCACGAGGCGACCGTTGACCTTCGAACCCATGGTGCGGTGGCCCACTTCGGTATGCACCGCGTAGGCGAAGTCGACGGGCGTCGCACCCGCCGGCAAACCGATGACTCGGCCCTTGGGAGTGAAGACGTAGACCTCTTTGGCGCCGATCTCGTAGCGCAGCGAGTCCAGGAACTCTCCCGGATCGGCGGTCTCGGCCTGCCAGTCGGAGATATGCGCCAGCCAGGCCATGTCGGTGTCGTTGTGCGGACCTACGCCGGTCGACTTGCCGTTGACCTGTTCTTTGTACTTCCAGTGCGCCGCCACGCCAAATTCTGCACGCTGATGCATCTCTTGCGTACGAATCTGAATTTCGACCGGCCGGCCGCTCGGACCGAGAACCGTCGTGTGCAGTGACTGATACAGGTTGAATTTGGGGGTCGCGATGTAGTCCTTGAACCGGCCGGGCAGCGGCGTCCACCGCGCGTGAATCGCGCCGAGCACGGCATAGCAATCACGCACCGAGTTCACCAAGACACGGATGCCGACGAGGTCATAGATCTCGTCGAATTCGCGGCCCCGCACCACCATCTTCTGGTAGATCGAGTAATACTGCTTCGGACGCCCGGCGACCTTACCCCGGATGCGGGCTGCCTTCAGATCATCGTTGATGTTGTCAATGACTTGCTGGACAAACTCTTCACGCTGCGGAGTGCGCTGCTTGACTAGGCTTTCAATCTCGGCATACAGCTTGGGGTACAGCACCGCAAACGAGAGATCTTCGAGCTCCCACTTGATGGCCTGAATACCCAGTCTGTGCGCGAGCGGCGCGTAGATCTCGAGCGTCTCTGTCGCCTTGCGGGCGGCCGACTCTGCCGGCACGAAGCCCCAGGTGCGCGCGTTGTGCAGCCGGTCCGCGAGTTTGATGATGAGCACACGGATGTCTTTCGACATGGCGACGATCATCTTGCGAACGGTCTCGGCCTGCGTGCTATCGCCGTATTTCACCTTGTCGAGTTTGGTGACGCCATCGACGAGCATCGCGATCTCGTCACCGAAATCGGCACGCAGCTGGTCGAGCGTGTACTCGGTGTCCTCGACCGTGTCATGCAGCAGGGCCGCAGCCACCGTCTTCGGACCGATCCCGAGATCAGCGAGGATCTGAGCGACGGCGACCGGGTGGGTGATATAGGGCTCCCCACTACGGCGTTTCTGACCCTGATGCGCCAGATCTGCCGCGGCGTAGGCCCGCTCGATAATCGAGAGTTCAGCCTTCGGGTGGTGCATGCGCACCGTCTTGATCAAGTTCTCGATCGCACCGGCCGGCTGAGCCCGAGAAAAGATGCGGGGAACAAGGCGGCGAAGTGACGCAGCCGACGGAGTCGCCGTTTCTGACATCACTTCACCTCACCTGTTCGATTCACCGTGTCTTGTTCAGCACAGTACAGCTGTTCGCTGCGCGTTTGACCTACGCGCTGACCTCGGCCTTTGCGTCCTGGCTGGCTTTCGCCTGCAGAGCCAGCGCCTTCTTGTCTGCCTTGCGGATGGCCGGCTCTCCTTCACGCAGGTTCGCGTAAAGAGGCGCGGCGATGAAGATTGTCGAATAGGTACCGACGATCATACCGATGAGCAGGGCAAGCGAGATATCGCGCAGTGTGCCGGCTCCCAGGATGAACGCACCGATCACCAGAATGGACGCCACGGGGAGTACCGCCACGACCGAGGTGTTGATGGAGCGCACCAGGGTCTGGTTGACAGCCAAGTTGACCGATCCGGCAAACGTGCGGTTCGACTCCTCCGCAGTGTTTTCGCGCACCTTGTCAAACACCACGACGGTGTCGTACAGCGAGTAACCCAGGATCGTCAGGAATCCGATCACTGCGGCCGGCGTGATCTCAAAGCCGGTCAACCCGTAGAACCCGGCAGTGATGATGAGGTCGTGCAGGAGGGCGATCATTGCCGCAAGCGACATCTTCCAGGTGCGGAAGTACAAAGCCATGACGACGGCTGCAAGAGCGAGGAAGATCAACAGACCGCGCAGCGCCTGACCGGTGATATCCGCGCCCCACGACGGCCCGATGAATGACGAGGTGACCTGGGTCTCCGGAACGTCATACGCCTTCGCCAGGGCGGTGCTGACGTCGCGGCTATCGTTCGAGGTGAGCTGGTCGGTCTGTACCTGGATCGAGTTCGTGCCCACAGTTGTCACCCGTGCAACGGCGTCCGGAACGACATTGGCGACGGCATCGGATGCCGGTGTCTGGCCTTGTGCCGCGACATCCGACACGACGAATGTTGAGCCACCGGTGAACTCGATGCCAAAGACGAACCCACCACGCAGCAGTGGTCCGACGATGGCGATAAGAATCATCACGGCCGCAACCAGGTACCAGACCTTGCGCTTACCGACAATGTTGAACGAGCGTTTGCCCGTGTGCAGGTCGTTACCGAACTGGGAGAAGCTGGCCATTAGGAATTCTTCCCCTCTTTCGATCCACCCTGGGCGGCGGCCTCAAGTTCGGCGGCCTTCCGTTCGGCGATCGTCTGACGTTTTTCGGCTTCTTTCTTCGAAGAAGCGGTTTTGGTGGATGCCACGGCGGCCGACGGTCGGAACTGCGCCCGACCGCGATAGGCGGCTCCCAAAGCACGGGGGTCCAAGCCACTGAACCGATGGCCCTCACCGAAGAACTTGGTCTGAGCGAGCAGCTGAAGCATCGGGTGGGTGAACAGGATCACGACCAGCACGTCGACGATCGTCGTGAGCCCGAGTGTGAGCGCGAAGCCCTTCACGTTGCCGACGGCCACGACGAACAGCACGGCTGCGGCGAGGAAGTTGACCGTGTCGGACGCCAGGATGGTGCGGATGGCGCGCTTCCAACCGGCCTCAACCGAGGACTCGAGGCCGCGTCCGTCGCGCAGTTCGTCACGAACCCGCTCGAAGTACACGATGAACGAGTCGGCCGTGATGCCGATCGCGACGATCAAACCCGCGACACCGGCCAGCGAAAGACGATAGCCCTCCCGCCAGGACAGGATCGTGATGATCAGGTATGTGATGATCGCGGCCACGGTGAGCGAAGCCACTGTAACGAGTCCGAGGAGCCGGTATTGGATCAGTGAATAGATCACCACCAAGATCAAACCGATCAGGCCGGCGATCAGACCGCTCATCAGCTGGGTGGAGCCGAGGGTGGCCGAGATGGTCTCGTTGCTCTGCACGGTGAAGCTGATCGGCAGTGCGCCGAACTTCAGCTGGTCGGCAAGAACCTTCGACGTGTCCTGGGTGAAGTTACCGCTGATCTCTGGCTTGCCGTTGGTGATCACGGCCAGGGTTCGAGGAGCAGAGATGACGGAGCCGTCCAGCACAATGGCGAACTGGTTCTGCACTCCCTGCAACCCGCTCAGTCGCTGGGTTACGGAGGCGAACTGCTTGGTTCCCGTGGCATCGAAGACGATGTTCACGGCCCAGACGCCCGTGGTCGCACCACTCTGCGTGGTCTGCTGGCCGTTCGTGGCGTTGGTGATGTTCTCGCCGCTGACCTCGACCGGTCCCAGGATGTACTTGACCGAGCTGTCTTCTTCACAGGTGATCAGAGGCTTGTCAGCGGGAGCGACATTGGTCGTGTTGATGCTGGAGCATTCGAATGAGTCGTACTCGGCCTGCAGCTCGGGGGTGACCCAGGCCAGGTCGCTGGCGTTCGTCGGCTTGGTCGTCGGAGTCTCCGCCGGTGTCGGCTCAGTAGCTGGAGTGGCGGACGGCTCGGCAGACGGCGTAGCCGTGCTCCCGTCGCTGCCCATACTGGCCGGGGACGGCTGACCCGCTTCAAGCACGGGCCGGAACTCAAGCTTGGCCGAGGATTCGATCCGGTTGATCGTTTCCGCGTCGGGGGTGCCGGGAATCGACACAACGATGTTCTGACCACCCTGAGTGTTGATCTCGGCTTCCGAGACGCCCGACGAGTCAATGCGCTGACGGATGATGGACACAGCCTGATTCAGCTGCTCCTGCGAGACGGTCTGACCCGAAGCGAGCTTCGGAGCCAAGATAATCTGTGTGCCGCCCTGAAGGTCAAGTGCGAGCTTCGGCGCCCACGCGCCCCCACCAAAGGCGACGCCCAAGCCATTGATCGCGACGAGGCCGACAATAATGACGCCTAACCAGATGAGGGAACGTCGGGCCTTCTTGACCGGGGACGACTTTGCCACCTATGAACTCAGCTTTCTATGCTCGTGCCCGCGCTGAAAGGCGCGGGCACGGGAGAGGGAGAGGGATTGTTACGCGTCGCCCTTTTTGGGCTCAATGTCGTCGTGGTCGACACGCTGGCCGAACTCGGGCTCACCCAGGAGAGTGGCGTGGTCCTGGTTGAGCTCTACACCGGCGTGCTCATCATCGGTCAGGACCTCGACGTCGCGGGGCTCAACCACACGGGCGATGGTCTGACGGTGGATCTGCACGGTGGTGCCGGGCGCGATCTCAAGCGCGACCTTGTTCTCTTCTTCGTCAATCGACACGATGGTGCCGTAAAGACCGAAGTTCGTCATCACGTCTGCGCCGGCGACGATGGTCGTCTGCAGCTTCTCCTGGTCGGCTTTGCGCTTGCGCCCATTGCGGAACATGAAGAAAACGAGCAGCGCCAAGACGGCGAGCATGACGAGGGTCATCAGATCCATGAAATTGTGAAACCTTTCGATTGTGGCTTGTCAACCACATCAGTCGAATAACTGGGCGTTGCGAACCATCCTGAATTATAAGTCATCAAGTGTGAGACCTACCTGAGGATGATCAAGCCCAAAGTGCCGCCACGCTGCGGCAGTTGCTACGCGTCCTCGAGGAGTCCGCGTGAGGAATCCTATCCGTACTAGGAAGGGCTCAACG
The DNA here is from genome assembly GCF_013410665.1 of Leifsonia psychrotolerans. Taxonomy (NCBI): domain Bacteria; kingdom Bacillati; phylum Actinomycetota; class Actinomycetes; order Micrococcales; family Microbacteriaceae; genus Glaciibacter; species Glaciibacter psychrotolerans. Next base: position 904,386 of record NZ_JACCFM010000001.1, on the reverse strand, counting down.
ACCGCTTCGACGGTTTCGGCCTCTTCTCCGACCGAAACTGCCAGAGTATTCAGGCCAACTGGCCCACCCCCAAAACGGGTCAAAATGATGTTCATCACCTCGCGGTCAAGCCGATCGAGCCCAATCGCGTCGACGTCGTAGAGCTCGAGAGCGGCGTGCACAGCCGCAAGGTCGGCGCGACCGCCGTGCACGAGTGCATAGTCGCGAACCCGCCGCAGAAGCCGGTTCGCGATGCGAGGAGTACCCCGGGAACGTCCTGCGATCTCGGCCAGCGCCCGGCGCTCGATGTCGAGGCCGAGCAGAGGAGCGGCCCGCGTCAACACCTGCTCGAGTTCGTGCTCCGCGTAGAACTCCAGGTGGGCGGTGAAACCGAAGCGATCTCGCAACGGGTTGGGGAGCAAACCCGCGCGTGTCGTGGCGCCGACCAGCGTGAAGGGCGCGAGTTCAAGTGGCACTGACGTTGCACCGGCGCCCTTGCCGACCATGATGTCGATGCGAAAGTCTTCCATCGCCAGGTAGAGCATTTCTTCGGCGGACCGGGCCATGCGATGAATCTCGTCAATGAAGAGCACCTCGCCCGGCATCAGCGACGAGAGCACTGCGGCGAGGTCCCCTGCGTGCTGAATGGCGGGGCCACTCGACATGCGGAGCGGGCGGTTGTCTTCATGGGCCACGATCATAGCTAGCGTGGTCTTGCCGAGCCCCGGCGGGCCGGCCAAAAGAATATGGTCCGGTGTGCGTTTCTGCATGGCCGCCGCGGTGAGCAGCAATTGTAACTGACCGCGCACCTTCTCTTGACCGACGAACTCGGCCAGGCTCTGTGGCCGCAATGCGCCTTCGAAAGCCAACTCGACGTCGCCCTCGACCCTGGGATTGGTCAGTTCGATTTCGCTTTCGTGGCCGGTCAGATCCGCGTTCATGAGCGATTCCCGACCGTGTGCTGAGCTGGGCCGAGTCGAGACAGCGACAGGCGCAGGATCGTGGCCACAACAGCTTGATCGGTCTCGTTTGCTGCCGCCATCGTCTCGTCAACGATCTGTATCGCAACTCGCTCTGGCCAGCCCAAGCCGATCAAGGCGGTCTGCACCGTGGCGGCGACACCACCGGCGGCACCGGTCGGGCGACCAACTGGAGCTCCGGCATCCTCCGTCAGGTGCACCTTGCCCGCCAAAGACAGCACGATGAGCTTCGCCGTCTTCGGGCCGATTCCGCTCACCTTGCGGAAGGCTCCATCGTCTTCGGTCTGTACGGCCCGAGCGATCTGGTTCGGGGTGAGAGCCGCAAGCACGCCCAAGGCCGATTTGGGGCCGACCCCGGTGACGCCGACCAGAAGCTCAAATACAGCGAGCTCCCCGGCGGTGGGAAAGCCGAACAGGGTGAGCGAATCTTCGCGCACGATGAGGGTGGTCAGAAGCAGCGCTTCGTCACCGATACGCACCGACAACGCGGTGGACTGGGTGGTTTGCACGGCCAAGCCCACTCCCCCGACTTCAATGACGATTGTGCTGCCGACGGCGGAGAGAACGGGGCCACGAACTGAAGAGATCACCGCTTTAGACTACGCGGCACGACCGACGAGCCCGCCTTCTGCTCCGCGGCGCGCCATGCTTGTTGTGCGGGTGTCAGCGCCGCCCGGGGCGCGCCGACTTCGGATGCGGCAACGGATGTCGCAGTCGGCAGGGTTCCGCCGGCCGCGCCCGTGCGCCAGGCATGGCAGATCGCGAGGGCCAACGCATCGGCGGCATCCGCAGGCTTCGGAATCTCGGCCAGGCCGAGGATGCGGGCCACCATGGTGCCGACCTGTTTCTTCTCGGCGTTACCGTAGCCGGTGATCGCGGCTTTCACCTCGCTTGGCGTGTGCAGGGTGACCGGAAGGTTGCGCTCGGCCGCGAGTACCAACGCGACGCCACTGATCTGGGCCACGCCCATCACGGTGCTGACGTTCTGCTGCGCGAAAACCCGCTCGATCGCCACGAATTGTGGCTGGTGGCGGTCGAGCAGTTCTTCGATGCCCTGACTGATCAGCAACAGTCGCCGTTCAAGCGGCATATCAGCTGTGCTGCGCAGCACCGTCACGTCGACCAATGTTGCCCGGCGGTTGCCGGCAACGTCGACAACACCGACGCCACAGCGGGTGAGGCCCGGGTCGATGCCGAGCACCCGCACCGCCATCGGATTACTCTGACTCAGCCTGAAGCTGCGCCTGAACCTCGGGAGTGAGGTCATAGTTGCTGTAAATGTTTTGCACGTCGTCGAGGTCTTCGAGAGCGTCGATCAGGCGAAACACCTTGTGAGCGGTCGGAGCGTCGATATCGACCTTGAGCGACGGCACGAATGCGGCATCTGCCGAGTCATAATCGATGCCCGCATCCTGCAGCGCCGTGCGCGTGGCGACGAGATCGCTGGCCTCGCAGAATACTTCGAAGGTTTCACCCTCATCGACCACTTCTTCGGCACCGGCGTCGAGCACTGCCATCAGAACATCGTCTTCCGTGACACCGGCAGATTTCGGAACGACCACGATGCCCTTGCGGTGGAAGTTGTAGGCCACGCTTCCGGGGTCGGCCATGGTGCCGCCACTCATCTTCATGGCGGTGCGCACCTCGGCGGCTGCACGGTTCTTGTTGTCGGTCAGACACTCGATCATGATGGCGACGCCGTGTGCTGCATAGCCTTCGTACATGATCGTCGTGTAATCGACAGACTCGCCACTCAGACCAGCACCGCGCTTGACGGCGCGGTCGATGTTGTCGTTGGGCACAGAAGTCTTCTTCGCCTTCTGGATGGCGTCAACCAGCGTCGGGTTACCCGAAAGGTCGGCTCCGCCCATCTTGGCGGCAACTTCGATGTTTTTGATCAGCTTCGCAAACGCCTTGGCCCGACGCGAGTCGGTAATGGCCTTCTTGTGCTTGGTGGTGGCCCACTTGGAGTGCCCGGACATGAATCTCCCGTTGTAGTACTTGCTTCGTGCTTGCTTGTCGCACATTCTGTGCACCACCGGGGTGCCACCCCAGTCTAGAACAGCGGGGCGGCATCCGTCGGCGTCCCGCGCGCCCCACCTCATGTCGTGGGACAGCGCCGCGAGATACCTCGAATAGCCCCTTGAACCCCGATCAAGGGGCCATTTGGGGTATCTCGCGCCCGATTTACGCGCGCGAGAGCTACGCGTTGAACCCGGCCGACGCGACGGTACGCAGGAAGTATTCGTGAAAGCGGTACTCCCCCGTGATCTCGGGGTGGAACGACGTGCCGAGCAGGTTGCCCTGCGTCACCGCAACACAGCGGCCATCCGCCAGCGTGGCCAGCGCCGTGGCCTTCGGGCCAACGGTTTCAACGACGGGTGCGCGAATGAACGCCGCGTGCACCGGCGGCTCGCCGAACTGCGGAATGTCGAGATCGGTCTCGAACGAGGCCGTCTGCGAGCCGAACGCATTGCGGCGCACGGCGATGTCCAGGCCGCCGATGCTCTCTTGGCCCTCGATGCCGTCCAGGATGCGGTCAGCCAACATGATCAGCCCAGCACAGGTTCCGTAGACGGGCAACCCCAAGCGCACGGCAGCGCGCAACGGCTCGGCCAGGCCGAACAATCGCGACAGCTTGTCCATGACGCTGGACTCGCCGCCCGGAATCACCAGCCCGTTGACACGGGCCAGTTCTTCCGGGCGACGAACATGCACGACATCGGCGCCGAGCGCGCGCAGAACATCCGCATGCTCACGAAAATCACCCTGGAGGGCGAGAACTCCAACGCTCATGAAGCGAGTGTTACCAGCCGCGCTCGGAGAGGCGGTGCGGGGCAGCGAGGTCTGACACATTGATGCCGACCATTGCCTCACCCAGACCGCGCGACGCATCAGCAATGACCTTGGCGTCGTCGAAGAACGTAACGGCCTTGACCACGGCGGCCGCGCGCTGCGCCGGGTTGCCCGACTTGAAGATGCCGGAACCGACGAAGACGCCGTCTGCACCCAGCTGCATCATCATTGCGGCGTCGGCCGGGGTGGCCACGCCACCGGCGGTGAAGAGCACGACGGGAAGCTTGCCCGTCTCGGCGATCTCGGCGACGAGAGCGTAGGGAGCCTGCAGTTCCTTGGCGGCAACGTACAGCTCGTCCTTGCTGAGGGCCGCCAGGGCACGGATCTCACCGTTGATCTTGCGGATGTGCTTGGTTGCTTCTGAGACGTCGCCGGTGCCGGCCTCGCCCTTCGAGCGAATCATGGCAGCACCCTCGTTGATGCGGCGCAGCGCCTCACCGAGGTTCGTGGCGCCACAGACGAAGGGAACCTTGAAGTTCCACTTGTCGATGTGGTTGACGTAGTCCGCCGGGCTGAGCACCTCGGACTCGTCGATGTAATCCACGTCGAGTGCCTCGAGAATCTGAGCCTCGACGAAGTGGCCGATACGGGCCTTGGCCATGACCGGGATCGATACCTCGGCACGGATGCCGTCGATCAGGTCGGGGTCGCTCATCCGGGCGACGCCACCCTGTGAGCGGATGTCGGCCGGAACACGCTCGAGGGCCATGACAGCCACGGCGCCGGCATCTTCTGCGATGCGAGCCTGCTCAGCGTTGACGACGTCCATGATGACGCCGCCCTTCAACATCTCGGCCAGGCCACGCTTGACGCGGCTGGATCCAAATTGCTCTACGGAAGTGGTGTTAGTCATGAGGTCGATTCTAATCCTTGCGTGAGGGACGGGGCGGGACAGGGAAGGCTGGAGCGCGGCCCGTGGGCCGCCGTAACGGAGAACTGTGGGTGAGAACTACTGCTGGGACGCGGGCCAGGCTGCCGCGATTTCCTGACGAACGTCGCCAAGCAAACGAGGCAGCGCCTTGGTGCCGGCGATGATCGGGAAGAAGTTGGAATCCTGCGCCCAGCGCGGCACGAGGTGTTGGTGCAGATGGTCGGCGATTCCCGCCCCGGCGATTCGGCCCTGGTTCATGCCGATATTGAAACCGTCACAGCGCGACGTTGCCGTCAGCACCCGCATGGCGGTCTGCGTCAGGCTCGCAATTTCAGCTGTCTCATCCGGCGTAGCTTCGTCATACATCGCAATGTGACGGTACGGGCAGATCAGCACGTGTCCGCTGTTATAGGGGAACAGGTTCAGCAGCACGTAGGCGTGCGTGCCGCGTGCCACGATGAGGGCCTTCTCGTCGTCCATCTTCGGGGCGAGGCAGAACGGACAATCATCGGAATGCGGCTGCTGGCCATCTTGGATGTAGACCATCCGGTGCGGCGTCCACAGTCGCTGGAATGCGTCAGGAACCGCGGCGAAGTCGGAGGAGTTCTCGATGTCGACTCCCCCGACGGCGCTCGCACCGTTACTCGACTCGCCTTTACTGGACACTCGCGAACTGCTCCTGGTTCGTCACCTGCGCACGGGTTTCGATCGACGCCAGGATGCGGCGCACGGCCTCGGCGACCGGCACCCCGTTTTCTTGGCTGCCGTCACGGAATCGGAAGCTGACCGCTCCGTTGGTCTGGTCTTCTTCGCCGACGATGAGTTGGAAGGGAACCTTGGCCTTGGTGTGGTTGCGGATCTTCTTCTGCATGCGGTCGTCGGAGTTGTCGACTTCGGCGCGCACGCCGGCCTTCTTCAGCGTGGCGATGACGTCATCGAGGTAGGGACCATACTGCTCGCTGATCGGGATACCGACCACCTGCACGGGGGAAAGCCAGACCGGGAACGCACCGGCGTAGTGCTCTGTAAGCACCGCGAAGAATCGTTCGATCGAACCGAACAGGGCACGGTGAATCATCACCGGGCGCTGTCGCGAACCATCGGGTGCGGTGTACTCGAGGTCGAAACGCTCGGGCAGGTTGAAGTCGAGCTGGATGGTCGACATCTGCCAGGTACGGCCGATCGCATCGCGAGCCTGCACCGAGATCTTGGGCCCGTAGAACGCCGCTCCGCCCGGATCGGCGACCAGCTCAAGACCCGATTCGGCGGCTACTTCAGCCAGCGTCTGCGTGGCCTCGTCCCAGTCCTCGTCGGTGCCGACAAACTTCTTCGGGTCCTTCGTCGACAGTTCGAGGTAGTAGTCCTCCAGGCCATAGTCAGCCAGCAACTGCAACACGAAGTTGAGAGTACCGGTGAGCTCTTCCTTCATGCGGTCGCGCGTGGTGTAAATATGCGCGTCGTCCTGGGTCATGCCGCGCACCCGGGTCAGACCGTGCACCACGCCTGACTTCTCGTAGCGGTAAACCGACCCGAACTCGAACAAGCGCATCGGCAGGTCGCGGTAGCTGCGACCGCTCGAGCGGAAGATCAAGTTGTGGAACGGGCAGTTCATGGGCTTCAGGTAGTAGTCCACGCCCTGACGCGTCACGTGACCGTCGGCGTTGCGTTCCTCGTCGAGGTGCATCGGCGGGAACATCCCGTCGGAGTACCAGTCCAGGTGGCCGGAGACCTCGAACAGGTTCGACTTGGTGATGTGCGGGGTGTAGACGAACTCGTAGCCGGCCTCGGTGTGGCGCTTGCGTGAGTACGCTTCCATTTCTTGACGGATCACGCCGCCCTTGGGGTGGAAAACCGCGAGGCCGGAACCGATCTCTTCGGGGAAGCTGAACAGGTCGAGTTCGGCGCCGAGCTTGCGGTGGTCGCGCTTCGCCGCTTCTTCCTGTCGGGCCTGGAAAGCTCGCAGTTCGTCTTTGGTCGGCCAGGCCGTGCCGTAGACACGCTGCAGCTGCGGGTTCTTCTCGGAGCCACGCCAGTAGGCGGCGGCCAGACGGGTCAACGAGTAGCCGTTGCCGATCATGCGCGTGTTCGGCAGGTGCGGGCCGCGGCAGAGGTCTTTCCAGAGTGTCTCGCCGGTCTTCGGGTCGACGTTGTCGTAGATGGTGAGTTCGGCGCCGCCGACCTCGACCGACTCGTTGTCTGCCCCGAGTTCGGCGGTTGCGTCGGCGGCGCCACCCTTGATGCCGATGAGTTCAAGTTTGTACGGTTCGTCGGCGAGCTCGGCGCGAGCCTCGTCATCCGTCACGACACGGCGCACGAAACGCTGCCCTTGACGGATGATGCGGTCCATGGCCTTTTCGAGCGCCTTGACGTCGTCGGGGGTGAACGGTTCGGCCACGTCGAAGTCGTAGTAGAAGCCGTCGGTGACGGGCGGGCCAATTCCGAGCTTGGCGGTCGGGTTGACTGTCTGCACAGCCTGGGCGAGCACGTGTGCGGCGGAGTGGCGCAAGATGTTCAGCCCATCCGGCGAATCGATCGTGACAGGCTCGACGACGTCGGTCGTCGTCGTCTGCGTGGCGAGGTCTTTCAGTTCACCGTTGACGCGCATCGCGACAACAGACCGGTCGGTGAAAAGCTCAAAGCCGTCAACCACGTAAATCACTCCCTGATTTGTTACGAACCCTTCAACTTTAGTGGGAGCTGGCATCCGCCGTGACGGCAGCGATGTTCCGAACGAAAATTACCAGCCAGCCGAAGATGAACGCCGCCGCGATCAGCTCGAACGCGGTGAGGTTGTAATAGCCGATCGGAAAGAACATCACGGCCGCGACGACGATGCACCCTAGGAATGAGTAGCCGAGCAAAAAGAAGGTGCGCGGAAATCCCGGCAGCAGCCATCTGAGCGCGATCATGAGCACGAAGAACAGCACAACCATGCCTGTCGCCACGGTGTTGTGAACGATCAGTGCCCGATTCACCGGAACCAAGCCGACGCAGGCGAGCAGGATCCCGATCGCGACGAGTGCCCATTTGATGAGGGCGATACGGGCGCTGGCCTGGCCGAACAGACGCTTCGTCCAGGCCGAGAGATCGTTTGTTGCGTAATCGGCCATGATCGTGATCGTGGCGCCGGCCAGTATCAGGGTCACGTTGAAGGCGAGACTCGAGAAATCCCTCGTCGTGCCCAGAATGCTGAAGTTGAACTCCCACCAGTGCGGATCCGCCGTCGTGGTCATGCTCAGAAGCACGCCGCTGCTCAGGAACACGGTGAGCAGGTTCGAGAGTGTGTAGGCCGTCGTCGTCGCCGCTGAAAGCGACAGAAAGTAGGCAGTAGCAGCGCCGCTCACTCCCACCAACATCGTGCCCGTGAGCGTATCGACCCGGAGCCCCTGGAAGGCGGTCTGCAGCGTCGAGAACATGACGAGGCAGAGCATGCAGTAGATCGCGACATGCGTGAACGTGAGGGCTGTCGTGTCCCAGGCGAAGCGCAGTATCCGTCGTTTGGCGCCGGTCTTAGCCGCGATACGTCGTGAGGAGTCAATCGCGCTCACGACATAGGCAATGCCTCCCGTGAGCGACCCCGCCAGGATGGCGAGCAGGCCGACCGACCACCCCTTCCAGAGTGGCAAGTGCGTACCGTGCATGACCAGCAGCGCACAGAGCCCGGCCAGGACAAACGCCCCAGCGGCCAGGATGATGGCGCGCGATTCGACCCGGATGGCATACGTCTGTGCGAACGATCTCATCGCCGGCAGACCTGTTTTGTGCATGATGTGAGGCTAGTCCCTGCGTGCTGAATCACTCCCGAAAGGAGACTGCGGTATCATCATCCGACGGCAGCAGCGTCTGTGCTACACCCTCTCGTGGCCGATTCGGCGGGAGGCTTCACCAGATGACGACCGCGACGACGCGGGCCGCTGCCGGTTAACTCGTGCCGGAGCGTTCAGAGCCCGAGATGCCTTCATCCCAGATTGGAACACCCGACTGTGCCTGATAGGTCAGACCGTCCGCTGCGCGTTCTCATCGCGACAGATACTTTCGCCCCCGATCTCAATGGAGCCGCACGGTTCGCCCGCAACCTCGCGGTGCGCCTTGCTCGCAGGGGGAACTCAGTGCACGTCGTCGCCCCGTCGACGACCCTGGTCAGCAGTTCGCAACCTGAACTCTTCGACGGTCAATTGATCACCGTGCACCGTCTACGCAGCGTGCGTTGGTTACTCCACGACTGGATTCGCTTTCCGCCGCCCTGGGAGATCCGCAAGGCCGTCGGTTCCCTTCTCGACGAGATCGAGCCCGATGTCGTGCACATTCAGTCGTTCATCAATATTGGCCGATCGGTCAGTCTCGAAACGACGGCCCGCAATATTCCTCTCGTGGCCACAAACCACGTAATGCCCGACAACATCGTCGAATACAGCGGACTCCCCCGGCAGTTGCATCCGCCGCTCACCCGCTGGGGCTGGTCTCTCGCCTCGTCGGTGCTGACCGAAGCCGACATCGTCACGAGCCCCACGCCCATCGCCGCCGGCTACCTCGAAGAGAACACCACAGTGAACAGGGTGATTCCGCTGTCCTGCGGCATCGATCTCGGTCGCTTCAGACCGCACTTCAACCGCCCGGCCACGAACCGCGTTCTCTATGTCGGACGCCTCGATACCGAGAAGAATCTCGACATCCTCGTGCGTGCGTGCGCGATGCTTCCAGCCGCCTTGCAGGTGCAGCTTGACATCGTGGGTGGCGGCACCGAGCTGCGGCGACTGCAGAAACTCGCGGACCATCTGGGCGTCACCTCCCGGGTGACGTTTCATGGCCGCGTGACCGACGCGGCGATCGACGAGCTCTATGCGCAGGCATCCGTCTTCGTGATGCCCTCGACGGCCGAGTTGCAGAGCATCGCGACGCTTGAGGCGATGGCCAGCGGCGTGCCGGTCGTACTCGCGGATGCCATGGCCCTGCCGCACCTCGTCGATGAGGGGCGGAACGGCGTGCTTGTGCCGCCGCAGTGCTCGGAGTCGCTTGCGCAGGCGCTCGAGAGCATTCTTCTACTTCCGGACGAGGACTATTCGACCATGCGTCGGTGCTCCTACGAGCACTCGCTCGCGCACGACAGCACGGCCGTGACGTTGCGGTTTGAGGAGCTCTATCGCGACGCTCAGGCAATGCGCACGTAGCCGGGTGTGACTACAACGCTGTGCGCGCCGTGTCATCCATTCGTAAACGAGCGATCTGGCGCAGAACAGAACACGATTGTTAACGTAAAAAACCCCCGTTTTACCGGGGGTTTTACTGTGGGCGATACTGGGATCGAACCAGTGACCTCTTCCGTGTCAGGGAAGCGCGCTACCGCTGCGCCAATCGCCCAGATTCAAAGAATCGCTTCTCGGAATGTGAGGTGGATACGGGATTCGAACCCGTGTATACGGCTTTGCAGGCCGCTGCCTCGCCTCTCGGCCAATCCACCATATTGGGTTCTACACCAAATGAAGAGAACCGCCCCTCTCGGGGCGATTCTGTTCCATTCGAGCGGATGACGAGATTCGAACTCGCGACCCTCACCTTGGCAAGGTGATGCGCTACCACTGCGCCACATCCGCACTTCGCTCGCAGTTGCTCACTGCTTGCGTTGAAAACTCTAACCGATGCCGGGTGCAAGTTCCAAAACCATGAATATGCGGGCGTGTCGCGCGGTTCTCCTCCACGCACGCTTCGGCATCATTCCCGGCGAGCGACTGAAATCAGCGTCGGCCCCGTCTGGGAACGCAGCCCCGCCGACGAGGGGCCGCCTCGCCCGAAGCCATGAGCGCCGGAATCAGCGAGGGCCCCGAGCGTGGACTGGCCGGAAACCTCGCGCCTCCCCCGTGCCGCACCACGCGCGGGAGCGCCCCGATGTGCATTGAGGCCGCCGCGTGGGCTAGTATCGTGAATCGCGGTTGAAGAAGCTTTCGCCGCCTGAGGGCGATTGGCGCAGTTGGTAGCGCGCTTCGTTCACACCGAAGAGGTCATCGGTTCGAGTCCGGTATCGCCCACAACAAAACCCCCGGTTTCCGGGGGTTTTTTTGTTTCCCGCCCCCTCGTGGCACACAGATCCTCCGCCCACGACCGCATGAGCGCAACGACAGATCGCCTGGGATTCTCAGTTCCAGAGCGGATCGCACTGCGATGCACGATCCCGACAAGCAGAATCCGCAGGAATGGGACGAGGGGCAACGGGGTGCGCGAGCGAACGTCAGACACAGGCCTCACTTCTGTGTGGGTGGGCTGCCAAGGGCGGCACCTCACTGTACCGAGGGACGCAGCCGCCCCACCGGCTCACCGCCCAGTTCCCCCGCTGTGGGCTGATCTGTCGTTGGACCTTGACCCCTGCGGGCAAGCATCCCCATACTTCAACAATGGCCACGCCAGATCAGACACAGAAGTCTGCAGTCCCGATCACGACCGATTTCGGCGCGCCCGCAGCGAGCGGCGCTCCCCCGGCCGGCTCAGCCATCCCTCTGGTCAGCCGTGCCTGGCTCTGGAACTTCGCCCTGATCTGGTTTGGATTCTGGCTGCTTGTCATGTTGCCCGGCCAGTTCATGGTGGCCAAGATCAGCGCCCACGTCGCACCCGCCGACAAGGTGGCGGTGGCCTCGTTTCTCATCGCGGAGATGGCCGTCGTCATCCTCGTGACCGTGCCGATCATCGGCGTGCTCTGTGACCGCACGCGCAGCAGGTTCGGCCGTCGGCGCATCTGGGCGGTCGGCGGCTTTCTCACCGCTGCGATTCCGTTCGCGCTCGTGGGAGTGCAGGCAAGCTGGCCGGCCATCGCAGCTCTCATCGCCGTCGTGGCCGTGGGCCAGTCTGCGATTCTGGTATCGCTCTCCGCAATGATCGCCGACCAGGTGCCGCGCGCCCAACGTGGTCGTGCGTCGGCAGCGATGGGAGTCCCCCAGGTCTTCGCACTTGCCATCGGCATGGTTCTCGTGACGATGCTGGTCACGTCGATCCCCGGCAGCTGGGCCCTGATCGCCGGACTCGCACTCCTGTCGGCCGTCCCCTTTCTGCTCTTCTTCGCGGAGCCCCACGATGCAAGTCCCGCGCCTCAGGCGTTCGTGAAAGGCATTCGTCACGCGATGACCTGGCCGAACGCCCGCTCTCACCCCGGCTACTACTGGGCAATGACCTCTCGCGTCCTCATCAATGCCGGAAACCTGGTCGGGACCACCTATCTGCTCTTCTTTCTCGCCGATATTGTCAAGGTGGACGACCCCGACACCTCCCTGCTGGTGCTGATCCTGATTTACCTGGTGGCCTGCGGAGTGACGTCCTACCTGTGCGGCATCCTGTCGGATCGATGGGGGCGTCGCCGCATTTTCGTGGCGCTGGCCGCCCTCTTGCAGGCGGCAGCGGCGCTTCTGCTGGCCATGGCGCCGAGCTGGGAAGCGTCAATGGTTGCAGCGGTGCTGCTCGGCCTCGGTTTCGGGGCCTTCCTCTCGGTCGACCAGGCTCTGATCACCGATCTTCTGCCCGACCCGGCCACCCACGCCCGCGACCTCGGTATCATCAACTCGGCTCAGCACATCCCGATCGCTCCGTTGGTCGGCTGGCTCGTGCTCAGCCTCGCCGGGTATCGCTCTCTGTACGCCGTGGCCGCCGTCATTATTGTGCTCGGGGGCCTCGCGGTCTACCGAATCAAGTCCGTTCGATAACCGGGAGTCTGCGTGAAAGCCATCGTTGTCATGTTCGATACGTTGAATCGGCGCTTTTTGCCGCCCTACGGATCGAACTGGGTGCAGGCACCCAACTTCGATCGACTGGCCCGCACGAGTGCCACCTTCGACAACTGCTACGGCGGGAGCATGCCCTGCATGCCGGCCCGTCGCGAGATGCACACCGGGCGGTACAACTTTCTGCACCGAGGCTGGGGCCAGCTCGAACCGTTCGACGACTCGGCACCCGAGATGCTCAAACAGAGTGGCGTCTATACCCATTTGGTGACCGACCATCAGCACTATTGGCTGGATGGCGGCGCCACCTATCACCCGCGATTCAATAGTTTCGAGTTCTTCCGCGGGCAGGAGGGCGATGAATGGAAGGGCCACGTCGCCGACCCTGTCGTCCCCGACGCACTGCCCGCGGCGACCAACCTCGATCTGCGCCGTCAGGATTGGATCAATCGGGAGTATCTCAGTGATGAGGCCGATCATCCGCAGACCCAGACCTTCGATGCAGGGTTGCACTTCATCCGCACCAACCATGCCGAAGACAGGTGGTTCGTGCAGATCGAAACGTTCGACCCGCATGAGCCCTTCTTCAGCTACCAGGAGTTCAAGGCGCTCTATCCGGAGGACCAGTACGACGGGCCGGTATTCGACTGGCCAGACTACAAAAAGACGACCGAGACAGCTGAGCAGGTGGACCATCTTCGGTATGAGTACGCCGCGCTGCTCTCGATGTGCGACCGGTCTCTCGGTCGGGTGCTCGACGCCATGGACGAGCATCAGCTCTGGGACGACACCATGCTGATCGTGTGCACGGATCACGGCCTTCTCCTCGGCGAACACGAATGGCTCGGCAAAAATGCGCCCCCGTTCTACGACGAGACGATCCACACCCCGCTGTTCATCTGGGACCCGCGCAGCCGGGTCGCCGACGAGCGTCGAGCCGCCCTCGTGCAGACCATCGACCTGGGGCCGACGCTACTGGACTTCTTCGGCGTCGAGCCCACATCGGACATGCACGGCGTGCCCCTGCGGTACACGGTCGCCGATGACACCCCGGTGCGCGAAGCCGCCCTGTTCGGAATTCATGGCGGGCACGTCAATGTGACGGATGGGCGCTACGTCTACATGCGCGCCTGTGCGGCCGCCGGCAATGAGCCGCTGGTCGAGTACACACTGATGCCCACAAACATGCGCGGTCGGTTCACCCCGGAGACGATGCGTGAGGCCACCTTGGTGGAGCCGTTCGACTTCACCAAGGGAATGCCCGTGCTGAGGCTGCCGAGTTTCGCCTACACCGACCCGATTGCGTTCGGCACGCTCCTGTTCGATCTTCAGACCGACCCCGATCAGGAGCATCCACTCGACGATGCCGAGATCGAACTGCGCATGATTGGCCTGCTTGTCGACCTCATGAGAGAAAACGATGCTCCGGCTGAGCAGTACGAGCGACTCGGACTCCCCCAATCGGGTGCTGTCGGGGCCGAACATTTGCTCATCACGGCGCAGTGGGCGCAGGTGCAGTCGTCCCGAGAAAAGCCGCTGTCGGCCGACGAGTTTCCCCATGGGCGGGTTGACGTACACACACCGCTGCGCGCGCTTCTGGCCGATGAAGCGGCCCTCCAGGTGTTACGCACTCATCTCGGCCCGCTGGCCGACAGCCCGCTGCCCGAGGAGGCTTTGGGCATGTCGTTGTTCGAGATCACAGCGGTCGCCTACGGCATCATCACACCCGACGCGCTTCGCCGCATATCCGCTGACCTCGCCGACGTCTGAGAGCCACCAGGGCCACGGTGCCTTACAGCCAGCCGTAACGACGACGTAATGCCTCGGCAACCCGCTCAAAGCGCACGGAATCAAGCGAAGCCGCTTCCCGGCGCACGCCCCCCGGATGCACCCGGAAGACCCGATCGATATTGACCCAACTCTGCCGTCCCTCTCGGTCCCATGAACCCGGTCCGAGCTCGACGAAATCGCCCTGGCCCGTGTGGTCCTTGCTGGTGAGTTGAACAGCCAGCAAGGTGCCGTTCTTTGCCTCGGCGACGATGACCACCGGGCGATCCTTGCCGCGGCCATCACGCTCCTCGAAGGGAACCCAGGTCCAGACGATCTCCCCGGGATCCGGTGAGCCATCTCGGTTCGGTTCGTAGCCGAGCCTCACACGACCGAGCCGACGCGGGTCAACCTCGCTCGTCGCATCCGCCCCGAACTGACCGAGCGAAATCGGTGCGGTTCCCTGTGGCGCCCGCGGCGGTGCCTGAACGGGGACCTTCCGCGCAGGGCGCAGAAACGACAGCAAGGCTGTGAGAAAACGCGGGGTGCCAGACACACCCGAACCTTATCCCAGAGCAGCGCGGCGTACGTCGCTGTGCGAAACACGGCGAGACTGAATCGATGTTCAGCTCAGATCCCTGCGCACGGACCGCGACCGTGAAAAGGATCCCGCTTTCACCCCTAATATCTGTGCGAGGCCGCCCCGCGACAGTCAGCTTCTGCTCTCCGGTGAATCCGGGCTTCACCGCCCAATGTAGAGCACGTGCGTCGACAATCGCCTGCCGGTCCGGATCACCAGTGAACACGACACGAGTCATTCCAGGCCACATGAACCCACCATCGCAGCTCATCGCACTCGCCGTGGCATGTTGCGATTTCTCACCGATGTACTCCGCAGGCACCAGTTCGGCTCAGCCGCCTCGAGTTCACGCTCCGCATCGGCTGGATGCCGCGCCGTCTGCTCCAAGACTGACGTCGCGGCAGCCATTCCCGCACCGTCGTCGGACGTTGTCGCCGTAGACAATCCGCCACCTGCGCGGAGCCGATAACGAAGGCTGATGAGTGTCGAAGCACTCGTGGACTCTGTGTGAATGCCCCGGAGAGAGTCTCTGTGATAAATCGATTACGACTCCGTCGTCAGAGCGTATGCCTCTTCTCCATGCACGGAGGTGTCGATGCCGGCAACCTCGTCGGCGTTCTTGACCCGGAAGCCGATGGTCTTCTCAATCGCAAAGCCGAGAGCGAAGGCCACGGCGAAGGAGTAGATCAGCACCGAGAATGCGGCAATCGTCTGCACCATCAACTGGCCGAGGCCTCCCCCGGTGAAGAGTCCGGTGTCCATCGCGAAAAGGCCGAGGTACAGCGTGCCGATCACTCCCCCGACGAGGTGGATGCCGACGACGTCAAGTGAGTCGTCGAAGCCGAGCCTGAACTTGAGTTCGACGGCCATCGCGCAGACGGTGCCGGCTGCGACGCCTAACAACAGCGCCCAGCCGGGCTCCAGATTCGCACACGCCGGCGTGATGGCGACAAGGCCCGCGACGGCACCGGATGCTGCGCCCACCGACGTGGCTTTGCCATCCTTGATCTTCTCCACGATCAGCCAGCCGAGCACCGCTGCGGCAGTAGCCCCGAGCGTGTTCACGACGATGAGGCCGACGTTGGCGAGGCCGTTCAGCCATTCGGCACCGGCGTTAAAACCGAACCAGCCGAACCAGAGTAGGGCCGCTCCCATCAGCACGAGGGGCACGTTGTGCGGCTTGGCTATTCCCTTCTGGAAGCCGACCCGCTTGCCGAGCACGAGGGCCAAGGCCAGGGCCGCGGCACCTGCGTTGATGTGTACGGCAGTCCCCCCGGCATAGTCGATGACGTTCGGCAGCCCGAGGGTCGTGCCGAGACTCATGATCCAGCCGCCGCCCCAGACCCAGGCTGCGACGGGAAAGTAGACCAGCGTGGCCCAGACGCCCGCGAAGACCATCCAGGAGCCGAATTTGGCCCGGTCCGCAATGGCGCCTGAGATGAGCGCCACGGTGATAATGGCAAAGGTGGCCCCAAAGGCTGCTCCGACGAGGTCGGTGTTGGCCGTCTCCCCCTGGGCGAGTGCCCCGAGACCGAACTGCGTGAAGGGGTTCCCAGCGAAGCGCTCGGGGGCCTCGACGGTGCTCATGCTGAACCCATAGAGGATCCAAAGCACTCCGATCAACCCGAGGGCACCGAAGCTCATCATCATCATGCTGACGACGCTTGTGGCCTTCACCAGCCCTCCATAGAAGAACGCGACCCCCGGTGTCATCAACAACACCAATGCGGTGGCCGTGATCCCCCATGCGATGCTTCCCGAATCCATAGCTTCTCCTCACGTCTCGACTGTGCACTTAGTTTCGGGTGCAGAGGTTTCAGGTGAAGCGCGGGAGTGTTTCGCGCGGGTTACGAGCGTACCCGGGGCGTGAACAGCGTGTTTCGGGGCCCTAGTCGCCGTGCGGCGGCAGCTCACCGGTCGTCAACGCGATCATGCGCGAGAGTGAACGGAGGTACTTCTTGCGATAGCCGCCGCCGAGCATGTCCTCGGCGAATACCTCGTGCAGCGGCAGGCCACTGGCGATGATGGGAATCTCGGCGTCGTAGACGCGGTCGATGAAGGCCACCAGCCGCAAGGCATCCGTCTGATCGGTCAGCAGGAACACGTTCGACAGCGCGATGACGTCGACATCACTGATGATTTTGATGTACTTCGACGGATGCACGGTGCTCAAATGTGTGATCAAGCTGCCGAAGTCATCGATGGTGACGTGAGAGCCTCGCGCGTCGAGGGTCGCGACCATGGTGTCGAGTTGTGCAGTTTCGACCGCAACCGCCTGGCCCGAGGTGTCACGCCGACGGTAGTCGAGGCCGTCGATGCGCAGGGTCTCGAAGTTCGATGACATCGCCTGGATCTCGCGCAGAAAGTCAACGGCCGCGAAACGGCCCTCACCGAGCGAGTTCGGCGGGGTGTTCGAGGTGGCGGCGACGCGGGTGCCGGTGGCGATGAGTTCACCCAGAAGGCGCGTCATCATCATGGTGTCTCCTGGATCGTCGAGCTCGAACTCGTCGATGCAAATGAGCTTGGCCCCGCTGAGCTGCCGCACCGTGTCGGCATAGCCGAGGGCACCGACCAAAGCGGTGTATTCGATGAACGTGCCGAAGTATTTTGTTCCCGGCGCTGCATGCCACAGCGCCGCGAGCAGATGGGTCTTGCCGACGCCGAACCCACCGTCGAGGTAGATTCCCGGCAGTTCGGTCTTCGGCTTGCGATTGCGCGAGAAGAAACCGCCCGGGCGTTGCTGCGCCCGCCACACGCCGGCGAATTCGCGCAACCGCTCAACGGCGCCCGCCTGCGACGGGTAATCGCCGTCTGGTCGATACGACTCGAACGAGGCCCTCTCGAACTGGGGCGGCGGAACCAGCTCTGCCACAATCTCGGCGCCCGTGATCGATGGCGAGCGGTCAGCCAAATGCTGAACCGGCCGGTTGGCGTGAAGTTCCGCGGCTGCGGTCATGGTGTCGTACCCGTGTTTCTCAATCGAAAATCTGCGTCGAAGCGTGACAGCGCGGATGCACGCAGCGCCCGCACCGCGTAGATTCGTACTGTCGGCCGGCTCAAGCCTAATCCGCACCCACACCAAACTTTTGCGCCGAGTCGGCGCGCTCCAGGAGGTTCGTCATGTCCGCCCCATTCGATCCGGCCCCAAAACTCTCCTCCTACGCCCACCCCGAGCGTCTCGTCACGACCGAGTGGTTGGCCCACAACCTGCACACTCCCGGTCTCGTCGTCGTTGAGTCCGACGAAGATGTGCTGCTGTATGAGACCGGCCACATTCCCGGTTCGGTGAAGATCGACTGGCACACAGAGCTCAACGACCCCGTCGAACGAGACTTCATTCAGGGTGAACGCTTCGCCGAGATGCTCAGCGCAAAGGGAATCGCGCGCGACAGCACAGTCGTCATCTACGGCGACAAGAGCAACTGGTGGGCGGCTTACGCCCTGTGGGTGTTCACGCTCTTCGGTCACGAGGATGTGCGCCTGCTCGATGGTGGCCGTGAGAAGTGGATCGCCGAGGGCCGCGAACTCACCACGGACAAGACTGTCGTCAGCCACGCTGACTACCCCGTCGTTGAGCGCAACGATGCCCCCATCCGTGCCTATAAAGACGATGTACTCGCTCATTTCGGCCAGCCGCTGATCGACGTGCGCTCGCCCGAGGAATACAACGGATCCCGCACCACGATGCCCGCCTACCCCGAAGAAGGCGCACTGCGCGCCGGTCATATTCCTTCGGCGGCATCCGTGCCGTGGGCGCGTGCGGCGGCGGAGGATTCGACGTTCAAGCCGCGCACGGAACTCGATGCCATCTACCGCGGCGAAGCTGGACTCAACGACGGCGACACGGTGATCGCCTACTGCCGAATCGGCGAGCGATCGAGTCACACCTGGTTCGTGCTCACCCACCTGCTCGGCTTCGAGAACGTACGCAACTACGACGGCTCCTGGACCGAATGGGGCAGCGCGGTGCGGGTCCCGATCGTCACGGGCACCGCTCCCGGCGACGCCCCCGTTCCGCGTTAGCGATCGGCTGGCTCCGGCCGCTCATGGGAGAATAGACGAGATGACTGACGTGACCCTTCCCTCACAGCTGGCCGAGATTCGTGACGATTTTCTCGAACTCGAACAATCGGACCGCCTGCAGCTTCTCCTCGAATTCGCAAACGAGCTGCCGGCGCTTCCCGCGCGCTACGAAGACCATCCCGACCTGTTCGAACGCGTCGTGGAATGCCAGACCCCCGTCTTCATCTTCGTCGAGATCGACGACGAGAACGCCGTGCACCTGTACGCCACGGCGCCGCGCGAGTCACCGACCACGCGTGGCTTCGCCTCGATTCTCGCTCAGGGTCTCGACGGGCTGAGTGTCGATGAGGTGCTCGCTGTGCCCGACGACTACCCGCTCACGATCGGACTCACCCAGGCCGTCTCGCCCTTGCGCATCCGTGGCATGACGGCAATGCTCGGCCGCACGAAGCGCCAACTGCGCGAGCGCATCGCCGCCGCCTGACTCAGAAGGCTCGCATCAGCGCGCGGTGAGGTCGTCCAACCAGCTGCGGATCGCTCCCGTCCATTTCTCCGAATCGTGGTTCCACAGTTTGGTGTGCCGCGCCGTCGCAAACGGCACGAAGGTGATCAGATCTGGCCGTCGAGCAGCCAACGCTCGCGATGCGGTCGAGGGAACGTAACCGTCGTCGTCGCTGTGCAGGAGCAGCACCGGAACGCGTAGGTCGGCGGCTCGAGCTACGAGATCCAGCCGGTGAAAGTCGATCGGGGCGCTCTGGCCGGTCAGAGCACGCCCCCACCGGTGCCCCATCACCTGTATCGCCCCGCGGGCCACGGATGCCGGCAGTCTGAGCAGCGTTCCTTGGAACGCGACGACTTCGGCCCAGTTGATCACCGGCGAGTCCAGAACAATCCCGACCACATGACTGCGGTGACGCGCCCGCAGTGCGGTCTGCAGCACGATGGCGCCGCCCATCGACCAGCCCATCAACACCACACGTTTCGCGCCGTGCGCGAGAGCGAAATCCAACGCAGCGTCGATGTCTTGCCATTCGGTGTCACCGAGCCCATAGCGCCGGTCGGTGCTGAATGGAGCATCACCGTCATTTCGATACGAGACGAGCAGACTCGTGTAACCCGCGTCGCGGAATACGCTGACCGCGCGCAACGCTTCTTGCCGTCGAACCGCGCGGCCATGCACATGGATCGCCCAGTCGCCGGATTCGGCGTCGGCCTCACGGGCGGGCGGGATCTGCCAGGCTGGCGCCTGTCCACCCTCAGTGCGAATCAGCACGTTCGTGAACGGCACCGGCAGCGACCAAGGGCCGAGGTAGACCCAGCCGCTCCAACGCCCCATGCGCGCAGTGCCGAGGTTTCCGAAGTCGACCCGCTCGACTCTCCGCGTCACACTGTGGGGATCTGAAGCGAGGATCTCACCGAGGCGAGCGTGGCCGGCGTCACCCGAGAACCAGAAACCGTAGTGGCCGGGCACCATCGAATCGGGGGTGGCCTGCAGGGTGAGAGTGCCGGCCTGCAGATCGGCGGCAATCACACGGACGTCGTCGCTGTTCTGGCGAGGCGGAGTCACCACGGTGCGCGCCATCACCGAAATCAACACGCCTAGAGCAGTTGCACCGGCCAGAGCAAGCGCACCGGTGCCAACGGCCACAGCCCCGAGAATTCGCGCCGACTTACTTCTACATCGCATGCTCGCCATACCTACCTCCGCACGGTCGGCGTGCCTCAGCGACAGCGCCCGAAAAAAACTCTAGTCTGCTCACGTGCCCCAACCAGAGGACGATACAAAGCTCCCCCCGGAGTTTGCCGCGGTGATCGAGACGATCCGCACTGCTCACCCCCGACCGGAACTCCTCATCAACGAGATTCCGGCCCCCCGCAACCTCGCCCCGTACGCGTTTGCCCTGGCGGCAGATATCTCCCCCCGCCGGCACGGCAGCGACTCTGACCTGGGCACCGGCCGTTTCGTGCTCCTCTACGATCCCGACGAGCCCGAAGAATGGGATGGGGCGTTTCGGGTCGTCTGTTTCGCGCAGGCCCCCCTCGAAACCGATATCGGCTTGGATCCGTTCCTCGCCGACGTCGCGTGGGCTTGGCTGGTCGATGCGCTCGATGCGCACGGCGCGCAGTACACCGCGGAGTCGGGAACCGCCACCAAGGTTTTGTCCTCAGGCTTTGGGGAACTCGCCCAGCACGGCGACGGCGCCCAGATCGAGCTGCGCGCCTCGTGGACGCCGATCGACGGCGATATCGCCGCTCATGTCGCCGGATGGGGCGACCTACTCTGTATGCTCGCCGGGCTTCCCCCAGCGGGCGAGGCCATCAACATCCGTTCCGCACGACGAGCCACCCATGGCTGAATCAGAAACCGAGAACCCCGTGACCGGACACCCTGTCATTGACACCCGCGAAGAATATAACGCTGCGGTCGCGCTGATTGCGGCCGGCAGCGGACCCATCGGCATCGATGCAGAACGTGCCTCGGGGTTTACCTACTCGCAACGCGCGTACCTCATTCAGATCTACCGGCGAGATGCTGGCACGTTCTTGTTCGACCCGCCGGCACTCGGTGATTTCAGCGAACTCAACGCGGCATTGACCGATGTCGAGTGGATTCTGCATGCCGCCAGTCAAGATCTAGCGTGCCTGCGTGAAGTAGGCCTTCATCCCGCGCGCATCTTCGATACCGAGTTGGCCGCACGCCTGCTCGGCTTTCCTCGCGTCGGACTCGGCACGGTCGTCGAGGAACTTCTCGGCATCCACCTGGCCAAAGAGCATTCCGCGGCGAATTGGTCAAACCGCCCGCTTCCCGAATCGTGGCTCGTCTACGCCGCCCTCGATGTGGAGCTGCTGCCCGATCTGTTCGACATCATGGTCGAGATGCTCCACGAGTCGGGGAAAACCGAGTTTGCGGCCCAAGAGTTCCAGGCGGCCCTCGATAAACCTGCGAAGCCGACACGCTCTGACCCGTGGCGCAAGCTCTCGGGCGTACATGCGATTCGCGGACAGCACAATTTGGCGGTGGCCCGCGAGCTGTGGCTGGCTCGCGACGAACTCGCCCAGACACTCGACGTGGCCCCGGGGCGGCTCGTTCCGGACTCATCACTCGTTGCGGCTGCGCGCGTCTCCCCGACCAGCCGTCAGGCACTGGCCGCGTTGCGCGAGTTCAGCGGCCGCGCCACACGCACCGAACTCGACCGCTGGTGGGCCGCAGTGCAGACCGGATTGACCACAACCGACCTTCCCGACACCCGGGTCGCTGGCGACACGTTGCCGCCGCCCCGCGCCTGGGCCGAGCGCAACCCCGAAGCCGATCAGCGGTACAAGGCGGCACGCGCCGCCATCACGGCTCTCTCTGAAGAGCGCTCGATCCCGGTTGAGAACCTGCTCACCCCCGACTATCTGCGCCGGGTGTGCTGGGCACCCCCCGCCGATGCGACGGGGGAATCGGTCGGTCGCGCCTTGGCCGCGCTGGGTGCTCGGCCGTGGCAGATTGGGGCAACTGCACAGCTGATTGCCGATGCCTTTGTCGATGCGCTCCAAACGATCGACACCCCAGTCGACCCCGCTTCGTAGAAAGAAGCAAACGATTCGGCCCAGATTTTGTGGGCATCCTAGGGTTGAGCCAGATTGACCGATTAGTGGAGGCATTGTGGCCGAGAAAGCAGAAGTCGTCTTCGTCGACGGGGTTCGCACCCCGTTTGGACGCGCTGGCGAGAAGGGCATGTATTGGAATACCCGGGCCGATGACCTTGCGGTCAAGGCGATCATCGGGCTCCTGGAACGCAACCCCTCCGTCCCCGGGGACCGCATCGATGATGTCGCAATCGCTGCCACAACACAGACCGGTGATCAAGGTCTGACGCTCGGCCGCACCGCGGCGCTGCTGGCCGGACTGCCGAAGTCGGTCCCCGGCTTCGCCATCGACAGAATGTGCGCGGGCGCGATGACCGCGGTGACCACCATGGGCTCCGCCATCGGCTTCGGCGCCTACGATCTGGCGATCGCCGGTGGCGTCGAGCACATGGGTCACCATCCGATGGGTTTCAATGCCGACCCGAACCCGCGTTTTCTTTCTGAACGACTTGTCAGCGCCGACGCGCTGAACATGGGAAACACGGCCGAACGCATCCACGATCGTTTCCCCGAATACACGAAGGAACGTTCCGACCGCTTCGCACTGCGGAGCCAGCAGAAGGTGGCCGCCGCCTACGCGGCCGGCAAGATTCAGCCTGACCTCGTACCCATTGCCATCCGCACTGAATCCGGCTGGGGCTTGGCGACGCGCGATGAGGCACCCCGACCCGACACCACGCTCGAGGGCCTCGCCGGGTTGAAGACTCCGTTCCGTCCGCACGGTCGGGTCACGGCTGGCAATGCCTCCGGTTTGAACGACGGTGCGACGGCCTGTCTACTGGCCAGTGGTGACGCCGCACGCGAGCTCGGTCTGCGCGTGAAGATGCGAATGGTGAGTTTCGCGTTCGCCGGAGTCGAGCCCGAGGTCATGGGGCTGGGACCGGTGCCGTCGACCGAGAAGGCACTGCGCAAAGCCGGTCTGTCGATCGCCGACATCGGCCTGTTCGAGCTCAACGAGGCCTTCGCGGTGCAGGTGATTTCATTCCTTGACCACTTCGGTATCGACGACGACGACCCCCGAGTCAACGAATTCGGCGGCGCGATCGCAATCGGCCACCCTCTCGCCTCCTCCGGCGTCCGGTTGATGAACCAGCTCGCCGCCCAGTTCGCCGAGCATCCCGAGGTGCGTTACGGCGTCACCGCGATGTGCGTCGGGCTCGGCCAGGGCGGCACCGTGATTTGGGAAAACCCGCACTTCAACCGGAAGGCAGCGTAAGCGATGACCGACTACACCACCATCGATTTCACCCCTCTGCTCGAACTGTCGGCAGACGAGGTCGTCACTCACTCCTTCGTGCGCGATGTTCCGCTCTCAAATGGGCGTACCCTCGCCCTCGTCACGCTCGACAACGGACGCGACCACACCCGGCCAAATACGCTCGGACCGGCCACACTCCTCGAATTCTCTGCAGTGATGGATGCGTTGAAGGAACGCGCCGCCCGCGGCGAGATTCACGGTGTCGCCGTCACCGGCAAGCCGTTCATTCTCGCCGCCGGCGCCGACCTGAGCAAAGTCGCCGAAATTCCGTCCTTCGCCGTCGGTAAACTGCTCGGCCAGCTCGGCCACCATGCTCTGGGCAAGCAGGCAGAACTCGGCGTGCCGTCGTTTGTCTTCATCAACGGGCTCGCCCTCGGCGGCGGTCTCGAGATCGGACTGAACGCCGACTATCGCACCGTCGATGAGTCTGTTGCGGCAATCGCGCTCCCCGAGGTCTTCCTCGGACTGATCCCGGGCTGGGGCGGCGCCTACCTGCTGCCGAACCTGATCGGTATCGAGAACGCTTTGAAGGTTATTATCGAGAACCCGCTCAAGAACAACCGAACCCTCAAGGGCAAAGACGCTCTCGCACTCGGAATAGCAGACCAGATGTTCCCGGCATCGACGTTCCTCGAAAAATCGATCGCCTGGGCCGACGGCGTGATCGCCGGCACGACGAAGGTGGAACGCCCGAACGCCCCCGGCAAGGTCGAAAAGATGGTCAAGTGGGACATCGCCATCGGTGTCGCCCGAAAGATGCTCGAGAGTCGCATCGGTTCCGTAGCCGCCTCGCCCTTTGTCGCCCTCGACCTGCTCAAGGCCGCGAAGAGCGGTACGAAGGCTGAGGCGTTCGAGCGTGAAGACGAGGCCCTCGCCACGCTTGTCACGGGCGACCAACTGCAGGCCAGCATCTACGCCTTCAACCTGGTGCAGAAGCGAGCCAAGCGTCCGGCAGGTGCCCCCGACAAGTCCCTGGCGAAGCGCATTGACAAGGTCGGCGTTATCGGCGCGGGCCTGATGGCCAGCCAGTTCGCGCTGCTCTTCGTACGCCGCCTGCAGGTGCCCGTGGTCATCACGGATCTGGACCAGGCCCGGGTCGATCGGGGTGTCGCGTACATTCACGACGAGATCGTGGCCCTCCACGGCAAGGGGCGCATCTCACAGGACGAGGCAAACCGCCTGCAGGCACTTGTCACCGGAACAACGGACAAGGCTGATTTTGCGGACTGCGATTGGGTGATCGAAGCCGTCTTTGAAGAACTCAGTGTGAAGCAGGATGTGTTCGCTGAGACCGAGAAGCACCTCTCCCCCGAGGCAATTCTCGCCACGAACACCTCATCGCTCTCGGTCGCGCAGATCGGCGCGAAGCTCGAACATCCCGAACGCCTCGTCGGCTTCCACTTTTTCAACCCCGTCGCAGTGATGCCGCTGATCGAAGTCGTGAACGCGCCCGCGACCAACGAGCAAACGCTTTCGACGGCCATGGTCATCGCCGGCAAGCTGCGCAAGAACGCCGTGATCACACGCGACACCCCGGGCTTCGTGGTCAACCGCCTGCTGGCGAAGCTTCTCGGAGAGGCGATGCATGCCGTCGACACCGGCACTCCGTTCGAGGTCGTCAACAGCGCGCTCGACCCGTTCGGGCTGCCGATGAGTGCGTTCGAACTGCTCGAACTTGTGGGTCTCACGGTCGGTGCTCATGTACTCGACACGCACCATGCGGCGTTCCCCGACCGCTTCTATGACAGCGAGAATCTGCACACACTCGCCGAGCACGGTAAAATCTTCGACCGTGACGCGAAGGGAAAGATCAAGGGCTTCGATAAGGGCGCTGTCAAGATTGTCGCCGGTGGCACCACCCCGATGACGAGCACCGAGATCCTGAAGCGGGTCGAAGACGGTTTGGCCGATGAAATCAAGCGGATGCTGGACGACGAGGTCGTGCACGCGGCAGAGGACATCGATCTGTGCATGATTCTCGGTGCCGGCTGGCCGTTCCAGATGGGAGGGGCAACGCCGTACCTTGACCGCGTGGGCGCAAGCGAACGTGTCTTCGGCGGATCGTTCCATGACCCGCACATTCGCGGGGTCGGCCGGTAACGCACCCTTCGACCGGCCCGGCCACTCATGTGGTCGGGCCGGTTCCCGCTGTGCAGGAGCGGGTTGTGAACCCGGTTACCCGTTGAGGGGCGCCATGTCGGCGTAGCGTTCACCGGCGGGTGGCTTGATCGCGTTCAGGGGTGCGAGGTGGGCGGGGCCTTCGATGATACGACTCGAGATGCGGCACAGGTCAAGCGGACGGGGCCCACCTCCGAGAAACCTCAGAGCCGGTATCGGCGTCGTCCCTCTCGGAAGAAGCGTCTAGGGTCGAGGCACCATCGGGAGCGCCCCGGTGGAGTCATCGGTCGCAACCGCGCGAGCGCGGGGGAGTTTGCTGCCCTGCACCATGTCGACGACATCACGCGTGATCTGCACCGCGGTGAGTCCGACACGTTCGAGAATCTCGGCCCGAGTGCCGTGGTCAAGGAATTCGTCGGGCAAACCCAGTTCTGTTACCGCGGTGTCGACGCCGGCACCACGCAGATCCTGACGGATGCGTGTGCCGATACCACCGACCCGGATACCGTCTTCGATACTCACGACCAGACGGTACTCGGCGGCCAGGCCCATGATGCTCTTCGGCACCGGCACGACCCACCGAGGGTCAACGACCGTGGCTCCGATGCCTTCCGTCGCCAGTCGTGCCGCGATCTCGAGGCCCATCGCCGCCATCGGGCCAACAGTGATGATGAGCACGTCTTTCTGGGTGCTTTCCCGCAGCACGTCAACCCCGTCGTCCAGACGACGTATCTGGTCATATTCCACGCCAACACTGCCCTTGGGGAAGCGCAATACGGTGGGACCATCGTCGACGGCGACGGCCTCAGCGAGTTCTTCACGCAGCCGCGTCGAATCGCGTGGTGCGGCCAGGCGAATGCCAGGCACGACCTGCAAGATCGCCAAGTCCCACATGCCGTGGTGGCTCGGTCCGTCGGGGCCCGTGACCCCGGCCCGGTCGAGAACAAAAGTGACGCCTGCTTTGTGCAGCGCGACATCCATCAAAACCTGGTCGAAGGCTCGGTTTATGAACGTGGCATACAGCGCCACGACCGGGTGCAGTCCGCCGAAGGCAAGCCCGGCAGCGGATGTCACGGCATGCTGTTCGGCAATTCCCACGTCGTGTACGCGCTCAGGAAAACGCTCGGCCATCTTGTGGAGGCCTGTGGGTCGCAGCATGGCAGCGGTGATACCCACGATTCGCTCGTCGGCCGCGGCCAGGAGCACGAGCTCGTCGGCGAACACCGAGGTCCAACTCGCTGCCCCGGCCCTCTCGACCGGTTCGCCGGTCTCTGGATCGATCTGCCCGACGGCGTGGAACTGATCGGCGGTGTCGTTCAGCGCGGGTTCGTAGCCTTTGCCTTTCTGGGTAATGGTGTGCACGATCACCGGGGCACCGTAGCCCTTCGCCTGGGTCAGCGCTTCCAAGAGTGCTTCGATATCGTGGCCGTCGACCGGTCCAATGTATTTGATGTCGAGGTTCGAGTAGAGCGCTTCGTTGTTCGAGAAGCGGCTGAGGAAGCCGTGCAGTCCGCCGCGCACACCACGGTAGACCGCTCGTCCCGGAGCACCCAAGTGGTCAAAGGCCTCTCGGCTCGACAGGTAGAGGTTACGGTAGCTGCGGCGTGTGCGCACGGTATTCAGAAAGCGGGCCATGCCGCCGATCGTTGGCGCATAGGAACGTCCGTTGTCATTCACGACGATGATCAAGCTACGGTCGTTGTCGTCGCTGATGTTGTTCAGCGCTTCCCAGGTCATGCCGCCCGTCAGGGCACCATCCCCGACGACGGCGATGACGTGCCGGTCGGTCTGACCCGTCATTGTGAAGGCACGGGAAATTCCGTCTGCCCAGGAGAGCGAACTCGACGCATGCGAACTCTCGACGATGTCATGTACAGACTCCGAGCGCTGCGGGTAGCCGGCCAGGCCGCCACTCTGGCGCATCCCGCTGAAGTCCTGTCGCCCCGTGAGCAGCTTGTGCACGTAGGACTGATGCCCCGTGTCGAAAACGATCGCATCCTTCGGCGAATCGAACACCCGATGGATCGCCACAGTGGTCTCGACGACACCGAGGTTCGGCCCGAGGTGTCCGCCCGTCTTGGCGATCTCGGTGACCAGGAACTGGCGGATCTCAGCGGAAAGCTGAATCAGCTGTTCCTTCGAGAGGGCGTCGAGGTCGCGAGGACCGGTGATCGACTCAAGAAGGGTCATGTACTGCCTTTCGTGAACCGGCGAGCCGGTCGAATCTGTTCCATCGATTCTACGCTGCCGATCTGCGCTCGTTCGCTGCGCTCGTTCGCTGCGCTCGGCCGTTCGATTGATGTCCGGCATGATGGAAACGTTACCCAACTCCGAAGGGGCACCGATGACACAGCCTGAACCTGCCAACACGGCCACGATGCCCCACGTCAGAGTTGAAGAGGGAGTTCTTCGCGGGTCTCGATCGGGCGGCGTCGACCGCTACCTCGGCGTTCCCTACGCGGCGGCTCCTGTGGGGGACGATCGGTTCTCTCTCCCCCAGCGTGTGGCACCTAGAAACGACGTGCGTGACTGCAGCGCATTCGGGCCAACATCGCCTCAGCTTCCCTACAGCGGTGGCATGGAGAACTTTCTCTCGACGGTCACGATTCCGGGTGACGAGATACTCAACCTGGCCGTGTGGGCGCCCGCCGCTTCCTCCGCTCCCTCAGCGGAGCGAGGCACCGGGCATCCGGTCATCGTCTGGATTCATGGCGGCTCACTCACGCGCGGCTCAAATGCGATCGAGGCGTACGACGGAACCGCATTCGCCCGTGATGGAATCGTGTTCGTTTCGGTAAACTACCGTCTCGGCGCTGAAGGGTTCTCGGTGCTCACCGGTGCCGATCTCAACCTGGGCCTCGCCGATCAGGTGGCAGCCCTGCGCTGGGTGCGTCGCAATGCCTCCAGCTTTGGCGGTGATCCGAGCAATGTGACGGTGATGGGCGAATCGGCCGGCGCTCTCTGCATCGCAGCGCTTCTCGCGCTTCCGGATGCCGCGTCGCTGTTTGACCGAGCCATCATGCAGAGCGGAATGCCCGATGCCCGCCCGCGTTCGCAGACCCGACGGATCAGCGCGCTGATGGCCAAGCGTCTCGGTATCCCTGATTCGCGTGAGGCCTTTTCCTCGAGGAGTGGAGAGCGTATCTTGGCCGCTCAGCAGCAGGTCACAGCCGGCACGAATCCGATCACCGGCGGACCGGCGTTTGCACTCACCGTGGGCGATGAATTCGTTCCGGTCGACCCTGCCGGGGCGCTGCAGAGCGGTGCAGGATCAACGATTCCGCTGCTGATCGGCACCAACAGCGAGGAGTACCGGCTCTGGTTCATGCCTACTGGTGTGATCCATAGAATCGGCTGGCTCCACATCGCTGTCGCCATGTTCAGATTCAGAATTTCGACACGCACAGTCCGGCTGTACCGTCGCAACCGCCCCGGCGCCACGGTC
Organism: Leifsonia psychrotolerans; assembly: GCF_013410665.1. Lineage (NCBI taxonomy): Bacteria > Bacillati > Actinomycetota > Actinomycetes > Micrococcales > Microbacteriaceae > Glaciibacter > Glaciibacter psychrotolerans. Next base: position 875,176 of record NZ_JACCFM010000001.1, on the reverse strand, counting down.
GGCGAGCGGTTTGGAGCGTTGGCCACTGACCTTCTGCTGCGAGTTCCGGTGAATAAGCTTGCCGATGCCCGGTTCGCCCGGCCTGGCCAAGCCACGACCCACGTCTATGAATTCGCCTGGCGCTCGCCGGTGGGCGATCTCGGAGCGTGCCACGCTCTCGAGATCGGCTTCGTCTTCGACACACTCGACAGTACGGATGGCGCGGCCATGGCCGGCCCCACTGCCCCACGGCCGCTCGCCGACGCCATGCATGCGGCCTGGGTGCGCTTTGCGCGCACCGGTGATCCCGGCTGGCCGGCCTGGAACCCCTACCGGCCGGTGAAGACCTGGGATGGCGAGACGAACGGTGTCGTGCATTCGCCGCGCGAGGAAGAACGTTCGAGCTGGGACTAGCTCAGCGTGCGCAGTATGAATACCTGAAAGCGCTCCCGGAATCCAGGAACGCCCAGAAGCCCTGGCCGACGGCCGACGGCAACGTTTACCGACAACCAGCACGATCGAGCGGCAGACGTTCCCGAGGATCTCGGATACGCAGGCAGTCGCGCCGCTCGCAGGAATCTACCTTCTTGGAACTGTAGGGTCGAAGTCGACCGTGGGCATCTGATGTCCGCCGGAGTCGCCCGCACCTGGATCGGGCCGAAAGGAACACCTCCTCATGCAGCACACCCTTCTGGGCATCGATTTTCTCGATGCCAATTGGCTGATCCACTGGTTTGGACCGTTTTTGCTGGTGGGTGTCGCCGCGGTGATTTTCGCTGAGACCGGGTTCATCGTTCTCTCGTTCATGCCGGGTGACTCGTTGCTCTTCACCGTCGGGTTGCTCACCGCGACCGGGTTCGTGAATTTTCCGATCTGGGTGACCGCGGCTGTTGTTTTTGTGGCTGCATTTGCTGGCGACCAACTCGCCTATTACCTCGGCCGCACGGCCGGGCCGGCCATCTTCACGCGCGACGAGAGCAAATTTTTCAATCCGGCGAACGTGGAACGCACCAACGCCTTCTTCGACAAGCACGGCGGCAAGGCGATAATCCTCGCCCGCTTCCTGCCCGTTTTCCGGGCTTTCGTGCCCGTCGCCGCTGGGGTGGGGCGAATGCCGTACCGCACCTTCATTACGTTCAATCTGGTCGGCGCGTTCCTCTGGGGGGTTGGTCTCACCCTTGTGGGCTACTTCCTCGGTCAGATCGAGTTCGTCGCGAAGTACTCAGAGTTCTTCATCATCGGCATCATCCTGATCTCGGGCATCCCGATTTTGATTGAGCTGTCGAAGGCGGCACGCACGGCCGTTGCGGCGCGCCGCACCCGTGTGGCATCCGTCGACTAGGCACCATACACTGCTCTCCGAGTCGGATGTGCAGCCAAAGCTGGTGCCATCGACCGGGCTGGGGCTAGCGTGGTCGCACGAGCAGATGTGCGACGGAGCTGGGGGAAGACGATGAGCGAATCAGCAGAGCCGGATGCCGTTCCGTCGGCGGGCCCGCTGCCGGTTGCCGGATCTGCGCTTGCCGCTTTCGCCCTGGGAATCGGCGCGATTCTGGCTCTTCCGCTCTCAACGCCTCTGGCACCGATGTGGGCCGTTGGGGCGATTCTCGCGGGAATCGCATCGCGTCGGCGCCTGCGGAACGACCCGTCAGTGCGCGGGTCCCGCCTCTCTGTCGCCGGCTTTCTGCTGGGTATCGTCGCCGCGGTGATCAGCTTCGTGCCGTTCTGGTTGCCGCTTCTCTTCACTGCGCTCAACCCGGCCACCTACTTCGGATGAGGTGATCGGTCGCCGCCCAAACCCGCAAGAACTAGCAGGCGCCCCAGAGGCCCGCGCCACTCGCCCTGGCCGATTCTTCAGCCGCCGCGAGAACGTCGACGTAGGTCTCATTCGGTGGGATCGACAGCGTGACGGCCGAACCACCGGCGACGAGGTCGAAGTTCACGAAGCGGCCGGCGTCGTCCCAGAGATAGAACAGGCTGCGCCCGTAGGTGTCGAGCGGACCGGCATCGGCGGCTGCCCACACGCGGCTGCCTTCCGGCAGCAGAGTGCGCAGGTGCTCGGTTGCCTCAGCACCGAAACATTCGGCTGAATCGCCCACCTCCGGCGTGTCAAGACCGATCAGACGCACTTTCAGCCGGTCGGCGCGCGTTTCTGAGGCCGCGAGCGACTCCGGGTACAGAAACAGCGTGTCCCCGTCGTGCACATAGTCGACGATCATCGGCGCCGCCCCCTCCGGGCGAGACGGCGCCTGAGGCACCTCACCAGGGCCAACCGCCGCGGCGTTGCCGACCACAGCGGTGCCGCCCGACGCGTTCGCGTCAGCCCCGGACTCTGCTGCCGAGCTGAGCACCCCGCGCAGCCAGTCCGGCCCCGCTGCGAGAACCGCCCCAATCTGCGGCTGGAACACAAAGCACGCGGCGGCTACCACCACAACGGTCACCAGCAGCCGAATCAACGTGCCGTTCGTAATTCTCACGCTGTCGAGACTAGGGCACGTCAGGCGAAGCGCGGGGAAGCGGCGCATAGAATCGACCGGTGATTATTCGCCGCTACTCCCCCACGGATGCCCACGCCACGCTCGACGACTTCACCCGCGCCGTGCACGACGTCGCAATTAACGACTACACCTAAGCGCAGCTCGACGCCTGGGCACCCGCCGACCGCAACCTGACCGAGTGGGCTGCGAAACGGGAGCTGGCCAACACCGTCGTCGCAGAGCTGGACGGCCGCGTGATCGGCTTCACCGACATCGATGCTGGCGGATACATCGACATGATGATCGTCCTCCCTGACGCGACACGGCAGGGAGTGGCCAGCGCATTGCTCGGCTACGTGACGGCCAGCGCGCACGCAGCCGGAATCCGCGTGCTGACCAAACATTCCAGCCTCACGGCCCGCGCCTTCTTCGAAACGAACGGATCCGACGTGGTCGAGGTGCGGCATCCGTTAATCCGTGGGCTCATCTTAACGAACCTCGCGATGCGCAAATCTTTACCCACCTCACCCCGCGAGATCGGAGTTGTGGTCGTTATTGCGCATCGAAAACGACAACAACTCCGATCTCGCGGGAATGATGAGGGGAAGTTTTCGCAATTTCGATCTGGATACACGAAGAGAGGACGAATTCTTTCGAATCCGTCCCCTCTCACACGCGCGGTACGCGGTACCGACTATGCGACGAGCGAGCGCAGCACGTACTGCAGAATGCCACCGTTGCGGTAGTAGTCGGCTTCACCCGGGGTGTCGATGCGCACGACGGCGTCGAATTCGACAACGGCCTTGCCAGCCGGCGAGTTCTCGGTCGGGGTGGCGACAACACGAACCGTCTTCGGCGTGGTGCCGTTGTTCAGCTCTTCCAGACCCGTGATCGAGACCGACTCGGTGCCGTCGAGGCCCAGCGTCGCCCAGCTCTCACCGGCAGGGAACTGCAGCGGCACAACGCCCATTCCGATGAGGTTCGAGCGGTGAATCCGCTCGAAGCTCTCGGAAATCACTGCCTTGACGCCGAGCAGGCTCGTACCCTTGGCCGCCCAGTCACGCGACGAGCCGGAGCCGTATTCCTTGCCACCGAAGATGACCAACGGGGTTCCGGCAGCCTGGTAGTTCTGCGACGCGTCATAAATGAACGCCTGCGGGCCATTGGCCTGCGTGAAGTCACGGGTGTAACCGCCCTCCACATTGTCGAGAAGCTGGTTGCGCAGACGGATGTTGGCGAACGTGCCACGAATCATGATCTCGTGGTTACCACGACGCGAGCCGTAGGAGTTGAAGTCCTTGCGGTCGACGCCATGCTCAACGAGGTACTGGCCGGCGGGGCTGTCGGCCTTGATGTTTCCGGCGGGGCTGATGTGGTCGGTGGTGACCGAGTCGCCCAGCTTGGCCAGAACGCGAGCGCCCTGGATGTCACTGACCGGGGTGGTCTCCATCGTCATGCCATCGAAGTACGGAGGACGGCGCACGTAGGTCGACTTCTCGTCCCACTCGAAGATCGCCCCGGTGGGCGTCTCCAGGGAACGCCAACGCTCGTCACCGTCGAAAACACCGGCGTACTGGGTGGTGAACATGCCCTTGTTGATCGAGGTATCGATCGTGTCCTGCACCTCGGCGGCGTCGGGCCAGATGTCCTTCAGGAAGACGTCGTTACCCTCGGTGTCCTGCCCGAGAGCGTCAACCTCAAAGTCGAAGTTCATCGAACCGGCGATGGCGTAGGCGATGACAAGCGGCGGGCTGGCCAGGTAGTTCATCTTGACGTCGGGGTTGATGCGACCCTCGAAGTTACGGTTACCCGACAGCACGGCGGTCACCGCGAGGTCGGACTCGTTGACGGCAGCCGAGACCTCGTCAAGCAGCGGTCCCGAGTTGCCGATGCACGTGGTGCAGCCGTAGCCAACAGTGTAGAAGCCGAGCGCTTCGAGGTCGTCGGTGAGCCCAGCCTTGGCGTAGTAGTCGGTGACAACCTTCGAGCCGGGAGCCAGCGTGGTCTTGACCCACGGCTTGACTGTGAGGCCCTTCTTCACGGCGTTACGGGCCAGCAGACCGGCTGCGAGCATCACCGAGGGGTTCGAGGTGTTTGTGCACGAGGTGATTGCGGCAATGGCTACCGCACCGTGATCGAGCACGAAGTTCTCACCGGTCGACAATTCCACCGGAGTCGGCTTGGAGACCGAAGCGGGAGCGTGGCTGTGGTGAATGTGGTGGTGCTGGCTGTGCTCGCTCTCGGGGCTGTTTCCGGGCGGGTCCGAGGCCGGGAACGACTCGGCGGTCTCGAGATCGACCAGGTCGTGGTCGGCGTCGGCGTAGTTCAGCAGGTCCTTTTCGAACTGTGACTTCGACTCGGTGAGCACGATACGGTCCTGGGGACGCTTCGGGCCCGCGATCGAGGGAACGACGGTCGAGAGGTCGAGCTCGATGTACTCGCTGAAGACCGGCTCGGACTCGGGGTCGTGCCACAGCTTCTGCAGCTTGGCGTACGCCTCGACGAGGGCAATCTGCTCATCGGCGCGGCCGGTGAGGCGCAGGTAGTCCAGCGTGACGTCATCGATCGGGAACATGGCAGCGGTCGAGCCGAACTCGGGGCTCATGTTGCCGATGGTGGCACGGTTGGCCAGAGGAACGGATGCGACGCCCTCGCCGTAGAATTCGACGAACTTTCCGACGACGCCGTGCTTACGCAGCATCTCGGTGATCGTGAGTACGACATCCGTTGCGGTCACAGCTGTGGGGATCGAGCCGGTCAGCTTGAAGCCGACGACCTTGGGGATGAGCATGGAGACGGGCTGGCCGAGCATGGCAGCCTCGGCCTCGATTCCGCCCACGCCCCAACCGAGCACGCCCAGGCCGTTGACCATGGTCGTGTGCGAGTCGGTGCCGACACAGGAATCGGGGTAAGCCTGCAGCACGCCGTTGACGGTACGGGTCATCGTGACGCGAGCCAGGTACTCAATATTGACCTGGTGCACGATACCGGTTCCGGGCGGAACGACCTTGAAGTCTTCGAACGCGGTCTGGCCCCAACGCAGGAACTGGTACCGCTCACCGTTGCGCTCATACTCGATCTCGACGTTCCGCGCGAGGGCGTCCTCGGTGCCGAAGAGGTCGGCGATGACGGAGTGGTCGATGACCATCTCGGCCGGAGCAAGGGGGTTGATCTTGTTGGGATCGCCACCGAGAGCAGAGACGGCCTCACGCATGGTGGCGAGGTCGACGATGCAGGGCACGCCGGTGAAGTCCTGCATGATCACGCGAGCGGGCGTGAACTGGATCTCGGTGTCGGGTTCCGCGGTGGGAACCCAGGAGCCCAGGGCCTCGATCTGTGCCTTGGTGACGTTTGCGCCGTCTTCGGTGCGCAGAAGGTTCTCGAGCAGCACCTTGAGGCTGAACGGAAGCTTCTCGTAACCGGCTACCGCGTCGAGACGAAAGACTTCGTAGTCGTTCTCACCGACGCGCAGGGTGTCTTGTGCCCCAAAACTATTTACCACCGTTTTACCAAGCTCAGACACGATGCCCTCTCCTTCGACGAAGCCGACGGGAAGCCGCCGACCAAACCTAATCTTTGTGGCCCGAACCCCACTATTGCCAGCAAGGTTAGCCTAACTGCGGGCCGCTGGAACCGGCCTGCCCCGCGAGAAAACTATCTCGATGTCAAGATAACTCTATCAGTCAGACCCGATCGAAGACGACGCCGCGCCGCCGTGCGATCCGGTAAACGATTTCGATTCCGATGGCTCCGATCGCACCGACCATCAGCCCGTAGACCAACGCGAAATTCCACTGCACCTCGACGAGAAAGAACCTCCTCGCCCACGGCAGCACGCACGCGAGCACCATGATCGCGCTCACTCCGAGAAGCAGCGCATACCTCCAACCGTTGAGCGGACGCGCGAGAACGCACAGAATCCAGAGCGAGACCAGAAACAGTGCCACGGTCGTCACACTGCGGGCTTCAACCAGCGAAACACGATGGTGCACGGGCAGAAAGACCGCTAAGACGGATGCCGCCGCAATCGCTCCGGTTGGAATGGCATAGCGGATGACGCGGCGAAGAACCCCGGGAACGTACCGCCGTTCGTTCGGCGCCAGCGCCAACAGAAAGGCCGGAATGCCAATTGCCAGACCGCCTACGAGCGTGAGCTGGCGCGGCAGGAACGGGTAGGGAACGGCCAGTACCGCCGTCGACAGTGCGAGCAGGATTCCGTAGACGGTCTTCGAGAGGAACAGATTGGCCACGCGCTCGACATTGCCGATCACGCGTCGGCCGAGCGCCAGCACGTGTGGGAGTTGGGCAAACCGGTCGTCGAGCAGGACGATGCGTGAGACGGCGCGCGTGACGGCCGTTGCCGTACCCATGGCGATGCCGAGGTCGGCGTCTTTGATCGCGAGTGCATCGTTGACGCCGTCACCGGTCATCGCGACCGTGTGCCCACGCCGCTGGAGCAGAGCTATCGCGCTGCGTTTCTGCTCGGGACTGACCCGGCCGAACAGGCTCGACGTGTCGAGCGCCTGTGCGAGGCCGTCACCGTCACCGAGGCCGTCACCGTCAGGAAGTGTTCCGGCGTCCGTCGTGGGTCCGGGCAGCCCGAGAGTGCCAGCGATCGAGGCGACGGTTAGAGGGTTGTCGCCGGACATGATGATGACCCGCAGTCCTTGGGCGCTCAGGTACGACAGCGTCGCCGCGGCGTCGGAGCGGAGCGTTTCGCCCAGCACGACGAGCGCAACCGGCGTGAGGGAAGTTGGCCTGTGGGCCGTTGGCGACGCATCCCCATTCAACTCTCCCGCGAGCCGCACCAGCGCCAACGTACGCTGCCCGCGGGAGGCCGATTCTGCAGCCTGTGCCAGCTCGGCCGGATGAGCCGACAGTAGGCGTTCCGGTGCGCCGAGCAGCCACGACGACTCACTCGCACCCACCCGCACCGTCACACCACTCACCCGCTCCGCCGAGCTGAAGGGCTGGCGCGCCAGCACCGTGGCCTCCCCTGGCGAAAAGTGGGAACCCAACACGCGCGCGGTCAGATTGGCCGCGTCATCGGCACCGAATGCGCCCAATACCGATTCCAGTAGCGCTGGCGGCGTCCCGTCGAGAGACAGATAGCGATCGAAGTCGAACTCCCCCGTCGTCAGGGTTCCGGTCTTGTCGAGGCAGAGCACATCAACCCGGGCCAGCACCTCCACTGCGGCCAGCTCCTGCACGAGAACCTTCTTTCTGGCCAACTGAATCGCGGCGACCCCGAAGGCGAGGCTTGTCAGCAAGACCAGACCCTCGGGAACCATGCCGACAACGCTGGCGACGGCATCCGCGATTGCCCGGTGCCACAGATCCGCGCTGCTCGCTCCGGTGCCAGCCCCGGTCACGTCGGTGCCCGACCCATGCCGTGCGCCGTAGAGCACAAAACGGCCAATCAGGGTGATCGCGATGACCGGACCGAGAATCCACGACAGATAGACCAGGATGCGTGTGGTCGCTTCCCGAAGTTCAGACTTCACGAGCGAGTGCCGTTTGGCCTCGGCTGTCAACCGGTTGGCATAGGAGGCGGCGCCCACCGCGGTGGCCCGCGCGTAACCCGCTCCCCCCACGACATGCGAACCCGACAGAAGCGCGTCGCCCTCACGCTTCTCGACAGGCTCGGACTCCCCGGTGAGCAACGCTTCGTCAATGACGAGAGCCGAACCCTGCAGCACCCGGGCGTCCGCCGGAATCTGATCGCCCGGGCGCAGCACGATGACATCATCCTGAACGACGTCGGCCAGCGCGACGTGGGTCAGCACGCCGTCACGTTTTACTGCAGCGGTGGGTGCGGCGAGCAGAGCAAGGCGGTCGAGCACGCGCTTTGCGCGCAGTTCTTGCACGATGCCGATGAGCGCATTCGCCACCACGACTCCATAGAAGAGGCCGTCGCGCAAGTCCCCAAGAAGGAGCACAGCGATGAAGCAGATGGTCAGGATGGCGTTGAACAGCGTGAAGATGTTCTCACGCAGAATGCCACCCAGAGTGCGCGAGGTGAGATGGACGCTCGCATTGCTGCGACCATCGGCGCGCCGCTCGGCCGCGTCGGAACTGCTCAGTCCCTGCAACGCGTCGACGGCGGCCATGTGATCAGTCCTCGGCTGAACTCGCTGAATCGGCTGTCGGCACCGAGTCGGCCGGCCGTGCGGCATCCGTCTTCGTATAGATCGCCCGCACCATCAGCCAAGAGACGACGAGGAGTGGCGCGTAGAGGGGAATTCCCATCAGCAGCTTGGTTGCGCCCAACCATTCGAAGTTGCCCGCGTAATACAGCGGCAATTGCACGGCGAGGCGCAGCGCGAAGAGTCCCGCCCAACACACGGTGAGCAGCGTGAGCGCGCGTCGTTTCGACGGATTGCTGCGCCATTCGACGCCGTCACCCATCAAGAATCCGACGGCTACACCGATCAGGGGCCACCCGACCAGAGCCGAGATCAGCAGCACTGCGCCATAGGCGCCGTTGGTCCAGAAGCCCGGCAGGTAGAAGCCCTCAGCCTTCCCCGTCATCAGGGCAAGCACCGCACTGATCGCGATTCCGGCGAGACCACCGATGGCCTGCGTCACCGTCTGCTTCTGTGCGAGCCGCAACCCGGCGAAGATCAGCCCGATCACGATCGGCGCGATGATGGCCAGAACGAGGTCGCGCGTGAATGTGTACGCCAGCAGAAAGACAAGACCGGGCAGCACCGCCTCGATCAGGCCGCGGATGCCACCCATCGACGCCAGCAGAGCCTGGCCGCTGATCGGCTCGCCCTCGGCCGCCGGCGCAAAACCCGCCCGCGCTGCGGCGGCAGCCATGCTCTCGGCGAGAATGCTTCGCTCGGGCGCAGCATCCGTCGCGGGCTGCCACGACTCGTCGGGGACCTCAGGCTTCTGGTCTGACATCGATTCATTCCTCATTGCTGCTGCGCTCAGAACTACTGCGGCGCCTAGACGTCGACGCTTCCGCCCGCACCCGGCGTCGCCGGCATGCGCAGAGGAATGAGATCGCGCGGCGGCATCGGTGTTGAGCCACGCACCACGACGATGCTGCGGAACAGGTCTTCGATGTGTGCTGCGGCTTCGGGATTCAAGGCCCCTTCACCGGCAATCACTCCGCGCAGGAACCACCGCGGGCCGTCGACGCCAATGAAGCGAGCAAGCCTGGTCGATTCGGTTGACCCTTGGCCGGCTGCGACGGGAATCTCAGCGACGAGTTCCGGGCCGAAGGGACCTTCACGCAGCGTGGTGGTGCCGCCTTGCTTGCCGATCTGGTCGGCGATCTGATCTCGAATCTCATGCCACAGTCCGATTGACCGCGGTGCGGCGAATGGCTGCACCTGCAAAGTGGAGCCGGCGTAGTCCAGTCCGATAGCCACGACACGCTTGCTCCCCTCTTCGATCTCGAGGCGCAGGTGGAGTCCTTCGCGGGGAAGGATCTTCACGCCGCCGAGGTCAACGTACGGGCGAACCGGGTTTGCTTCAGCCTCGTCGAGGGGACCCGCGGTCTCGCGGTCCTCCGGCGCTGACTTCGGCAGGGATTCCGGAGTCGACTCCGGCTGGGAAATGTCACTCACTGTGCTTCTCCTGATGTGGATGTGGTCTGTACGGCGACCCCGGTGGAACCGAAACCGCCGTCGCCGCGCAGGCTGCCAGGCAGCCGGTCAACGGGAATGAATGTCGCACGGGTCACCGGCATGATGACCATCTGGGCGATGCGATCGCCGGCGTTCACCGGGAACGACGCGGAAGAGTCGGTGTTGAGGAGCGCGACCTTGATCTCGCCGCGATAGCCAGCGTCGATGGTGCCCGGCGAGTTCACGATGGTGATGCCGTGCTTCGCCGCCAGTCCGCTGCGGGGAACGATGAACGCCGCGTAGCCGTCGGGCAGGGCGATCGAGACGCCTGTGCCCACGAGGGCGCGTTCACCCGGCGCCAGCACAAGGTCTTCACTGGAGTGAAGATCGGCTCCGGCATCACCGGGATGCGCGTAATTCGGAACGAGGGGAGCAGTAATCAGTACTTCGACGCTTTCTGTCACGTGTCGAGGGTAGTGCAGAAGTCTGATCGAATAGAGCCATGCCTCAATTTCGCGAAAAACTCTGGCCCTCACCCTGGGTCTTCATTGCCACAGCCCTCGTCATCCCCGCTTGCATCCTGGTGTTTGTGCCGATTTCACTCCTCGCCGGCATCATCACGGCCATCGTTTTCTATGGTGCGATTGTGCTGATCCTTGTGCTGACATCGCCCACAGTTGAGGTGAAAGATGGCATTCTCTCGGCTGGACACGCCCGAATCTCGGCAGAGATGCTCGGCGAGGCCCTGCCCTTCGAGGGCGAGGACGCCCGGGCAGAACGCAGTACCCGAATGGACATGCGCGCCTGGCTCCTGATCCGGGGATGGATCGCACCCGTCGTGCGCATTCCGATCACGGATGCGAATGACCCCGCCCCCTATTGGATCGTCTCGACTCGGTACCCACAAAAATTGGCCGCCGCGATCAATGGATCGCGACGGCCACTATGAATAACTCGGTGTGTCTACGCGTCACATTCTCGGCACACAGGGCCGAGCTTTGATTCACGAGACATCTGCGAACGGTGCTTCACGAGGAAGCACTCCACACAGGTGAACTCGTCGGCCTGCGGGGGCAGGACGACGACGTCGAGGTCAAGGTCGGAGAGATCTGCGCCGGGCAGGTCAAACCCGCCTGGGTTGTCCGCGTCGTCAACATCCACGACTCCGGACATCTTGTCGGGGACACGCTCCTTGAGGGCCTCGATCGACTCAGAGTCGTCTTCGGTCTTTCGTGGTGCGTCGTAATCGGTTGCCATGCCCATCCATTTCAGTAACGCCGATAAAACGAAATCGGCGGGCACAGTTTGCATCATTCAGAGACGAATAGCAAACCCTTATTTGAAGTCGTGTGCCTCTGAGAGGGGTCAACTTACGGCACGCCCGTCATATTCCCTCTGAAAGAGCGGAAAGCATGACATTCTGAGAATCAACAGGGATCGCGAGAGGGCTTTCGCCATGCAGGAATTGAAAGTAATCGGAGTCGAGAACGGCGCGCTGCTCGCAGCGAGTGAAGAGGGTGACCGTTTTCGGATCGCCATCGATGAGGTTCTCCAGTCCCGGCTTCGTCAAACCCAGATCGAGTCGGTATCGGGCGCCAAATTATCGCCGCGCGAGATCCAAGCTCACATTCGTTCGGGCCTGTCGGCTGAGGACGTGGCAGATGTGACAGGAGCGTCGCTCGACTACGTGCGGCGCTTCGAGGGACCAGTACTCGCCGAACGCGAATACATCGTGTCGTCGGCGCTCGGCGTACCCGTGCATACCGCGCTCGATTCTGACCCGTCGGAGTCCGGCGCTACCTTCGGCAGCGTCATCCGTGACCGTCTCGCCTCGCTGGGTGCGAGCGATGAGCGGTGGGCCAGCTGGAAAGAGCCGGCCGGCGGCTGGATTCTCAAGCTTTCATTCACCGCAGACGAAATACACCACGATGCCCGATGGGGTTTCGAGCCGAAGAAAAATGCGCTGACGCCGATGGGCAGCGAAGCCATTGCACTCTCCCAGCACGGAGAGCTGAAAGGCGGTCTGATTCCGCGTCTGCGTGCGGTCGGAGCCGAGACAAGCGCGGCCGATGTTTCCCGCTTCGACAGCGGCGCTTTTACGTTCAAAGAACTTCAGGTCGACGAGGTGCTGAACGACACGGCCCCCCTGCCCGACCCGGTGCCCTACGCTCGTCCGGGGAGCACGAACGACGCTGCCGCCAACGCGGCAATTTCGCGGGCTGTGGAACCCACGGCCACGCTCTCCGAAACAGCTGATCTTCTGGAGGCGCTGCGTCGTCGCCGTGGCGAACGCGAAGCGGCAGCCACACCGTCTCCCGCCACCGCCGAGTTGCCGGTCATTTCGGCATCGGCCGTCTCGCCCTCCGCCACGCCGAGCCCCGCAGCCGCACTTTCTCCGGTACCGGCGCCGTCCACAGACGGCCGCGACGACATCACGGCGCACCTCGACCGGGCGCCAGACCCTCAGCCCGCAACCGAGGCGATGCCGAACGTGTGGGCCAGCCAAGCTGCCAAAGCTCAGGCCCGAACGTCGACCACTCCCCCGAAACGCGGCCGGGCTTCGATGCCCAGTTGGGACGAAATCGTCTTCGGCGCTCGCAGTGATGACGACCTCGCCTGACCGCTCGATTCTGAAACGGCGTGAGCTTTCTCGTCAGGCCGCTAGCCTGAACGGGTGCAGTTAACGGCGAAATTTCGGAGCAACACACGGGTGCCGCTGCTCCAGGCGGTGAAAACCTCTGTGGCCACCGTTCTCGCGTGGATTGTTGCGCAGCTACTTCTTCCCGGCGAACTGCCAGTGTTTGCGGCCATTGCGGCGCTGCTCGTGGTGCAGCCCAGCATCAATCAGTCGCTCGGTAAGGCCATTGAGCGCTGCCTCGGCGTCATCGGGGGTGTTCTCGTCGCCTACGGAGTGAGCCTGATCTTTGGGACGTCCGGCGGGATCGTGTTGCTGGCAATTGTGGTGTGCATCATGCTCACCTGGGTGCTTCGGCTGGCGCCCGGTTCGGCGAATCAAGTTCCCATCAGTGCCATGTTGGTGCTGTCGATTGGGGTACAGACGCCGGGCTATGCGTTTGAACGCATTCTCGAGACGATTCTTGGCGCCGGGATCGCCCTTCTCGTGAACGTCGTGATCGTGCCCCCGGTACTCCTGGCGCCGGCCGGTGACGCGCTCGATCGATTGAACTCCGAGGTCGCCGACAGCTTGGATCGGGTGGCTACGGCGTTAAAGCTGCCGCAGTCCCGGGCCTCACTCACTGAGATGATGCTCACCGCCCGGCTGCTACGTCCCATGCTGAATGCTGCAGACAAAGCTATCGTGCAGGCCGAGGAAAGCCTCACCCTGAACCCGCGGCAGGCCGCGTATCGGCGCGTGCTCGACGCGGACCTGGAACGCCTCGATCGCCTCAAATCGTTGGTGACTCGAACCGTCGGGATGACGCGCGCGCTGCATGACCACTACGACGACAGCCTGTATCTAGAACCGACGGTTCAGGCGCTTTCGCTGGAGTTGGTGCGAGCCGCCCACGACCTGCGACTTCTCACGCGTGGGGACGACCCTGCCGAGTCACGCTTCATCCCGCATGGCGACGACGAACTCGCCCTCACCTCACCACTTGTCATTGCCGCTCCGCCACCCCAACATTGGATTCTGATCGGTTCCCTGATGGAAGACTTACGTCGTGTCCGCGAGGAAATCATCGGCGAACCGCTGAGCTGACGCGGCAGGGGTCACAGCGGCCCAGTGGCCCAGTGGCCCAGTGGCCCAGTGGCCCAGTGGCCCAGTGGCCCAGGAGCACAGGGCCCACCGAAGTGGGACCCGCTGCCCCCGCTCATTAGTCCTGGTTCAGGCTGGCCTGAAGCTCGAGTGTGATTGTCACCGTCGAGCCCAGCAACACGCCACCGGTCTCGAGTGCTGCATTGTAGGTGAGACCAAAGTCTTCGCGGTTCACGACGGCCTTGGCGGTCGCTCCGCCCTTGTAGTTTCCGTAGGGGTCGGTGCCGAAGCCACCGAAGTCGAACTCAAAGGTGACCGGCTTAGTCACACCCTTTATGGTGAGATCGCCGTCGACGAAGAACTCACCCGAGACCTCGCGGGCGCCCGTCGAGACGAAGTCGATGGTTGGGTACGTGGCGGCCTCGAAGAAGTCTCCGGTGCGCAGATGACCATCACGGTTCGCGTCGTTGGTGTTCACCGATGCAACCTGAGCGGATGCCGTCACGCTCGAGTCCACGGGATTCGGAGCCGTGATAAATGTCGCGTTGAACACATCGAAGGTGCCCTTGACCTTGCTGATCATGATGTGACGAATACTGAAACCCACCTCACTGTGAGTGGGGTCGATGGTCCAGGTGCCGGCCTTGTAGCCCGGGATGCTCGTTGTGATGGTGTCGCTCATGCGTTCTCCTTGAATATTTGGAAAGCCAATGGGAAAGCCAACGCTTCCCACAGATATATGCAAGCGCATGGAGATTCGGATTATTCCGACGACACCACCCCATTTTTGGACCGTCGCTGTCGGCACGACTTTCTCAGACGCCGGGGCTAGGCTCGGGCATTCAGGAGGACACCGTGACCATGCCCGACACCGCAGCCGAGGCGATCTTGATCGCCGGGGGCGGGCGCGCCATCCTGCTGCAGCTAGCCCATCCGGCAATCGGGCATGGCGTCGCCCAGCACAGCAACTTCGAGCACCGCCCCCTCGATCGCTTGCACGCCACTCTCAGCTACGTCTACGCCGTCGCATTCGGCACTGAGGAGGATCAGCAAGCCGTGCGCCGCCGTGTCAACCGGGCCCACGCTCCGGTACGGGGTGACGGCGACCCCGAGACCCCGGCCTACAGTGCGTTCACTCCCGACCTCCAGCTCTGGGTCGCAGCCACCCTCTACGACTCGGCTATGACCGTGCACCGGCGCGTGTTCGGCGAGCCCAGCGACGCGCTCGCTGACCAGCTCTATCAGGCGTATGAAGCCCTCGGCACTGCGCTTCAGATGCCGAGGGGGCTGTGGCCGATCGACCGCGAAGCCTTCGCCCGCTATTGGGACGAGCAGTTGGCTGCGTTGCAGACGGATGCCGTCACCCGCCACGTCGCCCACCAGCTTCTCCATCCCCGCCACGGGCCCGTCTGGCTGCGCGCCGTGATGCCACTCGGGCGTCTGGTCACGACGGGCCTCCTCCCGGCGGAGCTGCGGGACGCTTTCGAACTACCCTGGACCCCGCGCGACGAACGTCGCTTTGCCCGCACCATGCGCATGACGGCCCGACTCTACCCCGCGCTACCCCGTGGCATCCGGCAGTGGCCGAAGAACCACTACCTTCGGCAACTGCGCGCCTGACCAGCGCGATATCAGAGCACTCTCAGAGCGGTGCCGCCCCGTAGACCAGCCGGTAGTTCTTCTCATACTGACGTCGCCCAATGACACGGTAGAGCAATCGGATCGGGGCGGGAACGTTCTCCCTCAACCACCCTGCGCGCTCATCGGGGGCAAAACCTTCAAGAATGAAACCGAGCTGCACCATCAGACGCTCGCGCGGTATCGCCGTCCGGCCATGTGCCCCCAGCAAGTCCCATTCCTGTTGAGTGAGCGTTACCCCGGCCACCGGAAGAATCTGCCGTTCCTCTTGGCCGAGATGGGCGAAGAGGAGAGCCTTGATGGTCGTCAGGATATCGACGACGGACTCGGCATCCTCGACGGCATTGGTAGTTTGCCAGAGCTCGACCGCGTTCTCGAGTTCACCGAGTTCAAGGGCAACCGCCTGGTGTTGGGCACGCATCTGGCCGACGTGCAGTGCACAGGCCGGAGCGCGTGATTCGAGCTTCTCCCAGAGCAGAAGATCCTCGCCTTGATGATGAGCGTGCAGTCCGGCCGAGACCTCACGCACATGGGCGCCGACGACAGCCGAACGCACCGAGTCGCCGACGGGAACCCCCGCGACGAGCGCCGGCAGATCCGTGAAAAGCCTCCGAAACATACCGTGGATGACGAGCATGTCGGCGGTGTCACAGCCCCGCACAGTTCCGGAGGGACCGGCGGACCCCTCACGAGGTGCGGACAACTCATCTGACACGGCGAGCCTCACTTCTTCGGGTGGATGAAGCCAGAATTGTTCGGACGATCGCGGGCAGACTATCACCGCCGCCGGGACTGCCGTTAGGGCTCTGCCGAAGCCACAGTCTCGATGAAGACCCTTTTGTACTGTCGCCCATCCGGGAGTTCGACGGTACGACTTTCCAGTGTTCCCCGACTTATTCGCAAATAGATCGCTTGCGCACTCACCCCCAGCTGCTTCGCCGCCTCGGCTACCGATACCCCGGGCAGATCGGTCGGCACCGAACTCGGGCGGGCCGCACGTTTTCGCCCCGCATCATGCCGAGCCGAAATCTCGTCGTCGCTGCCCTGCCAACGCCACTTGGCGGCCGCGACCCCGAGACCGGCAGCCGCCGCGATCTCGTCCCAGTTCGCCCCGTCACCCTGCGCGGCCCGGACGCTCGCCAACGTCGCGGGGTCTGCATCGAGTTCGGTCAGCAGAGCACGGATGGCCGCCAATCGCTCCACCGGGTTGCCCTGGCCCGTTGCATCCAGTTCGGTCAGGCGGGCGAGAGAGGCGACCGTGTGCGGCGCCAAGAAATGTCCCATGGCTCCACGCTAGCGCCCGCGCCGCCACCCGTCAGCGGTGCGCCTGGATGAGATCGCGATACCAGCGGAACGAGTCCTTCGGAATACGCTCTTGCGTTTCATAGTCGGTGTAGATCAAACCGAAGCGCTGCGAGAAGCCGACAGCCCATTCGAAATTGTCCATCAGGGACCAGTGGAAATAGCCGCGCACATCAACGCCGGCCTCGATCGCGTCGGCCACCGCTGCCAGGTGTGCGGCGGTGTAGTCGATCCGTCGCTCGTCGGCGATCACACCGGTCTCATCGGGACCGTCATTGATGGCGCATCCGTTCTCGGTGATGTAGATCGGCGGGAGTGCATCGCCGTAGCGCGCCGTGAACGAGGTGAGAAGTTCAGTGAACGCGGCGGGAATCGACGGCCAGCCGAAGTCCGTGAGCGGATATCCCTCAATCTCCTGCAGCGCAAACGGAAGGCTGGCATCGAGCTCGTGGCCATCGACCAGGCCCCCGGTTTCGCCCGGGCCGACCGGTGCCGACACCAGAGTGGGGTTGTAATAGTTGATGCCGTACCAGTCGATCGGGGTCGAGATCGTGGGCAGATCATCTGCGGCGCCCTCGGGCAGGAACGGCGCCAATTCCTCCGGGTAGCGACCGAGCAGAATCGGGTCGGCGAACACCCAATTGGCGAGGGCATCGTAGAGACCGGCTGCTTGCTGGTCTTCCGGGCTTTCGCTCGCCGCCCAGGTGGGCGCGTGATTGTTGGCGATACCGATGTTGTTGGCACCTGCCGCGCGCAGGGCACCGACGGCCTTGCCATGCGCCAGTAGCTGGTGGTGGGCCGCCGGCAAAGCGCCAAAGCCCAGCTGCAGGCCGGGTGCCTGAATTCCGGCGCCGTAGCCCAGCATGGTGAGGACGACGGGTTCGTTGATCGTAATCCAGCGCGGAATACGGTCGGCGAAATGTGTGCCCATGATGTGCGCATAGTCGGCGAACTTGTCGGTGATATCGCGGTTCAGCCAGCCCCCATCCTGCTCGAGTGTCAATGGGGTGTCCCAGTGGAACAGGGTTGGCGTGGGAGTGATGCCGGCCTCGAGCAGACCATCGACCAGACGATCGTAAAACGCGAGTCCTTCGGCGTTGACCGGGCCGGACCCGGTGGGCTGGATGCGCGGCCAGGCGAACGAGAACCGGTAGGCGTCGACCCCGAGGTCTTTCATCAGGGCAATGTCTTCCGGGTACCGGTGGTAGTGGTCACACGCGACCTCTCCGGTATCACCGTTGATCACACGGCCGGGTTCGGCGCAGAAGGCATCCCAACTGGAGAGTCCTCGACCGCCCTCGTTCACTGCTCCCTCGATCTGATAGGCAGCCGTTGACACTCCCCAGATGAAGGAAGACGGCAGTCGGGGGAAACGAGGGTTCGTCATAGCTGACCTTTCACGCATCATTGCGAGGGACTCCGAAGGCTATCCCCCCGGTTTCATCCCATGATCGGGCATAATCCCCGTGGACGCGACGATAATCTGCTCAATTCGACGAGATTCAGCAGATTCTCAGCGACGCTCGCGCCGCCGCCCACTGTGCGTGGCCTGGACCGCGTGGTCTAGTCGGAGCGCCCGTCGATCGCGTCGAGATAGGTCCAGTTGCGGTTGAACCGGACGAAGCGGCTCGTCTCGTGTTGCGAACCGCGTTCCGCGCCGTCTCGGTAGTGAGCGGTGAATCGGACGACCCCGTCGCCGTCGAACAGGCCCCCGCGTTCGGTGTGCTCTACCTCGAGGCGGATCCAGCGCAGAGTGGAGTCGAGGTCCACCGTTGCAGGGCGGGTGCTCGGATGCCAGGTGCGCAGCAGATAGTCGGAATCGCCCACGGCGAAGGCCGAGTACCGAGAACGCATCAGCAGTTGCGCGGTTGGCGGAGTGGTGCGATCAGTGTGGTAGCTGCCGCAACATTCGGCATAGCTCTCACCGCTGTCACACGGACAACGTAGGGCGCGGGATTCCAGCAGGCTCACGTTCTCATTATCGGGCCTTCGGGTGCGATCCAATGTACGCACTATTCTGGCCGCGCTATCGCGCCTAACATGGGACGGTCGCGACGAAGGAGACTCACATGGCCGGAGAATTGGTTCTTGTCACGGGCGGGTCGGGTTTTGTCGGCGCCGAGTGTGTCGCACAATTGCTCGACGCGGGCTATCGCGTCAGAACCACCGTACGCTCCCTCTCCAGAGAATCAGAAGTCCGTGCGCTGGTCGCGTCCGGCCGTGATGCCTCGGCGGATGTCCTCGGTGTCGTCGAGGCGAATCTTCTCTCGGACGATGGCTGGGCCGACGCTGTTGCCAACTGTGACTTCGTGCTTCACGTCGCCTCGCCGTTTCCGGTGACGCAGCCGAAAGATGAGGATGACCTCATCATCCCTGCCCGTGACGGCGCGTTGCGGGTATTGCGCGCCGCGCGGGATGCCGGCGTCAAGCGGGTCGTGCTCACGTCATCGTTTGCAGCAATTGGATATGGGCACCCCCCGCTGAGCCGCCCCTATACCGAACAGGACTGGACCGACGTGAACGGCGAGAGCGTCAGTGCCTACGCCAAATCTAAAACAATCGCCGAACGCGCCGCCTGGAATTTTGTTGCCGACGAAGGTGAAACCCTGCAACTTGCGGTGGTCAACCCGGTCGCTGTCTTCGGGCCGGCGCGTGGCACCGACCTCTCGACATCGGTTCAACTTCTGCGCCGTCTTCTGATGGGAGCGGTGCCGGCCCTCCCCCGCATCTCGCTGTCAGCCGTCGATGTTCGGGATGTCGCCGATCTCCACCTGCGCGCATTGACACATCCGGATGCCGCCGGCGAGCGATTCATCGCATCCGCTGGGCCCCCCGTGAGCTTTCCTGAGATCGCCCACCTTCTGCGGGAACGCCTGGCGGATGCCGCCAAACACGTCCCGTCGCGAATCCTGCCCAACTGGGTCGTACGGGCAGGCGCACCGCTGAACTCCACGATGAAACAGCTCGCGTCTCAGCTTGGTGCGCCCAAACTCATTTCCAACGACAAGGCCCGCCTCCAGCTGGGCTGGTCGCCTCGCTCCAACGAAGAGTCACTTCTGTCGGCGGCCGAAAGTTTGGTGCGCCTCGAGTTGCTGACCAAACAGGGGTCCTGATTAACGACGAAGAGCCCGACACATCGTGTCGAGCTCTTCGTGAGAGTGGATCCAAGGGGATTCGAACCCCTGACCCCCTGCATGCCATGCAGGTGCGCTACCGGGCTGCGCCATGGACCCTCTCGCCGAACCGGATCTCTCCGGAACAACTCGTTTAGATTACTACACATCCAACCGAGCGCGAAAATCGCGCCGTTACTCGCGCGTGTCGCGCACCGGAAGATCGATCGGCACGACGGGGCAGTCTTTCCACAGTCGCTCAAGCCCGTAATACGCACGCTCTTCTTCATGGAAAACGTGAACGACCAGGTCGCCAAAGTCGATCAGAATCCACCGGCCTTCGGCACGGCCCTCCCGGCGCAGGGGCTTGTGGCCGGCTTCGATCAGCTTGTCTTCGACCTCACCGGCGATCGCGACCACGTTGCGTTCGGAACGACCCGTGACGATGAGGAAGATGTCGGCAAGCGGCAGCGGCTCGGAGACGTCGATGGCAACAAGATCTTCCCCGGCCTTCGAGTCGGCGGCGGCGGCGGCCACCTGGAGGAGCTCGAGAGCATGGGCAGAAGCGGTCATCGAATAAATCCCTGAGTTGGTGAAGCAAATATGGACAGCATTAGAAAATATTGAAAATGAATGCGCCGACGAACAGCGCGATGACGCCCAGCGCCAGCGCTGCGGCGGTAATGGCCAAAACCGTCGGCAACCAGGCCGCGTCCTTCTTGGGCGGAGTCATGACGCCACGCGTCGATGCGTGGCTGCTCACTGCCCGGCTGGCACTGACCGGAGCAACATCCGTCGTCGCGCCCGGCTCATCGATCTGATCGAGAAGGTGGTCGCCGTCGGAGGAGTCAAAACGGTCGGGGTGGGCGCCGGTGGAGCCCAGGCTGCGGGGCAGGTCGATCGAGCCGGTGACCAGAATCTCGCCCGTGCTGGTCAGCGGTCCCGAGGTGCGATCGTGCAGTGCCACAGCGGGCAGGATCAGAGCGTTGGTGGTCGTCGGGATTCCCCCGGCACCCAGCCCACGAGAAATCAACTGGTCGAACGCCTGCACCGGGTCGATAACACGCACGTGCTCGGCATCGCCTCGCACTTCGGGATCGATCGACCAATGTCCCACTGGCGGATGCAGCCCCCGTGATGAATCCGCGTCAGCGGCCGGTATGGTCGCGGCTATCGGCAGAAGCACCGTTGGTGCTTCCTCCGAGGAAACGTCTGCGGCGCTGGTGTCAGTCTCGTCCTGCGCGGCCTTCACGGCACGCAATTCTCGACGCGTCATCGTCTGTTCACGAGAACCGAAATGGCCGTCATCAGGCTCGGTGCCCAGAGGTTCACGCGCGCGGCGCTGAACCGGAAGAGCTTCAGCGGATGCCTTCGCGGCTGCCTCGGCCTTCTGGATGAGTTCGGTGAATGATTCAGCCTGAGCCGGCGGCTCTGAGAAGACGGACGACGGTAGTGACTGGTCAGACGCTGTCGCCTGAGGGTACGCCTCATCTGTGGTCGTGGACCCCTGCTGGCTCTGCGCCAACTCGCGGGCTTGCCGTCGCGTCAGCGGCTGCGGGCCGTTACCCAACGTCATGCCACACTCCGATACAGATGATGCTTTGAGATGTACTGGACGACCCCGTCGGGGACCAGATACCAGACCGGGAAACCCCGATTTACTCGCGCACGGCAGTCTGTCGATGAAATCGCCAGTGCCGGAACCTCAAGCAAGCTTACGTCCTGATCAGGCAATCCCGAAACGCTCAGCTCATGTCCCGGGCGACTCACAGCCACGAAATGAGCGAGGTCCCAGAGCTCCTGCACGTCTTTCCAACTCAGAATTTGCGAGATGGCATCTGCTCCGGTGATGAAGAAAAGCTCCGCATCAGGGCGTTCATCACGCAATTCGCGCAGGGTGTCAATCGTGAAGGTGGGACCATCGCGGTCGATATCGACGCGGCTCACCGTGAACCGTGGATTTGAGGCCGTCGCGATGACGGTCATCAAATATCGGTGTTCGGCAAGAGTGACGTCTTCTTTCTGCCACGGATGACCCGTCGGGACAAAGACAACTTCGTCGAGATCGAAGCTTTGCGCGACCTCACTGGCCGCCACAAGGTGTCCGTGGTGGATCGGATCAAAGGTTCCACCCATCACACCGATGCGCGGACGACGTTGCGTCACCGAGACAACGACGCTCAGTGGCCGCTGTGTCCGGGAGCGCCGCCATGAGCTGCCGCGTAGGCGTCAGCCTTAGCCTGGTGACGATTGGCAACATCGCGGTAGGTCCAGAGAACGGCACCGAGGGCGATGAAAAGAACCAGTGGAATTATGCCGTACACCAGAATCGGCAGGGGCAGCGCGACGTGACCGGCTTCGGCCAGCACGGTGGTTACCAACGACATGAAAAACTCCATTCACTTCACGAAGACGGTCAGGACCCGCCTCGACCATCTTAGTAGGGCTACGCCCGCACCTGGCCGCTGCCACGCACGATCCATTTGGTACTCGTCAGCTCGGCCAGCCCCATCGGACCGCGCGCGTGGAGCTTTTGTGTCGATATTCCGACCTCGGCACCAAAGCCGAATTCGCCACCGTCGGTGAACCGTGTCGACGCATTCACCATGACCGCCGCAGAATCGACCTCGTTCAGGAACCGTTCGGCGTTGACGATGTCGTTCGTGATGATCGACTCAGTGTGCCCGGTGGAGTAACGGCGAATATGCCCAATCGCGTCGTCGAGAGATTCCACCACGGCAACTGCAAGGTCAAGGCTCATGTATTCAGTCGCCCAATCCTCCTCCGTCGCGGGGACGCCCTGTGGGAACAGCTCCCGGGTGCGCTCGTCGGCGTGAATGGTGACCCCCGAGGCGGTGAGCTTGGCAAGCACCTCCGGCAGCAGCCGCTGTGCCGCCCCCGCATGCACGAGCAACGTTTCGAGCGCATTGCACACGCTCGGACGCTGAACCTTCGAGTTGTGAACGATGTCCACCGCCCACTCCAGCGGGGCACTCTCGTCCAGGAAGATATGAACGACGCCCGCACCGGTTTCGATCACGGGCACCGTCGATTCATTCACGACGGTGTTGATGAGATTGGCGCTCCCCCGCGGGATCAAAACGTCGACCCCACCGCGTGCACGCATCAGCAGGTTCGCCCCGTCGCGGCCGAATTGGTCGATCGTCTGCACCGACTCGGCCGGCAGGCCACTGGCCGAGAGCGCGCCCTGGATCAGGTCGACCAAAACCCGGTTGCTGTTTTCGGCGGCCGAACCACCGCGCAGAACCACAGCATTTCCGCTCTTCAAGGCAAGCGCAGCGATGTCGACGGTGACGTTGGGCCGCGCCTCGTAGATCACGCCGACGACGCCGAACGGCACGCGCACCTGGCTGATCTTGACACCGTTCGGCAGGCTACTGCCGCGCACGACCTCGCCCACCGGATCGGTCAGCAGCGCGATCTGCAGCACGGCATCCGCCAGAGCGTCGATGCGTGCGTCGTCAAGCCTGAGCCGATCGAGAAGTCCCGTGCTCAGCCCGTTCCTCTCACCGGCTTCGAGATCGGCTCGATTCGCCTCGACAATGGCGGGCACGTTCGCCCGCAGCGCCGCGGCAATCGCCTCCAACGCCGTGTTCTTCAGCGCGGTCGGTGAGCCGGCCAGCGCCAGCGAAGCGGTGCGGGCCGCAGTCAAAGTGGGAGTGAGCATGGTGACGGGAATCGACGACATGCCGCCAGTTTAGGGGAGCGGACGTCCGGTGGGCGAAGGCGACGGCTCGAACCAGGTACCGACGTGTTCTCCGCGCAGGGCCGCGGCGACCAGCGTCGTAGCGGTGACCAGCACGGCGGTGCCGGCATCCGCTGCGATGCGTGCGGCGGACACCTTGGAACTCGCGCCGCCGGTGCCGACACCGGAGGCTCCGGTCGAACCGAACTCGACCCCGGGCAGCGGATCGCCCGCAGTGATCCTGTCGATCCGCTCGGCCCCGGGAAGATGCGGTGGCTTGGTATACAGCGCATCGACATCGCTGAGCAGAACGAGCACATCGGCCGCGACCAGCATTGCGACGAGCGAGGCCAACCTGTCGTTATCGCCGAACCGAATCTCGTGCGTCGCCACAGTGTCGTTTTCATTCACGATCGGCAAGATCCGCAGTGCCAACAGCCGTTCCATTGCCCGCTGGGCGTTGCTGCGGTGCGACGGGTTCTCCAGGTCCCCCGCCGTCAGCAACACTTGGCCGGCGACGATGTCATACCGGTCAAGACTGTCTTGGTAGCGGAAAATCAACAGATTCTGGCCCACGGATGCCGCAGCCTGCTGCGTGGCCAGGTCCGTCGGCCGCTCGTCTAGGTTCAAATACGGCATGCCGGTGGCGATGGCCCCCGATGACACGAGTACGATCTCGGCCCCGCGACCGTGTGCCTCGGCGAGGGCGTCGACCAGCGCCGGGATTGCTCCGGCATTCTCGCCACTGATCGACGACGACCCCACCTTGACAACGATTCGAGCGGCTCCGAGGATGCCGGACCGGTCACTCACGCTCACTCCGAGTCGCCCTCCGGGCCGGCTGCGGATGCGGATGCAGAATCGGCGGCGCCGACCTGTGCCCCGGAGAATTCTTCTCCATCGCTCAGCCACAGACCCTGCTCGCGCTCACGAATGAGCTCCGCCCGCGCTGCAGCCTTCGCGTCCATGCGGGCGAAGTACTCTTCACGACGCTGATTGCTGGTGCGGCGGGTCGACTCGTCGAGACGCGTGTCCGTGCCACGTGGCGCGGTGATGAGTTCCGCGGTCGAGGTCAGGGTGGGCTCCCAGTCGAAGACGACGCCGTGGCCCGGACCGATGATGACGGTTGAACCGGCAACGGCTCCGGCCTTGAACAGTTCGTTCTCGACGCCGAGCTTGGCCAGACGGTCCGCGAGGAAGCCGACGGCCTCGTCGTTGGTGAAGTTGGTCTGCATGACCCAACGCTCGGGCTTCGTACCGACGATCCGGTAGATGTTTCCGAACGAACCACCCTCGACCTTGACCTCGAATCCGCCGTCGTCGACGGCGGTCGGGCGCAAAACAATGCGCGGCTTCTTCGCCTCGACGGCGGCACGCTCAACGCGTCCGACTTCCACGGTCTCGGCCAATGCGTAGTTGAGCTGCTTGAGGCCCTCGTGCGTGACAGTCGAGATCAAGAAGACGCGGTAGCCACGCGCTTCGAGGTCAGGGCGCAGGAATTCGGCCAGTTCGCGGGCCTCGGGCACGTCGATCTTGTTCAGGGCGATCAGCTGCGGACGCTCAAGGAGCGGCTTTTGGCCGTCGGGAACCGGGTAGGCGGCCAACTCGCCGAGGATGATGTCGAGATCGCTGATCGGGTCGCGTCCCGGGTCGAGCGTGGCGCAGTCGAGCACGTGCAGCAAGGCGGTGCAGCGTTCGACGTGGCGCAGGAATTCGAGGCCGAGTCCCTTGCCCTCGCTGGCACCCTCAATCAGCCCAGGCACGTCAGCAATGGTGTAACGGGATTCACCGGCCTGTACGACGCCGAGATTCGGCTGCAGGGTCGTGAACGGGTAGTCGGCGATCTTGGGACGCGCGGCCGACATCGAGGCGATGAGGCTGGATTTTCCGGCCGATGGGTAGCCCACGAGTGCGACATCAGCAACGGTCTTCAGCTCGAGGTAAACGTCGCCTTCCCAACCGAGCGTGCCGAGAAGCGCGAAGCCGGGGGCCTTGCGCTTGGTCGACGCGAGTGCGGCATTGCCGAGCCCACCCTGGCCGCCGGGAGCGACGACGAGACGTTGGCCCGGCTCAGACATATCCATGAGCTCGTTGCCGTCGACGTCTTTGACAACCGTGCCCAGAGGAACGGCCAGCTCGCGAATCTCTCCGTTGTGGCCGTTCCGGTGGTCGCCCATACCCGGACCGCCGTTGTCGGAGGTGCGGTGGGGTGCACGGTGGTAGCCGAGAAGCGTGGTGACCTGCGGGTCTGCAACGAGAACAAGGTCTCCCCCGCTGCCGCCGTTACCGCCGTCTGGGCCGGCGAGAGGCTTGAACTTCTCTCGCTTCACCGACACACAGCCGTCTCCTCCGTTGCCCGCTCGCAAGTGCAGCGTGACCTGGTCAACGAATGTGGCCATGTGGTGTGCCCCTTTCAGGTGGCGAAAAAATACGTAAGGGCGAGCCGAAGCCCGCCCTCACGTTTAGAACAAGTGGATGCCTATTCGGCAGCCACCACAATGTTGACGACCTTGCGGCCGCCCTTTGCACCGAACTGAACTGCGCCAGCTTCGAGAGCGAACAGCGTGTCATCGCCACCACGTCCGACGTTCACGCCGGGGTGGAAGTGGGTGCCACGCTGACGGACGATGATCTCGCCCGCGCTGACAACCTGACCGCCGAAGCGCTTCACGCCGAGGCGCTGTGCGTTCGAGTCACGACCGTTGCGAGTGGAACTCGCACCTTTTTTGTGTGCCATCTGTCTTGCTCCTCAGGCCTAGGCGATGCCGGTGATCTGAACGCGAGTGAGCTCCTGACGGTGCCCCTGACGCTTCTTGTAACCGGTCTTGTTCTTGAACTTCTGGATAACGATCTTCGGGCCACGGAGGTCGTTCAAAACCTCGGCGGTGACCTTGACCTGAGCCAGTGACTTGGAGTCGGTGGTGATCTTGTCGCCGTCGACGAGAAGCACGGCGGCCAGCTCGACGATGCCGTCCTTGTCAGCCTTGATTCGGTCCATCGTAACGATGGTTCCGACCTCTACCTTCTCCTGCCGGCCACCGGCGCGCACAACTGCGTAAACCACTTTAACGTACCTATCTCTGGGGAGCCGGGGGGTCCCGATTCCTATTGTGGAAAGTCACTGGGATGAACGAGCCGAATCGGCTCATTTCTTTTCAGAAAACCTTGGCGAAAGCGTGAACCTAAAAGTCCAACACACACCAAGGGTCAACTTTAGCTGACCAAATGCCCCTCGGTCAAACCGACAGGCATCCGTACAATTCAAATATGACCGTGTTGATCGACAAACCACTGTGGCCCGCTCACAACACGCTCTGGTCCCATCTTGTCAGTGATTCCTCGCTGGAGGAACTTCATTCGTTCGCGGCGCGACAGGGTATTCCACGGCGCGCATTCGATCTGGACCATTACGACGTACCCGAGGCGCGCTACGCGGCCCTGGTGGCCGGTGGAGCGCTTCCCGTGACCATCCGGGAACTCGTCACTCGACTGCGTCAGAGCGGTTTACGAATCACGGCCAAGCAACGTCGGGGCCTCCCCCGCTCCTGAACGCGGCTGCCGCGGAAATGACACATGCGGGCCCACGTGAACACCGGGACCCGCATGTGTGCCGTTACCGGCGTCGTCGGTCGATCTAGTTCTTCGACTCTCCCACCGGAGCGATGATCGGCTGGGCGGCCTGCGTCGACCCACCCGCCGTCGAACCGCCGGCCGTCGTCACCCGGCGGCTGCGCGAACGCCCTTGACCGGGCTGTTTGGGCTCGGGAAGCGCCTCAAGCACCGAGTCGAGCAGCTGATCGGTGACCTGCTTGCTCACGGGGCGCTTATTGCGCTGCGACTTGCGAACCGGGATGTCGAGAATCTCGACTGACTCCGATTCGGTCTCGACAACGCTCGCGGGCGGAGCATCGACCGGAGCCTTCGCTACTGCTGCGCCCTGAGTCTCCGACGTCGGCTCGGTGCGCGCTCCGGCAGCGACGACCGGAATCGAGCCGGTGTGGGTAATCGTGCTGGCGGCGATCAGCGCCAAAGCGTGCTTGGCGTCCTCGGTGATTCCGTGGGTTCCGTTGCTGCCCTTGGGCGCCTCGACCCCCGCCGGAGCGGCGGTGTTCTGCGCAGCGTTCGACTCGGAGCGGCTGTTATTACCACCGTTAGTGTTTCCACCGTTGCCGCTGTTGCCGTTATTGCTGTTATTGCTGTTAGTCCCGTTGCTGCTGCTAGTGCCGGACCTGCCCCGCGGGCGTCGTTCGATCGCAGGCTGAGCGGTCTGACGGTGCTTCACCACGGGGTCGTGGTGCACGATGATTCCTCGTCCCGCGCAGACTTCACAGTTTTCGCTGAACGACTCGAGCAGGCCGAGACCCAACTTCTTGCGCGTCATCTGCACGAGTCCGAGCGAGGTGACCTCGGCCACCTGGTGCTTGGTGCGGTCGCGGCTCAAGCACTCGATTAGGCGACGCAACACGAGGTCGCGGTTCGACTCGAGCACCATATCGATGAAGTCCACGACGATGATGCCGCCGATGTCTCGCAGGCGAAGCTGACGCACGATCTCTTCGGCAGCCTCGAGGTTGTTCTTGGTGACGGTCTCTTCCAGGTTTCCGCCGGAACCGACGAACTTGCCCGTGTTGACATCGACCACCGTCATGGCTTCGGTGCGGTCGATCACCAGCGATCCACCGGACGGCAGCCATACCTTGCGGTCCAGCGCCTTCTCAATCTGCTCCGAGATGCGGTACTCGTCGAACGCGTCCTGCGTCGGGTTGTCGTACTTCTCGATGCGTTCCATCAAATCCGGGGCAACCTGGCGCACATAGCTTTCGATGACCTCGCGGGAGTCTTCACCCGAGATGACCATTTTGTGGAAATCTTCGTTGAAGACATCACGCACAATCTTGATGAGCAGATCGGGTTCGCTGTGCAGAAGCGCCGGGGCTTGCACGTTCTCGACCATCGAGCTGATGATCGCCCACTGCGACGTCAGTCGGTTCACATCGAGAGCCAGTTGCTCGTCGGTTGCGCCTTCGGCCGCCGTGCGCACGATTACGCCGACGTTCTCCGGCAGCACTTCCTTGAGGATCTTCTTCAGGCGTGCGCGTTCGGTGTCGGGAAGCTTGCGGCTGATGCCGTTCATCGAACCGTTGGGAACGTAAACGAGGTAGCGGCCGGGCAGCGAGATCTGACTGGTGAGACGGGCCCCCTTGTGACCAACGGGGTCCTTGGTGACCTGAACCAGCACCTTGTCGCCGGGCTTCAGCGCAAGTTCGATGCGGCGGGCTTGGCTGCCCCCCGGAGAGTTCTCGGCTGCAGCTTCCCAGTCGACCTCACCGGAGTAGAGCACAGCGTTGCGGCCGCGTCCGATATCAACGAACGCCGCTTCCATGCTGGGAAGAACGTTTTGCACCTTGCCGAGGTAGACGTTCCCGATCAGTGATGCGTCTTGGTTCTTGGCCACGTAGTGCTCGACCAACACGCCATCTTCGAGAACGCCGATTTGAATCTTGTTGTGCTTGGCACGCACAACCATGGCTCGGTCGACCGATTCACGACGAGCCAGGAACTCGGCTTCCGTGATGACGGGGCGGCGACGCCCCGCATCGCGACCGTCACGACGTCGCTGTTTCTTGGCTTCGAGCCGGGTGGAGCCCTTGATGCGCTGGGGTTCGGTGATCAGCTCCGGTTCGCGCGGAGTACGCACCTTGACCACGGTATTCGCCGGGTCGTCGGAGCCCGAACGGCTCTCGTCGCCCGAACGGCGGCGGGCACGACGACGAACCGTCGACGATTCTTCGTCATCGAAGTCGTCCCGGCGAGTGCTGCTCCGCGGTGGGAGCGGCAGGATGTCCGGCGCCTGAAAGATCAGCGACGTCGTGGGCCGGCGAACCGGTGCCTCCGGCGGCGTCACGACGTCTGGGGTCGCCTCGACGGCTTCGGCCACACTGGTGCCCCCCAAGCCGGCCGGGGCACTCGACGTGCTCGGCTCGACGTTCTCCTGCGTTGATTCAGGATTCTCTTCGCGTGCAGCAGTGGCCACCCGTTGCTCGACCGGCGGCTGCTCAACCGCGGGCTGCGCGACCGCGGGCTGCGCGACCGCGGGCTGCGCGATCATGGACTGCTCAACCGGTGCGGTTTTGCGTGCGGACTTGCGCGTGCCGAAGAGGCCCTTGCGCTTCTTGATTTCGTTGTCTTCCACCATCACTGGTGTGCTCCTTGACCGGTATGGGCAACCGCGCCACCCATCCGGGTACTCTCTCGTGCGACGGCAACGCTTACGCGTTTCCCCCGCGAATCCTAATTTCGTCTGCAACCGGCTCTGGGCTCTGGTTGCTAATACCTTTGGTCGTGGGACCAATGAATCTGGGCGATTTCAGCCCATTAAGCCTTCTTTGGGGTCTACCCGAGCGCGGCTCGGGTGACTTCCTCGATTATCGCATGCAAACGCACGATCGTGCGCGCGGCGCGTGACATAATCCGATGGTGCCTCCCAGCGAACCCCTCACGCGCACGCGCGGCCTCGGTATTTTTCTCGTTATCGGCGGTGCGATCGCTTTCGCAGCAGCCTTTGCGCTCACCCTCGACAAGATTCATGTGTTGCAGAACCCGGACTCGCAACTCTCCTGCAATTTCAGTGTCCTGATCGGCTGCAGCAAGAATCTCGCATCGTGGCAGGGGGCCCTTTTCGGCTTTCCCAATCCGCTGATCGGACTCGCCGCCTGGAGCGTCGTCATCACCATCGGCATGGCCATCTTGGCGGGTGCCCGATTCGCCCGGTGGTTCTGGATTCTGTTCACCGCAGGCGTCTGGGCGGCGCTGGCCTTCGTGATCTGGCTCATCGCCCAGAGCATCTTCGTGCTCGACGTGCTCTGCCCGTGGTGCATGGTGACCTGGGCCGTGACCATCCCCACGTTCTGGGCTGTCACGCTGTACAGCCTCAAGGAAGGCCATATTCCGGCATCGGCATCCGTCAGACGGCGCGCGGCCGCGGCCTACTCCTGGATTCTCGTGATCACTGTCGTCTGCTACCTCATCTTCGCCGTCGTGGCGCAACTGAAGATGGATGCGCTGGGTCGCCTCTAGCTCCACCCCTTCACGCGAAATCGGAGTTGTGGTCGTTCTCACGCTGTGAGAACAACCACAACTCCGATTTCGCGAAACGTTGCTTGAGGGTTGGGGGTTGTACGGGTTGTACGGGTTGTACGGGTTGTACGGGTTGTACGGGTTGTACGGGTTGAGGTGGGGCTACTTGAACCAGAGCGCCAGCTCACGCGCGGCCGACTCAGGCGAGTCCGATCCGTGCACGAGGTTCTGCTGAACCTTCAGTCCCCAGTCACGCGCCAGATCACCGCGGATGGTGCCGGGAGCTGCGGTCGTCGGATCGGTGGTGCCGGCCAGGCAGCGGAAACCCTCGATCACGCGGTTTCCCGCGATTCGGAATGCGACGATAGGGCCGCTCTCCATGAACTCAACGAGCGGCTCGTAGAAGGGCTTGCCCTCGTGCTCGGCATAGTGCGTCGCGAGTAGCGTTCGATCGGCCTGAAGCAGCTTCATATCAACGAGGGAGTACCCCTTGGCTTCGATGCGGCGCAGAATCTCACCGGTCAGATTGCGGGCGACTCCATCAGGCTTGACCAGAACCAGGGTTTCTTCGATCGGGGTGCTCATGCGTTCTCCTTCTGATGATCTAACTTCGTGCCAACGACCATGCAGTACGTCCACATGGCCGCGAAAATAGCGCCGACAAAAAATAGTGTGGGGTTCAAGAATCCCGCTGCGATCACAATGACCTGAACGGCCCAGCCGATCAGATAGGCCCACTGAAATCTCAGCAGGCCGACAGTGCCCACCATGATGATGAGAAGTACTGCGCCGCCGCCGAGCGCAGCCAGCGGTGGCAACGCCTTCAGCCCGAAGAGCACCAGCGCAGCCAAAAACACGACGATCACCTCGAAACCGAGCACGATCGAGGCGAGAGAGCGCTTCACAGAACGCGGCGCCGGTGTGCGCGGCGTAGCTCCCGGGCGCCTCACTGCGTCATCCATTCGCTGGCCGAGGCCACGGCTACCGCCTCGCCCACAAGCGTGATCGACCCGGCCACCACGACGGCACGGCGCTTTGCCTGACCAGCCCACTCGCGTGCGGCCTCGAGAGCCTCGGTGAGGTCGCCGAACCGGAAGGTCGTCTCATCGCTCGTGAGATCTGCGATCTGGTCGGCGAGTTCATCGGCGGGGATTGCGCGTTCCGAGTGCGACTGGGTGACGTGAAAACGGGTCGCCCTCGCGGCGAGAGCCGAGACAATGCCCGGCACGTCTTTGTCTGCCAGGATGCCGATGACCACGGCGATCTCGTCGAAGTCGAAATACTCCCCCAACGCGTCGCTGAGCGCCAGGGCGCCGTGCGGGTTATGGGCGGCATCCACCAGCACGGTCGGCTCAATGCCGACGAGTTGCAGGCGTCCGGGCGAGGTCACCGTTGCGAAGGCTTCGGTCAGAAGATCGCCGACGAGCGGCTGTGTGCCGGCCCCCAGGAACGACTCGACCGCCGCAATCGCGACCGCGGCATTCTGTGCCTGGTGGGTACCGTACAACGGCAGAAACAGATCCGTGTAGGTGCCGGCAAGCCCGCGCACCGTGATGAGCTGCCCGCCCACGGCGACATGCGAGGCCAGAACGTCGAACCCGTCACCCTCGTGAGCCAGCGTCGACTCAGTCAGTTCGGCGGCGCGCACGATTTCGGTCCGCGCCTCGACGCTTTGCTTCGCCGAGACGACGGCCGCTGCGGGCTTGATGATGCCCGACTTGGTGCGGGCGATCTCGGCGACAGTGTGACCGAGACGCGTGGTGTGATCGAGCGCGATGGGGGTGAAGACGGCGACTTGCCCATCGGCCACGTTGGTGGAGTCCCACTCGCCGCCCATGCCGACCTCGACCACGGCGACATCCACCGGCGCATCGGCGAAGCTGGCAAACGCGAGGGCGGTCAAGGCTTCGAAGAAGGTGAGAGGCTCGTCGCCGGAAGCGATCAGCTCGGCGTCGACCATCTGCAGGTAGGGCGTGATGTCGGCCCAGTTCGCGGCCAGAGCCTCGTCACTGATCGGAACGCCGTCGATCATGATGCGCTCGTTCAGTCGAACGAGGTGCGGGCTGGTCATCAGACCGGTCCGCAATCCGTATGCACGCAGAATGCTCTCGGCGATGCGGCTCGTGCTGGTTTTTCCGTTGGTGCCCGTGATGTGAATGACCGGGTAGGCGGACTGCGGATCGCCGAGCAATTCGAGCACCCGACGGGTGGGTTCCAGGCGTGGGCGGGGAGCGGACTCGCCGACTCGGCGAAGCAAGGCGGTGAGCACGGCATCGCCGGCCTCACGCCAGTCGTCGCTCTGAAAATCGTCAGTGTCAGACATTGGTCAATCCATTCTCTCGTGCGACAGCAACGATGAGGGGGCCCTGGTTGACGTAGGCCTCCGTCTCGAAGCGCACATGGTGTTCGCTCGTGGCGCCCGTGATCGACTGCAGCGACGCGGTCGTGATGTCGACTGCATCCGTTGCGGCGAGGCCCGTGGCGGGGCTGTGCACGGCGAACCTCAGAGCCAGGGTCTCCCCCGCGACGTCGACCGAAACAGCACGGGCGAACGAGTCGGCATCCTCCTGGTCGAAAAAGACGAGGTCAAGACGGATGCGGTCGCTCACGTCGAAGCCGGCCGCCTTGCGGGTGTCCTGCACCGCGCGGATCACGTCGCGGGCGAAGCCCTCTGACTCGAGTGCCGGTGTGGTTTGGGTATCGAGCAACACGAAACCGCCGTCGGCCAACAGCGCACGGGCGACATCGCCTGCACCTGAATCGTCCCCGGTGGCCAGCACGAGCTCATACTCACTCGGTTCGAGTGCAATGCCACCGGCGGTGACGATGCCATCGGTCTCACTCCAGTCGCCCGTCCGAGCGGCCTTGATGACCTGCTGCACGTTCTTACCGAGGCGCGGGCCCGCGGCACGCGCGTTCACCGTGAGCTTGGAGGTGATGCCGTACGCGGCAGCACTGTTCTCGGCCAGCTCGACGAGCTCGACCGCCTTGACGTTGAGCTCATCGCGGAGGATCGCCTCGAACGGCGCGAGGATGGCCGTGTGTGAAGCGACGACGGTGAGTTTCGCGAGCGGCAGTCGAACGCGCAGACCGGCCTGCTTGCGCAAGGACAACACCGTGGAGCTGATCGTGCGCACCTGGTCCATCGCCGCGACCAGTTCGGGGTCGGCGGGGAATGCCGAGGCGTCGGGCCAGTCGGTGAGGTGCACGCTGCGCCCGCCCGTCAAACCCTGCCAGATGCGCTCGGAGATGAGAGGCAGCAACGGGGCGGCGACTCGCGTCACCGTTTCGAGCACCGTGTACAAGGTGTCGAAGCCCTCTGCTCCGGAGCCGTCTTCCGCCACTCCGTCCCAGAACCTGTCGCGCGATCGACGCACGTACCAGTTCGTGAGCACGTCCGCGAAGTCGCGCAGTTTGCCGGCGGCGAGTGTGCTGTCGAGCTGTTCGAGATCGTGTTCGACCTCCTCGATCAGGTCGCGCGTTTTCGCCAGCAGGTAGCGGTCGAGCACATCGGTCGAGTCGGTACGCCAGGTCGCCTGATATCCGTTCACGCCTGAGGCATTCGCGTAGAGGGAGAAGAAGTACCAGGTGCTCCACAACGGCAGCATGACCTGGCGCACACCCTCACGGATGCCCTCTTCGGTGACAACCAGGTTGCCGCCGCGCAGCACCGGGGAGCTCATCAGGAACCAGCGCATGGCATCCGAACCGTCCCGATCGAAGACCTCGTTCACATCGGGGTAGTTGCGCAACGACTTCGACATCTTTTGGCCGTCGTTGCCGAGCACGATTCCGTGGCTGATGACGTTTTTGAATGCCGGTCGGTCGAACAGCGCGGTGGAGAGCACGTGCAGCAGGTAGAACCAGCCACGGGTTTGCCCGATGTACTCCACGATGAAGTCGGCCGGGTTGTGGCTGTCGAACCAGTCGCGGTTTTCGAACGGATAATGGGCCTGCGCGAACGGCATTGATCCGGAGTCGAACCAGACATCCAGCACGTCTTCGATGCGACGCATGGTGGACTGGCCAGTCGGGTCGTCGGGGTTCGGCCGCGTCAGCTCGTCGATGTACGGTCGGTGCAGGTCGGTCGGGCGCACTCCGAAGTCGGCCTCGAGCTCGTCGAGCGAGCCGTAGACATCGACGCGCGGATAGTCGGGGTTGTCGCTCTTCCAGACCGGGATGGGTGACCCCCAATAGCGGTTGCGGCTGATCGACCAGTCGCGCGCGTTGGCGATCCATTTACCGAACTGGCCGTCTTTCACATTGCCCGGAACCCAGGTGATCTCCTGATTGAGTTCGACCATGCGATCACGGAACTCGGTCACCCGCACGAACCAGCTCGACACGGCCTTGTAGATCAGCGGGTTGCGGCAACGCCAGCAATGCGGATAGGAGTGCTCGTAGCTCGCCTGGCGGATGAGACGCCCCTCGGCCTTGAGCATCAGGGTGAGCGGCTTGTTGGCATCCGACCAGAGCATGCCCGCGACCTCGGTGACCTGAGCCAGGAACTTTCCGCCCTCATCGAGCGAGAGGATGACGGGGATGCCCGCGGCCTCGCACACCTTCTGGTCCTCTTCACCGTAAGCAGGGGCCTGGTGCACGATACCGGTGCCGTCAGCGGTCGTGACGTAGTCGGCGACGAGGATCGTCCACGCGTTCTCGGTACCCCACTCCTCGGTATCTGCGTAGTAGTCGAAGAGGCGGTCATAGGCGACGCCCTCGAGGTCGCGTCCGACGACGGTGCGCGAGACGGCGGCGAGAGCATCGGCCGCGCTGTCATAGCCGAGGTCCTTCGCGTAGTTGCCCACCAGGTCGATCGCCAGCAGGTACTCGGCACCGAGCACCTCGGTGGACCCACCGGCGTGAACCGACGCGTCATCTTCCCGCAGCACCGTCGCATCCGGGGTTCCATGGGGCCCGGCCGGCAGAACGGCGTATTCGATGTCGGGGCCCACGGCCAGGGCGAAGTTCGTCGGCAACGTCCACGGGGTCGTGGTCCAGGCGAGGGCCCGCACCGCGGTCAGCCCGAGCGCTTCGGCCTTCGTGCCGACGAGCGGGAACGTGACGGTGACCGTCTGGTCCTGGCGCATCTTGTAGACGTCGTCGTCCATGCGGAGTTCATGGTTTGACAGCGGGGTTTGGTCGCGCCAGCAGTACGGCAGTACGCGGTAGCCCTCGTAGGCGAGGCCCTTCGTGTGAAGCTCCTTGAACGCCCAGATCACCGACTCCATGTAGGTGATGTCGAGGGTCTTGTAGCCTTTCTCGAAGTCGACCCAGCGTGCCTGGCGGGTGACGTAGTCCTGCCATTCGTGGGTGTACGTGAGCACGGAGTCGCGGGCGACGCCGTTGAACACGGCGAGGCCCATCTCTTCGATCTCGCTCTTGTCGGTGATGCCGAGGCGGCGCTCGGCCTCAAGCTCGGCGGGCAGCCCGTGGGTGTCCCACCCGAAGCGGCGGTGCACCTGCTTGCCGCGCATCGTCTGGAAGCGGGGGAACAGGTCTTTGGCGTAGCCGGTGAGCAGGTGGCCGTAGTGCGGGAGGCCATTCGCGAAGGGCGGGCCGTCGTAGAAGACCCATTCTTCGGCGCCCTCGCGGTTGTCGATCGAGGCCTGGAAGGTCTTGTCGTTCTTCCAGAACTCCAGCACCTCCTCCTCGATGGCGGGGAAGTTCGGCGAGGATGCGACGCCGCTCGGCGCGGCGGTCGTGGCGGGGGTCTGACCCTGGGGGTACGTCATGGTTCTCCTGGACGATTCGGCTCTCGAAAACGACAACCCTGTTCCACGAGGACGAACGATTCTCGCCTCGAGAATCGCCGCGGTACCACCTCGCTTGCCGCCTCCGCCCTCTCAGGCAGGTGACGACCGCTTATTCATCGGCGATGACGGGCCGAACCGTTCGGTTCTACCGGGAACGACGCCAGGCGTCGAACCGTTCCTCCGAAGACTCCCCGGTGATGGCCGGATCAATGTCGTTCAGCGACAATTCTACCCTGTCGGCAGGAGCGCATCGAAACCCGCACAGACAGGATCGATGGCCGAGGCCAGGCTGGGCGCAAGCGACCCGCGCTGCACCCCCGACCGCGCCCAGCCGAGCGCGGCGACGCCCACAGCCGCACATACGGCCGCCGCGAACGCTCGACAGAGCGGGTCCCCCGCAACCCGGGCGGTCTGGTGCTCGAGCGACCGGGCGAGCACATCGGCCTGAACGGTGAATCGTGGCAGAGCGGATGCCTGCAGCTCCGTGGTAGTCCCCATCAGGTCGTACTGGGTCAGCGCCCACGGCACCTGACCGGGTGCCATCTCGTCAGCCAGGGCGAGAAGCGCAGTGCGCACGATCGAGACGGGTGTCGGGACG
Source organism: Leifsonia psychrotolerans (assembly GCF_013410665.1). Lineage (NCBI taxonomy): Bacteria > Bacillati > Actinomycetota > Actinomycetes > Micrococcales > Microbacteriaceae > Glaciibacter > Glaciibacter psychrotolerans. The sequence goes on along the minus strand of NZ_JACCFM010000001.1, from coordinate 838,232 downwards.
GGGCCGACGGCATCCGTTTCGGCGGGCCGGGCCGTTGCCGTCGCCGCGGCGAGCGCCGCGGGCAGACCCGACAGAATCTGGTCGACCTCGACCCAGAGCAGGTCGCTTTTTGCCGGGAAATAGTTGAAGAAGGTGTTACGGCTCACTCCGGCGCGTCGGGTGATCTGTTCGATGTTCGTCGCCCGATAGCCCTGTTCCAGGAACAGCTCGGCTGCGGCCTCCTGCAGCATGGCTCGGGACGAGCCGTTCGGGCGACCCGTCCGGCCGAATGAGTGGTCGGTCTGGAGAGCGTTCATGAGTGACTTCCGCAGGCTCTACGATGGAGAGAGCCCATCACTTAATGGACTCAGTCCAACAACTCTAGTGTGCGCGAGAGCGCGACGCGAGAAAGAAGTCTGATGAGCACGAGTCGCCCCTCTCGCCGCCCGACCAGCGCTACCGCTGTTCCCCTGTTCGCCGGGCTGGCGGTTGTCGCCGTCGCCATGACCGGCTGCACGTCGGCCACTCCGGGCCCCGTGAGCACCAGCACCCCTCGCGCCGGCGGCACGCTTACCTACGCGTCCGGGGATGCCGAGCCGACCTGCCTCGACCCGCATGTCGGTGGCAACTACCCCCAGGCGCTGGTGAGCAGTCAGTTCCTCGAGCCCCTGGTGTCGCGCGACAGCACGGGTGCCATCATCCCGTGGCTTGCGGCATCCTGGACCGAGGGCACGGACGGCCTCACCTGGGACTTCACGCTCCGCGACAAGGTGACCTTCAGCGACGGCACCCCGCTCGATGCGGCGGCCGTGCAGGCCAACGTTGCCCACCTGCAAGACCCCGAGACGGGTTCGTCGACCGGTTACCTCGCTCTGGCGAAGGTGGCGTCGACCGAAGTCGTCTCCCCGAGCGTGGTGCGCTTCACCATGACTGAGCCAGACAGCGCCCTGCTCGAATCGCTCTCGCAGCCCTGGCTCGCCATCGAGTCCCCGACGGCGTTGAAGCGCAGTCAGGACGAGAATTGCCAATCCCCCGTGGGCACCGGCCCGTTCACCGTGACGAGTTGGCTCAAGCAGGATGCCATCACCCTGACGAAGAACCCGAACTACACGTCGCCGCCCGCCGACGCCACGCATCAGGGCCCCGCCTACCTCGACACCATCATCTGGAAGTTCATTCCCGAATCGGCTTCCCGCTATGCCGCCTTGCAGGCCGGTGAGGTCGACGTCATAGACAACGTGCAACCCGACACCATCGTGCTGGCCGAGAAGAGCAAGACCCTGCAGCACCTCGACGCCCCGCGTCCCGGGGCAGCCAACCGCATCGAACTGAACTCGAGCACGGCGCCCTTCGACGATGTGCGCGTGCGCGAGGCATTCATCCGCTCGGCCAACGTCGACGACGCCGTGACCAGCCTGTTCCAGGGCACCGCGACGCGTTCGTACTCTGCCCTGTCGAGCATCGAGCCGCTCGCAGTGTCACGCCCCGACCTCTTCGGCTACGACCCGGCTGCCGCGAACGTCCTTCTCGACACCGCCGGCTGGACGGCGCGAGACTCAGCGGGCTATCGGGTGAAAGGCGGCGAGCGCCTGCGCGTAAAACTGCCGATCAGCACCAACCAGTCGATTCCGGCTGAGCAGTCGCTGTTCGAGCAGATCCAGGCGACGGCGAAGGCCACCGGCTTCGAGGTTGTACTCGAGCCGATGGATCTGTCGAGCTGGTACGGCGCCCTGGGCGCGCACGAGTACAACGCGGTGAGTGCGCCGTACACGAAGGTCGGCCCCGACGTGCTGCGCATCCTCTACCACTCGAGTGGAATCATTCCGGCGCCGAGCGGCTACTTCGCCAACAACGCTCAGGTGAATGATCCTGCCCTCGATGCCCTGCTCAGCCAGGCTGGCCAGGTCTCCGACCCCGGCGAGCGAGCCACGCTTGAGGAGCAGGCCCAGAACATGCTGCTTGACGGCTTCTACCTGCTGCCGCTGTACGACCAGCAGAACCACTTCCTGCTCGGTGCCGACGTGGCCGGCGTACGCGCGCTGCCCACCGTGTCAGTCCCGACATTCCAGGGCGCGTGGCTGAACCGGTAGCGGCCGCTCGCCGCCGCTCCTCCACCGGGGCGGCGGCGCGTGCCGCGCTCTGGCGAATCGGCGGCGCAGTTTTCGTGCTCTGGGCCGTGGCGACTCTCACGTTCTTCGCTGTGCGCGTCATTCCCGGGGATCCGGCGCTGGCCATTCTCGGCGGCCCCGGATCGCAGGCGTCGGCCGAGGCGCTCGCGGCGGTGCGTGCCGCATACGGACTCGACCAACCACTGCTCCTGCAGTACCTCGCCCAGCTCGGGCGCCTGGCGACCGGCGATCTCGGCCACTCCTACGCCCTCAACATGGATGTCGCCCCGCTCGTTCTGCCCCAGCTGGCCGGCACCCTGATTCTCGCCGTCTGCTCACTCGCACTTGCCTGGGTCTTCGCGCTGGGGTTTGCCCTCTGGACCACGCGCGGCGGACGCATCGTCGAGGCGATCGGCTCCGGCCTCGAGGTGGTGGCCGCAGCCCTGCCGCATTTCTGGCTCGCTACCACCTTGATCGTGGTGTTCAGCCTGTGGCTCGGTATTCTCCCGCCAATCAGCACCCCGGGTGCGGCCGGACTCGTCCTGCCTGTGCTCACCCTCGCCATCCCCCTGGCCGGATTCCTGGGCCAGGTCATGCGTCCGTCACTGCTGGCAGCGTTGGAATCCCCCTTCGTGTTGGCCGCTCGGGCGCGCGGTGAGAGCGAGTCCGGGGTGCGCTGGATCCACGCGGTGCGTCATGCGGCGGTTCCGGCAATCAGCCTGACCGGGTGGGCATTCGGCTCATTGATCAGCGGTGCGGTCGTGGTCGAGACGATCTTCGCTCGGCCGGGACTCGGTCGCACGCTGTTGACGGCCGTCACCGCACGCGATGTTCCCGTCGTTGTCGGCGTCGTGCTGATCGTCGCGGTCGCCTACATTCTGATGACCCTGCTGACGGATGCTGCGACCCGGCTGGCCGACCCCCGCCTCCGTGAGGCAGCCCCGGCCGGGAGTGGGGAGCGACCATGAGCGACCTCGAGATTGCCTCCGGGCTCGGTCGAGCGCGGCGCGCATCACCGGCGGCTGTGGTCGACGTTCCCAGCGTGCTCGCCGGCGCGCTTTTGCTCTTTCTGCTCGCGGCCGCCACCGTTCCGTGGTTCGTTGCCCCCGGCGACCCACTCGCGATCGATCCGCTCGCGGCGTTCGCCCCGCCCTCCGCCACCCACTGGTTCGGCACCGACGAATCGGGGCGCGACATCTACACCCGTGTGGTGCATGGCGCGGGCAGTTCCCTGCTGATCGGTTTTCTGGCGACGGCGATCGGGCTGGGCCTCGGAATCCTGATCGGCACGATCGCCGGCATGAGCGGCAGGATCGTCGATTTCGCGCTGGGTCGTTTCGTCGAGGTACTCTTCGCGTTCCCCGGCTTGCTCGTCGCACTGCTGTTCATTCTGATCTTCGGTCCCGGCGTGGCCACAGCAACCATCGCTGTCGGCCTGGCCACCGCGCCCGGCTATGCCCGCATCATCCGGGCTCAGTTCATCACCGTACGCCGCTCGGCGTTCGTCGAGGCGGCGACCGTGCTCGGGCACAGCCCCGCCCGCATCCTGCGCCGCCATATTCTGCCGAACACTCTCGCCCCGCTTTTCGTGCTCGCCACGCTCGGCCTCGGCCAAGCCATCGTCTGGGCGGCGGCACTCAGCTATCTCGGACTCGGAGCGGCCCCTCCTGCCGCAGAATGGGGCGCCATGCTCTCGGCCGGACGCATTTATCTCGGCTCGGCCTGGTGGATGAGCTTCTTTCCCGGCCTCATGATCGTGGCGACGGCTGTCGCGGCGACGGCGCTGGGTCGCGGCATCGAACGACGGATGCGCCACGCATGAGCGAGCAGATCGCGGCATCCGCTGCGCCCGCCGTGCGCGTGCAGAACCTGCGGGTGGCATTCCCCACACCGGCGGGTATGACCCCGGTCGTCGACGGTGTCTCGTTCGAGGTGCGACCGGGTGAATGTCTGGCACTGGTCGGCGAGTCGGGGTCGGGCAAGAGCGTGACGGCTCGCAGCCTGCTCGGCCTGGCCGGGGCCCGCGCTCGCGTGCAGGCCGACGAGCTCAGTATCGGCGGGGAGAGCATGCTTCGCCTCTCTGACGCGGCTTGGCGCCGGCATCGCGGACGCTCCGTCGGGCTTGTGCTGCAAGACGCCCTGGTCTCGCTCGATCCCCTGCGCACCGTGGGGCGCGAGGTCGCCGATCCGCTGCGGCTGCACACCACGCTGCCCCCTGCCGAGCGCGCAGCGAAGGTCGTGGAACTACTGGAACGCGTCGGCCTGCCCGACCCTCGGCTGCGAGCGGCCGCCCGCTCCGGCGAACTCTCGGGTGGCCAACGCCAGCGTGCACTCATCGCCTCGGCGATCGCCCTCGACCCGCCGCTGCTCATCGCCGACGAGCCGACGACGGCTCTCGACGTGACGGTGCAAGCGCAGATTCTCGATCTGCTCGCCGAGATCACTGCGGCGGGAACCGGTCTGCTGCTGATCAGCCACGATCTGGCCGTCGTCGCCCGAATCGCCGACCGGGTCGCGGTCTTTCACGACGGCCGCATCGTCGAAACCGGGCCGACCGACGACGTGCTCTCCGCGCCGCGGCATCCGCAGACCCAACGGATGTTGCGGGCCGTGCCCGTCGACAAACCGCGCGGCTCACGACTCTCGCTCGGTACAGCGGAGCGGACGCCGTCGCGCCCCTCGACGCACCCGCTGACGCACCCGCCGACACTGACGCGACCCCGTACCGGGCCTCCCGCCACCGGGCCCTCCGCCACCGGACCCTCGCCCGACATCGTGCTCGACGCAACTGGGCTGTCGAAGAGTTTTCGCGGCCCCGACGGCCGACATCGGCTCGCCGTCGACGGCGTCTCTTTCCAACTGCACCGCGGAGAAACGTTGGGCCTGGTCGGCGAATCAGGCTCTGGCAAGACCACAGTTGCTCGGCTCGCCCTCGCGCTCTCCACCCCCGATGCCGGAACGGTCCAGGTACTCGGTCAGGAATGGACGAGCGTCACCGAAAAGAAGCGTCGCGGTGTGCGCCGCCAGATCGGCGCCATCTACCAGGACGCCCTGGGCTCGTTCGACCCCCGTTGGACTGTCGGTCGACTGCTCACCGACGCCATCCAGCCCGTATCGCTGTCCGAGTCCGCGTCCGAGTCCGCGTCCATGTCCATGTCCGTGCCAGCGCTGACCGCCGCCGAGTTACTCGACGGGGTCGGCCTCCCCCCGTCGTTTCTCAGCCGGCATCCGCTTGAGCTCTCGGGTGGGCAGCGCCAGCGGGTCGGAATCGCCCGAACCCTGGCCGGTCGTCCCCACATTCTCATGTGCGATGAACCGGTCTCGGCGCTCGACGTGGGCGTGCAGGCCCAGGTGCTCGATCTGCTCGACGAACTGCAACGCGAATTCCAGCTCTCACTGCTGTTCATTTCCCACGATCTCGGCGTTATCCAGCACATGAGCGATCGCGTCGCCGTCATGCAGAACGGGCGCATCGTCGAAATCGGCGCGACAACCCCGGTGCTGGGCGACCCTCAACATGAGTACACCCAACGTCTGCTCGCGAGTGTTCCACGACTCGGCTGAGCCGCGTTTGCCGCTCGTGCGGTCAAGCCGAACAAGCGCATCCGGTAGATTAGAGGCCTCACACTTCAGGCACCTCATCACCGACACGGTGTCGCCCAGACCGAACCGGAGAGTCATGTCCAGCGCCGACCGCGTCCCCGAGAAACCCGCCCTTGAAGGGCTGGAAGCCAAATGGGAGACCACCTGGGAAGGCGCAGGAACCTACCGGTTTGACCGCGAAGCCGCCCTGACCGCGCGTGACGCGAATGCCGGAACCACAGGCAGCACCGGGGCCGTCTTCTCGATCGACACGCCGCCGCCCACCGCATCCGGTTCGCTGCACATCGGCCACGTCTTCTCCTACACTCACACGGATGTCATCGCTCGCTTCCAGCGCATGCGCGGCAAGAACGTGTTCTACCCGATGGGCTGGGACGACAACGGACTGCCCACCGAGCGTCGCGTGCAGAACTACTACGGCGTGCGCTGCGACCCATCGCTGCCCTATGAGGCCGAGTTCGTGCCACCACACGAAGGCGGGGACGGCAAGAGCATCAAGGCCGCCGATCAGAAACCGGTCAGCCGTCGCAACTTCATCGAACTGTGCGAACGACTCACCACAGAAGATGAGAAACAGTTTGAAGCGCTCTGGCGCACGCTGGGCCTCAGTGTCGATTGGACCCAGACCTACCGCACCATCGGCCCGGAGGCCCTCTTCACTTCGCAGCTGGCCTTCCTCGGCAACGTCGCCCGCGGCGAGGCCTACCAGGCCATGGCCCCAACACTGTGGGATGTCACCTTCCGCACGGCCGTCGCCCAGGCCGAGCTCGAAGACAAAGAGCAGCCGGCCGCCTACTACCGGGTCTCATTCGAGAAGACTGAGGGCGGCACCATCGAGATCGAGACCACGCGTCCCGAACTCCTGCCGGCCTGTGTTGCCCTGGTGGCACATCCCGACGACGAGCGCTACAAGGCGCTGTTCGGCACCACCGTGCGCACCCCGCTCTTCGATGTCGAGGTGCCGATCCTCGCCCATCACCTCGCCCAGAAGGACAAGGGCAGCGGAATCGCAATGATCTGCACCTTCGGCGACGTGACCGACGTCGTCTGGTGGCGTGAACTCGACCTGCCGAACCGCGCAATCATGGGCTTCGACGGCCGCATCATCGCCGACGCCCCCGACGTGATCAGCTCCGAGGCCGGACTCGCCGCTTATGCAGAGTTAGCCGGCAAGACCGTCTTCTCCGCCAAGGCCGCCGTTGTCGAGTTGCTCACGTCGAGCGGCGACCTGATCGGCGAACCCCGCTCGATCGTTCACCCGGTGAAGTTCTTCGAAAAGGGCGACAAGCCACTCGAAATCGTCTCGACCCGCCAGTGGTATATCCGCAACGGTGCCCGCGACGAAACCCTGCGCGCGCGACTGCTCGAACACGGCAACGACCTCGAATGGCACCCCGACTTCATGCGCGTACGCTACGAGAACTGGGTCAACGGCTTGACCGGCGACTGGCTGATTTCGCGTCAGCGCTTCTTCGGCGTTCCGTTGCCCGTCTGGTACCCGCTCGACGCCGACGGAAACCCGGTCTTCGACGAGCCCATTGTCGCCACTCGTGAGATGCTGCCCGTCGATCCCTCGAGCGACACCGCTCCGGGCTACACCGAGGACCAGCGCGGCATCGCCGGCGGCTTCCGTGGTGAAGTCGACGTGATGGACACCTGGGCCACCTCCTCCCTCACCCCGCAGCTCGCCGGCGGCTGGGAGCGCGACCCCGAACTCTTCACCCTCGTCTACCCGTATGCGCTGCGCCCCCAGGGCCAAGACATCATCCGCACCTGGCTGTTCAGCACCCTGCTGCGTGCCGAACTCGAGCACGGTAGCTCGCCGTGGAAGCACGCCGCGCTGTCGGGCTTCATCGTCGACCCCGACCGCAAGAAGATGTCCAAGTCGAAGGGCAACGTCGTCACCCCGGCCGGAATGCTTGAGCAGCACGGTTCGGACGCCGTGCGCTACTGGGCCGCTTCGTCACGCCTCGGCACCGATGCCGCGTTCGACCCTCAGAACCCGACCCAGATCAAGATCGGTCGTCGTCTGGCGATCAAGATCCTGAATGCGTCGAAGTTCATCCTGAGCTTCACAGGCGACGCGGATGCCACGGTCACCGAGCCGGTCGACGCGAGCATGCTGGCGAACCTGGCCATCGTGGTCGAGACGGCGACGGCAGCGTTTGAGAACTTCGACCACGCGCGTGCGCTCGAGACGGCAGAGAGCTTTTTCTGGACCTTCTGCGACGACTATCTTGAGCTCGTCAAGGAGCGCGCTTACGGTGAGGTCGGCCCCGAGCAGGCGTCCGCCGTCGCCGCCCTGCGCACTGCGCTGTCGACGTTGCTGCGCCTCTTCGCGCCGTTCGTGCCGTTCGCCACCGAAGAGGCCTGGTCCTGGTCCAACGATGACTCGGTGCACCGTGCACCGTGGCCCGTTGCCGCCGAGTTGGCTACCCCGGCCGTGTCCGGGGATGTCGCTTTGCTCGACCTTGCCAGCCGTGCTCTCACCGGCATCCGTCGGGCGAAGACCGATGCCAAGGCGTCGCAGAAGGCTGATGTCGCAACCGCTTCGATCAGTGGTCCGGATGCGGATATCGCACTGATCGCATTGGCGGCGGCCGATTTGGCAGCCGTGGGCAGAATCAAGGAATTGTCATTTATTGCTGGCGTTGAGTTGGCCGTTACGGATATCGTGCTCGACACGGTGTCAGAAAGTTAAGGGGAACCTCATGTCTGTACAGGTACGCACGCTGGGCGACAAGGATTTTTTCTCCTGGCTCGGTCTCTTTGAGGGCTACAGCGAGTTTTACAAGAGTGAATTGACCGATGAAAAGGCCCTACAGGTCTGGAGCTGGATCATCGACAAGAACCATCCGCTTGAGGGTGCAGTCGCCGTCGACGGTGACGGAACGTTTGTGGGCTTCACCCACTTCCGCATCGTTCCCGACACGCTCCGCGCCACCAACGGCCTCTTCCTGGACGATCTGTTCGTCTCGGATGAAACGCGCGGTGCCGGTGTCGGACGGGCGCTCATCAACCACGTGCGCGACTATGCGGCAACGCACAAGCTCAGCGGTATTCAGCTGATCACCGCGGCCGACAACACCACCGCACAGCGCTTGTATGACGACATGGGCACCCGCACCGAGTGGGTCACCTACGAGATTGCGCTCTAGACGTGCAGCTCGGAACGCGCTGGCCGCTCGGCGATCCGGTTCCCACCGGACTGCCCCACGTGGTTGAAATTGCTGTGCAGGCTGTCGAGGAAGAGCTCACGGCCCTCGGCGAGGACAACAGCGCTTGGCGCTGGACGCTCACCTGGCTCGAGTCGAAGCCCGTGCTCGAACTCGACGACGGCACGATCATTCGTTATAACCCGACGGAAGACAGCGCGACAATCACGCAGCCGATGGGGCCGATCGACGACGAAGACGACTGGGTCTAACCCGGTCTCACCGTTCGCCGCCTACTTGCGGGCGATGACCTCGCCGTGCGGCATCGCGAACCACCCGTCGGGGTGGGCCGCCCAGGTCTGCCACGCGGCAGAAATCGTCTGCAATTCGCTCAGGTCGGCGGCCCCGGATTCAATGGCGTGCGTGGCAAAGTTCGAATCGACGGCGCGTTCGGCCCAGGACTGCCCCCACCATTCACGTTCTGCCTCCGAGGCGAAACACCAGATCGACGCACCGCTCGTCACGTCGTCGAAACCGGCCAGTCGGCTCCAGGACTTGAGCGAGCGTCCGGCATCCGGGTCACCGCCGTTCCACCGGTGCACGGCCTGGTAGGCGGTCATCCAGGCGGCGAGGCCCGGCAGCGCTGGGTGCCAGATCACGCCGCCGTAGTCGACCTCGCGCGCCGCGAAGATGCCGCCGGGCTTCAGCACCCGGCGAATCTCGGTGATTGCGGCGACCGGGTTCGCCACATGCTGCAGCATCTGGTGCACGTGCACGACGTCGAAACTGTCGTCGGCGAAGTCGAGCGCGTAAACGTCGCCGATCTGAAAGCGCACGGTGTGCAAGCCCTCGTCCTGCGCTAGAGCATTCGCCTGGTCGACGATGTCGGGCGACGCATCAACTCCGATCACCACGCCGGGGGCGACCCGGCGCGCCAGGTCGACAGTGATTGTGCCGGGCCCCGAACCCACGTCGAGCACCCGTTGGCCGGCCGCGAGGTATGGGATCAGATACTCGGCAGAGTTCGCCACAGTGCGCCACGTGTGTGAGCGCAATACGCTGGGGTGGTGACCGTGCGTGTATTTCTCACGGGCTGCGGTTTCGAAGCGATCGGCCGAATCAGTCATAGTCAGAGCCTAGAACTGATTCCCGCGGCAGTCGCGCGAAAGTAGGCTGGGGAGATGGTCGACACTGCGAATCCCTTCCTCACTCCCAGCACCCTCCCCTATCAGCTGCCGCCGTTCGCCGACATCCGTGACGAGCACTATGCGCCGGCTTTTGCCGAGGGCATGCGTGAGCAAGCGGCCGAGGTCGCCGCCGTCGCCAGAAACCCCGAACCCGCGACCTTTGAGAACACGTTTCTTCCCCTGGAGCGCAGCGGAGCCACCCTCGGCCGTGTCGCCCGTGTGTTCTCCAACAAGTGCTCATCTGACTCATCAGAGTTCACTCTGCAGCTCGAAGAGGAACTCGCCCCGCAGCTGGCCGCGCACCAGGACACCATCACACTCGACCCGGCCCTGTACTCCCGCATCCAGGCCGTCCACGCTCAGCTGGACGCACTCCCTCTCGACGCCGAATCGCGCTATCTGGTGGAGAGGTACTCGACCGAGTTCACGCTCGCCGGAGCCGGGTTGTCTGCCGAGCAGAAAGAGACGCTGCGCGACTACAACCAGCGACTCTCGACCCTGACCACCCGGTTCGAGAAGAACCTGCTTTCGGACACCAACGAACTGGCCGTCGTCATCGACGACGTCGCCGAGCTCGACGGACTCGCACCCGGTGAGATCTCCGCGGCAGCCGAGGCCGCAACGGAGCGCGGTCTGACCGGCGCATACCTGCTCACCCTGGTGCTGCCGACCGGACACCCCGCCCTCGCAGACCTCACCAACCGTGCCGTTCGCGAACGGGTCATGGCGGCGTCGCGAGCCCGCGGCATCCGTGGCGGTCAACACGACAATCGCGATCTCATCCTGCAGATCACCGGCTTGCGGGCCGAACGCGCTCGATTGCTCGGCTTCGACACCCACGCGGCAGCCGTCACCGCTGACCAGACGGCAGGCACTCCCGAGGCCGTCGCCGCAATGCTCGTTCCCCTTGCCGCAGCAGCCGCCGGCAATGCCCGCGCCGAACAGGCGCAGTTGCAGGCCCAGATACTGGCGAGCGGCGAGACGTTTGAGCTCGCAGCTTGGGACTGGGCCCACTACGCCGAGGCCGTGCGCCGCACAACGTATGCCGTTGACACGGCGGCAATGCGCGAGTACTTCGAACTCGAGAAGGTGCTTCGTGATGGGGTTTTCTATGCGGCAACGCTGCTCTACGGCGTCACTTTCACCGAACGCAGCGACCTGACCGCCTGGCACCCGCAGGCTCGGGTGTTCGAGGTGAAAAACGAGGACGGTTCCCCCGTTGGCTTGTACATCGGCGACTTCTACACGCGCGATTCAAAGCGCGGCGGCGCCTGGATGGACTCGCTCATTCAACAGAGCACGTTGCTCGGCACCCCGACCATCGTGATGAATAACATGAACGTGCCGAAGCCCGCCGCGGGTGAGCCCACACTGCTGAGCTATGACGAGGTCAACACGCTCTTCCACGAGTTCGGGCACGCCTTGCACGGCCTGTTCGCGCAATCGACGTATCCGAAGTTCTCCGGCACGAACGTCTACCGCGACTTCGTCGAGTACCCGAGCCAAGTCAACGAAATGTGGATGCTGTGGCCCGAGGTTCTCGCCAACTACGCGACACACTATCGAACGGGCGAGGCGTTGCCGCGCCAACTCGTCGAAAATTTGCGTGCCTCCTCGACGTTCAACGAAGGCTTCGCAACGAGCGAATATCTGGCTGCGGCACTTCTAGATCAGGCCTGGCACAGCATCGACGCCGACACCCACGTCACCGACGTCGCAGCCTTCGAAGTCGAGGCCCTGGCTGCAGTCGGCCTCAACAACCCGGCCATACCCCCGCGCTACGCCAGCACGTATTTCGCGCACACCTTCTCGGGAGGCTACGACGCAGGCTACTACTCCTATATCTGGAGTGAGGTGCTCGATGCGGACACCGTCGCCTGGTTCACGGAAAACGGCGGGCTGACTCGGACCAACGGCGAGCGGTTCCGCACCCGCCTGCTCGGCGTCGGCGGCACGAAGGACCCGTTGGAGGCCTACCGGGACTTTCGCGGTCGTGACGCCGACGTCCAGCCGCTCTTGGACCGTCGTGGCTTGAACTAGCCTCCGTCGCGCCCTGAAATAGCCGCCGTCGCACCCTCAACCAGGGCCGCCCGTCGCGTCGTGACCCAGCCGCCCGTCGCACCCGTCTTCCTGACCCCTCACCCGTACCCGTCACTCCCGCCCCCGCCCCGCCCCGGTTTCTTTCCGCCTGGGGAGGGCGAGGACGGGCGCGCCCGGCACGGGCGGCACGGCACGAGGCCCGAAGCCCGGTTAGGGTCCGACGAGGGGTTCCGCCCGCGGGGCATCCGTTGGGGTCGGCGTGTGCCGCCGGAGACCGCCAAGCCAGAGCATGATCACGCCGCCGACGGCCAAGCCCCAGAAGGCCGACCCGATGCCGAGGATCGAGATTCCCGACGCCGTAACGAGGAACGTCGTGATTGCTGTGATGCGGTGCCGCGGGTCGTCAAGTGCACCGGTGATGCTTGTCACAAGCGCTCCCAGCAGCGCCAAACCGGCAACCGCTGTGATCAGGATGGGTGGCGATGCTGCGACCAAGGCTGCGGCGAACCCGGCCCCGAGGCCGAGCACAAGGTAGACGACCCCCGATGAGAGTGTCGCGATCCAGCGTTTCGACTTCTGCGGGTGTGCCTCCGGACTGGCCATCAGCGCTGCGGTGATGGCGGCAAGGTTGATGCTGTGGGCACCGAACACTGACCCCGCGACGGTGGCCAGGCCTGAGGTCACGAGAATCGGCCGCGGTGAGGGCCTGTACCCGAATGTAGAGAGGACGACGAAGCCCGGCACATTCTGACCGGCCATTGTCACGATGAAGAGTGGCAGTGCGAGGCTCACGATCACCGCAGCGTCAAAGGTCGGGGCGGTGAAGACGAGTGCCGGCGACGACGTGGAGGCCGTGAGCCAATCCGTTCCCGCCGTCAGCGCAATACCGATCGCAGCAACGACCATCGCGGCGGGAACGGCCCAGCGCGCGGCGAAGCGCATGAGTACCAGCCAGACCACGATGACCGGAATGGCGAGCAGAGGCTGCTCGACTGCAGCAGTCACGGGTGCCAGGCAGATCGGAAACAGAATGCCCGCGAGCATTGCGCTGGCGATGGGCTTCGGAATGCTTGTGATCGCCCGCCCTAACGCCGGCCAGAGTCCTGTCAGCACAATCAGAACACCACAGACCAGAAAAGCTCCAACGGCAGCGCCGAAGTTGTGAGTGGTTCCACCGGCGGCTACAAGCAACGCGGCCCCGGGGGTCGACCAGGCGAACGAAATGGGGATCTTGAACACCGCGGGCACGACAATGCACGTCAGTCCGACCAGCAGACAGAGCGCAAGAAGGGCGGATGCCGCTTGGGCGTCGCTTGCCCCGACAGCATGCATGCCGGCGATGACAAGCACGAACGAACTCGCGAATCCGGTGATCGCGGCGACAATACCGGCAAAGACGGGCTGAAAGATGGGTTCGACTCCTCGTATCAACGCCCGTATGCACGCGGCGACTGTCGGAACCTTAGAGTCTCCTCAGCCTCAATCAACTCCGGTTTGCATCGGCGCAGGCGATACGCCACTCTACGCCTACCGCAGTTCGATTGATCGGCGCGGCCTAAGCTGACTTCTCTTCGCGCAGCATCGGGTGTGGCACAATCGTCGGCGCCGCATTGTCGAGCACCGCCTCACGTGTGACGACCACGCGAGCCACCTCGGTGCTCGAGGGCACCTCGAACATGATCGGCCCGAGCACTTCTTCCATGATGGCGCGAAGGCCTCTCGCCCCTGTTTTGCGCAGCACGGCCAGATCGGCTATGGCCTCAAGCGCCGGCTGTTCGAACTCGAGCTCAACGCCATCGAGCTCGAACATGCGCTGGTACTGGCGCACGAGGGCGTTTTTGGGCACGGTCAAAATCTGCATCAGGGCCACCTGGTCGAGCTGGGTGACCGTCGTGACGACGGGCAGACGACCGATGAACTCGGGAATCAACCCGAACTTATGCAGGTCTTCTGGAAGCACTTCACTGAACAGGTTCACGTCGTCGCCCTTGCTGTGCAAGGGGGCACCGAAACCGATGCCCTTCTTGCCCGCACGCGACGAAATGATTTCTTCGAGGCCGGCGAACGCGCCGGCCACGATGAAGAGCACGTTGGTGGTGTCGATCTGAATGAATTCTTGGTGCGGATGCTTGCGCCCGCCCTGAGGAGGTACCGACGCCACGGTCCCTTCCAAAATCTTGAGCAGCGCCTGCTGCACGCCTTCACCGGACACGTCACGCGTGATCGACGGGTTCTCGGCCTTGCGGGCAATCTTGTCGATCTCGTCGATGTAGATGATGCCGGTCTCGGCACGCTTGACGTCATAGTCGGCGGCCTGAATGAGCTTCAGAAGAATGTTCTCAACGTCTTCTCCGACGTAGCCAGCCTCGGTCAGCGCCGTCGCATCGGCCACGGCGAACGGCACGTTGAGTCGCTTCGCCAGAGTCTGAGCAAGGTAGGTCTTGCCGCAGCCCGTTGGGCCGATCAGCAGAATGTTCGATTTGGCGATCTCGACGTCGTCGTGGAGTGCATCGGCAGCGGTCAGCGTGCTGCGTGCACGAACTCGCTTGTAGTGGTTGTACACCGCAACGGCCAGCGAGCGCTTGGCTGCTTCTTGACCGATGACGTATTCCTCGAGAAACCCGTAGATCTCTTTCGGCTTGGGCAACTCAAATTCACCGCTGGCTTCCTCGGCCCCCGCCTCAGCGAGACGTTCCTCGATGATCTCGTTGCACAGTTCGACGCATTCGTCGCAGATGTACACTCCAGGGCCAGCAATCAACTGCTGAACCTGCTTTTGGCTCTTCCCGCAAAAGGAGCACTTGAGCAGGTCGGCGCTTTCGCCTATACGGGCCATCTGTCAGCCTCCTTCATCGGGTCAATTTGTGGGTGCTGTTGCCTTCGAGCCTAGCCTGTGGCTCCGACACTTGCGTGCATGACGGGCCCGAAGCGAAACGGCGCGCCGCGGGACCGCGGCACGCCGTTTCAGATGCTCAAATGTCGACTATTTGACGAGCGTCGGCACATTCTTGCGCGACGTGAGAATCTGGTCGATCAGACCGTACTCGAGAGCCTCAGGAGAGCCCAGGATCTTGTCGCGATCGATGTCTTTGTGCACCTGCTCCGGCGTGCGGTTGGAGTGATGCGACAGCGTCTCTTCGAGCCAGGTGCGCATGCGCTGAATCTCGGCGGCCTGAATCTCGATATCGGACGCCTGACCGCCACCCTGGCCGCCGACAGACGGCTGGTGGATCAGGATGCGCGCGTTCGGCAACGCGAGACGCTTGCCCGGCGTCCCACCGGCCAGCAATACGGCCGCAGCGGACGCTGCCTGACCGAGGCACACGGTCTGCACGTGCGGACGGATGTACTGCATGGTGTCGTAGATCGCCGTCATTGCTGTAAACGATCCACCCGGCGAGTTGATGTACATGACGATGTCCCGGTCGGGATCTTGGCTCTCGAGCACCAGAAGCTGAGCCATCACGTCATCGGCCGACGCGTCGTCGATCTGCACACCGAGGAAGATGATGCGGTCTTCGAACAGTTTTGCGTAGGGGTCTTGACGCTTGTAACCGTAAGCCGTGCGCTCTTCGAACGTCGGCAGGATGTAGCGTGCCTCGGCCGGGCGAGCGAGGCCGCCGGCCTGGGGGGTGAAGTTGGTGAATTCCATTGTGGTCCTGCCCGTCTACTTCTTGTTCGCTGAGTCGTCAGTGCCGCCGCCGCCAACAACTTCTGAGGCGAACTCGCGCAGGTGATCCACGAAGCCGTACTCAAGGGCTTCCTGAGCCGTAAACCAGTTGTCGCGGTCGTTGTCGATGAGAATCTGCTCGACGCTCTTTCCGGTCTGCTCGGCGGTGAGCTCCGCCATGCGCTTCTTCATGTCAAGGATGACCTTGGCCTGCGTCTGAATGTCGGCAGCCGTGCCACCGAATCCACCCGACGGCTGGTGCAGCAACACGCGAGCGTTCGGCGTGATGTAGCGCTTGCCCTTCGTGCCGGATGAGAGCAGGAACTGGCCCATAGATGCGGCGAGGCCGATCCCCACGGTGACGATATCGTTCGGTACAAACTTCATCGTGTCGTAAATCGCCATTCCCGCCGTGATCGAACCTCCGGGCGAGTTGACGTACAAGTAGATGTCCCGCTTAGAATCTTCGGCGGCAAGGAGCAGGATCTTCGCACAGATCTCGTTCGAGTTGTCGTCGCGGACCTCTGAGCCGAGCCAGATGATGCGGTCCTTCAGCAGTCGGTCAAAAACACCGGTGTTGGGTGTCTGTTCGGCCATGTCGCGCTCCGTTTCAGTTATCGCTTCAGAATGAATCTATCGGAGCAAACGCGGCAGAACTGCTCTGTTCGCCCTCGGCAGATTGCCGGATGTCGCGGGGGCGAACCGCTGGTGGGTCGAATGGCCCCCGCACGCAGAAAGGGCCGAATGTCAGAGACATTCGACCCTCCCCTGCTCGCTTCGAAATTACTCGGCTGCTGCGGCCTTCTTGGCGGATGCCTTCTTCTTCGGCTTCTCCTCGACGACAACTTCTTCGACGACCTCGACGGGCGCCTCGGTCGAGTCAGTCGCCTCGGCGGCATCTTCTGCCGGAGCGTCATCGGCCACGGCCGTGAACTCGGAGAGGTCGACCTTGGCGCCGTTGGTGTCAACGACAGCAGCCTTTCCGAGGGCAATGGCGAGAGCCTTGTTACGGGCAACCTCAGCAACCATCGACGGAATCTGACCGTTGCTGGAGAGCGCCTGAACGAACTCGCTCGGGTCCATGCCGTACTGGCTGGCGCCCTGGATCAGGTACTGGGTGAGCTCGTCCTGGCTGACCTGGACCTTCTCTGCCTCGGCGATGGTGTCGAGCAGAATCTGCTGACGGAACGTCTTCTCGCTGGACTCGGTGACCTCCGCGCGGTGCTCGGCGTCTTCAAGACGGTTCTCACCCTCCAGGTGACGGTGCACCTCGTCTTCAATGATCGCGGCGGGGATCGGAACCTCGACGGCTGCGAGCAGCTGCTCGATCATCTTGTCGCGGGCCTGCGTGCCCTGGCCGAAGACCTTCGAGCGCCCGACCTGAGCCTTGAGGCTCTCGGTCAACTCGGCGATGGTGTCGAATTCGCTGGAGATCTGAGCGAAATCATCGTCGGCTGCGGGAAGCTCGCGCTCCTTGACGGCGTTGATGGTCACGGTGATCTCAGCGGTCTCACCCTCGTGCTCTCCACCCATGAGGTTGGAGTTGAAGGTGGTGGTCTCGCCGGCGGTGAGCGAATCGAGTGCCTCGTCGATGCCCTCGATCAGGTCGCCCGAGCCCACCTCGTAGGAGATGCCGCTTGCCGTGTCAACCTCGGTGCCGTTGATTGCTGCAACCAGGTCGATCTGAGCGAAGTCGCCGGTCTTGGCGGGACGGTCGACAGTGACCAGGGTACCGAACCGAGCGCGCAGGGTGTCGAGTTCTTCGGCAACCTCGGCGTCGGTGATCTCGACAGCGTCGACCTCGATGGAGAGGCCGTCGTACGTCGGCAGCTCGATCTCAGGGCGCACGTCAACCTCGATGGCGAGGTGCAGATCTCCGGAGAAGTCCTTGTCACTCGGCCATTCGACAATGTCGGCTTCGGGACGGCCCAGGGGGCGCAACTTCAGCTCGGTGACCGCCGAACGGTAGAAACCATCGAGGCTCTCGTTGACGGCGTGCTCGAGCACAGCAGACTTGCCGAGGCGCTGGTCGATCATGGCCGCGGGAATCTTGCCCTTGCGGAAGCCGGGAATGTTGATGTTCTCAGCCATGTGCTTGTAGGCGTGGGTGATGCTGGGCTTGAGCTCCTCGGGCGTCACCGTAATGGTGAGCTTGGCGCGCGTGGGGCTCAGCTTTTCGACCGTGGACTTCACGTTGGGACTCTCCTGTGTCTAAAGGATGTACTGGGGTGATGGTCGGGGCGACAGGATTCGAACCTGCGACCTCTCGGTCCCAAACCGAGCGCTCTACCAAGCTGAGCTACGCCCCGGATCGCCATCTCAACCCGATGTGCCACACACCGTCATGCAAAAAACACACAACAGGCGCAGTGACCTCGGTCAGTCTACTGCACCCACACGGATGCCGTGGTGCACGGCCTCCTGCGCGGCGAGCCGTGGGGGCCGATGGCACCGCGCACGTGAAAATCTGTACTACGATATTCGAGTGCCCAGTTGAACCGGGCAGCGGGGCTGTAGCTTAGTGGTAAAGCCTCTGTCTTCCAAACAGATGATGCGAGTTCGATTCTCGTCAGCCCCTCAGATCGCAGAACCCCCTCCCGCGCCGAAAGCGCTCGGAGGGGGTTTTTTGTGTTCGAGACTTCCGCTCTCAGCGCAATCGGGTAGCGGGTGGAATTGACGGCATCGCTCGCAACTCAGTGTGCCGGAGTAGTCAGAAGCACGTCCCAGGCCTGCCCCCAATCAGGAGGTCAATCCGTCGAGGCTGACCGCCAGCCAGACGAGCCTGAGCGTCTACGTCACGACGCCGACGATGAAATCGACGCCCATTCCGTGCAGGAGGTAGAGCCCGTAATGCCCGTTGATCAGCGGACGAAGCAGGCCACCGAGCGTCGACATGGGCTTCCCCGGCGACTCCCAGCTGGGCGAGAGGATGGCGGGTTGTCCCGGGCATCCGGACTGATGCGGGGGAAAACCCCCGCCTCACACGATGCAGGGTGAGGAGCTGACCGTGGTGTCGCTGGACGACACCGTCGCCCGCGCTCCGGCGTTCCCACCGTGAACCCGGCGCATCTCGGCGGCGAGCGATGCACTCGCGTACGGCCCGTCTCCCTCAAGCTCCCCGATGATGCGGTCAACGGTTTCGAGCGCTTTGTTCTGACTCATTTTGTTCTTGGCGACGAATCGATCGACCCGCATCCGAAAACCCACGGTTCCGCTCACGATTCGCGCGGCATAGGCCGCGTTTTCGAGTGTGCCGTTCATTCGACGCGGTTCAGGCATTCGATCTTCGAAATGGTCGACGAGTGTGTCGAGCACCACGAGGTTCTCGGCATCCGTCAGAATTTCTGGCGTACCGTACAGGTGCGCCGTGACGAAATTCCAGGTGGGTACCGCCGGTTTGGCGTCATACCAGCACGGCGAAATGTAGCCGTGCGGACCCTGAACGATCACAAGAAGCTCGTGGCTGCCGAGTTCGTGCAACCGCTCATCGGGGCGCCCGACATGGCTGAGCAGCACGATGTCGTCGGCCGATTCGTCCAGGATGACCGGGTAGTGCGAGGCGATCAGCACGGTGTCGGTCGAACTGACCATTGTCACCCACGGGTTCTCCCGAATGAGCCGCTTGATCTCGGCGATCTCACTGAGCACGAAACTGGGATTCTGTCTCACGGGCGTCCTTAAGTGTCGGTCAGGTGAGGATGGTCATCGTTGGCAACTCGGGCACCAATAGAGCTTGCGGGCCCCCATCTCTTCGAGGGTGATATGGGTTCCGCAAACTCGACACGGCAGACCCTCGCGCTTATAGACCCAATGCCGGTCCGCACGATTGGCCATGGCCAAGCTGTACGCGTCTCCCTCGAGGTTGTCCATCGTCATCATCTGACCGGTTTCGACACCGATCGTCAGCAGATGCGCCCAGTCGTTCCAGAGCGCTCGCACGGTGTCGTCGGTCAGCGATTTGCCGGGCGCATACGGGTTCAGTCCGGCTCGAAAGAGCAGTTCGGCGCGATAGACGTTGCCGATACCACTGACCACGCTCTGATCCATCAGGATCAACCCGATCGGGGTCGACTTCTTGCGCACGGTCGCGACGAAACGATCCTCGGCCTCAATGCTGGGGTCCAGAATCGGGTCGGGCCCCAGCTTGGCGATCACGGCGTCCACCTGAGCGGGCTCGAGCACCTCACAGGCCGTCGGCCCTCGCAGGTCTGCGCACACCGTGTCGGTGAGCAGACGCACCCGCACCTGACCGATCGGCTCGGGCGGGAACGTTTCGGGAGCGTACGATTCTTTCTCTTGCTCGGACATGCGCACCCGCGTGCGACGTGGCGCGCCGATCGAATGCAGGGAGTTCTCACCCGCCGAATCGAGAATGGCCGGGACGGTCGTGCCACGCTGGTTCGTCTGCCCCATCCGACCGTTGGCGGACGCGATCGTGGCATCCATCATGATCTCGCCGGAGAAGTCCCAGGCACCGTACAAGCCGAGGTGCACACGCAACCAGAGGTCGTGGTCGAACTCCAGGAACATCTGTTTGCCGACCGCGCGCGCATCGGTCATGACATGGCCGTCAAGCTGGGCAGCGCCAGCGACGAAGCGCCCCTGCGGAGAGGACAGCGAGACGCGGCTGCCCACAAAGTTGCGTTGGAACTGACGTGCGATCCGGTGGACGGAATGACCCTCGGGCACGGTTAGCGCTCGATGCCTTTGCCGGCGATGTCACCCGTTGTCTCATATTCGGCCAGTTGTGCGATGCGTCGTACGTGGCGCTCTTCCGCGGAAAACGGCTCGGCGATGAATGCGTCAATGAAGCTCGTCGCGTCTTCGATGGTGTGCTGGCGGGCACCGATCGAGATGACGTTAGCGTCGTTGTGCTCGCGGGCAAGCCGGGCGGTGCTGAGGTTCCAGACCAGTGCGGCCCGAGCCCCGGTGACCTTGTTGGCCGCCATCTGTTCGCCGTTGCCGGATCCGCCGAAGACCACGCCCAGAGCTTCGATGCCCTCGGACTGGTCGTCGACGACGCCCTGCGCCGCGTTGATACAGAATGCCGGGTAGTCGTCGAGTGCGTCATAGGTCTGGGGCCCATGGTCAATGACCGTGTGACCGGCGGCCGTGAGGTGCGTGAACAGATGGCGGCTGAAGTCCAGACCTGCGTGGTCGGTGGCGATGTGGATGCGCATGGCACCAGTCTATTTAGTCCGCCGGAATACACATGCCCACGCGCCACGTGCACACGATAGGTTGGCAGAATGAACGCGACGACGGCAATCGGCATTGATATCGGCGGAACCGGAATCAAGGGGGCCGTCGTCAACGTGATCACCGGAGAATTGCTTTCCGATCGCGTCAAATTGTCCACCCCGAAGGGCGGCAGCCCCGACGACATCATCGCCACCACACGTCAGCTGCTCGACACCATCTCGCAGGGCCAAGGATCGCTTCCAATCGGCGTCTGCTTTCCCGCCGTGATCAAGAACGGCCGCACGATGTCGGCCGCCAATATTTCGCGGGACTGGATCGGCCTCGAGGCAGAGAAACGATTCGAGGCCGCCTTCCACCAGCCCATCCACTTCGTCAACGATGCGGATGCAGCGGGCCACGCCGAGGCCCAGTATGGGGCGGCCAAGGGTGTCCGTGGCGTCGTGCTACTCACCACGCTCGGCACGGGCATCGGCTCGGCTCTCCTTAACGACGGCGTGCTCGTTCCCAATACCGAGCTCGGCCACCTCGAGATCGACGGGCACGATGCCGAAACTCGGGCAAGCTACTCGGCCAAAGAGAAAGACAATCTGAGCTGGGAGAAGTGGGCCGGACGCCTTCAGACGTACTACACGACGCTCGAGAAACTCTTCTCGCCCGACCTGTTTCTGGTGGGAGGAGGGGTCTCAAAAAGCTACCAAGAATTTCTGCCACTGCTGACCTTGCAGACCCCCATCATCCCGGCCGAGCTGCGCAACAACGCCGGCATCCTGGGTGCCGCATCGCTGGCCGTCCAGACGGCTCCCCCTGCGCCGCGCCGTCAGGACATGTAGCGAAAACAGTCAGCTTCGTTCGTGGCTGCGCAATCAGCCTGCTGTCGCGACTTCGCAACAGGATGCTGCGAGAAGGGAATGGGCCAGCTGTTACGCCGGGTTCTGTCCCGGTTTCGTGCGAACACGACACCATGGACGGTCATCTATCTGGGGACTACGTTGCCGCAGCCCTCTAGCGGTCTACCCGAAAACTTGGCGAGCAGCCTCAGCGTTTTCTGTCTGACCTTGCTCCGGACGAGGTTTACCAAGCCGACCAAGTCACCTTGGCCTCTGGTGGTCTCTTACACCACCGTTTCACCCTTACCGCCGGCGTGAGCCAGCGGCGGTCTACTTTCTGTGGCACTGTCTCGCGGGTTACCCCGGGTGGGTGTTACCCACCGTCCTGCTCTTCGGAGCCCGGACGTTCCTCGGCATCCGTGTTTCGAAAAACACGCATGACGCGACCGTCTTGCCGACCCATTCCTGGAACCTAGCTTACAGTGCGCTTAGATACCCGATTCTTCGGTACGCACCAGGATGGCCCCGCAGTCGGGGCAGAAGACGACGTCGTTGACCGGTGCCAAGCGCACCGCCTCGAGGTCGTTACCGGTGAGGGTCATGGTGCATCCGCTGCACGTGCGGGCGCGCAGCAGAGCTGCGGCGTTCCCGTGGCCCGCCACATAACGCTTCTCGTACAGCGCGACGAGCTCGTCCTCAATCGTCGCTGCGACGGCAGCGCGGTCGCGAACGTTGTCGCCGAGCTGCTTGTTGACACCGGCGAGCGCTTCGTCACGCAACGCCACGGCCTGTGCGATCTGGGCCGCAATCGCAGCACCCTCGCTCTCGGCTAACGCAACGACGGCTTCCTGAGCCTCAACCCGCTCCATCACGGCGATCTCGATCTCTTCCAGGTCACCGAGACGCTTCTTCAATGCCGTGAGTTCGGCCTCCAGCGCCTGAATGTCCTTGACCGAGGAGCTCGTCTGCAAGCGATCGCTGTCCCGCTTGATGCGGCTCTCAACAACGCTGACGTCCGATTCGATGCGGCGCAATTCAGTGCGGGCATCCTCCAACTCGCCGGTGCGAGTGGTCACCACCTGACGGTTCGCGTCGGCGGTAACACCCAACGCGGCGATCTCAGCGTGCTGCGTCAGCGCGGATGCCTGGTGCTTGAGCTGCTGCGTCTTGATGTCGAGGGCCTGGAGCCGAAGCAGCTCTTTCTGTTCTACGGGAGTTGCCTTCACGATTTCCTGACCTTTACGAGTGTTGAGTGTGAACAAATGGAGGTGGGCAACGTCACTGCGTGATGACGAAGTCCCAGGGGTCCGTGCGCAATTCGCTGACCGTCACGACCACGCCCGGCAGTGCCTGCCGCAGTTGTTCGGCCGCAGTGTCGAGCCAGAGCCATTCGCTAGCCCAGTGCGACACATCGATGAGCGCTGGTCCGGAACCGGCCGCCTTCGCCTGCTCGCGCGACTCGGAAGCCGGGTGATGACGCAAATCAGACGTGACGTACACGTCGGAGCCGCGCACCAGTGGGTGGCCGAGCAGCGAGTCGCCAGCTCCTCCGCAGAGTGACACGGTTTCGACACGGCTCGTGTAGTCGCCGGCGACACGCACCCCGGATGCCGTCGCCGGCAGCAGCTCGGCGAGCCTGCGGGCCAGCTGCCCGAGTGTGGTCGGCTGGGCGAGGCGTCCGACACGGCCGATGCCGGTGCCGGGAGCGCTACTCACGGTGATCGGCTGGGTGTCAACCAGTCCCAAACGCTGCGCGAGCATGTCGGAGACACCGTTCTCGACCACATCTGCGTTGGTGTGGGCGGCCAACAGCGCGCAGTCGGCACGAATCAAGCGCGCCAGCAACGCGCCCTTGTACCGGTCTTCGGCCACGGACGTCACACCGCGCAGGAGCAGTGGGTGATGAACCAGAAGTAGATCGGCGTCTGCCTCGATGGCCTCGTCGACCGTGTCTGCGACGGCGTCGACGGCCAAGAGAATCGACTCGACCGTGCTGGCCGGATCGCCACTCACGAGGCCGGAGGCGTCCCATGCTTCCGCGCCGGAGAGCGGCCACAGTTCGTGAATGACAGCGGTTGCTTCTGCGAGGGTAACGGACACCCTGCCAGCCTACCGGTCGCGGACTTGTCAGCCCTGATGCCCCCGCGAGTGATGCCGGCTCCACAGCCATCGCCGCTGGTTGCGCGGGAGCACCAACTCGTCGTCCTCGATCCGCGACGATGAGACCGGCTCGGCCGGCACCACTGTGACGTCGTCGGCGTCATCGACCAAAGACTCCTCGAACCCGGCCTTGACGATCGGATGCGAGTGAGTCGCCAGATCTTCGGCCAACTCAATCGAGAGGTCGGCCTCATCGTCGGGCCCGGCAGCCGCCGGAACCCCGGCCTCTACCGGAAGCCCCTCGGCCGCCGGAAGCCCCCCGTCCGCCGAAAGCCCCGCACGCGTCGGCGCCCCCACATCCCGCGCACCCCCCGCGCCCGCCACGGTATCCGGCGCGGCCGCGGCCTCCCGCTCGGCTCGGCGCCGGGCGGCACGGGTGCCCGGCTGCGGTTCGTCAGTCATGCGCTCATCATAGTGAGAAAACCTCAGGAGCCCTGGGGGTCGCGCCCGGACGGCCGCGCTGACAGTTGGCTGACATGGATTCAGTTAGCTGACATGGATTGAGGGGCGCCGTCGCGCATTTGGCTCAGCTTCGCGCAGCACCTCCCGCGTGACCGGGGCGGTCTCCCCCATGCCCGTAATCAAAAACCGGAACATATTCGAGATCGGGTTTCCCTCGGTCCACTCGAAGTAGATCTCCGGAATAACCCCGGTCTTGTCTCGAATTTCGAGCAGCACCGAAGCGATGGTGTTCGGAACGTTTCCGCTGACGACCTCGAGCACCCGGTAGCCGTGTCGCGCCGATCCGGTGACCACCAGGTCTTCCTCAAAATCAGACGAGTCCGAGGGGTGCACCTCAAGAAAGATCACCAAGGAGCCGGGCGGAATGTGGCCGTAGCGCCGCTCATCCCTGCTCTTCTCTTGATACTCCGCATCGGTGTCGTCGCCGGGCTCATGCGAGATCAACCGCACGGCGT
The DNA here is from genome assembly GCF_013410665.1 of Leifsonia psychrotolerans. NCBI lineage: Bacteria > Bacillati > Actinomycetota > Actinomycetes > Micrococcales > Microbacteriaceae > Glaciibacter > Glaciibacter psychrotolerans. The sequence goes on along the minus strand of NZ_JACCFM010000001.1, from coordinate 813,384 downwards.
CGTACTCGTCGGCATCGCTCATCACATATTCCAGGGCGGTCTCGTCCAATGTGACCGACGTGGCACGCAACTGGAACGATCGTCCCACGCGCGAAATCAGCGAGATCGTGAGGATGCCCAGAATGAACAACGCAGCGATGCGCACCCCGTCTGGGCGTTCGAAGATATTGGCAATCGTCGTGTACAAGAAGATCAGGGCGATGAGGGCGAAACCCACGGTGCGCCAGCGTTGCTGTCGACGCCGGGCCGAGAGGGTGACCGCGACAGATGCCGACGTGATCAGCACCAGCACTCCCGTGGCATAGGCGCCGCCCTGCGCGTCGACATTCGCTTGGAACACGATCGTGATCACGAAGGCGATCGCCACGAACACCAGCACGAGTGGGCGCACGGCAGCCGCCCATTGTGGCGCCATGCCGTACCGGGGCAGATAGCGCGGCACCAGGTTGAGCAGGCCGGCCATCGCTGACGCCCCGGCGAACCACAGAATACAGATGGTGCTGATGTCGTAGACCGTTCCGAAACCAGACCCGAGGTACTCGTGCGCCAGGTAGGCCAGTGCACGCCCGTTGGCTGGCCCGCCCGATTGGAAGGCCGCCTGCGGAATGAGCAATGTCGTGACGATGCTTGACGTGATCAAGAACCCGCTCATGATCAGTGCCGCGGTCGTGAGCAGCCGTTTCGTCGAGCGGATGCGCACCACGGGATTGTTCTCATCGTCTGATGCGCTGCCTTTTACCTGTGGCATCACGGCGACTCCGGTTTCAAAACCAGAGAGGCCCAGGGCAAGTTTCGGGAACACCAGCAGCGCAATGGCGATCATCATGAGCGGATCGCCGTGCTGGGCGGTCAGCGCCGCCCACCAGTCCGGGATCACCACCACGTTGTCGACGACACGGCCGATGGAGACCACGATGACCACCAGGTTCAGCACCAGGTAGACCGCGACCAGCACCACAGCAATGCCGATCGCCTCTTTGAAACCGCGCAGAAAAACGGCACCGAGGAGTGCGATCAGAAAGAGGGTCACCGCGATCTGCTGGCCGTGCAGCCAGGTGGGCACGAAGGGATTCTCGAGGGCGTGCGCCGTGGCATCCGCTGCCGAGAGCGTGATGGTGATCATGAAGTCAGTGGCGGCAAAGCCCAGCAAAATGAGCACGAACAGCTTGCCGGCCCACCAGGGCAGCAGCTTCTCCAGCATGTGAATCGAGCCGGAGCCACGAAAGCTCTCGGAGGCGACGCGGCGGTAGACCGGGAGCGCACCGAACAGCGTGAGCAGCACAAGAACGATTGTCGCAATCGGCGATAACAGACCGGCGGCCAGCGCTGCAATGGCAGGCTGGTAGCCGAGCGTCGAGAAGTAGTCCACGCCGGTCAGGCACATGACACGCCACCAGGCGTGAGTCTTCTCGGCGACTTTTGCGTGAGGTCCGACATGATCGCCGCGCGGATCGACGAGACCGTCAAGCATCCACGCGCGAAATCCAGATCGCGAAACCCTCGGTGTGCTCACGTGCACAGAGTACGCCCGGCCACCGACTCACGTGCGTGCAGCTGCTCCATCTCGCACGGGCGGCACACTCATCAGGCGAGCCCGGAACGGGCCACGACAACAGCGAGCTGAGTGCGGTTTCGGATGCCCCACTTCGTCTTGATTCCGGCGAGCGCGGACTTCACCGTGGTCTCGGCGACGAAAAACTGAGCGGCAAGTTCGGCATCGCTCGCGCCGGTGACCAGTGCGAGAGCAAACTCATGTTCCCGCGCGGTGAGCTGGGCGAGCTTCTCCATCGCATCCCGGCGCGCATCGGCAGTACGGGAGTCCTGCACCCACTGAGTCAGCTGCCGTGCCGCACGGGGTGAAAATTCGGAGTCACCGGCGGCGACGTGCCTGACCGCGTTCACGATCCGGTACGGGTCTTCATCCTTGAGGAGAAAACCGGCGGCTCCCGCCGCCACCGCGTCGAGCACCCGACCATCTTCATCGAACGCCGTCATCATGAGCACGGCCGGTGTGGCCGCGTGTGCTCGCAGCGCACGCACGACGGACACTCCGTCCATCACCGGCATCCGTACATCGCACAGGACGACATCGGGTGCCAGCTGGCGGACGGCCTCGACCACGTGACTGCCGTCGGAACGGCTTCCGACGATGAGCAGGTCCTCGGCCGTATTGAGTAGCGCGGTAATGCCGGCGGTGGCCATCGGGTCGTCATCAACAATGAGAATGCGAATGGGGCGGCGGTCCAGCTCCGGCGAAGTCACCGAGCCAGTTTAGCGACCGACCCAGGGCAGCCAGGCGACGACCGCAAACGTTCCCTCTGCCGTTTCACCGGCTTCGAATGAGCCGCCGACCAGTGCCGCTCGTTCGCTCATTCCCACCAATCCGTTGCCTCCGCCGGTTGACGTCGGGTGAGCCTCGGGCACCAGCCGGTTGACGATTCGTATGGTCACCCCGGTCTCCGGGCCAGCGCGCAGATCGACCGAGAGCGACGCGCCGGGCGCGTGTCGGCGCACATTTGAGATTGCCTCCTGAACGATTCGGTAGGCGGCGTGCGCCACTGACGGGGAGCACGCCGACGCGTCTGCGACGAACATCTGTGTGCGCACGTCGGTTCCTTCGCGCACGGCTGCGTCGATGAGTCCGGGGATGTCGACAAGACCAGCGCCGGCTCCCGTGTGAAGCTCAGGATTCCGCAGCACACGAACGACCGAGCGGACGTCGTCGAGGGAATGTTGTGCCGACTCCCGTACGGCACGCGCTGCTGCGGTTGCGCGGGCATCCGAGTCGCCCACCTGAAGTTCGAGGGCGCCGGCGTGCAACGAAACAGAGCTCAACCGCGCGGCCAGGGTGTCATGCAGCTCTCGAGCGATCTCGTGACGTTCCCGTTCGATCGACACTTCCTGATGCAATGCCGCGATGTTGCGGGCCGCGGTGACATTCCCCCGTCGTGCGGTGTCCCGCTCCGCCCTGATCTGTCGGGTGACCCCGTATGCCGCAAACGGCGCAACCGCGAGCGCAGCGAGAATGGGCACCACCCAGAACAATGCAAGTCGTGCCGCAGACCCCTCTGCCGATCCTCCCGACAGTGTGGCGAGGTGCGAGGTTTCAGACGCAACATCCCAGCAGAACGAGACGATCGTCGCTGCATAGGTCGCCCCCATCATCGTCCAGCGCACCCAGCCGCGCCGGGCGGCGGTCAGCGCAGCGAGCGCGACCAGCGCGGGGAGCGGTGTCGTCGGAAGGGCCACGGTGAGCGCGGTCGCAAGAATGGAAATGAGGAGTGGGAAGCGATGCCGCCAGATCAGCAGAACCGACACGGCGAGCATGGGGAACACCCCGACAATGGCCAGAGCCTGCACGGCAGACGGAAAGGTGCTGTGCTCTCCCCCGTGGGTTCCGCCGGCTGACATCACCAGCAATGCGCAGAGAACAGCAAGCGCGATCGAGCCGGTCAGTGCCCAGGTGCGGCGGGAGCGGGAGCGCGGTGGATAGCTGCCGGCTGGTGCGGTCGATACCGCCCAGCCGTCAGACGGGAGAGGCGGTGCGGCGGTCATGTCTCGATCGTAGAGGCAGGTTTGGCGCCTCCCCCACCGACGTTCGTACCGGTTGGCGCCACGACTTCCCCTCCTTTCGGTCAGAGCGTCCGGGCCGAATCGACGTGGCCGGGAGTTGCGCCAGATGGTGGTCTAGATCCGGCCGATCGGCCGCACAGACCGCACTCACCAGGAGGCATTCCTTGTCGTCACGTTCCATCACTTCGCGTTCCACCCTCGCCGTAGCCACCGCAGCCGTCGCCGTCATCATCGCGCTCACCGGCTGCAGTGCTGGCGGCGCCTCGGGGGCAGTGTCAGGCGGATCCTCTGCCGACAGTTCCGCGGACGAGACGCCGACGGCGCCGGGGCTGAATGTTCCCGTCACAGTCGGCGCGTTCGAGTTCACCGCGCTGGCCGCGGCCGACGCGGGCACGAGCGTCGGTACAGCTCCGCTGACGCAGACCGCGCAGGGCACTTTTTTCCAGTTGGACCTCAAGATCATGAATGTCGGCGACGCCCCCGAGACATTCATCGTCAACTATCTGAAGCTGGAGGACGCCGATGGTAAGACCTACAACGCCGATGCCAGCGCGTCGCTCTACGCTGGAGGAGACGCGCAGGCGTGGATCGCGGCCATCAATCCCGGAAACGCGGTGCAGGGTCCGATCCTCTTCGATCTGCCGGCAGGTGCCAAGCCGGTGAAGCTGATCGTGAGCGACAGTATGTTCAACGACGGAACAGCGATCACGCTCGACTAGGCCACTCGTCCTCACCGCGTAGCGAAGCGAAGCACGAGGTCAGGTTGGGCTCTGATTCCAACCTGGCCGCTTCGAGAGTGCTTGGATAGGCGCATGAAGGCCATCACACCCGGCCGCCCGGCTTCTCGTGCTCGTATCGCCGAGCTGGCCTATCGAATCGGCATCTGGCTGAAGGCCATCGACGGGCTGATCGAGTTGGTCACCGGTGTCTTGTTGTGGGTCGCTCCCTCGGTGCTCCGAGCCGCTCTCGCACCGATTGTGAGCACGGATGCCGACGATCGTTTCATTCGGCACCTGGTCGCCACCGCGGCCGGCCGACTTGACACCGGCATCGCGGCCGGTGCGCCGCAGATCATCATCATTTTTCTGCTCAGCCATGGCATCATCAAGCTGGTGCTGGCGTACTGCCTCATCCGCGGCTACCACTGGGTCTATCCCTACGCCATTGGCGTTCTGGGACTGTTCGCGCTTTATCAGATTTATGCCGTCATCCGTTCGCCCAGCATCGGCAGCATCATTTTCCTGCTGCTCGACCTCGTCATTGTCGCCCTGATCTGGCGGGAGGCGCGCCTGGTGCGCGCACGCTGACCGGCAACGAGTGCGGGGAGCAGAACGACGGCCACAGGCAACAGCGCCCACCGCGGTGGCCGAACCCACGGGCGGGTGGTGTTCGCTCAGAAAACACAGAAGACCCCGGCCGAGGCGAGGGTCTTCTGCAGTATTGGGTGGGCCCTACCGGGATCGAACCGATGACATCCACGGTGTAAACGTGGCGCTCTACCAGCTGAGCTAAAGGCCCTGACAATCGGTGAGTACACCGAATCAGGTCGTTTCACACTATAGCGAAATCGCGCGGCTCGTTCGAACCACGACGAAGGGCCGGGCGCGTCACGGGGTCGTTCAAAAACTCCCCACTCGAGCGGCGAGGTTACGCCGGCACACCCGGCAGCAGCTCTTCAAGTGCAGCCCGATACGCGGCCAGCGGGCGCGCCTCGCCCGGAGCCGTGATGAAACTAGCCCGGATGATGCCCTCCTGGTCGATCAGGAAAGTCGCGCGGTTTGCGAACCCCTTGTCGCCGAGAAATACCCCGTATTCCTTGGCCACCCCGCCGTGCGGCCAAAAGTCGGCCAGCAGGCTGAATTCGTAGCCTTCCTGCTCGCCCCAGGCACGCAGAGCGTGGCGGGAATCGACAGAAATGCCGATCAATTCGACGCCGCGCTCGGCAAAAATTGCGAGGTTGTCGCGCAGTTCGCACAGCTCACCGCTGCAGATTCCCGAGAACGCGAGCGGGAAGAAGACGAGTGCGACGGCCTTTTCACCGCGGAACTGGCTGAGTTGAACCGATTGACCGAATTGATTGACCAGTTCGAAATCTGGTGCCTGGATGTCATTCACCAGTGCCATAATTCTTTTCCTTTCCGACCTGCGTGAAACCCGCGGTCGAGCCGGTTGCATAGCCTAGCCCGCCTGAATGTGGGAACCAACACTGCCCGCGCAACGCCGCTGGCTCGGGGCGTGCGTTCACGGAGTTCAGCAAGAATCAGTAGGCTGACGGTGATGCCGAATGGTCGCGATCCGACCCTCCTTTTTTGCGGCACGATAACCCCGGCACGATCTGCCACTAGAGAGAGGTCGAGTGTGACTGTCAACGACCAGGATCCGTACTCGATGGACAATACCGACGCTGATCCAGAAGAAACCGCCGAATGGTCGGAATCGCTGGAGGCGCTCGTCGCGGCCCACGGCCACCAACGCGGCCGCGAAATCATGCTGAGCCTGCTCAAGCGTTCCAAGGAACTGCACTTGGGCGTGCCGATGGTTCCGACTACCGACTACATCAACACCATCGCCGCCGAGAACGAACCGGCTTTCCCCGGCGATGAAGAAACCGAGCGCCGCTATCGTGCCTGGATCCGCTGGAACGCGGCAATCCTCGTGCACCGCGCTCAGCGCCCCGGCATCGCTGTCGGCGGCCACATTTCGACCTATGCGTCGTCGGCGGCCCTCTACGAAGTCGGCTTCAACCACTTCTTCCGCGGCCAGAACCACCCGGGCGGTGGCGACCAGATCTTCTTCCAGGGCCACGCCTCCCCCGGCATCTACGCCCGGTCCTTCCTCGAAGGCCGTCTGACCCCGAATCAGCTCGATGGCTTCCGTCAAGAGAAGTCGCACGCCGGCGGAGGGCTCTCCTCCTACCCGCATCCGCGCCTCATGCCGGATTACTGGCAGTTCCCGACCGTCTCGATGGGTCTCGGCCCGATCAACGCGATCTACCAGGCGCAGGCCAACCGTTACCTCACCAACCGTGGCATCACGGATGCCAGCGACCAGCAGGTCTGGGCGTTCCTCGGTGACGGCGAAATGGACGAGGTCGAAAGCCGTGGCCAGCTGCAGGTTGCCGCGAACGAGGGACTCGACAACCTCAACTTCGTGATCAACTGCAACCTGCAACGTCTCGATGGCCCGGTGCGTGGCAACGGCAAAATCATCCAGGAACTGGAAAGCTTCTTCCGCGGTGCCGGGTGGAACGTCATCAAGGTCGTCTGGGGTCGCGAATGGGACTCGCTGCTCGCCAACGACACCGACGGCGCCCTCTTGAACCTGATGAACGTCACGCCGGACGGCGACTACCAGACCTACAAAGCCGAAAGCGGCGCCTACGTGCGCGAGAACTTCTTCGGCCGCGACCCGCGTGCCCTGAAACTCGTCGAGGGTTACTCCGACGACGAGGTCTGGGGCCTCAAGCGCGGTGGCCACGACTACCGCAAGGTGTACGCCGCTTTCAAGGCCGCGTCCGAGCACAAGGGCCAGCCCACAGTCATCCTGGCGAAGACAGTCAAGGGCTACGGCCTCGGACCGAGCTTTGAGGGTCGCAACGCGACCCACCAGATGAAGAAGATGACCCTGGAGAACCTGAAGACCTTCCGTGACAGCATGCACGTGCCGATTACGGATGCTCAGCTTGAAGAGAACCCCTACCTGCCGCCGTACTACACCCCCGGCGACTCGGACCCAGCGATCCAGTACATGCACGAGCGCCGCCGCGAACTGGGTGGCTACCTGCCGGAGCGCCGCACCAAATACACCCAGGTCAACCTGCCAGAAGATTCCACCTACGCCATCTCGAAGAAGGGCTCCGGCACGCAGGAGATCGCCACCACCATGGCATTCGTGCGTCTCCTGAAAGACCTGCTGCGCTCGAAGGACTTCGGCAACCGCATCGTGCCGATCATCCCCGACGAAGCCCGCACATTCGGCATCGACGCGTTCTTCCCGAACGCCAAGATCTACAACCCGAACGGCCAGCACTACACCTCGGTCGACCGGGAGCTGCTTCTTGCCTACAAGGAGAGTCCGCAGGGTCAGATCTCGCACGTCGGCATCAATGAAGCCGGCGCCATGGCTGCGTTCACAAACTATGGAACGTCGTATTCGACGCAGGGCGAACCCCTCATTCCGATGTACGTGTTCTACTCCATGTTCGGCTTCCAGCGCACCGGCGACGCCATGTGGGCTGCGGGCGACCAGATGGCCCGTGGATTCATCATGGGCGCGACCGCTGGTCGGACCACCCTGACCGGTGAGGGCCTGCAGCACGCTGATGGCCACTCGCACCTGCTCGCTTCGACCAACCCGGCTGTCGTCTCCTACGACCCGGCCTACGGTTACGAGATCGGGCACATCATCCGCGACGGCCTCGACCGCATGTACGGTGGAACGCACACCGATCCGAACGTCATGTACTACATCACGCTCTACAACGAGCCGTACGTGCAGCCGGCCGAGCCGGAGAATGTTGATGTCGACGGCATTCTGCGCGGGCTTCACCGCGTCAGCGAATCCGCCGTCGCCGGCCCGAAGGCCCAGTTGATGGCCTCGGGCGTCGGAGTCACCTGGGCGCTCGAAGCGCAGACGCTGCTCGCCGAAGATTGGGGTGTGTCGGCGGATGTCTGGTCGGTCACCTCGTGGACCGAGCTGCGCCGCGACGGCCTGGCCGCGGAGGAGCACAACTTCCTCTACCCGTCTGAGCCCGAGAAGACGGCCTATGTCACCGATAAGCTCGCCGGTGCCGAAGGCCCGTTCGTAGCCGTGTCGGATCACATGCACGCCGTGCCCGACCAGATTCGCCAGTTCGTTCCCGGCGACTTCGCCACACTCGGTGCAGACGACTTCGGTTTCTCTGACACTCGCGCGGCAGCCCGCCGCTATTTCAAGATCGACGGCCCGTCAATGGTCGTGCGCACCCTGCAGCTCCTCGCTCGCCAGGGCAAGGTCGACCGCAGCCTGGCTGCAGCCGCCATCGAGAAGTACCGACTGCATGACGTGAACGCTGGAACCACCGGCTCTGCCGGGGGCGAGAGCTAGCACCCACGTGGCACCGGCGCCCAAGACGAAAGAGCAGACGCTCGCCTGGCTTCGAACGATTTCAGGCGAGCTGTCCACGGCAACCCTCAAGCGGCTCGAGGACACGCTGCCCTGGTATGGCGAAATGCCACCCGGGCGGCGGTCCGCCGTTGGGCTTGTCGCGCAAGCGGGGATCACCTCGTTTATCTCGTGGTTCGACGATCCCACGTCGACACCGTGGATTGCTGCCGACGTCTTCGGCGCCGCGCCACGCGAGCTGCTGCGCTCGATCAGCCTGCAGCAGACGTTGCAGTTGATTCGGGTCACCGTCGAGGTCGTCGAGGAGCGCGTCAAAGAGGGCGGCGAGCTGCTGCGCGAGGCGATCCTGCTCTACTCGCGAGAGATCGCCTTCGGCTCAGCGGATGTCTACGCGCGCGCCGCCGAGGCGCGGGGACTCTGGGACGCGCGCCTCGAGGCCCTCGTGGTCGACTCCATTCTCTCCGGGGAATATGACGACGAGCTGCCGAGCCGCATTGCGGCTCTCGGCTGGCACGGTCATGGTGAGGCCTGCGTTCTGGTGGGCACAACCCCGAAAATGCTTGACGTCGATCAGCTGCGCCGCGCCGCGCGCCACATGTCAGCCGATGTGCTGATCGGCGTGCAGGGTAACCGTCTGGTACTCGTGATCGGCCGCGCACACCCGGCACCGACCGAGGGTGATGATGCGGCGACGGGCCCCGCCATGCTCAGCTTCATGGAGATCGCCGTTGCCCTCGAACCGCATTTCGGCTCGGGTCATCTGGTGCTCGGTCACGAAGTGCCGGCGCTTGTCGATGCGTCGAAGAGTGCCAAGGCCGCATTGGCCGGTTTCGCGGTCGCCCGTTCCTGGCGCAATGCCCCGCGACCGGTGCAGGCCGACGATCTGCTGCCCGAGCGCGCACTGGCCGGGGATCCCCTGGCCCGCGCCACACTCATCCATCGCGTCTACCGGCCGCTGCAGGCCCATTCGACTGAGCTGCTGACGACACTCTGGTGCTACCTCGACAACGGCCGTTCACTCGAAGCGACGGCCCGGGAACTGTTTGTGCACCCGAATACCGTGCGTTACCGCCTCAAGCGCGTCTCGGAGGTCATCGGCTATGACGCGACGGGCGCCCGGGAGGCTCTCATTCTGCAGTCCGCATTGATCATCGGCTCGATCAGTGACCACGACGGGTCGACCCGGCGTCGCTAGGCAGGTTCCCGCCGCCCCCACACCGCCGGTTCGAGCCACACCGTAGGTCGAGCCACACCGCTGGTCGAACCAAACCGCTGGTCGAACCACCCCGCAGGTCGAACCACACCGCCGGTCGAACCAAGCCGCCGGTCGAACCACACCGCCGGTCGAACCAAGCCGCTGGTCGAGCTTGTCGAGACCCAGCAAGCCGACCTCACCCCCCCCGACCACAAGATCTCGACACGCTCGATCAACGGATCCCTCAACCCCGCAGGTCAAGCCCACACCGCTGGTCGAGCTTGTCGAGACCCAGCAAGCCGACCTCACCCCCCCCGACCACAAGATCTCGACACGCTCGATCAACGGATCCCTCAACCCCGCAGGTCAAGCACACACCGCCGGTCGAACCACACCGCAGGTCGAGCTCGTCGAGACCCAGCAAGCCGACCTCACCCCCGACCACAAGATCTCGACACGCTCGATCAACGGATCCCTCAACCCCGCTGGTCGAGCTTGTCGAGACCCAGCAAGCCGACCTCAACCCCCGACCACAAGATCTCGACACGCTCGATCAACGGATCCCTCAACCCCGCAGGTCGAGCTCGTCGAGACCCCGCAAGCCGACCTCACCCCCCGACCACGAGGGTCACGTCCCGTGGAGTGGTGTAAATCTCGGCAGGCCCGCGTTGCTTCGTTAACGTAGTGAGCCATCGTGTAATGGTCAGTGAGAACCGATCAAAGCTACTCACAGAAGGACACAAACACACGATGGCTCTAGACCAGTCTGCCCTGCTCGACCTGCTCGCTCAACTCAAACTCACCGACGTCACCGACCGGGTCCGGTCGGCGACCGAGATGCTCTACCAAGAACTCATCGATGCGGAGGCGACCGCGTTCATCGGCGCCGCCCCGTTCGAACGCAGCACGGGCCGCACGGCCCTCCGCAACGGCAGCCGTCCCCGAACGCTGACGACGACGGCCGGGGACCTCGATCTGCGAATCCCGAAGCTGCGTGCTGGGTCGTTCTTCCCGGCCTTGTTGGAGCGGCGCCGGCGGGTGGACCAGGCGCTGTTCGCGGTCGTGATGGAGGCCTACGTCCACGGCGTCTCGACCCGGAAGGTCGATGACTTGGTCAAAGCCCTCGGCGCCGACACCGGCATCTCCAAGTCGGAAGTGTCGCGGATCTGCGCGGGCCTGGACGAGGAAGTTGCGCAGTTCCGTGACCGCACCCTCGCCGCCCAGGACTTCCCGTATGTGTTCCTCGACGCCACCTACTGCAAGGCCCGCGTCGGGCACCGGATCGTGTCCCAGGCGATCGTCGTCGCGGTCGGCGTTGCCGCCGATGGGCGCCGGGAAGTGCTCGGCTTCGACGTCGGCGACAGCGAGAACGAGGGCTTCTGGACCAGCTTCCTCCGCTCGTTGAAGGCGCGCGGCTTGGACGGGGTGAAGTTGGTCATGTCTGACGCGCACACCGGACTGAAGAAGGCCATCGGCACCGTGTTCCAGGGCGCCGGCTGGCAGCGCTGCCGGGTGCACTTCATGCGCAACGTCCTCGCCGTGGTGCCGAAAGGCTCCCAGGACATGGTCGCGTCGATCATCCGCACGATCTTCGCCCAGCCCGACGCGGAGCACATCCACAAGCAGTTCGGCGAGGTCACCACCATGCTGGGCCGCTCGCACCCGAAGGTCGCCGCCATGCTCACCGACGCCCAACCTGACCTGCTCGCTTTCGCCGGGTTCCCGCGCCGGCACTGGCGGCAGATCTGGTCGACGAACCCGTTGGAACGGGTGAACAAGGAGATTAAGCGCCGCACCGATGTTGTCAGCGTCTTCCCGAACCCCGCGGCGTTGCTGCGCCTGGCCGGGTCTGTTCTGATCGAGCAGCACGACGAGTGGGAGGCCGGCGAACGCCGCTACTTCTCCGAGGCGTCCATGCTCGAGCTGGCCACCATGACCAACCCGATCGAGACCGTCAATGAGGCGGTGATCCTCCCCGAACTCACCGCCGCCTAAGCTAGAACAACTGACCCGCACGGTGTTGAGAAACTCCACCACTCAGCGGGACGTGACCACCACGAGATCTCGACACGCTCGATCAACGGATATATCAACCCCGCTGGTCGAGCTTGTCGAGACCCCGCAAGCCGACCTCAACACCCGATCACGAGATCTCGACACGCTCGATCAACGAATAATCCGACCACGAGATCTCGACACGCTCGATCAACGAATAATCCGACCACGAGATCTCGACACTCTCGATTAACGAATCATCCGATCACGCCAGCTCGCCGCGCTCGATCAACGGATACCGCCGTCGCTCCCTCTCTCTCACGGATCGTCTAACAGATCCCACAAGGGAAAACACAATTCTTGGTGGAGTGTCAACACTCCGTCACGCGATGAGGTTGCAAGACTAGACAGGTGATTGTCGTCGTCTGCCCTGGACAGGGCTCCCAAACCCCCGGATTCCTTGCATCCTGGCTGGAACGCCCCGACTTTGCGGCGGAGCTGCGCGAGATCTCCGACGCCGTAGGAATCGACCTGGTCGCCCACGGAACCGTGAGCGACGCCGACACGATTCGGGACACCGCTATCGCCCAGCCGCTCATTGTCGCCGCCGGGCTGCTCACTCTCCGGGCGCTCCTGGCGGACGGCCGCCGCGAGAAGATCTCCGGAATCGCGGGGCACTCCGTCGGCGAGATCACGGCCGCAGCCGGAGCTGGAATCCTGAGCAATGCCGAAGCCGTGCGTTTCGTGAGCGAGCGCGGCACCGCGATGGCCGCAGCCGCTGCAGCGACCCCCACCGGTATGAGCGCCGTGCTTGGTGCCGACGAAGCCGAATTGCTCGCCCGCCTGATCGAACTGGGTCTCGAGCCCGCCAACTTCAACGGCGGCGGTCAGATCGTCGTGGCCGGCGCCCCGGCTGCCTTGGCCACACTGGCCGAGACTCCCCCAACCCGCGCCCGCGTCATTCCGTTGCAGGTCGCCGGCGCCTTCCATACCCGCTACATGCAGCCTGCCGTGCAGCACCTCGCCGAGGTCGCGAGCGGGCTCACCGTGAGTGACCCCACACTTCCGATTTGGACCAACAAGAGCGGCAACCAGGTCGAATCGGGCGCAGAGTTCGTGAATCTGATGGTCGGCCAGGTCTCCTCGCCGGTACGGTGGGATCTGTGCATGGCAGCTTTCGCGGAGGCCGGCGTGACCGGAATCATCGAGGTCGCCCCCGCCGGCGCCCTCGTTGGTCTGGCCAAGCGTGGCTTGAAGGGCATCCCCACGGTGGCCATCAAGACTCCCGACGACCTCGAGGCCGCCTGGGCCCTGATCGACGCCGACGTGTGATCGAAGCCTGAACCAGCCCGCGCACTCGACCCTGAAACTCGACCAAGAGATACCTATGATGAAGCCCATCCTGAAGCAGTCGCACGGCCCCCAGTTCACCCGTATCCTCTCGGTCGGCGCAGCACGCGGCGACCTCAATGTGCCGAATGACGACCTGGTCGGCCCCATCGATTCATCCGACGAGTGGATCCAGCAACGCACCGGCATCATCTCCCGCACCCGCGCCAGCCGCGATGTGCAGGCACTTGACCTGGCGACGGATGCGGCCCGCGAGGCCATCGAAAAGTCTGGCATTCCGGCTGATCAAATCGACGCCGTGATCGTCGCAACGATCAGCAACATCCAGCAGACCCCGTCGATGGCCGCCGTCGTCGCCGACAACGTCGGTGCCAACCCGGCCGCCGCGTATGACGTAAACGCAGCGTGCGCCGGGTACGCCTACGCGATCGCGCAGGCCGACGCACTCATCCGCGCCGGTGCCGCACACTACGCTCTCGTGATTGGCGCCGAGAAGCTCTCCGATGTTGTCGACCCCACCGATCGCAGCATCTCGTTCCTGCTCGGTGATGGTGCGGGCGCCGTCGTGATCGGCCCGAGCGAGTACCCCGGCATCTCCAGCACGGTCTGGGGCTCCGACGGTTCGAAGGCCGGCGCCGTGGGAATGAACCACACCCTGGCCGAATATCACCGCGGCGAATCCCCCTGGCCGACCCTGCGCCAGGAAGGCCAGACCGTGTTCCGTTGGGCCGTCTGGGACATGGCGAAGGTGGCCAAGAAGGCCTTGGATGCCGCCGGGATCACCGGCGCAGACCTCGCCGCGTTCATTCCGCACCAGGCGAACATGCGTATTATCGACGAATTCGCGAAGCAGTTGAAGCTTCCCGAATCTGTCGTCATCGCCCGTGACATCGCCACGACCGGCAACACCTCTGCCGCGTCAATCCCGCTGGCTACGCACCGTTTACTCGAAGAACACCCTGAACTCAGCGGTGGCCTTGCCCTTCAAATCGGCTTCGGTGCTGGCCTAGTCTTCGGCGCGCAGGTCATCGTTCTGCCGTAAGGCATCCCCCTTCCCCCTAAACTAGGTCTCGGTCAAACGAGACACCCCCAAGGAGAAAAAAATGGCACTGTCCACCGAAGAAGTTCTTGCCGGCTTGGCCGAACTCATCAACGACGAGACCGGCATCGCGACCGACTCGGTTGAGTTGGGTAAGTCGTTCACCGACGACCTCGACATCGACTCCATCTCGATGATGACCATTGTCGTCAACGCAGAAGAGAAGTTCGACGTGAAGATCCCCGACGAAGAGGTCAAGAACCTCAAGACCGTCGGCGACGCCGTCGAGTTCATCGTGAAGGCACAGGACTAAGACCTCATATCGAGGGCAGGCCGCCCGTGTGACGGTCAGCCTGCCCTCGATGAAGAGCGAGTTGCCCGCTCTGCGGTCGACCTGCTCTTCCTGGGGCATGCCCCTTTGCTTTTTTCGTCTCTTGGAGAACCGTTATGACCAAAAAGATCGTTATCACCGGAATCGGTGCGACCTCCCCGCTTGGCGGCACGGCAGCTGACACCTGGTCTGCTTTGCTCGCCGGTGAATCCGGCGCTGCCACGCTTCCGTTTGAGTGGGTGGAGCAGTACGAGCTTCCCGTTACTTTTGCCGCACGCGCCAAAGTCCGCCCCGAAGAAGTTCTCGAGCGTCCGGTCGCAAAGCGCCTCGACCCTTCGGCACAGTTCGCTCTCATTTCTGCCAAGGAAGCCTGGGCGGATGCGGGTGCTCCCGATGTTCCCGCTGAGCGCCTGGGCGTTGACTTCGCCACGGGCATCGGTGGCATCTGGACTCTTCTCGACGCCTGGGATGTCCTGCGCGACAAGGGACCGCGCCGGGTGCTCCCCATGACCGTTCCGATGCTGATGCCGAACGCGGCAGCGGCTGCGGTGTCGATGCACTTCGGCGCGCGCGCCTTCGCTCACACCGTCGCATCCGCCTGTGCCTCAAGCACGGAGTCGATCGCGAACGCGTATTCGCATCTGCAAGCCGGACTTGCCGACGTGGTGATCGCCGGTGGGACCGAGAGCGCCATCCACCCGATCACCCTGGCGTCGTTCTCCTCCATGCAGGCACTGTCGCGTCGCAACGACGATCCCTCGCACGCCTCGCGTCCCTACAGCGTCGACCGCGACGGCTTCGTCATGGGCGAAGGTGCGGCGAGCCTGGTTCTTGAGACTGAAGAGCATGCACTCGCCCGTGGCGCCCATATTTATGCTGAGGTCGCGGGAGGCGGCGTGACCGCCGACGCGTACCACATCACAGCGAACGATCCTGAGGGTCGCGGGGCCAGCCGCGCCGTGCAGCTCGCACTGGACCTCGCCGGTGCCAGCCCCGACGACGTCACTCACATCAACGCCCACGCCACGAGCACCCCCGTCGGCGACATCGCAGAGTATGCGGCGCTCCGCGCGGTCTTCGGCAGCCGGGTCGACGAGATTCCCGTCTCGGCAACCAAGGGCGCAACCGGCCACCTCCTCGGTGGCACCGGAGCACTCGAGGCCATCTTCGCCATCCTCGCGATCCGTGACCGTGTGGCTCCTCCCACGATCAACCTCACGACGCAGGACCCCGAGATTCCGCTCACGATCTCTGGTCAGCCGATGCCACTCGGCGCGGGTCCGCAGCTGGCCATCAGCAACTCGTTCGGATTCGGCGGCCACAACGCCGTCGTCGCATTCCGCAGCGTTTAGAGACCGGCACAACCCGCACCACCTCGCTTCACCAGAAATGACCCCGACCGGGAAGCCACCGGCGGGGTCATTTCTGGGTTCGTCAGCCGACCTGGTGCAACCAGATCACGGCGTTCATGTCACTGGCGTGACGGAATGGCTCAAGCGCATCGTCCCAAGCCTGACCGAGCGCCAGTCGCAGCTCGCGATGCAAATCGAGAGCGTTCGTTCCGGCCGCCACGAGCGCGTTCCGCACCCGATCCTCGGGAATCACGATGTTTCCCACGGTGTCGGTTTGGGCGAAGAAAATGCCCAACTCGGGTGTGTGGAACCAACGTCCGCCGTCGACACCGAACCCGGCGTCCTCGGTCACCTCAAACCGCAACTGCTCCCAGCCGTGCAGCGCCGACGCCAGTGCCGCGCCGCTGCCGGCTGGCCCCTCCCAGTAGAACTCCGCACGCTGAGCGCCTTTCAGCACCGGCTGCTCGGACCAGTCGAAGTGTGCAGCCTCGCCCAAGGCGCGGCTCACAGCCCATTCCACATGGGGGCAGAGCGCCCGCGGTGAGGAATGCACATAAAGAACTCCCCGAGCAGCGGGTGCGTGTCGGGTTGAAGCTGCCGTCATCGTATTCTCCGTTCAGGTGAGGTGCGTCTTCCCCAACGGCCTCGTCACGGTAATTCCGGCAGTGCTGTTCAGTTGTCGGCGGTGAAGCCGTTAGCTGATTATGACTCAGGGCATCACCTGACCACAACCAAGCACCGATGATGAGGAAGCGACTTTCGCGCCGGTGCCCGGGGCGGCACCGCCAGGATTATGTATATTCGGTATATATTGAGCGGTCAGATCCATTCGGAGGCACGGTGTCGGTACGGAACAGTCTTCTCTCGATCCTGACTCTGGGTCCGGCCTACGGATTTCAACTCCACCGTGAGTTGCGCTCGCGAACCGCGGGTCGGCGCAAAGTCAATGTGGGTCAGATCTACGGCACTCTCGAACGGCTCGTCCTGCAGGGCGCCATTGAGTCGGCCGGCCTCACCGTCGATGGCCTGCCGCTCTACCGATTAACGCCGCTCGGCACACGCGAGGGTCTCGCCTGGTTGCACGACACCGAGAGCATCATCGGTGAAGAATGGACCGATCTCGTCGACCGGGTGCTCATCGCATCCTCACTGCCCGACGTCGATGTTCTGCATATCGTGGCTGCGTACCGCGCGCGGTGGACTGCCGATGTGGCGGGACCCGAGCCCGACGCCGACATACCGGATCAGCGTTCACTCGCCGCCGCGGCTACCCATGCATTGGCTGAGGCTGCTCTCAGGTGGCTCGACGACGCCGAGGCAGCGCTGCGCGCCGCGCGGCCTGGTGCCTTCCACCGTGCGTACAGCGAGGACCGTCCGCGTCGAGGACGGAAGCCTGCGGGGCCAGCCCACAGCACTCTCTAACTGCCCGCCTCCGCACTATTTGGCCTCGGCATAACTGTCGACAATTGCGACAGTGAGTGGAAAGTCAACCGGGAAGTCGTGAAAGAGCAGCCGGCCGGCGCGCGCCGCAGAATTCTCGATGATCTGGGCGACGCGGTCGGCGAGTGCGATCGGAGCATGCACGATCACCTCGTCGTGCAGGAAGAAGACCAGATGAGGAACGGCGGCAAACGGATTCGTCTCGGCCTCCGTCTCGATTGCCGGCTGAGTGGGCGTGTCAGTAAGAGTTTCGTGCGCCAGCGCCAGCAGCGCCTTACGGATCTCGGCCATCCAACACAGGGCCCATTCGGCAGCGCTGCCCTGCACAATGAAGTTGCGGGTGAAGCGCCCCCAGTCGCGAGCCTGGCTGCGCGCCCGGCGCTCGTCGTTCGCCGACGCGTCGGGCTCCGACGCCCGGGACTGCGTCGCCAGCCAACTTTCGCCGGGCCGCGGAGACGAGCGCCCGAGACGGGTTGTCACGATGTCACCCCGCTCACCGGCGCGCGCCGCAGCCTCGGTGAGTCCCAAGGCTCGTGGATAGGCGCGGGCGAGTCGCGGCAGAAGCCTGCCGCTCTCCCCCGTGGTCGCCCCGTACATGGCGCCCAACATGGCGACCTTGGCATGGTCACGCGTTTCGACGACGCCGCTGGCCACGATTCCGGCATAGAGATCGGTGCCGCGCCCGGCGTCGGCCATCGCCGTGTCGCGCGAAAGTGCGGCGAGGATGCGCGGCTCAAGCTGAGCGGCATCGGCCACGACGAGCTTCCAGCCGGCGTCAGCCACGACGGCGCCACGCACCTGCTTCGGCAGCTGCAAGGCCCCTCCGCCCTTGGCTGCCCACCGCCCGGTGACGACGCCACCGGGTACATAGTCGGGGCGAAAACGGCCGTCGACGATCCAGGTGTCCATCCAATACCAGCCGTTCGCACTGAGAAGACGCGAGCGCTTCTTGTAGTCGAGCAACGCCGGAATCACCGGATGCTCGACGTCGCGTAGTTCCCACGCCCGCGTCGATTCGACGCGCAACCCCGTGCGCCGCAGCGCCTTCAACAGGTCTTGCTGGGAATCGGGGTTCAACAGCGGGTCGTCGAGATGCCGCCGAATCTCGCCTGCCAAATGCTCCAACCGCGCCGGTCTCGTGCCGGGGGCGACGCGCGGACCGAGTACGTCGGTGAGCAGCCTGTCATGGATGTCGGTGCGCCACGGCAGACCTGCGAACTGCATCTCAGCGGCGATCAACGCACCGACGGACTCGGCAGCGAGCAGAAGCCGCAGCCCGGCCGGCTCGGCCGAAGCGGTGACCGCCTCGAGCTGGCGCAGCAACTCGGCAAGCGATTCGTCGTCGCCCGCGTCATCCGCACTGTCGTTCATGAAGTCAAAGAGTGTCGCCGCGGGAGAGGCGATCTCTCCGGGCAGCACCGCCGAACCGTCCCACCCCGTCGGCGCGGCGCGTGCGAGCGCGCTGGCGGCCGTGAGTTCGGAGTTACGCAGAATCACATGACACAGCCGCAGATCATGTGCGCGCTGCACACGGATGCCGGCCGCCAGCAGCTGCGGATACCACCGTGCCGTATCGTCCCAGACCCAGCGTGGCGCCGCAGGCTCCTCGTGCCGGACAAAGCTGCGGAACTCGACGTCGCTGAAGTGCTGCGTCGGTGAGGTCTCTGCCCCCGCCGGGTCGACGGAGCGAACGAGAACTCCCCCATCACCGGACCGACTCACAACGCGATACACACTTCAATTCTCCACTGTGCCACCGACACCGCTGCGCAGTGCCTCGCGCAGTGCCTCGCACAGTGGCCTCGCAGTGCCTCGCTCCCGTGTCGAGGGGAGGTCTATGCTCACGACGACACGTCACTCCGATTGAGCTTGGGAGACACGATGATGAATCAGCGCACACCAGACAGCACAGTGCGGTTCGAGCGCTGGTTTGAACTGGAAATCATCCAGCCGATGGCAGACTTCAAGAATCCACGGCAGGAGTGGCGGCGCCTGGTGTCGGAGCTGTTCGGCACCTTCCTCTTGGTGATCGTCGCGGCCGGGGGCGGCATGATGAGCCAGGCGTTCCCCGGCACCATCAGCCGCACTGCAGCAGTGGTCGCGCCGGGCCTGATGGTGCTCGGGATCATCCTTTTCATGGGTAGGGTCTCCGGTGCACATCTGAATCCCGCCGTCACCCTCGCGTTTTCGATGCGGGGAGACTTCCCGTGGCAACGCGTGCCCGGCTACATCCTCGTCCAGTTGATCGGAGCGACGCTCGCGGCATGGTTTCTGCAGGCGGTCATCGGAGTGTCCGCCTCCGCGGGATCGAACTATACGGCCGCGGACTATTCCTCGTTCCAGGCGTTTCTGATGGAGGCACTTCTGACCCTCGGCCTCGTCAGCGTCATTCTCGGTACGGCATCCGGTGCCCAGAACCTCGGCGTGATCGGCGCGATCGGCGTCGGTAGCTACATCGCATTGGCCGGGTTATGGGGTAGCCCGATTTCGGGCGCGTCGATGAACCCCGCTCGCACGTTCGGACCCGATCTCGTCGCTGGGGACTTCACCGATTACTGGGTCTATCTCGCCGGACCGGTCGCCGGCGCTGCCCTCGCCGTGCTTCTGGCTTTCGTTCTGCGCGGCCGCGGTGGGGGGCGCGCCGGGTCAGGAGCGGCCCAGGGAGACCTCGACACCGAGGTTTCTCGTCCCACACAAGCCTGAGCCACCGGGGCCCCGCCCAACCGGGTCGGTCCCGAATACGTCACCTAACCCCAGATCTCCGACAGCGCTGCGACTGTCTCGTCGTCACTGAGCTGATGGAAGTCCCCGTAGAACGCTCCGATTGCCCAGAATGCCCGCGGTGCATGCAGGAAAACGACGACATCCGCCGCCTGCCCCATCTCGGCGAGCGTGTCCGCCGGGCCTACTGGCACCGCCAAGACGGTGGATGCGGCGCCCTGCGCGCGCAGGGTGGACAGCGCCGCACGGGCGGTTGCGCCGGTTGCCACACCGTCGTCAACGACGAGCGCACAGCGACCGCGCACGTCGAGCGGTGCACGCGAACCCCGATAGCGGGCACGGCGCCGGTCGATCTCCCGCAGCTGCTCGGCTCGAGCTTGGTCGAGTCCGGCGCTGTCGCGACCAGTCGCCTGATAGACATCGTCGTTGATCACGGTGAGCGCGTCGGCGCCGGTTTCAGTAGGGTCTGCCACCGCGGCGAGCGCCACTTCGGGGTAGCCCGGTGCGCCGATCTTCCGCACGATGAGCACATCGAGTGGCGCTCCGAGCGCGCGCGCTACCTCGACCCCGATCGGTACTCCGCCGCGCGGCAGCGCGAACACGATCGGGTCGTCAAGATGCAGGGTCAGCAGGTGTTCGGCGAGCCGACGGCCGGCATCCGTGCGGTCAACGAATATCACGCGAGGCTCCTCCTGCCACAGGTTAGACCGTTCCCGGTGCCACGACGAGGACGCGGTTCTTATGCCGCTATCGCTGTCGTGCAACCGGCAGTGGGAACCGTGAGGATTACGGTCCCAGCCGTGAGGATTTCGTGAGGATCCATTTCCGCACCGAGCCCGGGGTATCTAATCGTTCACTGCGCCTCGCGGCGTCCCCGCTCCGACTGGGAGCGGGGTCCTCTCTACAGCAGGAGTATTCGTGCTCGACCTTGTTTACGTGCTCGGCATTATTGCCGTGTTCGCACTCGTCGGCCTCATCGCGTGGGGGGTTGGGAAGCTGTGATCTTCTTCAATATCCTCGCCATTGTGCTCGCCGTCGCTTCGATCGCCTACCTCGTGTACGCCCTCGTGAAACCGGAGCGCTTCTGATGGCGGCCTGGTTCGCAATTCTGCAGGCCGCCACACTCGTGGTCGTGCTCGCCGTGTTGTATCGCCCGCTTGGCGACTACATGGCCCGCATCTACACGTCGACGAAAGACCTGAGGGTCGAACGCGGCTTCTACCGTCTGATCGGCGTCGACCCACGCTCCGAGCAAACCTGGCCGTCCTATCTGCGGGGAGTGCTGCTCTTCTCCCTCGTTGGTGTGTTGCTCGTCTACCTGCTGCAGCGCGCTCAGACGATCCTCCCCTACTCGCTCGGCTTCCCCGCCGTCCCGGAGGGGCTGTCGTTCAACACTGCGGCATCGTTTGTCTCGAACACCAACTGGCAGTCCTATTCCCCGGACGTCACGCTGGGCTATGCCGTGCAGATGGCCGGCCTCGCGGTGCAGAACTTCGTCTCAGCCGCCGTCGGTATCGCCATCGCCCTGACCCTGATTCGTGCATTCGCCAGCCGCAACAGTGGAACCATTGGCAACTTCTGGGTCGATCTGACTCGGGGCACGCTGCGACTACTCCTGCCCCTCTCGGCGGTCGGTGCCGTCATCCTCATCACGGGTGGTGTGATCCAGAACTTCAACGGCTTCACCGAGATCACCACACTCACCGGAGGCACACAGTCGATTCCGGGCGGGCCAACGGCCTCGCAAGAGGTGATCAAGCTGCTCGGCACCAACGGCGGCGGATTCTTCAACGCGAACTCCTCGCATCCGTTTGAGAACCCGACGGCCTGGACCAACCTGTTCCAGACCGTGCTCATGCTTGCGATTCCATTCAGCTTGCCGCGCACCTTCGGACAGATCGTCGGAAACCGCAAACAGGGTTACGCGATCCTGGCGGCCATGGCCTCGATCTTCGTGATCTCCCTCACCGCGCTGACGCTGCTCGAATCGGCAGGCGCCGGCACGGCTCCGCTTGCAGCCGGCGGCGCAATGGAAGGCAAAGAGGCGCGATTCGGTATCGCCGGTTCGACGCTTTTCGGCACCACGTCAACACTCACTTCCACGGGCGCTGTCAACTCGATGCACGACTCGTACACGTCACTCGGCGGCATGATGCCGATGCTGAACATGATGCTCGGTGAAGTTGCACCGGGCGGCGTGGGCTCGGGTATCTACGGCATGCTCATTCTCGCCGTGATCACGGTGTTTCTTGCCGGCCTACTCGTCGGCCGCACGCCCGAATACCTGGGCAAAAGGATCGGCACCCGAGAAATCACACTCGCGAGCCTCTACATTCTGGTCGTACCGACCATCGTGCTCGCCGGCACCGCACTGAGTTTCGCGATTCCGGCGATTCGAGCGGATGTTCTGGGCACGTCGATCTGGAACCCCGGCCTCCACGGTGTGTCGGAAGTGCTCTACGCGTTCACCTCGGCCGCGAACAACAACGGTTCGGCCTTTGCCGGTCTGACAGCGAATACTCCGTGGTTCAACACCGCTCTGGGTGTCGCGATGCTGCTCGGCCGGTTCATTCCGATCGTCTTCGTGCTGGCACTGGCCGGCGCCCTTGCGAAACAGGATTCGATTCCGGCTACCGCAGGAACCCTGCCGACCCACCGGCCGCAATTCGTCGGCCTGCTCGTCGGTGTCACGATCGTGATCACCGCACTCACCTACTTTCCCGTTCTCGCGCTGGGTCCCCTGGCTGAAGGGTTGCAGTAACTCCATGTCCACTCTCACCCGTACCACCGACAGTGCCGAGGCGCCCTCCGGCGTTCCGGCAGCCCACCCGCAGACCCGGGCGGTCACCACCGCCCAGCTGCTGGCCGCCGTACCCGGCGCCATCCGCAAACTCGACCCGCGTCTGATGTGGCGAAACCCCGTCATGCTCATCGTCGAGGTCGGCGCTGCACTCACGACGGTGTTAGCCCTCGCCGAACCGTTTCTCGGTGGAGCCGCCGAATCCGGCGGATCGGCTGTTCCGCAGTCATTCACCTGGGGTATCACGATCTGGCTCTGGCTGACGGTTCTCTTCGCGAACCTGGCCGAATCGGTGGCCGAAGGCCGCGGTAAGGCGCAGGCCGAGAGTCTGCGCCAGACTCGCACCGACACCAACGCCAACCGGGTGACCGGCTACGACCCGAGCGGCAACCCGTCGGCGGAGCGCATCGCGCTCACGGCAGTCTCTTCGGCCGACCTGACCCTCGGCGACATCGTCGTGGTCACCGCCGGGGAACTCATTCCCGGTGACGGTGACATCGTCTGGGGAATCGCCTCGGTCGACGAGTCGGCCATCACCGGCGAATCGGCTCCGGTGGTGCGGGAGTCCGGCGGTGACCGCAGCGCGGTCACCGGCGGCACCCGGGTGCTCTCCGACCGCATCGTGGTGCAGATCACCAGCAAGCCCGGTGAGACCTTCATCGATCGCATGATCGCCCTGGTCGAAGGTGCCTCGCGTCAGAAGACGCCCAATGAGATGGCGCTGAACATCCTGCTCGCCAGCCTGTCGATCATTTTCGTTGTCGTGACACTCACGATCAACCCGATCGCCGAGTATGCCGGCGCAGCCGTGAGCGTTCCCGTCTTGGTGGCACTGCTGGTCTGCTTGATCCCCACCACGATCGGTGCTCTGCTCTCGGCCATCGGCATCGCCGGCATGGACCGGCTGGTCCAGCGCAACGTTCTTGCCATGTCCGGCCGCGCGGTTGAAGCCGCCGGCGACGTAACGACGCTGCTGCTGGACAAGACCGGAACGATCACCTACGGCAACCGCCGTGCGGCTGAGTTCGCCCCGCTGGTGGGCGTCAGCCAGGACGACCTGATCGACGCCGCGGCGCTCTCCTCCCTCAGCGACCCCACGCCCGAAGGCACGTCGATCGTCGATCTGGCTGTGCTCAACGGCTTCATCGTGCCGACGAAACGCATCGGCGAGATTGTGCCGTTCACCGCACAGACCCGAATGAGCGGACTCAATTTCGCTGACGGCTCGCAGATTCGCAAGGGTGCCGGCTCGGCCGTGCTCGAGTGGGTCGCGGAGTCAAACCGTGTTCCTGCCTCGGTCGAGGCCGAGCTGCAGACCACGGTCGAGCGCATTTCGACGGCCGGTGGCACACCGCTCGTCGTCGCCACTCGATCGGCAACCGGGGAAACCCAGATCCTCGGCGTCGTCTACCTCAAGGACATCGTCAAGGAGGGAATCGCGGAACGCTTCGCCGAACTGCGAGCCATGGGCATCCGCACGATCATGGTCACCGGTGACAATCCCCTCACGGCGAAGACCATCGCCGCGGAGGCCGGAGTCGACGACTACCTGGCCGAGGCCACACCCGAAGAGAAGCTCGCGCTGATCAAGCGGGAGCAGGCCGGCGGCAATCTGGTCGCCATGACCGGTGACGGCACGAACGATGCTCCGGCGCTAGCGCAGGCGGATGTCGGCGTGGCCATGAACACCGGAACCTCGGCAGCCAAAGAGGCCGGGAACATGGTCGACCTCGACTCCGACCCGACGAAGCTCATCGACATTGTGCGCATTGGCAAGCAGCTGCTGATCACCCGTGGGGCGCTCACCACGTTCTCGATCGCGAACGACGTGGCGAAGTACTTCGCCATCATCCCGGCGATGTTCGCCGGGGCGTTCCCCGGGCTGGCACTGCTGAACATCATGCAGCTGCACTCCCCCGCATCGGCCATTCTGTCGGCGGTGATTTTCAATGCGATCATCATCATCGTGCTGATTCCGCTGGCACTGCGGGGTGTGAAATATCGGCCGCTGAATGCGTCGAAAGTGCTCAGCCGCAACCTGTTGGTCTACGGCCTGGGTGGAGTGATCGCGCCGTTCATCGGCATCAAGATCATTGACCTGTTCATCACGCTGATCCCCGGCTTCTAGCTCGAGAAACGGAAAATACGATAATGAGTTCAACTCGCACCACGGCCCGGAACTTCTGGGTCGCCCTCCGCGCGATGGTGGTTCTCACCGTCGCTCTCGGAGTGATCTACCCGCTGGCGATCACCGTCATCGGCCAGACGGCACTGCCCTGGCAAGCCAACGGCTCCCGGCTCGGCGCCACCGGGACGACTGCCAACAGCACGGATGCCACCGGCACGACAGTCGGCTCGGCCCTGATTGGGCAATCCTTCTCCGACGCCGCGGGTGTTCCTCTGCCCGAGTGGTTTCAACCGCGGCCGTCCGCCGCCGGCGATGGCTACGACGCGTCCGCATCCAGCGGCAGCAACTGGGGTCCGGAGAACCCCGACCTGATCGCCGCGATCGCGCAGCGGAAGTCGCAGATCACCGCGGCCGACGGTGTCACCGAGCGCAGCATCCCCGCGGATGCCCTGACGGCCTCATCGTCGGGCCTGGACCCGCACATCAGTCCGGAAAACGCACGGATGCAGGTCGATCGGGTCGCCGCGGCGCGCGGGCTGTCACCGCGCCGTGTCGAGGCCCTCGTCGAGTCTAAGATTCAGGGACGGGACTTTGGTGTGCTGGGCGATCCCATCGTGAACGTTCTGCAGCTGAATATTGCGCTTCAAGAGATGGATCAGTAGCCGATGAAACACGGCCGACTTCGAGTACTCCTCGGCGCCGCACCGGGCGTCGGGAAGACCTACAGCATGCTCGAAGAAGGCAGACGCTTGCTCGATGACGGCAAAGACGTGGTCGTCGCGATCGTGGAAACCCACGGTCGCGCGGCCACGTCCGGCATGCTCGCCGGGCTTCCGGTCATTCCCCGTGTGACGGTCTCGCACCGCGACATCCAGCTGACTGAGATGGATCTGACCGCCGTGCTCGCCCGGCATCCGCAGATCGCCCTCGTCGACGAGCTGGCGCACACGAACGCGCCCGGCTCGGTGAACGAGAAACGCTGGCACGATGTGCAGGCTCTGCTGGATGCCGGTATCGACGTGATCTCGACCGTCAATATTCAGCACGTCGAGTCGTTGAACGACGTGGTGCAACAAATCACGGGTGTGGTGCAGCGTGAGACGTTGCCCGACAGCGTGTTGCGCGGCGCCGACCAGATTGAGGTCGTCGACGTGGCCCCGCAGGCGCTGCGCGATCGTTTGGCCGAGGGCAACGTCTATCCGGCCGAGCGCATCGACGCCGCCCTGTCGAACTACTTTCGTCTCGGCAACTTGATCGCCCTGCGCGAACTCACCCTACTGTGGCTCGCGGACGAGGTGGACAGTGCGCTGCAGGCCTACCGATCCGAACACGGAATCAGCACAAAATGGGAGGCCAGAGAGCGCGTTGTCGTCGCCCTGACCGGGGGTCCGGAGGGCGAAACCCTCATTCGACGCGGCGCCCGCATCGCCGCTCGATCCTCGGGTGGCGAACTGCTCGCTGTGCATGTGATCAGCCAGGACGGCTTGCGCACACCGCACCCTCAGGCCCTCGCCGAACAGCGCGCCCTGGTTGAAGAGATGGGCGGCAGCTTCCACCAAGTGGTCGGCGACGATGTCCCCCGCGCGCTCGTCGAGTTCGCCCGTGCTGCCAACGCCACGCAGCTGGTTGTCGGCGTCAGCCGGCGCCCCCGGCTGATGGCCGCCGTCACGGGCCCCGGAATCGGGGCCACGGTCATCCGTGAGTCCGGCGACATCGACGTGCACATTGTCAACCACTCGGCGGCCGGCGGCAGATTCACGTTGCCCCGGCTCGGCGGGGCGCTCTCGCTGCGTCGGCGCAGTGCCGGTTTCGCTCTCGCCCTGGCCGGCGGTCCGCTTCTGACCTGGCTGCTTGTCTCGATGCGCTCAATCGACTCGATTACCAGCGATGTACTCAGCTACCAGTTTTTGGTGGTGCTCGTCGCGCTGTTGGGCGGACTCTGGCCGGCGCTGTTCGCCGCAGTGCTATCGGGGTTCACGCTCGACTACTACTTCGTTCAACCTCTGTACACGATCACGGTGTCTGAGCCGCTGCACCTGCTGGCACTCGGGCTCTATATCGTCAATGCCGTCTTGGTCAGCTATGTCGTCGACCGCGGCGCCCGGTTGGCCCGGCGGGCCCAACGTGCCGCCGCCGAATCCGAGCTGCTCGCCACCGTCTCGGGCAGTGTGCTCCGGGGTGAGGACGCCCTACAGGCTCTCGTCACGCGCACCCGGGAGGCGTTCTCCCTCACCGGGGTTCGGCTGCGCGCCGGCGACACCGTGCTCTGCTCCGACGGCGACCCCGGTTCGAACTCCGGCGAGCACGGCAGCCCCACATCCATGCCTGTCGGCACGCGAGCGGTATTGGAGCTCTACGGCCCCGACCTGGCTTCCTCGGAACGTCGGCTGCTCACGGTAATCGCCACCCAGATCGATGCGGCGCTTGAGCACAACGACTTGGCTCGCACCGCCAGCGAGATCGGCCCGCTGACCGAGGTCGATCGCCTCCGCAGTGCTTTGCTCGCCGCCGTCGGCCATGACCTGCGGCGGCCACTTACGGCTGCGACGGCCGCCGTCAGCGGGCTGCGTGCGACGGATGTGCCGCTGAAGCCCGAAGACCGCGCCGAGCTTTTGGCGACGGCCGGGGAGAGCCTCGCCTCGTTGTCGGGCCTGATCACGAATCTCTTAGACGTCAGCCGGCTCCAGGCCGGCGCCTTGGCCGTGATCGCCGAGCCGATGGATGTCTCCGAGGCTGTAGTGCCGGCCCTCGACGAGCTCGGGCTCGGACCGGAGTCGGTCGAGCTCGACCTGCCCAGCGATCTCGGCCTCGTGGTGGCCGACGCGGGCCTGCTCGAACGTGTGATGGTGAATTTGCTGGCCAATGCCATCCGGTTCTCGCCGATCGATCGGCGGGTGCGCATCTCGGCGAGTGAGTTTGCGGGCACCGTGCAGATTCGCGTGATCGATCATGGGCCGGGGATTCCGGTGGACCGTCGAGACGAGGTCTTCATTCCCTTTCAGCGGCTCGGCGACACCGACAATCTGACCGGCCTCGGCCTCGGCCTGGCTCTGTCCCAGGGGTTTGTTGCCGGCATGGGCGGTTCGTTGGAGGCCGACGACACCCCCGGCGGCGGACTCACCATGGTCATCACGCTTTCCGCATCGACCCCCCTGACCCCAACCGAGGCTGCACTATGAAGATCTTGATCGCCGACGACGACCCCCAGATTCTGCGGGCACTACGCATCACACTGGGTGCGCGTGGCTATGAAATTGTGACGGCCAACGATGGTGTGGCGGCACTCAACGCCGCGATCAGCCATCATCCGGACCTGGTGATGCTTGATCTCGGCATGCCGAACCTCGACGGCATTGGCGTGATCGAGGGCCTGCGCGGCTGGAGCCAGGTTCCCATCCTTGTGGTCTCGGGGCGCAGCGGCGCGGCCGACAAGGTGGATGCCCTCGATGCCGGCGCGGACGACTACGTCACCAAGCCGTTCTCGATCGACGAACTGTTGGCGCGCATTCGGGCGTTGACGCGTCGGGTCACGACGAGCGACGAGAACCCGGTTCTGACACTCGGCGATGTGCAGGTAGACCTGGCGGCCAAGCAGGTGGCGCGGATCGTTGCGGGCCGCACCGAGGGCATCCGCTTGACCCCGACCGAATGGTTGATTCTCGAAGAGCTGCTCCGCAACCCGGGCAAGCTGGTCACCCGAGAAGCACTGCTCACGCGGGTATGGGGGCCGAATCACACGGGTGACAGCGGCTACCTTCGCCTGTATCTGGCCCAGCTGCGCAAGAAGCTCGAAGCCAGTCCGTCACATCCGCGCTATCTGCTCACGGAGGCAGGAATGGGGTACCGGTTCAGCCCCGACGCGCCCGGCGTAGCGGAGCAGTCCGCACTTCCTCGCGGGTAAATTTTCACACCGTGGCCAGGGCCGCGGCATTGACGGCCGGGCGAACCTCAGCGCCGCGGCAGCCCAGCCCAGCCGGCGGATGCGAGGGTTGAGCCGGACCGCACCTCGATGCGGCCGCGGTTGACGTGCAGTCTGACCGTCGACCCGAAAGCGGCACCGCCATGATGGGATCACATCACGCCCTCAGTGGTGCCGCAGTCTGGGTTGCCATCACGTCGACCACCCCGGAGCTCCCTACTCTCGGCTGGGTTCCGCTCGGCCCGACCAGTATCGTTCTCGGCGCCATCGTCTGCGCCGGAGCTGCGCTTCTTCCCGATGCCGACCATCACAACGCCACCATCGCGCATTCCCTGCCCGGTATCGGCACATTGGCGACAGGCTCGATTCGGGCGGCATCCGGTGGGCACCGCCACGGCACTCACTCCCCGCTCATGGCCGCATTGGTTCTTATCACAGCGTTTGGGCTCACGCAGGCCGGTTGGCCCGCCAACGCGGGCGTCGGCCTCGGACTCGTGCTGCCGGCCGTCATCGCGGCGGCATTGCTCGCCTTCGCGGTCAAGGTGCTGCGGATCGTGCGGCAGTGGCGGGCGGCCTGGGTCGTTGGAGTGATCATCTCCGGTGCGATCAGTTGGTACCAACCGGCTCACTGGGCCTGGCTGCCGCTGTGCATAGCCGTCGGCTGGATCACTCATCTGATCGGCGACCTCCTGACCACGGGTGGATTGCCGCTCTTGTGGCCGCTCGTGCTCACGGCGCCACGCGCTGTCGCACGGACGCCGGTCCTTCGCCATCTCTGGTCGACCGGCGGCTTCATCTCTCTTCCGCTGCTCGGCAATGCGGGCTCGTGGCGCGAGTGGTGTCTGATGGTTCCCACCGCGCTCTACGCGGCCTTCGGCATCCTGCGCGCGTTGGGGCGGATGCTGCCCGTGGCCTAACCGGTGCCCCCAGAATCGTCGGCCCGAGGCATGGCGACTTCTCAGGCAACGCGCTACGCTCCGAAAATGGCTAGATCGTTCCAGAAAGGCGCGACGCTGATCGTCGCTACGGCTGTTCTCCTTCTCACGGCGTGCGTTCCGATCAATCCCGCGGTTGTCGATCCGGCCGGCGTCTGGGGAAACGCAGATCCGGTCACTCAGCAGCCGTATCTCGCCATCTCCGCCGATGGCAGCGCCAGCGGCAGCGACGGCTGCAATATGCTGCAAACGGAGTGGACCGGCAGCGGACAGACGATGACGTTCAGTTCGATCATCGCCACGACGGCCAAAGAGTGTACCGGCGTTGACACGTGGCTCGTCCGTGCTGCAGCGGCCGAAATCGACGGCAGCACGCTCATCGTGCGCGATGCGGCCGGCGAGCGAATCGGAATCTTGCCACGGGCCGCAGAGTAGTCAGGCCTGTCATCGAGGCCAGTCGAATTTGACGTCAATCCGTCGCGCGAATGGCTGCGTGAAAAACCTCAATCACCTCGGCGAGGAATGCGGATACCACGGCACGGTCATCCTCCGAGAGCTGCGCGGCCACCCGCATCTACCGAATTCACATTTCCCTAGCCTGGCATGATTCACCATATCAAACACTGCTAGTTTATCTGATAGCTAAATAAGTTAGCGACTTATGATGTGGAGAAATGGTGACAGCGATCTGGCGTTTTATTAGTGGTCGGCGGACCGCGTGGGCTGTACTCATCGGCACAATAGTGGCGGTCGGACTGCTGTTCTCCCTTCTCCCCAAGAATACCGGCGACGATTTTCCCAGCACGGGGCTTCCCTCAAGCAGCCAAGCGGCGCAGGTAGACGAAGCGTTAGCGAAGTTCCCCTCGGCGGAGCAAACCGCGGCCATCATGGTGTGGAGCCGAGACGGCTCGGAACTCACCGCGCAGGATCGTAGCGCTATCAGCGCCCAAGCGACCGCCCTGGGTGACCTCTCCACCGCGCCGCGCGCCACCGCTGCGCGGTTCAGCGAAGACGGAACCGCAGCAATTTCAGTGGTGCCGCTGAATGCGATAGCCGTTGACAAGGATGTGAATGGTACCGCCGACGCGCTGCGCACAACGGCCGCAGAGAATCTGCCGGCGGGCCTCAACAGCTACCTCACCGGCGGTGTCGGATTCCAAGCAGACATTTCCAACGCCTTCGCCGGTGCCGACTTCAAGCTCCTCCTCATCACGGTGATCGTGGTTGCGGTCTTGCTGATTATCACCTACCGCAGCCCGGTGCTCTGGATCGTTCCGCTCATCGTGGTTGGTCTCGCCGATGGCCTCGCGGGAGTCGTCGTGTCGGCCCTGGCTGAGCCATTTGGCATCACGCTGGATGCATCGATCAGCGGCATCCTCTCCGTTTTGGTTTTCGGTGCCGGCACAAACTACGCGCTCCTGCTCGTCGCACGCTACCGCGAGGAACTCCTCAAAGTCGAGGACCGCTCGGCCGCGATGCTGATCGCTGTGAAAAGCGCAGGACCGGCAATCGCAGCCAGCGGCGGCACTGTGGCGCTGAGCCTCATCACCTTGCTGTTCGCTGAACTCGCCGGAAACCGGGCGCTGGGCTTCGCCTGCGCCATTGGTGTCGTTATTGCCATTCTTTTCGCCCTCATCACGTTGCCCGCAGCGCTCGTCGTCTGCGGCCGAGGACTCTTCTGGCCGTTCATCCCCCGCGTGGTGGAGACTGCCGCACAGCATAAACCAGGATTCTGGACACGCCTCGGACGCGGAGTATCCCGACGACCCATCGTCATCACTGCAGTATCAGCGGTCGGTATCGGCGTACTCACCCTCGGCCTTTCCGGCTTCTCAGTCGGACTCTCCCAAACCGATCAGCTTCTCGGCAACCCCGATTCGGTGGTTGCCCAGAAGATCGTCGACACCTCATTCTCGGCAGGATTGACCAGCCAGACCACCGTACTCACCCCCGACGATGCTGCAGGAGAAGCCACAACGATCGCCGAGAGCATCTCCGGCGTCGACTCCGTCACCCCGGGCGAGAGTGCCAACGGGCTCACCAAGCTCACCGTATCCCTCAACGATGCCCCCGGCAGTGACGGCGCTTTCGCGACGATCACGATGCTTCGGTCAGCGTATGCCGCTGAGTCCGGCGCTGTTGGTGAGACCATCGTCGGCGGAAGAGACGCCACTGCGCTCGACAACCTCACCTCCGCCGAGCGCGATCAGGATCTGATCATCCCCCTCATCCTGGCAATCGTGTTCGTCATCCTCGCCGTCCTGCTCCGGTCCCTCATCGCACCGGTGCTCCTGCTCGCGAGCGTGCTGGCCACGTTCTTCGCAAGCCTCGGCGCATCCAATTGGATCTTCATCAATCTGCTCGGTTTCCCCGCCTTCAACACCAACGTGGTCCTCTTCGCTTTCCTCTTCCTCGTGGCACTCGGTGTGGATTACAACATCTTCCTGACCACCCGGGCTCGGGAGGAACGCGAGCTCCACGGCACCTCTGAGGGGATGATCCGCGCGCTCTCCTCGACCGGCGCGGTCATCACCAGCGCCGGGATCGTGCTCGCTGCTGTCTTCGCGGTGCTCGGCGTGCTGCCCGTGGTCGCACTCACCCAGATTGGCGTGATCGTCTGCATCGGCGTGCTCCTCGACACTCTCGTCGTTCGAACCGTGCTCGTTCCGGCACTGGTATTCATTACAAAGGACTTCTTCTGGTGGCCGTCACCGATCGTGAGAGAAATGAAAGGAAAAGGTCCAGGCGCCTGAAACATCGACGCGCAAGGCAGAGGAACTCCAGCGGGCACCTCCGGGTGGTGCCATCTGATCTCGGAGCATTTCCCAGCACATCGAGATCGTCCCGGGAAAATTGCCCAAATCCTCGCCGGCGGGCTCGGGCAACACCCGCCTCGTCGTCAGCATGCTGTCGGCGTAAAAGATGAACTTGGACGAAATCCACGAGAAACTACTCAGCGATTCGAATGCTGCGCGCACCACGGCAGTGCGAGCTGCAACAAGGGGATCTGCGTCATCCTCGGCTGCCGGAATGGTGACAATGCCGCCGAAGTAGGCTTCGTAGGCTTGACACGGGATTCCGTAGCGGTAGACGCGAACCCCGACGGATGCTTGAGGGAGATCCGCCGGTGAACCATCGTCGTATGAGCCGACCTGGCCACCCCCCGTCGGAGGTGTGCCGTGCACCTGAACGTGACGACCCGACGCGTCAGTGACACCATCAGCACAGAGCCGACAGAGATAGTTCGGGTATCGCGGGTTCTCCCGTGTCGGGCTGGCACAGAGCGGGCAGGCTTGTTGAACGTCCATGGAAGAAGTATCCACTGTCGTTCGAGCAGATCCCGACAAGGGGCTGTTCGGCATCATCCAGCAGGTGAACGACGACCACACCGCCGTCGAAGTCGTCTCCGAGCGCGGAACCGCGGTCATCAGGTCCAAGGACGACTACGACGCGCTGACAGAGACGGCATACCTGCTGCGCAATCCCGCGAACGCTGACGACCCGTTCGCCGGCATCGGCAAGCCCGAGGCGCTCAAGCAGCAGCCAACGGGTCGTGAACACGAAGACCGTCGACGCCGAGCTCCAGATCAGCGAGGTCGCCGCTCAGAACGCGATCGACAAGATCGCAGAGCCCGGGGTGCTCACGAAGGTCAGCGCCGGCAACAGGAACAGCATCTGGCAGGCGCCCAACATCCTCGCGGCGCTGGACAGCTTCGGAGACATCTGCATTTCTTCCCCGACGACTTCGCAGCCGACATGGACGAGCTCGATGTCTATCTCGGAGGCGCCTCAGAAATTCCAAGCGTATAGTAACTTCCTTCAGCTCCAGAAGATCGTCGCTCTTCAAAACCGATTTTGCATTCGCAGCTCCCGCTTTCGCCGCCTTTCCAGTCCGCGGAAGCAGTTTCCTGACACGATTCATACCGCCCGGAACGGGCTTGATATCGTCTGCGTCCGTGGACTCCAGGAAGCCCCGCGATCCTGCGACGCGCAGGGCATTCCGAGGGTTGCTCGGCACGCTCCATCCAGCGGCCAGATAGCACGAGTACACCGGGCTGCGGGTGGACTTCGGAAGGTTTGGACAGGATCGGCTCCACCCCTGCCCGGAGCGAGACGTCTGCTTCCCAGCGAATCATTTGTAGGGTGGACGGGACTTGAACCCGTGACCGACGGATTGCGTCAGGACAAGTCCAGACTGCCCACTGCCGCTCTGAAACCTAGACAGATCTCGGTTGATCTCGATCTGACCCGGAGTTCCTTGAAGATGGTGTTCTGATCATACTTCAAAGGTTCGACTCATCTCGATTGGTCTCGACTCAAAAAGTGGTGAATAAACGGATACGCCTCAAGTGTCGGAGGGTTCTTTGTTATAACGAAGTCACGGGTGGAATGGCGACGATCCACAGGAAATGCCGGCAGAGTCACCTGTTAGCCAAGGGTGACTCTTCGTGCACTCATGAAGGGTCGGGGATCGATTCGGGCGCCGTCGACGCGGACCTCGAAGGGCGAGTGGCATCCGCTTGAAGCGCCGGTCGAGCCGACCGCGGCCTGAGACGTGTCGACGCCAGAAACCATGTCGAGTGCGGGAAGTGGGACACTCACCATGAAGAGAGCCGCAAAAACCATCGCAGTGGCACTGACTGCTCTTCTTTTGCCAGACATCTTCGTCAGTGCGGGTGCAGCATGTGGCTCACCAGTTGGGCCAGAAGCGACCTTCCAGCTTGCAGCTGTTGTTTCTTGCGAAGAACGAGGCGGTAGCGGGGCTTATTGCTCCATCGAGGAACGGTCTTCTGCTTCTCGCAGCTCGCGTCGGGTTGTGGGCCGTGGCGCGCTGCGACGCGCGGCAGCTTCTGCGTCCCGCAGCGCGCGACGCGTCGTGGGCGGTGGGGTGAGGGCGTGGTCATCCATGTTTTCTCAGCTATCGAATAGTGGAGTGCGGGCACGCAAAAAGGTGCACCAAAAGTCTTCAGTTCGAAGAAGGTGGGTGGGAGCCGCAGATAAGGGGGAACGGGCTCCCACCCTGGGCGCGGCGGCTTCTGCCTCGCACCCGGTTTGAGACGGGCTAGCTGCCCGCGAGAAGGTCCTTCATCACGGTGATCTCGTCCGACTGAGTCGCCACGATGGTCTCCGCCATAGCGATGGCGTCAGCGTTCTTGCCGTCGGAAATCTCGGATTGAGCCATCACAACGGCTCCCTCGTGATGAATGATCATCTGCTCGAGAAAAAGCCGACCGGCTTCTGCATCGGGTGCCTCGGTGAGAGCCGTCATGTCGCTCTCGGACATCATGCCGCCGCCGTGGTCCATTCCAGGCATACTGGTTTCAGCCGCACCCCAGTCACCCAGCCACTGCTTCAGCTGATCAATCTCCGGCTGCTGCGCATCCTTGATCTGAGTGGCAAGCTCCCGGATCGGAGCGTCGATGCCATCCTTCGACAGGAGGGTATCGCTCATCTCAACTGCTTGTTCGTGGTGTGGGATCATCATCTGCGCAAAGGTCACATCAGCGTCGTTGAACGATGCTTCTGCTGCCGAGCTAGAGCCGCTGCTGCTACCGCTATCCGTCGCTGGGGTCGCGGCAGCACAGCCGCTGAGTATGAGTGTGACGGCTACCGCTACACCGATTACTAGTTTCTTTCGTACGTCAAACATCGCTATTTCCTTCGTCATAGAGGTCGTGGAACACTTCGTCCCGAGCGAGGCTTGGCCTTACTCTGCGGACGTGAAATGTCGGCCTAGGTGCGACTGATGGAAAGAGCTGTGAGGTCAGGGTTAACGAAGCGCGAAGAAACGTGCCGGGCTGTCAAGTTCAGGCGCGCACCCGCATCGAGAAGCTGCCTGGATAGGGCCGGCCGCTTGGCAAGAGATGCAGTCAGTGCACGAACCACGAGCATGACGCACGACATGATCACGACCATGCAGCTGAGCGCGCCCTGCACGCAGCTCTCGTCACAGTCGATAACGGAGCTTGCCGCTATCAAGACGACCGCCGCTGTCGATGCCACCAGTGGCCCCGCTATGAGGTCGCTGGCATCAGCGGATGCAGCTCTAGGGGACTCATGGGTACCCGCGACGGCTGCTACGGGTGAGTCGAAATGGTCTGCTCCCGCGGTGTGCATTGCGAGGAGGCCCAGGATGACCGCGGCCATGACGAAGATGCTGACAAGCGACGACTGGAAGGCGCGGGCACCCGGAAGTGAGACGCTGCGAATCGTGGCGAGACGCAT
This sequence comes from Leifsonia psychrotolerans, assembly GCF_013410665.1. Lineage (NCBI taxonomy): Bacteria > Bacillati > Actinomycetota > Actinomycetes > Micrococcales > Microbacteriaceae > Glaciibacter > Glaciibacter psychrotolerans. The sequence goes on along the minus strand of NZ_JACCFM010000001.1, from coordinate 777,278 downwards.
TCCACCTCCATAAGACTTACCTGTCGAAGCTGCTGCCAGCTTCATACCCCCCTAGCGTACTAGCGCACCTGGGGCGCGAAGCTGGACAGTTGCCTCGCATCCGGTCCGCATAATACCCAGAGGGGTATATTTGAAGGCGAGGTAATGCGTCATCTGGAGGCGGCAGCGCACCTATTTGGTTCGGGCACCTTGATCGATCTCAGCGGCACAACGCGAACGAGAAGGGAACCATCAAATGATGTACGGAACTGTTTTCGACATGTGGTGGATATGGCTGTTTGGGGCGGTTGCCGTTGCCGGCCTCATTGTTCTGGTAGTCGTGATCGTCCGTGTGGCGGGAGGCGGCATTAAGCAGAACCAGCAGCCCGGATCTACCCCCATTAGTCCCGGCCCACATGGCACGAGCACGCCCCGTCAGATCCTTGACGAGCGTTACGCACGCGGTGAAATGACGACCGAAGAATACCGCGAGCGTCTCACGGCACTCAACGAGGGCCGCTGATGCAACCCATCAGCCGCCGCCACGTTCTTGTTCTGGGAGGAATCGGTGCTGCCGGGGTATTCATCGGTGGAACCGGTCTCTTCGTTGGTTACCAGTCCGGGCCCGTCCCAACCAACGCATTGGCGCCCACCGGATCGACACTTGCTGAACCCAAGATTCTTAGCAGCTCCAATGGCGTCCTGGCCGTGCGATTGAATGCGGCCGAAGGGCCCGCCCGTACCGCCGGCCGAGACGCGAGTGTCCTGTCTTACAACGGAGGCGTTCCAGGCCCCACCCTGTTCGTGCGGCCCGGGGATCTTCTGCAGGTCACGGTGGAGAACAGACTCTCCACTACCACTAACTTGCACGTGCACGGACTCCATGTATCACCGGAGGGTAACAGCGACAACGTGTTCGTGGCCATCGAGCCCGGTGACTCTTTCGACTACGCATACCGGCTTCCTGAGAATCATCCACCCGGCGTGTATTGGTACCACCCGCACCACCACGGCATGGTGGCGGCACAAGTTTTTGGCGGTCTTTACGGAGCCATCGTTGTGGAAGACACGACCCCGATTCCGGTGACTCGAGAGAGGGTTCTCGTCATCTCGGACATCACCCTCGATGCCGAGGGCCACATCCCCGAATCGTCTCCAATGGATCAGATGATGGGCCGCGAGGGCGCAATGGTTCTGATCAACGGTCAAACCTCCCCACAGCTGAGTGCCGCACCCTCGGAGCGGGAGCGGTGGCGCATTGTCAACGCGTGCGCATCCCGATACCTGAAGCTGCGCCTCGACGGCCAGACGTTGCAGCTTCTCGGTATGGACTCCGGCCGCTTTGAAACGCCCCGCGATATCGAAGAGCTATTGCTTCCCCCGGGCAATCGGGCAGACCTGCTCGTTACCATGGCGGCTGGCACGTCAATCCTGCGCACTCTTCCGGTTGATCGAGGTGGCACGGGGATGATGATGGGCGGTGGTGCGGCAAGCTCTGACGGTGCGGACCTCCTCACCCTCACTGTCGCGGGAGAAAGTGCTGACGCTGCTGCATTGGAAGCGGTGCCGAGGCAGCTTGCTCCGCGAGACCTGCGGACCGAGACGGTCACTGGCCGCCGAGAACTGACCTTTGCCATGGGAATGGGGAGGGGCATGGGGGGCGGAATGATGAGTTTCACCATCGACGGCAAACCATTTGATGCCGAAAGGGTGGACACCCTCGTTCGCGCTGGAGCAATCGAGGAATGGACCCTGACTAACACTTCCCCGATGGATCACCCGATCCACCTACACGTGTGGCCCATGCAACTCATGACTCCATCGGCCGACGATGCCCCGCTCTGGCAGGATGTCGTCAACGTGCCCGCCCGAAGCAGCGTGCGGGTGCGTATCGCCTTCGAAGGCTTCACCGGAACGACGGTGTATCACTGCCACATCCTGGACCACGAAGACCTCGGGATGATGGGCATCATCGAGGTAGCGTAGCCCGCGCTTCCAAGATCCGTCAGCACTCCCTTACGTCATCGAGCCGGCAGTTCGGCTCCGGGTTCGGACCACGATGAACTGAGCGGCAAGGATTGCCGCGGCAACGGCCGCTGCGATGACAACGGTGAGCGGATCACTTTCAACTTTGAGAATCGTGAAGGGGACGAGAATCGCTAGGTCGAGAAGAATCGTGAGTATCGGCGCCCATAGTTTCGCGTGGATCTTTGTGCGGAGATGCCGGATCACACCCCACTGCACGGCAATATCCATCGCGAGATACAAGAATGCTCCCATGGATGCGATCTGACTCAGATCCAGGAACGCTGTCGCAAGAATCGCGAGCCCTGCGGTGATGATGAGCGGTTGCTGAGGGACCCGCTTGGGTAGTGACGGCGCCTGGCGCATCTCTTGCAGCATCCCGTAGAGACGCGAGACCGAATACAGGCTGGCCAGCAGCCCCGACAGGGTGGCGACGACCGCAATCGCGACCGTAATCCATATCCCCCACTGGCCAAAGAGCGGTTCGGCAGCGGCAGCTAGGGCATAGTCACGGGCCTTCACCGCACCAGTTGCTCCGATGCTGGAGGCAACAGAAATGGTGATCAGGAGGTAGAGGACCGTGCAGATCGCGAGCGAGATGATGATCGATCGTGCAATGTTCTTCTTGGCATCCCGAATGTCATCGCCCTGATTGGTTATCGTCGTGAAACCTTTGTAGGCCAGCACACAGAGAGTCGCGCCAGCCAGAAGGCCCATAACATTTGGCGAGTCTCCGGAACTGTGAGCGAACAGGCCATCGCCCGCGACACTCGTTCCAACCAGCCCGGCAATGGCAAGCACCGCGATGCCGACAATCTTCAGAATCGCCGTGGTGGTCGCTGACCCTTCCACAAACCTATTCCCGAGCAGATTCACGGTGGCCGCAGCCACGATCGCAAGTACACCAAGGATAGGAACGAGAATCGCCGAGTCTTGCAGGCCAAAGGGACGCAACAAGTAGGTGCCAAATGTGCGAGCGAGGAGGCTCTCAGCGACCACCATGGACACATACATGAACAGGGTAAAAGAGCCAGCGGCCACACCTGATCCGTAGGCGTCCTTCAACAGCATTGCGATCCCGCCCACGGACGGGTTCACGCTGGAGTAGCGGGTGTATGAGTAACTGCTTACGCCGGCTACGACCGCTCCGAGCAGAAACGCGAGCGGGAACCAGTCCCCCGCGAAGCCCGCCACCTGACCGACGAGCGCGAAGATTCCTGCGCCGATCATCACCCCTGTGCCCAGCGAGATGGACCCGGTCAGTGAAATCTTGCCGTCCTTCTCAGACATCTGAGCTCCATTCTTCGCGGGAGTCGCAATCGATCAGGAGGGTGTTCATCAGCTTGCAGGCACCAGGACGGTCCAGGACTTTCCTCCATCGGCGCTGGTGGCGACGCCGCTATCGTCGGCGACGGCAATCACTCCGGTGCTGTTGACGGTGAGCGCTGCAGCAGCGCCAGTGACCGTGCCCGTGGTGGTCCACGACTCGTCGGCTTCGGCCGATCCAGCCCAGAGCGCCCCTTGCTGGTCGATTCCGACGAGGCCGCCTGTGCGGGTGGGGTCGGCGGCGATCAGGACCAATTGCGGTGCACCTGCCAGCAGCTCGAATGTTGTTCCCGCATCGTGGCTGACGAGGACACCCTCTGCGGTGGTCGCGGTGAGCAGAGTGGGGTCTTGGCTGTCGATGCTCAGGTCTCGAGCGTTCAACGGTGACGCTTCGATCCAGGTGCTTCCGGCATCAGTGCTGCGCATCAGTACTGGTTTGTCTGAGGGCACCCCGATCACAAGGTTGGGATCCGCGGAAGAGGTCTGCAGAATATGGAAGTCGGTGGATCCCGCCAGGGACACGGCTTCCCAACCGGTATCGGGCGTGTGGCGGACAAAACCGATGTGCGGGGCCGCGAATGCGTCATTGTTGTCTGCACCAGGGTGGCCGGAGACAAACACCGTCTCGCCTTGGGCGGTCATACCCATCGCGTCAAACGAGACATCTCCGAGAAGGGAGACTGTTCCCGGCTGCATCCCGGTGGCGTAGACGCCATCGTGAGAACCAATCAACAGCTGATCCGGTTCGCTAAAGGACAGCTGGTGAATGTGCTGAAGTACAGGCGGTCCCGCAGCGGAATCCACGCTGGTAGCCGCGCATGCGGTAGCCACGAGTGGGATCGTCAGAGCGAGTGCGAGTGGGAGAAGAAGTCGGCGGGGTCGGATAGTCATGATGGGGTCTCTTTCGTGAAGTTGGGGAGAATCGACGGAGGAGCTCACTCGCCACTAGGCGGTGTGCTCCCTCAGCACTAAAGGCTGATGAAGAAGGTGCGCGGTGCAGCAATTAATCGGCGTTCAACCCGTCAATCAGTTGCGGCGGCGCGACCCCATCACGTTCGACTGATACCCAGAGCATCCAATGAAGGCGGTGGCAACACGACTGCAATGTACCGGGCGGGCCCCGAGAAGAGTCGGAGAAGGAGTGACCACAACTGCCGATGCCAGCGTCCCATCAGGCGAGGGGCAAACAGCATCAGTGCAACGGTGAGAAGTGCCAGGATGCACAACATCGTTGCCATCGACAGATCCCCCGCGCACCCGGCACAGTCCTTTGCGAAGTTGGCAACACCGGATGTCACGACTGCTGAAGCAGCAACGACGTGGTGAAGTGCTGCGCTCACCTCGGGCTGCGCACTGGCCTCGGAGATCGCACCGGCCATCGTTGCGTTCGCCTGCGGGGCTGGCGCGAGAAAAGAGTGCATTGCCAAAATGCCGACAATGATCCCGATCGCAAGGGCAACCCGCACCAACATCGTGCCTGCCCAGTCGGCCCGAGAGGCCCGAGGGGTAGCGTTGCTGACGCCGGGCTGCACAAAGCTCTCTCGTATGCGAGGTGCACCGTGAGATCGACGTGCGACGATGAGCTGTGGCATGGTTCCTTCCGGTGTCATCGTACTTTGTAGCAGCCCTCTACGACTGATAAACGGCTCAGTTCTCGAAAGAGCCTTACTGTTGGGTGTAGCGTTCCGGGTTTAGGTCGAGTCGACGCAGTAGTTGAGCGTTGAGTGCAACTACGATCGTGGACAGCGACATGAGAACAGCACCGATCGACATCGGCAGGATGAATCCGATCGGCGCGAGCACACCTGCGGCGAGGGGCACCGAAATAAGGTTGTAGCCGGCGGCCCACCAGAGGTTCTGCGTCATCTTGCGATAGGAGGCCCGGGAAAGCTCGATGACCGACACCACCGAACGGGGATCGTCGCTGGCCAGAATGACACCGGCAGTCGCGATAGCAACATCCGTGCCCGCACCAATGGCAATGCCCACGTTCGCCTGGGCCAGGGCAGGGGCATCGTTGACACCATCGCCGACCATCGCGACAATACGACCCTCGCTCTGCAACTCCTTCACCTTCGACGCCTTGTCCTCGGGCCGCACGCCCGCAAAATACCTGTCGATGCCAAGTTCGGCAGCCACGGTCGCGGCGATCGCTTCGGCGTCACCGGTAATCATCACCACCTGCACATCACGATCGTGAAGCGCGGCAATCGCTGCATGCGACTCTGTGCGAATCTCATCGGCAAGGGCAAGTGCACCAACCACCTCCCCGTCGATCAGAACGTGCAGGATGATTGAACCCTGGTCGCGCCACTGATGAGCGATCTCTAGCTCAGTGCCGTTCTCTTGCTCGAGCAGGTATGGCCCACCAACCTGCACTTCCCGGTTACCGACGCGCGCCTTCACCCCAACCGCTGGCGAGGACTCGAAATCAGTCGATTTCGGCACATCCAGGTTGCGATCGGCAGCTGCAGCGACTATCGCGCGAGCAAGCGGATGCTCGGAGTCCGACTCGGCGGCCGCGGCCAATGCCAGCAACTCATCGGCATTGAAGCTGCCCGATGGCTCGATCGCGGTAACGGCCGGGTTGCCCTTGGTGAGAGTGCCGGTCTTGTCAAACAAAACGGTGTCGACCTTGCGCATGGTCTCGAGCGCCATCCGGTCCTTGATCAGCACGCCTGCCTTCGCGGCACGTTCTGTAGAAATCGAGACCACCAACGGGATCGCCAGACCGAGAGCGTGAGGGCACGCGATGACGAGCACCGTTACGGTGCGAACTACGGCCGCATCCGGCATCCCGATCAGGGTCCACACGATTGCGGTGATGATCCCGGCTCCGAGGGCAAACCAGAACAGCCACCCGGCGGCCTTGTCGGCGAGCCGCTGCGCGCGCGATGATGACGCCTGCGCCTCGGCGACCATTTTCTGGATGCCCGCCAATGCGGTGTCGTCACCCACGGCGGTGATCTCGACACGGATACCTGAATCGGTTGCAACGGTACCTGCGACAACGTGGTCGCCTTCTCCGCGGCGCACCGAAACGGATTCGCCGGTGATCATGGACTCGTCCATGCTCGCCGCACCCTGCGAGACACGCCCATCAGCGGGCACCCGCCCGCCCGGGCGAACAACAATGATGTCGCCAACCCTCAGCTCGGCCGGTGACACAGTCACGGTCTGGTCACCCTCGACGCGTTCTGCCTCATCCGGTAGCAACGCAGCCAAAGAGTCCAGCGCAGAGGTGGTCTGAGCCAGAGACCGCATCTCGATCCAATGCCCCAGCAGCATGATCACAATTAGGAGCGCGAGCTCCCACCAAAAGTCCAGGCCGTGATCCAACAGCCCGATGCTCGCACCCCATGAGGCAACGAACGCCACCGTAATCGCGAGCCCAATCAGCAGCATCATGCCGGGCTGGCGCGAGCGAATCTCGCTCACCGCCCCGGTCAGGAACGGTGCACCGCCCCAGACATACATGACCGTGCCCAGGACAGGCGAGATCCAGCCGGTCCACGCCGCACCCGGCAACGAGTATCCGACAAGCATGGCAAACATGGTGGAGAACCCGACAACCGGCACGGCCATGACCAGCATGATCCAAAATAGCTTACGGAACCGCGCAACGTGATCCCCGTTACCAGCATGACCGCCGTGGCCCTCGTGTTGGTCCTCCGAACCGTGGTTCATGGTCGCGCCGTCATTCTGCATCGCATGGTGTGCGTGCGCGTCAGGCACCTCAACGCCCTCCGGCGCGGCCTTGTCATGAACTGCGGGAGAAGAAGCGGCGCTGTGATCGTGTTGGCTCATGAGAGCCTCCCTGCTATTTCGATGATTCGAGTTGCACATGGCCGAGGAAACAGCCATGCGACGGCATGCAGAACGGGATGCCGAGTTACGAGGCGCTATCCACCAGCGAATATCCGGCCTCACCAATGGCGGCGCGCACTTGCTCGAGATCGAGTGCACTTGTACTCGACACGGTCACGGTGGATGAACCTCCAGCGTTCAACTCAACGCCGACGCTCTGCACACCATCGAGTGCGCTGAGCTCTTCAGTGACACTCGCAACGCAGTGCGAACACGTCATACCCTCAACCTTAAACTGCGCCTGTAAGGCGCCTTCGGTCGCGATAAGCGGTGTTGATGCGGTTGAGCTAGCGCAACAGCTGCATTCCGCAGCATCCGTCAAGCCCAGGTCTGTACGTTCATTTTCGGTCATAATGTTCTCCTTAGTCATAGTCTTCACGAACCAACCAGGCGAGCGATCGCGGCGTTGGCCTCACGAATCTTTTCCTCAGCCACAGGGCCACCCTCGGCGGCTGCTTCGGCGACGCAATGGCTCAAGTGCTCACCGCGCACGAGCAGAGCGACCGATTCCAACGCTTTCGTGGCGGCCGAGACCCGGATCAGCACATCGTTGCAGTAATTCTCAGCCTCTACCATCTTGGTAGTGCCGCACACCTGTCCTTCGACGCGGCTCATGCGTCGGAGTACATTGTCCGTGCTATTGGTGTATCCGCTCACATGAGAACAATACCCCCCTGGGGTATATCGCACAAGTGGATATCGCTTACAGGCTCCGCATATGCACTTGACGAATAATCATCGTAACCACTCCCCTGACGGCCAATAGGTGCACGCGGCACAACGAACGGTTGGATGAAAATGCAACACCTTCGGGAGTGCTCGCGATGCGCGCTGACCAAGTCCCCACGAGAGGAAGAGCCTGCCCGCGCCCGCCCCAGCTAAATGCCGTGCAATATTCGGCAGTCAAATGCAAATGATCCGAAAACCGTCTCAGGGATATGCCTGATCAGTGGGACTTTGGGGCAACAAAAAGGCACTTGAATCCATGACCTTCAGCAAAACGAGTCGAATAACTAGTCGCCTAGTAGGCCTTAGAAATCACTCTGATCAGCAATTCTTTGTAGGGCGGGCGGGGCTTGAACCCGCGACCGACGGATTCCGACACGGCCTCTTTCGCGGCCCAGTCCCGAACCCAACACCTAGATTGATCTCGCTCTGCCTAGGGGTTTCTCGTGCGATGTGCTCCGATTCTACTCCGATTCCTCGACTCGCCTCGAGCGGTCTCGAGTGAATAAGTGGTGAATAAACGTGCGCGCATCAAGTGTCGTGCATCATGAACTCCGTGGCCTCTTGCCGCAGCCTCGCTCCGCTGCCCAAAGCGGCGAGGATCGGAGCTTCAGCCTCGACCAGCCCTCGCTAACACCCGTCGAATCCGCCGTCACCTACCTAATAGCGGGGAAAGCCTGAAGAGCCTCAACGATACGATCGGCCCAGCCCGCACTGCTCTCCAGTCCTTACTGCACGCGGCCGCACTTGATCGCTGCACACCCGCAGAACTATTTCGCTGGACCCTAGATCCAGCTGCCGCACACGATGCCGTCTCGATCCTGATGAGTTCCACCACCGCAGCAACCGGTTGGGGCGATTCCCTCCAAGCAATGCTCGAGTCCGACCCACGCACGCGGGACTCCATCTGGCAAGGGGTCTCCCTCGCACTTGGCGCGCTGGCTGACCCAAGGGTGCTGGATGCCGTGTCACCAAGCGAGGGCGAAGGCTTCGACCCCGAACAATTCTTGCTCAGCAACGGCGCTCTCTACCTCCTCGCAACAGGGACCGGTTCGAACAACTCCGCCGCCCTCGTCTCCGCTTTCGTGGAGGATCTCGTCGAAACAGCTCGGCGTCTCGCCGCGAGAAGCGCGGGTGCACGACTCGATCCGCCATTGCTCCTCGCACTCGATGAGATCGGTAACCTCGCTCCCCTGCCTTCGCTTCCGAACCTCATGGCAGAAGGCGGCGGTACCGGCATCACGACGATGCCGGTTCTTCAGTCACTCGCACAGGCGCGAACGAAATGGAGCGACAACGCGGCCGGCGCTATATGGGACGCCTCGATCGTAAAGATCGTCCTGGGTGGGGCATCCAACTCACGAGACTTGCAAGACCTTTCAACTCTTATCGGCGAACGCGACGAGACAACAGCCTCGACGACGATCGGCGACCGCGGCTCCCGTTCATCACAGAGGTCTATTCGACGGGTCGCGATCATGCCGCCCGACACCATCCGCACCCTCCCATTTGGAACGGGCCTGATAATGCTCCGCTCCGCACCTCCTATCGTGGCGCGACTGCGCACTTGGACGGACCGCCCAGACTCGAAGGAACTGCGATCAAATCGAGAAGAAATTGAGTCGCTACTGCGCGTTCCAATGCCCGAAAAGCGCACCTAGCAAAAGCTCCGACTCACGTTAAAAGGGTCACGTCCCGCTGAGTGGTGGAGTTTCTCAACACCGTGCGGGTCAGTTGTTTTAGTTTAGGCGGCCTTCAGCTCGGGGAGTGCGGTCACCTGCTCGACGGTTTCGGGCCGGGCGTTCATGATCGTGAGTTCGAGCATGGACGCTTCGGAGAAGTAGCGCCGGTCGGCGGCTTCCCACTCGTCGTGCTGCTCGACCAGCACGGCCCCGGCGAGCCGGAGGAGCGCCGCAGGATTCGGGAACACGCCGACGACGTCGGTGCGGCGCTTTATCTCCTTGTTGACGCGTTCCAACGGGTTGGTGGACCAGATCTGCCGCCAGTGACGCTGCGGAAAGTCAGCGAACGCGAGCACGTCGTGTTGGGCGTCGACGAGCATCAGTGCGACCTTGGGGTGTGAACGCTGCAGCATCGTGGTGACCTCGCCGAACTGCTTCAGGATGTGTTCCTTGTCGGGCTGGGCAAAGATGGTGCGAATGATCGAGCCGACCATTTCCTGGCTGCCCTTGGGCACGACGGCGAGCACGTTGCGCATGAAATGCACCCGGCAGCGCTGCCAGCTGGCGCCTTGGAAAACGGTCCCGATGGCTTTCTTGAGCCCGGTGTGCGCGTCGGACATGACCAGCTTCACGCCGTCCAACCCGCGGGCCTTCAACGACCGCAGGAAGCCGGTCCAGAACGGCTCGTTCTCGGTGTCTCCGACATCGAATCCGAGGACTTCCCGGCGTCCGTCGGCGGCGACACCGACCGCGACGACGACCGCTTGGGACACAATGCGGTGATTCACCCGGGCTTTGCAGTACGTCGCGTCGAGGAACACATACGGGAAGTCGTGAGTCGACAGGGAGCGGTCGCGGAACTGCCCGACCTCCGCGTCGAGGCTGGCGCAAATACGAGAGACTTCGGACTTGGAAATGCCGGAGTCCGCGCCAAGCGCCTTGACGAGATCGTCGACTTTCCGGGTGGACACCCCGTGCACATACGCTTCCATCACCACCGCGAACAACGCCTGGTCGACCCGCCGGCGGCGCTCCAGCAGCGCGGGAAAGAACGTGCCGGCACGCAGCTTCGGGATCTTCAAATCCAGGTCCCCGGCCGTGGTGGTCAACGTGCGTGGGCGGGTGCCGTTGCGGTGGGTGGTGCGCCCGTCGGAGCGTTCGAATGGCGCGGCGCCGATGAACGCGGTCGCCTCCGCATCGATCAGTTCCTGGTAGAGCGATTCCGTCGCAGACCGGATCCGGTCGGTGACATCGGTGAGCTTGAGTTGAGCGAGCAGGTCAAGCAGGGCAGACTGGTCAAGAGCCATCGTGTGTTTGTGTCTTTTCTGTGAGGAACTTTGAACGGTTCTCACTGACCATCGCACGGTGGCTCTTCACGTTGGCGAAGCAACGCTCAAACGCCGAGATTTACACCACTACACGGGACGTGACCCGTTAAAAGAATGCACCGAACGACGTGGCATGGGCTGCGCACCTTCTAGTGAATGCGGATCACGATTTTCCGCCCGATCACAGGAGATAGAGCACATGCCCCTTCACACTCAGCAATCACTCTCGGGATTCATTGCCTCGGAACCACAACAGTCAGTCACAGAGAGCGGCGACACCAGATTCTATGTACGTGTAGGCCAGCCGCATTTCCGTCGCGAAGAGAACGGAGGCTTCACGGAGCTCGAACCAAGCTTCCACGACCTTGTGGCGTATCGGGCCACGGCCGACCGAGCACTCACACGATTTGCCAAGGGCGACAGTTTTGTCGCTGAAGGATACATTCACTCGTTCCAGGTCGACCGAGACGGCGAGGTCATCGAACGCGAGGAATTCGTCGCCAAGAAGATCGGTCATGACCTCGCCCGAACAAACTATGAGGTGGACAGAACACATCGCCCGGCAGCAACTATCGGTCTCGATAGCCCTACCGCACAGGCATCACTGCCCGCCCGAAATTCCAGCGCGACAGCGCTCGGGCGGTGATCCCACACTATGTCGGAGTCGTCGGGTGACTGGCTGTTTCGCGATCAGGATGTCGCCTCTGGCGGCGACTCTTTCGACGACCTCGATGGGTCGCTCCTTCCTGAGCCTCCACACCCAGTGAACTGGAACCTCCTGACAGCGGCGGACGCAGAGATTGAGTGGATCGAACTCAATCGGTGGGTGAACTGGCTAAGAATGACGTATGGGCTCCCGGCCTCCATCGTCCCCCCTTTTTGGCACCGTCATACTGAACTTCTTTGGGAGCTCTCCGCCCTCCACCTGCATTGGCTCTGCGCCTACGACCCCGACCAGCACGGCTCCGCGCCATTTGGTTGGCACCGCGACTTCGCCGATGCGCGCCAACGCCTCCATGACTGGGTTGCGACGTCAGAAACACGCCTCGACCGCGACCGGCCCACGCGCCAGACAATTTGGCCCGGTGAGCTGTCGCTGAGTGACGTCGAAGATGCAACAATTACCGACCGCGACGAGGACTTCGCGCAGTTCGTCGCCACCGATATCGCGTCTCGACGCGACGCTGAGAATGCGTTCTATGCACAGGCGCGTTCGAACCTGCCAGCCCAGGGTTCATAGCGAAAGATGTGCAGAAGTATGGGCACCAACTACGCATCCAGGTAGCTGGGTATCGAGTGCTCTTGGTAAGTGCCGCTTACACTCACCACGTCCATAGCGGCTCATGTGCCGCGCGCAATCCCACCTAGGTTCACTACCTTTCGATCTGAACTAACGAACACCCGCTGGACTTCGAGCACACCGTCGCGAATTGCTAACGGCTTGCCGTCGACCCAACTGGGTACCTCGAGCGCGTCTGCTGCCCAGTTCAGCCTGCCGATCAGGACGCCATCCTTGAAGGCACTCCACCGCTCCCCATCAAAGGTGATTGTCAATTTGTCTCCGACGTCGATTCCTGCCATTGCGCTTGTCACTGACCGCCGTTCTAGCGTCGAAACGGTCGGCGTACCGCGAGCCCACAGGTCGCGAGCGTATCCAGTAGAGAATCCAAATATGCGATCACCATTCTTATGGGGACCTCCTAGGACCGGGTACTTCTCCCAATTCGCCATGAACCATAACCTAGCTGAAGAAGCGTCGGTTGCGGACGTAGTCGTATCGCGCTTTCCAAACCATCTGTCGTACTCCTACGCCCGCTATGTCACGCCCATTTCGGAAGCCTTCACCACGCTCGCTCAGAGCTGCGGTGACACCAGCCTCAAATCGGTGTACGAACTCGAACGGAACGCGCGCCATATCCTGAATTCCACGTCGGGTGCTCAGTTACGGCCCCGTCACACGAGCACGCAACAGGCCGTGTCGAGGACAACTGGGACTGCCCCCGGTTTGGTTGACTCCTGACCTGTGGAGATTCGTCTTCGCTGGAAAGATGTCTTTATGCCCAAGTCCTACCCACCCGAGTTCCGACGCGATGTTGTCGCGGTCGCCCGGAAGCACGAAGCCCCGCTGAACCAGATCGCGAAGGACTTCGGGATCTCCGAGTCCTGCCTGGCGAACTGGCTGAAGAAGGCCAACGTCGAAGACGGCGTCAAGCCCGGCGTGACCGAGAAAGAATCCGCTGAGTTGCGCGAAGCGAAGAAACGAATCCGGCTCCTCGAACAAGAAGCCGAGGTCATGCGCCGGGCTGTCGCCTATCTCTCCCGGGACGTCAACCCAAAATGATGTACCCGCTGGTCCTTGAAATGGCCGTCGATGGTGTTCCCGTCACGGTGACCTGCCGGGTGTTGGGCTTCTCCAAACAAGCGTTCTACCAGTGGAAACGCAACCCCGTCTCCCAACGCGACTGGGACGACGCCCACCTCACCAACGCCGCCTGGGACGCCCACCAGGACGACCCCGCGTTTGGCTACCGGTTCATCGCCGACGAACTCCACCAGGCTGGCCTGACGGCGGGCGAGAACCGGGTGTGGCGGCTCTGCTCCCAGCAGCGGCTCTGGAGTGTCTTCGCGAAGAAACGCGGCCTCACCCGCAAGGCCGGCCCGCCCGTGCACGACGACCTCGTCGAGCGGGACTTCACCGCGACACGCCCGAATCAACTCTGGCTGACCGACATCACCGAGCACCGCACCGACGAGGGCAAGCTCTACCTCTGCGCGATCAAGGACGTCTACTCGAACAAGATTGTCGGGTACTCCATCGACTCCCGGATGAAGGCGTCGCTGGCTGTCGCCGCGGCCCGCAACGCGATCAGTCAACGCACCATCGACGGCACGATTTTGCACTCCGATCGCGGGTCCCAATTCCGCTCCAACGCCTTCGTTCGCGTGCTGAAGAACAACGGCATCACCGGGTCGATGGGCCGCGTCGGCGCGTGCGGCGACAATGCCGCGATGGAGAGCTTCTTCGCGCTGCTGCAGAAGAACGTGCTCGATCGGCAACGCTGGACTACCCGGGAAGAACTGCGCCTGGCGATGGTCGTCTGGATCGAAAGGACCTATCACCGTCGACGCCGCCAACGACGACTCGGCAAGCTCACGCCAATCGAGTTTGAGACAATAAACGTGGCCCTCAAAGCCGCGTGAAACCACTAACCCTTCGAGTCAACTGAACTCGGGGCAGTCCCACTTGCCGATCACTGTGCACCACCCAGCTCCGCGACTTCTACCCTCAGGCGGGAGGCGCCAACCTCTGCAACACGATCGCGGGCTCAGACTTCACGGTGCGATCCGGCTCGGCATAATGTTCCTTTGTTGTCGATGTCGAAGTGTGGCCCAGCATGTCAGCCGCAGCCTGGAGTCCGAGTTCGTTTGCGAGCAGCGTTGCACCTGTTCTCCGGAAGGCATGCGGCGTGATCTCCATATCCTCTAGACCCCCAAACTTTAGGATCTCGCGGAAGGTTCGCCTGACGTTGTAAGGCGCCAGCGGAGTACCTTTCCGGCTGAAGAACAGCAAGTGGTCCGGCTCCTCACCCGCGATCAAGGCCAAGCGATGCCGGATAACTTCGGCAGCAAACGCAGGGATTGCCACGACACGATTCGACTCATGCGTCTTCGGATGCTCTTGTCGATAGACGCCCTTTCCCGTGCCAACGATTATGGTGCCGTTGATGTGAACACGAGGTGGGTCAGCAGCCATATCAACGTCGCACTTGCGAAGCGCCAGGGCCTCGCCGATGCGCGTTGCCGTTCCCAGCATCACCTCGATCAGCTCGCGCACTTGGCCGTCAGGCTTCGGACCTTTCGTGCCATCACCCATGCGCCAGTCGCGAGCGGCAGTTCGGATCGCAGAGATTTGCTCTGCAGTGAGTGCTTTAGGGATGTGTTTCGGCTTCTTCATTCGCGAAGTTTCTTTGACAGGATTGCGAGCGATGATCTCACGCCGCACTGCGAACCCAAGGACCATGCTGAGGATGGTGCGGGAGTGCTTCGCGCGCGCGTATGAAAGCGCACGCTGCACCTTCAAGAAGCGTTCTATGCGACCCACAGTTACCTCCCGCACGGTGAAGTGCTGGAACGTCGGTAGTACGAGGCCTCGCAGTTCGCGCTCGTAGATCTCCTTCGTGCTATCGGCACGGTCGACGTCGAGCATCAGGTCCTCTAACCATGCGTCAGCGAGCAACGTAAATGGCGAACCTGCCGTCAACGAGTCGATTGTGTCGCCACCGTGCGCCCGCGTGGCCAGAATCTGTTTAAGCGAACTTGCTGCTGCGTTGCGGCTTGAGTCGGTCGCGGTAACCTTCCGAGTCTGACCGTCCCAATCCCGGAAGCGCGCGGTAGCTCGGAAACGGCCAGGAGCGATCTCGACTGTCTTGATAGAGCCGAAGGTACTCACCGGCGTACGGGGTCGGCCGGCCATCAGCGCTGAACCTCGCGGACCGTCAAGCTGAAGTCAGGCTCGTGAAGGCCATCCAGCCAATGAACCACATCAGAAACCCGGTAGCGAATCTCTCGACCTACTCGAATACCAGACGGACCGCGCCCGTCTGTGCGCAGGTCGTAGATGGCCTGAGCGTGCACGCCGAGTTACTCGGCGAGTTCGCTGGTGGTGAGCACGGGCTCGAGGCCAAGCCCGGAAAGCCGGTCGGTGTCCATAACTCCTAGGTGCACGAGGCGTGCCCAGATGAGTCGAACTGGGTCGAGCAACATACGCACAGGCGACCGCTGCGGGCCGGTTGTGGTGAATAAACGGTGACTGCATCAAGTCTCTGCCTTTTCAATAAGACAAGAAACCCTGGTCAGACTATGTTTCAGAGTAGGGCGGATGGGACTTGAACCCATGACCGACGGATTATGAGTCCGCTGCTCTAACCAGCTGAGCTACCACCCCAAAGCGCCGCACACGAGACGGCGACGCTCCGACGGCGTCCATGCGTGAAAAACCCGCTGGCGCCAATTCTCCACGATACAGGCATTCGCCGCCCGGCGAACAACGCCGGTCCGCGCCCGAATCACATTACTCGGCGCTGTGCGAGGCCGCCCCATTGTTGATCTGGTCGGGCACAGCTTCGCCGCGATACAGGTGTTCAAACGTGTTCAGCGTACGGTTGATGTCGTGTGACTCGATCAGTTTCAACGACTCATTCTTGAACGCATTAAGCGCGTCGGGCGCCGCCGTGAGCACCGTGAGGAGCTTGTCGGCCAGATCGCGAGAATTACCTGGTTCGAACAAATAGCCATTTGCCTCATCGTGCACGAGGTGCGGCAGCGCCATTGCATTGGCCGCGACGACGGGCAGCGCCGACGCCATAGCTTCCATGGTGGCAATGCTCTGCAGTTCCGCGATCGAGGGCATCGCGAACACCGTCGCCCGGGAGTAGGCCGCGCGCAGTTGCGCATCCGTCACATAGCCCGTGAACGTTACCCGATCACGGATGCCGAGGGTGTCAGCCAGGTGCTCGAGGTTACGCTTCTGGTCGCCCCCACCCACGATCTCGAGCTGTGCGTCCAGCTCGGCCGGGAGCAGCGCCACGGCCTTCAGCAGCACATCGATCTGCTTCTCACCGGTCACTCGTCCGACGAAGAGAATGCGGTTCTCGGTGCGCGGCTCAAAGTTGGGTGAATAGTTGTCGGCATCGATCCCGCACGAGATGGCACGCACATCGGTGAGACCGGTGTACTTCTCGAGGAATTCCGCGGCACGCTGCGTCGGGGTCGTGACCGCCTCAGCCCGACCGAACGTGCGGCGCGCAGCCTTCCACGCCATTGCGATCACGCGATCTTGCAGTCCCTTGGGGATCAGCGTGAACTCCAGCATGTTTTCGGGCATGAAGTGGTTGGTGCCGATGATGCGGATGCCGCGCTTCTCGGCCTCAATCGTGACGCCACGGCCCACGTTGATGTGGGACTGGAAGTGAACCACGTCCGGTTTGAAGTCGTCGAGAATCCGGCGGGAAGTGCTGCGAATGACCCACGGAAGCGCATAGCGCAGCCAGTCGTGCGGGTACCAGCGCCAGCTGGGCAGACGGTACACGGTGAGCGGCTGACCCTCGTGCGTCTCGTCGAATGTTCCGTACTTGCGTGATGCAGCCGGGGCAAGCACGCGCACAGTGTGCCCGCGAGCCACCAGGCCGGCAGCAAGGCGCTCGGCAAACCGCGCCGCACCATTCACATCAGGTGCGAAGGTATCGGCTGCAATCAGAATGCGGATCGGCTTCTTCGCCGCCGGTGCGTCGTGCGCAGGCGCGCTGCTCGGCAAATCGGTCGAATCAGTCAAGAGGTGAAGTCCCTACGTTGGTGAGCCGGGAAGATCATCCGGCGATCTGTGAGTGCTGATGGCCGCGCCGATCAACCTCGCTCGCAGCCTATTCTAAACCGATGCGCCCTCACGAGCCCCCGACACGGCGTTTCCACTTGGCTTTCATCGAGCTTTACTCGGATTGCGGGTGGTATTTGGCGAGCAGGAACACACCCCAGATAGCAATGAGTCCCGCGATGATAAAGGCAACGGCAGCCCAGGCCGGCGCTTGGGAAGCCTCCCCCAGCACGACGATTCCGATGCCGACTGCGACAAGGGGGTCGACAACGGTGAGCCCGGCGATGACCAGATCGGGCGGTCCAGACGAATAGGCGTTCTGCACGAAGTAGCCGCCAAGACCGGCCGCGGCCAGAAGACCGATAATGCACAGGACCGCCAACCAGTCCACGTTGTTGTGCTGAATGCGGTTGATGATGACTTTTGCCAGGGTCGCCACGAACCCGTAGAGAACCCCCGCTCCGATGATGTAAAAGATCGCCTTGAACTTGTTGCGCAAAAAGAAGAACGCCCCACCGACGAGCACCAGCATGACCGCCAGAATGATCAGGATCGTGATGAGGTTTTCGGTGGTGACCGGTTTATCGACGGCGGTGAATGCGGCAACCGTGACAAAGAGACCGACACCTCCCACACACATGCTGATCGCGATGATTGACGCCCGGTTGAGGCGCACCTTCGACACGCGGGCGTTGAGAATTGCGGTGATGACGAGGGCGACGGCACCAAGCGGCTGCACGACGATCAGCGGCGCGAACGCCAGGCTGGAGAGTTGGAACACGACGGCCAGGCCCAGCATAAGTGTGCCGACCACCCATGACGGGCGAGCGAGCAACAGCGCAAGCTGGCGCAGATTGAGACCCGCCGAGGCAGCCGTGGTCTTCGCCTCCACCTTGTTGACGCCACGGTGCTGCAATTGCGCACCCAGCGAGAGGAAGACTGCCCCGATCAGGGCGAGCGGGATACCGATAGCCTGTCGGGGGTCAATCGGGAGTTCCGCGGCGAGATCGGTCAAATCGAGGTGCACCCCTCGACCCTATCCGCCCGAGAACCGATATTCTTGCGAAATGGCCGTTCGACCGATTGTAATTTCAGGTGACCCCGTTCTTCACTCCCCCGCGCAACCCGTCGTTGATTTCAACGACGACCTGCGCGCGTTGGTGCAGGACATGTTCGAGACGATGGATGCCGCCCCCGGCGTCGGATTGGCGGGGCCTCAAGTCGGGGTGCCGCTGCGGCTCTTCACGTTCGGCTATCTCGACGACGACGATGTGCAGTGGCGTGGCGTCGCCATCAATCCGGAATTGTGGATCACCCCGGTTCCGGCCGGTGAAGCCGATGAAGATGAGGATGTCGAGGGGTGCCTGTCCTTCCCGGGTGAGCGTTTTCCGTTGATGCGGGCACAGTCCGCGATCCTGAAAGCCGTCGACCTTGACCAGAAGCCGTTTGAGATTCGGGCAGATGGCTGGCTGGCGCGTATTTTTCAGCACGAGTTCGATCATCTCGACGGCACCCTCTACGTGGACCGGCTCGAACACCACTACTCGAAGATCGCTGTGAAGGTTCGTCGAAAGAACGGGTGGGGCGTCGACGGCCTCAGCTGGCTGCCGGGAGTCGACAACCTCGACGACTGACTCGTCAGGCGAATGCTCTGAGGGCCGCTGCGACCCCGGCGGCCACGACGATGACCACAATAAACGGCACCCTCAGGGCGAAGAGCGCAACCGCGACAAGAACAGCCGGAACCCGCGCGTCAAGCACAAGTGACTCGCCCGCGCCGAGCGTCTGGATGGCGATCAGCGCGGCGAGCAATGCCACAGTCAGCAGGTCTGCGATGCGGGCCGGGGCCGGCTTCTTCAGAAGGGACGGCGGCACGAGATAGCCGGCCTGTTTGATCAGCAGACAGCCGATCGACGCGAGAATGATGATCTGCCACAGAGTCACAGTGGATCCTCCGTGTTGCCGAACCAATTGAACCAGCCCACAAGCACGGCCACCACCGCGGCGGCCAACATCGGCAAGCCCGGCATCAGCACCGGTGTGAGCAGTGCAGCCACGACGGCCGCCACGATGGCGACGGCGATCGGCTGACGGCGCTTCAGGCGCGGCCAGAGCAAGCCGACGAACGCGGCAGCAGCGGCCGCATCCAACCCGTACCTACTGGTGTCGCCGAGTGCATCGCCGATCAAGGCACCAGCGAGCGTGGTGAGGTTCCAGCCGACGAACACCGTCAGGCCGGTCACCCAAAAGCCAATGGCGCGGCTGAGCGGTGTTGGCTGGGCGAGTGCGACCGCCGTCGACTCGTCAATGGTGATCCAGGCGGCCGCGAGGCGCTTCCACCGGCCGCTTCCAACGATCGGAGAAATTCGCATGCCGTAGATCGCATTGCGCGTACCGAGCAGTAGCGCGGCGGTGATCGCTGACGGGCCGGCAGCCAACCCGCCCGACGCGAGAACCCCGACGAGCGCGAACTGCGAACCCCCGGAGAACAGCACCAGGCTCAGAAAGCAGGTCTGCCAGACGGTCAGTCCGGCAGCGACGGCCAACGCCCCGAATGAGACACCATACGCAGCGGTAGCCACACCCACCGCCAGGGCGGCCCGAAGCGCAAGCCTGCGATTCAGGCCTTCACCCTGCATGATCAGTGGCTGTGGTCGATCAACTGCGGTCGAGGTCGACGCCGTGAACACCGTTGTGAAAACGCAACCCCGGGAACACGGCAGAGACGGTGAAGCCGACTCCAGGAACGGTTCCGGCGTTGAACACTCCGCCAAACAGCTGCGCCCGTTCCCGCATCTGAGTGAGGCCGGCGCCCGCGATGTTCTCGCTGAGCGCCTTCAAGTCATCGTCGATCGAGTAGCTGGTGCGTGCGGCAAACTCGTCGGCATTGGCACTTTCGCGACGCGCTGCAGCACGGATGCCGTCGTCGTCGATGAGCATCTGCAGACCGTCGTGGGTCCAGGTGAACGCGATTCGAGCCTCAGTGCCCACGCCGCCGTGTTTGAGCGTATTGGCGAGGGCTCCCTGCAGGATGCGGAAGATCGCGAGTTCGGCGCCCGGCTTGAGCGGGAAGCCCTGCCCGGTCTCGGTGTAGCTGACGACCAGTCCGGCGTCACGCATGACCCGAAAAAGGTCACGGGCGGCCTGCAATCCGGGGCCTTGTGTCGCCACCGATTCGCCCTCCCGGGCGATGGTCAGCACGCGGCGCATGTCCGCGAGGGCGTCACGGCCGTCGTCGGCCACGGCCGTGACTGCGCGCACAGCGGTCGACGGGTCGCTCTCGGCGGTGTACCTGGCACCTTCGGCGCGAGTGATGAGTCGTGAGATGGAAAGCACCGCGATGTCCTGCAGCTCACGGATGATGCCGAGTCGGCCCTGCTGCTCGGCCAGCGAAAGCTCAAGCTCGATGCGCACGCGCTCGGCCGCTGTACGGTCGAATCGCGTGCGACGGCTCTTCGCGACGGCAACGATCCACAGAACAAGAAAGAGTACGGCAAGTGCCGCGAGGGCAACGCTGATGATGAGCCAGAGATCCAACCGAATCGCCTTTCGTGCGCCGACGTGTGCCGTACGCGGGAAAACTACAACTATACGGGCATGGCTCTGTCGTGCGTGTCCCCCCACGGGCAGACCGGACGGTCGCGACGACGCGACTAGCGCTGGCTGCGGCGTCGACTCCGAATACCCAGGGCGAGTACTCCGGCTGCCACCAGCAGCGTCGCGCCCAGGAGGCCTCCGCCGAGCGAGGCCGTGCCGGTCGCAGCGAGCGGCGTCTCAGGCCGGCTGGGCATGGGCGTGGGCGTCGATACTGGGCTGGGGGTCGGCGTGGGTGTGGACGTCGGTGTCGGAGACGACACGATGAACTCAACGCGGGCCTGCCCCGAGGTCGCCCCGGTGAGAGTGACAGCGTGCGTGCCCGCACTGGTACCGGCCGGAATGACCCATTCAAACGTGACAGCTCCATGCGCATCGGCGTCCGCGGTTCCGAGCGTGACTGACCCGGAACCCGCATCGGCATCCATCACTGCCGTGACCGACTCACCGGGGGCGAAGCCCGTCCCGGTCACTGACTGCTTCTTCCCGGGGAGCAGGCTGCCGGTCTCGACTGTCACCGCCTGGTTGGTGACGGTGACCGTGTAGTGCGCTTGGCCCGTCTGGCCGAGGTTGTCGGTCATGGTGACGGTAAACGCCACCGTCGACGTCGGTGTGGTTGCGTCGGCCGGCGCTGCGGTGAACGTCACGTCCCCACCGATGGTGACGGTCGCCTGGCCGGAATCGGGTGCGCTCGTGATCTCGGCCGAGCGGATGCTGCCGGTCGTGACCGGGTTCGCGGCAAACATCTGGCGTGCTCCGGCCTTGATCGTGGCCGTGCCGCCGCTGAGGCTAGGCGCGGCCTGCACCGTTGCCGTGACCGTGTCGGAGAACACCGCATCCGCTCCCGTCAGGCAGTTCGTCACTGCGGCGCGGTACGACGTCGCCGCCGTCAGCCCCACTGCGGTCAGAGTTGCGCCGGTCGCCACCGCGGTCGGGCTCCACGTACCGTCACCGTTCTGCTGGAACCATTCGATTGTGGGGGTCGGATCGCCGCTCGCCTGCACACTGGCGGAATAGCTGCCTCCCGAGACGATCGACGCCGACACCGGCTGCACCGTCACCAGAGGGGCCGCGCCATAGACGAAGCCACCTGCAACTATGGTCTTCAGTGTCTTTCCGAGCTCGGTCCGGGTGACCACAACGTCAACCGGGCCACACACTCCGGTCGGGGCGGCCGGAGTAACCACCGACCACTGACCCGAAACCTGTGACAGCCCGGTGCCTGCAGTGCCGGCGAACGATACCGCTGTCACCTTCGCGGGCTGCGGCGATTGCACCGCGGTCGACCGGTCTACCTTGGAACCATCGCCGAGCTGCGAGTTGCTGTTGAGCCCCCACGCGTACCGCTGGCCGTCCGACCCCAGCCCCATCGCGAAGTAGGCGCCCACGGCAATCTCGGTGAAGGCGAATGCGGGGTCCGACACCGTGGCCGGGGCACTCACCCGCACCGCGATCGATCGACTCGTTTTGCTGCCGTCACCGAGCGTCCCAATGTTGTTGTACCCCCAGGAGTACCAGGTTCCGTCCGAACCCAATCCGAACGTCGATGAAAAGCTTGTAATGACCTTCGTGAACGTGAAGTCGGGATCCGTCACCGTGCCGGGAGCGCTCACCTGCACCGGGACCGAGCGATTCGTCGTGCTGCCATCGCCGAGCTGACCGTACGTGTTGACCCCCCAGGCATACCAGAGGCCGTTGGACCCCAACCCGAAGGTCACATTGCTGTTACCGAAGATGTCTACGAACGTGAAGGCGGGGTCGGTCACGGTGCCGGGCGTGCGCACGCGCACTGGGCTCGACCGCGACACGACGCTGCCGTCACCGAGCGTCCCCACTCCGTTGTACCCCCAGGAGTACCACAGTCCGTTCGACCCCAGCCCGAAGATTGAGAGTCCGTTGGGGGTGATCTTGGTGAAGGTGAAGGCGGGATCGGTCACGCCGGTAGGCGTGCGCACCCGCACCGGGGTTGTCCGCTTCGTGACACTGCCGTCACCGAGCTGGCCGAGGTTGTTGTTCCCCCAGGCATACCAGCGGCCATCCGACCCCAAGCCGAATGTCGAGTCGTTTCCCCCGATGATGTCCGTGAATCTGAAACTGGCATCCGCTCCCGGCGTGCGCACCAGCGCGGGGGCGGACTGGTTTGCTTCCGTGCCGTCTCCGAGCTTCCCTTGATAGTTGTATCCCCAGGCATACCAGTGGCCATCCGTCCCCAACCCGAACGCCGAGTCGACACCGATCGTGATCTTCGTGAACGTGAAGTCGGGATCGGTCACCGTGGCCGGAGTCTTCACTTTCGTCGGGAAGAGCGGTTGCCCATTACTGCCGATGCCGAGCTGTCCGCTGGAGTTGCTCCCCCAGGCGTACCACTGAGCGTCAGATCCCAGCCCGAACATAAATCCGTTTCCGACGGCGAGCGTGGTGTACGTGAAGTGAGGATCGGTCACCGTGGCAGGCGTCCTCACTCGCACCGGGTTTGACTGATGTGCCCCGCTGCCGTCGCCGAGCTGATAAAAGGTGTTGTCTCCCCAGGCATACCAGCGGTCATCCGCGCCCAGCCCGTACGCCGACGAGCCACCGCTGACGACGCGGCTGAATTGCAGTCCTGCCGGCAGAGTGCCGCTGACCGTGGTCCCACCAGCGGTCGGTCCCGTCGACGGCGCCGGTTCGGCTGTTGCCGGTTGCGGCACCAGCACGAGGGCAGCGACGATGCCGACGCCCGCCACCAACGATCCAGCCTTCGCCCACGCTGACAAAATTGACACAGAAGTAGCTAGACGGGGCATTACGCACTTTCTCAAGAAAGGAAACGGCGCACACAAACACGGAACGCGAGCAACCCACACATACCTGGACCAAGAATGAATATTCTTCGCTCAAGGCTACGAAAACGCGGCCTCGTTCCACAGACCCCCAAACGGGGCAAAAACTTTATACAGGCGACATGACACGTGCCCGAGGAGGGGAGGAAGCAAAAAAGACCACCAGGGGTGGAGCCCTTGGTGGCCTTTCGCTCCCCGAGTTGGACTCGAACCAACAACCTGCCGGTTAACAGCCGGCTGCTCTGCCAATTGAGCTATCGAGGAATACTGCTTGAGCAGCGTTGCTACTTTATCAAAGGTTGGCGGATCACCAAATCCGACGCGCCCATCAGTAGCCTGCGCGAGGGTCAACGACGCCGACGAACCGCGAGTTTTCAAGGAAAGCACGCACATTGACGCGAATTCGCTCCGCCAAGAGCGCGGTGGTCATCTCGGGCGTGTCCGCCATGTGTGGTGTGATCAGGCAGCGAGGCTCCGTCCAGAGCGGATGTCCGTCGGGCAGCGGCTCGGGATCCGTCACGTCGAGCGCGGCACCGGCGATGGTGCCCGCGGCCAAGGCAGCAACGAGCGCGTCGGTGTCGATGAGGCCACCCCGGGCGATATTCACCACGACGGCATCCGCTCCGAGCACGGCCAACTCGTCCGCCCCGATCAGGTGCCGGGTCTCCCCCGTGAGCGCTGCTGCGATGACCAGCACTTCGGCGTCGGGCAGTACCTCCACCAGGGCGGCTGCGGTCACTGTCCGATCGGCACGCCTCACCGGCTGGGCGCTCCGCCGCACGATTGTGGTGTGCACGCCGAACGGCTCCAACAACCTGAGTAGCTCGAGCGCGATCCCGCCCGCACCGACGATGACGACACGACGCCCGTAGAGTGAGCGCCCGGCCGGCACATCGTCCCAGCTCGTAGCGCGCGCACGGCGCGGTAAGACGCGCAACGTCGCGAGGATGAGCGCCAGGGCATGTTCGGCGACGGGCTGCGCGTAGGCACCCTTCGCGCTCGTCCAGAGCACATGCCGATTCGCCGGAGCGTCGAGGATGCTGGTGAACGCGTCAACGCCTGCCCACGGCAGCTGCACCCATCCGATCTGGGGGTTCGCGGCGAGAACGCCGTTCAGTTCCCCCGCCCGCTCTGACGACAGCCAGATCAGGCCGCGGGTGCCAGTTGACAGCGGCACGAGAGTACCTCCCGCAGCCTCGACGGCCGCAGCGAAGGCATCCTCTGACCGTGGCAGCACACTGATCGGGCCGGGCTCAGGTCTGCGCCCGTGAAGATCAGGCGCCAGACCTGGTGCCAGGTCTGGTGCCAGCACGGCCCGGTGTTGCGGCGCGCACGATTCCGTCACAGGGTGGCCTTCGGTGAGCGCTTCTGTGGCTTCGGGGTCGGCCGAGCGACGGTCTCAGGCCGGGTCGACATCGTCGAGCTCCTCATCGTCGAGTTCCTCATCATCACTCGTCTCAACCCTGCTGGCTTCCACCTGCTGCGTGCTTCCCGCGGTTCCAGCCGCCAATGCTCGGGCCATATCTGCGACATACGGATGCCACGGGTTGTCGAAGACCTCGTCGATCGTTCCGAGACCGACAAGCACGCCCTGATGCATGACCGCGATCCGGTTTGCGACGCGGCGGAGCACGGCCAGGTCATGGCTGATCACAAGAGCCGAAAACGCGCGTTCCCGCTGCAACTCGCTGATGAGATCGATGACGGCGTCGCGCACCGTCACATCCACGCCCGCCGTCGGCTCGTCGGCGATCAACAGTTCCGGCCCGCAGACGAGCGCCCGGGCCAGGGCGACACGCTGGCGTTGCCCGCTGCTCAGTTGGTAGGGAAAGGAATCGAGCACGGCCAGCGGCAACCGAACGGCGTCGATCATCGTGGCAACCTGGGTGGCCAGCGCCGTGCGGTTGTAGCGCCGGTCGCGAGCAAGAACGGGCTCGGCGACGATCTCGGTGACCGTCATCGTCGACGGCAGCGTGTCGGCGGCATCCTGCGCGAGTAAGCCCACACCAAAGGTGAGCCGGTTGAGCTTACTCCGCCCGATGCGCCGCAGCGGGAAGCCGAGAACCGTGGCCTCTCCTCCGGTGATCTGCGGGCGAACATCGCCAGAATCGCTGCTGAACGCGGCACCGGAGAGCACCCGGGCCAGCGTGCTTTTGCCCGATCCGCTCTCACCCAGTAGACCCAGAACCTCGCCGGGCGCCAGCTTGAGCGTGAGGCCGTGCACCGCCACGAATGCTCCACTGGCGCCATGCGGCGGATACTCGATGGTCAGATCACTCGTCGAGATCGGAAAGGCTGAGGTTGTGCCGCGGGTCATCCCTCTATCCTGCCGCACGCAACCGCCGAAGCCCCTCTCTGCGAAGGGCCTGTTGAGCCGGATCAGGAACCGGCAATGAAGCCAGCAGGCGCTGCGTGTAAAGGTCTTTCGGTGCTCCGAGAACCTCGGCGCCGGTGCCCTCTTCAACGATCTTGCCGCGGTAGAGAACGGCGATGCGGTCGGCCAGAATATCGACGACCGCGAGGTCGTGGCTGATGAACAGTGCGGCGAAGCCGAACTCTCTCTGCAGTTCGGCGAAGAGTTCGAGCACTCGAGCCTGCACCGACACGTCGAGAGCGGATGTCGGTTCATCGGCGATCAGAAGTGCAGGCTCAAGGGCCAGTGCCCGGGCGAGGCTGGCACGTTGGCGCTGTCCACCACTGAGTTCGTGCGGGAATCGGTCGCCGTAGGCGCGTGGGAGCTGAACGGCTTCGAGCAACTCGTTCACGCGTGCCCGCGCCGCAGCCGGGTTGGGTGCCCGGCCGTGCACGACAAGCGGTTCTGCCACGCAGTCGGCGATGGTCAAAAGTGGGTTGAAGCTCGATGCCGGGTCTTGAAAGACGAATCCGATTTGGGAACGTAATCCCCGAAATCTGCGCTCTCTGAACCCGTTCATCTCGTGGCCGAGCACCTGCAACGAGCCCCCGGTCACCCGGGTCAGGCCGGCGATCGCGCGCCCGGTCGTTGTCTTTCCCGAACCGCTCTCGCCGACCAGACCGAGCACCTCGCCGGGACGAATGCTGAAGCTGATGCCGTCGACGGCGGTGAAGCCGGTCTTACCGAACCGTCCGGGGTACTCGATCCGGAGATTATCGGCTACGACAACGGGCGCCTGTTCCGCCCAACCCGCCGGGCGGGCGTCGGCCCGGGCCTGAGCCCGAACGATGCCCTGTCCCACGTGGGGAACGGATGCCAGCAGCCGCTTGGTGTAGTCGGCCTGCGGGTTACTGAACAGTGTCTGCGCGTCGGCTTCTTCGACCACTTTTCCCTGGTACATCACGGCGACTCGGTCGGCGAGGTCGGCCACGACACCCATGTTGTGGGTGATGAGCACGATGGCGGTGCCGAACTCGTCGCGGCAGCGGCGCAACAGGTCGAGAATCTCGGCCTGCACCGTGACATCCAGGGCTGTGGTCGGTTCGTCGGCCACGATCAGGCCGGGGTCGAGAACCAGGGCCATGGCGATGATGATGCGCTGCTTTTGCCCGCCCGAGAACTGGTGCGGGTAATAGTTGACGCGTTCCTCGGGGTTCGGGATTCCGACTCGGCCGAGAATCTCGATCGCCTTCTGCTTGGCCTCGGCGCGGGAGAACGTGCCGTGCGCCCTGATCCCCTCCATAATCTGCCAACCGACGGTATAGACCGGGTTGAGCGAGGTGGACGGCTCCTGGAACACCATCGACACGTCGCTGCCCCGCAGCGCACGCAGTGTGGCACCGCTAACCGAGAGCACATCGTTCTCGTTCGATCCGTCCTTGCTGCGCAGAATCACGGCGCCGCTCGCGATCGCGGTGTCGGGCAACAATCCCAGCAGGGTCTTGGCGGTCACGGTCTTGCCGCTCCCACTCTCACCCACGATGGCCAGCACCTCTCCCGGCGCCACACTCAGGCTGACCCCGTCCACGGCTTTCACCGCGCCGGCATCCGTCGAAAACGAGACATCCAGGTCGGTGATCGTCACGATGTCCGCCCGCGGGGCGCCGTCGGCGCTCCTCACCGAATTAGTCGCAGTGTCGGTCACGGTCGTGCCTCATATCCATCGTCGTCTGAGTGTTGTACCGGTTCGAGCGCCTCGATATCGAGCACATCGTCGAGTGAGCCGCCGGGCACAACCGAGGTCTCGGCGACCAGCCCGGACGACTTCGCCACCCGGCGCCGTCCGCGCAGACGCGGGTCGGCAAGGTCGTTCATGCTCTCACCCACCAGCGTGATTCCCAACACGACGAGCACGATCGCGAGGCCAGGGAAAAGGGCCGTCCACCAGATCCCGCTCGTGACATCCGAGACCGCCTTGTTCAGGTCGTACCCCCATTCCGCGGCCGAGGACGGCTCGATGCCGAAGCCGAGGAAGCCGAGTCCGGCCAGGGTGAGGATGGCCTCGGAGGCGTTGAGGGTGAAGATGAGCGGCAGGGTGCGGGTGGCGTTGCGCAGCACGTGGCGGAACATGATCCGGCTGTTGCTGGCACCCAGCACCCGGGCAGACTCGACGAAGGCCTCGGATTTGATGCGTACGGTTTCGGCACGAATCACCCGAAAGTACTGCGGAATGTAAACGACGGTAATCGAGATCGCCGCGGCAAAGATGCCACCCCACAGATCTGACTTTCCACCTGAAATCGCGATCGACATCACGATCGCGAGCAGCAGCGACGGGAATGCGTAGACGGCGTCGCAGACGACAACGAGCACGCGATCGAGCCAGCCCCCGAAGTAACCTGAAACCAGCCCGAGCATGACGCCCGCAAAGATCGACAGGGTAACCGCCACAATGATCACCAAAAGCGCGGTACGGGCACCCCAGATCACCCGTGACAGCACGTCATAGCCGCCGACGGTCGTGCCGAGCAGATGCTCCGGGCCTGGCGGCACTTGGGCACCGAACAGGCCGTCAGGCCCGCGTAGTTGAGCAAAACCGTACGGTGCGAGAACGGGCGCGAACAGCGCCGTGAGCACGAAAACCCCGGTGATGACGAGGCCAACCACGAGGATGCCGCGTTGCAACCCCATGCTCTGCCTGACCTGTCGGATGACGGGCAGTCGGTGCCAGAAGGGCTCTTTACCGGGCACGAGTGCGGCGCCGGTCGCGGGAACGGATGTCACGGTCATGATCAGTACCTCACTCGCGGGTCGATGATCGCGGCAATGATGTCAACGATGAAGTTGGACAGGGCGACGATGACGGCGAGCAGGGCCACAATGCCCTGCACGGCCACGAAGTCACGCGACTTCAGGAACTCGGCGAGCATGAATCCGAGGCCCTTCCACTCAAACGTCGTCTCGGTGAGCACGGCACCGCCGAGAAGCAGCGCAATCTGCAGCCCGATCACGGTGATGATGGGGATGAGTGCCGGTCGGTAGGCGTGTTTGCGCACCAGACGAAATTCGTTCACGCCGCGCGAGCGCGCAGCGTCGACATAGTCAGTGCCGAGCGTGCCGATGACGTTCGTGCGCACCAATCGAAGAAAGACGCCAGCTGTGAGCAGGCCGAGGGTCAGACCGGGCAGCACCGCGTGCACCAACACATCGCCGATAATTGCCGGGTCGCCACTCTGAAACGCGTCGATCAGATAGATGTTGGTCTTGTTCGGCAGCATCTGCAGCGTCAACTCGGTGCGGGTCGTCGCCCGGCCGTTGACCGGAAGAATACCCAGCCAGACCGAGAAGATCAGCTTGAGCAGCAGGCCGGCAAAGAACACCGGTGTTGCATAACACAGGATCGCGAACACGCGCAGAGTCGCATCCGTCGCCTTGTCGCGCCAGTAGGCGGCGGCCATGCCGAGTGGGATACCGACGATGAAGGCAACGATGAGGGCATAGAACGCCAGCTCAAGCGTGGCGGCACCGTAGGTGAGCAGCACCTGGCTGACCGGCTGGTTGGTGCTGATGGTCGTTCCGAAGTTGCCGGTGAAGATCTGGCCGAGATATTCGAAATATTGCACCAGGATGGGCCGGTCATAGCCGGCCTCGTGGATGCGCACTGCGAGCTGGTCGGAACTCAGCCGGCCCCCCAACGCCGCGGTGATCGGGTCTCCCGTCGTACGCATCAGCCAGAAGACCATCGAGACGAGAATGAATATGGTCGGGAAGATCAGCAGAAAGCGAACGACGATATACCGCCAGATCCCTCCCCCTGAGGGCTTCTTCTGACGGATACCGATCGAGTCGGGGGTGACGGAGGGCGTCGTAGCCACAGTGGTCATGGTTGCCTAACGGTTGCACGGGCGACGGGGGCACCCCGTCCGATTAGACGAGATGCCCCCGGGTGTTCAAGCGGGACGGTGAGCCCGCAGCGTGATTTTCTAGCCCTTCGCGAGTGCGGCGTAACGGAACTTGAACGACGCGTCGAGCGTTGTTTCGGTGCCGGTCACGTTCGCGCCGGTGACGGCAACCTGAGCGCCCTGCAGCAGCGGCAGGGTCGACAGATCTGCGGCAACCGCGTCTTGGATCTTTTCGATCATGCCGGTGCGCTCGCCCGCATCAGGGGTAACGGCCTGCTTGAGGATCAGGTCGTTGACAGCCGAATTGTCGTAGTGGTTGGCCAGGAAGTTCTTCGTGAGGAAGAACGGCGACAGGTAGTTGTCGGCGTCGGAGTAGTCCGGGAACCAGCCCAACTGGTACGCCGGGTACACGTCGGCGGAACGGTCCTTCGAGTACTGCACCCACTCGGTGGTCTGCAAGTTCACGGTGAACAGGCCGGTGGATTCCAGCTGGTCTTTGACCAGGGCATACTCGTCACCCGATGACGGGCCGTAGTGGTCGTTGCTGTACTGCAGGTTGAGCACCACCGGGGTCGTGACGCCGGCAGCCTCGAGTGTGGCCTTGGCCTTAGCGGCGTCGGGGCCGCCGTTGCCATCGCCGTAGAGCGGTTTCAACGACTCCGTGGCACCGGTCAGACCAGCGGGAACATAGGAGTACAGCGGGGTGAACGTGCCCTTGTAGACCTGGGACGCGATCTCTTCACGGTCGATGAGGTCGGCTGCGGCCTCACGCACAGCGAGGGCCTTGCCGGCGTCGGCCTCGGCGGTCGTCGCACCGTATGGCTGCGTGTTGAAGTTGAAGACGATGTAGCGGATCTCGCCACCGGGCCCATCAACCACCTTCACCTTGTCGTTGCCGCGCAGGCTGTCGATGTCGGTAGCCGACAGCGAACGCCAGGCCACGTCGATCGCGCCTTCCTGCACGTCAAGCTTGAGGTTCGATGCATCCGCGTAGTACTTCACGTTGACGACATCGCTCTTCGGCTTACCGAGAAGACCCTGATAATTCGGGTTGGCCTTGTAGGCGATCAGGTTGTTGAAGTCATAGCTCGTGATGTCGTACTGGCCGGCGAAAGCGTGGCCGTCGACGATGTCTTTATCCGGCGTCAGAGCATCGGCCGAGAAGACCTCTTCGTCGACGATCGGACCGACCGGGCTTGAGAGCACCTGTGCGAATGTCTGGTCGTTGGCCGCCTTGAGGTTGAAGACAACCGTGGTGTCGTCTTTCGCGTCGACGCTCTCGAGATTTGAGAGCAAAGAGGCGGGCCCGTTCACATCGTTGATCTTCATCTGACGGTCGAAGCTGAACTTCACGTCGGACGAGGTGAGCTTGTGGCCGTTGACGAACGTCAGGTCGGGCTTCAGCGTTACCGTGAACTCGGTCGGTGCGGTGAACTCTGCCGAGACTGCAATGTCAGGCTTCACATCGGGGCTGCCGTATGGGGTGTTCATGAGGAATGGGAACACCTGGTTCATCACACCGAAGGAGCCGTTGTCATAGGAGCCGGCGGGATCGAGTGCGGTGACCTTGTCGGTCGTGCCGATGAGCATCACCCCACCCGCGGCATCCGTCGACCCTCCCTTGTCTCCTCCTGCGCAGGCGGAGAGCACGAGGGCTGCCGCGGCGATTGTCGCCGCGGCAGCAAAGACGCGAGTGCCGTGTGTGGGTGCGGATCTCATCCGAAACTACTTTCTGTCGAGGTCTCATGCAGCGCCGCGAAAAGCCTCGACAGCTGCAGTGCTGTAGAGATAGAAATAGCACAGAAAGCACTCGGCTTGTCAGCAAAACGGCACTTCTTTACCGAGCCGCAACAATCACTTCGAGCGCGAACACTCTCAATTTCGCGCAAAACCTGCGTGAAATGAGCGGTGATTGCATGGCTTGCGCCAGCCGGACTACTCTTCGCGCAGGTTGCGCCGCTCGGCCTCGACGCGCACCAGCTCACGTTGCACGGCGACGAAAACCTCGCGATCGGTGGCATCCGTGCGCTGGAGACGACCGAGCAGCTCAGCCTTCTGACGCAACAGATCGCGGTCGATCAACGACACCGCAATGTCTTTCACGTACCGGGTGAGGTCGCGCTCGGTGCGCTCGGGCAGCGGTGCGACGGCGAGCTCCTTCACGAGGTTGCCGAGGGATTCCGGCACGTCGGCGACGATCCGGTCGAGCCAGTCGCTGTCGGCCGAGTACTGCAGGTTGACCGCAATCGCATCACGCACCACGGCGAGCGAGGGGTGCACGATCGTCGCCTGTACGGCACGGTTGATCACGTCAGCGCCGATCTGGGCCGGTAACTGCACCATCGCCATCAGGGCGTCACGTTCCAGCCGCGTGGCGGGGTCATTCGGAAGCTCGACCATCGAAAATGGCGCTTCGACCACCGGCTCGGCAGGCGTGTCATCGTACCGGCGCGGCGGCGGCTGAGCGCCCTCATTCTTGGCCTTGGACTGCGCCTGTGACTGGGCCTGCGCCACAGCACGCTGCACCTCAGGCATGTCGAGGCCGAGCATGCGGGCCAGCTCGCGCGTATAGCCCGGTCGCAGGGACGGGTCACGGATGCTGCCGACCACCGGCGCCGCGGCGCGCAACGCAGAGCTGCGGCCCTCGACGGTGTCGAGATTATATTGACTGAGCACCTGTCGAATCATGAACTCAAACATCGGCTTCTTTGAGTCGATCAATCGGCGCACGGCGTCGTCGCCACGTTTCAGACGCAGGTCGCACGGGTCGAAGCCCTCGGGCGCCACGGCGACGAAGGTTTGAGCGGCGAAGCGCTGCTCCTCGCCGAACGCACGCACGGCGGCCTTCTGACCCGCCGCATCCGGATCGAACGTGAAGACGACCTCGCCGATGCCACTGTCATCGCCGAGTACCCGGCGCAACACCTTGATGTGATCGACGCCGAACGAGGTTCCGCACGTGGCGACGGCCGTGGTGATGCCGGCCAAGTGGCACGCCATTACGTCGGTGTAGCCTTCGACCACGACCACCTGATGGCTGCGCGAAATGTCACGCTTGGCCAGGTCGAGGCCATAGAGCACCTGTGCCTTGTGGTAGATCGGTGTTTCGGGCGTGTTCAGGTATTTGGGACCCTTGTCGTCGTCGAGCAGCTTGCGCGCGCCGAAGCCGATGGTCTGTCCGGTGATGTCGCGGATCGGCCAGACCAAACGGCCCCGAAACCGATCGTAGATGCCGCGATCCCCGCTCGAGACAAGGCCTGAGAGCGTGAGCTCATCGACGCTGAAGCCCTTGCCCTTGAGGTGGTTGGTCAGCTCGTCCCAGCTCTTCGGCGCGAAGCCGATGCCGAATCGATCGGCGGCTGCCGAATCGAACCCGCGCTCTCCGAGAAACTGGCGACCAACCTCCGCGCCAGGGCTGCCGAGCTGTGCCACAAAGAAGTCGGCTGCGGCCTGGTTCGCCGCATAGAGCCGGGCCCGGTTGGTGTGATCCGGCGCGCCCTGGCCGTCTTCATAGTGCAGCTGCAAGCCCACGCGGGCGGCCAGCCGTTCGACGGCCTCGCTGAAGCTCACATGATCCATCTTCTGCAAGAAGGAGTAGACGTCGCCGGATTCGCCGCAGCCGAAACAGTGGTAAAAACCGACCTGTGGGCGCACATGAAAACTGGGGCTGCGTTCGTCGTGAAAGGGGCACAGCCCCTTCATCGATCCAACGCCGGCAGACTTCAGGCTCACATAGTCGCCGATGATGTCGGCAATGTTTGTGCGGGCCTTGACCTCTTCGATGTCACTTTGTCGAATCAGTCCAGCCATGGTGTCGATTCTAGTTGCCCGAGCATCTGCATTCGGGGTGAGCGCGGCCTACGCGCCAACGAGGCGCTCATGCCAGGCCATCGCCGATTGGTCGGTGAGACTCGCGACCTGGTCGACGACGACGCGCTTGCGAGCGGCATCGTCGGATGCTGCGCGCCAGTCTTCGGCAAAACCCGAGTCGAGCGCCGTGCCACCGCTGGCGAAAAGCGTGTCGGCCAGTGACGTGAGAATCTCACGCTGCCGCGCATAGATCGGTTTGCGTGTGGTGGTGGACATCACAAAGGTCGCAACGATTCCCTTGAGCACGGCGATCTCGGCGGCAATCTCACGTGGCACCACCACCGCACCACCAAAACGGATGAGATGGGCGGCCGGGTAGGACTCCCGTGTGGCCTGCACCGCGGCACCGGCGAACCGTCCGATCAGCTGGCTCGTCAGATTTTTCAACCGACCCTGGTCTTGACGGCTTCCGCTCCAGCTTTCAAGCCAGACGTCAAGCGAGTCGAGCCGGTCGAATGCCGCGATGAGTTCGGCGTGCGGAATCTCGCCACCGATCCACTCATACATCGATGCCACGAGTTCTTCGTGATTGGCCCTGCGCGAGAGCGCCGCGACGTCGACGTAGCCGTTGAAGACGGCATCTTCGAAATCGTGCACCGAATAGGCGACGTCGTCGGAGAGATCCATCACCTGGGCTTCGATGCAGAGCTGTCGCTCGGGCGCACCGGAGCGCAACCAGGTGAAGGCATCAATGTCGTCGCGGTAGAAACCGAATTTCGCCCGCCCGCTGGGGTCGGCCACCGACGAGTCGGCCGGCCACGGGTACTTGCAGCTCGCGTCGAGACTGGCTCGCGTGAGGTTGAGCCCGAAGCTTCGACCGTCGGCCCCGAACACCTTGGGTTCGAGACGGGTGAGCAGCCGCAGCGTTTGGGCGTTGCCCTCGAAACCGCCGACATCCGCCGACCAAGAATTCAACGCCTTTTCACCGTTATGCCCAAACGGCGGATGCCCGATGTCGTGCGCCAGGCAGGCCGAGTCGACGATGTCGGGGTCGAGGGCCAGCCGATTCGCGAGTTCGCGACCGATCTGGGCGACCTCCAGCGAATGGGTGAGCCGGTTGCGGGCAAAATCGAGACCGGCCGACGGGCTGAGCACCTGGGTCTTGGCGGCGAGCCGACGCAGGGCGCTCGAGTGCAGCAGTCGCGCACGGTCACGCGCGAAGTCGCTGCGCTTCGAACGGTGTTCCTCGGGCAGCCAGCGTGCTTCGTCGTGCGCGCTGTACCCGGTCTGGTTTGCCACTGCGGTGTGCTCCTTCGAAATGTCTCGTCACCTTCACCGTAGCGACTGCAACCGACATCGGCGCGCAGCCTGCAGCCTAACCGCCGCTGGTGTCGCCTTCGCCCTCGGTCAGGTTGGCCCGTTCGGTGCCGCCCATCTCTTGCGAGTCAAGCCAGCCATCAGGCAGCGCCGGCCGCTTGGGTGTGCCGGCACGTCCGCGCGGGCCTTCGGCTTCGGCACCCGGGTAGGGCTGGTCGTCGTCGAGCGTGCCGAGCAGATCGTCGAGCTGGGCCAGTGATTGCACGGTGGCCAGGCTGGCCCGCAGGTCGCCCCCCACCGGATAACCCTTGAAATACCAGGCGACATGCTTACGGATGTCGCGGCAGCCGCGCTCTTCGCTGTCAAAGAACTCGGTCAGCAGTTCGGCGTGACGACGGAACGCCTTCTTTACCTGACCCAGGTTGGGCTCAGCCTTGACGTGCTCGCCACGGAACGCCGCGGCGAGGTCGCCGAACAGCCACGGGCGCCCCAGGCAGCCGCGCCCGACGACGACACCGTCGCATCCGGTTTCGTAGACCATGCGCAGTGCGTCATCGGCCGACCAGA
This sequence comes from Leifsonia psychrotolerans, assembly GCF_013410665.1. Lineage (NCBI taxonomy): Bacteria > Bacillati > Actinomycetota > Actinomycetes > Micrococcales > Microbacteriaceae > Glaciibacter > Glaciibacter psychrotolerans. The sequence continues at coordinate 741,613 of NZ_JACCFM010000001.1, read as the reverse complement.
TGTCACCGTTGCCCAGAATCGGAACGGAGGAGATCGTGCTCTTCAGCTTCTCGATGGCAGACCAGTCGGCCTGGCCGGAATAGAACTCAGCGGCGGTGCGAGCGTGCAGCGCGATCGCCGCGACACCGGCTCCCTCGGCGGCTTTGCCGGCCTCGAGGAAGGTGAGGTGATCGGAGTCGATGCCCTTGCGCATCTTCACCGTCAGCGGCAGCGGGCCGGCGGCTGTGACCGCAGCCTCGACGATCTCACGAAACAGGCCGAGTTTCCAAGGCAGCGCCGATCCCCCGCCCTTGCGGGTGACTTTGGGCACCGGACAGCCGAAGTTCAGGTCGATGTGGTCGGCGCGGTCTTCGGCGACGAGCAGGGTCACGGCGTCAGACACGGTCTTCGGGTCGACACCGTACAGCTGAATGGAACGGGTCTTTTCGCTCTCGTGGTGAGTGATGAGACGCATCGACTCCGGAGTGCGTTCGACGAGCGCGCGCGACGTGATCATTTCGCTCACGTACAGTCCGGCACCGAATTCGCGGCACAGCCTGCGGTAGGCCGTGTTGGTGATGCCGGCCATGGGCGCGAGCACAACGGGAACATCGAGCTCGAGTGAGCCGATCGAAAGCGGTGCCGCCGGGCTTATCGTAGGTGTGGGAATCATCATCGAGATCAATTGTCCCAGAAATGGCTGGACGCTGATGCAGAACGCACACCCGGCTGCGGAACCGGGCGCACCGGGCGAGGCTCGCGCGGGCCGGGAGCGGGTCGAGTGGGATGCCGCCCACCGCGGGCTGCCTGTGCGCATCGTCACGCGGCCCGCCGCGCTCAGTCTGTATGAAGCCGCTGCCCTGCTCGGCATCGAGCCCGACGGTATCGTCAAGACGCTCGTCGTGAAACGCTCCAGCGGGGACTACCTCTTCGCGCTGGTGCCCGGTGGCCGCAGGATCTCCTGGCCGAAGCTCCGTGCCCTGGTCGGCGTCAACAAGCTGGCGATGCCGGATGCCGCTCTCGCGTTCGACGCGACAGGGTACGAACGCGGCACCATCACGCCTCTCGGCAGCACACATGCCTGGCCGGTGTATGCCGACGAGTCGCTGGTGGGCCGCGAGGTCGCGATGGGTGCCGGAGAACACGGATATAGCGCCTTCGTCGATGCCGACGAGCTGCTCGCGGCATTCGACGCGACGGTCGCGGACATCAGCGATCCGGAGTAGCCGGCTGAACGAGGGTCTCGACAGGCTCGACCAACGGCCACGCGTCGAACGAGCCCTCACCGTCGATCGAGCCTGTCGAGATCACGCGACCACGTCCCGAAGACGAACCACGAGATCTTGACAGGCTCGACCAGCGGGCCAGATCTGGCTTCTAGACGCCGCAGGCGCCTCCGCCGCAGCATCCACCGGCTTCGGCCTCGCCGATCAGTTCGATGGTGGGTACGCCGGCCGGCGCGGCTGCCTCAGTGGTCAGGGTCGGGGTCGGGGTGTCTGTGTTGCTCATGGTCTGTTTACTCCTCGGTCGATGCTGCGGGGGCCGAAACGGCCGACTTCTCTGATCGTACTTGTTCGAGAACCTGGGTGAACGTTGCTGCGTCCTGTGCCCCCGAAACGCCGTACTTGCCGTCAATGACGAAGAACGGAACGCCCTGGATGCCATATTCCTGGGCCAGCGCGACGTCGGCCTTGACGTCGGCGAGGAATTCGTTGGTGGACAGGGCGCGCATTACGTCGGCTCGGTCGAAGCCGATCTCGGCGGCAATGTCGGCCAGGTCCTCGACGCGGCCGACGTGCTCGCCATCGACGAAGTATGCCTGGAGCAGGCGTTCCTTCATGTCAAGCTGTCGACCCTTCGACTTGGCATAGTGAATGAGCTCGTGCGCCTTGACAGTATTGGTCTGCTGCACGGCGTCATAGTCGTATTCCAAACCGACGCTCGCCGCGATGTCTGTCACGTTCTGGAGCATCTGCTGAACCTGCTCGAGGGGCATGCCCTTGTGCGTGCTGAGATACTCGGCCGGACTGCCGTCGAAGTCGACCGGTGTATCGGGCGCCAGCTCGTAGCTGTGGTACTCCACCTCGACGTCGCCATCGAACTGGGCAACGCCCGCCTCGAACTTGCGCTTGCCGATGTAGCACCAGGGGCACTGAATGTCTGACCAGATGTCTACTTTGATTGTTTCATTCACCCCAGGCGCAACAGCACCGGTCGGCCGGATATTCCCTCTCACCGAGCGGGCGTGTCGACCGCGCCACCGTACCGGCGATTGCGTGAGGCGTAAAGCTCGACGGCCCGCCAGAGGTCGACCCGCGAGAAATCGGGCCAGAGAGTGTCGAGAAAGACCATCTCTGCATATGCGCTCTGCCAGAGCATGAAGTTGCTGGTGCGCTGCTCGCCCGAACTACGCACGAACAGGTCCACATCGGGCAGGTCAGAAATGTAGAGGTGCTTCGCAATCGCCTTCTCGGTGATGCCGGACGGCTTCAAACGGCCGGCCGCGACGTCCTCGGCCAGCTGGCGCACGGCATCCGTGATCTCGGTGCGTCCGCCATAGTTCACGCACATCGTGAGGGTGAGCACATCGTTACCCGCGGTAAGTTGCTCGGCGTACTGCAGTTCAGTGATGACGGATGCCCACAGCTTGGGTTTTCGCCCCGCCCAACGCACCCGCACTCCCCACTCATTGAGCTGATCGCGGCGGCGGTGCAGCACGTCGCGGTTGAAGCCCATCAGGAATCGTACTTCGTCCGGTGACCGCTTCCAGTTCTCGGTCGAGAACGCGTAGACGCTGAGGTGTTTGACGCCAATCTGGATCGCGCCTGCGACGACGTCGAGCAGCGCCGCCTCCCCCGCCTTGTGCCCGTCGACACGCGGCAGACCGCGCGCGTTCGCCCAGCGCCCATTGCCGTCCATGACGACGGCGACATGCTCGGGCACGACCTTCGCTGCGATCTCGGGCGGGTAGACCCCGGTCCAGTCGAGAGGCTTGAACGGCACTGCGTTTTTGTGGGTGTACTGCGGCGAATCATTGTTCTTGGCAAAGGGGTTGCGGCTCATCGGCTGACGTGCTCCAGGGATCGGAGGCCACGCTCGAGATGCCACTGCGTGTAGGCAGCGACGACCCCGGTGGCCTGGGCTTGGGTCTGGTTCGGTGAGGCTTTCGCGTAGTCCCAATCACCGGTGAGCAGAGCCCCGAGCAGGGTAATCGTCGGCGCGTCGAGGCGGGGTGCACCGGGCGGAGCACAGTCAGCACAGACGACGCCGCCCAGTTGCACGACCACGGCCGAATGCGGCCCGACGGCTCCGCAGCGCGAGCAGTCCTGAAAGCTCGGAGCCCAGCCGGCCATGGAGAGAGCGCGCAACAGGTAGGAATCCAGGGTGAGGCTGGCGCCGTGTTCGTGGCGCGACAGCGAGCGCAGGGCTCCGACCAGCAGCAGATACTGTTGCAGGGAGCCCTCGGACTCGGTCAGCTTGTCGGCTGTCTCGACCATCGCGCTCGCCGCGGTATAGCTCGGATAGTCGGCGGTGATCTGCGCGCCGTAGGAGCCGAGCGACTCAGCTTGCGTGATCACGTCGAGGCTGCGCCCCTCATACAGTTGCACGTCGGCGACCATGAACGGCTCGAGACGGGCCCCGAATTTCGAGCCGGTGCGCCGTACCCCTTTGGCGACGGCGCGCACCTTGCCATTGTGGCGGGTGAGAAGCGTGACGATACGGTCTGCTTCGCCCAACTTCTGGGTTCGCAGCACGACGGCTTCATCACGGTAGACAGGCACCCCTTGATTCTCCCACCCCTTGCTGCGCTGCCGCAGACAATCGGATGCCGCGTGGCGTCGCTGTGCGAATCGGCTCGCGCGTCGTGATACCAATAGTGAGTGACTTCGAGCCTCTTCACCATTCCCCTGTGGATCGACCTGACCGCCGTGGCGATCGGCGCCATTCAGGGGGCCATGTTCGCCGGACGATTCACCGACCGTCGTTTCGACCTACTCGGAGTCGCCCTGATCGGAATCGTCGTTGGCCTTGGTGGCGGTCTACTACGAGACATCCTGCTCGGCGGCGTTCCCGCCGCGCTCCAAAGCAATTGGTACCTGCCGGTCGCGACCGGTTTCGCGCTGCTGGGGATGCTGCTGCAGCGCCTCTTCACACGCTTGAACCCACTGATCATTGCGCTCGACGCGGTGACCATCGGGCTGTTCGGCGTAATCGGAACCACAAAGGCGCTCTCCAACGGCCTGCCCGAAATTCCAGCCCTCTTCGTCGGGGTCGTCTCGGCGGTCGGCGGCTCAATCTTGCGCGACGTGATGCTGAACGTACCGATCGCCGTAATGCACGTCGGATCGCTCTATGCGGTCGCCGCCGGAGTGGGCAGCGGATTGCTGGTCATTCTCGTGCTCCTCAACGTGCAGATCACGGTGGCGGCAATCATCTGTGTGATCGTGACGACAGTGATCCGAATTCTTGCCGCCAAGTACGGCTGGAGCCTGCCACAGCAACGAGCGATCGGCAGCTGGCCGCGCTGGCGTCGTCGATAGTCTGCCGCTCGCTGTGTGGCTCTAGCCTTTCCCGCCTGCCGGGTAGACACTGGAATTACCATTTTCAGCGGGCAGGGAGGTTTCTCATGTCGCCACACGCCATCAGTTCACCTGACTTCATGCCGGTGCTTTCGCGAGGCAAACATCGAACCCCGCGCAGCGGCGGGTGCTTCATGGAGTTCGCGTCGTACCTGGCGGGAGAAACGTGGAGCGATCATCCCGCCTGCACGCATCCGCAGCTTGCCTCACTGGCGCGCATGACAAACGACTGCACCTCCGACGCCGCCCGCTCGAACCTGGCGGCTCTCATTCCGTCGGTGATCGGATTGCGTGGCGACGACTCCGACGAACAACGGATCAGCCTGATCGTGGCCCTGCGGGCGGCAACCAGCGCGCTTCCCGTAGCGAATCTGGAACGGCAGCGCGCCCTTGCGGTCGGCATCCTCACCTGCGAACACATGCTCATGCGGCATAGCGGCGGATTCTCGAGTGGCATGCGAGCTCAGACGCGCCAGGCCTTCGCGCAAGCGCCCGACACCGAAAAGTGGGCGCGTCACTTCATCGTCGAGGCCGGCTCATTCGCTCACACCAAGTTCACGTCACGCACGGCTGACTCCATTGTGCGCACGGCGGTGCAGGGCATTGCCGAGGCCTGCGACCCCGACATCGACGGACGCCTGAACCGTTTGCTCACTGCGGCGATCGACGACTGCACGACGGCACTGGCCGAGACGGATGTCGCGGAGAGTGCGACACCGACGGCGACGGCGACGGCGACGGCTGCTGAATCGCAGGCCGCGCCGCCGCTCAGGACTCGCTAGACGCGTGCCAGCGCGCGGTCAGCACTGTCGATGCGTACACCGCGATTGACCGCCGAAACGACGGCCTTCAGGGAAGCCGTCGAGATGTCGGCGTCGATTCCGACTCCCCAGTAGCGCGTGCCGTTGACATCGAGTTCGACGTAGGCGGCAGCAGTGGCATCGCCCCCGGCCGACATGGCGTGCTCGACGTAGTCGTACAGGGTGATGTCGAGGCCGCGCTCGGCCATCACGCCGAGGAACGCCGCGACCGGGCCATTGCCGGATCCGGTGGCCGAACCAACGACGTCGCCGTCACGCAGATCAACGGTGAGTTCGACGGACCCCGAGAGGTCACTTGCGGTACGCGTCGAGAGGAGCTCGAAGCGACCCCACTTGGCGTTGGCGTCGGCCAGCTTGGTCGGCAGGTACTCGTCGTTGAAGATTGCCCAGATTTGGTCGCTCGAAACCTCGCCACCCTCGGCATCCGTCTTGGCCTGCACAACGCCCGAGAACTCGATCTGCAGCTTGCGCGGCAGGTCGAGAGCGTGATCGGTTTTCAGCAGGTAGGCGACTCCGCCCTTGCCGGACTGCGAATTGACCCGGATCACGGCCTCATAGCTGCGGCCGAGGTCTTTCGGGTCGATCGGCAGGTAGGGAACCGCCCAAACGAGGTCGTCAACGCTTCGTCCTGCGGCCTCAGCCTCGGCGGCCATTGCTTCGAAGCCCTTCTTGATGGCGTCCTGATGCGACCCGCTGAATGCGGTGAAGACAAGGTCGCCGGCCCAGGGGCTGCGCTCGGGAACGGGCAGTTGGTTGCAGTGCTCGGCGGTGCGTTTGACCTCGTCGATGTTGCTGAAGTCGATCTGGGGGTCGATGCCCTGCGTGAACAGGTTGATGCCGAGGGCGACCAGGTCGACGTTGCCCGTGCGCTCACCATTGCCGAACAGGCAGCCCTCGATGCGGTCGGCGCCGGCCAGATAACCCAGCTCTGCGGCGGCGATGGCCGTGCCGCGGTCGTTGTGCGGGTGGAGCGAGATGATGATGTTCTCGCGCTGGGCCAAGTGGCGACCCATCCACTCGATCGAGTCGGCGTAGATATTCGGGGTCGACATTTCAACCGTCGACGGCAGGTTGATGATGACCTTGCGCTCGGGCGTCGGCTCGAAGACTTCGACGACCTGGTTGCAGATATCAACGGCAAATGCGAGTTCGGTGCCGGTGTAGCTCTCGGGCGAGTACTCGTAATAGATGTCGGTGCCGGGCACCAGTGATTCCATCTCGCGGCAGAGGCGCGCACCGCTCAAGGCGATGTCGATGATGCCCTGCTTGTCTTGACGGAAGACGACGTCACGCTGCAGCACACTCGTCGAGTTGTACAGGTGCACGATGGCCTGCTTGGCGCCCACGAGTGACTCGTAGGTGCGACGAATGAGGTGTTCGCGCGCCTGGGTGAGCACCTGAATGGTGACGTCATCCGGGATCGCATTTTCTTCGATGAGGCTGCGCACGAAGTCAAAGTCGGTCTGACTTGCCGACGGAAAGCCGACCTCGATCTCTTTGTAGCCCATGCGCACGAGCAGGTCGAACATGATGCGCTTGCGCTCGGGGCTCATCGGGTCGATCAGAGCCTGGTTGCCATCACGCAGATCGACCGCGCACCAGCGCGGTGCCTGCGTGATCTGTTTGCTCGGCCAGGTGCGATCGGGCAGGTCTACCCGGAACTGCTCATGGTACGGGCGGTACTTGTGGATCGGCATAGCCGACGCGGTCTGGTTGTTCTTCATGATCCGTGATCTCCTCGCGAGTGGTGATGAGCCGACGACAAACTCCGCGACGAGGGAGGCCTCAGATTAGGACTCGTCGCGGCAGCTAAGGAGGAGCGCACCAAACAACACGAATATAGGCTAGCACCGTTTTTCTTTCATGCCTGGCACACCTCGCTACACTCCCAGCTTGCCTCTTGTGCCGGGGTGCTGTGACGATGAACGGTGGATGCCGTGCCGCCGACACCCACTGGGAGCTTTGCTCCGCGCGCCGGAGCCCTGTCGCGCGGGTTCAGTCGCGATGGGAGTCAGTCGCGCATCAGCCTCGGAAGGTAAGTCGCTGCGCGTCAGTCGCGGAGCGTCAGTCGCGGCAGGTCAGTCGCGGCAGGTCAGTCGCGGCAGGTCAGTCGCGGCAGGTCAGTCGCGGCAGGTCAGTCGCGGCAGGTCAGTCGCGGCCGCGCGTCAGTTGCGGCGGTGGGTGTCGGTGCGGTGGCGGTTGGCGTCGCGCCAGGTGCGGCTCGGGTCGATCCAGGCCGGGGCTTTCACTTGGGGGCGGCCGTTGACCATGAGGATCTCCCAGCCGGACGTTTCGATGGTGTGATGATGTCGCCAACACAACGCCACACCATTGTGCATCAATCACTAATATGACCGTATGACTGAGCCTCGCAATGCTGCGATCTACGCCCGCATCTCCTCCGACCCGACCGGGCAAGCACTCGGTATCAGCCGTCAACTCGAGGACTGCCGACGTTTGGCACATGAGCGGGGCTGGACGGTTGCCGAGGAGTACGTCGACAACGACATTTCTGCCTACTCCGGCAAGAGCCGTCCAGCGTATCACCGGATGGTTTCGGACATTCAAGCCGGTGCACGGGATGCGGTGATCGTCTACAACCTGGACCGGCTGACCCGCCGCCCGGTCGAACTCGAGCAGTTCGTCGAAGTCTGCGAGGGCGCCGGGTTGCGCCAGCTCGCGACGGTGACCGCCGATGTGGACTTGGGCAACGATGACGGTCTATTCATGGCCCGGATCTTTGCGGCATTCGCGGCGAAGGAATCCGGTCGGAAGTCGGAGCGCCTGCGCCGCAAGGCACGGCAGAACGCCGAAGCCGGAAAACCGGGCGGCGGCCCGAACCGCCCGTTCGGGTACGAGGCCGACAAGATCACCGTGAACCCGGTCGAGGCCGAGCTGATTCAGCAAATTGTGCGCCGAGTCCTGGCCGGAGAATCAATCCGGTCGATTGCGACCTGGTTGGACGCGGAACGCATTCCGACCAGCGCCGGCGCGGAGTGGCGCACGAGCACGGTGCGCATGATCCTAAAGTCCCCGCGGATTGCCGGCCTGCGCTCCCATCTCGGGGAAGTGGTCGGACCGGCCATCTGGGATCCGATCATCACTGTGGAGCAGCGTCAACAGCTCTTGAACGTGCTCGCGGCCAAGATCGCAACGGGGCGACGCACCCCGCGCAGCTACCTCCTCAGCGGGATGCTCCGCTGCGGCAAATGCGGAGGCCGACTCTTCTCCTCTCCGCGGGAGTTCGAGCGCCGCTACGTGTGCCTGTCGGGGCCGGATCATCGCGGCTGCGGCGGCGTCACGGTGACGGCCCCACCGGTAGAGGAATGGATCGCCGCCGCCGTGCTCTACCGGCTGGACACACCACAGATGGGCGACACCCTCACCGGCAGGCTTGCCAATGATGCCCGGCACAGCGAACTACTCGAGCAGCTGGACCGCGACCAAGCAAAACTGACCGAACTAGCGGAGATGTGGGCGGACGGCGAGATCTCCCGCGCTGAGTGGAAGGCAGCCCGGGAGCCCCTCGATCACCGCATCAAAACCACCGACCGGCAGCTCTCCCAGATCACCGGAACGACAGCACTGGAAGGGATCGTCGGCCACGGCCAGGAATTACGCGAACGGTGGGATGAGATGAACCTGGAACGGCAGGCCGCGATCGTCGCCGCCGTGCTCGATCATGCGGTGATCAATCCAGCGGTGGTCAAGGGTGGGAAGTTCAATCCGAACCGGATCGTGCCCGTCTGGAACCTGTGAGGCCCGGCACCCCGGCTCGCCCCTCCGGGGCACGCGCCGGGGCCCCGGACCCCAACAGGGTCCCCACCCGGCCCACAACGGCGGCATCGGCCACGAACACCGGCACCCCTTGAGCCGCGCAGGTTCTCTCGACCCACGCCCGCACCGCATCCAGGTCAAGTCCCATCATCGACCCCACTGCGCCCAAATTGCCGGGGCACCCTGCCAATCGGCGTTCTCCGCCGACGACCACCGCGTGAGCGGGGCACTACTCATCAGCTCGGACGCTTCCGCGATCACCGCATCCGAGGACGAGGCGGACAGGCGCATCACCTCCGGCTGAAACCCTTGAGCCACGTCATAGCGGTGCAAGCCCAGATCCCGCACGGTCGGATCGGCGAATGTTTTTGCAACGTACTTCGACAGATACCCCGCCGCGCGCCGCGCCTGCGACAAGGAACCGGAGCCGACTGGGAGATCTCCGAGCAGCTTGATGTGCACAAAGCCATGCGGCCAGGAATCAACAATCAGCGAGCGTTTGATGAACCGTCCGACCGCGAAGTGCGCGTGCAGGCCGTGCCCGGACTTGTGCCACTCCGGCACCCACGCATAGGGCAATGCTGCCCCGCCCAACGCATCTCGTAGCTGGCGGAAGAATCCGGCAAGATGCTCACGCAGTTGCGCCGGGTCATGATTGCCCGCACCCGCGTAGGTCAAGGTTCCCAAACGGTTCAGCCGGTTCGCCGCGCAATACCGGCGCAGACGCGCTCGAGCCCTTCGCCCGGCCTCGGCAGCCGCGCGTTCCGGATCCCGCGCCGAGCCGGGAGCAACATACTCCGGCACTCGGCGTACCGAGTACTGGAATGACCCGCCGCCCTCTCCGGAATCCGGATAGAGACTGAAATGCCATCCGGCATCCGGGCGCACAAGAGTTCGCAGATATGACTGTGAGGAGTTGGGAAGCATAAGGGACCAGTGCTCGAAGCCGACAGGGACCACCGAAGGGCCGTCGACAACAGCAGGACCGACGCGCGCTTCAGCACCCGGATTTCAACCGGGTCTGGCCTCTAGTCGTTTCAATTCGAGCGGGGACACTGGCCTTCTAGCGCCGCTCAACCTCACTGAGGTCCCAGGTATCTATAGAGAATCTAATTTATGCAACGCCTCAAGCGCCGCGTCCTTATGTATAAAACATTCATACCGGAAGCCGTGCAGCGTTGTCATTCGTTCCCAGCATCTTCCAAGCTGCCGCGGTTCCGACGGCCTGTGGCCGTCGAAACCTTGCCTTCGGATCGCGCTACCGCGCTCCCAAGTTATGTTGCAGATTCAAGTAAAGGCGCGCCCGCCGGGCGCGACACGGGTGGGAATAGATTCTCGCGGTCGATAGACCGATAGCGTGCTGTCATGGACGTTGACTGGGCCTTGAAACAGCTTGACCTGTATCTGTCGCTGCACGAACGAGTGCCGCTCCCACCGGAAGAGGTCAAGCCGAATAAGAAGACCCGGCTGCGGGGGTCGGTCGAGGAGCGCAGCAACGCTCAAAACTCAGTGCTGGCTATCGCCGAAGTCATCGACCGTGAGCGCCCACGCTGGGCTGGAGAATCTCTCGTCAGACGCCTGATCTGGGAACTGACCGAGGGCGACGAGGCGCGAGAAAAACTGGGCGCAGAGGGCGACCCTCCACCGCTTGTCGAGGGCAAGTCCCTTCACCCATGGGTATGGGAAGCAGCGAGACCGCATTGGACGAGTGGCAACCACGACGCTGCGGTGTGGGCTGCTGCCATCAACGTAAACTCCCGGTTGCAGCGCAAGGTCAACAGGAAGGAAATCGGAGAGGGCCAACTCGTGCGCGAGAGTTTTAGTCCCGAGTCCCCCAAACCAAACGTGCCGCGATTGCGATTGTGCGATCCGTCGAACGTCAGCCTCTTCAAGGACATGCATGTAGGCGCGGGGAACTTCGGACAGGGCCTTTTCTCAGCGGTACGAAATGTCGTCAACCACGTCGAGCCGGATGAACACAGCTTTAGGGACGCAGATGCCATCGAGGCGCTAGCCGCATTCAGTTTGCTCGCTCGCTGGATCGAGCGCGCTGAACTAGAGACCGTGTCTTAGGTCGTATTAGCGATTGACGCCGTTGTCGACTTCGGTGACGCCGCCTTTGCTCCAGGGGATCACGTGATGAAATTCGAGCCACTGTGCGGGGGCATCGCAGCCGGGAACGCCGCAGCCGCCGTCGCGTGCGAGGATCGCCCGGCGTTGGGCACGGTTGAACAGTCGTTGCGGATCGGTCAGCGTCAGAACCTCACCGTTCGGACCGAACAGAACCGTTTGGGTCCCTCCGGCACACATCATCTGATCGACCGTGCGAAGCGAGATGGGGGCGTCGACGCCGTCGATCCAGCCGACACCGCGCCCGGCTTCAATATCGTTCACGTTCACATGCACCACCACCGTCGGCGGTGCACCACCAATGCTGGGGGTGTTATCGGCTTGGGCCAGCTGGGTGAACATGCCGCGCAGAATATCGGCCCGCTTCTCACCGGCGGTACGGGTGTCGACGTCATCGAACTCATGCCCGGCCGACCCGGGAAGAAGAGCCTCGGCTGAGGCTGGACCCTGGCCGTGGTCGTCATGGTCGTGGTCGTGGTCGTGGTCATGGTCATGGTCGTCGTGTTCATCGCAGTCGTGCTCGTGGTCGTGTCCGTCGGGACCGTCGTGGGCATCCTGCTCGGCGCGGTCGTCGTGCTCGGAGCGGTCGTGCTCGCGGCCGTGCTCGCGGCCGTGCTCGCGGCCGTGCTCGTCGTTCAGGTTGTGGTCGTCGTTCAGGTCTTGTCCGTCTAGCTCGGCGCGGTCGTCGCGTGCCTGGTCGCGGGCTTGTTCGGCGGCGGTCGGGAATGCGGGGGTTTTGCGGGCCGCGATGAACGCGTCGAAGGTGAGGTTCATGATTCCGTAGAGATCAGGAGTCACCCCGCCCCGCACCGGGTAGATGCCGTCTTTGAAGCGGCCGAAACTGATCGTGCTCGTCGCCTCAACCTCAGTCTCATTCGGCGCCACCCCGTCGGGGTCCAGCGCCGCCTGCCACTGCAACATCTGCACCCGCAGTGAGTCCGCCGAGAACGCAAAGCCCGCGCCCGGCTCACCCTCATTCTCGGCCGTGATCGTGCCCGTCGCCGCAGACACCAGAGCGCGTTCCGCAGCCGCAAGATCATCGGGGGCAACGCGCGGGGAGATCTCGGCCAGACCGGACATGATCACCTCCGCCGCATCCACCCCCAGCAACCCCGAAGCGACCGCGGCACCCACCGTGGGGAACAGCGCCGGGATGATCGTTCCGACGTGCTGCGTGTCCCGCATTCGCAGACCGAGGGCGCTACGGCGTTTCGCTTCCCGGCCGGAAATGCGGGTGACCCGGGTGATCAGGTCGATGCCACTCGTGCAGCCCCGCTTCGCCGCGAGGGAGTCCCGGCCCAGCCACCGGCCGGAGCGTTCCTCGACCGTCGCCGCCACAGCCACCCGTCCCGCATCAACCAGCCGGCCCACGCCTTCGAACGCACCGAGCACACCGAGCAGGTCGTCGTCGGTGAACCGGTCAGGGCTGACCGTGCCGAGCACCGCCAGAGAAGAGCGGGCCTGTTCGACCGCCGCCAGCACCATGGCCGCGGTCGGTGCCGACGTACCCGGGGCGGGTGTCGGCTCCGGGGCGGAGACGGTGGGTGGGGAAGTGATTGACATAGCTCCATTCTCCCAAAGAACGAACATGATTACGAGCTTTTCTCAGTATCAGTGCATAACTTCTAGTACCTGTGTCTGTGGAGGGATCGAGAACTTGAACCGGCCGGAACCGCGGGCATGGTCTCGAGGGTGGCTCACGGGATCTCGACGAGCTCGATCAGCGGGGTGGCTCGATCGGCGGGAGGGGTGCGGGGCGATCACCGAGCCGTGGGTCGAGCTTGTCGAGACCTCGCGCCGCGGTCTCGAGGATGGCTCGCGGGATCTCGACAGGCTCGATCAGCGGGGTGCGGTCGATCAGCGGGGTGGGGTCGATCAGCGGGGTGGGGTCGATCGGCGGGGTGGGGTCGATCAGCGGGGCGGGGTCGATCGGCGGGGCGGGGTCGATCGGCGGGAGGGGTGCGGGGCGATCACCGAGCCGTGGGTCGAGCTTGTCGAGACCTCGGTCCACGGTCTCGAGGATGGCTCGCGGGATCTCGACAGGCTCGATCAGCGGGGTGGGGTCGATCGGCGGGGTGGGCTCGATCAGCGGGAGGGGAGCTCAATCAGCGGGAGGGGAGCTCAATCAGCGAAGGGTCGGGGCCGACCGAGGGCGGCTGGTCGGGGCCGACCGCGGGCGGCTGGTCGGGCTCGCCGACCGGCGAACCCACAGGCACCAGTTAGCCGAGACCACGCACGAAGGCGAGCGCTTCTCGCACCGACAGATCCGGGAGATAGGCCCGCGCCAACGCGACACCGATCGCGGGCAAAGCGACAGGCTCGGGGTAGGCCATGAACAAGGGCTGGAATTCGGGCTGGAATTTACGTTTGAAAGCGAGCAGAGAGTGAAATCCGTAGACCGGCTCGAGCACCCGCCCGACGAAGTCGAGCAGACGGCCAGGAAGCTCTTCGGTGTGAGCGAGCGGCGCGGCCGAAAGACTCAAAAACTCGATCTCCGGCCGTTCGCTCATCATGCGGGCGGTCTGCGCAATCAAGAACTCCATCACTCCGTTCATGCTGTCCGGGCGACGGCGCATGAAGTCGAGGGTCCACCCGACGATGACGCCCTCGCGGTAGCTCGGCATCCAGCTCGTCACGGCGTGTACGCGGTCGTCGGCGTCAACGGCCAGCATCAGCCGAACGTCCGGATCGCGCAGCTCGTCGATGCCGCCCAGCGTGAAGCCGAGCTCCGGCAGTCCCTTCTCCTGCACCCACTGCTCTGAAATCTCGGCGATCTGTAGCGATTCCAGCACCGGCAGCGCTCGATAGCTCGTCCATTCGGCCCGCACCCCCGCGCGGTCGGCGCGGTTGATTGACGAGCGGATGTCCTGCCACTTCTTGCCCGTCGTATCCCAGAGTCGCGGCCGCAATACCGTCTCCTCCCCCACGCTCATTGTCTGCCAGCCCATTTCGGCGAACAGGCCCTGCCACCGTTCGTGCAGGCTGTAAAAGACGGGAATCCAACCGTGGTCGTCGCACATCGTGGCGAACTCGGCTATGGCCTCCGGAACATCCGTGTCGGGCCCGATTGGATCGCTCGTCGTGATGGCCACGTCGTTCACCACCCGATAGGCGATCATGGTCGTTCCGGAGGGAGCGAACCAATACGAGTTGCCCGCCCAGGTCGCGAGGTAGGCGAGGGATCCACCGCCGCCCGCCTCGAGAAGAGTGCGCAGCGTGCGGGCGTGCTCGGGATTCGCCCCGACCGGCGCCGCGCGCAGACAGAGGATGGCGCCCACGATCACGACGATCCAGAACACCGGGCCGACCCAGTGGTAGAGCGTGCCCGTGAGCCAATTCGTCGGCAGAAACGAGACCCGTTCGATACGCAAAAAGCCGACGGGTATGAAACGTTCCGGCACATCCGCGAGAAGGTCGAGAAAACTCGGTTGCGGGCTGAACCCGCTGCGCAGCAGGCCGCCAAGTCCGACGTAGACGGTCGAGAGCACCAGCAGCGTCGCCGCGGCCGTCAGGGCGAACCGGCGCGGCCCGCCCGGGCGACTCCGCACGGGGAACTGCTTCAGGTTCAGCACGAGTACGACGGCGGTGGCGGCCGGAACGAGCACCGAGACGACGAGGGTGAGAGCGATCTCCCAGTAGCGCGTGGCATGCGGATGCCAGACGAACGACTGACCACTGATGGGGAGCAAACCGTAGTACCAGGCTCCGAGCGCGGCCAGTCCGAGGTTCACACCAATCGCCAACCAGGCCGCGAACCGCCTTCCCCGTGACAGACCGTACGCGGCGACGAGCAGAACGAGCAGCGGCAACAGGCTGACCAGCACCGGGCCGACACCGCCGAGGCGTTCGAGCGTCAGCTCGTGCACACACTGCAGGGTGACGTCGCCGAAGAGGCAGCGGTCCCGTTCGATGCCGGCGCCCGAGAAGTCGGGATTGAAGAGCAGCCCGAGGGGCGCCAGAATCCCGAAGCGACCGCCCGAGAAGCTGGTCACGACGGGTCCGAGGGCGAGAACGCCGACGACGGCCGCGAGCAGGGTGCGGGTCTCGTGATGTGAGCTCCGACGCCACATGAATCTGACCGGGCGTGGCTGAAAAGCGAAACCGAGTCCCCACCCTGCTAACGCCGCGACCAGGCGATACAGATCGGCGGGTTGGCCGGAGTAGAGCACCAGCATGAGCACACTGGCGAGGGTGACGACCCGGATGCGGCGTCGCCAGAGTGGGCCGGCAAAGCAGCTGGCCGCCATGATGCTGCCGGTAATGGGCGTCAGCGGGTCGATCACCCACAGGCCACGCACATGCTGTGACCACAGCTCTCCGCCGGCCACACCGACGCTCTGCAGGAGAATGCCGATGCCGGGGCCGAGAACCGCGGTTGTCACGAAGGCCACGACCGTGCGCGCACTCCCCATGAGACGTTCGGCGGAGCCCAGAACGAGCACTGCGGCAACCAGGACGACCACCAGTTGGGCGCTGCCGGCGGTGAAGAACACCGAACCAAGCGGTGACCACCAGCGGCCGAGGTGCACGACAGAGTCGTAGCCGGTTCCGACGAGGAGGTGAATTCGCCCGGCCGGCATCCGCACGGCGTCGGCGATGAATGCCGTGACCAGAATCAGTGCGGCGTACCCGAGCGCGAACGGTTGGCGTTCAGCCAGCCTGAGGACTCCTTTCATCGCGCAGCCAGGCCGAGATCTGCCGCGACGAGCGGGATCGTGTTCGTGAAGGCCCAGGTGACGGTATGCCAGTCGTGCGCGGTCCCCGGCGACACAAGCAGTGTGGATTCCACACCGGCCCGGGTTGCGCTGGAGGCGAGGATCTCGGACCACGGCAGGTAACGATCATCATTCCCGCCCACCACGAAAATGGCCTTCATGCCGTGATAGGGCGCGTGGGCCAACAGGATCGCCGAGGGCGCAGCGGCAGCGAAGGCCGCAGCATCCCCGCCAAAGCCCGCCGTGATGGTGTTGCGCAATGTGCCGTTTTGCGGAACCAGTTCAGATGAGATGGCGAGAATGGTTCCGTAGAGTTCCGGATGCGCCGGGCCGAGTTGCATCGAGCAGGTCGCGCCCTGCGAGAATCCCCCAATGGCCCACCCGTCGGGCTCGGCCGACACCCGAAAGTGGGCGCGGATCCAGTGGGGTACATCCACGGTCAGGTAGCTCGCCGAGTTGCCGAGCGGCGAATCGAGACACATCGGGTTGCGCTCGGGCGAGCCGAGCTGGTCAGGCACCACGACGATGGGCGCGTAGCCGTTGTGGCTTTGCGCATACTCGTCGAGCACCGTGGCCAAGTGACCCGACGAAAAGAGGTCGACCGGGCCACCGGGTTGACCCGACATCAGCTCCATCACCGGCAAAATCGGAGGGTCGGCCCGACGGGCCACCGGGGGCAGATAGACAAGCGCCTGACGGGCGTCGAAGTGCGACGTGGAGGCGGGAATCGTGACGGTGCCGACAGTGCCGTGACTCAGGTCGGGATGCGCAACCGTCGAGGTGTCAAGGGCTGGATAGAGCGGCAGCCCGAGCGCACTGCGCACGGTCGTGAAGGCCCCGAAATCCGCGTTGATGCCCAATGCCGCAGTGAGTATGAAGAGCGGAATTGCGATGAGTGCGATGATCTTTCGCCGCCACCGACTGCGGAACAGATTGGTGACCGCCAACGCAACTCCGGCGACGCAGACACTCACCCACAGTCGCGTGACCACAGAAAGCGAGATTCCGTAGACGTTCCAGACGTCGCTGATCAGCCAGGCCAGCATCCACCCGAGAAGCAGAGCGACCAGCACCACGAGAGTCGTGATGAGCGCACCGCGCAACGGCCGTCGGCGCAGCAGCAGCACCAGACAGAACACGCTGGCACCCGCATACAACCCGACGAGCAGCGGCCCGCCGACGATGTCGGCGTTCAGCAGTGGATTGTTCATCGATCCTCCGCTGCTACTCTCACACCTCCGCGCCGACTACAGGGCTCAGGCGACAGGTTCTGAGCGAGGATTCAGGGTAGCCTGACCGACGCCCAGGAGACGCTCAGCGAATTCACGACTCCCGTCTCAGTCGACGGAACGGGCGCCGTCCTTGTGGGTCAAACGATGTTGAAAGGCGAACACCACGAGCTGAACGCGGTCACGCAGCGTGAGCTTGGACAGGATGCGACTGATGTGTGTTTTCACCGTGGCCTCGGAAAGAAATTCCCCCGCCGCGATCTCTGAGTTGCTCAGACCGCGCGCGGCAAGCTCGAAGATCTCCCGTTCACGACCGGTGAGTGTGTGGAACGCCGCGGGAACCGGTTCGTGAAGGGCTTGGCGCCGCTCGAAGTGCTCAAATAGCTCGCGGGTGGCCGACGCCGCGATCACCGAGCTGCCGGCATGTACCGTGCGAATTGAGGCGAGCAGAAACTCGGGGTCGGCATCCTTGAGTAGAAATCCGCTGGCACCGCCCCGAATGGCTTTCGTCGCGCTCTCGTCGAGATCGAATGTGGTGAGCACGACAATGCGCGGCGGGGTTTCGCCCCGCGCATCGGCCCCGGCCAGGATCAGTTCGGTGGCACGGATGCCATCCATCACGGGCATTCGGATGTCCATCAGAATCACATCAGGCCGTTTCTCGGCCGCCATCTGCACGCCTTCGGAACCGTTACCGGCCTCACCGACGAATTCAAGGTCGGGTTGCGACGAGACGAGCATCCGAATTCCCGCTCGGAAGAGCGCCTGATCATCGACCAGGGCGACGCGGATCGTGGGTGGTGTCATCATGCGTGTGGCCTCCCAGCCGGAAGTGTGGCGGTCACCAGAAAGCGGCGGTTCACACTCTCGGTGGTGAGTGTGCCTCCCGCCAGCACGGCGCGTTCCCGCATGCCGGGCACGCCGTGGCCGACAGCCCCGTGGTCCATTGCCGTGTCCCGCACGGCATTTTCGACGGTCACGACCAGCTCAGTCGGCTCCCAGCTGAGCTCGAGGCGGACGCGGTGGTCTGGATCACCATGGCGCAGCGCGTTGGTGAGCGCCTCCTGGATGATGCGGTACACGGCCAACTGGGCACCGGAGCCCAGCGCGAACGGTGTTCCCGAGTTGCGCCAGACCACGCTCAGCCCCGTGCCCCGCATCTGCTCGATCAGGCGGCCCAGGTCTGCCAGCACCGGCTGAGGACCGCTCGACTGCTCCTGGCGGAGTTGGGTGAGCAGGATGCGCACGTCGGCCAACGCCTCTCGGGCGGTGAGCGAGATGGTGCTGAGCGCAGAGTCGACGGCGGCCGGATCGGTCGCCCGTGCATACCGGGCGCCATCCGACTGGGCAATGACGACAGCGAGAGAATGGGCGACAACGTCATGCATATCACGGGCGATACGGTTGCGCTCCTGCTCGACCACCACGGTGCGTTCGGCGGCACGCTGGTCGTCGACGGCCCGGGCCTCCTGTCGACGGCTCTGTCTGGCGTTATGCCAGGTACGCACGAGCAGTCCGAGCGTCCACGAGAGGCCGAGCACGGCCAGGCAGGCGATGAAATACAACGCGATTTGACTTGCTATACGCCCGAGCACGCCCGGTGCCACTCCGGCGAAAGCCAACTCGGCCAGGCCGACTGAGGGAAACTCCCCCGAGTTGACGAGCACCAAATACGCTGAGGCAACGAGCGCGCCCACACCCACCGAGGCCAGACCCACCCACTTCAGGATGCGTCCCCCGTAGGCCGCCGTTGCATAGAGCACCGCCAGAATTACGACGTTGGCCGTGAGCGTGTCGAGGCCAAAGCCCATCTGCAGCAGTGCGGTCGCCCACGCAATCATCAGTGCGGCGGATGGTGACAGGCGCCGCACACTCAGGGCGGCCCCGAACCCGAGCACCACGACGGTCTCACCGACTGAACTATTGCTTGAGGAGACGAAACCGAGCAGCACGAAGAGAACCGCGATCAGAGCGTCTGCGGCGAACTGGCGCATGGTCAATTGACGAACCCAGCGGGACGGACCGACGGGAAGCAGGCTTTCTCCGCGAGAGGCCGTCTCGTCACGCCTCATCAGCCACCCCTCGAAACCGCTCAGGGGACGTTCGCCGGGTTGCGCTCGCCGCTCGGCGTGAATCTTGACGAGCAGTCCCGTCAGCCACGCACCGACGAGCAGCGCCCCAATCATCTGCAGGCCGACCGCGTGAATGCCGAGCACGATCATGGTGCCGAGCACCCCCGTCGAGCCGAGTAGGCCGGCAGAACCGAAGATTCCCCCGGAGGCCAGCAGACCGAAACCGACGATCGCCGACACGACGAAGGCTCCGGTCAGGCCGACACCCCGCGCAGCCCGAGAGCCGTAGGCGCTTGAGCCGAAGAAGACGAACAGTCCGACCAGGCACAGCGCCCAGGCCGGGTTGCCGAGCCCGGGCACGAGCTGGCCGGCGATCAGCATGAGGGAGAAGACCCCCGCGGCCAAGGCTCCACCGGGGAGAATGCGGGAAATTCCGAGTGCCGCGGCCAGCAGAATGATCGCGCTGAACGCACCGCGCTCCCCCGTCCAGAGCGCAACGAATGACCAGAGAAACAGGAAGGCGACTGCGGCGATGGGCTCAAACGCCCAGCGAAAACGCTGCACAAAGGGTTCCTCTGCGGCCATCGTTTCGCTCATCGTTCAAGAGTATGGTGCTTACTCCGATCGAACCGAGCCCCAGCCCCGATCTCGCTCGCACGGCGGCCGAAATCATCCGCTGGATGTACACCGACCGCGCTCCCACCCAACAGGCATATGCTGTCGTAAAGACAGTATATTTTTGACACACTCGTCGAAGGAGAACCACCATGTCAGCAGTACTCGAAAACAAGGTCGCCCTGGTCACCGCCGGTGGCGCAGGCATCGGGGCCGCAATCGCCCTGCGCCTGGCCGCCGACGGAGCCAGCGTTGTCGTGTCCGATGTGAACGACACGGCCGGCCAGAGCATCGTCGACCAGATTGTGGCGGCGGGCGGACAGGCCGCGTTCAAACACGCCAATGTCGCCGATGAGGCCGAGGTGAACGCTTTGATCGACTTCGCCGTCGCGACCTTCGGCGGCCTGCACTTGGCCGCCAACAACGCCGGAATCGGCGCCATGCCACACCGCATCGACCAGGTCACCGACGCCGAGTGGGACCGCACCATCGCGGTGACCCTGCGAGGCACCTACCTGTGCATGAAAGCGGAAGCGGCGCATTTCCTCGCCAACGGTGGCGGCAACATCGTCAATACGGCGTCCATCGCCGGATTGAAGGCCACCCCGAACCTCAGCCCGTATAGCGCAGCCAAGCACGGCGTCGTCGCGCTGACCCGCGGCACCGCACTGGAGTACGCCACCGACAACATCCGGGTCAACGCCGTCGCACCCGGCGCTATCGACACCGCGGCCCTGGCCGGACTGCCCGAGGCCGACAAGGCCATCTACACCGCGCAGGTACCGATGAAACGCCTCGGCCAGGCATCCGAGATCGCCAGCGCCGTCTCGTGGCTGCTTTCCGATCAGTCGAGCTTTGTCACCGGGGTGGTTCTTCCCGTCGATGGCGGAACGCTGAACGCCTAAATCGATCCAACGGTGGGCGGCTGCTTCTGCGGCCGCCCGCTCGTGTTTCTCCGCGCTTAGAAGCCCAGGCGACCCAGCTGCTTCGGGTCGCGCTGCCATTCCTTCGCGACCTTGACGCGCAGCGAGAGGAAAACTCGCTTGCCGACGAGCGGCTCGATCTGCTTGCGGGCACGCGCACCGACATCCTTCAGCCGACTACCGGCGTGACCGATGATGATGCCCTTCTGGCTGTCACGCTCGACGAAAAGGTTGGCGTAGATCTCGACCAGTTCCTGATCGTCGCGCTCGATGATGTCGTCGATTGTCACGGCGATCGAGTGGGGCAACTCGTCGGTGACCCCTTCAAGCGCGGCCTCACGGATGTACTCGGCGATGCGCGATTCGAGGCTCTCGTCGGTGACCGCGTCGGCGGGGTACAGCGGCGCCTCGCTGGTCGGCAGCAGACGCAACAGCTCGGTCGTCAACGTGTCGAGCTGAATGTGGCTGGTCGCCGAGATCGGCACGATCGCTTCCCAATCGCGCAGCTGTGACACGGCCAGAAGCTGGTTCGCAACACTCGTCTTCGATGACGCATCGATCTTGGTGACGATCGCCACCTTCTTGGCGCGCGGGAAGGCATCAAGCTGTTCGTTGATGAACTTGTCCCCCGGGCCGATTGGCTCGTTCGCGGGAATGCACAGGCCGATCACGTCGACGTCGCCGAGCGTAGCGGTGACGAGCGAGTTGAGACGCTCACCGAGCAAGGTGCGCGGGCGGTGGATGCCGGGTGTGTCGACCAGAATCAGCTGGCCGTTCTCCTGGTGCACAATGCCACGGATGGCGCGACGCGTGGTCTGCGGCTTCGACGACGTGATCGCCACCTTCTGCCCCACGAGCGCGTTGGTCAGTGTGGACTTGCCCACGTTCGGTCGTCCGACGAACGAGACGAAACCCGCGCGGTACTCATCTGCCTTGGCCATTGCCATTTACTCCTTCATCATCAGACGGAGCCAGGAATGCGGTCTGCGCATCGATCAAGGCTTCGTCTCGTTCTACCAGCACGGTGCTAATTCTTTTGCGACGACCCTCGGTGCGCTCGGCGGTGAGGATCAGCCCACTCATCGTTGCGACGGAGCCGGCCACCGGCAGACGCCCCAATGCCTTCGCCAGCAAGCCTCCGACGGAGTCGACGTCATCGTCATCAAGGTCGAGGTCAAACAATTCGCCGAGCTCATCGACGGCCAACCGCGCGTTCACCCGAAAGTGTCCATCGCCCAGGTCTTCGACCTCGACCACATCGCGGTCGTACTCATCTGAGATGTCGCCGACGAGTTCTTCGATCAGATCTTCCATCGTGACCAGTCCGGCAATTCCGCCGTACTCATCGACAACCATGGCCAGATGGTTTGACTCCGTCTGCATCTGCCGCAGCAGGGCATCCGCTTTCATCGATTCAGGCACGAATTGGGCCGGCCGGGCGAGCTCGTCGACCGTGAGAGCGTCTGCGTTGATCGGCCGCTCGTAGACGAGCTTGGCCACATCGCGCAAGTAGAGGATGCCGATGACATCGTCCACCTCGCCGGCCAACACCGGCATACGGGAGTTGCCCTTACTCAGGAACAGGCCCATTGCGGCACCGATCGTCGCTCTGGCGTCGATGGTGACCATGTCGGTGCGCGGCACCATGACCTCGCGCACGACGGTGTCGTTGAACTCGAAGATCGAGTGAATGAGCTCACGGTCGTCTTCTTCGAGCACGTCGTGCTCGGTTGCCTCGTCGACCATGCTGAGCAGTTGATCTTCCGACGTGAATGTCGTGAGGGCGGCCCGCCCGGGCGTGACCCGGTTGCCGAGGGCGACCAGTGCGTTGGCGATCGGTCCGAGCAGAAAACGCAGAAAGTGCACGAGCGGAGCCGTGAACGTGAGCAGTTGGCGCGGACGGGCCCGCCCGACGCTGCGCGGGCTGGCCCCGACGAGCACGAACGACACCGCGGTCATGATGAGTGCCGCGAGCAGCAGGGCGATCCACAATTCGTCAATCGCCGTTGCGAAGAACAACGTCACCAGCACGGCCGCGGTGGTCTCGGCGATGATTCGCATAAAGTTGATGGCGTTCAAATGCGCGCCGGTATCGTCGGCAATCGCCTCGAGCGACTTCTTCGAGCGCGACGTCTCGGCCATCTCCGCGATGTCGGCACGGGAGAGCGAGGTCACCGCGGCGTCGACGGCGGCCATGAGGCCACCAAAGGCGACCAACACGATTGCTGCGGCAAGAAACCAGCCGAGAAACATCAGTTGGCGCGTCTCTCCTGCATGGCGAAACCGATCAGAATTTCACGCTGAATCCCAAACATCTCTTTTTCTTCGTCGGGTTCTGCATGATCGAAGCCGAGCAGGTGCAGCACACCGTGTGTGGTGAGCAGCAGCAGTTCGTCGAGCGTCGAATGACCGGCCGTCACGGCTTGCTCCTGCGCAACCTGGGGGCACAACACGATGTCGCCAAGCAGCCCGGGCGGGGTCTCGGCCTCGGCTGTTCCCGGGCGCAGTTCATCCATCGGGAAGCTGAGCACATCGGTGGGACCCGGCTCGTCCATCCACTGCACGTGGAGCTGCTCCATTGCCCCCTCGTCGACCAAAACAATAGCGAGCTCGGCATCCGCATGCACGTGCATCGCGTCGAGGGCGAAGGCCGCGAGACGCAGAAGCGCGGCCTCGTCGACCGGGATGGCTGATTCGTTGTTGATTTCGATGCTCAACTCGGTCTCCGTTTCAGGTGGCGGTCGCCAGTACCGCGGGTTCGGCGTTCGGCACGGTCGGCGAATTCACGGGCCTGCTCGGCTTCGTAACGCTGCGCTTGCTTCTGTGCGTCATATTCGGTGTACGCATCGACGATGCGCCCCACCAGGGAATGCCTGACAACATCTGCGCTGGTCAGGCGTGAAAAATGGATGTCGTCGACGCCGTCGAGCACGCGCGTCACGAGACGCAGACCGCTCGCCCCGGCGGGCACATCGACCTGCGTGATGTCGCCGGTGACGACCATTTTCGAGCCGAAACCGAGTCGGGTGAGAAACATCTTCATCTGTTCGGGCGTCGTGTTCTGGGCTTCGTCGAGCACGACGAACGACGAGCTCAGGGTGCGGCCGCGCATGTACGCGAGCGGGGCGACCTCGATGGTGCCGGCCGCAAGCAGCTTGGGCACGAGCTCGGGATCCATCATCTCGTTGAGGGCGTCATAGAGCGGACGCAGGTACGGGTCGATCTTGTCGGTGAGGGTGCCGGGCAGAAAGCCCAGCCGTTCCCCCGCTTCGACGGCCGGACGCGTGAGAATAATGCGCTCGACCTCTTTGCGCTGCAAGGCCTGCACGGCTTTCGCCATCGCCAAATAGGTTTTACCGGTTCCGGCCGGTCCGATGCCGAACACGATGGTGTTCAGGTCGATCGCGTCGACATACTCTTTCTGGCCCGTCGTCTTCGGACGGATGCTCGTGCCGCGCGACGTGAGGATGGCCTGCCCGAGGAGGTCAGACAGGCTCTGCGAGGCATCGCTGCTCAGCATCCGTGCCGAGGCGGCCACCGCAGACTCACCGAACGGCTCACCGTGACGAATCATCAGCTGCAATTGGTCGATCAGGCGGCGCACGGCATCGGTGTCGCTCGCCGAACCGGTGAGGGTGATCTCGTTGCCGCGCACGTGAACACTGACGCCGGGATACTGCTTTTCGATGCTGCGAAGGAAGCGATCGTGCGGCCCCAGTAGTCGCACCATGGCGATACCCTCGACCTGCAGATGCACATCAACGCGCGTCGGTTCCGACGAGTCATGATCATCGACTGCCAAGGGTGCCCTCCCCCAGTCCGCCGCCCAGAACGTGTGCGTGCACATGGAATACGGTCTGTCCGGCGGCTGCGCCGGTGTTGAACACGAGCCGAAACTCCCCGCCGGTGCGCTCGGCGGCGATCTCGTGGGCGACGCGCACGAGTTCGGCCAGCAGGAGCGGGTCACCGGCGGCGAGTTCGACGACGTCACGGTATTCGCCGGTCTTCGTCGTGACGACGATGTGCACGGGTGCCTGCGGGTTGATGTCTTCGAACGCAATGATCTGGTCGTTCTCGGCGACGATGGTCGCTGGGATTTCACGCGCGACGATGCGGCTGAAGATGGACGGTTCTGCCCCAGAAGAAGTCATACTGCTATCTTAAGCGGCGCTACCAACGACGAAGCGTCGCGTTCAGGATGGCGAGGGCCGCCGGCCCGGCCGTCGAGGTGCGCAGCACCGTGTCGCCGAGGCGCACGCGCGTGGCGCCGGCCGCCTCGAGGGCGTCGAGTTCGCTGGGCGCAATTCCGCCTTCGGGGCCGACGATGAGCAGGATGTCACGCCGGCTGGTGGCATCCGCGGCATCGTCGACGTCGGCCTCGACGTCGGCCTCGAATTCGACCACGAAGTCGACCTCGGTCAGCCGCGCCGTCGCACTCGGCTCCAGCAGCAGCATCCGCGTCTCAGTGGCCAGCTTCACCAGCTGTTTGGTGCTGACCAGGTCGGCCACCACCGGAAGCCACGGGCGAATCGACTGTTTGCTGGCCTCGCGCACAATGCTCGCCCAGCGTTCTCGACCCTTCGTGACTTTCGCGCCTTCCCAGCGTGAGATCGACCGAGCGGCGGTCCACGGGATGACCCCGTCAACGCCCAACTCGGTCGCCGCTTGCACGGCCAGTTCGTCCCGATCGCCCTTGGCCAAGGCCTGCACCAGAACGATGCGCGGTGTCGCCGCTGGGGTCAGCTCGCGCGTGTCGACCAACAGGGTCAGCTCGGCCGGCTCAGCCGTCACGACGGTGCCGTGCAGAATCATTCCTGCCCCGTTGCCGAGCAGCAGTTGCTCGCCCGGCCGGATACGGCTGACCGTCACGGCATGCTTGGCCTCACTGCCGCCGATGCTCACGGTGGAGCCGGGCGCGCAGAGCGAAGCACTCAGGGTTTCATCGAGGAAGAAATGGGCCATCAGACTTAGCCGAGAAACCGGTCGCGCAGCTTCGCAAACAGCCCCTGTTGAAACTGGCTGAGCGCCGGAGCCGGCGTCTTGTGACGGGCTGCGAACTGTTCGATGAGTTCTTTTTCTTTGTGGTCGAGCTTGGTGGGAGTGACCACATGCACGCCGATCTTCAGGTCGCCGCGGCCGTTGCCGCGTAGCTTGGTGACGCCGCGCTCCTTGATCGTAATAACCTCGGCACTCTGCACACCCGGCTTCAGCTCGACCGCGATATCGCCATCGAGGGCCTTGACCGTGGCCGTTGTGCCCAGGATGGCGTCGGTCATGGGCACCTCGATGGTGGCGAGCAAATCGTCGCCGTCACGGCTGAACACGTCGTGGTGGCGCACCTTCATCTCGAGGTACAGGTCACCGTTCGGGCCACCGGCGGGCCCGGCCTCGCCGCTGCCGGGCATCTGCAGTCGCAGACCCGTCTCGACGCCGGCCGGAATGTCGACGGCGACGGTACGACGGGCGCGCACGCGGCCCTGCCCCTGGCAGGTCACGCACGGGGTGGCGATGACGGTGCCGTAGCCGCGGCAGCTGCCGCAGGGGCTGTTCGTCATGACGTTTCCCAGCAGAGAACGCACGGCACGCTGGATGTTTCCGGTTCCGTGGCAGATGTCACAGGTGACCGGCGATGTGCCGGGCTGGCAGCACGATCCGTTGCAGGTCGCACAGACGATAGCCGTGTCGACCTCGATCTCACGGTGCGTGCCGAAGATGACCTCGTCGAGGTCGAGCTCCACACGTAGCAGAGCGTCCTGTCCCCGTTCACGGCGGGATCGCGGGCCGCGGCTCTGGCCGCCGCCGCCGCCGAAGAAGGTTTCGAAGATGTCGCCGAAGTTACCGAAGTTGCCGCCGTCGAATCCGCCACCGCCCTGGCCACCCCGGTCATATTTTTGACGCTCAGTGGGGTTGCTCAGCACGTCATAGGCGTGAGTGACGAGCTTGAACTGCTCCGAGGCATCCGCCCCGGGGTTCACATCGGGGTGCAACTGGCGGGCCAGCTTGCGGTACGCCTTCTTGATCTCGTCGGTGCTGGCGTCACGCTCGACGCCAAGAACTTCGTAGTGGTCAGCCAAAGGTGGCTCTCCTCGTTGATTCTGGTGGTTAGTTCTCGCCCAGCTGGCGAGAGAGGTAGCGGGCCACCGCACGAACGGCGGCCATGTTGTTGGAATAATCCATGCGGGTCGGACCGAGCACACCCAATCGGGCGAAATCGCCGCCGGGTGCGGAGTACCCGCTCGTGAGAACGGATGTCTCGCCGAGACCGAACGACGCATTCTCGCGTCCGATGCTCACCGCGACGCCGTGCAAGTCAGTCGCCATCTCGCCGAACAGGCGCAACAACACGACCTGCTCCTCGATGGCGTCGAGCACCGGCGAGATACTGCCGGTGAAGTCTTCTTCGGTGCGCACCAGGTTGGCGGCTCCGGCCATCACGAGCTTGTCGTGACGGTTTGCGCCGATCTGGTCGACGAGAGTAGCGGTGATCAGGTCGACGACGGGCTGCAGCTCGCGCGGTCCGACGCCGGCCAGCGCCGTCAGCGCCGCCGCGGCATCCGCCATCGTTCGGCCGCCGACGACGGAATTCAGTCGCGCACGCACCTCGCCCAACGTGTGCTCGTCGACGGAGCGTGGCAATTCGATCACGCGTTGTTCCACCCGGCCCGAGTCGGTGATCAGCACCGAGAGAAGGCGGGTCTCACTGAGAGGAACCAGTTCGATGTGACGCACCTTTGCGCGAGACACCGAGGGATACTGCACCAGGGCAACCTGGCGGGTGAGTTGGGAAAGGAGTCGCACGCTGCGAGCGAGCACCTCGTCGAGGTCGGCGGATTGGCCGAGAAAAGCCTCGATGGCCTGTCGTTGCGCTGCCGTCAGCGGGCGCAGGTCGGCCAGGTGATCGACAAACACTCGATACCCCTTGTCGGTGGGGATGCGGCCCGACGACGTGTGCGGAGCGGCAATCAGCTCTTCTTCTTCAAGCAAAGCCATGTCGTTGCGGATCGTCGCGGCCGACACCCCGAAAGAATGCCGTTCGACGATCGATTTGGAGCCAACGGGTTCGCGGGACGCCACGTAGTCCTGCACGATCACGCGCAACACTTCGAGACTACGATCAGACACCATTTGAGATCGCCTCCCCTGCCCATTGTTAGCACTCACACTGACTGAGTGCCAATCATATCCTGTCCGGCTGAGTGAACCCATTGCTCCGCACCCGGTGCCGCAGTACCGTTAAGAGGGCATTGATCCCTCTTCCTTCGCTGAAAGGCATGATGATGAGTGACTCACAAGCCCCGCTCCCCGACGATCCTCACCTCGGCCAGCACCCACCAGAACACCCCACTCAGCCTGCTGCTCCCGTGGCTGCCCCACTCACTCAAGCACAAGATTGGCAGTGGGCTTCGCTCGCTCACCTCGGCGGCATCCTCAGCTTTCTGCCGTCGCTGATCATCTGGCTCGTCTTCAAAGATCGCGGACGGTTCACCGACGAGCAAGCCAAGGAGGCCTTGAACTTTCAGATCACACTCGTCTTCGCCTACGCAATCATCTGGATCGTCACCG
The DNA here is from genome assembly GCF_013410665.1 of Leifsonia psychrotolerans. Lineage (NCBI taxonomy): Bacteria > Bacillati > Actinomycetota > Actinomycetes > Micrococcales > Microbacteriaceae > Glaciibacter > Glaciibacter psychrotolerans. Next base: position 713,209 of record NZ_JACCFM010000001.1, on the reverse strand, counting down.
GATTCCTCACCGTCGTCACGCTCGGAATCGGAGCCGTCGTCGGACTGCTCGTCTGGGTGGTGTGGATCGCGAGTGTGATCTTCTCGATTCTCGGCTTCATGCAGGCGAAAGACGGGCATCCCTATCGCTACCCGTTCGCGGTGCGACTGATCAAGTAGCTAGTCTCTACTCGTAACCCCCTCCTTGACGAAAGTGACTGCCATGACTTCCCTGCCACCGACCGGCGACACCCCCTACCAGGCATCGGCTCCCCTCAGCCCCGCCGACGAGAAGCTCTGGGCGACCCTGATCCACATCGGCGGAATCCTGTTCGGGTTTCTGCCGGCGCTGATCGGCTACCTGATCCTTCGCGATCGCGGCCCCTTCATCCGTGAGCACACGGCCACGGCTCTGAACTTTCAAATCACCCTGTTGATCGCGTATGTCATCGGCTGGGTCACAGCGTTCCTGCTTATCGGATTCCTGATCTTGCTCGCCGCCTGGGTTCTCAGCATCGTCTTTGGGATCATGGCCGCCCTCGCCGCGAACGCCGGCAAGCCGTACGTCTACCCGCTGACGATCAAGTTCGTGAGCTGACCCAGGCTTGTTCCCGGGCGCCTCATCCCGGAGGCCTCATCCCGGAGGCCTCATCCCGGAGGCCTCATCCCGGGGCTAATCGTCGGCGAGAAGACGGCGCACGACGGCATCCGCGAGCAGGCGCCCACGCAGCGTCAGTTCGATGGAGCCGGCAAAGGCTGCCTTCGGGTCGATGAGCTCGTCGGCGATCAGCCCGGCCACCGCGTGCCGGCCCTGGTCGCCGAGCGAGGCGGCCGGAATACCCTCACGGATGCGCGAGCGCAACAGCACTCGCTCGACCTCGCGCGTCGCCGCGTCGAGGGTCTCGCGTCCCGCGGCCGGCGAGTGACCGGCGAGCACCCGGTCGGCATACGCGGCCGGATGCTTGACGTTCCACCAGCGCACCCCACCGACGTGGCTGTGCGCGCCGGGGCCGACGCCCCACCAGTCCTGGCCGGTCCAATAGGCGAGGTTGTGGCGGGAACGGTGCGCATCATCGGTCGCCCAGTTGCTCACCTCGTACCAGCCGTAGCCCGCAGCGGCGAGCTTCTCATCGGCCAGCTCGTAGAGGTCTGCCTGATGGTCTTCGTCGACGTGCGCGACCTCACCACGTTTGATCTGCCGTGCCAGCTTGGTGCCCTCTTCGACGATCAACGAGTATGCGCTGATGTGGTCTGGCTTCTGGCCGATGGCGTAGTCGAGGCTGGTGCGCCAGTCGTCGAGGGACTCCCCCGGCGTGCCGTAGATGAGGTCGAGGCTCACGTCGAGGCCGGCCTCGCGCGCCCACTGCACGACGAGCGGCACCCGGGCCGGGTCGTGCGTGCGTTCCAGCGTCGCGAGCACGTGCGGCACCGCCGACTGCATGCCGAATGAGACGCGGGTGAAGCCGGCCTCGGCCAGTGCGGCCAGATAGGCGGCGTCGACCGAGTCGGGATTCGCCTCGGTCGTCACCTCGGCCTCGGGCGCGATACCCCAGGTGTCACGCACGGCCTGCAGCATCCGAATCAGGTTCTCGGCGGGAAGCAGGGTCGGCGTTCCGCCACCGAAGAAGACGGTCTGGGCAGTGCGGGCGGGCAGACCCGATTCGGTCAGGATGCGCCCGGCGGCCTCTATCTCAATCACCGCTTGGCTGGCGTAATCGCTTTGCTTGACCCCACGCAGCTCGGTGGCGGTGTAGGTGTTGAAATCGCAGTAGCCGCAGCGCACGCGGCAGAACGGAACGTGCAGGTAGACGCCGAAGTCGCGTTCCCCGGCGCCCTCGATGACCGAGGCCGGCAGCAGACCGTCAAGCGGTGCGGGGTCACCGAGCGGAAGTGCGCTGGGCATGTCTAGGCCCCCGATGATGGGTGCAGGGCGCGCAGGTACCGTTTGGTGTATCGCTTCTGCTGATAACGCAGATAGGGCGTGGCGAGGGTGTACTTCCAGTTGCTCGGCTGCGAGAACGAGCGGATCGCGAGCCAGACGGTGTCATCGTCGTGACGTTCAACGATGAACGACACTTCTCCGCTTTCGGGATGACCGGCCATCGTGCCGTAGGCGAATCCGATCCGGTTCGCCTCGTCGATCACATAGACGACACGCACCGGGGCGACGACCGTGAACGGTCCGGCCTTGATGTGAAGCTTTGCCGTCATGCCATTGGAGATGTACGGCGTGCCGTCTTCGCCAAACGTCGCCTCGTTGACCGGATGACTCTGATCTCTCGAGGGGATCCCATATTCGTCGAAGACGATTCCGGTGTATTCCACGCCGGTTCCGGCCTCGAAGTCGGTGACCTCAATGCCGCTGCCGCGCTGCACACCCCACGACATGAGTGATGCCGCGGCCGCGTGAAAACGCTCCTCACCGCTGCCCAGCTTGACGATGTGCTCCGCCGGCCGTGTTCCGGGCGGCGGGTAGATCATGAGGTCGTCGGCGAGGGTTCCCCCGATCGCCCCATAGGTGACGGAGGCATCGGTGAATGTTGCGCGGCGCATCAGACTACTTTTCTTTCTTCTTTTCGGTATCTCCGGTGAGCGCCGCAACAAATGCTTCCTGAGGAACTTCGACCCGGCCGACCATCTTCATGCGCTTCTTGCCCTCCTTCTGCTTCTCGAGGAGTTTGCGCTTACGGCTGATGTCACCGCCGTAGCACTTGGCCAGAACGTCCTTACGGATGGCCCGGATGCTCTCACGCGCGATGATGCGCGCTCCGATGGCGGCCTGAATGGGCACTTCGAACTGCTGACGCGGGATCAGTTCGCGCAGTCGCGTTGTCATCAGCACGCCGTAGGCATACGCCTTGTCACGGTGCACGATGGCGCTGAACGCGTCGACCTGCTCGCCCTGCAGCAGAATGTCGACCTTGACCAGGTCTGCTTCCTGCTCGCCAGTGGGTTCGTAGTCGAGCGAGGCGTAGCCGGCGGTGCGGCTCTTCAGCTGGTCGAAGAAATCGAAGACGATCTCGCCGAGTGGCATGGTGTAGCGAATCTCAACCCGGTCTTCACCGAGGAATTCCATGCCGAGCAGCACGCCGCGGCGGCCCTGGCAGAGTTCCATGATGACGCCGACGTAGTCTTTCGGCGCGAGAATTGCGGCCCGAACGACCGGCTCCTCGACCTTGGCGATCTTGCCGCTCGGAAACTCGCTCGGATTCGTCACGGTGACGGTGCGCTTGTCATCGGTGGTGACCTCATACGGCACGCTCGGCGCCGTGGCGATCAGGTCGAGGTCGAACTCGCGCTCCAGACGCTCGGTGATGATCTCGAGGTGCAACAGGCCGAGGAAGCCACAGCGGAACCCGAAGCCCAGAGCAACGGATGTCTCGGGCTCGTAGACCAGCGAGGCATCAGACAGCTTGAGCTTGTCGAGCGCCTCACGCAGCACCGGGAAATCGCTGCCGTCGATCGGGTAGAGACCCGAGAAGACCATCGGCTGCGGCTCGGTGTAACCCGGCAATGCTTCGGTGGCCGGTTTGGCCGCCGTGGTGACAGTGTCACCGACCTTCGACTGGCGCACGTCCTTCACGCCGGTGATGAGGTAGCCCACCTCGCCCACACCGAGACCCTTGCTCGGGGTGGGCTCCGGGGAGCTGACTCCGATCTCGAGGATCTCGTGGGTGGCCCGAGTGGACATCATCTGGATCTTCTCGCGCGGCTTCAGCTCACCGTCGATCATGCGCACGTAGGTGACGACGCCACGGTAGCTGTCGTACACCGAGTCGAAGATCATGGCGCGGGCCGGGGCATCCGCGTTGCCTTTCGGCGCCGGAATCTGGCTGACAGCCAGGTCGAGGAGTTCGGGAACGCCCATTCCGGTCTTGCCGGAGACGCGCAGCACATCGTCGGGGCTGCCGCCGATGAGGCTGGAGAGCTCCTTCGCGTACTTCTCCGGGTCGGCCGCGGGCAGGTCGATCTTGTTCAGCACCGGGATGATCGTCAGATCGTTTTCGAGGGCCAGGTACAGGTTGGCGAGGGTCTGGGCTTCGATGCCCTGCGCCGCGTCGACGAGAAGAATCGCGCCTTCACAGGCGGCCAGGCTGCGGGAGACCTCGTAGCTGAAGTCGACGTGGCCAGGCGTGTCGATCATGTTGAGCGCGTAGGTCTGACCGTCAAGTTCCCACGGCATCCGCACGGCCTGGCTCTTGATAGTGATGCCGCGCTCACGCTCGATATCCATCCGGTCGAGGTACTGCGCACGCATGGCTCGGTCGTCGACGACGCCCGTAATCTGCAGCATGCGGTCGGCAAGGGTCGACTTGCCGTGGTCGATGTGGGCAATGATGCAGAAGTTACGGATGAACGCGGGGGCAGTTGCGGCCGGTTCAAGCGCCTTGAGAGCTCTCGGTGACATGATCTGCCCATTCTCCCATGACGGGGCGGTCTCGGCTGCCGACTTCGTCGACCGAGCCTATTTCGCGGGCAGCCAGTAGGAGCCACCATCCGGTGCGCGCTCCAGAAGCCCATGATCGATGAGGGAGCGGCGCACCAGCGCGACATCGTCGCTGAGGCTGCTCAATCGCTGGTTGACCTGCTTCTCAACGAGAACTTCTCCTGGCACGAAGGCTTGCGCTGTGAGCCATTCGAGAAATGCCAGACGTTCGTCGCGAGTGGCAGGAAACCTGTCGATGCGCCCATCCGCGCGGAGAAAACGACGGAAGCCTTCTCTCGAGGGGCGGTCGGCAGGCTCGGCGAGCAGCACTCTCAACGACTCAGAATCAACGGCGAGGTCACCCTCGTCGTTCCGGATCAAGATTCCGGACCGTTCCAACTTCACGAGCGCCGTCGCGCGCTGTGCGTCGGTCAGCGGCGTGGCGGCGTGCTCCGCCAGGATCACTTCGGCGTATGCCGTCCGCAGGTCAGGGTTCGCGAGCATCGCCACGATATTTCGCCAGGCGATCGCCATCTGATTGCCTCCTTCGTGCTCCGCTGATCTCGCGCTCGACCCTACTGCACCCTCACTCCTTTGATGGATGCCCCGCGCGAGCCACGTTGATTAGGCTGAAGGCAATGTCCACCCCAGATGCAACCCTCGGCGCTCGACTGCCGCATTCCGCGCTGACCCCGGTCTTCACCGGCCTCCGCATCGGATTGCACACCCTCATCGTCGCGCTCACCCTGTTTGTCATTGTGCGGGCGTCATTCGGCGTCTGGCCGCTGCCGGGCGTGATCGTGGCTCTGGCCGGACTCTTCCTCGGCGTTTACGCCGCGGGCGGCGTGCTCGCTCGCACGCACAGCCAACGCTGGATTACTCCGGTCTGGCTGACCGCGCTCATGATTCTGTGGCTCGCGCTCACGGTGCTCGCCCCCGACGCGTCCTATATCGTCTTCCCTCTCTTCTTTCTGCAACTGCACGTGCTGCGGCTGCGCTACGCCATTCCGGCGGTGCTCGTGAGCGTGATTCTCGCCGTCTGGGCCCTCAGCTACCACCTCGGCTGGAGTCTCGGCGCGGTGCTCGGCCCGCTGATCGGCGCCGGCGTGGCCGTGGCCATCGGTCTCGGCTACCGGGCGCTGCTGGCCGAGGCGAACGAACGTCAGCGGCTCATCGCCGATCTTCTGGCCACCCGGGCCGAACTGGCCGCCACCTCGCGCCAGGCGGGCACCATCGCCGAGCGTGAACGTCTGGCGCGCGAGATCCACGACACCGTCGCGCAGGGGCTCTCCAGCATTCAGCTGCTCATCCACGCCGCCGAGCGCACCGTGACGGATGCCGCAGCGCGAGCCCACCTGGAACTGGCCCGGCAGACGGCCGCCACGAATCTGCACGAGACGCGCCGCTTCATCCGGGAGCTCACCCCTCCAGCACTGGAAACCCAATCGCTGCCCGGTGCGCTGGCCCGTCTGGTCGAGACGGCCACGGCTGCGGCGGCGCCGAGTGCTGAGAAGACCGCGGTGAGTCTGCACATCACGGGCGACCCGCTGCCCCTGCCCATGCGCCTCGAGGCGACACTGTTGCGCATCGCGCAGGGGTCACTGGCGAATGTGAGTCAGCATGCGCACGCCACGCGCGCCGAGATCACGCTGAGTTATATGCCCGATGAGATCGCGCTCGACGTGGTCGACAACGGGCAGGGCTTCGACGTCGCGGCGCTGACCGACGTCGGGCGTCCCGATTCGTTCGGCCTGATGGCCATTCGCCAACGGGTCGAGCAGCAGGGCGGCAGTTTTGTGCTCGAATCGCAGCCGGCCCACGGAACGGCGCTCGCCGTGACGTTCCCGCTTGATGAGGACGAGATAATAGAGCCGCGGGAGGTGGGGCCTGAAGCTGTAGACGCTGCTGCCGACGCCGACGCTTCTGACGCCGACGCTTCTGCAGACACGGAATGGGAGGCCCAGGAATGATTCGACTTCTTCTAGCCGATGACCATCCGGTGGTGCGGGCCGGCCTGCGAGCCTTGTTCTCGGCAGAGCCCGACTTCTCGGTGGTCGCCGAGGCCACCACCGCCGAGGAGGCCGTCGAACTCGCCGCGCAGGGTGTCGCCGACGTCGTTCTAATGGATCTGCAGTTTCCGGGCGAACTTCAAGGCGCCGCAGCGACCCGGCAGGTGCGCTCTCGATCGAACGCACCGCACGTGCTCGTGCTCACGAATTACGACACCGACGCCGACATTCTGGGGGCCATCGAAGCCGGAGCGAGCGGGTTTCTACTCAAGGATGCCCCGCCGATCGAACTCGTGGCCGCCGTACGTGCCGCTGCGGCCGGCGAGAGCGCACTGGCTCCGGCCGTCGCCTCACGCCTTGTCACGCGCACGCGCGTGCCCGAGACGAGGCTGACGCTGCGAGAAACCGAGGTGTTGGCGCTCGTCGCCGCCGGGCGTTCGAATCGTGAAATCGGGGCCGACCTGTTTCTGAGTGAGGCCACCGTAAAGTCGCATCTCGTGCACATCTTCACCAAGTTGGGCGTCAACTCGCGCACCTCGGCTGTCGCCGCGGCTCGCGCGGCAGGAACGATTAGAAGCAACTGATGAGCGAGCCTGTCGCGGTTCTCTTCGTGCACGGCATCCGCACCTCCGCCACGATGTGGCGCCACCAAGTCGACGCCCTCCAGAGCAGGGGCCACCGGGCACTGGCGATCGATCTGCCCGGCCACGGAAGTCGACTGGGCGAAACATTTTCGGTCGCCGGGGCGCTCAATGCCATCGACGCCGGTGTGCGCGACCTGGGCGGGCGGGTGCTTCTCGTCGGGTTGTCGCTCGGCGGCTACTACTCGATTGCCTATGCGGCGCGGCATCCGGAAGCGGTGGCCGGACTCATCGCTGCCGGCTGCTGCGTGGTTCCTCGTGGCGGGCCATTGGCCGCGTACCGCGGGTTGGCCGCGGTCATCCATCGACTACCGGATCGCGGGCTCTGGCTGCACACCGCAGCAGTGCGCGCATTATTGCCCGCGGCCGCGCAACGCGATGTACTCGCCGGCGGTGTGGCACTCGACGTCATGGATGCCGGCCTGCGCGCGACGGGCACCCTGCACCCGTTGGCGGATTTGGCGGCGTATCCGGGGCCGGTCTGGCTCGTGAATGGGCGCTACGACCAGTTCCGGCTACAGGAGCGGCGTTTTCGCGCGGTGTGCCAGAACGGAACTCGTGTGCTGATCCCCGGCGCCACGCACCTGTCGAGTCTTGCCCAGCCAGGACGATTCACTGCGGTGGTCGCGACAGTCGCTAGGCGCCTTTCGGCGGCGTGACCGGGCGCGAATCGCTTGCCGTCGCGTGCGCTGATCTGCGGTTGGGAACCGTCGCGTGCGCTGACTTCAGACGTGGAGTTCGTCGTGGACCCGTCGGGCCGTCGAGCCCCAACCCTGATTCCGTGGTGTCACTGGGACATGCACCGAAACGGAATACTGAACCCTTCTAAACGCTGAGCCGCTCTGAATGCTGAGCCGCTCTGAATGCTGGGCCGCTCTGAATGCTCAACACCTCTGAATACGGACCCCCTCTGCACACTGAACCCCTCGGAATACTTGGTCCCTCGAAATTCAGAGCCGGCGCGCCCCATTCGTCGAACATTGTTCGAATGTTTGGTGGGATTAGTGAGGAATGCTCTTGTCTGATTCGTATTCATGTTCTAAAATGGGGGTATGGATGACCCGCTAGAAGTCCCGAGACAAACCCCCTTCGACCCGCTGAGAAAGCTCAGCACCACGGAGTGGCAAGCCCGGGACGAGGGGGCGGTTGCGGCCTCTGATGCGAGGCGGGACGAGCCCGAGTGGGACGAGCCCGAGTGGGACGCGCCGGAGTTGCGGCCGATCTATGAGGCCTGGCTGGCAAACATCCTCGCGCTGGGTGCGGAGTACGATCCTCGGTTCGATACCATCCCTGGCTTCAATTCTGCGGCCGAGCTCAGGCTCACTCCGGCGGCCGGCCTCAGGCTCGAGCTGCCAGCCGGTTCCATGGCCGATTCCGCAACCGGGTCCCCGGCCGGTCCGGCGTTCCCGCTCGCCTCCCGTCCCGAGCCCGGCCCGGCCCCACTGGATCTGGTCAGCTTCTTGCCGACATCGATCGGGGTGGCGGCCACGGCGACAGCCGTCGCGGTGATCGGAACTGCGATCGGCGCGGCCGAGGTGGCGGCGCGGGAAGCGAACCGGGCGATGGCCGCGCACCTGGAGGCGTTGACGACGGTGATCGAGATGGCCCGACAGAACCCGAGCATCTACCTCACCGAATCCGGGCTGCTGCAACCCGACGCCGTCGACCTGGCTGTGCGCTGCGCGGCCCTCGACACCGCCCTGCACTTACACCTCACCCCGGAACTGGTCCGCACCCGCGCCCACGAGGGCCACGTGCTCACCGCGTCCCTGCCACAAGTGTGGGCGTTGTTCCAGGCCGGCCTGATCGGCTACCCGCAGGCCAGTGCTGCGGTGCACTTCCTGACCGGTCTGACCGACCCGGCCCGGGTGGCCACCTACGACACCGAACTGGCACTCAAGGGCCCCAGGCTCACGCCGGGTGTGTTCCGGCAGAAGGCCCGCACCCTGGCCGACCGGCTCCGCGCCGAACCGGCCGAACAACGCCACGCCCGCGACGTGACCGAACGAAGGGTGAGTGTTGAGCCGGCCCCGAACGGGATGGCCTGGTTGAGCGCGTTCATCAGCGGCGTCGACGCCATCCGCATCACCGCCCGACTGAACGCGACAGCCAAACGCATCGCCCGCGACGAAACCGCCGCACGCACACAGGCCGTCGCCACCGCCCGGGCCGCCGCCCGCCGTTCCGTCCGGCGGGCCGGCCTGACCGGCCCCGAAACCCACGAATTTGTTGCCCGGGCCGGGCAGGACGCCGCCGCCCGGCACCCGCGTCGTTCCCGGGATCAGATCCGGGCCGACCTGTTCGTGGCCTGGCTGGCCGGTGACGGCACCCCGACCGCCGCGAAAGTGCGCCCGCTGCTGCTGGTGCCGATCCTCGGCCTGTTGCAGAAAAGTGACCAGCCGGCCGTGCTGCACGGCTACGGTCCGATCGACAGCGTCACCGCAGCCCAACTCTTCGACGACGCACCCGCGTTTCGCCGGGTCGGCATCGACCCGATCAACGGCACCATCCTCAACTTCGACCGCACCCGATACCGGCCCACAAAAGCCCAACGCGACATGCTCGCCGCGATCTATGGCACCTGCGCCGCCGAGGGCTGCACCCGGTTAGCCGTAACCGCCGAAATCGACCACGTTCACGAATGGGAACGCGATCACGGCCCAACCAACCTGGCCAACCTGCTCCCGTTCTGCAGCCCCGACCACCGAATCAAAACCCACTCCAAAATCCGATACGCCAAAGCAGCCGACGGCACCGTCACCGTCAGCACCCCCACCGGCTACATCGGACACTCACAACCCGAACCCCCACTGCCCGACAAACCGCCGTTCTAAAGCATCGCGACACATGGCCTCCGATACATAGCCTCCGGCACATGGCCCGAGTATCGGATCACGAATATGCCAAGTGCTCCGCGCCGCATCCAGATCGATCGACCAATCGATGTTGTCTTCGACTTCTTCACACACCCAGCCAAGGATCAGAAGCGGGGCCCTGATCTTGACACAGCGAAGGCGCTGATCGAGGCCCACTGACCACCGCCGATTATCGCGATCGCCGACAAGATGATAACGTTGCTTGTTGACTTGCGTGTTGGGTCCCACCCCACACGACTTTCGCCGCAGAGCGCCCCTCTACCGCCGCGCGGCAACTCCAAATCAGAATCTAACGAAAGCGTATAAACGTGGCAAACATCAAGTCGCAGATCAAGCGTATTGGCACCAACAAGAAGGCTCAGGAGCGCAACAAGGCGGTCAAGAGCGAGTTCAAGACCGCCATCCGCGCCACCCGCGTCGCCGTCGCCGCTGGCGACAAGGACAAGGCCGTCGCGAGCCTCGCCGTTGCTTCGAAGAAGCTCGACAAGGCAGCCAGCAAGGGTGTCATCCACAAGAACCAGGCAGCAAACAAGAAGTCCGCGATCTCGAAGACGGTCAACGCTCTCTAAAGCGCGCTGTAAAGAAGCCCCCGTTATCACGGGGGCTTTTTTGTGCCTGCGACGGCTTGCCCTACGACGGCTTGGCCTACGACGGCTTGGCCTGCGACGGCCTACTCGGCGCCGCGACGCGCGATGATCCCAATGAGCTTCTCGAGAGCGAAGACCGGGTCTCGCCCGGCACCCTTCACGCTGGCATCGGCATCGGCGAGGGCACGAATACAGTTGGCAAGACCCTCGTCGGACCAACCGCGCAGGTCTTTCTGCGCGCGCTCGACCTGCCACGGGGCAAGACCGAACTGTGCGGCCAGCTGTCCGGAACCGCCGCGCACGCCGAAGAGTTTCGCCATGGTGCGAATCTTGCTGGCAAACGCAGCGACGATCGGAACCGGGTCCGCGCCGGACGCGAGAGCGTGGCGCAGAATCACCAGGGCGTCACCCAACCGGCCGGCAATGGCAGCATCCGCGACCTTGAACGCATTGGCTTCGACCCGACCACCGTAATAGCGGTCGACCGTGGTCTCGGTGATCTCGGCGGTGGCGTCGGCGATGAGCTGCTGGCAGGCTGCCGAGAGTTCCGCCAAATCGTCGGAGAACGCGCCGACCAGAGCACGCAACGCGCTCGCGGTGACCCGTTTGCCCGCTGCCTTGAACTCAGCCGTCGCGAAGTCGTACTTCTCGGAGTCCTTTTTGAGCTCGGCGCAGACGATCTCGATGCCACCACCGGCCCCGGAACGAATCGTGTCGAGCAGCTTCTTGCCGCGCACCCCACCGCCATGGCGCAGCACAACATAGGCGCCCTCGGCAGGGTTCTCGAGATACTCGAGCGCTTCAACCAAGAACGCATCACTGCATTTCTCGACGTTGCTCACCCGAATCAGTCGGGGCTCGTCAAACAGCGACGGGCTGGCGACGGTGACGAGTTCGCCCGGCGCATAACTGTCGGCCTGAATGTCGTTGACCTCCAGGCTGGCGTCTTCGAGCTTCAGAAAGTCACGCAATTGACGGATGGCGCGTTCGGCCAGCACAGTCTCGGTGCCGGAGACCAAAACGATGGGCGCCGGACGCACCTGATGCCACGCCAACTGTGGGATCGCTGCCTTACTCGACGCCGCCTTGCTCGGTGCTGCGGCGCGTGCGCCAGATCGTGCCGCCACGCGACCCCTTTCGATTGCTCATTCCAGCCTAGTCGGGGCCGGCGACAATCATTTCGAGCGCGCCTGTCGTTCGGTCCACACCGTCAACGCCCCGTCGCCCTGAGTTGACGGCGCAACCACCGTCAGCCCCTGCCGGTCGGTGCGCATCGCGACGGTGCCGACCGAGGCCAACAGATCGAGAAGCCGCTTCGTCGGATGCCCATAGCCGTTGTCAGCCCCCACCGAGATGAGCCCGACCGTCGCCTGCAATTCGGCATAGAATTCGGGGCTCTGATCACCCGAACCGTGATGCGCCACCTTGACCACGTCGACCGCACCCGGCCGCGATGCCGCCCGCATGGCATTCTGCGACTCTTCGCCGAGATCGCCGAGAAAGATCGAACGGATGCCGCGCCCATCGAATTGCACCGTGACACTTCCGGCATTCCCCACGTACGCGACCGTGCCGGAGCGAGTCGGCCAGAGCACCTCCCAGCGCAGGCCGCCCAGCGTTCCGACATCACCACGCGCCGCCACTCGCACCTCGGCTCCCCCGGCACGAAGCCGGTCGTGCAACCACTCATCGTTCGCGTTCTCGGGTGGGCCAACCAGGGCGGTGTCGACGCGACCGAGCACGGCCTTCAGACCCCCGACATGATCGAGATCGTAGTGACTGAGCACGAGCAGGTCGATGCGGTCAATGCCCAGTTCGCCGAGGCAGGCCGCGAGCGGCGTCGGGTCTGGCCCCACATCAACCAACGCCGTCTGCTCGCCGTCGCGCACCAGCACGGCATCTCCCTGGCCCACGTCGCAGGCGGCGATCTGCCAGGTGGACGGAAAGGATGCGGCCCGACTGATGCCGGCACCCGCGAGCGTTCCGAGGTAGCCGCCGGCGACGATCAGAAGAATTGCCGATGCAGCGGCGGGCCACCGGGCGAGGAGCCGCCGCCGGGCCGGCACGCCGTCCGGCTCCGGCTCGGGCTCGGGCTCGGGCTCGGGCTCAATTGATCGCCCTGGGTCATCGCTCCGAAACAGCAGGGCGAGGGCGAGCACCGTCACGACCGCGATCAGCAGCACGCCCGCGAACCCGCTGAGCCACGGCATCCGATTTCCCCACAGCCCGCTCACCGTCTGGGCAACAGCGGCAATCCACGCGGACGGCAGCCACGCGATGTGTGCCAATACTGCGGCGGCACCGGGCCACAGCGGCCCCACCAGACACGCTACGAGCCCGATCACGGTGGCCAGCGGCGCGGCCGGAGCGGCCAGCAGATTGGCCGGCACCCCATAGAGCGCCAGCGTCGGCGACAGTAAGAGTAGAACCGGCTGACAGGCGAGTTGCGCCGCCAAGGGAATGGCGATGACCGCTGCAAGGGGCTGTGGCATCCACCGGCTGAACGACCGTGTAAGCGGCCCCGCCAGCACGAGCAGGCCGGCCGTGGCGAGCACCGACAGCGCAAAGCCGTAGTTACGGCTCAGCCAAGGGTCGACCACCAGCAACACAACGACGACAAGGCCCAGGGTCGCCACCCCACGGCTCGGACGGCCCAGTCCGCCGACGATCAGCACGACTGAGGCCATCACGGCCGACCGCAGCACACTCGGTTCCGGCGTCACCAGCACGACGAAACCCGCGAGGGCGATCAGTGCGACGACGATACGCCAGGTCCGTCGCAACCCGAGCAGGCGCCCGAACAGCATGATTCCGGCGATGACCACCGCACAATTAGCCCCCGAAACCGCTGTCAGATGACTGAGCGAACTGGCCTTCATCGCCAAATCGAGCTCGTCACTCACCGAGCTCGTATCGCCGATCGCCACGCCCGGCAGCAGGTCACCGCCATCGCCGGGCAGCCCAGCGGCAGTAGCCGAAAAGCCGCTGCGCAGCGTGTTGGCCCAATCGAGCCAGCCCGCCGGCGCCGTGAGGACTTCGACGGGGCTGCGACCGAATAGCAGCGCGGATGCCGCGTCACCGGCATCCGTCAGGACGAGCGAGCCGGTGAGCCGCACCTGTTCGCCGATGCGTAAAGAATCGGCGGGGAGCGTGGCGAAGACCAGGACGGGCGCCGACATGCGCGTCTGTTCATCGCCGCTCCGGAGCGTGTTGAGGGTCGCCCGGAACCGTCCGCGGCTGGCTTGGTTCGACGGGCCGCTCACACCCCCGGGCGCAGGGCCAAACGACTGTGACGCCACGGGAAGAGTCCAGACGGTGAGGGTGGCCGTGACAACGGCGTGGTCGGATGCCGCGGTGCGCAGCGCGGTCGGCACCCGATTCGGCGCCTCGGCCAGAATGGCCGAGGCGACGAGGGCCGCGACAGCACAGGCCACGGCCAGCGCGGCCCACACGCCGAGACCGCCTTCAGGCATCGGCTCACGGGATCTCGAAACGATCATCGGCGTGAACAGCCGCTCGCGACGACGGCGAACGGTCACGAACAGCACCAGAATACCGATTGCCGCGGCCCAGAGCACCGCCGCGGCGACCACGACGACCGGTCGCGGCGTCGCAATCAACAGTCCTGCCGCGAGCCAAGCCGCCAGGGCCGGACCACCCAGACGCAGATCAACGGTTCTCTGCGGCCCGGCCTTCACGTCGTGACCAGATCTTTCAGACCATCGAAGGTCTTTTGACCAAACCCGGCAACGTTGCGCAGCTCGTCGACGCTCGCGAAACGCCCGTTGGCGTTGCGATAGTCGATGACACGCTGCGCCAGAGCCGGTCCGATGCGCGGCAGCGTCTCAAGCTCGGCCGCCGTCGCAGTGTTGAGGTTCACCCGGCCGGCCGGCACTCCCTCCGCGCCGGTGCCGCCGGTGGAGCTTCCGGGGGGTGCGCCCGGTTGAATTTCACCGAGCTCGGGAAGGTAGAGCTGCTCGCCATCGCTGACCAGCCTGGCCAGATTTGCACCGGCCGGATCGGCCGTCTCGGTCAGTCCCCCCGCCGCGGCGATCGCGTCGACGACCCGGGCGCCCTCGTGCAGTTCGAGAAGTCCGGGCCGACGCACGGCACCCAGTACATGAACGAAGATGATCGCCTGCTGCTCGGGCAGTGGGCGAGCGGTCGATGTGCCCGGCGCCCCCGCATCCGCGCCCGGCGCAACCGGCGCAACCGGCGCAACCGGCGCAACCGGCGCAACCGGTCTGACGGTCTCACTGCCCGCGGCCTGCCCGATCGCCGACACGATGACGCCGACGATGAGTGCACCGATGAGCAGAACGATTGCGGCTCCGACCCCGATGCGTATGCGGGCATATCCGATGCGGGCAGATCCGATGCGGGCAGACGGATGCAGCCGTGAAAGTGGGTCGTTCTCGGGTGCAGCGTCCATTCCGGCAGGCTAAGCCGCACGGTTCCACGGCCTGCAACATTCTCTGCAATCGGTGGAAGGCCGGCACAGCGACGGGCTGTGGAGGCCGGGACGGGTCCGGCCTCCACAGCCCGTGTGACGCGAAACCGGCTACGGCTTTGTGACGATACTCACCATGCGCGGTGCACGCACGATCACCTTGACGATCTGGCGATCACCGATCGACTTGATGACTCCGGCGGACGCGCGGGCGAGCGCCTCAAGGTCGGCTTCCGAGATCGTCGGAGCGATCTCGAGCTTGTCGCGCACCTTGCCGTCCACCTGCACGATGGCCGTGACCGAGTCTTCGACGAGCAGAGTGGGGTCTGCCTTCGGCCAGAGAGCGAGGGCCACGAAGGGCTCAAAACCGAGGCGCTCCCACATGTCTTCCGCTGCATAGGGGGCGAACAGGTTCAGGGCCAGGGCCGTGACCTCGGCTGCTTCGCGCACCGCGGCATCCGCGGCACCGGCGCCCGTGTCGATCGTCTTGCGGGTCACGTTGACGAGCTCCATCAGGCGGGCAACGACGACATTGAACTTGAACGCCTCGGTCAGTCCGGGCGCATCGGCCAGGAACTTGTGCGTCACACGACGCAGTGCCAGGTCGCCCGTGGCGAGGTCGATGCCGGGAGCGCTCGCGACGTCCTTGGCTACCCGCCAGGCGCGGGCCAGGAACTTCGCCGAGCCGACCGGCGAAACGTCTGCCCAGTCGATGTCGTCTTCCGGCGGGCCGGCGAACGCCATCGTCAAGCGCACGGCGTCGACGCCGTGACGTTCGATCTCTTCGGTGAAGTAGACCAGGTTGCCCTTGCTCTTCGACATCTTCGTGCCATCGAGAATGACCATGCCCTGGTTGAGCAGAGCCTTGAACGGCTCCTCGAAATCCAGGTAGCCCAGATCGTGCAGCACCTTGGTGATGAAGCGGGCATAGAGCAGGTGCAGGATGGCGTGCTCGACACCCCCGACATACTGGTCGACCGGGGCCCACCGGCGAGCCTCTTCCGGGTCAAACGCCTGTGTGTCGTCGTTCGGGTTCAGGAAGCGCAAGAAGTACCACGAGCTGTCGACGAATGTGTCCATGGTGTCGGCATCGCGCAGGGCCGGGCTGCCGTCGATCGGGTTGGGAACGTTCACCCACTCGGTCGCTCCGCCGAGCGGGCTGGTTCCCTTGGGCTTCAGATCGAGCCCCTCGGTGGGCGGCAGCAACACCGGTAGCTGGTCTTCAGGCACCGGAATCTCGGTGCCGTCTGCACCGTGGATGATCGGAATCGGGGTGCCCCAGTAGCGCTGGCGAGAGATCAGCCAGTCGCGCAGACGGTAGTTTTTCGTCGCACGGCCGGTTCCAGCGGCCTCGAGCATCTCAATCGAGCGGGGAACGGCTTCACTCTTGGCGAGGCCGTCGAGCGGGCCCGAGTTGATCAGCGTGCCGTTGCCGGCCAGCGCCGTACCGGTGACAGCGGGATCGTTCGTCGCACCGTCTTCTGCGGTGTTCGGCACGTCGACGACCACACGCACGGGCAGGTCGAACCGGCGGGCGAAGTCCAGGTCGCGCTGATCGTGCGCCGGCACGGCCATGATCGCGCCGTGCCCGTAGTCGGCCAGCACGTAGTCCGCGGCCCAGATCGGCAGGCGCTCCCCATTGATCGGGTTGATCGCGAAGCGACCGAGGAACACACCGGTCTTCTCACGGTCGGTGGCCTGACGCTCGATCTCGGTGCTGTGCTGCACCGTCGCGAGGTACTCGGCGAAATCGGCCTTGATCTGATCGGATGCCGTGGCCACGAGTTCGGTGGCCAAGTCGGCATCCGGAGCCACGACCATGAACGTCGCGCCGTGCAGGGTGTCGGGACGCGTGGTGAACACGCTGACGCGCTCGTCGCGACCCTCAATCTCGAAGTCGACGTCCGCGCCGATCGAGCGACCGATCCAGTTGCGCTGCATCTGCAGCACCTTGCTCGGCCACGCTCCCTCAAGCTGGTCGAGGTCGTCGAGCAGACGGTCGGCGTAATCCGTGATCTTGAAGTACCACTGCGTGAGCTTCTTCTTCACGACCACGGCGCCGCTGCGCTCGCTCGTGCCGTCGGCCAGCACCTGCTCGTTGGCGAGCACAGTCTGGTCTACCGGGTCCCAGTTGACCCAGCTGTCCTTACGGTAGGCGAGGCCCTTCTTGTACATCTGCAGAAACAGCCATTGGTTCCACTTGTAGTACTCGGGGTCGCTGGTGTGAATCTCACGTGACCAGTCAAACGATGCCGCATAGAGCTTCATGCTCTTCTTCTGCTGTGCGATGTTGTCGTAGGTCCAGCCACGCGGATCGATGCCGCGCTTGATCGCGGCGTTCTCGGCGGGCAGGCCGAAGGAATCCCAACCGATGGGATGCAGCACGTTGTAGCCCTGGTGACGCCAGTAGCGCGCAACGATGTCGCCCAGCGCGTAAACCTCGGCGTGGCCCATGTGCAGGTCGCCGGACGGGTATGGGAACATGTCGAGCACGTACTTGCGGGGGCGAGCGTCGTCGGTGTCGCTCGTTGCGAACGGAGCGTGCTCTTCCCAGACGGGTGCCCACTTCGCCTGAAGTGCGGCGAAGTCGTAGATGTCGCCCTCGGCCTCGGTCGGTGTGTTGTCGTGCTCGTGTGCCACGTGACTCTCATTCGGTGCGGTGATGAAGCGTTCCCCTAGGTTACTAAACCCTGAGTGGCCCCGTTGCGCCTCCGGTGCCGGCTCCGAGAACGGCGAGCAGCGCCGCAGCCTTGATGCGCGTCTCCTCGATTTCGTCATCGGGATCGGACAGTGCCGTGATGCCTCCACCCGTGCCGATCGAGGCGCCGTCTGGCCCGAGCACAATGCTGCGGATGACCATGGCCAAATCGAGCGCGCCGTCTCGCCCCAGATAGCCGAAGGCTCCGGCGTAGATGCCGCGTGAGCCGTTCTCGAGTCGGTCCAGGATGCGCATGGCGCTGGCCTTCGGCGCTCCGGTCATCGAACCGGCCGGGAAACAGGCTGCGAGGGCATCCACCGCGGTGAGGCCCCAGGCGAGGCGCGCTTCGACTGTGCTGACGAGTTGGTGCACGTGTGGGTAGCTCTCAACGGCGAGCAAGCTGGTCACGGTCACGGTGCCGAGTTCGGCAATGCGGCCCAGGTCGTTGCGCATGAGGTCGACGATCATCAGGTTCTCGGCGCGTTCTTTGTCGCTCGCCAGCAGTTCGGCGTTCAGCCGGGCGTCGGCGGCGAGGGTTGTCCCGCGCGGTCGGGTGCCCTTGATCGGCTTAGTCGTCACCCGCCCGGTCGACGTCACGCTGAGGAACTGCTCCGGCGACGCGCTGAGGAGCGCGAACTCGCCAAAGCGCAGCAGGCCGCCGTGGTGGCTTGGACTGCCGGCGCGCAGCCGCAGGTAAGTCTCGACCGGGTCGGGCCGTACCGGCAGCGAAATCTCGTTGGTGAGGCAGAGCTGGTAGGCGTCTCCGGCCGAAATGGCGCTCTGGCATTCGAGCACGAGTTCGCGATAGGCGGCAGGGTCATGCCGCCAGGTGGCCACGACGTCGGGGGGCTGCGGCGCGCCCAGCGCCACCTCGGCTGCACGACCGAGGCGGTCAATCACGTCGGCAACCCAGGCCTCGACGCTCTCCTCGGCACTCTCATCGACGCCGTCTGCGGCAGGCACAATCAACTCAACCGAGCGGGTCGCATGATCGAAGGCAATCATTCGGTCAACGTCGAGGAACGCTGCGTCCGGTTGCCGCGACGCATGAGTGGGAGTTCCGACGGTCTGGGCTCCGAGCTCATAACCGAACCAGCCGACCCAGCCGAGTTCGAAGCTCACCTCGCGCTCTTTTTCGCCACGATGATCGCCCAGGTCCTCGCGCAAAAAGTCGAAGATCGTCTGCGGCACAACCCGCGCTTCGTGGTTTCGAGCCGCCGGAACAGTGATGCGAACCGTTCCGTCGGCAACAGACTCTGTCACGAAACGCGAGGAGCCTGATGCCGCGCCCAGATAGCTGATTCCCTGGGTAGCACCCGCACCCGCGTCCAGCCAAAAGGCATGGCTGTCGTTCCGGTACAGGCAGGTGAAGACTGTCGCAGGGTCCCACCAGCCCTCCAACGGAATACGGCGGGTCGTCACAGGCACACGCCCAGCCTAGGCCGCAGTGATGCTGCGTCGAGTTCTGCAGCCTAGGCTAAGCCTGATGAACGACATCCTGACCTGGATCCTCGACGCCGTCTCCACCGTCGACCCGGCCATTCGCACGCTTCTGGCCGGCATCGGCATGATGCTGGAAACGTCGGTTCTTGTCGGCCTCATCGTTCCCGGTGACACGATCGTGATCGTCGCTTCCACCGCGGTTCAGGGGCCGGCACAGTTCGTCGCACTCGTGGTCGCGATTATCACCGGATCACTGTTGGGCGAGAGCATCGGTTTCGCTCTCGGACGCTACTTCGGCCCACGCATCCGACGCAGCCGACTGGGACGCCGACTTGGGGAGAAACGCTGGGCTTCTACCGAGGCCTACCTCAAGAAACGTGGCGGCGTTGCCGTGTTTCTCTCCCGTTTTCTGCCGGTGCTTCATTCTCTTGTTCCGCTCACCGTCGGCATGAGCACCATGCGCTACCGAACGTTCATGGCGTGGACCATTCCCGCCTGCGTGATCTGGGCGCTGGCCTACGTGGGCGTCGGGGCCGCGGCGGCGGGCAGCTATCGCGAGCTTTCCGAGCAACTGCACTTCGCCGGCTACATCTTCGTGGGCATCATCGCCGCGTTCAGTGTCCTCGTCTTTGTAGCGAAGAGATGGCTCCATCGCGTCGAAGCCCGTCACATGAGCACCGACGACGAGTCCCCCTCCTAAACCCGTGAGACGTCGAGACGAGCGGTGATCAGTTCGGCCGGCACGGGCGTGTGGGAAATGAGTAGAACCGCACGGTCTTCTCCGGCCGCCTGCAAAATATCGCGCACGAGCCGGTCGGCGAGCTCGGTGTCGACGTTGGCCGTGGGTTCGTCGACCACGAACACCGGGAAGTCAGCCAAAATCGCACGGGCCAGCGCGATGCGCTGCGCCTGGCCACCCGAGACGAGCGCTCCACGCTGCCCGACCGGTGCCTCCAGCCCGCCGTGCGAAGCGGTCCACTCCCCCAGCCCGACCCGGTCGAGCACGGCGAGCAGTTCGTCATCGGTCGCCGTCTCCCGAGCAAAGAGCAGGTTCTGTCGGATGCTGTCGTCGAAAAGCCAGGGCGTCTGTTCGCACAGCCCCACGACGCGGCGCACATCCTGCTGCGTCAGCTCGTGTGCCTCAACCCCGCCGACACGGTACGAGCCGGTGTAGTCGAGAAACCGCACGAGCGCGTGGGCAATCGTGGTCTTGCCGGAGCCGCTTCGACCGGCCAGATGAACCCGGTCGCCCGGTGCGAGCGTCAGGTTGATCCCCGAGACAGCCGGCTCGGTGTGACCGGGCCACCGCGCCGACAGCCCACGCAGCTCGATCAGCGGAGCGGTGCCCGCCGCGAGGTCGGGAAGGACGGCTGCGGATGCTGCCGCCACGTCGACCGGGATCTCCGCCGGCACCGTCTCGGGTACCGCCTCAGCCACCCGGGTGGCGCTCGAACGCACCTGCCGCCAGACGCCAAGCGCCGCCGGAATCGCCGCGAAGACCTCAAAGACGGCCAGGGGAACCAACACAATCACGGCGAGGGCGGGCCCGTTGATCCCGCTGCCCTCTGCCCCACCACCGAGCAGGGGAATCCCGACGACGAGAGCCGCGACAGTCGCCGCTCCGGCGAACAGCGACATCAACGCCGCCTGGATGCCCACGCCGAAGGCTCGGCGTGCCGACGCCCGTCGCAACCGATCGTCGGCGTCGGCCAGCCCCGACAGGCGTGTCTCGAGCGCGCCGAAAGCGACCAGCACGTCGAGGTTTTCAACGACCTCAAGCACCTCATTCGTCAAGGCTCCCCGCAAGGGAGCGATCGAGCGCTCAGACGAGGCGGCGACCAGCCCGGAAATCACCGTGCCGAGCACCGCGCCGAGCACGAGGCAGACGGCGAGAGCAAGACCGGCTGCCGGCATCACCGTGCACACGCCGATGACGCTGAGCACGGCGACGATTCCCGCGGTCACGAGCGGTTGCACGACCCGTAGCGGCAGGTCCTGCAGGTCATCGACATCACGCACCAGTCGGGCCAGCAGATCACCCCGTCCGGTCGACGCCAGGCCGGCCGGTGCGAGCGGGATGATCCGCTCCAGCATGCCCACCCGCAGCGGAGTGAGCTGTCGGAAGGCGGCATCATGGCTGAGCAACCGCTCCAGATAGCGGAACGCCGAACGACCCAGAGCGAAGGCTCGCACCCCGACGACGGCCATGTTGAGGTAGAGAATGGGCGGCATTTCGGCCGCCCGGGTGATCAGCCAGGCAGAACAGGCGAGCAGCGCCACGGCGCTGACGGCACTCAGCACACCGGCGGCCAGCCCCGGAACAAAACGGCGGGCCGGCGGCTGAGCGAGGCGAAGGATGGTCTGACTGGGGTTAGACATGGGCGATCTCGCGCATCCGGATCAGGTGGTCGGCGGCGGCGATGAACGCGGGACGGTGGCTGATCACGATCACGATTCGCCCCGTTTCCGCCAGTGCACGCGCCCCGGCGATCAAGGCGCTCTCTGCCTCAGAGTCGAGGGCCGAGCTCGGTTCATCCAGCACGACGACCGCACAGTCGTGGGCCAGCGCCCGATAGAACGCCCGGGCCACGGCCACCCGCTGCGCCTGGCCGCCGGAGAGCCCCTCGCCACCGACCCCGAGCACGGTGGCCGGGTCGAGGTCGGACGCCCCGGCCCAGGCGAGTGCGGTCGCTGCGAACGCGGGATCGCGCGTTGCGTCGCCCAGCGACAGGTTGTCTTCGATGCTGCCGGCGAAGAGCCCCGGACGCTGCCCGGCCCAGGCGAGCCAGGATCGCGCCGTTCCGCGGGTCAGCGTCTCGCCACCGAGTGCGATCTCGCCGTCGTAGTCGAGGTGGCCGTGCAAGGCGGTGACAACAGTCGATTTTCCGGCACCGCTGGGCCCGGAAATTACGCTGAGCACACCGGGCTCGAAGCGCGCAGAGAACGCGCTCACCGTTTCACGCTCGCCGCGATGAACGGTGAGGTTGCTGAAGCTGAGCATTCCCGCCTCGGTGGCTGCGGAGGCTCCCCGGGGCAGAACTGACGCGGAGCGAGCATCCTTCTCTTCAATAATCTCGAACACACCCTCGGCCGCGGCCAGACCATCAGCCGCCGCGTGGAACTGTGCGCCGACCTGGCGAATGGGCAGGAACACCTCCGGGGTCAGCAGCAACACGAACAGGCCGATCGCGAGGGTCAGGGAGCCGTCAATGAGGCGCAGCCCGATCGTCACTGCGACGAGGGCGACCGAGAGGCTGCCGGCAAGTTCCAAAACAAACCCACTGAGGAAGGTCACTCGAAGCACCTTCATCGTGCGCTGCCGGTAGTCCTCGGTGATCGTGCGCAGGCGCGCGCCCTGCCGGCGCTCACGGCCAAAGATTTTCAGCGTTCCCATGCCGCCGACCAGGTCGAGGAAGCCCGCACCGAGGCGCTGCAGGGCCTCCCACTGCTGACGCTGCACGGTCTGGGTCGCCCAGCCGATCAAGATCATGAACACGGGGATGAGCGGCAACACGATAACGATGATGATGCCACTGGGAAGGTCGTTCAGAAAGACGACGAGAAGCAAAATGGGGGTTGCAATCGCACTGAGCAGCAATTGCGGCAGATACCGGGCGAAATAGTTGTCGAGTGCGTCGAGCCCCGACGTGATCAGGGTGGCGATGCGCGTGTTCTGCTGGCCGGCGAGCCAGTCGGGCCCGCGCCGGGCGACGGTGTCAAGCACCTGGGCACGCAGCTGGCTCTTCACCGCTGCGGCACCACGCTCGGCGACGCCATCCTGCAGCCAGATGAGGATCGCCCGCACGATGATGACGGCCGCCAATGCGCCCACAGTCGGCGCCAGCTCAGCCAGAGGATCGCCCGCAATGGCACGCACAATCGATTGGCTCAGTAACCAGGAGAACGCGATGACCACGCCCGTCTGCGCCACGCTCAGGGCACCGGATGCTGCAAAGAACCAGCGGGCGGCTGAGGCGTAACGCAGAAGGCGTGGATCGAGTGGACGCATGGTTCTAGTGTGCCGCAGCCTCAATGTGAGAACGGGTCACGCGCTTACGGAACACCCAGTAGGTCCAGCCCTGGTAGGCGAGGATCAGCGGCATCGCGATGAGTGCGGTCCAGCTCATCACCGTGAGCGTATACGGCGAGGAGGAGGCATTCGCAATCGTCAGGCTGTTCGCGACGTCGTTACTGGCCGGCATCACATCGGGAATCAGTGAGGCGAACAGCGACAGCACGGCCAGCGCAATGGTTGCGGCCATCAGAGCGAACGCCCAGCCTTCCTTGCCGCGCAGGTTGGCGAGGAACGAGACGATCAGCGCCACAGCAGCCCCCGCTGACAGCAGAGCGGATGCGATGCTGCCGTACGCAAACGTGGTCCAGACCAGGAAGCTGGCCGCGACAAGGATCGTGATGACACCCGATTTGATGGCGAGCCGGCGCGCACGCACTCGAATGTCTCCGTCCGCCTTCAACGCCAGGAAGAGCGCACCGTGGGTGAAGAACAGCAGCAGGGTCGTGACGCCGCCCAGCAGAGCATACGGATTCAGCAGATCGAAGAAGGTTCCGATGTAGTTGTGGTCGGCATCGAGTGGAACACCGCGCACGACGTTGGCGAATGCCACACCCCAGAGGAGTGCCGGCACGGCCGAACCGACGATGATCATGCCGTCGAACCAGGCTTTCCAGCGGGATTCCGGGCGTTGGTGTCGGTATTCGAACGACACGCCACGGGCGATCAAGGCGAGCAGAATCAACAGCAGAGCCAGGTAGAACCCGCTGAACATCGTGGCGTACCACTCGGGGAAGGCGGCGAACAGCGCAGCGCCAGCAACGATCAACCAGGTCTCGTTGAGATCCCAGACCGGGCCGATCGTATTGATCATCACGCGTCGATCGGTGTCGTCTTTGGCGAGGAACGGCAGGGACATGCCCACGCCGAAGTCGAAGCCGTCGAGCACGAAATATCCGACGAAGAGGGCGGCAATGAGCCAGAACCACAGAGTTGAGAGATCCATCAGCTGCTCCTAGTAGACCGTGGCACGGGGTGCCAGCTCGCCGGATTCGGGGTGGGGTTCCGGAAGCGGATCCGGCCCCTTCTGCACGGCACGAATGATGAGCTTGAACTCGACCACGGCCAACACACCGTAGATCAGGGTGAAGGCGACCAGTGAGATCAGCACTTCGAGCCCGCTGACGCCGGGTGAGACGCCATCCGCGGTTTTCAGCAGGCCGAAGACCAACCAGGGTTGCCGCCCCATCTCAGTGAAGACCCAGCCGACGATCATGGCGCCGAGCGAGAGCGGGAAGCTCCAGATCGCGACCTTCCAGACCCAGCGGCTCTTCGGCGAACGCCCCTTGCGGGTGACCCACAGGCCGACGACGGCGATGAAGACATGCAGCAGGCCGAGCGCGATCATCCAGCGGAATGACCAGTAGGTGACCCAGATGATCGGCGTGTAGTCGCCGGGGCCGTACAACTGCACGTACTGCGCTTGAAGGTTGTTGATGCCTTCGACGGTGCCGTCGAAACTGTGCGTCGAGAGCAGCGAGAGCAGATACGGAACACGAATTGAGAACAACTCGCTCACGCCGTCGGGAGTGCCGAGGGTGAAGATCGAGAACGACGCGTTTGCACCGGTTGCCGTGTGATAGAGCGCCTCGGCGGCGGCCATCTTCATGGGCTGCGCGTCGACCATGGCCAAGCTGAGCTGGTCGCCCATCAGGGTGGTCAGAATGCCGGAGATCACCATCATCCAGAGCCCGAGCTTCAGAGCCGGCCGCATGGTCTCGAGGTGCTGGTTGCGGTAGAGGTGCCACGCCGCAACCGAGATGATGAGGCCGGACGACACCATGAAGCAGGCGAAGAGCGTATGCGGGAAGGCCGCCAATGCAATGGGGTTGGTGAGAAGTTCACCGATGCTGGTGAGTTCGGCTCTGCCCTTCTCCGGGTTCATCTGGAAGGCAACCGGATTTTGCATGAACGCGTTCGCCGCAATGATGAAGTAGGCCGAGGCGATACTGCCCGCCGCGGTGATCCAGATCGTGGCGAGGTGCAGGCCCTTGGGCAACTTGTCCCAGCCGAAGATCCAGAGGCCGATGAAGGTGGCTTCCAGGAAGAACGCCACGATGCCCTCGAACGCGAGTGGGGCGCCGAAGACGTCACCGACGAACCGGGAATAGTCCGACCAGTTCATGCCGAACTGGAATTCCTGCACGATTCCCGTCGCAACGCCGATGGCGAAGTTGATCAGGAAGATCTTGCCGAAAAAGTGGGTCAATTGCAGATAGATGGGCTTGCCGGTGCGGTACCACGCCGTCTGGTAGATCGCCACGGTGACGACCATTCCAATCGTCAACGGAACGAAGAGGAAGTGGTAGACCGTGGTCAAACCAAATTGCCATCGTGAGAGCAGTAACGGATCCAGCCAGTCCATCGTGAGCCTTTCGCTCGAATCTTCATGCAGGGTTTTCTACGCCACGTAGAACAATACACTTCTACGCGGTGTAGAAAGTACACGTCCGACGCTGTAGACTGAGGGCATGGCACGCTTGGGTGAATTGGAACGGTCGATGATGGATGTCCTCTGGGACACCAAGATGGCGCTCTCCGCCAACGATCTGCGCGAGCACCTGATCGACCCGGCCGCGGCGACAAAGAAGGAACTCGCCACGACCACGGTGCTGACCGTGCTGTCACGCCTGGAGGCGAAGGGCTTCGTCACACGCGACCGTGCGCGACGCCCGCACGTGTATCACGCCGTCACCTCGCGGGCCGAGCACACGGCTGAGCTTATGCACGAGGTACTCGGTTCCGCCCCCGACCGCGAGGCCGCTCTGGCCCGGTTCATCGGGGCGGTGAGTCCCGCCGAGGCGGAGACCCTGCGCGAACTTCTCGGCGGCGTGCCGGCGCGCACCTAACGCCGACGCCTCACACGTCCACGTCTCGTGCTGCTTGCCGCCTGGATTCTCGCGCTCCTCGCCGTCGCACTCGCGGCGCCGGTTCCCATTCTGCTCTCGCGCGCCAGCTGGCCATCGCGCTCCCCCGCGCTCGCTTTGGTGCTCTGGCAAGCGATCGCGTTGGCCGGCGGACTGTCGATGATCGGCGCCATGCTCACCTGGGGCCTGATCCCATTCGGGCAGACCTTGACCAGCGCTCTGACGGCGTTGAGCACCAGCATCCTGCAGGAAACGCTCCCACCCGGCGTGAACTTCATCCACGTCTTCGCACTCTGCGGCGCGTTCTTTTTAGGGGCACACCTGCTGCTGAACCTCGTGCTCACCTTCGTGCGTGCGGAACGGCAACGGCGCCGGCACCATAACCTGGTCGATTTGCTCAGCGAGCCGCTCCACGGCCGCCCCGGCACCCGCGTGCTCGACCACGCCGCACCTGTCGCCTACTGCCTGCCCGGTGCGATGCGTTCGATCACGGTGCTCTCCGGCGGGCTCCTGACCCTCCTCGAACCCGACGAGCTGCGTGCCGTCATTGCGCACGAGAAGGCGCATCTCTCGCAACAGCACCACATGGTGCTGCTGGCGTTCAAGTCCTGGAACAGTGCCCTGCCCTGGTTCCCGATCGCGAATCGGGCGGAGAAGGCGGTGGCCCTGCTGGTCGAGATGCTCGCCGACGATCAGGCCCGGCGCGCGGTCAACGATCGCACCCTCGCCCGTGCGATCGCACTCGTGGGCACGGCGGGTGAGTCCGGCGGGATCGCCGCGAGTAACAACGCGAACGGGACGACGACCGACACCGCGGATGCCGAGCATCCGTTCGATCTCGTCATGCCCCGAGTCAATCGTCTCCTGGCCCCACCCGCGCCGCTCCCCCTGGCGGCGCGGGTCAGCGTGGTGCTCGTCTCGCTCTCGCTGCTCGCGGTACCCACCGCCCTGCTGCTGGCAGCCTGACCGCGAGTGCTCGGGTGCGGTTAGCCGAGCCCGTTGTGCTTCAACCAAGCCGTCGCCAGAACTGCTGCAGACTTCTGTTCGTTGACGCTCTGGTCGTTCAGGCTCACCAATTCCTTCTCGGAAAGCTTGGCGCTGATGTCGTTGAGCACGGTCGCCGCCGTGTCGTCGACCTTCTTGGACACAATTGGCACGACATTCGAGGGGAAGAACAGGTGATCAGGGTCGGTCAATGCGACGAGTTTGCCTGAGGCCCAGGCCGGGCTGGCGGTGTAAATGTTGGTGAGTTGAATCTGATTGTCTTCCAGCGCCTTCACCGTGAGGGGGCCACCACCGTCTTCGACGGGGATGAAACCGGCGATCTTGACGCCATATTTTTCTTCCAGCGCCGTGGTGCCGTAGGGCCGGGTGGCCAATTCGGAGTTGCCACCAACCTGGATCGGCTCCGTCACGTTGGTCAACGAGGCGATATCGGTGAGGTTGTAGCTGTCAGCGAAGGCCTTCGTCACCGTCCACGTGTTTCCGTCGCTGGCCCCGGCCTGATCGAGAGCCCGCAGGTTGCTGGGAATCGCCTTCTGCAGTGCGGCGTAGACCTCATCGGTGGAGCCACTCACGGCCTTCGGGTCAAGCGCCTGCAGAAGGTCTCCGGTGTACTCGGGGAAGACATCGATCTTGCCCTGTTCGATCTCGGGCAGGTAGACCTCGCGCTGGCCGATTCTGAAATCACGCTGCACGGTGAAGCCCTTGGCTTCGAGCGCCTGCGCATAAATCTCCGCGACGATCTCGTTGGAGTAGTAGTCCTGCGACCCCACGACGAGTGTGTCGCCTGAACTCGTACCGGAGGATCCGCTGCTCAGAGGACTACCAGTTGAGCACCCTGAGAGGGCGACAGCCGCCCCGACCGCGACCACGCTGATGAGCGCGAGCCGGCCCTTATATGTTCGAAACATTGATTTTCCCTTCATCGATGGGCAACCCCATCATCGAGCGAGGCCGGATTGACCTCGTTCGAACTGTTGCGGCACGGCCCCGGATGACGCCGCGTGGAACAACAAGTCTCTGCACAAGTGCGAACACGCCCTCGAGGAGCAGCGCGAGCAGGATCACCAGAATCGATCCGGCCAGCATGACCGGGTAGTCGTTGGCGGACTGTCCGGTGAAGATGATCCGGCCGAGTCCGACATCCGCCACATAGGCGGCCAAGGTCGCCGTTGCGACGACCTGCAGGCAGGCCGAACGCAGGCCCCCGATCAACAGGGGAAGTCCCAGCGGAACTTCGACCGAACGCACGATCTGCCACTCCGACATTCCGACGGCCCGTGCTGCATCGATCGTGCGCCGATCGATCGCTTCGAACCCGGCATAGGCGCCTGCCAACAGTGGCGGTATCGCCAGAATGGTCAGGGCCACGTACGGGGCGCCGACGCCGATCCCGACCCAGAGCGCCACCAGCGTGAGGAGGCCGAGCGTGGGGATCGCTCGCAGCCCGCCCGACATCAGCACGGCGAGGGACCGCCCCCGGCCGGTGTGGCCGATCAGATAGCCAATCGGAATGGCGATGATCGACGCGAAAACCAGGGTGAACGCCGTGAACTCCAGGTGCTGCACCACCCGCACCGGGATGGCGTTGAACCCGCTGTAGTGTGCGGGGTCGAGGATCCACTGCACCGCTTCAAGCAGGTAGTTCATGCGTTCGCATCCGCGCGCCGGGTGACCGCATGCGACCAGGGCATCAGCACACGTCCCGCAGCAACGAGAAGCCCATCGAGCACGAGGGCGATGACGACAGTGATCACGATTCCCGCGATGATCTCAGATTGAATGCTGCGCTGAAAGCCATCGGTGAACAAGCTGCCGAGATTCTGCACACCGATGATCGCGCCGACCGTGGCCAGGCTCACGGTGCTGACCGCTACGACCCGCAGGCCGGCTAGAAGCACCGGGCCCGCCAGCGGGAGCTCGACGCGCCAGAATGCACTCCACCCCGAAAAGCCGACGGCCGCAGCGGATTGGCGCACATCAGCGTCGACCGAGGCCAGGCCGTCCGCCACAACGCGCAGCATCAGTGCGACGCCGAAGATGGTCAGCGCCACGATCAAGTTGATCGGAGAGCGCACTTCGACCCCGATGATGAGCGGCAACACAATGAACAGCGGAAACGAGGGAATGGCATAGAGAAGACCACCGGCGGTGAGGATCAAGCCGCGCGTCGGTCGATAACGATTCGCGAGCCACCCCAACGGAAGCGCCAACACGAAGCTGAACACGATCGCCGGAACGCACTGCACCAGGTGTTCCAGGGTCAACGCCCCGATATACCCCAGGTTCTCCAGAACCCAGGTCACCGCGGCTCCTCGCCGGAGGCACGCTCCGGCGGAGTTTCAACGAGCACCCCGGCGAGCCGACCGTGCGTGTCAACGAGAACGGTGCCACCGTGGCTTGTTTCAGCATGCAGCGCTCGTTTTCCGCGGTCGGCACCCACGAAAGTCGCGACGAAGTCGGAGGCGGGATTCGCAAGAATCTCCGCCGGGGAACCAACTTGAGCGATCATTCCCCCCTTTTCGAGGATCACCACCTGATCGCCGAGCAAAAAGGCTTCCTCAATGTCATGGGTCACGAAGACGACGGTCTTGTCGAGCTCGCGCTGCAGGCGGATCAGCTCCTGTTGAAGCTCGGATCGCACAATCGGGTCGACGGCTCCGAACGGCTCGTCCATGAGCAGAATGTTGGGGTCGACGGCGAGCCCGCGAGCAACACCCACACGTTGCTGTTGACCGCCGGAGAGTTGGCTGGGGTAGCGATTCGCCAGGGAACGATCGAGGCCCACCGTGTCGAGCATCGCGAGTGCATCCGCCCGAGCCTTCTTCTTCGGCACCCCCCGCAAAAGTGGCACGGTGGCCACGTTGTCGAGCACAGTGCGGTGTGGAAGCAGGCCCGAGTTCTGCATGACGTAGCCAATCCCGCGGCGCAGCTTCACCGGTTGCCGGGTCGCGATATCGACGCCGTCGATCTCGACCCGCCCGCTGGTGGGGTCGACCATCCGGTTGATCATGCGCAGCAGGGTGGTCTTTCCGGAGCCCGAGGAACCGACCAGCACCGTCGTCTTTTGGGTGGGCAACACGAGGCTGAAGTTCTCAACCGCCCGGGTGCCGTCGGGGAACTGCTTGGATACCGCGCAAAATTCGATCATCTGTGGCTCATTCCTCGAATGGGGTCGGATCAACACGTGCCAGGGGTTAACCCAACCATTGTTCGGAGCCCGTTGCAAAAAAGATTGCCGGAATAGCCGCTACTCCACGAGCTGCGAAAGGTAGCTCTCGCTATCGCGGCTCGGCACACGCGCGCTCGGACCGTAGTGACTCACCAGGTAGTCGTGCAGGATCCGTCGACACTCGTCGAGGTAGCGCTCGTCACCCTTCGGGTTGTCGTAGAAGGCCCGGGCGATGATGCCGTCAGCCATTTCAACCGCCACTTCGAGACGGAAGATCAACTCGGGTCCCCCCGGAAGGCCGAACTCCTCGCTCAGAACCGTCGCCAGACGCCGGGCAAAGAAGTCGCCGCCGTCGTCTGCGCGCGTGCTCTGCTCGCGGTCAACGAAACGCACGATCCGAAAACCCGGCTCGGAACGGTACAGGTCGATGACTGCCGAAACAGCGCAATCGACGGCGTCCCACCAGGTCTCCGGCTCGCTGATGTCGAGCTCGAGAACGACGCGCTGCCGGAAACGTTCCTCGGCACGGGCGCGCAACGCGTTCAGCACCGCGACCCGATCGGGGTAATACCGATAGACGGTCCCGATCGACGCCCCGGCCCGCTCGGCGACCATGGCCGTCGTGATTCGGTCGAAACCGACCTCGTCGACGATTTCCGCTGCCGCATCAAGAAGTGCGGAGAGTCGGGCAGCACTGCGCTGTTGAATGGGTTCAACGCGGATTTGGAGATCTTGGGTCTCAGCATCCATGCTGAAGATTTCACTAAATGCCACGTTTCCTCCTGGTCATCGAATTTCAATTCTACGGGGAACAACCAAGCACGCGTTTCACCCCCCGTTCGGGGGTTGGGGCCGCACGCCCCCTCCGGTTCGGCGAGGCATGACACACTGGAGGGGTGCCACCATCCCCCGCCGATCGCTCGAATGCGACGTCTCCGACGAACCTGATTCATCGAGCCGCACGCATCGAGGACAGCTTTCATGAGGTGCGCGGCCGTCTCGCTCGTCGCCGTGGCCATCTTCCGACGGTGATCCCCTACGCCGGCTACGGCACGACACAGTGGGTGCGCATCCTCTGTCGCGTTCTACTCGCCAAGCCGCTGAAGCACAAGCCATATGAATCGGCTCGCAGGTTTCGTCGGCGTGCGGAACGCCGCGAGGCGGGCATCCGAGGCTGGCGCAGCTTCACGAGCGTGCCACTGCGCGACGTCACAGTCACCATCGACATCAATGGTGTCATTCATCGTGTGCACGCCGACCGTGGTGGCGTCGTCGACACCGTGGTGCAGATCGAGCTGTCCCCCGGACGCCACACCGCCCGACTGCATACCGACTCCTCGGTGACGGTCGAGGCTCCGGTGTTCGTCGTCGCACCGATCGTGACCAACGGCATCATTTCTGATGTCGACGACACGGTGATGGTGACGACTCTGCCTCGGCCGTTGCTCGCGGCGTGGAACACCTTTGTCCTCGACGAGCATGCCCGCGTTCCCACCCCCGGGATGTCGGTGCTGTTGGACCGCCTCGCGGTCAAAAACGTCGGGGCCCCCATCATTTACCTCTCAACCGGGGCCTGGAACGTCGCTCCGACCCTCACCCGGTTTCTCTCGCGCAACCTGTATCCGGCAGGAACCCTTCTGCTCACCGACTGGGGCCCCACTCACGACCGCTGGTTCCGCAGCGGACGGGACCACAAAAGCGCCAACCTCCGGCGCTTGGCGGGCGAGTTTCCCGAGATTCGATGGATTCTGATCGGCGACGACGGTCAGCACGACGAGGCTATCTATGCCGAGTTCCAGCGCGAGTTTCCCGGCAGCGTGGCCGCTGTGGCTATTCGGCAGCTGTCGCCCGGCCAGGCCGTACTCGCCGGTGGCCGGTCAAAAGATACCGCGCAGGGAACACCGGATGCGCCATGGTTTTACGGGCCGGACGGATCAAGCCTGGCCGACCAGTTCGCCGCACACGGCCTGCTCTAGTGATGTGCGCGGGCTGAGCTCAGTCGCGCGATAGACGATCGAGCCCGCGATTGATTTCGCGAGCCCACAGGGGGCCGCGGTACAGAAATGCCGTGTAGCCCTGCACCAGCGTGGCACCCGCCGCGAGGCGTTCCGCGACGTGCTCGGCCGTCTCGACACCCCCGACCGAAATCACGCACAGATCGGCGGGAACCGAGGCTCGGATGAGGCGCAAGACCGCCAGCGAACGCGCGTGGAGCGGCGCGCCTGAGAGACCGCCGGCGCCCGCTGCCTCGACGATCGCGGCATCCGTCGTCAGATTGGCACGAGACAACGTGGTGTTGGTGGCGATGATGCCGTCCAGGCCCAGGTCGACGACGAGCTCGGCGATACGCGTCACCTCCTCATCGGAGAGGTCGGGGGCGATCTTCACCAGGAGCGGCGTGGTGCCCGCCGCAGTTTTGACGCTGCCCAGCAGCGGGGCGAGACGGTCGAGTTCCTGCAGCCCCCGGAGTCCCGGGGTGTTCGGCGAACTGACGTTGACGACGAGGTAGTCCGCGAGGGGAGCCAGGGCTCGCGTGCTCACCAGGTAGTCGGCCGTGGCATTCTCGACATCGACGACGCGGCTCTTGCCGATATTGATGCCGAGAACCGGGCGCCCCGCGATCGAACGCACGCGCTCCAGCCGACCGGTCGCTGCCGCGGCTCCGCCGTTGTTGAAGCCCATCCGGTTGATGACCGCTCGGTCTGCGATCAGGCGAAACAGACGCGGCGTGGGGTTGCCCGGCTGCGGAACGGCGGTGAGAGTTCCGACTTCGACGTGCCCGAATCCGAGCTGGCCCAGCCCGATGACGGCTTCGCCGTCTTTGTCGAAGCCGGCGGCCACACCAAAGGGCGACTCGAATCGCAGGCCCAACGTCTCCACGCTCTGATCGGTGCGCGGGCGGGTGAACCGGTGGACCAGACGCCCGAAGCCCAGTGTGGGCAGTGCCCGAATGACCGTGAAGGCGAGGTGGTGTGCACGCTCGGGATCAAGTTTGCTGAGCACGAGCGAGAAGAAGAGTCGATACATGTGGGGGCGGTTACCGCTCTGCGCTGTCGGCACGCAATTGACTGATGGCGCTCTCGAAGTCGTCGAGAGATTCGAAGGCTTGGTAGACGCTGGCAAAGCGCAGGTAGGCGACCGTGTCGAGCTCGCGCAGCGGCGGCAGAATCGCCAGCCCGATGTCGTTCGCGTCGATCTGCGATGCACCCGTCTGCCGAATCGTCTCTTCGACCTTCTGCGCCAGAACGGCCAGGTCAGAGTCGGTCACCGGACGGCCCTGGCAGGCCTTGCGCACGCCCGAGACGATCTTCTCGCGGCTGAACGGTTCGACGGCACCGCTGCGCTTGATGATGTTCAAACTCGCGGTCTCGGTTGTCGAAAAGCGCCGTCCGCACTCCGGGCATTGACGGCGGCGGCGGATCGAAAGACCGTCGTCGCTGGTACGTGAGTCGATGACTCGGGAGTCCGGGTGGCGGCAGAACGGGCAGAACATCGTGATCCCAGCCTAGCGTGGGCCGCTACTCCCCCGCGAACCTCGCGCGCACCGCGTCGCCGTGGGCCGGCAATGCTTCGGCGTCTGACAGCGCGGCGATATTGCCGGCGACCTCGCGCAGAGCGTTCTTGTCGTAGTGCACGACCTGCTGCGGACGCAGGAACGTGTAGGCGCCGAGCCCCGACGAGAATCGTGATTGGCCGCCGGTCGGCAGCACGTGATTCGACCCGGCCGAGTAGTCGCCCAGGCTCACTGGCGAGTGCGGCCCGACGAAGATCGCGCCGGCATTGCGGATGTTCGCGAGTACGGCATCCGTATCGCCGGTCTGAATCTCGAGGTGTTCCGGCCCGAACGCGTTGCTGAACGCTGCCGCGGCCGCCAAGTCGTCGACGAGCACGAGGGCCGACTGGGGGCCAGACAGAGCGGCCGTGACGCGCTCGGAGTGCGTCGTCGAGGCGGCCAATTCACGCAATCGGGCCTCGACGTTCTGGGCGAGTGCCACCGAGTCGGTCACGAGTACGGCGGCGGCCAACTCATCGTGTTCAGCCTGGCTCACCAGATCGGCCGCGACAAATTCGGGATTCGCTCCCGAGTCGGCGATGACGAGGATGTCAGTGGGGCCGGCCTCTGCGTCGATGCCGGTCTGACCGCGCACCAGACGCTTCGCCGCCGCCACATAGACATTGCCGGGGCCTGTCACCAGCTGCACCGGGTCGAGCCCCAGGTCGGCGACCCCGTAGGCAAATGCCCCGACAGCGCCGGCGCCACCCATGGCGTAGACCTCGTCGACTCCCAGGAGCGCTGCGACGGCCAGAATTGTGGGGTGCACGCGCCCACCGAAGTGGCTCTGCGGCGGTGAGGCCAAGGCAATGTGTGCGACCCCGGCGACCTGCGCGGGAACGACGTTCATCACGACGCTTGACGGGTAGACGGCCTTGCCGCCGGGAACGTAGAGCCCGACCCGGTCGATCGGCTGCCAACGCTGGGTGATTCGGGCACCGTCGGCGATCGTCGTTGTGCGAAGCGGTGGAACCTGCGCTTCGCTGGCCCGGCGCACGCGCCGAATGGTCTCGTCAATGGCCGAGCGAACCTCAGGGGTGAGTTGGGCCAACGCCTCCGTAAGATGTGAGGCGGGAACTCTGATGTGGTCGGGGCGCACACGATCGAGGCGCTCGGCCTGGTCGTAGAGTGCCGCGCCCCCGCGCGCGCGGACGTCCTCGATCAATTCGGCTGCGACATCCATGGCCGCCGAAACGTCGGTGAGCGAGCGTGGGACTGCAGCGAGGAGTTCGGCCGGGCTGAGGGTGCGACCGCGAAGGTCAATCGTCTGGATCATCGTGATCCAGCCTATCCGCGAACTTTCAGTGCTGGGGCATAGGCTGGAAAGGAAAGCGAGAACTCCACACACATGAATTCGAGAGCTATGCCCGCACTACCCGCGTCGAACCCTCCGACAGAACCGGTCGATCTGGCGGCGTTTAAACATTCGTTCCGACGACATGCGGCTGGAGTTGCAGCGATCACAACTCTCGCTGACGACGGCACTCCGGTCGGCTTCACAGCCACCTCGCTCGCCTCACTCTCAGCGGTTCCGCCGCTCGCCACGTTCAACATGGCACGCTCAGCGAGTACCTGGCCGGCTATCGCCTCGAACGACCGCGTCATCATTCATATGCTCGGCGTACGCAATCAAGCCGTCGCAGAATTGCTCGCCGGCCCGCACGCGGCACGCTTCGTGGGCGACCACTGGCATCCGGGCCCGTACGGCCTGCCGGTGCTGAACGATGTGACGTCGTGGATGGTCTGTCGCATCGTCGAGCGCGTCTCTGTGCACAACAACGCGGTTGTTGTCGTGCATATCGAGGGCGGTGGAATGGGTGACGACGACGACGCCTTGCTCTATCACGAGCGCAACTATCGCACGCCGGGTCTGATCGAACCGCGCTAAACCGTGCCGGCGGCTTCCTCGCGACGTCGCCGGCGCTCGGCCTCGGCAACCGCGGCCTCCTGCGGAGTCGGCGCGCTGCCGCCGAGATGCTTCGGCTGCCACCAGGCCCCGGATCCGTCGATCGGATAGCTGGTTTGGAGGTCGTCCATCAGGCCCTGCAAGGTGGAGTGCAGCCGCGACGTTTCCGCCCGAGGATCGGCGTCGGGCGCGATTGCGATCGGTTCACCGACGGCGAAGTCGATGGGTGCCCCGAACGCCTCGCAAAGCGTGGGCCGTCGGTTTTTGGTGAGCAGCCGATGGCCGCCCCAAATGGCGATCGGGATGATCGGAACGCCGGCCTCGGCTGCCATCCGAACGCTACCGGTCTTGAGCTCGCGCACGGTGAACGACGTATTCACCCCGCCCTCCGGAAAGACGCCCAACACTTCACCGGAACGCAGTGCGGCGACGGCGGCCGCGTACGCCTCCGCGCCGTGACTCATATCGACGGGAATGTGCTTCATCCCCCGCAACAGAGCACCAACGACCGCGCCGTCGAACGCACTCTGCTTCGCCATGAAGCGGATGCGGCGGCGGTTATGCTTCCACATCATCCACTCGCAGAGCGCGAAATCAAGGTAGCCGAAATGCGTGATTGCGAGCACCGCTCCACCGGCATCCGGAAGGTTCGCGGCGTTGACGACCCGAGGCTTCACCCGGAGGAGTCCGAAAAGGACACGACCGGCGACGATGGCTGTCGTGTAGATCGGTTCACGTGCCCGTTTGCTCATGCCCTCAAGCGTACGGGGAAATGGCTCCCCGGGATCAGGTCAGGCAGTACGGCCCGAGCAAACTCTTCAGCTCACCGAACAGGTCCGGGCTGACCTTGACCTTGAACGGCAGCTCGAAGACACGCGCCAGATCCCCCTTTACCAGCTTCAACCGCAATTCAGCCGAACCGGTGTGCCGCTGCAATACCTCGGCCAAAGCCTGCACCGTCACCTCAGTCGCTCGGTTCTCAAACAGGGTGATCGACAATTGCCCGGCTTCGTCGACCTGACCGAGCTCGGGCGCAAACACACTGTAGGCGTGCAGGTTCATTCCGTCGTCGCGCATACTCACGCGGCCGCGCACGACCACAATGGTGTCGCTGATCAGGTCAGCGGCAAATTCTTGGTAGGCCTTGCCCATGAACATCGCCGTGATCTCGCCACTGAAGTCCTCGACGTCGATCATGCCGTACTGATTGCCCGACTTTTTGGCCACCCGATGCTGCACACCGGTGATCAAGCCGGCGACGGTCACGGTGTCGCCGTCTTGCGTCGCTTCCGACGCCATCAGATCGGCGATTGTCGTGCTGGCATGCTTCGCCAGCGGAATCTCAAGCCCGGCCAGAGGGTGATCCGACACGTAGAGCCCGAGCATGTCGCGTTCGAAGGCGAGTTTCTCTTTCTTGCTCCACTCCGGTCGTTCCGGTACCTTTTCGGTGTTCTGGGTGTCGTCGTCGAAGAGACTGTCGAAGTCGAACCCGACGTTGCCGTGTGCCTCGTCGCGTTTGATCTTGACCGCCGATTCAACGGCAGACTCGTGAATCTCGACCATGGCCCGCCGCGTCGCCCCGAGTGAGTCGAACGCACCGGCCTTCACCAGCGATTCGACGGTGCGCTTGTTGGCTACCTGAATCGGCACCTTGGCCAAGAAGTCGTGGAACGACTCGAACCGGCCCTTTTCCTTGCGGGCCTCACGGATCGCATCCACCACGTTGAATCCGACGTTCCGCACCGCCCCGAGGCCGAACCGGATGTCCGTGCCGACGGCCGCAAAGTAGCCGATCGACTCGTTGACATCAGGGGCCATCACCTGGATGCCCATTCGCCGACACTCGTTGAGGTACAGCGCGAGCTTGTCGCGGGAGTCGCCGACACTGGTCAGCAGGGCGGCCATGAACTCGGCCGGGTAGTGCGCCTTGAGGTAAGCGGTCCAGTAGGAGAGCACGCCGTAGGCCGCCGAGTGCGCCTTGTTGAAGGCGTAGTCGGAGAAGGGCAGCAGGATGTCCCAAATGGTCTTGATCGCTTCCGGCCCATAACCGTTGCCGGTCATGCCGGCGGAGAATCCCTCGAACTGCTTGTCGAGCTCCGACTTCTTCTTCTTGCCCATCGCGCGACGCAACAGGTCGGCCTGCCCGAGCGAAAAGCCAGCCAGCTTCTGCGCGATCGACAT
This sequence comes from Leifsonia psychrotolerans, assembly GCF_013410665.1. Classification (NCBI taxonomy): domain Bacteria; kingdom Bacillati; phylum Actinomycetota; class Actinomycetes; order Micrococcales; family Microbacteriaceae; genus Glaciibacter; species Glaciibacter psychrotolerans. The sequence continues at coordinate 675,348 of NZ_JACCFM010000001.1, read as the reverse complement.
GACCTGCTCCTGATACACGATCAGGCCGTAGGTACCACCGATGATGTCCTTCAGCGGCTCTTCCAGCTCGGGGTGGATCGGAATGATCTCCTGCAGACCGGTCTTTCGCAGCGCATAATTGGTGTGCGAGTTCGCACCCATGGGGCCCGGACGGTAGAGCGCGATCACGGCCGAGATGTCTTCGAAGTTGTCCGGCTTCATCGAGCGCAGCAGAGCGCGCATCGGGCCACCATCGAGCTGAAACACCCCGAGCGTGTCGCCACGGGCCAGCAGCTCATAGGCCAGGGGATCATCCAGTAGGAGGTCTTCGAGCACCGGTCGGTGTCCGCGGTTCTCTTCGATGTTGTCGAGGGCGTCGTCCAGAATGGTGAGGTTTCGCAACCCCAGAAAGTCCATCTTGATCAGCCCGAGCGATTCACAAGCCGGGTAGTCGAACTGGGTGACGATCTGGCCGTCGGCCTCACGCTTCATGATCGGGATGATGTCGATCAACGGGTCGCTCGACATGATCACGCCGGCCGCGTGCACACCCCACTGGCGCTTCAGATTCTCGAGGCCCAGAGCAGTGTCGAAGACGGTGCGGGCCTCAGGATCAGAGTCGATCACCGCACGGAAGTCGACCGCCTCCTTGAAGCGCGGGTGGTCTTTGTCGAACATGCCCGTCAACGGCACATCCTTGCCCATGATCGCGGGCGGCATCGCCTTGGTGAGCTTGTCGCCCATGCCGAAGGGGAAGCCGAGCACGCGCGAGGAGTCCTTGAGCGCCTGCTTGGCCTTGATGGTGCCGTAGGTGACGATCTGGGCGACCCGCTCGTCGCCGTACTTCTCGGTGACGTAGCGGATGACCTCGCCGCGCCGACGCTCGTCGAAGTCGATATCGAAGTCAGGCATGGAAACGCGGTCCGGGTTCAGGAACCGCTCAAAGATCAGTCCGTGCACGAGCGGGTCGAGGCCGGTGATGCCCATGGCGTAGGCCGCCATGGAGCCCGCGCCTGAACCGCGGCCCGGGCCAACCCGGATGCCCTGCTGCTTCGACCAGGCGATGAAGTCGGCGACCACGAGGAAGTAGCCGGGGAAGCCCATCTGGGTAATGACCCCGACCTCATAGTCGGCCTGTTTCCGCACGTCGTCCGGCACGCCGTTCGGGTAGCGGTCCAGGAGGCCGACCTCGACCTCTTTGATAAACCAGCTCTCCTCGTTCTCGCCGTCCGGCGTCGGGAATCGCGGCATGTAGTTGGCCTTGGTGTTGAACTCGACGTTGCAGCGCTCGGCGATGAGAAGCGTGTTGTCGCAGGCCTCGGGATTGTCACGGAAGAGGTGCCGCATCTGCTCGGCGGTCTTCAGGTAGAACTCGTCAGAGTCGAATTTGAAACGGTTCGGGTCATCCAGCGTTGACGCGGACTGCACGCAGAGCAGCGCCGCGTGAGCGGTGGCGTCGTGGGCGTGCGTGTAGTGCAGGTCGTTGGTGGCCACCAGCGGCAGGTTCAGCTCCGCGGCCAAACGCAGCAGGTCGCTCATGGTGCGGCGTTCCACGTCGATGCCGTGGTCCATTACTTCGCAGAAGTAGTTCTCGGCACCGAAGATGTCGCGCAGTTCGCCGGCGGCCTTCTTCGCTTCGTCGTACTGGCCGAGACGCAGACGCGTCTGCACTTCGCCACCGGCGCATCCGGTCGTTCCGATCAGACCCGTCGAGTACTGACTGAGCAGTTCGCGGTCCATGCGCGGTTTGAAATAGTAGCCCTCGAGCGATGCTCGCGACGACAGCCGAAACAGGTTGTGCATGCCTTCGGTGGTCTCGGAAAGCAGCGTCATGTGTGTGTACGAGCCGGCACCACCAACGTCGTCACGGCTCTGCGCGTTGGTGCCCCATTTCACGCGGGTCTTGTCGCTGCGGTGCGTGCCCGGCGTGATGTAGGCCTCGGTGCCGATGATGGGCTTGATGCCGGCTTCGGTGGCGGTACGCCAAAAGTCGAACGCACCGAACACGTTGCCGTGGTCCGTCACCGCGACAGCGGGCATCTTCTGCTCGATGGCCGCCTCGATCAGGGGTTTGACCCGGGCGGCACCGTCAAGCATCGAGTACTCGCTGTGCACATGGAGGTGAACGAACGAATCACTCTGAGTGGTCAAGACTGCTCCGAAATGCTTGTGGGTGGTAAATATCTAGCTTATTCGGCGTCGCGCAGAATATGCAGCGCGTGAGCCAAATCGGGAGCGTACTCCGAGGTGTAGGTCACCCAATCGCCACTCTCAGGGTGTGCGAACGACAGCTCCTTTGCGTGCAGCCACTGCCGGGTGAGGCCGAGGCGAGCCGAAATCGTGGGGTCGGCGCCATACATGGCGTCGCCGACGCACGGATGTCGCTGTGCAGCCATGTGCACACGGATCTGGTGGGTGCGGCCCGTTTCCAGATGAACTTCGAGCAGCGAGGCAGAGGGGAATGCCTCCAGCGTCTCGTAGTGGGTGATCGCATGTTTGCCGTCGGCAATCACGGCAAACTTCCAATCCGACTTCGGATGGCGACCGACGGGCGCGTCGATGGTTCCCGCGAGCGGGTCGGGATGGCCTTGAACGACCGTGTGATAAATCTTGTCGACTTCACGGTCGTGAAACGCACGTTTGAGCGCCGTATAGGCGGTCTCCGACTTTGCCACGACCATGAGCCCGCTCGTCCCCGCGTCGAGGCGGTGCACAACCCCGGCCCGTTCGGCTGCACCGGAGGTGGAGATGCGGTAGCCGGCTGCGGCCAACGCGCCAACGACCGTCGGACCGGTCCAGCCGACGCTCGGGTGGGCTGCCACACCGGCGGGTTTGTTGACGACCACGATGCTGTCGTCGTCGTGCACGATGGTGAGATCGGGAACCGCGATGGGAACGATTGCGATCTCTTCTTTGGGCTTCCAGTTCACTTCCAACCAGCCGCCGGCTTTCAGCCGATCGGATTTGCCGACGACGATGCCATCAAGAAAAACCCCGTCGGCCTCGGCGACGTCGGCAGCGAAGCTCCGGGAAAACCCCAGGAGCTTCGCGATCCCGGCGTCGACACGCACGCCTTCGAAACTGTCCGGCAGAAAGAGGGAACGGGATTCCATGGCGGTGTTCAGGACTCGTTCCGGGGATCAGTGTCAGTGCCGGCAGCAGTGTCAGTGCCGGCAGCAGTGTCAGTGTCGGCAGCAGTGTCAGGGTCTGTAGCAGAACCGGCGCCCGCAGCCGCCGAATTCTTGAGACGTGCGCCGTCGAGGCCAACGCCACGAATGGTCAGAACCATGAACAGGATCATGCTCGCGACGATGCACATATCGGCGACGTTGTAGATAGCCGGAATCAGCCACGGCGTTGAGAGAAAATCGATGACATGACCCGAGCCGAAACTCGGCGGCCGCAGCAGACGATCGGTGAGGTTGCCCAACACACCGCCGAGCAGAAGGCCGAAGACCACGGCCCAGGCGACAGAACGGATGCGGGAGGCGAACCAGATGATGAACACAACGACGGCCGCAGCCAGGAGTGTGAAGATCCAGGTCATTCCACTGGCAAAGGAGAAGGCCGCGCCCGGGTTCCGGACGAAGTGTAGTTGAAACACATCGCCCAGAACCCGAACAGCAGTGCCTTCGGTCAGATTTGCTACTACGAGGGCCTTCGTGACTTGGTCGAGCGCATACGCGCCCACCGCAACGAGGGCCAGTACAAGAAGAGTGCTGAAGCTGACCTTCGCGCGGGAACTACGCGCCAAAGCCCTGGAAGCTCGACTTCGGAGCGTTCTGGGCGTTGCCGCTGCCCGCACCAACCGGCGACGCAGAGTCAAGCTCGTGCAGCTGACCCTCGATGTAGCTCTTCAGCTTCTGACGGTACTCGCGCTCGAAGGTACGCAGTTCGTCAATCTTGGTCTCCAGAACCGAACGCTCCTGGTCGAGAGCGGCGATCTGAGCGCGCTGACGCGCTTCGGCCTCGGCGACGACACGGGCTGCGGTGGCGTGACCTTCAGCGATCAAGGCATCGCGCTTCTCGGCGCCTTCCTTGACGTGCTCCTCGTGCAGGCGACGGGCCAGCTGCAGCAGGTTCGTGGTTCCGGCGGTCTCATCAACCGCCTCCGCCACGGGAGGCGCAACGGATACGGGAACCGGCGCTGCGACAGGCTCGGCGACGACAGCGGCGACCGGCGCAGCAGCCGCCACGGGTGCAGCAGCGCGCACCGGCTCGGCAGGCTTTCCGCCGTCAGCCGAGAGCTGAGCCTTCAATTCTGCGTTCTCTGCGGTCAGGCGGCGCAGTTCGACGACGACCTCGTCCAGGAAGTCATCGACTTCATCCTGGTCGTACCCCTCACGGAACTTGGTCGACTGGAACCGCTTGTTGACTACATCTTCCGGAGTTAGCGCCATGGCTTTCCACCCTTAGAACTCGAGTTGCGAACAAATATGAAACGTATACCGAACAAGAATACATGCCGGAGCCTGAACGTCTCGGCACCACGCGAGCGACTAGAAGGCGCCGGCGATTGACATGCCGATAATGCAGCAGAGCATGGTCAACGTCCAACCGAAGTCGAATGAGACCTGTCCCAGCGACAACGGGGGCATGATCCGTCTGAAGAACTTGATGGGCGGATCGGTAATCACATACACCGCCTCGATCACCACCAAGACGAATCCCCGCGGCCGCCACGCATGGTTGATTCCACGCACGAGGTCAACGATGAACCGGCCCCAGAGCACGAAAAAGTAGAGCAGGAATGCGGTGTGCGCAATGCCTGCGATCAGGGCGACGACCAACACAGAAAGACTACGACTGGGCGAAGAACGACGCCTCGGCGTCTGCGTCTTCACCAGAGTTCTCGCCGGAAACCACGACGTGCGACGGCGAGAGCAAGAACACCTTGGCGGTGACGCGCTCAATCTTGCCGTACAGCCCCTGCGACAGGCCACTCGCGAAGTCGATCAGACGGCGGGCGTCTGCGTCGCTCATCTGAGAGAGGTTGATGATAACGGGGATGCCGTCGCGAAAGGACTCGGCGATCGACTGCGCGTCGCGGTACTGGCGCGGGTGAACGGTGAGGATCTCGTTCATCTCCGACGCAGCCACGGTGCGCGGGGTCGCCGTTTTGTGCAGGGGCGTCACTGGTGCACGGCCGGCGTCGCGGACGACGGGAGCACTCTGCGCAGCCGGAGTGTGCGCGTTGTGGTGCTGCGCAACGGCGACGGGAGCGTTGGCGGGCGCCTCATATTCCAGCTCTTCGTCTGCAAGACCCAGGTAGACCATGGTTTTCTTGAGCGGGTTGGACATCTGAACCTCCGTGTTGGTAATGCTTCTGCTTCGAGATTAACGCTCAACCGGGCGAATCCCGGTGATTGCGGATCCAATTCGCAGGTGTGTCGCGCCCTCGGCGATGGCGTCGATGTAGTCTGCCGACATTCCCATCGACAGGCTCGTCGCTTCGGGAGCCACCGTGCGCACCGACTCACCCAGCTCACGCACGTGGGCGAAGGCACGGCGCGCCGCCTGATCAAGCGGCGCGACGGCCATCAGGCCGCGGAGCCTGAGCCCCGGGGTGACGAGTACCGTCTCGACGAGGCGGAGCAGGCCCGCGGGCGCCACACCGCCGCGTGCCGGGTCATCCGTCAGATTGACCTGAATGAAGCATTCCACCTGCGAGTCGTCCGAGGCGAGAGCAGCCACGAGGGAATCACGATCGACCGCATGGATGACGTCGGCGTAGGCGCGCACCTGCCGGGCTTTTTTACCCTGCAGCTGTCCGATGAAATGCCACCGAAGATCGCGATCCACCAGAGCCGCCGCCTTGACTTGGGCCTCTTGATGACGATTTTCACCGATATCGCGCACGCCCAAGTCGGCCAGCGCTTCGATCACGCTGACCGGGTGGAACTTGGTGACGACGATCGTCGTCACCTCGCCCGGCGGTCGTCCCGCCGCACGAACAGCGTCCTCGACGCTGCCGCGCACGGTCGCGAGGCGTTCGGCCAGCCCGGGGAACTCAGGCGTGTTCATCGGGACTACTTCAGAAAGTCGGGGACGTCCAGGTCGTCTGACTGCTCTTCGAACGCCGGATCGGCCACGGCCGGGCTCGAGTCAACGGCCATCCAGGCCGCCGATGCAGCAGGTTCGACGGGAGCAGTCACCGGGGCACCGGCTGCGGCTGGCGTCGACGCGACACCGGCGGCAACCAAGTCTGCGTGACGGACCTCAACGGCCTTGGCACCGGGCTCACCACCATCGAATCCGGCAGCGATGACCGTCACGCGCACCTCGTCGCCGAGCGTGTCGTCGATGACGGCACCGAAGATAATGTTGGCCTCGGGGTGAACGGCCTCCTGCACCAGGCGGGCCGCGTCGTTGATCTCGAAGATTCCAAGGTTCGAGCCACCCTGAATCGACAAAAGCACGCCGTGCGCACCGTCGATCGAGGCTTCGAGGAGCGGCGAGGCGACGGCGAGCTCCGCGGCCTTGATGGCGCGGTCAGCGCCGCGCGACGATCCAATACCCATGAGGGCGGAACCGGCGCCCTGCATGACCGACTTGACGTCGGCGAAGTCGAGGTTGATGAGGCCGGGGGTCGTGATCAGGTCCGTGATTCCCTGCACACCGGCGAGCAGAACCTGGTCGGCCGTCGCGAAGGCTTCCAGCATGCTGATGCCGCGGTCGCTGATCTCCAGCAGTCGGTCGTTCGGCACAACGATGAGGGTGTCGACCTCGTTCTTGAGTGTGGCGACACCGGTTTCGGCCTGAGCCTGGCGACGCTTGCCCTCGAAACCGAACGGCTTGGTCACGACACCGATGGTGAGAGCGCCGATGGACTTCGCAATGCGAGCGACGACGGGAGCGCCGCCGGTACCCGTTCCACCGCCTTCACCAGCAGTGACGAAGACCATGTCGGCGCCGGCCAGCGCTTCTTCGATCTCTTCTGCGTGATCTTCGGCAGCACGACGACCCACCTCGGGGTCGGCACCGGCGCCGAGACCACGGGTCAGATCGCGACCCACGTCGAGTTTGACGTCGGCGTCGCTCATCAGCAGCGCCTGAGCGTCGGTATTGATAGCAATGAACTCGACACCACGGAGACCGAGCTCGATCATACGGTTCACGGCGTTGACGCCACCGCCGCCGATTCCGACAACCTTGATGACTGCGAGGTAGTTCTGGTTTGTTGACACGTCCGGTCCTCCGGTGAAACCCTAAACCTTTACTCGAAGTTTAAAGTTATGCTGAGTATGCAATTGCTGATTAAAAGTTATGTGCGACGGGGCACAGTACGGGGAGGCGCGCCCGCGTGTCGCGAAGTACGCGGGGAAGTCACCTCAAGACGGCGCTGTCCGGTGACGTGACGTCATACTCGTTCACGGTTCCCGGCGGGTAACTCACCATCAGCGCAGCGAGCACGACGGCCTTGTACTCCGAGCGCTCGGCACTCCCCCAGACCACGCGGGACCCTTCGGCGAGAGTGAGCGTGACATCGTCAGTGGTTGCCGCGGTCACCGTGTCGACTCGCGCCCTGACCTCCTCGGGCAAGGATCGGACCACGGCCGCTGCAGCGGTGAATCCGGCATGACCGGGGCCATTCGCCGCGAGGATGATCGGAAAGCCGGCCGGCCGTTCACCGCTCGAGGCCACGACGACGCCGGCAGCGTCGACGAGGTCGAAACCGCCCTCCGTCTGCACGAGGCCCACGGGTTCGCGCTCGACGATCCTCACGACAAGCGTGTTCGGCGGGTGGCTTTCAGTGACGTAGCTCTGAATCAGGGTGAAGCTCGCCAGCTCCCGTTTGATCCGAGCGACATCGACGATCGGCAACGGCGTTCCGAGCTGGCCCGCCAGTGCCTTCTGCACCTGCTCGGCCGGAATACGACTGGTCCCGATCACATCGATCGTGCGCAGTGCCATCAGCGGCGAGTATGCGCCGATGACGACGAAGGCGATGAGCCCGGCTAAGGCAGAGCCGAGTACCAACCAGGTGCGCTTGCGGCGACGAGAACGCCAGGTGAAGCGACGCACCTCATCGCGCTCGTAGCGCCTTCTGTTGCGCTTGGCCGCACGCAGCTGCGTGCGGGCTGCGGATGGCGTGAGAGTCGACGGTGCAGGCGGCGTGATCTCGTCCAGTGTCTCGCGGGGCTCCCGGGCCTCGGCGACGCTCGACACACTGGCCGCTGCAGCGATCGTTGAAATCACGATCGGTTCGGTCGTTGCATCGAGCGAGCGGCTGCGCACAGTGCCACGGGTCCGGCGCGTGACGGGCGTGACCGGAGCCGACACCGGCTCCGGCTCGGGTACCGCCGGCTTGCCGGGGCCCGCCGGCCGCTTCATCGGGCCTCACCCGTCATTCGTGCACCCGCCTGAGCGATTCGAGCAGCTGGGGAACAATACGGTTCACGTCACCACAGCCCAGTGTGACCACGAAGTCGCCGTCGCGAGCGACCTCGGCCACGTAGTCGGCGGCGTCCTGCCAGTCGGCGATGAACGCGACACGTGAGGAGTCCTGGAACCGCTCGGAGACGAGCGCTCCGGTCACACCGGGCTCCGGATCTTCGCGCGCACCGTAGACGTCGAGCACGACGGTGTGATCGGCGTGACGTTCGAGGGTTTCAGCGAATTCACGCGCGAACAGGCGCGTGCGGCTGTACAGATGCGGCTGGTGCACCGCAATGATGCGACCGGTGCCGACGACGGTGCGCGCGCCGGAGAGCGCAGCAGCCACCTCGGTCGGGTGGTGCGCGTAGTCATCGTAGACGCTGACCCCGCCGACGGTGCCATGCAGCTCGAACCGGCGCCCGGTGCCGCCGAACGTGGCGATGGCGGCGAGTGAAGCGGCCGGCTCGAAGCCGAGTCCGACGAGCACGGCGAAGGCGCCTGCGGCGTTCACCGCGTTGTGGCGGCCGGGGACCAACAGGGTGGTGGTGTAGTCGACGCCCGCCCAGGCGACGGTGAAGCTCACCGGGCCTTCAGTGACGATCGAGTGCACGCGCACGTCGGCGTCGGCATCCTCACCGAACGTGATGATGCGCTTGTCGACGAGCTGTGACGTGACCTTGACCGCACCGGGGTCGTCGGAGGAGACGACGACGAGCTCGGCTGCCGACTGCGCGAATGCGACGAAAGCCGCTTCGAAGGCTTCGACTGAACCGTAGTGATCCAGGTGATCCGGATCGACATTCGTGATGAGCGCGACGGCCGTCTGATAGAGCAGGAACGATCCGTCCGATTCGTCGGCTTCGACGACGAAGAGGTTGTCTCGTCCAGCCGCCGAACTCACACCGAGCGTCTCAATCACACCGCCGTTGACGAAGCTGGGATCGGCGTCGAGTCCGAGCAGGCCCGTGACGATCATACCGGTCGACGTGGTCTTTCCGTGGGCGCCGGCGACGGCGACCAGGCGTTGCTCTTTGACCAGCCAGGCCAGCGCCTGAGCACGATGCAAGACGGGCAGACCCCGCTCGAGAGCCAACACATACTCGGGGTTGTCTTGCCAGAGCGCCCCGGTGACAACAAGGGTGTCGGCCGCGCCGACGTGTGCGGCATCGTGGCCGATCGAGATCGTGGCGCCCAAAGCCCGCAGCGCCGCCACGTTCTCGGAATCCTTCTGGTCAGAACCGGTAACCGTATGGCCAGCCGCGAGGAAGAGCCGGGCGATACCGCTCATGCCCGCTCCCCCGATACCCACGAAATGAACGGCTCCGAGGTCGAGCGGTACCGAAAGGGTGAGGTCGGGCTTGATCACGGTAGAAATACTCTTCTCTGGGTGGGGCTGTGTCGACACGGTGCCAGAACAAACTTACGCGGCACCGGCTGGGAACGCGGGATTGGTCAGCGAACGCGGTGAATCAAGTCAAGCATTTTCTTCGACCCGTCACGGACCCCGACGGATGCCGCGGCGTGAGACATGAGGGTCACCCGGTCGCCGTCGGTGAGCAACGGGATCAGCTGCTCCGTCACCCACGCCGACGTGAACTCGGCGTCGTCGACCACCAGTCCCCCGCCGGCACCGACGACATCCGCCACGTTGAAGCGCTGCTCGCCGTTGCCAACCGGATATGGCACGTAGACGGCCGGAATGCCGAGTGCGGCGAGTTCACTGACGGTCGCCGCACCGGCCCGCGACACGGCGAAGTCAGCGGCCGAGAGAGCCAGATCCATGCGGTCGCAGTAGGCGAGCATGCGATAGTGGCCGAGCTGTGGATCGCGCACCTCAGACTTCTCGCCCGTGATGTGCAGCACCTGCCAGCCCGCTTCGATGAGTGCAGCGGCCGAGTCGACGAGCGTCGAATTGAGTCGTCGGGCACCGAGCGACCCACCCGTGACGAGCAGGGTCGGACGTGCCGCATCGAGCCCGAAAAGACGCACCGCCTCGTCACGGGACGCCACGCGGTCGAGTGTCTCGATTTCGTGGCGCAGCGGCATCCCGACGAAGGTAGCGTGTCGAATCGGGGTGCCGTGGAACGCGACGCCCACATGGGTGGTCGAGCGGGCACCCAGCCGATTGGCCAGACCCGGTTTGGCGTTGGCCTCATGAATCACGATCGGAATTCCCGCGCGGCGGGCGCCCAGGTAGGCGGGCGTCGACACATAACCGCCGAATCCCACGACGACATCGACACCCCGGGCGGCGATCAGCTCGGTCACGATGCGTATGGCGCGGCGCATGCCCGGCAGGAACGTCACGGCCTGCTTGTTCGGCCTCCGCGGGAACGGAACCTTGGGTATCACGATCAGCTCGTAGCCCCGAGCGGGAACCAGGCGCGCCTCGAGACCCTCGGCCGTGCCGAGCACAAGCACTGTCGAATCGGGTTCGGAGGCTCGGATGGTGTCGGCGACGGCCAGCAACGGGTTCACGTGCCCGGCCGTTCCACCGCCTGCAAGCAGATAGGTCGTCATGCGGTTTCTTTCACTGGGTCGTGGGCAGAGTTGTCGGCGCGGGCGAACGACAGCGTGATGCCGATCGCCAGCATCGTCGTGAGCAGGGCTGTGCCACCGGCGGAGATCAGAGGGAGTGGAACGCCCAGAACGGGCAGCAGGCCGAGCACAACGGCGATGTTGACGAGGGCCTGCCCGATGATCCAAACCATGACGGTCGACGTCGAGATTCGCCCCTGCACGGTGGTGCTTCCGCGCATGATCCGCACGAATGAGATGGCGAGCAACACGAACATGAACAGCACGACGATCGCGCCGATCAGGCCGAGTTCCTCGCCGATGATCGCGAAGATGTAGTCGTTGTCTGCCGCCGGCAGCCACGACCACTTTGCTTTCGAATTGCCGAGGCCCACGCCACCGATGCCGCCGTTGGCCAGGGCCCAGGTGCCGTGCAGCGGCTGCCAGCACTCAGTGGAAATCTTGCCGGTGTAGTCGTCGCAGCCCTTCCCGATGAAGCTCATGATGCGGGTGAAGCGGTTCGAGCTCGAGACGGCGACGATCAACGCAAGCACGGCGCCGAGACCGAGCGGCAGCAGAATCATCTTCATTCGCACACCGGCGAAGACCAGCGCCCCGAACAGCAAGCTGGCCATGATGATCACGGTGCCGAGGTCGCCACCGATCAGCACGAGACCGATGGCCACGCCGCCGACGCCGAACACCGGAATGTAGATGTGTCGCCAGTCGTCGAGCTTGTCCTGCTTCTGCGCGAGGATCATGCCGAGCCAGATCACCAGGGCGACCTTGATCGCCTCCGAGGGCTGGAACTGGAACGATCCCACGGCGAGCCAGTTCGTGTTGCCTCCGATTTCGATGCCGAGCGGGGTGAACACCACGAGGCATTGGGCGAAGCAGGAGGCGAGCAGAAGCGGCCAGGAGATGCGTGCCCAGAATTTCGGCGGCATTCGGCTCGCCACCAACATCATCGGGATCCCGAGAATGGCGAATCCGCCCTGTTTCAGGATGCCGCCGAAGAAACCGGCCTTCCCCACATAGGACTCGACCGACGACGACGACAGCACCATGATCAGGCCGAAGGCGACAAGGAACAGTGTGGTGCCGAGCAGAAGAAAATAGTTCGCGGACTCAGCCCGGAAAACGCGCCCCAGTGAGATGCGGGCCGAGGAGCCAGCGGCCTCAGTCACGGGCGGATTCGTCACCCGCCTCACCTCCGAGGTGGTTCCGAACAGCCTGGGCGAACAACCGACCGCGTTCCGAATACGACGCGAACTGGTCCATGGACGCCGAGGCAGGTGCCAACAGCACCACGTCACCCGCGCGGGCGAATGACGCGGCTGCACTGACGGCATCCGGCATCACCAGTGCCGAATCGGTGGTGTCGATCTCGATCACCGGCAATTCGGGGGCATGGCGGGCAAATGCCGCGCGCAGCGCCGAGCGGTCGACGCCGATGATGACGGCGGCCCGCAGACGCGGAACATGGCTGGCCACCAGATCGTCGATGTCGACACCCTTGAGCAGTCCGCCGACGAGCCAGACGACCGAGTCGAAGGCGCGCAATGACGCGTCGGCCGCATGCGGGTTAGTGGCTTTGGAATCGTCGACCCAGCGCACATCGTCGACAACGGTGATGATCTCGATGCGGTGCGCATCGAGACTGAAATCGGCCAGCGCGGTGCGGATGTCGGCGGGCGAGACGTCGAAGGAACGGGCCAGCGCACTGGCCGCAAGAATGTTCGCCACGATGTGTGGAGCGTCGAGTCCGGCGGCAGCCAGGTCGGCGAGCGTCGTGATTTCGAGAGCCTGCTGCTGCCTCTCCGCCAGGAATGCCCTGTCGCAGAGAATCCCGTCGACGATACCGAAGTCGCTCGGCCCCGGCACGCCCAGGTCGAACCCGATCGCACGAGCCCCCTCCTGAACATCGGCATTTTCGACCATGATGCGGGTCGCCGCATCGGCCTTGTTGTACACGCAGGCCGTGTGTGTATTCGCGTAGACAGTCGCTTTGGCAGCGCGGTACGCGGCGGCTGAGCCGTGCCAGTCGAGGTGGTCGTCCGCCACGTTGAGGCAGACGCTCGCCCAGGGCATGAGCGCACCCGGGCCGCGTGTCGGAAGGTGGTGAAGCTGGTAACTCGACAGTTCGACGACGAGGGCATCCCAGCCCTCAGGGTCGCGGATGGCATCGAGCACGGGAACCCCGATGTTGCCGCACGGCGCGACGCGATGGCCCGCCGCCGCGAGCATACTTGCGGTCAGCTGCACGGTCGTAGTTTTGCCGTTGGTTCCGGTGACCAGAATCCATTCGGCCGGCGTCCCGACCTTGTCACGCAGGCGCCAGGCCAACTCGATGTCGCCCCAGACCGAAATCCCGTTCGAGGCGGCCCAGAGCAACAGCGCGTGATCGGGGTGGTATCCCGGCGACGCGATCAGGACCTCGGGTCGGTGGTCGACGAGCTCGGGGGGAATCTCGGTGTCCGAGGGCTGCACGAGTCGCGCACCGATCACCGGCAGAAGCTTCGCACGCTCCTCATCGGGGGTGCTGGCCACGACGAGAACGTCGGCGCCCAGCTCGGCGAGAGTGTCTGCCGCGGCGAACCCGGTCACACCGAGTCCGAGCACGGCCACGCGCAGGCCAGACCAGTCGGCATGCCAGCTCGTCAATCTCTCGAGGATGTCAGCCATCAGCGGGAGAGCCATTCCAGGTAGAACGTGCCGACACCGGCCGCGACGAGCAGTCCGCCGATAATCCAGAACCTCACCACGACTGTCACCTCGGCCCAGCCCTTGAGCTCGAAATGATGATGGATGGGGCTCATCAAGAAGATCCGTTTACCGCGGGTGATCTTGAAATACGCCCGCTGCACAATGACAGAACCGGTTTCGATCACGAAGAGGCCACCGATCAGAACGAGAAGCAGTTCGGTGCGGCTGAGAATAGCCAGCGCGGCCAACGCTCCACCGATCGCGAGAGAACCGGTATCGCCCAGGAAGATCTTCGCCGGTGATGTGTTCCACCAGAGGAAACCGATCAGACCGCCGACGATCGCCGCGGCGACGATCGCCAGATCAAGCGGGTCGCGCACATCGTAGGACTTTGCCAGATCCGCGAGATCTGAGCCGCCAAACCTGGCCTGGTTTGACTGCCAGAACCCGATGATGATGAACGAGCCGATCGAGAGGATTGACGCGCCGGTGGCGAGCCCGTCGAGGCCGTCCGTCACGTTCACCGCATTCGATGTTGCCGTCACGAGCAGGCAGATCCAAATGATGAACAGAATGGTTCCGGCGATGATGCCCAGGGCCATGAAGTCAATCGGCAAATCACGCAAAAATGAGATCTGGGTCGAGGCCGGAGTCACGCCGTGCGTGTTCGGGAATTGGATCGCCAACCAGGCGAAGGAGCCGGCCACGACGACCTGGCCGGCCACCTTCGACCAGCCGCCGAGCCCCAGACTGCGTTGGTTGCGCGTCTTCATGAAGTCGTCGATGAAACCCACGAGCCCGAGCCCGACCATCATGTAGAGCACGAGCAGCGGCGAGGCGGGAATGTGCTCACCGGTGACCCACATCGCGGTGAAATAGCTCACGAGCGTGCCGAGGATGATGATGATTCCACCCATCGTCGCGGTTCCCCGCTTGGAGTGGTGGCTCTCGGGACCGTCATCGCGAATGAACTGGCCCCAGCCCAGCTTCTTGAACAGCTTGATGAACAGCGGAGTCAAGAAGAGAGTGAAGCAGAGCGACAGGGCTCCGGCAATCAATAAGGCTCTCACGAGAACAATTCTCCCAGCCGGTCGCCCAAGAAGCGCAACCCTGCCGAATTCGACGACTTGACGAGAATGAGATCCCCCGGTTTCACAGTGTTGTGCAGGAGTTCAAAGGCGTCATCCGGCGTGTCGGCGAAGACGGATTCGCCGTCCCAGGACCCTTCGTTGATCGTACTGATGTGCATGCGGCGGGCAGCTGCGCCCACGACGACAACCTGGGAGATGTTCAGGCGCACGGCGAGCAGGCCGATGCGGTCGTGTTCTTCGCCCGCCAACTCCCCCAATTCGCTCATCTCGCCGAGCACGGCGATGGTGCGCTGACCCGGCGTTGCAATCTGGGCGAGTGTCTTCAGAGCGGCGGTCATCGAATCGGGGCTCGCGTTGTAGGCGTCGTTGATGATTGTCACACCATCACGGCCCCCCATCACTTCCATGCGC
Organism: Leifsonia psychrotolerans; assembly: GCF_013410665.1. Classification (NCBI taxonomy): domain Bacteria; kingdom Bacillati; phylum Actinomycetota; class Actinomycetes; order Micrococcales; family Microbacteriaceae; genus Glaciibacter; species Glaciibacter psychrotolerans. Next base: position 660,265 of record NZ_JACCFM010000001.1, on the reverse strand, counting down.
CATCGCTCGGCGGTCTGCACCGATTCCAACGCGTCAACAATGTCGTCGATCGCCACGCCGAGAATCTCGCACGCGGATGCCGCGGCCAGTGCGTTCATGACGTGGTGCTCCCCGAGAACCTTGAAGCTCACCGGGCGGTGCGATCCATCGGCGAGGTGCAGAACGAACGTGGTGCCGGCCGCGGAAGCGTGCACGTCGGTGGCTCGAACGCCTCCCGTGCCCGGTGCGACCAACGGGCTGTCGATCCCGAACCAGGCGACCCGGGCCGCGGTGTGCTCGGCCATGCCGGTGACACGCGGGTCATCGGCGTTCAGCACCGCGACATCCGTCGACAGCAGATCGGTGACCATTTCAGTCTTAGCCCGCACTGTCGACTCGATGCCGCCGAATTCACCGGCGTGTGCGAGGCCGACCTTCAGCACGATCCCGATGTCGGGGCGGGCCATGGCCACGAGTCGGGCGATTTCGCCGACGCCGCTGGCTCCCATCTCGGCGACGAGAAAACGAGTCTCTTCGGTGAGTTCGAGCATGGTCAGCGGCGCGCCGACCTCGTTGTTGAATGAGGCGCGGGCCGCAATTGTCGGCCCCACGCGTTCCAGAACGGCTCGGATCAGGTTCTTGGTGGTGGTCTTGCCGTTGGAGCCGGTCACGCCGACGATCTTCAACCGGCCGAGGCCGCGCACCCGCGCGACGACCTCGGTCGCCAGATCGCCGAGCGCCGTGACCGAGTCCGGCACGATGAGCTGCGCCACGGGAAGGTCGAGAACCCGTTCGACGATGAGCAGAGCCGCGCCCCGCTCGAGCGCCGTGGGTGCGAAGAGATGCCCGTCGGTGAACTCACCGGGCTTGGCCACGAAGATGGCGCCCGGCACGATCTCGCGGGAGTCCGTGTGCACCGATCCGGCGACACGATCGGACTCGGTGAGAGCGGAGCGATCCAGGTACAGCGTGCCACCGGTGGCGGCGGCGATCTCGGTCAGAGTGAGAGAAATCATTTACAACCACCCGGCTTCGCGCAGCGCCGCTCGTGCGTCGTCGCGTGCAGAATAGGGAATCTTCACTCCGGCCACCTCGTGGTAATCCTCGTGACCGGGGCCGGCGTAGAGAATCGAGTCCCCCTCCTGGGCCAGCGCGAGGGCCGTGCGGAACGCGGTGCGCGGGTCCGCGACCTCGTGCACCTCCCGGTCGGGAACGGCCTCGCGCGCACCGGCGATCAGTGTGGCGCGTATTGCAGCGGGATCCTCGAAACGGGGGTGGAAGTCGGTGATTACGACGACATCCGCGCCGCGGGCGGCGATCGCGCCCATCTCGGCGCGCTTCGTGGTGTCGCGGTCGCCGTCGGCGCCGAAGACCATGATCACGCGGCCGGGCGTGAACTTCCGAATGGCTTCGAGGGTGTTGAGAAAGGCGTCAGGGCTATGTCCGTAGTCGATGTAGACGAGCGGTCCCCGATCGCCCGAAACGCGCTCGGCCCGGCCCGGGATATAGGCGTCAATGCCACCATCGCGACCCAGGGCGTGCTCGATAGCCCCGAGATCGAAGCCCGACTCGACAAGCATCACGATCGCGAGTACCGCGTTGGCCGCCATATACCAGCCGAGCAGCGGAACGCGCGCGGTGAGACGACGCCCGTCGGGGCCCTCGAGCACGAATTCGGTGAACAGTGCGCTCTCGGCGACGACACGCATCCGCCAGTCGGCATCGACGTCGTCGCGGGTGGTCAGGGTAGTCACCGGAATGCGGCACTCATCGACGATACGACGGCCCCAGTCCGAGTCGACGGTCACCACGCCGCGACGGGACCTGTCGGGTGAAAACAGCTCGAGCTTGGCCTGAAAGTAGTCCTCCATGGCGTCATAGTCGTCGAGGTGGTCATGGCTCAGGTTGGTGAAGCCGGCCACGTCGAAGACGAGTCCGTCGACGCGGTGGCGGCTGAGAGCCTGCGCGCTCACCTCGATGCCGACGGCACGGACCTCGGCCTCGCGCATGCGCGCGAGCAGCGCGTGGAGTTCGCTGGCCTCCGGTGTCGTCAGGTTGCTCGTCACCGCGATGTCGCCGATTCGGCGTTCTGCGGTAGAGGTGAGACCCGAGACGATGCCGAGTTGGTTCAGGATGGCGCTCAAGAGATAGACCACGCTGGTCTTGCCGTTGGTACCGGTGACGGCAAACAGCGTCGCCGGGTTTTCGTCGGTGCGGTAGATCCACGCCGAAACAGCGCCTAATGCAGCCCGGGCATCCGGAGTCACCACAATGGGCAGGCCTGCGTGGGCGGCGAGCTCTGCACCAGCGGGATCGGTGAGGATGGCAACGGCCCCCGCCTCGGCCGCTCCGGCTGCGAATGTCGCGCCGTGGCTATTGCGACCGGGAACACCCACGTAGAGGTCGCCGGGTTGAACCGTGCGTGAGCTGAGGCTCACACCGGTTACTTCGAGTCCGTCGATGTCATCGCGCAGATCGAGGTTGAATTCTTCGACAAGTCCCGACAGCGACCGGGGTACCGGATGCTGTGGGCGAAGAGCCGAGGGCGCCGAGTTGGTCACAGGCTCGCTTTCTTACCAGGTGGCAGGGAGTGCAGGTGCAGGAGCGCCTGAGGGAACTGCCCGATACTTCTTCAGCACCTGACTCATGACCTCTTGGAAGATCGGAGCCGGTGCGGCAGACGTATTCATGTTAACAGGATCTGCCAGTGTCACCGAAACGACATACTTCGGAGCATCAGCCGGCGCGAACCCGGTCACCGACACGATGTAGCCCTTGGAATAGCTACCGTCGCCATTCGACATCTGCGCCGTTCCGGTCTTTGCGGCAACGCGGTATCCGGGAATCTTCCAGGTGTCTGCCAGCCAACCCTGCTGATAGACCATCTCCAGCATGTCTGCGGTACTGCGTGCGGCCGACGCCGAGACGACCTGCCGTCCGGCTGCCGCTGGCACGTCGGTCACCGTTCCGTCGGCGTGCGTACAGCCGGCGACCAACTGCACGGGCATGCGCACGCCTCCGTTGGCGATCGTCTGGTAGATGCTCGCGGACTGAACCGCTGTCGTGGTCAGACCCTGCCCGAACATTGTCGCGTAGTCGGTCTGGTTGTCCCAGTCTTCCCACGGGTGAAGAATGCCCGAGTCTTCGGCCAGGAAGCCGGCTTCGCTCTCAGTGCCGACCCCGAACGCCGTCATGTAGTCGTAGCGCTGCTTCTCGCTGAGCAATTCACCGAACTTCGACATGCCGGTGTTCGACGATTCGATCAGCACGCCGGTGAGGGTGAGATTCAGGTCTCCGTGGATCGAGCTGTCGTTGATGTCGGCGCCGTTGGCCGGAATATAGCGGTAGGGAGCGACGACGTGGGAGTCGACACTGGCCAGGCCGGCATCCAGCACGGATGCCGCAGTGAGCGCCTTGAAGGTAGAGCCCGGTTCATAGGAGGCGGTGAAAGCCCGGGAACCACGGTCGTCGGGATTGGGCGTGCCATCGATATTGTTCGGGTCGACCGCCGGATAGTCGGCCACGGCGACGAGTTTGCCGGTTGTCACTTCCTGAACGATGACGTTGCCCCACGCCGCCCCGGTCTTCTGGGCCTGCGCCGCGAGAGCCTGCGCGGCGAACCACTGCAGATCTGAGTCAATTGTCGTCACGATCGTGCCGCCGTCTTTCGCCGCCTTCGTGGTGACCGTGCTGCCGGGCAACGGAACGCCGTCGGCGCTTCGTTCATAGGTCTCTTCACCGTTGGTGCTGGCCAGACACGAGTCCTGACCGAGTTCCAGACCCGCCTGCGCTTCCCCCTCCCCCGAGACGAAGCCGACGAGGTTTCCGGCGACCGCCCCGTTCGGGTAAGACCGACTCGGGTGCTTCTTGAAGGTCAGCCAGGGGATATCGAGTGCGTCAAGCGCCCGGTAGGTGTCGACATCCACGGCCTTCTCGACCGACGCCCAGTCCGACTTCGGGTTGTCGGCCAACGCCGTCGAGATGATCGCCACGATCGCCTCCGGGGTCTGACCCGTGATCGCACCGATCGCCGCCGCAGATTCGGCCAGCGGAATCTTCACGTCCTTCTTGTTGACCGTGCGTTCGATGGGCTCGACGGCCATTTTCGGCGACAGGTTGACCTCATAGCGCATCACTGTGCCGGCCAGCACCGTGCCGTCGGCCGCTCGAATGTCACCTCGTGCGCCGTAAACCGGCACTTCGATCGACCGGTTCCCGACCGAGTCGGCGCTGAGCGTATCGGCACGCACCACCTGGATGTCGACGAGCTTGACCACGAAAACGACGATGATGACGAAGAGCAGCACGATTGTGCTAAAAATGCGTCGCCGCTGAGAGATGGTGTTTGCAGATCTCATGGGTTAGCGGGTCGTGGGTGTCGGCAATCCACCGCCGGTCGGTGGCGCTGGCGCAACCGGGGCCGGGGCAGGGGCAGGGGCTGTAGCGCCAGCGGGGCTCGGAGCGGGCCCCGCGACAGGTACGTCAGTCTGCGGAATCTGGGTCACGAGTGGCATCCCGACCAACAACGAGTTCGGCACGAGCGCGGCGGCCTTGACACCGCTTGCGGTTGCCGCGCTCGGCGCACCGAGCACGGCGCCATCGGAGAGACGCAGGTAGACCGGGTTCGAGTTGCTGACCATCCCCAACGCCTCGGCGTTCGCGGACAGCGCCTGCGGTGACGACACGCGCACGAGGTTTTCACGCACACTCTCGGCAGTCCGGCTCAGTTCGACCTGGGCGTTCTGCAACGACGAGATCTGGTAGGCGCCCTGGGATACCCCGACACTCACCAGCAGCTGCACGCAGATGATGACGACAATTCCGGTGATCGCGGTGAACGCATAGATGATGCGCGGACGTGCCTTGCGCTGGCTGCGCGTGGTGACGATGTGAAGCTGTCGTTGGGCCGGGCCGTGGTCGATCGTGTGCTCGGGAAGCGCTGCCGGGCGCATCACCCGGGCGAGGTTGTCGCTCATTCTGCTCTCCGGATGCGCTGGGCTGCACGCAAGCGCACGGGCGTCGCTCGAGGATTGACTGCTTTCTCGTCGCCGGAAGCCAGCTCGGCACCTCGAATCACGAGGGAGAACACCGGTTTGTGCTCGGGGAGCTCGATCGGCAGGCCCGCGGGCGCGCTCGAGCTGGATGCCGCTGCGAACGCACGCTTGACGATGCGGTCTTCAAGAGATTGGTAGGCCATCACCACGATGCGTCCGTTGACGGCAACGGCCTCCATGGCGGCCGGAATCGCACGTTCCAGCACGGCCAATTCCTGGTTAACCTCGATGCGAAGGGCCTGGAACACCCGTTTGGCCGGGTGCCCTTGACGCTGAACGGCAACCGGTGTCACCGCGGTGATCACCTCGACGAGCTGGGCCGATCGCACGAACGGTGTGTCGATCCGGGCCGCGACAATGGCTTGGGCATAACGGGCAGCCAGCTTCTCCTCGCCGTACTCCTTGAAGATGCGCCGCAGATCCTGCTCGCTGTACTCGGCGAGGATCACCTCCGCCGTCAGAAGCGACGTGCTGTCCATGCGCATGTCAAGTGGCGCGTCTTTCGAATACGAGAAGCCACGTTCGACACGGTCGAGTTGCAGTGACGAGACACCGAGGTCGAACAGAACGCCATCGACTTCGTCGATGCCGAGCGAGTCGAGAGCGTCACCGATGCCGTCGTACACGGTGTGCACGAGGTGGATGCGGTCCGCGAAAGGCGTCAGACGTTCCCGAGCGATGGCGAGGGCGTCGAGGTCCCGGTCGAGTCCGACGAGAGTGAGGCCGGGAAACCGGGTCAGAAACGCCTCGGCATGACCAGCCATACCGAGTGTGGCGTCGACAAGAACCGCGCCGGGCTTGTCGAGTGCGGGGGTGAGAAGTTCGACGCAACGCTCCAGCAATACCGGGGTGTGAATGTCGTTAAGGTCCATAGATAGTGCCGGGATATGGATCCAGTCCTGATTCCTGATCCCCATCCATTCGACCTGGCACCGGGGAAGTGTGTCAGGGATGAACGGCTGGGAGTCAGGCGCCAGGGTTAGAAGAGTCCCGGAATCACCTCCTCCGTGGTGTTGGCGAACGAGGTTTCCTGTTCGGCGAGGTACAGATCCCATGCCGCGCTGTCCCAGATCTCGACGCGGCTTCCCGCACCAATCACTGTCAGTTCGCGATCGAGACCCGCGTAGTGACGCAGGTTCGTGGGAATGGTCACCCGGTTCTGTTTGTCTGGCATCTCAGCGGAGGCGCCCGACAGAAAAACACGGAGGTAGTCACGAGCCTGTTTGCTCGTGACCGGGGCCTGGCGAATCTTCTCGTGAAGCTGCTCGAATTCGGTGTTACTGAACACGTAAATGCAGTTCTCTTGTCCGCGCGTCATCACGACACCCTCAGAGAGCTCGTCCCGAAACTTGGCCGGCAGGATGATGCGCCCCTTCTCGTCGAGCTTGGGTGCGTAGGTTCCCAGGAACATCCATCACCCCATTTCTTCCGGCCACGGGACAGGTGTTGCTCCACTTTACTCCACAACCACCCACTTACTGATGAAAACGAGGGATATTCGTGCGTTTCTCCCCCAAATTGCCTGAAGGGTCGCCGAACAGCACCGTGGAGGGCCGTGGAGCGGACAACAAAAAAGAGCCGATCCACCGGATCGGCCCTTCTGTACTGCGTGGTGGTCGGCTGAACGCCTAAACGTGTCCGTCTTGACGACGGTCCCAGCGGTCATTCATCTTGTCCATGAAGCCCTGGTCTGCACCTCGGGACTGAGTGGATCGTGCGCCGGACGCGGCAGCGGCGTCGGCCGCAGAAAAGTGCGAGGCCGAGCGACCGGGACTGATCGCGAGCAACACGCCGGCGAACATCACCACAAAGCCGATGATGCCAAGCCACAGCAAATGCAATGCGACCCCGGTGATCAATAATGCGATCCCAGCCACGACCAGGAGAACCCCGAGAGCGATGGATCGGTAGTTAGGACGAAGCCTGGTGGCTCCGACAGTCGCCACAAAATCAGCGTCGTTGTGATAGAGGCTGCGCTCCATCTCTTCGAGGAGTCGCTGCTCCTGTTCTGAAAGCGGCATCTCATTCCCTCCAATTACGGGATCGAGCGGGTTAGCTCTTAATTCTAGCGCCGCTGAGGTGGCTAGGCTAGGCAGGTGGTTGAAAGCACTCATCTAGTCGATCTTGTTCAGTCTCGCATAGAGAACTTCGTAGCGAGTCGTGATTCCATTGTGTCCTCGATTAGCCCGGACCTCACCGACTTCGTCGAGTTCTCACGGCAGTTTCTCAGCGGTGGCAAGCGCTTTCGCGCTCAATTCTGTTATTGGGGCTGGCGCAGCATCGCACCGGCCGATTCCGATCTCTCGTCCATTGTGTCGGCTGCCGCCGCTCTCGAGATTTTTCACGCCGCCGCGCTGGTCCATGACGACATCATCGACAACTCAGACACGCGCCGGGGGGCGCCGTCGGCCCACAAACTCTTCGAGGGTCTGCACAGCAGTTCGGGCTGGGCCGGCAACTCGGGCGAGTTCGGTCGCGCCAGCGCGATCTTGCTGGGCGACCTGATGCTGGGCTGGAGCGACGAGCTCCTCGACGACGGCCTGGTCGAGGTGCCTGACACCCGCGCCGCACGCGCCGCACGGGTGGAGTTCAATCGGATGCGCACGGAGGTCACCGCCGGCCAATACCTCGACATCCTCGAGGAACGCGCCTGGCTCACACAGCCGGCCTCCGAGTTGCTGGCCCGCGCCCACCGCGTGATCGTGTTCAAGTCGGCGAAGTACAGCGTGCAAGCGCCACTCGTGATCGGCGCAGCCCTGGCCGGCGCGAGTGCCGAGCAGCTGGCCGCACTCTGCACTGTCGGGCTCCCTCTCGGAATCGCCTTCCAGCTCCGGGATGATCTGCTCGGCGTCTTCGGCGATGCCACGGTGACGGGAAAACCCAGTGGAGACGATCTGCGCGAGGGCAAACGAACAGTTTTGATCGCGGTGGCCCGAGACAACGCCTCCGACGCCGTACGCAACCTGATCGACGAATACTTGGGCGACCCCGAGCTGGATACCGAGCGGATCAGCCGGCTTCAACAGGCCATTCTCGCCAGCGGCGCTGTCGAGCAGGTGGAAGCCCTCATCGCGCAGAACGTTGCCGAGGCTCGAGCGGCACTCACCGCTGCGCCGATCGGGCCCGAAGCAAAGGCCGCGCTCGAGGCGCTTACCGAAACCGTGACGCAGCGAACTTTCTAACCGCGGGGTTAGGCGAGGGCCTGGGCGACGCGGCGAACCTCTGCCTTGCGGCCGGCCCTTAACGCTTCGATCGGCGAGACACTCAGACTCTCGTCGACGCCGAGCAGCCAGTCCATCGACTGCTCGTCGGTGAACCCATCGTCCGCGAGCACGAAAATCGTTCCGCGCAGTTCACTGATCGGCGCGCCGTCTTTCAAGAAGATGGCGGGCACCGCAAGCTTGCCGTCACGCCGCACCGCGAGCAGTGCCTTGTCGTCAAGGAGCTGTCGAACTTTGCTCTGGCTGATGCCCAGAAGGTCGACGAGGTCGGGGATGGTCAGCCATTCTTGCGCAGAAAACGTGTCAGTCACCCTCCAACCTTGCCATGAGTGTGGGTCTTCCGCGAAACAGCTCACGAAATCCAGCAGACGATGCCTGTGAAAACTCTCGAAAAATGTCTTCAGAATCACCGGCACGCCTGTTTGACTCGCCTATTCATCTGTGTCAGCGTGGAGGATGCACCACTAGTAAAGGGGACATCAATGCCGACACCGCACCAGGACGAGACTCCGGTCGGCGATGGACGTCGGGGAATGCGACGCTCCCGCAGGCTTCTGGCCAGCATTCCCGTCGTGCTCGTGAGCGTGATCGCCATGACGTTCAACATGTCCTCCCCCGCCGAGGCTGCTGCCCCTGCCAAGAAGCCGCTCAAGGCCAAAAGCACCATTCCGGGCACCCGAACCGCCATACCGGTGAAGGCCGCCGCTGCTTCCGAGCAGGCACCTCACGAATACCTGGTGGTCGAGGGCGATACGATCAGCGGCATTGCCGGACGGTTCGGCCTCTCAACCGCGTCGGTTCTTGCCTTGAACGGCCTGGGCTGGTCGGCAGTCATCTTTCCGGGCCAGAAACTCACTCTGAATTCCGCGCACTCGAGCATCACTGCAGCGACGCCGACCCCGTCGGCGGCCAGCGAGATCGCCCGCTACACAATTGCGAGCGGCGACACCATCAGCGGCGTCGCCGCTGCACACGGATTGTCGACCGATGCCGTGCTCAGCGCAAACGGCCTGTCGACGAGCAGTGTCATCTTCCCCGGGCAAACGATCGTCCTTCCGGCCTCCGGGACGGGCGCAAGCGCCGCAACGCCTGCATCGGGATCGGGACCATCGGTGTCCAGCAGCACGCCGGTCACCGCCACCTACACCATTGTCAGTGGCGATACCCTCAGCGGCGTCGCATCCTCCCTCGGAGTCTCGATGCAATCGGTGCTGGACGCAAACGGCCTGACCCTGTCGAGCATGATCTACCCCGGCCAGATGCTGGCCATCCCCGGCGGCGCAGCAGCCTCCCCCGACGTCGCGCCTGCCGTCTGGGTGACCCCGCTGGCAGAGGTGCCGAATGTCGTGCCGCTCACCGACGAGATGCGCCGCAATGCTCAGACGATCATTTCGGTCGGACGCTCGCTCGACGTCGGCGACTACGGCATCATCGTCGCGCTGGCTGCGGCCGCTCAGGAATCCACTCTCAGCAATCTCGGCCACGGTGACCGTGACTCGCTCGGGCTGTTCCAGCAGCGCCCGAGCTTCGGTTGGGGTACGCCCGAAGAACTCACCGATCCGGCTCGCGCCACCCGCGCATTCTTTGGCGGCGCCCAGAACCCCAACGAGAACACACGTGGGCTGCTCGACGTCGCGGGCTGGGAGATGATGACGGTATCTCAGGCCGCTCAGGCCGTGCAGATCTCGGGGCATCCCGACCTCTACGCAAATTGGGAGCCGTCGGCCCGCGCGTGGCTCACTCAGCTGGGGTAAATTCGTCTGTCGGGTAACAAGTTCTGTACGAAACTCGTGGCTCACGGTGTTTTATCGGGGCTAACCCATTCCCGTTCCCTAGACTCGACGAGTGAGTGATACCCCGAGCGACCCGATGCTCGGCCGTCTGATTGATGGCCGCTATCAGGTGCGCTCTCGCATTGCCCGTGGCGGCATGGCCACCGTGTACCTGGCCACCGACCTGCGCCTTGAGCGCCGCGTGGCGATCAAGATCATGCACGGCCACCTGGCCGACGACAACACGTTCAAAAGTCGTTTCGTGCAAGAAGCTCGCTCTGCCGCTCGCCTCGCGCACCCGAACGTTGTGAATGTCTTCGACCAGGGCCAAGACGCCGACATGGCCTACTTGGTCATGGAGTACCTCCCCGGTATCACGCTGCGTGATTTGATCAAAGACTACGGTCGACTCACCCCCGAACAAACCATGGACATCCTGACGGCTGTGCTGAGCGGACTGGCTGCTGCACACAAGGCCGGCATCGTGCACCGCGATCTGAAGCCCGAGAATGTTCTGCTCGCCGACGACGGGCGCATCAAGCTCGGTGACTTCGGTCTGGCCCGTGCGGCCAGCAATAACACCGCCACCGGCCAGGCTCTACTGGGCACGATCGCGTACCTCTCCCCCGAATTGGTCACCCGAGGGGTTGCCGATGCCCGCAGCGACATATACGCGCTCGGCATCATGACTTACGAGATGCTCACGGGAGAGCAGCCCTACGTGGGCGAAGCTCCGATGCAGATCGCCTATCAGCATGCCAACGACACGGTCCCGATGCCGAGTGCCACCGTGCCCGGATCGCCCGCGCAATTCGACGACCTCGTCGCCTGGGCCACGGCCCGCGATCCTGAAGATCGCCCCCGCGATGCCCGAGTCATGCTCGACCGGTTGCTCTCGGGCGAGCCGCTTGGTTCCCCGGAGTCCGGGTCGGTTCGAGGCGGTGCCGGGGCGACCCTCGCCAGCGCTGACCAGGCAACCACCGTGCTGACGAATGATGCTCACGCCGCAACCATGGTATTGCCGGGTGAATACTCTGACATCGCCGATGCCGAGACCCAGATCTTCGGCTCCACCCCACTCGCCGCCGGAGCCGCCACGGCCGGGTCCTCCGGTTCCGAACCGCCGACGGAGCACGGTGCTTTGCTGGCGACCAAGGCTGACAAGCGTAAACGTCGAGGATATCTGCTCTTCGTGGTGATTCTGCTCGTCGCCGCCCTTGCCGGTGGGACAGGGTGGTATTTCGGTGTGGGCCCCGGGTCGCAGGTTGCCGTGGCGAAAACCGTCGGACTGCCCCAGGAGAAGGCGACACAGAAGCTGACAGCGCTCGGCTTCGAGGTCGTACCAGTGAAACGTACCGACCCCGAGATCGCACCCGGAACCGTCATCGCCTCCGACCCGTCCGGCGGGAACGCTCCGAAGGGGTCACGAATCACGATCTTCGTCTCGATCGGGCCAAAGATTCTTCAGGTTCCCGACGTTATCGGGGCGCCGGAATCCGATGCTCGTGCGCAGCTGGCCGAGTTCAGCATCGGTGAGTCGATCCGGGAGTTCTCGACGGGCGCGCCTCTCGACACGGTGATGGCCGTTCTCGATGCCACCGGCAACCCGGTCGGCCCCGAACTCGCCGAACGAGCACCGGTGACACTGCTGGTTTCTGCCGGAGTGATTCCGGATGTCGCCGGTCAGACCGTCGACGAGGCCACGGCGACACTCGACGCCGTTGGACTTCACGCCGAGGCAGGCGAGCGCGTCTTCAGCGATGACTTCGCCGACGGCGCGGTCATCATGGCCCTCGCCCCCAGCGAAGCCGCGGTTCGTGTCGGGGACACACTGACGCTGCGCATCTCGAAGGGACCCGACGTCGTCGAGGTGCCTAACGTGATTACCGGTCAGACCATCGCCAGCGCCCGCAAACAGCTCGAGGCTCTCGGTTTCGTCGTGACCTCGAACGTTCCGCAGTTCCTGGAGGGGGCAGTCGTCGCCGGCGCCCAAGACGTTGATGCCGGAAAGATGGCGAAGCGTGGCTCCACCATCTCGGTGAACTTCTACTAGGCCTCACCCGCCGTTCAACGACTGAGGGCCCGTTCCGACCGAAGTCGAAACGGGCCCTCACAGCTGTTCGCTCTACCGAACCGCGAGTTCCTCCGCTACCAGGAATGCGAGTTCCAGCGATTGCATGTGGTTCAACCGCGGGTCGCAGAGTGATTCATAGCGCGTCGCAAGCGAGGCCTCATCGAGGTGCTCCGACCCGCCGAGGCACTCGGTGACGTCGTCACCGGTGAGTTCGACGTGGATGCCGCCCGGGTGCGTTCCCACGGCACGGTGCGCTTCAAAGAAGCCCTTGACCTCGTCCACGACATCCTCGAAACGACGAGTCTTGTAGCCATTCGGTGTGGTCATGCCGTTACCGTGCATCGGGTCGGTGACCCACAAAGGCTGGGCGTCGCTGGCCTTGATCGCCTCGAGCAGCGGCGGCAGCGCGTCACGGATCTTTCCGGCACCCATGCGGGTGATAAAGGTCAGGCGTCCGGGCTCCCGGTGTGGGTCGAGCAGGTCAACCAGGCGCATCATGTCGTCGGCCGTGGTCGACGGGCCAAGCTTCACACCAATCGGGTTGCGCACCCGCGACAGGAAGTCCACGTGCGCGCCATCCAACTCACGCGTGCGCTCCCCGATCCAGATGAAGTGGGCCGATGTGTTGTAGGGGGTTCCGGTGCGCGAGTCGATGCGCGTCATCGGCCGCTCGTAGTCCATCAACAGCCCTTCGTGGCTGGTGTAGAACTCGGTGCGCTTCATGGCATCGAAATCGGCACCACAGGCGATCATGAACTTGATGGCGCGGTCGATCTCCTTGGCCATCTTCTCGTAGCGCTGGTTGGCTGGGTTTGCCGCAAAGCCCTGATTCCAGCTGTGCACCTGGCGCAGGTCGGCAAACCCACCCTGCGTGAAGGCACGAATGAGATTCAGAGTCGACGCAGCGGTGTGGTACCCCTTGATCAGGCGCGCCGGGTCGGCCTCGCGTGATTCCGGGGTGAAGTCGTAGCCGTTGACAATGTCGCCTCGGTACGCCGGCAGTGTGACATCGCCGCGCGTTTCGAAGTCGCTGGAGCGCGGCTTGGCGAACTGACCGGCCATACGCCCCATCTTCACGACGGGCATCGAAGCGCCATAGGTGAGCACGACGGCCATCTGCAGCACAGTCTTGACCCGGTTGCGGATCTGATCGGCGGTAGCACCGGAGAACGTCTCCGCACAGTCGCCGCCCTGCAGCAGGAATGCCTCTCCGCGGGCCGCTTCGGCCAAACGGTCGCGCAAAATGTCGACCTCGCCCGCGAAGACGAGTGGCGGCTGAGTCTCCAACTCGGCGGATGCCGCGGCCACGGCGCCTGCATCGGGCCACGAGGGCTGCTGCTTGATGGGGAGCGTGCGCCAATAGTCCAGGCCCGCGATCACAGATTCGTCTGCCAATACGACTGGTTCGGTGGGGTCTACCACTGACGGGTTCCTGTTTCTCTTCGGCGGCGCGCACGTACTGACGCCGCGATGTGGGGGTCGTCTGTCAAAACGACAGCGATTGACGAAGCTTACCGCGAAAGGGTTGCGCGCTTTTCTTTCACGCTGCTCGCGTAGACGTCCTCATAGCGTTGTTCGCTGAGCTGCCGCAGCTCGTACATCAACTCATCGGTAACGCTGCGCAGCACGAAGCGATCACCCTCCATGCCCTCGAACCGGCTGAAGTCGAGCGGTTTTCCAATAATGATGCCAATACGACGCACACGCGGCAGCCGAGTTCCGGTCGGCATCGCCTTCTCGGTGTCGATCATCGCGACCGGAACGATGGGAGCGCCGGCCTCCAGCACCATGCGGGCCACACCGGTGCGACCTCGGTACAGTTTCGCGTCCGGGCTGCGGGTTCCCTCGGGGTAGATACCGAGAACGCCCCCCGAACCCAGCACGCGCAGGCCCGTGTTCAACGAGTCTTCTGAGGCCTTGCCACCCGATCGATCGATCGGAATTTGCCCACTCGCCGTCATGAACAGCCGGGTAGCCCAGCCTTTCAGTCCGGTGCCGGTGAAGTATTCGCTCTTGGCCAAAAAGGCGACTCGACGGGGCACGACGAGTGGCAAGAACACAGAGTCGATGAAGGAAAGGTGATTGCTCGCGAGAATCACAGCACCGTTTTTCGGGATGTTCTCCAGGCCGATCACCCATGGACGAAACAGCCCGAGCAGCACCGGACCGACGACAATGTTCTTCATGATCCAGTAGAACATTGCGGCTCCTTCTTTCTCACAGGTCGACGTCAACTCTTTCAGACTACTGCGCGTCGGCGCCGAGCCGCGCGAGATCGGCTGCGCCCACCACACCGGCGTCGTTGACGAGCTCAGCGATGGCGAATTCTGCCTCGGGGTGGTAGCCCCGGGCGGGAAGGTGGTCACGATAAGCGGCGCGAATCGGCTCAAGCAACAGATCTCCGGCCGCGGCCACTCCTCCACCAAAGACGAACACTTGGGGGTCGAGAACGGCACCCAGGCTTGCACAGGCCTGACCCAACGACGCTCCTAGTTGGCGCAATGCCGCGAGAGCCCCCTCATCGCCAGCCATGATCAGGTGCCCGACATCCGCCCCGGTCAGCACGCCGTTGCGTTCGCGCCGTGCGGCGAGTGCGACGCCCACGCCTGGCGCATCCGCACACTCGTTTGCGATACGCAGAAGCGCCCGACCCGACCCGTACTGTTCGATGCACCCGCGCGCGCCACACCCGCAGGGCAGCCCGTCGGGAACGAGCCGCAGGTGACCCAACTCGGCGGCGGCGCCGAAACCGCCGCGGAAGAGTCGGTCGTTGGCGACGATCGCCCCGCCGACACCCGTGCCGATCGTGAGAGTGACCATGTCGCTGTAGAGGCGCCCGGCGCCATAGCGAAACTCCGCCCATCCTGCCGCGTTCGCATCATTCTCGACAATCACGGGCAGGTCGATGCGCGCCTCGAGCTTGGTACGAAACGGCTCGTTGCGCCAGTTGATGTTCGGGGCGTAATAGACGGTTGATTGGGCAGAGTCGATGAAACCCGCCGCGGCAACTCCGACGGCGCCGATCTGTTCGCCGCTTGACAGCGACGTGATCATCGCGACGACGGCATCTTCCATTGCGCGCGGATCGTCGGCTGGGCTCGGCACCCGCTCCGCACGCAGAATAGTTCCGAATTCGTCGACGATCCCCCCGGCGATCTTTGTGCCGCCGATATCGATGCCAATCGCGTGCACGTCGAATGCCTTCCGGTAATCGGGCTGGGGTTCAGAGCAGGGAGCAGGCTCCCCAATACTGGGGGGCAGCACCCCTATAGTGTAGTAAACCAGCTAAACGCAGGGCGAAAGCCTCAATCCGCCGCGCGGTGAGCTGCGAACCTCGCCCGCCCGGTACCAAAGGAGTTGCCGTGAAACAGATCGACATGCCTGCCGTAGTCCCCGCGGACCCGCGCGCCAATTGCACTGATTTGCTCGTCGATCGGCTAGCCGCCACGCCCGATTTGGTGCTCTTTTCACTGCCGAGCGCCGCGGGCTGGCTGCCCGTGACAACTGCAGAGTTCCACGCCCAGGTCATCGCCCTGGCGAAGGGCTTCGTTGCCGCGGGTATCGAGCCCGGCGACACGATCGGTTTGATCTGCAAGACCCGTTACGAGTGGACGCTGATCGACTTCGCCGTCTGGTTCGCCGGTGCGATCCTCGTGCCGATTTACGAGACCAGCGCTCCGAGCCAGATTCAGTGGAACCTGAGCGACTCTGGAGCCACATCGATCATCGTCGAGACCGCCGATCACTTTTCGAAGTTCGACGAGGTTCACCCCGACCTTCCGCGGATTCGCTCTGTCTGGCAGATCGACCTGAACGACCTCGACAAACTCGTCGCCGCGGGAACCGATGTGACGGATGCCGAAATTGAGCGCCGCCGCAGTCTTGCCGTCGGCGAGGACATTGCCACCCTCATCTACACGTCGGGTTCCACGGGCAAGCCCAAGGGCTGTGTGCTCACGCACTCGAACTTCGTTGAAACCAGCCGTAACTCAGGCGTCGCACTCCGTGAGGTGCTTGTCCATGAGGATGGCGCTTCCACCCTGCTCTTCATCACGATCGCCCACGTGTTCGCGCGCTTCATCGCCGTGCTCTGTGTCCACTCCGGTGTGCGCGTGGGGCACCAGGCCGACACCAAGCAACTGTTGCCGTCACTCGGCAGCTTCAAACCCACATTCCTGTTGGCTGTCCCCCGCGTCTTCGAGAAGGTCTACAACTCGGCCGAGCAGAAGGCTGAAGCCGGCGGCAAGGGCAAGATCTTCCGCGCCGCGGCCGCACTCGCTGTCGAGCATTCGCAACTGGTTGAAGCCGGAGCGACGATCCCGCTTCGGAAGAAGATCGCGTTCGCGATTTACGACCGGCTCGTGTACAGCAAATTGCGCACCGCAATGGGCGGCAATGTCCGGTATGCCGTCTCGGGCTCTGCCCCTCTCGGTGCGCACCTTGGGCACTTCTTCCACAGCCTCGGAATCGTGATTCTCGAAGGCTACGGTCTCACCGAAAGCACTGCTCCGGCCACGGTGAACCTCGCCACCAAATCGAAGATCGGCACCGTCGGCCCGCCGCTTCCCGGCGTGTCTGTGCGCGTCGACGATTCGGGCGAGGTGTCGATCAAGGGCGTCGACATCTTCAAAGAATACTGGCAGAACCCACAGGCCACGGCCGAGGGGTTCGAGGACGGCTGGTTTAAGACCGGCGTCCTCGGCTCCTTCGACGACGACGGCTTTCTCACCATCACCGGTCGTAAGAAAGAGATCATCGTCACCGCCGGCGGCAAGAATGTTGCCCCGGCCGCGCTCGAGGACCCGATCCGATCCAACCCGCTGATCGGGCAGGTCATCGTCGTCGGCGACCAGAAGCCGTTCATTGCCGCGCTGATTACGCTCGACCCCGAAATGCTGCCGGTCTGGCTGAACAATAACGGCGAGGACGCCGGTCTCTCTCTGGCCGAAGCGGCCAAGAACCCGGCGGTCCTGGCCGAGGTTCAGCGCGCCGTCGACAGCGCCAATGACCGAGTGTCCCGGGCCGAATCGATTCGCAAGTTCGAGGTGCTCTCTATCGAACTGACCGAAGCCGATGGCTATTTGACTCCGAAGCTCAGCATCAAGCGCAACATCATCATGCGGGACTTTGCGGACAGCGTGGAGCGCATGTACGCGGGCTCGACCGTCACCGAGAGTCAGCCCGTGATCCGCGACTAGCCCTGCCGAGACGACGAAGCGCCGCCCACGTCGTGGGCGGCGCTTCGTCGGTGCAGGTCAGAACCAGTCCGACTCGCGCACTTCCTTCATCGCGGCCCTGCGGCTCTCCCGATCGAGCCGGTCCAGGTACAGCAAACCGTCGAGGTGGTCGGTTTCGTGCTGCAACGCCTGAGCCATCAGCCCGAAGCCCGACACCTCGATGGCAGAGCCCGCCAGATCAATTCCGCTCACACGAGCGAACGGATAACGCTGGGTTGCATACCAGAGGCCGGGCACCGAGAGACATCCCTCATCGACGAGCTCGGGTTCGCCCGACAGCTCGACGATCACCGGGTTCAGCACGTAGCCGATTTCACCGTCGATGTTGTAGCTGAAGGCTCGCAGGTTCACACCGATCTGCGCAGCAGCGACCCCGGCACGGCCGGGAAGCTTGACGCTGTCGACGAGGTCGGCAACCAGACCACGCACCCGATCATCGATCGATGCGATCGGCTCGGACACGGTTTTCAAGACGGGATCTCCGAAGAGACGAATCGGGCGCTCAGGCACAGTGACTCCCTGATAGAACGTAGCGGTTGACAGATGGCGCAGCAGAGTGGTGCAGCGAATGTGCCTAGACGGCCCGCGTGGCCGGAAGACCCTCCACGACCAGAGCAGCCAGAGTACGCGACGCCAGCTGAGTAATCGGTTGAAGATCCTTATAGGACACCACGCTGCCGGCAGCCAACTGCGGGTCGTACGGAATCCGTACGATCTCGCGAACGCGCGACCTGAAATGAGACTCAATCTCTTCAAGCTTGACCAGGTTCGTTCCCTGGGTTGCCGTGTTGAGCGCAACGATGGCATTGCTCACGAGCGCACCGTATCCGTTTGCTTCGAGCCAGGTGAGTGTCTCGGAGGCCAATCGGGCTTCATCGACGCTGCCACCAGAAACGATCACGATCGAATCGGCGCGCTGCAGCGTGGCCCGCATAACCGAGTGCACGATTCCCGTGCCGCAGTCGGTAAGAACGATCGAGTAGAACCGTGCGGCGAGGTCGGCGACGACGTTGTAATCATTTTCGTCGAACGCCTCAGAGAGCAGTGGATCGGTGTCGGAAGCGAGGATGTCGAGACGGGTCTCGTCACGAGAGACAAGGGCAGAGAAGTCGGTGAAACCACCGATCGACGCGGCCTTCACGACCACATCGCGCACGGTTGACCGCGTCTGCTTGCTCACGCGTTCGGACAGCGTGCCACGATCGGGGTTCGCATCAATGGCGATGACCCGATCTTCACGGGCATCCGCCAGCGCCATGCCGAGCAGCGCAGTGACCGTGGTCTTACCCACCCCACCCTTGCGTGTGAGAACCGGCACGAACCGGGCGCCCCCCTCGAACTGCTTTCGGATGCGAGCCGCCATTTCGTCGGCCGCGCGTACCTTCGCCGAGTCTCCGAGGTTGACCAGGTGCAGTGTGACGGCATAGACGAACTGGTTCCAGCCGCCCCGGGGAGCCTTCCGCGTCTTGCGTGTGACGTTGAGCAAACGATCAGAGGTGAGCATCGATGCCGCTTCGGGCGCTCCCCCGGCTCCGGAGTGGGACCGGCGTGCCGGAGAAGCCTGCGATTCTGACGCTCCGAATGCGTCGACGGGCACGTGGGTCGAGCGAGTCGAGCGCTCCGAACGGGCAACCGTGGGCGTACTGATTTCAACGGTGTGCGTCGAGGGTGAGCCCGCTGAGGTCGCCCCGCTGCCGCGCTCTCGCAGCGATTCGACGGCACGCGACCGCGACGACACCGGCTCGGCTGGAAGGGCCACACTCAGACTGTCAGGCAGCGCTGCAGCCAGGTTCACAAAAGTGTGTGGCGGCAACTCGCTGTGATACTCGTCGCCGGGCTCACTCGCGCTCGGCGCATCGGGCTCGGTTGCGACACTCTCGCCGCTGGTGCCCTCATCGGTGCGTTTCTCTGACAAAAGTCCTGTCTTTCCCTCGTTTTGCCCCTTCAGCCTAGCGTGGGCGAACGACAACGAGCAGATCGCCCGCGTCAACCTGCTGGGTTTTCGGAATGGCAAGGCGTTCAATCGTACCGGCGATCGGGCTCGTGATCGCGGCTTCCATCTTCATTGCCTCGATAGAGGCGACGGCCTGACCGGCTTCGACGGCGGCACCGTCTTCGACCTTCAGCGTGACAACGCCCGAGAACGGAGCGGCGATCTGACCCGGCTTGTTCGTGTCGGCCTTCTCGGCCGCCTTGGTCTCGACGTTGATGCTTCTGTCCCGCACAAAGACGGGGCGCAACTGGCCGTTGAGAATGGTCATGACGGTGCGCATGCCCTTGTCGTCGGCTTCACCGATGGCTTCGAGTCCGGCGTAGAGGCGCACACCCTTGTCGATTTCGATGATGCTCTCACGGCCCTGGTTGAGGCCGTAGAGGTAGTCGATGGTGTCGACGACAGACAGGTCACCGAACAGCTCACGAATCTGCTCGAATTGGCGCGTCGGCGCCGGGAAAAGCAATCGGTTCAGCATCTGACGACGCGCCGTGCTGGTGCCGTTCAGAGCGGCTCGCTCCTCGTCGGTGATCTCGGTCACGCCCGTGCGTACCGTGCGTCCGGCGAGCACCTTCGTGCGGAACGGTTCCGGCCAGCCGCCGGGCAGGTCGCCCAGCTCGCCCGCCATGAAACCGACGACCGAGTCCGGCACATCGTAGTTGCCCGGGTTCTCGGCGAAGTCGGCCGGGTCTGCCTTCACCGCGGCAAGGTACAGGGCGAGGTCGCCGACGACCTTCGACGACGGAGTGACCTTGGGCACCCGGCCGAGGATCGCATCGGCTGCGGCATACATGTCTTCGATCAGCTCGAAGTGGTCGGCCAAGCCCAGGGCAACCGCCTGGGTGCGCAGGTTGGAGAGCTGGCCGCCCGGGATTTCGTGCTTGTAAACGCGCCCCGTGGGCCCGGCGAGGCCTGACTCGAACGGACGGTAGACGAGACGCACGGCCTCCCAGTACGGCTCCAGGTCGAGCTCGTTCTGCAGTGAAATTCCAGTGTCACGTTCGGTGTGGGCGAGAGCCGCGACGAGGGCCGAAGCCGACGGCTGGCTCGTCGTGCCGGCCATCGATGCCGACGCGACGTCCACGGCATCCGCGCCGGCGGCGCTGGCGGCCAGCAGCGTTGCCAGCTGACCACCCGGGGTGTCGTGCGTGTGAACGTGCACGGGCAGATCAAAGCGCTCGCGGAACGCCGTGACGAGCTTCGCGGCCGCGGCGGGGCGCAGGAGGCCGGCCATGTCCTTGATCGCCAGGATGTGCGCACCGGCATCGACGATTTCCTGGGCCAGGCCCAGGTAGTAGTCGAGGGTGTAAAGGTCTTCGTCGGGGTTCATCAGATCGCCGGTGTAGCAGACGGCTACCTCGGCAACGGCGGTACCGGTGGCGAGCACCGCGTCGATGGCCGGACGCATCTGGGAGACATCATTCAACGCATCGAAGATGCGGAAGATATCGACACCGCTGGCGGCGGCCTCCGCGACGAAAGCATCCGTCACCTCGGTCGGGTACGGCGTGTAGCCGACGGTGTTGCGACCGCGCAGCAGCATCTGAATATTGATGTTGGGCAGCGCTTCGCGCAGTGCCACCAAGCGCTCCCACGGGTCTTCGCCGAGGAAACGCAGTGCCACGTCATAGGTGGCACCACCCCACGCTTCGACCGACAGCAGTTCGGGTGTGAGACGGGCCACGTACGGCGCCGCAGCGACAAGGTCGCGAGTGCGCACCCTCGTCGCCAGCAGCGACTGGTGGGCGTCACGGAACGTCGTATCGGTCACGGCCAGTGCGGTCTGTGCGCGCAGTGCCTGGGCGAAGCCCTTCGGGCCGAGCTCCTGCAGACGCTGGCGCGAACCGGCGGGAGCAGGCTGGTTCAGATCGATGACAGGCAGCTTCTCCGCCGGGTGCACTGTGGTGACCGGTGTGCCGTTGGGGTGATTCACGGTGACGTCGGCGAGCCAGTTGAGGATCTTCGTACCGCGGTCCTTCGACGCGCGGCCCTTCAGCAGTTCGGGACGCTCGTCGATGAACGAGGTGCTCAGGTCGCCGGCGGCGAAATCGGGGTCATCCAACAGAGCCTGCAGGAACGGGATGTTCGTCGATACGCCACGGATGCGGAACTCGGCCAGGGCGCGCTTGGAACGGGTGACCGCCGAGGCGAAGTCGTGACCGCGGCAGGTGAGCTTGGCGAGCATCGAGTCGAAGTAGGGGCTGATCTGGGCACCCGGGTTGATCGTTCCGCCGTCCAGACGCACTCCGGCACCGCCCGGTGAGCGGTACGTGGTGATCTTGCCGGTGTCGGGACGGAAACCCGCAGCCGGGTCTTCGGTTGTGATGCGGCATTGGAGTGCGGCACCGCGCAGGACGATGTTCTCCTGATGCAGGCCCAGGTCGGCCAGCGTCTCACCCGCGGCGATGCGGATCTGCGAGACGACGAGGTCGACGTCGGTGACTTCTTCGGTCACGGTGTGTTCGACCTGGATGCGCGGGTTCATTTCGATGAACACGTGCTGACCGGCGCGCTCCCCCTCGGTATCGAGCAGGAACTCAACGGTGCCGGCGTTGACGTAACCGATCGACCGAGCGAACGCGATGGCATCCTGGTACATGCTCTGCCGCACGCCCTCGTCAAGGTTCGGCGCCGGTGCGATCTCGATGACCTTCTGGTGGCGACGCTGCACCGAGCAATCCCGCTCAAACAGGTGCACGGTTTCGCCGGTCGAGTCGGCGAGAATCTGTACTTCGATGTGGCGGGGGCGCAGAACTGCCTGCTCGAGGAACATCGTCGCGTCACCAAAGGCACTCTTGGCCTCGCGCATTGCCTCTTCGAGGGCCCCGCGCAGGTCGGCTTTGGTCGAGACGCGGCGCATACCGCGACCGCCGCCTCCGGCGACGGCCTTCGCAAAGATGGGAAAGCCGATCTCATCGGCCTGGCTGATCAGAAGGTCGACGTCTTCCGACGGCGGCGTCGATTTCAGCACCGGGACCCCAGCGGCAATCGCGTGTTCCTTCGCGGTCACCTTGTTGCCGGCCATTTCCAGCACGCTCTTACCCGGCCCGATGAATGTGATTCCGGCCGCGGCGGCCGCCTCGGCGAGCTCGGGGTTTTCCGAGAGAAAGCCGTAGCCGGGGTAAATGGCGTCGGCGCCGGATTCCACGGCGACACGCACGATTTCGGCGACATCAAGGTAGGCGCGCACGGGATGACCCGGTTCGCCGATCTGGTAAGCCTCGTCGGCTTTCAGGCGGTGCAGCGAATTGCGGTCTTCATACGGGAACACCGCAACGGTCTTCGCACCAAGCTCGTAGGCGGCGCGAAAAGCCCGAATGGCAATTTCACCGCGGTTGGCAACAAGAATCTTGGTAAACATGCAGACCTTTCGAACACGACACGGCACACAGCCAACGGTTAGGTTCTGCCAGCCTACTGAAGGTAACGTTGCTACTTGTGCACGTACTTAGCGTCAGCTCCCTCAAGGGAGGCGTAGGAAAGACCACGGTGACCCTTGGTCTGGCGTCTGCCGCGTTCGCACGCGGCATTCGCACACTCGTTGTGGATCTCGATCCACAATCGGATGTCTCAACGGGAATGGACATTCAGGTCGCCGGCCATTTGAACGTGGCCGATGTTCTGGCCTCCCCCAAAGAAAAGACCGTGCGTGCGGCCATCGCCCCGAGCGGATGGACCCGCGGTCGTCCCGGCACGATCGACGTGCTCATCGGTAGTCCGTCGGCCATCAATTTCGACGGGCCGCACCCGAGTATCCGTGATATCTGGAAGCTCGAAGAAGCCCTCTCGACGGTGGAGTCGGAATACGACCTTGTTCTGATCGACTGTGCTCCGTCACTCAATGCGCTGACCCGCACCGCCTGGGCCGCGAGCGACCGTGTCGCCGTCGTGACTGAGCCGGGGCTATTCTCGGTCGCTGCAGCAGACCGCGCCCTGCGCGCCATCGAAGAGATTCGCCGCGGCCTGAGCCCGCGTTTGCAGCCGCTCGGCATCATCGTGAACCGTGCCCGCACTGCATCACTGGAGCACCAGTTCCGAATCAAGGAACTGCGCGACATGTTCGGCCCGCTTGTCCTCAGCCCGCAACTTCCCGAACGAACCTCCCTGCAGCAGGCACAGGGCGCAGCCAAGCCCCTGCACATCTGGCCGGGCGACAGCGCGCAAGAAATGGCACGGTACTTCGACCAGCTGCTCGACCGGGTGCTGCGCACGGCGCGCATCGGCGAGTACGCTGAACCGGCCCGCGAGGTCTAAACGCTCAACCGATCGTGCGCCCGAAGAGATCGTGCGCCCGAAGAGATCGTGCGCCCGAAGAGATCGTGCCGCCCTAGGAGATCTTGCGACTGGTCCGGCGCTGGGCTAGCTCGTCGGCCGGGTCGATGGCGGCGATGTCGAGCTCGACAAGACTCGTCTCGACCTCACGCAGCACCTTGCCGACAGCGATGCCGAACACACCCTGACCGCGGCTGACGAGATCGATGACCTCGTCGTTCGACGTGCAGAGGTAGACGCTGGCGCCGTCGCTCATCAGGGTGGTCTGGGCCAGATCACTGACGCCCGACTCACGCAGCTGGTTCACTGCCGTGCGGATCTGCTGCAACGAGATTCCGGTGTCGAGCAGTCGCTTGACCAATTTGAGCACCAGAATGTCGCGAAAGCCGTACAGACGCTGGGAACCGGATCCGGCAGCGCCACGCACTGTGGGCTGTACCAACTCAGTGCGGGCCCAGTAGTCCAGCTGACGATAGCTGATCCCGGCAGCGCGGGCAGCCACTGCGCCACGGTAACCGGAGTTCTCATCGAGTTCCGGCATTCCATCGGTGAACAGCAGATCTATGCCGTACCGGGAGGCTTCGCCCTGGGAATTGACTTCACTCATAGGTTTGCCTCTCGAAATTGATCTGCGACGCACTCGGTTCGCACTGACCACGCTATCGAGGCGAAGGGCCTCTATCGGTGACATCCGTTAGACGGATTCGGCGTGTCGAACTCTCTCTCGCACGAAGAGAAGATCGACGGGTGACGTACGTCAAGTCTACGACCACAACACTCAGGCAAGCTGGGAGCAGACTACATCAATTCCCGGCCCTGATCATGGCCGAGATCCGCTGCGCCGAGGCGTGAAGCTTAGGTCGTAAGTCGCCCGAGAGCCGAACGAATCAGACTCCCCCGCACGACTTCGAGTTGGCCGGCGATTTCGACGGCCATGTCACTGGCCTTGGCGCGGCTCGAGGCGTCCTTGCGCCTCGACAGCGGCACCAATGCGCTCTCAATCAGGCCCAGCTCCCGCTCTGCGGCTCCACGGAAGCCGCGCAGGTGGCGCGGTTCGATTCCACTGCGCTGCAACTCAACGAGCGCACGCAGCACCTGCAGTGATTCCTCGCCGTAGTAGTCGGCGGGCAGAATGATCGACGCTGAAATCGCGTCGTGCAGCAGCGAGGTCGACGCGCTGGCCTCACGCAGCAACTCGTCCTTCGACAGGCGTCGCGGAACAGACAGCATCGTCGGGCCCAGCGTTACGCCGCCGGGTAGCGTCGGCGACAATCCTGCATCGAGGTCTTCGAGGTACCCACGAATAACCTTGAGCGGAAGGTAGTGGTCGCGCTGAGTCGACAGGATCAATCGCAGCCGCTCGAGGTCGCTCGCGCAAAACTTTCGGTACCCCGATTCGGTGCGCGCCGGGGACACCAGGCGCTGCTCCTCGAGAAAGCGCAGCTTGGACGGCGTCAGGTCGGGAAACTCCGGTGTGAGCCGGGCCAACACCTGGCCGATGCTGAGCAACGGCGCCGTGCTGGAAGAACGTGCCCGAGCAGGCTGTGCGGCCACTATTCGCTCGCCGCGCGCACGAGGTCGAGTCTCGAGGCGTAGAAGGTGAGACGGAATTTACCGATCTGCACTTCTGCACCGTCGGTGAGCAGCGCCCGTTCAATGCGAGTGCCATCAAAGTAGGTACCGTTCAACGAACCGAGGTCGTTCACCTCGAACGCCGTGCCATGACGCACGAACTCGGCATGACGGCGGGACACCGTCACGTCGTCGAGAAAAATATCTGCCTCGGGGTGACGTCCCACCGATGTGACATCGGAGTCGAGCAAAAACCGGGCACCCGTGTTCGGGCCGCGGCGCACCACCAACAGTGCCGAGCCCGACGGCAAGGCAGCGACCGCGTCGTGCTCTTCAACCGTGGCAGCGCCGTCGAGAGCGGCAAGTTGAGCCGCAAACTCCTGGCTGAAGTTTAATGTCGTATCGGTGCTGCCCGTCGAGCTATCGGGCGCCACGACGCGCTCGGGTTCGTGCGTCTCGTCGGAATTTCCCACCGTATACCTCCTAGGGTTCAAGCGTATCGGATGGAACAGGCACTGGGACTCGCGGCAGGCGAATCACGCGCAGAGTTTCGATGGCGTAGATAATTCCGGCCCACCAGTAGAGAAAGGCGCCCCACAATCCGAATGCCCATCCGATTGGTTGCGACCACCACGCCACAGCAGGGAACGCCTCGCCGAGCATGATCATTGGCAGAGCGTAGAAAAGGCAAAAAGTGGCGACCTTGCCCAGCTGATGAACCGGAAGCGGGCCGAAGCCGAAATTGGCCAGGATGACGCCCAGGATGAGCAGAAACACATCCCGTCCGACCACGACGAGCACAATCCACCACGGAACGAGGTCGCGAGAGGCCAACCCGATCAGGGCAGCGAAGATGTACAGGCGGTCGGCGGCCGGGTCGAGCAATTGGCCGAGTCGGCTGACCTGGTTGAGTGCTCGGGCCAGGAAGCCGTCGAGAAAGTCTGTGGCACTGGAGATGACCAAGACGAGCAGCGCCCCGGCATCCTGCCCCTGCATCAACAGCGTCAGAAACACCGGCACGAGGGCCAGCCGAAGAAAACTCAGCAGATTGGGCAGGGTCAGCACCCGAGAGCTGACGTCGTGTTCTGCTGGCCGTGCCACAGTTCCCGAGTCTATTGCGTGATTTCCCCGGCACGCGAGTGAAGGCGCTCTCGAAGCCCCGGCCAGCTGGCTGCGAATCCGGGGTGAAGTGGCAGAGCCTCGACATCCCCGATCGCGACCCAACGCAGTTCGATGCTCTCTGGGTCGCTAATCACCGGCTCGAAGAATGCAACCGCCTCGACGACGACGGTCGTGTACGACCAGAAGCCGAGGTCGAACACCGAGGTGAAGCGCCGCTGCACGGCTTCGGCCGGCACGCCAGCCTCTTCTTTCGCTTCGCGGAGCGCCGCATCGACGGCTGACTCGTTGTCATGTCTGGCACCGCCCGGCAGACCCCAGGTATCGCCGTGATGGCTCCACAGCGCACGGTGTTGCAACAGGATGCCGCGGTCGGCGTCAAGCACCAACAAACCGGCAGCGCCATAACGGCCCCAGTACCTCTGGCCGTTGGATCCGTAGACCCAGGCATCTCCGCTCTCGCTCATCGAATCGGCATTCAGTGCGCAGTCATAATGCCACGATGGCGTGCACGTCGGCGTTGCCCAGGCGGCTGCGCCCGTCGAGCTCCTCGAGCTCCAAAACGACACCCACTCCGGTCAGGGCGTAGCCGGCGCGCTCGATCAACCGCATTGTGGCCGCGATCGTGCCGCCGGTCGCGAGTACGTCATCGACGATGAGCACGCGAGAACCCGCGGGGAGTTGGCCGAGCTCGAGCTCCAACCGAGCAGATCCGTACTCCAGGTCATATTCCTCGGTCAGCACCGCACCCGGTAGCTTGCCGCCTTTACGCACGGCGAGCACCGCAACATCCGCCGCATAGCCGATCGCCGCAGCGAGCAGAAAACCGCGCGCTTCGATGCCGGCGACAGCATCGAAACGGCCCTGAAAGCGGCCGACGAGGGCGTCAATCATCGCGCGAAATGCAGCGGCGTTCGCAAACACGGGGTTGAGATCGCGAAAAACGATGCCGTCGAGGGGGAAATCGGGATACGAAGCGAGCAGGGAGTTCACCTCGTCGGCGGCAGAGAGTGCGGATGCGGTAGACGTGTCGGGGAAAGTCACCTCACAAGATTAGGCGTTCGACCTGGGCGCTGGGCCATAGAGTCGAAGCATGGATGCCGCACCGACCGCCCGCGTCGACAGCTGGACCTGGGCAGTTCGGTTGTTCAAGACCCGCTCACAGGCCACCGCCGCCTGCCGCGCCGGTCATGTGAAGGTGAACGGAGACCGGGCGAAATCAGCGCAGCCGGTGCGGGTGGGCGATGAGGTGCGGGTGCGCATCGCCGGTTTCGACCGCATCGTCGTCGTGTCGCGCGTGGTCAGCAAACGCGTGGGCGCCACGGTCGCGGTGGAGTGCTTCATCGACAAGACTCCCCCGCCACCGCCCAAAGAGGAAGTCGCGCTGCTTCCCGTACGTGACCGTGGCAGCGGCCGCCCCACGAAGCGCGAGCGGCGTGACATCGAGGCGCTGCGCGGACACTGACTCGTCTGCACGCTAGCGCCGCACCTGGGCCAATGAGACCGCATCGACAAGCGCGTCGACCTCGACGCGTACCCACCAGGCCTTCGTCTGAGTACGCTCGATGCGGGTGGAAAAGCGGTAGAGAAACACGCGGGCCCGCACCCAACGCGGCGGCGTTTCGGGGAACGGGTTCACCCTGAGCAGGCGCAGGGTGGGCCGATCCCCCTCGAGCAGACGCACGAGGAACATCTCGAACCAGCGCCCATCCCGCGCACCCAACGCCAGGAACCACATCAGCCAGTCCAGACGCAGATGGTACGGGGCGAACTGGCGCGGCATCCGCTGGGGGGAACCCGGTTTGCCCCGAAACTCGTATTCGAGCCAGTCCCCCGCTCCTGGTGTCTCGGCGGCCGAGCCCTCGACGATGATCTCGAAGCGCTCCGTCGTGACCGTGCCGAAAGCGCCGTACGCATTCACCAGGTGGTAGCGGTTGAAACTCGCATTCATCAGTTGGTGGCGGGCGAAGAGGTTCCTCAGCGGGCGGTAGCTGAGCACGATCAGCCACGCCGTCACGGCGAGGACCACGACGACGAACCAGATCGGCGTGGGTGACGTTATTCGCGCGTCGTGCAACCCGGGAATGAGCACTCTGAACGCTCCGTCGTCGACTGCAGAGAACGCCAGCACAATCGTGATCCAGTTGAGCCAGGCGAAGTTGCCGGTGACAACGAGCCACAGCTGGGTCAGGATCACAATGGCTGCGGCAACGGATGCGACGGGCTGGGGCGCGAAGAGAAAGAGGGGCACGACCAGCTGCGCGAAGTGGTTGCCGAGCACTTCGCCGCGATGCATCCAGCGCGGCAGGTGGTGCACGAACCAGCTCACCGGGTTCGGCATCGGTTGTGTCTCGTGGTGATAGTAGAGCGCGCTCAGGTCACGCCACTCTCTGCCACCGCGCAGTTTGATCAGGCCCGCACCGAACTCGAGGCGGAACACCAGCCAACGCAGGAAGAAGATGATGACGAGGGGTGGCGCCACAGCATTCGAGCCGAGGAATGCCACGATGAAGCCGGCCTCACAGTGCAGACTTTCCCAACCGAATGAGTAAAAGGTCTGGCCGACGTTCACGATCGAGAGATAGACGACCCAGAGCGTGAGGAACAGCAGCAGCGGAAGCCACGGCGGCCCGAGTTGAGGCAGACCGGCAACGAGAGTCGCGGCGATCAGGCACGCGCCGATCGAGAGCCCCCGAAGCATCCGGTCGGAATAACGCCAGTGAAACAGGCTCGGTGATTGCCGAAAGCTGATGCGAGAGACAAAGCTTGGAACGGGCAGCAAACCGTGTTGGCCGAGGAGTGCCGGAAACTGATCGAGCGCCGAGAGGAAGGCGATGAGGTAGATCGCAGCCACCCCGCGTTGCAGGATCTGGCGTGCGATCTCGTAGTCCCCGGCATCCCACCAGTTCATCTCACCCGCTCGTCCAGCCCTCCCTCTCGCACACCACGCTAGGCCGAGTGCCGCGGCTGTTCAACGGTACGCCGCTCGCGGTGAATATCTGAGTGCCGATCAGGAGGTCGCCGCGCCGACGAGAGGGGCGCGGCGACTCCACGCTACGTGGCGAGTGGTGCCGCCAACTCGTTGTCGAGCTCTTCCGGAGCGGCCAACTCGTACTCGTCGGCCGAGACGTGCAGTCCCGAGGTCGATGAGCCCGTGCTGCGCAGTGCCGCGCCGGCGGCGGCACCGGTGGCCGCGCCCCCGACCAACCCGCTCAGGAGTTCCTTGATGCCGACGCCCATTGTCGATGAGAGCACAGAGTCGACCTCGGCAAAACCGGATGCGACGTTCTTCGACAACTGGCTGGCGCCGTCGGTCGAAATGACCGTCAGCTGGTCGATGTTGCCCATCGGCGCGGCAAGCTCGTGAGCGATCTGCGGCAGCATCTCGACCATGCGCAGTTGCAGGAAGGCTTCCGACTGCTGCGCGAGCGCCTCGGCGCCCAATCTCGTGGCCTCGGCCTCGGCTGTACCGCGGGCAAGAATCGCGTCGGCGTTGGCCTGTCCCTCGGCCCTGATCGCCTCGGCGGTGGCGACACGGCTATCGCGATCGGCGTTGGCTGCGGTGACGGCGGCTTCTGCCGCGGCCGCGGCGGCAACCTTCACGCGGTAGGCGTCAGCATCCGCAACGGCGTTGACCTCTGAATCAAGCTCGGCCTTTCGGAGGTTGGCCCGGCGCTGGGCGGTGAGCTCCTGCTCCTGCACGATCGCCTGCTGCGCCTTCGCCTCGGCCAGTGGCTTGGCCGCAGCAGCTTCCGCCGCGGCCTTATCGGTGTCGAGCTGCAGGGCTGCCTTACGCAAAGCAAGAGTGTTCTGAGCCTCGGCAACTGCCTGCTCAGCGCTGATCGCGGCCTCCTGCGCCTCGCGGTTCGCCTGGTGCTCGGCTACCTCGGCCTGGCGACGGACCTTCGCCTGCTCGGCACGACCGATGTCACGGATGTAGTCGTTCTCGTCGGTGATGCCCTTGATCTCGAACGAGTCGACGTCCAGGCCCTGATTGGCCAACGATTCACGTGCGGTGGCGAGCACCGAGGTGCCCAGTTCGTCGCGCTTCTGGATGATTGTCATGACGTCGGTGGCCCCGATCGAGGAACGCAGCGAACCGGACAGCACCTCCTGAGCGAAGTTGTCGATGTTCTTGTCCTGGCCGAGGAAGCGCTGTGCGGCCGCGCGGATCGCGGCCGGATCGTCGCCCACCTTCACGATGGCGACGGCCTCGACCGTGAGGGTGATGCCGTTTTTGTCCTGGGCGACGGCGGTGATCTCGATCGCGCGGCTGCGCAAGCTGATCTTGAAGGCTTTCTGGAAGAACGGGGTGATGAACACGCCCTGGCCGTGTACGACGCGTTGACCAGACTGCTCGGTTGTCGCGCCGTCAATGACGGTCTTGGTGGACTTTTTGCCCGTGATCACGAGCGCTTCGTCGGGGCCGGCGTTCTTATAGACGCTCTTCGCATAGATCAACGCGATGAGAAGTAGAAAAATGACCCCGACAATGATGCCGGGAGCAGGACTAAACAAGAAGTCGAACATGATGCCCTTTCGATCGCGCTCAATGATGGTGCACGAAGAGAGCACCCCCGCCGACCAAACTACAGGGCTGCCGGGTTGGACGTGTCGGCTGCGACCTGTCAGGCTTGAGACGTGACCAAGACCGCAGCACATCCGAACGTGCGCGAGGCCGTCGGATTCGACCGCCCCTGGGTCACCGTGGTCTGGGACGATCCGGTCAATCTCATGTCGTACGTGTCATACGTCTTCCGCAGCTATTTCGGCTTTCCCGCTGACACGGCAGAACAGCTGATGCTGCAGGTTCACAATAATGGCCGCGCCGTCGTCGCCACCGGCAACCGTGAAGAAATGGAACGTCACGTGCAGGCCTTGCACGGCTTCGGTCTGCTTGCCACCCTCGACAAGGCCGGCGAATGATGGAGATTGTACGCACCGTCGACGGCGAGATCTCGGCGCATTTCGAAGCCGTCGAACTCGATCTTCTGCGTCTGGCCACCACACAACTGATCGAACTCCTCACCGACGCGAGTGACGACCCCGACGTGGCCGGAAGCGATCCGGCGATCCAACGGATGCTCCCCGATGCCTACCTGACCGACCCGGAGGCCGCGGCAGAGTTTCGACGTTTCACCGCCGACGATCTCATGGCGGGCAAGATTCACAATGCCACGACGGTGTTCGACTCCCTCACGACGGCCCAGGACTCGGCTGACGCCGCAGAATTCGCGGTGATTGTGCTCACTCCGGACCAGGTGCAGAGCTGGCTACGCACCCTCACCGATCTGCGGCTGACGCTGGCGGCACGCCTGAAGATCACGCCCGATGGTCGCTTCGGCCTACAGGGATCGGACGCGGCATTCCTCGGCGAACTCTACGAGTGGCTCGGGATGGTTCAAGAGTCAGTCGTCTACGCGATCGACCGCTGAGCCGAGCAGTCCGCCGAGGCTCGCTTTGAGGCGTTCCTCGGCCGAGGCATCCGTCTGGCTTGCCTCACGATTGGCTTCGGCGACGGCACGCACCACCTCGTCACGCTGGATGCGCACGCCACGCGGAGCATCGACACCCAGTCGGATGCTGTCGCCACGCACGTCAAGCACGGTGAGTACGATGTCGTCACCGATGAGGATCTTTTCCCCTTGTTTGCGCGTCAAAACCAGCATTGCTTCAGCCTACCGTTCCGCTCAGGACACTGCCTGACCCGGTTCAAACACGCGTTCCCGACGGGCCGTGTTGATGCCGAACATCGCCTGCTCAGCCAGCCGCGCCAGGTAGGCGCTTCGATTCGCCGGCGCGATGCGGGACTGCAAAACGTAGCCGGTGTCGTCGACATCGGCATAGTGAGTCGCCAAGCCGTCGCGCAGCAGACGGATGGCTTCTGCACGCTGTTGAGACACGGCCGAGTGAGTGGTGCCCAACTCTTCAGCCAGCTCTTTCACCGTGCGGTCCCCGAAGTACACCTGCTCGACGATGTATCGCATCTTGACGGGCAGGGAGTCGACGGCCGCTCGCAGGTAGGCGACGCGCTCCGCAGTCAAAATCCGTTCCTCGGGCATCGCCGTTTCGGCGACCAAGTACTCGGCCGTGGTGTCATCGAGTGTGGACACGGTGCGGCTGGCATCGGCCAGTCCTGCGGCCGCCACGCTCCGGTCGACGCCCATCGCCGCGGCGATCTCATCGACATGCGGAGTGCGACCCAGCGCGGCGGCCAGGGTCTCCTGCACGGCGAGGGTCTCTTTGATGCGACGCCGGGTCGAGCGGCTTGCCCAGTCGATGGAGCGCATCTCGTCGGCAAACGCACCGATGATGCGTCGACGCGCAAATGCACCGAATGGAATTCCGAGCTCAGCATTGAACGCGTCGGCCGATGTAATGAGGGCGAGTGCCCCGGCCGACGCAAGATCGTCGCGTGAGAGATGACGCGCCTTGGCCCAGACCTCTGAAACGAGGTAGCCAACGAGCGGAAGGTTGTCCACAACCATACGGTTGCGAAGTGCCTGATCCATGCGACCCCTTGAAAAGATTTGTGGAATCCCCCACACATTGCCAAATCGACGTAAACGTGCACAAGTTTTCGCTGCTGTGAAACCACTGAGTAGTTATGTTTCAAACTTACAAGCGGTGGGGCGTAAAGCTGCCATTTTTGACCCCCCTTTAAGGGCAGACAGCGTCCCATCTTTGGAGGACACCCACAGGGACGATAAAACTGGTGTCGTGACTAACCTCTGTACACTTTCGTCCGATAGTGCTCTATGTCAGGCACACCACCAGGTGCCAACCCACCCGTAGTGGCCCGTCTGGTTCGGCGCGAAGGAGATGATCGATGAGCATTCATGAGCTTTCTGCGCTGCTGTGGAAAGAACGCGAGCTCTTAGAGCTCCTCGTCTACAAACTTGAGGTCGAGCGATTGCTTCTCACGAGCGGCAAAACCCGATGGATCGGTCGCGCCTCTGAGGAGATCGAGCAGGTCACAACGCGCCTTCGCTCTCTCGGACTCGCTCGCACCGTCGAAGTCGCTGCGATAGCCCGCGAGTGGGCAACCTGCGAGGATGCGACACTGCGCGAGCTCGTTGCCGCGGCACCCTCCGAGATATGGTCAGAGCTTCTCGACGGTCACCTCACCGGTCTCCAACAGCTGGCAAACCAGATCCGCGAGCTCCGTGACTCGAACGAACAGCTTCTGCGTGCCGCGTCCCGTTCGACCCAAGAGACATTGGCTAGCGCCCATCTCTCGGCAAGCACGTACGACGCCCACGGCAACTCCGCCTCACACGACATGACTTCACGCCTCGTTGACAAGGACATCTAATGAGTACCTTCAGCGGATTGAACACCGCCTTCACCGGACTGACCGCGGCACGAACCGGGATTGAGGTCGCTGGGCAGAACATTGCCAACGCGAAAACTGCCGGCTACACCCGCCAGCGTGTCAGCCTCGAGGCCGCCCAGGCGCTTACAGCGTCCGGCCGACTCACGACCCGTCTTGCCACGCCGGGGCAGGGCGTCACTGTCACCGGAATCGCTCGTCTCGGCGACGCGTTCCTTGATGCCCGCGTGCGCACCTCATTTGCCGCCGCCGGCTACAACGGCGTTCGTGCCTCCGCACTGTCAACACTCGAAAGTTCATTGAACGAGCCAGGAAAGAACGGTATTTCGGCGCAATTGGGCGACTTCTGGGGATCCTGGGGCGACCTCACCAACAATGCCGGTGATGCCGCTGCAGGTGCCGTGGTCATCGAGGAAGCCGGCGTGCTCGTCTCCCAGATCGCCGCAGGCTACTCCGCGGTCGCCGCGCAGTGGAATGCGACGCGCTCATCTGCAGAAGGTCAGGCCAATGATCTGAACTTCGCGGCCTCACAGGTTGCCGCGCTGAATGTGCTGATCCGCGACACGCGGGCAGCCGGCGGTTCGGTCAACGAACTACTCGACCAGCGCAGCCAGTACACCGCCCAGATCGCGCAGATCGCCGGCGGCACTGTCAACGAACGCCCGGATGGCACTGTCGAGGTTCTGATCGGCGGCAACCCGATCGTCTCCGGCTCCACGGTCAACCCGGTCAAGCTCAGCGGCACCTACGCGATGGATGGCGGGGCGCTCACCTTCGAATGGGCGAAGAACCCGGGTCGGCCGGTCGGATTGACGAGTGGAGAGCTTGCGGGGTCGCTGTCTCTTCTCGCACCGGCCAACGCAACAGGCACGGGGGGCGCACTGGCGGAGGCCGCAGCGTCATACAACGCGCTGGCGACCGCCCTGTCGTCCCAGGTGAATGCGGTGCACAGCGCCGGCTTCACGACGGCCGGCGTAACAGGCCTCGATTTCTTTGCCGTTGACGCCACGAAGCCCGCCGCGCTCGGCCTCAGCGTCGTCGCTCAGTCGGTCGCTGACATTGCAGCCGCTGCCCCCGGCGCCGGCGCCCTCGACGGTTCGATCGCCGATGCGATCGCCCAGCTGCGACACGGGAACATTTCACCCGATGCCCACTGGTCAACTTTCGTCAGCCAGGTTGCCGTCACCACGAAAAGCTCGCTGCAGCAATCGGCTTTGGCCGACCTGGCCGCGGCGGGCGCAGCAGCAGCACAGCTCTCGAGTGCGTCGGTCGACATCGACGAAGAGAACGTCAACCTTCTGATGAGCCAGACGGCGTATCAGGCCTCTGCCCGCGTCTTCACCGCAGTGGATGAAATGCTCGACACGCTCATCAACAAAACCGGATTGGTTGGTCGTTAACCCGTGATCACGCGAGTCACCTCATCAACAATGATGAATGCGTCCCTGCGCAACCTGCAGACCGCTTCATCAGAACTCGCCCGGCTCCAGAACCAGGCCTCTTCCCGTAAAGCGATCGGCGTACCCTCTGATGATCCGGCTGGAACCGCAGACGCCCTCCGGGTGCGCTCGGCCATCAAGTCAAACGATCAGTATGCCCGTAACGTGAACGATGGCAATGGCTGGCTCACCGCGGCCGACTCAGCGCTCACCGGGGTCTCCGAGCTTCTGAGAAAGGCCAGAGATTTAACGGTTCAGGGTGCCAACGATGGTGCGCTGTCGATCGAGGCGAAAGAGGGCATCGCCGCAGAGCTGGTCACGATCCGCGACGCTCTCCGCGCTCAGGCCAACACCAACTATTTGGGTCGCAACGTGTTTGCCGGCACCTCGGATGCCGAGGCTGCCTTCGCCGCGGACTATTCGTATTCGGGCGGTTTGGGTTCAGTTGATCGTCGGATCGGTGACGGCACGACGGTGCGCGTCGACGTCGACGGTGCGGCAGCCTTCGGAACGGGCACACAATCGATGTTCGCCGAGCTCGATGCGATCGTCGCGGACTTGCGGAGCGGCGTCAATGTGAGCTCACACCTCGCCGTTCTCGATACTCGCCGTGATTCAGTTCTCTCTGCCCTGGCAACGGTCGGTGCGCGCCAATCGATGGTGTTCGACGCCCAGGAGACCAACCTGAGTCGCTCTGTCGAGCTTGAGGCTCAGCGCTCCGGCATTGAGGATGTGGTTCTGGAGAAGATTGTTCTGGAGCTCTCATTGCAGGAAGTCACCTACAAGGCCGCGCTCTCAGTAACCGCCCGAACGCTCCAGCAAACTCTGATGGACTTCATCCGATGAATGAATCGATTCCCGAGAACACCGCTCTGCGTTTCGTCGCCTCCCCCTTCGGCCTGGAGCCGGTGCGCGATTACACTTTGACCCCGGTCGCAGGAAGCATTGGACTCTATTCATTGCGCCCGGACGTCGCCGAACAGACACGTTTGTTCCTGCTCGACGCATCGGTTCACGCAACGGCATATCAGCCGGTTCTCTCCGAAGAGCAGTGCGCACTCATCGCGCTGACACGTGCAGAAGACGCCTGGTTGTTCGTTGTCGTCAACCCGGGTGCCGACGAGACTTCGGTGAATCTGATGGCACCGATCGTCGTGAATCGCGCGAACGGACAGTCCGCCCAGGTCATACTGGATGATGCTGCGTGGCCGTTGCGCGTACCGCTGAGTGAGCTTACTGCGGTCTAGTCGGCTGGCTTCGTCTGACGGCGACAGGTTTGTCGCGGCAGGTTCAGTCGCGCCGGGTTCAGTCGCGCCGAGTTCAGTCGCGCCGAGTTCAGTCGCGCCGGGTTCAGTCGCGGCGCATCAGTTGCGGCGGTGGGTGTCGGTGCGGTGGCGGTTGGCGTCGCGCCAGGTGCGGGTCGGGTCGATCCAGGCCGGGGCCTTCACTTGCGGTCGGCCGTTGACCATGAGGATCTCCCAGCCGGACGTTTCGATGGTGTGATGATGTCGCCAACACAACGCCACACCATTGTCGACTTCGGTGGTGCCGCCTTTGCTCCAGGGGATCACGTGATGAAACTCGAGCCACTGTGCGGGGGCATCGCAGCCGGGAACGCCGCAGCCACCGTCGCGGGCGAGGATCGCCCGGCGTTGGGCACGGTTGAACAGTCGTTGCGGATCGGTCAGCGTCAGAACCTCACCGTTCGGACCGAAGAGAACCGTTTGGGTGCCTCCGGCACACATCATCTGATCCACCGTGCGAAGCGAGATGGGGGCGTCGACGCCGTCGATCCAGCCGACACCGCGCCCGGATTCAATATCGTTCACGTTCACATGCACCACCACCGTCGGCGGTGCACCACCAATGCTGGGCGTGTTATCGGCCTGGGCCAGCTGGGTGAACATGCCGCGCAGAATATCGGCCCGCTTCTCACCGGCGGTACGGGTGTCGACGTCATCGAACTCGTGCCCGGCCGACCCGGGAAGAGGCACCTCGGCCGAGGCTGCACCCTGACCGTGGTCGTCATGGTCATGGTCATGGTGATGGTCGTCGTGTTCATCGCAGTCGTGCTCGCGGTCGTGGCCGTGCTCGTCGTGCTCGTCGGGACCGTCGTGTCCGTCGGGACCTTCGTGTCCGTCGGGACCTTCGTGTCCGTCGGGACCTTCGTGGGGATCCTGCTCGGCACGGTCGTCGTGCTCGGCGCGGTCGTCGTGCTCGGCGCGGTCGTCGCGGGCCTGGTCGCGGGCTTGGTCGCGGGCTTGTTCGGCGGCGGTGGGGAACGCGGGGGTTTTGCGGGCGGCGATGAATGCGTCGAAGGTGAGGTTCATGATTCCGTACAGATCAGGAGTCACCCCGCCCCGCACCGGGTAGATGCCGTCTTTGAAGCGGCCGAAACTGATCGTGCTCGTCGCCTCAACCTCAGTCTCATTCGGCGCCACCCCGTCGGGGTCCAGCGCCGCCTGCCACTGCAACATCTGCACCCGCAGTGAGTCCGCCGAGAACGCAAAGCCCGCGCCCGGCTCACCCTCATTCTCGGCCGTAATCGTGCCCGTCGCCGCAGACACCAGAGCGCGTTCCGCAGCCGCAAGATCATCGGGGGCGACGCGCGGGGAGATCTCGGCCAGACCGGACATGATCACCTCCGCCGCATCCACCCCCAGTGAGCCGTCGGCGACCGCGGCACCGACCGTGGGGAACAAGGCGGGGATGATCGTTCCGACGTGTTGCGTGTCGCGCATCCGCAGGCCCAGGGCACTACGCCGTTTCGCTTCACGGCCGGAAATGCGGGTGACCCGGGTGATCAGGTCGATGCCACTGGTGCAGCCCCGCTTTGCCGCGAGGGAGTCGCGGCCCAGCCACCGGCCGGAGCGTTCCTCGACCGTCGCCGCCACAGCCACCCGTCCCGCATCAACCAGCCGGCCCACACCTTCGAACGCACCGAGCACACCGAGCAGGTCGTCGTCAGTGAACCGGTCGGGGCTGACGGTTCCGAGCACTGCCAGAGAAGAGCGGGCCTGTTCGACCGCCGCCAGCACCATGGCCGCGGTCGGTGCCGCTGCACCCGGGGCGGGTGTCGGCTCCGGGGCGGAGACGGGGGGTGGGGAGGTGATTGACATAGCTCTATTCTCCCAAAGAACGAACATGATTACGAGTTTTTCTCAGTATCGGTGCATAACTTCTCGAAGCTGTGTCTGTGGAGGGATCGAGAACTTGAACCGGTCGGAACCGCGGGCATGGTCTCGAGGGTGGCTCACGGGATCTCGACACGCTCGATCAACGGAAGGGACCGAGCGACGAGAGGGGTGCGGGTCGATCGCCGAAGCGTCGGTCGAGCGTGTCGAGACCGCGCTCCCCTGTCTCGAGGGAAGCTCGCGGGATCTCGACGGGATCGATCAACGGAAGGGACCGAGCGACGAGAGGGGTGCGGGTCGATCGCCGAAGCGTCGGTCGAGCGTGTCGAGACCGCGCTCCCCGGTCTCGAGGGTGGCTCGCGGGATCTCGACAGGCTCGATCAACGGTGTGGGCTCGATCAGCGGTGTGGGCTCGATCAGCGGAGCGGGCTGGATCTGCGGAAGGGGTGCGAGGTCGGTCAGTGACCGTGGGTCGAGCGTGTCGAGACCGCGCTCCCCGGTCTCGAGGGAGGCTCGCGGGATCTCGACGAGCTCGATAAACGAAAGGGTGCGGACTCGAGGGAGGCCCGCGGGATCTCGACGAGCTCGATCAACGAAAGGGTGCGGACTCGAGGGAGGCCCGCGGGATCTCGACGAGCTCGATCAACGAAAGGGTGCGGACTCGAGGGAGGCCCGTGGGATCTCGACGAGCTCGATCAACGAAAGGGTGCGGACTCGAGGGAGGCCCGCGGGATCTCGACGAGCTCGATCAACGGAGGGGTCGATCAACGGAGGGGGCTCGATCAACGGAAGGGGTCAATCAGAGTCGATCGACGGCCCCGGTTGTTAAGGGCGGAGGAGACGCCCGTCCGCCCAGGCCACTGGTGCGCCCAGCTGAGAGACGGTTTCTGGCGTCGTCGTCATGGCCAAGCCGAGCACAGCGACAGCATCGATTCCGCCCGAAGCCGCGACGATCGACACCCACGCCTGCGTGTCTTCATGTTTTCGTCCGGCGTCCACAACCACCCAGACCTGGTCGGCCTCGAGCGCGGCGATATCGGCGCCCCAATCGGCGCCAGGCTCGATGCCGTACGCCACGAAGCCGCTCCGCTCCGAGCGCACTGCTTCGGCGCGGGCGCGGAGCGCGGTGCGTCGATCGGTGACTGCCAGCACGTTATCCAGCACGATCGATCCACCGACGCAGACCGCAGCCGGCCCCGCGCGACCCGCCAGGGAATGCGCGACCCGCAACGAGTCCGTGCGAAGACCAATGATCAGAACAAGGTCGCCGATGCCGTTCTTCACCGCAGGAATCGGAGCGGGCACGGGCAGCCGCGGCATCGCCGGAAACCCGACGGGGAACGTGGCAGAGGATGCGACAGTGCCTGCTGGGCCGCCTAACTGCTCGGCGACAGTCGCCGCGAGCGGCGCGGGGTCGAGCGGCGCGGGTTCGACCGGCGCGGGTCCGACAAGATCGTTCAGCCCGTCGTACAACGCATCGAAGTCGGCTGAGCTCGTCGACAGCACAGGCTTCGGCACCCCCGTGCCGTGCAGCAGGTCTTCTGCGTCGTCGGCTTCGATCAGAAGCGCAGCGATACCGGCGCGATTCGGCAGGGCCATTCCAACCGTCGGCGTTGCGACGGCCTCTACCTCAACCGTCACCTCGACGAAGTGCTTGGCGAGGAATCCGCCGATACCGCCCTGCGTAATGCGTTCTGCAGCGACGATGCGCGCTGAAGCGCCATGTTCAGCAGCCACGCGCTCTCTCAGCGCAGGCAGGCTGTCACCTCTCAGCTGAAATCGCGTCTTCACGGCGCACCACTCCTACGGTTTCGATCTGGATAGTGGCCACGGTCGCCTCGTTGTAGGACAGCACGGGGAGCCCGTTCACCTGAGCGGAGACAAGACGGTGCATGGCCGGACGCAGCGCCGGGGCACACACCAGCACGGCCGAGAAGCCGCGCGATTCGATGCCCGCAACAGCCTCCTTCACCGAATTCATCACTGCTTCGAGGCGGTCGGCGTCCATCAAGATCTGCGAGCCGATCTCCGACGGACGGAGGCCCTCGATCAGCGATTGCTCGAGGAGGGGGTCGATCATGATCACCCGGAGCGTTCCTTCGTCAAGATACGGAGCCGACAGCGCCGGACCGAGCGACTGACGGGCCGCCTCGATGAGGCCTTCCGGGTCGGTCGACACCCTCGCGCGTAACGACAGCGCTTCATAAATGCGCGGGAGATCATTGATCGGCACTTTCTCGGTCAGCAATCCCTGCAACACACGCTGAACCTCGGCGAGGCTGAGCGGGTTCGGCGTGAGTTCGTCGACGGCAGCCGGATTCACCGCCTTCACGCTGTCGGTGAGCACGCGAACGTCTTCCCGGCTGAGCAGGCGAGCCGCATTGTCGGTGATCACCGCGGAAAGATGGGTTACCACGACCGAGACCCGATCGATCACGATCGCTCCGGTCATCTCAGCCGAATGCCGCATCTCGCTGGGAATCCATTTTCCGCTCAAGCCAAAGACGGGTTCTACGGTCGCCTCGCCCGGAAGCCCGTCGAGGAAATCGCCGAGCGCCAACACCTTGCCGGCTGGCGCGATGCCACGTCCGACTTCAACGCCGGCGATGCGCAGCGAGTAGGTCGCCGACGGCAGCTCAAGGTTGTCACGGGTGCGTACCGGCGGAACGACGAACCCGAGATCCAGGGCGATCTTGCGTCGCAGTGCCTTCACCCGGGCAAGCAGATCGTCGCTCGCGTCAGAAACGATGTCGACAAGGTCGGGCGCCAGCAAGATTTCAAGAGCATGCACCCGCATCCCCTCAATGATGTCGTCGGTGGTTTCAGGCTGCGGAGCGTTCTCGAGGCGTTGTGCGGCCTCGACGGCAGCCTCGGCCTTCGTTTCAGCGATTTTGAGGCGCTGGGCCATAACGATCAGACCGGTGCCGACGACGACGAACGGAACGATCGGCATGCCAGGGATGAAGCCCATCACAATTGCGGCGCCACCGGCGATGATCAGCGCGGTACGGGACTGACCGAGCTGCTTCGACGCCGTCGTACCCATGTCTTCCTCGGCGTTCGACCGGGTGACGATCATGCCCGTCGAGACGGCCATCAGGAGGGCAGGAATCTGCGTCACCAGTCCGTCACCGATCGTGAGCAGCGTGTAGGTGTTGACGGCGTCGCCGAGTTCCATCCCCCGCTGCACCATGCCGATGGTGATGCCACCGATGATGTTGATGATGATGATGATGATTCCGGCGATCGCGTCACCCTTGACGAACTTCGACGCACCATCCATTGCGCCATAGAAGTCGGCTTCGGCCGAGACCTCGGCGCGACGCGTTCGGGCCTGGGCGTCGGTGATCAGCCCGGCATTCAGGTCCGCATCGATGGCCATCTGCTTACCCGGCATGGCGTCGAGGGTGAACCGAGCGCCCACCTCGGCGACACGTTCGGCACCCTTCGTCACGACAACGAACTGAATCACGATGAGAATCAAGAAGACCACGGCGCCGATGACGATGGATCCACCGACCGCGACCTCGCCGAAGGCAGCGATCACCTGGCCCGCGTATCCGTCACCGAGCACCAGGCGGGTGGAGGCGACGTTCAGGCCGAGCCGGAACAGCGTTGCAACGAGAAGCAGCGACGGAAAGACCGAGAAATCCAGCGGCTTCTTGACGAACATCGTCGTCAGCAGGATCACCAGGGCGAGCACGATGTTCACGATGATCAGAAGGTCGAGAATCGGAGCCGGCGTTGGAACGATGAGCAACATCAGGATGCCGACCACCCCGATGGGCACGGCAATCTTCGACAGGTTGCGGTTCACTAGTTTCCTCCGGGGGTGAGGGCGGGCTGAGTCATGGTGTGGATTCCCGATGAGGCGCCTCGACGAGTCAGTGCGGCGACAAAGGTGAGCACACGGGCAACGGCGTTGTAGAACTCGA
Organism: Leifsonia psychrotolerans; assembly: GCF_013410665.1. NCBI lineage: Bacteria > Bacillati > Actinomycetota > Actinomycetes > Micrococcales > Microbacteriaceae > Glaciibacter > Glaciibacter psychrotolerans. Next base: position 618,131 of record NZ_JACCFM010000001.1, on the reverse strand, counting down.
CCGGAATCTCGGTGCCGACATCGCAGGCGGCGTGCAACGCGCGAGCCAACGGGATATCAGAGACCATCGGCACGTTCTCGGCTGTGGCTTCCTCACGGATGCGTGTGGCGTTATGACCCGAGCCCTTGGCGACGATGCGGGGGGCCGACTTGCCGGGCTCGTACTTCAGTGCAACGGCTACGTGGGTGGGATTGACGATCACAACATCGGCCGTCGCGACGGACGCGATCATTCGGTTGCGGCTCATCGCGAGCTGCCGGGAGCGCCGCTGCGACTTGATCAGGGGATCACCGTCGGAGTTCTTGTTCTCATCGGTGACCTCCTTTTTCGTCATTCGGGTCTGCTTGCGGTTGCGCTTCATCACGACGAACACATCGGCGGCAGCCAGAAGCAGCCCGGCCGCAACGGCCGCAATCATCAGCGCGGTGGCCCCCTCGGAGGCTGCCGCGATGACGGCCGTGATACTCAGGCCGCCCGACGTCATGAGCACCGGCATCAGACCCTGGATCACGGCGTAGAGCACCAGACCCACCACTGCCGTCTTCGCCAACGTCTTCACGCCCTGCCACAACGCCTGGGTGCCGAACACCCGCTTGATCCCCTTCACCGGGTCGAACTGCTCGAATTTGCCGGCGAGTTTTTTAGGGTGGATGCCGCCTTGCGCGGCCGAGCCCACGAAAACAGCCACGACGACGGCGGCGAGCATGAGCGACATGGTCGGCACGATCGTCGACAGCCCCTCACCCAGGAGTTCGAGCGCCGTTCCGGTCTGCGGCCTGGCCGCGACCTGGCCGATCGCGAACATCTGGTGGGTTGCCGCTGCGGTTCCTGCCGTGATCGTGGCCGGCAGCATGACCGCCGCGGCCCCCACGCCCAGCCAGGCCGTCACATCCTGCGACTTTTGAAGCTTGCCCTTGCTGCGCACATCCTTCATGCGCTTCTCGGTGGCGTTTTCGGTTCTCTCTTGAGCGTCAGACATCTAGCGCACCCCCAGAATCAGACCGACGGCGTTATCGGTGAGCCGGGCCACCACATCCGGCAAGGCGGCAAAGACGAGCCCGCCGAGAGTCAGGGTGATCATGACCTTCAACGGGAACCCCATGGCGAACGCGTTGAGCGCCGGGGCGACACGAGTGAGCAGCCCCAGGCCGGCATCCGCAAGAAAGAGCACGACGATGAGCGGGCCGGCGATCTGCACCGCCGCCAGAAACATCTGCGAGACCCCGGTGACGATGAGTTGTGCAGGGTGCGCGAGATCGAGGCCGCCTCCGAGCGGAATCACGTCGAAGGTTCGGGTCAGTCCCCCGATGATCAGCAGATACGCACCCGACGACAGCAGAAGTGCCAGCGCGGTCATGTGAAAGAACCGACTGAACTGGGCACCGTTGATCTGTGTTCCCGGGTCGAAGCCCTGCGCCATCTGAAACCCACCGAACATGTCGATGAGGTTTCCAGCCGACTGAACCGCGGAAAAGACGAGCAAGACCAGAAACCCGAGTGCCCCTCCGACGAGCAGCTCCAGAATCAGGGCCCCCACGAAACCGGCGGTGTCGAGCGAGACGTAGTCTGTCGTGATCCGCGGCGAAACCGCCACAGCCAGGCCCAACGCCAGCATCGCCTTTACCCGCGCCGGGATCGCCTTATAGGAAAATGGCGGTGCGATCACGACGAAAGCCGTCATGCGCACGCTGGCCAGCATCACGGCTTCGATCCAGTTCAGGTCAAGGGGAATGTTCACGCTCAGCCGCCCAGCAGCCCAGGAATTTTGTCAAACATCGCGTGGGTGAATGAGACGATCTCCGCGATCATCCAGTGGCCGGTGATCAGCAAGGCCAGCGAGACGGCGATGGCCTTCGGAACGAACGAGAGCGTCACCTCCTGAATCTGGGTGATCGACTGGAACAGGGAGATCGCGAAGCCCACGACGAGCGCCGTGATCAACACGGGCGCTGCCAACTTTGCGGCAACGACGAGCGCCTGCAAACCGATGTCGAGTACTGCGTTGCTGTCCATTAGTTGTAACTCTCGATCAGCGACGTGATGATCATGGCCCACCCGTCAACGAGGATGAACAGCAGGATCTTGAACGGAAGCGAGATCATCACCGGCGGCAGCATCATCATTCCCATCGACATGAGTGCGGCCGAGACCACCAGGTCGATGACGAGGAATGGGATGAAGATCACGAAACCGATGATGAACGCGGCACGGAGTTCGGAGATCATGAACGCCGGGATCAGCGTGATCATGTCGACGGATTCCGGGCTCGCCGGGTTCGCGGCTCCGCCCGCCCGCAGCATCAGTGCAAGATCCTGCTCCCGCGTGAAGTGCAACATCCAGGTGCGCAACGGCTCGGAACCGGCGGCGAGGGCGTCATCGAAACTGGCTGTTCCGGCGAGATAGGGCCGCACACCGAGTGTGTTCACCTCGGTCAGTACCGGCCACATGATGAACAGGGTGAGAAACAGGGCCAGCCCGGCGAGTACCTGATTGGGTGGGATCGAGGGGAGCGCGAGGGCATTTCGGGCCATCGCCAGCACCACGAAGATTTTGGTGAACGACGTCATCATCAACAGAAGCGCCGGCGCCACCGACAGCAGCGTGATTCCGATCAGGGTGACAATGGCCGACGACGGCGTTCCATCCGGGCCATTGATATCGATCGAGACACCACCGCCACCGCCGGGGGTCGCGGGTCCCCCCGGACCGACGGGCTCACCCGGGTCACCGGGAACGGCGTGGCTGGGCGTTGTCTGCAGGAGCAGAATCGCGGCGGCAATGATCGCTGCCACGGAAAGCATCGCAGCCCAGCGCCACACCGTTGCCGACCGCGGCGCGTGCATCCTGGGCAGTGAAGCCCTGGAGAATGACACTATTTCAGTCCTTGCCTCAGCGCGGCGAAGGAGAGCTTCCATGTCTCAGCCGAAAGAATTGATCCGCGGAGCATTCCTTGCGATGCGGGTGGGGTGAGCGAGTGTTTGGGTCCTGCAGGGTTGATGTCGACCGGCACGGAGTCCGCCTGCGGGTCCGCGGCCTCCGGCAGGTCGAACCCGGCCATGGCAAAGGCGAACTCATCGGCGGCGATACTGCTTTCACGCTGATACAGCACGTTGACCGCCTGCTCGGTCACGCCCAGCACGAATCGTTGCCCCTCGGCCTCGATGATCACCACGGATGCCTTTTGGGCGAGTCCCTGACGGCTGATCACCGTGATCGGGTTGGCTACTTTTGCGGCGCGGCTGCCACTGGTCAGCCGCTTATGGGCAAACCAGATGACAGCCAGAACGGCGGCGAGCGAGAGCAGAACTCGCAGCGCAAGAAACAGAGTGTCCACTACGCCAGACTGTCCGGAACATCCATGATCTTGGTGACCCGCACGGCGTAATCCTGGTCAACCACGACGACCTCGCCGTGAGCAATCAGACGACCATTGAGCAGGATGTCAGCGGGGGCTCCTGCCGACCGGTCCAACTCGACCACTGCACCCGGTTCCAGACCCAGCACCTCGCGCACCGACATCCGCGTGCGTCCGATCTCAACCGTGAGAGACATTTCGACGTTGTTGATACGTCCCAACTTGCCCGCGACCGGTTCGTTCGAGACCAACGCACCGGAGGTGCTGTTGTCACGCAGACGAATGGCGAACCAGCCCACGGTGTTCGCACCGTCGCTGAGGGAGTACACCTGGGCCGCAGCGTCGTTGAACAGGTCGGTCGCGTTATCAATGCGGGCGGTGCCGAGCACACCGTGACCCAGCGTGCCGGCCGCGGCTTCCAGAGCCGGCCGCAGAATGTCCGTCACGGCCACAGCGGTCGAACCTTCGGCCAGCGCGACACCGAGCGAATCGGTGTCGAGGAGCGCAATGGCCAGATCGGCGGACTGTGAGCCGACGACGGTGGCCTGCACGGACTGCGAAACCTCCTCGCCCAGCCGAGGTCCCGAGGTGCGCGGCGCGGCAACCAGCACCGAGGCGTTCGGGATGAGTGCGGCCAGCGCAGCGGCAGCGTCTGCGTGCAGGGTGGTCGTTGGCATGATCAGTTGTTCTCCTGAATTTCAGTGATGACGCAGGCCATCCGCGAGCCGGTGGCTCCGACGGCGGCATACGCGAGGGTGTGGCCGTCCACGGCGACATCCAGCGGCTTATGTCCGGCATGCCCGAGTGGAATGAGATCGCCCACGGCCAAGGCCAGGATGTCGGCCGCCCACACGCGCTTGCCCGGAAATTGCACGGCGACGTCGACGGGCACGTGCGACACCTGATTTTGAATCAGATCCGCAGCATCCGTGGCGTTGATCACCGGGTTGGCAGCGCCCAATTGGCGCAGCAGCACGTCGGCGGGAATTGCGAGCGTCGCATGTGAGGCACGCTCCCCCACCTGAACGGTGAAACTGGCGACGATCATCAGTTCTGACGTGGCGGCGGCCTGGGCGAACTGGGAGTTGTGGTGAATGCTGTCGACCACGATGTCGGCCGACAGCAGGGGGCCGAACGAGTAGCGCAGATCGTCGATCGCGTCAGCCATGAGCTTGCGCATCATCGACTGTTCGATCTGTGTGAATTTGCGTTCGGTTTCGTTATGCGAGCCGTTGCCGCCGAGCATGTGGCTGAACCAGCCGAGTGCGGTCAAGGTGGGCAGCTGGATGACGGCCTTCGAGTCGTGACCGGCGAGGGCGAGCAGCACCATCGCCGTCGTGCTGGGCAAGGATGCCGCGTACTCGTCGTATGTGTGCATCGAGACGAACTCGAAATTGACCTGCGACCGCACACGAACTTTGGCCGTCAGCTGGGTTCCCCACTGACGGGCGAAGGTCTCAAAAGCCAGCTCAAGCACGCGGGAGTGTTCACGGGCGAGCGTCGTCGGACGCCGAAAGTCGTAAACCTCGGCATCTTTCGCCGTCGACGGCAGGGTTGGCTTCACTTCACTCCGAGTGGTCATCAGATCTCACAATCGACCGGCGACCCCGGTTCGTTAGGTGTAGGCCGCACTCTTTCTGCTCACGCGGACCCCCGCACTACTGTGTGCCGAGCAAGCCGGGAATGAGGGCACGCACTGCATCGGACTGATCCGAGAGAACAACCACGTCGACCCGACGATTCAGTGGACTCTCGTTGGCCGCGGACGGCCGCGCGGAGCCGTAGCCAACCGCAGAAGCACGCTGTTGGGCGAGTCCGCCCTGCTCGACGAAGTAGCGCACAACCTGGGTGGCTCTGCCGCTGGAGAGCTCCCAGTCGGTGGGGTACATGCCCGAACTCCCGATCGGGTCCGCATGTCCTTCGACCGACACTTCGTTCGGGATGCCGGCAATCACCGGTGCCACAATACCGAGCACCGCGAGGGCCTTCTCGGTCATCACCACGCTGTTGCCGCTGAAAAATGTTTCGGCGCCGATCAGACCAACCGTCAAACCCCGCTCGGTGATCGTGAAGTTGACGGCATCCGCCAAACCCTGAGTCGTCAGGCCGGCCGAGATCTGATCGCGTACCGCCGTCAGATCCTCGATCTCTTTCACGGCAAGATCGGCGTTCGCGTTGTACACCGTGTTCTCGTACAGCGACCCTTCCTTGCCGATGTCCTCGGCCCGAACCACGATTCCCTCTGCCGTGTCAACGGTCTCGCCCGCCTCGGTGCCAAAGCCCGTCGCCAGTGACGCCCGCAGCTTCTCGAATTTTGCCGCATCCACGGTTGACATGGCATAGAGAACGATGAACATGCACAGCAGCACCGTGACCATATCCATGTATGAGGCCATCCAACGCTCGTCGTTGTGCACCTCTTCGTTGTCGACGCCGCGACGCCGCCGCGGGGCGCTCACGCTGCCTCGCTGTCAAACAGGTCTTCCATCTTGGTGGACTTCTGCTCGGCCTTCTGCTCGGCCTTCGACAGCTTTCGCTTCGGCACCATGGCGCTGAGGCGCTCCCCCAGCAGACGAGGCTGGCTCCCGGACTGAATGGCCAGAACGCCCTCAAGGATGAGATTCATGCGCTCGGTTTCGAGTTCGGCGAGACGGTTCAACCGGTCACCGATCGGCAACCAAATGAAGTTGGCCGAAAGCAGGCCCCAGAGGGTTGCGACGAACGCCGTGGCGATCGACGGCCCGAGCGTGCTGGGGTTGTCGAGGTTTTCGAGAACGTGCGTGAGTGACACCACGGTTCCGATAATGCCCACCGTCGGCGCGTAGCCACCGAGCGCTTTGAAGAACTTTCCGGCTCCGCGATTTACCTTGGAGGTGGTGATCACTTCGTCTTCGAGCAGCGTGCGCAACTCTTCGCCATCTGTGCCGTCTGCAATGTTTTGCAGGGCATCTCGGAGGTAGGGATCCTTGACGTTTGCGGCTTCCTGTTCGAGGGCGAGAAGACCGTTCTTCCGTGCTGTCTCGGCCAGGTGCACCATCTGGTCAATCACCTGTTTGGGCTTCTCGACCTTGCCGCGGAACGCACGCGGCAACGCCGTGAAGGCCGAGACGGTGTCGGTCAGCGTCGAGCCGGCGATGCCGACAGCGATTGTCGCACCGAAGACCAGAATCATGGGCGGCGGAAGCAGAATGGAGGTGACGTGGGCACCCTCCATGGTGATCATCGCAAAGAGGGATCCGAAGGCCAGAAGGAGGCCGATTATGGTTGCGGGATCCATCAGTTCTTCCTCGGTTCGCGCGGTTCCCAGGGCTGCTCGTCCGGAACGGCTTCCAGATGACGGATGCCGTGGATCGGATAATCGGCTGGCCGACTGGCCAGCTGAATCACGCGAGCGCGATATGCCGCAATCTTGTCGATCACCTCGCTCATCGTCTCGGTCACGATGAATGTCGTGCCGTCGACGAGCACAAGGGTGGTGTCTGGATTCTCGTGAATCCGCTCAACGAGGTCGGGATTGACCGCGAAGTGGCTCTGGTTCAGCCGGGTGACTACGATCATTCTGTCCTCGTGATGTCGATGAAGTGAAGCCGTCGATCATACTGTCGGCTATCCTTCGGGATTCGTCAGGAGCCCAACGAATTTTGTGTCCACACATATGCCGACACGGGTGCAGGGCGACTACTTTGACTCCCTCCCGCCCCCCATGTGAGGGGTTAAACGCGTCAGGGCGGCCCGAGAATCTCGGAACCGCCCTCACCCTCTGTCGTTCTTAACGCTTCAGGTTCGTCAGCTCCTGCAGTACCTCGTCGGAGGTGGTGATGATGCGGGCGTTGGCCTGGAAACCGCGCTGAGCCACGATGAGGTTCGTGAATTCCTGGGACAGGTCGACATTCGACATCTCGAGGTAACCGTTGGTCATTCCACCGAAGCCGGGGTCACCCGCCGCCCCCAGCACGGCATTGCCCGAGCTCACACTGACGCGGTACGTGGAGCCGCCGGCCTTCTCGAGTCCACCCGGATTTGCGAAGGTCGCGAGTGCGATCTGGGCGATCGAGCGGGTCTCGCCGTTGCTGAACGTGCCGAGCACAGTGCCGTCCGACGCGATGGAGTACGACGTGAGGGTTCCCGCCGCGGCACCGTTCTGGCTGTTCACCGCGATGGTCGTCAGGTTTGCGGAGCCGGTGACCGCCGACATGTCAACGGAGATGCCGCCCACGGGGAACGTCGAGGGGCCGGTCAGAACTCCGCCGGTGAATGTGAGCGCACCGGCCGTGGTCGTGCCGTCGCTGACATCCCAACCCGCAACGGTTTTCGTGAAGGTCAACGCCAGCGTCGTCTTGTTGCCGGTCGCGTCATACACGTCGATGTCGCGAGCCAAAACGGTGCCGGTGACGGCATCGCCGGGAAGGTTTCCGCCCACGACCGCCGAGGTCGTCGTCTTGGCCGGAACCGTGGCCTGCAGCGGCAGGGTGATCGGGCCGACGGCCGCACCGACGGGAATCTGCCCGTTGACCGCCGCGCGGCCCTGCACGAACGAACCGTCAGCAGTGACGAGACGGCCCAGCGAGTCGAAGTCGAAGGCGCCATTACGGGTGTAGCGGGTCTCGCCGCCCGACTGCACCAGGAAGAACCCGTCGCCGGCAATCATCAGGTCAGTCGGCTTTCCCGTGGCCTGAGCCGAGCCCTGGGCGAAGTTGGTCGAGACCGCAGCGACCTGCACGCCAAGCCCGACCTGAGCCGGGTTGGTGCCTCCGACCTGATTCCCGGCGCCACTGCCGTTCTTCACGACTTGGGAGAGCGTGTCCTGAAATTGCACGGCTGACGACTTGAAGCCGACGGTGTTGACGTTGGCGATGTTGTTGCCTGTGACGTCGAGCATGGTCTGGTGCGAACGGAGTCCGGAGATGCCGGAGTAGAGCGAGCGGAGCATGATGACCCTTCGGTTGGGAGCTGGTGAAGAAGTGGGGAGCTAGTGAAGACGCTGTCTAAGGAGTGGGAACGGGTGCAGGAACGGGCTTGGGAGTCGTGATGCCCGAGATGACGTCGAGCGGCACCTCCACGCCGTCAATCGTGACGAGCGGAACCGCACCCTTGAAGGAGACGGATGTCGCGATGCCGGTGACCTCAGTGCCGTCGGCATCCCGGTAGGTCACCGTGTTGCCGATGAGGTTGGCTGCGGCGGTACGCATCTGAAGACCGAAGTTCTCATCGCTGGTCTTGTTCATCGCCGTCATCTGCTCCATCATGGCCAGCTGAGTGGTCTGGGAGATCATCTCGTTGGTGTCCATGGGCGAGCTCGGATCCTGGTTGCGCAGCTGGGTGACGAGCAGGTGCATGAACACCTCGCTGTCGAGAGTTTGCTTGGCCACATCTGTGGTCGGCCTCGAGTACAGGCTCGTACTCGAACCGGCTGCGACTGCTTCTACGGTCATCTTCGTTCTCTACTTTCAGGCCACGACGTCGAGAGTCGACGTGCTGTGGAGGTTCGGGCGAAGCACTGCTGGCTGCGCGGTGGGCACTCGTGTCGTGGCTGTTTGTTCCTCGGTTTGGACGCCGCCGCGCGTCGGGGTCTCCCCCGCGTCCGGTTCGCTCTGCCCCGAAAGATCCAGGTTTGCGTTGAGCCCCATCGCGGCCACGTCGCGCCGCAGATCGGTCATGATCTGCCTGAGGGAATCCCGACTGAGTTCGGTTGGCGCGAACAACTCGATCCGGATCTGCTCACCGGCGACGTGCGCGCGTACGGTGACCGGGCCGAGTGTGTCGGGGCTGACCGTGATGGTCAGCGTGTGCTCACCGTCTGCGGCGCCGGCCAGGCTGAACAGTGGCTTCGCCAGCTGTTCGGTGAGCGGCGGAGGCGTTGGTGCTGCGGCCTGCTGCACGGCAGCGGATGCCGACGCGCCCGGGGCCGACACCGGTGCGGTTCCTGGCACTGCCGGCGATACGGCCGCACTGGATTCAGCGGCCCGAGTGGCTCCCTCGGCGGCCGCGGGTGCCGCGGGGGCCGGATCCGAAAGCGACGTCGCCGCGTCCGGCGCAGCGTCGGAATCGGGCGCAGCTTCGGCGTCAGGCGCAGCGTTCACGTCAGGCGCGCCGTTCACGTCAGGCGCGCCGACGGCGCCCGGCGTTGCCGGCGACGGAACAGTGCCGGTCATCAGACCAGCCACTCCCCCCGGGCTGCCCGTCACCAGCGGCGCCAACCCGGTCGGGGCGGTGCCACCCACCGGTGTTTCAGCGGATGGCGTCGGGGTTGCGGCTCTGCCCGACGACGATTCGGTGCCCTGCTGCACGCGAACGGCGCCGGACATCGCAGTCATCTCGGCCCGCGCGCCGCCCTGAAGCTCAGCCGTGGACAGATCGGTGGCCTCCGTGCTGATCGATGCGCCATCCGTGTCGGCCGCCCCCGTGTCGCCCGCGCTCACACGCACCTCTGCGGAGGTCACGAAACTCGCAAGCGCCGGCATGCCGGCCGACCCGAATGCGCCCGGCGGAATCGGCAACACGGCCGTTGCCGCGGGGTCCGTCGTGCTCTCTGCCGGCGTTTCGGCTTGTGCATCGGCCGGGGTGCCGGTCGGGGTGCCGGTTGGCTTGTCCGTGGCGGTGTCGTCAGCCCGGGTGTCGTCAGCCCGGGTGTCGTCAGCCCGGGCGCCCGATGCCCTGTCGGCCGCGGCCGTGTCGCGGAGTGCCGCGGCGAATCTCTCGGCCCCGGCCGACGCGCTCACCCCGGGTGCAGGCGTGCGAGCGGGCGCCGCAGGGGGCGCCACGAAAGTCGGAATCAACACGGTCATAGTGCACTCCCTGGGGAACGTCCGGCAAACATCGACATCCGGGCAGCGGCGATGAGGTCTGTGATGTTCGGCGACGCGCTCGCGGTGCCGCCCATCGAGGTGATCAGGCTGTTCAGCGTCGCCGCTGAGACGTCAGCGTTCGACGGAAGCATGCGGTTCAGACCGGCCGCGGCGGGCGAGGCCCCAGCGGCCGTCACGCGACGAATCGTCTTGATGTCGGCATCCGTCAGATAGTTCTTTTGTAACGAGACGGTGCGCCCCTCGTAGGGAGCATGGATGATCATGCCGTCACCTGCATAGATCACGATGTGGTCGGCGTTGTGGGTGACGATCAGGTCGCCCGGTTGGGCGTCGGCAAGAGAGCCGACCTCCTCGCCCAGGTGCTGCTGTGTGCTGACCACCCGTGGAGCATCGATGCCGAGGTCGGCGAGCACCCGCTGCACCAGGCCGGAACAGTCCATTCCCGACGCGTCTTCGCCGCCGAAGACATAGGGAACGCCCAGGTATTTTTTGGCCGCCTCAACGATTGCACTCCCGGTCACGCCGGCGGGTGCAGCACCCGGCGCGGCGGTGGCCCCCATGGTCTGTGAAAACGATGCGGCGGTCGAAGCCGATGCACCGGTTCCCACGACGGATCCAGTGCCCACCCTGCTTGAGAGCTGCAGCATCCGGTTTTCGATCTCTCCGATGCGACTCAACGCGTCAGTTATTGCCATGCTTATGCCTTATCCCCGCCCCGAGAGTGGATCCCTGTCGCAATTTCGTCGATCGCGGCTTGTTCGGTGTGGCGCTCCGCCGCATCGACAGCGCTGGAATGCTTCTCTTCCAGCCGTTCTAGCCCCTTCGACCTGCTTCGAGCGGCGCTGTACGCCTCGCGCGCCTCGTTCGCCGCGTGCTCCTGCTGACGCAGGGTCGCATCGAGCTCGGCGAGCATCGAGCGCGACGATGCTCGGGCAGCGGCGACGGCCCGGAGCACGTCGACACTGGCCACTTCGTTGTCGGTTCCACCCAGCTTGCGGCGGATCTGTGCCTGGCGGGCCGCATTCTCGGCCACCCGAGCGTTGGCATCGGCGAGGGCGCCTTCGGCCTGTTCTTGTTCGAGATGGCGCAGGCGCAGCAGCCCCGCGAGAGAGAACACCATCAGTGCCCTCCCAAGGTCGAAACGAGTTGTTCCAAACGCAGCCAGGCCAGATCGGCCGGGGTGTGATCGTCCATGCTCTGACGCAGAAAACCGTCGATCGCGGCCTGATGGGTCAGCGCGGCGTCGACGAGCGGGTTGGTTCCCGGGCGGTACGCACCGATATCGATCAGGTCTTGGGCATTCTTCCGGGCGGCCATCACCGTGCGCAGCATCGTTGCCATCTCCCGCTGCGGCGCGGATGTCACCTTCGAGGCGACCCGGGAGATGGAGGCCAAACTATCGATGGCCGGGAAATGACCGGTCACGGCGAGCTTCCGGTCGAGCACGACGTGACCGTCGAGAATGGACCGGGCCGCATCCGCAATCGGCTCGTTGTGATCATCGCCGTCGACGAGCACGGTGTACATTCCGGTGATCGAACCCTGTTTCGCCGTTCCCGCACGCTCGAGAAGCTGGGCCAGCACTGAGAAGGTCGATGGCGGATAACCGCGCGTGGCCGGCGGCTCCCCCACCGAGAGACCGATCTCACGCTGGGCCATGGCCACCCGGGTGAGGGAATCCATCATGAGCATGACATCGGCACCGGTGTCACGAAACGACTCGGCAATGCGCGTCGCCACGAATGCGGCGCGCAGGCGCATGAGCGCGGGCTCATCGGATGTCGACACGACGACGACCGAGCGGGCGAGACCATCGGGGCCGAGGTCGTCCTCCAGAAACTCGCGCACCTCACGCCCGCGCTCTCCCACCAGGGCGATGACCGATACTTCGGCATCCGTTCCCCGGGCAATCATCGACAGCAGCGAGGACTTTCCGACTCCCGAGCCGGCGAACAGACCCATGCGCTGGCCGCGACCGATGGTCGTCAAGGTGTCGAGCACACGCACGCCAAGCTGGACCGGTGTGTCGATGCGGCTGCGATGCATGGCCGACGGTGATGCGTTGCTGAGTGAGACGAAACGATCGACGGTGAGCGGACCGAGCCCGTCGATCGGTCGACCCAAACCGTCGAGAACACGTCCAAACAATCCGGCACCGGTCGGCACCAAGACCGGCCTGCCGCTCGAACGAGCTGCCGAGCCGACGAAGATGCCATGTAGGCGCCCGAGCGGCATGCAACGCACGCCCGCGGTCGTCGTCGCGACGACCTCCGCTTCGACAGGGTGTGTGTCGCCGATGCTCACCAGATCACCGACAGCGCAGCGCAAACCGGCAATCTCAACACTCAACCCCACGACGGCCGTGACACTCCCCACGCGTTCGGGTGCTGCGGCCGAGAGTGCGTCAGCAAAACGGGCTCCGCGGGGCCGAAATCCCACGGTGGTCAACGCGACGATCCGACCAGCGCAGCGCGGGCACGCTCGAGGGCACTGGCGATCTGAACGTCCAGATAGCCCACCGGCAACTCAACGATGGCATCGCCGGGCCGCAGCGCGGTGTCGGCCACCAACGGCACTCCCACATCGTCCGAGTCGCTCGCGCGAAGCACCTCGAGATCGTTCGGATGGAGTCGAATCGACACAGCGAAGCGGGCGTCGTCCTGCCCGAGCGCCCGCACCAGCGCGGTTCGGGCACTCGTCTCGCCGCGACTGAGCTCGCTGCCCAGCACCGCCTCTGCCAGTTCAAGACTGGCGACCGCCAACGCACTCTCGACCGACTCGATCGTTTCAACCACGCGGGCGTGCAGCGCCGAGGTCGCGGCTGCGAGCACGGCGCGCCCGTGCGCCAGCAGTTCGCCGTCACGCGCGCGCTGCGCGTCGGCCGCAGACTGTCGGGCCAGCTCGCGAACCGCCGATTCCTGCTCGGCACGACGAATCCCCTCGGCATAGCCGGCAGCGTGACCGCGCGTGCGTGCCGACGCCAGCTCACGTTCGGCGTCGATGCTGCGAATCGTCGGAAAAGCAGTTGTCGTAAAGGCGGGGCTACTCAACGAAGCCGTCCTCCTCGCTGCGGTGCACGGTGATCGTGCCGCTCTGCTCCAGTTCACGGATCGCACGCACCACCGCAGCTCTGGCCTCTTCGACCTGCGATTTGCGCGACGGTCCCATCGAGTCGAGCTCGTCGGTCAAGAGTTCGCGGTTGCGTTCGGAGAGATTGTCGCGAATCGTCTGCTGCACATTCTCTGCCGAGCCCTTCATCGCCATCGCCAGAATCGTCATGTCGATGCCGCGCAGCACATTCTGCACATCGCGAGCCTCCAGCTTGACGATGTCAGCAAAGGTGAGCAGCCGTGAGCGAATCTCTTCGGCCAGCTCCGGATCCCGGGCGTCGAGCCCTTCGAGCAGGGCGCGTTCCATTGCGACGTCGGCTCGGTTGATGATGTCGACGAGCGGCTGAACGCCCCCGACGACCTCAAACGAGTTCTGGGGAGCAACGACGGCGGCAGCACGAGACTTGAGGCTGCCGGCGACGAGTGCGATCGACTCCGGAGTTGCACTCGTCATTGTCGCGATGCACTGTGCGACATCGGTACGCAGATCATCGTGAAGGCCGCCGAGCACAGCGGATGCGTGGGCCGGGCGCAGGTGGGCGACAACGAGCGCGATGGTCTGTGCCATTTCGCCGTCGAGCAATGTCGCGATCTGCCCGGGCTCGGCGCTGTCGAGAAACTCGAACGCTTTACCGGCCATGTTGGAGGCGACCCGATTCATGACGCCGGCCGCCCGCTCGGCTCCGAACGAGAGTTCAAGCAGGCCCGTGGCGAAGTCGGTGCCGCCGCGCGCGGCGAGCCGACCGGTCGAGACCATGGCGTTGAACTCGGCGAGGGTGTTCTCGGCCACGTCGGCGTCGACTCGACGCAAGCGCACAATCTCGGCGGTGATGTCGGTTGCCTCGGCCTCGGTGAATTGGGCCATCACCGTCGCTGCGACCGCGGATTCCAGGTTCATTAGAACGACGGCGACCTTCTGGGTGCCGGTCAGAGCAGACTTCGAGTCGATCATGCGCCCTGCCTCTCATCCATCAGGCCACGCAGCAGCGCCGCGGTCTTCTCCGGGTTCTGGCTGGCCAGCTGGGAGATACTTCGTCGGTTCAGATCCATGCTGTTCGGTTCAGGTTCGGGCATCAGCACGGGCGGAGGTTGAACCTCGATCGCACGCTGCGGGACGGCGGGCAGTACCTCGGTCAGGAGAGGGACGTCGTCGAGCTCAACCGGCGTACGTTCCTCTTTCGAACGACGCATGAACAGCACGAGCGCCAGGATGATCGGCGTCAGGATGCCCAACACGATCATTCCGGTACGAATCAGGCCGGCGGTTCGGTCTGCCGCTGCCGCCTGCTCAGCGGCGGCGAGAGCCTGAGTGGCCCCTGCTGCGGCCGACGCGTTGAAGGCGACAGTCTTGACGGTGACCGCGTCACCGCGCTTCGCGTCAATACCGGCCGCGGCCGTGACCAGCGCGGCGATTTCGGCGTTACTGACACTGGGCGAGGCATCTTTGTTGATCGCCACTGACACGGTTTGGCGAGCCACGGCGCCGGCCGGAACCGTGCGTGACTCCGATACTTTGTTCACCGCGTTGTCGCGCACCGTCGCCTCGGAGTTGTAGGTGCCGTCGCCGGAGCCGCCATTGGGTACGGCGATGTTGTCCGGTCCGAGCACACCCCCGGTTGCGGTGCCGTTCCCGGTTCCGGTGTAGGTCTCGGTGTTTTTCGATTCGCTCAGCGGAGACACCTCGGGTGACTGCGTGAATGTCTCGGTGATAACTTCGGCCGACTCTGCGCTGATCGTCGCCGATACGGCGACGGTCGAGTTGCCGGAACCGACAATCCGGTCGAGCATCACCTGCACGGCGGACTGCACCCGGCCCTCGTAAGCGGACGTCTGTTTGTCGGAGCTGCCGGTCGCACCCGTTCCCACGGCGGAAAGCACGGTGCCGTTCGAGTCGATGACGGCGACATCCGTTGCCTTCATTCCTTCGATCGAGGCACTCGTGAGATGAACGATGGCTGTCACCTGATCGGTCGACAGCGTCACCCCGTTCTGCGTCTCAACGAAGACGGATGCCGTCGGGTCGAGTTTGCTCACGACGAAGACCGTCTCTTCAGGAATCGCAAGTTTTACCGAGGCGAGCTTGACGCCCTTCATCGCTCCGATGGTCGCCGCAAGCTCGCCCTCGAGCGCACGCTTGTACGTCACCGACTGCTGAAACTCGCTCGTGGTGACCCCCATGGTGTCGAGCAGCGCGTACCCGCCGGTCGAGGACGACGGCATGCCTGACGCGGCCGCGGCAAGCCGCTGATTGTAGACCTCGGCTTCGGGAACCAGGATCGTCGAGCCGCCGTTCGTCAGTTCGAACTGCACGTTTGACGAACGGAGCTGCTCGACGATCGTGCTCGCGTCTGCTGCACTCAACCCGGAGAACAGCGGGGTGAGGGTGGGCCTGGTGATCCAGGTTCCGAGTGCGATAGCACCGAGCACGAGCACGGCGACACCGATGATCGTGACGGTGCGCTGCGCCGCAGAGAACCCCCCGGCGACACCCTTTGCTCGTGAAAAAAACGACGTGAGTGTGCGTTGCACTAGGCCTGCATCCTCATGATCTCAGTGAATGCGTCGACGCCCTTGTTGCGCACTGCAGCGACGAGTTCAAGCGTGACCTGGGCACGCGTGGAAGCGAGAGTCGCATTATGGATGTCGTCAAGGTTGCCCGTCACGGCCTGCAGAGCCAACGTCTTTGACTCGGCCTGGAGGGCCTGGGCTGCGTCCACGGCTCCGGCCAACGACGTGGCAAAGCCGGAACCGTCAGTGGGTTCGGCACGCATGGTCGGTGAGACGTAGCCAGTGGCCGTGACACCGGAGACGGCGGCGAGGGCGGCGAGGGGCATTAGTTACGTCCGATCTGTAGTGCAGCTTCGTAGGAGCCTTTCGCGCGGTCGACGACAGCGGCGTTTGCCTGGTATCCACGCTGGGCCAAGATGAGCTGGCTCATCTGCGATCCCATATCGATGTCGGGGTAGCGAACGTAGCCCTTGGCATCGGCGAGAGGATTCGTCGGCTCGTAGGCGAGACGACCCTCGGGATCTCCAAAAGCAGCACCAGCCACAAAGACACCGCCCTGCCCGGCTCCGGCCTCAGCCACGATATACCGAGCCTGAAACGCCGCACCGTCGGTCGAGGTGGCGGTGTTCACATTCGCGAGGTTGTCGGCGATGGCATCAAGCCACTTACGGTGCAGCGACAGCGCGCTTCCGGCGATGCCGATTGCGTCGAATGTCATCAGTTGGTCTTCAGCGCTGTGCGGATCGACGTGAACTGCCCACCGATGGCCTGAGTGGCGAATTGGTAGCGCAAAACCGTGTCGACGTTCGACAGAGTCTCGGTGTCGAGATTGACGTTATTGCCGTTGAGCTGCGTGGGCTCCAACGAGGGCTGCGTCGTGGCGACGACGCGGCCGTTGCCCGTGTCGATCGACTTCGCAAGGGCGTCTTCGAACTGCACTCGCTGCGCGCGGTAGTTCGGGGTGTTGACATTGGCGATGTTGTTGGCAATCGCGCGCTGGCGCTGCGACAGCCCATCAAGCGCGCTGCCCAACGCGACAGCGGTCACGGAATCGAACACGACGTACCCATTTCAGGTCGAGAAGCTGCGCGGCCGATCCGTGGCCCAAGGATGAGCGATCCATGCTCACCTCTTGCTATCGACCGTTTCTTGCCCCCCGTTAGACGGGCACGATAAATAGCTAGCCCGTGACGTCGAGATAGATCGATCGGGGCTGGGGACTCGGTACCGAGCGCACTGCATTCAGTTGCTTCGCCGTGGCAACGAGCTCTGCCTCCATGACCTGAATCTGCACGTGCTGTGCATCAAGCAACCGTCGAGCCCGACCATCGAATTCGCTCGGAAGGGCGCCGAGACCCGGAGGCGGCACCCACGCCACGCTGTCCGACATCGTGCTCTCGCTGTCGAAAACCAGTGCGGTTTCCAGCTCCGTCAGAAAGACGTCCCAGCGCTCAAGCGACATTCCAGCCCCCGGCGTTCGGCGTCGGAGCGCCGGGCGACGGCAGCGCGCCCGCCGCTTCATGCCAGGTGGCGCGCAACGGCTCGAGGTGAGAAATGCATTCGTGCGTCAGAGCGATGTCCCGGTTCACGTTCGCGTTGATCAAAGCACTGTTGACATAGGCGTAGAGGGCGAAAAGGCCCTCCGCGCCAGACCATGCTGTGAGGTCGAGCGAGGACTGCAGTTCCGCCACGATGTCCTGTGCATGCAGCAGTTGCTCGGACGCCTTCGTCCAGTCGCCGACGGTCTGCGCGGCTTCAGCCCGATGCAGGTCAAGCAGTAGGCGATCGTAGAGCATCGTCAGAAGCTGTGTCGGCGTGGCCGACTGGATCGCATTTCTGTTGTACTGGGCGAGTTGGTTCGCTGCACGTGACATGGGTTCTGGACGCCGGGGCGCCGCTCTCCGATCGGGTGGGATTACTTGTTGCTGGAGTTCCAGCTCGGAAGACCTGAGATCTGCGAGGCCAGGTAGCTGGACTGGCTGTTCATCTTGCCCAGGGCAACCTCAAGCGCCGCATAGGTGCGCTTCAAGGTGCTCTCCCGGGCAGCGAGCCGACGATCCCAGGAGTCGACCTGCTTGTTCATGGTTTTGACCAGTGATTCCTGACTGGTGATCTGGTTGGTCAGCAGTCCCTGGTATTTATCGGAGATCGAGGCAGCAGCGGTTTCGACCCGGCCGGCGATCGTTGCGATCATTCCTTCGGCCTTCGCCGGGTTGGCGGCCAGCGCCGCAGCGAACTTTTCGGCGTCGAAGACAAGCGAGCCGTCTGCGCTGAAGCTGATTCCGACCTCGGACGGCGAGAACCCATCGATCGGCTGGCCCACCGCAGAGACAATGCTCTGCTTGATGGATTTGATCGTGCTGTTACTGGAGAACGTTCCCAGAGCCGTCACCACCGTGCCATCGGCCTCGGTCTTCTGCGTGGTGAGCGACTTGGCCGTAATTGTTCCGAAGATCGCCGACAGCGCATCGGTCAGTTCCTTGACTGTCGCCGTGGATGCCTCGGCGTTGCGCCCCACCATGAGTGAGACGGGGCCGGCCGACACGGCGGTCACCGTGACTGCGACGCCCGGAAGGAGCTCGGCGAACGTGTTGGTCGCCGACGAGATCGTCTGTTCCGCCGCGGTTCCAGCCCACAGTTTCACTTCGGCATTCTGGGCATCGCGAATCACTGCTCCGCCGTCATCCAGCAGATTCGTCGCCGTACCGCCATCGACGGCCGTGGCCGTGCCCCGAAAAACGGTGAAAGCTGCCGCGTCGCCGCTCGTCGACGACACCATCTGCAGGCGATACTGGGGAATCCCCCCGGCATCCACCCCACTCGCCACCTTGGTGGCCGACACGCCCGCTCCGGCAGAGTTGATGGCTCGCACCACATCGTCGAGCGACCCCGATGCCGCGACGACCTGGGTTTTTGTCCCGTCCTGGGCGACGAAAGTGAGAGTGGCCGGATCGTCGGGCCAAGCCGACATCGGCCCGCTGACCATGGTCTGTGCCTGCGCCAGCTGCGAGACAACGATGTCGACGCTGCCCGCGGCTGCGCTGCTGCTGGCCGTGCCCGTGGCGGCTGGTGATGAGCTCGTGACGGTGAACGCCTGCAACGCGGTGGGCAGCGTGACCTTCTTGGCCAGCGCGGCCAGCGCAGCAATCTTGCCATTCAACGCTTGCAAGTCGGTGATCTTCGACTGAGCGCCGGTGACTTTCGCCTGCAGCAATGTCTTCGGAATAGCCTCAACCTGCATCAGGGAGGCAATCAGCGCGGTGGTGTTCAGACCGCTGGCAAGGCCATCGAGCGCGAGGTTTCCCACGGAGTTCCAATCTGGTCGTGCAATCGAGTCGAGTAACGAATGACGTCGGGTGATGCGACGAAAGAGCCTGGCGGCTCGGCGGGGCGTAATCCCCCTCCCGGATGCCGCCAGGCTCTTTCAGTAGAAGCTTCGGGTTTAGCCGAGGAGCTTCAGAACGCCCTGGTTGGACTGGTTCGCCTGCGCGAGCATGGCGGTGCCGGCCTGCGACAGGATGTTCGCACGGGTGTAGTTGACCATCTCGGAAGCCATGTCGGTGTCGCGGATGCGCGACTCGGCGGCGGCCAGGTTCTCAGCGGAAACGTTGAGGCTGTTGATGGTCGACTCGAAGCGGTTCTGCACGGCACCCAGGTCGGCACGAGCGGTCGAGATCGCCGTGATCTGCGCGTCGATAGCGACGATCGACGTTGCGGCATTTGCCGAGGTGGCGAACGTCAGCGCGCTGACAGCGGTTGCAACCGTGGTGGTGTTCGCACCGGCGAGGCTGATGCTGATCTGGTCCTCGGCAGCAATGCCACCGGCGCCGACCTGGAAGGTCAGAGCGGTTGCGGAGCCATCGAGCAGCTTGATGCCGTTGAAGTTCGTGGCGGCACCGATACGGGTGAGCTCCGATGCGAGCGCGTCGGATTCGGTCTTGATCGCCGCACGCGAGTCATCGTTGTTCGAGTCGTTGCCGGCCTGAACTGCAAGGTCACGCACGCGCTGCAGGATCGAGTGGACCTCGGTCAGGGCGCCTTCTGTGGTCTGGATGACCGAGATGCCGTCCTGAGCGTTACGGGCTGCAACCTTGCTGCCGTTGACCTGCGCACGCAAGCCTTCGGAGATGGCCAGGCCGGCTGCATCATCAGCGGCACGGTTGATACGCAGGCCGCTGGAGAGCTTCTCGAGCGACTTCGAGAGTGCGTTCTGCGTGTTGGACAGGTTGCGGTAAGCGTTGTTTGCCGCGGTGTTCGTGTTGATCTGCATTCCCATGAGAAACTTCTTCCTTGAGCTGGGGTGTACCGGCCCATCCATGGGCCTTCACAACCCACCATCGACCAGGGGCACCCCGGCGTAAGAAGCGAAAGGAAGTTTTTTCTGTGTCCTATTGGGTCGCAGAGGGACCGCCGGCAGAGACCACCGCATTAGCCGACGAGCTCGGGAAGCTTCCGCCGCCATATTTCGCGTTCGCCACCGACATGACCATCGGCCACATCCGATGCCGAGCGGTCGCGGCTTGGCCGCTGTCGAAGTAGGAGGCCCGCTGGTCTTGGGCGCCGGTGAGACTCACGACGGCGACGACGGTGGCCACCGTGGTGCTCGCCCCGCTCATCCAGGTGTCTTTGTTGCCGTCGGTCGTTCCCGTCTTACCGATCATCGGAACGCGCGGACCCGTGCTTTGGTACGACTGCACAGCAGTACCCTGTGTCATCACAAGCTGCAGGGCATAGTCCATCGCACCGGCCACAGCCGGAGTGACGGATTCCGTGCACGTCGAGGGAGGTACCGGCACGGCGGCCCCATTCGCGCCGACGATCTTGTCGATGGCGATCGGCGTGCAGGTGACCCCGTTGTTCGCGATCCCCGCGAACGCCACGGCGACCGAGAGCGGTGCCACCTCGTTTGTGCCGATCACCGAGGCAGCGCTCTGTACGAGAGGGGTGCCATCCGCCCGATGCATGTCGAAGGCTTGAGCCGTCTTGCGGATGCCGCACAGGTCAAGTTTCTTCGCCATGCCGATGTAGCCGGTGTTGATCGAGTCGATTGTCGACTGCAACGCGGAATAGTGCGAGCCGGTCTCGCTCGACGAGTCGTTCTGTGGCGACCAATGCTCACTGTCGTAGTTCTGCGGCCCCAGGCAGCTGTCTTGGAATGTTCCCCAGCTGGCCTTGACTCGCGAGTCGACCGTTTGGTTCAACGTATGACCCTCTTTCAGCCATTCGGCGAGGGTGAATACCTTGTAGGTCGACCCGGGTTGGAAGCCATCCGAGCCACCATAGTCATAGTCGGTGTTGTAGTTGATGGCCGTGTAGTTCGGGCCCGTTGCAAGCACGGCGGGGTCCTGGCTATAGTCCTTGTTCTGGGCCATCGCCAACACACGCCCCGTTCCCACCTGCACACTCGTGACGACCCCGCCGACATCCCAGCCGGGGAAGGTCTGGGGCACGTTCTGAGCAATCGCGTTCACCGCCGCGTTCTGGAGGTCGAGGTCCAGTGAGGTGTATACGTCGTAGCCGCCACGCTTGAAGTTGAGCATTCTGGCATCGACATTCGCACCGAAGGTCGGGTCGTTCTGCAGAATGTGCGTCACATAGTCGCAGAAGAAAGCGCTGGCTCCCGCTGTCTGACACCCTGTGCTCGGCTCGTGGATGCTGGGTTCGATGGGCGTCTTGATCGCCGCCTCATACGCGGCGCGGGTGATTTTTTTGTATTTGAGCACCGCACCGAGGATGTAGTCGCGGCGCGCCTTATTGGCGGCGTAGCCGTTCTTGGCCCCGTTGGTCGGGCTCTCGGGTTGGTCGAGCTCAAACTTGACCGGATTGTTCACAATGGCAATCAGGCTCGCGGCCTGAGGCAGCGTGAGCGCCGCGGCCGTCGTGCCGTAGTAGTAGTTCGCCGCCGCTTCGATGCCGTACACGGTTCCACCGAAACCGGTGATGTTCAGGTAGCCCTGCAGGATCTGATCTTTCGTGTACTTCTTTTCGAGGCCGATCGCCAAACGCATTTCTTTGAGCTTGCGGTCAACCGTGGTCTCTGTGGCGTCGGTGTAACAGGTTGTTTCTGATTTCTGGCTGCTGAGCAGGTCGCATTTCTGAACCAACACGTTCTTCACATACTGCTGCGTGATCGAGGAACCCCCCTGAGTCTGCCCGCCGGTGATCATGCTCATTATTGCGCGCAGCGTGCCCTGGAGGTCGATTCCGCCGTGCTCGTAGAAGCGAGGGTCTTCACCGGCGACCAGTGCGTCTTTCACAAATTGGCTGACCTGATCCGATGCCACGTCTACGCGATTCTGGTCATAGAACGACGCCAGCAAGACTGGAGTGCCGTCATCCTGAGTCGCGTAAATGTTGCTCTTCTGCGCGAGCGGTCCGATCGCCAGATAGTCGGGCAGGTTGTCGAAATCGGTGATTCCGTTTGACGCAGCGATGCCGGCCAGGGCGAGCGGCGGCGCGACAGCAACAGTCACGAGCACGGCGAGCGCGAGGCTGAGCCCAATGCCACCCATCAGCCCGCCGAACACTCCGAGCGTGGAGCGCCGTTTCGTTTCGGCTGGGGGGCGAGCGGAGGAAGCAGCGATGGTCCTCACCCCTCACTTGAGTGTTCACGAATGATTGTTTTATGGAACATCAGGCGAGTGCCGATGTCCAGCGCTCCGGCACAGGATGTGAGGATTACCAGGCTTTCGCCGGGAACGCTGAATGGTGGCTGGTGCACTGGTCGGCATTCGTTCTTGACCGCAGTTGGGCCACGAGGCCACTATGGGCACGGATGGCGCTGTTCGGCGCCGGGTTCGGCAGCCGATGAGGAGCGTCTGAGATGAGTTCAACGATTCAGAGTCCGATTCTGATATCCGCCGCTCACCCACATCACCGTCACGGCTGGTGGTGGAAGACCTTTCTGGTGGGAGTTGCACTCTGGGGAATCACCATCGGGGTGACGGCCATGACTCTCAACAGCAACCTCATCCCCACCCTGATTCTGCTCGGTAGTTTCCTCGTGCCGTTCTGCGTCGTGCTGTTTGTGATGGAGCGCACAATGGACACCATCAGCACGATGCAGATCCTCCTCGCCTTCTTCGTCGGCGGCATGTGCGGGGTGCTCGGTGCCTCTCTGCTCGAAGTCAGCCTGCAGCCGACTGTGTTCACCTATGTCGGCGTCGGCTTCATCGAAGAATTCGTCAAGGGTGTGATCCTCGTGATCATTGGCTGGAAGGTCATGCTCAAGACAGCCGGCCAGGGTGCGCTGCTCGGCGCAACGGTCGGTGCGGGCTTCGCCGCTTTCGAATCGGCGGGCTACGCCCTCAACGCAGCGATCACGTCGCAGGGTCTCGACCTGGTCTCGCTGTTGCAGACCGAAGTGCTGCGCGCACTCTTGACTCCGGTGGGCCATGTGCTGTGGACGGCGATCCTCGGTGCCGCGTTGTTTGGTGCAGCACGCGGGCAACGGCGCTATCGTGTCTCGTTCGGTCTCGTGGGCGCTTTCGTCGGCGTCGCTCTGCTGCACGCGCTCTGGGATTCAATGAGCGGTATCACCGCGGTCGTCGCCCTGCTGTTCACCGGTACCACCGTTCGAGATCTCACGTTCGGATTCATCCCACCAGGCTCGGCTCAGGAGGCCCAGTCCCTCGCCTCGGTGCTCTACGTCCTCGGGGTGATCATCGCCGCCGCACTGGGCGTCGTCATGCTCTGGCTCATTCTGCGCTTCCACCGGCGTGCAGACCGTCGCCGGGAAGCCGCTCTTTCACCGATGGACGCCGAGGCACGGGTTCTCGATCCGGCGCGCGAGGGCGACGACGCGAGTGAGGCCGTTGCTCACGAATGACCGTGACAGGTGGAGTCGGATTCCGCTCAGAACGTGGACCTATTCTGATCTCGCTCATGCTGACGACGGGCCTTGTCGCGATCGACTCGACAATTCTCGCCACGGCCGTGCCGTCGATCGTGGCCGACCTCGGTGGTTTCGCCCAGTTCCCCTGGCTCTTCTCGGTCTATCTCCTCGCGCAAGCCGTCACTGTTCCGGTCTACGCGAAGCTCTCCGACACCCTCGGCCGTAAACCGATCCTACTGATCGGTATCGGGCTGTTCCTGCTCGGCTCTGTGCTCAGCGGCTTCGCCTGGAGCATGCCGGCACTGATCGCCTTCCGCGCCATCCAGGGTCTCGGCGCCGGCGCCGTACAACCGATGGCGACGACAATCGCCGGCGACATCTACACGGTCGCCGAACGAGCCAAGGCTCAGGGGTACCTGGCGAGCGTTTGGGCTGTCTCGTCCGTTGTCGGGCCGACTCTCGGTGGCCTGTTTTCGGAATTCGCCACCTGGCGCTGGATCTTCTTCGTCAACGTTCCGCTCTGCCTCATTGCGGCGTGGATGCTCACCCGCCACCTTCACGAAAAGATCGAACGTCGTTCACACCGGGTCGACTATGCCGGCGCCGTTCTGCTCACCCTGGGCCTCACCGCACTCATTCTGGCGGTACTCGAGGGCGGGCAAGCGTGGGCCTGGGGCTCGCCGCAGAGTATCGGAATCTTCACCCTCGGCATCCTGCTGTTGGCGGCCTTCGTCATCGTGGAGCGGCGTGCCGCCGAACCGATCCTGCCACTGTGGGTGTTCTCCCGTCGACTGCTGCTCACGACAACACTCGTCGCGCTCGGCGTCGGAGCGATCTTGATCGGGCTCACCTCCTACGTGCCGACGTATCTGGAAGGCTCCCTGGGCGTCACTCCCCTCATCTCGGGTCTCGCCCTGGCCGCGCTGACGATCGGCTGGCCGATTTCGGCCTCACTCTCGGGCCGGTTCTATCTGCGCATCGGTTTTCGCAGCACGGTACTTCTTGGCATGGCGATCACACTGGTCGGCACGCTCTCCCTTGTGCTGTTCGCCCGCACGCCCGATCTGCTCGCGGTCGCGCTCGGTTGCTTCGTGATCGGTCTCGGCCTGGGCCTGAGTGCGACGCCGAGCCTCATCGCCGCCCAATCGAGCGTTCCGTGGAACGAACGCGGTGTCGTCACGGGCACGAACATGTTCGCTCGCTCAATCGGTAGCGCTATCGGAGTCGCGATCTTCGGGGCGATCGCGAACGCGATCTTTGCGGCATCCGCCGCCGGAGCGCGCAATCCGACCGTGGTCACCGAAGCCGGAGCGAGTGTCTTCCTGGCTGTTCTCGTCGCCGCTGCTCTCACCGTCGTTGCGGGCCTGGCCATGCCGCGGGCGCGCGTCGAAGACGTCGAGCTGCACACGACGCGGTGAGGGAATCGCCTACGACAACACGTCTTTCGTGACAAATCGCCCGTAGGCGAGCGCCCCGAACACCGCCACATAACCGAGCTGCAGCACCGCATTGTCGCCGAACGAGTTCCAGGAGATCGGGTCGCGCAAGAGATCGGCGAAGCCGAGCCAGTAGTGGCTGAACAGCCACGGATGCAGCCACTCGAGTTGCGGCAACGCGTCGAGAACCTGTGATGTCACCGACAGCACAATGGTGGCGGCCATGGCACCGACCGGCACATCAGTGAGTGTCGAAATGAACAGGCCGATCGCCGACAAACCCAGCAGCGAGACGGTCACAAATGCGGCAATCAGCAGCAGTCGCAGGAGCGACTCGCCGAGGCCCACGGTGGTGCCCGACAACAACGTCACCGGACCGATCGGAAAGAGGATCGCGCCGATCGCGGTGCCGGCCACGACCACGGTGAGCGTCGCGCTCGCGCAGAAGACTGCGGCGCCGACGTATTTGACCGTGAGCAGTCGCACCCGGCCGGCCGGCGCGACGAGGAGGTAGCGCAGGGTGCCGTGCCCGGCTTCGCCGGCGATGGTGTCGCCGGCGACGACACCGATCGTCAACGGCAGGAACAGCGGAATCGACACCACGAGAGCCGTGACGCCCACAAACAGACCGTTCTGCGTGATCTGCCCCAGAAATGCGGGCCCGCGCCCCGCCGTCGGCGAAGCCATCGTCACCCGCACGGCGATGGCAATGAGGATCGGTATGGCCGCGAGCGCCGCGAGCATCGCCCCGGTGCGTCGACGCCGATAGAGCACGGAAAGCTCAGAGCCCAGAAGTGCCCAGCCCACACCCCGACGTGTACTGCGCGATCTACTGGGCGCTGTTGCTCTACTGGGCGCAGGTGGTCTACTGGGCAATGTCGAACCCCTCCCCGGTGAGTTCCACGAAACGTTCCTCGAGACTCATCCCCTGCACGGTGAAGCCGCGCACGCGAATTCCGCCGACGACGAGCGCCGCGACGATTGACTCGGGCAGAATCTCCCGCTCGAGCACGGCCGTGACCGTGGACCCATCGGTCCCGGGAATCAGACCCAGGCTGGCCAGCACACCGAGTGCGAGCTGCGCATCCGGTGTCTCGACCCGCACCTGCGTCTGCCCCACCTGACGCAGCTCGTCGAGGGTGCCCTGTGCCACAAGGCTGCCCGCGCTCATCACACCGGCATGACTACAGATCTGTTCGATCTCGGCGAGCAGATGGCTGGAAACGAATACCGTGGCGCCGTCATCGGCGAGTGAGCGCACCAGGCTGCGTACCTCCCGGGTGCCCTGCGGGTCGAGCCCATTGGTCGGCTCGTCGAGAACCAGCAGTTCCCGCGGCTGCAGCAAGGCGTTTGCGATTCCGAGTCGTTGCTTCATGCCCAGCGAGTAGGCATGCACCTTTTTGTGGGCCGCGTGAGTGAGCCCCACCCGGTCGAGCGCCGCGCCCACCCGCGCTCGCCGGGTTGCGCCCGGCGCGGTGCGGTCGGCTGTGTCAAGCCGATGCAGGTTCGCTGCCCCCGACAGAAAGGGGTAGAAGGCAGGGCCCTCCACAAGCGCGCCGACCCGGGGCAGAACGTCGTGAAGTCGCTGCGGCATCCGCTGACCGAGAACGCTGATCTCGCCGGCGTTGGCCGAAGCAAGCCCCAGCAGCATGCGGATCGTTGTGGTCTTCCCTGACCCGTTGGGGCCGAGAAAACCGAAGACGCTGCCGCGGGGAACGCTGAGGTCGACGCCGTCAACAGCCGCATGACTACCGAAGCGCTTGGTCAGCCCCCGCGTTTCGATTGCCAGCGGTGCCGACGAGAGGTCACTCACTGAGCGGCTGCGGCCTGAAGCCTGGCAGTTGAAACCGCTCCGGCGAACACCCGCCCGTCGGTGGTAAGCAAAACGTTGGCCAGCGAGGTCGAGAAGACTCGGCCCCCGGTCACGGCTTGGGTCAGCTCGGGGTATAGCGGGGAACTGGTCAGCGAGGCGGGAACGGTTCCCGGCGGCAACTCGAGCACGGCGGACCAGCCGGACCCGATCACCGTGTGTGGAACGGCTGTGGCATCCGGGGTGGGCATCGCATTCATCGTGGGCAGGGATTGTTCTTTCACCGTCACCCCTGCCGGCGGAGTGAACGTGAACAGACTTGCTGACGGTGCCGCCAGGCTCAAATCGGTGAAGGCGATTTCAAACGCGGGTGCCGACTGGCCGACGGCGTGTACGTCGACGCTGAGCGGAAGCCCGGTCGTTCCGTCGACGGCGATCGAGACCGAGCCGACGAGTGTGTCGCCCGCCTTCGGGGTGAGGACGAGGGTGTACGCGGCGCGGCCGGCAACGGTGGTGTCTGGCCCGAGAGCGACCGAGGTCGATGGGTCGATCGCGGCCAGGAACTTCTGGGCGACCTGGGCTGGCGTCTGAATGGTTGTCGGCACGGGCGAGGCGACGTCGCCGCCCGGCATGCTCGCGGGCACGGTCACGTGTGTAGCCGTCTGGTCGGCGGTGTTGTAGTACCAGAGGTCGCTTCCGTTCCGCACGACATCACGTTCGGCGAGTGAGTCGAGCACCTGCACTCGCGTCTTGTCCGAACCATCGAGGTAGACCCGTGCAGTATGGGAACCGGTGAGCAGGTCGAGCATCGACGTCGCATCCGGGCCGGCGGATGCGGCGCCAATGGGCAGGTCGGGAATCCCAAGATCGGAGGTCTGCTGCACGGTGCCCGACAGCGCGGTGACCGAACTGGAGCCGATCAGTTCGAGCACTTGTGCAGGAGTTTGGCCGGGCAGATCGGACGCGGCCGTTGCCATCATCGGCACGACAAGAACCCCGGCCGCGATCACGGCCGGAACGACGATCGCCGGCATCCAATGCAGCCAGACCCGAGTCATGTCACAAACCTCCCGAACAGTGTCCCCTGGTTCGAGACTACGCTGATCGCGTCGAGAGTGGCAGCCTCGACGGGGTTAGAGTTCGAGGTCGTCGGCAACCGTTGTGATGCGTGCCGGAACGAGGTGCCCGTGGGCACCCGCCGGAGCGACGATCTCAAGGTGGCGCAGACGTGGTGCGGGTGCGGCTTCCTGGCTGAGAATCCACTCGCCGACGAGAATCATGGTGCCCACTTTCGACCACACGGCAACGCCGGTGAGGGTGAAGTCGCCATACGCACTGTCATGCAGGCGCGCCCGCACGAGATCACCATGAGCAAGAGCCGTCACCGCCGATAGATCACCGGCTGGCTCGTCTATGCTTTCCACCGAAATCTCGGTTGGGGTCTCCCCTGCCACCTGGGTGATCGTGAGGGTCTGCAGCGTCTTGTCCGGCTTGAGGTTCTGTTCCAGGGCACGCCCGGCCAGGGTGAATGAGCCGATCGAGGCCGACAGATGCGCGGTTCCAGCCACGTTGAAGGCACCGAAACGCTCGGTAAAGAACGTCGCACTGACCGAAGCCCACGAATCCAGTGCGTTAATCGATGCCGTCAAGTCCTTGACGTTGCGCTTACGCGGCACGACCAATTCCTGCAGTTCTGTCACGGTTCTCCCTCGGTTGGTGCTCTTGAAACCCTAGCGCGGACCACAGTCGCGATTGGCTTCGCCACCGGCCTGAAGCCAGGTTTTACTCGTGTCGTGCGGCTGCGCGTCGACGCGACAGCGTCCACCACCAGAGGAACCCCACGGCCGCGAGCATCGCCCCCAGTACGACGAAGGTCACGTCACCGAGGCGCAGACCGGTGCTTTGCGCCCACAACTCGACCTCGTATTGTTGGCGCACCCCCAGGATGCCGTCGAGGCCGGCCGTGCCATCCGTGACCAGCAGGAGCACCCCGACGGCGATCATGAACAGGCCCGAGAGAACCTCGACCACGGTGGATTGCCAGGGCCCGATGCGAATGGTGCGCGGCTTCAACCAGCGCCGATTTCCGAGATCGAACGCGTCCCAGAGCAGGGCCAGCACAAAAACCGGCACGACCATTCCCACGGCATAGACGGTGAGCAGAAGACCGCCATACGCCGCGTTACCGCCGAGCGCCGCAATCGTGAGGATCGCGCCCAACACGGGCCCCGAGCACGTGCCGGCCAGTCCGAATGCGACGCCCAGCAGAAAGACCGACAGCACACCGGTGCCGCCTCGGTGCTGCATGCGCGGCCACCGCACACGCAGCCCAGCCAGGTGCAGCGCACCGAACAGGATGATCAGCACGGCGGCGATCGTCACGATGAGACTGCGATAAGTCAGCACGAGTCCGCCCAGCGAACCGGCGAAGACCCCGATCGGAAGCAGCATCGCCACCAGACCCAGGAAGAAGAGTGCGGTGCGGCCGAGCAGACGGGTGCGCGTCGTGAACGCGTACGCGAAGAACGAGGGAAGCAGCAGCGCCGAGCACGGACTGAGCAGGGCGAGCACGCCGCCGAGGAACGCCGCCGCGAGCCCGATCTGCATCAGCGCCCGGCCTGGCGCTCGATGGCCAGCTGGAACACCTCAAGCGGCTGGGCGCCAGAAATCATCTCGGCTCCGACCAGGAACGCGGGGGTGCCCGCGATGCCGAGCGCACGCGCTTCATCGACGTCGATCTGAATTGCCGCAGCGTGCGCGGGCGAGTCCAGGCTCTGTTCGAATGCAGCCAGGTCGGGAACGCCGATCTGAGCGGCGAATGCAATCAGTTGTTCGCGGGGCAGCTCCGGGTGCCCCCGGTCGGGTGCTGCCGCGTGCACGGCCTCCTGGTAGTCCCAGAACAACCCCTGTTCGCCGGCCGCGCGCGCGGCAATTGCTGCATTGATCGACTGCTCACCGAAGAGTGGAAGGTCACGCCATTCAACCCGCAACGTGCCGTCGGCAACGTAGCTGTCGATCAGTGGCGGCAGAGTGTCCCGCGCGAACAGGCTGCAAAACGGGCACCGGTAGTCGGCATACTCGATCATCACGACCGGCGCGTCGAGGGCGCCGATCGCGAGCGGATCTCCGTCGATTCGCCGGGCCAAGTCGGGAACCGCGGCCGGCGTCTCGGTAGGAGTCTCGGCGGTGTCGGCGAAGGCCTCGGCACTCGTCGACGGAGTCGGCGATGAGGCTTCCGAAGCCGCCTGCGGCGATGCCACGACGACCGCGGTGACGACCGACCCAATGACGGCGGCGGTCAGCGCCACAAGAATGAGCGTCGAGAACGGATAGGTACGACGGCTGGTTGGCATTACTTTCCCCCACAGTGCATGAACCTCAAGCCTAAGCGAGAGTTCGCCGCCGCTTCACCCGGGAACCGTCACGCTCCCCAGCGAGTAGCCTCCCAGCGAGTAAGATCCCACTATGACGGCGAACGAAAACGCACCCGCGCGCCATCCGGTCATCGTCGGTGTCGCCCCGGGGCAACCCACGCATGTTGTGGAACAAGCCGCGCGCTTCGCCGCCCAGTTCGGGACCGACCTCATCTGCGCCCACGTCAATCCCGGTCGCTACGCGGTTGACGAAGCGATCGACGGCAGTGTCGTTTCATCGTCCATTGATCCGGATTTCGTCGACAACCGTGAAGAAGTCTTCGACGCGAATCTCGCCGCCTCACTGGCCGCCGTCCTGGCCAATGCGGGAATCTCCTGGCGCACACTAGTGCTGGCCGGAGACGTCGCCACGGCGCTCGGCCATCTGGCCGAAACCGTCGACGCTGCGATGATCGTGGTCGGTACCCACGATGCGTCGATGAGTGGCGGAATCCAGGAGTTCTTCAACCGCTCTGTCGCCACCGGCCTCGCCCACCATCAGCACCGCCCGGTCGTGGTCATTCCAACGCACTCCCACGGTAGCGACGCCCCGAAGCTGGGAAAAAAGTAACAGTGACCGCGTCCCGACCGTCCCACCTGAGGTGGGGGTCCATTGCACTCGTCGGCCTCGGCGGCACCGTCGGCACCCTCGCGCGCGAAACAATCTCGCTACTGGTGCCCTCATTCGGCGCTTTCTCGATCGCCATTCCACTGATCAATCTCGCGGGGGCGTTTCTTCTCGGCTTCCTGTACGAGGCCCTCACCCGCGTGAGCCCGCGTGAGCCCCGAGCGACACGGTTGCGGCTCCTGCTGGGCACCGGCTTCTGCGGCGGATTCACCACCTACAGTGCTTTAGCCACCGACGCAGCAGTGTTGAACTCGTCGGGGAATCTTGTCCTGGCGGTGGCGATCCTGGCTTCAACAGTTGTCTTCGGCGCCGTGGCAACCTGGCTCGGCATTGCGGTGGGAGCCCGCGTGTCCCGGCCTCGACCGAGTGCCCCGTCAGCCGGAACGGCAGCCCCGTGACACCCCTGGTGTATGTCGCGCTGGCCCTCGCCGGAGGGGCGGGAGCATCACTCCGGTTCGTGCTCGACGGGCTGATCCGAACCACAGTTCAGACGGCGTATCCGTTTGCGACCACTCTCATCAACGTCTCGGGCTCACTCCTGCTGGGCCTCATCACGGGCCTGGCCGCACAGTTGCTGCTCCCCCCGGAGCTCGCCCTCATTCTCGGTGCTGGCTTCTTGGGCGGCTACACGACATTTAGCACGGCCAGCTACGAAACAGTTCGTTTGATCCAGCAACGCCGCTACGGCGAGTCGCTCGCCAGCGGCGTCGGGATGCTGATGCTCGCGGTGGGTGCAGCAATGCTGGGCCTGTGGATAGCGTCTCTGTTCTAACGCTTCGCACAGACCCAGCAGTCAGACGTGTGTTACCAGGTCTTGTCGCCGCGCACGACGGCGTCGTAGCCGCCATCGACGAAGACGACCTGACCGGCCAGGTGCGAGTTCTCTTCGCTCGCAAGCCAGGCCAGAAGACGAGCGGCAACGATGGGCTCCATCGGGCCGTTCAGCGGCATCGGCACCTGGGCGGTCAGCTGCGCACGGCCCTCGGCGGTGGCGACGAGGTCGCGCGTCATCGGGGTGAGCACGACGGCCGGGGCGATCGCGTTCAACGGGATTCCCGCGCCCGCCCACTCCGGAGTGATTGCCGTGCGACGCACCCAGCGAGCCAGTGCCTGCTTGCTCGTGGAGTAGATCGCGTAGCCAACGTCGGGTCCGGCGGCCTGCAGCTCCTGGGCGCGGGCGATGGCGTCGGCCTCGGTCCCGTCGGTGAAGGCCGCGAGAAGCGCGTCGTCGTGCGGGTGCAGCGACGCCATCGAAGCAACGGTGACCGCACGCGGAGCATCCGACTTCAACAGCAGTGGGCGCAACCCCTCAAGTGTTGCGATCGCGCCGTAGTAGTTGACACCGGCGGTGGCTGCGATCGGCGCAGCGAGTCCCGCCACGGCGACAACGGCGTCGACGACGCCGCCGGAGAGTTCGGTGACCTGGTCGACCATCGCGGTGCGGCCATCATCGGTGGTCAGGTCGACGTTGACGTCGCTGCCCTTCAGATCGACGCCGATAACGCGATGCCCCTGGCCGGTGAGCAGCTCACTGGTGGCCTTCCCGATTCCGGATGCTGCGCCCGTGACGACATAAGTGCGTGACATTGTTAATCTCCTTGTTGTTGATTTCTGGGGGGTTGCTACGCCGACTGGATATCGGCGGCGTAGCGCAGCGCACTCAGTTCGAAGCGCTGAAGTTGGCGGGCAAATGCGGCACGGTCGGTCGAGGACCAGCCGACGAGAATGTCATCCATCATGGCGTCACCGGCCACGACGAGCGTGTGCATGAGCGCGACGCCCTGGGGAGTGAGTTGCAACAGCGAAGCGCGGGCATCCGCGGGGTCGGCGATCTTCTCGACGAAGCCCTGTTCGATCAGCTGCGCGCTGATCTTACTGACGTTCGAGGCGCCGACACGCAAGTGCCCGGCGAGTGTCGAGGGCCGCATGGCGCCATGTCTGGCCAGCATCGTCACGCCGACGACGCTGGTGGTGTCGAGGTCGGTTCCAGCCTGACGGGAGAGGGCGCTGATGAATCCGCCGGACCCCCAGACCGAGAAGACGGCAAGCAGAGCCGCCAGCGGCTCTGAGCGATAGCGTGCAGGGTTGTCCGGCACTGCGGCAGTCTGCTCGCTGGAAAAACGTGCCACATCCTGTACATCACTCATCGACGTCATGTCTCCAGACTTTTACTGTCGTAACGACAGTATATTCCCTTAAGTCTGGGACGCAACCGAGCATCACGAGAGATCAGTGCGTGTCGACCCGTTTCGGCAGGGCGAAAACAAGCAACAGCGCGACGACGCTGAAGGCGGCGCTCACAGCGAGCGCCGCAGCCGCACTGCTGGCGAAGGCGTCGGCGACGGCTGCCGGAGTGTGACCGGTGACGTTCAGGGTGCCGAACAGCACGCTGCCGATCACGGCGATGCCGATCGCGCTTCCGACGCGCTGCATCACACCGATCACACCGCTGGCCGCTCCCGCCTCGGATCGATCGACCGTGGCGACGATGAACTGGGCGTTCGGGGCGATGAACAGGCCGCTGCCGAGACCCGCCACGAGCAGCGGAACGAGGAGGGTCCAGTTGGTGAGGTCGCTCGCCGGAACGAGAAGCAATGCGAGCCAGAGCCAAATCAGACCAACGGTGACCATGCCCGTACCAATGAGCAGAACCGTGCGGCCCAGCCGCCGAGCCAGCCGGTCGCTTTGAGCCGCACCGAAGATGCTTCCGATGGCAAACGGCACCGAGACGATGCCTGATTCCAGTGCACTGTGCCCCAAACCCGCCTGCCAGAAGATCGAGATCGTGAAGAAGATACTGGTGAACGCCGCGAAGTAGACCAGTGCGAGGATGACTCCCCCGCTGAAAGCCGGATGCGCGAAGAGGTGCGGGGGCACGAGCGGAGAGCCATCCGACTTCGCCAGGCGCACCTGCCAGAACGCGAATGCGACGATGAACAATACGCCTGCGGCGAGGGTGAGGAACGTCCAGAGCGGCCAGCCCTGGTCTTCGCCCTCGATCAACGGCACGAGGAGCGCGACGAGACCGGCTGAGAGCAGCACGAGTCCGAGCCAGTCACTGCCGCTCTTGCCGTAACCCTCGTTGCCGCCGGGCAGCAGAATTGCCGCGGCGACCAGCGCGATCACGCCGATCGGCAGGTTGACCCAGAACACCAGCCTCCAGCCATTCTCGTCACCGAACGCTTGGATGATGAGGCCACCCAGAATCGGGCCGATTGCTGTTGACACACCGATCACGGCGCCCATGATGCCGAATGCCTTGCCGCGAACGCGCGGCGGGAACATGAGTTGAATCATCGCGGTCACCGCGGGAACGAAGACACCGCCGGCGAGACCCTGGATGACACGGGAGACGATCAGCTGCAGGTCGGTCTGAGCCAAACCGCAGAAGAAGCTCGCCACGGTGAACAGCGCCAGGCCGGTGAAGAACACCCATTTGTGGCCGATCCGGTCACCGACGCGACCGGCCGGGATGAGTGCCAAACCGAACGCCAGGGCATAACCCGAAATGATCCAGGAGAGTGTCGCCTCTGACGCGTTGAGGCTCGTGCGAATTGTCGGCAGTGCCACGTTCACGATCGTCGTGTCGAGCAGCGCCATGAACATGCCCATCAGCAGCACGATCAGGGCGATCCAGGCGCGACGGGGAACAGTCGGGACTGCACCGGGGGCCGGCGTGGTGAGGTCAGACATTGATTGGTTCTTCCGTGTCGGAGTTCTGTGCCGCGGCATCCGTCTCGGCCTGTGGCTCGCCACCCCGGAACTGCGCCTGATAAAGCCCATAGTAGGCACCGCGGGTTTTCAGCAGTGTTTCGTGGTTACCCTGCTCGACAATACGCCCTCCATCCATCACGAGGATGGTGTGAGCGTCACGAATCGTCGACAGGCGGTGTGCGATCACGAACGAGGTGCGATCGGTGCGCAGCGCGGCCATGGCCTGCTGCACCAAAATCTCGGTGCGGGTGTCGACTGACGAAGTCGCCTCGTCGAGAATGAGCAGCGAGGGGTTGGCGATGAACGCACGAGCGATTGTGATGAGCTGACGCTCGCCCGACGAGACGCTGCCGCCATCGGCGTCGAGCACGGTGTCGTAGCCGTCGGGCAGCTGGCGCACGAATCGGTCAACCATCGTCGCCTTCGCCGCGGCGACGACCTCGTCATCTGTTGCGTCGAGACGGCCATAGCGGATGTTCTCGCGAATAGTTCCCTCGAACAGCCAGGCGTCCTGCAGCACCATCCCGACCTGCGAACGCAGTTCAGCGCGTGACAGCGATGTGATGTCGACGCCGTCGAGCAGGATGCGCCCGCCCGTCAGCTCGTAGAACCGCATCACAAGGTTCACAAGCGTGGTCTTGCCTGCGCCGGTCGGACCGACGATGGCGACGGTCTGTCCGGGCTGCGCCAAGAATGACAGATCGGTGATCAGCGGCTTCGTGGGGCTGTAGCTGAACGAGACGTTGTCGAATTCGACGTGGCCGTCGGTGCGCTCCGGCAGGTGAGCTGTGACGATCTCGGGATCTTGCTCGTCGGCATCCATCAGTTCGAACGTGCGCTCGGCCGAGGCCACACCCGACTGCAACATGTTCGCCATACCGGCCATCTGGCCGAGCGGCTGGCTGAACTCGCGGGAGTACTGGATGAACGCTGTCGCGTCACCCAGCGTCATCTGACCTGAGGCCACCTTGAGACCACCGGCAACGGCGATCATCACGTAGGAGAGGTAGGAGACGAAGGTCATGGCCGGCATGATCATGCCCGACACGAACTGGGCGCCGAATGAGGCAGCGAACAGTGTGTCGTTGCGCTTGTCGAACTCCTCGAGCATCTCGCGGTCGCGACCGAATGCCCGCACGATCTCTTGACCGGAGAAGGTCTCTTCGATGTGTCCATTAAGCGCGCCGGTGTTCTTCCACTGGGCGGCGAAGAGTTTCTGCGACTTCGCACCGATTACGCCGGCGATGATCCCCGACAGTGGCAGGGCGATCAGCGCAATCAGGGCAAGCTGCCACGACACGATGAACATCATCGCGGCGATGCCGATCACGGTCAGCAGCGACTGCACGAGCTGCGAGAACGCCTGCTGCAGAGCCTGCTGGATATTGTCGACGTCGTTGGTTACGCGCGACATCAGGTCGCCGCGCTGCCGGGTGTCGAAGTAACGCAGCGGCAGGCGGTTGAGCTTGTCTTCGATGTCTTGGCGCAGAGTGTAGACGACGCGCATGACGAGGCCGTTGAGCACCCAGCCCTGCGCCCACATGAGCACAGAGGCCACCACATACAGGGCGAGAACGATGGTGATCAGGCGGCCGAGTGTCGGAAAATCGACGCCCTGGCCCGGCACGACCGTGGTGCCCTGCAGCATGTCGGCGAACTGGTCGTTGCCGGCCGCGCGCAGGCCGTCGATGGCCTGCGCGAGTGTTTGGCCACCCTTCAACTGGGCGCCGATGACGCCGTTGAAGATCACGTCCATGGCCTGGCCGAGAACCTTGGGGGCGACGACCGTGAGTACCACCGAGACCGTGACGAGGACGACGACCAGGGTCATCTTCGCGCGCTCGGGGCGCAGCAGGCCCATCAGCCGCTTGGCCGCCGGCCAGAAGTGCTGGGCCTTCTTGCTCGGCGTTCCGCCGAACATGTCGCCGTCGGCCTCCGTCGGGGTGAATTCGGTCTCAAACTCGTCGACGGTATCGACGACATTTTTTGCGGCCGCACGTGCAGCCCGACGATCGTTGCGTTTCGCCATGGTTATGCCACCTCTTCAACGCTGAGCTGAGATTCGACGATCTGGCGATAGGTCTCATTCCCGTCGACCAATTCTTCGTGTGTGCCGCGGCCCACGATGACACCGTCGTCGACGACCACAATCTGGTCGGCCCCAATGATGGTGCTGATTCGCTGGGCGACGATGATTACCGTGGCGTCACCGGTCGCTTCGCCGAGGGCGTCCCGCAAGCGGGCATCCGTCGCGACGTCGAGCGCCGAGAACGAATCGTCGAAGAGGTAGACCCGAGGCGTGGCCACGAGGGCACGGGCGATGCAGAGCCGTTGACGCTGGCCGCCGGAGACGTTCGTGCCGCCCTGGGCGATCGGGTCGTCGAGACCCTTTTCCTTGCTCTTCACAAAGTCTTCACCCTGGGCGATGCGGAGTGCCTGCCACAAATCGTCGTCGGTCGCCGAGGCCCGGCCGAACCGCAGATTCGAGGCGATCGTGCCCGAGAAGAGATAGGGCTTCTGTGAGACGAGGCCGACCACACTCGAGACCTGATCGCGGGTGAGGCGCGACACGGGAACTCCGTCGATCAGCACCTCACCGGCCTGCGGGTCGTAGAGCCGTGGAATCAGGTTGATCAGCGATGTCTTGCCGGCGCCGGTGGAGCCGACGATGGCGGTGGTCGTGCCCGGTTCGGCCGTGAAGCTGATGTTGTCGAGCACGGGACGCTCGGCGCCCGGGTAACCGAAAGTCACGTTGCGGAACTCCACGCGGCCGTGGGTCGGGGTCTCCTCAGTGGGTTCGCTCGGGCCGGCTTGGCTCGATTCCGTACCCATCACATCCGCAATACGCTCGGCGCAGACGACGGCACGGGGAATCATCATGACCATGAAGACACCCATCATCACGGCCATCAGAATCTGCAAGAGGTATTGCAGAAAAGCGGTGAGCGAACCGATCTGCATGTCACCGGCATCGACGCGGTGGCCGCCGAACCAGAGCACGGCGGCGGTGGCGAGGTGCAACACCATCATGATGACCGGGAACATCAGCACGAAGATGTTGCCGACCTTCACCGAGACCCGGGTGAGGTTCTCATTCGAGGTACGGTAACGCTCGGATTCGAACGGTTCGCGCACGAAGGCACGCACCACACGGATGCCGACGATCTGCTCGCGCAGCACGCTATTGATTCCGTCGATGCGATCTTGCATCTGACGGAACAGCGGCATGAGCAGGTAGACCAAAAAGCCAACGATGATGAAAAGGGTGGGGACCGACACCCAGACGAGCCAGGACAGCCCGGCGTCTTCGCGCAGCGCCATGATGATGCCGCCGATGCACATGATGGGCGTCGAGACCATGAAGTTGAGGGTCATCAACACGAGCATCTGTACCTGCTGCACGTCGTTTGTGCCCCGCGTGATCAGGGTTGCGGTGCCGAAGCGACCGAGCTCCAGGGCGCTGAGCGAGTCGACCTTGCGGTAGAAGTCGCGCCGCATGTCCCGGCCGATGGCCATGGCCGTGCGGGCGCCGAAGTAGATGGCGCCGATGGCCGTCGCCACCTGCACCAGGCAGACCGTGAGCATTGTCATGCCGGTCGACCAAATGAAGTCGGTGTCACCGGTCGAGACGCCCTTGTCGATGATCTGCGCGTTCAAGCTCGGCAGATAGAGCGAAGCGATAGTCGAGATGAGTTGCAGCACGAAGACGGCCGCGATCCACGCCTTGTAGGGCGCGGCGTGCTTCAGCACGAGGGAGACGAGAACCACACGGAGTCCAGACGATTACAGATTCGAAAAATGAAGGGAATCGCGACCTCAGTTTGCCGCGCGTTCTGCCTGTCGGCGCAGACAACGCGCACCGGTAGCTGAAAAACTATGCCACATTTCGGCTCACTTTGGTAACCGGATCAGGCCACCATCGCGGAG
This sequence comes from Leifsonia psychrotolerans, assembly GCF_013410665.1. Classification (NCBI taxonomy): domain Bacteria; kingdom Bacillati; phylum Actinomycetota; class Actinomycetes; order Micrococcales; family Microbacteriaceae; genus Glaciibacter; species Glaciibacter psychrotolerans. The sequence continues at coordinate 579,590 of NZ_JACCFM010000001.1, read as the reverse complement.
TCGTAGAGCAGATAGGAGCCGAAAAGGGCTGCCGCCACGAGTGCCGCTGCCCCCGCTCCCCGCGCGCGCTCCGGCAGGGTTCGGTCGAGGCCCAGCGGAACGGCCAGGCCGATCGCCAGTTCGAGCCACCACTGCGGGCCGGGGAGGTGGGGCCGTCTCGGATGAGCGCTGAGCAGAGGCGCATGCATCGGCATCGGACACGCGGCGCGCTCCCCTCTGATCGCCCGCTCGGCGAGTCTCTTCCCGCCCTCTGGACAGTCGGGCCAGTCTGCCGTCGGGTGTCACACGGTATCTTTGAGCGGAAGAATCGGATCTCGAATCACACGGGGGATGAACCAATGACGCCACATCTACCACCCGGCGAGCCCACAGCTGGAGCGCCCCAGCTCGGCGCGCTTTCTGGAATACGGGTCGCTGACTTCTCTCGCGTTCTCGCCGGACCCTACGCGACAATGATGCTCGCCGACTTCGGCGCAGACGTGATCAAGATCGAGCATCCGGCTGGCGACGACACACGCACCTGGCGCCCACCGGTCGACGCCAACGGGATGGCCACCTACTTTTCAAGTGTCAACCGGGGCAAGCGTTCAATCGTGTGTGACCTGAGTACCCCTGAGGGGCTCGCCACGGCCACACGACTCGCGTTGTCGGCTGACATCGTGATCGAGAATTTTCGGCCGGGCACCATGGAACGATTCGGTCTGGGCTATGCCGAATTGTCCGCGCAGCGTCCGGCTCTTGTCTACTGCTCGATCACGGGTTTCGGCGCCGAGGCCGGGGCAGCGTTGCCCGGCTATGATCTTCTCGTACAAGCGGTGGGTGGGCTGATGAGCATCACCGGAACCGAACCAGACAAGCCTGCCAAGGTGGGTGTGGCTCTGGTCGACGTGCTGACCGGGCTGAATGCCCTCGTCGGAATTCAAGCCGCACTGCGGGTGCGCGACAGCACCGGCCTCGGCCAGCGCGTCGAGGTGAATCTGTTGCAATCGTTGCTCGCCGGCCTCGTGAACCAGGCGGCGAGCACCCTCACGACGGGGGTCTCCCCCGCACGGCTGGGCAACGCGCATCCGAGTATCGCGCCCTACGAAACGCTGAACGCCGCCGACCGAGTAATCGCGATTGCTGTGGGAAATGATCGGCAATTTCGCAACCTCACCGAGGTTCTCGAACTCACCGACCTGGCCGACGACCCCCGGTTTGCGACCAACCCCCAGCGAGTCGCGCACCGAGACATGCTGCATGACCTGCTCGAGGCCCGACTCATCGAGCGACCGGCCGCAACCTGGCTTCCGCTGCTGGCCGCGGCGGGTGTGCCGGCTGGGCCGGTGAACACCGTGGCCGAAGCGCTGGAGCTCGCCGACGAACTCGGCCTGGCAGGCACCGCGACGATCGCGGGGGCCCCTCACGTCGTGAACCCCATTCGACTCTCGGCCACTCCCCCCACGTATCGTGCCGGCCCGCCTCGGCTGGGCGAGCATGAGGGCGCCGAGTGGCTGCTAGATTCCATCCCCCTGACCGTTGCACCCGCAGCATCCGTTCTCACCAAGGAGTAAGCACAATGACCCACGCCGGCACTGACACTTCTTCGCTCGCCGTCGACACGGTTTTCGACCTCGATGCCTTGCTCACCCCCGAGGAGATCGGGTGGCGCGACCGAGCGCGCGAATTTGCGACGACGCGCATTCAGCCCACGATCGAGCAGGACTTTGAGAACAAGCACTTTCGCCGTGAGTTCATCGCCGAGCTCGGTGCCGCTGGATTCCTTGGCATGCATCTCTCGGGCTATGGCTGTGCCGGCGCAGGCGCCGTCGCCTATGGCCTGGTCTGTCTGGAGTTCGAGGCGGTTGACAGCGGATGGCGCACGTTCGTCTCGGTGCAGGGATCCTTGGCGATGTCGGCAATCGCAAAGTTCGGCTCTGAGGAACACAAGACCACCTGGCTGCCGAAGATGGCCGCCGGAGACGCGGTGGGTTGCTTTGCGCTCACCGAGCCGACCGGTGGCAGCGACCCGGCAGCCATGGAGACGACCGCGACCCGTGACGGACATGACTGGGTGTTGAACGGCAGCAAGCGCTGGATCGGGCTGGCCAGCATTGCCGATGTGGCCGTCGTGTGGGCCCAGACAGACGAGGGAGTGCGCGGCTTTGTCGTGCCGACGAACACTCCGGGGTTTCGTGCCGTCGAAATCGACACCAAGCTCTCGATGCGGGCATCCATTCAATGCGACGTCACCCTCTCGGACGTTCGCCTGCCGGCCACGGCAATGTTGCCGGACGCCCGAGGACTTTCTGGACCGTTCAGCTGTCTGAATGAGGCCAGGTATGGGATTGTCTGGGGTGTGATGGGTGCCGCACGTTCGTGTCTTGAGGTGGCAATCGCTCGATCGACGAGCCGCCGGGTTTTCGACAAGCATCTCGGCGAAATGCAATTGACACAGCTCAAGCTGGCAAACATGTTCCTTGAGTATGAGAAGGGCACATTGCTCGCTCTGCACCTGGGACGCCTGAAGGAGCAGGGGCAGCTCACGCCGAATCAGATCAGCGTGGGCAAGCTGAACAATGTGCGGGAGGCAATCGCGATTGCCGGTGAGGCACGGTCGATCTTGGGCGGCGACGGCATTACCTCGGAGTTTCCGGTGATGCGGCACATGGCCAATCTCGAATCGGTGCGCACTTACGAGGGAACCGACGAGGTGCACACACTCGTGATCGGGCGCGCGCTGACCGGCTTCGCCGCGTTCAAATAGCCGGCACTCTGGGGGGTAGCGGCGGGTTCAGTCGCGGCAGTTGGCTCAGTCGCGGCGGGCTCAGTCGCGGCGGGCTCAGTCGCGGCGGGCTCAGTCGCGGCGGGCTCAGTCGCGGCGGGCTCAGTCGCGGCGGGCTCAGTCGCGGCGGGCTCAGTCGCGGCGGGCTCAGTCGCGGCGGGCTCAGTCGCGGCGGGCTCAGTCGCGGCGGGCTCAGTCGCGGCGGGCTCAGTCGCGGCGTGTTGGCTCAGTCGCGGCGGTTCAGTCTCGGCGGTGGGTGTCGGTGCGGTGGCGGTTTGCGTCGCGCCAGGTGCGGGTCGGGTCGATCCAGGCCGGGGCTTTCACTTGGGGTCGGCCGTTGACCATGAGGATCTCCCAGCCGGACGTTTCGATGGTGTGATGATGTCGCCAACACAGCGCCACACCATTGTCGACTTCGGTGGTGCCGCCTTTGCTCCAGGGGATCACGTGATGAAATTCGAGCCACTGTGTGGGGGCATCGCAGCCGGGAACGCCGCAGCCGTCGTCGCGGGCGAGGATCGCCCGGCGTTGGGCACGGTTGAACAGTCGTTGCGGATCGGTCAGCGTCAGAACCTCACCGTTCGGACCAAACAGAACCGTTTGGGTGCCTCCGGCACACATCATCTGATCCACCGTACGAAGCGAAATGGGGGCGTCGACACCGTCGATCCAGCCGACACCGCGCCCGGCTTCAATATCGTTCACGTTCACATGCACCACCACCGTCGGCGCTGCACCACCAATGCTGGGAGTATTATCGGCCTGGGCCAGCTGGGTGAACATGCCGCGCAGAATATCGGCCCGCTTCTCCCCAGCCGTACGGGTGTCGACATCATCGAACTCATGCCCGGCCGACCCGGGAAGAGGCACCTCAGCTGAGGCTGAACCCTGACCGTGGTCGTCATGGTCGTGGTCGTGGTCGTGGTCGTCGTTCAGGTCTTGTCCGTCGAACTCGGCTTGGTCGTCGCGTGCCTGGTCGCGGGCTTGTTCGGCGGCGGTGGGGAACGCGGGGGTCTTGTGGGCGGCGATGAACGCGTCGAAGGTGAGGTTCATGATTCCGTACAGATCAGGAGTGACACCGCCCCGCACTGGGTAGATGCCGTCTTTGAAGCGGCCGAAACTGATCGTGCTCGTCGCCTCACCCTCGACCTCGTTCGGTGCCACCCCGTCGGGGTCCAGCGCCGCCTGCCACTGCAACATCTGCACCCGCATCGAGTCCGCCGAGAACGCGAAGCCGGCGCCCGGCTCACCCTCATTCTCGGCCGTAATCGTGCCCGTCGCCGCAGACACCAAAGCGCGTTCCGCAGCCGCAAGATCATCGGGGGCAACACGCGGGGAAATCTCGGCCAGACCGGACATGATCACCTCCGCCGCATCCACCCCCAGTGAGCCGTCGGCCACTGCGGCACCGACCGTGGGGAACAGTGCGGGGATGATCGTGCCGACGTGTTGCGTGTCCTGCATTCGCAGGCCGAGCGCGCTGCGGCGTTTCGCTTCACGGCCGGAAATGCGGGTGATCCGGGTGATCAGGTCGATGCCACTCGTGCAGCCCCGCTTTGCCGCGAGGGAGTCGCGGCCCAGCCACCGGCCGGAGCGTTCCTCGACCGTCGCCGCCACAGCCACCCGGCCCGCATCAACCAGCCGGCCCACACCTTCGAACGCGCCGAGCACACCGAGGAGGTCGTCGTCGGTGAACCGGTCGGGGCTGACAGTGCCGAGCACCGCCAGAACCGAGCGGGCCTGTTCGAGCACCGCCAGCACCATGGCCGCGGTCGGTGCCGACGCACCCGGGGCGGGTGTCGGCTCCGGGGCGGAGACGGGGGGTGGGGAGGTGATTGACATAGCTCTATTCTCCCAAAGAACGAACATGATTACGAGCTTTTCTCAGTATCGGTGCATAACTTCTCGAAGCTGTGTCTGTGGAGGGATCGAGAACTTGAACCGGTCGAGACCACGGTCTACGGTCTCGAGGTTGGCTTACGGGATCTCGACAGGCTCGATCAGCGGAAGGGGTGCGGGCTCGAGCGCTGAACCGTGGGTCGAGCTTGTCGAGACCACGGTCCACGGTCTCGAGGCTGGCTCACGGGATCTCGACAGGCTCGATCAGCGGGAGGGGGTCGATCAACGGATGGGTGCGGCTCGATCACCGAACCGTGGGTCGAGCGTGTCGAGACCACGTATCCCGGCCGCGAGACTGGTTCAACAGCCGGGGGCCTGGGGTTTGCCGCGACAATCCGAACCCACAAGCAATGTCTTGGCCTGGCCAACCACCACCGTGAACGCGGGACCCGCAACCGAAACCGTGCCCACCACACTGCGCCACGCCCCATTGTTGAACCGAAACTCGGCCGTGTAGAGCGCCCGCGGCGTGACCACGAACGACCCGGACTCGCCATAAACATGGCTCGTGGCCGTCTCATCAAACTCCGCACGCCCCTGCGCCGCCCACGACTCACCACCCGTGCCCGTTCGACCGTGCGAACCGTCACCGTACGCCCAACTGAAGCCCAGCGGGGTAAAGCGCACCTCTGCCAGATAGCCCAGCAGAACACCACTACGCACATGTGCCTCCGCCTGCGAATAGAAATTCGCCGGCAGCCCCACGATCGCCCACCCATTCGGCTCCATGCCACTTGTCGGCTTGGCCGCCGGAATATTCACCAGATCACCCACCCGCACCACCAGGCCCGGATCACACGGCGCCCCCACCGGGCACTCCGATCCAAACGTGTCACGCGTGAAATAGAGCGGATCATTAACATCCATACCCGGTACCACACCCCCACCATCCGCACCCGCACCGGGCTCCCCCTCACCAGACCCGGCTCCGCCCCCGCCGGTGTCATACCCGCCGCCCACCGTGACACCACCCCCGTCATCATCGACCTTCCCGCCGACAGACGGAGGACACGTGTCGTTTGCGATGGATTCCTTGCTGCATGCATAAGCCGTCGCAGGAGCCGCCTCCAACACGGCAAACGTCAAAAGTGAAACCAGGCCAACGGCAATAAGGGAGGTTCGTAATCCACTCATGGGCAGACACCAGAACCTTCCCAAAGCTCTACCGCGGCGACGACGAGTCGGCTCGAAGCAAAGCGATCCGGGCTGAGAGAAACCACGGTCGGAAACCGATCAGCACGGCCAGCAGGCACCGTCGAGATCCCTCTGCTGTCCAGCATCTCGACTTGTGATAGGTCCGAGCAGACATATACCGACACGGTTCCATCAACTACAGACTGAAGAGTTACGTTCGAAAAGGAAGTTTCGCCAGTCATCCGGCGCCCTTCAGCTGCTAAGTTCGTGTAACTTTCGATCTCGATCTCGGCCATCTCCTTCGACGTGAACTCACGGATTCGGTCCGGCCCGGCGCCACCTTCCCGCAAGATCCGGTCCGACATCTCGTTGTAGCCGGAATACGCTTCAGTCGCCGCCCTCAGCGCCTCCTCATTTGAGGCAAAGATCGGCCCGGGAGCCGTCGCTTGAACGCTCGGCCGCGGAACCGGTGTGGACACACATCCGCAGAGGAGCAGAGCCGAGATCGTGACCAGACCGGTCACCGTCATGATCAACCCCGGCACCGCATGCACGGATGAGCCCGCGCTGGGGCGACGAGTGAACACGGTCATGCCGACACCGTAAGGCACTTCCGAGCCGCCGCGCGCGATTTATCCACAGCACGGCAGTCGCGCGAACTCAGTACCAGCCGGCAGATTCCAGGTGATCCCAGGCGCCACACGGAGTGCCGTAACGCCCCGCGATGTATCCCAACCCCCAGGTGATCTGGGTGGCGGGATTCGTCTGCCAGTCGGCGCCGGCCGAGGCCATCTTGCTTCCCGGGACGGCCTGTGGAATGCCCGTCGCGCCGCTCGAGGCGTTGTACGCATTCACATTCCAGCCCGATTCCCGAGACCACAGGCTGACCAGGCACCCGAATTGATCATCGCCCCAGCCATACTGCGCGGCCATCAGGTCACGGGCGATCGCCTGAGCCCCGCTCGGGTCGGTCGGAGCGGCGGGACGCGATGACACTGCGGGGCCCTGCGCAGACACCACGGATGCACGCGCTGCAGCATCCGCCGCATCCGCCGCGGCCTGCGCAGCAGCGGCAGCCACAGCAGCAGCAGCAGCAGCGGCCGCCTGCTCGGCAGCAATCCGATCGGCCTCGAGCGTCGCAGCCGTCACCAGAGAGGCGTTGGCTTGGGTTTGGTCGACCAGAGCGAAGACCCGGTCCGAATTGAGAATAGTGTAGTTGCCCAGCATCGCGACGGACGCCGACAGCGCTGTCGCATCCGTCTTGCCCTGTGCCGCCGCGATCACGATATTCGCATTCGCGATGGTGGTTTGGGCATTCCGCTCGGCGTGGGCTGATGTGACGCCCGCGTAAGCGACAAGCTGCTCCTTGTGCATTCCAGTGCCGGCGGCTACAGCTGCCGTCTCGGCGACGCTGCTCTCGTGCCCCACCAACGCAAACTGCGTCACCGCGATAGTGCCGACCAGCGTACCGATCGTCAGCATCGCGCCGGTCGTGAAAATGATGTTTCGAGCTCGCGTTGGCCGGGACGGCGTGCGGACTGGCTCGAGGGGCGAAGGTCGAGCTGAGAACGAGGCCTCTGCGTGATCTTCTGTGTGAACTTCTTCGTGAGTCTGAGTTCGGGCTCCGGCTCGGCCTGGCGTGTGTGTTGTGGGGAGGGTAAGCATGACTTTCTCAAGCGAATTGCGAGCGCGGGCGCCACAATTCTTGATCAGTAGCGCTCGGCCAACGGTCGCGGCTGGCGCTGGTTTCAGTGTGGAGAAATCAACCTGAGCAAACCTCAGTAGCGCCGTCTACGCTCTCACGCCCTCACGCGAAAGTCCAAGGAATCATGCCTATATACCCAGTGGATGCCGTGGGATCCAGTCCTTCGGCGGGTTCAGTGACCCTAGTACCAGCCGTTTGAGACCGAGTGGTCCCACGCTCCACACGGGGTGCCGTACCGGCCCGCGATGTAGCCAAGCCCCCAGGTGATCTGCGTTGCAGGATTCGTCTGCCAGTCGGCACCAGCCGAGGCCATCTTGCTGCCCGGCAGGGCCTGCGGGATTCCGGCTGCCCCGCTTGAGGAATTGTAGGCGTTCACATTCCAACCTGATTCCTTGTTCCACAGGCTGACGAGGCACCCGAACTCGTCGTCGCCCCAGCCGTACTGCGAGAGCATCAGGTCGCGGGCAATCGCCTGCGCTCCGCTCGGGTCGGTCGGGGCAGCCGGCCGTGACGGGGCTGCTGCCGCCTTCTCGTCGGCGGCAGCCTGCGCGGCGGCCTCAGCGGCGGCCGCGGCAGCCTGCGCCGCGGCAGCTGCGGCCGCGGCCTGCTCCCCGGCGACACGGTCGACCTCAGCCGTCGCCGCGCGTACCGACGCCGTTGCGGCTTCCGTGCGTGCAGCAAGCTGCATCACGCGGTCTGGGATGAGCGCGGTCGCCGCAGTGGCCGTTGTCGTGCTGATCTGGGTTGTCTTGCTGAGTTCGGTGACCGATGCGGCGAGAACCGTGGCATCCGTTTTGCCCGCAGCCGCGGCGATCGCAACAGTGCCGTCATTGGCGACCGCCTCGGCGGTGCGTGTGGCAAATGCCGTCGCGAGAGTGACATGGATGCGGGCTTGCGTCACCTGCAGCCTGAGCGCGGCGGCCTGGGCCGATGCGGCAGCGCTGAGCGCCGCCTCATGCTTCGTCTGTTCGGCAGCATTGGCCATGACCGACTGCACCCCGAATCCGGTGCCGATGACGGCACCGATAGTGAGCACTGCCCCGACGGCGAGCAGATGCTTGCGTCCTTGACGGCGGCGGCGAAGCTGAGTGCGTGTTGACCCTGCGCCGACGTCGGGTGCCAGAGGGCCTTCCTCCCCCGCTGCACTGTCAGGAGCAGTGGTGCGAGTTGCGGAACGGAATCGAGCAGAGAGGGCAGCAAGAGCAGTAAGCATGTATTTTCACCGGTGAGCCACTCGGACGCGAGTCCAGCGGTTCGTGATAGACAAGCCACGGGCGAGGATCCGCTCGGGCGAAGGTGCAAGTATGCAAAGCTCATCTGCACGAAAGCCGCCATAGTGCTGTGAATGTCATCCAATTACGAAGGAGATCAACAATGTCGCCCGACGAGCTCACAGCCTTTCTGCTCGAACTCAACGGCGCCGACGAGACCTATCCCTTCGGTCCCGAAACCCGTGTTTTCAAGGTGCGCGGAAAAGTATTCTCGATCGACCGTCCGGATGCCGAACATCCGTCGATCACACTGAAAGCGCTCCCCGAGAATGTGCCGAGACTCATTCTGAGTGTCGAGGGAATCCTGCCCGGCTATCACATGAACAAAAAGCATTGGATTACGGTGCGGCTCGACGGATCGGTGCCCACGGCACATCTACGCGAACTCATTGCCGAGTCACACGCGATCATTGTGGCCAGCCTGCCGAAGACACAGCGCTTGGAGCTGCAGGGCTAAGCAGTGCCAAATATGGCTCAGCATCGATTCACCCTGGTGGGCGTCGAGGGGTTTAGCCCAGCGAGATTCCGCGCTCACTCATGAACGTCTCGGCATCCACCTGCGTACCGTCCACGTGAACTTCGAAGTGGAGGTGGGGCCCGGTGGCCGCGCCGGTGCTGCCGACCCGCGAGATCGTCTGGCCCGCAGCAACGGTCTCGCCCACACTCACGAGAATCTCGCTGTTGTGGGCATAGCCGGTCTCAATCCCGTTGCCGTGATCGATGAGCACCCAGTTTCCCAGCGAGCCACTCATTCCCGCGAAGATCACGGTGCCCCCGGAAGCCGCCACCACGGGCGATCCCGACGGAGCGGCAATGTCGGTGCCGCTATGAAAAGGATTGACGCCGGCGACAGGCGCCTCTGGGCGAGGCCCAAAGTGATCGCTGACGTGTCCCACCACGGGAAGCACCCAGCCCGAGCTCACCGGTTGGCCCGCTGGCGCGCTTGCGGCGGCTACAACGGGAGCCGGGGCCGGAGCGGGGGCTGCGGCAGAGGAGAATCCGTCGCGATGAATCGTGACGGTCACAGCGTCGGCAGCGACAACCATCGTCTGAGCCTCTGGTGCCGAGCTTGCCTCCTGGGCACCGGCGTGCGCATCTGATTCGACCGCTAATGCGGGGGTGGATGTCGACACGGCGAAGAGCCCCACGGCAAGCACGCCCATGCCGAGAAGCTGAAACTGCCTCGTGCGGGAGGTGGACGCCGGTGCGGCTGGAGCGGCATCCGTCGAGAGGGGCCTACGCACTGGCGCTGCGTCCGGGCTCGGCGAATGTATGAATCACGAAGTGCAGCACTGCAACACAGTGCATCGAGGCATGGGGCATCGAAGGTTCCGAATCTCGCCATTGTGGCGTCGTCGAGGGCCGGAATCCTCACGCTCTGGGGAAGGATTCCACGGTACGAGGGGGACGCACCTGCCCGACCATCAGCGGCCAGGCATAAGCACACTGGCCGAACCGGGAAAATTTCGGCCGCGCCAGGTGCACCCGCAAGACACTACGTTGCAGCCCTGAGAGACTCCCGAAAGGTGAGCCTGATTCATCTGTCAGTCGTCGCGGGTTCTGGCAATGGCGCGCGCCGATAGCGAAGCGATGCAGCCGAGCGCGCCGTAGGTTCGTTCGCCACTCAGGCCGCGCGCTCCTCGCTGTACCGGGGCGCCATCGACTCCATCTGCTCCATCACGAGCTTGATCGCCGTGGGCTGCTTGTCCGGCGGATACCCCGCCGCCACGAGCAGCCGCTTGATCGACGACCGCAGCTTGGCCCGCACGTCATCGCGCACGGTCCAGTCCGTGCGCACGTCGCGGCGCATGACTGCCACGAGATCACGGGCGATCTGCGCGAGCACACCGTCCCCCTGCGCGACCACCGCCGACTCGTTCTGCACCACGGCGTCGTAGAAGGCCAGTTCGTCGTTACTGAGCGCCGGCGTGAAGCGAGACCCGCGTTCCGCCTCCGCGGCAACCTCGCGGGCGAGCGCCACCAGTTCGGCGATCACCTCGGCGCTTGTGAGCTGCTGGTTCGTGTACTTGTTCATCAGCTCGCTGATGCGCTCCGAGAACGCGCGCTGCCGCACCAGGTTGTTCTGCGTCGACCGCTTCGATTCCTCGGTCAAGAGCTTCCGCAGCGCCTCAATGGCCAGCTGCGGGTTACGTGCCTTCTGCGTCTTCGAGATGAAGTCCGCGCTCAGGTCGTCCAGCGCCGGCTTCGGCATGCCGGCCGCCTCATAAATATCGAGCACGTCACCCGATGAGGTAGCGGATGCGATGAGCTCGCCGAGCAGGCGCTGCACGTCTTCCGGCACCGGCTGGCCCGACGCCTGCCGCTCAGCCGCATCGAACTTCGCCATCCACACCCGCACCTCTTCATAGAGCGCGATCTCGGGGCGGCGCTCCTCCAGCTCCTGTGCTCCGGCACCCGAGCAGAGCGCCCAGGCCCGCGACAGCTGCCCGGAGTAGCGACGGTAGGCGGCCGCCAACGACTCGAACTCGTCGTCGCCGGCCGGGGCGATGTTGCCCGGGGTCGCGGGGTTACGCAGGTAATTCACAGCACCGGTGACGGCGTTCAGGTAGGCCTTCGCCCCTCCTGCTACCAGCACCGCCTTCCAATCGTTGCCCGCGAGCAGCCCGCGCAGCGTGTCGACCAGTTGCACCGCAAGCACGATGGCATCGTCGATGTTGCGCCCGATGGGCTTCTCGGTCTGGTCGTTCTTCGAATACTCGCCGAGCGCTTTGGCGAGGTTGTCGGCGAGCGGCGCATACGCCACCAACAAGCCGTCTTCCTTGCCGCGGAACGTGCGGTTCACCCGTGCCAGCGTCTGCATCAGCAGCGCGCCCTTGAGCGGGCGGTCGAGGTAGAGCGTGTGCAGTGGCGGGGAGTCATAGCCGGTGAGCATCATGTCTTTCACGATCACGATCTGCAGCTCGTCATCGACGTTTCTCAGCCGCTCTTTGATCACGGCGTTGGCCGAATCCCGTCGCACGTGGTCGGACACCGGCGGCAGATCAGAGGCCGACCCCGAGTAGACGACCTTGATGACGCCCGTGTCGAGCTCATCCGAGTGCCATTCGGGCTTCAATGCCACGATCGCCGAGTACAGGTTGGCGCAGATTTCGCGGGTTCCACCCACGATCATCGCCTTGCCGGGTGCTTCGATGAACTTGCCCATCTGCGCGGTGCGCGTCTCCCAGTGCGCCACGATGTCGGCGGCGAGGGCGTTGATGCGATCGGGCGCGCCGTAGACGGCGTTCACCACGGCGACGGATGCCTCAATGCGGGCCCGCTCCGTGTCATCCAGCCCCACGGTCGCCTCGTCGGCGGCTTCGTCGAGGGTCTCGTCGGTGACATTCGTCGCCAGTGCCACGTTGATCAGGCGCGGTTCGAAGTAGACCGGCACGGTGGCTCCGTCGTCGACGGCCCGCGACAGGTCATAGATGTCGATGTAGTCCCCGAAGACGTCGCGGGTGTTGCGGTCGTCGAACGAGATGGGCGTGCCGGTGAAGGCGATGAGTGTGGCGTGCGGCAGGGCATCCCGCAGGTGACGGGCATAGCCGTCGAGGTCGTCGTAGTGACTGCGGTGCGCCTCGTCGACGACAACGATGATGTTGCGGCGATCCGAGAGCAGCGGGTGGTCGGTGCCGGCCTGCTTCTCAGCCTCGCTACGGCCGAACTTCTGCAGCGTCGTGAAGTAGATGCCGCCCGTGGTGCGGTTGCTCAGTTCGTCACGCAGTTCGCTGCGGCGCTTGATCTGCTTGGGCTGCTCGGGCAGCAACAGGCTCTGCCTGAATGATTCGTAGAGCTGCCCGTCGAGCTCGGTGCGGTCGGTGATCACCACGACCGTCGGGTTTTTGAGCTTCGGATGCCGCGACACCAGGTTCGTGTACAGCTCCATCTCCATGGACTTGCCAGACCCCTGGGTGTGCCAGACCACGCCGGCCTTGCCGTTGCTCTCCACGGCCTGCACTGTGCTGCCGACGGCCTTGGTCACGGCGAAGTACTGGTGTGGCTTGGCGATGCGCTTGAGCAGTCCGTCTGCGCCCTCGTCGAACGCGGTGAAGGAGCGCAGCAGCTGCAGGAAGCGTTCCTGGTTGTAGAGGCCGAGCAGCGCGATCTCCATGCCGGTGCTGGCATCCCAATCGCCCACGTCGCCAGGCTTCAGCGGCTCGCCGTCATCGTCGACGTTCCACGGCGAGAAGTGGTTGAGCGGCGTGAACGGGGTGCCGTATTTCGCCAAAATGCCGTCGCTGGCCAGCGTGAACACGCAGAACCTAAACGCCATCGGAAACTCGCGCAGGTAAGTGCCCAGTTGGGCGTGCGCGGCCGCGACATCCGCCGCCTGGCTCCCGGCCTTCTTCAGCTCGACGATGCTCACCGGCATGCCGTTGCAGTACAGCACCAGGTCGAAGCGGCGCGTGAAGTCACCCCGAATGAGCGTGACCTGGTTGACGGCGAGCCAATCGTTCTCGCTCGGCTCGGCGCTCAGCAGACGGATGCTCGCGTTGACCTCGTTGCCGTCGTCACCGATGTAGCTGAGGCGAAAGCCGTCGACCAGAAAATCGTGGATGCGGTGGTTCTCGGTGATCGCATCCTGCGACTTCGGCGACGCGATCTCGGCGAGGGCCTGCTGCAGGTACTCCCCCGGCACATTCGGGTTCAGCTGGCGCAGGGCCTGGAGCAGTCGGGGGCGAATGAGCAGCTCGTCCCAGCTGTCACGCTCGCCAGTGCCCGGAGCGATCTTCTCGCCCGCCAGCGGCTGCCAGCCCAACGGCTCGGCCAATTTGTCGAGTGCGAGCGCTTCCCACTCTGCTTCGCTGTACCCCGCCACGTCTTACCCCTAACGACCCAGGCCCATTGCGATCACAACGGATGCCACTACGAATCGTATGGGGCAACGCCCGCACCCCGCCGCAACGACCCCGATAGCGGGGGTTATCAGCCCCCTGGAGAACGAAGTCGACCTGTCCCGGTGGTTGAGGAGCGAACGAGCGTGAGCGAGACCGCGTCTCGAAACCCCGCGAGCCAACCTCAAGACAGTGCACCAGCGAACAATTCATAATCCGAGCGCCGCATTTTATGAGAAACGGCGTTTCTTCACAAAATGCGCGGTTGCCAATATGAAGCGTGATTCCTGCGAGCCGCTGGGAAGCTAATCCCCGCTCGCCAACGACGCTGAACGGGGCACTACAGGTCACCCAGTTCGTCGGCAGTCGCACGCAAGTCGTCAAACGTAGATCTGCGAGCAGCGTCTCGCTGCTGCTTGAAGGCCAGCACCTCCTGCGATCGCAACCGGGAATGACTACCGACTTTGACCGCAGTGATGTCGCCGGCCGCAATCCACTTCATCAATGTGGGCCGGGAGACGCCCAGCATTCGAGCCGCGACCGTTGTCGTCAGCTCTTCAGGCATCGACTGAACGGTGAGTGTTCCCCCCTCGGCGGTACGCTCAAGTACGTTCACCAGGAACCGAGCAAGCGCAGGTGGCAACGGCGATGAAACGCCGTTGAACGTAACAAGGACACCGGTAACGGGGGTGTCACACACCTCGTCGATCAGTTTTTCGGCTTCCACACGAACCTCGTCATCGACAAGAATCGTGTCTTCGCGCAGCATTGTCGGCGTCATGATGAGCCTGTGTCTTCCGTTATTTTCGGGCCGTCACCCGATTCAGTTTCGGGCCATCGCCCGTTTTCATTTCAATCACGCTTATGCTGCTTGCACATATAAGTGCAACATTAGTTGATGTTGGCCGTTCGCCCTAAGAGATTTTCCGAAGCCTCGACCGACGAACTCCGACGGTGCAGGTCGATCATCGCGCCGCGACCGACCCATCACGAGTCGTCGTCAGCACCGAGTTCCGCTTCCAAAGCCTCGATTGTCGGGAGGCTGGAGGCGAACTCTTCAGGAAGCGATTCGACGATGGCGCTCCGCCATTCCGTGACCCCCATCGGCACGGCTGAACCGCGCAAGGCGTACTCGGCCACCACACTGTTCTTGGACTTGCACAGCAACAGGCCGATGGTGGGTTTGTCGTCGGGGTGCGCCAGCAGGTCGTCGACGGCAGCCATGTACATTCCGAGCTGCCCGAGGAAACCGGGATCGAACCGCGTCGCCTTCAGCTCGACCACCACGTAGCAACGAAGCTTCAGGTGATAGAAGAGCAAGTCAACGTAGAACTCGTCACCGCCGATCTCGAGGCGCACCTGTTTTCCGACGAATGCGAAACCCTGCCCAAGTTCAAGCAGAAACTTCTGCACGTGGGCGACGAGCTGTGTCTCCAACTCCCGCTCGTTGCGACTATCCGTCATGGCGACAAAGTCGAAGATGTAGGGGTCTTTGGTCATCTGCTGAGCCAAATCTGAATCGCGGGGCGGAAGGGTGGCCGCGAAGTTGGTGATCGCCTTGCCGGATCGCTCGTGGAGGTGTGAATCTACCTGGTGAACGAGAACTGCCCGAGACCAGCCGTTCTCTATGGATGCGGATGCGTACCAGCGCCGGGTGGATTTGTCTGAGACCCTGTCGAGGAGCACGACATGGTGGCCCCATGGCAATTGTGCAACAAGCTGTTGCACAATTGCGTTGTCGTCCCAGCTGGCAGCGAGGGCGCGCATATAGTGAAGGTTCCGCGGCGAGAACCCCTTAGAGTCCGGAAAACGCTCACGCAGGTCCGACGAGAGTCGATCGATCACGCGACTCCCCCAGCCCTCTTCGGCTTGCCGTCGCAGGATGTCACGCCCAATCAACCAATACGTCGAGATGAGCTCTCGATTCACCGCCGACACCGCGCGGCTGCGGCCGTGCACTACCCGGCTAGAAACGGACTCGAGTAGATCTGGATACCACTCCGGCATTGTCGACCGGGCAGGTGGAGCAGGAAAACTAGCCTCAGCGTCGTCAGACATCGATGTTCCTCCGCATCGTTGACGCCGCGGGCGACTCCTGCGACGTGCTCTGCGGCCATCCTCCTCGGAGGGTCTGACACGCTTGGCCACCGCCCGAGAACCACGCGATCGAGCACCTACCCTGGAGGAAATACCACGAACGCATTCAGGGGGATCTGCCATGTCATTAGTCTTCAATCCTGCTCCCGGCTGGCCAGAACCTCCGGCTGACTGGGTCCCAGAAGCAGATTGGCAGCCAGACCCGGAGTGGCCGCCGGCCCCCGAGGGGTGGCAGCTGTGGATCGAACAGCCCGCGGCCGCGTCCACTCCCCAGGCGCCTTCGACACTCCCCCGCTGGGGACTTCGCAAGTTCGCGCAGTCAATGGCAGCCGAGCTCGAAACGCTGCGCGCGGCAAACGCCGAGCTGACGCTGGTGAGCACCGAATACTCGACGCTTCAAGCCACTCTCGACGCTGCACACGTCACCGACACGGTCGATGCCGTTCAGAAGCTTGAGGCTCATGCCGCCGACATCCGTCTGGGCATCGCGGCCGCCGAAGCGGCTGCTCGACAGAACATCGTCGCCATCGATGCAGAGGCCGAGCAACATCGCGCCGCCTTGGCCGCCGTCGAGGCACAGAGCGCCGAGCGCCGCACACAGATTGCACTGGAGGAACAAGCTCTCCAGGCCGAGCTCCGCACCCTCACCGCAACCGTGGTCAACCTGCGCGACACCGCTGTCTTGCAAGACGCTGGCCTCTTCGACTTTGAGCATGCGGCAGAGAACTCGCTGGAGCTGAAAGACAAACTGGACACCCTGCGCGCGAAGATCAAGGCCGAGGTGCGCAGCAAGGATGCCATCTCGTTCGACCCCTCGTCGTTCACGTTCAACAACTCACCCGCGCAGGGCGCGAAGTTCGTCAAAGAGTTCGCAACGCTCATGCTCCGTGCCTACAACTCAGAGGCCGAGAACTGCGTGAAGTCGGTGCGTGCGGGCAACCTCACCGCCGCCGAAGCGCGCCTCGACCGGGCGCGTGACACAATCTCCAAACTGGGCCTCCGCATGAATATCAACGTTGGGTCGCGGTACCACCGGATGCGCATGGATGAGCTGGGCCTGGCGGCTCGCTATCTCGTCGCTCTCGCGGCCAAGAAGGAGGCCGAGCGTGAAGAGCGTGCACGGCTGCGCGAGGAAGAGAAGGTTCTGCGCGAGATCGAAGCCGCCCGCGCGAAGCTCGACAAGGAACGCGCACAGTATGTCAAGGCGCTGGAACAGCTCCTGCAGCAGCCCGGCGCCGACACTACAGAGCTCGAGCAACGTCTCGCGCAGATCGATCTCGACATTGAGAACGTCGAGTTCCGCCGGGCGAACACCCGAGCCGGCCACGTCTACGTCATCAGCAACGTCGGCGCATTCGGCGAACGCATGGTCAAGATCGGAATGACAAGGCGCCAGGAACCCAACGATCGTGTGAAGGAACTCGGGGACGCCTCAGTCCCCTTCGCCTTTGACAAGCACGCCTTGATCTTCTCGAAGGATGCCGTTGGTCTCGAAGCCGCCCTCCACCGCGAATTCGCGCACGTTCGTGTCAACCGCATCAATCAGCGTCGCGAGTTCTTCTACGCAACCCCTGTCGAGGTTCGAGATGCCCTGGTGCGTCACGACGGTCACCTGCTCGACTTCGTCGAATACCCCGAGGCCGAGGAGTTCCGCCTGAGCCAGGCCATCTTCGACCAGGAGCGCCGGATTCTGACTGCGGTGGCGTAAACCCGACTGGCTGCCGCATTCGTCTGGCGAGAGACGGATGCGGCAGACTACGCGATCTGAAAGCGCTCGTCCCCGATTTCAACCTCGATACGCAAGGCCCCGCCGATCGCCTCGACGTACTTGCGCAGGGTGTCGACCTGCGCATGCTCAATGTCACCATGTTCGATACGCGAGACCCGGTTCTGGCTGACCTGCAACCGACTGGCAAGCTCGACCTGTGTGAGCTCGTGCGCTTCACGAAGTTCGCGGAGTCGATACGCGCGCACTTCTTCCAGCATCCGCTTCTTGTGCGCTGCAACGACCTCAGCGTCGACAGGGCGCTTGGCACGCATTTCGTCGAGTGTCTTTGCCATCAGGTCCTGCCTCCCAGCCTTCCAAGGTGTTCGTCAAACCGCCTATCGGCGATCGGGATGTTTAGTTTGTACCATTTCTTCCAGTTACCCGACTTGTCGCCGGCCACCAGAAGAATCGCGTTTCGTGCGGAATCGAAAGCAAACAGGACTCGTAATTCCGAGCGCCCACTGGAACCAGGGCGCAGCTCTTTCATGTTGTTGTGTCGTGAAGCGGTGACGGAGTCGACGATCGGCCGGCCCAGCTGTGGGCCGCGCTCCTCAAGCAGCTCCAGCGCCGCGATGACTTGCTCATAGGAATCCTGGTCGAGACTGTCCAGCCAGGTTTCGACCAGTTCGAGATCGATGAACCACTTCGACAATACAACTCCTAGGGTGTAGAACTCAAGTGTTGTGAGGAAACCCGACGTGCGGCCGTTCGCCCTACGCGTCGACCGTAGCTGCCACGTCCGACAATTCGGGTTCGGGTACGCGTCGGGCCTCGTTGGCAATGCCATACGGAATGTGCACGCTCGCCGCATACGCCGAGGTCGAGTCGAGGTGGTTCTTCTGATCGTCAAAGAAGATGTGCGGCTTCATCACCCGCAGAATCGTGCCCTTGTCGATTCCGCCCAGGAAGAATGCGTCATTGACCGTTACTCCCCAATCCTGAAGCGTCTGGATCGCCCGCTCGTGCGCCGGAGCGTTTCGGGCCGTGACGATTGAGATGCGCAGACGGAGCTCGTAGCTCGCATCCTTGTCGCGTCGCGCCTGCTCGATCCTCTGGATCAGGTTGAGGTCGCGCAGAAACTCACGCAGCGGCCCGGGCGAAAGCGGCACGCCACTGTTGGCAACCTCATGCGCCTGAAACGCACCAAGCCCACCCGGCCCTTGGAAGACCCGCTCCGATCCGTCATCGGCGATCACGCCGTCGAAGTCGAAGGCGATGCGGAGGGCCCCACCGTCCTCCTCGTCGACTGAAGCGGATGCCATCACCATGCCGGCGGGAAGTCCCCGTTCGAGCGCTCCCTTCACATCCGCCTCGTTGGCCGAGAGGAAGAGCGACATGCTCAGCGCCTCGATGTACTCGTAGGGCGAGCGCCCCTGCGTAAAGATGGCGCGGGTGATGGCCAGGCCGTGCGCCTCGATCGAGCGCATCACCCGCAGACCGGTCGACGGATCGTTTTTCGACAGCACGATCACCTCGACCAGAGGATCGCTGGCCTCGCGCAGGTCGTTCAGCCCCAGGAGCCGCTTGATGAACGGAAACGCGACGCCCGGCTGCAGCTGATCATCGATGTGTTCGTGCTGATAGATCCGGTACGGCTCTTCGCCATGCTCGTTGAAGTAGGCATCCGACTCGGTCAGATCGAACAGTGCGCTGGATGCGACGCCCACGACAAGCCGATTCTGCAGGTCGTACGGCATCGGTTACAGCACCTCGCCCAGCACCTTTTCGGCGTCACGCACCCGCAGCTTGCCCGACATGAGCAGAGGGAGGAGGGCGTCGCGGGTCGCGGCGAGGGTGCGGTTTTCATCGCGCATCGACTTCATGTAGCTGAACCGATCCGCTGCCAGTCGCGCAAACTGCGCGAGCCAGCCTGAATCCGGTGCAGGGAGCGTGTAGGTCGAAATATCCGCAGCTGAGACCCTTTGTCGACCTGACGTACCGACCATGTGCCGAATCGCGAAGTCGCGAAACGTCGGGTCAGTAGCCAGGAAATAGGACAGCTGTTTGGGAATTCCCGGCCGTGATCGAAGAACGATGAACTCGGTGGAGCCGACGCCAATTTGATCAGGCTCTAGAAAATCAACAAACCCGGTTTTCCTATTTTGCAGGCACGGCGTAATACGCGCTATGAGTGAATCGCTTTGCATGAATCGCACACCGCCCTGCGCTGGCCGATAGTCCCATTCGCTGATGCCACTCCCCGACTCGGGGAGCTTCTTCATGTCCAAGTAGAGTGCGTTGGGCTCCCGCGGCCGCGGGATTGCGGGGTTCACTTCAAACATCTGAAGGATCGAGATGTCAGGTGAGTTACCTGCTGCGGCTTCTAATCCGAGCCAGTGGGCTTCGACATCTGCCGCGAGCAACGCCTCCAACGTAGCGGCGAGTTTGGTATTGGCAGCGATCTTGTCGTCGAGCGCACCCAGCACCTCTGCGATTGCGCGCTGCTCACCGATTGGAGGAATGGAAACAGGAATGTCACGAAGGAAATTTCGGTTGAGCGACGGTTGAGCGCTCCCTGAATTGAATGCGGTGAAATCCATCGAATCAAGTATGTGGAACACCCAGCGTTCATCGTTCCCTTTGAAATCCTTAACAAAGAGACACGTATTAAGCGGCCAATAGGGCCCGCTCACATAAGTCGCGGTTCCAATTGCGGCACCGCTTCTCCCAATTGCGACGCCCGGACCCGAGTATTTCGCGGTGTCATGACTCCCGGTTATGCCGAAAGAACCAATGATTGGAACATCGCCATCGGTGCGTTCCTGGCTTGGCAGGTCATGGCCACGTTGAAGCTCGATGATCCCAGACACCGAGCCCAGCTGCCACTCGCTCACGACACCCTCCCCAGCTGCTCGCGCACAACCGCCGCGAGGCGCTCCGACTCGTCGAACTGGGTGAAGAGCTCGGCAGACAACCTCGCGATCTTCTCCTCGATCGGCTCGCCGTCGTCTTCGATTTCGGCCGCTCCTACGTAGCGGCCGGGAGTGAGGGCGTAGTCTGCGGCTTTGATTTCGGAGAGGGTTGCGGAGTAACAGAAGCCGGGTTCGTCGACGTAGTTGAGGGTGGGTCGCGGGGTCTCGACAAGCTCGACCAACGGAGTGTGCTCGACCGGCGGGGATTGCTCGACCGGCGGGGATTGCTCGACCGGCGCGGTTTGCTCGACCGGCGGGGTGGGGTGCGGGGTCTCGACAGGCTCGACCAACGGGGTGGGCTCGACCAACGGGGTGGGCTCGACCAACGGGGTTTGCTCGACCAACGGGGTGGTGCCACGCCAGGCATGGAAGGTACCCGCGATCTTGGCGATGTCTTCGTCAGACAGGGCTCGCTCGGCCCTGTCTACCATGTGGCCGAGGTTGCGGGCGTCGATGAACAGCACCTGGCCGGTACGGTCGATGCTGCCGTGGGCTCCGGCCGTCTTGTCTTTGGCGAAGAACCAGGTGCAGACCGGGATGCCGGTCGAGCGGAATAGCTGCGTGGGCAGCGCGATCATGCACGAGACCAAGTCGGCCTCGACGAGCTGCGCGCGAATGTCGCCCTCACCGCCCGAGTTTGACGACATCGAGCCGTTCGCCATCACCACACCGGCGCTGCCGCCGGGGGCGAGCTTCGAGATGATGTGCTGGATCCAGGCATAGTTGGCGTTGCCGGCCGGCGGAACGCCGTACTTCCAGCGTGGGTCGTTCTCGCTGCGCGCCCAGTCTTTGATGTTGAAAGGCGGGTTGGCCATGATGAAGTCGGCCTGCATGTCGGGGTGCTGGTCCCGCGCAAACGTGTCGCCCCAGCGGCTGGACAGGTTGCCGTTCAGGCCGTGGATGGCCAGGTTCATCTTGGCCATGCGCCAGGTGCGCTCGTTGAGCTCCTGCCCGTAGACGGAGATGTTCGATCCCTCCTTGTTGTGCGACTCGAGAAACTTCTCGGTCTGCACGAACATGCCGCCCGAACCACAGGCCGGGTCATAGACACGCCCATGGGTGGGCTCGAGCACCTCGACGAGCACGCGCACCACACCGGCCGGCGTATAGAACTCGCCACCGCGCTTGCCCTCGGCGTGTGCGAACTTCTCGAGGAAGTACTCGTAGACCTCGCCGAGAATGTCGCGGGCCTTCGTGGCGCCGTGCCCGGTGAAGCGAGCGGAGTTGAGCAGATCGAGCAACTCGCCGAGACGACGCTGGTCGAGGTTGTCTTTGTTGTAGATGCGCGGCAGCGTGGCGGCGAGCGACGCGTTGTCGGTCATCAGCAGGTCCATTGCCTCGTCGATGAGCAGGCCGATCGACTTCGGTGCCTCTCCGCCAACGGCAGGCAGGCCCTTGGCGTTCTCGGCCAGGTAGGTCCAGCGGGCACGGGCCCCCACCCAGAACACTCCACGACCGGTGTACTCGTCGACATCATCAATGAGCTGGGCGATCTGGTCGTCGTTCAGGCCATCGCCTTCCAGCTCGGCGCGAATCTGTTCGCGGCGCTCGTCGAAGGCATCCGAGACGTACTTGAGGAACACCAGCCCCAGGATGACGTCTTTGTACTGAGAGGCGTCCATCGAGCCGCGCAGCTTGTCGGCGGCCTTCCAGAGCGTGTCCTTCAGCTCCTTCATGGTGGAGGGCGCAGCGGCAACCTTGGTTTTCGGAGGCACTAGGGGGTTCCTTTCGTCGGAGGTACAGGTTCAGAAATCAGTGGGGTAATGGTGAAGCCGCCGTCAACGGCGCCCTCCATCAGAAGTTCGGTGAGTTCGTCGAGCCGGGCGAGCCGCTCGCGGGCGTCGGCCTGCTGTGAACGCACCGCGGCGAGGGCCAGCGCGAGCGCGTCGCTCTGCTCGGGCCGCACGCGACGCACCGGCCAGCGCATCCAGCGTTGGTGCGCGGCGGGCAGCGCCATGATGTCGGCGGCGAGCACGGCGTCGATCAGATCGTTCGGCGCGGCGGCCTCGGCCGAGGCGGCCGGCGCAATACGCAGGATGCGCGCGGGATACTCCACAACCGAGGTGCCCTCCGCGTCGACAATCGCCGCGGGACGCGGTGCCGTGATGAACACCACGTCACCCGGCTCCGTCACCCGACCTGCCGCATAGTCGGCGGCGAAACGCAGCCGGTCGATACTTCGGGTGCCCAGCGCACTCTTCCCCAGTACCTCGGCCGGCCCGATCAGACGGATGCCACCCGCTGAAGGTCCACCCACGACAATGTCGACGGGGTCGAGTCGGTTGCCCGGAACGTAACGCAACTGCTTGCCGGCGATCAGCTGTTCGACGGTCGAGGTCGTCGTGGAACGTGAGACACTGCTCGCCGCAGTGTGGTCGCGGGGAGTCGCGGCCCCAATGCCGATTTGCAGGCGACCGGATGCGGCATCCGTCGTCTCACCCGACTCATCGTTCAGCGCGGCAATCAGCGCCTCGGCGCGAACGGCCAGCGCGGCCGGAGCGGTCGCGTTGGTGGGAGTCGTGGTCTGCGCGCCGGCTACCAACGCTCCGCGACTGCTCAACAGCGTGCGGGTAAATACCAGGCGCGCAAAGCGGAACGAGTGCGCCCGCACAGCGGCGCGCGTGCCGAGCGACGCGGCCAGGTCGCCCACGAGGTCATCGGCGATGCCCGGCCCGAGGACGGCTGTGCTGAGATCCGCGACCATCGTCCAACGGTCAGCCAGTGGCGTGGCCGCTGCAGCGGCACCCAGCACCCAGACGGTCAAGGATTGCCGCGGCTTGCGAGCGAGAAGCCCGGCCGGCAAGCGCACGATGGCGCGGAGGCGTCCGGTGCGCATGACATCGGAGCGCAAACGGTCGGCGTCGGGCGTCAGGCCGGCATCACTCAGCACCGCCGAGGGGGCCACGATCACCGCGACCTGCTTGTCGTTCAGGTGCAGGGCGAGGGTGTCGATCGCGGTGAGCATCTCGAGCGCGGTCATCTCGGGGTGGGCTGAGTGCGGCAACTGTGCCACATGCACGGCGTGGGCGGTCAGCGTGAATGCGCCAGTCGAATCAACGTGCAAGGTCTGCCGCGGAATGCGGTGCACGAGCAGTCGGCGGCGCAGCAGACGTGCGGCCTCACCGGTCGAGTCGGCGGTGAGCATGGTCGGCTCCGCGCCGACGGATGCCGTCTCGGCGATGCGCAGAAGCAGGTCGCTGGCGCTGCCGGTCACGTCGACGAAGCGCTCGTCAGCGGAGGTGTCGACGCCGGCGCCAGTGCTGACGCCGTTCGCCGCAGCCAGGGCGTGGGCGATCTGCGCGACCAGATTCACCGCGTCGTTCGTGAGAGTCGTGTCGTCGAGGGCACCATCGCGTGCCCGAGGCCGGCTCGCCACGAGCAGCTCATAGGCGGCCGCCTCGCTGTAGGCGGCTTCGACAAAGGAATCGATGTACTGGGTCAGCGCGTCGACGTCGCCGGCCGGAATCGCCTCGATCTCACGGTAAAGCGTGTCGTCGTCGGGATCCTGCTCATCGGCGGCGTCGAGCAGATCGTCACGGTTCAAGCCCGAGAGCGAGTGACCGAGAGTGCTGCGCAACGCCAGAAGCGCGGTATGAGCGTCGAACGTTGTCTCGTCGGCCTCGGGATCGGTGCCGCCCAACACGGTGCGTGCGGGCCGGGCGAATGCTGCGGCGTCAGCCACGGCATCCGGATTATTGCCGTGCTCGGTCGCGGTAAGCCACTCGGCAATCTCCCGGGCGTCGAAGAGTTCTCGTGTGCCTGTAGTCGCAATCGAGCTCGGAAACGGCTCGGCGGCGCCGGCCGTGCGCTTACGCCACATCGAGACGACGGGGCGCTGCACCCGGGCGAGGGCGGCGATGTCGGTCATGGTCATGAACAGTGCTGGGTCGGTCATCGTCGTCGCTCCCCTCTGGCCGTGTTGAATCAGCTTAGAGGTGATGCCGTCGAATTGGTGACGAACCATTGATAAGTGGGGTTATCAGCAAGCACCACCTTGACTTTCGGCGTCTGGCCCTAGCGTGGCCACAGCAGACGAAGACCCGAACTCGACTGCATGCAGGCGGTGCCCAGCTACCAGGGGGAAGGCCGGTGCCGCCTGCACTCGTACCTGTTCGCGCCCATCACTCTCGTCACAACGCTCACCAAGGAGCCTATTTCATGGAACCCACTTCACCCGAAGTCGCACCCGCCGCAGAGGCCGAGGCTCCGACCAAGACCCGAAAGGTTCGGTCTTCTTCGTTCACCCTCGAGCTGCTGCCCACACTCCGTGCCGGCATTGCAACGGTGGGGGCGATTGCCGCACTCACCGTGTGGTTCGCCGCCGCACCCACTTCTGTGGATGCAGATTCGGTGCAAGCCCAGTCGAGCTACAGTGCCGTGCGCGATGCCCGGGCCACTCAGGACTCGCGTCAGCTTCTCGCTGGATCGGCCCCTCAGCAGACCGTCGTCAACACCTGGGCCACCGCCGACTTGCTCGAGATCGTCAGCGCCCAGCTCGACGATCTCGCCGAGCTGGACGCCGAGACGTTCGCGGCATCTCAGTCAACGACGGATGCCCGCATCCCGGCGCTTTTGTTCATCGGCGTGCTCGGGTTCTGCCTGATGGCCGCCGTGCAACCGATTGCGACGCGTCGGCGACCGAGCGATTCGCAGCAGGCCCCGGCCGAACCGGATATCGCCCGCTCGCTCTAACCTGCCCCGCCAGACACAACCCCGCACCCGTTTGACAACCCACATCACAGAGGAGTACCACCCATGACCGTTCTCAACACGACTCCCCCGCCGGCCGACGTGCCGGCATCCATTCCCGCGACTCAGCAGGAGCAGACCATTCCGTTCAACCCACCCGCCTACGCGCCGGGCGCTGCGGCATCCGCCCCCGCATCCGTCTCAGCTGAGCCCGTGTCGCAGAAGTCGTTCGTCACGACCTGGCTGCTCGCCTGGCTGGTCGGCGGACTGGGCGCCGACCGGTTCTATCTGGGCAAGATCGGCACCGGCGTGCTTAAACTCGTCACCTTCGGCGGGTTCGGCGTGTGGGTTCTCATCGACCTCATCCTCGTGCTGACCGGGAGCCAGCGTGACAAGCAGGGTCTGAAGCTCGCCGGGTTTGACCAGCACAAGAAGATCGCCTGGATCGTGACCGCTGCCGTGATCGTGCTTGGCGCCATCACCGGTGCCGTGAACGGAGCCAACGCATCAAAAAGTGCTGTCGATGGCCTCAACTCGGGGAGCGCCGTGGTGCAGCAGCCGGTTGCCGAGGCCCCGGCCCCGGTTGTCGAGAAACCCGCGGCAGAGAAACCGGCAGAAAAGCCCGCACCGAAGGCCAACGCCACCCAGGCCTGGGCCGACAAGACGTTCGGCACGTTTGCTCCGGTGACCCAGACCGGCACCGGCGACAACCTGATCACGCTGCCTGCCGGGGCAACCGCCGGAATTGTCACCGCGACGTATGACGGCTCGGCGAACTTCGCCCTCTCGGTGCTCGACGCCTCGAACGCGTCGACCGGTGAGCTGCTGGTCAACACCATCGGCGCCTACTCGGGCACCACCGTCTACGGCTTCAACGCGCTGGGCGACGGCACGACAATTCAGGTCATGGCGGACGGCAACTGGAGCCTGACACTCTCGCCTATCTCGGCCGCACCTTCCCTGGCTGGCGCTGGCGCTGGCGACGCCGTGTTCCTCTATAACGGCAAGGCAGGAAAGCTCACCGCGACGCACGATGGATCGGCCAACTTCGTCGTCATGGAGGAGACCGGCAAGGCCTTCAACTTCGGACTGCTCGTGAACGAGATCGGTGCCTACTCCGGAACAGTGCCGCTTTCCGCCGGCCCCTCGGCGCTCAGCGTCAAGGCCGACGGCAACTGGACGCTGCTGGCCGAGTAGGCCAATCAGTGTGAGTTGCGGACTTTCGGCCTTCGTTTTCGGAACTTAGGCGGAAAGTCCGCAACTCACCTCAACGCGTGAGGTCTAGGGTCACGTTTAAGGGGTGGCTCGCCTGATTTCGAGGCTCGCTCGCAGAGCTCGCTCCGCACCTCAATCACCGAGAGCGGGCACGAGCTCGGCAGCTCGGTCCTCTGCTGCTGCTTCGTCAACCGGCCCCGCCGCATCCGCTATCGGCGTGATGTACGAATAACCCTGCGCATGGTTCTTGGTGATCGACAGTACGAGTTCCATGTACGGTTCGAGCGCCGTGACCTTGTCGAGCGGGGCACCGACGATGAGCTGGAAGCCGAGTCCCTTCCACGCGGCGACCGCGCGGCCGGCGAACTCGGCATCCGACTTCACGAAGCCCTCGTCGAGGAAGACCGGCGCGAAACGCGGCCGGGTGCGACTCTCGTCACCGAGCTGAAAGCGCAGCGCGGCGCCGACGACGAACGCGACGAGTTCTTGCGACTCGCCACCACTCTTGCCGCCGAGCGATGAATAGGTACTGAGCACCTCGCCATCGATCGTCGTACGCACGGCTGTCACCTCGACGTGCCGGCGCACATCGAGCAGCAGGTCGCGGGTCGACGACGGCTTCGACTCGTCTTCCGGTTTGCGGATGCCGGCCATGAAGGCCTGCAGCCGCAAAAAACCGTTCCTCGGTCTGCTCATCGTCGAACTGCTCGGTCGCCCCGCTCGAGAGTTGCTTGAGTTCGGCGCGGAACGCCGTCGCATCGTCGCGGTGCAGGCGGCGCAGCGCGATCTGCAGGCGGTCCCGGCCGGCGCCGAACGGCAGCGTGGCCAGGATTCCGTTGATCGGCAGCAGGCGGTCCTCGATCTGTTCGATCGCGGTCTCGAACGCCCCCGCAAGCGGAACGAGATCCTGCCCGCTCCACGCCGCGAGGCGCTTCTTCCACTCCTGACGGCGCTCGTGCAAACCGAGCGTGAGCACCGAATCAAGAATGTCGCGGTAGCCCTGATAGGAGTCGAGCCCGGTGCCGATCGTGGGATCTGGCCAGGCCCGCTGGTAGGAGTCGAAGATGTTCCGCATCGCCCCGGCAGCTTGCACGGCACGATCACGTTCGATCATGGACTGCTCGGCGAGCCGCTCCCGCAGACGCTTCATCCCGGCGGCGAAACCGTCGAGAGCGGTCGGGTCACCGACGGCTTCAAATTCGGCGTCGAGGTGCGCGATCTGTTCCTCCGACAGTGTGACTACCTGCTCGTCGACGAGGCGTTCGAGCTGCGCGTTCACCTCGTCCTCACGATCGACGATCTCAGATTGTTCCTCGGCCAGCACGCGCGCCGCACGCTCGGCCTCAAACCGCAGCCCTTGAGCAGTGTCGAGCTCGGCGGTGAGGCGAAGCTCCTCCTCCTGCAGCGCTCGCAACACGTCGCTGTTGGCCAGCACGCGCGCCAGCTCGCCCTGTTTGTCAGTCAGCTGTGCCTCGGCGGCATCGACGTCGATCAACTCCCAGACGGCATCCGCCAGCGACTGGCTTGCGTCACGTCGGGCTCGCAATGCGGCAAGCTCCGCGCCGAGATCCTGAGCCGAGTTCGCCAGCCGCTGGGCCGCCGCGGTGAGTTCTGCGAGCTCCTCCGCAATCTCGTCTTGGCGGGCCTGGCTCGAGAATCCGATGATCGGCTTCTGGTCGCGGTTCATGCCGTGCGCCCCACGACTGCCGCTGCGGGTCTGCCCGCTCAGGGCGACATACGAGCCCTCCGCGCCGAATTCGGCGGCAGTCTCGACGCAGCGTGCGTCGAGCGAGGGCAGACACAGACGCTTCCGCAGCCACGCGCGAAACGGCGAGTCCTTATGCACGAGCTTGCCCGATACGACGTCCGTATCGAGCGGATGCCCGGGGTCGCCCGCCGCGGCATCCATCACCGCGCTGAGCGGTACGCCCTCGAAATGAATGCGCACCGGCAGCGCGAGGGGATCGATCGCGCGGCCCAGCGCGGCAAGCTTGGTCTCGTCGACCAGAAGGATGCGCGCGACAGAACCGAGCGTGACCTCGGCAGCCTGACGCCAGCGCTCTTCTCCAGGCGCCAGGTCGATCAGCTCGGCCACGAACGGCAGGTCATCGGCGGTCAGGCCGGCCGTCTCGGCGATCGCGAGGCGTGCGGAGTGCAGGTGCTCGGGAACCAGGCTGTGCCGTCCGTCGAGAAAGTCGCGCTCCTTCTTCAGCGTGCGAATCTGTTCTTCGAGCGGATACTGCTCGCGACGGAGCGCCTCGTGGCGTTCCTCGGCGTGCGCCTCGGCGGCGCCGAATGCAGCCAGGGTGCGAGCGGCCGCGGCCTGTGCCTCGGCGAACTCGGTGCGCGTGCCCAGCGGCTGTGCCAGCACCGCCACGCGCTCGTCGAATCGAGCGCGGGATGCCACCCGATCGTCGCGCTGCTCGGCACGCAGGGCGAGCTCGCTGCGCAGGTCGGCCAGCACATCGCCGCCGTTCTCGCGCTGGCGGCGCTGGCTCTCGGCCACCCGCGCTTTGAGGTCATTCTCGGTCGCAGTTGCCGCGCTCAGTTCCGCCCGAACACGGCTGCGGTCGGTGCGATTGCTGTCGCCGGCGACTCGGAGCAGGCGCTGTTCGGTGCCGAGTTCCCAGAGGCGCAACGGAGTGTCACCCGTGCGAGAGACCCCGAAGGTGTCGACCAGGTCGGCCTTGTCGTTGGCCAGAATGAACTGTTTCTGAAGCTCGGGAAGACGTTCCAGCACCTGGGCCTTCTGCGCCTCGGTGACCATGGCCCCATAGGACCGCTCGAGGTCCTCGAAGTGATTGACGGCCTTGTCGGCCGCCGCATAAGTGGCTGGGCGTTCAAGCACCATCGACTTGTACAGGCTGTCGACGGTCTTCACCTGCTGGCCGGCCTGAATGCGCGCGAGCAAACGCAGCGCCTTGCCGCCCTCACCGTTCGCCCCGATGCCGAGGCGCGTATAAAGCGTCTGGGCGAATGCAGCGTAGGTGTCGAACACCTCAATGCCCGCAAATCGGGCCTTGAGCGCGCGCTTCTCAAACTTGGCCGCAACCACGTCTTCGAGATCGCTGAGGTTCAAGGCGCCGTCGAACGTCGCCATCCGCATCGAGACGTCGGAGTAACTGTTCGTCGCCCGCGGCACGTAGTAGCTGCGCAGCACGGTGAAACGGCGCCGGTTGTCGTCGATGAAGGTCATCGCGATCGCGCCCCAGGCCGGTTCGCTTCCGCCACGCAAGACCTGGTCGTGCAGTGCGCCCGTCTCGGCCTCGCGGGTGTCGTCGGTCTTGCCACGCAGATAGGTGAGCACGTTGCGCTGCTCGGCGCTGCGCGCGCGCCCCGAGCCCGCATCGTTCGACGCACCGTTGAACGGGGTGTCAGACGGCATCATCAGGGCGAGGTAAGCGTCAAGCAGTGTGCTCTTTCCTGTTCCGGATGCACCCGATATCAGCGTCGCCGTCGCGGCAAGATCAACAGAATGGTGGCCGTGAAAGCCACCCCAGTTGACCATCTGAAACGTCTCGGCCCGCCACTGCGTGGTGCCCTCGGTCGCGCCATCGATGTAGAACAGCGGGGAATCACTCATACGGCAGGCTCCAGTTCGGCCTCGAGAATTGGCACTGCGGCATCCGCACGCTCAACGCTGTGGCTACCGTTTTCGGCACGTAGCCACTCAAGCAGCTCGGCCAGGCGTGCTACGGGCAGCAGCACCTCGATCACCGGGGCGATGCGGAATCGGTCCGGATCACTCGTGCGCAGCAGCACGTGCGCCTTGGCGAGTGCATCGATTGCAGCGGATGCCTTCTTCGCGTCGCCCGAACGGTTGGTCGCGTGCGCGGGTCGAAAGTGCGCCACCTTCTCGAGAAGATTGTCACGGTCGACGATGACGAATTCGTGGCCGTTAGCGCGTTCGCTGCGGAAGCGCTGGTGGAGCACCACGAGCAGAATGGTCTCTTCGCGGGTATACGAGGTGTCATGCAGCACGGTCGGAAAGACCACTCCACCCTCGCCCTGCGCCTGCCGTTTGAAGGCGACCTCGAAGTGTTTGTCGACGTGCAGGTCAAGGAACAGATCGTTGAGACGCGACTTGATGCGACTCGTCGAGGCGAGCAGGGTGCGCCAGGCTGCCGGATGCTCGGCGGCCGAGATATAGCGGTGCTTCAGCAGCAGCACGAGCGTGCGGCGTTGCGCAGCGGAGAGCCCGCCTTCGTCGCCCTCGAACAGGGAAAGGCTCTCTCCCTCGCTCTCGACGCCGTCGGTGTCGGTGTCGGTGCCGGTGTCGACGCCTGTGCCGGTGTCGACGCCTGTGCCGGTGCCGGACGCCTCTGCGGTGTCATCGCTCCAGTCGTCACTGGTCACTGTTTGCTCCATCAGTCAGGGCCCGAAGGGCCGCCTTTTCGTTGTCGCCGAGGGTGACCCGCGCTACCGCGAAGGTGCGCTGCGAGCCGTCGGGACGCACCGTTCGGTAGTGTTCGACGGCGCCATCATGGTTCGCGCCATCATGGTTCACGGCATCGATCTGCGTGGCGAGCTGCAGGAGCCCGAGAATCTCGACCGGACGGCGCAGCCCGTTCTCCAGCTTGTTGAATGCGGCCCCGATCGAGGCCACCTGCCCTGCCTCGAACGCGTCGAGCATCGCCTCGCGCATCTCCGCAAGCTGCGGTCCCCCCTGCTTGCGCATGTCATCGAGGCTCAACGCCTCGGGCGCATGCTGCGAGACATCAGCCAACGGCGCGGGCGGCACATGCGATTCAGGGTCGTAGAACCGCTCGCGCAGGTGCGGAGCGTCGAGGTTTCCCGGCATAATCTCGGTACGCACGCGCGACTGCGGGCCGGCCGTCTGCATCCAGGTGACGAGCTCGATGTTGATCTCACGCAGCAGCCCCTCCAGCTCACGATCTTTGACGATGTCATGGTTGACGATGTGCTCGCGCAGGGTCGTGGTGAGTCCGTTGCGCTGTGTCAAAACGTCGTCGATGCCGTTGCGAATCAGGCCGACCGTCGCGCCGAAGCTGCGACGCTCGGTGGGGCGAAGCCCCTCGGCGAAGGGATGGTCAAGAATTGCCTCGAGGTCGCGTTTCAGTTCGAGCAGCAGCGCATCATTGCGCAGAAGATCGAAGGCGCCCTCGAACGCGCGGCCTTCCGCGGTGAGCGACATGAGGGCATCCGTCTTGGCCAGGTACTCGTCGAGCACGTCGCCGATCGGGCGATCGTCGGACCGAAAGTCGTTGACGATCTGGCGGTGCATTGCGGCAACCGACTCTTCGACCCGTTTGAAGTCGCCGGGTAGCTGCCCGATGAGGTCGATCAGGTTGGCGTAGCCCTCCCGCATCTCTTCAACGGATGCCGGCGCGATCTCTCCCCCGGCGGCCAACCGATCGCGCTCGCTGGCGAGCTCGGCGATCTGCAGGTCGAGGCGACGGATGCGCTCGTCGCGATCCGGGTTGGCCTGCGTGGCGCGGTGGCGCACGGCGTCGACAATCATCGTCAGGCGAGACTCGCTGATCAGCGCACGATCACGCGACAGGCTCTCGACCAGCGACAGCGCCTCGAGCGCGTGGGAGGTGAGCGAGTAGCGCTCCTCGGCTTCACCGGCTGCGTCGCTGTTCGGGTCGCGACCGGCGTCGCGGCTGGTATCGCGATAGAGCCACTGGTCGTTCATCCACTGCACGCACAGGCTCCGGCCGGTACCGGTCGGTGTCTCGGTGCCGATCGTGCGCAGATCGGCCAGGTAGGCGTCGACCTGGGCATGCAGCCTGTCGCATTGCACGCTGCTGCGGTCACGACTGAACGACAGTGTGAACACGGCGAGCACGAACGGTGCCCATTTACGGTCAAGCAAGCGCAGCGTGGGCTTATCGAAGGCCTCGCGTACGCGAGCCAATTCGCCTGCAATGTCGCTCACCGAGGGTGTTCCTTTCGCGGGCCCGCCGAATGGGCCTCGTCAAGGGTACCTGGCCGTTTCACTTTGGCCGGGAGTGTCGCGGCGCAGAGTGTGGCGCTCGGCGTATGTTCCAGCCTGCGCCGAGCGCCTCAAGCCGCGCGCAGACTCGGAAGCCCCGACACGCTCAGCCTGCGGATCCGCCGCGCAACTCCAGCCGGATCTGGTCGGCATCAAGCACCGCCAACGCATTTCTCAACGCGCCCGCGCTGAACAGTCCGTCGTCACGCGCATCGAGCAGCGCCCGACGCTGCGCTTCGATCACGGCGAGCGCCTGCGGCTTCGCGGCGAGCGCCAGCCCGGTGGGAACCGATTTCGCAGCGTCAAACAGAAGGTCCAGGATGCCGCTGCGTTCGACGGCTTCCGCCTCGCGGTTGGATCCCGTCGCGGGTTTGACGAGTCCGACGACCCGGCGCAGGGTTCCCCCCTGGATCAGGAGCGATGCGGCCGCGACCACGAAGGCAATGAAGATGAGCAACGATCGATTCGGCGTTTCGGCCGGCAAGGTCTGCGCTGCCGCGAGGGTGACGGCCCCGCGCATCCCCGCCCACACCACGATGGTTCCCTCTCGCCAGCCCAGCGGGGCGGCAAGCAGATAGTCGATGTCGGCGCTTGCGCGGCGCACGCGGGTGCGCATCCGTTCCACCCGGCTGGGCGACGGCACAAGACTTCCACTCAGACCGTCACGTCGGTTGCCCGGGGGGCGCCCGTCGGTGGCCTCGGCAGCCGGGGGGACAGGGTTGTGCAGCCGCGCGGTGAACTCAGCCAACCGTGGCTTCAGGTGTTCACTGCGTCTGGCCCGGGCCCGAAGCCAGGCGAGCAGCGGAGCGACGTAGGCGGCCCGCACCAGAATGGTCAACCCCAGGGCCGCGGCCGCGATCAGAATCGCAGATCCGATGCCCGCGTTGTCACGGTAGACGTCGCCGACGATCGCGGTCAACTCCAGGCCCATCAACAGGAAGATGGTGCCCTCCAGCACCAGCTCGACGGTGCGCCAATTCACCGAAT
This sequence comes from Leifsonia psychrotolerans, assembly GCF_013410665.1. Taxonomy (NCBI): domain Bacteria; kingdom Bacillati; phylum Actinomycetota; class Actinomycetes; order Micrococcales; family Microbacteriaceae; genus Glaciibacter; species Glaciibacter psychrotolerans. The sequence continues at coordinate 546,352 of NZ_JACCFM010000001.1, read as the reverse complement.
CCGACAATCGGTTCCGCGCAGAGAGCACGCGCGGAGCGCGATGTCCGGTCACCAAACCGGCCACAACGGCGGCGACAAGGCCCGAGGCCCCGAGCGCCTCGGCCGGTATCGAAGCCAGAAAGGGAACGGTGAACGACAACACAGTATTGACCGTCGCATCCGACACCCGGGATCGGAGCGCCAAATTGAGTCGTCCGATCAGGTAGCCGATCACCGCCGCGACCGCCACCGCGAAGACGAAGGTGCCGAGCACCCCGCCGAACGAGACGGATGCCGCCGTGCCGGCAATCGCGGTGCGTAACAGCACGAGTGCGGTCGCGTCGTTGAGCAACCCCTCACCCTCAAGGATCGAGACGACCCGAGGAGTCACCCCGACCTTCTTGACGATGGAGGTGGCCACGGCATCCGTCGGGCTCACGATCGCGCCGAGGGCGATCCCCCACCAGATCCCGATCCCGGGAATCACCCAAGCGAAGAACAGACCAAGCACCGTGGCGCTGATGACGACGAGAACCACGGAGAGCCCGCCGATTGCCCCGAATTCGCGGCGAAAGTCCATGGCCGGCATCGACACCGACGCTGAGTACAGCAAAGGTGGCAAGACTCCGGCGAGAATCCACTCGGGGTCGATCTGCACGGTGGGCACGAACGGAAGCAGACTGACGGCAATTCCGGCAACGACGAGCAGGAGCGGTGCAGCCACGCCGAGTCGCGTGCTCAACATCGATGCGACGGCTATGGCGAGCAGACCAAGCACGACAACGATCAGTATGTCCACAGGGCCCCCGGATCAGCCACGGGCTTCGGCGCTCGAAGCTCACCCGCAATCATGCCAACGATCCGACGCCCGCGGGTACTGCACCTCGGCGACACCCGGAAGCACCTGGTCAGTCAGTCGGCGCACGTCCCCCGCCGTCTCACCGGCCGCGACCTCGTCAACTCGTCGAGGCCGACAGCCCCGCAGCCACCTCGCGCACGAGTTCCCGAAGCTGCGCGAGCTGCGGTCGGGTGTCGCCCGTGCGCCACTGCATCGACAGCGGCACCGTCGCCGGCCGATCGAGCGGCACGGTCGTCAGCCCCTCCGACAGGTGGCCCAGCATCGACGACGGTACCAGCGAGAAAGCCCGCGATTCGCTGAGCAGATAGAGCCGCGAGCCCACAATGCGCGGCGGGCTCACCAACACCATCGGGCTCAACCCCCGTGATGTACAAATCTCCATCAGGTAGTCGTAGTAGACCGGGTTCTGTTCCCGTGACCACAGCAGCAGCGGCAGATCGTCGAGATCGGCCAGCGCGATACTGTCGCGCTGTGCCAACGGATGCGCTCGGCTGAGTGCCACATAGACCTGCTCGAGCGCGATGGTCTCGATCTGAAAGCCGTCCAGCTCGGTCAGAAAGCGGCCGAGCCCGATGTCGGCGTTCTCGACGACCATCTCGGGCGAGACGCCGCCCGTCTCGACCGGGATGTCTTCGATTCGCACCGACGGGATCTCCTGCTCGGCCCGGCTGATCACCGCGGGCAGCAGACGGTTCACCACACTCGGCGAGGCGACGATACGAGCAGCGCGCTGTCGGCTCGGATCGTGCAGGCGCACCTGGTCGAGAAGTCGGTCGGCTTGACTGAGCAGCATCCGCCCCTCGATCATCATGACCTCGCCGGCCGCAGTCACGGTGGCTGATCGCTTCGAGCGATCAAGCAGCGCGATTCCGAGCGCCCGCTCTAAGCGTCCGACCTCCTGACTCACCGTGGGTTGCGAGATGTGCAGGGCTTCAGCGGCGCGTCCGAAATGTCCGGCCTCGGCCACGGCGACGAAGATTTCGATCTGACGAAGCGTATATTGCATAGACAAAGCCTATCTAAAGTGCCTTGATTGTTTCTGGTTCTTTTGTGCTTTCGCCCCTAACCTTGACCTATCGGCTTCACCAGCCAGTCAGCCAGTCAGTCAGTTCAACAGAAAGAGTCGCTCATGACTTCTCCCGTCATCCACGTTTCACAGGAAGTCCAGGACGCCGTCCGCGACGGCCGCCCCGTCGTCGCCCTGGAGTCGACGATCTTCACGCACGGGCTCCCGCGCCCCCGCAACCTTGAGGTCGCGTTGGAGGCCGAGGCGAGCCTGCGTGCGCAGGGCGTTGTGCCCGCTACGATCGGCCTCTTCGACGGCGTCCCCACGGTGGGCCTCACCACCGAGCAGATCACGATCCTCTCGAAGACCGACAACATCGACAAGGTCAGCCTGCGCGACCTGCCCGTCATTCACGCGCTCGGACGCCACGGTGGAACCACCGTCGCGGCCACCGCGTTCCTCGCCCACGAAGCCGGCGTCAAGGTCTTCTCCACCGGCGGCCTGGGCGGCGTGCACCACGGCGCAGCCGAGAGCTTCGATGAGTCGGCCGACATGACCACCCTCGCCCAGGTGCCGATCATCGTGATCAGCGCTGGCGTCAAGTCGATTCTGGACATTCCCGCCACCCTCGAACGCTTCGAGACCCTCAACATTCCCGTCATCGGCTATGGCACCACTCACTACCCGGGCTTCTACGTCTCTGACTCTGGCTTCACCATCGGTTACGCCGTGAACACCCCGGATGAGGTCGCCGCCGTGGTCAAGGCCCGTGACGCACTCGGCCTGCCGCAGTCGGTTCTGCTCGCCAACCCGGTCGCCACCGACAAGCAGCTTCCCCCGGAGCAGCTCGACGACATCCTCGCCCGCGCCTGGGCCGAAGCCGAGAAGCAGGGCATCAGCGGCAACGCCTCGACGCCGTTCCTGCTCGATTTCATTCAGCGCGACACGAAGGGTGTCAGCCTCGACGTCAACGTCGAGGTCTACCGCGGAAACGTCGCGCTCGGTGGCCTCGTGGCCGCCGCACTGAGCCGCTAGGGCACGCGACATCGTGCTGGGGATCATTGGGGATCTCGTCGAAGACGTCATCGTCTGGATGGCTGAACCACTGAAACACGGAACCGATACCAAGGCCGAGATTTTTCACACCCGTGGCGGCAGCGCCGCGAATGTGGCGAGCTTTGCCGGCCGTCTCGGACCCACCCGGTTCATCGGATGCGTCGGCGACGACTTTCTCGGCGACTCGCTGGTGAAGGGCCTCGAGGCCGAGGGCGTCGACGTACGGGTTCAACGAGCGGGCAGCACCGGAACCATCGTCATCTTGATCGACGAAACCGGTGAGCGGAGCATGCTCCCCCACCGGGGCGCATCGACCCTGCTCAGCGAGGTCCCCGACGAATGGCTCGATGGCCTTCGGCTCCTGCACGTGCCCGCCTACTCCTTCAACGGCGAGCCGGTCGGTGCCACGACGATCGAGGTGATCCGGCGCGCCAAGGCGAAGGGCATTCAGGTCTCGATCGATGCCTCATCGACGGGCATGCTGAGCCAATATGGCGTGCAGCGTTTTCTCGACCTGCTCGTCGAGCTGCGGCCGGACTTCCTCATTGGCAACGAAAGCGAGAGCACCTTTCTCGGTCTCACGATCGATGGCTTGCCCGGACCGAATGCGTCGTTGCTGCCCGAAACCATCGTGGTGACAAAGGCTGGAGCCGACCCGACCGTTGTGCATCAGCCCGGCGCCGACGTGATCGTCGTAGCTGTCCCCCCGGTGACCGACGTGCGCGATCTCACGGGGGCCGGCGACGCATTCGCCGCAGGTTTTTTGGCGTCATACCTTTTGACACATGACCTGCGAGTGGCCTGCGAGGGCGGACATGCTGCCGCAGCTCGCGTGCTCACCTCCCCGGGAGCATCAATTTCGGCAGCGTAACGTGTGGGAGACATGACGATGGTGCGCGACGTTTCACCACCAGCAGAGAGTGAGCAGATGAGCCAGGTCTACGTAAAGGTATGCGGCATCAGCACAGCAGCTGCCGCCCAGGCTGTCGTTGACAGTGGTGCCGATGCGATCGGATTCGTCTTCGCACCCGGCAGCCCCCGACTCGTGAGCGTCGAACACGCCGCGGGCCTCGCGGCCGATCTTCCCGTCTCGATCGAAACCGTCGGGGTCTTTCGCAACCAGCCGCTCGACCTTGTGCTCTCCAGCGCGAGCCAGGCGGGCCTCACCACAGTCCAATTGCACGGCGACGAACCTGACGATCACTTCGATCGTCTCCGCGACGAAGGATTCCGCACCATTCGCGCGCTCTCGATCGACAGGTATCGCGAGGGCGCCGGCTCGATGAGGCTCGGCGAGGATCGAGTGCTGATCGACGCCGTCACTCCGGGCGCGGGAACAACATTCGACACAACAGACCTCGAGAATCGCCCGCCACACGGATTCTGGCTCCTGGCCGGCGGATTGGCCCCCGACAACGTGGCAGGCCTCGTTCGCGCCGTGCGACCCGGCGGCGTCGACGTCTCAAGCGGTGTCGAGTCGAGCCGTGGAGTGAAAGATTCAGGCCTGATCCGCGCTTTCGTCGCAGCGGCCCGCCAGGCGTAACACCCATCCCGTCGGTGCGACACCGACACCAACCGATTGCTACGACATTTTGAGTTCTTCCAACACCCTCACGGGCTCACAGCCCACGATTCAGCCCTCTTCCTCGACACCGTCCTCTCCGGCGCGCACCATGCTGCGCGTGGGCGGTCCCGTCTTCTTCCCGCTGGCTTTCATCAGCCGGCTCCCGTTCGCGATGACCGTCGTGGGTGTGCTGACGCTGGTCACCAGCGTGCGCGGTTCGGTCGCCGAGGCCGGCGCCGTCTCGGCCGTGACCGGAATCGGCACCGCACTCATCGGTCCGCTCGTCGGCTCGCTTGCCGACAAATACGGCCAGCGCCCGGTACTGCTGGTCGCCACCACGGTCAATGTGGTCAGCCTGATCGCCTTCTTGCTGCTCACGGCGTCCCCGGCATCCATCGCCTGGGTTGCCGCCCTCGGCTTCCTCGTCGGCGCCAGCACACCGCAGGTGGCCCCGCTGTCACGCACCCGCCTGATCTCGCTCGTGACGGCCAGAACCGACGGGTTGCTGCGCCGCAAGACACTGTCGCTCGTGATGAGCTATGAGTCGGTTGCCGACGAATCTGCCTTCGTCTTCGGCCCGGTCGCCATCGGAATCCTCGCTAGCGCATTCGGCGCCAGCGCTCCTTTGATCATCGCAGCGGCCATCGCCGCGACATTCGTTGTCGGCTTCGCACTCCACCCTTCGGCGAAGCGGCTGGAACCCGCCGAACTCACCCTCGCCCCCACACACTCCTTCCGGAGCCTGTTGCGCCCGCGCATCCTGTTGCCCACGGCCGGGATGTTCCTGGTCGGGGGGTTCTTCGGCTCGACGCTCACGGCGTTGACCGAGTTCATGCGTGATCAGGGCCTTGAACTGTCGACGGGCATCGTGTTCGGCGGGCTGAGCCTGGGTTCAGTGCTGGTCGCGATTCTGATCGTCTTCGCACCGGAGAAGTTCAGCCTGCGCGCCCGGTGGATCAGTTTCGGTACCCTCGCACTGCTCGCGGCACTCTCGCTGGTTGTCGCGACCTCGGTTGCTCTGGTCGTCGTCGGCCTCATCGCTGCCGGGTGTGGAATCGGTGCCGTGATCGTCACTCTCTTCACGACCGCGCACAAACGCACGCCAGCCGGACGCACCACAACGGTCATGACAATGCTGACCAGCGCGCTGGTCGTCGGTCAGGCCCTGGCCACCGCGCTCGGCGGGTTCATCGCTGAAAACGCGGGGGCACAAGCCGGGTTCGCTCTGGCTGCGGCACTGACCCTGCTGCTCGTGGTGACTTCCGTCATCAGCTTCGGCCTGGACAAGCGCGGCCAGTAGCGTTTACATCAGGGGGTGGTGCGGCTTGTCGACCTTTCGCAGGTGAGAGATCGCATCCGTCTCTTCCAGAGACGTGGTCTTGGCACGCTTGTTCGCGCGTTTTTCTTTGATGCTCTTTCCGGGCTTTTTCGTATCGTGCCGGTGCGGAGACTTGTCAGGCATGAGGTTCCTCCAAATTGTGGAGTTCATGTGACCCCACGGTCGTGTGAATCCTTGTTTCGACGCTACGCCTCTTGAGACGCAAACGAAACAATCAGGGGTATTCCTCAGAAAACGACGCGGTGTAGGGTGAGTCACCCCCATGACCACACCTCCGTCATCACCCTCGGCTGCCGCGCTGACCTCTCGGCTGCGCGCCGCGGGCTGCGTCTTCGCCGAAGACGAGGCCCGACTTTTGCTGTCGGTGCCGCAGTCCGACGCTGATCTCGAGGCAATGATCGCCCAACGCGTCGCCGGGTTCCCACTCGAAGCCATCCTGGGCTGGGTCGTGTTTTGTGGCCTGCGCATCGGGGTGGGTCCCGGAGTCTTCGTTCCCCGGCAACGCACAGAGTTCCTGGTGCGCGAGGCCGCCCGCCTCAGCCGGCCGGGTGCCGTGGTGCTCGACCTGGGTAGCGGTACCGGGGCTCTCGGCGTGGCTCTCGGTTCGATGGTCGACGGAATCGAGTTGCACTCCACCGACATCGATACGCCGGCCGTGGCCTGCACGCGCCGCAACACCGAACCACTGGGCGGCCGTGTCTACCAGGGCGACCTCTTCGCCCCGCTCCCCCCGGAGTTGCGGGGCCGCATCGACATCATGCTCGCCAATGTGCCTTACGTCCCCACGGATGCGATCGACCTCCTCCCACCGGAAGCCCGCGACCATGAGCCCCTCGTCACGCTCGATGGAGGCCTCGACGGGCTCGAAGTCTTGCGACGTGTTGCCGCGGAGGCCACCGATTGGCTCGCCCCCGGTGGAAGCCTGCTGATCGAAATTGGCGACAAGCAGAGAGCCGCTGCGACGGATGCCGTCACCGCCGGTGGCTTGACGGCGCGCGTCGTCGACTCAGAAGAGTTCTACGCCACTGTCGTGATTGCTCAGAAGTCACCCCGTCCCGTTGTTGAGGCTCGAGAGATTGCTTGAGATCCTGACGCAGTCGCTAACCGCTACTCGCGAGATGCGGACTTTGCAGGGTTTTTCCTGCTGTCGAAGGCCGAAAGTCCGCAACTCAACGGGCAACGGGATCGGAATGAGCTCTTAAAGCAACGGCAGCATTTGCTCGCGTACCTTTTTACGCAGAATCTTGCCGAGAATCGACCGCGGGGTGTCTTCGATCTGCACGATCCGGCGCGGGATCTTGTAGGCGGCGAGGTGATCACGACAGTGGGCACGCAGCGCTTCTTCGTTCAGGTCGGCGCCCGGTGCCAACTCAACCGCCGCAACGACCATCTCACCACCGCGCTCAAGCGGCTTGCCGAACACCGCCGCATCCACGACATCCGAGTGCAAACGAAGCACGGCCTCGACCTCTGACGGCGAGACGTTGAAGCCACCCGTGATGATGAGTTCCTTGGCCCGGTCGACGATTGTGGTGAATCCATCGTCGTCGACGGTGACGATGTCGCCGGTGCGCAGCCACCCGCCGGGCAGGCGCGTCTTCGCGGTCTCCTCCGGATTGTTCCAGTAACCCTGGAAGATCTGCGGGCCGTGCAGCAACAGCTCGCCGGGTTCGCCCGGCGGCATCTCGATCGTGGGGTCGTCGAGATCAACGACCTTCATCAGCGTCGATGGGAACGGCACCCCGATTGTTCCGGCGCGCCGGGTGGGATAGAACGGGTTGCCGAGTGCGACCGGCGACGACTCGGTCATGCCGTAGCCCTCAACCAGCAAGCCGCCCGACACCGATTCCCAGAGCTCAACCACATGGTCGGGCAGGTTCATCGCTCCCGAGATGCAATATTTGCAGGAGCGCAGTGAGACGCCTTTCTCCTTCGCCGCGAGCGCCGTGCGCTCATAAATCGGCGGAACCGCACAGTAGACGGTGGCCGGCGATTTCTTCATTGCGTCGAGGATGAGGCCAGGTTCGAATTTCGGAAAAAGTACCAGCAGACCCTGTTTGCGGATGCCGAAGGTCAGGTAGAGCGTCATGCCGAAGGCATGGAACATGGGCAGAATCGCGTACAGAATTTCCTTGCGCTTCTCGGCCCCGTGCATCCAGGCTTCGCCCTGAAGTGCATTGGAATAGAGGTTGAAGTGGGTGAGCATGGCGCCCTTGGGCTGCCCCGTCGTGCCCGAGGTGTACTGGATTGCAGCCAGATCGGTGACGGCCGGATGCGGGTGCTCGGGATCGATCACATCGTGGCGAAGCAGCTCTTTCCACGTCATGGCTCCGGGAGCCCTGGCGGTGAGAGCCTCCCGAGATTCGCGCAGACTCTTCACCGGGAGATACAACGCGAAGCGCTTCACAGCGGGGAACGCGTCGAGAAGGTTCACTGCGACGATGTGGTCGATCTCGATGTCGGCCGGGAACTCCGAAATGGCGGCCACGGATTTGTCCCAGGCAATCACGACACGAGCCTGATGATTTTCGAACTGGTGGCGCAGCTCGCGCGCGGTGTACAGCGGGTTGTGCTCGACAACGACAGCGCCAAGGCGCAGCACGGCGTAGAACGCGACGACGTGCTGGGGGCAGTTCGGAAGAATCAGAGCCACCCGGTCGCCGGCGCGCACGCCGAGGCGTCGCAGCCCTTCGGCCGCCCGTCCCACCTGATTACCGAGTTCGGTGTAGCTCGTGCGTCGACCGAAGAACTCCAATGCCGGGCAGTCCCCGGCTTCGGCCACCGAGTGCTCGAACATCGCGACGAGCGACTCGGTCGGCAACACGATCTCGGCCGGCACACCCGGCTGGTAGTTCTTGACCCAGGGCTGTTCAGTAGTCGCCATGTTCCCATCCTCCCGCTAACCGGGAGGTCGCGCCAACCGGTCACTCAGGAGAGTCGACGGGTGACCCTGGGGCACTCGAATACGGCGCCAGAAATTCGCCGAGGTGCGTCTCATACCGTTGGGGATCGACGTTCCAGCTTTGAATGTGGCCGGCGTGCGGCACCGGAACGTAGCTGGCGAGGGGAAGAGCGGCGGCGAACTGCTGGCTCTCGGTCGGTGGCACGAGCGGATCGGCCAACCCTTGAAACAACAGAATCGGCAGATCTGCGAACGTCTCGGTCTGGTCGAGCTGGTTGAGCATATTCAGATCGATGTCGCCGCGCCAGGAGACGGCCTGCTTGAGTGCGCCGCCCAGAAATCCAACGTGGGCGCGATCGGCCTGCCCCTGCAGCACGCCAGCCCAGTTGAGAACCGGGGCGTCGAGCACCATGCCGGTGACCCGAGGCGCATGGTCCGAGCGCTGCATGAACTGGGTGACCATGCTGCCACCCATCGAATCGCCGTACAGCACAAACTCTGTCGCGCCCTGCGTGATCGCGTAGGCGGCGGCAGCGTCGAGATCACGCCACTCCGTCTGGCCCAGGTCGATCAGACCGTTGGGGCTCGCTGGTGCACCCACGTCGTTGCGATACGTGATCAGCAGCGTAGGGAGCCCGGCGGCCACAATCGTGGGAAGGGGGCGCAATCCACTCTCGCGCTGACCGTCGATGCCGTGGACGAACAGCACCCACGTCGATCCGGTGCCCTTGACCTGCCAGGCCGGCATCGGCCCCAGTTCGCCGTCGACCTGCACGGTCGTGAACGGGATTCCCAGGCTCTGCTGGGGATCTGAGTTGTGGATGTTCGGGTTCAGCTGCACGGCTGTGCCAACGGCGAGCGCGCCCACGATCTGCGAAATGGGTCGTGTGACGCTGTCTTTCGTGGTCGACGAGATCGGCCCGATCGTCGCGGTTCCCGTCCCCGCTCCGGCCTCGGTATCCCAGACCAGACCGTAGGTACCCACGCGTTGGGTGGTGGCCAGCTTCGGCAGGGTGATCTCGCTGCTCGTGAGCGATAACACGGTGCCGGCCGACGAGGTCATCGCGTGATGGGGTGTCAAGAGCACCTGCGCGCCGCCGAAAACAATGACGCCACAGACGAGAGCCGTGACGCCCACGATCGCTCCGACCGTGATCCACGGCCAGGTGCGCCGCCGACGTGTGCGCATCCCCCGTAGTTTCACGCTGTCACTCTAGGGTATGGGTGGTCACCCGTGCGTGCGGGTGCGAGTGCGGCTGCGGGTGCGCCAAGCCCTCCACGCTCCGGTGCTCCAGAGCGCCCACAGCACGAGCAGGGGCTGAAACAACAGTCGGATGCCGCGCGCCTGGTCCGAATCCAGTCCAAACGCATTCGAATGAGTGAGATACTGCGAGATATTTCCGGGAAAGACAGCCACGAAGAAGGCAGCCACGACCCAGCCCACCGTGACGCGGCGCTGACGCAGCAGCAGCAGCGCTCCCCCGAGCGAGACCTCGACCACGCCCGAGGCGAGCACCACGGCATCTTTACTGAGCGGCACCCAATCCGGCACCTGTGAGGCGAATTCGTCACGTGCGAAGCTGAGATGGCTCACCCCCGCGAAGATGAGGAACAGGCCCAGGATGACGCGGCCGACGGTGCGTGGCACCGACCCCCGACTCTCGGTGCTCATATGGTCGGGCCGATCGGTGTCGGGACGGGCTGCAGAACTGCGGTGGCATCAGACATGAGTCGAGTCTGTCACCGGCGCGGTGGACCGGCTAGAGCCTCGTGACCCGATGCCGACGTGTGACCTTCTGGAGTGTCTGCGCGGTGCTGAACCGCGCCGCCCGCCGAGCCAGATGATGGCTGCGGCCTCGCACGCGTTCGGGAACGGAGACCGGAGTGTAATGGTCGAAGAACCACAGTTTGGCGAACTCGACCAGCACCAGATAGAGCACGACCATGCCGACGAGGGCCAGAAAGAACGGTGCCGGCAGCGGATCGAAGCCGAGAAGCCCGCCAATCGGCGACAGCGGAAGGTATGTGCCGATCACGACGATTCCGAGCGCCGCAGCAAGCAGTCCCGCTGACGGCCTGCTTCGAAAAAAGGGCACTCTGCGGGTACGAATCGCGAAAATGATCAGGGTCTGGGTGGCGAGCGACTCAATGAACCAGCCGGCCCGAAACTCGCCGGGCACGGCAGTGAAGACGAAGATCATCAGCGCGAAGGTGATGAAGTCGAAGATCGAGCTGATCGGGCCAAAGAGCAGCATGAACCGGCGAATGAACCTGATATCCCAGTGCGAGGGTGCCCGCAGTTGCTCAGGGTCGACGCGGTCACCGGGAATCGCCAGCTGACTGGTGTCGTAGAGCAGGTTGTTGAGCAGAATCTGCCCGGGCAGCATCGGCAAGAAGCTCAGCACCACCGACGCCGTCGCGGCACTGAACATGTTCCCGAAGTTGCTCGACGTGCCCATGAGCACGTACTTGATGGTGTTCGAGAAGATGCGGCGCCCCTCCGTCACCCCGTGAGCGAGAACGCCCAAATCCTTGTCGAGCAGGATGATGTCGGCCGCGTCTTTCGCGACGTCCGTCGCACTGTCAACGGAGATGCCCAGGTCGGCGCGGTGCAGCGCCAGGGCGTCATTGACGCCGTCGCCGAGAAACCCCACCGCTCGCCCTTTCTGCCGAAGCATGAGAATGATACGCGCCTTCTGTTCGGGAGAGACCCGGGCGAAGATGCTGGCCTCGCGCACCCTCTCGGTCAGATCGGCGTCGGAGAGTGCGTCGATCTCGGTTCCGTTCAGCGTGCCACCCGAGACCATGCCGAGGTCGGCGCAGACCCGCTCGGCCACTTTCGCATTGTCACCGGTGGCGATCTTGACCGCGATGCCGAGCTTCGCCAGTTCGGCAAGGGAATCCCGGGCGCTTTCCTTCGGCCGGTCAATGAAGACGAGAAAACCGTCGAGCACGAGATCTCTTTCGTCGGCCGGCCCGATCGTGGTCAGGTCGGGAGCCTCGCGGGTGGCCACGGCAACGACCCGCGAGCCGGCGTCGTACAGTGCGTCGAGCACGGCCGCGGCATCCGCAGGGAGTGCTCGGCACCGGGCCATCACGTCCTCGGGCGATCCCTTGGTCACGATCCGAACGGCGCCCGCGTGCTCCCGCACCAGCACACTCGTCATGCGCCGCTGGTGATCAAATGGAACGAGTGCCAATTGGGTGAACTGCCCGGCCTCGAACTGCCCCGCCAGCGGTGATTCCCAGAGTGCCGTATCCAGCGGATTCTGTCCGGCCACCGACACCTGCGGCGTCGAGTAGTCGACCTCCGTGGAGAGCAGGCCCCGGAGAAAAATCTGCTCGGGCGTCGTCTCTGGCCGCACGATTCGGGCGTCGGTGTAACTGATGCGCCCCTCGGTAAGCGTTCCGGTCTTATCGGTGACCAGCACATCCATGTCGCCGAGATCCTCAATGCAGATGAGGCGTTTTACGAGCACCTGTTCCCGTGCCAGCATGCGGCTTCCCGTGGCCAGGCAGGTGCTCACGACCGCCGGAAGCAACTGCGGGGTGATTCCCACGGCGATCGCCAGCGAGAACAAAAGGGACTCGAGCAGCGGGCGATGCAGAAGCAGATTGGCAACGAAGATGAGCGTGGTGAGGACCAACGCGACCTCAAGCAGCAGCACGGAGAAGCGACTCAGCCCGCGTTGGAACTCGGTTTGCGCCTGCCGGTCTCCGAGGCCGAGCGCGATCCGGCCGAATTCGGTACTCCCGCCGGTTGCCACGACGATTCCGGTGCAGGTGCCAGCCTGCACGACGGTGCCCATCAGGATGCAGGAACTCAGGTCTCCGAGAGCGGTATCCGCGGCCACCGGTTCCACACTCTTCTCCACCGGCAGCGACTCGCCCGTGAGGATGCCCTCGTCGCAGAGCAGATCGGTGCAGCTGAGCAGTCGGATGTCGGCGGGGATCACAGCCCCCAGCCCCACGTGAACGATGTCGCCGACCACGAGGTCGATCACGTTCACCTCGATCGGCGTGCCGTCCCGCACCGCGACGGCGCGGTGCGAAATGTTCGAGTGCAGCGCCTCCGAGGCCCGTTCGGCCCGAAACTCGTTGACGAAGCCCAGCCCGATACTGGCGAGCAGGATCACACCGATGACCGTCGAATCCGTGGTGTCGCCGACGAAGAGCGAGATACCCGCCGTGACAATCAGCAAGAGCAGGATCGGACTGCGAAATTGGCGGCCGAGCACCGCCCATCCGTTTGCCTTGTGCGTGCGGATGGCGTTGGGGCCATCGGCGACGAGTCGACGCGCTGCCTCGGACGATGACAACCCTCCCGGGGACGAGGCGACCGAGGCGAAAACGTCGGTCAGCTCACGCGGCGCCGCGTCCTGCACCGCACTGCGCACGATGCTCTCCGGCATTCGGTCACCTCCGACGCGTTCTCGCTCGCGCGCGCTAAATGCACTCTATGTCGACGCTGGCAGAGGGCGATAGTGCAGATTTAAGACGTCTTTTTCGCTTAATGCGTTGTTTTGCGGCCTCTCACGCGGTATATACACACTTTGGTCGGCTACCGTATAGAGAATGACGTCTGAAACATCCGCGCCGAGCGAGGCAGAACCTGCCAGCAAAGCGAAGCCCTTCTTAGAACTCGGGCTCTCCGACGCAGTATTGAAGGCGCTTAAAGACGTCGGCTACGAGACCCCCTCGGCCATTCAGGCCGCAACCATTCCCCCACTCCTTGACGGTCGTGACGTCGTGGGCCTCGCCCAGACCGGAACCGGAAAGACGGCAGCCTTCGCGCTGCCAATCCTGTCCCGCCTCGACCTGACCCAGAAGACCCCTCAGGCGCTCGTGCTTGCCCCGACCCGCGAGCTCGCCTTGCAGGTCTGTGAGGCGTTCGAGAAATATGCCGCACACCTCAAGGGTGTTCATGTGCTTCCCATCTACGGTGGTCAGGGCTACGGAGTTCAGCTTTCGGCGCTGCGCCGTGGCGTTCACATTGTTGTCGGCACCCCCGGGCGCATCATGGATCACCTCGCCAAGGGCACACTTGATCTCTCCGAGCTCAAGTACCTGGTGCTTGACGAGGCCGATGAAATGCTCAAGATGGGTTTCGCGGAAGACGTCGAGACGATTCTTGCCGACACCCCGGACGACAAGCAGGTCGCCCTCTTCTCCGCGACGATGCCCGCCGCGATCCGCCGCATCTCGAAGCAGTACCTGAACGACCCCGAAGAGATCACGGTCAAGAACAAGACCACGACCTCGTCGACCATCACGCAGCGGTACCTGATGGTGTCGTACCCGCAGAAGGTGGATGCCCTCACCCGCATCCTCGAGGTCGAGAACTTCGAAGGCATGATCGTCTTCACCCGCACCAAGAACGAGACCGAGACTCTCGCCGAGAAGCTGCGTGCGCGTGGTTACTCCGCAGCAGCCATCAACGGTGACGTCGCCCAGGTGCAGCGTGAGCGCACCGTCAACCAGCTCAAGTCAGGCAAGCTCGACATTCTGGTGGCCACGGATGTCGCCGCGCGCGGTCTCGACGTGGAGCGCATCAGCCACGTCGTCAACTACGACCTGCCCATCGACACCGAGTCCTACGTCCACCGCATCGGTCGCACCGGCCGCGCCGGCCGCACCGGTGACGCGATCAGCTTCGTCACCCCGCGCGAGCGCCGCATGCTCAGCTCGATCGAGAAGGCCACTCGCCAGTCGATCACGCAGATGCAGCTGCCGAGCGTCGAAGACGTCAACGTCACGCGTCTGACCCGGTTCGATGATGCGATCACGGCGGCCCTCGACCAGACCGAGCGCATCAGCACCTTCCGCGACATCGTCAACCACTACATTTCGCACCACGACGTGCCCGAGTCCGACGTGGCCGCAGCCCTCGCGCTGGTTGCGCAGGGCGACACTCCCCTGCTGCTGTCGCCCGAGGATGCTCGCGCTCAGCGTTTCGAGCGCGAGCAGCGCGAGCGCACCGAGCGCCCGGAGCGTGGCAGCCGCGATGACCGTGGCGACCGGAACGACCGCGGCGCCAACCGCTGGGAGCGCGACGACCGTCCGGCCCGCAGCGAGCGCCCGTCCGAGCGCCGCCCACGCACCGACAAGCCGATGGCCCAGTACCGTATCGAGGTCGGCAAGCGCCACAAGGTTGAGCCGCGTCAGATCGTCGGTGCGCTCGCGAACGAGGGCGGCCTGAGCCGTGACGACTTCGGTGCGATCAAGATTCTGCCCGAGTTCTCGATCGTCGAGCTGCCGGCCGACATGGCAAGCACCGTGTTCTCAAAACTCGAGAACACGCGCATCAGCGGCAAGCTGATCGAGCTGCGACCCGACCAGAGCGGTGCCGGTGCGCCGCGGCGCGAGTACAGCGACGACCGCCCGCCGCGGAAGCCCCGCTACTAACCCCGAATCACGCGACGAACACCGCTGCCCTTCCGCACACGAGTGCGGGAGGGCGGTTGTGTTTGCACCTTGTCGATTCGAGAACTCCAGGGCACAGTCTGAGCATGCAAAACTCATCCGTCTCCCCGTCCATCCAAGCCCAGCACCGCGAGCTACTGGCTTCGCTTCCACTCGGCGATACACGCGATTTCGATGATGCCGATCGCGGCTTTCTCGGCGCTCCCGCATCGGGAGTTGTGACGGGTTCCGACGGGCAGGTGGTCTAGGATGCCGACAGCTATGCGTTTCTGACCGGCGAGGCGCCGACGAGCGTCAACCCGAGCCTCTGGCGCCAGTCCCTCCTCGTGTCAAAATGTGGTCTGTACGAAGTCGTCGACGGCATCTACCAGGTGCGCGGTATGGACGTCTCGAACATCACCTTTGTCGAGGGCGAGACCGGAGTGATCGTGATCGATCCGTTGATCTCGACTGAGACCGCAGCGGCCGCCCTCGCGCTTTACCGCGAACACCGTGGGAACAAAACCGTTGTCGCCGTGATTCACACCCACAGCCACGTCGACCATTTCGGTGGCATCTTCGGAGTGGCTTCGCAGGCCGATGTGGATGCCGGTCGCATTCAGATCATCGCGCCCGAGGGCTTCGTCGAAGAGGCCGTCGCCGAGAACGTCTACGCGGGCGTGGCAATGGCCAGGCGCGCGGGTTACATGTATGGCGTGACGCTCGATCGAGATCCGCAGAACCAGGTCGGATCCGGCCTCGGCCAAACCACCTCACGGGGCGAGGTCGGCATGATCGTGCCCACCCTCTCGATCAGCGTGACCGGCGAAAGCCACACCATCGATGGCGTCGAGATCGAGTTTCAAATGGCGCCGGGCACCGAAGCGCCGGCCGAGATGCACTTCTACTTTCCCAAATATCGCGCCCTCTGCATCGCCGAGAACGCCACCCACACCCTCCACAATCTGCTCACCCTGCGCGGCGCACTCGTGCGCGACCCGCACGTATGGTCCGCCTATTTGACCGAGGCGATCGACACGTATGGGCCAAAGACCGATGTCGTCTTTGCTTCTCACCACTGGCCGACCTGGGGTCAACAGCGCGTCAACTCATTCCTGTCGATCCAACGTGACCTCTATGCCTACCTGCACGACCAGACCGTGCGGCTGCTCAACCTCGGCCATACCGGAGTGGAGATCGCCGAAATAATCCAGCTGCCGCCACAGCTCGAACGGGAATGGAACACTCACGGCTATTACGGCTCGGTCAGCCACAACGTGAAGGCAATCTACCAGCGGTACATGGGCTGGTTCGACGGCAACCCAGCGCGCCTGTGGCCGCACCCGCCGGTCGAACAGGCCACGCGCTATGTCGAGGCGATCGGCGGCATCGAGCGCGTCGTCGACTGTGCGCAGTCGGCTTTCGACGCCGGTGACTTCCGCTGGGCGGCTACCCTCCTCGACCATGCGGTCTTCGCTGACTCCGACCACGCGGGCGCACGGGCGCTGTACGCCGAGACACTCGAGCAGCTCGCCTACGGGTCCGAAAACGGAACCTGGCGGAATTTCTTTCTCGCGGGGGCGACCGAGCTGCGAAGCGGCAACTTCGGCACTCCCATTGCCACGTCCGTGCCAACCATCATTGCCCAACTCAGCCCGGAGCAACTCCTCGATTCCTTGGCCTTGGCCGTCGACGGTCCGAAAGCTTGGGATCATGACCTCGCCCTCGACATCACGCTCACGGACCTCGAACGAAACTACCGGGTCACGCTCAGAAACGGCGTTCTCCTCCACTCACGAAAGCCAGCTGACCCGGAGACGGCCGGTATGACACTGACCCTCACGAAAGCCCGAATGACCGCACTGCTCGGCGGTGATCAGACCGGGTCCGGCCTGCTGATGGGCGGGGATCCGAACGTTCTGCAGCAGCTCCTGGGTGTGCTCACGCACGGTGATCCGGCGTTCAACATCATCATTCCCTAGCCAGCCGCAAGCGTCCGATGCCGGGCACGAACCGGCCCACATGCGCGCCATACGCGAGGTATTCCGGATGCGCACTGATCAGCATCCGCTCTTCCCAACGCGCCTTACCGGCGAGCAGCCAGAGCAGCGCAAGCCAGACCATGATGTGCAGAAATGACGCGCTGACCAGCGTGAGGCCGAGACCGACCATGAGGTAGCCCAGGTAGATCGGGCTGCGGACGTAAGCGTAGATTCCGGTGGTCACGATCGCGGCATTCTGCCGTGGGATGGGAGTGGCCGTGAAGGCTGGACCGAGGCGCCCCGCACCGGCACACATCAGCAGGACACCGGCGACAAGAAGCACGACCGACGTGGCGATCACATACGAGGTCACCGGCCAGAGATCGCTGTGCTGCATCAGCACGAGTGCCGCCAGCAACAGAATCTGTACGATCACCAACCCGAACGCAAGTGCACGCTTCATAGTGCGAGAGTACGCCCGCCTCGCCCGGAATCCTTCCCCGGGAGTTCTCCCGTTCGCCTGTAGTCTCGAGACACGCCCGAAACGTGGGCATTCAGGTTCACCGGGGGGCGCATGAACAGGGAGTTGGCAGCGGCCGGCACGATCTCGCAGCTCCTGAAACCCAGACGCAACCTGTGGCAGAGCGCGTGGGTGGGCTGTGTCGTGCTGACGCTGCCCATCTTCGGTTCGCTCTATCTGCTGACAATTCCACACGGCACCTGGGTTCCATTCGCGCTCGCACACGCCGCACTGGTCCTGCTTTTCGCCCTTGCCGCCGCGCGTTTGAGAGGCGCGGGAATTCGTTTGCTTCCCAGCGGCATCCGTGAGCGCGCGTATTTCAGTCGGATGGTGTTCACCCCGGTCGATCGGATCGATTCGGTGATCGTGGTCAAGCTGCGCGACACCTACAGCGATGATGTGGCACCACAGCTGTTTATCGTTGACGCACAGGGCCGCACCCTGCTGCGGATGCGCAGTCAGATGTGGTATCCCGACGATTTCACGACGGCGATCCACTATTACTCAGTGCCCGTGCAGAGCGTCGAACCGGTGCTCAGTTGGGCTGAGCTTCGACAGTCGTACGGCGGCAATCTCAGTCGCTGGGAGCGTCATCCGGTGGTGACGATTCTCGCTGCCGCAGTGGTCTTCATGCTCGTCACCGTTCCCTTCGTGTTGGCCGTGCTGCCCGTCATCGAGTGAATAATCCGCCGACCGTCAGGCCTCGCCGACCCCATCGGGGCTGCAGGCATAACGTAACATCGAGGTGGACGGGAGAACCGTCGGACGGTGAAGGGCGTGTGGTGTCGGAGTGAACCTCGATCGCGTGGTGCTGTCTCGAGGCCCGCTTTCGCTCACCCTCCGTCAACTCGAGGAGCAGATTGCTGCTCGTCGTCGTCACCTCGGCGCGGTCACCGCACGGCTCATCCCGCTGTCGCTGAGCGACCCCGTCGAACTCGCCGTGAGCATCTGGGCGGTGCGAGAATCCGGCGGAATTCCGCTGGCCGGCGATGATCGTTGGGAGACAGAGTTCTGGGCCCGCCAGAGTGCTCTCGCGGCGGCTGCCATTCCACCACCCGGCGCGGCCTGGGCCGCGTTCAGTTCCGGCAGTAGCGGAAACCCCCGCGTCATCCTGCGCTCTGAGCACTCGTGGGCCGCGTCATTTCCGTGGCTGAGCACGGTGCTCGCTGTGACGGACGATGACACACTGTATCTCCCGGTTCCGACGGCATCATCGCTCACACTCTTCTCACTCGCCTACGCACGTGCCGTCGGCGCTGCCGTGCGTTTTCCGCCCGGTCATACGGTGTCGCCGGGTGACCTTGCCCACGTGACAGTGCTGCATGGAACCCCGAACTCACTGCAGAGCGTCGTGGATGCCATCGAGAGCGGTGTTCCGCATCGGCTTCGGCTGGCTGTGATCGGCGGAGCTACCCTGCCCCCGAGCCTGCGGGAACGAGCCGAATCCGCCGGGCTCCGCGTCGTTTCTTACTATGGGGCAGCCGAACTCTCATTTGTCGCATTCGACCCCGACGGGTTGGGCCTGCGTGCTGTACCCGGCGTTGAGACCCGGGTCGACGACGGAGCGCTCTGGGTGCGCTCGCCCACAATCGCCCTCGGCTACCTGGCTGACGCATTGGGGTCGCTCCGCCGCGACGACTCGGGTTGGGCGACGGTGGGCGACCTCGTGACCCTGCACCCGCACGGCATATTGCGCCTGGCCGGTCGCGGTGACGGCGCCATCCTCACCGCCGCGGCAACCGTGATTCCCGAGGATGTCGAAGCTGGTCTGCGCAGCCTTCCCGGAGTGGCGGATGCCGTGGTGTTCGAGCTGCCCGGACCGCGCGACGGGTCGTTGGTTGCGGCGGCCGTGGAGCTATCGGTCGGCTCGGGAGCCCCCACGCTTCGTGAACTGCGCGAGCAGGCGAAGATCGTTCTCGCCACGTCGCATCTGCCGCGCATCTGGTTCGGCCCGGACTCTCTTCCCCGCACCCTGACCGGAAAGCCGGCCCGCGCGCAGATTCGGCGCGACGCACTCGACGGAAAGCTGCCCCGACTTGGCTGATCTCACCGCCCCCGTTGTGATCGCGGCACGCCGCACGCCACTTGCCATTCGCGGGGCCCGACTCGCACAGATTCCCGCCGAACAGCTGGCCGCTGCCGTCATCGGCGCAACAGTGCAGGATGCACGAGCGCAGGATGCACGAGCGCAGGATGCAACAGCCGAACAAAGCATCCCGCGCTCCGTGGGCGGGGTGATCCTCGGCAACTGTATGGGCCCGGGCGGAAACCTTGCTCGCTTGTCCGCGCTGGCAGCCGGACTCGACGTGAAGGTTCCTGGGATGACGGTGGATACGCAGTGTGGGAGCGGGCTGTCGGCCATCCTCAGCACTGCCGCCGAGGCGCGCCTCGATGCCACGGAGCGCGTCTGGATCGCGGGGGGAACCGAGAGCGCCTCGACGGCGCCGACCCGGTCTCAGGCTGGACGTGCCTATGCACGAGCACCGTTTACCCCCGCAGGCTTCCCCGACCCCGACATGGGCTCAGCGGCCCAGGCGCTGGCCGAATTGGACGGCATCGACCGCCGGGCCCAGGATGCCTACGCCGAACGCAGCCATCGCCTGGCCCTAGCCGCACAGGCCGCCGGCCGCTTCGACGCGGAAATCGTCGCGCTCGGCCACGAACTGCACGATCACGGACCCCGCAATGGAATGCGCGCGATGCTCCCCCGCTTTCCGGCACTCTTCGCGTCGTCGCCGGAACACGCCGGAACCGTCACGGCCGGAAACTCGTCACGAAACAGCGACGGTGCCGCCGCCGTTGCCATCGTGGCCGGGTCGTCACGGGGCGAAGCCCCGGGTCTGGCCCTCGTCGCCTCAGCCACAATCGGATGCGACCCGTCACTTCCCGGCATCGGACCGGTTGACGCGGTCTTAGCCCTGCTCGCCGAGCGCGGTGTCTCACTCGACGACGTCGCAGCAGTGGAGATCGTCGAGGCGTTCGCCGCGCAAACCCTCGCCGTGCTCGGCCGGCTCGGGCTCGCGCCCGGCGGCGTGGTCGATTCTCGCGTCTGCGCCGACGGCGGGGCGCTGGCCCTCGGGCATCCGTGGGGCGCCAGCGGCGCCGTCAGCGTCGTACGGCTGTTCAGCCGTCTTGTACGCGGCGGCGCCCCGGCGGGTACGCTCGGTGTGGCGACCGCAGCCATCGGCGGCGGCATGGGCGTCGCCGCGCTGTTCGAGGTCGTGCGCTGACGATTCGCTAGGCGCGCGTCACGGCATCCGTCTCGGCAACAAGCCCCGCGATGTCGTCGGGCTGGGGGTCAGAGAGATAGCGCTCGAGACTGTCGTCGAGCTCGGCCAGCCATGGCGTGTGGTGCACCACCGCCATTGTTCCGGTCATCACCGAGGCGTACACCTCGTCGCGGTAGCCCAGAATGTTCTCCTGCTTGTCGTGCTTCCACTCCAAGAAGATGCGCACGACCTCGTCGAGGTCGAACATCGGGTAGTCGGTGAGGTCAATCAGGTCGCGAATGTAGTCCGCCTGGAACTGGATCTCGTCGGCCGCACCGTTCAGCTCGCCGAACCGGGTGAGCCAGGCGTTTATGTGACGACGCTGCAGTTCGGGGGCCGGCAGTACAGCGTCGCCGAGAATGAGGTCGCGCACGTACCAGGCCTGTGCATCGAACATATTGAACGTGAACCATTGGTCTTGCGCACCAAGGTAATACAGCTTGCTATTCGCCTCCGAGACCACGCCCCGGTAGAGCGCGTCTGGATACACATTGTTGGGTGAGGCGAGTGCCAGATCGGACGGTAAAAACGGATAGTGATGCAAATATCCGGTACAGAGCACAACCGCGTCAAAGTCACGGCTCGTGCCATCGCTGAAGTGAGCGGTGGAGCCGTCAAAGTGGTGAATGAGCGGAACCTCGTCGATTCCCTCCGGCCAGTCGAAGCCCATCGGCTGGGTGCGATAGCTGAGGGTGACCGAACGGGCACCCATCTTGTAGGCCTGCACACCGATGTCTTCGGCCGAGTAGCTCGCACCGATCAACAGCACGTCGCGGTCTGCGAGCGCCTCGGCACCGCGGAAGTCGTGGGCGTGCTTGAGGCTGCCGGGGAACGTCTCGATGCCGGCGAAGTCGGGCACATTCGGAAAGCTGAAGTGGCCGCTGCCCACGATGACGTGGTCGAACTCGCTCGTTTCGGTCGTGTGCGTCACGAGGTCTTCGACCGTCACGCTGAACGTCTCGGTCGGCTCGTTGTACTCGACCCAGCGCACCGCGGTGCTGAAGCGCACCTGCTTCTTCACATCGCTGTTCTCGAGCCGGCCGCTGATGTAGTCCCAGAGCACCGCGCGCGGCGGGTACGACGAGATCGGTCGACCGAAATGTTCATCGAAGGTGTATTCGGCGAATTCAAGTGCCTCTTTAGGCCCATTCGACCAGAGGTTGCGGTACATGCTCGAGTGCACGGATTCACCGTTGCCGTCCTGACCCGTACGCCAGCTGTAATTCCACTGTCCGCCCCAATCCTCTTGCTTCTCGAAACAGACGATTTCTGGAACATCTCGTCCGGCGATTCGAGCCGATTCGAAGGCTCGTAGCTGGGCCATCCCACTGGGGCCAGCTCCGATAATTGCGACGCGTGAAATCAAGCTGTTCCTTTTCCGGCCACGGGGGCCATTGAGCAACGCCACGTGTTCAGTCAGCGAAAGCCTTCTTCGCGATCCGTGACGTGAGGGATCATCATTCAGCAGGTCACAAATTTTATGGCGTGACACTATTGCGAAATGAGATTGCCGCGTGTTATAAGCATCGCGGCCTTCCCGACCCTATCATGTCTTGATTTTTGAGGCTGTGAGGCCCGTCGCCGCCGCGGAGAGTGCAATGGTGACCACCGCGCCCACGAGGATGCCGGCATCCTCGCCCGGTTTGAGGATTCCGTTCTGAATGCCGAGCGTCACGGCGGCAATCGGCACGCCCAGTTGGCCCGCGGAGGCCACGGCGTGAAGCCAGGGCAGTTTCACGATGCGGCCTGCCAGGTGGGCGAGAACTGCGGCGATACCGAGCGCGAGGCCCAGCAGAATCATCTCGGGATGGGCTGCGACTCCCCGCAGGTCGATCGACGCACCGAGCCATACAAAAAAGATTGGCCCGAAGAAGCCCTCGGTGATTCCGAAGAGTTGGCGGGCCAGACGCCGGGGTTCACCGACGGCCGCCAGCACCAGACCGAGTGCGAACCCGGCCACCATGATCGAGACCGAGGCAAACTGGGCCACGCCAGCCAGCCCGAACAACACCAGCATGCTGATGCGCAGCTCAAGTGCGAACCGCCGACGCTCCGAGAAGGAGTGGAGCCTCTGGCGCAGTTGTGCTCGATCCAACCGAGCCAGAATCAGACCGAGTAGCACGGCAACCACACTGATGATCCCGCCGGCCAGCAGCACCTCGGGAACGTGCCCGGGATTGAGAACGAGCGGAAGTGCGACGATGCAGGCGATGTCAGCGATGGCGATTTGCGCCACCACCTGGGCGATACTCGCCCCCTTCACGCCAACGGATTGCAGCATCGGCAGAACGAGTGCGGCGGATGAGGAGGCGATCAGTACCCCATAGAGCACAGCATGCCCCGTGCCGAAGGCCGCCGCGATTGCCACGGCCAGCACGGCCGCGAGCACTCCGACCAGGATGGTTCCGATCAGGCCACGCCAAAGCGCCCCTCGCACCGCGGCATCCCGAACCGGAACGTGCGAACCGACCACCACCATGGTCAAGCCGAAACCGATGGTGGCCAGCAGGGTGAACTCACCGTTGTGCGGGTTGACCAGGGCGAACCCGGGCGGCCCGATCAGCAGTCCGCCGAGCAGTTCACCGATGACCACGGGGATGCGCCAGCTGGTGCGGGCCGCCAGAAGCGGCCCGAGCAAGCCGGTGAGCACCACGAGCGCCAGCAGCGAGAAGGTCACGCGCCTCACACTAGTGGCGGGCGCATTCACCCGTGTAGCGTTGTCGTCACGTGGGGCAGAATGCGTGCCCGGTGAATACTCACGCGCAACCGAGAGTTCACGACGAAGGGAACCTGCTAGACATGACCGCGTTCATCCTCGTCATCGTTGTCGTTGCGATTCTGCTGCTGTTCGTGGGCGGACTGGTCAGCCTGCTGAAGTGGATGATCTGGGTTGGAATCGTGCTTCTGGTGCTCGCTGCACTCTTCTGGCTCGTGCGCACCCTCACCGGGCGCAAGAACTCCTGAAGCCCAGAGATGACTCCGCACACGCCGAACCACAACGGAAACCAGAGCCAGAGCCAGAGCCAGAAGCATGGGCACGAGCACGAGCACGAGCACGAGCACGACGAGCCCGCCATGGCCGAGATGCTCGATCTCGCTGCCGATGTGCTCGCCTCCTCCCTGTCGGAGATCATCAACTGGGTCGGCGGGCTTGCCCCGGCTGCACCGCGTCGGGTCGTCGATGTGGGCGCCGGAACCGGAACCGGGAGCCGCGCACTGGGGCGACGGTTCCCCACCGCCGAGATCGTCGCACTCGACCAGTCGTCGTTTATGCTCGGCCGCCTCGAGGCACTGGCTCGGGCCAACGGCCGGACCGATCGGATTCGGGCTCTGCAGGCCGATCTTGACGACGCCTGGCCTGACGTGCGGGAAGCGGATGTCGTGTGGGCAGCACTGTCGATGCACCACTTCGCCGATCCCGATCGGGTGCTGCGTGACATCCGCTCGGCCTTGAATCCCGATGGTCTCCTGGCGATCGTCGAGATGGATGCCTTCCCACGCTTTCTGCCTGACGACATCGGAATCGGCCGCCGCGGTCTCGAGCAGCGCTGCAGCGAGGCCGCAGGCGATGCGAGCTGGAACACGAATCTGGACTGGGGGCCCAACCTCGAACGCTCCGGTTTCGAAATTGTGGAGAAGCGCACGTTCGACATGGACGTTGATCCGGCCACGTCGAGCCTGGGCCGTTATGCGCACGCCTCGCTGCGCCGCACTCGTTCGACTCTCACCGGCATACTCTCCGACGACGATGTCGCTACTCTCGATCGCCTGCTGGACGAGGACTCCCCCGAGTCCATCCTGCGCCGCACCGACCTCACCGTCAGAGGGAGCCGCACCGCCTGGGCAGCCCGGAGCCTCTGACGCCCCCAGAGCTTCACGGCGGGCCCGGAACGCTTCAGCGCTCTGTGGGTGGGCTCGCAATCCGATGAATCAGGTCGATCGAGTGGGTGAACTCGTCCTCGGCCGACATCGCCGAATGCCCGTTCAGACGGCGCTGCATCGAATAGCGCATCACCGCGCCGGCCAGCACAACGACCATCCGCGCCTCATCGTGCACGTCGGACGCTGCCGCATCCCGCCCCTGCGCGCGGAATCGCTGCAGCACGAGGTGCGTCAGCCGCTCCTCATGCTCGGTCATGCGTGCCATCTGGCGGGCGAACAGTTCGGGCGTGCGACTAATTACGTCGAGCCGGCCCCGCATCAGCGTGCGGTCGAGTTCGTGTTCGGACAGGGCGAGCGCCATGATCGAGACGAGATCGCCGAGCACATCCGGAGTCGGGGCCGCGATGAAGCGGGCGAGCTCGGTGTCGCTGAGCTTCGGCGCTGAGGCGCCGAGAATGACACCTTCCTTCGAACCGAAATAGTTGAAGAAGGTGCGCTGCGACACCATGCTGGCGTCGCAGATTATCTCGACGGTCACCTGCTCATAGCCATGCTCGAGCACCAGAGCGATCGCCGCATTTTCAATGGCCGTTTGGGTGGCCGCGCGTTTCTTAGCGCGCAGCCCACCTGAACTACTCATAGCGCAGCGCGTCAATCGGGTTCTGTCGCGCGGCACGCCGAGCCGGAAGCGTTCCCGCAAGGAATGCAATGAGCATCACGACGACGATGATCACTGCGATGGATGCCGGCGCGAACTGCATCACTTGCAACCCAGGCAGCCCCGACAGCACGGTGTCGGCCAGCGCATTACTGATCACCGTGCCCACGCCAATCGCCAGCAGTGCACCGATCGCGCTGCCCAGGAACCCGATGAAGATGGCTTCCATGCTGAACAGGGCATAGACCTTGCCGCCACTCATTCCCATCGCTTTCATCAGGCCGATCTCGCGCGTGCGTTCCTGCACGCTCATCAGCAGGGTATTGATAATGCCGAACCCGGCAGCGATCAGGGCAATCACGGCGAAGGCGTTCAGCACACCGATGATTCCGTTGATCACACTCTCGAATGAGCCGAGCTGATCGGCCACGGTGAGCGCACTGTAACCTTTGTCCTTCAAGGTCGCTTGCAGCGCCTTGACCTGCGCGGTGCTCAGGTTCGCATCGAACTGAGCCGTCGCCACCGCGTAGCCCCGCACAACCGAGGCCGGGGTGCCCTCCCGCTGCACCTCGCTGATCGCAGTCGTGAGGTGTTGGTTCAACGCGGCACTACTCCCGAGCAGGGTCTCGTTCTGAACCCCGGCCACGGTGGCCTCAACCGTGCTTTGCACTCCCTCATAGCTTGTGACACCGATCGTAACCGTTGCCCCCACAGCGTCCTTCGCGGTGCCGAGGCCAAGGCTGGCCAGGTAGGGCGTCGGCAGCAATATCTGATTGTCGTTGCTGTTGTTGTCGAGCTGCTTTCCTGTGACCAGGTCCGCCTTGGTGATGGTGCCGGACGGACTCACCGTCAACACAAACTTGCCGTTGTTGCCGTACTGGATGTAATCAGGCGAGACGATCAGCAACGGTTCGACACTCATGATGCCGCTGACTGTGCCAATGGTGTCGATGTCCTTCTGGGTGAGCACCGCGGTGGAACGCCCCGGCCCACCAAATCCGCCCGTCGCCTTCGCCGCATCCGGCTCATACTTCTTCGGACCGGCGTCGACGCTCGGGGTCGTGTCGACGGCCGGTGAGATCGTGAAGACGTCGGTGGAGCCGATTGAAGCGACCTGCGCGTTGATGTAGTTGGAGACGCCGGTGCCGATCGCACTCGTGATTGTCAGTGTGAAGGCACCAATCACGATCGCGATAACGGTGAGCGTGGTGCGAAGACGGCTGCGGAACGTGTTCGCCACAGCGGCCTTGATGATGTCAATGGATTTCATGCGGAGGCCACTTCCGGTCCGGCGCTGGTCTCTTCGAGCCCATCGCGCATAAAGATCTGTCGGTCACAGCGTGCGGCCAGTTCACGGTCGTGGGTCACGATGATGAGAGTGATGCCCTGCTCTTTGTTAAGATCGAAGAGGATGTCCTCGACCACGGCGCCGGTGGCCGAGTCCAGGTTTCCGGTTGGCTCGTCGGCGAAAATCACGGTGGGGTTGTTGACGAGTGCGCGGGCGATGACGGCGCGTTGCTTCTGTCCGCCCGACAGGTTCGTGGCCTTGTTTTTCGCCTTGTCGGCAAGTTCGAGCTGTTCAAGTGCGGCCATGCCGCGAGCTTTGCGCTCTTTCGGTGCCACACCCGCGATGGTGAGCGGAAGCGTCACATTGTCGAGCACGCTCGCGTTGGGCGTAAGAAAGAACTGCTGAAAGACAAAACCGAAGTCCTGGTTGCGCAACCGGTTGAGTTCCTTCGTCTTCAACGTCTTCGCATCGACTCCGTCGACGAGCAATGTGCCTGTGTCGGGATCGTCAAGGAGAGCGAGCAGGTGCATCAGGGTGGATTTGCCCGAACCACTTTTGCCGACGATGGCAATTGACTCACCCGCGTGCACCTCGAGCGAGATGCCGCGCAGCGCGTCGAACCGGGTGGGCCCTTTGCCATAAGATTTGCTGATCGACTGGGCATGCAGGACTGTTTTTGTCATAGGTGTGAAACTTTCACTCAGCATCCGTCCGCACAATGCAGACACCCAATATTTGCACAGACTGCATCGATGACCAGGCCGCCTGAGGATCTTCACGGCAACTTCACCCGCCCCAGAATCTCCCACCTGTCGACTCGAACATTATTCTTATTACGGGGAGCGGAAATTGAGTTAAACTCTAGAATCTCTAGAAGATTTGTTCTAAAATGGATGCATGGACGACATGTTCGCAATCCCACCAGAACCGACCTTCGACCCGCCGAGTGTGCTCGGCGCCGAAGGACGTGAGGCATGGGTCTCCGAGGTGGCTGCAACGTTCGAGTCCGACCTTGGTGCTGGTGCTGGTTTCGGTGTCGGTTCGGCTCCACGGGAGCTGGTTTCCTCCCTGACCGCGATCATGGGCGCGCCGGCGCCTGTCACGGCTGCGGCCATCGATGTGGTCGGGCAGGCGATCGCTGATGCGGGAGTCGCCGTGCGGCAGGCGAACCGGGCGATGGCCGCGCACCTCGCCGCCCTGACCCGGGTGATCGAGGTGGCCCGGCAGAACCCGAGCATCTCCCTCACCGCGTCCGGGCTTCGCCAACCCGACGCCCTCGACCTGGCCGTGCGTTCGGCGGCAGCGGATGCGGCGTTGCACCTGCATCTCTCCTCCGACGTGGTGCGCACCCGCGCCCACGAAGGCCACGTGCTCACCCAGTCGTTGCCCCAGCTCTGGGCCCTGTTCCAGGACGGCACGATCGGTTACGCGCAGGCCAGCGCCGCGGTGCACTTTCTCACCAGCATCACCGACCCCGCCCAGATCGGCGTGTTCGACACCGAACTGGCCGGGGTCGGCCCCACGCTGACACCCGGCGCGTTCCGACAAAAGGCCCGCACCCTCGCCGAACGCCTCCGCGCCGAACCCGCCGCACACCGCCATGCCCACGACCTCGCCGAACGCCGTGTCAGCGTCGAACCGGTCCCCAACGGCATGGCCTGGCTGAACGCGAACATCAGCGGCGTCGACGCGACACGCATCAGCGCCCGCCTGAACGCCACAGCCAAACGCATCGCCCACAACGAAACCACCGCCCGCAGAAAAGCCATCGCAACCGCCCGCGCCACCGCCCGCCGCACCGCCCGACACGCCGGCCTGAGCCCCGCAGAGACCCAAGACCTCATCGCGACAGCCGAACAGGATGCCGCCGCACGCTGTCGCCGCCGCTCCCGCGACCAGATCCGCGCCGACCTGCTCGTGGCCTGGCTGGCCGGCGACGGCACCCCCACCGCCGCAAAAGTGCGCCCCCTGCTGCTCGTGCCCATCCTCGGCCTGCTCGGCACAAGCGACCAGCCGGCCGTGCTGCAGGGCTACGGCCCCATCGACCCCGTCACCACCGCGCAACTCTTCACCAACGCCCCCGCATTTCGCCGGGTCGGCACCGACCCGATCACCGGCGAGATCCTCAACTTCGACCGCACCCGCTACCGACCCAGCAAAGCCCAACGCGACCTACCCGCGGTAATCTACGGCACCTGCGCCTGCGACGGCTGCACCCGCCTCGCCGTCACCGCCGACATCGACCACGTCAGAGAATGGGCCCGCGACACCGGCCCCACCAACCTCGCCAACCTGCTCCCCCTCTGCGGCCCCGACCACCGCCTGAAAACACACTCCACACTCAGATTCACAAAAGAACCCGACGGCTCCGTCACCATCAACACCCCCACCGGCTACCGCAGCCGCACCACCCCGGCACCCCCACTCCCGGATCGACTCCCGGGCCCACGACCGGGCCCACGACCAGGTTCACGACCGGCACCGCTACCCGTCGATCCACCGTTCTAACCCGCCGACCCGACGCCCTGCACGAACACACTGCACGAACACACTGGTGCAACGAACTGGTGTATCACCTGGGTTGCACGTTCCGTCCCGGGCTAAAGCACGATCCAGCCCACTGCCAACGCCACGATGCCCACGAGCGCCCCGAGCAGCGACACGGTCAGAATGACGAGTTCTCGACCCGAGAACAGTTTTCGTCCCTGCTCGCGGCGCGCCATCACGAAGAACACGGTTCCCGGGGCATAGATCAGAAAGGCGACGAGCACGAATTTGAGTCCCGCTGAATAGAGCAGAAAGGCAGTGTATATGGTGGCGAGCAGCGCGATGATGAGCTCCCGCGTCCACCCGCGTGGCTGCTCCAGATATGTGTCTCGAGTAAGTGCAACTTTCAGACCGTAGGCCGCGGCGAGCAGAAAGGGAACCAGCACGAGTGCGCTGGTGAGGTCGAGGGCGAAGTTCAACGCATCCTTCGAGAAATACGAAAAGATCAAGATGGCCTGTCCCATGATCGCGGTCATCAGCAGCGCCGGAACAGGCACATCCGCTGCATTCGATCGGCGCAGGAACTGCGGCATATCGTTCGCTTTCGCTGCAACGAACAGTACCTCTGCGGCCATCAGCGTCCAGGCCAGGTAGGCACCCAGAACAGCGGCGATGAGTCCGACGCCGATGAACACCGAGCCCCACGGTCCGACAGCCGCTTCGAGCACCCCGGCCATCGACGGCTGATGCAGCTTTGCGATAGCGCTCATCGGCAGCACACCGTAGGAGACAATCGTCACCGAGGCAAAGATCGCGAACACGCTCAGGAAACCGAGGACTGTGGCACGTCCGACATCCGTTCGCCGCCTGGCATGCCGCGAGTAGACGCTGGCACCCTCGACCCCGAGAAACACGAAAACCGTCACGAGCATGGTGCCGCGCACCTGTCCGAACAGCGATCCGGTGTTCTCCCCGCCAGCCCAATTCGCGGTGAAAACGTCGAGTTTGAAGGCAAACAGGGCGAGCAGCACGAACACGACGATCGGCACGACCTTCGCGACTGTGACCACACGGTTGAGTACTGCAGCTTCTTTCACGCCACGCCTGACCAGAAAGAAGAAGGCCCACAGGCCCGCCGACGAGACGACGATTGCGAGCACGGTGTCACCGCTACCAAGTTCCGGAAACACTGCGCCCAACGTCGACATGATGAAAACCCAATAGAAGACGTTTCCGACGCAGGCGCTGGCCCAATAACCAAAGGCTGAGAAGAACCCCATGTATTCGCCGAAGCCCGCCTTCGCGTAGGCGAACACGCCGGCGTCGAGGTGCGGTTTGCGATTGGCAAGGCTCTGAAAGACCAGGGCGAGCATGAGCATGCCGCCGCCGGCGATCGTCCAGGCGATCAGAGCGCCTGCGACTCCGGTGTTTTCGGCGAATCTCTGCGGAAGGGAGAACACCCCGGCACCCACCATCGAGCCCACGACAATGGTGGTGAGAGTGAGCATTGAGAGCTTCGCCGAAGCCGGCACGGACAGGTCGGTTTCAGCAGAAGACACACTTCTATCATCCCCCGCCGATACAGGCTCTCGCGACTGGGCCGGCCCGAATGAGGCAGACCCTTCGCGAGTGCTGGCACCGCTGCTGATTACGCCTGGCTGTGCGCGCGCCGACGGCGCACGCCGAGTGCAGCGATACCGGCGAGCATCAACGCCCCAACAGCGAGCAGGATGCCGCTCGCATCCATTCCGGTCTCAGCCAACTCGGCCTTCGGGGCGCCCGCGGGGGTCACGATAGCCTGAACCTCAACCGAGCCGACGTCGACGCCAGCGCCGACGACACGAGCACTGCCACGCTGGTCAGTCGTCAGACCCGCCAGAGTTGCCGCATTACCGGCATCGATCGCCGGACTCGTCGCCGCAGGAAGATGCGTCAACGTGCGACCACCATTGTCCGTGAGAGCGCCCAACTGAGCATCCGCACCAAACAACGAGTTCGTCACATCGATCGACGGATCAACGCTGGTGGCAGCCTGACCGAACAACGACGACGAGATCGTCGACGGCTGGACCGGCATCGGCGACCCAGCCGCCACCGGCGCCGAAGATGCCGACGATTCCGACGGCGCCGACGCGTCGGCAGCGAACGTCGAGCCTGCCTGCACCTCGGTGACCATCGCGTCAAGCGCACCGGTGGGAATCCACTCATCACCAAACGCGAAATCCGTGGGTACTGCCGCTGAACTCCTGTTGCCACTCAGAATCGATGAATCGATGCTGAACTCGGGTACATCCAAAATCACGGCGGGCGAGTCGGCGTCAGCGCTGCCGTTGCCGGTCACCGTCGAGTGCAGGATCGTTGCCGTCTCGGTGTCGGAAACCAGAAGTGCGCTCCCGAACGCCCCTGCAACGTTGCCCGAGAAGGTCGACTGCATGAGCTCGACCGACAGGCCGGCAATCCCGAAGTAGCCGCCACCGATACCGTCGGTGGTGTTGTTCGAGATCGTCGAATTAACAATTCGAACGTCTGTGACATAGGGAGCGATGACTCCTGCTCCAGCAGACACGGCGGAGTTTCCGTCGATCGTTGACGAATCAATGCTGAGCTCGCGAAGCCCTCCAGCATAGACTGCACCGCCGAACTCGCCACCCTTATTGTTCGAGAAAACTGAGTTCACGATCGAAGCTGTTCCGGCCATATTGCCGGCGACGGCCACCGCTCCGGCCAGCGGCACGGTGTTCTCGACCACGACATCAGACAGCGTGAAAGCCGGTGCAACGGAGTCGTCGCCGTTCAAGAAGGCGACTATTGCTCCGCTCCCTCCCGAGATCGTCAGTCCGCTGATCGAAAAGGAATTGCCAAATTCAACCGACGTGAAGGTCATGGAATAGCCCTCGAACGACTGCTGCTCGACTTCCGGCACTGTAGCGCCCATGATTGTCAGCTCAGACGATCCCGGTCCAACGATCGAGACGCCTCCCCGGGTGACCGTCGGCAACGGCGATTCGAGCGTGATCGTTCCCGTGACCGCGAACGTGATTTCGTCGGCACCCGGAGTCGCCTCTGCGGCGATGAACGCCGAGCGTAGCGTGCCCGGCGTTTCGGTGTCGGCAAGCGACGTGACACTCACCGCCGTCACTGCCGGAACAGCCGAAGCCGGTGTGGCAACGGCCACACCGCTGCAGACCAGGGCACCGGCAAACGCCGACGCCGCCCAACGCACAGAAACCTGCGATTGCTTCTTCATTAAGATCCTTTTTCTGTTCTGATCGGCTTTTCACAACAATCGTGAACTCTCACGAAGACCGCGCACGACGTGTGATTCCTCGAGTGGCTCTCTACGGCACGTGCACTTACGTGCACGTGCACTTACTTCATGTGCACATACTTCATGTGCACTTACTTCATGTGCACTTACTTCATGTGCACTTACTTCATGTGCGCGCGCCGACGGCGCACGCCGAGTGCAGCGATACCGGCGAGCATCAACGCCCCAACAGCGAGCAGGATGCCGCTCGCATCCATTCCGGTCTCAGCCAACTCGGCCTTCGGGGCGCCCGCGGGGGTCACGATAGCCTGAACCTCAACCGAGCCGACGTCGACGCCAGCGCCGACGACACGAGCACTGCCACGCTGGTCAGTCGTCAGACCCGCCAGAGTTGCCGCATTACCGGCATCGATCGCCGGACTCGTCGCCGCAGGAAGATGCGTCAACGTGCGACCACCATTGTCCGTGAGAGCGCCCAACTGAGCATCCGCACCAAACAACGAGTTCGTCACATCGATCGACGGATCAACGCTGGTGGCAGCCTGACCGAACAACGACGACGAGATCGTCGACGGCTGGACCGGCATCGGCGACCCAGCCGCCACCGGCGCCGAAGATGCCGACGATTCCGACGGCGCCGACGCGTCGGCAGCGAACGTCGAGCCTGCCTGCACCTCGGTGACCATCGCGTCAAGCGCACCGGTGGGAATCCACTCATCACCAAACGCGAAATCCGTGGGTACTGCCGCTGAACTCCTGTTGCCACTCAGAATCGATGAATCGATGCTGAACTGGGGTACGTTCAGGATGACTGCGGGCGAGGAAGCGGTTGCACTGCCATTGGCGGTCACCGTCGAATGTTGGATCGTGGCCGTCTCAGTATCGACCACGAAAATTGCGCTCCCGAATTCTTCTGCAACATTGCCAGAGAAGGTCGACTGAACGAACTCCACCGACGTGCCGCCTGCACTGAAGTAACCGGCAGCGGCGTTGGGGGTGGTGTTGTTCGAGAACGTTGTATTGACAACCCGCACCGCGTCGACCTCCCACGCATAGAGCCCAGTTCCACCGTTCACAGCCGTGTTTCCGTCGATTGTTGTCGAATCGACCGTGAACGTGCTCAGACCTGCGGCAAAGACTGCCCCGCCGATGCTGCCACCCCTGTTGTTCGAGAACACTGAATTCACGATCGAAGCGGTTCCGGCCATATTGCCAGCAACGGCCAATGCACCCCCAACGTAGGGCACGGTGTTCTCGATCACGACATCAGACAGAGTGAAAGTCGGCACGGCGGACTCATCGCCGTTCAAGAGCGCGGCGATTGCGCCGCTCCCTCCCGAAATCGTCAGCCCGCTGATCACAACGGATGCGCCACTGGTGTCCGACAAGAAAGTCATCGAATAGGGCTCGATTGACCCCGGTTCGTCTTCGTTCACCGGCACTGTAGCGCCCATGATTGTCAGCTCAGACGATCCCGGTCCAACGATCGAGACGCCTCCCCGGGTGACCGTCGGCAACGGCGATTCGAGCGTGATCGTTCCCGTGACCGCGAACGTGATTTCGTCGGCACCCGGAGTCGCCTCTGCGGCGATGAACGCCGAGCGTAGCGTGCCCGGCGTTTCGGTGTCGGCAAGCGACGTGACACTCACTGCCGTCGCCGCCGGAACAGCCGACGCCGGTGCCGCAACGGCCACACCGCTGCAGACCAGCGCACAGGCAAAAGTTGATGCCCCCCAACGGGTGACACTGGACGATGACTTCTGCATCGAATTCCTTTTCTGCCCTGATCGGCGCTTTACCGACATCCGCTCGTGCACTCTAGCGGCAAACTCTCGCTCGCACGAAATCACCGGGGTGGCGTATTCTGCACCACATCCGACGACGCACACCGACACCCGCACCTGAACATTGCCGAGGACGGCCCGACGGAGCGAAGTTTCGGCACGCAGAGTTTCGAAATGATCTCATGAGGCCCCGGCCTCAGTTTCACGCTACCGCTGTGACCCCTGCCGGCAGCAACAGCTGACGGAAGAATGCAGCGAGTTCTTCGGTCGCGTCCAGGGGCAGCACATTCGCCACGTACTGGTCGGGGCGCACCACGACGACAACGCCGCCACGGTCGAGACCACGCAGTTCGAAGATGTCCTGCGCCGGGTGCGTGGCGTACTGCTTCTCGTAGTCGGTCAGCCCAAACGGACCGGTCTTGGGCATGAACACGGCAGGCACCCGGCCGAGGTCAACACCCGTGTGATCCTGCTGGTACACCACCTTGACGTCGAAGATGCTGTCGATATCGCTGCCGGCCGGTGTGTGCACGAGCAGAGGCGAGTCGGGCGAGGTCTGCAGCCAGGTGGCCCAGTCGGTGAGAGCGGAGGGCTCACCGGCGGCCGCGGCATCCGCGAAGGCATACAGGCGCCAGCGCCCGTCGGCTCGGTGGTGGTGCCCAAGCTGCACGGTGTTGGTGTCGGAGACGCGCTCAACCATGGCCGATTTGAAGCGCTTACCGATTGGGAACCCCGTGGCGAGCGCCTGGTGAGTCGTTTCTCCGATGAGCATCGACGGCTGATACTGCGTCATGAAGCCGGCTGGGAACTCGGCCGTACGGGTGTAAAAGTCCTCGAGTTCGGTGGGGTCGCCGAGATCCTCCGGCTTGGTCGCCATCAGGGTCGACCACTGCCTGTCGAAGTCGATGAGGTTCTTGGCGACGGGCTGACGCTCGGCCGAGTAGGTGCCGAGTAGGCTCTCGGGGCTGCGACCAGCGAGAACGTAGCCCAGCTTCCAGCCGAGATTGAAGCCGTCCTGCATCGACACGTTCATCCCTTGACCGGCCTTGGCACTGTGCGTGTGGCAGGCGTCACCGGTGATGAAAACGCGCGGCGTACGCAACCCAATCTCGTCGGGCAGCACGTCGTCAAAACGGTCGGTGAGACGGTGACCCACCTCGTACACGCTGTGCCAGGCGACGTTTTTCACGTCGAGCGTGTAGGGGTGCATGATGTCGTTGGCCTTGGCGATGATCTGTTCGATCGTGGTCTTGCGCACTTCACCGTTGTTGTCGACAGCCACCTCACCGAGGTCGACGTACATGCGAAACAGCTGGCCGCCCTCACGGGGAATGAGCAGGATGTTGCCACCGGCATCCGACTGGATTGCACATTTGGTACGGATGTCGGGGAAGTCGGTGACGGCGAGCACGTCCATGACGCCCCAGGCGTGGTTCGCCTTGTCACCGGAGAGTGTGCAGCCGATCGCGTCGCGCACGCCGCTGCGGGCACCGTCGGCGCCCACGACGTACTTTGCGTGGACGACCTTCTCTTGGCCTGCGAGCTCGCCGGTCGTGTGCACGAGCGTCACAGTGACGGGGTACTCACCGCTCTTGGTATTTTCGAGGCTGCGGAACTCAAATCCGTAGTCGGGCACCATTCGAGTGGGCGAAAATGCCATGTACTCGGTGAAATAGTCGAGAACGCGCGCCTGGTTGACAATGAGGTGCGGAAATTCGCTGATTCCGCTGGGGTCATCGACGGCACGCGCCGTGCGCACGATGTTGGCCGGGGCATTGACGTCGGGCTTCCAGAACGCCATCTCGGTGATGTGGTACGCCTCGGCGGTGATGCGCTCGGCGAATCCGAAGGCCTGGAAGGTTTCGACGCTCCGGGCCTGGATGCCGTCGGCTTGCCCGATCTCGAGGCGTTCGCCGCGGCGTTCGATGATGCGGGTCGTCACGTTGGGGAACATTGAGAGCTGGGCTGCGGTAATGACGCCGGCCGGCCCGGTACCAACAATGAGCACATCGACGTTCTCGGGCAGTTCTGCGGGGCGGTCGATGCCAACCCCCGCAACCGGCTGCACGCGTGGGTCGGTTGATACGTATCCGTGGTGGTGAAACTGCACGGCATTCCTCACTTCTCTGTGGGCGATCAGACGCCATCGTCGATAGTTGTTCGATAATTGAACATCTAATTCAACTATCGCTCGTTAGATCATATATCTTCCTGAGCCCAGGGTCGCAACTTACTGGCGCGCTCGACGGCGCCGCCGCATCGGTCGGCCGAGGAACGCCCATCGATCAGTGTTCACAACCTCGCGGCTGGTCTAACTAGCCTGACTCACGAACCGTCAGCGCTGCGTCAAAAACGCGCCTGACCGTCGTTTCAGGTCGCGGCTGATCGAGCAGCTCAAGCAAAAGACCCGCGCATGCCGCGCCGAAGGCTCGCGGTTGCAGGTCGACGGCGGTGATCGGTGGCGTATGAAACTCCATGATCGGGCTGTCGACACCGGAAATAAGCTTGATGGTCTCCCCCGGCCGATGCCCGAGGGTGCGAAGAATTCCGGCGACCCGCACGGTCACGCCGTCCGCCCCGACAAAAATGGCGTCGCATCCGCTTTCGGGATTAACCCACCGCCCCAGTGATTGGGCAAACTTACGGTTCGAATCATGAATGTCAATCATGATCACTCGCGGCATAACGCCGCTGTCGTCACACCAGTGCAGATAGGCCGATTCGA
Source organism: Leifsonia psychrotolerans (assembly GCF_013410665.1). Lineage (NCBI taxonomy): Bacteria > Bacillati > Actinomycetota > Actinomycetes > Micrococcales > Microbacteriaceae > Glaciibacter > Glaciibacter psychrotolerans. The sequence goes on along the minus strand of NZ_JACCFM010000001.1, from coordinate 509,382 downwards.
GCTCACGCGACCAGGTCGAGACCCGCTCCACAAGAAGAAGCCCAGGCCTCCGCGCACCCTGAGCGAGAAAACGGTCGAAGACCTCCCGCGTGGTTCGGTCGTTGGGAGATTCAACGATGCCCCAGGGAGAGGGAAAGCCGGGCGACGGTGGGTCGCCCGTAACGACGGGCAGATCCTGACCCAGAATTGCGGCGACACCGAGGTCGTCGGAGTGCGGCTCCATCAAGATAAACCCGTCGACCGGCGGGAACGATTCGATGCGGGCACTCTTGCGCGTGGTCGGCACAATGAGAAGTGAGAGGTCGTCGGCATGCAGACGTTCGGCAACCCCGAGTGTCGTCTCGGTGTAGTAGCCATAGTGCACGGCAGATTCCGGGAGGTAGAGTCCGATCGCACCGGTTCTCGACTGGCGCAGCGCGCGCCCGAGACGATTGAAACGGTAGCCCGCCTCCTCGGCGATCGCGACAACGCGCGCACGGGTCTTCTCCGACACACCCTTTTTGCCGTTCAGGGCGAGCGAAACCGCCGCGGTGGAGACACCGGCAAGTTCGGCAATATCGGCGATCGTCGTTGTCGTCGTCACGCGCCGCCCTTCACCTCTTCTGCATCTCGACCAATTCCTCGAGACCCCGATGACTCGCAGGATCCGAGATTTGATTCTCTGCGGTTTCTGATTGTATAGTCCAACATTAATCGATTAAGTCTTAATCGATTAAGTTCTCGTTGGAGTTTACCGCGACGATGACGTTTTGATCCATCGACGATGAGGTTGCGTGACGCAGTTGAGTGAGCTTGACCTGGTGTTCCTGAACGGCGACGTCTTCGACGGCGTTTCCGAAGCGCCCGTCCGCATGGATGTCGGCGTCGCCGGTGGCGTCATCGCCACGCTCGACAGCACCGAAATTCGCGACGGCATCACCGATGCCACCCGAGTGGTCGATCTGAGTGGGCGACTGCTCCTGCCGGGATTCGTCGACGCCCACGTGCACCCGGTAGAAGCGGGGCTTGAACTTCTCAACTGCGATCTCTCGACCGGGTGGACACGCGAGGACTACCTCTCGATCATCCGAAGCTACGCCGACGCGAACCCGGACCGTTACTGGATCGTGGGCGGTGGCTGGCAGCAGGCCGCATTCCATCGCGGCGCACCGGATGCCGTCGACCTCGACGCGATTTCGAGCGACCGCCCGATCATCATGTCGAACCGTGACCACCACAGCGCCTGGGTCAATTCGGTCGTGCTGCGCATGATCGGCATTGACAAGGACTATCCCGACCCGGTCGATGGCCGGATCGAGCGCGACTCTGCCGGCAACCCCACGGGAACGCTGCATGAAGGCGCCCGAATGCTGGCGCTTCGCCTCGCCCCCCAGCCGACCATCGATGAGAAGTATTCCGGGCTGCTTGAAGCCCAACGTGCTCTGCACTCCTTCGGCATCACCGGTTGGCACGACGCGTTGATCGGTGATTACGGAAACCACAGCGCCGAGATTGTCGACGCGTATCAGCGTGGAATCGACCGCGGTGAACTTCACGCCCGAGTGAACGGAGCCATCTGGTGGGACCGCGACACCGATGAGGCTCAGATCCAACACATCCTCGCCCTCCGTGAGAGGTATCAGCACGAGCTGTTTCGTGTGACGACCGTCAAAGTCATGCAAGACGGTGTGATCGAGAACCAGACGGCCGCGATGATTGATTCGTATGTCGATCCCGATGACACGGATGCCCCGGCGAGCCATGGCATCTCGTTCATCTCACCTGAGCGCCTGAACGCCTACGTCACCCGCCTCGACGCTCTCGGGCTTCAAGTGCACTTCCACGCCATCGGCGACCGCGGTGTGCGGGAGTCTCTCGATGCCGTGGCGGCCGCGCGAGCGGCCAACGGACACTCCGGAATTGTCCACCACATTGCGCACCTGCAGGTGATCCACCCCGATGACAACCCCCGCTTCGCCGCGCTCGACGTGGCAGCCAATATTCAACCGCTCTGGGCATCCAACGACCCTCAAATGGTCAAACTCAATCTGCCCCTCATCGGCGAGGAACGCAGTGCCTGGCAGTATCCGTTCGCCACGCTCCTCGGAACCGGCGCCACGATCTGCGCCGGTTCCGACTGGCCGGTGACCAGCCCCGACCCGTGGCTGGGAATCCACGTTGCCGTGAACCGAACCGTTCCGTCCGAGCACCCGGACTACAACCCTGAGGTCTTCATTCCGGGCGAGCGCATCCCCCTCGCCGCCGCACTTCGCGCGTACACGAGTTCGGCAGCCCGCATCAACGGCCGAGCCCACGAGAGCGGCTCAATCGCCGTCGGCTTCCACGCCGACCTCGTCGTCGTCGACCGCAACCCGTTCGACCACCCCGCGGACAGAATCGCAGCCACCCGAACCGTCGAAACCTACTTCGGTGGCCAGAGCGTCTACGCCGCGAAAGACTGCCCGTCCGAATAGCTTCATCCCTCGTCCAGCAATCACGCTTCAAAGGAGACAGCACAACATGAAACGAATCGTCCTCACCAGCCTCACAGCAACCGCCATGATCGCACTGCTTGCCGGATGCTCCTCCGCCGGGACCGGTACCGCCACCAGCGCAGACCGTCAAACCGCAATCGATGTGAGCACCATCTCCAAGGATGACGCCGCTGCCAAGCTCCTGCCGGAATCCATCGTCTCGGCCGGCAAGCTCGTCGTCGGCGTCGACCCTACCTATGCGCCGAACGAGTTCAAAGACAAAGACGGCAACCCGATCGGCTGGGAAATCGACATGATCGATGCCGCAGCAGCCAAACTGGGCCTGACAACCGATTACCGCGTGGCGAAGTTTGACAACATCGTGCCGAGCATCCTCGGCGAGAAGTACGACCTGGGCCTTGGCGGCTACTACGACACCAAAAAGCGCCAGGAGCAGCTCGACATGGTCGACTTCTTCCGCGCCGGCAACCAGTTTGCGTCACCGGTCGACAAGCCCATCGCCAACGAACTCGACGTCTGCGGGCTGAAGGTCGCCGCCCAAAACGGCGGCTCGGCTCCGCTCGTCTACCTGCCCCAGCTCAACGAGCAGTGCGCGGCAGCAGGCAAGAAGGCGATCGAGATCCTGGGCTACGACACTCAGGATGACGCCACGGCGTCGGTCTCACTCGGTCGCGCCGATGCGATGGTCGCTGACTCCCCCGTCGTCGGCTACGCCGTCAAGCTCAGTAAGGGCAAGCTCGTCACCTCCGACGTCTACGGTTCGCTGCTCTCTGGCGCACCGGTCATGAAGGACCGTGGAACGTTCGCCGTCGCACTGCAGAGCGCCCTGCAGCAGATGCTTGCCGACGGCACCTACACGAAGATCGTGACGTACTGGGGCGTCGAAGGCGGCGCCATCGACGAGATCCAGATCAACGGTTCGACGGAATAACACCACTCACAATGAAATCAACTTCTCCCTCGGCCCGGCGACCGGGTATCCACCCGGTCACCGGTGCCCCGGCGATCCACTCGATTCACGTCAGGCACCCCTGGCGCACCGTCGCCGCCATCGTCATCCTTCTCGCCCTCGCCCTTTTCGTGATCGACGCGAGCGGGCGAAGCGCCTACGACTGGGCGGCCTTTGCCGAGTACCTCTTCGACCCGCGAATCATTCAGGCTGCCGGTGTGACGCTCGTTCTCACCATCGCTTCGATGATCATCGCCATTCTTCTGGGCGTTCTCCTCGCGGTAATGCGCCAGAGCCCCAACCCCATTTTCACGGCAGCCTCGGGCGTTTTCATCTGGCTATTCCGGGGCACGCCGGTCTATGTTCAACTGGTGTTCTGGGGTCTGCTCTCGACGATCTACAAGACCATTGAGGTCGGGCTCCCGTTCCAGGATCCGTGGCTCGTCATTGAAAGCATCGATGCGGTTGACGTGTTCTGGATTGCCGTCTTCGGTTTGGCACTCAACGAGGCCGCCTACATGGCCGAGATTGTGCGCGCCGGACTCCTGTCGGTCGACACCGGTCAGCTTGAAGCATCCACCGCACTCGGGCTGACCTGGGCGCAAACTATGCGCAAGATCGTGATCCCCCAGGCCATGCGCATCATCATTCCGCCCACCGGCAACGAAGTGATCTCGATGCTCAAGACCACATCACTCGTCACGGCCGTACCATTCAGCCTCGACCTGTACACCCGATCACGAGATATTTCGGCGGAGACCCTCAACCCGATCCCGCTGCTGCTTGTCGCATCCGTCTGGTATCTGGCATTCACCTCCCTCCTCATGATCGGACAGTACTTTCTCGAGCGTCGGTTTGCGCGCGGCTTCGATCAGCGCAGTGCCCCGGTGACGAATACTCGGGTTGCCATGCTCGACCATGATGCCGAGCTGCTGCCCACCGGAACGATCTCCACAGGGAAAGAGAAGAACAATGAGTGACCAACTCATGGTGCAGGCCGACGGCGTGCACAAGGCCTATGGCACGAACCATGTGCTGAAGGGCGTTTCCCTCGAGGTCAAGCGCGGTGAAGTCGTCTGCGTGATCGGGCCGTCAGGGTCGGGCAAGTCCACGTTCCTGCGCTGTATCAACAACCTCGAGCGCATCGAAGGCGGGCGCATTCTCGTCGACGGCGAGGTCATCGGATACCGCGAACACGGTTCCAAACTCTACGAGCTCAAGCCGAACGAAGCCGCAGCCCAGCGCCGCGACATAGGCATGGTGTTCCAGCGGTTCAACCTCTTTCCGCACTTGTCTGTCGTGGAGAACATCACCTGTGCCCCGCAGCTCGTGGGCAAGAAGAGGGGCCGCAACGCGACCGCGCGTGCACTTGAGTTGCTCGACCGGGTCGGCCTGGCCGACAAGGCCAACGCCTACCCCGGCCAGCTTTCCGGCGGTCAGCAGCAGCGCGTGGCAATCGCCCGCGCGCTCGCGATGGATCCGAAGCTCATGCTCTTCGACGAGCCGACATCGGCTCTCGACCCTGAGCTCGTCGGCGAGGTTCTTGAGGTCATGAAGGAACTGGCGCAGAGCGGCATGACCATGGTCGTGGTGACCCACGAGATCGGGTTCGCCCGCGAGGTCGGCGATTCGCTGGTCTTCATGGATGGCGGAGTGGTCGTCGAATCCGGTGATCCAGCTGAAATGATCGCAAACCCACAGCACGCGCGCACCCAAGAGTTTCTCTCGCGGGTGCGATAAACCCTGCTCTGCGTTGTTGGCTCGCTGCACAGCCGTCTCACTGCACAGCCGTCTCACTGCACAGTCGTCTCACTGCATAGCCGTCTCACTGCACAGCCGAGGCAACAACGCGGCAGGTCAGTCGCTGCAGCGCGTCAGTCGCGGCGGTGGGTGTCGGTGCGGTGGCGGTTGGCGTCGCGCCAGGTGCGGCTCGGGTCGATCCAGGCCGGGGCCTTCACTTGCGGGCGGCCGTTGACCATCAAGATCTCCCAGCCGGACGTTTCGATGGTGTGATGATGTCGCCAACACAGCGCCACACCATTGTCGACTTCAGTGACGCCGCCTTTACTCCAGGGGATCACGTGATGAAACTCGAGCCATTGTGTGGGGGCATCACAGCCGGGAACGCCGCAGCCGCCGTCGCGGGCGAGGATCGCCCGGCGTTGGGCACGGTTGAACAGTCGTTGCGGATCGGTCAGCGTCAGCACCTCACCGTTCGGACCGAACAGAACCGTTTGGGTGCCTCCGGCACACATCATCTGATCCACCGTGCGAAGCGAGATGGGGGCGTCGACACCATCGATCCAGCCGACACCGCGACCGGCTTCAATATCATTCACGTTCACATGCACCACCACGGTCGGCGGTGCGCCACCAATGCTGGGGGTGTTATCGGCCTGTGCCAGCTGGGTGAACATGCCGCGCAGAATATCGGCCCGCTTCTCACCAGCCGTGCGAGTGTCGACGTCATCGAACTCATGCCCGGCCGACCCGGGAAGAGGAGCCTCGGCTGAGGCTGAACCCTGACCGTGGTCGTCATGGTCATGGTCGTCGTCCAGGTCTTGTCCGTCTAGCTCGGCGCTGTCTTCGCGTGCCTGGTCGCGGGCTTGTTCGGCGGCGGTCGGGAACGCGGGGGTTTTGCGGGCGGCAATGAACGCGTCGAAGGTGAGGTTCATGATTCCATACAGATCAGGAGTCACACCGCCCCGCACCGGGTAGATTCCGTCTTTGAAGCGGCCGAAACTGATCGTGCTCGTCGCCTCACCCTCGACCTCATTCGGTGCCACCCCGTCGGGGTCCAGCGCCGCCTGCCACTGCAACATCTGCACCCGCAGTGAGTCCGCCGAGAAGGCAAAGCCCGCGCCCGGCTCACCCTCATTCTCGGCCGTAATCGTGCCCGTCGCCGCAGACACCAGAGCGCGTTCCGCAGCCGCAAGATCATCGGGGGCAACACGCGGGGAGATCTCGGCCAGACCAGACATGATCACCTCCGCCGCATCCACCCCCAGCAAGCCCGAAGCGACCGCGGCACCCACCGTGGGGAACAGTGCGGGGATGATCGTTCCGACGTGCTGCGTGTCCCGCATCCGCAAGCCCAGCGCGCTACGCCGTTTCGCTTCACGGCCAGAAATGCGGGTAACCCGGGTGATCAGGTCGACGCCACTCGTGCAGCCCCGCTTCGCGGCGAGGGAGTCCCGGCCCAGCCACCGGCCGGAGCGTTCCTCGACCGTCGCCGCCACAGCCACCCGGCCGGCATCAACCAGCCGGCCGACGCCTTCGAACGCACCGAGCACCCCGAGCAGGTCGTCGTCGGTGAACGCCTCGGGGCTGACGGTGCCGAGCACTGCCAGAGAAGAGCGGGCCTGTTCGACCGCCGCCAGCACCATGGCCGCGGTCGGTGCCGACGCACCCGAGGCGGGTGTCGGCTCCGAGGCGGAGACTCGGGGTGGGGAGGTGATTGACATAGCTCCATTCTCCCAGAAAAAGAAGAGAAATACGAGCTTTTCTCATAATTCGAAGAGGGCTAATCGTACTTCATTTCGACAACTATTCGACCTCACTGTGTAACGGCAGACTGCGAACGCTCTCAAAATTGCGCGCTCCCCCGTCGATCGGATCAGTGAACGCCACCGCACTCGCCAGCAATTGCAGCGGTGTCGTGAAGTCATTCACCGACACCTGCTGAACAACCGGGTACAGCGGGTCACCACTGATCGGGATCCCCAGGCCGAGCATGTGCATGCGCAGTTGGTGGGTGCGACCGGTGCGGGGCGACAGCCGATAAATGCCGTTGTCACCCACCACGGATTCCAGTTCGATCAGTGACTCGGCGTTGGCCCGAGCGCCAGGCACGACGTCAGCCTGCATCTGGCCGCGCTGTTTGGCCAGGTGGTTAAGCACCGTCACGGGCAGCTCGAGGTCGGCGCGCAACGCTGCGAGCGCGTGATAGGTCTTGCCGACCTCACCGCGCTGGAACATGGATTGATATGCCCCGCGCCAACGCTTCTCGGTCGCCAGGATTAGGACACCCGACGTGACCCGGTCAAGCCGATGCAGCGGCGACAGCTCGGGCAGGCCGAGCTCGGCCCGGAGCCGCACGACGACGCTTTGCTGCACGTGCCGGCCGCGCGGAATGGTCGACAGAAAAGCCGGCTTATCGATCACGACGATGCGCTCATCCCGGTGCACCACGTGAATATGCCCCGGAACGAATATCTCCTCTGAGAGATCGCGATGGAACCAGACAAAGGTGTGTGGTTGATAGGGATCGGCGCCGACCACCGACGCGCCGGATTCGTAGACGAAGCGTTCCTCGGCCAGAAACCCCGGCACATCGATGAACTCGCGGAGTCGCTCGTGCAGCCAGTCCCCCATCGTCGACCAAGGGAACGGATTCGCATGGTCGAGGTCAGGGGTGCGCAACCAGGCGGCATCCAGCCCGAGGCGCTGTGGAAGTGGGGAGCGTGGGGGCACCACCCGATCGTACGCGGGTTAGCGCGCGGCGAGCCGCTCCGCGACCCCGATCAGGGTGCGTACCGAGGCCGCGGTGCCACCCGTGCTCACGACGCCGAAGCCGGCGCCGTTGTTGGTGCCGGTGCCCGCGATGTCGAGGTGCGCCCACGGTATCTTCACGTCGCTCCCCGCCTGATTGCCCACGAACTCCTGCAGGAAAACGCCGGCCACAAGCATGCCCGCATCGCGCACACTCGGGTTGAGGTTCGCGATGTCAGCGAAACGCGAGTCGAGGAGTCCCAGCAACTCCTTCGGAAGTGGCATCGGCCAGTGTGCCTCACCGGCCGCATCCCCGGCGGCGACGACGTCGGCGACCAACGCGCTCTCGCCCATGACCGCAGTGGTGCGACGTCCGAGCGCCACAATCGCGGCTCCGGTGAGAGTGGCTACATCGATGATGGCGTCGGGATTCTCTTCACTCGCGAGCGACAATCCGTCGGCCATGACCAAGCGACCCTCGGCATCGGTGTTGAGCACCTCCACGGTGGTGCCGTTGCGCATGGTGAGCACGTCGTTCGGGCGGATGGCGGTGCTCGAAACCAGGTTCTCAGCCACGCACAGGAATGTGGTGATGCGCACGTTCAGGCCGAGGCGGGCGGCGGCCAAGGTCACCGCGAGCACGGTGGCGGCACCGGCCATGTCGTGGTGCATCGTGAGCATGGAGTCGGCCGGCTTGAGTGAGTATCCGCCGGTGTCGTACGTGATGCCCTTGCCCACAAAAGCCAGATGAGTGCTGGCCCCGGCCGGCGCATAGCTGACCTTGATCAGTCGGGGCTTGCGCGATGAGCCCTGCCCGACGCCGAGAATGCCGCCGCAGTTCTCTGCGGCCAGCCTCGACTCGTCCCACACCTCAACTTCAACCGGCAGACCAGAAGCGGCCTTCACCGCCGCATCCGCCAAGGTCTGCGGGAACAGCTCGGCTCCCGGGGTGTTGACGAGATCTTTGACCAGGCTCACGGAGTCGGCCAGCACGGTGACGCGCTCCTGCTCGGCGGCGGACACCGTCACCGGGCTGACGATCGTGATCTGCGTGGCCGGTCGGGCCGCATTCATTTTGACCGTGCCAAAAAATGTCGTGAAGGTATACCCCCCGAGAGTGGCGCCGAGCAGCGCTGCGGCGGTGTCAGCCTCATTCTCGAGCCCCAGATCGATCGTCAGAGACGTCGCCCCGGTCAATTGCCGGACGACGGATGCCGCTGCATCACGCACGGCATCGGTCGATGCCACGGCTCCGAGTCCAATCACGGCGATGCTGCCGAACTCACTTTTCGGCGAGGGCAGACGCAGCAGTTGGTCGGCTCGGGCGGCGAAATCCAACAGAGCCAGCTGTGCCGAGATCTCGGGGTGCTCGGTGCCAGCAACGAGACGGGCGCCATCGGGACCGCTCACCGCGCCCAGAACGAGAATGTCAGCGGGGGACGCAGCGCTCGTGGCGCGGAGTGAAACAGTGGAGGAAGACATGGGCGATATCCGATCTGTCGGGTGACTAGGACTTCGCGATCGCTGCGTCGAAGCTCGCTGCGAGAATGTCGAGGCCGCGGGTCAGAGTGGCGTCATCGATGATGAGCGCCGGCAGCATCTTCAGTACTTCGTCCGAGGGGCCAGCGGTCTCAACGATCAGGCCGCGGCTGAAGGCTTCCTTCGAGACGGTGCGTGCGAGCTCTGGCATGGCGGTGCTGGCAAACCCGAAGATGAAGCCGCGGCCGCGCACCTCAAGTTCGGCCTGCGGGTACTTCGCGGCAATCGCCTCGAGGCGTTCCCGAACATGGGCTTCCTTGCGGTGCACGTCGGTCGTGAGTGCGTCATCCGCCCAGTAGGTCTCGAGGGCCGTGGTCGCACAGACGAACGCCATGTTGTTGCCGCGGAACGTGCCGCTGTGGGCGCCGGGCTTCCAAATGTCGAGGTCGCGCTTCATGAGCACGAGCGACATTGGCAAGCCGTAGCCCGAGAGCGACTTCGACAGGGTCACGATGTCGGGCACGATCCCGGATGCTTCGAAGCTGAAGAACTCGCCGGAACGGCCAGCACCCGCCTGAATGTCGTCGACGATGAGCAGGATGCCGTGCCGCGTGCAGAGCTCACGCAGAGCGCGCAGCCAGGTGGAGCTGGCGACATTGACGCCGCCCTCGGCCTGGATCGTCTCGAGGATGACCGCGGCGGGAAGTTCGAGGCCGCTGCTCTGATCGGACAGCATCTGCTCGAGGTAGGCGATCGTGTCGAGCTCGGGCCCGAAGTAGCCCTCGAACGGCATGAACACGACGTTGTCGAGTGTGTAGCCCGCCGCCTGGCGGAAGTGCTGGTTCGCGGTTGCGGCAAGCGATCCGCCACTCACGCCGTGAAAGGCCCGGGTGAACGCGACGACGGTCGAGCGACCGGTCGACAGGCGAGCGATCTTGAGGGCCGCTTCAACCGCGTTGGTACCGGTGGGGCCGGTGAACTGCAGTTTGTAGTCCAGTCCACGCGGTTCGAGGATCACCCGCTTCATCGTCTCCAGGAAGCGCTTCTTCGCGACCGTGGCCATGTCGAGCGAGTGCGAGATCGAGTCGTTCTCAATGTATTCGATGAGGGCCGTCTTCATGATCGGGTTGTTATGCCCGTAGTTGAGTGCGCCGGCCCCGCTGAAGAAGTCGATGTACTCGGTGCCGTCCTGATCGATCATGATCGAGCCGATCGCACGGTCGAAGATGACGGGGAACGACCTGATGTATCCCCTGACTTCGGACTCAATGTCAGAAAAGATGTCCAGATCCATGTCACACATCCTCTCGTGTTGCAGACGCCTGAGGCGTGGTGTGAGAGGTGCGAGAAGCGAAATTGGGCATGTCTCATGGTAATCGACCGAGCGTGAGTGTCCCCTCCACGGGGGCGGAACCGAGCGCCACCGCTGGCAGCAGTGCGGCCGGCTTTCGACGCACGCACCAGCGAAACCGTGCGAATGCATCTTTCTGTGAGCTTTGCCATGTTTTGCCAGGCTCAGTCACGGTGTCAGCCAACCTTGAAACCCGACGGCCAGGACTAGTGTCACCCCCATGCCTCAGACTCTTTCAGATTCTTCGAGCGTCCCCGTTGTCTCCCCCGCCTATTCTCGTCGCTGGTGGACCCTGACCGTCGTCGCCCTGGCGCAGCTCATGGTCGTGCTCGACTCGACAGTGGTGAACATCGCGTTGCCGTCAGCTCAGGCCGATCTCGGCTTCACCAACGCCGAGCGCCAGTGGATCGTGACCGCCTACTCCCTTGCCTTCGGAAGCCTGCTACTGCTCGGCGGCCGCCTCTCCGATTTGGTCGGGCGCAAGCGGATGTTCCTCATTGGCTTGGTCGGTTTCGCTCTCGCCTCCGCTGTCGGTGGCGCCGCGGGAAGCTTCGGGATGCTCGTGGCGGCCCGCGCGGTGCAAGGCATGTTCGGTGCGATGCTCGCCCCCACCGCTCTGGCCGTGTTGACGACGACGTTCACGATTCCCAAGGAACGCTCCCGTGCCTTCGGCGTGTTCGGAGCGATCGCGGGCGCCGGGGGCGCCGTCGGCTTGCTGCTCGGCGGCTATTTGACCGAGTACCTCAACTGGCGGTGGAGCCTGTACATCAATGTCATCATCGCGGTCGTGGCCGTGATCGGCGCAACCATCTTCGTGAGGAATGCCCAGCGCTCCGGACCCCGGCCGAAATTGGATCTGCCGGGAACCGTCTTGGTCTCGGGTGCCTTGTTCGCTGTGGTCTACGGCTTTTCCAATGCCGAAACCGATGGGTGGAGCTCGCCGCTCACCTGGGGGATGCTCGCTGCCGCGGGTGTGCTGCTCATCGCCTTCGTGCTCTGGCAGCGGCGGGCCACCCACCCGCTGCTTCCGCTCGCGATCGTGCTGGACCGCAACCGAGGAGCGGCCTACATCTCGGTGCTGATCGCCGGGGCCGGCATGTTCGGGATCTTCCTCTTCGTCACCTACTATCTGCAGACATCCTTGCGCTTCACGCCGGTGCAGACCGGACTCGCGTTTTTGCCGATGATCGCCGCGCTGGTGCTCGCGGCCCAGCTGTCGACCAACGTGTTCGTGCCGCGGTTCGGGCCAAAGGTCATGGTTCCTCTGGGTATGGCGCTGGCCGCAATCGGCATGGTCACTCTCACCACGCTCACCCTGAAGAGCACCTACGCTGCCGACATCCTGCTGCCCCTGCTGATCATCGGTTTCGGCATGGGCTCGATCATGCCCGCCTCGATCCAGACGGCGACACTCGGCGTCGACCGCCGATTCGCCGGGGTCGCCTCGGCCATGGTCAATACCAGCCAGCAGGTCGGCGGCTCGATCGGAACCGCCCTGCTCAACACACTGGCCGCGACAGCCGCGACGTCGTACATCGCAGCGCACGTGCCACCCACTGCGGCCGTCGCCGCCGAAGCAGCGATTCATAGCTACGCCACCGTGTACTGGTGGGGTGCCGGCTTCTTCGCGTTCGGTGCGGTGTGTGCGGCCGTACTCTTTCGGCGAGTCGGCCAGGGCCTGTCGGTCGCGCACTCACGCGTTGCCGCTCCCGTTTCCGAGAGTGACGCGAGTGGATCGGTCGTCGCCCGATAGCCGCCGCCGAGGTGTGCGAGAATCCGCCGATCGGGCATGTGGAGATCACGCGGCCACGTCTCGAGGCTGGCTCACGGGGTCTCGACACGCTCGACCAACGGGATGGGCTCGACCAACGGGGTGAGCTCGACCAACGGAGTGAGCTCGACCAACGGGGTGAGCTCGACCAACGGGGTGACGCCCACATGCGCGGCGAAGACATTCTGCTCGAACTCGGCGAAGAAGCCGCCCCAGGCTGATCGGACTCCCGCGACGGATGTCGTGAGGCGCGACCCGCACTCGTTAGTCGGCTGACGGACGCTGCCGGTTCTGCTTCGTCGCTGATCGTTGCCCCTTCGCGGCCAGGCGTCGCCGGTTCGAGCCCCGCGTCGGCCGCGTCGGCCGACGCTGGGGCGCATCCGGGGCAAGCCCGGCGGCGACCAGCTCGGCCAGTTTCGCCAACGCGACCTCGCGGTTACGTAGCTGAGAGCGCTGCTCGGAGGCAGTCACAGTGACTACCCCGGCGACAAGCCGACGCCCCAGCCGGCCGAGCAACCTCTGCCGCTGTTCGTCGGAGAGCGCCGTCGTCTCGGCAACGTTCCAGGAGAGTTCGACCCGACTATCGGAGGTGTTGACGTGCTGTCCACCCGGCCCGGAGGACCGCGAAAACCGCCAGCCGAGTTCCCGTGCGGGAATCGTGAGCGCGGGCGACACCTCCAGATCCATCCGACAAGCGTCGCACGGATTCGCCCGAGCGTGGCCTCCTGATCGAGGTTTAGACGGCGTCGATGCCGCCCAAGCGGGCGAGCACTGCGGTGAGCAGGGTGCCCTCGGCATCAGGGATCACGTGGTGGTTCAGGTAGATCCCTTCCAGCCAGGAGAGCACCTCGTCGGCGGGCATCCCGACCGCGGTCCAGTCGATCCCCGGAAGCGCCTTGGTCCGGGGCAGTTCCGTCACGGAGTCGAGCCAGGCCTCGGCGATCGGCTGGTCGGGCTCAGCTGTGAGGGGGGTCCAGAGCAGGGCGATCGGGTGGTCCTCCCCCTCGATGTGCTCGTGCGTGACCGTGCCGGCGCCGAGCCACGGCAGAGTCATCAGCTCACCCTCGACCTCGACCTCGATGAGATCGAGTTGGGTGGGTTCCTCCACTTCGCAGACGTAGAGGTCGTATCCCTCGTCGTGCCAGGCCGCGGCCTCGGCGATATCGTCGAGGATGCGCGGCATCAGCAACTGAAAATCGGCACCGATCTGGCCCGCCCAGGTGAGCAAAAGCTCGGTTTCATCGGCCGGCCAGGGGCTGACGGTCGTGTCTCCACCGCCGAGGTGGTGGTAGTGATGTTCAATCTGGCCGTCGTGCAATTCGAAGTGGACTTGCCCGTCGTCGACGGTGACGATGAGCGTGTTGAGCTCGTCGGCGTCATCCCAATCGACGAAAAGGTCGACAGCGGCGAAGCGCTCGGGCAGGGTCAGCTTGGCTGCATTCTTCGGTCCCAGGTTCAGCACAGCGCGAAGCCGTCGGTTCGGCAGGCGCAAGCTCAGATCAGTCATGCCCCCATTCTATTTTCAGCCAGTCCCTCCCGACGACCGCTCCCCAACTCAGTGCAGAGACCGAGTCAGGGCCGCCCGCGCGACTTCGACCGCAAACGCAGCGCAAAGACGAAGCCGAGCGCGAGAAAACCGGTGGCCGCGAAGAGCGACGCGCGGGACGCATCCGCGAGACCGTCCGAGAGAGCGGACGCGACGGCCGGCCCCGATTCGCCGAGCTGAGAGTTCTTGCCCTCACCCCGAATCTGAGCGATCGTGCCGCCGGCCGAAAGCTCGGTCGTCTGGGCGAGCTGCTGCGCTACAGCCGGCTGCAGTCCCGGAACCTCATCGAGGTGCGCAGGGAGCGACGTCGCCAGCCCCGCGGCGAGCACCGCACCGATGAGCGCCGTGCCGAGCGCAGCCCCGACCTGCCGAACGGTGCTCTGCGTGGCCGACCCCTGACCGGACTGTTCGGCCGGGATGTCGGCCAGCACGGTGCCCGTCAACTGAGCGGAGGCCAACCCGAGACCCAGTCCGTAGACGACCAACAGCAGGGCGAGAATCCACGGTGCACCGTTTGCGCCGAGAAACAGTGCTGTCGCTGTCACGCCGACCACCTCGATGCCGAGGCCGAGGAGCACCACGTTGGGCGCCCCCATCCGCTCGGAGAGATGCCGGGCCATTGAACCGGATGCGAACGCACCCACCCCCATCGCAGCGAGCACGAGTCCGGCTCCCAGCGTGGTGAGCCCCATTGCGTTCACAATGAACAACGGCAGCACGAACAACAACCCGAACTCCCCGATCGCTACACAGAGCGCCGTCAGATTGCCCCAGGTGAAGGTCGGCACGGCGAACAGCTTGAGGTCGAGAATGGCGGACCGGCCGTTGTGACCGCGGTGCCGTTCCCACAGAACGAACAGCACGATGCTCACGACGCCGATGAAACCCGCCACCGGCACCGGGGAGAGCGGCGCGGTCACAGGCCAGACCCAGCCGAAAATCGTGAACTCGGCGGTCGGGGCCCACCACCCGAGCGTGCGGCCCTCGATCATGGCAAAGACGAGCCCGCCGAAGCCGATGGCGCTGAGCAGCAGTCCATCCACATCGAGCCCGCGCGAGGTGATCACGGCGCGCGTTTCGGTCACAGTGAGGAAGGCGCCAACGAGGATGATCGCGCCGAGGGGCAGGTTGACGATGAAGATCCACTGCCAACTGAACGCGGTGGTCAGCCAACCGCCGATCAGAGGTCCGAACGCGGCCATGCCCGAAATGATGGCGCCCCAGATGCCGAACGCGACGGCCCGGTCGCGGCCACGGAAGGTGGCGTTCACCGTCGACAGCGTGGTCGGCAGAATGAGCGCGCCGCCCACGCCTTGGACCACTCGGGCCAGGATCAGTGCGCCGGCACTGCCGGAGAGCGCGGCCAGCAGGCTGCCGACCATGAAGATGAGGATGCCGACCACCAACATCCGTCGTCGGCCGAGCCGGTCACCCAGACGACCCGCAGTCAGAAGCAGGGCGGCGAACACGACCGAGTAGATTCCGTTGATCCACTGCGCATCGCTGAGGGTGAGTTTCAGATCGTCGATGAGAACGGGCAGGGCGACCCCGACGATGGTGCCGTCAAGCACGATCATCGACAGTGCGGAGGCCAGTACGCCCAAGCCGATCCACCGGCGACGACCCGACTGCGGCTTCGTTCCCGCTCCGACGATGTCGCTCGATACGTGGACCATAAGATGCCTTCCCTCCACCCGGAACGCCGGGCTGTCACCCTTAATCCTACGAATCGTCGAAACCCCCAGCATCGATCAAAGGTTTGAAGCGCGGGCGCGACAGCTCAGCATGGGCGCTCACCCAGGCCCGCCCGACAGCTTCGGTGATCAGGCGGGTGGCCCGAGCATCACGGCGAGCAGCGCCGCAGCGCCCCCGACAATGAACACGAGGGTGCCGAGCTGCATGGTGCGGGTCTTGTTGCGGTTGGCGACGCGCACCGAGACTTCGAGGATCGGGCAGCCGGACCAGCCGAGCAGCCCAATGCCGAGCGTGACGAGTCCCGAGCCGACCCACCACAGCGCACCCAGCCCAGCGGGAAGGCCAGCGGGCCTCCACCCGGATGCCAGCAGGGGGCCGACCACGAGGGCAACCGCGCCGACAGCGACTGCGAACCACACGGTTCCCGTGCGCATGATGCGTTCAAGGTTCTCTTCCGGGCCCATCATGTCGTGATGCGGAGTAGTCATTGTTCGCTTCTTCGATGTGTGAGTCGAAACCTGATCTGATCAGCCTTCGGGAATAGGCTCCGAGGGCAGCTTACGCACGCGCGCACGACGGCGCCGACGCTCGGGCACCATCGAACGCATCTCATCGAGCTTGCCGAAGCAGAGCAGTCGATCGTTGGCCTCCAACAGAAGATCCGCCTTGGGATTGGGCATGACCGTCGCGCCGCGGTGCAACGTCAGAACCGTGATGTCACGTTCGCCCAGCCCCGAGTCCACCAGTCGCTTTCCCACAAAATCGGCATTGCCATAGACGATGATTTCGGCCACGCCGTATCCCGTCGAAACGCTGAGTCGCTGGCGCACGTCAATCTCGGGGAACCCCACCTGATCGGCGATGTAGTCGATGATCGCCCCGGCCACGTCGAGCCCCGTGGCCCGCTCGATTCCCTCGAGACCCGGTGAGGAGTTGACCTCCATCACCAGCGGGCCGTCGTTGCCCTCGAGCATGTCGACACCGGCGACACGCAGCCCCATGATCTGTGCGGCGCGTACCGCGGCCCGGGTGTACTCCGGCGTCAGCTCGACGGGCTCGACGGTGCCGCCGCGGTGCACATTCGATCGAAACTCGTCGCCACTTGCGACCCGGCGCATCGCAGCCACCACGCGGTCTCCCACGACGAGGGCACGGATGTCGCGCCCGCGGCTCTCCTTGATGAAGCTCTGAATCAAGACGTTCTGTTTGGTCGAATGCAGCGTCTCGATGATCGCCTCGGCGACCTTCACCTCGGGGGCGAGAATCACACCGATCCCCTGGGTTCCCTCAAGCAATTTGATGACCACGGGTGCTCCGCCGACACGCTCGATGGCCAGGCGAACATCCGCTCTGCTGTGCACGAAGGCCGTAGCGGGCATCGCGATGTCGTGCCGAGACAAGATTTGGCTGGCGCGCAGTTTGTCGCGCGCATTCGTGATGCCGTTTGCAGTGTTGGGCGTGTAGACGTCCATCTGCTCAAACTGTCGCACGACGGCGGTACCGAAATAGGTGATTGAGTTGCCGATTCGCGGCAGAATCGCGTCGTAGTCCGAGAGTAGTCGGCCGCGATACTGCAGATCGGGCTCAGGTCCCGACAGGTCGATTGCGAATCGCAGCGTGTTTAACACCTTCACCCGGTGACCGCGTTGAAGCGCGGCAGCCCGCAGCCTCTGTGTTGAATATGCCTGTGGGGCGCGCGAGAGGATAGCGAGCTTCATCGAAAGACCCTGCCAAGATGATGGAGTGAGTGAACCTGTCTATTCAAGCACCATCGCGGGCTGGCGTGAGTGGGTCGGCCTGCCCGGCATCGGCGTGCCGTGGATTAAAGCCAAATTCGACACCGGCGCCCGCAGCTCGGCGTTGCACGCGTTCGATATCGACGAGTTCGTCGGCGCGGGTGAATCGGAGGGCGAAGTCGCCGACTGGGTGCGTTTTCGGGTGCGTCCCTGGCAGCATTCCGAACTCGATGTGACAGTGGTCGAATGCCCCGTGCACGATCGCCGCGTCGTGCGTAGCTCCTCCGGGCATAGCGAGGAGCGCATCGTCGTGCTTCTCGACATCGAACTGTTCGGGCGCGTCGTCACCGCCGAAACGACATTGAGCAACCGCGACCAGATGGGCTTTCGGATGCTCATCGGTCGCGAGGCCTTGAGCCAGGGCTTTCTCGTCGACTCAGGCGCGTCATTTCTCGGTGGCCGGGCTCCCAAATCGGTGCGCCGCCACAATCGTGGGCGGGGCTGAAGCCGTCGGCACTCTCCTGTTTGGGACCGCTGCCGGTATCGAATGACTTTTGGCCCTGGCGCCGCGGGCAAGAGTGGCGTTGAATCGCGCTATCGCACAGTTACGATCAGCACGTCACCGAGAGGAGCTCCACGATGGAACACGATGAAGGTCCCGTACACACCCTGACCGAAGCCGAGTGTTGGGATTTCCTCACCGCGAACTCACTCGGACGCATCGCCACACATGTTCACGATGTGGTGGATATTGTTCCGGTGAACTTTTATGCGGACGGCTCATCCATCCTCTTCCGCACGGCTCCGGGCAGCAAACTTCTCGAATTGACGATCAACGACAACGTCGCCTTCGAGATCGATGGCTATGACGACCAGATGGGCTGGGGTGTTGTCGTCAAGGGCACGGCCCACGCGCTCGACAAGCAGTCGGACATCGCGGCTGCAGAAGCCTCGCCGCTGCATCCCTGGATTCCGACGCTGAAACAGGTTTATGTGCGCATTACACCCACCCACATCACCGGGATGCGTTTCGAGCGCGGGCCAGAACCGGAGCCCGATCCGTACTAAGGCGGTTCAGTCGATGTCGTCCGGGTGAACCACGATTGTCGGCACAGCCAGGTTCAGGAGCACATCGTGGGCGACCGACCCGAGGATGAACTGCTGGGTCCCGGGTCGCCGTGAACGTCCAACGACGAGCAGGGCTGCGGCGCTCGAGGCATCGACAAGGGCCTCCGCTGCCGGACGGTGGACGACACGAGTTCTCACTTCGAGGTCTGCGTGTTCGTGCTTCGCCATCTGTGCGGCTTCCTCGAGCAATCTCCCTGCGTCTCGTTCGAGAGTGGCATCTCGTTCCTGCTCGAGTTCCTGCAGTGTCTCGGGAAGTTTCGGAGCGTTCCATGTCCGGATGAGCGTCAGGGTCTGGCGTGTGCGTCGGGCCTCCGCAGCAGCGAATCTGAGTGCAACGCGGCCTGCCGCAGAACCGTCGACTCCGACGACCACGCCGTGGGCATCCGCCAACCAACCCTGCGGAATGATGGCGACCGGGCTGCGCGCTCCAGCCGCCAATTGCAGACTGCGTGAGCCGAAAACTTTGCCATGAATGTACCCGGTCTTGTGCGTACCAACGACGGTGAGTCCACCGTCGCCGGAAACCTCGATCAGCTCCCACACCGGGCTGCCTCGAACAAGCCGGCCGACGACGTCGAGATCGGGTGCCAACGACCGGGCATACGCGACCGACCTGTCGAGCATGTCGCGAGCGGCTTGGTTGAGCTCATCTGCCAGTCGCGTGCCAATCATCCCCCACTCATCATCAACGACATGCAGCAGAACGACGGCCTGGTTGCCCACTTCGGCTCGCGCCAGAGCCCAGCGCAACGCTGCGCGACCTGCCTCGGTACCGTCAATTCCAATCACAATCGTCTTCGTCATGGCATTGTTCTCGTCCCCGTTCCACCGACCTTACGATTCATGCTCTGCCGCACGTTCGCAGGCGACTAGTGCCATAAGTCCTGCGCACTCCGAGAGGGATACACTCCCCACAAGACGGCGCAGAGCAGAGCGTGCCGACCACGGCGAAAGAGTGGTTCATGAATGACGATGAAACGCTAATTTTTCCTGACGCGCCGCGTGCCGAGCTGGATCGTGTCTTGGGGGAGCTCGTCGACGTTGCAGGTGGAGTTCTCGAGACGCAGGGCCGGTTGCGTGCGTTGCTGCGCGCGAACCATGCCATCGTGCAGCACCTTGAGCTGCCGATTGTGTTGCGCCGCATCGTCGACGTCGCCGTCGAGCTCGTCGGCGCAGACTATGGCGCGCTGGGGGTCATCGCGCCCGACGGTGGCTTCGAACAATTCATCTCTGTCGGGATGTCCCCCCGCGATGCCGAGGCGATCGGTCATCGTCCCGAGGGCCACGGGTTGCTGGGCGCTGTCATTGACGATCCGCGGCCGATTCGATTGTCTCACCTCGCCGACGACCCTCGTTCGGCGGGAGTCCCCGATGGGCATCCAGCGATGGACAGCTTTCTCGGCGTGCCCATTCGCATCCGTGACACGGTGTTCGGCTCTCTGTATCTCACCAATTCGCGATCGGGCACCTTCAGCGCCGATGACGAACAACTCATCATCTCGCTGGCCCGCACCGCAGGTTTCGCAATAGATAATGCCCGACTTTTCGCCGACTCCACACGACGCCAGGCCTGGACAACGGCGGCGTCCGAGATCACGGCGGCGCTGCTCGCCTCTGAAGACAGCATGCCCCTCGGCCTGCTTGCGGCGCGTGTATTAGAGCTGGCGGAAGCCGAGGTGGTCTACCTCGTACTCCCCACGGACGACCCGGCAGAGCTCATCGTCGACACCGCGCGCGGCGTGGGTGAAGAGTCGATGGAAGGTCTCCGTTTTCCGCTGGCGGGGTCGATCGCAGCGAGCGTCTTGGAGGGGCATCAGCCCCGACTGTTCGGTGAGAGGGCAGCGAATGACGCAGTCCCCGGTTCCCCCGTTCGCCTCGGGCCAACCATGGTTGTGCCGCTTCTCGCGGCGAGTCGGGTGTTGGGCGCCCTCGTCGTCTCACGCGCATCCAACAGTGCTCCGTTCGTCGCGGATGACCTGGAGCTCGCCGCCGACTTCGCGGGCCGCGCGAGCGTGG
The DNA here is from genome assembly GCF_013410665.1 of Leifsonia psychrotolerans. NCBI lineage: Bacteria > Bacillati > Actinomycetota > Actinomycetes > Micrococcales > Microbacteriaceae > Glaciibacter > Glaciibacter psychrotolerans. Next base: position 488,746 of record NZ_JACCFM010000001.1, on the reverse strand, counting down.
GCATGGAACTGGCGAACGCGAGGGTTGACCGTCAGCGGATGCTGGTGCTCGAAGACCACAGCCGCATCGCCAGAGATCTGCACGATCACGTCATCCAACAGCTTTTCGCCACGGGGCTCGACCTGCACAGCACCCTCGGCGGTCTGCCGCCTGGTCCGGTCGCGACACGCATCGCGACAGCCGTCGGCACTCTCGACTCAGCGATTGCGCACATTCGAACCGCGATCTACACACTGGCCCACCACTACAGCGACACGGGTGGAACACTGCGCACACGCCTTGTCGACGTGGTCGACGAGCTGAGAACGGCACTCCCGCACGCGCCACAGCTGGTCTTCTCAGGTCCAGTCGATCTCATGGTTGATGGCGATCTCGCATACGACGTGCTCGCCGTTGTTCGGGAGTCACTCGCCAACGTCGTCAGGCACGCGCATGCACAACAGGTCACCGTGTCGATCTCCGTCGCCGAGGGGCAGGTGCACGTCGACGTGACTGACGACGGAGTCGGGCTCACCCACCCGGTGAATCTGAGCGGACTGGCCAACCTCGAAGCTCGGGCGTTGACGCGCGCAGGGCGATTCTCCGCCACATCCGCCAACGGAGAAACTCGAATTCACTGGAATGCTCCGCTCAGCGCCGCAACCGAGTCGGAGTCGGAGTCGGAGTCGGAGTCGGAGTCGTCATGAGTACCACCGTCCGGGTCTTCTTGGTTGACGACCACGAAATCGTCCGGCGCGGAGTCGCGGACTTGATCGGGGCGGCAACCGATATTGAGGTCGTCGGCGAAGCCGGAACCGTGGCGCAGGCACGGACCCGTATCCGCGCCACACGTCCGGATGTCGTGCTGTTGGACGTGCGGTTGCCCGACGGCAATGGAATCGACATCTGCCGGGACCTGCACTCGTCGAACCCCCGCATCCGCTGCCTCATTCTCACCGCGTACGACGATGACGACGCAATCTATGCGGCGGTGATCGCCGGCGCATCCGGCTATATCCAGAAGGATGTGCGGAGCAGCAGCCTGGTCGACAGCATTCGTCGCGTGGCGGACGGACACACTCTCATCGATTCGCAGTACAGAGATCGGGTCGTTGAGCGATTGCGCTCCCCGTCGTTGGGGGACCCGCGGCTCGCGACGTTAAGCACGCGGGAGCGTGCCGTGCTCACGCTGGTCGCGGATGGGCTCACAAATCGGGAAATTGGCGAGCGGCTCTCCCTGGCCGAGAAGACCGTCAAGAACTATGTGTCGGGCGTCCTCAGCAAACTCGGCCTGCAGCACCGAACCCAAGCCGCGGCGCTGCACTGGGAATCCAAAATCGCCACCCAACCGCCGAAAGCAATGCGCTAGGTTTCCTCGGTGTGCTCGGGAGCATGAGTCACGGCGGCGTCCCCATGAACGACGAGTACCGCACAGCGCGCGTGTTCGGCGACTGTCGCGCTCACCGAGCCGAGAATCAGACCCACGAAGCCGCCGCGCCCTCGACTGCCCACGATGAGCATGTCTGCTCCCGTGCTCTGCTTGATCAGCGCCGGTGCGACCGGGCCTGGGCGGGTGATGGTGCGTACGGAGGGCGGCGGATCGTCTCCGAAGACGGTGGCGATCACATCCGTCAATATCTTGTCGGCATCATTCTCGGGCGGCCAGACCTCGGACGAGTAGAAGGAACCGGGGCTTATCGCCGGATACGGCCAGACCGCCACAACCTCAAGGTTCACGTTCAGGGCGGAGGCGAGGCGGGCACCCCACCGCACGGCGGCAATCGACGATTCCGATCCGTCAACACCGACCACGATCCACGCACCGGGCGGGCGGGCAGGCAGGTCGGCACCGGATTTGGGCACGTCCAGGGGATGAGATTTCTCAGACATGGATTCAGCTTCGCCAGCCGAGGTGCCCCGCACTAGGGCCAAAGGTCACAGAGACGACGTCGTCCACGCGTGGCATGCCATCGATGAGAAGGTTAGACATGGCCACAACTCCAAGAATTTACCTTGCCGGATTCGACGTCTTCTACCCCGACGCCCACGAGCGTGCCCTCACGATGAAGGCCATGTGCCAAGCCCTGGGTCTCGAGGGCGTGTTCCCGGCCGATGTCGAGATCGACCCGACGGGGCTGACGGACGCCGAATTCGCGACCGCTATCTTCACTCGCGATGTCCAGCTCATCGACGACTGCGATATTGTCGCCGCCAACCTCAATGCGTTCCGGGGTGTCGAACCTGACTCGGGGACCTGCTTCGAAATGGGATACGGGTATGCCAGAGGCAAGGCCCTCTACGCCTACACTGCGGGACCCTCGACCATCGTGGAACGGGTCCGCGCTTTCGCTGGGGAGGTCCGAACGAACGCGCAGGGAATCCCGGTCGACGACGACGGCCTGCACATCGAGAACTTTGGCTCGCCCGTCAATCTCATGCTGTCGATTCCGTCCACGGTGACACACGGCACATTCGAGGACTGCCTACAGGTGATTGCCCGCGACTTCAGAACGCTGCAGAGCTAGTGCTGTCCATGCCCCGGTAGAACGAGGCGCGGCGAGAACGGCGGCTACCCCGCGGTCGACAGCGTGTAGGGCCCGGCGACGCAGCCGGTCACGGTCCAGCCGCCGTCCACCGCCGTGGCCTCGACCTTCGTGATGCCCGTTGATGTCACATCCGGTTTCGCTGCGCCGGGAATCCACACCGCCAGGCCGCATCCGCTCGCCGGGGTGATGCCTTCAAGCCTGACGGATGCGCCGTGCGCTTCGAGCGCGGTGAGCCGGCCGGGCGCCGACCGGGGGTAGGCCCGACTCAGAATCCTCAGCAGGTCGGTCTTCGGCGGCGCGTCACCACCGGTTTCGCAGTCCTGCATCATGAGCGCATTCCCGACCGGGCCGATGCCGTTCTGTGGGTCACCGCAGGCCTGCTTCCAGACCCAGTAGGCGCTGCCGAGCCGGTGGGCATCCTCGGTGTTTGCGTACCGGTTCAGCCGGGCGAGTACGTCGACGTCCTCGCCCCAATAGCCATACTCCCCTGACCAGAGCGGCGCTCCGTACTCATCGGCGACGCGCTGGCCGAGCATGAATTGTCTTTCCAGCGCAACCATCGGGGGGATGCCGAGATCGCGATCCATGGTGATCGACTCGGCATACAGATGCGGGGAGAAGACGATGTTGCGATCGCCGGTGAAGTCGTGGGTGGGTCCGGTGTCGACGCCGAGGCCCGACCAGAAAATGCTCGGTTCGACGAACACGATCTGGGGAGCTCCGGCGGCACGGATCTGTGCGATCGCCGTGGCGTAAAACCCACCGAGCTGATGTGAGGTGGTCACGGGTGCGCTCTCGCCGAATCCCGGTTCGTTCAAGAGATCAAAACCGGCAACCATCGGCTCGTCACGGAACGTGCCGGCGAGTACGCCCCAGGTCTCGGCGAGCGCGGTCTGGATGTCATCGGTGTTGAAGTAGAAGTTCTGGAACGCGCGGTTGCCGGCCGGCGAAATGTCGCGACCGGTGAATTGACAGCGCGGGGCGCCGTCCGTGATCGTCGCCCACTCCGGCGCACCGTCGTAGCCCCACATCGGCTCGGTACCGGGTCGGCACGTGCTGTCCTGTCCGGTCGGGCCGTTCCACCAGCCATCCTGATGCATGTCGAACACGGTGTAGATGCCATTGCGCTTCGCCCACTCGACCGCATCACTGATCTGCGCCAGATAGGCCGGGTCCAGGGTGCCACGCTCGGGTTCGAGTGCCGACCAGGATAGGTTCAGACGCACCACGTTGAAGCCGTAGGACGCCATGTCGGCGAAATCCGTCTCGGTCAGCGGCCGGGTCGCGGGCACACCGGCAGTCGGTTGGTAGAAGTCGACGAGCTGGTTGACGTTCACCCCGCGCAGCAGCACCTGATTGCCCGTCCCATCGACGATGACCGACTTCTCGGCCCGCAGAAACCCGGTCGGCGGGTTCTGGGCCGCACCGGATGCCGCGGTGGCGGCATCCGGGCCGGGAAGGAGCAGGGTCGTGCCCAAGGCGAGCACCACGACGAATGCGGCGACGAGCCGCGGCGTTTGGGGAGCCCGACCGGCCCGTAGTCGGTCGGTGGCGACGGTACCGAGGCCGACGATCCAGCCGACGCAGGCCCCGAAGGCGAGCCCGTCGGCGACCGCAGTGTAGGCAACAATGAGGGGCCAGATGTCCCCGCTGAAACCGCCGTCAATCACCGAGCCGATGACCGCTTGGACCAGGCCGACGAGGCCGCCGGCGATGAGTCCGGCCAGCCAGCCGCCCACAACTCCGGGAACGCGGGCACGCATCCAGAGCAGGCAGAGTGCTGTTGTTGCGGCAACGAGAACCAGGGCGATGATCACCGACAGGATGCCCCGGTCCGGCCGTGCCGTCGGAATGCCGGGGGCGTACGCTGCGCCACTCCACCAGAGGCCCGCGAGCAGCGGGGCGAGTGCAGCGAAAAGCACTGCGGGCGGCCAGACCGAGCCGGCTGCGTGCGAAGCCGCTCTCGTCGGGGCCGCCGCAGGGCCCCCCAGGCAGCGGGTGACACCGGCGACGATGAGCGCGGCCGGCACCGCTTTGGCGACCACGAATCCGGCCGCGTATCCGGCCGCGGCCAGATCCCAGGTCATGACGAGGGCTGTCACGGCTTGCGCCAGCAGAACGGCGAGGAGCACGCCGGCGGTGAGCGTCCAGAAGCGTTCTGCCGCCCGAACCGCGACCCACCAGACCACGACGAGCAGCACCGGCACGAACACCAGATATGGCGCAAACGACCATAATCCCGCGGCGAACGACAGCCCGGCACCCGACCAGCCGACGAGGGCGAGCAGCCCGGTGGGGTCTGCGATGGCCTGGATCACGACGAGGGCCAGCATGGTCGACAGGGCAACGGCAGGACGTCGAACCAATTTCATGACACTCCGTCGTGACAAGCGGGTGCTCGCGGGCAGTGGGTACAGCTTCGGGCGCGACGGCGCAGCTGTCAAATCAGGCTGCGATCTGGGGTCTTTCGGTGAACGGTCACTCCGGGAGGAGCGTGACGACACACGCGCTCACGACGACTCGTGACGCACATGGACCTCGGCGATTTCGAGCCCCATGTCGGCGATTCGGGCGAGAATCCCCTGCAACTCGGACTGATCATTGAGCATCCCCGTGAGCAGCGTCGTCGATGGCGCGATCGGCAGCGCGTCGAACTCCGGGAACGCCGCCGCCAGGGTGGGCGACAGCGCATAGGGAAGACGTATTTCGTACCGTTTCATGAGCGACCTCCTCCTGCTGCTGCGGGCGATTCGTTCATCCTCGCCCCATCCGGGTGCAGAGTCATCACCTCCCGCGGGTGACCCGCCACTCACACACCGACCACGCTGCACCGCAGACGGTGAGAGACCGGCTAGAGCAGCCCGAGTATCTGAGCGGTGGAGACCGCGTCGCTGCGATCAGTGACCCCAAGCTTCTGATAGATGCTGCGCATATGGGTCTTGACCGTGTTCACACTCAAGGTCTGCTTGCGCGCAATCTCGGCGACGCTTTGATGAACCGGGAGCTCGTTGAGGATGTCGTGTTCACGCTGCGTCAGCGGCACACCAGGAGAACTCTGTTCAGGCTGCGCCGGCAGGAGCGAGTGAACAGCCGCCTGCACCTGAGCGGCGAATGAGTCCAGCGGGCCGAACCGGCCACTTCGCACGGTCAGAAGGGTCGCACCTTCACCCCCGCGTGCTGCGAACGGCTGAAGGACATCGAAGCGCTGCGCCAGACGCACGGCGTGGGTCAGCCGTATATCGGCTTCGCTGTGGCTCCCCCGCAGTTCCGCCGCGTGAGCGAGCAGGATCCAGGCGCCGATCGGGGCACCGGCATGCCAGGAGCGCGCCGTGTTGTGCAGCGCGGCGAGAAGAGATTCCTCTGCGGCGTCGCCCCGACGAGTGGGAAGAGCGAGGGCGAGGCGCACGGTCTCCGACTCCACCGAGTCGTCTCCCAGCAGAGCATAGACATCGGCCGCACGTTCCTGTGCTTCGGCTCGGCCATCGAGCGTGAGATGCAGGCTGACCAGACGCAGTGCGACAACGGCGAAAAGTTGTGGATAGTGAACCCCGTGATCGCGCATCAGACGATCCATGGTCTCAAGAGCCGGCCGCGGGTTCGCCTCTGAATCCAATCGGGCACCGGTTCGCGCGGCGATAGCCGGTACCCGCGCGCCGGGGGTGAGGCGATGCGCATCGGCGGCGATGAGCGCATCCAGCTCCTCGGTCTGCATGGCTTCACAGCGCCGATACGACCTCACCGCAGATATGATTGTGGCGGACGAACGCACCCGGCCGGGCTGGGTGCGCGGATGTGCCGAGAGTTGCACAATCACCTGATCTTCAATCGCGGCCGCCAACTCCCAGCGACCCGACAGTGTTGCCAGCGGTGCGGCACACGACGCGGCCATCAGGCTCAGCCACCCGAACCCCGCCCGATCGGCGCTGATCCCCACCTCACGCAGCCGGAGGAGCGCGTCGGCCGGCGCACCCACTCGTCCAATACACCACGCCTCGGCCACTTCAGCAAGCAAGTCCAGCGCCAGGCTTTTTCGACGCAGCGCCACGATGTCAGCCGACCGCAGGCGCCGCAGGCGCGCCTCGTACGAATGGTGAGTTGTGCCCACGAGGCAATGCAGCGCAAGGGCGACGGCCAACCAAGGCTCCTGTGTCGGCGTGCCCGCCGTGTCGTGGGCCAGCGCCTCTTCGAAGAGATGCGTTGCTCGCGTTGAATCAGCAAAGAATGGCGCCTCGAACAAGAGCTGTGTCGCCACGAGCGCAAGGGGGGCGGCGGACGTGGGAAGGGCCGCCATGGCGCGGTCGATCAGGTCCGTTTCACCCGCCAGCATGAGTTCTAAGCCGAATCGGTCCAGGGCGCTCTGGATGTTGTGTCCTCGGCCCGAGGCGAGTGCTTCTTCCAGTGCGTGCGCGCCATCCTCCCGAGCGTAGAACCAGGTAAATGCCTTCGTATGGGCAGCGGCGAAGTCATGCACATTCTTCCGGCGCGCGTCCGCCTGTAAAAAGCTGAGCAGAACCGGGTGATAGTGGTAACCCTCTGAATCTTCGATCATCAGCGAGTTGCGTTGGCAGATTTCGTGCAGCAACTCCCCCGCGTTGGGCAGGCCGGATACGTATGAGGCCAGCTCCAGCGGAACGTCACTCCTGATCGCCGTCGTCGCGAGCACGAATCTCTCGTCGACGCTCAAACTCTCGAGAACTTCGCTCACCAGATAGTCCGCGACCGCCCGGTGATCTCCGTCGAAGCCGAGGACGGCCGCGCGTGCGTCCGCGCTCTCCTTCAGCCAGGGCACCGCGAGTGCCACCGCGATTGCCCAGCCCTCCGTGCGGCGCAGAAGCACGTCGAGCACGACATCGTCCAGGCACACGCTATGACATTCGGTCAGGGCATTCAATTCCACGCGGGTGAAGGCGAGATCGGCGGTGCGCAGTACCGCGAGTCCCCCGGCCGTATTCAGTGGCGCATGCGTGCCGACCGGTTGATAGCGCCCGGCGATGATCACCCCGGCCACCGATGGCAGCACATTCAGGAGAGCGGTCACTGCGGCTTTTGCTGCGCGCCCGGCAAGAAGATGGATGTCGTCGACCATCACGATTGAGCGCGAGGCGTCTGTCTGCCCCGGCCGGTCTCGATCGGATGCGGCAAGGCCGCTCAGTATGTCGGGCACCCGCTCGAGTGACTCACCCGAGATCATGACGACCGAGAACCCGCCGTCGGTGAGCAGACGCGCCCACTGTCCGAGCAGGGTCGTCTTTCCCGAACCCGCGGCGCTCCAGATTGTCATCAGGTGCGACGAGCCGGCAACGAGCGTGCCGAGCGTTGCGTCGAGTCGTGGCCGCGCGACGACTCGACCAACGCACGGAGCACGGCCGGACGATGAAACGACAGCGTGCAGTTGCGTGTGTTCGTTCATTCTGCATCGACCTCCACGTAGGGTTGCGACGTCAAACGACTCGGGTGCCACGAACACTACACTCGCGTATCGCGCCACTCGCCTGGACCGACACGGTCAGACAACAGAGACCGGTGTTTCAGCGTCGGAATCTCGGGGCACTTCGATCACCGGACGCTGCAGCAGTTCCAGAATCGCTACCACCAGGACGGCGATAATCAGAGTCCAGATGATCACGCCGGCGGTCAGCGGGCGCAGGAAGAGGATGGCCACGGCCGCGGCGACGGCCACCACGACGCGCAGCAACACACGCTGGCGATACAGCCATTCCCCGGTACGTCCCGTACTGATTCCCTGCCGTTCCGCGGCTTCGCGGGTGATCCTCGCCCCCGACGTGAAGAACGTTCTCAGGCGCCGTGGCGTGCGGAACGGCCCCGCAAACCACGCCACGACGGCAACGGCGAGGGCGAGCACAAAGATGGCTAGGCCAAGCGTCTGAATGATTTCCACCACAGTCGAGTAGGCCAAGCCGGCCACATCACTCGGCAGAACCGTGGGGCTGACGGATGCGATGAAGACCCCGTCACCGATGAAGAGGGCCGCCAGGGTGATCGCCATGGCCAGCGCCAAAGCACTGGCCGCCCCGATCAACGCTCTCACCTTGCGCCGGGCTACAAGAATGCCCGCGAGCAGGAAGAGGAGTGAGACCCAGGGCAGCCAGGCACCGGCCCCGACCGCCACCCCGTAGACGAGCTGGATGGTGGGAACCGCATCCGATTGGGCGATGACGATCGTTCGGTTCACCTCTGGAATCTGGCTTGCGAAGCCGATCCCCTGCGCGACGAGTGCCTTCTTGACGGCTGCGATCACCGGCGAGAGTTGGATGCCGATGCTGCCGTCGCCCGCGATCTGCACTGCGGCATGCGGGTCGTTACGCATGGCTGCGATCAGTTGACTGTGCGAGATCCGCAGGGCGTCACGCCAGACGGCTGCGAAGGCATCGGAGGCGATGAAGGTGCTGACCCCGCTGCGGATCAGACTCTGAATGCCCGCGGCTGCCGGTCCTTTCATCGCGTCGAGCGCCCGGGTGGCCACCGGTCCGGTGCCGAGCGAGGTGATGCCGTCGATGACCTCCGCGGTCAACTGGGGCACGTCGAGATGCTGATTGATGACCGCGACGGTTTGGTCGGTGACGAACCTCTGAACGGCCGGCTCGTCGGCAAGCGGGGCATACGAGGCAACGAACCGGTCGGTGTCGGTGAGTTCGATTTTTGCCCAGGAGGCGACGACGGCCACCGGGGCGAGGAAAGCGCCGATCACGATCAAGACTGTCGCCAACACCGTCCAGGGCCAGTCACGTGGGCTGCATCATATGTCCTGTCGTCAGTCGATCTCGGGAACGGTGGCGAGGATCTCCTCGACCACCTCTGGGGGAACTCGAACGTTGTCGAGCATCTCTCCGCCGGCCGCCAGGACCGCGTCGCGTAACGCCGTGGCCCAGGTGTGCTCAAACACCAAGATCGCCGCTGAACTGTTCGGCGTGAGTCCGTCGGTCAATTCGGCGACATCTTCGTCGGAGATCAATCCTTCGACCCGGTTGATGATGCTCTGAAAAGACGACACGGCGCTCCCAGCGCCGAGTTCCTCGAACTCGACGAATTTTGTGCTGCCGTCCGCTTCCTTCTGAACGAAGAGCCCGTCGATGATCGTGATCGTCTCGTCTTTTACCAGCCGCTCCAACTCGGGCACGATCGCCCCCGTGAAGTTGTTCTCAGGAAAGCCAATGACGAGAATTTCAACCGGTCCGAGTGGCATGCGAACTCCTTTGACTCACCACCCCAACGGTGGCGTTGCCCCGAACTTAACGCGAGGCCACAACGCGCGCAAGGATCAACATCAGGTGAATCGGCGCTCAGATCAGGCGCTTCCGGCCGTCCCGGCCTGGGCCCACTCTGCATCGGCCAGTGAGAGCTGCCCGGTCATGTCGTCAAGAAAACGAATCACGGTCTCCAACTCGGACGACGTGAGGTTCGCGGCTGCGAGAAATCGTTTCGACTGCTGTCGCCCGACGGTGTTCATGGCCGCCGTATGCGTTTCAGGCGTAATCGAGATCGCTAACGCGCGCCGATCGGTGGGATGGGGGTGACGGATGATGTGCCCGGCTCGCTCAAGCCTGTCGAGCAGTTTGGTGGTCGATGCGGTCGAGATTTTCAAATGCGTGGCGATGGCGCCCGGCGTAGCGATCACTCCCCGATTGCCAGAAACGATGAGGTAGTGAAGCGCACGCATATCGGTTTGGTTGAGCTTCATGTACTTCAGCGAAGCCTCGGAGAGTTGCTGCTCAGCCTCACGCAATCTGCCGAGCGCAGCCATCAGCTCGCTGATCTGGCGCACCTGAGTGGGATCCATGGCGGAACGATCGACCAGCTGACCCGTGGGATCGCTGGAATCGACGTCGTAGATGCTCGAGGAAACCGACTCGTGGTTTTCATCGATAGCTGCCATGGCAGCATTTTAGCTCAGTTGGCTATATTCAATTCGACTATCTTCATCATCATCTATTTGCTAACCAGGCTAGGGAAACCGTGATTCTCTGAAGGGTCGAAAGCGAACACCGAATGAGCATCCACTGTCGGGGCCGGGGCGATCGGCATGGAGTTCGCGTACGTCCTGAAGAACTACGGGCTCGATGTCACAATCATTGAGCTTTGGGATCGTGCGCTTACGAACAAAGAAACCGAGGTATCGAAGGAGATCACGCGCCAGTACAAGAAACTGGGCATCGACATCCTCACTTCCACGACGGTGGGCACGATGTGTGCGTGTCGAAGTTGCCGTTCAGCGCCAACGGCAACGCCCAGGGCAGATGATCAATCTGTAGCCCCCGGCGCGCGCCGCACGCTTCCGACCTGGTGCATCGGAAGCGTGCGACGATTCAACTCATGTCTCAGCGCGGCATCCGAACGCGTCGGCGACGACGGACCAGCGTCATGCCCACCGCCATGATCAGGAGTACTCCGCCCAGAAGCACAGTCGACACGTGTGCGCCGGTATTGGCCAGGCTGCTTTCGTCGGGCTCTGCACTGCCGGTCCCGGTCCCGGTCCCGTTCCCGGTCCCGTTCCCGTTCCCGTTCCCGTTCCCGTTCCCGTTCCCGTTGCCGTTCCCGTTCCCGTCGCCGCCCGATCCCGGCTCCTCAGGAATCTCCGCCGCCGGTCCCGCGACAAAGGTATACGTGCCAGAACCCACGGCGAACCGTGAGAACCCGTCACTCACGCCGCGTGCCGTCGCCGCCGGAGTCGAACTCACCGCGTCGCCCGCGTTCACCGGGACGTTGACTTCAGCGGTTGCTCCGACCGGCACGGTCACGGTCAGGGTGAACAACTCACCCGCGCGCACCCATTCGGACGAGACCTCACCCCAGGGCGAGTGAACGTTTGCCGCGGCCGTAGTGAGCTGGCTGGCGAGGGCGGGCTGGAACCGGATTTCCCTGTATCCCGGCGCGGTCGCCGTGATCCCTGCGACCTGCTGATAAAGCCAGTCATCGACAGTGCCCAGGAACGCGTGGTCGAGTGAACGTGACTGCGCACCCCATTCCTCCCACATCGTGGTCGCACCGAGCTCCTCGAACCAGTAGCCCCAACCCGGGTAGGTGGGGTTCGTCGCGACGCTATACGCGAGATCGGCGTAGCCGTTCTCCGTGAGCGTCGGCAGCAGGTCCTTCGTGCCGATCGCGCCGGTGCTGAGGTGATTACCACGATCTCTCACGTCTGTGACGAGGTTCGCCAGGACCCTGCCGCGCTGGTCATCCGGCACGATCCCCAAGCTCAGCGGCAGGATGTTGGACGTCTGCCGGTATCCGGCAGCAACATTATCGAAGTACGCCCCGACGGCAGGATCGTAGAAGGTCGAGTTGAAGGCGTCGCCGATCCGGTCAGCGAATTCTTGGAAGTGCGTCGCATCCGCGTCGTGGCCGAGCTCGGTGGCGATCTGCGCCATCAGGGTGGCGGTCTTATAGAGGTAGGCCGTCGCTGGTAGCCGGGTTCCGGCGGCCGGGCCGGGGGTCGGGTCGAGCCAGTCCCCGTAGCTGAACCCGGTGTACACATTTCCGGTCTGCGCGAGTTCCTGCTCGTAGTGATTCATCCACTTCTTCATGCCGTCGTAGTTGTCAGAAAGCACACGCGTGTTCCCGTAATACCAGTACAGGTTCCAACTCATCAGTACATAGCTGGAGGTCCAGAGGGGGTCGTTGACCTGCTTGCCTCCGACGGTCGCCGGCACGGTATTGCCGAGGGTCCCGTCGGCGTTCTGGTCGTCCCGGTGTGAACGGATCCAACTCTCATAGAAGTTCTGCATGTTGAATGTGGCGATGGCAGAATCGGCCGAGAGAAAGGCGTCCGCAGTGTACGCGCGCTTTTCATACATCGGAGTATCAGTCGGAATCGAGTGCAGGTTATTCAGCAGAGTGTTCGCCTGTGCCCGGTGATACCGGTTCAAGAGATCATTCGAGCTCGAGAACCCACCTGTTCGCTCAACGGCACTATGCACCCGCTTGCCCGTGACATCCGTCACCGCGACACCGGTCGGCGCTTTCACCTGCACGTATCGAAAACCGGCGTAGCTGTAACTCGGCTGATACGACTCGGCGCCACCACCCTTGAGCGTGTAGTTATAGGACTGAATGTTGAAAAATCCGCCGTTGTTGAACACGGTGCCGTCTGCATTCAGTTTCTCACCATAGGTCATCTGCACGAGGGCGCCTGCGGGGCCCTCGAAGGCGACGTTTGACCACCCGGCGGTGGGCTCGCCGAAGTCGTAGACCGCAACGCCAGCGGCGGGTGTGGTCACCGCGACGTGCGAAAGAGTATCGGTTTCGGTGATGGCGGGGAATGCCTGCGACCGGAGCCGCCCGCCGGGCGCCACAACCGAAACCGCCGGACGCCAGGACGAGTCATCGAATCCAGGAGCGTTCCAGCCGGCGTGTTCAAGTCGCGCGTCGTAGTTCTCACCCGTCCACACGGACTCGCTCGTTGTCGGGCCGTCTTCGGCGTTCCAGCTTCGGTCACTGACCACCCTGTGCGTCGTGCCGTCCGTGTAGGTGATGTCGAGCTCAAGCTTGAGCTTGGTGTCGTCATGCCAGGATGAACTCGTCCACTCGTCGGGGAAGGTCTGACCGAAATACCCGCGTCCGAGGCTGACCCCCATGACGTTCTCGCCGTTTTGCAGCGCCTCGGTCACGTCATAGCTTGTATACAGAATCGTCTTGTCATAGACGGTGAAGCCCGGGTCAAGCTCGTGGTCACCGACGCGCTCACCGTTCAGGTAGAGCTTGTAATAGCCGAGACCGGTGACATAGGTGCGCGCCTTAGCGATCTCCTTTCCAATCGAAAAGCTGGTGCGCAGGAGTGCTTCCGGTGGTGTCGACGCGTTGACGTTCCTACCCCACGGCCAACCTCCGTACGGGGCTCCGACGACCGCGGCGCTCCAGCTGGAATCATCGAAACTCGGCGCCGTCCAGCCCGGTGTGAGTGTGGCCGTCGATCGCCACGTTCCATCCGTTGTGATCTCGACGGTGTCCGCGTTGGACAGTGTGATGATCAGCTTTCCCACCAGTCCGGCAAAGCCGGCTCCGGCATTGGTCACCCGTGCGGCGAGCACGTTGTTTCCCGGATGCAGCTCCTGTGACAGATCTGCGATTCTCGAGGTTCGCCAGGCCTCCCCGGAGTTTGGAGAGCTCAGTGCCTCTGTTCCGTTCACGGAGAACGAGAAATAATCGTCGGCCGACATCTGCATCTGCGCGGAGACGATCGTGACGCCAGCAGGAAGGTCGAAGTCCGTGCGGAAGAAGCGATCTTCGCCCACAGCGCTTCCATTCGCGCCACTGTTGTCGCCCCAGATCCATCCGGCGCCATCCAGCGTCGTTGTGGGGCTTCGCCGGGGCGAACCGATCCACTCTCCAGCGAAATCATCGTCGTCGAGAAACGCGGTCTCGAAGGTCGCAGTCTCGCTCCAGGCCGAGACACTGCCGGCCTGATCCCACACTCGCACCCGCCAGTCATACGCGCTGCGTGAGTCAAGTTTCTCGCCCGGAAGAGGAATTTCGAAGCTGGTCGAGGACTCGACCCGACCGCTGTCCCAGATATCTGGTGACTGCGCGTCAGCTGAGAAGACTTCGATCTCATAGGCCGACTGCGCCATCCCGTGGTTGTCAGACGAGACTTCCCACCCCAAGTGCGGGGTCACCTCATCGATCCCGAGCGGATTCGTCTGATGCTCAACGGTCAGTGCGCCGACGCGGAGCGGAGAAGGGTCGTGTGGTGCTGCGACAGCGCTGAGTGCGGGGACTCCCGCGAGAACTGTGAGTGCGCCCGTAACAAGCGCCGCGTACTTCACCTGGTTTATGCGCATTTTTGCGCCTTCCTGCTGGCGCGAACACGCCGGCATCCTCAATGGGGTGCCGAATTGAATCGTTACAATTAGGCGTTGCGAAGAACTTAGCAGCACAGATCGAACACGCGCAACGGCACGTTCGGGCAGACTCACCCCGAGCGGTCAAGCCGGTGTGACCCCGCACACGTCGAACCGCGGGCGCGCTATGTTGTCAGCATGTCCACGTCATCGCAACGATCGATTCGGCCCCGCACCATCAGCGCGCTGCTTGCGGGCTTCATCGCGGGGTTCATCTGGATGGCCATCACGGTCTCGATCGGCGGCTTTACAACGGCCACCATCGTCGTCGGTGGAATCGCCTTCGTCGTGACGGTTGCGATCATCACATTTGTCATCGATCTGGCTGTTTCGCGCTCCATGAAGTGACGCTGAACCGGCGGCTCGTGCGAATTCACCCCGCCGGCTCGGCCTCGAGCAGGGCAACCAACGCCGATTCAGGAGAGGCGCGTCTACTGCCGTCGTGCCGTGCAGCGTGCGGAAGTCCTTCGCCGTGAAGTCTCCTCCGGTGCGTTTGCGCACAAAATCGTTGATCTCGGCGGCCGTGAGAGTGCGCCAGCAGTCGACATCGCGCCACTCCTGCAACCGGGCGTCCGGTCCGCGTTTCAGACGCGTCCGAACAAAGCGAGAAAGATCTGCATCATCGAGCGCGCTCTGCCACCATTGGCCCGACTTCGCCGGACATTCCAAGGCAACACCGGTGCCGTTGACGGATGCGTGAGCCCACTGGAGCGTGGTCACGGTAGCTGAAGCCCCGACCCGAACGCACCCGTGCATGACCCGCACCCGAGGTATCACTTCGCCTTAATCGACCCATCGCGTCCTCCCTGGTGGATTCCATTCTGTGCCGGCGACGATGCCTGAAACAACGTGCCGCTCCGTCGCCCGCACAATCAAGCCGTCCATCGTGGTGGTGGCCGACGAAAGGATGTCGGCTGTGTCGATGATCATGTCGTGCATCGCCTGGGCGGCCCGGGTCAGGGTCACATCGCGACGATGGGCGAGGCTGACCGAGCGCGTCAGGCGCGGCGAGTTGAGCCTGACGGAACGCACGCCCGGCCGATCCGTCAGCACCATGGCTGGAACGACGGCAACTCCCAGACCGCGTTCGACGCAGCGCAGAACCGCATCCATCTCGGCGCCCTCGAGCACAATCCGCGGCGACAACGACGCGTCGCGGAAGGCCTGCATCGTTGCGGCGCGCAGGTCGTAGCTCTCGTGGAAGGTGATCTGTGGCAGTGCGGCCAGCTGTGCGAGCGTGAGCGACGTCCGGGTTCCGAACAGGGGGCTCTGGGCCGCCGAGATCACGACGAGCTCTTCAGTCACGAGTGGAATCCGTTGCAGACTCGCAGACGAACTGACGCCCTCCTCCGACGCGGTAATCAGGGCCAGGTCAAGCTCTCCCCCGGCCAGGTCATCGAGGAGACCCCGGGAGCCGCCCTCGGTCAGGTGCAGATCAATACCGGGGTAGGCCGCATGGAACGAGGCCAATACCTCGGCGACCAGGCTGATGCACAGCGTGGGGGTGGCACCGAGGCGCACCCGCCCCCTTTTCAGGCCGGCCAACTCCTGCATCTCATGACGCACAGTCTCGGCATCCGCCAGCATTCTCGTGGCCAGCGGAAGGAGCGATTCGCCGGCAGCCGTCAGCGTGATGTTGCCTCGAACCCTGTGAAAGAGCTGCGCGCCGAGGTCGGATTCCAGTGTGGCAATCTGACGGCTGAGTGAGGGTTGTGCCAGGTGCAGCTGCGTGGCGGCACGGGTGAAATGGCCGGTGCGGGCAACTTCAACGAAACCCTGCAGCTGTTCAAGATTCATTTCAATAGCCTAAACGTATTGAATCTACTCATATCATTCATTGGACTAATCGACAGGCGATTCTTAGCGTTGACGTCATGACTACTGCACCACGAAACGAAAAGCAGATTTCCACGACTGTACTCGTCATTGGAACCGGCGGATCTGGCCTGCGAGCGGCGATCGAACTGGCCGAAATGGGCGTCGACGTTCTGGCCGTCGGCAAACGCCCACGCAACGATGCGCACACCTCGCTCGCCGCCGGCGGCATCAATGCCGCGCTTGGCACGATGGATGCAGAAGACTCCTGGCAGCAGCACGCGGCCGACACCATCACCGAAAGCTACAATCTCGCGAACCCGCGCACCGTTGAGATCGTCGCGCGCGGTGCCGAGCAGGGCATCCGCGATCTGGAACGGTACGGCATGGCGTTCGCGCGAGAAGAGGACGGGCGCATCTCGCAGCGGTTCTTCGGCGCCCATACCTTTCGCCGCACCGCATTCGCCGGCGACTACACCGGCCTGGAGATCCAGCGCACACTCGTAAATCGGGCCGCACAGCTGAACGTTCCTATTCTCGACGAGGTCTACATCACGCGCCTTCTTGTGCGCGACAATCAGGTGTACGGCGCCTACGGCTTCGATCTCAACACCGGCACGCGCACTCTCATTCATGCGGATGCCGTCATCCTGGCGGCGGGGGGACACACCCGCATCTGGCGGCGCACGTCATCGCGGCGCGACGAGAACACCGGGGATTCGTTCCGCCTGGCCGTGGATGCGGGTGCCCGCCTGCGGGACCCTGAGCTCGTACAATTCCACCCGTCCGGAATCATCGAACCCGAAAACGTCGCCGGAACCCTGATCTCTGAGGCCGCCCGGGGTGAGGGCGGCATCCTGCGAAACGCGCTCGGCGAACGGTTCATGAAGAGCTACGACCCGGTGCGTATGGAGCTCTCCACCCGCGACCGCGTGGCGCTCGCGGCGTACACCGAGATCAAGGAGGGCCGCGGCACCGAAAACGGCGGCGTCTGGCTCGACGTGTCGCACCTGCCGCGCGAGGTCATCATGAATCGCCTCCCCCGCGTCTACCAAACGATGATGGAACTGCAGATGCTCGACATCACCCAGGAGCCGATCGAGATCGCGCCGACCGCGCACTACTCGATGGGTGGCGTCTGGGTGCGCCCCGAGGACCACAGCACGGATGTGAACGGGCTCTACGCCATCGGCGAGGCATCCAGCGGACTGCACGGTGCCAACCGCCTGGGTGGTAACTCGCTCATCGAGCTGCTGGTCTTCGGCCGGATCGTGGCGCGCGCCGCCGCGACCTATTCCGCTTCGTTGGAGTCCCAACCTCGCTCGGCCGCGGCACTCGCCCAGGCTCGAGCCGAAATCGATGATCTGCTCGTCGCCGACGGCCCCGAGAATGTACGCGCGCTGCAGCGAGCCATCCGCACCCTGATGACCGAGCATGCCGGTGTGGTGCGCGACGAGGCGGGCTTGACGGCCGGCCTGGCCGCACTCGACGACATCGAGCAGCGCATGGGCCAGGTGGGAATCCACCCCGACATCGCGGGATACCAAGACCTCGCGCACGCCTTCGACCTGAAGGCCTCGGCGCTGGCGGCCCGGGCCACCCTCGAGGCCGCCGTGGAACGCCGCGAGACCCGCGGATGCCACAACCGCAGCGATTACCCGAACATGGATCCGTCACTGCAGGTGAACCTCGTCTGGTCACCCTCGTCGGGTGTGACGCGAGAAGCGATCCCTCCCGTGCCCGATGAGATCGCAGCACTGATCACGGAGGTCTCGACGGTGGGCAAACTGGTGGAGTAGAGCACGACGCACACGCGGCTACTGGTCATCCCTCGGGATCGCCAACCCTTCGGCCCACGTCAGCTCGCGGTCAGCTCGCGGTCAGCTCGCGGTCAGCTTGGTGGGGAGCGTATCCGGCAACCCGGCGAACGACAGCTCCCGGCCGAGGATATTCTGAGCCGCGCGGTGCCCTGAGCGCAGCGCGGCCGTGACCGTCGCGGGATCCTCCGTCCACGTCGCCTCACCGGCAAAGTGCAGCACACCGTCGACCGGAGTGGCCAACAGGTCGTGGTCTTCGGGGCTCGATCCGGGCTTCATGTACGCGTACGACCCGCGGGAATACGGGTCATTCTGCCAGTCCGTGATCAGCACACGGTCGGGGCGCTCGACTCGCTCCCCGTAGAGCCCGCGCAAGGCCTGCAGCACGGACTCTGCGATCCGGGCGTCGTCCCACCCACGCGTTTCGATGGCGCTCGGTCCCGCTGCAAAGGTGAGCAGGGTCGGCACTCCGTGCAGGTCGGTCAGGTCGTACCAGGAGTGCCACCACGTGCCGGCTTCGCCCTGCTGACGAATCGCGTAGACATCCGTGTCCCAAAACCGGGTCGGAAAACGCAGGAATACCTTTTCGAAGTTGTTCATCTCGAAACCGTCGATGGCGCCGGCCAGCCACTCGGGCAACGCGGGATCAAAACTCAGGTCACCCGACTGCACGACGCCGATCGGAACCGTGACCACCACTCGGTTCGCCGTGAACTCCCCCTGCCCACACCCGACGGTGACTCCGTCACCTGACCATGCAACGCGCGTGACCACATGCTCGAGTCTCACGTCGAGCCCCATGGCCAAATGTTCCGCGAGCCGGTCGAAGCCGTCGGGGAAGATAACCTCGTCCCCCTCCACGGTGTCGTCATCGAGGCCATGCGCATCCAGAAGCCTGGCCTCGACGCCGTATTGCTCTTCGGAGCGGTGTCGCACGAACTCCCGCACGCGCTCGGCGCGGTCGGCATCCCAGCCGAGCGTGGCCAGTGTGACGGTGATGGCATCCTCGTAGGAACTACCGAGTTCGGCTGCGGCGATCGAGACGGCGAGGTGCCGGTCGAAGTCACGGATGTCGTCGGCGAAACGGGCAACGTCCTCGTCGCTCAGACGGCGCCCGGTCGGTCCGTAATACGCGATGGGACGCCCATCGGGCTGGTAACTGCCCACCGTAAATTCCACAGTGGGCATCCCGAACGCGGCCACCACCTCGGTCAACGGGTTGCCGTCAATCCCGTGAATCCATGAGGCCCCGCGGTCGGCGATGAATCCGTCCGAACGCGCGGTGACGGTGCGGCCACCGATACGGTCACGGGCCTCGAGTACGACGACACTCTGGCCGGACTGCGCGAGCAGCCGAGCCGCAGTCAGCCCAGAAACGCCCGCTCCGATGACGACGGTGTCAAAAATCTCCATGGGATCAGGCTAGCAACCGGTTGCAGGGTCTCGACACGCTCGACCAACGGGATGGAGCAGGGTCTCGACACGCTCGACCAACGGGATGGAGCAGGGTCTCGACACGCTCGACCAACGGATGGAGCAGGGCCTCGACACGCTCGACCAACGGGATGGAGCAGGGTCTCAACACGCTCGACCAACGGGACAGCTCGACCAACGGACCGTGACCGTGACCGTGACCGTCGAGATCCCGAGACTGCACGAGTATCATATTGATATGACGGATTTATCAAGTCAGCATTTCCGGCTGGCCCGGCTCTCCACGTCCCACGGACGACTCCAATGAGGGGCGTCGACGCGCAACGCCCGCTCTACGAGATCAAGGCAAATCTCTTCAAGGGTCTCGCGCATCCGTATCGAATTCGGCTGCTTGAAATCCTCACCGGTGCTGATGAGGCTTCGGTGTCGGACATGATCTCTCAGACCGGCCTTGAGGCCTCGCATTTGTCGCAGCATCTCGCTGTGCTGCGCCGGTATGGCTTGGTCGTGTCCGAACGGCGCGCGAGCGTTGTGTACTACAGGCTGGCATTCCCGCAGGTAGCGGAGCTGCTCCGGGTCGCTCGACAGTTGCTGACCGAGGTTCTCAACTCCGCGCAGACACAACTCACCGCGGTCGAGGCCCTTCCCGCACTGACCGCCGCACCGAGTGTGAGCGCCGAATGAGTCGCACGTGGACGTCGGTGCGGTCGTTGCTGCCCGGCCGCGCGGACTACCGAGTACTCCGCACGAGCTGGCGCAGCGACCTCCTTGCGGGCATCACAGTCGGCATCGTCGCTTTACCGCTGGCCCTCGCATTCGGCGTGAGTTCCGGCGCCGGAGCGGCAGCGGGCCTCATCACCGCGATCGTCGCGGGCCTGGTCGCGGCAGTGTTCGGCGGCTCGAACGTGCAGGTGTCGGGGCCGACGGGCGCGATGGTCGTGGTGCTCGCCCCGATCGTGGTCAGCCATGGTGTCGGAGCCGTCGTGGTGGTCAGCGTTTTAGCGGGCGTCATCGTGCTGCTCGGTGGCCTCCTGCGCCTGGGCCGAACCGTGAGTTACCTCCCGTGGCCGGTGATCGAGGGGTTCACGGTCGGCATCGGTGTGATCATCTTTCTGCAGCAGATTCCTGCCGCAGTCGGCGCAAGCGCCACCGGCCGCAGCACGAATTCCGCGGTCGCCGCCATCGAGTCCGTTGCCGCCGCGGACTGGCCGGCCGCGCTTCTCCCGATAGCCGCCGTTGTGGCTGTGGCCGTCGTGATGCTGTCGCTCGGGCGGGTCAGCGGTCGTCTTCCGGCGTCGTTCATCGCGATCGTGGTGGTCACACTTGCCTCGCTCGTCTTCGCCCTCCCACTGGCCACGATTGGAGCCCTCCCCCATTCGCTCCCGCTCCCCGCCTTCCCGGTGGTCGAGATGGGCAGCCTGGCCAGCCTGGTCGGCCCCGCATTCGCGGTGGCAGCTCTGGCCGCCATTGAATCGCTGCTCTCGGCCCGGGTCGCCGCGTCGATGGCCGACACCGGACCCTACAACCCCGATCGAGAGCTCGTCGGCCAGGGCCTCGCCTCCATCGCCTCCGGATTCTTCGGCGGCATGCCCGCCACCGGCGCCATCGCCCGCACCGCGGTCAACGTGCGCTCCGGCGCCCGAACCCGCGCCTCCGCGATCGTGCATTCACTGGCCCTCCTGGCGGTCGTCTACCTGGCCGCGAATGTCGTCGCGGTGATTCCACTCGCGGCACTCAGTGGCGTGCTGATAGTGACCGCGGCGCGAATGATCTCTCCGACGATGATCAAACAGGTGCTGCGGTCGACACGGTCGGATGCCATCGTGTTCGTCGTCACGGCACTCATCACGGTGAGCTTCGACCTCATCATCGCCGTCGGCATCGGCATTGGGGTGGCCGCGTTCTTTGCCCTGCGCGCCTTGAGCACCGCCAGCGGTGTGCGGCGGGAGGAGTTGCCCGGCGATCCGGCGGTCGGCGATGAGCGGATCGCCCTGTTCCGCATCGACGGCTCCCTGTTTTTCGGCGCGGCCGAACGTCTCCTCGACCGCATCAGCAGCCACCGTGGAATCGAGGTGGTGATCGTGCGGCTCTCCCAGCTGCAGCTCGTTGACGCGACCGGCGCACACACCCTCGCCGAACTCGTCACCGCCTTGGAACGCCGGGGCGTCACGGTGCTCATCAAGGGCATCCGCCCCGAGCATCTGCAGCTGCTCGACCGACTCGGCGTAATCGGCTCGCTCCGCCACCCCAACCATCTCTTCGCCGAGCTCGACCCCGCGATTGCCCACGCCCGCTCACACATTGCCCGTTCCCACACTGCCCGTTCCTCCGTGCCCCGGGTCGGCGACGCAACCGCATGAGAAACGATGCCGACAGCACCCCCACGCCGCCAGCGGATGGTCCGCCGCCGATTCGCCTCAGCCGACGGACGCTGCTGCTCGGGGTGGGTGGGATCGTCACTTTGGGCGCGGGTGGCTATTGGATCACCGAGGGGCGATCGGTGGAGGACGGCTTCTCGTTTGACACTCCTCTACGCATCCCCCCGGAGCTGGGCTCGGAGCTCATCGACGGCGAACGGGTCTTCCGCCTCAGCGCGCAGTCCGGTGAAACGGAACTCGTGCCCGCTGTCGCGTTCGCAACACTGGGATTCAACGGCGCCTATCTTGCCCCCACCATCCGGGCCGTCCGCGGAGAACGAGTGCGCGTCCACGTCACCAACGAACTGGACATGCCCACCACCGCACACTGGCACGGCATGATCCTTCCGGCACGCCAGGACGGCACCCCCCACCAGACCATCAGGCCCGGAAACACCTGGACGGCCGCGTGGCAGATCAATCAACCGCCCGCGACCCTCTGGTACCACCCTCACCCGCATGGGCAGACGGAGTTACAGATCAGTCGAGGCATGGCCGGACTTTTCCTCATCGACCCCGCGGAGCCGACCCCAGGGTTGCCCTCGAACTACGGAGTGGACGACATCCCGCTGATCATCCAAGACGTCACAATTCAGCCTGGCGGTGGGAAGCCGGGAACTCCGACCGGGTCACCGATCGGCCGGATTGGCAACACCGCGATCGTCAACGGCACCCACCGGCCGCAGTTCCATGCTTCCACGAACCTCGTCCGTTTCCGCATCCTCAACGCGTCGGCCGCCCGCTGCTACAACCTGACGCTGTCGACCGGCGAGCCCTTCCATCTCGTCGCCACGGACGGCGGTCTGCTTTCCGCACCGGTGACGCTCACAAATCTGCTCCTCTCCCCCGCCGAGCGAGCCGAAATCCTCGTGGAGGTGCGACAGGGCGCAGAGATCGTTGTGCGATCAGTGCCGCACGAGCTCGGCATGAGCAATCGCGACAACATCGTCTCCGGAGCCCACGACACAGTCGACCTCCTTCGCATCACCGGCGCCGCAGTGCTGGGCGGCCAGCGATCGCTTCCCCGCTCGCTTCCGTCCGACCCGCTGCCGCTGCCGGACAGCGCATCCGTTCGGCGAAACTTCGTGCTGGGCGACGTGACGATCAACGGGCAGACGATGGAGATGAACCGCATCGACACCCGCGTCACCGCCCAGACCACCGAACGCTGGATCGTCACGAACGCGTCGACACGCGCTCACAACTTCCACATTCACGGAACCCAATTCACGGTGCATGCACTGACCGGTTCCGCCTCAACCGTCACCATCCCCGGATGGAAGGACACAGTGTTCATTCCCCCGAAGAGCACAGCCGAGCTGGTCATTCCGTTCGGCGATCATGTCGACCCGACGACGCCTTACATGTATCACTGCCATCTGCTCTGGCACGAAGACCAAGGGATGATGGCTCAGTACACGCTGAATGAGACCCGAGGAATGCCCTCTTCGGCCACCAAAGAAGGGTGAGCCTCAGTCAGAGAGCGCTACGCAACCCACCAAAACGAAAGCTCGTGGCCGAGGATGCCCTGCGCCGCACAGTGGCCCGAGCGCAGTACTGTCGTCATCGTCGCCGAATCATCCGTCCAGGTCGCCTTCCCGCGAGATGCAGCACACCCGCGCCCCTTCAGGGCGAGAGGCTCTCTCGGCTGGACGTGGCCGATGTCGCCAATCGGATGTGCTCCCCGATCAGATCATTGCTCCCCCGGAGGAAAAAGCGGCGGGAAGAGGTCGGTCTCCCTACCGCCCAACGCGTCGCGTTCGGCATACGCGGCGCGTAGCTTGTCGAAGATGCGCTGCCCCGCCGCCGCCAGCGACGGGAGATCGACCCCGGGAATGACACCGTCGCGCATGACAACCCGGCCGTTGATCATGCTGAAGTGGGCGTCGCGCGCGGTGCCGGAGAGCACGAGCGTGCGCATCGGGTCGTCGATCACTCCCCCACGGAAGTCGTCGAGAGAGAACGCGACAAGGTCAGCGGTCGCCCCGTGGGCGATGCGCCCGAGATCGGCGCGGTGCAGCGCCTTCGCGCCACCCATCGTGGCGGCCTCGACGTATTGGGCGAGGTAACCCATGCTGAGGTCGCGATGCTGTGCTTTGGCAGTCTGCACCCCGGTGTCAATCGCGCGGATCAGGTCAGGCGGGAACGAGTCGGTGCCGAGCGCAATGTTCACGCCCTGGTCGAGGTATTGCGAGATCCGTTCAAGCAGGAATGCGTATCGAGCGTTCGTCAGTGGGCAGTGAACGATCGAAACGCCCGCGGCAGCAAGCCGCGCGATCTCACCCGTATCACGCCCCAGGACGTCGGGGTGCACATCAAGGTAGACCCCATGCGCGAGCACGAGGCGTTCATTCAGCAGGCCCACCCGCTCGAGAAGCTCAAGCGGGGTAGCATCGTGCTTCTCCCTGATGATCGCCCGCTCCGAGAGCTCCTGGGTCGCGTGCGCCCGTACGAGAACACCGCGCCGCGCGCTCTCCTTCGCGGTCGCCCGCAAAACATCCTCTGCCACGGTCTCGACCCTGCAGGGGGCCAGTATCCCGGAGACGAGGGGATCCTGCAGTGCGGCAGCGGTGTCCAGAAAACGCACGGCCTCGCGAAAACCGTCCCAACCGCGCGCCTCATCCTCGTGCATCTCGGCGGAACCGTCGGACCCGGTCGTGTGTACCGCGCTGCGATAGGACGGCCCGAGGAAGGTGCGCAAACCCAGTTCGCTCGCGGTCCGGGCAACGTCGAGCAGGTCGTCGTGAGTCTCGGCCCAGGCGCCGTGCACCTCGGTGGCGATCGGCATCGCCGAAGTGATGCCGTGCAGGATGAGTTGCACGAGCGAGTATCGCCGGAGTACGCTCCGCTCGTCCGCGGTGAGCACCTCGCGGGCGCCACCGGCCGCGTACGCGCTCGACCAGTTCAGTCGGGCCTCGTGATCTGGCGTCCACCACGAGTCGAGGTTCAAGTGGTCGATGTCACCGAGCGCATCAAGGTCAATCAGCCCGGGCATCAGCAGGCTGTTGCCGAGGTCGATGATCTCGGCGTCGGGCGACTCGTCGAGCAGCACCCGGCCGCCGTTGCCGGCCGCAACCGCTACGACAATGGGACCCTCGACGGCGACCGCGACATCGCGCAGCATGACGATCTGGCGCCCGTCGTGGGCGAGCGCGTACGCCGCCCGGATCAGCTGAGTCATGCGCTGAGCTTGTCTCGGCGCACCGGCTTCCAGCCCGGGCCGGGAACCGCTGCGCGCAAGGCTCTTGTGTACCCGTGCTGAGGGTTTGCCAGCAACTCGGCGGTAGCGCCGGAGTCGACGACCCGACCCTGCTCCATCACGATCATGCGGTCGGAGATCTGATTCACCACAGCGAGGTCGTGAGAGATAAACAGGTAGCTCACCTTCTGCGCGGCGCGGATGTCACTGAGCAGGTTCAGAATCTGAGCCTGAATTGACACATCGAGCGCGGCAACCGCCTCATCGAGCACGATGACCTCAGGCTTCGCCGCGAGCGCGCGCGCGATAGCGACCCGCTGACGCTGCCCGCCCGAGAGTTCACGCGGGAAGCGCTGAAAGAATTTGGAGTCGAGTCCGACACTCTCCAGAATTTCATGCGCCTCCATCTGGATCTGGCGGGGCGTCTGAGAGGGTGCGGCATGTAGACGCACATTCGAGGAGATCACGTCACCGATCCGCTGGCGCCCATTGAGTGAGGAGTAGGGATCCTGAAACACGTATTGCACCTCGCGAGCCCAGCGGCGCCGATCCGAGAGCTTGTGTACCCCCTGGGTGCGCGAGTTGCCGTGCACGGTGATCGTGCCGCCGCTGACGGATTCGAGGCCCACGAGCATGCGCGCAACGGTCGTTTTGCCGGATCCGGACTCACCCACGATCGCCAGGCACTCGTTCGGGAAGAGCTCAAACGAGACGTCATCCACCGCGACGACCGGGCTACGGCCGGCGCTGGGAAATTCCTTACGCAGTCCGCGCGCGGTGATGATGGCTTCGTGGGTCACAGTGCGGCCTCAGCTTTCAGCGCTTGGTGCATCTCGATGGAATAGTTCAGCTCGGGGAGCCGGTCGGCGCGGATGTCGATGCTCGGTCGCGCGCCCATCAGTTCCTTCGTGTAAGGGTGGGTCGGCGCGGCGTAGACATGCGCGCCCTGCTCTACGATCTCACCCGCGTACATCACGGCTAGTCGGTCACAGCAGGCCTGGGCCAACTCGAGGTTGTGCGTGATGAACAGCAGAGAGAGGCCGCGCGCCTGACGCTGCTCTTCAAGAATGGCCATCACATCGGACTGCGCCGTGACGTCGAGCGCAGTGGTCGGTTCGTCCGCGAGGATGAGCCGGGGTTCGGCGAGCAGCACACTCGCGATGAGTACCCGTTGCAACAGTCCGCCCGAGAGCTCGTGAGGGTACTGGGTGAGCCGCCGTTCGGGGTGGCGCACACCGACTTCGTCGAGCAACGCGACTGCGCGTTTCTCGACCTCGTCGCGGGGCAGGCCGCGGTTGCGCACGAGTGCCTCCGTCAGGAAGTCGCCGACCGTGTGCACCGGGTTCACGTGAGCCCGAGGGTCTTGAAAGATCATGCCGACATCCGCCGACCGGTACTCGCGCAGCCGCGAGCGCGACATCTTGTACACGGACTCACCAGCGAACTGCACATCGCCGCTCACCCGAAAGTTCGTCTCGAGCATGCGCATGATCGCGCGGGTGGTGAGCGACTTGCCGGATCCGGACTCGCCCACGAGACCGAGGGCCTCCCCAGGCTGCAATTCAAGTGAGATGCCGTTCAAGAGAGGGAGCGTCCGGTCCCGGGTGACGAGGGTCGCCCGCAGATCGTCGATGCGCAGGATCGGTTTGGTCATCACACAGTCCTTACGTTGGATGCGAGCTTGTCGCCGATCGCCGTGATGCACCACACAATGAGCACGATTCCGGCGCTTGCGACGATTGCCTCAGTGGGCTGGCCTCGCAACAGTGAGTCGAAGCCGCTCTTCACCATCAGGCCGAGGTCGGCCGTCGGCGGCTGCACGCCGAGCCCGAGGAATGACACTGCGGCGAGGTCGATCACGGCGAAGCCGAGCGATGAGACGGCCTGGGCCACAATGATCGGCTGCACGTTCGGCAGGATCTGCTTGGCCGTGATGGAGATGCCCGACTGGCCCTGCAGCCAGGCCGCCTGCACATAAGGCATCTGCCGCTCGCGAAGCGCCGCTCCACGCACGACGCGGGCGACGTAGGGCACGAAGCCGATCGAGAGACCGACCACGACGGTGGTGAGGTTCGGGCCGAAAATCGCGACGGCGATGAGGCCAAAAACGATACCGGGGACGGAGAAGAGCACGTCGAGCACCCAGGAGATCATCATGTCGATCTTGCCGCCGTGCCAGGCTGCAACGAGCGCGAGCGCAGTCCCGAACACTGTCGCGATGAGGATGACCAAAGTGGGCCCGGCCAGCGTGACTCGTGCGCCCCACATCGCACGCGAGAGAATGTCTCGGCCCAGCGCGTCGGCTCCAAGCAGGTGCGTCGCGCTCGGCCCCGTCAGGGATGCTGACAAGTCGGGTTGGTTCGGCGGGTAGGGCGCAATCCACGGCGCCAACAGAGCGGCGAGGGCGATCAGGGACAGCACCACTGCGGACACCATGCCGGATCCACCCAGCCGACGGGAGAGCATGCTCGGCCAGGTGGGAGCGGCCGGCGCCGGTTTCGCGAGCGCAATTCGCATGGTCGTGGGTATGGTCATTGTTTGCTCCCCAGTGAGATCCGCGGATCGATGAGCGTATAGAGGAAGTCGACGATGGCGTTGACAACGACAAAGGCAATCACGAGCACCAGGATCACGGCCTGCACGACCGCAAAATCACGCTGCATAATCGCACGCACCAGAAGCGAGCCCAACCCGTCGAGCGCGAACACGTTCTCGATCACGACGGCGCCTGCAATGAGCGTCGCGACAGTGAGCCCCATGACGGTGGTGATCGGAATCAGCGCATTGCGCAGGACATGGCGACGCACGGTGACGCTCCCGCTCAACCCGCGCGCGACGGCGGTCTGCACGTGCTCCCGACCGGTCTCCTCCAACACCGAGGCGCGTGTGATCCGGGCCAGGTACGCGGCGCTCGCAACGGCGAGCGCAACCGCCGGCAGGAGAAGATGGTGGAGAGTATCTAAGCCTCCACTACCGCTTCCGTTCGTCGGAAACCAGCCCAGACCAACTGAGAAGACGCTGATCAGCGCGATACCGACCACAAACACCGGCGTCGACAGGCCGAGAGTCGCGACCACGTTGACAATCTGATCAGCCCAGCCACCCTTCAGCGCTGCAATCAGGCCCAGGCCAATGCCGATGACGGCGATCATGAGCGTCGACAGCCCGACGAGGGCTGCCGTGGTGCCGAGGCGGCTCACGATCAGGTCGGAGACACCCTGGCGGTAGACGATCGAGTTACCCAGGTCACCGCGAACGATGTCACCCAACCAACTGAAATAGCGCACGAAGAGGGGATCATCCAGGTGGTACTGCGCGGTGACCGCTGCGATCTGCTCGGGGGTCCCGCCCCGGGGCCCGAGCACGAATGCCAGCGGACTTCCCGGAGCGAGGTAGAGCAGCCCGAACACAACGAAGGACGTGACCAGGAGCACAAGCGCTAATCCGCCCGCGCGTCGCAGGATGTAGGACGACAGGGACATGGGTTACTCGACGCCGCCGATGGTGGCGGCCCAGGGATAAGACAGGTAGGCCACCGACGCCGTAGCGCCCGAGATCCGGTCGTTCTGCACGAGGATCGTCGGCAGGTAGTTCAGCGGCATCCAGGGCAAATCATTCGTGACCTGTTTCTGGATTTCCACGGTGAGCTGTGCGCGCTCCGCCGGGTCAATCGTCTGCCGTGCCGTCTCGATCTCGGCACTCACGGCATCGTAACCGTCGAAGTTGCTGGCTCCGCCGGTCGCAAAGACGTTGTAGACATCGAGAGGATCGGCCATGTTGCCGTACCAGGTGGTGAAGAAGGCGTCCACGCCCTTCCGCGCGGCCGGGTCGAAGTAGAGGTTGCCGTACTGCTCAACCGGGATAACCTTGGTCTCAATCTTCAGACCGATGGCCGCGCCTGCCGCCTGCAGCAGGTTAGCGGTCTGCTCGTGCACGGCAGAGCTGCCCTGGATCGCGATGGTGATTGTCTGGCTCAGGTCACCGGCATCGGCGAGTAACTTCGCGCTTGCGGCGGGATCTGGATCTGTACTGAACTCCTGCCACGCGGGCTCAAAGATGTCAGCTTGGGTGTCCCAGTAGTCGGGGCCGGCCAGGGTCGATGCGGGAAGCGCAGCGCCCTGGAATACGACGTCGGCGACCGCGGTGCGGTCAATCGAGGCAAGCAGTGCATTGCGCACGTCGGGATTGGCAAATAGACCCTCGGTCGCAGCCGAGGCTAGGGTCCAGAACACAAACGATTTGCCATAGGTGGTCGTCACGGTGTCACTGCTTTCGAGCTGCGAGAGGCCGGCCGGGGGCAGGTAGAAGAACTGGCCATCGACATCGCCTGACCGCAGCGCGTTGACGGCGGTGGACTCATCCGCGATTGCCGTGAAAGTGAGCTTCTCAACCTTCGGCATGAGCGTCTCATCCCAGTAGCCGGCGTTCTTCGTCAGCACGATCGACTTGCCGGCATTCCACTGGTCGAGTTTGAACGGGCCCGTGCATTGCACGCTCGCGGTCGGTGTTCCGAAGCTCTCCCCGGCGGCCTCGGCGGCGGCCTGCTGAACAATCGCGCCAGCGGCACTCGACATGCCCTGCTCGAAGAGTGCGTCGGGTTGACTCAGGTGCACGGTGACCTCGTTTGCTCCGGTCACCTCGGCCGACTCCAGATAGGTGAAGTATTCGGAGTAGTACGACGAGGCCCCGGCGCCAGCCTGGCGGGTCAGCGAGTAAACGACGTCGGCGGGGGTGAGTGGTGTGCCGTTCCAGAACGTCACGCCGTCCTGCAGTGTGTAGACATAAGTCGTGTCGTCAGGCTGCGCGACGCTCGCGGCGAGTCCCGGCCCGGTCGACAGGTCGGGATTCATCCGCAGCAGGCTGTCGCACAGGTTTGCGATGACCGTGTTCTCGGCGTAGTTGAAGGAATGCTGCGGGTCGAGCGACAGGGGCTCGTAGGGCAGATTCCAGGTGATCTCGTCGACCGCGGCCGTGCCGGGCACCGTGGTGGAGGAGAGGTTACTGAGGTCAACGTTGAGCTTGCCGGTACCGGCGTCGTTGGCGTTGCCGCCGCCGGTGCACGCAGTCAGCACCAGGGCCGCCGATGCGGCGACTCCCAGCAGGGCGAGAGGTCGTCGAGTCATGGAAACTCCTTCGTTTCAGATGAGATGCGGTGCGAGTGAGGGGTGAAGAACGTGCGGCCGGGTCTATCCGGTGTAGTTGACTCCGCGCCGGATCACCCGACGGGGCGCGGGCCGATCGACGACGAGCTGCGCGATCGAGTTCGCCTCGAACTCGAGGCGCGTGTCGAAACCCGGGCCAGCCCACCTCGCCAGATCGGGCACGCCCAGCAGTTCGCCACCCGCGGTCGAGGCGAGCCGGTAGCAGCGTTCGAGATCGGCGTCGGTGAGAGCGCCGGTGCGGTAACCGAGCAGGTGGGCACGGTCGACCATGCTGCCGGTGCCGAACGGGCTCCACGAATCACGTACCCCGTCGGAGCCGAGCGCCAGGCGCACGCCGTGCTGTTCGAATAGGTCGAGGTCGGGCACCGGGTCGGGGCCGAGCGCGCACGTGGTCAGCCAGACGCCGGCCTCAGCGACGCGGTCGAGCGTCTCACGTAGCCGCGGCAGGCTCGTGTCGCAGGCCGCGAAGGCGTGGCCGATTGTCACCCGCCCCTGCATACCGAGGCCCACGGTGCGGCGGGCGATCTCACGGATCTGCATCAGGCCGACGTCTCCCCCGTCGTGCAGGTGGATGTCGACATCGCGGCCGGCCTCCCCCGCAAGCCCGAACACCGCATCCAAATGACCCTCGACATCCCCGTCGACGCCCGCAGGATCTATGCCGCCCACGAGATCTGCGCCGACGTTGAGCGACTCCCGCATCATCTCGAGCGTGCCCGAGTTGGTAAGCAGACCAAACTGCGGGAAGGCGACGATCTGCACCGTAAGGAACGGCGCGAGTCTGTCAGCTGCCGCACGCACGGCGACGACGTTGTCGACACCAATGTGGCTCGCGACGTCGACGTGGGCACGCATCGCGAGCGTGCCATTCGCCACGGCGTTTGAAAGCAGAGCGTGCGCGCGCTCTTCGGTGCTCGTGTCGAACTCGGCGTCGCGGTCATTTTGGATGAGCTCAGCCAGCGTCTGCGCGGGCTTCCGCGACTGCCACGGTGTTCCCCACGTGGTTTTGTCGGGGTGGATGTGCGCGTCGACGAGCGCGGGTGCGGCAAGGGACGGACCAGATACTGGCGTAGTCACGACGGTGTGGCTCTCTTTCGCAGGCAAACCCGAATGTCGGGTCATATGACATATGATAATCACATAGGCATTCCGAATTCAAACGAGGTTTCCATGCAACCAGTTCGCCGCAGGTCCCTGGTCGACGATGTGGTCGAACAGATCCGGGCTGAGATCAGCTCGGGAGTCTGGGCAGTCGGTGACCGAATCCCCAGCGAATACGAACTGATCGAAAGGCTCGGGGTGAGCCGCCCCTCAGTGCGGGAGTCCGTCCGCGCCCTCGTGCAGCTCGGCCTGCTCGAGACCCGCCAGGGCGACGGAACGTATGTCGTTGCCGACGACGCCACGCAGGTGGCACTGCGCCGCGCCATCGGAACCGCGGACAGCCATGAGGTCATCCAGGTGCGCCGCGCGCTCGACGCGCTTGCCGCCCAACTTGCCGCCGTGCACCGCAGTGACGCCGACATCGACGCCCTGCAGGAGCACCTCGAGAGTCGCCAGCTCGCGATCCGCAGCGGTGACAGTGAGCAGTTCATCACCCACGATATCGCCTTCCATGTGGGCGTTGCGAAGGCGTCGGGCAACAGCTTGCTCGCCGACCTTTATGCCAGCTTCGACGCATCGCTTCGCACCTCGGTCGCTGATAATTCGTGCCTCAGTCGCAACGCCGACCCCGACCGGGCCGACTTGCACAATGCGCTTTACCGAGCCGTCGCCGCCCAGCAACCCGACCAGGCTGTCGCCGCCGCGCTCGGCCTTCTCGACCAGCAAGCACAATCTCTGCTCAATGGGCAGGAGTAGCCGCCCGGGAGCCCTGATCGCCGCCGGCGTGATGGTGGTCGTCATCGGACTGTGCGTGCGCTTTCCGATCACCTCCATTTCCCCCCTTCTAATTCCCCTCGGGGCCAGCTACAGCATTAATGCGACAGGGCTCGCCGTGCTCAGCGCCACCCCGGTCTTATTGTTTGGCCTCACCTCACCTCTTGCGCCGCTACTCGTGCGCAAGGTCGGGCTCGAGCGTGCGCTGCTCGTTCTCCTCATCTCGCTCGCCGCCGCGGGACTTCTGCGGCCACTGAGCACCCCTCTGCTCTTTGTCGGCACCGTCGTCGTCGGCGCTTCGATCGCACTGCTCGGGATACTCACTCCCCAGCTGATCCGACATTTTCTCGACCGGCGCGCGGGATTTTGGACCGGCATCTACACCACAGCGTTCGGCATCAGCGCCGCTGCCGGCGCTGCGCTCACGGTCCCCTTCTTTCACGCGATCGGCGATCAGGCGCCCCCCTCACTCATCGCGTGGGGTGTGCCCCTCTTCGCCGCAGCCTTGATCGGCGCGATTCTGTTGCCACGCCTGCGCGCTGCATCCCCGGCCGGCACGCACGCCGCGGGTGTGACCGCCGTCCCGATTAGGCAAGCGCCGGGCCTCTGGGCCGTTACCGGGTTCTTCGGCTGCCAGGCCCTGATCTACTTCTCGCTGACGTCGTGGCTACCGACCGTCTACACCGACCGCGGGCTTGCTCCGGCCGAGGCCGGATTGTTGCTCGCGCTGATGAGCGTCGCAGGCCTTCCCGCCTCCCTGCTCGCACCCATGCTCGCCTCGAAGCCAAGGCTCCGCACCCCCCTCATCGTCGGCTTGTCGATCGTGTCGAGCGTCGGCCTGATGGGCGTCGCGTTCGGCCCGACGACACTCGCCCCGATCATGGTGTGCCTGCTCGGCATCGCACAAAGCGCCGCGTTCGGAATCTCGATCGGCCTCATCATCTTCACCGCACCGAGCGTCGCCCAGACATCTGCGTTCTCGGCGTTCAGCCAGGGCGTTGGCTACACCTTCGCCGCGATCGGCCCGCTCACGATGGGATTGCTAGCCGCGGCTGGCGTGCCCTGGTCGATCATCGTCGCCTTCCTCATTGTCGCTGTATTCGGGGAGGCATCCTTTGGGGTCGCCGCGTCGCGTGCGTCGAAGTCGCACGCGCTCGCTCCCACTCTCGCCCGCCTCGAGGCCTAACCCAGCGCTCGGTCGGGCTCGTGACTGGCCAGTGTGCTAGCCATGAGTGAAACAAAATTGCTCTGTGCATTCGGTGTCGAAGCGGAGATGCTCCAGATCCTCCTTACTCGACTTCGGGTAAGTGGTCCCGAGAATGACTCCTTCCTTTGAGTCGAAACAGTTGGAGAAGGTGCGCGGTGACACCATGCTGGCTTCACAAATCATCTCGACAGTCACCTACTCGCAGCCGTGCTCGAGCACCGAGCCATTGCCGTGGTTTCAATGGCGACTTGGGCGACCGCACACATTTTGGCGCGCAGCGCGGGCGAAGTTCCGGCAAAAATGATGAGGAGCATCACCACGACGACGATGATTGCAATGGATGCCGGTGCGAACTGCATTATGTGCGAGCCGGGCAAACCAGACAAACCAGACAAACCGGTATGGTCCAGCACATTGCTGATGAATGTGCCGACGCCGACGGCGAAAGCGTTGAGCACTCCGATGATTCGTTTGAAGACGCTTTTGAATGTCCCGAGCTGACCCGCCACGGTCAGCGCACTGTAGCGCTTGTCCAAGAGCGTGGTCTGCAACGCTTGGACTTGCTCAGCGGTCAAACTCGAATCGAACTGTGCGGTTGCCACCGAGTAGCCCACAACGACCGAAGCCGGCATTCCCTCGTTCTATACCTGATTTATCTCCGAGGTCAGGTGCTGTTTCAGCCCGGCGCTGCTGCCCAGCAACGTTTCATTCTGAATGCCTGCAACAGAGGTCCGCACGGTGCTGGGAGCACCCTCGTAGTTCGTCACGCCGATCGAAACTGTCGCTCCGGGTACGTTGATGATCAGCACGTGGTTGCAGGGACGTCGAACTCGCTGTAGTCAAGCGAGACCATCAGAAGCGGCTCGATTCCCTTGATCCCGGGGGCGCTGCGATTGTGTCGAGATCCGGCTGGGTGAGCGCAGCGGTCGCGCGTCCGGGAGCCCAAACCCGTCGCGTGCTTTCGCTTCGGTCGACTCGAACTTCTTCGGCCCAGCATCCAGGGTCGGTGCCGTTTCGGCTGCCTTCGACTGCCTTTCTCCTTATTCACAGCAAAGAGGATGCCTTCGACTACCGCGCCCGTCGCGTAATCCAGGCTTCGCGTCGGCTCATGCGCAAAGATCACTCTCGGGTTGTTCACCAGAGCACGAACGATGACGGCGCGCAGATTATGGCTGCCCGGGAGGTTCCCACAGTATCAGCAGTGGAATCAGAAGACCGTCGAGGAGTTCCGAGCGAACCGCACCGTGTCGGCAGCCAGTTTCGGCCCAGGCCTCGTGCTCCTGCATCACATCGGGGCGAAAAGCGGTGAGGCCCGCGTCAGCGCCTCGAAATCAGGAGCACCCGATAAGCCGGCCTGGTACTACAACCCGCTGCCGCATCCCGACGCCTCCATCGCAACACCGAACGACGGCGTGGTCGCGGTGCAGGCCGTCGAACGACAACTCCCGGTCAATCTGTTCAGACCGACAGGGTAAATCCGTCAGAGTGAGCGGCGTTTGCCTGCTTCCCGCCCGTCGTGTCGCGCTGAGCGCCAAAAGACCCGAGAATGTACGAAGGAACGGTTATCGAGCAGGGGGCTTCCACGCCAACCTCGACGCCTCGTTCCGCCCAGCGACTACAGCCGCACAGAGCGACAGAGCACCGGACACAGTGTCGTGGTCGTCGCCTGAGCTTGGCTGAGTCGTTATTGCCTATCTGGAGGAAAGATATAAATGTCCAAGTACCGGGTGCAGAATCCTGCCACGGGCGAGGTTCTCGAGACGTTCGAGGCCGCGACCGATGCGCAGATCGAAGAGGCGCTTGCGAGCGCCAATGCCGTGTACCGAGAGTGGCGGGAGCGGAGCGTGCAGGAGCGCGCCGCTGTCGTGAAGCGGGTGGCCGAGCTTTTCGTGGAGCGCAAGGATGAGCTCGCACGTCTCATTGCAGTTGAAATGGGTAAGTCGATCGCCGAGTCGATCGACGAGGTCGAATTCGCAGCGTCGATCATCGACTATTACGCCGTGCACGGCCCGAGCCTGATCACCGACTACGAGATCCCAAGCACGGTCTCCGGCAAGGCGTACATCGAGCACCGCCCGGTGGGCACCCTGCTCGGCGTGATGCCGTGGAACTTCCCGTACTACCAGGTCGCACGTTTCGCGGCACCGAACCTGGTGCTCGGAAACACGATCCTGCTCAAGCACGCCGACATCTGCGCGGGCTCCGCCCTCGCGATCCAGGACATCATGGAGGAGGCGGGCGTGCCCGTCGGCGGCTACCAGAACGTCTTCGCGTCACACGATCAGATTGCGACGATGATCGCGGACCCGCGTGTGCAGGGTGTCTCGCTGACCGGCTCCGAGCGTGCCGGCGCGATCATCGGCGCGCAAGCCGGAAAGAACCTGAAGAAGTGCGTGCTCGAGCTGGGCGGCATCGACCCGATGGTCGTGCTTGATTCTGATGATGTTGCGGCGGTTGCGAAGCAGGCGTGGGACTTCCGCGTCTACAACGTCGGCCAGGTCTGCAACTCGAACAAGCGCCTCATCGTGATGGATGACATCTACGACGAGTTCGTTGCCGAACTCACGAAGCTGGCCACGGGCTTGGTGCCGGGCGACCAGCTCAACCTCGCTGACGGCGAGTTCGTGCCGATGTCGTCGCGTGCGGCTGCCGAGACCGTGCATGCCCAGGTGCAGAAGGCCATCTCCGAAGGTGCAACCCTCGTAGCGGGTGGCGTGCTCTCGGACGGGCCGAGCGCTCACTACTCGCCGGCCGTGCTCACCGGGGTGCCGCGCGACTCGGTGTCATACGGTCAGGAGATCTTTGGACCGGTTGCGACCGTGTACAAGGTGTCAAGTGACGAGGAAGCGCTGGAGCTCGCCAACGACTGCGCGCTGGGTCTCGGCGGTTCGGTGTTCTCGACCGATGTGGCTCGTGCGACCCGTGTCGCCGCGGGCCTCGAGGTCGGCATGGCACACGTCAACACGATTGCCGCAGAGGCTGCTGAGCTGCCCTTCGGTGGCGTGAAGCAGTCCGGCTTCGGCCGCGAGATGGGCCCGATCGGCATCGGAGAGTTCGCCAACAAGCGACTCTTCTTCGTCGCCGAGTAGTCTCACTCTCCGCAGTAGCACTTCGAGGGCCGCAGGAGTAACCTGCGGCCCTCGGTGCATGTCCGCGTCTCCACACTGGCTGCAGGAGCAACGGGTGGAGAATGGCGGTGACGACATTTCGGCTGATCGGGCTGTTCCGACGCCAGACGACACAGCCGTTGTGCCGGGCACGACTGGTTTCGTTCCTGGAGGCGATGTGAGGATACTGATATTCGGAGCTGGCGTGATCGGCCGCATTTACGCGACTCGACTGCTCTCAGCCGGGCACGACGTATCGATACTCAGCCGTGGAGCGGCCCTTGACGAAATTCGAACTCAGGGGATCCGCCTGGTGCGTGGGGGCGTTGAAGACCTTCGGGGGTTCCCCCGCGTCGTCGAGGCCGCGGCAGAAGCGGGGCGCACTGATCTGGTTTTCGTCGCCGTGCGCCTTGACCAAGTCGACGCGGCGCTCCGTTCTCTGGGGGCCCTGGATGCCGATGCAGTCGCCAGCCTGATCAACCTTCCGCTCGGCACAGACCGTTTGCTGAAAACGATTGGCGCGGACAGGTTCGTGCCCGCGTTCCCTGGCGTCGCCGGTCGGCTCGACGACCAAGGAACGGTGCATTACGTCCAGGTAGTTCAACAACCCACCATCGTCGGTCCGGGGCGAGCCAGCGACACGGTCGTTTCAGCATTGAAGTCCGCAGGGTTCCCCGTCGCGATGCCGAAAGACATGGATGCGTGGCTGGCAACCCACGCGATCTTCATCTCGGCGTTCGAATCGGCACTTGCGGCCGTTTCGGGTGATTCCCATGCTCTCGCGTCGGACAGCCATGCTGTCCGTGGACTTGTGCTGGCCGTCCGTGAGGGTTTCACCGCGCTGCGCAGCCGCGGCGTCTCGATCACCCCGGCCGCGTTGCGAATCATCTTTCAGACAATGCCGGCGCAGTTCGCGACGCACTACTGGAGCCGCCAACTGGATGGCGAGCTGGGTCGACTGGCACTCGCACCGCACACAATCGCGTCCCGGCACAGCGAACTGCCGGTCCTGCAACGCGATGTTCGATCCCTGTTGGGAGGTGCTGTCCCACCCCGATTGGAGCGCCTCTTCACAGATTCCCGGTGACCCGCACACACATCGAAGTGCGGCTCCAGGTCTCCGATTGGCTCCCTTTCCCGACCATGAGCTGCGGGGGCTCGACGGCGGGCTAACCCCCCGGCGTCGTCGCCTACAGTGCGGCTCGGGCATCGGCGGCGTGCTTTCGCGGGGGGTCGAAGATGCGGTAGGCGACCAGCTTGACACGGTCGTTGATGAGGGCCCAGACCACCGCGTACCCCCAGACGAACGCGACCCATCCCCCGGGGAGCGGGGTCATGAGGATCCCGAACAGGGCGAAGCAGGTGGCGATCGCTTGGGTACCGAAGACCGCGATCACGAGGATGCGGGCCGGGCGCTGGGACCAGAATGGCCCCCGGGTGCGGGTCAGGAAGATCGTCAAATGCCCGGCGACGGAGAGCATCAGGTACATCATCGTCTGCAACTGCGGGCGCCCGAGGTGAAAGACCTCCTCGCCGAGGTAGAACAAGCCGAACGCCGCAATCGGCCCCATGATCCCGAGCACGGTAGAGATGCTCAGCACCAGGCGCATGTTCCATTTCTCCGGGCTCTTTTTGTAGCGCACGTTGTCATACGCGATCGAGAGGATCGCCGCGTCGTTCATCAACGCCAGGATCACGATCATGATCGCGGTCAAGGGGTAGAAGTTGAAGATCAGGATCGCCGCGGTCATGAACAACAACACCCGCAACGTTTCCGCGATGCGGTAGATGGCGTAGCTGTTCATCCGCTGGAAGATCCTGCGGCTCTCTTTGATCGCATCAATGATCACCGATAGTCCCGGCGTCATGAGCACGATCGCGGCCGCCGCGCGTGCGGCATCGGTGGCACCGGACACCGCAATGCCGCAGTCGGCTTCCTTCAGCGCGGGCGCGTCGTTGACGCCGTCCCCTGTCATACCCACGATATGACCGCTCTTTTGCAGAACGTCGACGATGTGGAACTTGTGTTCGGGGAACACTTGCGCGAAGCCGTCTGCCGTCTCAATCGAGCCGATCGTCTCGGTTGACTCTGTCGTGTGGGAGTCACCGAGGTCGGCCGCGTCGAGGATGTTGGTGCCCATGCCGAGCTTCTTCGCGGTTTCCTTCGCGATCGCTAGCTGGTCCCCGGTCACCATTTTCACCGCAACGCCCATCCGGCCGGCCTCGGCGATCGTCGCTTGCGCATCCTCACGGGGCGGGTCGAAAAGCGGCAGCACGCCTTGGAACTTCCACTCGCCGTCCTCGTCAGCCCGGGCGACGCCGAGGGAGCGGAAGCCCCGTGCGGCGAACTCGCCGACCGCCTTGTCGATGGACGGTTTGAGCGTTGCCGCATCCGTACACATGGCCTGGATCACTTGCGGGGCGCCCTTGGCTACCCGGAACGCTGCGCCGTGCGTGGGAGTGACTCTCGCTTCGGTTCGTTTGTGAACCGGGTCGAATGGTTGAAAATCCGTGACCTGGTAGTCGCTCAGGTTCTGCTCCACGCTGACACCGCCGAGCACCGCAAGGTCGATGGTGTCTTTGTCTTCGGCCCGCGAGGCCAACGCCGCGTCGAGAACAACTCGGCTGGCATCCACCCCGCTCACGGCATAGGGGTCACCGAGCGTCAGCTTGTTCTGCGTGAGAGTTCCGGTCTTGTCTGAGCAGAGGATGTCCACCCCAGCGAGTTCCTCGATCGCCGACAGTCGAGTCACGATCGCTTGCTTCTTCGCCAACAGGCGCGCCCCGACCGCCATCGTCACCGACAGAACGGTCGGCATCGCCACCGGGATGGCAGCCACCAAAAGGACCAACGCAAATTGAATCGTCGTGAGGATCGGATCCCCTCGGAAGGTGGCAACGGCGACGATCAACGCGACCATCACGACCGCGAGGATGATCAGAAAGTTGCCAATCTTCAACACGGCACGCTGGAAATGGCTGACACTACGGGCTTCCTGCACGAGACGTGCGGTCGCCCCGAAATACGTACCCGCCCCGGTGGCATAGACCAGGCCGTCGGTCTCGCCCTGACGCATGATCGACCCCGAATAGGCGGCGTCACCGGCTTTCAGAGTCACCGGCAGCGATTCACCGGTTAACGCCGACTGGTCGACTTCCACCGGGTCCCCGGCGAGCAGGCGTACGTCCGCCGGAACGATATCTCCGAGCCGAACCCGGATCACGTCTCCGGGCACCAAGTCACGTGCGGGATGTTCAGCCCAGGTTCCGTCACGTTTGACCGTGGCCGTGATCGCAAGCTGGGCCTTCAGCGCGGCCACAGCGTTGCCCGCCTGACGCTCCTCAGTGAACCCCACCACGGCGTTGGCCAGCAACAAAACCAGAATGATGAAGAAGTCCGGCCAATGCCCCACCACCGCCGACAGGATCACCGCCGCCTCGATCATCCACGGAATCGGGCCCCAGAAGTAGCCCAAGAACTTCAGGATCGCGTTTGCTTTCTTTTCTGCGATCTCGTTCGGACCATACCGTGCCAGAGCCGCAGTCGCGTCGGCCTGGGTGATTCCGTTCGGCGAGGAGCCCAGCTTCTTCTCAAGCTCGGCGAGAGGGAGTTTTTTATCGCCGTCATCGTCGCTCTGTGGGCTAGACATTGCGCTGTTGGATCACGGTGTCCCCCATCGCCAGTTGAGGATTTCGGGCAGGTCCTGACCGTGCGTGTTGATATACACGTTGTGCTCGATCAATTTGTCGGCGACCATCTGCTTCAGATAGCTCCCCCGGGCGCCTAATCCAGGGACCCGGTCGACGACATCCTGCACCAGATGGAATCGGTCC
The DNA here is from genome assembly GCF_013410665.1 of Leifsonia psychrotolerans. Lineage (NCBI taxonomy): Bacteria > Bacillati > Actinomycetota > Actinomycetes > Micrococcales > Microbacteriaceae > Glaciibacter > Glaciibacter psychrotolerans. The sequence goes on along the minus strand of NZ_JACCFM010000001.1, from coordinate 448,499 downwards.
AGACGGTTCTGCACCCGCATGTCGAACGGGGTGGTGATCGTGCCCTCCTCGTCGTAGCCGCGCACGTGGATGTTGCGGTTTGTTCGACGATAGGTGAGCCGGTGTACGAGCCAGGGGTACCCATGGAAGGCGAACACGATCGGTTTGTCGGCGGTAAACAGGGAGTCGAAGTCGATGTCGCTCAGCCCGTGCGGGTGCTCGGCGGCCGGCTGCAGTTTCATCAGATCCACCACATTGATCACCCGCACCTTTACCTCCGGCAGGTGCTCCCGCAGGATTGAGACCGCGGCCAGCGCCTCGAGGGTGGGCGTGTCGCCGCAGCAGGCCAGCACCACGTCTGGTTCAGTTCCTTGATCGCTGCTGGCCCATTCCCAGATTCCGATTCCTTCGGTGCAGTGCACGACCGCCTGGTCAATGCTCAACCATTGCGGCATCGGATGCTTGCCGGCCACGATCACATTCACGTAGTTTCGGCTGCGCAGGCAGTGATCAGCCACCGACAGCAAGCAGTTCGCGTCCGGCGGCAGATACACCCGCACGATGTCGGCCTTCTTGTTCACCACATGATCTAAAAATCCGGGATCCTGGTGGGTGAACCCGTTGTGGTCCTGCTGCCAGACATGGGAAGACAACACATAGTTCAACGAGGAAATCTTGCGCCGCCAGGGCAGTTGCGAGGTGACCTTCAACCATTTCGCGTGCTGGTTGAACATGGAGTCGACGATGTGAATGAATGCCTCATAGCAGTTGAACAGGCCGTGCCGGCCGGTCAGCAGATAGCCCTCCAGCCAGCCCTCGGACTGATGTTCGCTGAGCATCGAGTCCAACACCCGCCCCGACGGTGCCAAGGATTCATCATTCGGGGCCGTGCGAGCGTCCCATTGGCGATCGGTCACCTCGAACACCGCGCCCAGCATGTTGGAGAGGGTCTCGTCGGGGCCAAAGATCCGAAAATTGCGGCTCTCATGGTTCACGGCGATGATGTCGCGCAGGAACTGCCCGAGCACCGTCATGTCCGACGCCTGGGCCGCGCCCGGCGAGACCACCTCGACGGCGTGATGCTGAAAGTCCGGCATCCTCAGGTCCTGCAGCAAAACACCCCCGTTGGTATGCGGATTGGCTCCCATCCGCCGCTGGCCTCGCGGCGCCAGCGCGGCTAACTCGGGAACCAGCCGACCGGTGTCATCAAAGAGTTCCTCGGGCCGGTAGCTTCTCATCCAGGTCTCCAAGTGCGCCACGTGCTCCGGATGATCCGAATTCACGAGCAACGGCACTTGGTGGGAGCGGAATGTGCCCTCCACCTGCAGCCCGTCGACGACCTTCGGCCCGGTCCACCCTTTCGGGGATCGCAACACGATTACCGGCCAGCGGGGCCGGGTCGCGGTGCCCCCTGCGCGTGCGTCCGATTGGGCATGGCGAATCTTCTCAATCGCAGCATCGACAGCTGCGGCCATCAGCTGGTGCATCGCTTCTGGAACGTCGCCTTCGACGAAGAGCGGATCCCAGCCGCAGCCTCGCAGGAATTGCTCCAGCTCCTCATGTTCGATGCGAGCCAAGATCGTGGGGTTGCTGATCTTGTAGCCGTTCAGGTGAAGGATCGGCAGCACCGCCCCATCGCTTACCGGATCCAAGAACTTGTTCGACTGCCACGACGTCGCAAGCGGTCCCGTCTCGGCTTCACCGTCTCCGATCACGCACGCCACGATCAGATCCGGGTTGTCGAAGACCGCCCCGAACGCATGACTGAGCGAGTACCCCAGTTCGCCGCCCTCGTGAATCGACCCGGGGGTGGTCGGTGCGACATGGCTGGAAATCCCCCCGGGGAACGAGAACTGGGTGAAAAGCCGCTTCATCCCGGCCTCATCCTGGCTGACATCAGGGTAGATCTCGCTGTAACTACCCTCCAGATAGGTATTCCCGACGAGTGCGGGGCCACCGTGCCCCGGCCCGGCCACGTAGAACATATCGAGGTCGTAGGTCGTGATTGCCCGGTTGAGATGCACGTAGATGAAGTTCTGCCCGGGCGTCGTCCCCCAATGCCCCACCACCAACGGCTTCACATCTGCGAGCGTCAACGGTTTGCGCAACAACGGGTTGTCGTACAGATAGATCTGACCCACCGACAGATAATTTGCGGCCCGCCAATACGCGTCCATCAGATGAAGCTGCTGGGCCGATAACGGCTTCGTGCTCGCGGGAGTGAGGGTGGAATCAGTCATAACAAATTCCTTTGTTGGCGCGAATAGAATGCGCTGCCAGGACCGGAGCAACACCCCACGGTACGTACGCGAATCGTGTCGTGTCAACCACGATCGGCAAGCTTGCGCTATCGGCCCGGAGCCGGACGGAATCCTCCGGTGTCGTGCGCGGGAGAACGATGGGCCGGCTGAACCGGCCTCATGCCGGCTGCGGTGGCCACACGAATCGGCCGGCTCTGCGGCGCGTGCGCGGATACCGACAGCAGGGTGTCATAGTGGCGAAGCTGCAGCGACGGTCCGCTCGTGCGGTGATACGTTGCCTGGGTGCGCGTCACCTCAACCCGGAGCGTGCCGCCAGCCAGGTGCACACCGAAACTCATCCGGGACACGCCGTGCGGTAATCGGGGCGCGAAGGCCAAACCACTTTCGTCGTGCCGCATTCCGCCATACCCGGCGACGAGAACACTCCAGATGCCAGCCAGAGATGCGATATGCAATCCGTCGCGGGTGTTGTGTTCGGTGTCATTCAAATCCAGGAATGCGGATTCAGTGAGGTAGTCGTGCGCGAGATCGAACTGGCCAACCTCAGCGGCAATCACCGCTTGCACGCTGGACGACAGCGACGAGTCGCGCACGGTCAACGCCTCATAGTAGGCGAAGTTTTGGGCTTTCTGTTCGGCGGTGAAGGCGTCAGATCGCAGATGCATGGCCAGCACCAGGTCAGCTTGTTTGACCACTTGCTTGCGGTACAGATCGAAGTAGGGAAAGTGCAGCAGCAGCGGGTATTCGTCGGCGCCGGTGTTCTCGAAGTCCCATTTTTCGTGTCGGGTGAAGCCCTCAGACTGCGGGTGCACTCCGAGCGCGCGGTCGAAGGGGATGAACATCCGTACAGCCGCTCGGCGCCACGTCGCCGTCTCGTCGGCACCGATTTGCAGATCCGCGGCACGCTCCGGATATCGGGCGATGATGTCCGCGGCCGCGGTCAAGTTCCGCTGTGCCATCAGGTTGGTATAGACGTTGTTGTCGGCGACGGCGCTGTACTCGTCGGGGCCGGTCACTCCGTCGATGCGAAAGCTCCCGTCCCCGCTGAAATACCCGAGCGACGCCCACAAACGAGCAGTATGCACCAGCAGATCCAGCCCGATCGATCGTTCGAACGGCCGGTCTCCGGTGGCGTTCACATAGCGCAGCACGGCGTCGGCGATGTCCGCGTTGATGTGGAAGGCGGCGACTCCCGCCGGCCAATACCCGGAGCATTCCTCACCATGGATAGTGCGCCAAGGGAACGTCGCCCCGGCCAGACCCAGCTGTCTTGCGCGGGTGAGTGCCGCAGGCAGGGTGTCATGCCGCCACCGCAACGTGTTCGCGGCGGCGGCGGGAATCAAGTAGGTCAGGGCTGCCAGGACATAACTCTCCATGTCCCAGAATGCGTGCCCGTCATATCCCGGCCCGGTCAGTCCCTTCGCCGGGATGGCCACACCTTCGACCCGTGCGCCCGCCTGCATGGTGTGGAAGAGGGCAAATCGAGCCGCCTGCTGCAGGCGCACATCCCCATCGATTTGGATGTCGCAGCGCGCCCAGAATTCGTCGAGGTATCGGCGCTGTTCGGCGACAAGCTCGTCCCAGCCCGTGGCCATTGCTCCGGTGAGCGCGGCATCCGCGTGCCCCTGAACTGCCGGCAGTGATCGAGAATCAGACCAGGCGAATGCCACCATCTTGACCAGGCGAAGTTTCTGCCCCGGCTGCAGAACAGCCGATACGCTCACGCGGCCCAAATCCGGTGAAGACTCCGCCCGGGATTCGCTGCCCGGCGGGCCTTCCACGAGATGATCCATTGTGGCGGCGATCGTCAGCCGACTGCGCCGCGTGAGATGTGCCAGGCTGACCCGAAGCCCCTCGGCTCGATTCAGGACGCCGACGAGAACGTCGGTCAAGTGCCGGGCACCGCGAGGATCCGTCTCCTCCGCGGGAATCGGTTCGTTCGCGATCAACTCCGACTGCAACACCACCCGAGCTGGCGCATCCAGCACCTCGACTTCATACTCGACCGCCGCGACCGAACGTTGGGTGAATGAGATGATCCGACGGGAGGTGAGTTTCAGAGCACGGCCGGCCGGGGACACCCACTCCACCCTCCGGCTGAGCAGACCGCTCTGAAAGTCAAGACACAGCTCGTGCGAGCGCAGCACACCGGTGCGGATATCGAATGGTTCGTCATCGACCAGCAAACGGATCAACTTCCCGTTGGTCACATTGATCAGGCTTTGGCCGGACTCGGGATACCCGAAACCGGCTTCGGCGTAGGGAAGCGGATGCAACTCGAAGACCCCGCTCAGGTACGAGCCCGGGAGGCCGTGCGGTTCCCCCTCATCCAGGTTGCCGCGCCAGCCAAGATACCCGTTCGACAGGGCGAAAACCGACTCGAGTTGGGCCAGCACGTTCACATCCAGGGCCCCCGCGCGCAGGCACCAGGGCTCGGCCGTGAAATCCGGATGCTGGATCACTCGCGCATCAACAGCTCGGTGAGATCAGACACAACAATCGTCGCCCCATGCGCCCGCAACGCATCCGCCTGCCCCACCCGATCCACCCCGATGACCTGACCGAAACCGCCCGCTCGTCCGGCCTCGACCCCCGAAAGGGCGTCCTCGAAGACGACACAGCGCGCCGGTGCGAGTCCGAGTGCGCGGGCGGCGAACAGGTACATGTCCGGTGCGGGCTTGCCAGCCAAATGCTCCCGCAGCGCGGTCATCCCGTCCACCCGAACCTGAAACAGGCCCTCGATACCGGCCGCCTTCAACACCCTGTGGCAATTGGTGCTCGACGACACCACTGCACACCGGATGCCGACCCTGCCGATCGCCTGCAGATATTGAACCGACCCGGCATAGACCTGCACGCCGTTCTCGGTCAGAAGTTGCAGGACACGTTCGTTCTTTCGCGCTCCCAATCCCTGCACCGTCTCTGCGCTCGTCTCTGCGCTAGCGCCAGCATCCGCCCCCTCTCCCCGCGGGCTCCGTTCAGAAAGGACGATTCCGCGTGACGCCAGAAACGACCGGATCCCATCTTCACGGGGCTCACCGTCCACGTACTGGTCGTAGTCGGCGTGCGCATCGAAGGGCACAAACGGGGTGTTCGTACGATTCGAATACTCCTGCAAGAACCGATCGAATGTGTCTTTCCACGCGGCCGCGTGCACCGTTGCGGTGCGGGTCAACACCCCATCCAGATCAAAAAGGCATCCGTCAACGTCTGCGGAAAGTCCGACCGAGAGCGTGCGTCTCTGTTTCGCCCGCATGTACGCCCTCGCTCACTGAACTTCAACCGCCGACAGGGGTGGAGGAACACCATGAACATACGTCCAATAAACTGCCGGGTCAACGAAAACAGTCAACCCGCGGTGCGACAGTCCTCGGCACGCACGACCACCGGTCGCCGCTTGATCAGCACTGCTTTCAGGATGCCGGCGTGTTCGTGGACTGCTCCCGGAGACTCTGGTAGGCCGAGAGCGCAGCCCGCCTCGACGCGGCGAGGTCGACGACGGCGTCGGGGTAGTCCGGCGTGTCCCAGTCCGGCAGATGCCGGCGAATGTAAACCCCGTGCGGGTCGAACTTCTTCGCCTGCAACTCTGGGTTGAACACGCGAAAGTAGGGTGCCGCGTCAGCGCCCGATCCGGCCACCCATTGCCAGTTGAAGGGGTTGGCGGCGGCATCCGCGTCGACCAAGGTGTCCCAAAACCAGCGCTCACCCTCGCGCCAGTCAATCAGGAGGTTTTTCGTGAGAAAAGATGCCACCACCATCCGAACGCGGTTGTGCATTGTTCCGGTGTGCCAGAGTTCACGCATTCCGGCATCGACGAGGGGGACTCCGGTTCGGCCCTGCTGCCAAGCCTCGAGGGCATTCCGGTCAAGCGCGGGCCACGGAAATTTGTCGTAGTCAGCACGCCAGTTGCGCTCGGCGAGGTCGGGAAAGTGAAAGAGCACATGCCAGGAGAACTCCCGCCAGCCAACTTCGGTGAGGAATCGGGTTGCCCCCTCTGCGGCAAGCGCAGAGAGCCCCGCGCGAACTCGACCGACCTCGTGCCAGATCTGATGGGCGCTCAGCTCTCCCCACCGCAGATGCGGTGACAGGCGCGACGTGACCTGTCGGCCGGGAACGTCGCGTCCCTGCGCATACTCGTCAAGGTCGTCGCTGATGAAGCTGTGCAGACGCGCCCACGCGGCATCCTCCCCCGGAGTCCACGTATCACGGAGTCCCTGCGCCCAGTCGGGCCGAGTCGGCTGTAACGCCCAGTCCGCCAGTAACTCCGTGGCGACCACCGTGGGCGGGCCAGCCGCGCGACCGGGCACCGGCAGCGGATGGCGCGGCTCGGGACCGCCGCGGCAGGCCCGCCAGAACGGGGTGAACACCGAATACGGGGTGCCGGCTCCGGTGGCGATCGTCCACGGTTCAAACAGCAGCGAAGCCTGAAAACTCTCGGCCTGAATCCCGTCTTCTCTCAGGTGCGCCTTCAACTGCGTGTCGACCGCAATTTCACCGGCACCGTAGCGTCTGTTCCACAACACAGCCGTGGCTCCAGTCTCCGCCACCACCTCGGGAACGACGCGCAGCGCCGGCCCGCTCCGCAACACAAACGGAATCCCCAGTTCGGCCACGGAGAGCTGCAGCGACGCAAGGCTCTGGTGGAGCCACCACTTCGATGCTGCTCCCAACGGCCGGATGCCCGGGCTCACCTCGTCACGAACGTATAACGCAATGACCGGTGCACCCCGATCCACGGCCATCGTCAACGCGGGATTGTCGGCCACACGCAAATCGTCCCGGAACACGACCACCGTTGCCCCGCCGGAGGCGGCTGAAAGGCCGTCGTCTCTGCTCATTGTTCACCCTGTCGTCGCGCTTCAGTGCCCTGAAGTTTACAGGGGCCTGCAGCCGAGATGCCGCCGATGCCAGCCCGAAGCAGCCCCGCGACGACGGTATCTCCCCCTCCCAAGGACGGGTTTGTTAGGGTAAGACTTTCTCAACCATCGCTGTCGAACTGTTTGGGGGCTCGTGACGTGTTAACCCACAGTGTCGCACGTGATGCCTTTCGGGCGCAGCTGTGGCCGATCCCTGTCACCGGCGTGGTGCTGGCCGTCGTCGCCGGACTATTCCTGCCGCACCTTGACGCCGGCGTCGATGGAAACCTGCCCGGTTGGCTTGATGCGGTGGTGTTTTCGGGAGACCCGGATGCATCACGGACCGTTCTGGACGCGGTCGCGAGTTCACTCATCACCGTGACCGCTCTCACCTTTTCGCTCACCGTCGTGACACTGCAACTGGCAAGCAGCCAGTTCTCCCCGCGTTTGCTGCGCACCTTCACGCAGGATCTCTTTGTCCAAGCCACATTGGCGCTGTTTCTCGCGACGTTCACCTATTCGCTCACGGTGCTCCGGTCCGTGCGCTCGAGCGTTGATGGCGGCACCGCGGCGTTTGTTCCCCGAATCGCAGTCACGGTCTCTTTTCTTCTCGCCCTGGCCAGCGTCATCGTCCTGGTGCTCTTCCTCGCGCATCTGACCCGACAAATCCGCGTCGAGACAATGCTGCACAACGTTCATCTGGACGCGAGTCGCACGATCGCTGCGAACCTCATTCGACGTAGTGACGACAGCGTCGCCCCTCCCCCGACTCCGGCGCAGTCCACTCGGGTCTTTGCGACCGAATCCGGGTTTCTGCTCCGTGTCGACCAGCGCCAGCTCGTCGATCTTGCGGATGACGTCGACGCAGTCATCCGCATAGACCGTGAACCGGGTGATTTCCTCGTGACCGGAACTCCGCTCGCTACGTTCTGGCAGCCGGGCGGTGGGTGCCTGACCGAACCCGACGTCATCACGAGGGTGCGGGCGGGTGTGGGCGAAGCAGTTCACACGGGGCCTGAGCGCACCGCCGCTCAGGATGTCGGCCACGGCCTGCGACAACTCACTGACGTCGTCAATAAAGCGCTGTCACCGGGGATCAACGATCCCACGACGGCGGTGCACGCCCTGGGCCACATTTCAAGCCTGCTTGTTGAACTGACCAGGTATCAGCTAGGCCCCGTCACGCTCACCGGCGCGGGGAATGTGCCCCGCGTCATCCTGAACCGGCCGAGCTTCGAGGGCCACCTCGACGCGTCGATCACCCAGCCTCGGCGGTACGGGGCGTCGGATCCGGCAGTCGTCAACAGCCTGTTCCGACTGTGTGAAGATCTCGCCTGGAACAGCCCGCGCGAGCACTACCCGGTCATCGCCCATCAGCTCGAAAGGCTGCGAGCCTCGATCGCCGACGAGTCCTTTGATGACGTCGAGCGAAGCCGCTTCGCAAAGCTGCACGACACGGTAGTCGCCCTCCTCCGGCGGCCGTGACGAGCACCAGCGCCGCATCGTCTTGATTCGGGCCGCCATGGGATAATTGCATCGTGGATGCCTCGTTGCTTTCGATATTCTTGCCGATCGTGGTGGTGGGCATCATCGGCGGATTCGCCGCGTGGGTACTATGCGATGCCCGGTCCCACGAACATGACGACCGGCCAGTGGTTGCCACGTTCTTCGGATGGACGGTCGATCGCTCGAGCACCTGGGCCGCGCTCTGTCTCGTGCTTTTCGTGGCCGCGTTCCCTCTCTACCTCGTTGCCCGGCGCGAGAGCGACTGATCCTCTGGGTTCGGCTGCGGAGCATCCGCCCAACCGAATGTCACTATTCAGTCTTGCTCCCTACTGGTAGTCGGCGTTACTATCTAGTGGTAGTCGGTGTCACTAGATAGCTAAAGGAATGCAGTCCATGGGCAAGCAGCAGATGACCGAGATGCTCAAAGGAACGCTCGAAGGCATCGTGCTCACCATCCTGGCCGGGCAGCCGGCCTACGGGTACGAAATCACGGCCCAGCTGCGCGAGCAAGGCTTCGCCGACATCGTCGAGGGCACGGTCTACGCGTTGCTGGTCAGGATCGAGCAGCGCGGCTTTGTGGACGTGGCGAAGGTCCCCTCCGAGAAGGGGCCGCCACGCAAGGTCTACTCCGTGAACGCACGCGGCGTCGACTACCTCGATGAGTTTTGGAGAACCTGGGGCTTCCTTGCGGAACACATTGAACGGCTCCGACCTCACGCCGAATCCCCTCAGGAAGAAGGACAGTAACCATGGCAGCAAAGTGGCTCGAGGCTCTCACTGGATCGCTCGAGCAGAAGAAGCAGTATAAACAGCACAAGGCCCGCATCGACGCTCTCCCCGAGCCGTACGGAACTGCCGCGAAGGCGATGCACCGGTACTTCATGTACTACGGGGGCATGACCGACGGCGACACCCTCATCACGATGTTCGGCGATCTGGCCGACCTGTGGGAGCGCGCCGCGGTTGACGGGACTCCCGTGCGCGAGATCGTCGGCGACGACCCGGTCGATTTCGCCGAGACGTTCGTTCAGGCCTATGCCGGCAAGAAGTGGATCGACCCGGAGCGCGCGCGCCTGAACAAAGCGATCGGGGACGCTGAGCGAGAAGAACGGACATGACCAGGAAACCCGCAATCCGGGTGACGGGCATCGAAAAGTCGTTCAAGGACGTGGAGGTGCTGCGGGGCGTCGACTTCGACGTCGAGGCGGGGAGCATTTTCGCGCTGCTCGGCTCGAACGGTGCGGGCAAGACCACGCTGGTACGGATCCTGTCGACACTGTTGAAAGCCGACGCGGGCACCGCCACCGTCCACGGCTTCGACGTGGGCGCGCGTGCCAGTGACGTACGCGAATCGATCAGCCTCACCGGCCAATTCGCCGCTGTTGATGAGGTGCTTTCTGGACGAGAGAACCTCGTGCTGATCGCCAAATTGCGTCATCTCAAGGGCCCGGGTGCGATTGCCGAAGAGCTGCTCGCCCGGTTCTCCCTCGCCGACGCCGGCGACCGCAAGGCTGCAACATACTCGGGCGGTATGCGACGCAGGCTCGACATCGCGATGAGCCTGATCGGAAATCCCCCGATCATCTTCCTGGACGAACCGACCAACGGACTCGATCCCCAGGCGCGCATCGAGGTCTGGCAGACCGTCAAGAAGCTCGCCAGTCAGGGCACGACCGTGCTGCTCACCACGCAGTATCTCGACGAGGCGGAACAGCTCGCAGACCGCATCGCGATTCTGCACAGGGGCACGATCATCCAGAACGGAACCCTCGCCGAGCTCAAGAAGCTTCTCCCCGCTGCCCCGGTTGAATACGTCGAGAAGCAGCCCTCCCTCGAGGACGTCTTCCTCGCCCTCGTCGGTGACACTGGCGAGACTGACACGGGAGGGCCCGGCGCCATCACCGACGACGGCACCGAGAGCGACGTCCAGACACAAAAGGAAATCCAATGACCACCCACGTGCTCGGCGACACCACCGTGCTGACCGGCCGCTCACTGCGTCATATCCTGCGAAGCCCCGACACGATCATCACCACCGTGGTCACCCCCATCGCGCTCATGCTGTTGTTCGTGTACGTGCTCGGTGGCGCGATCCACACGGGATCGCGGCAGTCGTACGTCAACTACCTACTCCCCGGCATTCTGCTCATCACGATCGCGTCGGGCATCGCATACACCGCGTACCGACTGTTCCTCGACCTGCAGGGCGGGATCTTCGAACGCTTCCAGTCCATGCCGATCGCGAGGTCGAGCGCGCTCTGGGCACACGTGCTCACCTCGCTGGCCGCCAACCTGGTCTCCGTCGCGGTCGTCATCGGCGTCGCCCTGATCTTAGGGTTTCGCACTGGAGCATCCGTCGCCGCCTGGCTCGCCATTGCCGGAATACTGATCTTGTTCACCTTCGCGCTGACCTGGCTCGCCGTGATCGCCGGACTCTCGGCGAAGACGGTCGACGGGGCGAGCGCGTTCAGTTACCCGCTGATCTTCCTGCCGTTCATCAGCTCGGCCTTCGTGCCGACCAGCTCGATGCCCGGCCCGGTCGCCTGGTTCGCCGAATACCAGCCCGTCACCTCCATCGTGAACACCGTCCGAGCCTTGTTCGCGGTGCAGCCCGTCGGCAGTGACATCTGGGTCGCCCTCGCCTGGCTCGTCGGAATCCTTGTCGTGGCCTACGCCGTCGCGATCGCGCTGTACCGTCGAAGGATGAGCTGAGGCCTGCGCGGCTTCCGGTCGCTACCCCACCCCAACGCGCAGTTTCATGCCGCGTCAGAAGCTGCTGATGCCTTTTGCGATCACGACGACACCGATGATGAGAAGCAAGGTTGCCATCACTGTCGCGTTGTTGTTCAGCAACCAGATGTGCAGTTTCTGCAATGGGACGCGCATCTGCTGGGCTGCGAACAGGTTGCCGATGACAGGAATACCCACAGTCGAGGCTGCGATGAGTGCATAGATCACAGTTGCAATCGCATCGCTTCCGATCGACTGCGAGTCCGACCCCAGCGCGATGCCGGCCGAGGCCCCGATGAGTAGGTTCTTCGGGTTGAGTCCGGCAAGAAGGAATCCGATCACGAATCCCCGAAAAGCGGTCATCGAGTCGATGGCGCTCATCCATGCGGGCAGGGTCGGTTTGACGCCTTCCTTGGGTCTTCCGCGCCATTGACCGACAGCGAGGACGAGTAGCCCCAGACCCAGAACGAGCTTGATGATTCCGACGATCGGTTGCGATTGGCCCGCTGGACTTTGCGGGATCACACTCGACAGCGCAGTGAAGACGACGACGACCAGCACGACGCCGACAACCCAGCCGAGCAGAAATCCGACACTGGTGCCTTGTGCTTTCAGCGAGAGCAGCATCAAAATGGCGGCGATGATCGGAATCGGGCTGATCGCGATTCCCAACGCCAGCGGAAGCAATTCTCCAATCGCCGAACCCATGATGGTCCTCTCTGCGGCGAGGGCTTCACGGCCGGCCGCGGAACGTTCGGTCCGGTACCGATGTCCGTTGCTGAACCTATCGAACGCTCGAGAACACAACGTCACCCGATCCGGATGATCCGGCCCTCTTGATTTACCCGAGAACACCCGCTCCCCGACGGCTCGGTGGACCGCACGGTTGCGCTGAAGCTGACGGATTCACGCGTTCCCGGCCGACGACCGGCGGCCTACCTGGCCACGATGACGAGCAGCGGCTCAACCATCAGGAAGACCGATCTTCTGGACGGAGCCGACGCGGAAGTGCACAGCACAACCCGGGCTTGGAAAGGCCTCATCATCGGTGGAGTCGATCTTGACACGGCGGACGGCATCACGCTCACCGGCGACGCAGAAGCCGTGCACGCTCTGGTGGGCGCAACCAAGCTCTAAACCCGCTTCCCGCTTGGGACCTCGCCTCGTGGCGACCTCCCCCGTCGCGAACCGCGTCGGGCCGGGTGGCGGCGCTTTCGAGGCCGCACTTCCGCAGACGCGCGCGCAGGGTGAAGAATCAAAGCATGGAACGGCGACAGTACGGTGGGCTGCGCGAGCGCAGGTGCGATGGGCTGCGCGAGCGCAGGTGCGATGGGCTGCGCGAGCGCAGGTGCGATGGGACGCCGGACTCCGGCCACGGTCCAAGCATACGATGACGGCAGAGGACACGACGTTTGGCGAGTCAGTCCGGGCGGTCCGGGCGGGCGAGTTCGGCGCAGATGAGGCCGCCGACCGGCTGATCGACCGGATGACCGATGGGGAGCTCCTCGGACTGCTTGACGGCGATTCCCCCCGGCGATTGCTGCCGCTCATCCCGATATTGCTGAGTCGGCGACCGTTTGTGGCGGGCGCGGTCCCCCGGCTCGGAGTTCCGGGCATCCGGTTCAGCGACGGAGGCCGCGGCGTGGTGATCGGGGCTTCCACTGCCTTTCCAGTGACGATTGCGCGGGCCGCGACCTGGGATCCGGCACTGGAGGAGCGGGTCGGCCTCGCGATCGGCCTGGAGACCCGGGCACGAGGAGCGAACTACTCCGCCTCCGTCTGCGTCAACCTGCTTCGCCACCCCGCGTGGGGCCGGGCGCAGGAATGCTACGGGGAAGACCCGGTGCTCACCGGCCGAATGGGATCCGCCCTGACCCGTGGCGTACGGGTGCACGCAATGGCCTGCGTAAAGCACTTCGCGCTCAACTCGATGGAGAACGAGCGTTTCGAGGTGGATGTGCGGGTCGACGAGCACGCGCTGCACGAGGTATACCTGCCGCATTTCAAAGCGGTCGTGGACGCCGGTGCCGACTCCGTGATGAGTGCCTACAACCGGGTGCGGGGCGAATACATGGACGTCAATCGCGCCCTTCTCACCGACGTACTGCGGCACGAATGGGGTTTCTCGGGGTTCGTGACGAGCGACTGGGTGTTCGGCACTCACGACGCGGTCGCCAGCCTGCACGCCGGGATGGACGTGGAGATGCCCCTGCGACTGCTGCGCGCCCGCGACCTGCCGGCGGCGCTGCGCACGGGTGACGTGGCCCGCGCGACTGTGCTGCAGTCTGCACACCGCATCCTGCGCACCAGCGTGCTCCATGCCGCGACCCGTGAGGTGGCGACGCCGAGCGCCGCTCTCATCGCCTCCCCGTCGCACCGAGCGCTCGCCCACCAGGTCGCAGCGGAGTCGATCGTGCTCCTGAAGAACGAGACCGTCGGCGCGGCGCGGCTGCTGCCCCTGGATCCCGGCATCCGGCACCTCGCTGTGATCGGCCGGCTGGCGACACGGGCGAACCTCGGTGATCATGGCTCGTCACGCGTTCGGCCGCCCTCAACTGTCTCGCCACTGCAGGGGCTGCGCGAGGCGCTTCCCCGGATGCGGATCACGACCAACTCCGGTCGGAACGCACGCGTCGCAGCCGCGGTGGCGGCAGCGGCAGAAACGGCGATCATCGTCGTCGGCATGGACCACCATGACGAGGGCGAGTCGGTCGTCACCGGCGGCGTCGACGTGGGCGTGCTCGGACGGTCGCTCGGATCGGGTCTCCTCCGTCGGCCGCTCATCGGTCTCGCACACGTGGTGTCACGTTTCGTGCGAGGTGGCGACCGCAGCTCGCTCGACCTGCGACCCTCCGATGTGCGCCTCATCCGCGCGGTCACCGCCGCCAACCCTCGAACCGTTGTCGTGCTCATCGGCGGCAGCGCGATCCTGACGGAGGCGTGGCGAGACCGCGTGCCGGCCCTCCTCGTCGCGTGGTACGGCGGGATGGAGGGTGGGCGCGCGCTCGCCAGCGTGCTGACCGGCAGCGCGGAGCCCGGCGGACGGCTGCCATTCGTGCTGCCGACGGATGCCGCGCATTTGCCGGCGTTCGACAGCGCGGCGAAGTCCGTGGTCTACGACGACGCGTGGGGTCAACGCCGGCTCGACGGCGAGGGACATGCGCCCGCGTTCCCGTTCGGGTTCGGCCTCGGCTACACGACGATCGAGCACCGACTTCTCAGCCACAGGTTCGATGACACGGGCGGCAGCGCGGACGTGCTCGTGACGAACACCGGCGATCGAGAGGGCTCGACCGTAGTGCAGGTCTATGCTGCAGACCTGTCGCTCGACCTGCCGGTGGCTCAGCTGTTGGGCTTCCAGAAAACGACGCTGCAGCCGCACACTCCAGCGGTCGTGACGGTCACACTCGATGCCGGGCCGACCCTGCAGCGCGATCCGGCGACGCGTCGCTGGTCGCCCCGCCCGGGTGAGTGGGCCCTGCTCGCCGCCCAACACAGCCCGAGCAGCTGGGCGCATGCGCGTCCGCTGCGCCAGACCGCCGGCACGGATGCCGAGAGCGGATGACCGAGGCTGCGCGCGGCCTTCGTCACCCGGTCGGGGCCCCCTCGACAAGGACAGGGGGATCTGCTGCGAGCGCTTCCACGCGGACCGGAAGCGAGTGGTCGTCGAGCAGCACGCTGCGGAACAACCGGCGTGCCTCGCTTCGGAACGGTACTCGGGTCTCGTCGAGCCGCAGCACCAGATTCCCGTCGGAGTCGGCATACCGCTTCTGCAGATCGTCGAGCTCCTCGGCCCGCATCAGCGCAACCGTGCTCTCAGTGGCTCCGTCGATCAGTCTGACCAGGGAAGACGGGCCCGTCAGGTCGCTCGCGACCGTGCGGTTTTCGCTCGCGGAGAGGATCGTCTTTTGGGCGGCGCGGGTCACGACCAGAGGACGGGACGGCCCGCTCAGCAGTCTGCTCGGCACCTCCGCGGCTGCGTCGGGGCGCCCGATGCGCTGCGCCGCAGCCTGCATCCGCTGGAGGCGACCTGGCTCCCGTAGCAGTTCGTCGATCTTCCAGCCGATCGTCGCGACCGAGTTACATCGAATGGCCGCCCCCTGCTCCATCAGGTAGTCGCCGTTGCGTACCTCCTGCCCCGGGATGGGGTTCACGAGAACCATGGGCAGCCCGGCAGCCATGCACTCCGACGCCGACAGCCCGCCCGGTTTGCCCACGAACAGGTCGGCGCGGCGCAGCAACTGCGGCATCTCCGTCGTGAAGCCGAGCACGCGGTAGCGGTTGCCGGCAGGCGCCACCAGCTGCTCGATACGCTGCCGCAACGCATCATTGCGTCCGCACACGACCGTGGCCGTGAACGGAGAGCGCATGTGCAGCGTCTGCCGAACGACCGCGACGGCATAGTCGCCGCCGGACGCGCCAGCGGAGATCAGGAGCATCGGCGGAGCCTCGCTGTCGCGCACGGGCGTCTGCTCCGGTTGCGCCGCGATCGGGATGCCGGTGACCGCGACACGGTCGGCAGGCAGGCCCATCGCCGTCAGCTGCGCCTTCCCCTCGTCCCGTGCCACGAAAACAGCATGGAACGCGCTCGTCAGCCACAAGCCCTGGAAATCGTAGTCCGTCGTGACGACGGCGATCCTCGCGTCGATCACGCCCCGAAGAAGAAGTGACGCCATGAGCTGGGCGGGCAAGAAGTGCGTGCAGACGATCGCGGTCGGTCGGAATCGTTTGATCGCACCGACAACAGGATGGGCGTTTGCCCGTGTCCAGGGGTCAATCGGGCCGCGGCGCCGGAACGGCTGATCGCTGATGTCGTAGCCCCACTCGACCAACCACGGCACGTTCTCGACCAGGACGAAGTACCCCCTTCCCAGCAGGTCGCGGTACAGCACGCTACTCACCTGCAGCACGTCCAGCACCTGGACTTCATCGATGTCGGAGCGCGCGGCGCATGCATCCTTGACCGCCGCGGCGGCGCTATTGTGCCCCGATCCCACCCCCGCAGAGAGGATCAGCACCCGCTCCCCTGCATCAGCGTTGGGGCCTCGTTCCGGCATCCTGCGCATGAAGAGATGATAGCGGGCCGCGTCACGTCGCGCCCAAGACCGGTCGCGTCGGCAGGCGGGTCGTCAGTTTCGGCTCGCGGTGATCACCATGTTGTCGGTTGATTCGCTGCCGTCCGGATGCTCCAGACAGGTGATCACGACCAACTTCCCCGGCGTGTTCGCCCAGATGTCGGCGTCTGTGGCCAGCCCACCTTTCGGAATCACCGTCCACCCGGTGACGTGATAGGGAACCCCTGCGACGTCGATCGCCGAACCATCGGCCAACGCCGAGGTGCCCTCTTGAACGTTTGTCAGGTAATTACCCGGTCCGATACCCCCGCCCCGAATTGAGTGCATCACGACGAACACAGTCCCTTCCGCACCCTGGCTCAGTGGGACTCCCATATTCGTGATCCAGTACGCCGACTGGAACCCGGGTGGTGTGATCTGCCCGTCACTCGCGCTCACCGGGTCCAGCGGGATGTCCAAGCCAACGGCGGGTACCGAGAACCGGTCTCCACTCGCTTGGACGGGGTCAGGGACTGCCGTCGGCGTCGGGGATGCCGTTGGCGTAGGGGTCGGAGAGGGCGCACTGACAGGGTCCTGCGTGACGATCTTTCCGTCCATACTGTGCGCTGCCGACTGACTGGGAACGGGCACGTCGGCGTTGCTCTGAGACCAGACGGCCCCGGTGATTCCTGCGACCGTGAGGCACGCCGCAGCAACAGAGCCCAGAACCACCACAGGGATGGTGGGGCGTTTGCCCCACCATCCCTTCGGCTTGAATAGATTCAACGAATACTTCCTATGCACTCTCGCGCTGGCGCCGGTAGAGTCCGATCGCGAAGACCGCGCTGATCACACCGATCAGTCCGAAACCGCCAGCCAGCCACGGGGCCACAGATGCGCTCGACTGCGCTACTCCACCCGCGTTGACCGAGACACCCGGAACGGAGGCCGGGGGAACTGGAGCCGGCGGAACTGGGGTCGGAGTCGTAGTCGGGGGTGGAGTCGGCTCCGCCGCAAGACCGCTGATCGTCTGCACAACGAGGCCGAGCGTGGTCGGGTCGGCTGTCGCCGAACCGATGGCATAGACGATGGTCTCCGTACCGGCCGTGAGCGTCAGGGGCGCTGGACCGATCACGACTGTTGACGTACCCGCGAGAACGACGTCGGCACTGACGGTTCCCGGGGCCAACTCGGCCGAATCCTGCTGACCGTTGGTGAGATCGGCGAAGACAACGTTCTCGTTGGCGCGAACATCAACAGCAGGTGCCTCCGCCGTGTGCCGGACCACCAACCGCGCTTGACCGACGGGGATCGGACTCACATCGTTGAGAAAGGCGCTGAGCACTGGCATACCGGCCGCGTCGAGATTCGCGATCAGGCTGATGTTTTGGTCTGCTTCGACGGTTTCAGACTGATTGATGACCGGGTCAGTTTTGGTACCGGCCGCGAAGATCGTCACGTCGTACGTTCCTGCTGGTAGAGCAAGCGGGTCCGTGACGGTTCCCGGTTGGAAGTCAGCAAGCAGCGGGGCGCTCGCAGCCGTGGGGTCGTTCACATACACGTCAACAGGAGTGTCGGGAATTCCGTGAATCACCGTCACAGAAGCATCTCCGGGAGCCGCATTCGCGGCTCCCGCTGCAAAGGCAATCGATGAGCCAGCAATCAGAAAGCCACCGAGAACGAATGCACTCGTTCGGGCGAGGCTTCGTTGCCGCAACACGCCGTCTTTCTCATAATTCATTGGGGGTCCTTTAGTCAGGTCGACGGCTGACAATCGTCGTCGATCACGGGAAGCGTCACCGTATACCGACCCGGCAAACATGACAAGGTCTCAGCATTGGCGCAGGCAACGCTCTCTCGGAATGATTCGAGACGCGCCTGCATCTCCCAATACGAGGTCGCCATAGGCACCAGCCTGCCGTCCCTGAGCGCATTGACACTGTGTACTGCCGCGTCCACAGCCGCTCGGTACGGCAGTGAACCGGAACTCACTCTCCGCACGCCCAACTCGCCCAACTCCGCAACGGTCAAGGTGGGATGAGCCAGTACGTTGACCGGCACCCCGATCCCCGAGGTGATGCTCCGAATGTCTTCCGGAGAGGCAAGTCCGGGCACGAATACCCCGTCGGCCCCGGCGTCGACGTAGGTTCGGGCACGAAGCAGAACGGCATCCACAGTGGCTTGTTGCGCAAACCACAGATTGTCTACCCGAGCATTAATGAAGACATCCGGGCTGCTTCGCTTGACCGCGGCGACTGTGGCAGCCACGGCGGCTGAATCCGTCAGATGCCCATCAACGCTGTCCTCAATGTTGATACCGGCAACTCCGAGTGCCGCAAGTTGCGCCACAAAGCTCGCCACCTCAGCAGGGTCGTCCGAGTAGCCGTTCTCGATATCGGCCGTCACATGAACGTGCAGAGGGCGCATCCGCGCTACCAGAGCGAGGGTTGCTGCTTTGCTTGAACGGCCCCCGTCGGGCAGCCCTGCGCTGGCCGCGATTCCAAAACTGGTGGTTCCCACGGCGCGATAACCAGCCTCCGTAAAGGCGAGGGCCGATCCGACATCCCACGCGTTGGGCAGCAGAAGAGGTGAATTTAAGTGATGCAGTTGCCGAAAGGTCGCCACTTTCATTCCCATCCCGTGCAAGCCGAATAAGTGGATGAGCCCCAACCTACGCCCGCGTCGCGCACTCTTGTCCGGCGCCGTTTCCTGACGTTGTGATGACACCGCAATTGCAAGGCGGCATCCTCCACTGCGCAGTTCGGAGGATCTCGTTGGCTTCCCTCAGATCTCGCATTTTACGCTTCAGCATCCTGATTTCTCGGGCTCCTCGTCACACTCGAGTGCTTTCGTCAGAAAGCAAACGGCACAAAATCAGGGGCCGTTTAGGCTCATCGGTGCAGGCTATTCGCGGCGGTGGGTGTCGGTGCGGTGGCGGTTGGCGTCGCGCCAGGTGCGGCTCGGATCGATCCAGGCCGGGGCCTTCACGCGGGGCCGACCGTTGACCATCATGATCTCCCAGCCGGACGTTTCGATGGTGTGATGATGTCGCCAACACAACGCCACACCATTGTCGACCTCGGTGACGCCGCCTTTGCTCCAGGGGATCACGTGATGAAACTCGAGCCACTGTGCGGGAGCATCACAGCCGGGAACGCCGCAGCCGCCGTCGCGGGCGAGGATCGCCCGGCGTTGGGCACGGTTGAACAGTCGTTGCGGATCGGTCAGCGTGAGAACCTCACCGTTCTGGCCAAAGAGAACCGTTTGGGTGCCTCCGGCACACATCATCTGATCCACCGTGCGAAGCGAGATGGGGGCGTCGACGCCGTCGATCCAGCCGACACCGCGCCCGGCTTCAATATCGTTCACGTTCACATGCACCACCACCGTCGGCGGTGCACCACCAATGCTGGGAGTGTTATCGGCCTGGGCCAGCTGGGTGAACATGCCGCGCAGAATATCGGCCCGCTTCTCACCGGCGGTACGGGTGTCGACGTCATCGAACTCGTGCCCGGCCGACCCGGGAAGAGGAGCCTCGGCCGAGGCTAAACCCTGACCGTGGTCGTCATGGTCGTGGTCGTGGTCGTGGTCGTGGCCGTCGTGGTCGTGGTCGTGGTCGCGGTCGTGGTCATCGCGTTCGTGGTCACGGTCGTCGTACTCGCGGTCGCGCTCGTCGTTCAAGTCGTGTCCGTCGGGACCGTCGTGGGCATCCTGCTCGGCACGGTCGTCGTGCTCGGCACGGTCGTCGTGCTCGGCGCGGTTGTCGCGTGCCTGGTCGCGGGCTTGTTCGGCGGCGGTGGGGAACGCGGGGGTTTTGCGGGCGGCGATGAAGGCGTCGAAGGTGAGGTTCATGATTCCGTACAGATCGGGAGTCACACCGCCTCGCACCGGATACACACCGTCTTTGAAGCGGCCGAAACTGATCGTGCTCGTCGCCTCACCCTCGACCTCGTTCGGTGCCACCCCGTCGGGGTCCAGCGCCGCCTGCCACTGCAACATCTGCACCCGCATCGAGTCCGCCGAGAACGCAAAGCCCGCGCCCGGCTCACCCTCATTCTCGGCCGTGATCGTGCCCGTCGCCGCTCCCACCAGAGCGCGTTCCGCGGCCGCGAGGTCATCGGGGGCGACGCGCGGGGAGATCTCGGCCAGACCGGACATGATCACCTCCGCCGCATCCACCCCCAGCAACCCCGAAGCGACCGCGGCACCCACCGTGGGGAACAGCGCCGGGATGATCGTTCCGACGTGCTGCGTGTCCCGCATTCGCAGACCGAGGGCGCTACGCCGTTTCGCTTCACGGCCAGAAACCCGGGTGACCCGGGTGATCAGGTCGATGCCACTGGTGCAGCCCCGCTTTGCCGCCAGGGAGTCCCGACCCAGCCACCGGCCGGAGCGTTCCTCGACCGTCGCCGCCACAGCCACCCGTCCCGCATCGACCAGCCGGCCCACGCCTTCGAACGCACCGAGCACACCGAGGAGGTCGTCGTCAGTGAACCGGTCGGGGCTGACCAGGCCAAGCCCCGCCCACAGTGCCTGCGTCTGTTCGAGCACCGCCAGCACCATGGCCGCGGTCGGTGCCGACGTACCCGGGGCGGGTGTCGGCTCCGGGGCGGAGACGGGGGGTGGGGAGGTGATTGACATAGCTCTATTCTCCCAAAGAACGAACATGATTACGAGCTTTTCTCAGTATCGGTGCACAACTTCTCGAAGCTGTATCTGTGGAGGGATCGAGAACTAGTGGCCGGTCGAGATCCCGGCCAAGGCCTCGAGGGTGGCTCACGGGATCTCGACGAGCTCGATCAGCGGGGTGGCTCGATCGGCGGGAGGGGTGCGGGTCGATCACCGAACCGTGGGTCGAGCTTGTCGAGCCCACGGTCCATGGTCTCGAGGGTGGCTCACGGGATCTCGACGAGCTCGATCAACGGAAGGGTACGGACTCGATCGCCGAAGCGTCGGTCGAGCGTGTCGAGACCTCGTTCCCCGGTTTCGGGACTGGCTCACGGGATCTCGACGAGCTCGATCAACGGATGTGTGCGGCTCGATCACCGAACCGTGGGTCGAGCTTGTCGAGACCTCGTTCCTCGGTTTCGGGACTGGCGCGCGGGATCTCGACACGCTCGATCAACGGAAGGGTACGGGGGTCTATCACTGAACCGTGGGTCGAGCTTGTCGAGACCTCGCTCCCCGGTTTCGGGACTGGCTCACGGGATCTCGACGAGCTCGATCAACGGTGGGGTACGGACTCGAGGGTGGCTCACGGGATCTCGACACGCTCGATCAACGGAGGGGGCTCGATCAACGGTGGGGTACGGACTCGATTACCGAACCGTGGGTCGAGCTTGTCGAGACCTCGCTCCCCGGTTTCGGGACTGGCTCACGGGATCTCGACGGGCTCGATCAACGGTGGGGTACGGACTCGAGGGCGGCGCGCGGGATCTCGACACGCTCGATCAACGGAGGGGGCTCGATCAACGGTGGGGGCTCGATCTACGGAGGAGGCTGGATCTACGGTGGGGGCTGGATCTACGGAGGAGGTCGAGCAACGGACGGGGCGCGGCCGGTGCTCTCTGGACCCGCATTCGATCGGGATGCCGCCGCCGTGCAGTCCAGCGGTGGATCCGGACAGACAGTCTCTACGGCGCGGCAGCGCCGATCTGCTGCAGGGCCCATGAGTTTCCATCGGGGTCACTGAAATAGGCGTACAGCACTCCGCCCTGGTCTTGAATGGGGCTGACTTCGGCCCCACGACCCCGGAGTTCCTCCCGCACCGCCGCGATATCGTCGACCACCAAGTGCAATCCGTGCACGGTCCCCTCTGCGGGATCGCCTCCCATCCCCGTGCCGATCACGATCGAGCACGCCGACCCCGGTGGGGTGAGCTGCACGACGCGCATGCCGTTGTCGGGCTGCACATCATGGTCGAGCCCGAACCCGATGACCTCGGTGTAGAAAGCTGTGCTGCGATCGACGTCGGAGACGGGAATCGGCACAAGTTCGAGTCTCATCTTCATAGCCACTCGCCTTTCATCTTTCATTCTTCTGTGGGTCCTATGCCCACAGCTGACACCAGTATCGTCGACTCGGTCAAAGAGGTCGATAGACGTGATGGCAAGATCGACATTCATCGGTGCCAGGTGGAACGCTGGAGGCAGCACACCGACGGCTGGAGAACCACATGCATGTCATCCGCGTGACGATCGACCTCACCGTGCCCGACATCGAAGGCGCGAAAGCCTTCTATGAGGACTATCTCGGGCTTGATGCGCAGGATATGGGTCTGGACTGGCTCACCCGCTTCGTCGTACCCAGCTCCGGGGAGCATATCCAGCGTGTGTCCCAGGACGCGACTGCCTCCGAGAACCCGCTCCTCACAGTCACAGTGGACGACGTCGACGGCGCCTATGCTGCGGCCAGTGAACGCGGCTACGAGATCGTTCATCCGCTCACCACGGAGTCATGGGGTATTCGCCGATTCTTCGTCCGTGCACCCGACGGGACCGTGCTCAACAAGCACCTCCTGCATCCGTTGCTTTCGGATGGGGTGTCCAGCGTCGATCTGGACCCACACTCGTGACGTCGACAGTCGACCTCTATCTCGATAATCTGCCTGACCCGTGGTCACGCCACACCGCAGAAGCCGTCATCATCATGATCCGTGAATCCGGTGCGCTGGGCGAATTCATCAAGTGGGGTTCCCCGTACTTCAGCGTGAACGGACGCGCAGTTGTCAAAATCCATGCCGCCCATGACTGGATAGACGTCTTCTTCTACCGGGGTTCGGAGCTGCGCGATCCCAACGAACTGCTCGGCTCGGAGGGCAAAAGCAGCATGCGGAGAGTGCAGATTTTTCGCGACCAATCGGTTCCGGACGGCGTGCAGGACCTCATCCACCAAGCCATCGTTCATGCTGAGCGGAGCGGACATTCCCGGGATCACGAGTGAGCAGGCACAGCGACGACCGGGACAGGTCCTCCGCGGCGGGAGTACAGTAGGCCCGATATAGAGGAGGTCTTCTGATGCGCAGTGTGACCTATTCGATGGGCGTCTCACTCGACGGTTACATCGTCGGGCCACACGGAGACTTCGATTGGACAGAGCCTGACGAGGAGATCTTTCGCTTCGTCACCGACGAGGTTCGAGGCAGTGGCGTGCACCTCATGGGACGACGGCTGTACGAGACGATGCTGTACTGGGAGACCGCCGACCTCGATCACTCGCTCGACGCCTCAGAGCTCGAGTGGGCCGCGATCTGGAAGCCGCTGCCCAAGGTGGTCTTCTCTCGGACATTATCGGCGGTGCAGGGCACTGCCCGTCTGGCATCCGGTGGTCTGGCGGAGGAGATCGAGCGAGTGCGAGCGGAGCCCGGAACGGGCGACATTGCGATCGGCGGCGCCACTCTCGCAGCCGAGGCAGCGGCGTTAGGTCTGATCGACGAGTACCGGCCTCGGGTCTACCCGGTGCTGCTTGGCGGTGGCATTCCCTTCTTCCCCCAGCACGAGCGCCGAGTGGATCTCGAACTCGTCGAGACCCGAACCTTCACCTCGAACGTCGTCTCCCTTCGCTACCGCGTGGCACGCTAACCGCGCTCCGTCCCCCGTCGCGCCACTCAGGTGGACTTCACGCCTGAATAATCCCCTACGGAGGACTACCCCTGCGGGGTATTGTTGAGCTATGTCTAGCCGTCGTAACGATGTGCAGCCCGTGGTCACCGACCCCGTGTGTGGAATGAGGGCTGACCCGGCCAACGCTCTGAGCATCGAGCATGAGGGAACACGGTTCTTCTTCTGCTCCGATCACTGCCGATCGACGTTCGAAGCGAACCCCGACCTGTACATCGATCACGATCACGGCGACCATTCTGGCAGCGCTGCAGGAGGCAGTTCGACGCCGGCGGCCCCTGACGGTGCGGTGGAGTACACCTGTCCAATGCATCCGGAAATCCGCCGTCCGGGCCCGGGTGCCTGCCCGATCTGCGGCATGAGTTTGGAGCCGGTCACTGTGACGGCTATGGAGTCGGGGTCGAGTGCGGAGCTGGTGAATATGACCCGCCGCTTCTGGGTCGGGCTTGTCCTGACGGTTCCGGTGCTGGTGATCGAGATGGCCGGGCACCTCTTCGGCTGGGTCCATGAGTTGCTCCCGCCGACCGTGTCGGTGTGGGTGCAACTGGTGTTGGCGACGCCGGTGGTGTTGTGGGCCGGATGGCCGTTCTTTGTTCGTGGCTGGGCGTCGGTGCGAAGCCGCAATCTGAACATGTTCACCCTGATCGCGATCGGCACCGGCGTGGCCTGGCTCTACAGTGTCATCGCCACGGTTGCCCCCGGAATCTTCCCGGCCTCATTTCGCGGCATGGACGGGACGGTGGATGTCTACTTCGAATCGGCTGCGGTCATCACAGTCCTGGTTTTGCTGGGTCAGGTGCTCGAGTTACGTGCGCGGGAGAAGACCTCCGGTGCCATCAAGGCGTTGTTGGACCTCAGCCCCACGAGCGCCCGACGGCTGCGTGCGGATGGCACCGACGAGGAGATCGACTTGGCTCAGGTGCAGGTCGGGGATCGGCTGCGGGTCCGGCCCGGCGAGAAAGTGCCGGTCGACGGAACGGTTCAGGAGGGTCGCTCCTCGATCGACGAGTCTTTGGTGACGGGCGAATCGATGCCGGTCACCAAGTCCGCCGGTGACACGGTCATCGGCGGCACCATCAACCAGACCGGTGGCCTGGTGATGCAGGCCGAGAAGATCGGCCGGGACACGATGCTGGCCCGGATTGTGTCAATGGTCGCCGAGGCGCAGCGTTCCCAGGCGCCGATCCAGCGCCTGGCCGACCGGGTCGCCGGCGTGTTCGTGCCCGCGGTGCTCGGCGCTGCTGTGATCGCATTCGCGGTCTGGGCTTTGGTGGGGCCCGATCCGAAACTGGCGCACGCCCTGATTGTGGCGGTGACGGTGCTGATCATCGCGTGCCCGTGCGCGTTGGGCCTGGCCACCCCGATGTCGATCATGGTCGGAGTGGGCCGCGGCGCAAAAATGGGGGTGCTGATCAAGAACGCCGAGGCGTTGGAACGGATGGAGAAGGTCGACACCCTCGTTGTCGATAAGACTGGCACCCTCACCGAAGGCCGTCCCTCCCTCACCCGGATCATCACCGTCGGCAGCACTGAGCGCACCGCAGCCCCTCTCGCCGACGATCGGGCAACCGTCACGGAACGCACCGGCGCTGCCGAAGATGAGTTGCTGCGGCTGGCCGCCGGCGTCGAACGGGCGTCCGAGCATCCGCTGGCAGCTGCCATCACGGCTGCCGCGCACGAACGTGGCATCACTATTCCCGATGTGGCCGATTTCGACTCCCCCGCCGGACGCGGCGTGACCGGCACCGTCGAGGGCCACCAGGTTGCCCTGGGCAACGTGGACTTCCTGGCCTCGCTGGGCACCGATATGCGCACCCTCGATACGCAAGCCGATCAGCTGCGCGGCGAGGGCGCGACGGTGATCCACATGAGTATCGATGGGCACGCAGCCGGCCTGTTCGCCATCGCGGACCCGATCAAGGCCACCACGGCCGACGCGTTGGCCGCCCTGGCCGCTGACGGTATCCAGATCGTCATGCTGACCGGCGACAACCTCGCCACGGCGCAGGCCGTGGCCAAGCGGCTGGGCATCGACCGGGTTGAAGCGCAGGTGCTGCCGGAGCACAAGAGCGACATCGTAAAGGCTCTCCGGAGAGAAGGAAAGGTCGTGGCCATGGCCGGCGACGGCGTCAACGATGCCCCCGCCCTCGCCGCCGCCGATGTTGGGCTGGCCATGGGTTCCGGCACGGATGTCGCCATCGAAAGCGCCGGCATCACCCTGCTCGGCGGCGATTTGGTCGGGATTGTGCACGCGCGTCGGCTCTCACAGAAGACGATGCGCAACATCCGCCAGAACCTGACCTTCGCATTCATCTACAACGCAGCGGGGATCCCGATCGCGGCGGGAGTGCTCTACCCGTTCTTCGGAGTCCTGCTTTCGCCCATCATCGCCGCCGCGGCCATGTCGCTCTCCTCGGTCAGCGTCATCAGCAACGCTCTGCGCCTGCGCACCCAGAAGCTCTAACCCCTGCCCTCAGCCCAATGCCTGTGGTGTCATGCTTCTCGTCTAGAATCCAGCACGGAAGGGTATGACCGCATGAGTCTTGACGTAATCTCCCTGACACCGGTCCAGGCACTGGGAATCCCCGTCGCACTCGTCGGCTCGCTCTTCCTGGCTGCGGGAGCAGAATTCCAACAGCATGGCGTCGCGAAAGTCCACAACAGGGCAACGGGCGCGCCTCAACGATCGGGTTTGGCGCTCGGCCAGCTTCTCGCCCTGGCCCGGCGCCCGTCCTGGTTGATTGGAACGCTCATGCTCGGGCTGGCCATCGTGTTCCAACTCTTCAGCCTGTACCTGGCGCCCTTGACAGTCGTGCAACCGCTCGGCGCACTTGCCCTGGTGATCACCGCTGTCATCACCGCGCGGATCACCAAAACCCCGCTCAGCGCCACCTCGATTCGTGCCATTGTCTACTGCGTCGGCGGTGTCGGGCTCTTCGTGGCTGTTGCAGCCCTGACCACCACCACGGTTCCGATCACCGACGCCCAGCTGGGGATCGTGGTCATAATCCTGGCCTCTATTCTGGTGGCGCTCGGACTCGCGTTCGTTCTCATCCGCACGAGATTCACGCGAATGTTCTACGTTGTGGCCGCCGGAGTTCTCTTCGGTTTCGTCGCCACACTCGCCAAGGTCCTCATTACCCGAGTTCAGACCATCATCCACGGCGGACTCCACCTCACTCCCGCAGACTGGTTGACCGTCGCCTGCCTGCTCGGGCTGGTGACCGCGGGGATCCTGGGAACATATTTTGTTCAAATCGCCTATTCGTCCGGATCTCCCGAACTCGTTGTCGCGGGGCTGACGGTCATCGACCCACTCGTCGGGGTCACCATCGGAATCGTCGTACTCGGGGAGGCGACATCCGCACCACTGTGGGCCGGCGCGGTGTTCGTCATCGCCGGCCTCATCGCTGTCTACGGAGTGGTGCAACTCTCGAGACAGCACCCCCAGCCTGGCTAGCGGGAGAGATCTGCCTCTCAACTCAGTCTGATCAACGAGTTCCCGAGAGTAATCAGGATTCGAGAAACACAGAATGCTCGCGGCGCCTCACCTTTCAGAGAGAGGCGCCGGTAACGCCGTGCCCCGCCCGAATTGATGGGAGAACCACTCATGACCACCGAGAATGCCGCAGACGAAACCGCCGGATTCAGCGCCGCCGAACGCAGCGCCATGAAGCAGCGCGCTGTCGAACTTCGCGCCGAGGGCAAGACGGGCGTCAAGAAGGCCGACGGACTTCAGGCTGTGCTCGACAGCATCGCGAAAATGGAACCGGATGATCGCATGCTCGCCGAGCGCGTGCACGTGACGGTCACGGCCAACGCGCCGGATCTGTCCCCGAAGACCTGGTACGGGATGCCGGCCTATGCCAATGCAGACGGCAAGGTTGTCTTCTGCTTCAAGAACGCGGGAAAGTTCAGCACCCGCTACTCGACCCTCGAGTTCCAGGACGCCGCTCGCCTCGACGACGGCGAGATCTGGCCCGTCTCGTTCGCACTCGAAAAGTGGACCCCGCGCGTGGCGGCCCGGGTGACTGAATTGGTGAAGGCGGCGATCTCCTGAACTCGCGTCAGCGGCCGCGACTACCTGCAAACAGCGCATGCAACAGCGGCAGGATCGACGCGACCATCAGCACCGTGCCGAGCGCGACGTCATCGAGGTGAAACACGGCCCCCGCGATGAGCAACGCAGCAAATAGAACGGCCGAGATCACGCGTCGTGTGGTGCGCTCCAGCCGGGCAATCCGGTGCTCGAGGCGCGGGTTCTGCATGGAGACCGAGCCGTCCTCGATGCGGGTGATCAGCGCATCCACTCGCTTCGGTAAACGCCAAGCGAGACCGGCGACCTCGAGCGCCTGCTGCGCGAGATCCTTCACCACGTTGCCACTCTCGTCCCGCACCAACTGGGCCGCATACGGCTCGACCGAGTCCCACAGATTGAACTCGGGATCGAGTGCGCTGCACACCCCTGAGGTGAGTGACATTGCCCGAATGATGAGCAAGAAGTTCTCGGGAAGCTGGAATGGCAGCGAACGGATCACGTCACCGAATTGCACGGCGAAGTCACGAAACTCCCGCGGGTCGACCTCGCGCAACTCGGCGAAGCCCATGCCGCCGAACCGCGCGAAAAGCTGGACCATCGCCCGCTCGAGCTCAGTTGTCTCGGCCGAGGGCAGCAGTACTCCCAGGTCGCGGATCGCATCCACCAAGCCTGTTCCATCACGTGAGGCCGCCGCGATCAGAAGCTTCCGCAGGCCACTGCGCGTGGTGCTGGAGACCTCCCCCATCATGCCGAAGTCGATGAAGGTCAGCTTCCACGGAGGCCCACTTTCCCCGTCGGTGACCGGCGTCACAAAAATGTTGCCCGGGTGCGGATCGGCGTGGAAGAAGCCTGTGCTGAACAGTTGGTCGAACATGACCGCAGCGAAGACCGGCGCGACGTCCGACGGATCGATACCGACCGCCCGGAGAGCATCCGCATCCGTGATTTTGATCGCCGTGACGTCTTCGAGAGTGAGCACGCGCCGTGTCGTGCGCTCCCACACGACGGCCGGCACCGCCACTCGCTCGTCACCGGCGAATTCGGCTGCGAAGCGCTCGGCGCTCGTAGCCTCGTGTAGATAGTCGATCTCTTCGAGGCTGGTGAACGCAAACTCCTCGACGAGCGCAGGCATGTCGACACGGTCAGACACGAGTCGCACACGGCTCAGCCACCCGCCCACTTTGCGCAGCGCCGCCAGGTCGACGTCGACGATCTGGTCGATGCCCGGTCGCTGCACCTTGATCACGACGCCGTCCAACCCGGTGTCAGCGGCATCGATCGGTCCGAGTCTGGCCCGATGCGCCTGGCCGAGGGATGCTGCTGCCACCGGCGTCTCGTCAACCCAGGCGAACGCCCGTTCAAGCGGCACGCCCAATTCCGCCTCGGCGAGCGCACGCACGGCCGCGAATGGCACCGGCGGCACCTCGTCCTGCAGCCCCTCGAGTTCGTTCGTGATCTCAGGCGGCAGCACATCCAGCCGGGACGACATGAACTGACCGACCTTGATCATCAGCCCACCCAGCTCGACCGCCAGCACGTGGAAGCGCTGCGCGAAGCGTCGCATCCGCTTCGCCCGCGTGCGCTCGGCGACCTTCGCGAGCCCGATGCGTGGCAGGAGAAGTTCGAACCACCACGCCACCGCGAGTTGCCAGCCGGCGAAACGCAGGATGCGGCGGTAACGAGAGCGGGAACGACCAACGCCGGGTAACGAATCGTCTCGACCCTGACGGACCGACGGCACCCTGTCAGTCCTGAGCGAGGATCGAGTAGAGCCGTCGACGCGCGTCATCGAGCACGGTCACCGCCTGCTGGATCTGTGCCGGAGATCCCGTGCGATGCACTTGCGCTGCTGCCTGCGAGAGCTCGAGGCCGGCCTTGGGCAGAGCGGTGAAACCGGTGCTCTCAGAGGCGCCCGTGGTTTCCCAGGGGGCCGTCCCCCCTGCCTCGCCGGCTACCGCGCGACCCTCCTCGGTGAGTGAATAGGTCTTGCGGCCGTTCGACTCCTCAGCGCTGATGAGTCCCTCATCAGAGAGCAACTGCAGCGTTGGGTAGACCGACCCGGCGCTCGGCTTCCAGCTTCCGCCGCTGCGCTCCTCGATCTCGCGGATGATCTGGTATCCGTGCATCGGTTGTTCGGCGAGCAGCGCAAGCACCGACGCGCGCACGTCTCCTCGCCCCACTCGGGTACCCGAGCGTTTCTCGAAACCTGAGCGTAATTGCTCCATCATCTGCCACATGCCCTCGGCACGATTACCGGTGCCGAACGCTCCGGCGGGGAATGAATTGCCCATAATAACCTCCTTGGAGAATCGCGAACGATACTTAACGATATATCGCAACACGCTTCCGCGATAGGGGAAAGTCGGGATCGGGCTACTCTGAAGAGGTGACCGAGCAACAGCCGTACGATGTCGTGCACAGCTCTGACGTTTTCGAGTTGCGGCGATACCCCCAGCATGTGGTTGCCGAGGTCGTTGTCGACGGCCCCTTCGAGGACGCGGGCAACCGTGCCTTCCGTTACCTCTTCGCCTACATCAGTGGAGAGAACGAATCGAGCGAGAAAGTCGCGATGACGTCCCCCGTCGTGCAAACCGACTCATCCTCGAAGATTGCGATGACGTCCCCGGTTGTGCAGCAGCAGACGGACGACGGACCGGGCCCTGGATCAGAAGGCAGCTTCCTCGTCGGCTTTGTGCTGCCCGCGACGCTCACCATCGACTCGGCACCGCGCCCGAAGAACGCCCGGGTTCACCTGCGCATGATTCCCGAACACCTCGTCGCGGCGAGCCGTTACCGCGGTCGGTGGACAGAGCACGCCTACGACAGCCATCTTGCGGAACTGCGCTCGGCTCTCACGACGGCCAGACTCGTTCCGACCGGTGAACCGCGGTTCGCCCGATTCGACCCGCCTTTTCTTCCGGCCTTCCTCCGTCGCAACGAAGTGATGTTGGACGTCGACCGGAACGAGCCGGCGAGCTAGGCGCTGTTCGACTCGGTCGCTCTGTGGCACGATCAGCGACGGTCGGCGGTGGTCGAATCAGGTGAGTTCGTCTCCCCCGGGCTGAGCCTCATCCGCTCAAGCGTGGGCCACGGCTCAGAACGTATGGCGCACCTCGCGTTGCAGGTCGGGCGCCGCACGAGGTCTCGACACGCTCGACCAACGATTCGCTGATCGAGTCCCACAACCGCGGCGACTCGGTCAGCACGAGGCGCTTGGATTACCCCTCCGCAGCGGAGAGAGCCGGAAAGATGATCGGCATGCGACCGAACCTACTACCGGAGAGGCCGACAACCGGCGCGATTCCGTCCGTGCAGCGGGCGATGTGCCCACCGCTCCCTGAAACGCTAACGCAACAGTGTTAATTGGCGCTGGAAGAACAACTGCGACGGATCAATGTACCTGCTGAAGCGTCGGGAGGTAACGCACGCCCAGTTGCTCCCACATCTCTATTCTTCCCTGCCCGCATCCGATGCCCGGCAAATCCACAGGCTGAACCCTGTCGTCAGGGGGCGGTGTAGAGCACTTCGCGCTGTCGCTCACCGGTGTGAAGGTCCCAATACGTCTCGGCAATCAGATCCGGGTCAAAGAAACTGCCGGCCGCGACGATGCCACCGATGGTAACGGTTCCCACGGTGATCCCCTGGGGCGCCAGTTCGTCGGCCAGAGTGAATGCCAGGTTGCGCAGCCCGGCCTTTCCGATTGCCGCCAATGCTCGAGACGCCACGGGATTGAGCGCGAGCATGCCGCCTGTGAACAGGATCGAACCGGAACCACGCTCGGCCATGGCTGGGATGACCGCCTGCGCACAACGGAGTGCTCCGGCGACGTTCACGGTGAAGTCGCTCAGCAGATCGTCCACCGCCAGTTCCGAGGGGTTACTGATCGTAATCGCGCCTGCGTTATAGACCAGAACATCCGGAGTCCCGAACTCCGATTCGATCCGCGCGAAAGCTTCCGTCACACTCTCCCCACTGCAGCATCGGCAACAATCCCTCGGGCCTCGATCCCCTGCTGCCGCAACGCCGCCACGCTGGTGTCCAGCGCTTCCTGGCGTCGGGCCAGCAGAATTGCATCGAACCCGTTTCGTCCGAACTTTCTGGCGATGCCCGTGCGCACGAACACGTTCCCCCGAATACCTAGATCTCAGAATCATCCAGCGGCAGGGGATCTATGCCCGTCGCGGCTGCTTCTGCTGGCGGGACGGCCGGTGGCGCACTCGGCTGCGCCGTGCGCGGCAGGTTCTCGCTGTGCCGCCCCGGCTGCGGTCGTTGATACGCGAGCTCACCGCCCAATCGACCACCGTACGGACGACCATGGTCGGCGTACTCCTCGCGGAAGAATCCCATCCGCCACTGCATCATCTCGATCCGGGCGCCCGTGCGCAGTATTTGCTCTCCCTCGCTCTCGCCCGGGAGCGGCCGTGCCCCGCCCGCTACCTCACCCAGCGGATACAGCACATACTCGTCGTTGGCATCATGGCGGATCTCGGCGTGCAGAGGTTGCAAACCCTCCAGCTGCAGGTCGGCCGACGGGGACGAACCAATCGTCGTCACTCCCGGCAGCAGATCAAACTCGCGCGGCATCTGGCCGTTCCAGTTCTCGGAACCGACCACGAAGATGAGCCGCGGCCGCCCGGCACCCGGTGCATAGTGCGTCGTGGTGACGGTGCGCCGAATCCGACGATCGAAGGTGGGCACCAGCGGGAACAGGGTCGATGGCGGCAACGGCACCACCGTATTCTCGAGGCCGCCGGCTTTGCGGCGTTTCAGCAGCGGAGCCCACGCGTTCCGATGGCCGAGCCCAATGTGCGTGGAGCGGGTGAGGATGCGCTGGGTGAGTGGTGCTCGCTCGGCGCCGAGCCGAACGATCAAGCCGTCCGGGCCTGACAGCGAGATGGTCAATCCCCGCTCGGCCAGTGCTGCGGCCAGACGACGGAGCTCTTTGAGCTTGATCGTTCTGCCCTGCACGAACAGTTCGGGCTTGCTCGAGTAGATCTCGATCTCTAGTCCACTCGCCGTGATGGTGCCGGTCATTTCTTCAGCGGCGGAGGAGTCGGTGCCGGGCGTGGCGGAAGGCGTCCCGCCCGGTTCCACGAGGGAAAAGGCCAGGTCGATGTCCAGTCGGGTGGAAGGGCTCATCGCTACGGGGCGAGCGGTTCGGTGCCGGAGCCCTCGCTCGTGGTGACCCGCAGAGTTCCATTCAGCTTCCAGGTGGCGCGCGGGGCATCGGGACCGACATCACGCGGCACCTCGACGGTCATGTCGATGAAGCTGTAGTTGATCACGGCGCTCTTGCCGGTCAGATACGACCACATTTCTTTGCCCAGGTCGGTCCAGTCCGAGATGCTGCGCGCTTCGGGCGCGGCCGCATGGGTGGCAGCTGTGTTGGGTTCGGCTGCGGGGTTCTGGCTATCAGTCACGATTGGTTCCTTCTCACTTGTCTTCACGAATCGGCCAGTCGTTGAACGTCACGTCGGCCGAATGTAGCGCCACCATATCCGGGGGCGGCTCCTCCGGGAAGGCCCGTTTCGGGCCGTGTTCGGGCTTAGGGAACCCAGAATCCGACGGTACAGAGCAGCCGAGTCTCGTCGTCGGCGTCGGCCGGCGGTTCAATCGCAGGCGGGAACACACCAAACTCGCGCCATTGCTCCGCATGAGGCACGGCGTGCTCGTTCAGTCCCGCGATGAGCTCCGGCGAGAGGTGGAAGGGCAGCCCCAGATGCTTCGCGATCAGCCAGGCTTGAAAGGCGCGGTAGAGCGCCAGGTGCACGAATCCCTCCGCCGCCGGATAGTCGCCGTACTGAAAGCGGAAGGTCGCGCCCGGGTCCACGCCCGCGCTAACGGCAGCCGTCGCGATGTCGTTGAGCGCGTCGTACGCGGCGATCGGATCGTCGCCGAGCAGGTCACTGCCCAGCAAATTGTCGCCGTCGGCGCTCGACGTGCCGGCGAGCACTCCCGGGATCCAGGCCTCATCGTAGGCGTGCGCTCTCAGGATGTCGCGCATGGTCGGGCGGGGAGTTCGTGACCACTCCGCCGGTGCGGGCGTGTCGAGGTCGTCGGGGCTGACTCGGTCGATGACGCTCCGAAGAGCGGCATCCGAGGCGAGGAAAAGCTGATTGGTTTCCATTGTCGGATCATAGCCAGAGCGTGCGAGTCGTGTACTGGGCGCGAAACCCCTCGATCCCGAGTTCGGACAGCGGACTGCGCCGACCCCGTACCGCCACTGTTCGAGCGGATTCGGCCGACCGCTTCGCGTCCACTCGAAGCGAAAATGAGCATCGTTGCGGCGGCCTCAATCGCGGCGGCCCAGTCACGGCGGTTCAGTTGCGAAGGTTCAGTTGCGGCGGTGGGTGTCGGTGCGGTGGCGGTGGGCGTCGCGCCAGGTGCGGGTCGGGTCGATCCAGGCCGGGGCTTTGACCTGGGGTCGGCCGTTGACCATGAGGATCTCCCAGCCGGACGTTTCGATGGTGTGATGATGTCGCCAACACAACGCCACACCATTGTCGACTTCGGTGACGCCGCCTTTGCTCCAGGGGATCACGTGATGAAACTCGAGCCACTGCGTGGGTGCATCACAGCCCGGGATGCCGCAGCCGCCGTCGCGGGCGAGGATCGCCCGGCGTTGGGCACGGTTGAACAGTCGTTGCGGATCGGTCAGCGTCAGAACCTCACCGTTCGGACCGAACAGAACCGTTTGGGTGCCTCCGGCACACATCATCTGATCCACCGTGCGAAGCGAGATGGGGGCGTCGACGCCGTCGATCCAGCCGACACCGCGACCGGCTTCAATATCGTTCACGTTCACATGCACCACCACGGTCGGCGGTGCACCACCAATGCTGGGAGTGTTATCGGCCTGGGCCAGCTGGGTGAACATGCCGCGCAGAATATCGGCCCGCTTCTCCCCGGCGGTGCGGGTGTCGACGTCATCGAACTCGTGCCCGGCCGACCCGGGAAGAGGAGCCTCAGCTGAGGCTGAACCGTGGTCGTGGTCGTCATGGTCGTGGTCGTGGTCATCGCGTTCGTGGTCATCGCGTTCGTGGTCACGGTCGTCGTACTCGTACTCGTACTCGCGGTCGCGCTCGTCGTTCAAGTCGTGTCCGTCGGGACCGTCGTGGGCATCCTGCTCGGCGCGGTCGTCGTGCTCGGCGCGGTCGTCGCGTGCCTCATCGCGGGCTTGTTCGGCGGCGGTGGGGAACGCGGGGGTTTTGCGGGCGGCAATGAACGCGTCGAAGGTGAGGTTCATGATCCCGTACAGATCAGGAGTCACACCGCCCCGCACCGGATACACACCGTCTTTGAAGCGGCCGAAACTGATCGTGCTCGTCGCCTCACCCTCGACCTCGTTCGGTGCCACCCCGTCGGGGTCCAGCGCCGCCTGCCACTGCAACATCTGCACCCGCAGTGAGTCCGCCGAGAACGCAAAGCCCGCGCCCGGCTCACCCTCATTCTCGGCCGTGATCGTGCCCGTCGCCGCAGAAACCAGAGCGCGTTCCGCGGCCGCAAGATCATCGGGGGCGACGCGCGGGGAGATCTCGGCCAGACCGGACATGATCACCTCCGCCGCATCCACCCCCAGCAAGCCCGAAGCGACCGCGGCACCGACCGTGGGGAACAAGGCGGGGATGATCGTTCCGACGTGCTGCGTGTCCCGCATCCGCAGACCGAGCGCGCTACGCCGTTTCGCTTCACGGCCAGAAACCCGGGTGACCCGGGTGATCAGGTCGATGCCACTCGTGCAGCCCCGCTTCGCGGCCAGGGAGTCGCGGCCCAGCCACCGCCCGGAGCGTTCCTCGACCGTCGCCGCCACAGCCACCCGGCCCGCATCGACCAGCCGGCCGACGCCTTCGAACGCGCCGAGCACACCGAGCAGGTCGTCGTCAGTGAATCGGTCGGGGCTGACCGTTCCGAGCCCCGCCCACAGCGCCTGCGTCTGCTCGAGCACCGCCAGCACCATGGCCGCGGTCGGTGCCGCTGTACCCGGGGCGGGTGTCGGCTCCGGGGCGGAGACGGGGGGTGGGAGGGTGATTGACATAGCTCTATTCTCCCAAAGAACGAACATGATTACGAGCTTTTCTCAGTATCGGTGCATAACTTCTCGAAGCTGTATCTGTGGAGGGATCGAGAACTAGTGGCCCGTCGGAGACCTCGGCCATGGTCTCGAGGGTGGCTCACGGGATCTCGACGAGCTCGATCAGCGGAAGGGTGCGAAGTCAACTTCCGACCGTGGGTCGAGCGTGCCGAGACCTCGTTCCCCGGTTTCGGGACTGGCTCGCGGGATCTCGACGAGCTCGATCAACGGAAGGGTACGGACTCGATCACCGAACCGCGGGTCGAGGGTGTCGAGACCCCGGCCATGGTCTCGAGAGTGGCTCACGGGATCTCGACACGCTCGATCAGCGGAAGGGTGCGAAGTCAACTTCCGACCGTGGGTCGAGGGTGTCGAGACCCCGGACCCCGTTCTCGAGGGTGGCTCACGGGATCTCGACACGCTCGATCAGCGGAAGGGTGCGGACTCGATTACCGAACCGTGGGTCGAGGGTGTCGAGACCTCGTTCCTCGGTTTCGAGATTGGCTCACGGGATCTCGACGAGGTCGATCAACGGCGTGGGCTGGATCTGCGGAGGGGCGAGGGGTCGATTGCCGAACCGTGGGTCGAGCTTGTCGATACCCCGGGCCCCGGTCTCGAGGGTGGCTCATGGGATCTCGACAGGCTCGATCAACGGATCGGCTCGATCAACGGATCGGCTCCATCAACGGATCGACTCCATCAACGGATCGGCTCCATCAACGGATCGGCTCGATCCACGGATCGGCTCAGAGGGAACTCCGGAGAGTTCCCAAGCAACTCAAGACGCGCTCATAGGGTTCGCATAGTGTCGGGGAGTGTGCTCAGGGATTGTACGAAGCATCGAGAGCGCGAGAGGGTCAGAACGATGAACACAACGGATGATCTCAACAGCACCAGCACCAGCACCAACACCAACCCGAGGACGAGCATTCGACGCCACGGCAAGCTGATCGCCCTCTCAACCGCGGCCGCAGCCACCCTCGTGGTGGGCTCGGGGTTCGGGATCGCCACGGCCTTCGGAGCGTTCTCAACAACCACGAGCCCCTCGTCCACCAGCGCCTCTCGAGCCGCGAGCGTTCAGAACCAACCATTCAGCGGCCACGCGCAATCCGATTCCGGATACGCGCCCAATTATTCCGGTGGGTACGGTCAGTCCTCCTCGGGCTCGAGCACCGGTGGATCAGACAGCACCCCCACGGTCGCGGCCACCGCCACCCAACAGGTCGGCGTCGTCGACGTGACATCCCAGCTCACCTACGACAATGCTGAAGGTATGGGCACCGGCCTGGTGATCACGTCCAACGGCGAAATCCTCACCAATAACCACGTCGTGGCGGGAGCGACGAGCATCAGCGTCACGGTCGTCTCGACGGGTACGAGTTACACGGCATCCGTCATCGGAACGGATGCGACGGACGACATCGCGGTGCTGCAGCTCTCGGGGGTGTCGGGGTTGCTCACCGCAGCCGTCGACAGTTCGGCGGCAGCCTCGGTCGGAAGCGCGGTCACCGGGGTCGGTAACGCGGGCGGGGTGGGCGGGACGCCGTCGTCGGTCACCGGAACGGTCACCGCCCTCGACCAGACCATCACGACACAGGCGGAGGGGTCGGCGGCATCCGAGACCTTGACCGGGCTGATCGAATCCAGCGCCAACATCCAGGCTGGCGACTCGGGTGGCCCGCTCTATAACGCGAGCAACAGGATCATCGGGATCGACACCGCCGCTGCGACCGGTGGCAGTGCTGTGGCGGGCTATTCCATTCCCATCAAGACTGCGTTGGCGATCGCCGATCAGATCGAGTCGGGGCGGGCCTCGTCCCAGATCACGCTCGGCAACCCAGCATTCCTGGGGGTCGAGGTGATCGCGGCGACGGACGCCTCGGCATCCGGCGAGGGAAGCGGGTTCGGCGGCGGCGTGCCGATGTCGACCGTGCCGGGAGCCACAATCGGCGGTGTCATCGAGGGAACCGGGGCCGCGAACGCCGGCCTGTCCGTCGGCGACACCATTACGGCCGTGAACGGCACGACAATCACCTCGGCATCTGACCTGACTGCGGTGCTCGCCGGCTTCGCCCCCGGTCAGGACGTGACCCTCACCTGGGTGGATGCGTCGGGTGCCTCCGCCACGGCGACGGTCACACTGGGGGTGGGGCCGGCCGCCTAGGCTCCCCCACCTCACGGCGCCGCGCGGCCGTTCAGAGCCGCGCGGCCCGAGAATCGTCGCCGGTTCAGGCCGGCGGCGCCTGCCCAATGCTGAGCCAGCGGTCGGGGGCGTCGCCCGCCATGCCCGAGCTGCGGCCGCCGTCTGCCTTCTCTGACTTCAGTGCAGCGATGTGGCGCTCAATATCGGAGCGCGATGCCAGTTCGGACAGCTGGCGCTCGATGTCGGCATCCGGTTCCGCTGTGCGATCCTGGAGCGCGCCGCTGGACAGCAGATCGCCGGTCGCCTGCGCGCGGGCCTGCATCTGAGCGACACGATCCCGCGCGCGATCAAGGTTGGCTCCGACGTCGTCCATGTTGGCGCCGATGCCCGCAACGGCCTCATTCGCCCGCACCTGGGCCTCGGAGGCGCTGTAGGTGGCCTTCATCGTCTCTTTCTCGATCCGGAACGCAGCGATCTGCTCCGCCAGTCGGCGTTCCCGCTCCTGCAACGCAGCCGTCTGCTCCTGGAGCGAACCGTGTTGCACCTGCAGCTTCGTCACCTGGCTTTCCAGCGCGGCACGACGCTGAAGGGCAGCGCGAGCGAGATCCTCGCGCCCCTGCTCCATCGCCTCACGGGCCTGCTCGCCCAGGCGGCGATGGCGCGCGCCCATCTCCTCACCCTGCAGCTCGATGCGTTTCTTTGCTGTTGCCACCTCGGCGACGGCTTGGCGCACCTGGTGAAGCAGCTTCACCTGCTGCTCATAGCTGTCGTCGAGAGCGTCGCGTGGGTCCTCCATGCGTGTGAGTGCCTTGGCTGTCTTGGTCCGAAAGATCGTGCGCATCCGTGCGTTGGTGTCGCTCATGACTGGGCTCCTTTGGGCCGAAGGTGTGCGGGTGAGGGGTAGAGCGTGACGCTACGGTCGTAGCGGTGGAGGTTCGCCAGCTCAACCAGTCCGGCATGCAACGAGGCCACCTCCAGGTCAAGCTCGGCATGGAGGGCCGAGAGCACGTCGTCTGTGGGATCGCCGAGACCGGCGGCGACGGAGGCCCGCAGCTCACGGATCATGTCAGAGATCTGGTCGACGGCCACGCTCGCTGCGGAAAGCTCCTCGGCTAGCGCGCCGGAATCCGTCTCGCTCTCCATCAGACGCAACTGCGCCCGAAGTGTGGCCCCTTCGTTTTCAATCTGCCGGAACAGCCGGGGAAGGTCACCTCGGCGGCCATTGCTGCGAACGGCGAGGTCGATCGCTGCTCGTCCGCTGTCGAGGGACTCGTCGAGGCGCAGTCGAAGTACAAGAACCGTGCGTCGAGGACCCCAGCGCAGCTGCGCACGGCTGCGCAAAACGGCGGTGTTCACCGCGCGACTACG
The DNA here is from genome assembly GCF_013410665.1 of Leifsonia psychrotolerans. Classification (NCBI taxonomy): domain Bacteria; kingdom Bacillati; phylum Actinomycetota; class Actinomycetes; order Micrococcales; family Microbacteriaceae; genus Glaciibacter; species Glaciibacter psychrotolerans. The sequence goes on along the minus strand of NZ_JACCFM010000001.1, from coordinate 408,873 downwards.
ACGGATGCGGCGATACAGTGCTCGCACGATCAGAACGACCGTGACCAGCGAGACCACCGCGATGGCCGCGAAGGAAATCAGAATCCAGATCAGCACATCCATGGCTGACGCTTCCCGCTCCAACTGGCGTGCTTCGGGCCCATGAGTCGCACCTTCCGTGATGTCTCCGCCGCAGCCTCGGTGCCGCACACGCGATATAACTCAACATACGCGTGCGTGAGCGTCACCGAAAGAAGTCTCGCCAGATCCTCAGCGACGGCCCGCGCCGAAACCGACTGCTTAACGCAGCCCGTTCGCCGCGTGGGTGAGTCGTCCCGCAAGCAGAGTCGCCACGACCGGCATGTCGGCGAGCCCCGAGCCCGTGACGGCCAGCGGGTCGACGTCGAGCAGTACCAGATCAGCGGGGTCCCCGGCCGCCGGTCGAATCCGGCCGCGCATGGATGCGGCGAGCGCGACCTCGGGCGGGAGGCACTCGCTCGGCGTCCAGGGAGTATCACCGGGGCGGCACCGCGTGACGGCCGCGGAAATGGCCCGCCAGGGGTCGAGCGGGGCAACGGGCGCATCCGATCCGAAGAGAAGACGGGCTGCTACCGCATGCAACCGTGCCATGGGGAACGCGCGCTCGGCGCGGCCCGGCCAGACCGTTTCAACCGTCTCACGGTCATCGAGGAGATGCTCGGGTTGAACGCTCGCGGCCACGTTGAGCCGGGCGAAGCGTGCCATGTCCTCCACGCGGAGCAATTGCGCGTGCTCGATTCGGCCGCCACAGCCAGCCCGCTCGAACGCGTCGAGCGCAGCCGTGTTGGCCCGGTCGCCGATCGCGTGCACAGCCGCCGAAATGCCATAGTAATGCGCGTGCCGCAGCAGTGCTTCGAGCTCGGTGGCTGACACGAGTGAGCGACCGTGCCCGCCATCGGAGTAGGGCTCACAGCACCAGGCGGTGCGCGTGCCCAATGAGCCGTCCGTGACCACTTTCAGCGGGCCGACGCGCAGCAGACCACTCTCGCCGATCTCGTCGCCCGTTCTAAACCCGGCAGCAATGGCACGGTCGAGATGGTGAGGGTAGATCGCGGCCTCGACGCGCAGCAGGTTGAAACCCGCGGCGGTGCGTCTCTGCCAGTCGCCGATGTTCCACCGCATCTCGAAGTCGACAATGCCCACCACCCCCCGGGCCGCGGCAGCGCGGGCCGCCCCGGCCACGAGCGCGTCGAGCGACTGCTCATCAATACGATCCAGTTCGCGCACCAGGGCGAAACAGTCCTCCTCGACCACGTGCCCCTCCCCCGATACGGCAAAACCGTGCGCGCGCAACGCCGCTGAGTTCAACCAGGCCCCGTGCAGATCGGCGCCGATCAGCACGACGGGGATATCGCCACTCACCCGATCAAGTTGCTCGCGGGCGATGGGGCGGCCCCCGAAGCCACCCCCGCGCACACGCACCCCGACCAACTCTGAGACGCCGTCTTTCAGCGCTTGGGCGACCCGTTCAAGCACGAAATCGGCGCTGGTCTCTGCCCCGAGGTCCAGCCGGGTCGAGTGCTGTGCCCACTGACCCACGTGCACGTGCTCGTCCCAGAGGCCCGAGGTGATGACGCGGCCCGCACCATCGATCGACGCCTCACACGGCGGCGCACTTCCGGCGGGGAGCATCTCGGCGATGGTTCCATCGGAGGCGATCGTCAGATCGAGCAGTTCGATGCTCCCCGGCCAGCGCACCGAACGGATGAGTCGGATCACGCGAGGCTCGAATCCCGGTGGGCAACCTGCCCGTCGACCACGGTCAGGAGCACTCGGCTCTCGGCGAAGCGGTCGGGATCTGTGGAGAGCGGATCGTCGGCGAAGACCGCCAGGTCGGCACGTGCACCCGGGGCGACCACGCCTTCACCCGGATGCCCGATCGACGCCCAACCGTTGCGGGTGAGTGCCCGAAGAGTGCGCTCGGGCGAAAGCGCCTGGTGCGGATCGACGGCGGGCCGGTCGGAACCATGCCGGTGCCGTGTGACGTTCGCGGCGAAAATCTTACGGCCGTCAAACTCCTCGACCGGCCAGTCTGAGCCGAGCGCCACGATCGCACCGGACCGGTCCAGGTCGGCGATTCGCCAGCCGTTCGCCGCACGCTCCGAGTCGCGTCCGAGCAGTGTGGTCCACATATCGCAGCCGTCGGCGCGCTGCGCGAAGGCATGGATCGGCTGCATGCTTGCGGTGACGCCCAGTTCGGCAAAGCGCGGCACGAGCGCGTCGGGGATGGTCTCGACGTGCTCGATCCGATGACGGGTGTTGGCGGCGTGGGACGGAAGCGACTGCACCGCATCGAGCACAAACTCCACCGCTTTGTCCCCGATCGCATGGGTGGCCGTCGGCACGCCACTCTCAGCGAGGGCGTGGATGGCGTGGGTGAACTGTGCGCTCGGCGTCCAATACGGTTCGAGTCCGCCGCCGTGCGTGTCGGCTTCGAACAGCCACGCCGAGCCGTTGTCGATGCTGCCGTCGAGCATGAACTTCACTCCCTCGACGTGCCAGCGGCGCCCACTGACCCCTTGAAGGGCGATCATGCGGCGCAGTGTCTCGGCCCAGGGATCGCTCGCCCGCCACAGCGGGGAGACCCGCACACGCACCGGGAGTTCGCCGGACTCCTCGAGGGCACGCAGCACATCGAGGTCCCCTTCTTCCATGTTCATCTGATGCAGCGAGGTGTATCCGCTCGCAGCGAACTCGGCGAGCTTGTTCTGCACCGCTGTGACGCGTGCCTCAACGGGCATGCGCGGGTACAGATCGGTGACAAGACTCTCGGCATCCGATTCGATGAGGTACCCCGTGGGAGTGCCGTCGGCGTACACCTCGATCGACGAATTGTTGCCAAAGTCACGGGTTCCGTCGATGCCTGCACGTTCGAGCGCGCGCGGGCTCGCGATGATCGAGTGCCCGTCGAAGAGCAAAAGGTAACCCGGCCGGCCGCCGAAGGCCCGGGCGAACGGCTCGTTCGTGATCTCGTGGCCGACAAACATGTCGAACGAGAGGCCGAATCCGCGGATCCACTCCTCGGGCCCGCGTTCGGCCGCAAAGGCCGCAATACGTTCGGCGACCTCAGTGGTGGTTTCGCAGTCGTGCAGCATCAGGGCATTGTGACGCGACTCGGCGCCCGACAGAGGGTGCACATGTGCGTCGACGAAGCCCGCCGTGATCGTGGACTCGCCGAGGTCGATGATCTCGGCAGCGCTCGTGTTCCAGCCGTCGACATCCGCGCGGCGAGCAACCGCGACGATGTGTCGACCGCGGACGGCGACCGCGTCGAACGGGAGTGTTTCTCGGCCTGTCCCATCCGTCTCGGCAGCGTCAGCGGCCGAACCGAGTCCGGTGCGCACGCGCCCCGCGAGCAACACGAGATCCGGGCGGATCTCGGTGGACGGCGTTGGCAGCGTCATGCGGGGCTCTTCTCTGCGAGCAGGAGTGGGGCGGCGGCTGCCCGATCGGGGTGGGCGCGTCGACGTCGCTGCACGTCAGGGTCGGGCACGGGGACCGCTGCGATAAGTCTTTGGGTGTACGCGTGTTGGGGCGAGTGCAGCACCCGCGCCGTTTCACCAAGTTCAACAAGCTCCCCGCGATACAGCACGCCGACGCGATGAGCGAGAAGCTCGACCACCGCGAGGTCGTGGCTGATGAAGAGCGAGGCGAAGCCGAGTTCGCGCTGCAGGGAGCTGAAGATCTCGAGCACCCGCGCCTGAACCGAGACGTCGAGGGCTGAGGTCGGCTCGTCGGCGATCACCAGCTCGGGTTCGAGGGCGAGCGCGCGGGCCAAGCCGACGCGCTGGCGCTGACCGCCCGAGAGTTCAAACGGATAGCGGGCAGCGAATGCGGCCGGCAGTTCGACAGCGTCCAGCAGCTCCAGGGCACGCGCGCGGTGCGCCGCGGTGCCCCCGGGCATCCGATGAATGCGCATTGGCTCGGTAATGCACTGTTCGACGGTCATGAACGAGTTGAACGAGGCTGCAGGGTCTTGAAAAACGAAGCCGATGCGCTTGCGCATCCTGCTGAGCGCGCGGCCGCGCAAGCGACGCATGTCGGCACCGAACACCTCAAGGGTGCCGCCCGCGATGGGTTCGAGGCCACCGATGGCCCGCCCGATCGTGGATTTTCCCGAGCCTGACTCGCCCACCAGGCCGACGACCTCGCCCCGCCCGATCTCGAGATCGACACTGCGCACCGCCCGAACCGGGTTTTTTCCGGAAGCAGAGCGGTAGACGATGTCGAGCCCCTGGAGGCGCACGGCCGGTGAGGCGAGGGCAGCAGATGGTGCAGGTTCGGGCGTCGCAGAGAACGCCGTCCCCGCTGACGATTCGCCGAGACCGCGTCCGCTGCCCAATCGTGGAACGGCGGCAAGCAGCTGCCGCGTGTATTCCTCGCGTGGGGCCCGGAAGAGTTCATCAACGGGGGCAACTTCAACAAGGTCGCCGCGGTACATCACGGCGACCCGATCGGCGAGATCTGCGACGACACCCATGTTGTGGGTGATCAGCACGATCGACGCACCGAAGCTGTCACGGCACTCACGCAAAAGGTCGAGAATCTCAGCCTGCACGGTGACATCAAGTGCGGTTGTCGGCTCGTCGGCGATGATCACCGAGGGGCGAAGAGCCAGCGCCATGGCGATCATGATGCGCTGCTTTTGCCCGCCGGAGAACTGGTGCGGGTAGTCGTCGATGCGACGTTCGGCCTCGGGAAGCCCGACGGCCTGCACGATCTCGAGGGCGCGGCGGCGACGTTCGGTTCGATCGGTGACACCGTGAGCGCGCAAGCCTTCCTCGAGCTGCCAGCCCACCCGAAACACGGGGTTCAGTGCGGTTGACGGTTCTTGAAAGATCATCGCGGCCTCGCCCCCACGCATGCGACGTAGCTCCTGCGGACCGGCGGTCAGCACGTCGGATCCGGAGAGTAGGATCGCACCCTCCGTGCGCGTGCGAGCCGGCAACAGACCAAGCACAGCGCGGGCGGTCAGTGTCTTGCCGGATCCGGACTCGCCCACGATGGCGAGGATCTCCCCCGGCGCGAGCTCGAGGCTGACCCCGTTCACGGCGTTCACGACGCCCTGAGGGGTATCGATACGGAGGGAGAGTCCCTCAATCGACAGGGGTGATGGGGGGTTGGTCATCGGAGGTCCCTCCCGCGGAAACGGCTCGGTGTGACGGTCGCGGCGAGTCGGGCGAAGATGCCAGGCTTGCTGACGAGCGCCTGCGAGCGCTGATCGACCAGGTCGCGCAGGCCGTCGCCGATGAGGTTGAGTGCCAGCACGGTGACGATGAGGAACGCGCTCGTGATGAGGATCATCTGCGGTGCCTGCATGATCACGGACTTGCCGTCGTAGAGAATGTTTCCCCAGCTGGCGTGCGGTGCGGGCACGCCGGCGCCGAGAAAGCTCATTGCGGCTTCGGTGATGATCGATTCGGCGAAGGTGAAGGTCGCCTGCACGACAAGAACGGAAAGGGTGTTGGGCAGAATGTGTCGCCACATGATGTGCAGCATCCGACCCCCCTGCATGCGGCTGGCGGTCACGAATGTCTCGCTCATTGAGGCGAGGGCCCGCGAGCGCACCAGCCGAGCGATCCCCGGGGTGTAGACGATCGCGAGAGCAATGATGAGGTTTGTCACGCTCGGGCCGAGGGCGGCGGCGAGGGCCACGGCAAGCAGGATCGCCGGGATCGCCATCAGGCCGTCGCAGATACGCATGAGTATCGAGTCGAGCATGCGGTTGAAGACCGCCGCAACGCCGATCAGCGCTCCCAGCACGCCACTGACGAGTGCGACGACGAAGCCGACCAGAAGTGACGTCGAGGCCCCCGAGACGATTCGCGCGAAGAGGTCCCGGCCGAAGTTGTCAGTGCCGAAGAGGTGCTCCGCCGAGGGCGGTGCAAGCCGATTGACTGGATCGACCGCATAGGGATCGAGGTGCAGAAGCGGAGGCAGAACGTACGAGACCACGAGGATCACCAGAATGACGATCATCCCTGCCATGAGCCCGGTCGTGCCGAGCATGCGGTGCCAGAGAGAGGGACGGGAGGGCGCAGAGCGCTTCGAAAGCAGGGTCGGGCTCGGCAGCGATGTTGACTCCGTCGACGGAGCGTCGTTCTCAGTCATCTGTGTCAGGCCTTTCCGACGCGCACGCGCGGGTCGACGATGCCGTAGAGCAGATCGATCAGCAAATTGGTGAGCAAATACACGAGTGTGACGAACAGAATCACGCCCTGGATGATGGGATAGTCCCGTCGAGAGATCGCTGTCACGAGCAGCTGGCCGAGGCCGGGGATATTGAAAATGGTCTCCGTGACGGCTGCACCCGTGACGAGTGAGCCCAATGAGAGGCCGATAATCGTGAGAACCGGCAGGCTCGCATTCTTCAGTGTGTGGGTGAAGAGCAGGCGTCGTTCGGTGACGCCTCGGGAACGGGCCGAGTCGATGTAGTCAGCGCCGAGCACGTCGAGAACCGCGGCACGGGTGGTGCGGGTGATGAGCGCGGCGGTGATCGCGCCGAGAGCGACACCCGGCATGATGAGGGTGCGCATCCCCTCGACAAAATTGTCGACCGGATTGACATAGCCAGAGAGCGGCAGCCACCGCAGTGTCAGGCCGAACAACAGCATCATGCCGAGCGCGAGCACAAAGCTCGGGACCGTCATACCCACCAGCGTGAAGCCGAGTACCGAGTGGTCCAGGGCACCGCCACGGAAACGGGCGGCGAGCGTGCCGAACGGCACGGAGAGCAGGATCGCGACAATGATCGCGATGAAAGCGAGCTGCAGCGTCGGCACCGCATTGTCGCTGATGGCCGCCACCACGCTCTTGCGCAGAAAGTACGAATCCCCGAGGTCGCCCCGGAAGAGCCCGCCGACCCAGTTCAGATATTGGCTCACGATGGGCTGATCGAGGCCCATGCTCTCGCGCAGGGCCGCAACCTGATCATCAGCGGCCTTCTGCCCGAGGATACGGCGTGCGGGGTCACCCGGGGTGAGATGGATGAGGGCAAAAATCACCACTGAAACCACAAAGAGCACGGGCACCAGGCTGAGGAGCCGCTTGAGAATGAATGTGAGCATCGGGGTTCCGGGTCGGCAGAGTCTGACGGATGCGGTATCGGGCTGGGACGACGTTCGAGACGCCGGCCCGGCCCGTCAGCGGGTTAGGAGGACTTCGCCCAGCCCGCGTTCCACCACACGAAGTGCTCGCTGAACCAGGGCAGGTCGAGGCCCTTCTTCGCGGCGTAGACGTTGTGAGCATCACCGATGCGGCTCATCGGTCGCGTCTTCTCGATGTATGTCTGCATGTCGTCGTAGATCATGCTCGCATCTTCTTGGGTGGGGGCGGCCCGGAAGCGCGTCAGGAGTTCCTGCAGCTCGGGTCCGTCGAAGTAGCCGGCCCGACCGGGCAAGAAGCCGATGGTCTGCGTCGGGTCGACCTCGCTGCTGAACGGGAATACGACGAGGTCCCACTCGTCGCGCTGCTCACGCCATTTTTCGCTGAACGCACCCCATTCGTAGGCGTCGAGCGTGACATCCATACCGAGCCCCTTCAGCTGCTCGGCCACGACAACCGCGGAGTTGTAGGCCTCTGTGTAGTCCTTATTCGCCAGAAGCCTGACCGGCTGGCCAGTGTAGCCGCCGTCAGCCAGCATCTTCTTCGCCTTCTCGACGTCGTGCTGGTTGAAGTCAGCCTTGCCGATCTCGGTGTTCCAGATCGGCTCCTTCTCGCGGGTCATGTTGTGGTGCACGAGGTCGTAGAGGTCCGCCGAGCCCACGGCCCCGAGCATGATCGGATCACGGTCGAGGGCAGTGTTGACGGCCTGACGGTTCTCGACCTTCGAGAACAGGCTCGCCGGGTCGTCGCTATAAACGAGGTTGATCGGTCCGACGAGGTAGGTGCCCAGCACGAGGTTGGGGTCTTCCGTGAACTGGTCCAGGCTGTCGAAGGGCAACTCAGTCGTTGCATCGTATTGGCCGGACAGGATGCCCAGCGAGCGAGTTGAGGCGTCGGGCACGAAGCTGAAGATCACCTGATCGAGGGTGGCTTCCTTGGCGCCGGCGAAGCCGCTGGAGGCTTCGGCGCGGGGCTGATAGTCGTCCCACTTCTCGATCACGATCGACTGGTCGGCGTCCCAGCTCGCGATCTTGTATGGGCCGGTTCCGATGAAGTCAGCGAGGTCCTCGATCGGGTTGTCACCCACCTTCTCGATGACCTCCGACGGCAGGATCGCGGAATACGCGGTCGTGACGTTCGACAGGTAGAGCAGGTGGAGGAAGCTGGCGCTCGGCACGGTGAGCGTGACAGTGAGGTCGTCTACCTTGGTCCATTCAGCGCCGGCGAACGCTTCCTGTGCCGCGATCGACACTCGATCCCAGCGGTTCATGGATGCGACCACGTCATCGGCGTCGAGGTCGCTGCCGTCTTGGAACTTCACGCCCTTGCGGAGCATGAACGTGTACTCCAGGCCGTCCTCACTGCGCTCGAATGATTCGGCCAGCATCGGCTGCACGGCGAGATCGCTGTCGACCGTGACAAGCGTCTCGTAGACGGGCAGCGTGATTTCAGCCATGATCGAGTCGGTTGAGATCTGCGGGTCGAGGCTCTCGGGCTGTGCCGGGGAGACAACGTTGACGACACCGGTTGCCGCGCCTGAGCCGGCCTCGCCGGTTGACGAGCCGCAGCCGGTGAGAATGAGGGCGCCGGCCGCCAAGGCGGCGGTCGCGGCTGTCGCACGCCGGGCCAGAGCGCGACGACGCGGTGCTGCATCCCGGTGATCGTGGGAAAAACTGGGCATGTAGTGTGCCTTCCTTATCGGGTGGTCGGTGCTGAGCTGAGCAAGATCGACAAGACTTCGCAGCCTTCACCTTCGGCCCAGGTGGTCTGTGGGCCGCGGCGAAGCGGGAGCGGCACGAAGCCGGGTGCTGGCTGTAGTGGTGCGCGCACAACCCCTCCGATTCTCCTCGACGATGAAGTGATCGAATCATTTCATAACTTGGGTATTGCTGCAACCGCTGAAATGGTTGTGTCCAAAAGGTGAACTCCTGTCGCGCACGAAGCGGAGCGCGGCCCGGGCCAGAAAACGAGAGCGTTTCCCCGAAAATCAGTCTTGATTCGCCAAAACTCTCACAATTCACGGGCAGAATGCACAGACACTCCGAACGGCATATTGCGCTTGACCGATTCCTAGAAGAATCTGTAATGTTTGTTTCAATGGCCGGTGGCGGAGAACGCCGCACGGTCCCCCTCCGAGAAGGACGTCATGATCACTTCGCAATACGCGCACCTCGGTGCCGCGTCGGTGCCCGCCGGATCATGGGGTGAGGCACGATGACGGTTGCGGCCGAACTCCTTCGCCGCGCTGAAGCTGCGCAGAGCGACTATGTGAAAGACCTTGCCGAGCTCGTGTCCATTGATTCGGGTTCTCTCGATGCCGACGGGGTCAACCGTGTGGCCGATTGGGTCTCGGCCCGACTCGAGCGCCTCGGATTCTCGATCGAGCGGCAGCGCCGGCCTGCTACGACCGAGCCCCAGTATGGTGACGTGCTGATCGGTCGGCGCCGCGGTACCGGTGTGAAGCGCATCGTGCTTTTCGCGCACATGGACACGGTCTTTGCGCGGGGCGACGCAGCCGCGCGCCCTTTCACGCTGAAATCTGGACGAGCTCATGGGCCCGGCGTCACCGATGACAAAGCGGGGATCACCGCCGGCTTGCACGCGGCCCAGCATTTGATCGCCTCCGGCAACGAACGGTTTGGCGAACTCGTGCTCGTCTTCACCCCCGACGAAGAGGTCGGTTCACCGGTCGGCGGACCGGCAATTCTGCAGGCTGTGACCGGGGCCGACGCTGCACTCTGTCTCGAGTGCGCCCGAGAAAACGGTGACATTGTGACTGCCCGCAAGGGGGTCGTCGACCTCGAACTCGAGGTGCGCGGCCTCGCGGCGCATTCGGGCATCGAACCCGAGCGCGGTGCTCACGCGGGTCTCGAAGCCGCGCATCTGACGGTATTTCTCCACAGCCTCGCCGATCGGATGAGCGGGGTGAGCGTGAACGTGGGTGTGCTGCGTGCCGGAGATCGATTGAACATCGTGCCTGATCGGGCACAGCTTCATGTCGAGGTTCGGGCGACCGCGGCCGCGTCACTCGACGCCACGATCGAGCGGATCCGTGAGCGGGTGGCCGCGCCGATCGTCGCCGGAACCACGGTCGAAATCCTTCACTTCGAGCACTGCCCGCCGATGGAACCAACTGCGGCAAGCGAGCGCATTGCAGCGCAGGCTGTAGCGATCGCCGATCGTCTCGGCTTCACGATCGAGACGGCTCACACCGGCGGGGTCTCCGACGCGAACCGGGTCGCTGCGCTCGGCATCCCCACGCTCGATGGGCTTGGCCCAGTGGGCGGCGGCGATCACAGTCCCGGCGAGTGGCTCGACCTCGACTCGGTGCCGCGGCGCGTCGCCATGCTGGCGACGCTCATTGATACACTCGGCGCAGCCGACGGCGTTGTCGACCTGGCCCCTGCGGCGCATACACGCGACGCAATCGTTGTGAGTGCATCTACTGAGGGGAATCCGATCCGCCATGAGCCGTGATAGCCAACGTCGGGAGCCCGTCTCTGGTACGGAAGACTCGGTTGCTGCGCGCATCCGCGAACGCATGGGCGAGTGCACTCCCGCCGAACGTCGAGTGGCCCGGGCGCTGCTTGCGGCCTACCCCGTCGCCGGCTTCGAGACCGTCGCGGCTCTCGCCGAGATCGCCGGCGTGAGCGGCGCGACCGTGGTACGTTTCGCCACCAAGCTCAACTACCGCGGATTTCCCGACGTGCAGCGGGCACTGCGCGACGAGCTCGAACATCGCAGCGCGTCACCCGCTGCACTGTATGAACGCACCAACCGCAGCCGTCGCGTGGTGGCACCCGACGAACTGGGTGAGTTGGGCGAGCACTCCGCTGGGGATATCCGTGCCACCTTCGCCGGTCTCTCCGCCCACGACTTCGAGTCGACCGTCGCCGCACTCGCCCAGCCACGCAATCGCATCTCGATCATCGGTGGGCGCTACAGCGGATTCCTCGCCGAGTACTTTTCGGCAAGCTTGCAACAGTTACGTGGCGACGTTCAGATGGTGCCGACGATGGGCAGCCTGCGGGCATCGGTCATGTCGGGCTTCGGCCCGAAAGACGTGCTGGTGGCGTTCGACTTTCGCCGCTACGAAGCCGAGACGCGCGATCTCGTGCAATTCGCGAAGTCCAAACGCGCCACCATCGTGCTGGTGACGGATCAATGGGTGTCGCCCTGTGTCTCCGACGCCGACTCAGTGCTCACGAGCGTCACGTCGGAGCGTGGGCCGTTTGACTCGGTCGTTCCCGTCATGGCTCTCATCGAGGCGTTGTTCGAAGCACTCGTCACACAGATCGGCGAGCCCGCGCGCGCCCGAATGACGAAGATCGAAGACACGGCCCAGCAACTCGACCTGTTCTAGTCCGCCGTGGCTGAGGTTCATCGGCTCAGCCGATCGGCAGCACCTCGACCGCAAGAGCCCGATGGTCGGACAGGCCGTCCTCCGAGAGTTCGATCGATCTCAACGCGTACTCTTTCGGCACCAGAAAGTAGTCGTTCGCCTGGCGTGACGCGGCGAACGACACGTAATGCTCGATCTCCGTCGTGAGAATGTAGTCATCCCGCCACAGATGGGCATGGCGCTCCAGGTGATTCATGTTGAAGTCGCCGCCGATGATTCGCTTCTCACCGCGCGACTTCAGGATGCCGAGCACCTCCTGCAGGTGGTGCAGCGCGTAATCGTCCCGCACGGACAGGTGCACGTTTGCAAACTTCCAGAGCGCATCCCCGGCGACATCGACGAACTGCACGAGCCGATTATGGGGATCATTCTCCTCATGCAGGAGCACCAGAGTCTCGGACCCCGTGACGGGAAGGCGACTCAGCACACCGAGGCCCTCTCGGTAGGGGCCGCCCTGCGTGGCTGTCTGCAGCCGGCTGATCGACGAGTGCAGATGCGGAAACCCCGCAGCCTGGTTCAACAGATCGAGTTGGCTGAACGGCGAGACCTCCGGCAGATAGACCACCTCTTGCAGCAGCACCACCTCCGGCTGCTCACGTTCGAGGTAGCGCAGGATGAGCGGCATCCGCGCCTCCCAGTCGAAGAAGCCACGCAGGTTCAAGCTCACGATCTTCATGGACCCATCCTGGCTGATGCGACAGAGAACGGATGCACCGACGTGCCCACGACTATCGGCCGTTGTGTGCCCACCCGCGAGAGTGGGCACACAACGGCCGATGGTGTCGGGGTGCTACCGGAGAGGGACGAGTCGAGAGCGTCGGCGCAGCAGCAGAACGCCGCCGAAGCCCAGCGCGAGCAGAGCCAGCAGTGCACCACCCATCACCGCTCCGGCTCCCGTCTCGGCGAGTGTGTCCACCGGGATCTCGATCGTCTCGCCGCCATCGGTGATGAACAGCAGACGGTGAGATCCGTCCTGCAGCGTGGTCGGAACCGGCGCGTTCAGAGAGATGACGCCCACGCTGTCGGCCGTGACCCTCCCGAGCACCGTTGGCGTGGAGTGCAATTCGACTCGAACGCCGGCGCCCACGCTGAATCCGCTGCGCGCGATGTGCAGATAGTCGCCCGCTGCGACGTCGAGGGTCGTGGCATTCGACGACGGGGTCAGCGCCCGGCTCGTCGTGTTGCCCGCACGATCGCGAGCCCGCACCATGACACTCTCGGCCGTGGCGAAGCCGCTCGGCGAGACGCGCCATTCCTCGCCATCGGACGAGTACTCGACGGCTGAAACACCGGAGGCGCGATCACGGGCCACCGACGTCACTGTGCCGGCGTCATCGAGCCAGCCCCACACCGTCGGCGTGGTGGAGTCGATTCGGATCTGCCGCTGGCCGGCCTGCGACACGTTGCCCGCCTCATCGCGTGCACGGTAGCGCAGCGTGTACTGCCCTTCTGCGAGCGCGATCGGCGCGTCGAAGCGGGTCCACGATCCGTTGCCGATCGCATACTCGATCACAGCCACCCCAGAGCCGCCGGGTTCATCGACGGCGCTGAGGGTCGCCGTTGCGGCACGCAGCCAGCCGCCATCTCCCTCTCCCTCGATGTCCAGCGAAACGACGGGGGCGGTAATGTCCGCCTCCGGCACTGCCGCACGGAACTCATAGTCGCCGGAGCCCACCGCGAAGGTGTATTCGCTCGCGCTGACGCTGAGCTGCTCGGCTCCGGCCGGCGTCGCGACAACTTCATCCGCTTTGACCGGCACAACGACGGTCGCACGCGAGTTCACCGGCACCGTCACGGCGAGACGCAGATCAGAGTCTGATTGCTCCCAGCTCGATGAGACGAGGCCGCGCACGGTCTCCATCCGCGCGGTGGCGCTCTGCAGCCCGGCAGGAATCTGCGGGTCGATCGTCAGCGTTTCGTAGCCGGCCGTGGTCGAACGAATGCCGCCAAATTCCGTCAGGAACGACGAGTTCGGGCCGATGAACATGGCATGGTCGTAGGTCTGCATGCCCGAGCGCAGCGTCCAGCCTTCCCACGCCGTCGTCGCATCGTGCTCAAGAATCTGGTAGCCGAAGCTCGGGTAGGTGGTCTGCGTCATCGTGCCGTAAGCCAGATCGCTGCGGCCCACGAGGGTGAGTGCGTCGATGAGGTAACGGGTTCCGAAGATTCCGGTGTCGAGGTGGCCGTCGTTGACGCGCTCGACCCGGTCGATGAAGTAGTCAGCAACCTGCTCGAAGCGGTCATCGGGAACCATCCCGAAGACGAGAGGCAGGATGCTCGTGGTCTGGCGACCGGAGGCGTAGCTGCCATCGGCATTCAGATACTTCAGATTGACGGCATCCTTGATCGTCGCCGCTGCGGCGACGTAACGAGCCGCGTCGTTCTCGTGGCCGAGGATCGCGGCGATCTCGCTCGCCTCCACAATGTGGCGGTACTGCAGAACGCTCGTGACGAGGTTGGGTTCGCTGAAGCAGGCACCCGCATTCCAGTCGCCGAGTCCCCCATTGGCGGCTTCGACTGGAATCGGTGCACACCAGTCGCCGTAGCGCCCGCTGTCCCCATGCGAACCGCCTGTGGACGGCCATACCCCGTCGGGATGGTTGGCCAGCAACCAGTCAGCGCGCGACCGCACGTCTCCCCAGTGCTCCTCGAGCACTTGGGTTGTTCCGTACTCCTTATATAGTGCGAGTGCCAGCGGAATGTGGATGCCGAACATCGTGGTGTCGCCCGCGTACGTGGTGCCCTGACGCGCACCGGGCAGGTCGTTCAGGTATTTGTCGAAATAGGTCGACATGTTGAGCGTGCGGATGGCCGCATCCTGGTGTGCCTGCACGTCCATCTGCGGGGGCGTGCGTTCGTCGCGCACCGGGGTGTCGGTCGGATAGCTCATGAAGTTATTAAGAATCGTCCAGCGGTTGTTCTCGAAGATTTTGTTGAGCATCGAGTCGGACGACTCGAACGTTCCGGTCTCCTGTAGGTCGGCGTGTACTGCGCGTGCTGTGACGCTGGGCGCCTCACTCAGCCCCGTCACCTCCGCGTAACGAAAGCCGTGATAGGTGAAACGGGGTTCCCACGTCTCTGAACCCGTTCCGGCTGCAATGTACTGGTCGGTGGCGGCCGCCGAACGGTTGGTGTGGGTGTCGAGGGCACCGTTCTCATCCACACGCTCGGCGTGACGGATCGTAATCTTCGTCCCTGCCGCGACATCGAGGTCGTTGAGGCGAGTCCAGCCGGCCATGTTCTGGCCGAAGTCGAACACGTAGACGTTGGGCGTCGGCTCGAACACCGCGATCGGTGCGAAGTCAGTGTGCACACGAATCTGCGGCATCTCGTCTGCTTCGAGGCGGGCACTCGGGGCATCGACGACGCGCACACCGGTCCAGGTGGAGTCGTCCAGACCGGGGTTGGCCCAGCCTGCGATCTCGGACCGGGCGTCGTAGCTTTCGCCGTTGTAGATGTGGGCAGACGTCACGGCCGAGGCATGGCTGGTCCAACTGTCATCGCTGCCGATGACGGTGACCGAACCATCGGTGTGGGTGACGCGAATAGTGATGATCGCCTGACGCGGACCGTCCCAGCGCCAGCCCCATTCGCTGTAGCCTTCGCCGTAGCCGTTGGCGAGCCAAACGCCGACAGCGTTCTCGCCCTCGGCGAGCAAATCGGTCACATCGTACGTCTGGTAGAGGTTGCGCTGGCTGAATGGCGTGGCCGACGGGGCCAGAACACGGTCGTCGGCCTTCTCGCCGTTCATGCTCAGCTCATACCAGCCGAGTCCGTAGGCATAGGCACGTGCGGAGGCAACGGGCTTGTCGAGGGTGAATTCGGTGCGAAGCAAAGGCGCTTCGTTGCCGGCGGCAGAAATCAGCACGACCTCGTTGTTGCGGCGCATGAGCGCGCCGTTCTCGATGATCGCACCCTTGAAGTAAGCGGAGGGGCCATTGTCGAAGTCATCAGCCCAGATCGGGGTGCCGTCGAGTTCTGTGACGGTGACGTTGCTCCAGGCTGAGCTGTGCTCGTTGCCTGGGCGGTTGTCGCCGCCGCGGAACCCGATCACTCCCGAGGCGTTGAGCTCGGCCGCGCTGACGGTCCACGTGTCGACCAGCATGCCGTCGATCCAGCTGGTGTAGGTCGACCCCTCTGCACGAATCCGCAACGTGTGGGTCACTCCGTCGGGCTCGCCGGGTGCCATCACCGCGGCCGGAATGTTCACCTCGCGATTGGCCACCACTCGGCCGTCTCGCCAGATGTGTTGGCGCAGTCGAGGGATGGTCTGTTCCGGGTTGACCTGCCACATATTCATGTTGTCGGTTCCCGTGGCACGGAAGACTATTCCACCGGCCTTCTTCCACAACCGAAAGTCAGAGCTGATCTCAAAATCGTCCCAGACGAGGTTCTCGCCGGCGGGGCTGATCCATTCCGAGCCAGCCCAGTCCGCGGAGTTCAGAAGCGCCATCTCCCACCAGGAGCTGGCGCTCCAGTCGGAGGCGACATCGTGCTGGTCCCAGACGCGCACCTTCCAGTAGTAGCGTTTCGCCGATTCGAGAGCTGCACCGTTGTAGTCAACCTGCACCGAGCGCGCCGAGTCGACCTTGCCACTGGACCAGATGTCGCCGGTGCCGTCGTCGAGCAGATCGGGGTCGGAGGCGACGCGCACTTCGTACGCGCTCTGTTCAACTGACTGAGTATCGGCCGTCAGTTTCCAGCTCAGTGCCGGCCTCGTGTCATCGAGACCCAGAGGGGTGAGCGTGTCGTTCACGCGCATCTCCCCCACGGCAATGCCGGTCGCTTCAGGTGCAGCGAAGGCGGGGAGAGCCGGGAGCGTGGCGAATAACGTGAGTGCAGCCGCGGCGGCGAGCACTCGGGTCACTGCGTTCTTCATGCAGAACTTCCTTCATCATTGACGGATGTGGTGCGTTCAGGTGAGCGGTGATCCGAGTTCTTCTCGGCAAAAATTCCGCAAGCCACGAGACCACGGCGTCGCGATCTCGATTGGTCCCCCCTGATGTGAAACGATTCAACTTGTTCCTTCGAGAGAATAGCACAGCCGAGGACGGACACGCAGGATCGTGGCTTCCCCGCTGCGCCGGCCTTGTGGCGCGGCGCAGCGGACGGTTCTCAGATCGGGTTAGAGGCGACGCGTGAGCCGGGCCGTGCGGCCGCGGGCCAGAAGCAGTGCGCCGAGGCCGCCCAGCAGAGCGAGCAGCATCAGGCCGGCGATCGGACCGGCTGATGAGCCAGTGGCTGCCAGCGACTGCGGGGGCGTCGCCGCGGGTGGCGCGGGCGGTGCGGGCGGTGCGGACGGCACACTGACGCCAGTGACGGTCACGACCGCGGTGGCGACCAAAGGATCGCCCTCGACCGTCTGTACCGTGGCCGTGATCGTACGCGGCCCGACGCTCGAGAACGTCATGATTCCCGTCGTCGGGTCAATCACATCGCCGGGCACGCTACTCGTGACGGTCGGGTTGCAATCGTCGCATTCGCCGCCACCGAGCAGGGTGTAACCGAATGCGTTTCCGTACCGGTCTGTGGCGCTCAGGTATGCCGTCGACGTTCCGCCGAGAGTGACACTGCTCGGCGACACGGCCAGACTGATCTGCCCCGGGTAGTTCGAATGCGTCACCTCGATGGGAACGGAAATGCTCACCACCGGATCATCGCGCAGCGCTGCCGTGACGAGCCGGGTGCCGGCGATTTCCGCGACCAAGAGAGTGTCAAAGCCGGAGCCAAGGAACGAGTCGTCGGGGTTGGCGCTACTGAAGTCCACCAGGTCGCTGATGTCGGCGTCGTTGCCCCCGGGAGACGTGTCCAGTGCGGTGACCGCCGTATGACCGGCCTGTGCCGGGCCGGGGCTGCCGCTGTAGGTCAGACCGATGTTCGTGATTCCCGCTGCCACCCACTGGGCGTGAAAGGTACCCCAGTAGCCAACCGTCGAGAGCGCTGTCTCGGTTCTGAGCTGCGAGCCCGATCCGTCTTGCTCGGAATTCCACTCGGCGATGGCGGCATGGACGCGAGCGAAGGTGGGGAGCGACATCCCTGCGGCCTCCAGCGTCGGGGCGAAGACCGTGACCTCTTCGAGCAGTCCGGCCGGTGTGTTCGTCCAGAACCTCAGCGTGAAGTTGTTTCCGGTGACAGCCTGCGCTGGGCCCACGTTCGCTGTAATCGTGCCCTGGTTATCGATCGTCTGCGCTCCCGAGACCGTGAAGGGGCCGCCGGCAGAGACAATCGAACCGCGGGTGCCCACCGTGACGATGGAGTACGGCTGCATCGTCAGATCCGAATAAAGCTGCAGGATACCGTTAATGTTAATCCTCGAGGAGCGCATATTCGTGCTGCCAAGGAGGGTCAGTGTGGTGCCGGGCGTGACGGTGAAGTCTCGTGTCATGAGCACGTAGCCCGCAAGATCGATGGACACATCGCGGTCGATCACCAGATCTTCCTGATAGGCATAGACGTCCGCGGTGAGGGTGATCGAATCAGTGCCCGGGCTGAGAGCCAACTTCAGGTCATCGAGTGTGCTCACCGTTGCAGCCTGGGCCATAACCGGGAACCCGCCGAAGGTGAGCAGCACCGTCGTCGCGATCAGTGCGCCGACGAACCATGCGCGAGCGGGCCTGGTGCGGAGAGCCATGCGGGACGACATCATTGACCACTTTCCGAGTACTGTCAGTACGCGCGGGTGAGGTGTCCGGCGTAAGGCACGAATTCGAACGTTACACCATAATGTGGCTTTGCTGATCGTGACGTTCACAATCAAACACGGAATTCATCTCGTCAGGCCTCTACGTCATCCAGTGGAAGGGCGGCCTGGCCGCATACGAATTCTGAGTCGTGTGCAGGGGCTGGGTATGCCGCTGCCGTGGCGAGGTTCTCGTGCGCAACACTGGTCGGCGTTGACGTGCGCAGTGCGCAGAGAAGCCGTCTACCGGGCGGTGCAGTACGCGTGCTGGAAAGCGGTCACCTCGAAATCGCGCGTGAGCGTCGCCTGCGCCCTCAGTTTCTGATCTGATTCACCCCAGACCGCCTCGTACGCTGTGACGATCCTCTCCGACCAGACGCTCATCCCACTGCCAGGCATCTCGGCCGACACCGCGTGCATCAACGTCTCAGCGGCGCTCATGTCGGCCGAATCGTCGGGAGGAGGCGCCGAGAAGTCGACGGAGATGTTGCACACACTGGTCAGCGCTTCATCGACATGTGACGAGTTCTTCACTGCTTGGAGCTCGGCGTCGCGGGAAGCGGCGATCGCGGCGTCCCGGAGTCCGTCGTCCACCAACGACTGCGCTTTGAGCTTGAGGCCCCCTGCTCCCCCGGTCAGCTCGCCGGAGTGGGAGACAAACCATCGGGCGATGGATCGTCCTGCCGTACTCGTCGAACCGGTGCAGCCGGTGAGGAGCAGCGCGGGGACCAGCACAACAATGACCATGGCTGTCGGGGTGCGGGATGTGAAAGAAGACATCGGCTACCACCTCACGCACCGTCGTTGGCGCTACGACCCAGAGTCCTCGCCCCAGGCACTCGTGTCAACGGCATGCCTGTGCCGATGGCGAGGAGTTGTGCTCACCGCTCACCCGCGCTAAAGCGGATGCGCTCCGTGCCGGCGCTGGACACGTCGGCACGATCGAATTGGAGTCCGTCGACACCGTGCGCGCCGTGCTGGAGACGAACTTCTTCAGCGTCGTCACGCTGACGAAGGCAGCCTTCCCGCATCTGCGCGCGGCCAACGGGAGGTTGATCACTGTATCCAGCGTCGGTGGCGCGGTCGGCCAACCGCTCAACGAGGCCTACTGCGCCGCCAAGTTCGCCGTCGAGAGTTTTTTGGAGTCGCTGACCCCGGTGGCCGCGACCGTCGGTGGCATCCGCATCGTCGCTGTCAAACGTGTGGCTCTGAACGGTGCCGCAGTGCAGACGATGACCGATGCGTGGGTGCGCGCCGGAACGCCGGCGGCGGGAGCTCCGGCCTAGCCGATCCGCCACCGCCTCGGCTCCTGACCGGCTACTGAGGCGCCGTCCGGGCAAACACCACCAGTGACGTGCCACCTGAGCCCTGCTCGGGTGGGCCGGAGCCGTGTTCCGAGTCGAATGCTCGGAGTGAGCATCCGATCAGCAGATCGCCGTCGAACTTGAGCTCCGCCTCGCGGGTTTCCTCGAGGAGCTGCTCGAGGGTGCGTCCGCCGCGCGCCTCCACCTCGGCTCGGCGCGCACCGAGCAGGGCCACGAGCACCGGATCGTTGGGGGCTGTGCGCACACTGAGCAACTCACCCCGCCCCGCCCCGGCCGCGGTGAGCTTGGATTCACTCCCCCGGCGCAACCGGATGAGCTGCACGATATTGATCACCGAGAGTGCCGCGTTCAGCCCGACGCTCGGCCAGATCGCGAGTGGCGCGTTGTAGATGATGGCGAGCACGCACCCGATCAGGTTGAATATTCGCAGCCGCGTCATGTGGGTTTGCAGCAGGGAGAACACCACCAGGGCGCTGCCGATCCAGCCGAATACGGCCCAGAGCATGTCGCCGTTCATGAAGTGAAGCCTAGTCAGCGCGAGAATTCGGCGAACTGCGCGGGGTGTGCTCGTGCCCGCTCCGGTGAAGCAGGCTACGAGTGAGCTGAACCCCGACCAACGCTACCCAGCTCACGGCGAAGAGCAGACTCAGCGCAACTGACACTGCGAGGTCGGGGGTACTGTTCCACCATGTCGCCTCGACGAGAGGTGCCTGTGTTCGGCTTGGCACGACGATAAGAGCGAAATAGAAAGTTGTGATTGTTATCACGGTGCCGATAATGATCGCGAGCCACCGTGCGTGGCGCGAGCGCCGCGACCGTGCGTTCGCGAAGATGATCCAGGCGACCATCATCAGTTGCAATATTGGGAGCCCGATCATGATGAATGGTGCCGCGGCAACGAGCGGGTCTACCGCGGACGGGGCGACTCGGGTGCCGACGATCTTGTGCATCAGCGCCTCGGTGAATCGCGAGAGTTTGTTTTGGTCGGTACCGAGGCCGTAATTGCTGAGCACGACGACGCCGAGGCCGACGGACGGCGCGAAGGCGAGGTAGGACACCGATCGCTCGGTGCTGCCGGAATGCTCCCACAGCGTTGGAAGGCTCGGGTCGGTGCTGTTCGCGTCGTAGTCGTGCAGCTCCCAGAACGGGCGCACGTACCACCCACTGGCGTATTGGCTGTATTGGTTGACTCGAGTGAGGGGGTCACGGGCATCGGCAAGTATCGCGGTACCGATTCCCGATGGCTGACCCAATTGCACCTGTAGAAGGTGGGTGAGGTCGCTGGCAGTAGAGGTAATGAATGCGGAGGGAGCACCCATCGGCCACATCGCCCCCGGCGTTACTGCGGGAACGATCCCGAACCAGTTGTAGTAGCCGGCAGCCAATCCGTTCGAGCGGGCGAGTGCGAGGTCACTCGTGGTTGAGGTGAGGCCAAGGGGCTGAACGACGAGGGATTGGAGGGCATCCTCGAACGACCGCCCGGTGGAGTGTTCAATGATCGCGCCGAGCAACGTGTAGTTGGCGTTCGAGTATACAAAACGCTCACCCGGCTTCGCGATTGGCTCTCCCTGCAGAATGCGACGGCTCTCGTCCCGGATTGAGGTAACAGCCGGCCAAGGGTCAAACTCCTCACGACCCGCGCGTTCGCTAATCCCTGAGGTGTGGCTGAGCAGTTGAGCGACCGTCACCGTCGAAAACAGGCTTTCAGCGCTCCCCAGCTGCGGCAGAAGAGCACCGACGGTGTCGCGAAGAGCGAGATGTCGCTGCGAAATAAGCTGATGAACCGCTAAGGCAGTGAATTGTTTGGATGTTGACCCGAGCGCGAATGGCGTTGTGAGCGTAACCGCAGGCCCACCGGGAGAAACCTCCCCATAGGTTCCCTCGAACGCGACCGAACCGTGAGTGAGAACGACAACGGCTAGTCCAGGAAGCCCGAGGTCTACACGTTCCTTGTGTACGAAGCTGTCGAGGCTGGAAGGAGTTGCCCACTTCGCAGACTCGGCACCAGCCGGACTCGGTGGCGTGAGGAGTACGGCGGCCATCGCCAGAATCACGCCCGTGACTACCAGCGAGCGTGCAAACTTTTCCGTCCATAGATGCTGTCCGACTGTGGATCGCATAGTGAAATGATAGTTATCAGGCGACGGGTTCGAAAGGCATGTAGGCAGCTGCCGGATACTGCACAACGCGGACACGATCGTTTTCGGAGACCACGGAATCGAGACCGGGGTTGCTCACGACCGGGTCGATTTTCATGCCCTGAAAATGGGCCCGCCCCGCCGCCGTACACGAGCCGAAACGGGCCCGTCCTCCTGCTGGAACGAGAACTTCTCTCCACGCACCCCGACGAGGTCAATGTCCTCGCCAGGTATATCTAGAGCGCGAGAATCTCGAGAAAGGTCTGCTCGGTGACGATTTCAACCGACAGTCCGTCAACGGCGAGTTCCTTGGCCCGTTGAATCTTCGGGCTCAGCCCGTTCTGAGGCCCATGCTGCTCCCCGCGAAAACTTGCCGGAGAGGTGACAGTGCGCCGTCGCGTCCGCGATGCGACGGCGACCGGTGCGGGAAGCGATTCCCAGCCTGTGGGATGCGGCATCCATCGTGAGGCCCGGGTTCATGAATCGCAGCATCGGATCCCAGATGCGTTACGTGGGCCGCATCGGTTCGCCTCTCACCTCCTCAGCTTCGTTCCGTGCATTGTCGTAGATCAGGGAGAACGCTGCGATATCGACCTGGAGCCGATGCTCGAGGTTGGAGCCCCCGGGGTACTGCGATGGGCGCACTACACGAGAGCGATATCGCGTCCGGATGCGGTCCGGTTTCCTGCCCGAAGTGGGGAGCTGAAAACTCGACCGGCTGCGGGCAACCGACCTGTCAGGCTTGCCCGTGCAGAGCCAATATCTCCTCGATCCCCATCGTGATGTAGTGCGCCATTGTGGGCAGCGCATGCCCGCGTTCACCCGGGATCGACGATCGGGTTGGCCCTTCGGCCCAGCCGCCCGGCCACTCGAGGCGCTGAGTGCCGGTGCCCTCTGAGACCGTCAGAGTGACGCCCGGTTGAATCGCAGGGCGCAGCGCTTTCTCCGCCAGCCCGGCCACCCCGCACTCGAGCGCAACGAACACATCGACGGCATGGGTGTCATCGGTCGTGAAATCAACCGAGGGGTTCTCCCGCTCCCCGCCGATCAACACCCGCACACGACCATCAGGCGTCTCGTTGACCTCGTACGTTGTCGAGGACGGGGCGCCGAAAATGATCCAGTGGCCGAGGGGATCACAACGGATCGGGTGGGCGCGCGAATACGACTCCTGGTGCCGCTGCACCAGCTCGAAGGCACGGGTCCCCATCAGACGGGGAGAGAACTTCGGCGCGGTTTCGGTCATGGCCCAAGCCTACAAGCGAGCATGCTCGCGCACTCTCGCGGGGCATTTGCTGGGCATCCTCGAACATCACCAGCGAATTGCCACGTGGCCCCCGATCAGTGCCGCCGCACTCAGTCCGAGGTAGACGACCGGTCTAATACCTGATACTTTTTACTCATGCCCACCCAAGCCGACAGTCGCCGAAGCATTCTCGATGCCGGACAGCGCACCGTCGCCCACAAGGGATGGGCTGCTGTCGGCCTCACTGAGATCCTCACCGTCGCCGGCGTGCCGAAAGGCTCGTTCTACTACTACTTCGACTCCAAAGACGCGTTCGGCGAGGCGATGCTCGGGGAGTACTTCACCGAGTATCTCGCCGAGATGGATGAGATCTTCGCCCAGACCGACCTCGATGCCGGCACGCGACTGATGCAGTACTGGGAGAGCTGGCGTTCGACGCAGAGCCTCGACGACTGCCAGGGCAAATGCTTGGCCGTCAAGCTCGGCGCCGAGGTCGCCGATCTCTCCGAAACACTCCGCCTCGCGCTGAAAAATGGGACGACCGGCATCACTGATCGTATTCAGTCCCTGATCGACATGGGTCTCGACGACGGCTCGGTGTCGATTGACTCCGCTGCCGACGTCACCGCGCAAACGCTCTACAATCTCTGGCTCGGCGCCAGTGTCATGGCCAAGATTCAACGGGACATTTCCCCGATGGACAGCGCTTTGGCCCTGACACGACACCTGCTCCAGCGCTAAACACTTCCTCGGGCCCCACCGGCACCCCAGGTTCACATCAGCGAATAGTCGACCGGTCAACTAAGGAGTTTCACAATGAAGGTTCTCATGGTCCTCACCTCCCACGACGAGCTCGGCAACACCGGCAAGAAGACCGGGTTCTGGCTCGACGAGCTCGCCGCCCCGTACTACCGCTTCGTCGAAGCCGGCGCCGACATCACCCTCGCCTCGCCGAAGGGCGGCCAGCCGCCCCTGGACCCGACGAGCAACGAGCCGGTGAACCAGACCGAGCAGACACGCCGTTTCGAAGCGGATCCCGAGGCCAAGCAGGCGCTCGCGACCACCGTTCGCCTCGACTCGGTTGACGCCGCGGACTTCGACACCGTCTTCTACCCCGGCGGACATGGGCCCCTGTGGGACCTCGCCGAAGACAAGGACTCCGTCGCCCTGATCGAGACCTTCATCCGCAGCGGCAAGCCCGTCGCCCTCGTTTGCCACGCCCCCGGTGTTCTCCGTCATGTGCGCGCTGAAGACGGCACCCCTCTCGTCGCCGGCCGTCAGGTCACCGGCTTCACCAACTCCGAAGAGGAGGGCGTTCAGCTGACCGACATCGTCCCGTTCCTGGTCGAGGACGAGCTCATCAAGCTTGGCGCCGACTACTCCAAAATCGGCGACTGGCAGTCCTACGTCGTCGAGGATGGTCTGCTGATCACCGGTCAGAACCCGGCATCGTCCGCTGCAGCCGCCGACGCCCTCCTCCTGAAGGTTGCGGCGCTGAGCGCATGAGTGCCTGCGTCATCCTGCTCTGGGAACGGGTCACTGACCGGGCGGAACGTTGAGTGTTATAAGCGACGCTCTTCGCCCACAGTGTTGCCGCCGTCGACGACGATCGTCTGGCCGGTGACATAGCCGGCACCGGGCGAAGCGAGCCAGGCGATCGCGGAGGCAACCTCATCGGGGGTCCCGCTGCGCCCAGCAGGAACGTGGGCCCCCTCATCCGCTTCCTTCGGCAGTTGCGAGCCCGTCGCGATCCACCCCGGCGCCACAGCGTTTGCGGTAATTCCTCGACTGGCCTCATCCACGGCCAGTGCGCGCGTGAGCCCGGTCAGCCCGGCCTTTGCCGCAGCATAGGCGATATCGCCGCGGGAAGCCATGAGCGGGCCGCTCACACTGGACACCGTAATGATGCGGCCCCAGCCGGTTTCACGCATGTAACCGATGACCGCCTGGGTGGCATGGAAAGCCGTCGAGAGATTCACGGCGATCCCCCGGTTCCACTCATCCGCACTCATCCCGATGTCGCCCTGCGCGATTTCCGTGTCGCCCACCGACACCATCCCGGCGTTGTTCACCAGAATCGTCGGCGCGAGCGCGAGCTGCTGAAGTCCCGCCGAGAGCGCCCGTGTGCCCTGGTCCGAATCAAGACTGCAGACGATCCCGTCCGCGGTGATGCCGAGTTCTCTCAGCTCGGCGGTCCGCTCGTGAACACGCTGGGTCGTCGAGGTGATCACGATCTGCGCCCCCAGCTCCCCCAGCATTCGGGCGGCAGCGAAACCGATCCCGGTGTCGCTGCCGGCCCCGGTGACGAGGGCCGTGCGTCCTTCGAGCGACCACACGGCGGGAAGAAGAGGAGGAGTCATCGCCCCATGCTATCCACCCCTCACCTCCCTGCCCCGAACGTGATGCGACCAAACGGGGCACAGCGACCCCGCGAGTCGGCCTCCCTCACGGGGAAGGTCTACTCTCAGCTTCCCCGTACGAGGGCCCCCCTCAACGCGGCATTCGGCACCGCGCAAATTCGATCGTAAGAAAGCGCGGGCGGTAGTTGTTCGCGTTGGCCACAACGTCGGAGTGTTGCTCGCTGTTGACGTTGTACGAGACCACGAGCTCCCCACGGTCGCTGATGGCAGGGTGAGCCGCAACGTTGTAGGGAGCCACGATGTGTGCCGAGGCTGCTTCGGGTGCCGTGTAGACAACGGTGCGGTCGGTGAATGGGCCCGAGGGCGACGAGGAGACCGCAACCTCGACGGTGTGCTCGGCGAAGGCACCAAACGTGGTCGTTGTGCTCAAAACGTAGGTGCCACGCATCCGAGTCACACTGTACGACGCGCCGACGTTTGAGGCGATCGGCGTCGCAGCTGCTTCGTTGGCCACCCAGCTTCCGGCGGCCCAGAACTCCCACGCCCCGCCTACCAGGTGCCCTTTCGCGACGCGAGCGACGTATGCTGCGCCGTCCTTCTGTCCATAGATATAGACCATGCCGCCTTGTTTGACCAGTTCAACGCCCCAGTGCACTCCACCCGGGGCGCCGTAGCTCGGCGTGATCGACTCGACGGCGAACTCCGCGTCGTACGTGACGATGTCGCTGCCGAGCCAGCCGAAATTCCACGGCGGCACGCCATCGTTCAGTCCGGTGCGCGCCTGAAACACACGGAGCTTGCCGCCATCGAGGATTCCATCCTCATTCCAATACCAGGGATCACCGCCCTCCGACTGCGGCGGCGAGACGATGGATTCCGGCGCCTCCTGGGTGCCTCCGGTCACGGTCGTGTCAGGCAGACCGTCCCGCCCGCCCAGCACGACGGTGCCATGCAGGAAGCGGGCCTCGGCCCCGATCTGCTCGTCGGTGACCGGTCCGAGAAAGGTGTCGTTCATGAGCCAGGCAATGCTGCGGTCTGCAAGTTCGACCGAATACACTCCGTCGGATGCCGCCCAACCGCCGTTATTCTGCCAGCCACCACCCGAGTTGCCGAACTCGCGAAAGGCCTCCGTGTACTCGGTATTGAGGGTGGCTCCGACGGGTTTGATCGATGCTCCTCCGAGGGGGTCACACGAGATGCGCCCTCGGGAGAGCGCGTCGTCGGAGCGTGGTGCGGCGTAGGCCGGCGGCGCGATCAGCGCGGTCAGCGCGAGGCCGGCGACCAGTGCAGCGGGCAAGATAGTTCTGCGGGTATTGCGTGAACGCATGCGAGATTCCTCTGTTCGACTGTCATTAGGATGTGCCACCGGTCCATGGCACCAATATGCCAACACGATGGAGGAACTCCTGTCAACCATTTTGAGAAGTCGAACAATTTTCCATATTTGCGGACTTTTGTGTTGACTTTATTTCATCCATGCGATTGTGTTATCTCGTCATCGCATCGATGCACACGTCTCAATGAGGAGAGAACGATGAAACGAACCCGACTCACCGCAGGGCTCTCGGCTGGGCTCCTCGCGGTGTCCCTTGCCGCGTGTTCCTCCAACCCAGGTGCCCCCGCGGCCGGCACCGCAGACGATCCGCGCCAACTTTCGTTCTACATGGACAAGGCAGGGTGGCAAGAGAGCTTCGACGACATGAACACCGTCTCGCGGGCCGAGGGCGCGGTGCTCGATGTGGTGACGGCCCCCGGTTCTGACGCCGCGGCCTACGACAGTTTTGTCAAGCAAGCCCTGCAGACCAAAGAGAAGCCTGACCTCTTTACCTGGCACACCGGTGGGCAGCTCAAGGCACTCGTTGAACAGGGTGTCGTGGCCGAAACAAGCGATATTTGGGCCAAGGCAGAGGCAGCCGGCTACGTTCCGAAGGGTCTCAAAGACAACTACACCTTTGACGGCAAGCAATACTGCGTGCCCTTGAACGTCGTCTACTGGGGCGTGTACTACAACAAGCACGTCTTCGCCGAGCACGGAGTCGAGGTACCGACGACCTATCAGGAACTGATGTCTGCATCAGCCACGTTGAAAGCCGCCGGGGTGACGCCGTTCTTCCAGATGAATTTCATTTTCGAATTCGCCATGTTCCAGGCGCTGCTCGCTGGCGAGTCCCCCGACGTCTACGCCGGCCTCGCGGATGGCACGAGCTCGTTCACCGATCCCGCCGTTCTGAGTGCAGGAGCGGAGTGGCAGCGACTCTTCGATGAGGGCTACTTCACCGATCCGGGCCTCCAGACCGACCCGCAGACCCTGCTCTCCACGGGTGAAGTCGCCATGGAGTACCTCGGTACGTTCATGACCGGCCAGTTGAATAGCATCGACCAGGTCTCGGGCGAGGACTACGGCGTCTTCATCTTTCCGAGCATGAATGCCGATGCCGAGCAGCAGCTGGTGCTCGAGAGCGGTCCGTTGTGCGTCTCGAAGGGTGCCGCGAACGAGGCTGCCGCGTTGGAGTACAGCGCCTGGTGGATGAGTGACACCGCCCAGCAGGCGTGGGCGGATTCCCGCGGAGACGTCTCATTCAATCCGAACGTCACCGTGAACGACCCCGAGCTGCAGGGCATCGTCGACGCGCTCGGCAAGGCACGAATCCAGCAGCGATTCCAAGAGATGGTGCCGCTCTCGGTCTACAACCGCTCGACGGAGGTCTTTGGTGAGTTTGTAACCAACGGTGGCGATCTAACCCCGGGACTCCAGTCACTGCAAGACGTAGCCGATGCCGGCTAGCCAAACATCCACAGGTCACGGCTCAACGCCGAGCACCCTCTCCGGGAGCCGAGTTTCGGCTCCCGGAGGGGCAACCGACGACAGGGAGCTCTCTCCCTCGGCCTCCATGCGACGTGCGGGCCGAGGCTCCTCAGCCGCGTCGGCACCGGCTCAGAAACCGACCCGGCGGTACGCTCGATCGGCCACAGGGTTCGCCGCGCCAGCGATCGTTGCCGTCTCACTGCTGTTGTACC
Organism: Leifsonia psychrotolerans; assembly: GCF_013410665.1. Taxonomy (NCBI): domain Bacteria; kingdom Bacillati; phylum Actinomycetota; class Actinomycetes; order Micrococcales; family Microbacteriaceae; genus Glaciibacter; species Glaciibacter psychrotolerans. The sequence goes on along the minus strand of NZ_JACCFM010000001.1, from coordinate 380,583 downwards.
TGCCCTTTCTCTGGACCGGATACCTGAGCTTCACCGAGTACAGCGGATTCGGTACCCCCCGCTGGGTGGGTTTCGACAAGTATGTGCAGGTCTTCCAAGACCCGGGGTTTTTCAATTCCACTCTCAACACGATCTATTGGGTGGTGGGCACACTCGTTCTTCCGGTTGGCCTCGGGCTGCTGATCGCTGTTCTTGCCTACGGGCTGCGCGGGGCATTCTGGTATCGGCTCCCGTTCCTTATCCCCTTTGCCATCTCGGGGGTAGCGGTCGGTGTGATTTGGAGCTTCATCCTGCAGCATGGCGGGGCAGCCGACCAAGTCCTGGCCGTGTTCGGAGTGACCGATCCCCCGCGATGGCTGCTCGATGCCCCGCTCAACACGGTCGTGATGATCGCCGCCGCTGCCTGGCAGGGCGTGGGGGTCAATGCGCTGCTGTTCACCGTTGGCCTGCAGTCGATTCCGCACGAACCGCTTGAAGCGGCTCGGCTCGACGGAGCATCCGGTTGGCGGATGTTCACCGCGATCATCTGGCCGATGCTGCGACCGCTGACAACCGTCGTCGTCGGGCTGGCGATCGTGGGTTCGCTCAAACAATTCGACATAATCTTCGCCATGACGCGGGGCGGACCTGGCCGGTCGTCGGAGACGCTCGCCCTGACGATGTACAAGGACACCTTCAATGACTCCGACTACGGACTCGGCGCCGCAATCGCCATTCTGCTCACGATCGTGACCGTCGCCGCGTCGGTGCTGTATCTGCGTCGTCAGCTCTCTGATTCCGAGGAGGCCGCTCGTGGCTGATCGCATCCGCAAAATCGTGCTGGTCACGCTGGGCCTGCTCTGGCTTGCGCCGATGTACCTCATCGTCATCAACGCTGCGAAGACGCAAGACCAGTATGGGACGACAAATGTGTGGTCACCGGCCGGGCTCTCGGGGCTCGTCGGCAACATCACCGAAGCGTGGACCCGCGGGAACATATCCGAGGCGGTCTGGTCGTCAACCCTGTACGCGATCACCGCGCCACTGATCGCCGTCGTGATTGGTGCGGCGGCCGGCTTCGCGATCGTGGTGCTGCGTCTGCGCCACGGATTCGGCTGGTTCGTGTTCATCTTCAGTTCGACGGTGTTTCCGCTGCAGATCCTGCTCCTGCCCCTGTTCGTCGGATACGTCGCTTTCGACCTGTACGACAGCCGACTCGGCATGATCCTCGTCTACACCGCCATCTCGATCCCCTTTTCGGCGTTTGTCATGCGCAATTTCTTCGCCGGCATCGCGCTCAGCGTTTTTGAAGCAGCCGTCGTTGACGGCGCAAGTTCCTGGCGTATCTTCTGGCGGATCCACCTCCCCCTGTCGGTACCGGCGCTCGTCGCCGTCTTCATCCTGCAGGCCACGCTCATCTGGAACGATTTGCTGCTCGGGATGACGCTCTCCAAATCTGCTGACATTCGACCACTGATGGGCTCACTCGCTGCGCTGCAAGGCAATTACGGAGGCTCGACTGCTCCGGTTCTCCTTGCAGGCGGCCTGATCGTCTCGATTCCGACCATCGCCCTCTTTTTATTCGCCCAACGCGCTTTTGGGCGCGGATTGGCCCTGGGACAGTACTAATGCCACGTCACGACGATCTGCCTGAAGACACCATGTCCCGAGGAGGACCATTGCGCACGACCCATCAATCCATCGAAATCCGGGTCGACCGATTCGTGCGCGAGCGTCTCGTGCCCGCCGTCGAGATCGAACACAACCCGGTGCTCGTTGAAGTATGGGAGGCTCCGGGCGAACCCGTTCCATTCGCCGAGGCCCGCACACAGTCATACGCACCGATCGCGCGCGGCCGCCGATGGGGGCGGCCGTGGGGCACAATCTGGTTGCGCGTTCGAGGCACGGTGCCGCCGAGCTGGGGTCCCTCTGAGGGCGCCATTGAGCTGATCATCGACCCGGGCTTTATCGGTGACTCGGCCGGGTTTCAGGTCGAAGCGCTCGTCTACGACCCTTCCGGGCGCACCATCAAAGGCATCGAGCCCCGAAACGACTACGTGCGTGTGCATGCGCAGGCGGGTGAGTCCTTTGAGTTCTATGTAGAAGCGGCGGCGAATCCCAACATCATTGGCGAGGAAACCTTCGCACCGACCACGCTCGGACGCCTCGAGTCTGCCTCGAATGAGCCCCTGTACCGGTTGGGTCGAATCGAGTTGGTGCGACGCAGCGTGCAGGTGTGGGAACTCATCCAAGACGTCGAGACGGTTCGTGGTCTGGCCCACGAGCTTCCGTCCGACTCGGCGCGACGGGCACAGCTCTATGCTGCGCTGGATGACGCGGTTGATGCCGTCGAACCCGATGCTGTCCACGACACCGTCGCGGCGGGTCGAGAGGCACTGCGCGGCGTGCTGGCTGCGCCCGCCGCGCAGAGCGCACACCGGGTCTTTGCCGTCGGTCACGCCCACCTCGACTCAGCCTGGCTCTGGCCGACCCGAGAGACTGTGCGCAAGTGCGCACGCACGTTCTCCAACGTTCTCGATCTCATGGACGCCGATCCCGCGCTCATCTTCGCGTGTTCGTCCGCGCAACAATTTGTGTGGGTGCAGGATCACTATCCGGAGCTGTTCGAGCGTATTCGTGCGCGCGTCGCCGACGGTCGTTTCGTGCCGGTGGGGAGCATGTGGGTCGAATCCGACACCAACCTGCCGGGCGCCGAGGCGCTCGTGCGCCAATTCGTCGAGGGTAAGCGGTTTTTCCTTGAGGAGTTCGGCATTGAAACGACCGAGGTGTGGCTTCCGGATTCTTTTGGTTACACGGCCGCGCTTCCGCAGATCGCCCGGGCCGCAGGCGCTCATTCCTTCCTCACCCAAAAGCTCTCCTGGAATGAGGTCAACGCCTTTCCCCACCATTCCTTTCAGTGGGAGGGCATCGACGGCACTCGAATCTTCGCTCACATGCCGCCCGTGGACACCTACAACTCAATGCTCACTCAGTCCGAACTCGCGCATACCGCCAGCACCTTTACCGAGAAGGGCAGAGCGGATGTCTCACTGGTTCCGTTCGGCTTCGGCGATGGGGGCGGCGGGCCGACCCGAGAGATGATGGCTGCGGCGAGACGGGCAGCTTCTCTCGAAGGATCGCCCGTGGTTCGGTTCGCGTCGCCCTCGGAGTTTTTCGCTGAGGCGGAGGCCCAACTCGAGCATCCGCCCGTTTGGGTCGGCGAGCTCTATCTCGAGAGCCACCGCGGGGTTTACGCGTCGCAAGCACGCACCAAACGAGGCAACCGAACAAGCGAGGCGCTGCTTCATGAAGCGGAGCTCTGGGCGGCAACGGCAGCGGTGCGCATCGGCGCACCGTATCCGGCCGCTCTCTTGCGTAGCGCCTGGCGCACGGTGCTTCTCAATCAGTTTCACGACATCCTGCCTGGCTCATCCATCGGATGGGTGTACGACCAGACCGAGGAGGAGTACCGGCAGGTCGCCGCGACAGCCGAAGAGATCATCGGCACTGCATTCGCGGCCCTGGGCCAGGCCGCAGCCGCGAGCGACCTCCGTGCGAATTCCGGCCCATTCCAGGTGGACGGTGTGCCCGCTCACGCGATAGCGGTCGCCCGCACCGTGGGCGACGTGACAGTGGAATCGGTTGGCGATGACTACGTTCTTGCCAATGGACTCATTCGGGCTCGAATCGACCGGGCGGGTCACCTACGCTCTCTGGTCGATCTCGCATCGGGGCGCGAGTTGATCCCGGCCGGTGAGCGCGGCGGCGTACTCCAGCTCTTCACCGATGTCCCCCGACGCTTTGACGCCTGGGATGTGGACGTCGAGTACCGGCGCAGCCAGGTTGACCTCGATGAGCTCGAGCGCATCGAGGTGGTTACACTCAGCCCGGAGCTCGTGACGATCGAAGTCGAGCGCACATTTGGCCGCTCCCGCGTCGTGCAGACTCTCTCGCTCGGCGCGGGCCGGGCGGCCCTCGATCTGCAGACGACGGTGAACTGGCACGAGCGGCAGAAGATGCTGAAGCTCTCCTTCCCGGTGGATGTGCACACGAGCTCGGCGAAGTCAGAGATTCAGTTCGGCCACATCGAGCGGGCGACCCACACCAATACCAGCTGGGATGAAGCCCGGTTCGAGACCGTGGCTCATCGTTGGGTGCACGTGGCCGACCGCCGTAGCGGGCTCGGCGTGGTCAACGACGCGGTCTACGGGCACGACGTCACCCGGCAGGCCCGTGCGGGGGGAGGAACGTTCTCCGTTGTTCGCCAAACTCTGCTCAAGGCCCCGCTGTTTCCCGATCCCGAGGCCGACCAGGGTGAGCACGTTTTTCGGACGACGCTTGTGCCCGGCACGCTCGATGATGCGATTCGTGAGGGATACCGGCTGCAGTATCCGCTGCGCCCGGCCGCCGCGTCGCCCGGCGCTTCGCCCGCGGCGAGCGCAGCGTCGGCTGTTGCGGTGGAACCTCTCGTCACGAGCGACAGCGCGGGCGTCGTTGTGGAGACGGTCAAACTGGCCGACGATGGATCGGGCGACGTCGTGGTGCGGCTGTACGAATCGCTGGGCGAGCAAGCCCACGCCCGCGTGCGAGCCAATTTCACCGCGGCAGAGCCGATCGAGACGGATCTGCTGGAGCGTGCAGTCACACCGAGCGCCGTCGTCGAGACCGTCGCTGGCGCGGCGCTGCTCAGCCTGCGCCCGTTTCAGCTCGTCACCCTCCGATTTGGTCGTCTCGGCGGCGCGTCATGAACGCCACGCACGCCGGCCCAATCGAGCTGCGCTCCAGTGCGCTGGATGCGGCTTGGATTCGTGGGGCCGTCGAGATCGAACGTGTCGACGGCACCCTCACCCCGCACCGGCTGCCCGGCTGGGCGCGCCGACGTGTGAACGATCCGTTCATGGTTGGCACGTCGGCGGAGGCAGCCGGCATCCGGCTGGCGGTGCGCACCGCGGCCACCGTCATTGAGATCGACTTTGACGGCACCCGGATGGTAGAGAACGAACAGGTGGACATCCAGCCGGGGACATGGCAGCTGGTCGAGGCAGGGCATGTCGTCGAGACGGCCCAGGCGGCATCGAAGGGGCGTTATGTCTTCTCCTTCGATGCCCCCACCGGGCTGCGCATCCCAGCGCACACTCCATCCACGGTGCGCTTTGACACCCAGGCAACGGGGGGCGAGCGAGACCTTGAGATCTGGTTGCCGTACACCGACGCCGTACGCCTGCGAGCGTTGCGCGCGGATGCGCCGGTCGCGGCGTCCGAGCGCCCTGCGCAGCGGCCGAAGTGGGTGCACTACGGAAGTTCGATTAGTCACGGATACCAGGCCACGGCACCCACGGGCACCTGGCCCGCCGTGGCCGCGTTGAGCTCGGATGTCGAGCTGACGAGCCTCGCATTCGCGGGCGGCGCCATGCTTGACCCTTTTGTCGCCCGCGTCATTCGTGACCAGCCGGCCGATCTAATCAGCATCAAAGTGGGGATCAACCTCGTCAATAGCGACGTCATGCGGCTTCGCGCGTTCGGGCCCGCACTGCAGGGTTTTCTCGACACCATTCGTGAGGGGCATCCGCACACACCGATCGTGCTCGTGTCGCCGATCTGGTGCGAGCCCGTCGAAACCGTCAGCGGGCCGACCATCGAGATTGCGCGCAACGGCGGCAAATGGACCGTTGCGACGGGCACAGCAGCCGATGTTGCTGCGGGCAAGCTCTCGCTGCACGTGATCCGCCGAGAGATCGCCGCGGTCGTCGCGGAGCGTTCCGACTCGGATACGGCGCTGAGCTATGTCGACGGGCTGCGCCTCTATGGCGCCGAGGATGCCCGGCTCCTCCCGCTGCCCGACAACCTGCATCCGAGCCCCGAGGTACAAGAATTGATCGGGCGACGGTGGGCCGCGCTCGTCTTTGCCGAGCGGGCGAAAGGTGGCCAGACCAGTGGCAGCCGATAGGCTGGCCTCGCCGGCAGAACCGTCAGCGGGCGGAGCGGCGCCGAGCGTGGATCGCACTCGGTTCGAGAATGCGGTGCGCGCGAGTGCCGGTAGAGAATCGTCAGGAGGGCGCATGGCCAAGGGAGCAAACTTCCCGGTCATCGCTGCAATCAACGAGACCCTCCTACTCGATGTATTGCGCCGTGCGCCGGCGGGGCTCAGCCGAGTCGAGATGGCCCGCGAGACCGAGCTGTCGGCGCAAGCCGTCTCGAATGTGAGCCGCCGCCTCATCGACCGTGGTCTCTTGCGCGAGGTGGGCAACCGAGCCGTGCGCGGGCCGGGCAAACCCGCCACCATCCTGCAGTTGGATGCCGCGGGTGCGTACGCAATTGGCGTACACCTCGACCCGAGTGTGCTGACCTGTGTTCTCTTAGACCTGCGAGCACAGGTCGTGGCTCGAACGCGTCGCCGTCCTCCGCAATCCGGAGATGCGGGCGACACCGTGGAACTCGTCACGGAGGCAATCACCGAGCTGCTTGCGGCATCCGGTGTCCATCGTGATCGCATTGTGGGTATTGGGGTCGCCGGTCCGGGTCCCATCGACGCTGAAGCTGGTGTGCTGGTACGCCCCCGATTGGCGCCGGGGTGGACGGGGTTTCATTTGCCCGACCGGCTTCACGAGGCATTTGGCCTGCCAACCACGCTCACCAAAGACGTCACCGCTGCCGTGCTCGCCGAGGAGTGGACCAATCCCATCTCGGAACGGCAGAACACAGCGTTCATCTATTGGGGCACCGGTGTGGGCGTCGGACTCGTATTGGATGGAGCGGTGCACGCCGGGTCGTCCCAGAACGCCGGAGATGTCGGGCACTCGGTGGTTGACCCGACCGGGCCGCAATGCGTGTGCGGGCGACGCGGATGCTTTGGCGAGGTCATGCGGCCGTACCGGCTCGTGATCGACGCGCTGCAACGCGGGGCGATCCCGATGCCTCCTGAGCTGGCCGGACGTGCGGTCGACGACGACGTTCCGATTCGACTCGAGACGGTCGACAGTCTCTTTCATATCCTGGGTCAAAGCGCAGCTCTCGGCAACGAGGCGGCGCTGGCCGTGTTGGATCGCGCGGGACAGAGCCTGGCGCTGTATGTCGCCAATCTGATCGCGCTGCTCGATATCGACCAGGTCGTCTTCGGGGGCCCGTCGTGGCCAGCCGTGCAGGAGCACATGATGAAGTCCATTGCTCCGCTGCTCGCCGCCGCTGCCGAGGCGAGCGGCACGCAACCCGTCGCCCTCGTGTCGAGCTCGATCGGCGATGACGTGGCGGCCGTCGGTGCCGCGAGCCTGGTGATGGAACGCAACTTCTCGCCGCGGTACACGTTGCGCTGAGTGCTGAGCCCGCCAGCTGCGGCACGCGAGGAGGTCACCGCACCGTCGTGACCGGTGACGAAAAATTCGGGCGACGGATCTCACGATGCTGACTATCGTGGCGGTATGCCGATCCTCACTCCGAACGCCGACCAGCTCGCGGCTGCCCGCACCCTCCTGACTGCGGCTCAACAGAACCCGCGGACCGCCTGCGCCTCTCTGGGGACCGATCCAGCCGGAATCAAGGCCGAGCTTGAGGGGATGTCACCGACGTGGACCCATACTGCGCGGGTCGCCGTGCGCGGCGAGGACGTCGTGGGAGTGGTTGTTGTCGACAGCGATGAGGAGACCGGACGCAGCTTCATCCACGGTCCCTGGACGACGGATGAAAAAGCCTGGAAGCAGTGGGCTCGCCCCCTCATCGACGCCGCGATCGAGCAGACCTCACCCGGCATCGATGACCATGAGATCAGCGCGGACCCAGCCAACACGCGGATTGCCGCTCTCGCCCACACGCTGGGCTGGCACCGCAGCGCGGTCAATGTCGCCTACGTCATCCGAAGCGATCGGGCCTGGCCGCTGCCCGACGGAGCGGCAACGAGTGGCGTGCCACGTCACGCTACTTCGGCGGACCTCCCTGCGATCGCAAAGCTGCATACCGCGGCCTTTCCCGGCAGCTACGCCACTGCGCGTCAGCTTGTCGAGGACGACGAGCGCGTCACCCTGGTTCTCGCTCACGACACGGGGCCCGAGATCTTGGGCTATGCGTCGGCAGAGGTGCAGGCAGATGGGGCGGGGTACCTCGACTTCATCGCGATCGCCCCACAGTCTCGTGGAAACGGGCTGTCCAAGGTGCTTCTTGCTGCGATCGGACGGATGATCCTCACCGCGTCGGACACCGGCAGTCTGAGCCTGACGGTCAAGGCGGAGAACGCGCCGGCGATAGCCCTCTACGAGTCTTTCGGATTCACCCGCGACGGCGTGCTCGTCGGCTATCGCAGCGCGCCCTATCACGAGTGAGGATCCGTCCTCCCGCACCGTTCGGTGTGCTCTTCGGTACCACACGCCGCATGACCGGCCTTCTCCGCCACGTTCAAGAATCCTCACGACCGGTTCGGCGCAGGCTGGTCAGGGTCTGAGATTCGGGGTCTGCCGCTGTGCGTGCGCGGGGCCGCGCGGGGCCGAGTGGTGCGAGGCTGGTCTGTCGGGTGCGAGCAGCACGGAGGCCGTTGGCAATAACGATGACCTCGGCAACCTCGTGGACGAGAACCACGGCGGCGAGCCCGAGAGTGCCGGTGATCGCCAATGGCAGCAGAACGGTGATGATCGCCAGGGCGAGGGCGATGTTTTGGTTCATAATCCTCCGGCCCCGTTGTGCGTGCGCGAGGGCCCGCGGGATGAGGCGCAGATCGTGACCGGTAAACACGACATCGGCAGACTCGATGGCCGCGTCCGACCCGGTTGCGCCCATCGCGATGCCGACAGTGGCCGAGACCAAGGCGGGGGCATCGTTGATACCGTCACCAACCATGCCGGTGGGCGCGTGCTTCACCGATTCGGCGATTTCACTGGCTTTGTCTTCGGGCCGTAACTCGGCACGCACGTCAGCGATCCCGGCGATTTTCGCGAGGGCTCTCGCGGTGCGGATGTTGTCGCCGGTGAGCATCATGACCTCCACACCCTGGTCGCGGAGCGCGCTGATCGCTTCAGCCGTCTCGGGGCGGAGCTCATCGCGAACACCAATCGCGCCGACGATTTTCCCGTCGCGCGTGACCATGACGCAGGTCTGCCCGTCTTCTTCCATCCTCGCAACCTGGGTGGCGAGTTCCCCCCTCGGGGTGATCCAGCGGGGGCTGCCCACGGTGATCTCATGGTTATTGATACGGCCGGTGATGCCGTGGCCCGGTTCCTCACTCACCCCGGTGGCAGCAGGCGCGTCGGAGGTTGCGGCCGTAATGGCTGCTGCGGCAGTGATGGCTGCTGCAAGGGGGTGTGTGCTGTACTGCTCGAGTGCAGAGGCCCAGGCGAGCACCTCTTCACGGGACGCACCGGCGGTGGTCTCGACCGAGGTGACGGACGGTTGACTGCGGGTAAGCGTGCCCGTCTTGTCGACGGCGAGACGGCGCACGGTACCAAGACGTTCGAACGCTGCCCCGCTCTTGATGATGACCCCGAACCGGCTGGCGGCCCCGATCGCGGAGACGACTGTCACGGGCACCGCGATTGCGAGTGCACACGGGGAAGCCGCGACGAGCACGACCAGAGCGCGAGTGATCCAGGTCTCCGGGTCGCCGAACAGCGATCCGATTACGCCGACGAGCGCAGCAAGGATGAGCACGCCGGGTACCAGTGGGCGGGCGATGCGGTCGGCGAGGCGCGCGCGCTCACCTCGGTCTTGTTGCGCCTGTTCGACGAGGCCAACGAGAGTGGTCAGCGAGTTATCGGTGCCGTCGGCGGTGGCGGTAATTTCCAGTGCCCCGGAGGTGTTGATCGACCCCGCCGCGACATGATCGCCCGTGGTGACCTCAACGGGGATGGATTCCCCGGTGATCGCCGAGGTGTCCAGACTGCTCGCTCCCTGAGCGACAGTGCCGTCGGTCGCGATGCGTTCACCCGGCCGCACCCGCAGTACGTCACCGGCCCGCATCTCGCGGGCGGGAATCTCGACCGGGGTTCCGTCGCGGAGGATGGTCACGATCTCGGGAACGAGCGTGAGTAGGGAACGCAGGCCGGAACGGGCGCGATCCATCGCCTTGTCTTCGAGTGCCTCGGCGATGGAGTAGAGGAATGCCAGCGCCGCGGCCTCCTCGACGTACCCGAGGATCACCGCCCCAACGGGGCTGATCGTCATGAGCAGTGCGATTCCGATCTTGCCTGTGGTGAACAGCCCGCGCAACGCGCCGGGCGCGAACGTATACGCCCCCAGCACGAGTCCAGCCCAGAACAGCATCACTGCCACAGTTTCAGCGGATGGGCTCTCGCCAGCCGTCCACCCGGCGACCAGGCCCGTGAGGAAGAACACCCCCGAAGCCACGGGCATCAGGATCGCCGGATCACGCCACCAGGAGCGCTCGACCTCATCGTTCTCTGCGTCTGCGGCAGTGGGTTCCTCGCAGCACGCCGCGCTCACAGGGCCGCTCCCGAGCCCGAGGCATCGACAGTGACGTCGACAGTGGCATCGACAGTGGCATCGACAGTGGCATCGACAGTGGCATCGACAGTGGCATCGACAGTGGCATCGACAGTGGCATCGACAGTGGCATCGACAGTGGCGCAGCAACCCGGCAGTGTGCACGTCGGATCGATGCACGGAACCTGGCCATCGACCGCGAGGGTCACATCCACCAGCGCCATGAGCGCCGCCGTGAGGTGAGGGTCGGCGATCTCGTAGCGAGTCTTGCGTCCTTCGGTTTCAGCGACCACGATCCCGCATCCGCGTAGACAGGTCAAATGGTTCGACACGTTCGTGCGTGTCAGCTCCAACTCCCGCGCCAGCTCGGCCGGGTACCCGGGCCCCGCAAGTAGCGTCAACAGAATTCTTGACCGCGTTGGATCAGCCATCGCCCGACCTAACCGGTTCATCACATCGATCCGAGAAGCACTAGTCAGCATGCAGTGAACTATACAGTGGGTAGTGACCATTCAGTGAGGAGTGACCTGCTCGCAATCCGCTCCTGATTAGCACACCCACAATCAGAGGGCGAGCCGGGGTGAGCGATAGATGTGGTCGGCATGGAAGGATGCAGCGTCACATGAGCTGCAGCGTCGTCACACACGTCTGCACATCGTCGCCTGCCGTGGACAGGGTCGAGGTTGCCGTGCGGCCCTCATGCGTGACGCTGATACTCGCATCGATATCACGCGGAAGCCACATTCCCACGAATCCGTTGTCGAGGGTGCGCAGAGACTCATCGAACACTGTCTCACCTGACGTGATGCTCGTCACGGTCACCTCGACCTCGGTATTCCGCAGTTCTCCGATGCAACCGGTTGGGCTGTGGAAATAGCAATCATGCGTCTGCGACAGATACGGGGCCACGGAGATATAGACGATGTCTTCGGGAAGCGCGAGTTCCTCAGCGTGGCCGTGGCGATCAGTGAGTGTCACCTGATGCGCCGTGATCGATGTGGTCAGCCCGTCAGGCCGATCAGCCACTGGCAGTGCGTCGAGCGTCTCGACCACTTGGCGGGCATCAAGCCCCTCCAGGCCAAGCTCCGCGATCACCGACCCGCCGGCCTCCTGGGTCGTAGGCGCAGCGGCGGGCTGCGCTGCAGCGCAACCCGCGAGCAAAAGGACGGTGGCGAAGATCGCCGAAGCAACAGTGAAGATTCTGGGCTTACTCATTTGATTATCTCTTTCAGTCGAACACGTGGTGTGGTGCGCCAAGGCGCCAATGTCGAAATCCTCCTGCCACCCGACGCGGAAGGAGGAGGCGACCATCACGTACGACTGATCGACAGAAAAGTGAGTGACGGCACGAGAGGCGGTGCGAGACTTCGTGGGAAGACGGCGCGCAACAGGAGGCGACGCAAACGACTCAGGAAGGATCCACAGTGGGCCCGGGTTGCGACCATGCCGAACACGGCGATCATCACCATCCCGCACAGCAACATCAAACTGCCCCCAGAGCCCTGCTCACCAAGGTCAGGACAGGTCATCACCGAGCCGCAGCTGTCCACGGCAACCACCTCAGTGGCGGCTTTGGGTTCCACTGGCGGAGTACCGTGCATGCTCGAAATCGAGTGCATTCCGAGCAGGCACACGACAAGGAGGGCTAGAGCGCCGAAGAATAGAAGGCACTGAGCCAGTCGACGCAACGACACAACTGCCGTGGCGGACTCACCCCCGATACGCATGATTCCCATCATACTTTCTTGCCGAGCCAAACCGGCACAGCAGCCGGGTGCCCACACAGGCTGAGGTTCTCGATCCCCCTGGAGTGGACTGACCACTTCCAGTACGCCGGTTAAAGCACTGCGGTCAGCACTCCGCCGTCAGCGCGCACGGCAGCCCCGTTCGTCGCAGAAGAAAGCGGGCTCGCGAGATAAACGGCGAGATTCGCGATTTCGTCAGGCTCGATGAAACGCTCAAGAAGAGACGTCTGGTTGCCGCCAATGATCATTGCCTTCAGCTCGTCCGTCGAGAGTTGCTGCGCCTCGGCGATGTCGCGGATGGTCCCGGCTACGCCGTCTGAGTAGGTCGGGCCACCGAGGATCGTGTTGACCGTCACGCCGGTAGCGCGGGTGAGCTTGGCGAGACCATTGCTCAACGCGAGCATCCCCGCCTTGGTCACGCCGTAGTGCGTCATATCAGCGGGTACCGCTACACCTGATTCACTCCCGATGAAGATGATCCGGCCCCATCCTGCGTCGATCATTCCGGGCAGCAGCGCTCGCGACAGTCGGACTCCGCTCATCACATTGACGTCGAAATAGCGCGACCAGTCATCGTCGGGTATGTCCGTGAAGGGCTTTAACTCGAAGAGGCCGACGTTGTTGACAAGGATGTCGACACCGCCGAGCACACCGAGGAGACGCTGCACCTCAGCGGCATCCGCGAAGTCCGCCGCAATACCCGTCACGCTCCCGCCGGGCACTTCGGCTTCGAGGTTCTTCACCGACTGCTGAAGCCGGCTGTTGTCGCGACCGTTGATGACCACCGCGACGCCCTCCCGGAGAAGCGCCTTTGCGATCGAATACCCGATCCCCTGTGTCGAGCCGCTAATAAAGGCGCGTTTGTTTGCCAGTTGCATATCCATGGTCGTACTAATCCCTCGTATTTACTTGCTTAGTCAAGTAAAAACTAGCCTTATTTGATTGCTCAGTCAAGTAACCTTGTATCCTGATGGCATGAGCGATTCCAGCACCCCGAGCCGTCTCACCGGAGATGACCTCACGACGTGGGCGGCCCTTGCGACGGTACTGGAGTGGCTGCCGCCCGCCCTCGATGCCCCCCTGGTGCGTGGTTTCGATCTCACGCACTTCGAGTACGGCATCCTGTACGCATTGGCTGAAGCACCGGGCCACGCGCTGGGGATGACCGTTCTGGCCGGCTATGCCAACAGCTCGCTCTCGCGGCTGTCTCGAGCAGTGTCGCGGATTGAGGCTCGGGGTTGGGTACAGCGCGCGCGGGATCCCTTGGATGGGCGGTCGAACCTGACCACCCTGACCGAGGCCGGGCTGGCAATGCTCGAAAAGGCCACTCCAGTGCACGCTCTGACCGTCACGGAATTGGTTCTCGAGCCTCTCACCCAGGCCCAACGCGGTCAGCTGCGCGAGATCAGTCTGCGGATCCAGCGAGCAATCCGCGGGCAGGAGGGCTGGCAGCCACCACGACCCGTCTCCCTCGACTCTGACTAGCGCGCGAGACGGTCAAACGGGACAGGCAACTCAAGAGCCAACGTGTGTTTGTGCTATTTCCGTGAGGAACCGTGAACGGTTCTCACTGTGGCCATCGCACGGTGGCTCTCTGCATCGGAAATCAACGAGACACCGTCATCAAACCCCAGGAGGGGGTCCTGAAGAACATGGTTGCAGGAGGGCAGAATGAGGATGCGATGGATCTATTCAACTCCGAAGTGATTGGAGTCCAACATTTTCGATAACGGTGTCGTTGATCTCATCTATCGAAGCCCAGAACCAACCACACCATCCGCCGACCCCGACCGAAGGAACTAAAACAGTGTCATTCCAGGCATACCTCGACACGATCGAAGACAAGACCGGCCTCACGCCCCGAGCACTGCTCGCGCAGGCTCACGAGCGTGGGTTAGACGCACCACCGGTCAAAGCCGCCGCTATTATCGACTGGCTCAAGGAGGATTATGCGCTCGGGCGTGGACACGCCATGGCCCTGGTGCATGTGATCAAGAACGGTCCCACCATCAGCGAAAAGCACGTTGGCACTGACGGAGTTCACCGAGATGAGTCGACCGAACTCTGGTTGGACGGAACGAATAGTCGGCCTGCGTGACGACGCCGCCGCGAATAAGTCCGACGCACTGCGCAGGATCGCGTTCGCCCGGCGCAGCTCGTTGACCTCACGCTCCAACTCGCACTACAACGGCCACAATTCCCACCCATTCCGTCTGCCAAACACGCCCGCTGTTCAGGCTCACCAAGATCCCCCGGCGCTGTCTGCGGCTCAAACATTATCGTCTGTGCGCAAACTGTCGCCCCCACTGCTCTCAGCGGACACCGCCTCTGATTCGGCAACATGCCGACAAGCTCCTTGGCGGCGCGGACCCTTCAACTGGAGGAAGATTGATGTCGTGAAGATTCTCTCGATCCAGTCCGCCGTCGCATACGGCCATGTTGGCAACTCGGCGGCGGTGTTCCCCCTCCAACGCATCGGAGTCGAGGTGCTGCCGGTCAACACGGTGAACTTCTCCAACCACACTGGGTATGGAGCGTGGCGCGGATCCCTCATCCAGCCCGAGGAGGTGCACGATGTTGTCCTCGGCATCGAAGAACGTGGCGTGCTCGGCCAGATCGACGTCGTGCTGTCGGGATACCAAGGCGGCACCGGAATTGGCGACGTCATCGTGGACGCGGTGCGGCGGGTGAAAGCGGCCAACCCCTCGGCCATCTACGCGTGTGACCCCGTGATGGGCAATGCGAAGTCCGGGTGCTTTGTGGCGCCCGAGATCCCCCACCTGCTGCGGGATCGCGTGGTCCCCGTTGCCGACATCATCACTCCGAACCAGTTCGAGTTGGGATTCCTCACCGGAACCGAGCCGACAGCGCTGGACTCGACGCTCGACTCCGTCGACCTGGCCCGAATGATGGGACCGAGCACCGTTCTCGTGACCAGTGTGGAGCGCCCCGACCGCGAGCCGGGCACCATCGAGATGCTCGCCGTGGATGCTGAGAGCGCGTGGATCGTGCAAACTCCCCATCTGCCGTTCAAAGCGAACGGATCGGGTGACGTCACCGCGGCGCTCTTCTCGGCGCATTACCGCGCGACAGGTGATGCCCGTGTAGCGCTGGAACGCACCGCATCCAGCGTGTTCGACCTCCTTGAGTTGACGCATCAGTCGGGTGAGCGAGAACTGCAGCTCGTGCAGGCTCAGAACTTCTACGCCCATCCGCGCATGCAGTTCACCGCCCGGCGCGTTCGCTAAGAAATCAGACCACAGCCGGGGTCGGGGGTTCTCTCACCCGTGAACGCGAGTCGCAATGATGGGTACGCTCGTTGAGGCGCGTTCATTCACGTGCTGCTCGGCGGGCACCGTCCCGTCGCGCTCAGGTCAAACGAGAAGGAACCACCGTGTCTGATCACGCAAGAATCAAAGGCCACACCGTGACCCGCACCGTGCACATCGAGGCCTCGCGCGCGAACGTCTGGAAGGCACTGACCGACCCCGAGGTGATGGTCAAGTGGTTCGGAGACAGTGTGGCGTTTGCCACGCTCGAGCCCGGTGCTACCGGCAGCATCGACTGGGAGGGCTACGGCAGCTTCCCGATCGAAATCACCGAAGTGGTGCCCAACAGCTCGTTCGGCTTCCGTTGGTCGGGAATCCCCGCCGAAGAGCTCGACGAGTACTCGACGCATGTACGCTTCACCCTCTCCGATGCTGGCACCGGCACGGATGTCGCGGTGATCGAATCGGGCTTCGACACGCTCCCCGGCGGCACCCGTTACCGTCGCGCACGCCTGGAGCAGAACCGAGAGGGCTGGGACGTCGAACTCGACGAGCTCGCGATCCTCCTCGAAGGTGTCACCGAGTAATTCACGTTTACGGAGGAGTCGCACAGGCGTCCTGTTCCTCCACGATCCGCTTGGCCTCCACGAGCGCGCTTGCGAGCGGGGCAGATCTGGAGGCTTCAATCGTCCAGGCCTGGGCGGACGAAAGCTCCATTCCGTGCGCCATCTAAGCTTGGCCTCTACCCACAGAAGGAACCTCAATGAGCATGGAAGGCGCGGCCTGGAGCTCGCTGCACAAGATTTCCACCGCCAGGGACGGCAAGCACGGCGTCTCCCGTGAGTCCGTTCGGCGGATCATGACGTTCGCGGTGCCCTACCGGTCCAAGTTGCTGATCTTCATCACCCTCTCCACCGTGGGTGCATTCCTCGCGGTCGCGACGCCGGTACTCGCTGGCCAGGTGGTCGACGTGATCGTCGCCCGGGGCGAGGTCACCACAATCGTTTGGCTCGCCGTCGTCATCGCCCTCGTGGCAGTGGCCGACGCCGCCGTGTCACTCGTAACGCGCTGGTACTCGGCGCGGATCGGCGAAGGCGTGATCCTGGACCTCCGCACCGCCGTCTTCAACCACGTGCAGAAGATGCCGATCGCGTTCTTCACCCGCACGCGGACGGGCGCCCTCGTGAGCCGTCTCAACAACGATGTGATCGGCGCTCAGCAGGCCTTCAGCGGCACGCTGTCCGGCGTGGTCACGAACCTCGTGGCGCTGATCCTCACCCTGATCGTCATGCTCAGCACGTCCTGGCTCGTGACGGTTCTCGCCGTGATCATGCTCCCCATCTTCCTGGTACCCGCGCGCCGCATGGGCAGCCGCCTCGCCGCGCTGCGCCGCGAGGCAGCCGATCACAATTCCGCCATGAGCACGCAGATGACAGAGCGCTTCTCGGCGCCCGGTGCCACCCTCGTCAAGCTGTTCGGCCGGCCCGACGAGGAGGCCGAGGAGTTCCGCGTCCGCGCCGCCCGTGTCCGCGACATCGGGGTCCGCACCGCGATGCTGCAGTTCGTCTTCTTCACCGCACTGATGCTCGTCTCCGCTCTCGCCTTGGCGCTCGTATATGGGCTCGGCGGGTCCCTCGCACTCACCGGCCAGCTGAATACCGGTGACGTGGTCACCCTGGCGCTCCTCCTCACCCGCCTCTACGCGCCGCTGACCAGCCTCGCAAACGCACGGGTGGAGATCATGAGCGCGGTGGTCAGTTTCGAGCGGGTCTTCGAGATTCTGGACCTCGACCCACTCATCAAGGAGAAGCCTGACGCGGTCGCCGTGCCCGAAGGCCAGGTGTCCGTCGAGTTCGACAACGTGCGCTTCGCCTACCCGTCCGCAAACAAAGTGTCCCTCGCTTCTCTCGAGGAAGTTTCCACGCTGGACACCCGCGGCGGCGAGGAGGTGCTGCACGGCGTGTCCTTCAGGATCGAGCCGGGGCAGACCGTTGCCCTCGTTGGTACGTCCGGTGCCGGCAAGTCCACAATTGCGCAGCTCCTCTCGCGCCTGTACGACGTCGACAGCGGTGCCGTGCGCCTTGCGGGGACGGATGTCCGCGATGTCACTTTCGCCTCAATGCGGCACACCCTGGGCATGGTGACGCAGGACGGCCACCTGTTCCACGAGACCATCCTCTCTAATCTGCGCCTCGCGAGGCCCGAGGCGTCCGACGACGAAGTGTGGGACGCCGTCCGCCGTGCGCGGCTCGAGCCGCTCATCCGGTCCCTGCCGGACCAGCTGGACACCATGGTGGGTGAGCGTGGCTACCGGCTGTCCGGCGGCGAGCGCCAGCGGATGACCATCGCGAGGCTCCTGCTCGCCCAGCCGCGCGTCGTCATCCTCGACGAGGCGACGGCGGCGCTGGACTCGACGTCCGAGGCCGCCGTGCAGGCGGCGCTCAGCGAGGCGCTCGAGGGACGAACGGCGATGGTGATCGCGCACCGCCTCTCCACCATCCGAAGCGCGGACCTGATCCTCGTGGTTGAGGACGGCTCGATCGTGGAGCGCGGTACGCACGAGGAACTGCTGGCTCTGGGTGGACGGTACGAGGAATTGCACCGGACCCAGTTCACCGTGCAGAAGAACGGTGCGTCCGGTGAGGAATCGTTGAGCCTGACCTAGTCGCACAGAGCTCGGTGCCCCTGCCCCGAGCGTCTCGGAAAGTCGTCTCATCACCGTGTGATGACCATCTGAACCGCTCTGAGCGATACAACGAGGCCTCCAAGCTCTCTTCCACTCGCCGCCGGATGTGACCCGCGTTTCCTCGAGGGCGATTCTGTTTGGGCACTTTCGCGAATAGTTCGCGAACGGCCTCTCTCGTTTTGGTCGGGCTGACAGGATCTAAACCTGCGACCCCCTGGAGGATTCAGCCCGTTTCGGGTTGGATCCGGTCGGCTCGGAAACTCGCGGATTCCCTTATGTTGACAGCGAACCAAGCGGCTCGCTTGCTCCGAAGCGGCCATCCGGGCGAGAAACCCTTCGAGGGCATAGAGGGTGAAGGACTCCGCTGGGTCACGTCCGTCGCGGCGGGCAAGATTTCGTAGGTCGTTGTACGCGCGCCCGGCGCGCGTTTCCGGCGTGGAGGGCCGGCGGTGTCACAGCAGAATCTCCAATGCCTGTCGAATCCGAGGACGAGCCATCGGGAAGGAAGCAGCAACCTGAAGGACTGCGGCCGGCGAATTACCCCGGCGCCGCAGCCAGCTCCGCAGCGCTTCGTGCGCCACGTCACTGCCCTCACGATGCATGAGCCGGAAACAGTCGACGATCGTGCGCTCCGCCGAGTAGATTGCCGCTTCCAGCCCTTCCCCGATCTCGAGGACCTCACGGCCGACGAGAAACGTGGCCGGGTCGAAGCTGTGCCAGCTGACATGCGCGAAACGCGCCGGATGACGCGTTCCGCGCGGGAGCGCAACGTCGGTGCCGAACGGTATCGCGTCAGACAGTTCGTGATAGACGAGCGCACTCGTCAAGCACAATGTTGCTTCCTCTCGCATAGCGTGAGCTGCAGCAAGGTCCGCACCATCCGGACCGCGGCAGCCTTCTCCTCCGGCGAATACCGACGCGTCTTCGGCTTCCCAGATCCCGCGTTCTACACCATGCCTCCCTCCTCATTTCCAAGGTCAGGAGCCTCCAACAAACGCAGGGCGCTTCAGAGCGCCCATGGCTCAGATCGTACCTTCGGGAATCGAGGCGTGCTCCGCCGGGTGCGCCTTCGGTTTGGGGATGAACACGGCAATGACAGCGCAGACGAGCGCGGCCGCGAGGCCGAGACCGAGCGACACTTGGAATCCATCAGCGCTCGGAACCGCGCTTCCGCCGTACTGCACTGTCGACTGAGCGAGCACCGTCGCGACGACGGCCGCCGCAATGCTGGTGCCAAGGGATCGCATTAGCGTGTTCAGGCCGTTTGCTGAGCCTGTCTCGTGCGCGGGGACGGCCCCCATGATCAGCGTGGGCATCGCGGCGTAACCGAGGCCGATCCCGACACCGATGACCGTGTTGATGATGAGCACGTGCCAGATCTCAAGGTCGACAAAGACGGCGACCAGGTAGCTGCTGGCGATGATCGCTGCGCCGGCCACAAGCAGTGGCTTGGCGCCAAACCTTCGCTCGAGGCGCCCGGCAACCGGCGACATCGCCAACATTGCGAGCCCGGAAGGCATCAAAACGAAGCTCGCCTGCAGCAGGGAAAGCCCCAGCCCGTAACCGGTTTTCTCGGGCAGCTGCAACAGCTGCGGGAATACAACACTGGAAGCGAACAACGCAAAGCCCATCGCAATTGAAGCGAGGTTGGTCATCAGCACGGCGCCGCGGGTGCTGACCCGGATGTCGACAAGCGGGTTCTCGTGGCGCAATTCGTACCACCCCCACAGCGCCAGCACAAGAATTCCTCCGATGAGAGGAACCAGTGTTTGCACCGAGTTCCAGCCCCATTCGTTTCCCTTGGAAACGGCCAGCAGGACTCCGCCGAGCCCGAGTGCGAGTCCCAACGCTCCGACGCCATCGAATCGACCGCCGGTGCGCATAGTGCTCACAGGGATAACGAGCAGAAAGAGCACAAAGCTCAGCGTTCCGATAGCAGCGGAGACCCAGAACAAGAGGTGCCAATTGTAATTGGCTGTGACAAATGCGCTGATTGGCAAGCCGAGCGCTCCGCCAACGCCGAGGGTGGCGCTCACGAGCGCGATCGCCGAACCGAGCCGCTTGGGTGGCAGCACGTCACGAAGGATCGCGATGCCGAGCGGTATCACTCCCATCCCCATCCCCTGCAAGCCGCGCCCGACGATCATGGGTCCCACGGTTGCCGTGACGGCGGCAAGCACCGAGCCTGCCACCAGAAGAGCCAAGAGCACGAGGGCGATTCGTCGTTTGCCGAACATGTCGCCGAGCTTTCCGGCGATGGGTGTGAAGATCGCGCCGACCAGCAGCGTGATGGTGATGACCCAGGCAGTATCCCCTCTGCTTGCATCGAGCAGTGTCGGAAGCTGCGCCTGGATGGGCAGCAAAATTGTTTGCATGAACGACGCCCCCATCCCCGCAAAGGCGAGGACGGCAATGACCGGGCCCGGTCTGGATGGTCGGTTTAGTCGGCGTCGTTGATGTCCAGCTGCCCCCATCAGCGGCGTCTCCGTGGAAAAAGGCATTCGTTGATACTCCGTCTCATGATAGATACAGCATATCAAGTTGTAGACTGTGGGCGTGACTAGGACAGTACGAGAGCGCTCGAGAGACTTGATGCGTGCCGAGCTGGCGGAGTCCGCTTTTGAGTTCTTCGCCGCCCATGGCTTCGATCCGGTGACCGTGGATGAAGTTGCCCACGGCATCGGCATCTCCCGTGCATCGTTCTTCCGGTACTTCGGATCAAAAGAGGAGGCCGTGTTCGCGGCAGTCCATTCTTCACCCTTTGGCTTCGCGAGCATCCTCCAATCCCTCGAGCGACGCAACGGCGAGAACTCGTGGTGGCTGCTGCGCCGAATGTTTGCCTCTTCCGTCGCGGATGCCGAGAGTCGGCCCGATGTGATGCGGGTCCGGATCCGGATGATTAATTCGACTCCGTCGCTGCACGCCCGCTTGACCGAGAAGCGCGTAAGCGCACGATCGGCCGTCGCTGAGGTGCTCGCCGAGGCGGGAATCGACCCCCTAGCCGCTCGGGCTTTAGTAGCAACGTCATTTGCGCTCTTCGACGTTGCCTGGTCGGAGTGGTCAACGTCACCGGAGCGATCGCTATCGCTAATCCTCGACGAGCTTTTCGAGAGCTTTGCTCCGGTCTCTGCAGACAAACTCGGCTAGTAGAGACGGCACAGACGACTTCGACCACCCGGAGCACACCAATCTGACGGAGACCACCAACAGACCGATGCTCGAGGCGGCAGCCACGGCGCGCCAATCGTTTAGCCTGACCCACCGGGCCTGGACCCCCTGTCGCAGCTCGCGCCAGCCCTCACCGCATGTTGGTTGGTCGCCGTCGAGGATGACCGCGTTCAAAAGTCGCCGGACTACACGTCCTCGGACACGCCTCGATCGAGACCACTCGCTACTACCTCCACCCCGATGACCGCCACCTCGCATCCGCCGCAGAACAAGCGAACGCCTTCCTCAGCAGAGACGCCCGCCCGAACACTTCAGGACGGTCACGGCAAGGCACCGGACGCGGACTGTGAGCTGCTCCGTCGTGGGTTTCCACCGTTTTGGCCCCCTCTTGGTCCCCTAATCCACTGACAGGGCATCGCGACGGATTCTGTCATCCACAGGTCGACCACGCCTACCTGTCCAGGGGGCCAGAGGGGGACCAGAGAATACGACGCCCAGAAACAACAAATCCCTGATGAAGATTGCTTCTCATCAGGGATTTTTCGTCGGACTGATAGGATTTGAACCTGCGACCCCTTGAAGGCTACAGCCTTAACTCGATTCTCACCGAATGTCTCCGAAAACTCGCGGATTCCCTTGTTCTGACAGGGAACCGGGCGGTTCACTGCCTCCGATTGTACTCGGTCAATTTGGGTCGACTGGGACTGCTGAAGCTTTGGTTGACTCCTGGACTGCATCGTTTTGTGATGCGGGAAGATAGAAATCATGCCGAAGAATTACACCGATGAGTTCAAGCGCGATGTCGTCGCGGTAGCGAAGGAAGGCGCGGCAACGCAGCGGCAGATCGCGAAGGACTTCGGTATCTCGAAGTCGGCGCTGTCGACCTGGATGCGCGCGGCCGAATTGCAAGAGCGTGGCCTGGTCGGGCCGCCGACCGGCGCTGGCGCTGCCGGCGTTGCGGGTGATGCTGTGGCGTTGCGGGAGGCGCTCAAGCGGATCCGGCTGCTGGAGCAGGAGGCCGAGGTGATGCGGCGCGCGGTGGCGTATTTGTCGCAGGCGCAGCTCCCAAAATGATGTACCCGCTGGTCCGTGACCTTGCCGCGAAGGACGCCCCACTCCGGGTGCCCATCACGGTGGCCTGCCGGGTGCTGGGCTTCAGCCCGCAAGCGTTCCACAAGTGGGTGAAGAACCCGGTCTCTGCCCGGGACTGGGACGAGGCGCATCTGATCAACGCCGCGTTCGACGCTCACGTTGACGACCCGACGTTTGGCTACCGGTTCATCAGTGATGA
Organism: Leifsonia psychrotolerans; assembly: GCF_013410665.1. Taxonomy (NCBI): domain Bacteria; kingdom Bacillati; phylum Actinomycetota; class Actinomycetes; order Micrococcales; family Microbacteriaceae; genus Glaciibacter; species Glaciibacter psychrotolerans. The sequence goes on along the minus strand of NZ_JACCFM010000001.1, from coordinate 358,026 downwards.
GCTGGCCGAGGCAGGCTTCATCGTCAGCGAGCGGCGGGTGTGGCGGTTGTGCTCCCAGCAACGGTTGTGGAGCGTGTTCGCAAAGAAGAAGGGCAAGTATCGCAAGGCCGGCCCGCCCGCGCACGACGATCACGTCAAGCGCAATTTCACCGCGACTGCACCGAACCGGTTGTGGCTGACCGACATCACCGAGCACAAGACCAGTGAGGGGAAGGTGTACTTGTGTGCGATCAAGGACGTCTTCAGCAACCGCATCGTTGGGTACTCGATTGACTCTCGGATGAAGGCCCGTCTGGCCGTCGACGCGCTCCAGATGGCGGTCACGCACCGCGGCAACCCGCCCGGTGTCGTGGTGCATTCGGATCGCGGATCGCAATTCAGGTCGCGGAAATTCCTGCGCAAACTCACCGAACACGGCCTCACGGGTTCGATGGGGCAGGTGGGTGCCTGCGCCGACAACGCGGCGATGGAGTCCTTCTTCGCGTTGCTGCAGAAGAACGTGCTGAACCAGCGTTCCTGGGCGACCAGGGACGAGCTGCGGCTGGCGATGATCCACTGGATCGAGAGGACCTACCATCGCCGACGCCGGCAGCGCCGGCTCGGGAAGCTCACCCCGATCGAGTTCGAGACCATAATGAAGGGTGCCGTCGCTCTGGCGGCCTAAGCCTCAATCCACCGGTCGACTTTGAGCGTGAGGGATTTTCCGATTTCACGTTGAGTTGAGCTGTTTTTGGGGGCGGGGCATGGCTTCGCGTCGGCCTCGCTGCCGGTGATGTTCCACGTTGTCCTTGCGCCGTGTGGCTGGGTGGTCAGATGGATGCGGGTCCGGGCGGTCCGCAGGCTGCCGCGAATGCGGCGGTCCAGTGTTTCTCCCAGGGCCAGTCCTTCGGCAGGTGTAGAACGAGTCGGCGGGCCGAGGTTGAGATTCGGGCGGGAACGCTGATGAGTTTGCGGCGGATCGTGCCGCTGCGCGCTTTCCCGAGATCGGTGCCGGTGAGAGCACCAATGGCGCGGGCGAGATTGAAAGCGATGCAGGCCAGGATCAGCCAGGCGGCGTTTGCGGCGAACTTTCCCGAGGGCAGGTGTGCCAGCGCGGAGTCTTTCAGATCTGCGTTGACTTGTTCGATGATCGCGTGAGCGCGATGGGTTTTGTCGGCGGTGACGGTGTCCAGGGTGCTGGTGGTGAAGAACGCGTGGAAACGGTGCGTGTCAAACAGGGTCGGCTGCGAGAGGTCTTTCTTGTTCAGTTCGGGGATGCGCCGCACGACCAGTCGTCCCTCGATGCGGTCCGCTTTCTTCTTCGAACCGAACGCGATAAATGGTACTTCGGCGACTTCCGCGGACGACACCCAGGTTCCGGTCTGTTCGTCGCGGATCGCGTCGGTGTACTCGATGCTCGTCCAGGCGCCCTCGCCGATCGTGCCGATCGCTTTCTTCACCGCCGGATCCATCCGGGCCGTGATCGAGACTTTCGCGCCTGCCCGCCCGGCGGCGGCCACGACGGTGTGGGCGTAGAACGCCGAGTCCGCCCGCAGCAGCACCGTCCCGGTGGCGCCGTTTCCGCGGAGCCGGGTCACGTTCGCGAGGAGGTCGGCGACGAATTTCCCGGCGCCGCGCACCGAGTTCGCGGCGCCCTTGCGCAGCCGTGAGCCGACGATGATCGGCGCACTGGTTTCGGTGCTGAGGATGCCCAGCAGGGCGTTCAGGCCGCGCACTCCGGAGTAGCCGTAACCGGAGCCCTGCTTCTGGTAGCCGTGGACTTCCTTGATGGTGTCGTCGATGTCGACGAGCGCGTACTCGTCAACGCCGGCCGCGATCGGGGCCGTCTCGGCCAGGCGGCGCAGCCAACGGGACGCGACAGCATCCAGCTGCCGGATGTGCCCGAACGTGAATGCGCGCAGAAACGACCCCAGGGTCGAGGGCGCGTAGGCGCCAGTGAAGAGTTTCTTCATTCCACCGTGACGAAGCAACGCCATATCGTCGATGCAGTCGGCGCCGGCGACCATCCCGGCCACCAGCGCAGTGACCTTCAACCCCGCGTTCGCGCCGAAGTACCCCGGCAAGGTGAGGTGCGTATCGGCCAGGTTGCCGAGCCCTGTTTTCACGGCCAACGCCATCGCCGGGACGAGCCCTGCCGTCGACACGAGATTCGTTTCGTCGAAGGATGCTGAAACCGCCGCGGAGGTGTGAGAAAGTTGCATCTACGAGATGCCTTCCTTTTCGGTGAAACAGAACTCTAGACAAGCTCTATTTTCGCTGATCAGTTAGGCATTCTCGGTTTAACGCGCCGCTAAACCCTCAACTCGAGCGGTGGATCGAGGCTAAGGAACCGAGTCAACTAAAGCTTCAGCAGTCCCACTGAAAATGATTCTGATGACCAAATGATGACCATCTAAACCGCTCTCGACATCCCAACTGACCTGGTTCCTGCCGACACCTGGGTGGTAATCATATTCAACCTCGGGTCGCAAACTCGGCCTCGAAAGCACCCAAGCACTCCTCGTCCATGACGAAATAACAAACTCGGCGAGCTGTGACCAGTTCGGGGTGCATTCGAATCAGGAAGTGGCATGGCCGCGGCACAATCAACAGAATGTATTCGGGGGGCAGCATTGCCTTCGTGGGCGACGGAGGAACAATTGGCTGGAGACACCGCGAAAGACCTATTGGCAACGCATCAAGACGAAGGGTGGCGACGATCTTTCGCGGGGATAGTGGACTTGATGGATCTACTTACTAGCTGCATCATCAAAGACTCGTTCTCAGTTCCCAGTGCGATCACTGCAACGCTCAGCCTGACCGAAGCCGGCCGGGAAATGAAAAGCCGACTTATACGACAGGAAGAAGTACCGAGCCTCGAAGCTCATCTGATGTGTGGTTTGACGCTGGGACACGACAGCCTGTTCATCGACGTTGAAGCTACAGATGTCGATCGGCTGAGAGCCGTGATATCCGACCAGATTGTGTCGGGCAAAATTCGATTCCCGTTCGTATTTGGCAGGCAGCTTTACGACTACTTTGCCGCTCAGTTCGATGAAGAAAAGGACCGCCTCAGCAACGAGGAGACCATTCAACTTCTAGAGGCAATTCCGCCAGGTGTATTTCAGTACGGTCGTTACGTTGTCGGGCCATCGGGGCTGCGGGAGAGCGATCACGGCAGACTATTGCAATTCACGTCCCGCGTCCCGGCATACCATTGCGACGATCCGGTATGCAGGAAGCTCCATTCGGTCCTTCTGAGTACCGGCCACAGCGCGCCCATCAATGCCGAACGGGGCAAGCTCGAACGCATTTTGCGGTCGATGCCCGCGCCAGCGGCCGACTGGGCGGGGTTGGCAAATGAAATAACGCGATCTAAGGAGAGTTACTTCGGTAACAGTTGGACAGCGCCTATGATCACGCTCCTGGGCGATTGCCTCGGCGACGACGAACTCCAGGCTCTCCATGGTTTCCTCGGCCAAAAGCATGAGTTGCCCCCTTTCGTATCAAGGGAACAGTTCCTTGAGGAGCTGCTCGTCCGTTTCAGCGACGATGAAATCGCATCCGCGATCGATGTTCTAGTTCGAGGCAAGAAGCTCGAGATTCCTGTCGGAGAAGTCCGACGACCTGTCTCTACGTCGCACCTGAGATCGGGCGTTTTTAGACTGCAACCTCAACTTGGTAAGAATGGCGTTCGATTCGTCTCGGGTGACCCAGGTCTTCCGGTTCTTCGCGAACGCGACCTGTTTCGTCGTATCTACCTGGATGCCGGAACGGCCGAGCGGCACGAACTGGACTGGCAGCTACGAGGCATTGATGGCGTCTCCCTAGAAGTTCGACTGGACGAATACCTGCGAACACAGTCTCCAGCTACTGCGCTCACGCGTCTTGTTCTCTCTGGAAGCGCGAGCGCAATAGCCGCAAGTGAACTCGTCGGAGCTGGAGATTTTGACGGAGCATCCGACGAAGAGATCATCTCGCGACTCCTGTGGAAGTTGGGGTTCGACGATCGAGATCCGCACGACCTACATTCTAAATTTTGGCGACAGCACGAGCAATTGGTTGCATCCGTACAAAGTTGGCTAGGCGCAGGTCCGGACGATACAGCCGACTTCAAGGGAAAAGCTTCCGTGTATTTCACGGAGCTAGAGGGGCTGCTTGAGGAGGCGCTGGCGTTTGCAACGTGGGCTCTTCTGCACGACCATACGTCGTCGCCTCGCCGCTTTGTCTACACCCCCGATCTTGATCGTCCAGTCGGTCTTGAGCTGCTTGACCGCTTCGTGCGATCGGAGGCAACGGCGAACCCTGGGGAGCGTCTCCGATACACCGGAAAACTCACGATGTATCCGCTACTGCGAGGCTTCGGCGTTCTGGGTAAAGTCCTTGAATCCGTGGAGTCGAAAGCCCCGAACTACGGCCGAGCCATCGCCGACTTCCCGGATTACGCAAGTGCGACGGCGCTGCAGAATTTCCCGTTCAAATCCGTGTTGCCCTTTCTCGATATCGCGGCCCACAGCCGCACACGCATCGTCCAAGGATTCGAGCAGATCGAAGCGCTGCTCCAACAAGGGCGCGTCGATAGTGTCAGGAATGATTTTTCTCACTACCGTCGAACGTCGCCCGAGGTGGCTGAAATGGCTGAGACACTCGAGGCTGTTGCCCAAGTCGTCCGGATGATCGAAAATCTGGGATTCGGCCTCAATTTGTTCTCGCCTGCCGGTGAAACTAGCGACAGGTGGGGACGAAGAGTCGTTCGTTTTGATGGCCCGCGCAGCCTTACTCACTCCATTAGTCGGCCCTCCAGCCTCCAATGGGCGGGCCTCCCGAGCCTCAGGGCGAATCAGTTTCTAGTTCGGGCGGCATCCTTCGACGACGCCAATGAAGTGCTGAGATTCGAGCACGGTTATTCGAGCGAATTCTCCGCGATGTGGTCGAATTATCCAAAGCCGCGACGAGTGTCGAATCGTGTCACTGAAGCTTCGGTTGATGCAGCAGCGGGATAGCAACTACGCGGGACACGAAAGATACCTAGGAGAACGGGCTTGCTGAGACGTTGCCCGGTGGTTTCTCGACTCAAAACCCGCTCGCCAGTTTCACGTCTAGTCTCTGCGCGTCCCCAACTGCGAGGCCGGGCGCGCAGAACGAGAACCCGTTTACCCGTCTTGTAGCCCCAGGACATGAGACGTCGCATCACAGTGACCCGCTCTTCCTCGAATCCCCGGAGTGTTCCGTCACTGCAATTCTCGTAGCTACGTCGCGTATCATCCTGCTCGAATTGCGGTACATACCGTGAGTTGGGCACCTCGGGAGCAAAGCGACAAATCTGATCGTCTACAAGTTTGTCGACGCGCCATCAATCGCCGTTAGTGCTGAACAGATCGGCGATCGACTTCGATTGGTCTACCCATAGCGCTCAGAGCACCCTCGACTGGAACGCTTCGTCTCCCTGGAGACCCTGTGATTAGGCAACTTGGCCGGTAACTCTTGCGAGCCTTTAGTGCTCCGTCGACTGAAAGTTCCGGAGAAGGGAACGCACGAGCGTCGCCGCAACTTCATCGGCCCCACGATCCAGAGCAGCGCGGCTCATTGACTCATCAGGTTCGACGCGTACCGGCTCGCTTCGGGACGAAAGCGAAGCGCTGGTCCGATTTGATTGACCAGCAACGCCAATCGCTGTCATCGACCGTGAAGTCAGCCCGATGCCAACAGCCACCTTCGGCGCTCTGGTCATATCGATCTGACCGGTCAACCGAAGCGCCGACGCTACCCGGGTCGTGACGTCCTGGGCGTCGACAATCGTTCCCATAGAGTCGCCAGGAAGCCGGAACGCCACTGCGATCTGTCCGTCCTTCAGTACCCTCACGCTCGCAAGGGACCCGCTTGTCACGCTGTTCCAACCGCCCGTCGGCGGTGGAGACGCGTCCAGCTGGATAGCCGCCGCTTCATGAGCTGTATCTAGTGCCTCGGTCATGCTCACCAAGCCCGCGCTGCGGACCCGCGCGGGCAGACCGCTCAACACCTGCTCGAGGATTCGGGACGACAAGGGGCTGCCCTCGATGGGCACGATGTGCACTTCGAGACGTGGGCGGTCCGAGGATCTGAATCCTTGACTACCGGTACCATCAGTGAGCCAATGAATGGCAGGCATCCTGATGAGCGGCTCGAATTCAAGAGCTCCCGGTGCCTGCTCAAGCTCGTGAATCGCCCCTGCCGCAGCGTTTAATACCTCGGCAACAGTTGCGAACATCTTGTAGAAGCGTCCGGACCCGTAGTCGCCTAGCGTGGCCTCGAAGGCCTGTTGACGTGCATCAAAATCGACGCCACTCTTTCTGAGCACGAAGCGCGGGGTGCCGAGGCGCTGAGCGGTGACCCACTCGTCTTCTGTGGCGGACTGTCCGGTCTCGGGGAAGACTGCACCGTAATGGGGCCCAAGCAGGAGCAAATATGCATCACTGGATTCGACAGCTTTGATACAGGCCTCGCGGCTAGGCACGGCTTGGGCCGAAAAGTCCTCAAACCTCACTGGTTCGTGGCCCAACGCCCTGATAAGGCCAGGGAGAGCGTCGCGCTCTGCTTCCAGTCCGGTTCTGACACTGCTGATGAATATCTTCACCTTCACAGTGTGCTGCAATCCGCCGACATTTGGGGCGCGCCCTGTCCATCATCGTCCCTTGTAAGTGGGACCATGTCCACATGCCCGAACCCATCAGCATTGTCGGAATCGATACCGAGAACGTCGGCCACCCGCGAAATGATGGGACGCGAGGTTCAGGTCTATACGCCGTGCCTGTGAAACTCTCGCGAGTTCTCTCCGCGAGGGAAGCCGAATTGCTTGTTCACTTCTGGGACCACCCGACCTCGTGGTCGACCATGCACCGACCAGGCATCGCGAGCGTTTCGGGATCCACTTTGTTTCTCGATGGTACGACCATGGAGGAGGTGCGCGACATACACGTCTCGACGGTCCGTGGAGCGGTCGCCGCCACAAACGCTGAATATGGAGCTGAAGTTACAGCACAAGAACGAGCACGAAGTGCCGAAGATGTTCGGCGAGCTGTGCACGAGGCCGAAGTTCTTAAGGTCGCAGGAGAGATTCGGTTCGACTAGCCTCTACATCGCTAGATCTAAATGCGAACAGGCGGAGAACCAGCGGCGGCACCCGGGCGCTGCGTTGAAAAGGCGTCCCTTTCGTCAGCGAACCGCTTGGCAGCCCCAAGCGCGGCACGAGCGCGAGCGGCATCGCGCCGCTGGGCCATCGTTTGCGGAGCTGGGCCGAGAGCGTTTGCGCCGACGATTGCGTAGCGGTCCCGGTATGCCGCCACCGTGCGCGCATGCTGTTTCCAACCGGTTGTCACCCTCCGATGCCGGAGTGCTCCGAGCTCCCGAGTCCACGTGTCTCCTGCGTTCAGTGCTTCGTCGAGGACTGCGCTCGCTCGCGCTTCGATCAGGTCGCTGCGCTCGTCGAGGGCTTGGCGCATCTCCGCGGTCATTAGTCCCGATGCTTTCGGGATGAGCCCCGCGATCAGCCGTGGTGACTTGCGCGATCGACCCGAGCCACCACCATGAGCGATCACCGTGGCTACCCGGGAGCAAAGGACAGCCGCCACGTCCTGGACGTCCTCGAACCTGCGTGCCGTAACTACATGAGCGAGCAGGCTCTGGACATCGAGATGGTGGGCTTCAGCACGCCGGAGTTCCGCCGTCAACGCCCCGAACGACTGCGAATTGATGGCGTCGTCGGCCTGGCCTGGTGAGAGCCCGCTGCCGCGCACCAATGCCATCCACCGGTCGTGCTGCGCGGCCGCCGCGATGGTCTCGTACTCTGCCGCGAGTTGAGCCACGGAACCCCAAGCATCCTGCTGCGCCACGATCGTCTCGTGTGCGGACAGTTCGGCGCCGACGTGCTGCAGAACCCTGCAGAGGATGCTGCGTGCCGTCGCGTCTTGGTCATCGCCTCGTCGCGGTCCGACGTGTGCCACATCGGGTCGGTCGACGGCGACGTAGGCGGTGTTTGCCTCGCGACCTCGGGTCATCGCGACGTAAAGGTTCTCGCGCGTCGAGCCCGTGGTCACGACGACGTGCGCGGTGTCGGTCGTGATGCCTTGCGCACGGTGCGAGGTGACGGCATAGCCGAGTTCGAGATGCTGCTTGACGTAGTCCGCGGGAAGGAGCACCGCGCTCCCCCACCGGCGGCCATGCCGGCGAACTTCGACCGAGCCGTTCCGACGCACCCCGATCACGGTCCACCGATCGCCGTTGCGCACCCAGTTCTGGGAGCTGCGAAGCTGCCGGTCGTTCCGGCGAGTGATTACCGTGTCACCGACAGCCGCACGGTTTCCGTCGTGGAGGGAGACTTCGCGAATCGCGTTGACGCGGCCCTCGAGGATGAGTTCCGTGCGAGCGCGCGCATTCAGGGATGCGACCGCCTCGTTCGAGTCGCTGATCAGCACGGTCGTCCTGCCGGCTCGGCTGTCCGTGCGCCACGCAGCGTAGGCGGCATCCGCCATCGACTCCGTGGTGCCGCCGCTCACTCTGGCGTGCGCGAAGTAGTGGTCGATCGAGTCGGGGTCGCCCTGGCGCAGTCCGAGGGAGGCTGTCTTCTCCCACTCGTACCTGAAGCGATGCACGTCGACGAGTTCGGGGGCATCCGCCCGGCTGTGGACCAGCATCGAGAATGCGCCTCCGGCGTCGACTGAATGGAGCTGCGCGTAGTCGCCGACCAGCAGAACCTTGGCGCCTGCGTTCGCGGCAAGCCCGGTGATCCGATCCATGGACAGCGTGCCCGCCAAGGAGGCCTCGTCGACGATCACGAGCTGGCCGGCGTGAAACGTCGCTCCATGGTCGAGATGGTTGTGCCACCATTTCGCCAGATTCTCGGTTGTGATGCCGAGGCCCTCCTCCAGCACTTGAGCGGCGGTGGCCGAGGGCGCGAGCCCCACCACCGAGCCCGCACCATGCGCTGCCTCCCACGCTTGCTGTAGCGCGTTCATCGCGGTCGTCTTGCCTGCACCGGCCGGACCCACCAGGACATCAAGAACCCGCCCAGAGTCGACGATCGCCGTGAGCGCTGCAACCTGGTCGTCGGCAAGCATTGCGCTACCGGGCAGCCGCGTCTGCGAGGTTGCACGGAGCGTCGCCACGGCGACTCGGGGTCCGGTCGTGTCCGCCGCACGCTCCAGCAGCCGAGATTCCGCGTCGAGCAGCTCCGTCGAGGTGAAGAGAGTGGTGTGCTTCGGCCGGAAGACCGACGTGCCGTCGGCACGCCGGAACGCGGTAGGGCTCGGCGCGAGCTCGGGTGGCGTGATCCGCAACGAGGCGCGCTCTGCGGCATCCACGACGAGGCCGATGACGGCTTCGCGATCAGACGCCGATACCAATCGGTGTTCCATCATCTGGCGGGCTGCCTCGGCGGCGAGATTCCAATGCCGCCAGGTCGCACGTTTCTCACCGACCGCCAACATCACGCTCGACCCGAGCGCGTCGAGCGCCTCCCGCTGCACATCCTCGGCACGCAACATCGGCGCCGGGAACTTTGCGGCAGACACGATCGCCCACTTCGTGGCGTCGTCTCCCAACACGTGCTCTGCTCGTTCACGCCAGGCCGCGCTGAGTTCGGCAAGGGAGCGCACGTCCTTCGCGGGCCGCGTGGTGAGCGTCGCCTGCGCGCGGAGCTTCATGATCGTCACCGGGCCTGGACGGTGGCCGTGTCTGCTCCGGTATGCGTCGATCAGCACGTCGGTCGCGGTATCGATGTGGCGCGACCGCGTCGAGAACTCCGCGACGAGCGCCTCCGGAACGGTACTGATCGACAAGGCGGGGTGGCGATCCCTCCCCCGCTCCCGCATCTCCCACTGCACGCCGAGGGACCGCGTCAAGGCGTCGGCGAACAAGGATTCGTGCAATTCGGAGAGCGCGACCACGGCCGCGTGCATCGGCCGGCCGTCGAGCGAGCGCCACTTGCCGTCGAGCACGGTTTGCACCTTGTTGCTGATCACCACGTGCGTGTGCAGGTGCGGGTCGCCGGCCCGGCTGTCGAAGTGGTCGAACGCTGTGGCGATCAGGCCCGTCACATCGACCTGGGCAACGGCGCCGTCGAGTGCCGTGACCCCTGTCCTCGTCGCTGCGACCTCGCGCTCCATGTACGCGACCACTTCGGAAACCGCAGCATGGTGCGCCTGCGCAATCTGCGACTGTGTCGCCGCGTCTGCCAAACCCCAGAGGATGCTTGCCGACTTCGGAATCGAGAACGTGAAGTCGTACCCGGCGACCGCACGGCGCCGGGCTGCCGGCTGCTCCTGGCTGTTGCCGGTCGGCGCTGGATCTGCTGGGCTGCGATACGCGGGATAGGCGCGACCGAGGGCTGCGCCGTCGACCGGGTCGCGCCCCGACCCAATCAATCTCTGCAGCTGGACTTCCGTGACTTCGGCGCCCTCGACGATGCGACCGCTGCCGAGGCCCGGGAGTCCGCTTCCCATCCATCGACCCGGTGGCGTGCCCTTCGCGCTGTAGTAACGAGTCAACGGCGTGGAGAGAGACCGCTGCCCGTCGCCGACAGCGACGGTGCGCAGCAGGTACTTGTAGCCGTCGCCGGCGCTCATCACCCGCATCGATACCGTCACCGCGCGCTCCTCCGCTATTGCTTAGGAGGTGCGCGGCCTCGATCTGCAAGAGGCGTGGGGCTGCTGAATGAGGAAACGGAAGCGCACACGTAGGGCACTCAAAGTGGCCAAGGCCGTCGATCTTCCGCGACCGCCGTGCGGAGGTTTTCAAATTAGGCAACGTATGTAGCTACGCGGAGGTTTCTTGTGAGTCAAGGCGCCCTCTTGTCAAACAGCTAGCTTCGGAGTACGGTCCTCAATCATCGTTAGGGGGAGAACGTGAAAAGTCTTGGGCCAGCCTGCGTCGTTGTATTCGCACTCTTCCTCGTCGTGTTTGCGGGCGCTTCACCGGCATCAGCACACAATGTTCCGTATGGGTGGTGGGGGTGCACTATGCGGTCCCAGACTGCGAAATCTTCCATCACCGTCGGGTTCAACACCGGGGACTTGCCTGCAAACGGTGCCGGGGATGGCGTTACAAACAGCTTCAAAAACCGGCTCTCCGATGCAGTACTGGCTTGGAACGGCCCCATCCTGTCATCGGGAGGCCAGCCTCATGGCATGACTTATGTCGGCGAAACCTATCCAGGAAACACAGCCCAAGTATTGGTTATGGTGCGAAGCCTTGATGCGGGCCAATTAGGACTCACAATCATCTCTCCGAGCAGCTGCGAGGCTGTGCATGGGACCAAAGTGAACATGGGCATCCCAGTCGTTGTGCACCTTGCGACTCGCAACGACTGGTTCACCCAAGACAACTCGCGTCGCTCTCTATGGGAAGGATGCCCTGGAAGCGGCTATAGCCCGACCTATACCTGTAGCAAAACACAGGATGTCGGCTCGACGATCACGCATGAGCTAGGTCACGTGCTCGGACTCGCGCACCCGCGCCAAACAGATCAACACGTGAACGGGACTGCGCCAAGTACTGTGATGTCCCTCGCAAAATGCGCTGTCGCGAATGACCAGGCAACGATGTGCCAGGCAGGGGACGCCGCGGGATCAGGGATATACCGCACCCATAGGCGGACTCTTGACAATTGGGACTTGAACAGCCTGTCGCATGCGTCCTAGGGAGGAACCATGAATAGTTTCGCCAAAGGTGGAGTGCTTGCTTGCACCCTCATGGTTATCGGTGCCCTGACTGGTTGCGCGCAGGCGACAGTGGTTGGAGCACAGTCTGAAGTGCCCTCATTCAATTGTTCAACCACAGGCATTCTGGAGTGGGACGGAAGCCCTGGCTCTGAAACAAGGTCTGGGGCGATTCAAAGTCAGCTCAGCTACTTCGAGGGGCGCGCCGCTCTTCTTCCGCGCGACGCGACGCGTGCGCCGTCCCCAGTGGATGATCCGGTGATGATCCGAATTACCGTTCGTGGGCTGGCATCTCTGCTGGACGAGGTGCCGTCCGCTGAGAAGGCGCTTAGCAAAGACGAGGAGATGACAGTCACTTCCCACTCGATCGACGGGCAGGTACTGGCAAGCGCGACCGTGATGGCGATGTCAGAGGGAGGCTATCGGGTTGACACCTATTCAGTGACAGGCTGGGTAAGCGACGACCCGAGCTGCGTCGCGGAGGACGCGACCTCGCAATAGCGTGTGGCTTTTGGCGTTGATGGCGGTGTTTCGCTGACGCTAGATGGTGGCGTCAGATGCCGAGTGAGCGAGATCTTTTGAGCGCATCTGTGTTTTGTCAACTTGAAGCCGGCCATTTCAGCGCTAATTATGAACCGTCCCTGATTTCCTGCCGCTTTCTTTCTGGTGAAAGGATTCGGTTATGCCCAAGAAACACCCAACAGAGGTTCGCGAGCGAGCGGTTCGTATGACCCTTGATCGTTTGAAGGATTACCCGTCGATGTGGGCTGCGTGCCGAGACCTGGCACCGAAGCTGAACATCGGCGCGGAGACGTTGCGGAAGTGGGTCACCCAGGCGCAGGCCGACGCCGGCGAACGGACCGGCCCCACGAGCGAGGAGCTTGAGGAGATTAAACGTCTCAAGCGGGAGAACCGGGATCTGAGGGAAACGAACGACATCCTCAAAGCGGCGGCGTCTTTCTTCGCGAGGGAGCTCGACCCTCGCAACCGTCCATAGTTGCTTTCATCCTGGGGATGAAGGCGAACGGCCATGGAGTCGAGTTGACGTGTGGCGTCCTGCGCGAGCAGGGCGTCGCCGTTACTTCACGGTCGTATCGTGCGTGGAAGACCCGCGCTGCCGCCGCACGAACCCGGAATGATGCCGCCCTCATCGACATCTTCAAGACGCTGCGGGTGAGGGATGCGAAGGGCCGGCAGCAGCCCGAGGTTCTCTACGGGCGGCGGAAGATGACGGCGTGGCTGGCCCGCAGCGGGTTCTCGGACGTGTCCAAGCACACCGTCGACCGGTTGATGCGTCTGGAGGGCATGAACGGCCTCGTCCGCGGGCGCAAGCCCCGCACATCGACGTCGTCTGGGAAGGACTCGGCTCGGGCTCCTGACCTCCTCAAACGCAACTTCACTGCGCCCCGCCCGAACCATAGCTGGGTGACGGACTTCACCTACGTGCCGACGTGGGGCGGTTTCGTTTATATTGCCTTCGCGATCGACCTGTTTTCGCGGGCGATCGTTGGCTGGCAAGCCTCGACGGTGAAGGACACCCCATTCGTCGAGGAGTGTTTGAAGATGGCGCTCTGGCGCCGCGACCACGCCGGTCACGCGGTGAAACCGGGAATGATTCATCACTCCGACGCCGGGTCGCAATACACGTCGATTCGGTTCACCGAGACCGTCGTCCTCGAAGGTCTCGTGGCCTCGATCGGGAGCGTCGGCGACGCCTACGACAACGCGGCCGCCGAGACCGTCATGGGGCTCTACAAGAACGAGGCCATCGCAAAGAACTCACCGTTCATGACGGGCCCGTTGAAGACCCTCGCCGATGTTGAAGCAGTCACCTTCGACTGGCTCGATTGGTACAACAATCGGCGCCTGCACAGCTCGCTTGGGAACATGCCGCCCGAGGAATACGAGCGCAACTACTACGCTGAAACAAACGGCCCGTTAAACGACGAAGCCGCCAACAAAACGGCGGCATGAAATCCGGGACGGTTCATGCTGCGATCATGGATAGTCCGTGTGTTGTCGAATGCCACGTCGAGCATGATGCCCGCTGACTCGGCGGCTTGCTTCACCTGATACAAATTCTTCAGCTGAATCTGAGCCTTTTCGGGCTCGTCGTGCTCGATCGTGATGAGCTGGAGCTTGACCTCATCCTCCAACGATTTCGACCTCGCGATCACCTCGATCAGCTCCATGAGGTTACGCACCTGGTGGTAGAGACGGATGTACGGGTCCGTAATCGTCACCTCGGCGGCTCCGTCAAGGTAAGGAAGGATCAGCTTTTCATAGGAAAGTCCCCGCTGGTTTTCCTGGAACTCGTGGTGCCCCTCTTTGAGGATCACCGAAGTCGCTCGTGGCGCCGGTTCGACGTCCGTATCAACGAGAGGGGACGGCGTGTTGGGCTCGTCATCCATACGCTGTCGGTCCTGGCGATAAAGCGCCGGGTACTCGTCCTCCTCAAGGGTCGTGACGTCGTGCCACTCCCCCGAAGCATCCGTGTATCCGAACCGCACATCCGTCATGGTGTCGTCGATCCGCAGGATTTGGTCCTTCACTCGCTTTCGGCCCTCGATCGCCAGTCGCAAGACCTCCTCGATCTCTGCAGCAGATGCCTCATCGGCGCCTGCAGACCCTGGCTCGTGGCGGAGGCTCACTCGCAACGAGCGGCCGCGACCAGGTGAGCTGATCCGCCCGCGCATGGTCGGCGTCAGGCCGGCGTATGTGTGGGACGCGTCCCAGACCGACGGAGTCCCCCTCCCCGAGCGGCCCACGCCCCATCTGTTGAGCGGCGAAGCACCGGCCGGGCTCTGGGACAGGCTCGCGACACTCGTCCGAGGAGACGGTTTCAGCCTGTCGCTGGCGGAGGACGCCGCCACCCTCCGCGGCGCGAACGGGATGACCGATTTCGGAAGCCGCATGGTCACAGTACGAGACGATATGGATGCCGCGGCGCGCGTCAAGACGCTGGCGCACGAGCTCGCCCACATCCGCATGCATGAGCCGGCCTTCGATACCGTATTGCATCGCGGGATCAGCGAGGTTGAAGCCGAATCGGTGGCGTTGATGATCGGCGCGGCTCACGGCATGGACACGAGTATATACACGATCCCGTACGTGTCGACGTGGGCGGCGTCGGCGTCGGTGTCGGGCGCGACCGCCGGGGATGTAGTGCAGGCGACAGGTGAGCGAGTGCGACGAACAGCGGTGACGATTCTCGACCAGCTTCCGACTGCGCAAATTGGGGCGGGTGATCCCCCGGGGCTCTCACGACCAACGCCGGCTCCGGGCATCGCCGCTACTGTGCCGACGCAATCCTCCGCGCGAGCGGCGGAACAACTTGAGGCGCTGACACTGTGAGGGGCGTCGCTGAGGTGCTCTCGATGACTCGGGGGATGCCGGCCCGCGATGCCGCACTCACCTTCGCGCGCTCAGGCATCCAAATCTTCCCTTGCGAAGTTGGTGGCAAGCGTCCCCTGACGCACGCTGGCTTTCATGACGCCAGCAGTGACTTCGACCAGGTAAGTGGGTGGTGGGCTCGCTGGCCACGCGCGAACCTCGGGATGCCAACGGGCAACGTTTCGGGCATCGATGTCGTCGACATAGACGTGGCGGATGTCGATTCAGGCCTTGTTGCGTTCGAACGCGCGACCGCGGCCGGGGTTCTGATCGACGGGTTCGCCCGAGTGCGCACCCCGTCTGGTGGTTTGCATGTCTACTACTCTGCGATCGCGGACCGCCCGCAGCGGTGCTGGCAAGCAGCGGTCGCGCATATCGACTTCCGCGGGGACGGCGGCTACGTCGTCATACCGCCGTCGGTGCTGGACGTAGGCGGTACGCGACTCGCGTATCGGCTTGTCTCGCTCTCATCCCCGGGCGCCCGGCCTGTTGACGCTGTCGCACTCCGTCAGTTCATTGATCCCGGCAGATTGCAGGTCGCCTCTCGACGGACGGCTTCTGCGCTCTCAGAGCCGAGTCGACTCGAACATTGGGTGGGCAACCTGCAGGAAGGCGAGCGGAATAGTGGCTTGTTCTGGGCTGCCTGTCGCCTCATCGACGCAGGCTTTGCGGCTGCCGACATCGAAGACACGCTGGGGCCTGCGGCGGTTCGCGCGGGGCTCACGGAGCGCGAAATCAGCACGACGATTCGCTCCGCATGTCGACGGGCAGGACCCGCCGCACCGGATTCGTCCTGGGGCGCGCCCGAGAGACTGAGAAGCAGGAACGGAGACGCACCATGTCTGTCGTGACGCGACCGCGCACCGAAGGGATCCGACTCGCAATGGTCACGGCAGTAGTCGGCACCGTGTTCATTGCTGCAGGCGCTTTCTGGCTGTCGTTCACATCACTCGCTGATCTCGCGCGCCGTTCCGGGATCGACGCATCGCGGGCTTGGATCTGGCCCCTCATCGTGGACGGCATCATCGTCGTTGCGACAGTGGCCGCAGTGGCGCTCGCCCGCTCGCGCGCAGCTTGGTATCCCTGGATGCTGCTCAGCGCGGGTGCCGCCATCTCCGTCGCTGCGAACGCTATCCACGCGATTGTCGCCGGCGAGACGAGCGTTCCGCTTCTGCTCGTGGCATCCGTTTCGGCGGTGCCGCCGCGTATTCTGCTCGCCATCACACACCTGACCTCGGTGCTTATGCGGCATGAGCCAGCTCACGTTGTCCCGCCTGCGCAGCAAGACGTTCCCGAGTCCCTCATCGAGACCACTGCCGAAATGAAATCCTCCTCGACCACCGCGGGCCAGACCGATGCACTTGCGCTCCGGGCCCTCGGATGGTCGAACTCGGCCATTGCGCAACACGCGGGCGTGCACCCATCCACCGTCGGGCGCTGGATCCGAGGCGCGGTCGGCGCTCCTCCTGTGCAGATTGAGAGAGCACGGGAGGAACCCAATGATGAATGAAGACAACGTCGAGGAGACGCCCTGGGCGGCGCTTGTTGAGGATGCCGGCGACGTCACGCACCCGCATCCTGAGCACGCTGCCACCCCAGCACTCCCCCGAAGCCGAAACCGGCTTTTGCCTCTGAGCTCCACGGATCTGGAGAAGTCTGGGCGCCGGTCCGGCATCGTCTGGGTGCGCGCGTCGGATCTCCTCAACACTGGATCCGGCCGCATCGCAGGTCGCGGCCTCGACTTTGAAGGTGAGCTCGCCCGTCGCGTGCGGCGTGCACCCTCGACATCCCGCCGTGCGATCCGCGAACGCGCTCATCAGCTTCCGCCCCTCTCCGCGTTCGGTCGCTCGAGCGAGCTGCCCGCTGTCACGCGCGGCGGCATAGGGCGGCGAGAACTATGAGCACGACGCCGTTTCGAGACTCCGAGGGGCTTCGCACGCTGCTTCGCCGTCTTCAATCGGATGACGGCGCCAACTGGCGAACGGACCGCGAGGCGGCTGAGCTCATGCAGTTCGCCGCACAGCGCTACGCGGCGTTGGCTCGCAAACACGGTTTGGATCCGTGGGAGGCAGCCGCGGCCGCGTTTGACGCGATGCGCGCACCATCGACACTGCGCGCGCACGACCCGTGGGCGATCGTCACTCGAGCTGTGCAGGTAACGTGCATCGCCGAGGAACGCGCGCGGGGGTTGCTCTGCTCGGTGCACCAAGCACGTCGCACACGCGTATCCAGCTTCCATGACGCCGAACGATTCAGCGATCGCGAGCACCCACTGCCGGATTACCACCCGGCGTTCCGCACAAACCCCGTCGAGGAACCGACCGAGCCACCACCACTCGAAGTGCCATCGGCCATCGAGGCCGCGATCTCGTTGTTCGTTGTGCTCGGCTGGCCGCCGGACCGCGCCCGAGATGGAGTCGAGTACGTCTGCGGCCGGTTGGCGGATGCGCCTTCGCGTCCGACGGCCTACGAGTCGCTCCGCCGTGATTACACCGCTCGTGCGCTCCTCGATGTTCCGCAGCGGGCTTGGGTGGCGATGCTTCGTGCGCTCTTGGGATGCTGCGACCCGCTGCAAGCGCACACGGCGGCCGGTCGCGGCATCCTGCTGCGTCTGCTCGTCGGTGAGCCCCTTTTCGCACTTCTCAACGACGATGAGCTGGTTGCGGGCATCGCCGCAAACGTTCCTGGGGCGTCGATATGACCAGCACCCCGGGCCATATCGAGTTGGAGCGGGCCATCGACTCCATCCGGATCGGTTCGCGGCACCGCACAGACCTCGGCGACATCGATGCTCTCGCTGCGTCGATCGAGCGGCAGGGGCTATTGCAGCCGATCACGGTCACGCCCGACGGCATTCTGGTCTGCGGTGCCCGCCGGCTTGCGGCCCTCCGGCAGCTCGGCGTGCGCAAGCTCAACGTCTGGGTACGCTCTGGCATCTCGGACCGTCTGACCCAGCTGCTCGCTGAGCAGGACGACAACGCACTTCACAAGGCGCTGAGTCCGACCGAAGCAGCCACCTTGTATCGCGAGGTGAAGGTGCTTTTGTCCGAAGACGCGCGGCACCGGCAGGAGGCATCACGGTTCGGCGCGGAGCAACAAAGCCACCTGTCAGACGGTGCTGCCACGGTGGCAGCACCGGTGGCGCTACTCGATGGCTACGCCCGGGCGCAGGCTGCGCTTCTCGTGACGGGGCGCCGTTCCTACACAACGCTCGAGCGCATCGGCGACGTTCAGCGGGTTGCCGCGGACGAGAGTGCCGACGTGGCGCTCCGCGACCACGCACAGTTCGAACTGAGATTGATCGATGACGGTGGCTCGGTCGCATCCGGTCACCGCCGTGTGAACACTCAGATCGCCGTGTCTGAGCTTGAGAGTTTGAGTGCGGATGCCACGCAGCCGGCCGCCATCCGCGAAGCCTCATCGGTCGCTGTTGCAGAGATGCACGCCTCCGCGGGCTCTGCATCTGAGGTCAACCTCGAGCAGCTGGCGCGAGAAGCACTCGCACGCGTGAAGGCAACGACGAAGGCCAAAAGCTCCCGACCGGCACATCCGTCGACGTCGACCGCTGTCAGCGCGAAGCTGCCGACACGATCGTTCGTCTTCCTCTGGAATGACATGGATGGTTGGTGGCTCCGCTACGACGCCGCTGAAATCGCCGCTGAGCTCACCGACGAGCAGTGGGCGCAGTTCGAAACGGCACTGGCTGGCACGATCGCATTCGCCGAGTCGCTGCGGATAGTGCGAGGCGGTGACGTTTGGACTTCGCCCGATCTCATCGTTCCTCCGCAGAGCCAAAATTCTGATGGTGTCTAAATTTAGGATTCGGCGTGATCCCGCTGAAGGGCGGCAGGCAATCCAGCGAACATAGCACTGACGCATCCGTTCTCTCAGATTGCAAAGGCCTGACCGCAGACAATGCAGTGCACTGGACTCGCAGTTTCATCTGGAACTTTGATTGGCTCCCAGCTGTGACAAGGCGACGCAATGATCATCATGTCGTCCGCTTCAGTAAGCGGGTTCGGTTCGTCAGGAGTATTTAGATGCCCGGTCTTCGTGACCTTTATGTTCTTACTTTTGAAGCCTTTGAAAGCTTCAGAAAGAGCGTCGTCGATTGATTTAATCGCTGCTGGAATCGCGACACCACGAACATGGTCGACCTGTTCAGTCGTCAACCACTGATCGGGCAGCGCAGCCTGCGCGCAGAAGGGGCAGAAGTATGAATCTGCTGGGGCTTGCTGTTCAGCTTCTTCGTTCGCTGGCCCGTTATGCCACTTGAACTGTCGAAGACAGGTCGGGCATTCACGGCGAAGAAATCCATCATTGTCGAGTGGTAAGGCCACTGGGATGTTCATCTAGTCTCCACTTACAAATTCGTCGTGGTCAATTGGGACCCCATCAGCTGTGCGGCCTCGCAACTTGATCGTAAAATGCGAGCGGGCTACTTGGGTAAACGACGGGGGCATGCGCTGGAGGACTCGAACCGATTGGTCACGTCCCGTGGAGTGGTGTAAATCTCGGCAGGCCCGCGTTGCTTCGTTAACGTAGTGAGCCATCGTGTAATGGTCAGTGAGAACCGATCAAAGCTACTCACAGAAGGACACAAACACACGATGGCTCTAGACCAGTCTGCCCTGCTCGACCTGCTCGCTCAACTCAAACTCACCGACGTCACCGACCGGGTCCGGTCGGCGACCGAGATGCTCTACCAAGAACTCATCGATGCGGAGGCGACCGCGTTCATCGGCGCCGCCCCGTTCGAACGCAGCACGGGCCGCACGGCCCTCCGCAACGGCAGCCGTCCCCGAACGCTGACGACGACGGCCGGGGACCTCGATCTGCGAATCCCGAAGCTGCGTGCTGGGTCGTTCTTCCCGGCCTTGTTGGAGCGGCGCCGGCGGGTGGACCAGGCGCTGTTCGCGGTCGTGATGGAGGCCTACGTCCACGGCGTCTCGACCCGGAAGGTCGATGACTTGGTCAAAGCCCTCGGCGCCGACACCGGCATCTCCAAGTCGGAAGTGTCGCGGATCTGCGCGGGCCTGGACGAGGAAGTTGCGCAGTTCCGTGACCGCACCCTCGCCGCCCAGGACTTCCCGTATGTGTTCCTCGACGCCACCTACTGCAAGGCCCGCGTCGGGCACCGGATCGTGTCCCAGGCGATCGTCGTCGCGGTCGGCGTTGCCGCCGATGGGCGCCGGGAAGTGCTCGGCTTCGACGTCGGCGACAGCGAGAACGAGGGCTTCTGGACCAGCTTCCTCCGCTCGTTGAAGGCGCGCGGCTTGGACGGGGTGAAGTTGGTCATGTCTGACGCGCACACCGGACTGAAGAAGGCCATCGGCACCGTGTTCCAGGGCGCCGGCTGGCAGCGCTGCCGGGTGCACTTCATGCGCAACGTCCTCGCCGTGGTGCCGAAAGGCTCCCAGGACATGGTCGCGTCGATCATCCGCACGATCTTCGCCCAGCCCGACGCGGAGCACATCCACAAGCAGTTCGGCGAGGTCACCACCATGCTGGGCCGCTCGCACCCGAAGGTCGCCGCCATGCTCACCGACGCCCAACCTGACCTGCTCGCTTTCGCCGGGTTCCCGCGCCGGCACTGGCGGCAGATCTGGTCGACGAACCCGTTGGAACGGGTGAACAAGGAGATTAAGCGCCGCACCGATGTTGTCAGCGTCTTCCCGAACCCCGCGGCGTTGCTGCGCCTGGCCGGGTCTGTTCTGATCGAGCAGCACGACGAGTGGGAGGCCGGCGAACGCCGCTACTTCTCCGAGGCGTCCATGCTCGAGCTGGCCACCATGACCAACCCGATCGAGACCGTCAATGAGGCGGTGATCCTCCCCGAACTCACCGCCGCCTAAGCTAGAACAACTGACCCGCACGGTGTTGAGAAACTCCACCACTCAGCGGGACGTGACCAACCGATTTCCCCGCTGGCAGTTGCGGCACAGGAAGTTCATCGGAAGAACGCAGCATGTCATCGGGGTCAATCGGCTCAGCCATCAACTCATAGACCGTTCCTGGGCCGTGGTTTGTCACAATGACATCTGACAGCTTGTTGCCGCCACGTTCGTGCAATCGTGCCGCTAATCGTGGCAGGCCAGAGCTTTGAGATGAGGGCAGCTTCCTCCCCAACGGCAAGCCTCCCCCTGGCGGGCGGGGAGGGGTCAAATCACCAGCTTCGTGCCAGTCAGTGCCGTCCAGTTTCACGGCACATCCAGCATTGCGTAAGCGCGTTGCCAAGTCCTGCCGCTTTGCAACGGAATTGTCTAGGCGTACAGCGTGCCGCCCGTGGATGTCGCTGAACACCTTGACCTGTCCAAGCTCGACGATCACGGTGCGATCAGGGCTACGCCCCATCGCCATTCCTGCCTCGTAGAGCACGTTGGGTCGCGGTTGCATCTGCGGTTGTGTCTCTGGATCGCCCGGATACGTAAGCGATTCGTGAAGATGCGCAACGTCATCCGGGGTCTGAAGAACGACGACCGCCTGTGCGCGTCTGAATACGGCGTCCAACACATCTCCGATGTACGGTGAAGCGCTACCGGTCATTGAAATGGCTTCTGACCACTCAATCGGCGATAGACCGATGGCGCGTAGAAAGTCGAAGAGGCCTTTGCGTGCCGGTTCATTGCGACCATGAATTACGAAGACGCTGCGCGGGTCAGCCTGATTTTCGGACATCCACTGAGGATATGGCGTGCAGCCGACGCCGGGCCACTTGCCCACGATCGTGTCGTCCACCTCTGACAACAAGTGAAGAGAAATAGCGGGAATTGCAGCTGAGCTTTCTGGGGCGCGATAGGCGGGTGTAGCGGCCTGCCATGCCGACACTGACCGCCCAGCGCTCAGGATTCAACTTTAGAGATGCGCGCAAGTAAATCTTCGTGGGAGGCTCTCGTCTCCCAACCGCGAATATCTTTGTCCGCGGTCAATGACCGATCCAATGAAGTTGATGCCCGCTGGGGCGCACCTCACAGACAGCGCATCTCCCACACGCGCACCCGTCTCGAGGAGTTCACCATGCGCTTCGTTCGTCGCCGTCGCCTCATCATCGCGATCGCCTGTGTCCTCGTCGCGCTCACCGTGCTCATGGCGTTCGGTGTGTACGGCTTGCTTCGCGGGCCGGCGAACGCGAGCGAGCCGGTTAGCACTCCCCACAGCGCATCCGCGTCACCAACGTTGCCGACACGCATCGGCCGGCCGCAACCCATCGCCGCGACTACAGATCCTGAACAATTCGCCCACGATGTCGCCCACGCCCTTCTCACCTGGGATACCCGCTACCCAGGCGGACTCGCCGTGTGGGTGCAGGTGCTCGTTGACGTCGCCAACGCTGATGAAGCGCCAGCCGTAGCATCCGATGCTCGAAGCTACTTCCCTGCACCGGCGATCTGGCAGCAGCTCAGCGCTTACGGCACCCGGCAATCGATCGAGATCAAATCGGTCATTGTGCCTCGCGCGTGGTCGATTGCCCTCGACCAGGCAGCGCCAGGACAGATTCCAGAGGGGGCCACAGCATTCACTGTGGTTGGGGCTCGTCACCGATCCGGCATCTGGGACACCGAAGAAATGCATACGGCACGACCGGTGACGTTCACCGTCTTTGTCGTGTGCCCGGGCCATAACCCCTGCGAGCTGCTCCGACTCTCAATCCTCAATCAGCCGCTGGCGTGAGGCCGAGCAATGAAAAAGCTCCTCGGCTTCCTCGTTGCACTCATCCTCGTCGGCCCGCAGGCCGGCCTGGTCGGGGTAGCAGCGCTCGTGAACCCCGCCGCGATCTCATGCACGTCTGTATCGCTCGGCGTCGGCAGCATCCCCGACTCGCTCACGGCCCCCACCCACAATGGGGCGACGATCACCCTGAGCAAGCAACAGTTGACCCGCGCCGCCACGATCGTCTCTGTCGGCACCAAGACGACGGGCGTCGGCCGCGAGGGCGTGTTGATCGCGCTGATGGCCGCGCTCACCGAGTCGACTCTGCGCATGCTCGCTAATCCCTCTGCCTATCCGGATTCCGCGGGCTACCCGAACGACGGAATCGGCTCCGACCACGACTCGCTCGGCCTCTTTCAAATGCGACCGGTTGCGGGATGGGGAACGGTCGCCGAGCTCATGGACCCGGAATACCAAGCGGGAGCGTTCTTCGGCGGATTGGCGGGCCCCAACGCCGGATCGCCGCGCGGCCTTCTCGATATCACTGGCTGGAAGCTGTTGGACCCCGGCGAAGCCGCACAAGCCGTCGAGGTCAGCGCCTACCCGGATCGATATCAGAACTACCAACCCACGGCGGAAGCGATCCTCACCGCGCTCACCCGACACCCTTCGGCGAGCGCGCGCGTTGCCAGCCCCGCGGTTCCGGAGACCTCGCGCGTCGTCTATCCTTTGCCTGCGGGGAGTTACAACCCGACCGATAGTTTCGGATGGCGAACCGACCCTGTCACGGGCTCGCGAGCTTTCCATGCCGGCAGCGATCTTGCGGCGTCCGCGGGTACGCCGATCCTCGCGGTCGCCGACGGCGTCGTGAGCTTCGCTGGACCGCGCGGCACCTACGGCGGACTAATCATCATCGAGAGCACAATCGATGGAGCGCGCGTCGCGTCGTACTACGCCCATATGTATGACGAGGGCATCCACGTCGCCACGGGCGACAACGTGTCCGCGGGCCAACACATCGGCGACGTCGGCTCGGCAGGGAAATCGACAGGCCCACACCTCCACCTCGAGATACACCCGGGCGGAGCGAATGAGCCAGCCGTCAACGCACTCGACTGGCTTACCGCACATGGTGCTACCGGACTCGACGGCGCCGCGGATGCCGCGGCCCGATGCACACCAGCAAAGGCGGCGTGACATGGAGGTCTTCCCTGACTTCGGCGCAGTCGGTGGCGCGACCGAGCTACAGAGCATCATCGGCGCGCTGCTTACGATTGTGCTCATCGCCGCGGTGCTGACGATGGTCGTGAGTGGGATCGCTTGGGCGCTCGCCACGGCGAACGGCCATTTCCAAGCCGCCTTGAAAGCTCGAACGGGGCTCTGGGTGGCGTGCGGGGCGGCGGCGCTCGCCGGGGCGGCAATTGCCGTCGTCAATTTCATGCTCGCTATCGGCAGTCGACTATGAGTTATTGCACATCAAGCTGCGAACGCCTAGACAAGAGCGCACGGATAGTAAGCGAAACCGCCCACATGAACATTGGGCCTCGCACCAAAAAGGCGATGTCACATGTAGGTCAGCAATCTGCCATCATCAGACGTGGAAATAAATGCGCTCTTCGCACAATTGGCCCTCGGTTCGACCCTCAGCGGGGCACTTGCACTCATTATGTCGCTCTACGCGACAATACGGATCAAGAAGCTAGATCCAACGGGTAAGTATGCGAAGTTACACTCAACGGCGGGATGGACGTTCGTGCCGTCCGAGGAAATCCGTGCGCTCAACATGCCCGAGCGCAAGATAGTCAGTTTGAACTCAACAAAAGCTGCAGGCGGCGCGCTCTCGGTACTCGCCACGATTACTTCAGTGGTGTTGTTTTCCGTGTCACTTCCAGCAGAGATCGCATGGTGGGTAGCCACCATCTGTGCGATCGGAGTTCTCGTCCTTTTCATATTATTAGCGGGGCTGAGCCAGGCCCTCAGAGCATTCTACTTCGTCAAGAACCTCTTCTTCTAGCGGGAGTGAGGCAGACGAGTTTGTCGACCGCGCTCGTACGCTCGCACCACAAAAAGGGAACCCGCAGACAACTTATGCGGCAACGACCTACTGAGAATCCGTGGGTGGTCACTTTCGCAATCGCCACTTCCAGCGGTTCGACTCGATGTCGCCGCGCCTAGCAGCACGAGACTGTGTGCGGCCTGCACTTCAAATCAGAGAGTTGGTCCGGCTCGGAACCTGCCAACCGCTTGGCGGAAGCCGACACGCGGTCCCAGCAACCGGACTTCATCCGACACCACCTCTGACTATGATCACGCAACCCGTAGTCAATTCTGCGCACAGGCGAGCTAACGATTACACAGGCGTAGCTTCCAGCCGTGCGGCACGGCATCGCTACTGAAGGGGAAAGTGGCGCCGCAAAATATGACGGCCCCGACACAATTCGCAACACATAGCCCGTTTGCTAATCGCCCTTCGGGCCCCGCAGGGAGCCATTCATGAAACCGTATGTCGAGCTTTGCCTAGGCACCTTTCTCAATTCGCCAGAAATCCACCGTAACCACATCTTCAATGTCGCGATCGAGTCTTTCTCTCACGTGAAGATGTCCCCGTTGGCTGCAGCACATTCCGATTGAACACCCCACGACGCACTGCATTCAGTCGTTGCGGGAACACCCTGCACTCCTTTCGTTCGTACCCATTCATCGAACGAGGGAGCTCGCCGTGATCGACATTGTTCCAAACGGAACCGGGCTTCCCGGCATCGAACAGCTGCGCGTCATCGTCGGCGCCGTGATGACGGTTGGCCTCATTCTGAGCGTGCTCGCCCTGATCCTCTCCGCGATCGTGTGGGGCTTCGGGGCGAACTCGTCAAACCCGCACCTCGCCTCGCGCGGCAAGCTGGGCGTGCTGGTGTCGTGCGGTGCGGCGATCATCTGCGGCGCAGCCGTCACACTCATCAACTTCTTCTGGGGCGTCGGCCAAGCCGTCTGACCGAGGCGACCAAACAAGGGCATGACGATGAGCGTCTGCGACGTCCCCGTTATCGCCGAGGTGTGCAGCACCGTCGGCGAAGGCACAGCCTCGTTGATCGCGGCCCCGTTTGACTGGCTCGCAAATTCTATGGGCTCCGCAGCGGCCTGGCTGTTCGAATCCGTCTGGGCTGCTTTCGATACCACCACACTCGTCGATCTCACCGACCCCGGGTATATCAAGGTCTACAACGTGCTGTTCGGCGTCGCCGTGTTCGTAACGTTGGTGCTCTTCTGCTTGCAACTGATCACCGGGCTCGTCCACCGCGACCCAACAGCTCTCTCCCGAGCCGCCTTGGGACTCGCCAAGTCCATACTCGGATCGTTCGTGCTCATCACCATCACCGGGCTGATGCTTGAGATCACCGACCAGTTGGCCATCGGCATCGTTCAAGCAAGCGGCAACACCATGAAGGGAATGGGCGACCGCATCGCACTTCTCGCCGGCGGCCTCACGACGATTAGTATCGCTGCCCCGGGCGTCGGTGCGATCGTGACGATCTTCCTCTCCGCGCTGGCGATCAGCGCTGCGGCGATCGTGTGGTTCTCGCTCCTCATCCGCAAGGCGTTGCTGCTGGTCGCGATCGTGTTTGGGCCGATCGCGCTCGCCGGTGCGACATGGGATGCCACGAAGGGCTGGTTCACGAAGTGGGTGGCGTTTGTGATCGCTTTGATCCTCTCCAAGCTGGTTCTCGTCGTCATCTTCCTGGTGGCAGTCGCGCAGGTCTCGGCACCCATCGATGCCGACCTCGCGTCGATCAGCGATCCAATAGCGGGAATCGTGCTGATGTTCATCGCGGCGTTCGCTCCGTACATCACATACAAGTTCCTCAGCTTCATTGGCTTCGATATGTATCACGCGATGTCGAGCGAGCAGGAGGCCAAGTCCGCACTCAACAGGCCCGTCCCGGTACCGAGCGCACCGATGGTTGACGGGGCGAAGAGGATTCTTGGTCACCGTGCGGATGCCGGAAGCGCGAAGTCGTCGCAGAGCGGTCCGCCGCCCGCAACGTCGGGTGGGCGCAGCACCACCGCCTCGGCAAGCCGGGCATCCGGATCCGCAGGGACCTCCAGCGGCGGTGTGGCGGGCGGGAGCGCAGCAAGCGCGGGTACCACGGGCGGTGCCGCGGCCGCAGGGCCAGCCGCAGCGGCCGTAGTTGTTGGTGCGGAGGTCATCGGTGCCGCGGCCAAAGCTGGCCCGAAAGTCGGCAACGCGGCCGGCCAGGCGGCGAGCGGCCACATGCAATCCTCGGACAATATCGCGGCTCCCACTCCCCCGAACACTCCGCGGTCGGTAGTTCAGTCTCGCCGCCCACGGGGCACATCGGCGCAACCGGCTACCGCTTCGCCCGCGGCCGGACGAGCAATGAAGGACGTATAGCCATGGTCACCGGCAACAACCACAGCGATTATCAGCTTGCACCGGTGCAGTTCTCGCGGCTGGCTCGCCGCGGCATCCTCTTCGGGCTCTCTCTTCCTCAGCTGATCGCCGTTTCAATCGGCCTACTCACTCTTGTCACCGCGCTCTACACGGCGGGTGCCTCCGGCATTGCGTGGACGAGCCCGCTCTGGGGAACCGCGGTGATCGTGGCCGTCATCCCGATCGGTGGTCGCAAACTCGTCGAATGGTTGCCGATCGTCAGCCGATGGATGTGGCGCAGCGCGCGCGGCCAGCTCACCTATCGTCGACGCATCATTCGGCCCCGCCCCGTGGGCACGCTCGCTCTGCCGGGAGACGCCGCCCCGTTGCGCGAGTGGAACGATCCGGAGTCCGGGGCCGTGATGATCCATGACCCGCATGAACAGACTCTCACCGCGATCGTGGCGGTGTCGCACCCCGCATTCGCCTTGCTCGACCCCTCCGAACAGAACCGGCGCGTAACAGGCTGGGGGCGCGTGCTCGCCGGTGCGTGCAGGTCTGGGCGCATTGCACGTCTACAGGTGTCGGAACGCACGCTCCCTGACTCGGGCACGGGGCTCGCCGAGTGGTGGGAGCGGCACGGGATCGACGACGGCAGCTGGGCTACAGTCACATACCGCGACCTCATCGAGCGTGCCGGGCCGGCCGGAGAGCGCCACGCCACCACCGTCAGCATTTCGCTAGATCTCAAGGCCGCAGCCAGACAAATCCGTACCCAGGGCGGAGGCATGCGCGGCGCGGCAACAGTGCTGCGCCAGGAAATGACGTCGCTGACCGGCGCACTCCGAGCCGCAGATCTCAGCGTCGGTGGGTGGCTCACGACCGACGAGCTCGCGAGCATTCTGCGCACCGCCTACGACCCGGCCATCGGTGTCGAGCTCGAACGCCATCGTGCCGTCGGTCGTGATCTTGCGACGGCTGGCCCCGTCGCCGTCACCGAAAGCTGGGATCGGCTCCACTCCGACACCGCATTCCACGCCGTGCTCTGGATCAGCGAATGGCCGCGGTCACAGGTCTACCCCGGGTTCATGTCACCGCTCGTCTTTACTACCGGCGTTCTGCGCACCGTGTCGTTGCACTATCTGCCGGTCCGCGCCGATCAGGCCGCGCGCGACATCCGCAAGAAGAAGACCGAGCTCATCAGCGACGCACACCAGCGCAGGCGCATTGGCCAGATCGAGGATGCCGGCGCGACCGCCGAGTACGAAGACGTGCTGCAGCAAGAAACTGATCTCACCGCTGGCCACGGCGTACTACGCACGACCGGTCTCATCTGCATTACGGCTCCGAGTATTGACGAATTGGATGCCGCTGTCGCCTCGATCGAGCAGGCCGCCATCCAAGCGTCTTGTGAGACGCGCCGACTCGTTGGCCGGCAAGCGCAGGCGTTCACCGCCGCAGCGCTGCCGCTGTGTCGGAGCGTGTGAGCTGTGATTTGCAGCGACATCTGGCTGCCATTTCGCGGCACCAAATGTTGCGGGCGCCGGGAAAGAGTCCCGACGAAGCCGACCGGCTCAAGACTGCAGGTCTCGGACTAGCCCGCGACTTCTAGGACCGCCACCAAATGGGCGTCACCCTCGTCTGCATGCCCGGCATCGAGAAACGCTTCGCCCGATATCCCTATCTCTGCAGCCTCATCGGGCACGAAGCGACGCGCGGACAAAGACGCCATCGCGGCGATTCAGAGCACTCATCGCCGTCGTGTCAAGATCAATCCGTTTCGGGCAGACACGAATTCCAACAAAGCAAGTAGACACGGTGGCACGAGATCTCCGCATTGACATGGGGCACCATCGTCGGTTCGAGGGTGGCTGAGTCATCCGGAGTGGGAGACTGTGTGTAGCTCGGCATCGACGGGATGCTCGTTCCAACCCACCCGATGAAAGAAGCGTGAATGATCTCGTTGTCCGTCGCAGCCGGCATTGCTCTCATCGAGCTTGGGCTCGCCCTCACGCCCGGGCCGAACATGATGTGCCCGGTCTCTCGCAGCATTAGCCAGGGATAGCGTGCCGGGATGATGTCGCTCTCCGGCACGGCAGTCGGCTTCGTCGTGTATATGGTGATGGTAAACCTCGGGCTAGCAGCGGTGTTCCTCGTTGTCCCGTGGTTGTTCATCGCACTGAAGATCGCTGGTGCGGTCTACCTCCTCTGGCTCGCCTACCAGACGCTTCGCCCGGGAGGAAAGTCGCTGTTCGAGACCAGCGAGCTCCCCCGCGACTCGTTCGGCAAACTCTTCCGCATGGGGCTCCTGACGAATCTCCTCAACCCCAAGGTCGCGATCCTCTATCTCGCGCTCATCCCCCAGTACATCGACCCCGCCGCCGGCAGCATCGTCACGCAGGGCTTTCAGCTCGGCGCGATCCAGATCCTTGTCGGCGTCGCGGTCAACGGTGCGACTATTATCGCTGCAGGCTCGGTCGCAACATTCCTGCAGCGGAAGCCGACCTGGATGCGGTGGCAGAAGTGGGTCACCGGCACGCTCCTCGGTGCGACCGGTGTGAAGCTCGCGATTGATGCCCCGCCCCCGCTGTCGCGCCATGGCGTCGAGGCCATCGTCTCGCATGCCGTGAGGTGCTTGAGTGCGTCCAATCCCTGCTTGCGCGTCAATCTTGGTGAGGGCCCCCGTACCTGTGGCCGCAATGACATTTGGTGGCGCGAAATAGCAGCCAGAGATCGCTGCAAGTCGTACGTGTGAGCAACTTAGCGCAATCCTGAAGGCAACACATCTGGCGGATCGTGATGCTCGGAGCAACCATTGAGACATGAGGCTAGAAGATCCTGATTTCAGTGAGCCCGCTCACGCAGTCGCTGCTTGACCACCTGGCAGTATTCATGCCGCCCGGCCGGATAGTAGATCTCCGCAAGCTGATACCCACAAATGGAACAGACGTGCGTCAATACTTCAAACACGTGAGGCAGCTCGGACTGCTCTTTCTTGCTAGCACGCGGAGCTATCCGGTAGCTGATATCTAGCCCGCGATGAGCGTAGCCAACAACGCCCCACCGAACGAGGTTTTCAAACCATGCGCGCACAATTGGGATCGCCGCGCCACCCAATCCGAGCGACCTGACGCAGTCGACGACGCGAACAACTTCGCCGGGATCAAGACCGTGGAGATGTTTCAGATACAAAGTGCCTTGCCACTCAGCTGAGCTTCGAAACGCACAAGGTAGGTCACCGATCTCGATGCCAATCCACGGCGGCAAAACACCTTCAAAAGCGGAGACGAGTTCTCGTCCGTCGTCGGTCGATAGCCAGATGGTCTTCGACCTTCTTCGCTTTTCGGCCGCTGCTTCACGCTCTTCCGCCTGTCGTGCGAGCTCACGAATTTGACCCGCTGACACCTCTAACGCAGCTGCCGCTGCAGCCGCAGCTTCCGAACGTGCAGTAACTAGCGCCGCAGCCGACTGTCGAAGTCGCCGCAGCTTCGGAGACGTAACAACTACCCAACCGTCGTCCCCCAGCGCCAGCGAAAACAGGGACAACGGCTCGAAAACCAGCTCTGCCTCACCTTCCTTGGCGAGCATTTCATATGAAACGCCGGCAAACACTTCGCGGACTACCGCTATCGCGAGCGTTCCTTCAATCGGGTTGATCCATAGCACTGGCGCACCTGTTTCAGCCACCGCCTCATGGGTCGGGTTGAGCTTCACACCTCCCTCTGAATTCACCCGTGGCTTCATCGCCCGCCGATGGCCAAATATCCAAACATCGGCGATCTTCATGCTCATGTAGCTGTGATGGCGCTCTGCCCAATCGCTTGGCGTCAAACTCGCGTATTGCACCTCGAACGCCACCCGTTGCTTGTCGCTCGCGCGCTCAATCATCACGTCCGCGATCCGCGTACGAGCCGAGTCAGTCTGCAGTTCCATCGCAGTCGAGTAGCCCGGTGCACGGAACTTTGCTTCGAGCCACTGCAGAAGACGCACCTGCGCTTGATAATGGAAAGAATCTTCCGCCGGATGCGCCGCGTTGGAGCCGGAACGGTGAACGAAGCCATCTCGCTTCTTCACCCGGTGCGCGCTTGTCAGTCGTGGCCGCGGGCAATCGGGGAACAGACACTCAAGCTTGGCGCGCGCGAACGGGCGGCGAATAGCACCTTCATCCTCGGGAAGGAAGTAGACGGAACCATCGTCGATTCGACGCGCGTAGATGAACGCCGCGACTTCTTCACCGAGGAACGCAGATAGCTCTCGCAAACTGTGGCTCACGCGTTCAGGCTAGTTGGAACCACCGACACAGCATTGTGGCCACTAGATTTCGTCAGATCGCAGTCGCTTCCTGGCCCCCGGTCAACGCAGCCTGTCGTTTCTGCCGGGGATGTCCGCCAGCCAAGGTCTAAGCCCGACAGATTCGACCCCCGGGCGCCTCAATCGGGCAGCCCGATTTCCATGCCTTGTGCGCAACGCTTCGGTTCTCGAGTAAAGAAGCGCAGGCGTTTACCGCCGCAGCGCTGCCCCTGTGTCGGAGCGTGTGAGCGATGCGCACCTGTCTTGCATAACACACTGATTGGAGTCGACATGTTTGACGACCACGCAAACGCACCAGCATCCCGGTGGATCAGCGTCGTGTTCTTGCGAGGCGAGGAAGCCAACGAGATGCTCGACCTGATCTCCGACAGTGGGCCGGCATCCGCCATCGAACACCTGCAGCAATGGGATTTCGGCGACGAAACCACGGACGCGGCACTCACGAATGGGTACGTGTATGACCGAATTCCCGCGGCGATCACCGACCGTACTGTCGAGGTCGGCGGCTCCCCCTACGCGCTCACGTACAGCTCGTCCTTTGGGTATGTTTCGCTGCTCCGCCGGTACTCGCCCTCTGACGACACAGCGTTCGCCTCCGAAGTAGGCACGCAAGCCATACATCCCGCTCGAGCTCGCCACGCGGATACTGGCACCTGGGCCGCCGCACGCAACCGGTCAACACCCAGCGCAGGGCACATGGTCTCACTGTGAGTGCCTCAGACGAGCGGTTACACACGGCTTCCCTCATCGAACCGCGCGGCGAACTCCCGCGCGACCGGCGCGCACGTAAGCACTCGGCCGCGCAAATTGAGGCCGACGCGCGAAGGGCCCACCAGCTCGAGGCGCGCGACCAATGGCAAACAGAACGATCCGAAGCCCACTCCGCGGCCTACCTTCCCGCTTCCGGTGACGCAGGCCCAGCGCAATTGCGGATGCCGGGGCGGCTGCGACTGCCCAAACACCAAGACACGTCGGCGACTCTCTCCGGGCACTACCCATTTCTCGCCGAGGCGGGGCTTGGCACCGCCGGCGTCTTCGTCGGGCAAGACCTCTACTCGGGTGGTGCCTTCGTCTACGACCCGTGGGTTCTCTACCAACAGGGGATGATCACCGCGCCCAACATCGTGCTCGCCGGCATCGTCGGGTCGGGCAAATCCTCGTTGGCGAAGTCCCTCTACACACGCTCGCTCCCCTTCGGCCGCCGCGTCTACGTGCCCGGCGACCCGAAAGGCGAGCACACCGCGGTTGCCGAAGCCGTCGGTGGCAAGGCGATCATCCTCGGCCACGGCCTGCGCAACCGACTGAACCCGCTGGACGAGGGGTACCGGGCGGCATCCGTCTCAGACGCCGAATGGTCGGCGCAACTTGCCGCACGTCGTCGTGAGTTGATTGGTGCGCTCGCTGAGACGGTGCTTGATCGGCCGCTCAGCCCGCTCGAGCACACCGCGATCGACCTGGCGCTGGCTGATGCTGTTCGAAACGCAGAGGTACCGATCTTGCCGATGGTGGTCGATCGCATCCTCGCCCCGAACCCGACAGATGATGAGGGCCGACTCGCAGAAGACGGCCGCCTCGTCGGTCATGCGCTGCGACGGCTCGTCGCCGGCGACCTTGCGGGGCTCTTCGATGGGCCATCCACCGTCCGCTTCGACCCCACACTTCCTATGATCTCCCTCGACCTGTCACGGGTGGCTGAGAATTCAACGCTCATCTCCGTGCTGATGACGTGCTCCTCGGCCTGGATGGAGGCCGCCCTTGCCGACCCAGCCGGCGGCCAACGCTGGGTGATCTACGACGAGGCCTGGCGCCTCATGGCCTATCCGGCGCTACTGCGCCGCATGGACGCCCAGTGGCGCCTGGCCCGACACTTCGGCATCGCGAACATGCTCATCTTCCACAAACTCAGCGACCTCGACAATGTCGGCGACTCTGGTTCCGCAATGCGCGCGCTCGCCTCGTCGCTGCTCGCGAACGCGGAAACGCGCATCGTTTACCGCCAAGAATCTGACCAGCTCGGGTCCACGGCAACCGCGCTCGGGCTCAGCGGAACCGAGCAGAAGTTGCTTCCTGCGCTGGGCATTGGTCAGGGGCTGTGGCGTGTGAAGGATCGGAGTTTCGTCGTGCAGCACCAGCTGCATCCCGACGAGCTCACGGTATTCGACACGACGGCTCGGATGACGGCTGGCATCTAGCCGGCGTGTTCGCCAGCGCGCACCTTTCATCCAGATCAAGGAGGAACTGCCATGGCGCGGAATGTGGATGAAGAACGAGAAGCGCGGATGACGCTTTCGGCGGTGTCGGAGCCGAGCGACGTCATCACCGGCAAGCTGCTCACCAAGCTCGACGCCGAACAGACTCTGCAGCTCATCACGTCGGGCGATCGGCTACCGAACGGGATTGACCCCGCGGAGGGAGAGCTATGGCGACGACGCCTCGCCCCTCGCATAGACCCGGGTCAGATCGACCGAATCCGGGCGAGTATGCACGCCCACGGCCTCCGGTTTCTGACGCCCGACGACATCGACTGGCCGGGCGAACTTCAACAACTGGGCGCCAGCGCGCCAATTGCGCTCTGGCTGAAGGGCGACGCTGGTCTGCTCTCAGCTCCGCTCCCCGGACGACTCACCGTCGTCGGTGCTCGCGCCACGACCGCATATGGCGAGTTTGTTGCAACAGAACTCACCTCAGCACTCGCGGCTCAAGGCCGCGTGATCCTCTCCGGGGGCGCGTACGGCATCGACGGATCCGCCCACCGTGCGGCCGCGGCGACCCGCTCCGGCGCGACGGTTGCCGTGCTCGCGGGTGGCCTCGACCGGCTCTATCCAACCGGTCACGAGCAGCTCTTCGAACGCATCGAGCAGAGCGGCGGCCTGCTCATCACCGAGTTGCCACCCGGTTCAGCCCCGACCAGATGGCGCTTTCTGCAACGCAATCGACTTCTCGCGGCGCTCTCGGGCGCGACGGTCGTCGTCGAGGCGGGGCACCGCTCGGGGTCGCTGAACGTCGCCGGCCACGCACACGCCCTCGGCAGACCAGTCGGCGCGGTGCCGGGGCCAGTGACGAGCGCTGCGAGCGCGGGATGCCATCGTTTGATTCGGGAAGGTATCGCGAGCCTCGTCACGGATGCGCAGGATGTGACAGATCTGCTGGATTCGACAGCAGGCTTCTCCGGCGATCGCACGTTCACGTATTCGCCACCCGGGCGATTCGGTCAGGCCGGAAGCGGCCTGGTGCTGTGAGCACGCGTTAAATCACGGCGCCGATTGCGATGAACACCTCACAGCCTCAGGGTCCGCTCGGCGATGAGCTCACCAACCTCGGTATCGGGGTCCTCCTCGGTGCAGCGATGCTCGCCCTCGTACTGCGCGTTGCCGGGGCGGTTGCTGCGTGGGCGACGGGCATCGCGCAACCGGTCGGTGGGGCGGCATCCGGAATATCGGTGCTTGCAAACCCCGGCAACCCCTCATTGGCGCTGCAGGCACCGGGCTTGAACCCGTTGGCATATTGGCTGACGGCAGGCGTTTTGGTCGGAGGGGTCTCAGCTGCGGCGATCCTTGTCTGGCGGATGCTGCGTGACTCGGGTCGTGGCGCCAAGCCCGACCCTCTGCGCATCCCCGGCATCGCAACACGCACGGATGTGACTCGAGCTGCCTCCCACAAGGCGCTGATGAAGCGAGCAACGCATCTGCGCCCGTCACTCACGCATGCGAGCCCCGGCGACATCGGCTACCGGATCGGTCACTCCCGCGGTACCGCTGTCTGGGCGAGTGTCGAGGATTCGATACTCGTCATCGGCCCGCCGCGCTCGGGCAAGGGCGCACACATCGTGATCAACGCCATCCTCGACGCCCCTGGCCCGGTGATCACCACATCGACCCGCCCGGACAACCTCACCACCACGCTGCGCGCACGGCAACGACTGGGGCCTGTGGCGGTGTTCGACCCGCAGCAACTGGCCGCTGGCATTCCCGTCGGCCTCCGCTGGTCGCCAATCCGCGGCTGCGAAGACCCACTCACCGCGATGATCCGCGCCGCGGGGCTCGCCGCAGGTACCGGGCTAGCGGCAGGCGGCGTCGACGGAGGCGGGTTCTGGGAAGCAAAGACCCGCACCGCGCTCCAGGCGCTGCTGCACGCGGCAGCTCTCGGTCGCTGCCCGCCCATTGAACTTTTTCGCTGGACGCTCGACCCGACTGCAGCTCATGACGCAGTCGCCATCCTGCTGAGCACGCCGGCGGCGGCATCCGGCTGGGCCGACTCGTTGCAAGCCATGCTCGAGGCCGACCCCCGCACACGCGACTCGATCTGGCAGGGTGTGTCACTCGCGTTGAGCGCATTGGCGGATCCCCGGGTGATGGATGCCGTCTCCCCCGGCGACGGCGAAGGGTTCGACCCCGAAGAATTCCTGCATAGCCACGGCACCTTGTACCTCCTGGCCACCGGGGCCGGAGCGAACAATTCTGCCGCGCTCGTCTCGGCTTTCGTCGAGGATCTGGTCGAGACCGCCCGCCGTATGGCCGCGAGAAGCGCCGGCGCACGCCTTGACCCGCCGCTCCTCCTCGCGCTGGACGAGATCGGTAACCTCGGTCGCTGCCAACGCTCATGGCGGAGGGCGGCGGCACGGGTATCACGACGATGCCGGTGCTGCAGTCGCTCGCGCAGGCGCGCACTAAATGGAGCGACAATGCAGCTGGCGCCATCTGGGACGCATCGATCGTCAAGATCGTTCTCGGCGGCGCATCCAACTCGCGCGACCTGCAGGACCTCTCGACGCTCATCGGCGAGCGCGATGAAACCACCGACTCGACAACGATCGGTGATCGCGGCTCCCGTTCATCGCAACGCTCGATCCGCCGTATCGCGATCATGCCGCCCGACGCGATCCGCACCCTCCCATTCGGCACCGGCCTCATCATGCTCCGCGCGGCCCCACCCGTCGTCGCACGCCTGCGCATGTGGACCGTCCGCGCCGACGCCAAAGAGCTCATAGCGAACCGTGCGGAACTTGAGGCACTGCTGCGTGCGCCGGCTCAGGAGCACTCCCCCGGGCATCCGCAAGACGACACCGAGTGATGCCGAGCCTTCGCTGACCTGATCGTCGATCGGATGCCGCGGTAGCCAGCTTCACGATGGGCTGCACGGCGC
This sequence comes from Leifsonia psychrotolerans, assembly GCF_013410665.1. Classification (NCBI taxonomy): domain Bacteria; kingdom Bacillati; phylum Actinomycetota; class Actinomycetes; order Micrococcales; family Microbacteriaceae; genus Glaciibacter; species Glaciibacter psychrotolerans. The sequence continues at coordinate 321,474 of NZ_JACCFM010000001.1, read as the reverse complement.
ACCTACGAATAGATGCAGACCTCAATGGTCTGCCCGTCAAGGAGGTTGAGTCCAATGGCACTTCACACCCAGCAGTCGCTCTCCGGCTTCATCGCCTCGGAACCGCAACAGTCGGTCACCGAAAGTGGCGAGACACGCTTCTACGCACGCGTCGGCCAGCCACACTTCCGCCACGAAGACAGCGGAAGCTTCACCGAACTGGAGCCCAGCTTCCACGACTTGGTCACCTACCGCGCCACCGCAGACCGCACACTCACGAGGTTCGCGAAGGGCGACAGCTTCGTCGCCGAAGGCTACGTGCACACGTTCGAGGTGGAACACGGCGGCGAGGTGGTTGAGCGCGAGGAGTTCGTCGCGAAGAAGATCGGCCATGACCTCGCTCGAACGAACTATGAGGTCAATCGTCCGTGCCGCTCAAGCGCGGCGGCCGACCACGAGGTCGCGCTCGCACAGCAGGACGCCACAATCGGAGCGCCGTCGACTCACCTCGTCGCCGACTCACTCGGATTGTGAATTGAACGATGACCACGCTTCCCGACGACTGGCCACTCGACGAAAGTCGCGACCCTATCGGCGATGATGCAATCGACCCGCTCGACGGGCCACTCACCGCTGAGCCGCCGCACCCGGTCAACTGGAACTTGCTCACGGCTGACGAATCCGAAATCGAATGGGTCGAGCTCAACCGCTGGGTGAACTGGCTGCGGAAGACATACGGGCTCCCGGCGTCGATCGTTCCGCCACTGTGGCACCGGCATTCGGAGCTCGTCTGGGAGCTTTCCGCGCTCCACCTGCACTGGGTCTGCGCCTACGATCCGGACCAGCACGGCTCCGCCCCGCTCGGGTGGCACCGCGACTTCGCCGACGCTCGCCAGCGCCTCCACGACTGGGTCGCAACGTCGGGCACGCGCGTTGAGCGCGACCGCCCGACCCGGCAGACAACTTGGCCCGGTGAGGAGCCGGTTGATGCCTCCGAAGAGGTCCCGATCGTTGATCGCGACGAGGACTTCGTCCAGTTCGTCGTCGCGGACATCACGAGTCGGAGCGAAGCCGAGGCAGGCTTCTATGCGCAGTCTCCGTGAGAGGCAGCCTTCGTCAGCGTCGGATCACGCGGCTCTGTCACAAAGGTGAGACATCTCCTTGACGCGGCTGCGGCCTCCACTCGATCAGCGGGGCATCGGCAGGCACGTAGAGCGGGTGCCTAGGGTGCCCATCCTTTGTGACGCCCAGCGCGTGAAGTCTCGGCAGAAGCGTAAGCGCCCTGGCCACGCGAGCCGGGTCGGCGTTTGTGCCCCACCCCGCGATCACGGTGCCGGTGACGTCGGCGAGCACGCGATCATTTTCCGGTCCCACCGGATCAGTCGCGACCATCATCACTTTCGGGTCCTTGGTGCGGAATGCGTACAAGTTGAGGATCACCATGCCGCCGCACCCCTCACGCTTTGCGAAACCGATGCACCGCCGCAGTGTCGGGTCTAATTGAACCGCGTCGGCTGTGCTCGGGTTGAGCAGCACGAACGTGATCATCGGCAGCGCCGGTTCCCATACGCGGGTCAACGTGTAACGGTACTGGTCACGAATGTCTGCGGTGGCGGAAACAAACTCAGGCATCGGGCCTCCTTCAGCCAGATCCTAGTGACTAGTGGCGACATCGGGCCAGGCACGGAGCCGATGTCGCTCGGGACCCAGTGCGACTGCGGCGATGCCTGACGGCCCCACCTTGGGTATCGTCCCCAGCTGACTCGCCAAAGGTATCGCCGCCTGGACGACGTCGCCCGCGGTCCCGGTCACCGATCGAGTGTATGGAGGTGCTCGATTCTGCGGGTAGCGGCGTGAGTCGCCGCATGAGAGTGGAGGCACTGGCCGTGGGGTATCGAACTCCGGAGTTAAAGTCATTCGGCAGGCGGACTGCAGCCCCGGTATCAGTGGTCGGAATCCTACGGAGGGCGATTCACCCGTGCTGCCCGCGCAAGGATCCCTCATCGCCTACGACCATTGGGACCCACCCATCTAGGCAATGATGTTCAGATGAACGATTCCAGGGACGCTGCGTACGAGGCAGTCGACCAGCTTGCGCTTTGGTCCTGATGGACACCCTTTGCGGATGCCGCACCGGTGGCGCCGCGGTCGCCCGGGGTTTATCAGATGCGCGTGCCAGATGGCACTGTCGTTTACATCGGCATGGCAGGCGAGCGTAAGGGTAAGGGCATTTGGGGCCGACTCTCCATGTACAGGCGTGGCAGAGGCGCGGTCAGCGGTTTCGGAGAAGCCGCACTCGACCGAGCACTCTCCGACGTTGCATTCATCGAGGATCATCTTGAGGCTGTCCGTTTTGGACAGATTACCCGAGCTTCAGCTTGGGCACGCGACGCAATCGCCTGGACGAATGTCGAGATTCGGTGGGCCGCATGCGAGACTGCGTCCGAGGCCGTTGCGCTGGAAGACGAGGCGGTGCGACTCCTCAAACTGCATGGGATCTGGAACCGAGCGGCAATCTGTGACAGGAAGCCACCACCCGTCGACCTCGATCTTCTGGCAATCAATTTTCAGACTGTTGGCGATGGTGGAACGGTCAAGGGTTTATCACGCGAGCTTGGCTATAACGACAATGGGCGGGCGGTCCGAGTTTTGCTCCGAAAGGGTTTCCCAGACCATATTGTAAATCTCTCCTGGGATCCGCTTTCAGCCGAGGCGATCGCGCACGTCCGAGCGAACCTTTCCCCAAGACGCTGAAGCATCCGGCGCGGACAGGTGATCCGGGTCGAATGTTGACTCCGATGGCGTTGTTGTCATAGGGCGACACGCCGCCCTCTGACGGATCCCTATCCGGGCACCTACCATGTCATCATCAGATGGTGAATCATGCGGCGAGCGATGACCGGACGCCCGAGACGGGAACGCCCGAGACGCGGGGCATGGCAGATCTCGAGTCGGCGATCCGGATCGCCCGCACGGAGTTCGCTAAGTTCAGCCGGTCCATTGCGGTTGTCGTGCAGCGCGATCTCGGGATCGTCGGCATGGGACTCCTCGCGCTCGTCACGAGAGCTCAGGGGTTCCACGACGGCGCGCTGCATGCCCTCGAGGCAAACAATCCATATGCGACGTTTCCTTTGATCCGCTGCTATGCGGAGAACGCTGCTGCGCTGGTTTGGGTGCTGGATCATCCCGGAGACATCGGGCGCCTTTCAGCCTTGGCCGCGCAAGACGAACGATTCGCAATCGGGCGTCTCGTCGCAAACGCGGCAAAACGTGCGCCCGGATTCAAGGACGTATACGAGCAGTTGTCTGAGTTCACCCATCCCGTTGCATCTGGGTTCACGCAGCCGTTTCGCGCGACGTCGGACGAAAGCAGCTTCAGATGGTCATCTGTACCGTCGTTCGGAGCCGATGAAGACAAGATAACGGCGTGCTTCTGGTTGGTCGAACTGACCGAGATGCACGCCGATGTCTGGCCCCGAGCTTACCGCGCAACGATGAATGAGGAGGCGGTGGCAGGTTTAAGCACGCCAGTTCGCGAGGTAGGGAAGAATGACATCGAGCGCGACTAGGGAGATTTGCGCCCCCGAAAATCTGGCATACCTGTCCGCGGACGAACGCCGCGGACGTGAGCGAAGCCAGCGTGAGCGACTACTCCGGACACCCATGCCGGTCGAGGTGGCGATGTGAGCAACTCAGTTCCCAACGGGCCTCTCGAGGTCGGATCACCTGAGTGGTGCGCCCGACTCCTGCGTTCGACAATGAACGACACCGTACATCTGTTAACGGAGTTGCTCGCGGTCGCAGGCGATGGCGTCGAAGGGGCGCCGCGCACGGTCCTTCGTGAGTTCGTCGCTGTTCAGCAGCACGCTGAGTTCCTGGGCGCTGTCGTTATGCAGAGCAAGATCGACATGGAGCGCTCGATCCGCGCTGTTGCTGATCTCGTTAACGGGATCATCACCCTTTTTGAGTGTGGCGGCAGCTCAGTGGTGAGCGCGATGGTTCTCGTGCGATCCGCAGGCGAGTCAATCATGCGGTTCTGTCATATCCACGATCCGAATGTCCCGCCGGCACAGACGCTCCTACGGATGGCGGCGTATCAGATTGAGTCGGTCGAAGATGGCCTCCGCACTGCGGAGGCCTTCGGCACGCACGGTGAGGAAGATGCGCGGGACGCGCGCGAGAAGATCACGATTATGCACGAGAACTTCACGAGCAACGGCATCGAGCTGCTAGCGAGTCAGCGACGACCCGAGTTCACGGTCAACTTGAGTCTCGATGGCGTCACCGAGAACGTGAACGTCAACTTGACCGATGCCTACCGGCGGTACCTGCAGGTGGGCTCCTGGGATTGGGCATTGGGGTCGGGTGCCACGCACGGCCGAGGATGGTTCCTACCCAACATCGTAGGCACATTCGACGAAGCACCATTGATGAACCGCAAAGAGGTAGCGATCACAGTGATGCTGCAGATCCTCGAGGTTGCGACCGCACTCGCTGTCGCTGCGGGAGGCCACACCGGCACCGATACCAACGAGTATCAGCGCAAAGTCCACCAGCGCCGGATCGGGGCTACCGCGGTGGATCGTGAACAGCCCGGTCACGCGGTGGGCCATCGCGAATATGGGCGGAGACAAGTCGCGCCGTCGTTCCCGTTGGGTACCAATGGGGAGAGCTTTGCAGTGCGTCCCTGACGCGAACTCGGTTCGGTCTCAAAGCTATGCGAGCGTCGCGCCAGCCGAAGTGCTCTTGTCAGTCCGAGGTTGCCGCGGCCATCAGGTCCGACGCTTTCGTCTCGTCGCTGAGCGGCTTTCGGGCGAGATCTTCGAATCATGCTCGCGTCGACGAACTGGAGCTCTCGAGGATTTGCCTCGGGGACAACAGGACGTTAGCCTCGCTGGGCTGAGGCCGCAGCCGCACCGCGGTCGTTCGCCCAGGCATACTCACCGCAAGGCTTGATGACAGCGTGGGCGGACACTCGATGGAGGATCCGCTTCCGTAGGAGACAATTCGCAGGTGCCCGTTTCGTCATCTAGCGCTACCGGTAGACCTGCTGCGCTAAACGTGGCCATTCGTCACGCACGGCTTCGAGGTCAGCCTCCGGCAGAGCCCACTCTTGCTTTGCGGAACCGTCGTCGGCCCAGAAATACACACATTACGTGGGATCGTCGATCCGCGTAGTTTGATCGCTCGGATCGATGGGGACTGCTTTTCATGCGTAAACCGTACCTGCCTGCTATGGGAAGTATGTGCCGTAGCAGATCCCGCAGTGGGCGCGGTGCACATCGCACCCGATTCTGCACCAGTATGAGTCCATGGAGAGTTCGACCGTTATGACACGTCAGCTTCTGACCGTGCGCCGGGTGGCCTGAACGTGGCGACGCCAGCAGACGGCTCGTGGCTTCCCGAACACCAGAATCACGCATTCTTCACCACCGCCCACATCGACGGCATAATCAACAGTCTGTCCGCGACTTTGGAGCGCTACCAGCGCAACAGCCCGGTACAGCTCGCTCGGCGCTTCACCGAAACTGAGGAACAGTTGGTTCTTGAGGGCATCCGTCCGCTGCCTCAAGCCGCCGCTCGCCTTTTCGCCGATGCCCTGAATCAGGCGCGCAACTCCGTCGAGCACGCGCTGTTCGCCGAAGTGCTGCATCGACTCAACCGCCCGCTCACCCCCGATGAGTCACGAGCAATCGAGATTCCTGCGTTCGACGAAATCGATAAGTTTCAGAAATGGGCGAAGAGTAAACACCGCCTTTCGACAGGTTTATTTGAGCCCGGTGCTGACCTCTACGAGCGCGTTCTGCGCCTGCAGCCGTTCCAGCGCCAGAACCCTCACCATCACCCGCTCTGTCTGCTCGCTGAGCATACGAACTTCGCGAAGCATCGAGAGCCAACTGTTGCTTTCACTCGAGTCGCGCGGTTCGATTTCGACGCGAATATTACGAGCAGGCCTGTGGGTGAACGTGATGTCGCCGAGGTGGGCGACGTGCTGGCGGCCGTACCCATTGGTCAGCGTGAGACGTTTTCGGTATGGCCCGAGGTAGCAGTGCAGCGCCCGCACACTGGAGAGTGGCAGACACTCATGCGAGAGGCAGGGGAAATTGCCGACTGGGTGCGGCGGCAAGCTCTACCCATTCTCATCGCCGGCACGACCGATCTTCCGCCCATACCGCCAGCGCTTGACATCAGCGTTGCGTACGGCAGCATCGACGCTGCATGGCGGGCAGCGGGTGTGACGTCTGCGGCCAAGCGTATGCAGAACCGCATTGGCGGCGAACAACTCCGCGGCACCGTGCTGGAGATGATGATTGATCTTTTCGGAGCTGAGTCGCGGCGGGCATTCGACGCCTGGCTGGATCGCATGAACGACGAGACCGTGATGGAGAAATTTTGGGACGTTCTCCAGTCGACCTCCCGAGGTGATCTTGTTTCGTACTCCCGCGCAGCCGAAAAGTGGGCAGCAGAGGCCGGCGTTCAGCCCTCCCCTATTGTCTGAGTATGTGCTCGTAAGGCGGTCGTAATGCGGACACTCGCCCGTGGGTTGAAGGTTGTAGCTCCGTAGAACGGCTGTGATCCCCGTTTGACCAGCCCAAGATTCGGCCTGAAGTCGGGGCGTCCTATGCGCGAGGTCGGTACGTACAGCCGATCGAGTTTCAACATCAGAAAGCTGAGAATGCCGCGGCATGGCACCATAATTTGGGCCACCATTTACTCTTCCAGGTCGTCCTGATTGAATCCGCACGTAACCGGCAGCGCGACCCACCCACCACGGCGGGCGATTCAACAGAATTCCTCGACCTGCTAGCGGTCAGGCTTCGGCACATCGCCGAAGTATGGGACTCGATTGCCGCCGCGCCTGCCTATTCCTCATCTCGCGCAAACGCCCGATCGAGAAGCTCCGCTGTCGCGGGGTTCACCAGCTCGCGGCGCTGGATGTAATGCTGAATGGTGATCTTCGTGTCGGTGTGCCCGAGCAATTCGGCGGCGAGTTCGACACTCGCGTTGTCGTTGATGGCGGTCGCCACCGTGCGGCGGAACATGTGTGGCGTGATGCCGGCGATGCCGCCGCGTTCGAGCACCTGCCGCATCTGACGCCGCACATTCGTAGTACTGAGCGGCGTCCCCTCGCGTGATTGGAACAGCAACGCGTCCGGATCATGATCACGCGTCACGGCCAGCCGCCGCCGCACTGCCTCGGCGGTGAAAGACGGCAAAGCGACGATGCGCCTCGACTTTGCCGTCTTGGGGTGGTCCTGTCGGAACGTCGCCTCACCGTTGCGGCTGATGATCGTTCCGGCGATTCGAATGGTCGGTGTGCTCCCGGTGACATCGACGTCGCAACGACGGATCGCCAGAGCCTCACCGATCCGCGCCGAAGTGCCGAGCATGATTTCCACGATCGCGCCAAGTTGCCCGTCGGGTTTCGGCCCGGAGACATGATCGACGCCAGACTCCCAGTGCGCAATCACGGCGCGGATTGCGTTCACTTCCCGCGTGGTCAGCGCGTCAGGCATGCGTGCTTCGCGGTGGAGCCGCGAGACGTGATCCATCGGGTTCCGCGGCAGCACTTCATGGCGCACCGCAAGCTCGAGAGCGAGGCGCAAAACGACGCGGGCCTGCTTGGCCCGGTTATACGACTGCTGGGCGAGCATCTTGATGAACTGGTCGCAGCGGGCCACCCCGATCTCGCGAAGAGTCAGCGAAGCAAACACCGGCAGCACGAGGGTACGCATATTGCGTTCGTACAGAATACGCGTTGTCTTGGAGATCCGATTCTCTAGATCAATGTCTTGCAGCCAGTACGCGACAAGGTCAGGGAACGGGCTGTCAGGTGTCAGGTGGCTGGACGCAGGCTGGAACAGATTCCGCCCCGCCAGCTTCTCTTTCAGCGCGCGTTCTGCGGCCTTGGCCGTGTCACCGTTTGCCGAGACTTGGCGCGCACGGCCATCCCAGTCGCGGTACAGGGCGCGGGCCTCGAACCGGCCGGACGGTGTGGCCCTGGTGGTGAGGTCGCCGAAGGTGCCGATGCTCAGTCGGGGACGCGACATTCAAACCACCGCCGTTCGGGTGACGCGAGCAGTCATGCCCGCTCCCGTTGCTCGGCCACCCAGGCCCGCACGTCTGAGACGGCGAACTTCAAGTGTTTGCCGAAACGGTACGCGGTCGGGCCCTTGCCACGGGTACGCCAGTCGTAGACCGTCGACACCGGCACGCCGAGGTAGTCGGCCAGCTCGTGCACGTCCCAGAGCGGCTCCAGCCCCCACGCATCGTTGGGGGCGGCCGAAGACGTATTCCGCAGAATCTCGTGTTCGTTCATACCGAGAAGGTGCGTCTGCCCTGCCTGGGCGATCGCAAGCGACAGGCACTATCAGCGCCGTGTCGGAGAGCATTCCCAAAAAGGCGGTGCCGGAGAGATGAAAACGGTGAGTTTTCGGTGAGTGGTTCAATTTCTTAACCTTAAAAGTCCCGGAAACCCTTGAGTTTCCGGGACTTTTTGGTGGGCTGTTCGCGAAACCCGTCAGGGTGCGGAACTGAGGCTGCCACAGGCTGCCTTTTCCTACGAGTCGGTGCCCATTTTCCTACGACCTGAGTTGCAGCTTGACTCAGGCTTCAATGAATAGGGCGTGCTCCCGTGACTCAAGCAGATATCCGTTCATTTGCGATTGTCGCCAGGCTTGCCCAAGCATGCTCTCGGCGGTGCCTCCAACGCTGTTGATTGCCGGAGATGCGCCAATCGCAAGCTACGCTCAAAGTTGTGACCGAAGACGAAAGCGCAGCCATTCCAGAGAGCCTCGCCTGGCACTACACGTCTTCCTCCGGGCTCCGCGGAATTATCGAAACGAATTCGCTTCGCGCGACATCCGCAGCATTTATGAACGATGCAAATGAGTTGAAGACTGGCGTGGGAGCGTTGAAGAAGGCCTACGAGCGGTTGAAGTCCACACTCGCTGACGACGAGAGGGGCCTTGTGGAGAGGGGAGGGCTGCTCCGCGAGTCTGCAGTCTTTGACTCGTTCCTGGTTTCGGCTTCGCTCGACGGCGACCTACTTACGCTTTGGCGCTACTACGGGAACGACAGCGTGGCCTACTCTGTTGGATTTGACCGGGACGTACCGCTACAAGCTCGCGAACAGGTTGGAGGAGACCAGCATCCGTCCCCTCCCCCCGGCTATCACGACCGCGAGTGGGAGATGATTGAAGGTCAGCGGTCGTTTACCGAACCAGACCCCGACTATGTCGGTGTCTTCGGTGGGAACTGGCGCCCAGTGACATATGTACATCGCGACGGGAGCGAGGCTCATGCCGAATACATCCGCAAATACATCGGACGACGTCAGTACAACGATGGCCTCAACCGCTTCTTTTTCGATGTGGGTGCCTTTGCTGATAGCCCTATCAACCTCGAGAAAGACAATGGTTTTAGCGACGAGCGCGAAATCCGAATTATCGTGGACGTCAACCCCGCTTGGAAATTCGTGAAGTTCCGTGAGAATCAATATGGGCTTGTTCCGTATATTGAACTTGCTTCTGGCTCGTCCGTGGAAGCTTTCGTCCCTATTGGACCTCAGCTACGCCTTCCAATTCGCCACATAATGGTCGGCCCTACCTCAACGCCTGAAATTGCAAAACGAGCCCTCCGGCTCTTTCTGGACAATAACGGCTATGGCGATGTGACGATTGGCTCGAGTGAGATTCCATTTCGTTAAGCGATGTCTCCCCGGCCGCGCTCACTCAGCAAACTCTGCACGAAATGGGCCTCGGGTTCAGCGGCCGCGTACAAGGTTCGGTTGCGCCCCCGTCCGATGACTGGGTTGACCAGCACCACCGACTGCCATGTTCCGAATCAAACTTCGTCGGAAAGCGTATACCCGGAGCTATGTGGCGTTTACTTCCACTTTGACAACCGCACAGAGGTCAATGAGTTTGTCCTCTCCGGCAGCCTGGTCTCCGAATATCCAAGCGTAGGTGGGGTCGACCTCAAAGTCTGATGCCTCCACTTTGTCGCCAAAAAGCACGTAAACCGTGTCGGTGTTGCACTTCTTACTCATGTACGCGATGCCGTCGAAACCTTCCCCATGTGCGGCTGCAGCCCACAGGACAGTCTCCCCGTACGTCGAGGCGGGCGTGTCCGTGACATCGGTGTTCTCAAGTCCCAAACGGTGCAGCCCGAGCCCCATCAGCGACGCCAAATGCAATGGTCGCCGGGTCACCAATCGTGAGGCAGCTCTGCCTTCAAAAGTTGGGCGGAAGAGCTTTCCACCGACACGGTGTGTGTGATCAACTCTTTGTAGGCCGTTTCGGCGCTGGATTCCTGCCAAGTTAGTGGCTGGTTTCCTGCCAAAAGAGCGCTAAGAATCAGGCCAGCAACTCCCCGCCGCGACGATGGGTTCGGGGACTGCGCGAGATTGAGATCACCCGGTGGCCGAGGCCGTCTCCAAAGCGATGGAGACATGGGCCCGCCACCGCCCAGATAGGTTCCTTACGGCGTGTCTACTGCCAAGCGGTCGCGCCGGAAGGAACCAGGAAGCAGATGACGGTACCCATGTCCGTGCAAGAAAATATCAGAACACTCGATTCCCAAGGAATCACGGGCCGTGAAATCGCCCGCCGGTTGGGAGTCAGCCGCGACGCGGTGGTGAAATACGCCGGCCAACTGGACTACTCACCGAGGCCGCCAGCGCCGGTGGCCAGGCCCGCCGGCTCGGCCATGACCGGGTTCGAAGCGACCGTTGAAAAGTGGTTGGGCGAGGACCAGCGCCGGCCGCGCAAGCAACGGCATACGGCCAAACGGGTCTTCGACCGGTTGGTCGCCGAGCAGGCTTTCACCGGCAGTTATTCGCCGGTGCAACGCTTCGTGAAGAAGTGGAACGCCCTCCACCGCCAGGCCGGTGAGGGCTTTACCGAACTGGTCTGGCCCGCCGGCACCGCGCAGGTCGACTTCGGGCAGGCCGAGGCCATCATCGGCGGAACCCGGCAGGTCCTACACATCTTCGTCGTCACGTTCCCGTTCTCGAACATGCGCTTCGTGCAGGCCTACCGCGGCGAAACAGCTGAGTGCGTTTGCCACGGGCTACGCACCGTGTTCGAGCACATCGGCGCCGCACCCCGGCACCTGGTCTTCGACAATGCCACCGGCATTGGCCGACGCGTGGGCACCAAAGTCGTCGAGAGCACACTGTTCGGCGCGTTCAAACTGCACTACCGATCCGAGTCCCGGTACTGCAATCCGTATTCCGGCCACGAGAAGGGCAACGTCGAGAACGCGGTCGGGTTCCTCCGCCGCAACCTGATGGTCCCCGAGCCCGAAGCGGCCACACTGCAGGGCCTGAACGCGGTCCTGATGGCGCGGTGCCTGGCGTTAGCGCCGGCGTTGCACTATCGCAAGGGCCTGCCCGTGGGCGAGCTCTTCGCCCAAGACGTCGCCGCGTCTCTGGCACTGCCCGGCGTGGGGTTTGACCCGGTGCGATACGAGTCCCGCACCGCCGACAAGACCGGGAACCTGCTCATCGACGGGAACACCTACGCGGCCGGGTCTGCCTTCCACAGCCGCACCCTCACCATCGGGCTCCGCCACGACGTCGTCGAGATCCTCGACGAGCACGCCACACCCGTCCGCTCCCTCCCGCGCGCGTTCGGGAGGCAGACGGAGACGATCTTCGAACCGGCCGCCCTGCTGCCATTACTGGTGACCAAGCCCGGAGCCTGGGGGCATTCCCAGCTCCGACCGTTGGTCCCCGAGCCGGTTCGCGACTGGCTCGACACAGCTACCGCCACCAATCGGCGCCGACTGCTCAGCGCCGTCGATGCCGCGTCGGGATCGGCCGGTTTCGACGCCGCTATCACTGCTGCTGACCTGCTCATCCAGCGCGGAGATATCCCCGAGATCGCCGCACTGGGCATGCTCGCCCGGCGCTTGGCCGACGGCACCACCCCGGCAGCGGAAAACGTGGACCTGAGTGTTTATGACATCTTCACCAGCGTCAACACCGTGACGGGAGAAATAGCATGAGCCTCGTCACCGTGCAGGACATCATCGAGACCGGCCGTCAGGCGTCGCTGACCAACACCGTGCTGGCCGAATGGGCAGAGAAAGGCACCCCGAAGCAGCGTGAGTACCTGCACGGGATGCTCCTCGCCGAGCACGAATCCCGGCAAGCATCACGCCGCCAACGACTGTTGAGCGCCGCCCGGCTCCCGGCGTTGAAATCACTCACAGGTTTCGACTACTCCAACGTCAAGTTCCCCGAAGACTACGGCCGGGAAGAGCTGACGTCGTTAGAGTTCATCAACAGGGCCGAGGACCTCGTCCTCTACGGCGATGTCGGCACCGGCAAAACCCACCTCGCCAGTGCTCTGGTCGCCGCCGCCTGCCAGCAAGGGATCCCGGCACGCTTCTTCACTACCTCGTCACTGGTTTTGCAACTACGCCGCGCCAAAGACGAAGGCCGCCTCGATCGGGAACTGGCCAACATAGCCAAAAATCGATTACTCGCAATTGACGAATTCGGCTACTTGCCGATCGATACCGAGGGCGCCCGGCTCCTGTTCCAAGTCATCGCGGACGGTTATGAAAAAAGAAGCCTGATCATCACCACAAACCTCGAGTTCTCCCGCTGGGGAACGGTATTCGGCGACGACAACATGGCCGCAGCCGTCATCGACCGCATCGTCCACCACGGTCGCCTCCTCCAGTTTCGCGGCGAGTCCTACCGCGTCAAACACGCCCTCATGAAATAGCCCCGGCCCAAAAAACCGGCCGTTGAGGCCGCCGTGCTCAACTGGCCGGAAACGGTGCCGCACTGGCCGGTTAATTAGCGCTGAAATGGCCGGCTTCAAGTTGACAAAACACAGACACGGGGAAGGTCATGCAGGAGCGACTCGCAGACTGCCGCTGCTTCAGTGTCGGCCGCGTAAAGTACCGGCACGGTCGGGTCGCCAAAGAAGGCAAACCGAGTGGGCTTCCCGCTCCCTGGGTTGAATGCGTTGCCCGCTCGCTGTCGGCTATGAACACGGTAGAGCTCATGACCCACTGGAAGTTCAAACGGCAGAGCGTCCAGCGGGTTTGGAGGAACCGGTACTACCACTCAACACCCCAGCTGTTTTGAGCGATGCCCAGAACTAATTCGGCGTCGTCCAGAAAGTCGACAGGGCGGCCATCATCGGGCAGATACGTTGTCGGGCTGCAAAGCCACAGGGCAATCTCGGATGGTTTCCAGTCGTACTTCGCGCCCAACGCAATCAGCGGCGCGATGACCGGCTTGACTGTTCCGTGAACGTGGTCAAACTGGAACCCGGGGTACACGAACGCGTTCAGTCGAGGGAAGCTGAGCACCCGCCCCTTCTTCCGCTGGTCGGACGCGAATGCCCCCTTCTTCGCTTTCGACCCGAGCGCTTCGGCCAGACCTGACCTGTCCAGCAGACCAAACTCATCTTCGATTGCACGGATGCTGTTCTCAGTGGATTGCAGGGCCCGAGCAATGCTTGGCGATACCGTGCCGGGTAGCTTCACCATCGCACCTCGAAGCGCGTCGACATTTGCCTCGGACTTCAAAAGCTCGATGATACGTTCGACCGCTCGTTCGGGCACATCCAAGCCTTCGTCCCGGAGCGCCTTTATGACGACTTCGACCATTTGGCTCACTTGTTCAGGAGGCAACTCGACCGCGAGCTCGACTCGGCTTCGCAGGTCAAGAAGCACGGTCCTTCTGCCTTTTCCGCTCCCTGAGGTAACTAGGAACTGAGAGGGGCCCAGAGGGTTGTAGTTCGGTACGACTTCCTGCAGCTTGATAATCTCGACTTGCGTATCCACCAATTTCAAGACCTCGAGAAAATCTGACGTACCCTCGTCATCCGCGGCAAGGATATTGCCAGCGGGCTTCTGCGGATGCGTAGCGGCTGTCATGAAAAAACCTCCGTTTCCTACGTTTTATAATACTGTTTGGTTCGTAGTCTCGATGGTTTCTCGATGCGATTCTCAGCCTCATGTCCCGCAGACGCTGAATCACTTCCGGCGGCTTGAAATTCTAGCCGAGTGCCGATGGCGCGGGCGCCCGCCTAACGGCAAGACGGACGCACTCATGTTCTCGGCGAGCGCATAACCGAGTGCGCACTCACAGTCTCGCGGCGACTTGTGACAGTCACCCCTATGGACACTCCTCGTGAGCCACACGGCCACCCGATGATTCAGCGACAGAGAGCTCCATAAAGCATTCCTTGCACTGCGCTACTGCGAGCCTCTCGCAGGCGCATTCATAGCACACGGGGCATTTCGCCACACCGCAGGTCAGGCAAACGCCAATCTCCGCCGTCCAGAGAAATACCTCTCCACACCGATTTGAGCTGCACTCTCGTTCTTCAGGCATCCACGACGCTGTACCAAACCTGTATGTCGGTGTCACTACAGCGAACCCGACGGTCCCGCTGTAGTCGAGCGCCATATCAATGTTCAGGTCGTTCCGGCTGTTTCCAGTGGAGTACCTCAGTCCTGATTCGGCAGTACCATGCGAGTGCCCACCTCGCTCAGACGCGATTTGGAAGAGTCGTGAGAAGTCCTCCTGGAATGAGCCGAATGGGGCGACGAAGAGGTTGTCGCTATTAGACCGTGCGAACAGGACTTGCCCACGCTCATCAAGCTGCACCACCATGGCCTCGGTGCTGGGCGGCGCAACTTCGATGGCTTTCATGCATGCCGCAGCTCGCGAAGCGGCAGAGCCGTTGTACAGCTCAGCCACAAACTTTGCAGTAAGTGTGCTCCCAAGTAGGTGCTCAATAGCTTTGTCCGGGAAGAGCACTGCAGAGGCAAACGTGTCGCTAACTCGCTCTTCCAAGAGGCGCGCCTCGAAGTTAGGAAGTTCCGCCAGAACACCCATCGCCCACTCATCGTCATGCTGCTGTAAGTGATGCCCATATTCGTGAAGAACCGTGAAATTGTCGCGTCCGTCGACTGCAGAACGGTGCAAGGTAATTGTTGGTGGACTGTCGTGGTAGTAACCGGCTAGCTCGCAATTGGAGTTCACTGTCGCCGAATATCGAAGCGCTATGTGGGCGCAGTCCTCAAGCGCGGTTACAGGGGCACTGCTCAATTCGGAAAGCGTGACGTCCTCGTGAGCTTCGACCTGTTCAATGAGGTGCCGCGCGATGAGCTGCAGGTTCTCCAGTCTCCGCCATTCTTGAAGGTTTGAAAGCTCAGTCACCGTCACGGGATGCCTCCAGGAGCCGGATGACGGTGTCCTCGACCAAGGTCTTGCGAAGCTCACCCAGTGAGTTTGAGCGGGCGGCCAAAGCGAACTCGCCTCGCACCCTATTTCGGGCCTCTCGCTCAGTCATCGACAAGTTTGAAGCCAGCTCAAGGAGGTCTGACTTGAATCGTGGTTCGGAGAGCTCATGCGTGTTGGTGTCGTCCGGCGCGGAGACGAGCTCTTCTCTCGCTACCTTGAAATGAGCGCTCAGCTTGTTGAGGACCGCTTCGCCTAGTGGTTCGTCGCCACGCCACGTTCGAAGTGCGACCGATGTTGGGAGGTCGCTGACCGTTCGAAATTCACGTGCATTGACACCAATTTGCTCGAGCGCCGAACGGTTCAAGACTGCCTCGCCCATTTCAACACTGGGCCATTCGATGAAGCACAAGGATTGGAATTTCCTAAGGGCTGAATCGAGTACCTCACCCACTTCCCTGGCGAATGCTTGAGTACCTACGCGAAGAGGTGGCTGTTCAGTTGAATATGCAGCGTTGCGGACGCGAGCCGTGTCGCTCTCGCTGAGCGCTACGCCAAGATTCCGGTGGAAAAGGAAGCGTCCTAGTCCGGTCTCTGCCCTGTGTAGGAGGGTGAGTTCGGTGCCGAGGACGCTCGCTGGTAGCAGCATCTCATCTTCAGTGGCGTGGCCTGCCCCGAGCATTACAGGCATTCCCAGAACGTAGTCCGGGGATAGCGCCGTGACGAGAACCAGAGCGTGAGCGTGGCCGTTCCAAGACAGAAGCCATATCTCCCCCAGTTGAGGAAGCGACATGGGCTCGCGACACCATGCCGCGCGCGCAGCGTCGCTGAGGCCGGCAGGAGCTACGTCGAGCTCGAAGTCGTTCATGATTTCCATTCAAGTGGTTAAAGCAAAGTCGATTAGCTTATGGGTTTCGTTCGAGGAAGTCGAATACTCGTCTCGTCACGACATCTGCAAAGACGGTGGGCGCGTCCATGGCACAGGTGCGGCGCGTCCCTTGCTATCCGTATTTGAGCTTGTCCCAGAATGCAAGAAGCTCGCTCTTAGGTGTCGGCTGCAGATGGCCGTAGTAATCGCAGTTAAGTTCATTCGAGAACTCAGCGCGACCGACCGAATGCTTGAACCGCTCACCATAGACTCCCGGCTTGGTGAGATTGCAGCTGGGGTCGGCCTCGCTGCGGAGCGTTACTCCCTCGACGTGTGGCGTCGTCGTTGACCGGCCGAGGGCAAGTACATACCTTGACTGAACTTCGACCACTGCGCCCCGCCTCTTCGCCTGATGCGCGTCCCCACTTGGAAGAATATGTGGGGAAAACCCATACACGTCGGCGGGTACAGGGTCGTCGTTGAGCATCTGGGCAGCCTATCGGTGGCCGTGGAAATGGAGTGGATGTGAGACACAAATCTCTGAATTCAAATTCATCAGTTAGCTCTAACCGCGCGCACGAACCGACAGAGGAAGACCGCGCAGGCTGACGTCGCGCCGATAAGAGTGCTTATGTCCGACTCCCCGACTCTCCCTCAGGAGCTGCGCGGATGCGAGCCGGGCGTCACTTTGCGGTGATTGGTCGGCTTCTTCAAGCCCGACACCAGCGCCAGGTGGTTCATCCATTTGCTGAGGGCGTCGCGCTCCGTCGCCGCCCACACTGTCGTGTGCTCGCACGTGCATTCCACGCGATAGATGCGATGGGCAGCACCGTGCTTGGTGGAGTCCTTGGCAACGAACCGGGGCGGCGGATTGACGTGTTCCGGCGCGGCCTCGCGCAGTGACTCCCACGTGGGCAATTTACTGGGCAATCCGGCTCCTTTTGAATCTCGAATCGGGAATCAGCCACCAGCCTGATGCGCGGCGCGAGCTTCCGACCACCAGAAGCCTCCCACACCGCACGGCCCGCCTTCTAGTCGGAGTAACGCCTGAACCTCGGCGTGTCGTAGGTATGTTCGATTACCCCGTGCTGGAACATGAGACAAATACCCGGAAGGAAGGAAGAACATGCCCAATTACAATGTCTACAAACGAGGCGACGAATGGGTCGGCGAACGCGATGACGCCACCCGCGTCTCGGTAATCGCAAGCACTCAGGCCGAAGCATACGACGCCACTCGTGGCATCCTCGCTCGCCAAGGCGGCGGGGAAATCTCGCTCCACGGCCGCGACGGAGCGATTCGTGACAAAAACACCATCGCGCCCGGAAACGACCCCCGCAACATCAAGGGTTAGAAATGCCAGTTGCGGCCAACTCACGGGGAAGAGAGTTGGCCGCAACTGACTCCGCTTTGGGCTTAGGTCTGAGCACGACCCTGAGCTCAGCAGTACGACCGACCTCTGGCTGCATCGCACGCAACCCCAACCCGGCAGGTCAGCGCTTCGGCAAAGGTCTCACTCAGCCGGCAACAGCCGCAATCCGGCTCGGCGACCAAATCTTGTTCGCCAAGTCGAGGAGCAATTCACGACGCTCTTGCTGCTCCGCCCGACCAAACGATTCGTACGAACGGAACGGCAGTCCTTCACGCGCACGAAACGCATCGAATTGCGGCTGATGCGCATACGCGGAAGCGGTGAGACTCGCCGCATACAAGTTCTGCTTCGCATAGTGCGGAGCCTTCTCCTCGAACGACTTGGCCTGATAGCTCCGGTTCACATCTGCTGGCAGCAGCAGCAGCCCGGCCGCGTTGTTCCGCCAGTCATCGAACTCGAGTCGGGAGGAGAATTCGGTTTCGTATCGCTCGGACTTGTCGGCCCAGATGTGCTCGATGTCGCTCGGGTTCTTGACCTTGCGGTCGACATACTTGTCGAAGAGGTCCGGCTTCCCCGAATTGGACTCCACGAAGGACGTCACACGCGCCAGCAGATGGAAGATGTATCTGCGGCTGAACTGGTTTAGTCGCAGGTCCATGACTCCGTGACGGCCGCGACTCTCGCTGCCTTCAAAGGTGGCGTCACTGTCCGACAGGCGGTCAGTGAGAAGTCCGACAAGTTCGTGCAAGGGCTTGCGCCGAATTTCTTTGACGAGGAGGTACATTGCGTAACTCGTGGTGGAGTATCCGACGCGAATATAGTTCACAGTTCGCCGCATTAGCCAGATGTCCAAGAAGGTGGCGACGGCGGCAATCTTCTGCCGGACCGTGGTCTCGTCGTCGCTCGGGTCAAGCGCCGCGAGCAGCACGGTGCTCTGCCAGGTGAAATCGTTGTGGGCGTTGTAATAGACAGCCTCCAGTCCCGGCGTGTACTGCGTGCTCGCCTGGAGGATGAGCTGATAGGCATTTGCGAAGAAGGGCAGTTCCTCGGTCATCACCTCGAAGTTTCGCTGGGCCTGCCCGGTTCCGATTCGAAATTCGTTGTCTCGAATCCATCGGTGAAAAGTCGTACCGATGAGTTCCCAGTCCCGGTCGACCGAGCCCGCCTTCCGTTCTCGCACGGAGTCAGCGTACTGGGCACGAAGCCACGCCTTTATCGCTGCAGCATCCCGCTCGGCGTCTGGCTCCTCGCCCCACGAGGCGAGGCCGAGAATGGTTTTCCGCCAGGTCGCGTTGGCGCTGTTTCGCAGTTCCTCATCGCCAATGGGCGCGAGCAGGTAGGCCTTGAGCATGTCCACGGGGCTGAGCGGCTTGCCGCGGTCGTTCATCGTCTCGAAAATTCCGTAGGCCTGGGAATCGTTCGCTGCTGAAATCTCAATCAGCCCAACGTTGTTCATGACCCAATAAATGAATCCTTGAAGTGCGTCGCCCAGTTCCCCGGCAAGGTCGAGACTCTCGATGTCCTCGTAACGAGCGAGGATATTGCCAATGGACTCATCCTTGCCGGTGGCGTTGTACTCGTCACCGTTGAAGAGCGCCCGAAGGACAGGAACGCGTTCCTTGATATCTAGGTTGAACTGCTGCTCGCCGAAGCTGTCGGAGAAAATAAGTGGCTCAATCGTCGCCGCGACATTCAGCTCGAACACTTTTGCCACTCGGTAGAGGTGAATCATCAGCAATGTCAGCGACGTGACGCGCTGTTGGCCATCGACGAGGTAGCTTTTCCCGGAGCGCTCGGTCACGATGATTGAGCCGAGGAAGTATTCGCCGTAGCCGCTGACGGCCTTCGGCGTGTCTCCGTCGCGATACTCTCCCCAAAAACGCGCGAGCAAATCCGACACGAGTTCCTCGATGTGTCGCTGCTCCCACTTGTACTCGCGCTGGTACTCATCGATGGCAAACGAGCGGCTCTGCAGCAGCTGCGTCACGGACCGATAGTGCGGGGTAATACTGCTCACGTCTAGAGCCTTTCATCCATTCGAAGAGAGAATCGTGTGTCGCCGCCGTAAATTATGCAGCGACCGCCGCAATGACCTCAGCCTGCTTGAGCACCACCAGCGTCGCGCTCTCCTGCATGTCCGGCGGATAGCCGTGCCGGCGCAACAACCGTTTGATAGTCGCCCGGAGCTTTGCTCTCACTTGCTCCTTCACGGCCCAGTCGGTCTTCGCGTCACGGCGCACAATCTCGACTAGGTCGTGGGCGATGAGTTTGAGCTTGTCGTCGCCGAGCTCGACGACCGCGGAGTCGTTGGTGCGGATGGCGTCGTAGAACGCGAGCTCGTCTTCTGTGAGACCGAGCTGCTGCGCACGGTTGGCTTCCGCAGTCAACTTCTGCGCCAGGTCGGCGAGGGCGGCAATAATTTGAGCGGAGTCAAGCGTTCGGTTCTGGTACCGCAACAGCGAGTCGGAGAGCATCTCGGAGAACTGCTTGCTCGCGACCAGATTGCGCTGGGCAATGCGCTTGATTTCGTCGTTCAGCAGGCGGCGCAGCATCTCCAGCTGGAGGTTCTTCCGGTCGGACTTCTTGAACTTCTCGATGAAATCATCGTCGATGAGGGAGAGGTCGGGCTTGTCTAGGCCGGCCTCCTCGTAGATGTCGATGACGCCGACGCCGGTCATCGCGTCGGAGACGATTTGCCGGATGGCGGTATCGACCTCGGCATTCGGATTGACCCGCCTGTCGCCACCCTCGACCTTGGCCATCTGGGCGCGCACGGCCTCGAAGAAAGCCGCGTCGCCCTTGAGCGCCTCGGCCTCGTCCGTTCCCGCACACATCGCGTAGAGCCGCACAAAGCGGCCAGCGTGTACCAGGAAGCGGTGCTTCAAGCACGGGGTGTCTGCGCCGCACTCCCTACCGGCCTCAACGTGCGAAGAAAGCAGGTACTCGACGGCCCCGGTCAGGGCGTTGAGGAACGCTTTCGCTCCCCCTGCGGCCAGGCCGCGGCGCCAGGGGTAGCCGTGCAGAATCGTGTCGACGACGCCATGGGCTTCGACCATGCCCGGGATGGCCTGCTGGCGCAGGTCCTCGCCAAGCTCCTCGTTCTCCCGGTCGCGGTCGGTGTACTCCTGGAGCGCCGACTTCAGGTCTTCCGCGATGCCGAGGTAGTCCACGACCAGCCCGGCCGGCTTGTCCTTGAATGTGCGGTTGACCCGGGCGATGGCCTGCATCAGGTTTGCCCCGCGCATCGGCTTGTCGACGTACATAGTGTGCGTCGACGGGGAGTCGAACCCGGTGAGCCACATGTCCCGCACGATGACCAGCTCGAGCTTGTCCTTCGGGTTCTTCGCCCGCTGCTTCAAATCGCGCAACGCCTGCTTCGAGCGGATGTGCGGCTGCAACGCTTGGTCGTCAGCAGCCGACCCGGTCATCACGACCTTCAGCTTCCCGGTCGCGTCGTCGTCGCTGACCCAGTCTGGGCGGAGCTCAGCAATGGCGTCGTAGAGAGCAGCAGCGATGCGGCGCGACATCGTCACAATCATCGCCTTGCCCGCGAGCACCTCCCGGCGGGCCTCCCAATGGGTGACGAGGTCCGAGGCAAGCTCGGCGATGCGCTTGTCGGAGCCGACGATGGCTTCCACCTTCGCCCACTTCGACTTCAGTCGGTCCTTGGCGTCCTCCTCGGAGCCGGATGTCGCGTCGAGGAATGCCTCGTCGACCTCAGCGAGCGCGTCCACGGGCAGCTGCACCCGGGCCAGGCGCGCCTCGTAGTAGACCTTAACAGTTGCCCCGTCGGCGACGGCCTGCGTGAGGTCGTAGGTGTCGATGTAATCGCCGAAGACGCTCTTCGTGGACTTGTCCGTCGATTCAATGGGTGTTCCAGTGAAGCCGATGTAGGTGGCGTTCGGCAGCCCGTCGCGCAGGTGCCGGGCGAACCCGTCGATGAAGTCGTAGTTGGAGCGGTGAGCCTCGTCCACCATCACAACAATGTTGGTGCGGTCCGAGAGCAGCGGAAACGCGGTGCCGGCGTCCTTCTCGTCCTTGGAGATGCCGAACTTCTGAATCGTCGAGAAGATAATTCCGCCCGACGCCCGCCCCCCCAGTAGGCGCTTCAGCTCGTCCCGAGAGCCGACCTGCACCGGTGACTCCGGGAGCGGCGCGCCGATGCGGGCGGCGGCGAAGGTGTCGTCGAAGAGCTGGTCGTCAAGGTCATTGCGGTCGGTAAGTACGACCACGGTCGGGTTCTCCATCCGCGCATCTCGCATGATTTTGGCGGCGTACCAGAGCATCTCATAGCTCTTGCCGGAACCTTGCGTGTGCCAAACCACTCCAGCACGTCCGTCACCCTCGACGGCTTCTACCGTTGCGGTGACCGCCTTGTTTACTGCCCAGAACTGGTGGTATTTCGCGACGAACCGCACGAGTTTGCCCGCATCACCGGTGTAGACGGTGAAGTTCTGCACCAGGTCGAGTAGCCGAGTAGGGTCGAGCATGCCTTTTGTGAGAACTTCATACTCTGGCATCACCGGCGGGGCAAGCTCACCGTAGACAGTCTTCCACGGGGCGAAGTGCTCCCAGTTGCCGGCGAACGTGCCCGCACGAGCCTGGACGCCATCGCTGATTACAGCGAGCTGATTCCAAGTAAACAGGTCCGGGATGTCGTGCATGTAGGTGCGCACCTGGTTGAAGGCGCCCCTCAGCGATGACGCCTCGTTCCCTGCACGCTTCAGCTCAAGTAACGCGAGCGGAAGACCGTTGACGAACAGCACGATATCGGGGCGCCGCTTCGACTTTCCGACAACGGTGAACTGGTTCACCGCCAGAAAATCATTTGCGAGCGGGTTGGCCCAGTCGACAATTTGTGCGCGTGCCGTGCGAGGCGTGCCGTCTGCATCCCGTACCTCTACCGGTACGCCCTGAGTTATGAGTTGGAACGCACGCCAGTTCTCCGTCATCACCTGCTGCGATTCAGGCCGGACCACGGTCTTCACCGCGTTGTCAACTGCATCCGAGTCAAGTTCTGGGTTCAGCCGCCGGATGCTTCGCGCTAGTCGTTCCTGCAAAACTACTTCGCGAAATTCTGCCCGCTCGGGGCAATCAGAGTCGGGGTCGATATCAGGGCCACACGCAACCGTCCACCCCAACCCACGCAACTCGTCGAGTACAAGCTCCTCAAGCTCGGCCTCTGTTGGAATCATGCCCATTCGAGCCCCTCTGCCCCTGGTCCCATCGAATCGTCTACCCAGATACCGCCGGACAGCAACAACGGCAAGAGTTCAGCGCGAGTTCGCCGAAGCCGCTGCGCTTCACTTATGCACGTAGCAAGCTGCTCTCGAATGGGTGTCGCTATTCGATTAAACTCAGCAATCACCGCTGCATTAGGTGGCGTGATTGGGGCTGCCGCGATTACCTTTGCGTTCATGTGCTTTTGAACTGAGCCCGTCATCGCGCCAGCGGCATACTCCGCAAAAGCAGAGGATTTGAGAAACCCGAAGAGATAGAGCGACATCTCGTCTCGATGCGGTTTCAGCCTAACAAGATATGAAGCAAAAACAGCATCGACATCTCGCTCAACCATTGCAGATTTGCCTGGGTCCGCCATCCGCGCCACAAGCAAATCGCCTCGGTTGAGTCGGTATTTGCTTAGCGCTACCGCATCAATCTGACAGAACGGTACTTTCTCCCATTCGACCCAGTTCTGCTTGTTTATGTCAGTGACGCGCAGCATTTGAACGCCTGTTTCCGCGCTAGTGGCAGGTGCGGTGTGGCCGTATTGAGTCGTACAAAAATCCGCAAGGGTCAATTTAGCGACGGGAGTCGCGACATCAGTGCAGAGCTTCGTCCAAATGCTATGAAACAACTCATCCATTGTCGAAGCGAGCTGCTCATTGACGTTGACGAGTTCATCAATTGCACCCAAAACTCGGGCAATCCGCTTCTGTTCGCTCAGCGGAGGCAATGGAATTCGCAGGTTTTGCAAATGCGCTTTCGTCAACGCCCTCCGTGTCGCCCCGGCCTCTGACAAGCTGTTGAGCTGCCCTTTGATATCAGGAGAGAGTAAAGCCGCCTTAAGATAGCGCGGTTCAAGCCTTTCCTTATCTGCCCGCACAATAGCTACGTGCTGACTTACTCGTGCAGGCAGAGCCTTTGGGTCCACGAGTGACGTCCGAGTTACAGACTCGCCCGTGATACAGACAAGCACGTCGTCAGTATCAACTCGCACTCCGTCAAGGGCTTTGGCTGCGGATTCGGTAATCCGAGCGAGTCCGTCGAATGAAAACTCGTTGTCATGGACATTTTGTGAGCGGATAAATGCCGTTCCGTCGGTGTTGTATACGTTCTTACCACCTCGAGGAGTAGCACCACTACCTACCTTTGTAGTGAGTTCATAGAGCGGAACGAGTGGCCAGTTACTCGACATCGCTGGCCTCAAGTGAGGCAAGCGCCGCCAGTACATCTGCTTGCAGCTTCGCGCGCGATTCAAACGAAATGCGCGCTTCGGCCGATAGCCGTGCAATTTTCTTGTCGATGGGCTCGTGGTCTTCTTCGACAGCTTCACTACCGACATAACGGCCAGGGGTAAGGATATGCCCCTGATTGGCAATCTTGTCTAGAGTGACGCTGGCACAAAAGCCCGGTACGTCCTCATAAGCGCTTTCGCCTGGCTCGCCCCGCCACGAGTGGTATGTATTAGCGATTAGTGCAAGGTCGACGTCCGTAAGCTCCTTGTTAGTCCGGGACACCATAGTCCCCAGCTGGCGGGCATCGATAAAGAGAACCTCGCCCTTGCGCTCGCGTTGGGACCGTTCGCTGCTGACTTCCTGGCCTCCCTTGTCCTTGGTTAGGAACCAGAGACACACGGGAATTTGTGTAGTGAAGAAAAGCTGGCCCGGTAGGGACACGATGCACTCGACAAGGTCGCTCTCGACCAGGTCTTTTCGAATTTCACCTTCGCCGCCAGTCTGGCTGGAAAGGGACCCGTTTGCGAGCACGGTCGCCATCGTGCCCGTCGGCTTCAGATGGTGCAGCATATGCTGAATCCAGGCAAAGTTCGCATTATTTGCGGGAGGGTTACCGTGCTGCCAGCGCACATCTCCGGCGAGCTTTTCGGCACCCCAGTTCTTGATGTTGAATGGCGGGTTGGCTATGACGAAGTCGGCACGCAGGTCGGGGTGCTGGTCGTTCGTGAAGGAGTCACCCCACTGCGGGCCAAGATTCGCTTCGATTCCTCGGAGGGCGAGGTTCATCTTGGCGAGCCGCCACGTGGTCGGGTTCATCTCCTGGCCGAATACGCTGATGTCGTTGCGCACACCGTCGTGAGCGTTCACGAACCGGTCGGCCTGCACAAACATGCCACCAGAACCACAGGCAGGGTCGTAGACGCGGCCGTTGAATGGTTCGAGCATATCCACCATGAGCTTCACGACACTGCGCGGTGTGAAGAACTCCCCGCCCAGTTTTCCTTCGGCGTTGGCGAACTTGGACAGCATGTACTCGAAGACGCGGCCGAGAACGTCTAGGCTCTCGTGTTCTTCAGCTGCCAGATTCTCGTTTGAGAAAAGGTCGATGAGACCGCCGAGCATCTGCGGGGTGAGTTCACGACGTGCATAGTTCTTCGGGAGAACACCTTTAAGAGTTGGGTTCTCTTTTTCAATGGCTTCCATGGCATCGTCGATGCGAGTACCGATGTCGGACTGCTTTGCGGCTTTGCGTAGGTCTTCCCAGCGGTTGCTTTCCGGAATCCAGAAGATTCCTTCACCCGTGTACTCGTCGCGGTCTTCCAGGAGCTGCTCGAGGGCGGCATCCGTGGGCGCAAAATAGTCGCTGCTTTCGTCGGCAGCGAGACGCTCAAGTTCGGAGTGACGCTTCTCGAACACATCCGAGACGTACTTGAGGAAGATAAGTCCGAGGACGACGTGCTTGTACTCTGCGGCGTCCATGTTGGAGCGGAGCTGGTTAGCTGCCTCCCACAGTGCATCCTCAAGGCTCGCTGCTGCGGTTTTCTTTGTCTTGCCGGCCAACGGAGAGCTCCTTCAACGGCCGAGCGTGTTGTGGGTCACGTGATGAATGCAGCCCGGCCTCTGATTCACCCTAGTGAGTCAATCAGCCGCCACTGACATGACGCGGCCCATCCGTCGAATGGAACCTCTTGCGCCGCTCCGCTAATACCCGCCACGTGAGTTATGTCGGAGGCGACAGGTACGGTTCAGCCACACGAGAGGACTTCCAATGCTGCAAGCCAAGTGCACAGTGTGTCACCAAACTGCGACCGTGAGCTCGACCGAAGTGATGACCGCCCATGGAAGAGGAGGGCTCCGTTGCTCCGGGACGGGTAGCCAGCCTGGGCAGATGGTTGAGCGAAGCATCCGAGCGGTCGCGAGCCCACTCATCTCGACTCCCCAAATCGCCCCTTCCCCGCTACGAAGAATGGTCCCGGTGTCCCGACGGAGCGAGCCACGGCGCACATATCCAGGCGCCCTGCGTTCAAAGCCGGTCGTTCGGACATCAGTCGTTCGGAGGCCTGTCAAAAAGAGCGAGCGGGCCTTGCAGCGCGAGAAAGCGTTGGAGTCGCGGCGTCAGGCGGCCGCGGAGTCGCAGCTGAAGTACGAGGCCGACATGGCCGCGCGCAAGCAGGCGAATCTTGAGCGCGGAAGAGTCCCGAAACGAAAGTCAGTATCAGACCCAAAGAAACGAAAATGGGTTCGCGCTGTCATCAGCGGGGGTTCGCCTGGCCTCGGGAAGAGATAGCACTTCACAATTTTGCTTCAGCTTGAGCTCACTGCCCGGGGCGGGCTCATCGGGAGGAGCTGCCTAACAACGACCTCGACGGTGGCCTCGATGGCGACCGAAGTGTCGTCGGGGATAGCGAACGGGACGGCCAGCAGACCGTGCTGAATGCCGACGAGCACGACGGCGAAGATGCCTGGTGAATCATCGGAAGAGTAAAGAAGGCTGCCCTCGTAAACCGTGAAGTACTCGGGCGGGAGGCGTTCGTTGACGCCATGCACAACGGCTCCTGCCGCGTGAGTTCCGCTTGCACTGACGTTCTCCGTCATTAGTCAGCCTCGTAAACGGCCGTGACCATGTTGGAAACGAGCTCGTAGCTGAGCTCGACGATTCGGGTGAGTTCCGTTGTGCAGTACCGAGTTCGTGGCAGCGACGCGAAGACTTCGCTGGTCCAGGGCGTTCGATGGTGGAGCCGCACGACCTCAACATCCCACCGCTCGCCAACGGCGGGTGCGTTCAACGGCCGCACAGTCATCGGCTCCCCGTTCAGGTGAGCGCCCTGTCCCTCGGGCGCATAGCGGGTCACGGTCGTGAAGGGTTCACCCGTGTCAGGGTTGAGCACAGTCGCGAGGAGGATTCGCGTGCCAGAGCGCGTAGTCAGCAACCAGATTCCACACCGGCTGAGCGGAACAGTGGGCAAAGCAACATCACTGGTGCCGGGGGCCCGGTCAGCTTGCTCCGTCATTTCTACTGCTCGGTGCTGGGTTTCTGCGGCTGGTCGTTGTCGCTGCGCTCTATGCGCACGATGGTGCTGGTTTGGTGCCAGTAGTAGTCGGTGAAGAAATCGTCGGAGAGCATTGTCCAACGCCCAACTTCCCCGACCCTGCATGCGTCGAGGGTGCGCAGCGGCCGCTCAACGTCGTTGATGCTGGTCGTTCGCCCGGGGGCTGGGCGACGACGCACTGTCCCCCTGTCGAGGTTCATGAAGTGAGTGGTACCCGCGAAAGTGGTGATGACCCACATACCTCCCTCCTGCCCGGTGAGTTCCGAAACAGTTTCCGGGGTGAGGTCTCCGCCCCCGTCGGAGTGGCTGGTGTCTGCTGTCATGCGCATGAAGCTACTGTTCTGCGCGCAGTACGTCACCACTCCGACGGGTCCTTGTCATTGAGTCGGTTGTTCTCGTTCCGTGCTGTGTGCGGCGAGGAGGTCACTGAGTTGCTGGTGCCGTCGGGCGGGTAACGTGTGCGTCTTCAGCTGCCGCAGTTGTCGTCCGAGCCACCGTGCCAGCGCGAACTCACTGGCATCCTTGGCATGCAGACGCGGGAGGTGACCTGTCGCCTCCCGATGCGCCGCACATCCGGCAAGGCTCGCTTCCCATTGCGCGTCGTGTGGGTCCCAGCTGAACGCCGGCGACACGTCAAGACGGATGCGCTGGTAGCCGCAGAGCCGGTCGTCGAAACGCCGCTGGTGCCGTGCCCACTCACCGAGCCGCCTCTCGTCCGCGGGCAGCCTCGCGCGGTCGCGAGTATTCTCCCGTGCCGAACGCCCTGTGCTCCGCCAGAATTCCTCGTAACGGTGCAGCGTCCCAGCCCAGTTCGCCGCGCGTTTGGTTCCGTTGTCCCTCTCGGGTTCGTTTCCACCCGCGATGGCTTCGTCTGCGACTGCGCACTGTGCCGACTTGTCGCCCACGTCCCCGAGCTCCGCTGGCTGGTCGTGCATGCTCGACGCCTGCCAAAGCTCACGAGCGCGCTGGTGGAGTGCCGCCGGGTCGGTTCTTTCATTCATACTGCCGCCTGTTCTGGCCGCACGAATTGCGGCCTCACTGCAGCTATGCGCGGTGCGAAAAAGCACGGCTGAAACCGTATTTGTCGCGGAGTCGGTGGTTTGAAATCCTGCGAGTGTCTACCGTTGTTTGTCAGCGGCAAGACACCGAAAGGCGGTCGCTTTGCTGCACCTTGGAGCGAACTCATGCTCATTTCAGTGACCGATGACGAGCACGGCCGTTACCTCGTTGAGTCGGAGACCGGTAGCCGATACACCCTCGACCTCGACAAGCGGATAGTTCGTCGATTGCCCACGGAGCTTTCTGCGCTTCGGCTTCGCCGCGACGGCGACCACGTTGATTTGGTGGAAGTCGTCCGCTGTGCGGTTGGGCAGCCCATGCTGCTGCTTGTCGACCTCAACGTCCCCGGGGTCTGGCTCACCACACGCGAATCCACCCGGGTTGTTCGTATTGACCGATTGCCTGAGCACTCCGTGCGCTGATGACTGACACCAGCGAGTCCTCCGCATACCGGCCCATCTACGCCCTCCCGTACTGGGATGTGCTCGGCGCATTCATCGAAGACGCCGTCGCGGAAGCTGCGCTCCTCTCCGGCCGCACGCCACGCTCACTGTTCCCGGCGACAGTGGCGTACGTGCTCTGGAGTTGGCAGAGCCGAGGCACTCCGCTGGAACGTTCACGTATCTTCTGCCGCGCGCTGGTCGAGGAATTCATCCACCTTGGCATGGGCGCTTACGCGCGCGGCAGCAAAGCTACCCACCGAGCCACGCTCACCCTGCTTGTTGACACCCTGAATCCAACCGAACACACCCGCGCACGACTCCCAATTCCCCGTTCCACACCTACCGCGCCCTACACGGAAGCCGAGGTCGCGAAGCTGTACAGCTGGGCGACATCGCAAGGAACGGTGCGTCGCCAACAGGATGCCCTCGCCCTACTCGTCCTTGGTCTCGGTGCGGGGCTCGCCACCCGCGAGCTTCTCGCCGTGCGCGTCTCGGACGTCGACACTCGTGAGGCGCAGGCCTTTGTCGTCGTTTGGGAGGGCCGACCCCGAACCGTGCCAATCAGTCCGAGTTGGCGGCGCCCGCTACGGCGCATCATCGGCGAACTCGACCCCGCCGACTGGGCGTTCCGCCCTGGGCGTTCCGGGGCGAACTCGGGACAAGTCAGCGATTTTCTGCAGCGGGCCCGCACCACGTTGGATGTTCGGCCCAGTCGGATGCGCGCCACCTGGCTTCTCGAGCACCTCGATGCCGGAACCGCTCCCCACGAGCTGCTCCGAATTTCGGGGCTTCAGAATCTCGCCGCGCTCGACAAAATCGAGGCTGCCCGCGCCCGGCCAAGACGGCAAAGTCCTCGCCGAGAACACCGTTAGCTTTCAGGCGCTGGACTTCCTCTTGGCATCGGCGGAGCGAAATGTTCACGGGTCGATTTCGGCGTCTGCAGCTTTTGGGAACACCCCCGTACATCCTCTTTGTGATTGATAACGAAATACACCGACTCAACGACAAATTCCTTGCCGACTCAGAAATGTACGCGCACCTCCGCGCGTCCGACCCCGAGCTCCCCGACTACGCGTGGAACATCATCCTCCGTTACCACCCGAAAGTTTCCCTCGGACAGTGGAAAGCGGTGCGCGAGTTCACTATCGCCAACGCCGTGCAGATGAAGCCGCGTACCTACGACACGGCACGCCGCCTCATGTGTATCTCAGCCCGGTTCACCGCGTGGGTCTGGACGACAACCGGCACCGAACTCACCGCCGAGCGCGTTTACACGCACGCCAACGTTTACCGCTACTTGCAGGAATGCCTCCCGAAACACTCCGAGTCACACCGATGGGGTGTCGTTCGGCAGCTCGGAACCATCGCCGAGACCCTTGCCAACAACGCCGTGACCCGGATGCCCGCACCGCACCTGCCAGGTCGTCGACCGTTCACGATGCCCGACGTCGCCCGCATGCACAGCTGGGCAGCAAGCCTCACCACCCCGCTGAAACGCCAGAATGCCTGGGCAATCCTCGGCCTCGCCGGCGGCGCAGGCTTGCGCAGCGAAGAACTCATCGACGTGCGCCTCAGCGACATAGAAGTTACCGACGGTCGCCTATTCGTGAAGATTCCCGGCAAGCGCGCACGACGCATCCCAGTCATGCACCCATGGAACCGTACGCTGCTTAGCAGCATCGAAGACCGTACCGACCCAGACGAGTACGCCTTCCGGGGCTACCGGCTCGAGGAATACCGTCCCCGCGCCATCCAGACCTTCCTCACCGACCACCCCGCCCGCGTCAGAGCAACCGTGTCCAGGCTCCGCTCAACGTGGATTGTCAGCCAAATCGACAACGGGCTTCCCATGACCGTGCTCACTGCCGCTGCCGGCTTCAGCTCCCCGCACGGCCTCATCAAGCACCTCCCGCACGCGAAGCCCGTCAACCTCGCGGACTGGACCGGCCTCCTCAACGGCGAAGAGGTCATCTGATGAGCGCCGGTGACATCGACCACGCTTTCACGTGGCTCAATTCAGACTTAGGCGGCATTACCCAGGACGAGGTCATGGGCCGCGGGCGAATCCATCAGGTTATCGACCACAACACCGTTGCCCTCATGGAACAACGCGTACGCAAGACGGGTGTACTGGAACGCATCGAAGAATGGAAGGCGGAAGACTCCCATGGCGTCGGCATCGGTGGGCGCCCCGCGCTCATCTCCGAACGAGCTCTCCTGACGGGGTTGCTCATACTTGCCAAGCAAGGTGAAGCAATGCATCTCACGCTGCTAACGGCCCTCTTTCAGCACGGTCTCGGCGATGAATCACGAGAACTGCTCGGGCTGGAACGCTCTTCGAACGCATTCATCGGCCACATCGGTGAAACGAAGCGCTGGTACCACAACGTTCATCGCGCGTTCCACCGCCTCAACGACCTCATGGACCCGTTCCCGCAGGAACGCCGCCACTCCAAGACTTACACAGAGATTCAGGCAATCCTTGCGGCTCACGACCGTGAGCTTGAGGAGAAGCACAAAGCCAGACTCGATGAGTTCACGCGGCGCTTCGTGGTCATGACCTTCCACGAGCAACCCCGCCACATTCGACGAATCTCGAGCAAGCTCGACATCTCGTTTGACCAGACCTACCTCAGCACACCAACGAAGAAGGGCTACTCACACAAGACCCTCGCCGCACGCGTCGCGAAAGAGAAGAAGATTGGCGTGCAAGGGCTCCTGACTCCCGGGCCCGTCGATGCGCACGCCGGCTGGCACGTCAAAGCGGGCGAGCGAACCGACTACACGAAGGGGCAGGCAGACCAGACCGCTCCAGAGGCAAAAACCTCGACCAATTACTCCTGGGGTTGGATGGGTAACCTCGCCACACGCACCGACTCCGAAGCTCCCGGGACATCACGCTTCCCCAGCCTCATCGTCGCAGCAACCCTCAGCCGCCCCAACGTGGCCGTCGCCGAAGAAGCCGTCTCACTTATGCGCGCCGCGAAGACCATCGGACTGACACCCGGCGTCGCCGATGCTGATAAACAGTATTGGGCCAACTCACTTCAAGAACGACTTCACGACCCGGCGTTCGCCGAAGGATTCACGCCTTCCACTGATTACCGAGTCGACCGTTTGGGCATTCGAGGCGGCGAGAAGGACTCAACTAGCAAGAAGGGCACAACTGGCAAGAAGGACGCAACCGACAATGAGGACGCGACTGACAAGAATGGCGCCTACTTCGTCGAAGGTGGTGTGTACTGCCCCGGCACCCCGAAACCGCTCCTGAATGCTACAAAAGACTCCGTCAGTGGCCTCATCGACACCGAGACCTACCGTGCACGAATCAAAGAGCGCAAGGCCTTTGAGCTACACCAAAAGGAAAAGCCAAACGAGAACGGCCGCACCATGCTGCGTTGCCCCGCGCTCGGCCCCAGCCCGACCGTGACATGCCCTATCCGCGAACTTATGAAGACCGCCACACCGAAGGCACGCCCCGGCGTGCACCCGGACGACGTCCCATATTTCCCCGACACCATCTGCATCAAGCAGTCCGTCGCATTCAACACAGCAGACTTTCGCCGGCAGGCGCAGGCCTTTGACTTCGGCAGCCCTGAGTGGGAGGAATTCCACACCCACGCGCGCAACTCCATCGAGTCCATCAACCAGCAGCTCAAGAGCGGCGGCACCGAAGACATCGAATCCGCAAACCGCCGCCGCGTGCGCGGCATGGGCGCTGCACAAATCATCATCACCATACTGATAACCAACTTCAACATCCGCAAAATCGCGGCATTCGTCAGCGACAAAATCAAGGCCGACGCGAAAGCTCTGACCACCGGTCCCGCCGCCGAACGTACTGTCCGTCGCCGCGACCGCGAATGGCACAACCCCTACACCGACACCTACCCGGCCGGCGTCGTGCGCCCCGACAAGGTGAAACCTGCTCCGTCAGACGAGACCGGCGGGCCGCCGCGGCGGACATAGCCCGGCCCCCAGGCCCACGACACGGCCCGAGAGGGCAAAACCGAGGCGTACCGAACAATTCGGTGCGCCTGAAAGTCGTTAACCTGGATTCGAACACGTCGACAGATGAGGACACGCGCATTATTCGGCACGCGCGGCACAGAATTCGCCGCTGAAATGCAAAATCGCTCCTGAGATTTCTCAGGAGCGATTTCTATTAGGCAGTTTCGCAAAGAGTTTCGCGAACGGCCCTTTGGTCGGGCTGACAGGATTTGAACCTGCGACCCCTTGACCCCCAGTCAAGTGCGCTACCAAGCTGCGCCACAGCCCGTGGCTACTCCCCAGCGCACCTCGGCGAACCGATGTGCACCTACAAGAGACAACTCGACTAGCCTACCGCCTCCGCGGAGCACTTGCGTTCACTCCCCGTCGCCCGCGCGTGTTTGGCCGCCGGATTCGGTCCCGGAAGCCGCGCATCCGGCCGAATTCAGGGCCCGACCGCGCCGCTTCTCGTCGAGCCGCCACTGTGAAGATCCCCAGCCCGCTCATAGCAAACGCAAAGCCCACCGCCCTACCGTGATCAACGGTCCGTATGGGCCGCACCCCACCGCAAAGGAACTCATGTCTCAGATCACCCCCGCCGCAACGAAAGTCAATCTCCCGCTCATTGCATTGTGGATTGTCTCGATCGTCGCAGTCGTCGGCGGATACCTGCTCGTGACCTCCTCCAACTCAAACCAGTCCGCCATCTACACCGCGGGCAAGGCCGACTACCCGGGCCTCTTCGCCGCTCAGTCGGGCGCCGCCATCGGCACCGCGATCATCGGCGCCGGCGTTCTGGGCTTCCTCATCGCCCTCGCCGTTCACGCCCACCTGCAGGGCGTCCAAAAGGCTGCTGTCCTCACGCCCATCGCCCCGGCGAGCGTGTACGAACTCGATGACATCGCGACCGTCGACGCGCCGGCACTCAGCACGGATTCCGCGGCTCCGGCCACCGTGACCAACGCTCCGGCCGCCGAGGCGCCTGCGACCAACCCGACTTCGAACAACCCGACGTCGACCGAGAGCGACCCGCACAGTACTCGCTAACCAGCCTCCGTACACCCCGCGAACGGCGGGCGACGTTAGAGCGTCGCCCGCCGTTTGCCTGTCTGGGGAGCGGCTTGCGGGATCTCGACAGGCTCGATCAGCGGAGATGGCATCCCCCGGGATCTGGTCACCACCGCGTCGCCCGAGTAGCGTGTGCCTCAGCCGCATCCGGCGACGTACGCCGGGGCATCCGAGGGAGAGCGACTGCCATGAATGAAGTGTCCGGACGTCTCCGCTTCGACCACGCCCCGGTCGCCAGCCATGATCAGCGCCGCGCCGACGGCAAGGCCGCCCGAGCCTTCATCCCGCGCTCGGCCCACGCCACCTACCTCGCCTGGAACGACCGCGATCCCCTCGGCATCATCGCCACCCAAAACGAGTCCAGACTGCCTGAGCTGGTTCCGTTGCGACTCGAGCGGATGCTCGCCAACCCGTTCGCGTTCTACCGCGGCAGCGCCGCGCTGCAGGTCGCCGATCTGGCCGGCACCACCAACACTGAAGCTGGCGTCGTCATCTGCGGCGATGCCCACATCGCCAACTTCGGCCTGTTCGCCTCCCCGCAACGCACCATGGTGTTCGACCTCAACGACTTCGACGAGGCCACATTCGGCCCCTGGGAATGGGATGTGAAGCGGCTGGTGACCAGCGTCGTCATCGCCGCCCAGCACAAGAAGTTCTCACCCAAGCAGACCCGCACGGCCGCCCTCCGCGCCGCAGCCGCCTACCGCACCGGGCTGCGGGAAATGCTCCAACTCAGCGCGGTGGATCGGTACTACTTCCGGGCCGAGGTGCAGACTGGCAACTCCCGATTCGGCCCCGCCACCCAGAAGATCATCGACGCCACCATCGCCGCCTCAAAAAAGCGCACCTCGGCACACGTGCTCAATAAGATCACCGAACGCGCCGACGACGGCACGGTCGCCATCATCGAACAGCCGCCCACCCTCACCCACGTCGAGCCCGAGATCGAGGAACGCGTCGCAGAGCTGCTCGCGGTCTACCGTTCCACGGCCTCCCCCGACATCGCCTTCCTGCTCTCGCAATACACCGCCACGGATATTGTTCGCCGCGTCGTTGGCGTCGGCAGCGTCGGCACTCGCTGCTTCATCCTCGTGCTCACGGGCCCCACGGGCGAAGCGCTCGTGCTGCAGGTCAAGCAGGCCAGCCGTTCGGTTGTGGACGAGTTCGGCGGAATCAACTGGGCGCCGGTCGAGCTCTCGCCGAGCGACAGTGCCGGCGCTTTCGATGACATCGGCGACCGCGAGGGCAGCACCGAAGATCACGGTCGCCGCGTGGTCACCAGCCAGCGCATCCTGCAGGCTGTTTCTGACCCGTTCCTCGGCTACTTTCGGGCCAACGGGCGCGGATTCTATGTGCGCCAGTTCCGTGACCGCAATCAGTCCTTCGATATCGATGCGCTCGAGCGCGGACCCTTCAACGACTATGTGGATGCCTGCGGGCGGTTGCTGGCGCGGGCGCACGCGCAGAGTCCCAACGCCGCATTCATCGACGGGTATGTGGGGCGCTCGACCGTGTTCGACGAGGCGATAGTCGAGTGGTCGCACGCCTATGCGCGGCAGTCGTTCGAGGATTTCGAGGCGCTGCGGGATGCGGTGGATGCGGGGAAGTTCCCGCTGCCGACCGCTGGGTAAGGCTGTCGCGAGGCTGGGTCGCGGGATCTCGACGAGCTCGATCAACGGTGGGTGGTCGATCGCCGGACATCCCGCTGGTCGAGCTTGTCGAGACCCCGTGACAAAACAACCCCAATCCCATGCCGAGCCGTTCGCGTTGCGGGGGCCAGCCGCCGGTAGTGTTATCGCCAGCATCCTCATGATGCGATTCCCCCTTCTCGATGCTGACCGGAGAACCAATGGCCACGACCCCACCGACATCCGTTCTGCCGGGCGAGAAGATCGTGCTTGGTGATATCTCCGAGTCCGAGGATTTCAGGTCGAAGATCTTCCAGGCCATTGTGGTTCAGCGCCCTGTCGTGGTCGAGTACCTGAAGTCACTTCGCCGGGAGAAGCCGGATGCCACCGCCGCGGAGATCCTCAAAGAACTCGAGAAGCGTTACGTTGCCACCGTCACTATCACCAGCACGGGGGTCGGCGCTTCGGCAGCCATTCCCGTGGTCGGTATCCCACTTGCACTGGGGCTCGGAGTCGCCGATCTGCTCTTCTTCTACGAGTCAAGCGCCCTCTACGTCCTCGCCGCCACAGAGCTTCATGGGATCGAAGTGAGCGATGCGGAACGAGCCCGGCCGCTTGTCTTCGGGATGCTGCTCGGCCAGAAGTCGCAGAGCCAAGTGGCGAAGCTTGTGCTCCATGCTGCGGGAGCTGGCGGAGTCGATCACGCGCGATCCATCGCCAACGGCGCCGTCGGAGTGGCGCTCCCCACTGGCTGGGGCGAGGTACTCACTCAGCAGCTTCCCGACTCTGCACTCGCCCCCATCGCGACTGTCATCGCCCGCGAGGCGCTGAAGAACAGTGCAAAATTTGGAGCCGGAACTCTGGGCAAAGCGATCCCGTTCGGCCTAGGCGCGGTAGTCGGTGGGGTCGGAAGTTTCACATTCGGGCGTGACGTCGTCAAAGCCGCACACGTTGCCTTCCCTCTCGCCCCCACCGGCTTCCCCGAGTCACTCGTGGACTTCTTGAAGCCGGAGCCAGAACTCTTGGAGCCTTCACGGGCCGCACGGGCATTCCACTCTGCCGCCGAGAATGTGTCGGACTTCGGCGAGGCTGTCTGGGGCAAGACGACCGACGTTGTCGATGTCTTCCGTTCGGTGGACATCGACGGCGACGGCATACCTGACGAAGCTCGGGCGTTCACTGCGGCGAAGCACGCCGGAACTGCGATCAAGGGTGCCGCAGCCGGTACTGCCGGTGCAGTTGGGTCATTCTTCAAACGGAAGGGCGATGAGAGCGCTGCCAACGTCGATCTCGGCCCCAGCAACGAGCCTGCGAGCCCCTGACGAGCTTCGCACTCGACGGGTGCGATGAGCTCGAGACACGGTCGCGGGATCTCGACGAGCTCGATCAACGGTGGGTGGTCGATCAACGGTGGGTGGTCGATCAACGGTGGGTGGTCGTTCAACGGTGGGTTGTCGATCAACGGTGGGTGGTCGATCAGCGGAGGGGCACGATCCACAGGCCCGCTGGTCGAGCTTGTCGAGACCCCGTGAGACGACCCGTGGAACCCGACCCCGCGCATCCGTTCTGCAGATTGGCTCACGAGGTTTCGAGACGCGGTCGACTCCGTCGACGACTCCTCAACCAACGGAGGGGCGGGGCGAGGCCGACTCCGGCACACGGGCACAAAAGAGCCCGCCACGACCAGGTCGTGACGGGCTCTACACCGGCTACTTGCCGCGTACGCGCTTCTCGCGCACCCGCATGCTGATGTTGATCGGGGTTCCGATGAAGCTGTAGATCTCGCGCAGACGACGCGTGATGTAGCGACGGTACCCCGGGTCCAGGAACCCGGTGGTGAAGATCACGAATGTCGGCGGACGGCTCGACGCCTGCGTGCCGAACAGGATGCGCGGCTGCTTGCCACCGCGCACGGGGTGCGGGTGCGCCGCAGCGAGCTCGGCCAGGAAGGCGTTGAACTTGCCGGTGGCGATGCGGGTGTCCCACGACTCAAGGGCAACCTCAAGCGCCGGAACCAGCTTCTCCATGTGGCGACCGGTGCGCGCCGAGATGTTCACGCGCGGAGCCCAGGCGACGTGCGCCAGGTCCTGCTCGATCTCACGCTCGAGGTAGCGGCGACGGTCGTCGTCGATCATGTCCCACTTGTTGAACGCGAGCACGAGCGCACGGCCCGACTCGAGCACCAGGTCGATGATGCGCACGTCCTGCTCGCTGATGACCTCGGTCACATCGATCAGCACGACAGCCACTTCGGCCTTCTCGAGAGCCGCGCTGGTGCGCAGCGAGGCGTAGAAGTCGGCACCCTGCGAGAGGTGCACCCGACGACGGATGCCGGCGGTGTCAACGAACCGCCACACCTTGCCACCGAGCTCAACCTGCTCGTCAACCGGGTCACGAGTCGTGCCGGCCATCTCGTTGACGACCACGCGCTCCTCACCGACAACCTTGTTGAGCAGGCTGGACTTGCCGACGTTCGGGCGTCCGAGCAGGGCGACGCGACGCGGGCCGCCGACTTCCTGCTTAGCAACGTTCGAGATCTCAGGCAGCTCGAGCAGGATCGCGTCAAGCAGGTCGGCGACGCCACGACCGTGCACGGCCGAAACCGGCCACGGCTGACCGAGACCGAGCGACCAGAGGGCCGCGGCTTCGGGCTCCTGGCGAATGTCGTCAACCTTGTTGGCGACGAGGAAAATCGGCTTGCCGCTCTTGCGCAGCAGCTTCACGACGGCCTCATCGGTCGAGGTGGGGCCCACGTTGGAGTCCACGACGAACATGACCAGGTCGGAGAGGTCGATCGCGATCTCGGCCTGAGCGGCAACGGAGGCGTCGATGCCCTTGGCATCCGGCTCCCAGCCGCCGGTGTCGACCAGGCTGAAGCGGCGTTCGTTCCACTCCCCCTTGTAGGTGACGCGGTCACGCGTCACACCGGGGGTGTCCTCGACGACGGCCTCACGGCGGCCGAGGATACGGTTCACCAGCGCCGACTTGCCCACGTTCGGGCGGCCGACGATGGCGATGACCGGCAGAGCCGGCAGGTACTGGATGGCGTCGGGGTCTTCCGTAACCAGGCTGAGCACGTCGAAGTCTTCTTCGTCGAGCTCGTAGGCGTCTAGGCCGGTGCGCAGTGCAGCGGCACGGGCTGTCGCCAGGTCTTCGTCGAGGTTGGCCATTCGCTCGGCCAGCTCGGTGTCGACATCGGGGATGTCGTCGAATTCGTTAGTCATGCGAGTTCCTCGCGGTGCGTGTGGTGATGACGTCGATGACCGCGTCAATGGTCTGCTCGAAGTCGAGATGGGTGGAGTCGACGGTGGTCACACCGTCTGCGGCGCTCATGAACTCGACAACCTTCGAGTCAGCCGCGTCTCTCGATCGCAGCTGTTCTGCCACTGTTTCGGCCGATTGGGTCGAAATTTCTAGAGAGCGCCTAGCCATTCTAGCCTCCTCCGAGGCGGTGAGTAGAATGCGCACCTCCGCCTCCGGCTCCACGACCGTGGTAATGTCGCGGCCTTCCACCACGATGCCGGGCAACGGCTGCTCCCTGGCAATGCTCCGGAAGAGTGCCGTCAGGAACGCTCGCACCTCCGGAACGCGGGCGACGGCGCTCACCGTGGCCGAGATGCGGGGGTCGCGAATCGCTTCCGTCACGTCGGTGTCGCCGACCAGCACGGCGTATCCGTCGGGGTCGGTGCCGATGGTGTAATCGAAGTACGGCAGGGTCGCGGTGACCGCTTCGGCCTCGCTCGTGTCGACGCCGCGCTCGAGCGCGAACCAGGCGAATGCCCGGTAGGCGGCGCCCGTGTCAAGAAAACCGTAGCCGAGGCGGCGCGCGACCGCCTTGCTCACACTGGACTTGCCGCTGCCGGCCGGTCCGTCGATCGCCACGATGAGGGGAACCTGTGGCGACTCGGATGCCGCGGGGCTGGGCTCAGAAAAGGTCATCGGGTTACCCGGCAATCCGCCAGCCGCGGGCGGCCAGCTCTTCGGTGAGGCGAGAAACCACCTCGGGGAGAACAGAAATCTCAACCAGGCCGATCTGGGCGCCCGGCGAGTGCTCGAGCCGGAGGTCTTCGAGGTTCACCCCGATCTCGCCGATCTCGTGCAGCAGACGCGCCAGCTGGCCGGGAGTGTCATCGATCATCACGATCATCGAGGCGAACGTGCGATCCTGACCGTGTTTGCCGGGCAGCCGGGCCACGCCGGCGTTGCCGCCGATCATCTCCTCGGCCAGCTTGCGGCGAGCGCCGGGTGCCGTCGGCTCGGCGAGCGCGTCGATGAACCGGTCGAGATCCTCGCGGTAGGCCACGAGAATCTCCCGCACCGGCGCGGCGTTCGCCCCGAGGATTTGCACCCACAGATCCGGGTCGCTGGCGGCCAGACGGGTCATGTCCCGCACCCCCTGACCGGCCAGGTTCAGCGACGCGTTCGCGGCATTGGACAGCTGACGGCCGAGGATGGTCGAGATGACCTGCGGCACGTGGGAGACGAGGGCGACGCCACGATCGTGATCCTCCGGTGTCATCTCCACGAGCACGGCGCCCAGGTCGAGAATCAGATCGTCGATGGCGTTGGCCTTCTGGTAGCTGATGCCGCCGTGCGCGGCCACCACCCAGGGACGCCCGATGAACAGGTCGGCGCGCCCGGCGAGCGGGCCGCCCTTTTCGCGCCCGGCCATCGGGTGGGAGCCGATGTAGCGCGACACGTCGGCGCCGCGCTCGCGCAGCTCGGCCAACGGGGCCAACTTGACGCTGGCGACATCCGTCACGATCGCGTCGGGGAACGCCTCGAGTTCGCGGGCGACGATCTCGGCGGTCACGTCGGGTGGCACACAGACCACGATCAGCTGGGGGGCGTCGCCGGGAAGCGCGGCCCGCCCGGCGCCGTAGTCGATCGCAATGCTCAGGTTGGTCGGCGACGCATCGGCCAGGATCGTCTCGATGCCTCGGTTGCGCAGGCCCAGGCCCACACTCGTGCCGAGCAGACCCACACCCACGATGCGCACCGGCCCAACCAATCGGCTTTCCACCACTCGCGTTCTCCTGACTTCTTCGTTCTCACAACTGGGGGGGGGCACGGATGCCACGGGTGGCGGCATCCGTGCGGGTTTACGTCGTGTGGGGCTGGGCGTCAGGCTTCGTGTCGGCCTGTGCCGGACGCTCGTTGCGTGACACGGTCAGCAGCGCGCCGAGCTCCTCACGGGTCAACTCGCGCACGGCGCCGGCGCGCAGGGTGCCGAGGTGCAACGGGCCGAACTGACGACGCACGAGTTCGACGACCGGATGGCCGACGGCATCCATCATGCGGCGCACGATGCGGTTGCGGCCCGAGTGCAGGGTGATCTCGACCAGGCTGAACGCCTGACCGGACTGGTCGGTCAACACGCGTGCCTTGTCGGCCTTGATCGGGCCGTCGTCGAGCTCGATACCGCTCTGCAACAGGGCGACGGTCTTCGCCGTGACGCGGCCTTCAACCTTGGCGATGTAGGTCTTCGAAACGCCGAACGACGGGTGGGCGAGCACGTGTGCCAGGTCGCCGTCGTTGGTGAGCACGAGCAGTCCGCTGGTCATCGCGTCGAGACGCCCCACGTTGAACAGTCGCTCGTCGAACCTGTCGGTGAATTCGCGCAGGTCGGGGCGGCCGCTCTCGTCCTGCATCGACGAGACCACGCCAACGGGCTTGTTGAGCATGAGGTAACGCCGGCTGGTGTCCAGCTGCACGGCGATGTTGTCGACGGCGATTTCGTCGGTCTCCGGGTGGATGCGCCGGCCCGCCTCGGTGACGACCGTGCCATTCACGCGCACCCGGCCGGCGGCGATCATCTCTTCGGAGACCCGGCGGGAGGCGACACCGGCCGAAGCCATCACCTTCTGCAGGCGCACACCGTCGACTGCGGCTTCGGGGTTGCCGGCGTCGGGAGCAAAATCGCTGGTCATCGTAGATCCTCAAATCCTTCTGCGCCGTCGGTGAGCAACGGCGATATGTGGGGTAACTCGTCGAGCGAGTTGATTCCGAGCTGACTGAGCAGCAAGTCTGTGGTGGCGTAGTTGACAGCGCCCGTCTCACTGTCGGCGAAGGCCTCGGTGATCAGGCCGCGTCCGAGCAGGGTGCGCACAACGGAGTCGACGTTGACGGCCCTGATCGAGGCTACCGCCCCGCGGCTGATCGGTTGCTTATAGGCGATCACGGCGAGGGTTTCCAGGGCCGCCTGCGAGAGCCGGCTCGGGTTCTGGGTGACCACGAAATCGGCGACCAGTTCGTCGTGGCTGGCCCGCACGTAGATGCGCCAACCGCCGGCGACCTCGCGCAGCTCGAAGCCGCGACGCACCGAGCGCGTCACCCCGTCGCCACTGGTCAGCTCACCATCGAAATCTGCGACCAGCCGGGCGATGCCCGCGCGCACGTCCGGCAGGGGCGCGCCGAGCGCCGAGGCCAGGTGCATCAGACTCTGCGGCTCGTCGGCGATGATCAGGATGGCCTCGAGAGCGCGATCGAGAGCGGATGCGGCGGATGCGGCATCCGTCTCGGCATCCGTCTGGGCGCCCTGCCCGATGTCCCGCTCGACATCCTGCTCGACGTCCTGCTGCGTGGCGTTCAGCGTGTCAGGTGTCATAGTCAGCTCCGAGGGTGTCGAGGGTGTCGTCTGACCAGTTCTGCTCACCGTCGTCGGCGATCCAGCGCAGAATCAACTCGCCCAGCGGTTCGATCTGTTCGAACGAGAGCGCACCGCGCCGGTAGAGCTCGAGCACGGCCAGAAACCGGGCGATCACGACGCCCTTCTGCTCGGCGCCCGCGATAAGCTCGCGAAAGGTGAGCGTGTCGCCGCCGCGCAGCATGGCCACCACGTAGGCGGCCTGCTCCCGGATGCTCACCAGCGGCGCATGCAGGTGCTCGAGCCCGACGACGGGGATGTCCTTCGGCGTCAGGGCGAGGGTGGCCAGGGCGGCGAAGTCGGCGGGGGTCAGCGTCCAGACCAGCTCGGGGGTCTGCTGGCGGAACTTCTCTTCGAGCCGCACCGAGCGCACATGCCGGGCCGACTCGGTTTCGAGCGTGGCCTGAAACCAGGCCGAGGCCTCTTTGAAGGCGCGGTATTGCAGCAGCCGGGCGAACAGCAGGTCGCGGGCCTCGAGCAGCGCAACGCTCTCGGCGTCGACGAGCTCACCCTGCGGCAGCAGACCGGCCACCTTGAGGTCGAGCAGCGTTGCCGCAACGACGAGAAACTCGGTCGCCTGATCGAGGTTGTCGGCCGAGTCGAGCCCGCGCAGATAGCCGATGAACTCGTCGGTGACCTTACTCAGGGAGATGTCGGTGATGTCGAGTTCGTGCGTGCCGATGAGTGAGAGCAGCAGGTCGAACGGCCCCTCGAAGTTTCCGAGGGCAACGGTGAAGGCGGGAGCTGCGACCCCGTTAGGCGACAGCGCCACGCTGGATCAGTTCCCGCGCCATCTGACGGTAGGCCTTGGCAGCCGCGTGCTCCGGCGCAAAATCGGTGATCGGCACCCCGGCGACACTGGCGTCGGGAAACTTCACGGTGCGGCCGATGACTGTTTCGAGCACATCCGTGCCGAAGGCGTCGACAACACGCTCGAGCACCTCACGCGAGTGCAGCGTGCGGGAGTCGTACATTGTCGCCAGGATGCCGTCGAGCTGGATGGCCGGGTTCAGGCGGTCGCGCACCTTGTCGATGGTCTCGATCAGCAGGGCGACACCGCGCAGAGCGAAGAACTCGCACTCGAGCGGGATGAGCACGCCGTGGCTGGCCGTGAGGGCATTGACGGTGAGAATGCCCAGCGACGGCTGGCAGTCGATCAGGATCACGTCGTAGTCGGCCGAGACCTTGCGCAGCACGCGGGCCAGAATCTGTTCGCGGGCGACCTCGTTGACCAGGTGCACTTCGGCTGCCGACAGGTCGATGTTGGCCGGAATCAGGTCGAGGTTCGGCACGGCGGTGTGCTGAATCGCCTCACTGGGGTCTTTTGAACCGCTGAGCAGCAGGTCGTAGATGGTGGTGACGTCGTGCGTGGGAACACCGAGGCCGGCCGACAGGGCGCCCTGCGGGTCGAAGTCAATGGCGAGAACGCGGCGGCCGTAGCCGGCCAGCGCCGCACCCAGGTTGATGGTCGTCGTGGTCTTGCCCACGCCGCCCTTCTGATTGCAGAGCGAAATGATGCGGGCAGGCCCGTGCATCTTCAGCGGGCGGGGGTCCGGGAACGGCCTGGCGGGTCGACCGGTCGGCCCGTACTGGATTGATTCCAGTCCGTCGAGCTCGGTTACGTTATCCTGCTTACGCGCCACTGAGAGACCCTCTATCCGTTCTGCACCCATACACTCGCTCGATTCTAGCGAAGCGACACGCGCTCACCTTCGCGCATCGCCGTATTTCGGCGGGTCGGTGTGCGAATTGGCCGGGCGTGGCCACAACAGGCCCGATCAACGGTGCACGTGCACTCCGGCCTGTTCGAGCGACGGATGCTCGATTCCTCCTGTTTTCGCACCGCCCGCAGGCCGGCCCGCGCGGTTTCGACGGGGTGGACGGACGGCGTTAACGGGCGCGCGGATGCGCCGTCGTGTACATGTCCCGCAGGGTGTCTGCTGTCACGAGCGTGTAGATCTGCGTGGTCGCCACCGACGAGTGCCCGAGCAGCTCCTGCACCACGCGCACATCCGCTCCCCCAGCCAGCAGGTGGGTCGCAAACGAATGCCGCAGTGTGTGCGGCGACACGTCAACCGTCAGCT
Organism: Leifsonia psychrotolerans; assembly: GCF_013410665.1. Classification (NCBI taxonomy): domain Bacteria; kingdom Bacillati; phylum Actinomycetota; class Actinomycetes; order Micrococcales; family Microbacteriaceae; genus Glaciibacter; species Glaciibacter psychrotolerans. Next base: position 277,612 of record NZ_JACCFM010000001.1, on the reverse strand, counting down.
CGGCCCGCTCGGCAGCCGCCTTGATGATCAGCCAGGCGTTCTGCCGGCTCACCCGCGCGCCGCGCAGCCCCAGAAACAGTGCGGGCGTGGCGCTGCCCCGCACCGACAGAAGCGGGCGTGCGCGCACCAGATAGGAGTCGATCGCCGCGCGCGCGTAGCTTCCCAGCGGCACGATCCGCTGCTTGTCGCCCTTACCGGTCAGCCGCACCACGTCTTCTTCGAACACGTCGTCGACGTTGAGGTTCACCACCTCGGAGACACGCGCGCCCGTGGCATAGAGCAACTCGAGCAGCGCCTTGTCGCGCACCTGTTGCACGCTGTCGCCGTCGGTCGCCGCCAGCAACGCCCCCACCTCGTCGATCGTGATCGCCTTCGGCAGCCTCGAGGCCAGCTTGGGCGGTTTGGTGTCGTGCGCGACATCCGTATCGACGAGGGATTCCTCGAGCAGAAAGCGGTGGAACCCGCGCACGCTCGACAGCACCCGCGCGATCGACGACGCCGTCAGCGGCGATTCCTCCCGTGAGCCCAGCGAGCGCACGAACTCCGAGATGTTCGCTGCGGACACCGCGCCGAGCGCCGTCAGACCGTTCGCGTCAAGCCAGGCGGTGTAGATGCCCAGGTCCCGCCGGTACGCGGCCACCGTGTTGGCCGCCAGCCCGCGCTCAATCGAGACGTGCCGCAGATAGGAGTCCACGGCCGCCCCCACGCTCATCGGCTTGTTTTCCAGTGCGACGGATGCCGCGGCCACGGCTCATCCCCCGCCCCGAGCGTCGCCCAGCCGCGCGCCCGTGCGGCCTGCGCCGCCAGCACGCCGATGACGAGCGACGGGTTCTGCACGCGACGCTCCAGAACCGCGTCGACACAGTCGTCGAGTGACTCCCACCGAATCTCGATGTCGGCCTCTTCGTCGGTACGGTCAAACGCCTCAGGCAGCTCGCTCAAACCGCGGGCCAAATAGATACGAATCGCTTCATCGCTGCCACCCGGCGACGTGTAGAACTCACCGAGCACGTTCCATTCGCTGGCCGCCACGTCGGCCTCTTCGGCCAACTCACGCTTGGCCCCGTCGAGCGGCGATTCGCCGATCTCGTCGAGCAGGCCGGCCGGCAGCTCCCAGTCGCGCACGCGCACCGGATGCCGGTACTGCTTGATCAGCAGCACCCGGTCGTGCTCGTCGAGGGCCAGGATTGCGACGGCACCAGGGTGGTCGAGATACTCGCGCACGATCGTCGAGTCGCCGTAGGCGAATCCCTCGCGTCGCACATCCCAGACCTTGCCCGCAAAGACGAGCTCACTGTCGACCACGTGGGCCGGAGCGAGCTCGTCCTGCAGAGGAACGTTAGGCATCGACCTTCACTTCGAACAGACGGCTGGACTGCTGACGCTCCAGCGCCGCACCCATCAGGCCCGTGAACAACGGGTTGGCGCGGCTGGGGCGTGAACGCAGCTCGGGGTGTGCCTGCGTGCCCACGTAGAACGGGTGCACCGCGCGCGGCAGCTCGACGTATTCGACCAGCTGACCGTCGGGTGACGTGCCCGAGAACCAGAGGCCGGCCTCGGCGATCTGATCGCGGTACCGGTTGTTGACCTCATAGCGGTGACGGTGACGCTCGGATGCCTCGGGCGCACCATACATTTCGGCGACGAGTGAGCCGTCGGCGAGCGTGGCCGGGTAGAGGCCGAGGCGCATGGTGCCGCCCAGGTCGCCGCCGGCGATGATCTCAACCTGCTCCTCCATCGTGGCAATCACGGGGAACTCGGTGTTGTCGTCAAACTCACTCGATGAGGCGCCGGGCAGGTTCGCCTTGTTACGGGCGTATTCGATGACCATGCACTGCAGGCCGAGGCACAGCCCCAGCGTGGGGATGCCGTTCTCGCGAGCGAAGCGCAGGGCGCCCAGCTTGCCTTCGATGCCGCGCACGCCGAATCCGCCGGGAACACAGATGCCGTCGAGGTCGGCCAGCAGACGGGCCGCGCCCTCTTCGGTCTCGCACTCGTCGGAGGGGATCCAGTGGATCTTGACCTTGCTCTGGTGCGCGAACCCTCCGGCACGCAGTGCCTCGGTGACCGAGAGATAGGCATCAGGCAGGTCGATGTACTTGCCGACCAGACCGATGTTGAGCTCGAACTTGGGCTCGTGCACGGCGTCGAGCACCGGCTGCCAGCCGGCCCAGTTCACCGTGGATTCCGGCAGTCCGAGTGCGTCGATGATGTACGCGTCGAGGCCCTGATCGTGCAGCATGGTCGGAATGTCGTAGATCGACGGCACGTCGACGGCGTTCACGACGGCATCTTCGTCGACGTCGCACATGAGCGCGATCTTGCGCTTGTTCGAGTCGGAGACCGGGCGGTCGCTGCGCAGCACGAGGGCGTCGGGCTGGATGCCGAGTGAGCGCAGGGCGGCCACCGAGTGCTGGGTGGGCTTAGTCTTCTGCTCACCCGAGGCGTTCATATACGGCACGAGTGACACGTGAACGAAGAACACGTTGGTCCGGCCGAGTTCATGGCGCACCTGACGGGCCGATTCAATGAATGGCTGCGACTCGATGTCGCCGACCGTGCCACCGATCTCGGTGATGATCACGTCGGGACGCACGTCGTCGCTGGCCTGCAGGCGCATACGACGCTTGATCTCGTCGGTGATGTGCGGGATGACCTGCACGGTATCGCCGAGGTATTCGCCGCGGCGCTCTTTCGCGATCACCTGCGAGTAGATCTGGCCCGTCGTGACGTTGGCCGACTGGCCCAGGTTGATGTCGAGGAACCGCTCGTAGTGCCCGATGTCGAGGTCGGTCTCCGCGCCGTCGTCGGTTACAAACACCTCGCCGTGCTGGAACGGGTTCATCGTTCCCGGGTCGACGTTCAAGTAAGGGTCGAGTTTCTGCATCACGACACGCAGTCCGCGCGCGGTCAGAAGGTTTCCGAGGCTTGCTGCCGTGAGGCCCTTGCCCAATGAAGAAACGACACCACCGGTCACAAAAATGTGCTTGGTAATGCCGTCTGAGTTGTCCGCGTTTTTATTGTTCACCACGGGCCTCGATCCTATCAGTCGTGACCCTGAAGATGACCAGTGTGCGCGGAATCGGTTCGGTGCGGCGCCGCGCCGCACCGAACCGATTCCCTCGTCGGTGAGTTCTCAGCGGGTGACACCGGCCCACAGATCATCGAAAGTCACGACGATCGGCGTGGGCCGAGCACTCGAACTCAGGTAGCTGTACAGGCCGACCGAACCCCCCGTTTGCAGGGCTGCGGTGGTATCGGTCACACTCACCTGCCACCCTGTCGGTTCGGCGGAACCCGTCTTCCACGCCTTCGCGCGCACCATCGTCGGCGACGTTCCGAACGTCTGCACCTTCAGGTTCAGCGTGTCGCCGGTAGCGAAGGTGACCCCCCCCACTGTCGCAGCACCGAGGATGATGTCGGTGTTGCGTTGAGCCTGCAGCAACACCGATCCCGTCGCACTCACGACGACGCGGGCACCATAATTCGAGGTGCCGACCTGGCGTGAGATCACACCGGCATACAGACTGCTGGTGGTCTGACGCGGGAATGCGATCGCCGTGCGCATCTCGGTGTCGCTCGACTTCACCCCGTTCAGATAGATCCTGCGGTTGGCGCCGGAGGGCACCGTGACTTTCGCGGCGGTGCCGTCCACGGCGAAGGCCGACGCCGGATCCGACGTCGTCCAGACTCCCCCGGCATCCGCCGTGCCGAACCCGCCGGTGATCGTGCGCGTGAACGAGTCAGCAGCCCAGACTCCGGAGGGCGCGGTGACCGTGACGGCCCGGCTGGCGGTGCCGGTGGCGCCACGGTTGTCGGTCACCGTCAGGCTGATCGTGTACGTGCCGGCTGCCGCGTAGCTGTGGCTGGCGCTGACCCCACTGCCGGTGCTGTTATCGCCGAAATTCCACGCATACGAGCGGATGCTGCCGTCGGGATCCCGGGACGTCGAGCCGTCAACCACGACCGCGAGCCCGGTGACGGTCGCGGTCATCGCGGCGATCGGTGCCGCATTCGCCGGTCCGTCGGGGGTGTTCGCCAGCCCCGGGGTTCCCTGACTGGTCGACGCGGCGCGCCAGCTGGCAGGGTCCGCGTTGTCAGCCGTGGGCGAGACCAATTCGAGTGAGGGCCCGGTCCCGTCGGCGGCAACCGGCCACGGGGCCATATTCGAATAGGTCACCGCGTCAACGATGCGGGCGCCATCCGCCAGCACCACGGCCTCCCCGCCGTCGTCGAGCGTGCCGCTGAACTGCCCGCCGACAAAGCGGTTGGCTCCGGTATACGCCGCACGGAAGGCTTTGTCGTTGGCGACGAACACCACGCGCCCTCCGGCCGGAATCACAGTGCCCGCCTGAATGCTCAGGCCGACGGCAGCAATGCTCCAGCCAGAAATGTCGACGGCCGTCGCACTCGGGTTCGCGAGTTCGATGTACTCACCGCCGGTGCCGGACGGGTGGTACTGGATTTCGTTGATCACGACGGCGGCATTCGCCGATTGAGAAACCGGAACCAGCTTGCCGGCACCGGTGTTTCCGATGATCGCGGCACGGCGATCGGCCAGACCGGCCAGAAACGCGGTGCGAGCCGTATCAGCCGAGTAACCGCCCCATTTGGCCTTGTCCAGCTTCCAGTCCGGCGTGGTCTTCGCCGAGATCGCATCCCACTGCGCTTCAAACTTTCCCGGCGTGAGGAACTGATCCGACAGCGAACTCAACCGTCGGTAGTACATCTCACGAATCTCCGGGTAGCCGAGCATGGCCGTGGTGAACCGGTTTTGGGTATCGGGTGTGAGAAAGAGTCCCTTCCCGTCAGAGGACGGCACGGTGAAGGTCCAGTTGAGATCCCACTGCCACATGTCCCACCGGCCGGTACCGTCGGTGTCCCGGGCGAGCCACCAGTTGTACCATCCGCTGTCGGTGTGCCGGATGACCGAGTTGATGGCCATATAGTTCACCAGCTCAGGAATGTTCACGTTCTGGTAGATCCACGCTTGCTGAGCGGCCGAGGCCGGCGCGTCGACCGTGTTCCCCAGGGTGAACACATCGGAGTAGTCCTCGTCTTTGCGTGTTTTTTTGTTCAGCCATTCCTTTGAGACGAGATCGGCAACCGAAGACCTGCGGGCGACGGCTCCGCCGTCTCCCTTATAGATGGCCCAGTTGCTCACCCCTTGATCGGAACGCCATCTTTTATCCTCGGTCTCTTGAATTCGACCGAGGCTCCAGAAAGCACCGTTCCGCTGCGTTCGCACCGGAATGATGTTCAGCGCACGGTTGCCGGCGGCCTTGACCGTCGCCCAGCTCACATCGGTGAAGTTGTAGGCGTAGTTCTGCAGGGCGAACTCGTCGAGCGGGTACGGGAGCGCACCTCCGAGCGTGAACGTGTATCCGGCCGGCAACTCAACCTTCCAGTTGACCTTCGCTTCGGCCCGCGACGCATGCCCACGGATGTTCATGCGCACGTTGTCGTAGACGTCGCCGTTATAGGACCACACCGCAGCACCCTGCACATCGTCTTCCCGGTGGTGAGCCAGAAGATCGTTGTAGACAGCATCGTCCATGAACCATTCGATGACCGGCAGCTGGGTGACGACGCTCGAATTCACAACCACCACGCCTCGATAACGCATCGAGTCGCCGCTCGCCGGCTCGGAGTAAGCCACGCTCCCGGCTACGGCATCGATGCGATAGCGGATCAGTTTTCCGGCAGACTGACCGGGAATCGAGCCCGCATACACGCCGTCACCCGCTCCACCGGGGCTGGCCGCATTATCCACAAACGGAATGACAACGTCGGCGCCGAACATCACGGTGTACGTCAACGTCGCAGTTGAACCGACCTGCAGGCGAGCGCTGACGCTGACGGCCTGGTTGGCTGCGGGTCGTGCCGGCGTCGCTGTCGCTTCGGTGACCACGGGCCCAACACCGGTGCCTGCAATCGAGTTGACTGCTTTCGGCGTGCCGCCCACGGGGATGCTGGCGCCCCAGTTCTCGGCAAGCGAGTTGTCGGAGAGCAGGTCACGCAGCTCTAGTGAGGGGCCGGTTCCGTCCGGGGCGGTCGGCCACGGGGCAGTATCGGCATAGCTGACCGTGTCGATCACGGCAAGCGAGCCATCGACCAGGGTGACGGTTTCACCACTGTTGCTGAGATTTCCGCCATAGATCGCATCCGGTGCGAAGCCATGGCTGAGCTCGAACTGAGCCGCGTCTTTTCCGACGACGATGAAGCCGTTCGCGGGAACGATCAGGCCGGCCGGAAACGTGCCGGTGACGCCGGCGCTGAACGACCACCCTGACACGTCGATGTCCACGGCCGAGGTATTCGCCAGTTCCAGAAAATCGTCACCATCGAGGTCGGATCCGGCATGGTAGTTCAGCTCGGAGAGCACGATGCCACCGGGATCGGCAGAGGCTGGCACACCGGGCGAGACGATCAATGCCCCGATTCCTGTGGCCAGCGCGAGCGCGAGGGCGAGTGGGCGGATGCGGGCACGAGGAATCGCCATTGATTCGTCTCTTTCGTGAGAAAACGTGAGCATCGACGGTCGGGTTCCGTCAGCTCGCGCCGATCGGGTAAGCGGCGCTGCGGATACTTTGGCAGCACCATTCCCGCAGCGCCACCCCCGAACGGGGGTAGAAATCCGGCCCGCTTAGGGCGTGTGCGCCAGGGCGATCAGCTCGCGTGCATGCTCCAGACCGCTTTTCGAGTCGGGCAGACCCGAGAGCAGCCGTGCCATTTCGGCGGCACGTTCGTCACCGTGCAGCTGGCGAACGCTCGAGGCGGTCACCGCGCCGTCACTATCTTTCACGACCGTCAGGTGGTTGCCGGCGAACGCGGCGACCTGCGCCAGGTGAGTCACTACGATGACCTGTGCGGTTTCGGCGAGTCGCGCCAACCGACGCCCGATCTCAATCGCGGCCGCGCCTCCGACTCCCGCGTCAACCTCGTCGAAGACGAAGGTCGGCACCGGGTCCATGGCGTTGATCACGACCTCGATCGCCAGCATCACCCGCGAGAGCTCTCCGCCGGATGCGCCCTTGGCCAAGGCGCGCGGTTCGGCGCCGGCGTGCGGTTGCAACAGAATCTTCACGCCGTCCCGGCCGGTCACGGTCGGCTCTTCGCGACTGTCGATCTCGACAATCAGGCGTGCGTTCGGCATGGCCAGTGCGGCCAGCTCGGCGGTCACCGCCGCGCCGAGGGCGACACCGGCGCTCTCGCGCAGCAGGGTGATCACGCCCGCCCGCTCGTTGACCTGCTGCTCGCCTCGTTCGGTGTCGGCGCTGAGCTGATCGATACGCTCCGAGTCACTGTCGAGTTCGAGCAGCCGAGCGCTGCCGGTGTCGAGAAAATCGATGGCTTCGTCGAGGCCGCCGACATACTTGCGGGCTACGATCGCGAGCGCGGCCCGGCGCTCCTGCACGATTTCAAGCTCGCGGGCGCCGTCGGCATCGAGTTCGGCCAGGTAGCTCGACAGTTGCGCGGCAATGTCAGCGATCAGGAATCCGGCGTTGGCGATGGCGTCGACGATCGGGGGCAGTGCCGAGTCGTGGGTGGCCGCCCGTTCGAGTTGGCGACGGGCGCCGTCGAGCAGAGCCGTGGCATCCGGGAGGTCATCGGTCGAGTCTTCGGCCGAGAGCAGTTCGCGGGCCTGGGCCGCGGCCAGACGCAGCTCTTCGAGGTTGCCGAGACGTTCGGCGCGTTCGGCGAGCTCGGCGTCTTCGCCGCGCAGCGGTGCAACGTCTTCGACCTCGGCGATGGCGATGCGCAGGCTTTCGGCCTCGCGCGCGCGCGCATCGCGCTCTTGGGTGAGGCGGTCAAGCTCGGAGCGGTTGGCGTGCCAGTCATGGAACACCTGCTGGTAGTCGGCAAGGGCCGCGGCCAACTCGGGGCCGGCAAATCGGTCGAGAGCGTCGCGTTGCGCCACAGCCGAGCGCAGGCGCACCTGGTCGGATTGGCCGTGCACGACCACGAGCGCACCGCCGAGATCGCCCAGAACGGATGCCGGAGCGCTGCGTCCACCCACGATGGCCCGACTGCGCCCCTCGGCCGAGACCGAACGGCCGAGGATGAGTTCTGCGCCGTCGAGGTCTCCCCCGGCGTCACGCACACGATCGGCCACGGCACCGGCCGGATCGACGAGCCAGCGCCCCTCCACCCAACTCTGCGCCTGCCCCTGTCGCACGGTGCCGGCATCCGCTCGCTCACCAAGCAGCAGCCCGAGCGCCGTGACGACCATGGTCTTGCCGGCACCGGTCTCGCCCGTGACCGCGGTGAATCCGGGCCCGAGCGGGAGCGTTGCTTCGGCGATGACGCCGAGATCCCGAATCGACAGTTCTTCGATCATGCCCGTGCACCGGTTTCTCTGACGTGCCCACTCATACTGACGTGCCTACTCGCGCTGACGTGCCCACTCGCGCTGACGTACCCACTCGCGCTGACGTACCCACTCGCGCTGACGTGCCTACTCGCGACCAATGGGCCCCCTCCAGCCCGTGACGGGCAGGTTGAATTTGTTCACGAGACGGTCGGTGAAGGGGCCGGAGTGCAGGCGGGCCAGACGCACCGGCACGCTCGAGCGGCGGGCCACGACGCGGGCGCCGGGCGGGAGATCGTGGGCCCGACGACCATCGGCCCAGAGCACGCCGGAACCGCCACCGCGCGCCAGAATCTCGACGGCCAGCGACGAGTCGGGGCCGACAACGAGAGGGCGGGCAAAGAGTGCGTGGGCGCTGAGCGGCACGAGCAATAGTGCGTCGAGACTGGGCCAGACGACGGGGCCACCGGCCGAGAACGAGTAGGCGGTCGACCCGGTGGGCGTCGACATGACCACGCCGTCGCAACCGAAGGAGGAGAGCGGACGGCCGTCGACCTCGACGACGACCTCGAGCATGCGTTCGCGGCTGGCTTTCTCGACCGTTGCCTCGTTGAGCGCCCAGGTTTCATAGACAACCTCGCTGCCCACCTTGACGCGCACCGCGAGCGTCATGCGCTCCTCGACGGCATAGTCGCGATCCAGCACACGGCGCACGGCCTCACCGAGATCGTCGCGCTCGCTTTCGGCCAGGAAGCCCACATGGCCGAGGTTGATTCCGAGCAGCGGAGCGGAGCATCCGCGCACGAGTTCGGCGGCACGCAAAATGGTGCCATCGCCGCCGAGCACGATGACGAGTTCGAGCTCGGTGCTCGCGACCTGCTCGCCGAGGACCTCGAGCCGGTTCGCCAGTTGAGGCGCTGCGGCCAGCAGGTCGGCGCGTTCGACACTGTCGAGCACCGGGATCGCGCCGGCGGCCAACAACTGCTCGCAGACGGTGACGGCAGCCTCGAGCGAGTCGCTGCGTCCCGTGTGCGCGACGACGAGAATGTAGCGTGCTGTATCTGTCATATCGTCACACTCCCACGAGCTGCTTGATCCGGTCGATCCATTCTGTCGGATTACTGCCGCGCTCGGTGCTCATCCAGCAGAGATACTCGTGATTGCCTGCCGCACCCAAGATCGGCGAGGCGATCAGGCCGTTCGTGTGCAGACCCAGATCCCAGCCCGCCCAGAGAACGCCGGCGACGGCATCCGCTCGCAGGGCCAGATCATGCACGACACCCTCACGGATGCCGCCCCGCCCCACCTCGAACTGCGGCTTGATCAGCAGCACGAAGTCCGCGCCCGGCGCGGCCGACGCCACGAGGGCCGGCAGCACTGTGGGGAGTGAGATGAAGGAGAGGTCGGCCACGACGAGCGTGGGCCGGGTGCTGATTCCGGATGCCGCGGCCAACGATTCTGCGCTCGCGTAACGCACGTTGAATCCTTCAACCAGAACCAAGCGCGGCTCGAGAGCGAGTTCGGGCGCCAACTGCCCGTGGCCCACGTCAACGGCGATCACCTGACTGGCGCCGCGTTCGAGCAAGACTTGGCTGAAGCCACCGGTGGAAGCGCCGGCGTCGAGGGCGGTGCGCCCCGCGACGCTCAGCTCGAATGCGTCAAGCGCGGCGAGGAGTTTGTGGGCCCCGCGGCTCACATAATGATCGGTCGGGGCGACTTCGATGAGCTGGTTCGCGCGCACCTTGGCCGCCGCCTTGACGGCGGTCTGGCCGGCCACACTGACCAGCCCGGCCGCGATGAGCTTGGCCGCGATGGTTCGGGAGCGCACCAAACCACGCTCGACAAGTGCCGAGTCAAGCCTGGATTCCACCGGCAGGTCTGGTTGGCCGACTGGTTGGCCAACGGCGTCGCCGTCGACCGTAGCATCCGTCGGCACATCGCCGGTCATCGTTCGGTCACGACCGGCACGTCGCCGCCCTCGAGAATGTCACGCAGCGCATCGTGGAGCTGCGTGTACGCCGCGGCGCGCTCCTCGAGCGGCTGGCCATCGATCGCTGCAATCTGCGCGACGAGGCCGTCGTCAAGCGGAACTTCCTGCGCATCCATGGTTTCTAGGTTACCTGTCGAGATACAGTCGCTCGGGAACGTTCAGCCCGTAGATCGGTCGCCCCGACGCCCAGATCGCCGCGCAGGCGGCCCGCAGCAGGTTGATGCCGTTGTCGCCCTCGGCACTGACTTCGACGTCATTTCCGCGGATGCGCACGGTGGCGCCGGCGACGGTCGCGCTGCTTCCGTCTTTGCTCATGACCGTCTCGGGGTACGGCTCGTGCAGCTGACGCAGGTCGTCAAGAATGAACTGTGGACGCGAGGCCGCATCGGCGGCCAGAACCTGTTTCGCCTTGTCGATGCCGGTCAGTACGAGAACCGAGGGGATGCCCGCCCGGTTGGCTCCGAGAATGTCGGTGTCGAGTCGGTCACCGATGAACAGCGCCTGACTGGCACCGAACCGGTTCGTCGCCTCGGTGAAGATGGCGACCTCCGGCTTGCCCGCAACGATCGGCAACCGTCCGACGGCGGTATGCACGGCCGACACGAGGGTGCCGTTGCCCGGGGCGATGCCGCGCGCCACCGGAATCGTCCAGTCGGTGTTGGTGGCGATCCAGGGAATCTCGGCTCCGTCCGCCGCCGCATTGTTTAGAGCGAAGGAGGCCTCGGCCAGGTGCGCCCACCCCACGTCGGGGGCGAAGCCCTGAATGACGGCGGCCGGTTTGTCGTCGGCCGAGCGCGTGACGAGAAAACCTGCTTTCTCGACCTCGTTGACCAGCCCGTCCCCGCCGATCACCAGGATGAGCGCGCCGGGCGCGACCTGATCGGCCAGAAGTCGAACGGCGGCCTGGGGTGAGGTGACGACATCCGCTGCGGCCACAGCCAACCCGAGTTCGGTCAGATGGTCGGCCACCGACTGATCGGTGCGCGAGGCGTTGTTCGTGATGTAGCCGACGCGGAGCGTCTCAGCCGCACGATTCAGCGCATCGACGGCGAACGGAATCGCCGACGGACCAGCGTAGACGACTCCGTCGAGGTCGGCCAGAACAACGTCGACGCCGTCAAGCGGCGTCGACGTCACAGTCTTACGACCAAACTTCAGCAAATCTGCTCCTTCTACTCGGCCGAGGTGTCAGCGGCGCTGGCTGCGGCGGCCTTGGCTGCACGGGCGGCCCGCGCCTTTTCGTTTTTGGCGAGACGGGCGGCTTCGACCTTCGCAGCCTGGGCGGCCTCGACGGCCTGGGCCCCGTCGACGACGTCGTCATCGTCGGACGGGGCCGTCTCAGTTTCCGCAGACTCAACAGGCTCAATGGGCTCGGGCTCGACAGACTTCGGCTCAACGGCATCCGACTGGTCGTGCACGATCAACGCATCATCGGCCGCAAAGATGTCATCAGCGTCAAGGTCGTACTGCTCTTCTTCGTCGATCTCGATGATCTCCATCGTCTCGTCGTCAGCCTCGCCGAATGCGGCATCGGCCCGAGCCGCGAGAATCGTCCACTTCTCAGCGTCGGCGTCGCGGCCCAGCTCAGCCAGAACATCCGCGTAGGTGGCGAACAGCTCAGCGCTGTAGGAGAACGCCGTCTTTGTGTTGAGCTGGGGAATTTCGAGCTCGCGCAGAGCCGCTTCGGTCTCGCCGAGGTCGAGGCGCGCGCCGCACATGGCGATCGCCAGCGACACCTGCACGGATGCCGGCAGGGTTGCCCGGTCGACCGAACGCCCGAGTTCCAGCGCCCGGTCGGGGCGACCGACGCCGCGTTCGCTGTCGACCATCAGAGCCAGCTGGTCGTTGGATCCGGAGATGCGACGGTAGGTACGCAGTTCCCGCAGCGCCAGAGCGAAGTCGCCGATCGCGTAGGCGGTGATCGCAAGACTTTCACGCACGATCGCAATGCGACCAGCGCGACGAGCGGCGGAGACCACATGGGCGTGGGCTGCTTCGGGGTCGCTGTCGATCAGTCGCGCGGCCATGGCGAGGTGCTTGGCCACCCATTCGGCGTTGTCTTTGGTCAGGGTCTTGAGCTCGTTGCGCGCGAGGCGGTCGAGGTCTTTGTCTGAAACGTCGTCGGGCAGAATGGGGTCATCGTGCCGCGAACGCACGGGGCGGAGCTCGCGCTGCATACGCTGCTCGACGGTCTCCTCCTCCGCAATGTACTGGGCGTCACGGGCTTCACGGTCGTTCCGGGCTGGAGCTCCATCGCGGGTCCACAGCTTCTTGTCACCGTCGCGCGAGTCTGAATCGCGGCGCGGACGATCGCGTGAACCATCCTTGTCCCACGGCTTCTTGTCTCCGTGGTGTGCCGGACGGTCCGCACCGCCGCGATACGCGGGACGCTCGGAGCGTGCGCCATCGCGTGCCGGTCGATCGGAACGCTCGCCGCTCTTCTCCCACGGCTTACGCTCACCATCACGAGCCGGACGCTCGGAGTTGCCGCGGTACGGCGGACGCTCGCCGTCACGGGCCGGACGGTCCGAGTTGCCGCGGTAGGCAGGACGCTCGCCGCTCTTCTCCCACGGCTTACGCTCACCATCACGGGCCGGACGATCGGAGTTGCCACGGTACGGCGGACGCTCACCATCACGAGCCGGACGATCGGAGTTGCCACGGTACGGCGCACGCTCGCCCGAACCAGACGGACGATCGGAGTTGCCGCGGTAGGCAGGACGCTCGCCGCTCTTCTCCCACGGCTTACGCTCACCATCACGAGCCGGACGATCGGAGTTGCCACGGTACGGCGCACGCTCACCATCACGAGCCGGACGGTCCGAGTTGCCACGGTACGGCGCACGCTCGCCCGAACCCGACGGACGATCGGAGTTGCCGCGGTAGGCAGGACGCTCGCCGCTCTTCTCCCACGGCTTACGCTCACCATCACGGGCCGGACGCTCCGAGTTGCCACGGTACGGCGGACGCTCGCCGTCCCGAGCGGGCCGGTCCGAGTTGCCGCGGTACGGCGCCCCGCCGGAGCGGGAGGAGTTACCCTGTGATCCCTTCGAACGGTCGTCTCGGCCTGCGCCGGATGACCGATCGTCCCGGCTTCCGCCGCGTGGGTCGTTGCCATTGGATCCTGAAGGGCTCACTGTATCTCCTGTGTAATTTGATTCGCTGCGCATGGCACTCTGACCAGCGTACGCGTTAACGCAAAATGGCCACCCGACGGGTGGCCATTTTGGTGTTTCTAAGTTAAGTCCGGCGGTGTCCTACTCTCCCACAGGGTCCCCCCTGCAGTACCATCGGCGCTGAGAGCCTTAGCTTCCGGGTTCGGAATGTGACCGGGCGTTTCCCTCTCGCTATAGCCGCCGAAACATCTTGTGATGAACCACCAGGGTGGTCGTCAAGTTGTTTCAACATCTTGCGTGTACCGACTCGAAAGACGGCACTATTCAATTGTTGTTTGCCTATGAAGGCGGTTGTTCTCGACCGTACATCGAGAACCACATAGTGGACGCATAGCAGCTTATTCAAACTGAGTGTTATCAAATTATCGGCTTATTAGTACCGGTCAGCTCCATGAGTCTTTAGTCCTCACTTCCACATCCGGCCTATCAACGCAGTAGTCTAGCTGCGAGCCTCTCCCCCTAAGGGATGGAAATCTCATCTCGAAGCCGGCTTCCCGCTTAGATGCTTTCAGCGGTTATCCGTTCCGAACGTAGCTAATCAGCGGTGCTCCTGGCGGAACAACTGACACACCAGAGGTTCGTCCATCCCGGTCCTCTCGTACTAGGGATAGATCTTCTCAAATTTCCTGCGCGCGCAGCGGATAGGGACCGAACTGTCTCACGACGTTCTAAACCCAGCTCGCGTACCGCTTTAATGGGCGAACAGCCCAACCCTTGGGACCTACTCCAGCCCCAGGATGCGACGAGCCGACATCGAGGTGCCAAACCATGCCGTCGATATGGACTCTTGGGCAAGATCAGCCTGTTATCCCCGAGGTACCTTTTATCCGTTGAGCGACAGCGCTTCCACAAGCCACTGCCGGATCACTAGTCCCGACTTTCGTCCCTGCTCGACTTGTCAGTCTCACAGTCAAGCTCCCTTGTGCACTTACACTCGACACCTGATTGCCAACCAGGTTGAGGGAACCTTTGGGCGCCTCCGTTACTTTTTAGGAGGCAACCGCCCCAGTTAAACTACCCACCAGGCACTGTCCCTGAACCGGATCACGGTTCGAAGTTAGATATCCAATATGACCAGAGTGGTATTTCAACGATGACTCCACCTGAACTAGCGTCCAAGCTTCAAAGTCTCCCACCTATCCTACACAAGCCACACCGAACACCAATACCAAGCTGTAGTAAAGGTCACGGGGTCTTTCCGTCCTGCTGCGCGTAACGAGCATCTTTACTCGTAATGCAATTTCGCCGAGTTCGCGGTTGAGACAGCTGGGAAGTCGTTACGCCATTCGTGCAGGTCGGAACTTACCCGACAAGGAATTTCGCTACCTTAGGATGGTTATAGTTACCACCGCCGTTTACTGGGGCTTAAATTCTCAGCTTCGCCTTACGGCTAACCGTTCCTCTTAACCTTCCAGCACCGGGCAGGCGTCAGTCCGTATACATCGTCTTGCGACTTGGCACGGACCTGTGTTTTTAGTAAACAGTCGCTTCCCACTGGTCTCTGCGGCCTTCAAACGCTTCGGAAGTAAATTCCTACACGCCTCAGGCCCCCCTTCTCCCGAAGTTACGGGGGCATTTTGCCGAGTTCCTTAACCACGATTCTCTCGATCTCCTTAGTATTCTCTACCTGATCACCTGAGTCGGTTTGGGGTACGGGTGACTAAAACCTCGCGTCGATGCTTTTCTTGGCAGCATAGGATCACTGATTTCGCCCATACGGGCTACCCATCGGGTCTCAACCTTATATGAGAGACGGATTTGCCTATCTCTCGGCCTACATCCTTAGACCGGGACAACCATCGCCCGGCTCAGCTACCTTCCTGCGTCACACCTGTTAATACGCTAACCGCACCAGCATAGGGTCGTGTGCTAGGCCCAACGCCTCACCCCGAAGGGATCAGTCAGTGGGATTCAGACACTTAGCATCACTGGATTAGTTTGGGCGGTTTTTCGCCAGTACGGGAATATCAACCCGTTGTCCATCGACTACGCCTGTCGGCCTCGCCTTAGGTCCCGACTTACCCAGGGCGGATTAACCTGGCCCTGGAACCCTTGATCTTTCGGAGGACGGGTTTCTCACCCGTCTTTCGCTACTCATGCCTGCATTCTCACTCGTGTAGCCTCCACGGCTGGTTTACACCGCCGCTTCGCTGGCCACACGACGCTCTCCTACCCATCAACACGGCTGAACCAACACCACAAGGGTGCGGCTTACCAAAAATATCAATGCCACAACTTCGGTGGCGTGCTTGAGCCCCGTTACATTGTCGGCGCGGAATCACTTGACCAGTGAGCTATTACGCACTCTTTCAAGGGTGGCTGCTTCTAAGCCAACCTCCTGGTTGTCTGTGCAACTCCACATCCTTTCCCACTTAGCACGCGCTTTGGGACCTTAGTTGGTGGTCTGGGTTGTTTCCCTCTCGACGATGAAGCTTATCCCCCACCGTCTCACTGCTGCGCTCTCACTTACCGGCATTCGGAGTTTGGCTAACGTCAGTAACCTTTTAGGGCCCATCGGCTATCCAGTAGCTCTACCTCCGGCAAGAAACACGCAACGCTGCACCTAAATGCATTTCGGAGAGAACCAGCTATCACGAAGTTTGATTGGCCTTTCACCCCTATCCACAGCTCATCCCCTCCATTTTCAACTGAAGTGGGTTCGGTCCTCCACGACGTCTTACCGTCGCTTCAACCTGGCCATGGATAGATCACTTCGCTTCGGGTCTAGGACATGCGACTGAATCGCCCTATTCAGACTCGCTTTCGCTACGCATTCCCCTCTCGGGTTAAGCTCGCCACATATCACTAACTCGCAGGCTCATTCTTCAAAAGGCACGCTGTCACCAGAATCAGACTGGCTCCAACGGTTTGTAAGCAAACGGTTTCAGGTACTATTTCACTCCCCTCCCGGGGTACTTTTCACCTTTCCCTCACGGTACTTGTTCACTATCGGTCATGTAGGAGTATTTAGGCTTATCAGGTGGTCCTGACAGATTCACACGGGATTTCTCGGGCCCCGTGCTACTTGGGATACTCTTCGCGCCATTGCTGCATTTCGACTACGGGGTTCGCACCCTCTATGACCAGGCTTTCAATCCTGTTCGTCTATACAACGTTGTAACGCTCACTGTTCGGCAGAATCAGCAGAAAAGTCCCGCAACCCCGACCATGCAACGCCTGCCGGCTATCACACATGATCGGTTTAGCCTCATCCGGTTTCGCTCGCCACTACTAACGGAATCACTGTTGTTTTCTCTTCCTGTGGGTACTGAGATGTTTCACTTCCCCACGTTCCCTCTACCCGCCCTATATATTCAGGCGGGAGTCACCAGGTCACCTTACGGGCCTGGCGGGGTTTCCCCATTCGGAAATCCTCGGATCAAAGTTCGTTTATCAACTCCCCGAGGCTTATCGCAGATTACTACGTCCTTCTTCGGCTCTACATGCCAAGGCATTCACCGTTTGCTCTTAAAAATTTGAAATCACATGAGTTTGAATCGATTAAGTATCACGAATAAATTCGCGATCGAAATTGACCAATGATCTATGCACACTCACCCCAAAGGGCTCATGTGCTTTTGATCTTTGTAATCTATGCCCGAAGGCACAAATTTAAGATGCTCGCGTCCACTGTGTAGTTCTCAAAGTACGGGCGGTATCCCCTCCCATCCGCGGCTGCAAAACAGCTCGACTGCGAATGAAAAAAGATCCAGAGGAAAGGTTCATCAGCCCAAAGGCTCATGTTCCGGTCCCTCAGGACCCAACAGCGTGCGTCATGCAAACCCTCAAAAACCAAACCTTTCCAACCCCGCAAGGGAGCGTACTGAGTTCAACTTCATCCTGTTTGCATCAATGTCAATGTTCCACCCATGAGCGCCATCCAACCCGAACAGGTTGGTATGACTGTCAGCTGTTATCTCCCTGTATACAGAGGAGAGCTGAACGTGCTCCTTAGAAAGGAGGTGATCCAGCCGCACCTTCCGGTACGGCTACCTTGTTACGACTTAGTCCTAATCACCGATCCCACCTTCGACAGCTCCTCCCCTTGCGGGTTAGGCCACTGGCTTCGGGTGTTACCGACTTTCATGACTTGACGGGCGGTGTGTACAAGGCCCGGGAACGTATTCACCGCAGCGTTGCTGATCTGCGATTACTAGCGACTCCGACTTCATGAGGTCGAGTTGCAGACCTCAATCCGAACTGAGACCGGCTTTTTGGGATTCGCTCCACCTTACGGTATTGCAGCCCTTTGTACCGGCCATTGTAGCATGCGTGAAGCCCAAGACATAAGGGGCATGATGATTTGACGTCATCCCCACCTTCCTCCGAGTTGACCCCGGCAGTATCCCATGAGTTCCCACCATTACGTGCTGGCAACATAGGACGAGGGTTGCGCTCGTTGCGGGACTTAACCCAACATCTCACGACACGAGCTGACGACAACCATGCACCACCTGTTTACGAGTGTCCAAAGAGTTGACCATTTCTGGCCCGTTCTCGTATATGTCAAGCCTTGGTAAGGTTCTTCGCGTTGCATCGAATTAATCCGCATGCTCCGCCGCTTGTGCGGGCCCCCGTCAATTCCTTTGAGTTTTAGCCTTGCGGCCGTACTCCCCAGGCGGGGAACTTAATGCGTTAGCTGCGTCACGGAGACCGTGGAATGGCCCCCACAACTAGTTCCCAACGTTTACGGCATGGACTACCAGGGTATCTAATCCTGTTCGCTCCCCATGCTTTCGCTCCTCAGCGTCAGTTACGGCCCAGAGATCTGCCTTCGCCATCGGTGTTCCTCCTGATATCTGCGCATTCCACCGCTACACCAGGAATTCCAATCTCCCCTACCGCACTCTAGTCTGCCCGTACCCACTGCAGGCCCGAGGTTGAGCCTCGGGTTTTCACAGCAGACGCGACAAACCGCCTACGAGCTCTTTACGCCCAATAATTCCGGACAACGCTTGCACCCTACGTATTACCGCGGCTGCTGGCACGTAGTTAGCCGGTGCTTTTTCTGCAGGTACCGTCACTTTCGCTTCTTCCCTACTAAAAGAGGTTTACAACCCGAAGGCCGTCGTCCCTCACGCGGCGTTGCTGCATCAGGCTTTCGCCCATTGTGCAATATTCCCCACTGCTGCCTCCCGTAGGAGTCTGGGCCGTGTCTCAGTCCCAGTGTGGCCGGTCACCCTCTCAGGCCGGCTACCCGTCGTCGCCTTGGTGAGCTATTACCTCACCAACAAGCTGATAGGCCGCGAGTCCATCCTTGACCGAAATTCTTTCCACCCCCTGGAGATGCCTCCGAGGGTCGTATCCGGTATTAGACGTCGTTTCCAACGCTTATCCCAGAGTCAAGGGCAGGTTACTCACGTGTTACTCACCCGTTCGCCACTGATCCAAAGAGCAAGCTCTTCTTCACCGTTCGACTTGCATGTGTTAAGCACGCCGCCAGCGTTCGTCCTGAGCCAGGATCAAACTCTCCGTAAATGTTTGATTGCCAAGCCACCGAAGCGACCGGCACATCTAGTGTGTTCCACCACCGGAATAGGCGGGAAGAACACAAGTTTGAAACTGACAGAACAAATCATTACTGACTTGCTTTGTTGTTATAAATGTTTTCCAAAGGAATCTCCTACGCGGTACCCCCTAGAAAGGGACCCTACGTACGAGGTTTTTGGCATTTGACATTGTGCACGCTGTTGAGTTCTCAAGGATCGGACGCACCCAACTTCAGGCCACTGAAACAGTGACTTTCGCTCTGGGGCAACGATGCTAAAACAATTTCGCCCCACCTCCCGAAGAAGATGAAACTCATCAAACAAAGAATGAACGAACAAGTCCGTTTTGTTTTGCTTGGGATTGGTCCCGCTTGAGGCCGGCGAGCGTTTCGCTTTCCGAACCTGTGGGGTGACAAGAGAAAACAATACGCGGATCCACACACCCCCGCAAACCAGCCCGCCACCCGGGCGTGTCGGAATCCGACCCCGAAAGGACTCCCCCTCGCGGGCCCACGCATCCGTTCAAACGCACCGTCCCGCGCATCCGTTCAAACGCCTCCGCCCCGCGGCCCGCGAGGAGACTACTCGGTTCGTTGCAGGCGGAAAACGTCGAAAAGCACACGCAGGGTGAGCAGCCCCGAAAGAACAACGAGTAGGTATCCGAATACTTGGAACAGGCTCAGCGTGGGCGTGACCACCGGTCCCCCATCGCTGATCAAAAGCATCGCGGCCATGATGCCGAAGGTTCCGGCCATGAATGCCACAACGACCAGGTTGACGAGACTGCGCACGAGCGTGCGATCTCGTCGATCGGCGAAGAGTCGCACATTGACGCTGAACCGACCATCGACGAGGGCGCCGGTGATGCGATCGATCCGCGTCGGCAACCGTCGGATCAGCGGGGCGAGCGACAAGAACTCATCGCGGACGCCCGTGAACGCCGCACCCGGCGTGAAGCTGCGCTTGATGCGATCTTGGGCGAAGGCGCCGGCCGCACTGAGCATGTCGAAGCCGGGACTGAGGTGACGCAGCGTGCCTTCGACGGTGGCGACAGCCCGGAAGGCCGTCGCCAGTTCAGACGGGACCGCAATGCGATTCTCGGTGAGCATCCGCACCATCTCGGTGAAGACTGTCACGTCGAGCGAAGCGCCGGGCCCCAAACGGGTGGCGACGAAGACTCCGATCTGACGCCGCAATGACGTTTCGTCGATTTCGTCGGGCAGCTCGACGAAGGCGAGAAGAGCATCTGTGAATGCGCCCGCGTCTCCTCGGTAGAAGGCCAGAAGCACCGCACCGATCTGAGCGCGAAGTTGGGAATCGAGCCGCCCGACGGAACCGAAGTCGAGCAGTACGATCTCTCCGTCGGGGCGCAGAATGATGTTCCCGGGGTGAAGGTCCGCGTGAAAGACACCGTCATCGATGATCTGCGTGAGAGTCGAACGCAGCAACCGGCCGGCTTGCTCGTCACGCTCGGCCGCCGAATGCACCAGAAAGGCCCGTGGGTCGCTGAGAGTGTCGCCATCGACGAGTTCCATGACAAGAACCTTGCTCGTGCAAAGTTGCGCGAAATGGCGAGGGATGCCAACTCTCTCGTCGTCGTTGTGCTTGGCCTGGGTGAGCGCCATCGCGGCCATATTGCCGGCTTCGATACGATAGTCCACCTCGTCGCGCAGGCTGGCAGCGAAGGTCTCAGCCAAACCCTGCACGCCAAGATCCTTCCCCCATGCGGTGGTGCGTTCAAACTGTGTGGCGAGCCTGATCATGATGTCGATATCGCGATCGATCAGCGGGATGATGCCGGGGCGCTGAACCTTCACCGCCACCCGCTCCCCCGTTTTGAGCGTCGCGCGGTGTACCTGCCCGATGGAAGCCGCCGCAAGCGGAGTCTCGTCAAACGATGAAAAGTGTTCCTCGACGGAACCGGCGAGCTCCGCTTCGAGAAGCGCACGAACGTCAGTCCACTTCGCTGGCGGCACCCGTTGCTGCAACTGGGAAAGCTCGGCGAGGAATTCGACAGGAAGAATGTCGGTGCGGGTAGAAAGTAGTTGGCCGAGTTTCACGAAGGCACCGCCCGCACTTTCCAGCGCGCCGCGCAGCGCCCGCGCCTGACGCGTGCGTTCCGCGCTGCCGGCTGCGGTCGGCTCCGTGTTCAACCGGAATGGCACCAAGCCCTGACGCAGTGCGATCCGGGAGATCTCGGCATAGCGACGCGTGCGTTCAAACCGAGAGGTGAGCGACGGAAGCCACTGGTCGGGGCGTGGGATCGACCCGGGCGGAACCAAAATCTCGGCGAGAACCAGAAAGGCCACCGCAACAAACAGGATGATGCCGAACTGCAAGGGCAGCAGCGCAAGCGAGTATTGCTGCTTGCCCCAGACAAACTGGGATTCGAAGCCCACCTCGGCGCCGAGTCCAAGGACTCCAGCGATGACCAGTCGAATCAGACCAATTCGAACGCCGAGAAATCGCCGCGCGAATCCCGCGAGAACCATCATGAACACAATCGTGATGATGCCGACGAGCAGCAGCTCCCAAATTATGGCACCCATAAAAACCTCCATTGTTCACGTTCCTGCGGGTCACGCTAGTCCCTTCATCGGCTGAAACAGCGCCTGATCTGACCCGAGCGTGGGACTTCATACTTTTGATTGAGCCACGGGTCAACCACTTGCGCGATTCGCAGGCGAGGCTGCGCTGCTGGACTGGGTCCATGGCTACTTCTTCTCGCAGATCGTCGCTCGCAACGCGGCTCAGTTCGCGGCGCGGCGCGCGAATTTCATTGGTACTTTCGCTGCTTGGCATTGTGGCGCTGTTCGGTTTGCTGAGCGGAGCGCAAGCGCCCGCAGGCAACGACACCGCCCCGCCCAGCTCTGAATCGGCACAGGTTCAGGCCGTGCTGTCGGAGTTCCCCGGCAGCGACGAACAATCGGTCATGGTCGTCGTGACCCGAGACGACGGCGGCGCACTCACCGCGGCGGACCGCACCTCGATCGATGCGCTCGCCCCCGTGCTGGGTTCCCAGACCGGGCACGACGCGTCGCCGACGCTCGTGAGCGACGACGGCCAGGCCGCCGTCGTGCAAGTTCCGCTCACGGTGACCGACGACACCGCCGCGACCGCAGAGCAGGTGAAAGCGCTGCGCGCCACGATCGCCGATTCGTCGCTTCCAGGGATGACGGCTCAGGTCACCGGCGGCCCGGCCTTTGGCGCCGACATCACTGCCGCCTTCGACGGTGCAGACATCACCCTGCTCATGGTCACCATCGGCATCGTGGCCATTTTGCTGCTGCTCACCTATCGCTCACCGATTCTGTGGCTTATCCCCCTCGCCGTTGTCGCCATCGCCGATCGGATCGCGGGAATGGTCACCAACACCGTCGGCACCGCGCTGTCGTTGCAGTTCGACTCGGGCATCATCAGCGTGCTCGTCTTCGGTGCCGGCACCAACTACGCCCTTCTGCTCATCTCCCGCTACCGCGAAGAGTTGCTGCAGACCGAAAACCACCGCGACGCTCTCGCGACTGCCTGGAAGAAGACGGCTCCGGCCATTTTGGCCTCCAACCTCACCGTGGTGCTGGCCCTGCTGACTCTGATGTTTGCGGTCATCCCCGGCACCCGCGGCCTCGGAATCGCCTCGGCCGTCGGCCTGCTCGTTGCTCTGGCCGCTGTGCTCCTGGTGCTGCCGCCGCTGCTCGCCGTGTGCGGTCGCCGGATCTTCTGGCCATTCGTTCCGCGCCCCGGCCAGAACAAGAAGGTCGGCCGCGTGTGGGGCGCCGTCGCACAGAAGGTGGTGCAACGCCCGGTCACGGCCTTCGTCTCGGGAATTCTGCTGCTCGCCGTCATGGCCACGGGAATCATCGGCACCAGTGTCGGACTCACCCAGGTGGAGAAGTTCCGGGTCGCCTCCGAATCGGGAACCGGCCTCACCACCCTCGGCGAGCACTTCCCAGCCGGTGAGGCACAACCGATGTTCATCGTGACACATTCAGACGGGGCGGATGCCGTGTCGAGGGCGGCCGAGGGCGTGCCGGGAGTCGTGCGCGCCACATCCGTCGGTACGGCTACTGTCGACGGCGTCGAACTGACCAAGATCATGGTGACCGGAACGCCCGCGCCGGGAACCGACGCGAGTCTCGCGTTGGTCGCCGATCTGCGCGATACCGTGCACGCGGTGCCCGGGGCTGACGCTCGCGTGGGCGGAGCGGTCGCGACCGATGTCGATGCCCGAGCGGGCGCCCAACACGATCTGTTGCTCATCGCACCGCTCGTGCTCGCCGTCAGTTTCATCGTGCTCGTGCTGTTGCTGCGTTCGCTCGTCGCACCGGTCGTACTGCTAGCCATCAACCTGGCCAGTGCGGTCGCTGCCATCGGCGCGGGTGCCTGGCTGAGCCGGGTGCTCTTCGACCAGGCCGCCCTGGATCTGCAGGTTCCGTTGCTCGCGTTCCTGTTCCTCGTCGCGCTCGGCATCGACTACACGATCTTCCTCGTGCACCGGGCAAAGCATGAAGCCGTCGCGCACGGCACCAAGCAGGGCATGGCGCGTGCCGTCGCTTCCACCGGTGGCGTCATCACGAGTGCCGGAATCGTGCTGGCCGCGGTCTTTGCGGCGCTCGGTGTACTGCCGCTCGTCACGCTGGGTCAGCTCGGTCTGATCGTCGGACTCGGCGTGATCGTCGACACGCTCGTGGTGCGCACCATAATCGTGCCGGCTGTGTTCAGTCTGCTCGGCGACAAGATCTGGTGGCCGGGCACCGCTCCGGCGGACCGTCTCGACCACGGTCACCTCGACCACGGTCGCCTCGGCCGGGCTCGGCCGACCCGCCGCGCCTAACGCACGCCGCGCCGAACGCACGCCGCGCCGAATGCACGCCGCGCCGAACGCACGCCGCGCCGAACGCACGCCGCGCCTAACGCACGCCGCGCCTAACGCACGCCGCGCCTAACGCACGCTGGCCCCCGACGTTTCGTCGGGGGGCCAGCGTGCGTTCGGGCTCTCAAACCCCCGCGAGTGAGCAGTTGTTGTTGCCTCAGCGGAGCTGAGGCAACAACAACTGCTCACTCGCGGGGTGGGCGGGACCGACACCAGGCGGGACCGACACCAGGCGGGACCGACACCAGGCGGGGCCGACGCCGGGCGGGGCCGACGCCGGGCGGGGCCGGGGCCCACTCGACGGGCGGAGCGGAGGGTGTTACTCGACGAAGATTCCCGCAAGGGTCTTCTTGCCGCGGCGCAAGACCGCGACGCCGGTCGGCAACACCGACCCGGCGATCGTCGTCTCTTCGTCGGCGACCTTCACGTTGTTCAGGTACACCCCGCCCTGGGCAACGGCGCGACGGGCCTCACCGAGGCTCTTGGTGAGTCCGGTGTCGACGAGCAGCTGCGTGACCAGCGCGTTCGGCGCAGTCGTGGTGTTCGGCAGTTCGCGCAGAGCGGCCTCGAGCGTTGCCGGGTCGAGGTCGGCCAATTCGCCCAGGCCGAACAGGGCCTGCGCGGCGTTGATCGCGGCATCCGTCGCCGCTACCCCGTGTACCAAGGAGGTGACCTGATAGGCCAGCGTGCGCTGGGCTTCACGTTTGAACGGCTCGGTGGCAACGGCCTGCTCGAGACGCTCGATCTCGGCACGGTCCAGGAAGGTGAAGACCTTGAGGCGACCGATCACGTCGGCATCGTCGGTATTGAGCCAGAACTGGTAGAAGGCGTACGGGCTGGTCAGCGCGGGGTCGAGCCAGATGGCGTTCCCCTCGCTCTTGCCAAACTTGGTTCCATCGCTGTTGGTGATCAGCGGCGTACCGATCGCGTGAACGCTGGCGCCCTCCGCCTTTCGGATGAGGTCGGTGCCGCTCGTGAGGTTGCCCCACTGATCGCTGCCGCCGGTCTGCAGAACGCAATTGTGACTGCGGTACAGCTCGAGGAAGTCCAGGCCCTGCAGCACCTGGTAGCTGAACTCGGTGTAGCTGATGCCCTCGTCGCTGTTGAGGCGCGTGCTGACGGCATCCTTCTTGAGCATGGTGCCGACACGGAAGTACTTGCCGATGTCGCGCAAAAAGTCGATGGCCGAGAGCGGCTGGGTCCAGTCGAGGTTGTTCACCAGGGTCATGGCGTTCGAGCCCTCGGCACTCAGAAAACGGGAGACCTGCGCTTGCAGGTAACCCACCCACTCCGCGACGGTGTCTTTCGTGTTGAGCGTGCGCTCGGCGGTCGGTCGCGGGTCGCCAACGAGACCGGTTGAACCGCCCACGAGACCGAGCGGGTGATGGCCGGCCAGCTGCAAACGGCGCATGAGCAACAATTGCACGAGGTTCCCGAGGTGCAGGCTGGGCGCCGTCGGGTCGAACCCGCAGTAATAGGTGATCGGATCGCCCGCGAGGAGCTCGCGCAGTTCAGTCGCGTCGGTGGAGACGTGCACGAGGCCGC
The DNA here is from genome assembly GCF_013410665.1 of Leifsonia psychrotolerans. NCBI lineage: Bacteria > Bacillati > Actinomycetota > Actinomycetes > Micrococcales > Microbacteriaceae > Glaciibacter > Glaciibacter psychrotolerans. Next base: position 252,231 of record NZ_JACCFM010000001.1, on the reverse strand, counting down.
GCCACGTGATCTCCTCCCAGACGTTGTCGAAAGAGGGGTCGTTGGCCTGTTGGGCGAGAATACTGGGGTCTGACACGTTGCCCAGAATATCAGGGCTGCGGCGTCGGCCGTCGCCTCACCCCTGCACAATCACGTCAGGGGCACGCCGATGCTTGATTAAGCCTATAGCCTTGAATATACTAAGTTCAGGATGGAGGCTTAATAAGTTGTATGTGATCACCGCCGACCAGATCAACAGCCGTGCCGATATTGACCGAGCCGGCGCCCTTCTTCAGCTGCTCATTTCGCGCTTCGGCCCGTCCTTCGAGCTTGCACCCGATCAAACCGCCGGCGACGAAGTTCAGATGATGACCACGGATGCCGCCGTCGCACTCGAAGCGACTCTCGCCATTCATCGCACCGGTCGGTGGAGTGTCGGACTCGGGCTCGGCCCAGTGCGCACTCCCCTGCCGGCTGCCACTCGTCAGGCGGCAGGGCCGGCTTTCATCGCCGCTCGCGCCGGCGTCACGCGGGCAAAACGAACCGACACCCATTTCGCGCTCGAGAGCGCACAAGAACGTAGATCCGCCCCGACCTCGCTCGACGGCTCCGACGAAGACATGAGTGCAGCCGAGGTGGAGGCTCTGATCGGCATCGTGCTCTTGCTGCGCCAACGCCGCACGCCCGAGGGGTGGGAAGCGATCGACCTGCTGCACTTGGGATTCACCCAGGGAGATGCCGCGGAGCGCCTCGGAATTTCGACGGCCGCGATCAGCCAACGCCTGAAGACCGCGGCCTGGCGGGCCGAAACGGCGGCACGCCCCGCACTCGTTAGGCTTCTAGAACATCTTCACCGCCAGACGATTGAGACGGGCCCCTCCGCATGACGCACACCCCTGCCTTCGATGTGTTGGCTTCGCTATATTGGCTCCTCCTGGTGCTGGCCATCGTCGGTTCCCTGGTGTTGGCCGCGCTCGCCTTCAAATTGAAGAAGCAGGTGTTCGCAATAGCGTCGGCAGGCGGCCTCGCGTTCGCGTTGCTGGTGGCCGCGGCCCCGGCGCCTGCCGGACCGGCGTCATACGGCAGCCTGCTCGGCGTGTTGGCCCTCGCGTTGGCTGTGATCGGCGGCGCCCCCATTGCGACTCTTGCGCTCACGCTCTCAACCCGCAATTCGGTGGCTCCGGGTGCGCACGGCGGAATCCTCGTCGACCGTGCCGCCGGAATGGTGGCAGCGGATGCCGCCGCGTTCGCTTCTCCCGGCACCGCGATGCACGAGGTATTGCGCGGCGGGCTGGCCATTGGCCTACTTGAGCGTTTCGCTGTGGCCGGTGCGATCCTCGCTGGTTTCCCTGAGGCCATCGCCGTAGTCGTTGCGATCAAGGGCGTCGGTCGGTTCACCGAATTGGCGGCGGCCGAGGCCCGCGAGCGTTTCATCATCGGCACGCTCGCCAGCTTGATCTGGGCCTGCACCTGCGCCGCGCTGGTGCCCCTCGCCGTCGTGTAACGGGTCCACCCGTGGTCCCAGCACAGTAAATCAACTCATCGGACGCGATCGCAGAGCGCACCCAGCTCGTAACTCCTGCTTTTCGCCACCGGCCGCACTTCACCTCGTGTCGCCGTGGGCTTCTGACGCGGCCGCTCTGAAATTTGCAGGAGTTATGCGCCGAGCAGCGGGACTTTCTAATCGGCCTGTTTCGGGTGGCGTTTATAGGGCGACACGGATGCCTCCCCCGGCATCCAAAACCGCCACGGGAAGCGCTCTCCCCCGCCCTCGCCGCTGACACCGGTGCGCGGACCGGTGAGGTACTCGACCGGCTGGGCGGGCAGCACGAGGCTGAACGGCGGCTCGAACAGGTCGGCGCCGTCGTCGCCGAGCGTGATTCCGAGCGCCACCGTGAGTCGGGCCGGCCCCTGCGCCAGGTCCCGATCCCCGCGGGACGTCGTACGCCGTGCACGCGCCAGTTCCAGGCCGTCGATCACCGCGCCGGCCCGCAGCAGCAGCCCGGATGCCTGCCCCACCGGCGAGCAGACCACATTCGCGCAGACATGAAGGCCATAGCTGAAGTAGGCATAGAGGTGCCCGGGCGGGCCAAACATGCTGGCGTTTCGGGCCGTCTGGCCTCGAAACGCATGGGAGCTCGGGTCAACCCCGCCACCCTGGTAGGCCTCTACCTCGGTCACGCGCACCGAAACCCCACCGTGGCGCAGCACACTTCCCAGCAGAAAAGGAGCGACCTCGACCGCCGGCTGTTGGAACAGCGTGCGGTCGAGGCCCACGATTGACTCCCGAAAAGTGTCGAACTACGCCGTGAGTGCCGATGCCAGGGTACGCACGCGCTCCATCAGGTGGGCACGCTGCTCGGCAACGCGCACCGGTGCGGTACCGCCCTGGCCGTCACGGCTTTCGACGGAACCGCGAATGGTCAGAACCTCACGCACCGCAGGCACGAGATGTTCCGAGATCGACTGCAGCGCGGCATCGTCGACCTCATGCAGCTCGAGGTCGTGCTCTTCGGCGTATTTCACCAGCGAACCGGTGATCTCGTGCGCATCACGGAACGTGACGTGACGCTTCACGAGCCACTCGGCGACATCCGTGGCCAAGGAGAAGCCCTGCGGCGCCAGTTCGGCCATGCGGTCGGTGTGAAAACGCAGGGTCGCCACCATGCCGGTGAAGGCAGGCAGCAGAACCTCGAGCGTCTCGATCGAGTCAAAAACCGGCTCTTTGTCTTCTTGCAGGTCACGGTTATATGCGAGCGGCAGTCCCTTGAGCGTGGTCAGTAGCCCGGTCAGGTTGCCGATCAACCGGCCCGACTTACCGCGCGCAAGCTCGGCGATGTCGGGATTCTTCTTCTGCGGCATGATCGACGACCCGGTGGAATAGGCGTCGTCGAGGGTGACGAAACCGAATTCCTTGGTGTTCCAGAGAATGATCTCTTCGGCCAAACGCGACAGGTCGATGCCGATCTGCGCCGTGATATAGGCGAACTCCGCAACCAGGTCGCGGCTCGCGGTGCCATCGATCGAATTTTCGACGACAGCCCCGAACCCGAGATCGGTCGCGACCAGTCGCGCGTCGAGGCCGAGGGTGTTGCCCGCGAGGGCCCCCGAGCCGTACGGAGAGAAGTCGGCGCGTCGACCCCAATCCGCGAACCGCTCGAGATCGCGCACGATCGGCCAGCAGTGCGCCAGCAGGTGGTGTGCGAGCAGCACCGGCTGAGCATGCTGCAGGTGGGTCCGGCCCGGCATAATCGCGTCGGCGTGCACCTCGGCTTGCGCCGCCAAGGCGTCGATGAGCTCGATCAGAAGCTGCGACAGCGTCGCCGCGTGGTCGCGCAACAGCAGACGGATGAGCGTGGCGATCTGGTCATTGCGGCTGCGGCCGGCGCGCAGCTTGCCGCCCAGTTCGACGCCGGTCAGGTCGATCAGCCCGCGCTCGAGCGCGGAGTGCACGTCTTCGTCGCTCTCGGCCGGCAAGAACCGTCCGGTCACAACGGCCGCTTCGAGAGCGTCCAGGGCGGTAACCATGCCCACGAGCTCGTCGCTCGTCAGATAGCCCGCCGCGGCCAGGGCACGCGCGTGAGCACGGGATCCGCGGATGTCGTACTCGGCCAACTGCCAGTCGAAATGAGTCGACTTGCTTAGCCGAGCCAGTTCGGGCGACGGACCGCCGGCGAAGCGGCCACCCCAGAGGGCGCCTGCTTCACCGGCACGGTTTGCGCTGTCGTCGACGGCCATGGTCGCCTACTGGCCGGCGAGATCGCGGCGAGCCGAGATCTTGCTCGGCAGCGACCACAGGTCGATGAAGCCCTTGGCCAGCGACTGGTCGAAGGTGTCACCGGTGTCGTAGGTGGCGAGGCTGAAGTCGTACAGGCTCTGCTCCGACTTGCGGCCGGTGACGACGGCGGTGCCGCCCTGCAGCTTCAGACGGATGTCGCCCGAGACGTACTTCTGGGTGTGGTCGATGAACGCGTCGAGCGAACGCTTGAGACCCGAGAACCAGAGTCCGTCATAGACGAGCTCCGACCACGTGGACTCGATGGTGCGCTTGTAACGGTTCTGGTCGCGTTCGAGGGTGAGGTTTTCGAGCTCTTCGTGCGCGGCGATCAAGGCGATGCCGGCCGGAGCCTCGTAGACCTCACGGCTCTTGATGCCGACGAGACGGTCTTCGACCATGTCGAGGCGTCCGACGCCGTGCTTGCCGGCGAGGGCGTTCATGGCCACCACCATCTCGAGCGGGGTGTGCGGCACGCCATCGATGGCGATCGGTACGCCCTGGTCGAACGTGATGACGACCTCATCGGCCTCGCGGTGCACGCTCGGGTCTTGGGTGTACTCATAGAGGTCTTCGATCGGAGCGTTCCATGGGTCTTCCAGGAATCCGGTCTCGACAGCGCGGCCCCAGACGTTCTTGTCAATGGAGTACGGGTTCTTCTTCGACTGCTGGATCGGCAGGTTGTGCTGCTCGGCGTAGATGATGGCCTTGTCGCGGGTGAGCGCGAGGTCGCGCACGGGGGCGATGCTGGTCAAGTCGGGTGCGAGGGCAGCCACGGCCGCCTCGAAACGCACCTGGTCGTTGCCCTTGCCGGTGCAGCCGTGCGCGACGGAGTCTGCGCCGAGGTCTTTGGCGGTCGAGGCGAGATACTTGGCGATCAGCGGGCGGCTGAGCGCCGACACCAGCGGGTAACGCTTCTGGTAGAGGGCGTTGGCCTTGAGCGCGGGAACGATGTAATCGTTGGCGAACTCGTCTTTCGCGTCGACGACGATCGATTCGACGGCACCGCAGTCAAGGGCACGCTGACGAATGTCATCCATGTTCTCGCCGCCCTGCCCCACGTCGACGGCGAGGGCGACGACCTCCTTGCCGGTCGCATCCTTGAGCCAGCCGATGCCGACAGAGGTGTCGAGTCCGCCCGAATAGGCAAGGACGATACGTTCAGCCATGGTTCTCCTTCAGAAAAGTGATCAGTTTGAGTTTACGCAGGTTACGGACGAATGCCGGTCCTGGAGGCCTGGCCCAGGCCGGGTGGTACGGACGGCCTCGTCAGTCGTGGTCTGACGCGTCGTCGAGGTCTGCGAGGTCGGCGAGCAGGTCGTGCACGTCGGCTTCGAGTTCGATCAGCGCTGTGGTGAGTACGGTGCGCAATGCCCGGGGTGCGGCGGTGTCGGATGCTGTGGCGCCAGCATCCGCGCCGCCGATTCGGTCTCGCAGCCGGCCGAGTTCGAGCAGATCGCTCTCGTCGATCACGCCGCTGCGCGCAGCCGGACTCACCTGCGCGATGGCGTCGAGCGCCGCAGCGAGTTCGGGGGCGACCGCGGCGAGGACCGCCTCATCGTCGGTGTCGGCCTGATTCAGGATGCCGTCGATCCGGTCGAGGTGATCGGCTGCGGTATCCAAGGAAGCCCGGTCTGTTGCCGCCACGATCAGGCCGCGTTCGAGGAGGTGTTCTGCGAGTTCTGCGCCAGCAGCCACACGAGTAGCGCCTTCTGAGCGTGCAGACGATTCTCGGCCTCGTCCCAAATGATGCTCTGTGCGCCGTCGATCACGTCGGCGGTGACCTCGAAGCCGCGGTCGGCCGGGAGGCAGTGCATGAAGTGGGCGTCAGGCTTCGCGTGTGCCATCAGCGCAGCGTCGACGCGGTAGGCGCCGAGGTCGGCCAGACGGGCAGCCTTCTCTTCTTCTTTACCCATCGACACCCAGGTGTCGGTGATGACGATGTCGACACCCGTGACGGCGGCGACGGGGTCAGTGAACAGCTCGACGGAGCCGCCGGTCTGCGCGGCGATGGATGCGGCATCCGCCACGACCTGCGCGTTCGGCGTGTACCCCGCTGGCGAGGCGATACGCACGTGCATGCCGGCGGTCGCGCCGGCGAGCAGGTAGGACTGGGCCATGTTGCAGGCGCCATCGCCGAGGAAGACCAATGTTTGGCCGGCCAGGTCGCCGCGGTGCTCACGCATGGTGAGCAGGTCGGCGAGCAGCTGGCACGGGTGAAAGTCGTCAGAAAGCGCGTTGACGACGGGGACGGTGGTGCCCCGAGCCATTTCTTCGAGTCCGGCCTGGCCGTAGGTGCGCCAGACGATGGCCGAGACCATGCGTTCGAGCACGCGGGCGGTATCGGACGGGGTCTCTTTGCCACCCAGCTGACTGTTGGCGGTCGAGATGATCAGCGGGCTGCCGCCGAGATCGGCGATACCCACGGCGAACGACACGCGCGTGCGGGTCGATGACTTGTCAAAGATCACCGCGACGGTCTGCGGCCCGGCGAGCGGCTGCACCGCGAATCGGTCTCGTTTCAGTTCCACGGCCAGGTCGAGAATCTCGGCCTGTTCGGCCGGAGAGAGGTCATCGTCACGCAGGAAGTGGCGGGTCACGGGATCACTTTCGGTCATGTCTTGCTGCTCACACGGCAGACGGCGGGGATCAATCAACTCTAGAGGCTGGCGAGTGCAGCCCGGAATCGTCGCTCGAACTCGGCCAGCTCGGCGTCGTCGACGATCAGCGGCGGGGCCAGCCTGATGGTCGAGTCGTTCGGGGCGTTCACGATCAGGCCGTGGGCCTGGGCCGCGGCGGCGAGCTCGGCCGCGACCGGGCGTGCCAGTCCCAGGCCCAGCAACAGTCCGCGTCCGCGCACCTCGGTGATGAGGGGTGAGTCGATCGCGGCAATGATGCCGCGCAACTGTTCGCCACGTTTCGTTGCGTTCGCGACGAGGTCGTCGTTTTCGATCACGGTGAGCACCGCGTTCGCCGCCGCCGTTGCGAGCGGATTACCGCCGAAGGTCGAGCCGTGCTGGCCGCGCGCGAACAGGTCGGATGCGGCACCGAACGTGACGAGCGCACCGATCGGCACACCGCCGCCGAGACCCTTGGCCAGAGTGAGGGCATCGGGAAGGATGCCATCGCGCTGGTAGGCAAACCAGTCGCCCGTGCGGGCGATACCGGTCTGGATCTCGTCGAGAATGAGCAGCACGCCGTGCTCGGTGCAGAGTTCCCGAGCGCGCGCAAGGAAGCCGTCGGGTAGATCAAGCACACCGGCTTCGCCCTGCACGGGTTCGAGCACGAGTGCGCAGACCGTGCCGTCGATGGCGGCTTCGAGAGCCTCCAGCGTGCGTTCGATGTGGTCGACACCGGCCGGAACCGGCAGGAACGGCTCGCGCATGGCGGGCTTGCCCGAGAGCGCGAGGCCGGCCATGGTGCGGCCGTGGAACGAATCCTGCAGGGTGACGATGCGAGTGCGGCTACCGTCGCCCGTGTTGAGGCGGGCCAGTTTGAATGCGGCCTCGTTGGCCTCGGTGCCCGAGTTCGCGAAGAAGACGCGGCCCTCCGCCCCGGCGCCCGTGAGGCGCTGCAGCCGCTCGGCCAGTTCGATCTGCGGCGGACTGGCGAAGTAGTTCGAGACGTGGGCGAGGGTGGAAACCTGCTCGCTCACTGCGGCTACGAGTGCCGGATGCGCGTGGCCGAGCGCGTTGACGGCGATACCGGCTAGAAAATCGAGGTACTCGGTGCCATCCTCGTCCCAGACGTAGCACCCCTCCCCGCGCACCAGCATCGCGAGCGGCATGCCGAAGACGGGGAGCATCGCGTTGCTGTAGCGGGTCCGCCAGTCGGTCTGCGGGGTCTGCGCGGTCTGCGGGGTCGATTCGGTCATACTGAAACCACCTCGGTGCCAATTCCGTCTTGCGTGAACACTTCGAGCAAGATCGAGTGCGGGATGCGGCCGTCGATGATCGCGGCCTTTTCAACGCCGCCGTCGACCGCGTCCAGGCAGGCCGTCATCTTGGGGATCATGCCCGACTCCAGGCTCGGCAGCAGGGCGCGGAGCGCCTCGGTGTCGATGCCTGAAACAAGCGAGTCGCGGTTCGGCCAATCGCTGTAGAGACCGGCCACATCGGTGAGGATCACGAGTTTCGCGGCGCCGAGAGCCACGGCGAGAGCGGCGGCGGCGGCATCCGCGTTGATGTTTAACGACTGCCCGGGCACGTCGCTGTCGGGCGCAATCGACGAGATCACGGGGATGCGCCCGGCGTTGAGCTGGGTGTGCACCGCTTCCGGATCGACGCCGATGACGTCGCCGACGAGGCCCAGGTCGACCTCGATGCCGTCAAGGACGACGCCGCGTCGACGGCCGCGGAACAGGCCGGCGTCTTCGCCGGAGAGGCCGGCGGCGAGCGGACCGTGCTCGTTGATGTGACCGACCAGATCGCGGTTGATCTGGCCGGTGAGCACCATGCGTACCACGTCCATGGCTTCGGGCGTGGTCACGCGGTAGCCGCCGCGGAACTCGCTCTCGATGCCGAGGCGTTCGAGCATGGCCGAGATTTGCGGGCCACCGCCGTGCACGACGACCGGGCGGAGACCGGCATAACGCAGGTAGACCATGTCTTCGGCGAACGCGCGCTGCAGCTCTTCGCTGACCATGGCGTTGCCGCCGAACTTCACGACGATGATCTGCTCGTGAAAACGCTTGAGCCAGGGCAACGACTCGATCAGAGTGGCGGCCTTGACCGCTGCCTCGGCCGGGGTGTTGTCGCTCTGTTCCGGGATGAGTGTGCTGTCGGCGGCCATCAGCTGGAGTACGCGCTGTTCTCTTCGACGTAATCGTGGGTGAGGTCATTCGTCCACAGCGTGGCCGTGGCGTTGCCCGCATGCAGGTCGATGACGACAGAGACGGCCCGCGGGGTGAGGTCAACGAGGTCGCGCGGCTGATCGGGCTCCCCCGCCGTGCAGACCTGCACGCCGTTGATGGCGACGTCGATGCCGTACGGGTCGAAGGCGGCGTCGGCTTCGTCTACGGTGCCGACGGCGGCCAGCACGCGGCCCCAATTGGGGTCATTGCCGTAGATGGCGGCCTTGAACAGGTTGCTGCGTGAGACCGCGCGGGCGACCAGCACAGCTTCGTCTTCACTCTGTGCGTTCTGCACCGTGATCGCGACATCATGGGCGGCGCCCTCGGCGTCGGCCTGCAACTGAAGGGTGAGGTCTTCGCACAATGCGATGAGCGCGTCGGTGAATTCGGTCAGGTCGGCTTCGACGCCGCTGGCGCCCGAGCCGAGCAGGCTGACCGTGTCGTTGGTGGACATGCAACCGTCCGAGTCAAGACGGTCGAACGTGACGCGGGTGGCCGCACGGAGCGCCACGTCGAGCTGAGCCGAGCTGAGGACGGCGTCGGTGGTGATGACGACGAGCATTGTCGCGAGGCCCGGAGCGAGCATTCCGGCTCCCTTGGCCATGCCGCCGAGCGACCAGCCGCTCGGCGCGCGGTGTTCGGAGAGCTTGGGGCGGGTGTCAGTGGTCATGATGGCCTGCGCTGCGGCCAATCCGGCGTCGGCGGATGCCGCTTCAGGCGTTTTCAGCAGGGCACTTGCTTCGGCGACGCCACCGGTGAGCTTGCCGAGGTCGAGCTGCTCGCCGATGAGACCGGTCGAACAGACGAGCACGTCGCCCGCTGCAATCTCGAGAGCGGCGGCGACAGCCTCTGCAGTGGCATGCGTGACCTGAAAGCCGGCGGTGCCCGTGTAACAGTTGGCGCCCCCCGAGTTCAGAACGATGGCGCTGACCGTGCCGTCAGCCATGACCTGCTTGCTCCAGATGACCGGGTTCGCCTGGCAGCGGTTGCGGGTGAAGACCGTGGCGACGCTGCGCAGCGGGCCGAGGTTCTGCACGAGGGCCAGGTCGAGGCCACCTGACTTCTTGAGTCCGGCGGTGACACCGGCGGCGACGAAACCGGCGGGGGCGGTGACACTCACGGGGCAACTCCATTCACGCTGAGGCCCGACGTTTCGGGCAGTCCGAGGGCAATATTGGCCGATTGGATCGCGGCACCGGCGGTGCCCTTGGCCAGGTTGTCGACGGCCGTGACCGTGACGACACGACCGGCGGCCTCATCGACGGCCAGGCCGATCAAAGCTGTGTTCGCGCCCAGCACATCGGCGGTGCGCGGAAACTGGCCGGCCGGCAACACCTGCACGAACGGCTCGTTCGCGTAGGCCTCTTCCCAGGCGGCGCGCACGGCGGCAGCCGACGTGCCGGGCACGATCCGCGCGGTCGAGGTGGCGAGGATGCCGCGCGACATGGGCACGATCACCGGCGTGAACGAGATGGTCGGGGCGACGGCACCGGCCCAGCGCAGATTCTGCGCAATTTCGGGAATGTGCCGGTGTACCCCGCCGATGGCGTAGGGGTTGGCCGAGCCGAGGATTTCCGAGGCGAGGTTCGCGTTGGTGAGGCTCTTGCCGGCGCCCGACGGACCGACAGCGAGAACGGCGACGATGTCGGCGGCCTCGATCACACCGGCACGGATGCCCGGGGCCAGGGCCAGCGAGACCGTGCTGGCATTGCAGCCGGGGGCCGCGATGCGGCGCGCGCCAACGAGGCGGTCGCGTTGTTTCTGGCCCGCGGCGCCGCCCGCCAGCGGCAGCTCGGGCACGCCGTAGGCCCAGGCGCCGTAGTAGTCACCGCCGTAGAACGCCGCCCAGTCTTCTTCGCTGACCAGCCGGTGGTCGGCGCCGCAGTCGACCACGAGGGTGTCGGCGGGCAGGTGAGAGGTGAGCTCGCCGGACTTGCCGTGCGGCAGAGCGAGGAAGACGATGTCGTGCCCGGACAGGGTCTCGGGCGTGGTTTCGACCAACGTCAGGTGGGCGAGGGAGCGCAGATGCGGCTGCACGTCGAGGAGACGGGCGCCGGCGTTGCTGTTCGCGGTAACCGTGCGCACGTCGAACTCGGGGTGTCCGGCGAGCAGCCGCAGCAACTCGCCGCCTGCATAACCGCTCGCGCCCGCCACTGCCACCGAATAAGCCATGCATTAAACCTACCGGCCTCGCGGGCGGCGTGGAGCGCCCTCCCTGCTGCGACCCAGGCTCGAGACCCCGACACCGGATCTCGACACGCTCGATCAACGGAACTCCGCCGATCAACGGAACTCCGCCCGTCTCCGGGACCCCGCCGGTCGAGCCCACCCGCCGGTCGAGCCCACCCTGCTGGTCGAGCCCGTCGAGACCCCGCAAGCCGACCTCAACGCCCGACACCGGATCTCGACACGCTCGATCAACGGAGCTCTGCCGATCAACGGAGCTCCGCCCGTCTCAGGGACCCCGCTGGTCGAGCCCACCCCGCTGGTCGAGCCCGTCGAGACCTCGCAAGCCGACCTCAACGCCCGACACCGGATCTCGACACGCTCGATCAACGGAGCTCTGCCGATCAACGGAACTCCGCCCGTCTCAGGGACCCCGCAGGTCGAGCCCACCCGCAGGTCGAGCCCACCCCGCTGGTCGAGCGTGTCGAGACCCCGCCACGGGATCTCGACACGCTCAATCAACGAAAGACGGAAGGCTACTCGCGGATGGCGGCGTTGTAGCGCGCGGCCGCGACCGAGACGCCGTCGAGCTTGGCCGCACTGGCCTCAGCCGCGGTCAGAGTGCGGTCGGATGCACGGAAACGCAGCGCAAACGTCAGTGACTTCAGGCCCGAGCCGACACCGGTTCCCCGGTAGTCGTCGACGAGCTCGATGCTCTCGAGCAGGCCTCCCGCGCCATCGCGCACCGCGGCGAGAACGTCGGCAGCCGGCACCGCTTCGTCGACGACGAGCGAAAGATCCTGCGTGGCGGCCGGCATGGTCTCGACCGGGCGTGCAACGATCGTGGCATCGCCACTCTCGATGATGGCCGACAGGTCGAGCTCGGCCACGGCGACGACGCTCGGCAGGTCTGCCGCGCGGGCGACGGCCGGCAACAGTTCACCGGCGTACCCGACGACGAGAGCCCCGGCATCCGTCGTGATCGACAGCTCGGCCGTGCGGCCCGGGTGCATCGCCTGGTGCGCGCCCTGGCGCACGTGGATCTGCACGCCGGTCGCGAGAGACACCTGCGCGACGAGGGCGAGGGCGTCCTGCCAGCTCGCCGGAACCGGGTTCTGGCCGGGCTGGTGCGCAACGATGTTTCCCGTGAACACGGCGGCGAGCCAGTGCGGCTGCGGTGGGATGCCCGCATTCAATTCCGCTTCGAGGGCGGTGCTCGGGCGCACTGCTCCGGGCGGAAGCGCTGCGGCCCCGTAGGTGACGCCGGCCTCGGGCCGGAACACGAGTCCCTGCTCGAAGATCGCCAGGTTGGTCAGGCCGCGTGACCGGTTGCGGTGCGCGATCTGCAGCAGTCCCGGCACAATCGAGGTGCGCAGGAACGGCACCTCGCCATCGAGTGGATTGGCCACGCGAATCTGCGGAATGGACCCACCCGAGGCAGCCGCGACAGCCGCACCGAACAGGTTGTTCTGCTTCTCGGAGACGAACGGGTAGGCGAGAACCTCGGTGGCCCCGGCGGCGGCCAGGGTATTCGAGACGGCGCGGCGCAGGGTCTGCGGCCGCGTGAGTCCACGCCCGGGTGGGGCGATGGGCAACACCGACGGGATGCGGTCGTAGCCGACGATACGGGCGACCTCTTCGGCCAGCGTCCATTTGTCGGTCAGGTCCGGGCGCCAGCTCGGCGGCGTCACAGCCAGACCGGCATCCGTCTCGGCGAGCGAGGCGCCGATTTCGGCCAGCGAGGTGCGCACTTCCTCCGACGTGTACGTGAGGCCGATCAGGTCCGAGATGAACTCGGTCGGCAGGGCGATGGCCGTGGCCTCCGGCGTCGAGTCGTGCAGCGAACCGAGATCGTCGGCGACTCCCCCGGCCAGTTCCACGAGCAGCTGCACCACACGGGCGGCAGCCACCGGCGACACGGCCGGGTCGACGCCGCGTTCGAAGCGCTTCGACGCCTCACTCGGCAGCTTGTGACGGCGGGCCGCACGGGCGATCGACACGGGGTCGAACACGGCGGATTCGACGAGCACATTCGTCGTCGTGTCGCTGATTTCGGTGCTTGCGCCACCCATCACTCCGGCCAGGCCGATGGGGCCCGACTCGTCGGTGATCAGCAGATCTTCGCCGCTCAGCGTGCGCGTGACAGCGTCGAGCGTGACGATCTTTTCGCCCGGCGTTGCCCGGCGCACGGTGATGCCGCCGGTCAGCTTGTCGAGGTCGTAGGTGTGCACGGGCAGGCCGAGCTCGAGCATGACGTAGTTGCCGATGTCCACCGGGAGTGAGATCGAACGGATGCCGGCCAACTTCAAACGCGCGATCATCCACGCGGGCGACGGCCGGGTGGGGTCAACGCCGCGCACCGCACGCGTGGTGAACACGCTGCAGCCGACACGACCGCGGATCGGCGCGTCGTCGGCGATGGTCACCGAGAACTCGGAGGCCGGAGTGATCGGCGCGATCGCGAGCGCCGGGTCGCGGAACGCCGCGCCCGTTGCGTGCGAGTATTCGCGGGCAATGCCTCGGATCGAGAACGCATAGCCGCGGTCCGGCGTCACGTTGACCTCGACGGCCGCATCGTCCAAGCCCAGAAGGCTGAGGGCATCCGAGCCGACCGCCGGGTCGAGGCCCAGCTCGGTCAGGCGCAGGATGCCGTCATGCTCATCACCGAGGCCGAGCTCGCGGGCCGAGGCGATCATGCCGTCGGAGACATGGCCGTAGGTCTTGCGGGCGGCGATCGGGAACGGGCCGGGCAGCACCGAGCCGGGCAGGGTCACGACGACCTTGTCACCGGGGAAGAAGTTCAGGGCGCCGCAGACGATGCCGTGCACGGCCGGGCCGCCGTCGGCGGCCAGTTCGACGCCCTCGGGCGCAACACGCACCTGGCACCAGCGGATGGTCTTGCCGTTGGACTGCGGTTCCTCAACGAAGTCGAGTACCTGACCGACGACGATCGGGCCGGACAGATCGAAACGGTGGATCTCTTCTTCTTCGAGACCCACGCTCACGAGTGCGGCGTGAATGTCTTCGGGGGTGGTGCCGGGCTCCAGGTCGACGTACTCGCCGAGCCAGCTCAAAGGAACGCGCATCAGACGTTCATCCCATACTGCTGGCTGAACCGAACATCGCCTTCGACCATGTCGTGCATATCCTTCACATCGTTTCTGAACATCAGTGCCCGCTCGACGCCGACGCCGAAGGCGAACCCGGAGTACACCTCCGGGTCGATTCCTGCGGAACGCAAAACGTTGGCATTCACCATGCCGCAGCCGCCCCATTCGATCCAGCGCGCGCCGCCCGAGAAGGTCGGATGCCAGAGGTCGAGTTCGGCGCTCGGCTCGGTGAACGGGAAGTAGTTGGGGCGCAAACGCACCTTGGCTTCGTCACCGAACATCGACTTCACGAAGTGGTCGAGCGTGCCGCGCAGGTGCGCCATCGTCAGGCCCTTGTCGATGGCGATGCCCTCGACCTGGGTGAAGACCGGAGTGTGGGTGGCGTCGAGCTCGTCGGTGCGGTAGACGCGGCCGGGCGCGACGACGTAAACGGGGAGCTCACGGCCGAGCAGCGCACGCAACTGCACGGGTGAGGTGTGGGTGCGCAGCACGAGGTGCGCATCCGTCGGCTCGATGAAGAACGTGTCCTGCATGGCGCGAGCCGGGTGGTCCTCGTCAAAGTTCAGGGCGTCAAAGTTGAACCATTCGCTCTCCAGCTCGGGACCTTCGGCAACCTCCCAGCCCATTCCGACGAAGACGTCGGCGATGCGCTCCTGCAGCAGGGTGAGCGGATGCCGCGCCCCCGCACGCCAGGTGCTGGCCGCGGCGGTGACGTCGACGGCTTCGGCGGCCAGCTGGGCCGTGGCCTCAGCCTCGACGATTGTGGCTTCCCGCTCGGCCAACGCCTGGTTCACCCGACCGCGTGCCGCGCCGACGAGCTTGCCGGCCGCCGCCTTCTGGTCGTTCGGCACGCTGCGCATGAGTGCGTTGAGCTTCGCCAGTGGCGAGCCTTCTGCGGTGTGCTCGGCGCGCACGGTCTTCAGTGCAGCGGAATCGGTGGCTGCGGAGAGGGCGGCGAGTGCGGCGTCGACGGCCGCGCTCACGCCTGATTCGGTAATTTCAGCGGGGTCGCTGTTCATGGGCTCTGACACGAGACCCAAGTTTAGTGCGAAGCTCCAGGTACGACAGCGGCGTCCCAGACGAAAGGCAGGGACGCCGCAGTGACACAGCGAAGCTGACGCTACGCGCGCTGAGCGAATGCGCTTTCGTACAGGCAGACGGATGCGGCTGTGGCGAGGTTCAGCGACTCAGCCTGGCCGTAGATCGGCACCGAGATGGCCCGATCGGTCAAGGCCAGGTCGTCGTCGGTCAGGCCACGGGCCTCATTGCCGAACAGCCACGCCGTCGGCGCCGACAGGAATCCCGCTTCGCGGGCCACGAGCAGGTCGTCGCCCTTGATATCGGCGGCGATCACCTGAAGACCGGCGGCACGGGCACGGTCCCGAACATCCTGCAGCGTGGCACCAACGGCGACGGGCAGGTGGAAGATCGAGCCCGTCGTGGCCCGCACCACCTTGGGGTTGTAGAGGTCAACACTGCGGCCCGTGAGGATCACGGCGTCGGCACCCGCGGCATCCGCTGCCCGGATGATGGTGCCGGCATTACCGGGATCGCGCACCTCTTCGAGGATGGCGATCAGCTTCGGCTCATTTGCGAAGATCTGCTTGACCGACATCGGGAACTGGTGCATGACCGCGATGAAGCCCTGCGGGGTGACGGTGTCGGCCATCGCCTCGAGCACCTGCTCGGAGACGAACTCGATTTCCAGGTCGGCTTCGTGAGCGAGGCCGGCAATGGTTGTGTAGCGCTCAAGCGCTGTCGGGGTTGCAAACAACTCGACGACAAGGTCGGGGCGGAAGGTCAGGGCCTCAGAGACGGCCTGCGGGCCTTCGAGCAGGAAGAGGCCCGTCTCGTTCCTGTCGGCGCGCTTGGCGAGTTTTGCAACGGAACGGACGCGCGGGGAACGGGGGTTATCAAGCATGCACCCAGCTTACGCGGTGCCGGAACACGCGGTGCAGAGACACAGAACGGGAGCGGGCAGATGCCCGCTCCCGTTCGGAGGTGTTACGAGGTGCGCGAGGTAAAGACTACGCAGCAACCTTCGGAGCCGAGGTGTCGGCCGGAAGGGCCTTCTTGGCGGACTCAACGAGTGCGGCGAAGGTGGCCGGCTCGTGCACGGCCAGTTCGGCCAGCATACGACGGTCAACCTTGATGTCTGCAAGACCGAGGCCCTGGATCAGACGGTTGTAGGTCAGACCGTTGGCGCGCGATGCAGCGTTGATGCGCTGGATCCACAGGCGACGGAAGTCACCCTTGCGGGCACGACGGTCGCGGTAGCTGTATACCAGCGAGTGTGTGACCTGCTCTTTTGCCTTGCGGTACAGGCGCGAACGCTGTCCGCGGTAACCCGAGGCGCGCTCAAGAATGACGCGACGCTTCTTGTGGGCGTTGACGGCCCTCTTTACTCTTGCCATTTTATATATTCCTTACGAGATGACGGGGGGTCTTAGTGACCGAGAAGCTTCTTGGCGGTCTTGCTGTCAGCCTTTGACAGGACCTGGTCCTGGTTCAGGCGAGCCTTGCGCTTGGCAGACTTGACCTCCAGGTTGTGACGCATTCCGGCCTGCTGCTTCATGACCTTGCCGCTGCCGGTGATCTTGAAGCGCTTTTTGGCCCCGGAGTGGGTCTTCTGCTTAGGCATTCTTTTCCTCCTGTTTCGCTGCCTTGTCGGCAGCACGGTGTGCGAGGGCCTCGCCCTTGACCTCTGATTTGTTCTTCAGAGGGCCAATGACCATGACCATATTTCGACCGTCGATGGTGGGGGTCGATTCAACCGAACCGAACTCCGCCACATCCTCGGCAAATTTTTGAAGCAGACGTACACCCTGATCCGGACGCGACTGCTCGCGCCCGCGGAACAAAATCATGGCCTTGACCTTGTCGCCGGCCTTCAGGAAGCCTTCAGCGCGCTTGCGCTTGGTCTCGTAGTCGTGCTTATCAATCTTGAGGCGGAAACGAACCTCTTTCAGGATCGTGTTCGCCTGGTTGCGCCGGGCTTCTTTAGCCTTCTGCGCAGCCTCGTACTTGAACTTGCCGTAGTCCATGATCTTCGCAACCGGCGGCTTGGACGTGGGAGCGACCTCGACGAGGTCGAGATCTGCTTCCTGTGCCATGCGCAGGGCAACATCAATGGCCACAACCCCGATCTGCTCTCCGGCTGGGCCGACGAGACGAACTTCAGGGACGCGGATACGGTCATTTGTACGGGGATCGCTGATGCGTCGCTCCTCTTTCTCAATCTTCGTGGCTACTGGCAGGTGACGGATGTCGCCCGAGACGAAGTGAGAAATCACGTCAATCGCATGCCCGAAGAAAACTTCGCCACACGATTCACGACACCCTAACTACTGTCTTGTGCCAAAAGACACCAGAACAGCGGAGTGCAAACAACCCGGTAACCTAGTTAAGCGGTCAAGCGCGGGTGGGAGATTATCCACTTTCGTACCGGGGCCAAAGCCCCGGAGCCGCGTCGAGTCTAGCAGAGGATGGCAGTGAGTAACACATTTGATCAGGATGACGCGGCGCAGGCCACTCGGGACATCGCCGATGTCGCCGCAGTAGAGGTCATTACGACCACGGCAGTGCACCTGATGAGCGCGGCAGCCGTGAAGTGCGGACTGGCCGACGACCCCGAAAACCAGACCGACCTCGACGAGGCCCGCAAACTCATCACGGCCCTCGCCGGCCTGGTGACGGCATCCGCCCCCGACATCTCGGACATGCACGCGCGGAGCCTGCGCGATGGCTTGCGCTCGCTGCAACTCGCGTTCCGCGAGGCGAGTGCGATTCCCGACCCGATCGGCAAAGGCCCCGGCGAGAAGTACACCGGGCCGGTCAACTAGCCTGCGGATCTCGACACGCTCGATCAGCGGATTCGCTTGACACCCGCCGCTGGTCGAGCCCGTCGAGACCCCGCACGCCGCCACCACCGCTGGTCGAGCCCGTCGAGACCCCGCACGCCGCCCCCCAGAAGCGATCACCCGATCTCGACACGCTCGATCAACGGGATGGCTCGGTTCAACATCACCACCGCTGGTCGAGCCCGTCGAGACCCCGCACGCTGCCCTCCAGACGCGATCACCCGATCTCGACACGCTCGATCAACGGGATGGCTCGGTTCAACATCACCACCGCTGGTCGAGCCCGTCGACACCTCGCACGCCGCCCCCACCGCTGGTCGAGCCCGTCGAGACCCCGCACGCCGCCCCCACCGCTGGTCGAGCCCGTCGACACCCCGCACGCCGCCCCCACCGCTGGTCGAGCCCGTCGAGACCCCGCAGTCTGCCTGAGCGAACTCTTAGTCCCGAGCCGAGGCGACCAGCTGCACCCGTAGCGAGTCAACAGCGGTGGCGATGATGTCGTTCGCCGACCACCGTGCGGCCAGGCGGGCCAAAACGGCATCGAGATCGGCCTGAGTGAGACCATCGATGAGTTCGAGCCGCACGATCAACTCGGGTCCGGCCAAGCGTGCGTCCGGGTCCCCGGGTGCCAAAGCGACGCGAAGAACAGACAGTTCTGAACCGATCGACGCAGCGAACGCATCCGCCACGCTCTGGCTCGCATAACTCGGCGTCCACGGCAGCGACTGAGCGACGGCCCACAGCGCAGGGCGGCGCACGACAAACTCGGTCGCTGCCGTCGGGTCGAGCACGACGAGCTCGGTTTCTTCTTGAGCGGCAGCCAGCGCCACGCGCACGGCGTCGGAGGGCACCGGACGAGCGTTGGGATTCCACGCGGCCATCGCCGCCGTCGACGAAAACACCGGCAGCACAGTGCGACCATCGGGACCGGCGACGGTGATGATCGAGAGTTCCTGACTCTTGTCGATGATCAGGCCGTGCTCGGAAGTTCCGGCCTCACCGAGTTCGCTGACCAAAGGAATCAGCAGTCGGGAGCCCCGCAGGGCGTCAACGACGGCCTCCTCGCCGACCTCACGGGAGCGAAAAGCGCGTAGTGCCTCACTCAGCGCGGCGGGAGCCTGTCCGTCGTCGTCGGAGTGCTCGTTGGTCTCAAATTCTCGGCCGGCCCAGGGCTGCCCGGCCGAATCGGTCGGGCCTGTGGGCTTGCCGGTCGAGCCGAGATTATGAGCCGGAGACATCCAGCGCCTCGGGCAGCGTGAAGGCACCGGAATAGAGCGCCTTTCCAACGATCGCGCCCTCGAGACCCAACGGCACAAGTTCGCGAAGTTCCAGAAGGTCGTCGAGGCTCGAGATACCGCCCGACGCGATCACCGGACGGTGGGTGCGTTCCATGACCTGGCGCAGCAGGTCGATGTTCGGGCCTTGCAGCGTTCCGTCCTTCGTGACGTCGGTGACGACGTAGCGCGGGCAGCCGGCATCCTCCAGGCGATCGAGCACCTGCCAGAGATCCCCGCCGTCTTTCGTCCAGCCACGAGCAGCCAGAGTCGTACCACGCACGTCGAGCCCCACGGCAATGGCCTCACCGTAACGCGCGATCACGCTCGCCGCCCATTCGGGGTTTTCGAGCGCCGCGGTACCCAGGTTGATGCGCTTCACACCCGTGCCGAGCGCCGCCTCGAGCGACTTGTCATCACGGATGCCGCCCGAAAGCTCGACGTTGACGCCGCGCACCTGCCGAATGACCTTCTTGATGACGCTCGTGTTGTTGCCACGTCCGAACGCGGCATCCAGGTCGACGAGGTGAATCCACTCGGCGCCCTGGGCAGCCCAGTCTGCGGCGGCGTCGACCGGATCGCCATAGCTGGTCTCTGTTCCCGCCTCGCCCCGGGTGAGTCGAACGGCCTTGCCGCCCGCCACGTCGACGGCGGGAAAAAGCACAAGACGGGGCGTTGTGTTGAACTCACTCATGGGATGTCCTCAATAGAAAAAGACGCGCGCACGCGGGCGAAACGAACACTCGATACTACCCGCGCAGGGAGCCGAGCCAGTTCGCCAGCAAACGGATGCCGGCTTCGCCGGACTTCTCGGGGTGGAATTGTGTGGCGGTGAGGGGGCCGTTCTCGACGGCGGCCAGAAAACGGCCACCGTGCTCAGCCCACGTAAGCCGAGGTGCTGGGAACGGTGGCATGACGTCGAGCGTCCATTCCTGGGCGGCGTACGAGTGCACGAAATAGAAGCGTTCGTCGCGCAGGCCCTGGAAGAGCACCGAATCGTCGGGAGCGTCAACGGTGTTCCAACCCATGTGCGGCAGCACAGGAGCGGGAAGCTCGGTCACCGTTCCCGGCCACTCCCCCAGGCCTTCGGTGTCGACGCCGCGCTCGACTCCATGTTCGAACATGACCTGCATCCCCACGCAAATACCGAGCACGGCGCGGCCGCCGGCCAGTCGCCGGTCGATGATCTCGTCACCGTAGACCGCCTTCAACGACGTCATAACGGCATCGAACGCGCCGACGCCGGGAACGACGAGGCCGTCGGCCTCCAGCGCGGTCTTGCGGTTGGCCGTCACGGTGACGTTCGCGCCAGCCTGCTCGAGAGCCTTGGCCGCGGAGTGGATGTTGCCGGTGCCGTAGTCGAAAACGACGACGTTGGTCACAGAGCACCCTTGGTGGAGGGGATGCCGACCACGAGCGGGTCGAAAGCCTTGGCCTGACGGAAGGCACGCGCGAAGGCCTTGAACTCGGTCTCGGCGATGTGGTGGGGGTCACGCCCACCCAACACACGCACGTGCACGGTGAGGGCCGCGTTGAACGTGATGGCTTCGAAGACGTGACGCACCATGGAACCGGTGAAGTGACCACCGATCAGGTGATACTCGAAACCCTCCGGCTCGCCCTCGTGCACGAGATACGGGCGGCCGGAAATGTCGACGACGGCTTGAACCAGCGCTTCGTCGAGCGGAACCGTCGCGTCGCCGTAGCGCGAGATACCGGACTTGTCGCCCAGCGCCTGTTTGATGGCCTGGCCGAGCGCGATACCGATGTCTTCCACCGTGTGGTGCACGTCGATGTCGGTGTCGCCGGTGGCCCGTACGGTGAGGTCGGTCAGCGAGTGCTTCGCGAACGCCGTGAGCAGGTGGTCGTAGAACGGAACCGTCGTCTGAATGTCACTGACACCGGTGCCATCGAGGTTGATGCGCAGCTCGATGCTCGACTCGCTCGTCGCGCGGCTGATCTGCGCGATACGGGGGGCTGGTTCCTGTGCGGAAGAAGTCATAGCGCTAGCCTATTCCGCTCGGCTGACGGTCGGAGCACCGAGCCGCGAGATGGCGGCCAGAAAGGCTGTCGTCTCGGCTTCGGTTCCAGCACTCACGCGCAGGTGATTCGGTATTCCGATATCGCGAATCAGGACTCCCTCCGCGAGGAGCGCCGTGAACGTCGCACCTGGATCTTCGACGCCGCCGAACAGCACGAAGTTGCTGCCGGTCCGGTACGGCCGGTACCCCAGGTCACGCAATTCCGTCACGATACGGTCGCGCTGAACCCGGATGTCGTCGACCATCGCCAGCATCTCGGCCGTGTGATCAAGGGCGGCCGTTGCTGCGGCCTGGGTGAGCGCGGAGAGGTGGTAGGGCAACCGCACCAAACGAAGGGCATCGGTCACCGCAGGATCGGCGGCCAGATAGCCCACCCGCGCGCCCGCAAAGGCGAAGGCTTTACTCATGGTGCGGGAGACCACAAGCCGTTCGCGCCCGGGGAGCAGACTGAGCGCCGTTGGCGCCTCCGCCCCGCCGAATTCCGCGTAGGCCTCGTCGACGACGACAATTCCGTCGGTCGCGTCGTAGACCGCCGCGATCGTCTCGAGCGCGAGCGGTGTGCCGGTGGGGTTGTTGGGCGAGCAGAGAAAGACAAGGTCGGGCTGCGTCTTCGCCACCCAGGCGGCCGCGGTGTCGGCCGACAACTCGTAGTCGGCGTCGCGTTCGCCGGCCACCCACCGGGTGTCTGTTCCCGACGCCAAAATGGAGTACATCGAATAGGTCGGGTCGAAACCGAGAAGGGTGCGGCCCGGGCCACCGAACGCCTGCAGAACCTGCTGCAAGACCTCATTGGAGCCGTTCGCTGCCCAGATGTTCTCGGCTGTCAGTCCGTGACCGAGATAATTTGCCAAGCTCTCGCGCAGTTCGGTGAACTCGCGGTCGGGATACCGATTGACCGTGAGTACCGCTCGTGCCAACGATGCGACGATGTGGTGCGCCACAGCCTCGGGAATGGGGTGAGTGTTCTCGTTCACGTTGAGGGCCACCGGAACGTGAAGCTGCGGTGCGCCATAGGGAACGAGTCCACGCAGATTGTCGCGCAGGGGAAGGTCATTGAGGCTGGTCACCCGTGCAATGGTACCGGGCAGTTCTGAGTTGCAAACGAGTACGACTCATTGGTGCTGGCACGTCCGGCTACCTCCCGCACCCTTCCGCCGGCCGCGTTCGCGTGCCCGGCGGGATGTACTAGTCGGACGCGGGAAGCGCGAGGCGCTGCCCCGGGACCACGTCGGCCGAGTCGAGCTGGTTCAGGGCAACGATCTCGGCGATCACGTCGCGCGGATCGTCGTGCGGTGCCAGACGCTCGGCCAGCTGCCACAGCGACTGGCCTGCCGTGATTGTGACGTAGGAGAACGTGTGAGTTTTCGTGCCGGCCCCCGAGGCGAGCGCCGCGCCGCCGTTCAGCGCTGCGGCAAGAACCACGGCGACCAGCGGCGCCGCCGCGAGTGTGCTGAAGACGAGGCGACCGCGCCGGGTCAGACGCAGCCGGGTGGTGCCAATGGATCCGTGCGGAGCAGTGGTGCTCATGGTGAACCTCCTGGTAAGTACGCATCCGACTCTCGGCCGGGAGAGCCGGATGCGAATCTTTGTTCCGAATATATATTCGATTCTTCGAACAATCAACCTTGTTTACGGATATTTTCGAAAAATCGGCCGCAACACACTCGAATAAGTGTTTGTTTTCGGGGCGGACGGGGTTACAGTTTTGTTGACGGCTCGAACACAACCAGATACCACCGACATTCCCGAGAAACAGCCCCGGCTGAGACTCTCGAATTCGACAGGGCGACAGCCGGTCCAACGGCAGATTCATCGGCGCGAGGAGCATTGAGATGGCGAAAGAAAGCAGCAATACGCGCGACAAGGGCGGCACCCGACGTCGCAAGAGCTTGAGCGAGAAACAGCTCGCGATTCTCGACGTGATCCAGCGATCCGTGAGCCGCCAGGGCTATCCGCCAAGCATGCGCGAGATTGGCGACGCGGTTGGCCTTGCATCCCTGTCGAGCGTCACCCACCAGCTCAACCAGCTTGAACTCAGCGGCTACCTGCGGCGGGACCCCAACCGCCCCCGGGCTCTCGAGATCCTCATTGAACTGCCCCAATCGGGCGACGACACATCGGGTGCGCCCGGCGACTCGGACATCCTGGGTGGATCGATCCAGATCGGAGATGCCGCGATGGTTCCGCTCGTTGGCCGCATTGCCGCCGGCGTCCCCATCACGGCAGACCAGCAGATCGACGAGATTTTCCCCCTCCCCCGCCAGCTGGTGGGCAAGGGCGACCTGTTCATGCTCAAGGTCGTCGGTGAATCAATGATCGATGCCGCAATCTGCGATGGCGACTGGGTTGTCGTGCGTCAGCAGAAGACGGCCGAGAATGGCGAGATCGTCGCTGCAATGCTCGACAACGAGGCCACTGTCAAGGTGTTCCGTCAGCGCGATGGCCACACCTGGTTGCTCCCCCGCAACACGAACTTCGAGCCCATCATGGGCGACCACGCAGAGATTCTCGGCAAGATCGTCGCGGTACTGCGCTCGGTCTAGCTCGCCTCGACTGCCGCGCCTTTTTCCGCGAGTCTGCAGGGGTTGGTTGCCCCACTGACCGAGGCACCAACTCCCGCAGACTCGCGGTGCTTAACCGGCGACTCGCGCGCGCACCTGCCGTGTCGCCGCAAGCACATTGGTGAGCGATTCGACGGTTTCGGCGTAGCCGCGCGTCTTCAGCCCGCAGTCCGGATTCACCCAGAGCTGACGCTCGGGAAGCGCTGTGAGGGCTCGTTCGAGCAGATCGACCACCTCGGCCACGCTGGGAATACGCGGAGAATGGATGTCGTAGACGCCCGGACCGATCCCGTGATCGAAGCCGCTCGTGCCGAGATCGGCCACGACCGCCATCCGTGAGCGTGCCGCCTCGATGCTGGTCACATCGGCGTCCAGGTTGCGGATGGCATCGATGACGACACCGAACTCCGAATAGCACAGATGGGTGTGGATCTGGGTGGCGGCCGAGACGCCCGCCGTCGCCAGACGGAACGCTCCCACTGACCAGTCGAGGTAGGCGGCCTGATTCGCCCGCTTGAGCGGAAGAAGTTCCCGGAGCGCCGGTTCGTCGACCTGGACAATCTGAATTCCTGCGGCCTCTAGGTCGGCGATCTCATCGCGCAACGCCAGCGCGACCTGCCGCGCCGTGTCGCCGAGTGGCTGGTCTTCTCGCACGAACGACCACGCCAGAATCGTCACCGGTCCGGTCAGCATGCCCTTGACTGGCTTAGCCGTGAGGCTCTGAGCGTAGCTCGCCCAATCGACGCTGATCGGAGCCGACCTCGACACGTCACCCCACAGAATCGAGGGGCGAGTACACCGAGATCCGTACGACTGCACCCAGCCGTTGGCCGTGGTCGCAAAGCCCTCGAGGTTTTCAGCGAAATACTGCACCATGTCGTTGCGTTCCGGCTCTCCGTGCACAAGCACGTCGAGCCCGATCTGTTCCTGTAGGGCGATCACCCGTGCGATCTCGGCACGCATCAGACCGCGATAGTCCTCGGCTGAGAGCGTTCCACGCAGGTGCTGGGCGCGCGCTCGACGGATGTCGGTGGTCTGCGGGAACGAACCGATTGTGGTGGTCGGCAGTGCAGGAAGTCCGAGTGCAGCATCCTGTGCCTCAACACGGTGCTCGTAAGACCCGCGTGTGAAGTCGGTTCCGGTCAGCGCCGCCGCGCGCGCACGCACGCTGCTGTCGCGCACACCCGGTGCATCCTGGCGAGACTGTAGCGCTGCAGCGGCGGCGGCCAGGTCCGGTGAAATTGCAGCCTTGCCGTCAGCCAGACCCCGCACAAGAGTCGTCACCTGAGCAACCTTCTGGTCGGCAAAGGCCAACCAACTGAGGAGGCCGTCTCCCAACGCCGGTTCGTCGTCGATGGAGTGGGGAAGGTGCAGCAGGGAGGTCGAGGTCGACACCGCGAGATGCGCAACCTGGGCCGCGATTGCCTGCGCCGTGTCGAATGCGGCGTTGAGGTCGCCGCGCCACACATTGTGGCCATCGATCACGCCCGCCACCAGTGTCTTCGTACCGAGTCCCGAGAGATCAAACGGCGTTTGGCCCCGCACCAGGTCAAGCCCGACGGCCTCGATCGGCGCGTCGGCGAGAACCGGAAACGCGTCGTCGAGGCTGCCGTACGGCGCGGCAACAAAGATCGCCGGCCGCGTAGAGAGATGACCGAGGGTGTCGGTCGAGTGGCGAAGCGCCGCCAACACCGTGGCACGGGGCACAGGGATGCTCTCTGAAACCAGCCCCGGCTCATCAAGCTGAACCCACTCTGCTCCCGCTTCGGCCAGCCGACCAAGAAGTTCGCTATAGACCGGAAGGAGGTCTCTGAGCCGATCCAGCGGCAGGAACCCCTCCGGCGCCGCATCGCTCGGCTTCGCGAGCAGGAGGAAGGTTACCGGGCCGACGATGACCGGGCGGGTGAGGTATCCGCCCTGCTTCGCCTCAACAAACTCGCGCACGATCCGGTCGCTGGCCAGTGAAAAACGCGTCTCAGGCCCGATTTCAGGCACGAGGTAGTGGTAGTTCGAATCAAACCATTTCGTCATCTCGAGCGGCGGGTTTTCGCCATCTCCCCGTGCCAGCGTGAAGTAGGCGGCGAGGTCGATCGTGCCATCGGCGCCCAGGAGTGAGGCAAAGCGCTCGGGCAGCGCCCCGACGGTGCACAGGGCATCGAGAACCTGATCATAGAAGGAGAACGTCTCGGGAATCGATGAATCGGCGCGCCCCAGCCCGAGTCCCGTCAGGCGTTCCCGAATGTCAGCGCGCAATCCGGCGGCGGTGCTCTCCAGCTCGTCCGCGGTGATCGTGCCGGCCCAGAAGGCCTCGACGGCGCTCTTCAACTCACGCCGCGGCCCGATGCGGGGGTAACCGAGAATTGTTCCGGTGGGGAAAACCGCTGTCTTTGTCATGCCGACTCCTTGACCTGTTGGACGATTGGTGAATCTGCGGGCAGAGCGCCGGAACGCCGAAGGACGTGAAGAACTGTGTCATGTTCGTTGAAGGCATAGAGGTGAAGCCCGGGAGCGCCGCCGTCAATCAGCTGTGTGGCCAAGCGCGCAGCGTGGCGGATTCCGATGTCGCGCTGGCCCTCGACGGTCGGTTCGACGTCAAGCTCGATCGCGAGCTCGGAGGGCAGCTCTTCGCCGGAGAGCTGAAGAATGCGCCGCAACCGGGCTGGACTCGTCGCCGGCATGATGCCGGGAAGGATCGGGAACTCCACCCCGGCGTGTCTGGCCCGTTGGATGAAGCTCAGGTAGTGATCGGCATGAAAGAACAGCTGAGTAATGGCCAGATTGGCGCCCGCCGCCTGTTTTGCGAGCAGCGTGTCGATGTCCTGCGTCGTCGACCGCGAGCGGGGGTGCCCGTTGGGGAAGGCCGCGACCGCGATGCGCACCTTGGCTCGCTCGGTGTGTAGCGTTCGTGCGCCCGGCTGGCCGGGTACCGGGCTCTCCCGGTAGGGGACGCGTTCGGCCTGCACGCGATGAATCAGCTGCACGAGCTCGCCCGCGCTGCGCAGATCGCCGAGGTAGCCTTCGCCCTCCGCCAGCCCCGCTGGGGCGTCACCCCGCAAGGCAAGAAAGCTATTCACCCCGGCGTCCAGAAATTCACGGATCAGCCGGCTCGCCTCGGCGTGAGATGACCCCACGCACGTGAGGTGGGCCATTGGATCAACTGTCGTCTCAGTCAGGATGTAACGCAGCACGTCGAGCGAGGAGGTACGCGACGACCCGTTGGCCCCGTAGGTGACCGAAATGAACTCGGGCCCCGCTGCAGCAAGCGTGTCGATCGTGTGGGTCAGAGCCGCGGCTGCGGCGGCGCCACGCGGGGGATAGAGTTCGAACGAGAAGGGCAGGCCGCTTCTGGGCAGGTCTGGCACGCTCGCTGCAGTCATGGTTCCCTCATTCAACACACGCCAAGCAGCACCTTCTCTGAGGTGCTGTGCGGCCGGATGGCCACCCCCGTGCCGGCAGATGGGCAGGGGTTTCTAGCGGGCGGATGCCGGGCTCGGCTGTCGCTCTTCGTCACCGCCTGTCGTGGCTGGAAACGATTGAGTGAAACTCTAACAACGCCGATTCTGGACGGGGGCGACTGTGACTTTTTGTGTCGTTACGCGGTGATCGAACCGGTGATTTTATAGGCAGAGAACTGCGCTGCGATGTCGGGCATCACGAGCGCTTTAACGAGCGTGCCGTTCTCGGCGTACTCGGTCGACAGAACCTGACCATGCTCATGCAATGAGGAAATCAGGTCGCCTCGGTCATAGGGAACGAGCAGATCGAGTTGAACCTGCGGGCGCGGCAGCAGTTCGGCAACAGCGGCCAGAATCTCGTCGATTCCCTCTCCGCTGCGGGCCGACACGAAGACGGCGCGCGGTTCGAGTCCACGCAGCAGAAGACGGTCGTCATCACTGATCAAATCGCTTTTGTTAAAGACGACGAGCTCAGGAATTTCGCGTGCGCCCACCTCGCCAATCACCTCTCGCACTGTGGAGAGCTGGCTGGCGGGGTCGGGGTGGGACCCGTCAACGACGTGCACGATGATGTCGGAGTCGGCGACTTCTTCGAGGGTCGAGCGGAAAGCCTCGACCAATTGGTGGGGCAGGTTGCGTACGAACCCCACGGTGTCGGTGAGCGTATAGAGACGTCCGTCGTCGGTCGTCGACTTGCGCACCGTGGCATCCAACGTCGCGAACAAGGCGTTCTCGACAAGCACGCCAGCGTTTGTGATGCGGTTGAGAATGCTGGACTTGCCGGCGTTGGTGTAGCCGACGATGGCCACGGATGGCACGGCGTTGCGCTTGCGATTGGCCCGCTTGGCCTCGCGCGCGGGCTTCATCTCGACCATCTGCTTACGCAGCTTTGACATGCGCGTGTGGATGCGACGACGGTCGAGTTCAATCTTGGTCTCACCGGGGCCACGGGAGCCCATTCCGGCGCCTGCGCCACCCACCTGGCCACCGGCCTGGCGCGACATCGAGTCACCCCAGCCGCGCAGGCGGGGAAGCAGATACTGCAACTGCGCGAGTTCGACCTGCGCCTTGCCCTCACGACTCTTGGCGTGCTGGCTGAAGATGTCGAGGATGACTGCGGTGCGGTCGATGACCTTGACCTTGACCGCGTCTTCCAGGGCACGCCGCTGGCTGGGCGCCAGTTCGGTGTCGGCAATCACTGTGTCGGCGCCCATCGCCTGCACGACCGAGGCGAGCTCCTGCACCTTTCCCTTGCCGAAATAGGTGCTGGCGTCTGGCTTCGCGCGGCGCTGCATCAGACCGTCGAGCACGGTGGCCCCGGCCGTCTCTGCCAGGGCGGCGAGCTCACGCATGGAGTTCTCGGCGTCATTGATCGTGCCCTGCGTATACACCCCGATCAAAATGACGTTTTCAAGACGCAGCTGTCGGTACTCGACCTCCGTGACATCTTCGAGTTCGGTGGAGAGGCCGGGAACACGCCGGAGCGCATTGCGGTCGGCCCGCTCAAGTTGTTCGCCGTCATGGCCACCGTCGGCGGAATCTGCCTGCAGTGCCTGGGCGGATCCGCTGGTGAACAACGAGTAGCCTGAAGCCCGGGATTCGGCGCTAGCCAGCACCCGTGCTACTACATCGTCGTCGTCGTGGGGCTCGGTGGTTTCAGTCATCGCTTTAACCCTAGTTCCTCGAACTCCGATAGGTTCCATCTATGGCATCCGAGCACTATTTCTCTTCAGCGTCGGACAGCGAACTCACACTACGTCAGATCACCGTGCACCTCGCTGGCCGAGCACACACGGTCACGACAGCGAACGCCGTCTTCAGTCCCGAGCACGTCGACACGGGCACCCGGGTATTGCTCGACAACGCTCCACCCCCGCCCGTGAACGGCAATTTTCTTGACATCGGCTGTGGTTGGGGGCCGATCAGCCTGCACCTGGCCCTGACCTCCCCCGAGGCCACAATCTGGGCCGTGGACGTCAACCAGCGCGCACTCGATCTGGTGCGCCGCAATGCGGCAGCTCTCGGGCTGACCAACATCCGTGCGGTGCTCCCCGAGGAGGTTCCCGATGACGTCTCGTTCGCGACGATCTGGTCGAACCCGCCGATTCGGGTCGGCAAAGTGGTGCTGCACTCACTCATGACGACGTGGTTACCCCGACTGTCGCCGGGCTCGGATGCCTGGCTTGTCGTGCAACGCAACCTGGGCTCCGACTCGCTGCAGCGCTGGCTCGGCGAGAATCTGAGCGAGGAGTTCGCGGTCTCACGCGACTCGACGAACAAGAGCTTTCGGTTGCTGAAGGTTGCGCGCGACGCGTAGCGCTCAACCGAGGCCGAGCACTCCGTCGAACACGAGCTCGGCCGGGCCCGACAGCGACACGTGCTCGCCGTCCTCCGTCGGGAACATGCGCACGCCGAGCACACCACCTGCAACCTCGACGCGCCATTGGTTTGGCGCCCCGGCACCGGCCCAGTGCCGTGTCGCGAGAGCCGCCGCGACCGCGCCGGTCCCACACGAGAGCGTCTCGCCACTGCCCCGTTCGTGCACGCGCATGCGGATGCGACCGACACCGTCGACGACGAGAGGGTCGCTCGGCACGACGAATTCGACGTTGGTGCCGCCCGCGGGTTCTGGATCGAGTTGTGGAATGTAGCTGAGGTCCGCCGCGTCAAGCTCGGCGTCGTCGGCGAGTGCGACGACGACGTGCGGGTTGCCCACGTTGATACCGAGGCCGGGGCGGGCGACGGGCAGATTGCGCGCCCGCACGAGCGGTTCACCGCCAGCGAGCTTCCACCGACCCAAGTCCACCTGAAAGCCCGTGCGGTTGCGTTGCACATCGCGCACGCCGGCGCGCGTGCCGATCGCGAGAGTATCGCCGGGCTCGAGGGCGACCAGGCCCTGATCGATCAGATAGCGGGCATAGACACGGATGCCGTTGCCACACATCTCCGAGACGGTACCGTCGGCGTTCCAGTAGTCCATGAACCACTCTGCGTCGGCGTCTTCGTCCAGCGACGCCGCACCGGCGGCAAGTTTGCTGGATCTGACGGCACGAATGAGGCCGTCACCGCCCACACCGAATTTGCGGTCGCAGACCGCCTGAATCTGGGTGGGGCTGAGTTCGTTCTCACCCTCGGGATCGGCGAACAAGACGAAATCGTTCCCGGTGCCTTGGCCTTTGGTGAAGTGAAGATCCATGACGCTCAGTTTAGGTGGCGGCGCCAGCGGCGAACTCATCGACGAGCCGCAGCGCCACAGCGCCCCGATCCGGGTCGGCTGCGGTGAGCCAGCGGGTGTCGACTGCGCGCTTGAACCAGCTCACCTGACGGCGCGCATAACGACGCGTAAGCTGCTGCGTCTGTTCGATCGCCTGCTGTTGCGTGAGCGTGCCGTGCAGCTGTCCGAGGGCCTGGGCATAGCCGATGGCCCTGCTCGCCGTCACACCGGTCTCGAGGCCCGCGGGTATCAACGATGCAGCTTCGGCAACCAGGCCGCTCTCCCACATGCCGAGCACTCGCTCGTCCAGGCGCGGGGTCAGCTCCTCACGTGGAGTCGTGAGCCCGACCGTGAGCGTCTCGCGCCAGTAGACCGGTTCGTCGGGCAGCGCCGCGGCATGCGGCGCACCAGTGAGGGCCACGACCTCGAGGGCGCGCACCAGCCGGCGTCCGTTGCTCGGTCCGATCCGCGTTGCGGCGTCGGGGTCCACGGCTTTCAAACGAGCGTAGATGGCGCCGGGGCCTGTTTCCGTCAGCTCGGCCTCGAGTTCTGCCCGCAGTATCGGGTCTGTGCCCGGGAACTGAAAGTCGAACACGACGGACGAGACGTACAGGCCCGAACCGCCGACCAGAATCGGCACGGCTCCTCGAGCCAGGATGCCGTCTATCGCCGCCCGGGCATCTCGCTGGTAGTTCGCCACGGTCGCTTCGTCGGTGACCTCGAGCACGTCGAGGAGGTGGTGGGGAACGCCGCGCCTTTCGCTGACGGCAAGCTTCGCAGTGCCGATGTCCATGCCGCGATAGAGCTGCATGGCATCCGCGTTGACGATCTCGGCGCTCTGCCCCCGGGCGGCCAGGAGTTCGGCCACGTCAAGCGAGAGTTCGGATTTGCCGGTCCCTGTGGGGCCGACGATCGCGAGCAGCACTCTAGCGTTCTGAATCGTCGGCGTTATAGATCGGAATCGTCGTCGAGCCACCCTGCACGCGCAGCGACGGCAGACCGAGTGACACACGACCGGCCGTACCCGAAGCAGCTGGCCCGGCGGGCGTGGGAACACCGCACGACTCGGTTTGCATGCGATCCCACGCGTCTCCGGCGATCGTGCGACGCACCCGCAGCGGGGCACCGTCGGTCGAATCGGCGAGCAGATGGAACGGTGCAGCCTGCGTGACGACGACGGTGACCATATCGCCGGGGCGGGGAACCTCACTTCCGGCCGGCACGTCGAAGTGCACGAGTCGACTGTCGGGTGCGCGCCCGCTCATGCGGTGGGTGTCGGCATCTTTGCGACCTTCGCCGTTGGCCACCAACAGCTCGACCTCGCGGCCGATCACCTTCGTGTTCTCTTCCCACGAGATGCGGTTCTGTAGCTCGACGAGACGCTCGTACCGCTCCTGCACGACCTCCTTGGGGATCTGATCGGGCATCGTTGCCGCCGGAGTACCCGGTCGAATGGAGTATTGGAATGTGAACGCCGTCGCAAACCGGGCCTCTTCGACCACGCGCAGGGTGTCAAGAAAGTCTTCTTCGGTCTCGCCGGGGAAGCCGACAATGATGTCGGTGCTGATCGCTGCTTCCGGCATCTGGGCGCGCACGCGCTCGAGGATGCCGAGGAATTTCGTCGACCGGTAGGAGCGGCGCATCGATTTGAGGATCTGGTCGGAGCCGGACTGCAACGGCATGTGCAGCTGCGGCATCACCGCTGGAGTGTCGGCCATGGCGTCGATGACGTCATCGGTAAACGCGGCCGGGTGGGGGCTGGTGAAACGGATGCGCTCCAGCCCCGGAATCTGACCGGCCGCACGCAGCAGCTTGCCGAACGCCAGGCGGTCTCCGAACTCGACGCCGTACGAGTTCACGTTCTGACCGAGAAGAGTCACCTCAATTGCGCCATCATCGACGAGGGCCTGAATTTCGGCGAGGATCTCGCCCGGGCGGCGGTCTTTCTCTTTACCGCGGAGCGCCGGCACGATGCAGAAGGTGCAGGTGTTGTTGCAGCCGACCGAAATCGACACCCAGCCGCTGTAACTGGAGTCACGTTTGGTGGGCAGGGTGGAGGGGAACGTCTCCAGGGACTCGAGAATCTCGAGTTGCGCCTCACCATTGTGGCGGGCGCGTTCGAGCAGGCTGGGCAGTGCACCCATATTGTGCGTGCCGAACACGACGTCGACCCAGGGGGCTTTCTCCAGGATGGTGTTCTTGTCTTTCTGGGCCAGGCAGCCGCCGACGGCGATCTGCATGCCCTCGTGCCGACGCTTGACCGAGGCCAGGTAGCCGAGGTTGCCGTAGAGCTTGTTGTCTGCGTTCTCACGCACCGCACAGGTGTTGATCACGACGATGTCGGCTTCGGTTTCGGCAGCGACTGCCACGTAGCCGGCGGCCTCCATCGAACCCGAGAGGCGCTCAGAGTCATGCACGTTCATCTGGCAGCCGAATGTGCGCACCTCATAGGTGCGTGCGCGTCCGTCGTCATCGAATGCTGCGCTCGAACGGACGATCGGGGTCGGCGCTGCCAAGGTCTCACTGCTCATAATGAGCTAGTTTACGTTCCCTACCTGAACCGCACGCCCGGGGCCCGGCCACCGGCGCGACGTGAGGCCAATGCGGCGGTGATTGCAACACGTACGGCAGCCGAATCGTACCCCTTGCGCAGGAGAAAGCCAGTGAGCCGACGGTCAATCGTCTGGTCGTCAAAACGGTCGAGTTGACGGATGCGCGCACACGCCAGCTCAACGGCGCGCTCGGTCTCGTCATCGGGTAGTTCCTCGAGTTTTTCTTCGATCAGGAACGGGTCGAGCTTGCGCCGACGCATCTCTGACTCGACGCCCGAGCGTCCCAGCCCCTTGCGCTCGTGGTGGCTGTGAATGATCTGGTCGGCGAGTCGCTCTTCGTCGATGTAGTGTAATTCGGCGAAGCGCTCAAGAATCTCGTCGACCTCGTCAGCATCGATGTCTGTGCCGGCTAACACCACACCCGCTTCGGCGCGCGAGAGCGAACGACTGCGCAGCCGCCGGAGCAGAAGTTGTTCTGCCCGTTCTCGTTCCTCCGCCTGATCGAGCGGGGCTTCCCCGACGTCGCGAACATCGTTGTTTGCGCCGTCGTTCGCGCCGTCGTTCACGTCGTCGTTCACGTTGTCGTTCACGTTGTCGTTCACGTCGATGTTCACGTCGATGTTGGCGACTCCTTCAGGAGTACGTGAGGTGCTCTGAGAGCTGGCCCGGGTCGCTTCGGCACCGCCCGCGGCCAAATACCACTCGGGCTTTTCGCATGTCATGCTGCGAAGCGCGCGCACGGGTCGACTGCCCTCATCCCCGGTTGCCGGAGCGGACGCCTCCCCCGCAGCAGAGACCCCTTCCGCGGGTGCCGCTCCCGGAGTGGAGCGGGAAGCAGCGCTCCGCAGATAGGTCACGGGTGCCAGACCCGGAGTCGTGGATGTGTCGTCGACGGGTTCGAAGTGGACCATTCCCGTGACCTTCCTTTCGGTACTTCACTGCTGACGTTCGGTGAAACCGTGATGCCCCGTTCAGCGCAGTGCGGCGAACGGGGCATCACGGGAGGGGCGAAGAAACCTAAGCGCTCTTGCGAGCCGAGGCCTTGGTGGCCACCACAGGCGCGGTTCCGTTGGCCTGAGCCTCAGCGGCCGCCGCAGCCGCGGCTTCGGCGGCCGCCTTGTCGGTGGCGGCCTTGGCTGCGATGCCCTCGGCACCGATACCGAGTTTGTTGAGGATCTTGGTCTCAATCTCCTGCGCGATGTCGGGGTTCTTCAGCAGGAAGTTTCGCGAGTTCTCTTTACCCTGACCCAACTGGTCACCGTCGTAGGTGTACCAGGCGCCGGACTTCTTGACGATTGCCTGGTCCACCCCGAAGTCGATCAGGCTGCCTTCACGAGAGATACCGACGCCGTAGATGATGTCAAATTCGGCCTGTTTGAAGGGCGGTGCCATCTTGTTCTTGACGACCTTGACCCGGGTGCGGTTACCAACCGCTTCGGTGCCGTCTTTCAGGGTCTCGATACGACGGATGTCGAGGCGTACCGAAGCGTAGAACTTGAGCGCCTTACCGCCGGCAGTGGTTTCGGGGCTACCGAAGAAGACACCGATCTTCTCGCGCAGCTGGTTGATGAAGATCATCGTGGTGTTGGTCTGGCTGAGCCCACCGGTGAGCTTGCGCAGCGCCTGCGACATGAGGCGAGCCTGCAGGCCGACGTGGGTGTCGCCCATCTCGCCCTCAATCTCGGCGCGCGGAACGAGCGCCGCGACGGAGTCGATGACGATCAAGTCGATCGAGCCACTGCGCACGAGCATGTCGGCGATTTCAAGCGCCTGTTCACCCGTATCGGGCTGGGAGACCAGGAGCGCATCGATGTCGACGCCGAGCTTCTTAGCGTATTCCGGGTCGAGGGCGTGCTCGGCGTCGATGAAAGCGGCGATGCCGCCGTTGCGCTGAGCGTTGGCGATGGCATGCAGGGTGAGCGTGGTCTTACCCGACGACTCCGGGCCGTAGATCTCAACGATGCGACCGCGCGGCAGCCCCCCAACGCCGAGCGCGACGTCGAGCGCGATGGATCCGGTGGGAATCACCTCGACAGGCGCACGGTCATCGCTTCCGAGGCGCATGACAGAGCCTTTTCCGAATTGGCGGTCGATCTGGGCGAGAGCTACCTCGAGGGATTTCTCGCGATCTGCTGCTGAGGGCATGTCGGTCTCCTTCTTTCCGTGCGTCGGTCGCCTATAGGCTGTCGCGTCATTCCCCGGGATAACCCCGGTGAACTCTCTCGACAAGGCAAGTGCGGTGTCTTGATGACGAGTGCGACTGTACGCCGAGCCTCCGACAGTGAACGGAGTGCGCGAAAAACAGTGCACAACCGTTTTCGAGGCCTGCTGTTGAGGAGTTTACCAAGATGCGAACAGGTCTTCGAGTGGCTCGCGGCGTGTCGGGCCAGAAAAGTCGACAGTTGTCGCGCAGCGAACGACCTACTGCTGAACGACTGGACGCCCCACGCCGTACCAACGACTCTCGGGAACATCGGTCTCTGCGCACAGCGCCAACCACACCTCACGTGCGGGAACCCCACCGGCGAGGGCCTGTTCGGCCGTACGCCCGCCCAACGGAGTCAAGATCAGATCATTCGTGACCACGCGGCCGTAGCCTGCACCGAATTCGTCGCTGACCGCTCGGCGAAACTCACTCAGTTTCATCGACCGTGCCGCCGGGGCGAATCGGTGTGGCACGCCGCGCGGAACACGACGTGAGTGCTGACATTCATTCTGCGTAAGAGGCGCTTAGCGCACCATCATGTCGACGTCGAACTTTGCCACAAGCTCGTCTGGCACTGTGTCGGGGAACCTGTCGATTCCTTCGATCACGGCTAGACGGTCGCCAACTTCACGCATGATGACCGAAATGGGAGTATCTAGCGCATCTGCAACCGAGGCCAGAATCTCCGAAGAGGCTTCTTTCTGACCACGCTCGACCTCACTCAGATACCCGAGAGCCACACTGGCTTTGCTCGCGACCTGGCGGAGAGTACGACCTTTTTGCAGGCGGAAGTCCCTGAGCACATCGCCGATTTCCTGACGAACAAGAATCATCGGAACCTCCTTCTCTTGCCACTCAAACTCGTGGGCCCGTGTGGCGGATGGCCAACATTACTACATACATCCGACACTATGACACTACCGAATTGGACTGGACGTTATTTGTTAATCTGCTGTCTGTAACCCAGTGATTCTGGGAACTATTCCGCCAATGTCTGCGCTATCAGCTGACGCACAGCTTCGACTGTACGCACGACGGTTTCTGAACGTATCGACGCACGGTCTCCCGCAAGCTGCAACGCGACGACCTGGGATGCTCCGTCCATCGAGACTCCGATGAAGACGGTGCCGGGCTCCTGCCCATCTTGAGAGTCAGGGCCTGCCACGCCCGTCGTCGCCACACCGATGTCTGCGCGTCGCCCGTCGACCGCAACTGCGGTGCGCACGCCGACCGCCATTTGCAGCGCCACGTCGGGATGCACGGCGCCGTGCACCGCGAGCACTGACACGTCGACCCCGAGTAGTGTGCTCTTCAATTCGGTGTGGTAAGCGACTACTCCCCCATTGACGACAGCGGATGCGCCGGGAATGCGGGTGAGCTCGGCCGTCACGAGACCGCCGGTGAGCGATTCAGCGACGCCGATCGTCATGCGCGCGGCGCGCATCGTCTCGATCAGATCGGCCGTGGCGTCAGTGGAATCACCAAGATCAGTGGCATCAGTGACGTCAAGCATCGCGCTTCACACGGCCCTCTCGTCGGGCGGCGAGCAGATAGTCGAACCCGGTGACCACGGTCATGATGAGCGCAAGCGCCATCACCACGGCGTTGAACCCATGCACCCAGTCGCCAAAGACGAGCCAGAGCGGAACCAGATAGAGCGAGATGGCGACCGATTGCAGAATGGTCTTGAGCTTGCCGCCACGTGAGGCCGGAATCACCCGGTCGCGCAGCATCACGAAGCGGAACACTGTGATGCCAAGCTCGCGCACCAGGATGACGATCGTCACCCACCACCACAGCTCGCCGAGAATCGACAGTGCGACCAACGCTCCGCCAGTGAGCACCTTATCGGCGATCGGGTCAAGCAGCTTTCCCAGATCGGTCACGAGACCCTGGCGGCGTGCGATGGCTCCGTCGATGCCGTCCGTCGCGATCGCCACGATGAAGAGACCGGCTGCCCACCAGCGGAGGGCGCCGTCATGGCCGCCGTCGGCCAACAGCATCCAGATGAACAGTGGTGCAAGAAGTATTCGAACGACGGTGATGGCGTTCGGCAGGTTCCAGTTGCTGGGAACTGCGGCGGGGGTATGAGGGGTGTCGGGTGTGGCCATCGTTCTAATCCCTGTCCGTCAAGTTCCAGGCGTCTTCATCATCGGAAGCCTCGACCTCAGGATAGCCCTCGGTCATACGGCCAACCGGGTCTTCGGCGTAGCGCGGGTCTGGTGCCTCGATTGGCGCGGCCGCGGCGGGTGAAGACGCCGCAAGCGCGTGCTGTTCGGCATCGGAACCACGCAGGCGTGCGAGCACACTCGGCAACTGCTCGGCATTGACGAGCACATCGCGCGCCTTCGATCCCTCGGAGGGGCCGACGATTTCACGCGATTCGAGCAGATCCATCAGGCGGCCTGCCTTCGCGAACCCGACACGCAACTTGCGCTGGAGCATCGAGGTCGAGCCAAACTGGGTCGACACAACGAGTTCGGCCGCGGCGAGCAGCAACTCGAGATCATCACCGATGTCAGAGTCGATCTCTTTGCGCGCCGCCGTTGCCGCGACATCCGCCCGATACTCGGGGCGAGCCTGCCGCGTGACGTGCGCGACGACCTTTTCGATCTCGGCTTCGTTGACCCAGGCTCCCTGCACGCGCACGGCCTTCGATGCACCCATCGGAAGGAACAGCGCGTCGCCCTGGCCGATGAGCTTGTCGGCCCCGGGCTGGTCGAGGATGACCCGGGAGTCGGTGACGCTCGTGACAGCGAAGGCGAGCCGAGAGGGCACATTGGCCTTGATCAAGCCGGTGACGACGTCGACCGACGGACGCTGGGTAGCCAACACCAAGTGGATGCCAGAGGCGCGAGCGAGCTGGGTGATGCGCACGATCGAGTCTTCGACGTCGCGCGGCGCAACCATCATGAGGTCGGCGAGCTCGTCGACCACGACCAGAAGGTAGGGGTAGGGCTTGAGTGTGCGCTCGCTGCCGGCCGGAAGCACGATCTCGTTGCCGACGACAGCCTTATTGAAGTCGTCGATGTGACGGAAGCCGAAGCTGGCCAGGTCGTCGTAACGCATGTCCATCTCTTTCACCACCCAGGCCAGCGCTTCGGCGGCCTTCTTCGGGTTGGTGATGATGGGGGTGATGAGGTGGGGAACCCCGGCGTACGGTGCCAGCTCGACCCGTTTGGGGTCGATCAGCACCATGCGCACCTCGCTGGGCTTGGCCCGCATGAGGAGACTCGTGATCATCGAGTTCACGAAGCTCGACTTACCGGAACCGGTCGAACCGGCCACGAGAAGATGGGGCATTTTGGCGAGGTTGGCCACGACGTAACCGCCGCCGACGTCTTTGCCGACACCGATCGTCATGGGGTGCGTGCTGCTTGTCGCTGCCCCGGATCGCAGCACGTCACCGAGCGTGACGATCTCGCGGTCGGTGTTGGGAATCTCGATGCCGATGGCGCTCTTACCGGGGATGGGCGAGAGGATGCGCACTTCATTCGAGGCGACGGCGTACGACAGATTCTTGCTGAGCGCCGTGACCCGCTCGACCTTGACGCCGGGGCCCAGCTCGATCTCGTACTGGGTAACGGTGGGGCCTCGCGAAAAACCGGTGACCTTCGCGTCGACGTTGAACTGGCGCAGCACCTCGGTAATCGACGTGACGATGTCATCGTTGGCGGCGGAACGTGCCTTCGCCGGAGGTCCGGCGACAAGCGTGGCCGTTGAGGGCAGCAGGTACGGCAGTGTCTCGTGCGGCTCGTGCGGCAGCGGGACCATTCCCCCGGAATCGGGGTTCTCGAGTGTGTCAAGACCGGCAAGCTCGTCGGTGACCCCCGACGGGTCATCGCCCGTGAGGCCCGTCGTCGGGGCGTGTGGGGCCACGGATTCGGGGACGAACCGTTTGACGGCTTCTTCGGCGTTGGCCAACTCGTCGAGCACTTCAAGCACCTCGGTGCCCGCATAATCGGGTTCGACCGGATGCGGGGTGTGCGGGACGCGCGCCGTGGCCTGCTCGAGCGGAGTGTCGAACCCGCCGCGCACGTCGCCGGCGCCGAGTAGCGTCGCCATCGGGTCCGGGTCTTCGTCGTGCGGATCGGTGACCATCGCACCACCGAAATCAGGGTCTTCCTCACGCTTGCTCGTGTTGCGTCGCCACCAGGGCAGAGCACTCGGGTCTTCGTCGTTGCCGTCATCGTCGACGCCGTCGAGCTCGACCTGAGCGGTTTTCTCGAGCTTGGCCGCCTTCTGGGCCTGTCGCTCGTCTGCGTCGGGCAGTTGCGCCCCGAAGAGCCACACGTACAGCTCTCTGGCCCGCTCGCCGACCTTGTTCGGTGGTGTCTTGGTGATGATGAAGAGGCTCAGGATGAGCAGCAGAATGACCACGATCGTCGCGCCGATCGAGGTCGTCAGCAGAATCAGCGGGGCCGCGATCATCCAGCCGATCACGCCCCCCGCGAGAGCCAGGGTGGCCATTCCCTGGCTGGGTTCCGGCTGGCCTCCGAAGATGTGGCAGAGGCCGGAGACCGAAACGAGCAGCACTGACAGTCCGATTCCAATGCGCCCGTTGTCGTGCACGGAACTTGGTTTGCGGAACAGCCAGATCGCGAAGATCAGCATGATCACGGGCAGCGCGAAGGCGACGCGGCCGAACAGACCGCCGAACGTGAAGGCATCAAGGGTCTGGGCGACGGAGTCGTTGATCAGAAACCATTCGATGACGGCGCCAGAAATCGCCAGCAGCACCAGAAAGAACGGCAGGCCGTCGCGGCGTTCGTCTTTCTGCAGTTTCTCGGGGCCGAGCGCGCGCGCTGCCCCACCCGTGAGGTGTGCCAGCGCCATCCACATGCGCACAGGCACGGATACCGGGGGTTCTTGAACGGGGAATTTGACGGTTTTCTGCGCTGCCGTTTTGGCCGCCGGCTTCCGCGTGGTGCCGCCTGACGCGGCCGCGTTGCGGGCGCGGCCGGTCGACTTAGTGCTCGTAGCCATGTAAACAACGGTACAGCCGCCCACCGACACTGGCCGTACCCCACGCCCAAGAGCGCAATCAGCCGGTCTTCTCGCCCACCCGGCGAACCGATCGGGGTTTTCGCTCGGGGCGCGCCGCAGGAATGCCGCGCGCGAAGAGCAGCGACGCAATGGCGACCACGATGAGAGCGAAGAACGACAACCGCAACGACGACACCTGCGACTCCGTGTAGAGCTGGGTCAGCGCTGACCCCTCGCTCGAGGACAGCCCGGCCTTCTCGGCAATCGCCGTGACCTGATTGACCGGCACGATGCCGATGCCGACCGAGCTCTGCTCGGCGACCATGCCCTTGACGTTGTTGGGCAAGGAGCTCGAATTAACACTCCCCACGAAGGAAGCCGACAGGGTGGCGATGAGCACTGAGCCGATCAGGGCCGTCCCGAGTGACGAGCCCAGGTTCTGGAACACTCCTTGCAGGCCGCCCACCTCACTCGTCTGTTCGGCGGTGACACTGGACATGTTCACGTTGCCGAGTTGCGAGGCAAGCAACCCCAGTGCCGCACCGGCGAAGAACAACCCAATGCCGAAGGCCCATCCCTTGAGCTCTGACGAGACCGAGCTGAGAAGCAGGAACGACGACGCGATCAACACGAACTGTCCAAGGATCACGATGGCACGCGGCGACCACAACCCGGAGAGACGCGTACCCACGATCGAAAACAGGATCAGCGAGATCGACAGTGGAAAGATGCGGATTCCGGTCTGCAACGCATCCAGGCCCAGCGTCATCTGCAGGTAGATCGGGATCATGAAGAACAGGCCGCCGGTGATGGCGTATTGCGCCCCGAGCACGCTCAGCCCACTGCGCAGCGACCGGATGCGAAACATGGAGACCTGCACGAGCGGCGCTCGACCCCGTGCCACCAGATGCTCCTGCCGCAGGAAGAAGAACCACAGCAGCACCGCGCCGACGATGATGCAATAGGCCGTCAGCGAGATGCCCAGCGGGGCGATCGGGGTGTTTCCGATCTGCGGTGAGTGGAGGGGGCGCACCCAGCCCCAGGTCTTGCTCTGCAGCATCCCGAACACGACGAGCACGAGTCCGGCCGCCGAGAGGAGCACGCTCGACACATCGATCCGCACCTTCTGGGGCACGCTCGTGTCGGCCACCCGACGCACGACGAAAAGCAGGAGCAGCATGATCACGGTCTCGCCTGAGAAGACGTACCGCCAACTCAGGTAGGTGGTGAGGAATCCGCCGATCAGAGGGCCTGCGGCGACGGCCGCGCCCGAGATCGCACCGATCATGGCAAAAGCGCTGACGCGGTCCTTTCCCTCGTAGTTGCTCGCCACGAGTGCCGCGATTGCGGGAATCACGAGTACGGCGCCCAAGCCTTCGATCACCGACCAGCCCAGGAACAGCACTACGATATTCGGGCTGAGCGAGGTGATCAGCGAGCCGAGCGCGTAGATCAGTGTGCCGATGACGAAGGCGCGACGCCGCCCCCAGACATCACCAAGCTTGGCCCCGAGCAACATGACGGCCGCCATGGTGAGGGTGTAAAACGTGATCGCGCTCTGCATGGCCGAGACCGACGTGTCGAGGTCTTTCACGACGGTCGAGATCGAC
Source organism: Leifsonia psychrotolerans (assembly GCF_013410665.1). Lineage (NCBI taxonomy): Bacteria > Bacillati > Actinomycetota > Actinomycetes > Micrococcales > Microbacteriaceae > Glaciibacter > Glaciibacter psychrotolerans. The sequence goes on along the minus strand of NZ_JACCFM010000001.1, from coordinate 210,589 downwards.
ACGTTCATCACCGTGCTGTCGAGCACCATCACAAACTGGGCGATGCCCAGGATGATGACCGCAGTCCATTTCTTCACACTCGCCTCCCACAGTTTCGGCAAGCCACTCTCGTGCGGAACTGTAGCAGGATGAGCAAATTTCGGCAGATATTAGTAGCGGATCGCGTCGATCACCTTCACCCGCACCGCCACGAGGGCGGGCAGCAGGCCCGCCAGTGCACCGACCGCCGTCGCCGAGACGAGACCAAGAATCGCGGCTTCCACAGGGAACGGGGGAAAGTCGGTGACCATGCCCTGGCCGATGAACTCCTCGACCCAGGGGTTCTTCACAATCAACACTGCCGCGATCACCCCGAACAGGCCGGCCACGACCGTCGCCACGACACTCTCCATCATCACCGAGAAGAACACTCGACCGGCCGTCGCACCAAAGCTGCGACGGATGCCGATTTCACGGATGCGCTGCTTGAGCGTGACCATTGCGATGTTGACCAGCCCGAGCGCGCCGAGCAGCAGCACCAGTCCGGCCACTCCTCCGACCATGAGCTTCATCGGCAGAAACGGGTCCATGCCGTCGTTGTATGCCGCGTAGTCCTGGCGGTTCACGTAGACACTCGCGTCCTCCCCCAGGCCGCCCTGAATGTCGCGCTGCAGCAGCTTCTCGAACTGCGTCGAGAGTTCTGGTGGCACCCAGGCCTCATACATCGGCGGTTGCTGGCCCATTCCGTAACTCATGCCCATGCCGCCCAAGGCGACGCCGCCTCCGCTCGGCGGGGCCGGTGCCACGGCCGGGGTAATCGCCTGCATGGCGTCGGTCAACAGATACATCCCGGGCTCGCTATCCCATTGCGATGACGGGTAGACACCGACAATCACGGCCGTCGTGTTCTGTTGCCCGATCAGGGACACAGTCGGGTTGTTCGCCAGCGCCGGGCTGCCGAGGCGGCTGTAGAACACCTCGTTCACGACCACGGCCGGTGCGAGGCGCTCGACGTCTGCAGCGGCGAACCACCGGCCCTCTGTCAGGCGCACCCGGTGCATTGTGGCGTAGTCCTCGTCGACGCCCTTGGTCGGGACATTCGCCGCACCGTCGGCGAATTGCACCAGGTTACTGCCGGAGATGACGCGGGTCGAGAAGGTGATGTCGTAGCGTTCCAGGGTGCTCGCCCAGAGCGCGTTCATCGTCTCGGGCGCCGGCGGACTGCCGTCACTCAGCGACGCGTTCACCTGCAGGTTGGCGGGACGCCCGCCGTAGGTCTCCTGCTGTTCGACCATGGATTGCCCGGCCACTGCACCGAGCCCGACCACCGTGGTGATCGCGCAGACGGCGACGGCTACGCCGATGAGGGACATCATGACGCGCGTCTTATGGATGCGCACCTCTTGCCAGGCTTCGACAAACGCGCCGTAGCTGCCGCTCAGAAACCGCCTCATGCCGGCACCGCCTCGAGGTGTGAAACCACCGGGGTGAGCACGCCGTGGTCGAGGCGGTAGTGCGTCGACGAGAGTTCCGCGATGGCCGGATCGTGAGTGATAGTGACCAGTGCTGCGCCGGATGCCGTGGCCACCTCATCGAGGAGGTGCATGACCGAGGCACCGGTCTCAAGGTCGAGGGCGCCGGTCGGCTCGTCGGCCAAGATCAGACGTGGCCCCCGCACGAGCGAGCGAGCGATCGCCACCCGCTGCTGTTCACCGCCCGACAATTTGTCGGGCAGGGCCTGTGCGCGGTTGCCCAAACCGACCCGTTCCAGCATCTCCCGGGCGATCTTCGAACGTTGCCAGAACTGCCGCCCTTCGGCGTAGAGCAGCGGAGTCATCACATTCTCGAGTGCCGTACGGCCCTGCAGCAGGTTGAACTGCTGAAAGATGAAGCCGATGTCGCGGCCGCGAGCACGGTCGCGGGCGGAGGCCGAGAAGGACTTCACGGGCTTGTCGTCGAAGAACATCGCCCCGGTGGTCGGCTTGTCAAGCAACCCGAGCAGGTTCAGCAGCGTCGACTTGCCCGAGCCCGAACGGCCCACGATCGACACACGGTCGCCGACCGACACGGCGAGATTCACACCCGAGAGAATGGTCAGCGACGGCCCCTCGACGAGTTCCACCGTGCGAGTGACCTCCTCGAGGCGGAGGAGCGTCATCGGCCCATTCCCATGTCGCCGCCACACTCCACGCTGCCGTCTGCGTTGGTCACGCAGCCGTTCTCATCGGGAGTGACCGCGCCCGGCACGAACTGGTTGATCAGGTCGCCGTCTGCCAGTCCGCTCGAAATTTCGATACTCGTTCCATCGGTCATTCCGAGAGTGACCGGGCGCTCCTCGGTGGTTCCGTCGGGTAGAACAGCCCAGACAATGCCGGTCTTGGCCGAGCCCTTGACCGCGGTGGTCGGAACGACGAGCACATTCTCGGCCTTTCCACCGGCGATGGTGATCTGGGCGGCCAGACCCGAGAAGACGGTGACGTCCGACGGGATGCCACAGCGCACGGTCGTGCCCCCACCCGCCGACCCCGTTCCGCTGTCGCCCGGCGCGCGGCCGCTGTCGGCGCCGGCCAGCGGCGTCGTGATCGACAGGTTCGTGCAGGTGAACGGCGCCGGCCCGTTGGTAATGGTGATGGAAGCCTCGGTCGGCTGATTGAGCAACCGATACTGCTGGTCGGGGCTGAGCGAGCCGCTGACCGAGAATGACGGCGGCGCGATCTGCCCGCCGGTGTCGCCGACCGCCACGGATTGGCCGGGCAGCACGGTCAGGGAGCTGAGCACGCCCGCGATCGGCGCGAAGACCTTGGCGTACGTGATGGTCGGGCGCGGCTGAGTCACGATCACCATGCCAGTGGCGTCCGTCGTCTCGACCGGCTCGCGGATGGTCTCCACCTTGATGTCGTAGAGCGTGTCGCCCTCAGCGACGGTCTGACCGGCCTGCGCGAAGACCTCATCGACCGTGCCGACGCCCGTGGCGCGCACGGGAACGGCCGGGTCGGCCTGCACCGTGCCGGGCAGCGTGACGTCATTAGTGATGGTGCCGAGCGCGACTGGAATCTGCGGTTCGACGATCTGACCGGTCGGAACGTTCGGGTCGCTCGCCTCCGCGCCGCTCGGAAAGAATGCGAGTTTGACCAGTGCGGTGGCGATAGCGGCGACCAACACGATCCTGATGATCGGAAAAATCCATGTGCGTGCGACGTTCAACGAAGCTCCCCCAATTAATGGCAATTGGGTCGATCCTATGGGCAGCACGTCCGCGCGCGAGGCCGAAACGAGCGATATCAGCCTGGAGGATGATCCCTCCACAAAAACTGCCGGCCCGGGATCAACCCGGGCCGGCAGCGAGCAACAATGCGAAAGCTACGCCTCGATGACCAGCGGAACGATCATCGGACGGCGACGGAATGTCACGTTGACCCAGCGTCCGGCGACACGACGCACCGACTGCGCCAGCGCGTGGGTGTCGCGCACTCCGTTGCCGGCGGCCTCCGCGAGTGCGGCCTCGATCTTCGGTTTGAGGGCGTCGAAGACCGAATCGTCTTCGGCGAAGCCCTTGGCGTGGATCTCAGGACCGGTGATGACCTTGCCGGTGGACTTGTCGACGACCACGATGATCGAGATGAAGCCTTCTTCGGCGAGGATGCGGCGATCCTTGAGATCGGCATCCGTGATCTCGCCGACGGTGGAACCGTCGACGTAAACGAAGCCGAGGTCGAGCTGACCCACGATCTTCGCGACGCCGTCGTGCAGGTCGAGAACGGTGCCGTCCTCAGCCAGGAACGTGTTTTCTTTGCGCACGCCACTGGAGATCGCGACGTTTGCGTTGGCGACGAGGTGACGGTATTCGCCGTGCACCGGAAGCACGTTCTTCGGCTTCACGATGTTGTAGATGTAGAGCAGTTCGCCGGCGGCGGCGTGTCCGGAGACGTGCACCTTGGCGTTGCCCTTGTGCACGACGTTGGCGCCGAGCTTGGTCAGTCCGTCGATGATGCGGTAGACCGCGTTCTCGTTGCCGGGGATGAGGCTGGACGCCAGGATGACGGTGTCACCCTCGCCGACCTCGATCTGGTGGTCCCTGTTGACCATGCGCGCGAGAACAGCCATCGGCTCGCCCTGTGATCCCGTCGACATGTAGACGATCTTGTTGTCGGGGATGTTGCCGGCCTTCTTGAAGTCGATCAGTACGCCTTCGGGCACCTTGAGGTAGCCGAGGTCGGCGGCGATCGTCATGTTGCGCACCATCGAACGACCGAGCAGTGCGACGCGGCGGCCGTTGGCGTGGGCAGCGTCGAGCACCTGCTGCACCCGGTGCACGTGGCTCGAGAAGCTGGCCACGATCACACGGCGCGGAGCGCGGGCGATGACGTCGTCAAGCACCGGGCCGATGGAGCGTTCGGTGGGCGTGAAGCCCGGAACGTCGGCGTTGGTGGAGTCGGTCAGGAAGATGTCGATGCCCTCTTCGCCGAGACGCGCGAAATCGCGCAGGTCGGTGAGACGGTTGTCGAGCGGCAGCTGGTCCATCTTGAAGTCACCGGTGTGCAGCACGGAGCCGCCGTCGGTGAAGATCGCCACAGCGAGCGCGTCGGGAATCGAGTGGTTCACGGCCACGAACTCGAGATCGAACGGGCCGAGCTTCTCTTCCTGGCCGCCCTTCACCTCAAGGGTGTACGGCTTGATGCGGTGTTCCTTGAGCTTGGCCTCAATGAAGGCCAGCGTCAGGGCTGAGCCGATCAGGGGGATGTCGGCGCGCAGCTTCAGCAGGTAGGGAACCGCACCGATGTGGTCCTCGTGACCGTGCGTGAGCACGATGCCGAGGATGTCTTTCAGCCGGTGCTTGATCGGCGTGAAGTCGGGCAGGATCAGGTCGACCCCGGGCTGGTGCTCTTCGGGGAAGAGCACACCACAGTCGACGATCAGGATCTTGCCGTTGATCTCGAACGTGGTCATGTTGCGACCGATTTCGCCGAGACCACCGATCGGGATGATGCGGAGTGTGTCCGGTGCAAGCACCGGCGGGTCGTATACGTCGTTGGGCATATGCCCTCCTCAGGTGTTTATGTGCGCGTTCAGCGTGTGGTGCCGGCCACCTTCGGCAACGCGCCACCAGCGGCGGCGTTGCGGTCGGGGCGGAAGTTGGAAAAGTCGACGCCGGGAATATTTTTCACCAGGTCTATTTCGTCTTCGATCTGTGCGGCTTCCCATTCTTCGGGGCCGACCAGGGGAAGACGCACGCGCGGGCTCGAGATGCGTCCGAGTCCGTGCAGGATGTATTTGGCCGCCACGGTTCCGGGAACGTGCGTCATCACGGCCCGGACGAGCGGTTCGAGCTGCTTGTGAGCAGCGGTGGCTGCCTTCAAATCGCCCGCGTTGACAGCGTCGACCATCTGACGGTACGGCGTTGCAGCGATGTTCGCGGTGACGCCGATCAGGCCGGTGGCACCGATCGACAGGTGCGGCAGCACGTTGGGGTCGTCGCCCGAGAAATACATCAGGTCGGTTTGGTTGAGCACGCGGCTCACCTGAGCCAGGTCGCCCTTGGCGTCTTTGACCGCGAGGATGTTCGGGTGTTTCGCCGCACGCAGAATCGTCTCGTAGTTGATCGGAATACCGGTGCGACCCGGGATGTCATAGAGAATGACCGGCAGATCAGTCGCGTCCGCGATCATGCGGAAGTGTGTGAGAACACCGGCCTGCGTGGGCTTGTTGTAGTACGGCGTGACGATCATGTTGCCGTCGGCGCCGGCCTTCTCGCTCTGCTTGGCGAGGTGGATGGCGTGAGCGGTTTCGTTCGACCCACCGCCGGTGATGATCTTCGCCCGGCCGGCTGCAACATCCTTACCGACCTCGACCAAACGGATCTTTTCGGGGTCTGTCAGCGTTGACGTTTCACCCGTGGTGCCGGTCACGACGATGCCGTCGGCGCCCGCGGTGATGACGTCGTCGATGTGCTTTTCAACGTCGGCCCAGTTGACCTCTCCGTCAGCGGTGAACGGAGTCACCAGAGCGACGAGCACCTGTCCGAAGGGATTAGAAGTAGTAGACACGAATTACAGGGTATCGGTTCTGACTGGCGCTACGCGCGCCGCGCACCTCCGAAGTACGCTCAATGGCATGATCATTCCTCCGGTCGCCGCACAAAAGCCCGTCAAACGCATCCACCACAACGACGTCTACGTCGACAACTACGAGTGGTTGCGCAATAAGGAAGACCCTGAGGTGATCGCCCATCTCGAGGCCGAGAACACGTACACGGCCGCGCGCACGGCGCACCTGGAGCTCTTGCAAGAGCAGATCTTCGAGGAGATCACTGATCGCACCCTCGAAACCGACCTGAGCGTTCCCGTGCGCAAGGGCGAGTGGTGGTACTACACCCGCACTGTCGAAGGTCTCGACTATGGCATTCACTGCCGCGCGCCGATCGAGAGCGCCGACGACTGGGAGCCCCCGGTGATCGTGCCGGCGCCCGCTGGCGCTGTTCGCACCGTCGGGACATCCTCCTCCGCCGCCAGTGCCCCCGGTCTGCCCGGCGAGCAGATTCTGCTCGACGACAACGTGGAATCCGTTGGGCACGAGTTCTTTTCGCTCGGAAGTTTCGACATCAGCGCCGATGGCGGCCTCCTGGTCTACAGCGTCGATACGGACGGTGATGAGCGCTACACGATTCGCATTCGAGACATCGACCCCGCGCGCATCCGTCGCCCCGTCAGCGTTGCGGATGACGGTGATGACGATATCGATCTGTCGGCGAACAACCTCGCCGACGTGATTCCGAACACCGCCGGCGGAGCTTTCTTCGACCCCAGCGGACGATACGTCTTCTATACAACGGTCGACGAGGCGTGGCGTCCCGATACCGTCTGGCGCCACGAAGTCGGCACGGAGGCCGACGCCGACGTGAGCGTCTTCCACGAACCTGATGAGAGCTTTTGGGTCGGCGCCGGCCGCACCCGCAGCCGCGCATTCCTGGTGATCGAGGCCGGTTCCAGCGTGACCAGCGAAACGCGTCTGCTGGCCGCCGACGATCCGACCGGCGAGTTTCACGTCGTCTGGCCGCGCCGCGACGGCGTGGAGTACGACGTCGAGCATGCGGTCATCAATGGGGTCGACAGCCTCCTGATCGTGCACAACGACAACGCGGTCAACTTTGAACTGGTCAGCGTGCCCGCTGCCGACCCGCAGGGCGAGAAGCGGGTGTTACTGCCGCACAACCCGGCAATTCGCCTCGAGAGCGTCGACGCGTTTCGAGACTTCGTCGTGGTCGAATACCGCAAAGAAGGGCTCACGCGGGTGGCGGTCGCGCGTCGCGACGACGACAAGACCGTCGGTTTGAAGGAGCTCACCTTCGATGAAGAGCTCTTCTCGGTGGGCACGATGGGCAACCCGGAATGGGAGCAGCCCACGATTCGACTGAGTTACACGAGCTTCGTCACCCCGTCGAGCGTCTATGACTACGTCGTGGCGACCGGCGAGCTGAAGCTCCGCAAGCAACAACCGGTGTTGGGTCATTTCGCCCCCGAGCTGTTTGAGCAGCGCCGCGAATGGGCAGTTGCCGACGATGGCACGCGCATCCCGATTTCCCTCGTCTACCGCCGCGATCTGGTGACGCCGGGCACGCCTGCGCCCACGCTGCTCTACGGCTATGGCGCCTACGAACACAGCGTCGACCCCGGGTTCGGCATTCCACGATTGAGCCTGCTCGACCGCGGGATGATCTTTGCGATCGCTCATGTGCGGGGCGGCGGCGAGATGGGACGGCTCTGGTACGAAAACGGTAAGAAGCTGAACAAACGCAACAGCTTCACCGATTTTTCGGCCTGCGCCCAACACCTGATCGACACCGACTACACCTCGCCCGACCGTTTGGTGGCCGACGGCGGCAGCGCCGGTGGCTTGCTGATGGGAGCCGTGGCGAATATGACCCCGCACCTGTTCTCCGGCATTCTCGCCGGGGTGCCGTTCGTCGACGCGCTCACCTCGATCCTCGACCCGTCGCTTCCGCTGACGGTGATCGAGTGGGACGAGTGGGGCGACCCGCTGCATGATCCAGAGGTGTACGCCTACATGAAGTCGTACTCGCCAGTCGAAAATGTGCGCCCGGTGCACTACCCGCGAATCCTGGCCACGACGAGCCTCAACGACACCCGTGTGCTCTATGTGGAGCCGGCGAAATGGGTGGCAAAGCTGCGTGAGGTGAACGCGGATGTGCTGCTCAAGACCGAAATGTCGGCCGGGCACGGCGGCGTCTCAGGCCGTTACAACGCGTGGCGCGAGCGGGCCTTCGAGTACGCCTGGATCATCGATGCGGCCCGCGCCCGGCCGACCGGCGAGGGGTAGGCCTGGCCTGGCCCGGCCTGCGACCGCGAGTTACCACACACCGCCCCATGAAACGCGACCATGGGGCGGTGTGAGGTGTTTCGCGAGGGCCGTCGCTACTTGACCGCGCTCGAGGACGCCCACAGGTTGATGCCCTTGTCGGTAGCGTGCTCGTCGATCGCCGCGAGTTCCTCGGCCGTGAACGACAGGTTCGCGAGTGCCGCGACGTTCGACTCGAGCTGGGCGACGGAGGATGCACCGATCAGAGCCGTCGTCACCTCGTCACTGCGCAAGGTCCACGCCAACGCCAGCTGGGCCAGGGACTGGCCACGGGCCTGTGCAATTTCATTGAGCGCGCGGATGCTGCCCAGGGTCGCCTCGTCGAGCATGTCGCTGCGCGCCGACCCCTCGCGGGCGACGCGGGAGTCGCTCGGGATACCGCCGAGGTAACGGTCGGTGAGCAGGCCTTGCGCGAGTGGCGAGAACGGGATGCAGCCGACACCGAGGTCACGCAGGGTGTCGAGCAGACCGTCTTCGATCCAGCGGTTGAACATCGAGTAAGAGGGCTGGTGAATCAGCAGCGGGGTACCGAGGTCGGCCAGGATGCGTGCGGCCTGCAGCGTACGCTCCGGCGAGTACGACGAGATGCCGGCGTAGAGCGCGCGGCCGCTGGTGACGGCCGTGTGCAGCGCGCCCATCGTCTCTTCGAGCGGGGTGTCGGGGTCGGCGCGGTGCGAATAGAAGATGTCGACGTAGTCAAGGCCCATGCGATTCAGCGACTGGTCGAGGCTCGCGAGCAGGTATTTGCGCGAACCGAGGTCACCGTACGGGCCCGGCCACATGTCGTAGCCGGCCTTGCTGGAGATGATCAGCTCATCGCGCAAGCCCGAGAAATCTTCGCGCATGATCTGGCCGAAGTTCGTCTCGGAGCTGCCGTAGGGCGGACCGTAATTGTTGGCGAGGTCGAAGTGGGTGATTCCCAGATCGAAGGCTCGACGCAGAATCTCACGCTGGGTCTGAAGCGGCGTGTCGTCGCCGAAGTTCTGCCAGAGGCCCAGCGAAATGGCGGGCAGCTTCAGGCCGCTCCGTCCGACACGTCGGTAGGGCATCGACTCATAACGATCGTCTTTGGGTACATAAGTCATGGATCCATGGTGGCACCTCACGAGCGCAAAGCGGAATCGACCTCAACGCCGTGTGTCGCTGGTGCGTGAGAGCATTGACCAATGTCGACAGACGAAGCGGCCGCAGGTGCGGGCCACGGCGAACCCGCCTGGAAACGGGCCGTCGACTCGCTGACCCACGTGGCGACGGCATCCGCTGGCTTCGGCTATGCGCGTGTGGCTGAGGCGGCCACGGCGAGCGCCGCCCTCCCCGGGAACGCGGTTCCAATGGCTCTGCAATTTGAGCTGCGAGAGCAGATGCCACGCACGCTGGAACGCTGGAGCGGACCGTCGGCGCGCACCGTCATCAACCCTGAATCCGGGTCACCTCGTTTTCGGCTCGGGGTGCGCCCGGTCATGCGTGGTCGCACCGGCAACTGGGTGAAGGGCGCTTTGACCTGGACCAACCTCAGCCATCAGGGCACCCGACTGAACCTGGCACGGCAGCATCACGAGTGGTTCAGCCAATTTGTGGCGCTGCATCGGGCCGTGCGTACGCTGTATTACGGGCAGGAGACCGACTGGCTCTACCTCGACGAGTTCACGAGTCCGCTGCTGTGGCAGTTGCTGCACGAGGCCGAGCGCCTCGGCATTCCCCTCGTCGGGTCGGCGAAGGACTCCGTCATTGTCGTCGGGGCCGAAGCGCGGCTCAGTTTGGACGCCACGACGGATGCCGCCCCGGACGCCACGACGGATGCCGCGCCCCAGGCCACGCCGACACCATATGCGTCAGTGGCGGGCCTGCGTCTGCGCACCGCGCTGACCATCGATGGCAGCCCGTTCTCCTCCGAATTCGCCGGAGCCATCGGGGATCACGGTATCTACAGTTATTCGTTCGCCGCCGGCACGGTGTTCACCCTCGCGCCCTCCCCCGCGGCGCTCACCCCCGAGCAACGTGCCCTTCTCGGCCAGAGCGCCACCGTCCTTGTGCCCGCACACGATGTGCCGGAGTTCATGACCGGCTTTTACCCCACGCTCAATCGGGTGCTCACCGTCACCAGCTCAGATTCCTCGGTGCACTTCCCCGAGACTCCACGGCCCACGCTGGTGCTTGTGGCCAGCTACCGACCGAAGCAAACGTTGCACCTCGCCTGGGAGTGGGAGTACCCCGGCAGTGCGCAGCCCCGGCGACCGCTCTATGCCTCCGCGAACGTGTCGGCCCCCGCCGCCGAGCGCACTGAGCGGGACAGCCGCGATCCCGAGACCGAGCAGGCCGGCCTCGACGCCGTCGAGCAGACGCTGCCCGCCGAGTTCGCACCGCTGAAATCCAGCATCGTGCTGCAGGGCATCGACGCCGCCGAGTTCAGCGCACACCTTCTCGGCGAGATCGAACGGCTGCCAGGCGTGCGCATCGAGATCGTGGGAGAGCGACCCGACTACCACGAGCTTGACGACGCACCCACTCTGAAGTTCACGACGGTCGAATCTGAGCAGCGTGACTGGTTCGATCTCGGCGTGCTAGTCACCGTTGCAGGGCGCAGCGTTCCGTTCGGCCCGCTCTTTGCCGCGTTGGCGAAGGGTCGCAAGAAACTGCTTCTCGTCGACAACTCCTATCTTTCGCTTCTGCGCCCCGAGTTCGAACAGCTGCGCGAACTCATCGACGAGGCCAAATCACTGCAGGAATGGGAGACCGGGCTGCGCATCAGCCACCACCAGGCCGCTCTCTGGGCCGACTTCGAAGATCTGGCCGACGAGACCGAGCAAGCGCTCTCATGGCGCCGCACCGTGACCGGGCTGAATGACCTCGCGAGCATCGAGCCCACTCCCCTGCCCGCGGGTCTCCGTGCCGAACTGCGCCCGTATCAGGCCGACGGCTTCAGCTGGCTGGCCTTCCTCTGGCGCAACCGTCTGGGCGGCATCCTGGCTGATGACATGGGCCTGGGCAAGACCCTCCAAGCCCTCACCCTCATGCTGCACGTGAAGCAGACGGATGCGCGGGCTCCCTTCCTGGTTGTCGCCCCCACCTCGGTCGTCTCGAACTGGGTGTCAGAGGCCGGTAAATTCGCTCCCGACCTCGTTGTGCGTTCGGTCACCGCCACGAGTTCGGCTCGGGGAACGGCGCTTGCGGATGCCCTCGAAGCGGCACCGGATGGAACGCGCGGCCCGGTCGACGTCATTGTCACCTCGTACACGCTGTTTCGGCTCAATTTCGAGAGTTATCAGGCCCTCCCCTGGGCCGGCCTGATTCTCGACGAGGCCCAGTTTGTGAAGAACGCGGGAAGCCGGGCTCACGCCTGCGCCGTCGATCTCGACACCCCGTTCAAACTGGCCATCACTGGAACTCCGATGGAGAACAACCTGTTGGAGCTGCGGGCATTGTTTGCCGTCGTCGCACCGGGGCTGTTCCCATCCGCCCGTAAATTCACCGAGGACTATGTGCGCCAGATCGAGCTCGGCACCAACCCGGGCCGGCTCACGAAGCTGCGCCGTCGCATCCGGCCGTTTCTGCTGCGTCGCACCAAAGAGCTCGTGGCCAGCGATCTGCCGGCCAAGCAAGAGCAAACGCTCGAGATCGAGCTGAACCCGCGGCATCAGAAGCTCTACGACACTTTTTTGCAGCGTGAACGGCAGAAGTTGCTCGGACTGCTCGAGGATCTCGACACAAACCGGTTCATTGTCTTTCGGTCGCTCACGCTGCTGCGCATGCTCAGCCTCGACGCGTCACTGGTCGACGACACGTATGCCACGGTGCCCTCGAGCAAACTCGACGCCCTCTTTGAACAGCTCGAAGATGTGCTGGCCGAGGGGCATCGAGCACTTGTCTTCAGCCAGTTCACCTCATTTTTGAAGAAGGCTGCGGCCCGGCTTGATGCGCTCGGCACACCCTATTGCTATCTTGACGGCTCGACTCTGCGGCGCTCGGAGGTCATCGATCGATTCAAATCCGGCCAGGCTCCGGTCTTTCTGATCAGTCTGAAGGCCGGCGGCTTCGGTTTGAATCTCACCGAGGCCGATTACGTGTTCATGCTCGACCCGTGGTGGAATCCGGCGAGTGAAGCGCAGGCCATCGACCGAACGCACCGCATCGGCCAGACCAAGAACGTGATGGTCTACCGTATGGTCGCAGCGGGCACCATCGAAGAGAAAGTGATGGCGCTGAAGGCCAAGAAAGCCAAGCTGTTCACGGCGGTCATCGACGACGACGACGTGTTCAGCCCGGCGCTCACGGCCGACGATATTCGTGGGCTCCTCGACGCGTAGCTATCCGTCGAGTGAGTCGTCGTCGCTCGGCAGGAACCACGGCGGGTACACGGCGACCTTCGTGCGAAAGCCGGAGGGCTTGAGAATTCCCTTGACGGTATCGCGCACCCGGTCGTTTGCCACGCCGATGAGCATGATCTGATCAAACGGGAACGTGCCGTGCACGAGGAATTCTGCCTCGAGAATGGCTCCGCTTGCGGGGTTCGAACGCACGGTGTGCAACAGACGCTCGGCACCGTCGCGTGTTGCGCCGAAACGGGTGCGTTCCAGGGCTGCGTCCGCGTCGGTCACGACGATGGCCGTATCGTCTTCCGGGACATCGCCCGGGTGAAGCGCCGTGGCGTTCTTGACGGCGCTCACCAGAATCACGAAGTCCGCAGCTGCGGCATCCGTTGCGGTGGTCGTCAGCCGCGGGTCGATGGCGCCCGAACGGATGCTCTCCCACACGCTCGCGTCTGGGGAGAGGAAGAAGGGTACGTAATCGGCGACGCTGGCACTGTCGTCACCGGCAATGTGGGTAGAAGCACGCCATGCGCGATTGCCCTCGGACGAGATGTCGACGACGGGAGTCGTGGCCGTAGCGCCCTGCATGGCATTGACTGCGCCGCTGACCAGGATGTCGGCCAGGTTCTTGATATGGGTGACGTGGTAGATGCGCTGGTCACCGACTTTGACTGCAGCGGACCGCACCGGGGCCGCAGCCTTTGCGCCAGCCGAAGTCTTGGGCGCGACCGGGGCCGTGCGGAGAGTCGTCGGTGCAACGCGCTCGCGTGCCTTGCTGGCACGCTGAGATGGGTTCGACACCACACGCGCGACCTCAGGAACGGCTTGGGGGAAGCAGCTGGCGCACTCTCGGTCAGCCAGTCCGTGGATACATTCGTCGCTCAAGGTAATGCCTTTCTGATGTGGAGCCCGTTACCTCGAAGATCAAGATTTGAAAACCACCTGTTAACGTTACGCGGGTTTCGCGACACCCAGATACCGTTGGGGGTCAGATCCCCTCGAATTCACGACGATTTACAGGAATCTGTGACTTTTACACCCCTGACTCGACCAGCGTAATGAACGCACTCAGCTCGGCGACTCCGGCCGGAGTGACCGGCAGGCTCTCGGCCAACCCCGGCGAGTAGACCAGGTAGGCCGCCCACTTGGCCCGGGAAATGGCCACGTTCAACCGGTTCTTCATGATGAGGAAGCCGAGTCCGCGTGGCACATCATCGGCCGACGAGGCGGCGAGCGTCACCATCGCGATGGCGGCCTCTTGGCCTTGGAATTTGTCGACGGTACCGACACGCACCCGAACAAAGCCGGCCGTTGCCAGTGCGTCTTTCACCGTGTTCAGCTGCGCGTTGTACGGCGTGACGACGATGAGGTCGCCTTCGTCGAGCACATCGTCGAGGCGGTGGTCGGTCGGGTCGCTCCAGCGCGTACCGAGCAGCGATTCAACCAGCGATACCACCTGTGCTGCCTCTTCAACCGATTCCACAGCATTTCCGACGTGGTGCACTGGAACGATATGCAGGCCCGGCGTGACTCCGTCGAGGTGGCGCGTCGATGCAGACTCATGCGAGTGCAGCTCACCCTCATACGACAAGCGAGATACCGGTGCCGTCACCGCCGGGTGCATCCGACGGCTCTCGGCCAGGAAATATCCCAGCGAAGCCGGAAGCACATCGTGACCGGCACTCACCCAGCCCAGTGCCGACTGATCGATCGGCTCGGGATGCGTGCCCTGGCTCACCTGAGGCAGTTGCTGCGGGTCGCCGAGCAGCAGCAGGTTCGTTGCAGCGACGCTGGCCGCAATCGTGGAGGCCAGGGAGAATTGGCCGGCCTCATCGACGACGAGTAGGTCGAGGCTGTGCCGCGGCACCCGCGCCGGATTACTGAAGTCCCAGGCAGTGCCACCGACCACGAAACCGGTGTCGGCGTGGTCAAGCGCAAACAGTAGCTGCCCGTTGGCCAGGAGTGCCGTATACGGGATTTCGGCCGTCTCCTCATCGTCGGAACCGGCCTTCGATCCGCCTGACTTGGCGACCTTTCCCACCAGGTCACGGTCGAGACCGGCTTTGACCACCGCGGCGAGCAGATTCTCGACCACGGCGTGTGACTGTGCAACAACTCCGATCTTCCAGCCATGCTCGCGGACGAGCGTCGTGATCACGTGGGCTCCCAGGTAGCTTTTGCCGGTACCAGGAGGACCCTGCACTGCAAGGTATGACGCATCGAGGTCGAGCAGGCTACTGATCACGGCCTTGATGCGCTCGTCACCCTCGGGAGAAGCCGAAATGGCGGCCAATGCACCCGATCGAGTGCGCGGTGCGACGCGACGCAGGATGTCGACCATCGGCTCCGCCGGCCACTCCGGCTGGGCGTCGATGATCGCCTCGGCCCACTCTTCGATTGCCGGCTTCTGCTGCCCGGCCGGTGGTGGTGCGCTCGGCGCGAGTGCCGATGGCCGCTGGCTGTGGGGGTCGACGTCTTTGGGCAGCGTCTCTTCGATCAGGATGGCCCCGTCATCAGCAACCTCGAGCACCGTGACCGTGCGCGCACTGCGCGCGCCGGGCGCGGCCTTCGGATCGGGGTACGGGCCCGGGTATTCGTAGAGCAGATAGGGTCCGGCAGAGTCACCCGGTTTGATGCTGCTGCCCGGGGCGAGCCGACCGCGCAGCCAGAGGTGCCGGCGGTCGGTGCGCTGCCGCCCCTCACGAAACCAGTCGGTCTCGACACGGACCTCGTCGATGCGCAGTACGTCGCGGGTGTCTTCCCATTCATCGATCGGCTGCTCGAGCCGGGCAAAATGCCCCCACCAGAAGCTCTTGTGTTCGCGTTGGTGGTAGTCCAGGGCGGCCGCCGCGAACGCCGCCGCCGTCTGGTCTGCCGTGCGGTCGGGGTGAAGCGGATCTCCGGCACGAGCCAACAACGCGTCACGGAGGGGGGATTCGGGCAACTCCCCCATTTCGTCGACCACGCCGGTGAGCCCGATGGGCACGCCGCTCGCTCGGGCCTGCTCACGCAGCCAGTCGCGCAGTCGCAGCGTGGAGACGCAGTCGTAACGGTTGTAGTCGGCAATCGAGTCGAGCATGCGCTGAGCCTCGGTCGTCTCGCCGGCCAGATACAGCTCCCGCGCATCGGCGTATTCGGTGATCGAGGCAGCCGCGTTGGTCACCTCACCGGTGCGCAGCTCGGTACCCATGTAAAGCGGCTCGAGCTTCTTGATCGAATAGGAACGCGACCCCACCCGCAGTGCTTTACGAACCAGCGGGTAGAGATCGACGAGGGCATTGCTGCGCAGTAACTGGTCGATCTCATGCTCACCGACCCCGTGCCGAGCCGCAATGCTCAGCAGGTGCGTGCGTTCGTAGGCCGCGTAATGGTAAATGTGCATTCCGGGAAACTCGGCACGTCGCTTCGCCAGATAGTCGAGAAAGTCACGCAAAGCCTGCCGTTCTTCGGCGAAAGTGTGCGCCCAGAACGCGCGAAAACTGCCATCCGTCTCGACAAGACCGAAGAGGTAGTCGAGCCCCCAATGCTCGGCCGTGCCCTCGGTGTACAGCGGGTCGCCCTCAAAATCGAAGAAGATGTCACCCGGGTTCGGCGTGGGCAGCACGGCGAGTGCCGCCGGGTTGCACACCTGTACGGGCGGCGGCTCACCGGGAATCGCGCCCACCTGCAGCTGGGCTTGGTTCCGCAACGTCGTGAGGGTGTTCTCGGCGATGCCCTCGACCGATTGGCCCGACACCCCCGAATCGGATGCCGCGAGCTCATCGATCGTGTGGATTCCCGCGGCTGCGAACCGCGCTCGCTGGGTGACGCGCATGCCTGCCACCAGAAGCAGGTCGCGGTGGGATTGCACCTCTGCCTCGCAGCTCACACACCGGCCGCAGACGCTGTACCGCGTGTCGCCCCAGGAGACTGGCTCGTCGGCGGCGATCCGCTCGTCGATCATCTGCAGCAGGCGTGCACGCCGAGCGCGGTAAACCGGTGCGATGTCGGAAAGCCGGTGCACACTCACCGATCCGTCGCCGAGCAACAATTCAGCGGTGGCTGCGGGCCTCACTCCGATGCGCTCCAGCTGCTCGGCATAGGCAGCGAGCTGCAGCAGCGCCGTCACCGTGGCCCGTCGCGCAAGCTTGGTATCTTGAATCAGATAGCTGCCGTCGGACTGCCGCAGGATGAAGTCGGCGAAGCCAATGAAGCTCTCGTCGAAAAAGGTGGCCTGAAAGACCAGATCAGCACCGCTGGCGAACGCCCGCACGGTGTCGTCGGCCACAGCCTCGATGGACTCACGGTCCATGCGCGTGGGCCGAGCAATTTCGACAACACCTGCGCCGGACTGCTTCGGGCCAAACTTCTGACGATAACTCTCGAGCACGCGTAGCTCGTGGGCATCCCCCAGCCTGGCGGTGCGCTCGAGCATGGCATCCTCGGGTTCGATCGAGGCCGCACGGCGCCCCAGCTTGGTGTCGAGTCGGCGCAGAAAGGCGAACTCACACGTTGAAGCGGCAGTCAGATCGCTCGCACTGGTGATGATGCTGCCGTCGAGTACAAACATGTACGCCCTCTCGTTGCGCTTGCCTCGAGCGTAACGGCGACCCCCGACAACGGAGCTGTTCGCCCGGGTCCGTTCGCACCGCTTCGCACTCGTGGCGGTTCCCCTCCGAGCACCGCCGGCCCCGGCCATGTTGCGTGGTGGAGGTCATCGCCCGACACTCTGCCGGTGTCAAGCCTGGCTGGCTAGCATTGCCGTATGGCTCACGTTTTCGCACACGAACCGGATGCCCGCCGCTACACACTACTCATCGATGGAGCGCTGGCCTGCGTTGTTGATTACACAATTGTGAATCAGTCAATTTCACTTCCGCGCACATTCACGGTGCCCAGCTTTCGGGGACGGGGTTTTGCCGGCGACCTGGTCGAGTTCGCAGTGAACGATATCGAGGCGACGACCGAATTCCGCATCGTACCGATGTGCTGGTATGTCGGCGAGTGGTTTGACTCGCATCCCGAACGAGGGGGCCTCCTCACCCGTTAGAGCGACACGAAGCGCCCGCTGCATGAGGCAGCGGACGCTTCGGATAACGATCTGTCGTTCGGCGTGATTAGCCGTTGATCAGAGCGAGCTGGGCGGCTGCGTTGGACGCGCCACCAATGATTCCGAGTACCCACACGACGAGGGTGACGATCCAGGCAACCTTCTTGTTTGCGGCATAGCCGGCAAGCGGCAGGCCCTGCTTGTCGCGGGTCGCACCGACAAGAACAATAATGAGGTCGATCAGCGTCCAAATTCCAAAGCCACCGAGCGTGATCAGCTTCAGAATGCCGGTGCCGATCTTGCCCAGGTAGAACCGGTCGATGCCCAAGGAGCCGAGCAGCATTGCGAGCAGCCAAGTGACTACAAAGGATTTCTCCGACTCGTTCTGGTGCGCTGCAGTTGTGTACGGCTGATTCTGAACGTTGGTCATTCTCTCTCCATCGATTGTGAGGTGAACAGGGAGAAGCAGACCATCCCCCCGATGTACAGCTACGCAGCCGATCCCGGCGCGCATCTCGCAGTGTAGCGGTGTTCATATCTCATGCTGTAGCAGCACGCACATAGTTCTGACGACTGACGACGCGTCGACGGCCCTTTCCTAGCCTGAAATCATGCCCTTCATCGACTCGCTCAATGCGCTCATCGTCCTGCTGGCCGATTCACCCTGGGTGTATCTCGTCGCGTTTCTCGTCGTTCTCATTGACGGCTTCTTTCCTCCGTTGCCCAGTGAATCTGCTGTCGTTGCCCTGGGAGCCCTGGCCATGGCATCCGGTTCTCCCCATCTCATTGGCCTGATCGTCGTGGTCGCGGCCGGTGCAGCCGCTGGGGATGCCGTCGCTTACGCAATCGGTCGAGGCCTGGGCGGGCGGCAGTTTCGATGGATGCAGCGCCCACGTGTACTCGCTGCCATCGAACGTGCAATGTTCGCTCTCGACCGACGCGCCGCAACGCTGCTCCTCACTGCTCGCTTCATTCCGGTGGGCCGGGTGGCCGTCAACATGACGGCCGGCGCAACCGGGTTCTCGTTTCGCCGTTTTCTGCCGCTGGCTGCCCTCGCCGGGCTGTGCTGGTCGGTTTACTCGGTGCTCATCGGGGTACTGGCCGGGGCTTGGTTGACGCACAATCCGGCCCTGGGGGCTGTGCTGGCCGTTGTGCTCGCGGTGGTAGTCGGCTTCATGCTTGACGTGGTGATCTCCCGCCTCGCCCGGCGCCGAGAGACACCGCGCAGCGCTTCGAGTGAGCCCGACGACGCTGCGCGCCCTCCTGCTTTGGCCATCGTCGCCACCACAGGTGGATGACTGTGGATGCCCGCTACGACGAGTCACTCCGCCGCTGGCATGTCGTTGCTCATCTGTTCTGGCGGTTGAGGTGTGGCAACTTCGGCGCAGCGAGTAGGGCGTGGAGACTGGGGCGTGGAGACTGGGGTGGGCGGATGAGGCCCGTCGGGCGAGTCGCGGCGGGTCGGTCGCGGAGGTTCAGTCTCGGCGCATCAGTCGCGCCGCATCAGTCGCGCCGCATCAGTCGCGCCGCATCAGTCGCGGCGGTGGGTGTCGGTGCGGTGGCGGTTGGCGTCGCGCCAGGTGCGGCTCGGGTCGATCCAGGCCGGGGCTTTGACCTGGGGGCGGCCGTTGACCATCATGATCTCCCAGCCGGACGTTTCGATGGTGTGATGATGCCGCCAACACAACGCCACACCATTGTCGACCTCAGTGACGCCGCCTTTGCTCCAGGGGATCACGTGATGAAATTCGAGCCACTGTGTGGGGGCGTCGCAGCCGGGAACGCCGCAGCCGCCGTCGCGGGCGAGGATCGCCCGGCGTTGGGCACGGTTGAACAGTCGTTGCGGATCGGTCAGGGTGAGAACCTCACCGTTCGGACCGAACAGAACCGTTTGGGTGCCTCCGGCACACATCATCTGATCCACCGTGCGAAGCGAAATGGGGGCGTCGACACCATCGATCCAGCCGACACCGCGACCGGCTTCAATATCGTTCACGTTCACATGCACCACCACCGTCGGCGGTGCACCACCAATGCTGGGAGTGTTATCGGCCTGAGCCAACTGGGTGAACATGCCGCGCAGAATATCGGCCCGCTTCTCACCGGCCGTACGGGTGTCGACATCATCGAACTCGTGCCCGGCCGACCCGGGAAGAGGCGCCTCGGCCGAGGCTGAACCCTGACCGTGGTCGTCATGGTCGTGGTCGTGGTCATCGCGTTCGTGGTCACGGTCGTCGTGCTCGCGGTCGCGCTCGTCGTCCAAGTCGTGTCCGTCGGGACCGTCGTGAGAATCCTGCTCGGAGCGGTCGTCGTGCTCGGCGCGGTCGTCGTGCTCGGAACGGTCGTCGTGCTCGGAACGGTCGTCGCGTGCCTCATCGCGGGCTTGTTCGGCGGCGGTCGGGAACGCGGGGGTTTTGCGGGCGGCGATGAAGGCGTCGAAGGTGAGGTTCATGATTCCGTACAGATCAGGAGTCACACCACCCCGCACCGGATAGATTCCGTCTTTGAAGCGGCCGAAACTGATCGTGCTCGTCGCCTCACCCTCGACCTCGTTCGGCGCCACCCCGTCGGGGTCCAGCGCCGCCTGCCACTGCAACAGCTGCACCCGCATCGAGTCCGCCGAGAACGCAAAGCCCGCGCCCGGCTCACCCTCATTCTCGGCCGTAATCGTGCCCGTCGCCGCAGACACCAGAGCGCGTTCCGCAGCCGCAAGATCATCGGGGGCGACACGCGGGGAGATCTCCGCCAGACCGGACATGATCACCTCCGCCGCATCCACCCCCAGCAAGCCCGAAGCGACCGCGGCACCGACCGTGGGGAACAGGGCGGGGATGATCGTTCCGACGTGCTGCGTGTCCCGCATTCGCAAACCGAGGGCGCTGCGGCGTTTCGCTTCCCGGCCGGAGATGCGGGTGACCCGGGTGATCAGGTCGACGCCACTGGTGCAGCCCCGCTTCGCTGCGAGGGAGTCCCGGCCCAGCCACCGGCCGGAGCGTTCCTCGACCGTCGCCGCCACAGCCACCCGTCCCGCATCAACCAGCCGGCCCACACCTTCGAACGCACCGAGCACACCGAGTAGGTCGTCATCGGTGAACCGGTCGGGGCTGACCGTTCCGAGCCCCGCCCACAGCGCCTGCGTCTGCTCGAGCACCGCCAGCACCATGGCCGCGGTCGGTGCCGACGCACCCGGGGCGGGCGTCGGCTCCGGGGCGGAGACGGGGGGTGGGAGGGTGATTGACATAGCTCTATTCTCCCAAAGAACGAACATGATTACGAGCTTTTCTCAGTATAGGTGGATAAGTTCTCGAAGCTGTGTCTGTGGAGGGATCGAGAACTTGAGGCGGCCAAAAACTCGCCCGCGGGTCTCGAGGGTGGCGCGCAGGATCTCGACACGCTCGATCAGCGGAAGGGGTGCGGGCTCGAGCGCCGAACCGTGGGTCGAGCTTGTCGAGACCTCGTTCCTCGGTTTCGGGAGTGGCTCACGGGATCTCGACGAGCTCGATCAACGGCGTGGGCTGGATCTGCGGAGGGGCGAGGGGTCGATTGCCGAACCGTGGGTCGAGCTTGTCGAGACCACGGTCTACGGTCTCGAGGGTGGCTTACGGGATCTCGACGAGCTCGATCAACGGCGTGGGCTGGATCTGCGGAGGGGCGAGGGGTCGATTGCCGAACCGTGGGTCGAGCTTGTCGAGACCACGCTCCCCCGTCTCGAGGGCGGCTCGCGGGATCTCGACGAGCTCGATCAACGGAAGGGTACGGACTCGAGGGTGGCTCACGGGATCTCGACGAGCTCGATCAACGGAGTGGGCTCGATCAACGGAATGGGCTCGATCAACGGAATGGGTTCGATCAGCGGTGCGGGCTGGATCTGCGGGGTGGGCTGGATCTGCGGAAGGGGCGCGGGACCGGTTATTGAACCGTCGGTCGAGCTTGTCGAGACCGCGGCCACGGTTCTCGAGGGTGGCTCGCGGGATCTCGACAGGCTCGATCAGCGGCGTGGGCTGGATCTGCGGGGTGGGCTCGATCAACGGACGGGTGCACGGTCGGGAGGGGGATCTCGACGGGCTCGATCAACGGCGGAGTGCACGGCGGGGTGCACGGCGGGGTGCACGACGGGGTGCACGACGGGGCGATCAGCGGGGTGGGGACGGTCAGCGGAGTAGGACGATCAACGGGAGGCAAGCAGCCGAGCCAGCGTGCCGCGCATGACCTGCTCAAGCTCGGTCGCCGACACCGCCCGCACAAACCAGTCGGGCACGTCGAAGAGCTGCTCGGCGGCGAGAGCGCCGAGGCCCGGCGCGAAGTCGGAACCCCACAGCATCCGCTCGGCACCAAACTCCGAGAGCACGTGAAGGGTCTCGTCCTGCGCTCGAGAGTGCGGGAAAACCGGATCGATGGCGTAGAGTCCGGACAGTTTGACCAACACACTCGGGCAATCGGCGAGGTCACGCACGGCTGCCGCACGAGCCACCCACTCATCCGAGTGGCCCTCAGCAGCTCCAGGAGAGGTGCCCGCAGCAGGATCAGCAGCAGGGTCAGCAGCGGGACCCGGCAGCCCCAGGTGACTGAGGAGCGTGGCCCCGCCCCGGCGTCCCCGAATAACCTCACGCACTCCCGCGATTCCGGCCGGGGTGACGTTGAGGCTCAGCAGCGCATTCGCCTCATCGAGCACCCGCCAGACGTCAGAATCGAAGGCGTTCACGGCCTCGCCATCGGCCCCCAGCTCAAGCGAGAATCCGGCGGCCCCGGCCTCGAGTGCGTCCGCGACCTGCGCGGGCAGAAGCGGCTCCGCCGGGTCGAGAAAGAGCAGCGGCGCGATCCAGTCATGCCTACGCGCCAGCGCCAAGATGTAGTCATTGTTGCCCGCGAATCGCGGCTCACCCTCGACGCCGATCACAAGGGCATGCTCGATCGAATACCGGGTGCGGATCTGTTCGTAGTCGGCCAGCTCGGCACCGGCTTCGCGCGTTCCCGAAAAGCCATACTCGAAGAGATGGATGTGCGCGTCGGCCCGATTCATCGGCGACGGCACCCGAGACTCGACGGCGTCCGAGGCAGGCAAGGCAGGCAAGGCGGCGCCAGGGGCGTCACAGAACATGGAGGCCCGGAACGCATCAGAACAGCGTGTATCCGCCATCGACCGTGACGATCGAGCCCGTCATGAAACTCGATGCCTCGCTGGCCAGAAAGATCACAACCGGCCCGAGCTCGGCCGGCATCCCATAGCGCTTCATCGCCGCCGGTTCGACGCACCACTCCCGATATTCCGGCTGATCCACCGGCGACATCTCCGTCAGAAAGTAGCCCGGCGCCAGGGCATTGACACGGATGCCGTACGGAGCCCACTCGGCCGCCAACGCCTTCGTCAGCTGATGCACGGCCGCCTTCGACGCCAGGTAGGGCGCCTGCCAGCGCGGTCGATTCACGATGTCTGCCGACATCGAGCCGACGTTGACGATCGTTCCGCCTCCACGCTCCGTCATCCGTCGGCCGACCGCGCGGCTGACGAACCAGACGCCGTCAACGTTGGTACTCATCACCTCGCGCCACTTCTCGTCAGGCAACTCCAAGGCCGTGCCGCTCACTCCGATGCCCGCATTGTTCACGAGCACGTCGATCGGTCCGAGCGCCGCAGTGATCTCTTCGATCGCGCGCTCCACGTCGTCGACATCGGTCACCTCCAGCCGCACGCCGACGGCTCGAATCCCCTGCGCCTGCAGTTCATCGGCGACAGCCCGCGCCGACTCGATCGACCGGGAGGTCACGGCTACGGCCGCTCCCGCCTCTCCGAGCGCCTGAGCCATGGCTCGCCCGAGCCCGCGACTGGCTCCGGTCACGAGGGCGACCTTGCCGGCCAATGAAAACGCGGACAGCGCGCTCATGCCGTGGCCAGCGTGTCGTTGATGGCCGCCGCGTCAAAGAGGTGGTCGAGCATCATCCAGGCAGCTCCGATCACACCGCCGCGCGCCTTCGTCTCGCTCACCACGATCTCGAGATAGTCCGTCGCCATGGGCATGCATTCGGTGTAGATCGCCGAGCGCAGACCCGCCACGAAAGCTTCGGCCTCGCTGAGCGCACCACCGAGCACCAGGCGTTGCGGGTTGAAAAAGTTCACGATCGTCGCGAGCACCCCACCCGTGCGGGTTCCCGCCTCGCGCAGCGTCTGCGTGGCGAGCGGATGCCCGTTCTCGGCCAACGCAATCACCTCGGCGGTGTTCGACACGTCCACCCCCGCGGCGCGCAGGCTAGTCACGATCGCCGCGCCTCCCGCAACCGCGTCGAGGCAGCCCCAACGCCCGCACGAACACAGGGTATGCGGAGCGTTCGGAACCGAGACGTGGCTGATGTCACCGGCAATGCCCCGATGCCCGTTATGCAGGGAACCCGCGGCAATCACACCGCAACCGATACTGGAGCCCGCCTTCACGAAGACAAGTTGGTCGACGGGCTCCGACAGACTCACATATTCGCCGATCGCCATGAGATTCGCATCGTTGCCCACGAGGGCCGGCACACCACTGAGCGAGCTGAGCAGGGCCGCGGCGTCAACACCGTTCCAGCCCGGCATCCGCGACGGCGAGACGAGGGTGCGACCGCGTGACTCGACCGGGCCGGGCAGACCCAACCCGATCGCGCGCAGCTCCTGCCCCTCGGCCGCACTCTCGGCGACCATCGACGTCGCCTGGTCGGCAATCCACTGAAGAATGCGCTGGGGGCCGTCGGCGATATCCATCGGCAGGTGACGTTCGGCCAGGATGGCGCCGGAGAGATCAAACAGTGCGAAAGAGGCGTGGTGCGCGCCGAGGTCGACGCCGAGCACCGCGCCGCTCGTCGGATTCACCTCGAGGTGACGGGGGCGGCGCCCTCCGCGCGAGTTTCCCTGCCCACCCTCGCGGAGATATCCGCTCTGAATCAGCGATTCAACCCGCGCCGTCACGGTCGACGGGGAGAGCCCGGTCGAGCGCGCGATATCGGCGCGGGACGCCGCGGAGCCGGACCGCACCAGATTGAGAATTCCGCCCGGGGACGAGTCGTGGCTGAGCACGGGTGCGAACGCTGGAGTCATCGTCAGTGAGCCAATCCAAGAAGAAGCAGTTGTCTGACTTTACTTTACTAAGTTCCTGTGATTATTGGAGAAAGTAATTCCAAGATTGCACATAGTCGAAAGAGTACGTACTATTGCCTGACTACTGGATCGCCGACGATACGAGGATTTTTTATGGCTGCGAACACCGGGCACACATCAGGCTCCGCCGAAGCGACAACAGCGCGCCCTCCGATGGTCAGCCTGAATGCAATCAACAAGCACTTCGGTGAGAATCACGTTCTCAAGGACATCAGCCTCGACGTCGCCCCGCGTGAGGTCGTCGTGGTTGTCGGGCCGTCCGGCTCGGGCAAGTCCACCCTCTGCCGCGCGATCAACCGCCTCGAGACCATCGACTCGGGTGACATCAAGGTTGACGGCGTCTCACTTCCGAAAGAGGGAGTCGCGCTGGCCGAACTCCGCGCCGACGTCGGAATGGTCTTCCAGTCGTTCAACCTCTTCGCCCACCGCACGGTGCTCGACAACGTGACGTTGGCGCCGATGAAGGTACGCAAGATGAAGAAGTCGGTGGCCGAGGCTGAGGGCATGGCACTGCTGGAGCGCGTCGGCATCGGCGCCAAGGCCCACCAGTACCCCGCCGAGCTGTCGGGTGGCCAGCAGCAGCGCGCCGCAATCGCCCGCGCCCTCGCCATGGCCCCCAAGGTCATGCTCTTCGATGAGCCCACCTCGGCGCTCGACCCCGAGATGGTCAGCGAGGTGCTTGACGTCATGGTTTCGCTCGCCACCGAGGGCATGACGATGATCGTCGTCACCCACGAGATGGGCTTCGCCCGTCGTGCCGCCGATCGTGTCGTCTTCATGGACGGCGGACAGATCGTCGAACAGAACACCCCCGCAGACTTCTTTGACAACCCTCAGACCGATCGTGCGCGTTCGTTCCTGGCTTCCGTGCTGCCCCACTGACGGGGTCGGCACCACACCAGATTCGACCGCGGTCCGCGACGGTTTACCCCACCAAGAAAAAGGATAGGAAGCATATGTCAGTCACATCACCATGGCGCAAGAAGCTCCCCGTAGCCGGAGCGATTCTCGCTGCGGTCGCGCTTACCCTCACCGCCTGCTCCGGCGGCGGAGACGCGGTTCCCGGCGCAGCAGCCGGTTCCGACGCGCCGACGTCGAACCAGTCGGCCTTGTTCAAGGATGCTCCGGTCGCCGCGGCATCGCTGATCATTCCCGACTCGACCATGGCCAAGATCAAGGCTCGTGGCAAGCTCATCGTCGGCGAAGCGCTTGACGCTCCCCTGCTCTCGCAGCAGGACCCGTCGAACCCCGACAGCGTCACCGGCTTCGATGCCGACCTGGCGAAGCTGCTCGCGATCTACATTCTTGGCGAGCCCAACGTCGAGATTCGCCCGCCGGCATCCGAAACGCGTGAAGCGCTTCTCGCCAACGGCACCGTCGACGTCGTGTTCAACACCTACACGATCACCGAAGAGCGCGCCACCCAGATCGACTTCGCTGGCCCGTACTTCAGCTCAGGCCTGGCCGTCGCCGTCAAGGCTGACAACAAGGACATCAAGGGCATCGATGACCTCGCGGGCAAGACCGTGATCGTCGGGGCAAACACCCCGGCCGTGACCGCCGTTCCCGAGAAGCAGCCGACCGCCACTCTGGTGTCGTTCGCCACCGACCCCCAGGCCGTTCAGGCTCTGATCCAGGGTCGCGGCGACGCGTACGTGCAGGACTACACCCTGCTCGCCAGCGATGCAGCAGCCAACGACAAGATCAAGGTCGTCGGTCAGCCGTTCACGAGCGAGCCGTACGGCATCGGTCTGAAGCACGGTGACACCGACTTCAAGAACTTCATCAACACGTGGCTCACCACCATCCAGGAAAAGGGCCAGTGGGGCCAGGCGTGGAAGGGCTCGCTCGGCACAGTTGTCGACTCCGAGATCCCCACCCCTCCCGCAATCGGCTCAGTTCCCGGTTCCTAACGAGTAAGGCAGCGCCACGAACGGCATCTGATGAATATTCTGTCTCCTGAAAATATCGGGCTCCTGCTTCAGGCGCTCGGCACGACGCTCATGATGGCCGTCGTGGCCGGTATCGGTTCCCTCATTCTTGGGGTTCTGATCACGGTGGCACGGGTAAGCCCCATCCCGATCTTGCGGGGGGCCGCCTTCTGCTACGTGCAGTTCTTCATCAACGTGCCGCTTTTGGCGCTGCTTATTCTCGCCGTCTTCGCCCTGCCCGACGCCGGCTTGATACTGCCGCTCGTGCCCACCGCCATCATCGTGCTGACCTTCTATGAAGCGGCATATGTGGCGGAGGCCGTGCGCAGTGGTATCAACACCGTCGGCGTCGGCCAGGTCGAAGCAGGACGTGCGCTCGGGCTCTCGCTCGCGCAATCATTCCGCTACATCGTCATTCCACAGTCTCTGCGCGCCGTCGTTCAGCCCCTCGGCAACGTGATGATCGCCCTCGCCATGAACACCGCCCTGGCGGCCGTCGTCGGCGTGGTCGAGCTGACCAGCCAGGTGAACAAGATCAACCTCGTCTACGCACAGCCCATCGAGATCTTCACCGCGGCCGGACTCGTCTATATGGCGATCGCCCTGGTGATCGGTGTCAGTGCCGGCTGGATCGAACGAAAGGTGGCGATCGTCCGATGACTCAGTCACGTCACAGCGCTGCAAGCTTTCTCTACGAAGAGCCCGGCCCCCGCGGCCGCCGCGCCATCCGGATCGGTTCCGTCCTCAGTGTGCTCGTGCTGCTCGGCCTCCTCGCCGCCGGCCTCTGGCAGTTCGGTTCACACGGCCAGCTCGATGCCGACAAGTGGACGCCGTTCGCCTCCTGGTCCATCTGGCAGTACCTGTTCGTCGGCCTCGGCGGCACACTCGCCGCCGCCGCCCTCGTCGCCCTCTTCGGTTCGGTCTTCGGCATCGTGCTGGCACTCGGCCGCCTGAGCCCCGTGCGTCCCATCCGCTGGTTGTCGTCCGGTTACATCGAGGTCGCCCGTACCGTTCCGGTGCTGCTGCTGATCTACCTGATGCTCTTCGGTCTCCCCCAGCTCGGCATCAACTTTCCGACGCTCTGGCAGTTGGTCATTCCGCTGACCATTGCCAACGCCGCCGTCTTCGCCGAGATCGTGCGCGCCGGCATCCTGAGCCTGCCCCGCGGCCAAGCGGAAGCCGCACTCAGCCTCGGCCTGCGCAAGAACCAGTCCATGCGCTACGTCGTGTTGCCGCAGGCTCTGCGCAACGTGACGCCGTCGCTCGTGAGCCAGCTGGTCAGCCTGATCAAGGACACCTCGCTCGGCTACATCGTGGCCTACACCGAGTTGCTCTATCGCGGCCAGGTGCTCTCGGCGTTCAACCACCTGCTCATTCAGACATTCCTCGTCGTCACGCTGATCTACTTGGTCTTCAACGGCAGCCTGTCTGCCCTGGCCACCCGGCTGCAGAAGCCCGGTCGCCGTCGTCGGCCGGTCGCACCGCTGGCGACAGCCTTGCCGCTGCCGATCGGTCACTCCACCCAGGACACCCATGAATAGTTCGGATGCCGTGGTGCTCGCCGTCGATGTGGGCGGCACCACGATGAAGGGCGCCGTCGTCACCGTGGGCGGCGAGACCGTCGTCACCGCGACTCGCCCGACCCCCGCGACCGACATCGTCCGCGCTCTGGTCGACCTGCTCGAACACCTCGCCGCGGAAGCCGCTACGCGCGGCCTCAGCGTCGAATCGGCCGGTGTGGTCACACCCGGCATGGTCGACGAAGAGACCGGCACCGTGCTGTTCGCGTCGAACCTGAACTGGCGCGATGTGCCACTTCTCGCTCAGTTGCGCAGCCTGCTTCCCTTCCCCATCGCCGTCGGGCACGATGTGCGTGCGGCCGGGCTTGCCGAGAAGCTGCTCGGAGCCGCTCGTGGCTCTGAGAACTACGTGCACATTCCGATCGGGACCGGCGTAGCGGCGGCCCTCGTCTCGTCGGGGCGCACTATCACCGGCGCCCTCGGCGCCACCGGAGAGTTCGGCCACATCCCCGTTATCGCAGGCGGGGAGCCCTGTGTCTGCGGGCAAAATGGCTGCCTCGAGGTCTACGCATCCGGTGGCGGCGTCGCAAGGCGCTACGTTGCTGCCGGCGGTGAGGCGCTCTCGACGCGGCAGATCGTCGCCCAGCTCGGTGTCGACCCGATCGCCGACGAGGTCTGGGGTGATGCCGTGCGCGTGCTCGCCCAAGGCCTGACCATCATGACGTTGCTGCTCGACCCCGACATCATCGTGCTCGGCGGCGGCTTCTCGCAGGCCGGTGCGGCGTTGCTCGACCCCTTGCGGGTCGGCCTCGCCAACGGATTGGCCTGGCGGGATGCTCCGCGCGTGGTGCAATCACAGCTCGGCAGCGAGGCGGGCCGCATCGGCGCATCCGTTCTGGCCATGCAGGTCGCCGGACATGAGGCGCGCCTGGCCGAATGGGCCGTCGCCCACTAGCGAAACCGCTACTTAAGGCTGCCGGCCGTGATCCCCTCAACGATCTGCTTGTTGAACACGATGTAGATGACGATCATCGGCAGCGTGACGATCGACAGCGCCGAGAAGAGCAGCCCATAGTCGGTGACATACCGGCTGGAAAACGCGAGCAGCCCGGTGGGAATGGTCTTCAACGCGTCATCCTGAATGTAGAGCAGCGCCAGCAGGAACTCGTTCCAGCACGACAGCGCTGAGAAGATCGCGACCGTCGCCAGGCCGGGGCGAAGCAGTGGCACGACCAACGACCAGAACACTCGGAGGTCGCCGGCGCCGTCGATGCGGGCCGCCTCGAAAAGCTCATCGGGAAGCGCGTCCAGGTAGACCTTGAGCAGGTAGACCGCCAACGGCAGGCCCATCGCCGTGTAGGGCACGATCAGCGCCCACCGGGTGTCGGTGATGGCCAAATCGGTGAACATCGTCGCCTGGGCAATGAAGTAGGACTGCAGCGGCAGGAGCAGGCCGAGCGCGAGCAGACCCATCATCAATTCGCGACCAGGAAATCTGTACCGGCTGAAGGCGAACGCGGCGCCGACTCCCAGCAGCAAGATCGCGAAGACGGAGCTGCCGGTGACGATCACACTGTTGAGCGCATACTGGCCGATATGTCCCACGTCCCACGCTTCGGCCCACCGGGTGAAATCAATCGCGGTGGGCAGGGCGAAGGGGGAAGAGAAGATTTGGGCATTGGATTTGAAGCTCGAGAGCACCATCCAGACCATCGGAAAGAAGAACACGACGGCGATGGCGATGAGCCCGAGCATCACCAGCAGCCCTGGGATCCGGCGCACCCGGGCCCTCTCGAGGTGGCGGTCGTGCAGGGTCGTCTCGATGGGACGCTGTTGCAGGGTCGCACTCACGGTCGGCCTCCTTCTCTGCGACGCCCGGTGAGGCGCACGAACACGAGGCCGAAGCCGACGATCACTGCGGTCAGCAGAACTGCCATGGCAGAGCCATAGCCGACCTTCCCGAAGCTGAACACGGTCTTAACGAGGTACGTGGTGGGAATCTCTGTCGCGCCGTAGGGTCCCCCGTTTGTCATGACGTAGAACAGGTCAAAGCTCTGAAATCCCCCGGTCACGCAGAGCAGCACGGCCACGATCACGGCGTTACGAATCATGGGCACTTTGACACTGCGAAAGATGCGCAGTTCACCGGCACCGTCCAAGCGTGCGGCCTCGATCACATCACCCGGAACTTGACTGAACGCGGCATAGAAGATTGTCATGTAGAAACCGGCATACACCCAGCCAGACACGACGCTGATTGCGATGAGCGCCGTCGAGGTGTCCCCCAACCAGACGCGCTGGAATTCGGCGAGCCCGAACGTTTCCAGCGCGGCGTTCAGCAGGCCGAAATCCGCATTGTAGACAAAGGCCCAGAGCACGGCGACGACGACCATCGGCAACATCACCGGGGTGAAGATGGCAACTCGAAACCACAGAGAACCGCGCCGGATCCCGCCGACTAAACCGGCCAGAACCAGGCCGACCGCGACCTCTAGCACCAGGGTCAGCGCGATGTAGCCGATGACGTGCACGAAGGAGGCGCGAAAGGTCGCATCGTTGATCGCTGCGATGTAGTTGTCGAACCCGACGAAGATCTTCTCTCCGTAGCCGTTCCATGTGGTGAAGCTGTAGCCCACGGTGTTCACCACCGGCAGCAGAACGGCGAACCCGAAGACCAGGAGTGCCGGAGCGAGGAACAGGTAGGGCGCCAGCGCCCACTTCTTTTTCATCTGACCCCTTCCCAGGGAGTAACCGGCCGCCTGCATTCGGGTTGCAGACGGCCGGAGTCAATTAGCCGAGTTTCTTGTCGATACCGGCCAACGCGTCGGCCGGCGACGTCTGGCCCCCCACGACCTCGGCCAGTGCGCTGTAGAGCGCGTTCGCCATTTCAAGTTCGTAGCCGTTGTCGGGCGGGAGCACGATGGCGGGCGCGCTGGCGAGCAGCGCCGTCAGCCGCGCGGTGCGGGAGTCAATGCTCTGTGCACCCGACGCAGAGAGCGTCATCGGGGTCACCTCGGCTTCGATGAACTCCGCAACGAAGGTGTCGCTGTTCAGCAGCGCCAAAAATTCGGCCGCGGCATCCTGCTTCGTGCTCCTCGCGTTGACGATATAGCCGGTGACGACACCGATCACGCTGTCTTGATTCCCAACTCCGGGCATGGCCGGCAGGTTCACATAATCGAAGTTCAAGTCGGGAGCTTCGTCAATCGCCCAGCTCACCAGCCAGGAACCGATCGGATGCATGGCCGCCTTACCCTGGAAGAAGAGCTGAGCCCCTTCGTTGTCGTCGACGGCGTTGACGCTCTCATTGAGGCATTTGTGCTCGGTGAGTTGCGTGACATAACCGAACGCTTCTTCCCACTGCGGCGTGGAGAAGGGCGCTTCGCCGGCGAGAGTCGCGTTGTAAACGTCTTCGCCGACGACGCGCGAGGCGAGGTGAGAAAGCCAGTTGCCCACTGCCCAGAGGTCTTTGTTTCCGGAGGCAATCGGCGTGATGCCCTTCGCATTCAGCGTGTCGCAGGCAGCGAGGAGCTCGTCCCAGGTGCTCGGTGGGGTGAGTCCGGCCTCGGAAAGGATGTCGGTGTTGTACCAGAGCACATTCGTCACGTCGGAGGAATACGGAACCATGACGACCGTGCCGTCGATGGTCAACGAGTCAAACACGCTCGGGTCGAAGAGACCGCTGATCGGTCCGGTTGTCACGGCCTCGGTGAGATCAGCGGCAAAGCCATCGTCGTACCGCTGCTGGAGCCGTTTACCGGCCCATTCGAAATAGATATCCGGTGCCTTACGACCATTGAGCAGGTTGGGCAGGCCGATCGTCTGATAAAGGTCGTCATCGAGATAGTTCATTTCAACCGTGTAGCCCGGGTTATCGCTCTCGAATTGTGCGGCGACGTTGTCCCAGACTCGAATCTGCGCTTCACCCGGTGATCCCATGGCGATGCGCAAAACAGTGTCGCTGCCACCTGAACCGCCCCCGGAACATCCGGTGAGGGCGAGCGCCCCTGCGCTGAGCAGGGCGAGCGTGCCAATTGTCAGTGTGCGAAATCTGGTCATGATGCATCCTTTGCTGTCGACAGTCTCGGTGGTGCAGGGATTTCGTGGCGGGCGTGCTGAGGTGCGGTGAGTTCGGCCAAGGTCATGTCGAGCAAGTCGCCGAAGACCCGGCGATTCGCTGCACGAAGGGCGGTCAGGTAGCCGATCAGTTCAGTGGGCCCGTCGGTTTCGAGACGGTTCTCCCGGGCCAGCTCGGCCACCCGCGCGAGCGCGTCGGCCCCGATACCGAAGGATTCGATCCACGGGCGGGCTTCTGCGATCAGGGCCGGGTTTACGACGGGCCCGTTCAGGAGGTGATCTGCCGCAACCTGCATCCGATGGGCAACGTCGGCGAGTGCGGCCGCCGCAGCGTGCCGGTCATCGAACCGGTAACCGTACGCAAACGCGTCGAGGGCACGGGTGAGGGCGGGGGCATCCTCCGCACTTAAGCAGGAGGAACGCACAGTGTCGGCAAAAAGTGCGTATGCGGCAAGATCGGCGTCACCGACGACATCCCGAAGCGCGCGCATCCAGCTCTCCTCGGCGTTGTATTCCTCTGGAGCACTCAGGTACTCGGCAATAGTGGCAAAGGCGATCTTCGACGATTCGAACAGCTCCATCCCGTTCGAGATCACGCCGGTGGCGAAGCGATACAGGTGCCGGTCACGCCCCTGATACGGACCGATATGCAACTCATGCCCCATCGCGACGTCATTGACCGGATAGTTGTCCCAGTAGGTGACCGGGCGCAGAGTGGAGCGGGCGAAGAGCGCGGCATCGGCCAGATCCAGCGTTGCGGAGCAGATCGCTCGTCCACTCCAGAACAGATCGATGCGAGGGTCGATCCCGTGGCCCAACCGCGTGATGTAGTCCTCGTCGCCGGAGCCCCAATAGACGGTGGGACACACGATGAGAGAACGGGTGGGCCCGAGGTGTGTGAAGACAGTCCCGATCAGGGAGCGATGCGCCTCGACCAGATCGGTGAAGGCGTCTCTATCGGCCGGATGCTGCAGGTCGATGGGGATGTCGTCGAGCAGCAGCCCAAACGTCTCGACGCCGAGCGCCGCAACGGTGTCGTACTTGGCGGTCAGCGCCGCGTGGTCCGCGGCGCTCGAGTATTCGATGGAGAGCCCGGGTGAGAGGCAATAGACGAATGTGACCCCGTGCCGGCGGCACTGGTCCACCAGCCTTTTCAGTCGTGTCAACTCCTCGCCGAGGTAGGGCTCGCGCCAGTCTTCCCGCACCAGCGGGTCGCCTTTCGGCGCGTAGACGAACGTGTTCATGCCGCGCGCGGCAACGAACTCGATCAGTTCGAGGCGCTGCGCGTCCGTCCACGGCCGCCCGTAGAAGCCTTCGATCACGCCGCGGATGGCGAACATCGGCTCGCTGCTCCCGCTCACCGGAGCACGCCCTGGCCGATGTAGCGAGAGTTCGCGGCGTCGCCGCCCGCCGTATTGCTACTCGAGTACACCTCGGGTACGACTCCCCGCTCAACCATCAGCTGCACCGCTTCGGCGACCATTGCGTTCAGGATCGCGGCCCCCACCACTGTCGAGGTCGGAGCCACCCGGGTGTCGAATCCGCGGATTGACACCGCCGCATCCCCCACGCATCCGCCATTGTCGATCACGATGTCGGCCAGCTCATGCAGCCTCGGCTGTTGATTCGAGCGGGCCTGGACGGATGTCGAGTGCTGCAGACTCGTCACGGCGATCACCGACACACCGCCCTGTGTGACCCGTTGCACCAGCTCGGACGAGACGGCGTTGCTGCCGGAGTTCGAGGCGACGATCAGAACGTCGCCCGGAACGATTGGGTGATCGAGAAGCAGCGCGTCGGCAAGGCCACTCAGCCGCTCGAGCGAGGTGCTGAGCGGCGCGCTGGAGTGAAGCATGAGCCCGTCGAAAAGGATGGGGCTCACCCGCACCAGCCCGCCGGCCCGGTAGAACAGCTCCTCGGCGAGCATGTGCGAATGACCGGTCCCGAATACATGCACGGTGTGCCGGGCAGCCACGGTGTCGGCGACGAGATGCGCCGCAGCACTGATCTGTGGCCATTGCGACTCGCACAGCCGTGTGATCAGCCCCTGGGCGAGTTCGAGGTACCGCATTCCAGCCGACTCGGGCACCGTGTTCATGTCGACGTTCCTACTTTCCACACGTGGATCAGGTCCAGATAGCGATCGGTTACACCGGTCACTCCGATTCGGAGGGCGCCGTCGAGAGCCGACGCCTCGACGGTGTGCGATCGCACATCTTCGGTTGCGAGCAGCAGATCGAGTCGCTGCCGCAGCGGTCCGTGCCCGACGAGTAGTCCGCCGCCAAGGGCCACGGGCGTCGGCGAGCCGTTGGCCCAGAGCACCCCAGCCCGGATTGTGCCGAACAATTCCTCGGCCGCAGCATCGAGAATCACGCCGGCCGCCGCATCACCGGCATCCGCGGCCGCCTGCACTGCGCGGGCGAAGTGGGCGATCATGTTCACCGGCCGTGCGGCACTGTGCAGCCGGATGGGCAGCGTGGCCAGATCGCCGAATTGCTCGGTGGCCAGCGTCGTCAAGCGCGTCGCACTCGCACGCCCGTCGGTCGCTTTCAGTGCGGCGCGAAGGCCCCGGCTCCCAACCCAGAATGCCCCACCGGCGTCTCCGAGCAGGAACCCATGCCCGTCGATCACCCGCGGCCTACCGATCTCCGGAACGGCCAAGCAGGCGACTCCGGTGCCGGCGATGAGTGACACACCGTGACCACCCGACAGCGCACCGGCGTGGCTGGTGACGGTATCGTCGGCCAGCCACACGTCGGTGGCGCCGGTCGCTTCGGCCACGAGGGCGCTGAGGCGATCCGCCTCCGCGCGATCGAAGGGCGCCGTCGTCAAACCGAGCACGACCCTCTCAACCGGGGCGAATCCGGCGCGGCGCCAGCCCTCGATGACGGCATCCGCCACGCCCACAACGACGTCACCCTCCAACCGGCTGACCCCGGCGACCTCCACGATGTGCGCGTGTTCGGAATGTGCCAGTCGAATGCCCGACTGGCCGCCGTCGACTCCGAGAACCCTCATCGCCCACCGGCCTTGCTCTGCACAACGGTGAAGGCACCGCCTGAGATATCCGCCGTCAACTGATACTTATCGCCGCGATAGCAGCAACTGGCGATCATGATCACGTGCCCGCGAGAATCTGAATCGACCATGCGGATGCGCAGGCAGGCTTGCCCCTCGGCAAGAGTGAGCAGCTCTCGAACCCGCGCATCCGGCAGCATCGGTTCGATCGAGACCTGGGCGGAACCGGTGACGATGCCGTGGCGCGCAGCGAGCAGTTCATACAGCGAACCGTCGAGGTCGGCACTCGTGAGGCCGGGAACCAGAGATTCGGGGATCCACACGGTTTCCACCGCCATCGCCTCACCGCTGGCCAACCGCAACCGCGCGAAGCTGACCACGCGGGTGCCGATGGGCACCTGAAGTTGCGCCGCGATGCCCGCATCCGCGTCGGTGATCCGAAAGGCGAGCATGCGGCTACCGGGCACCAAGCCTCGGGCCCGCATATCTTGGCTGAACGAGGTCAAGCCGAGCAGACGCACGAACGGCTGCGGGGTGACATAGGTTCCCGAACCATGTCGGCGTTCCACCAGACCCTCCGTCACCAGGGTGTCGACGGCGCGGCGAATCGTCATTCTGGCGACTCCCCAGCGGATGCTCAAATCGCGTTCGCCCGGGAGGCGATCGCCGACCGAAGCCTCGGCAACGAGTTCTCTGAGCTCGGCGCGCAGCGTGTGTCTGGTCGAATCATCGGTGATGGCCACGCAGACAGTAGAGCGTACTTACGACCGGGCGACAAGGATGGCTGTAGACCACTTGAGCGATGGCGCACCCCCGGCCAGCTGCCCACCCCCGGCGATCTCAGGCCTGTTTCTGCGGCACGTTCTGGTCTTTGGCCGCCGACCAGCGAGACCACTCCGCGACGAGGCGGAACTTTTTAAGTAGACCACTTGCGTCGGCACGCTAGGGTGGGCGCCATGAGCGAGATGCACCGGGCGACGTGGGCCGATCTGCCGAGCCTGTACCGAATCTGCTTTGAGACGGCGGAGCGCACGCCCACGGGTAGCCTGCTGCATCAGCATCCCGATCTCCTCGGTCACGTCTACGTCGGACCGTATCTCGTCCGCGAGCCTGACCTGTGCTTCGTCGTCGCCGACGAGGCGGGCGTGGGCGGCTATCTGCTCGGCACCGCCGACACACGGGGCTTCGAGGACTGGGCCGAGGCCGAGTGGTGGCCAGCCCTGCGGCTGCGCTACCCCGACCGCGGCGGATCAACCAGCGACGATGAGCTGATCCGTCAGATTCACGCGCCGGTTCGAGCACCCGAGTCGGTGGTCGCGGACTTTCCCGCCCATCTGCACATTGACCTGATGCCCCGGCTGCAGGGTCACGGCTCTGGGCGAGCCTTGATTGACGCGGTTCTGGCGGAATTCCGTGGCCGCGACGTACCCGGCGTGCATCTGAATGTCGGCGCGGAGAACCACAATGCCATCTCCTTCTACCAGCACCTGGGTTTTCAGCAGGTGGAGGTGGGCGAGACGTCGCTCTATCTGGGAATGAGGCTGTCGTGACCTTTCCGCACCCCCGTGTCGTACCGCTGCGCGGTGGGCCGCAGCTGAGGTGGGGCGTGCTCGGCCCCGGTGGCATCGCCACCGACTTCGTCAGTACTCTGCACGCCCACACGGACCAACGAGTGACCGCCGTTGGCTCTCGCTCTGCAGCCCGAGCCGAGCACTTCGCCCGTACGCACGGCATCCCGCGGAGCTATGGTTCCGCCCAGGGGCTCGTCGACGATCCCGAGGTCGACATTGTCTATGTGGCTGCACCGAATAGCCAACATCGACCGCTCGCCCTGCAGGCGATCGCGGCCGGCAAACACGTGCTGGTCGAAAAGCCCATCGGGGTTGACCACGCCGATGCACTGGCCATCGCCCAGGCGGCCCGGGCTGCCGGGGTGTTTGCGATGGAAGCAATGTGGAGCAGATTTCTGCCGCAGACGGACGTGATCCTCCAGTTGCTCGAGTCCGGCCGGCTGGGCACGGTGACTCTCGTCACCGCTGACTTCGGCGCGGATTTCGGCACCGATCAGACGGTACCGGTCTTTCGACCCGAAACCGGGGGCGGGGCGATGCGCGACATCGGAATCTACCCGGTCTGGTTCGGACGGTTCGTGCTCGGGCACCCGCAGGAGATTGTGGCCCGCGGACAGCTGACCGATTCGGGCGTGGACGGGCAGGTGGCCATGATCTTCACCGCAGCTAATTCCGCCCAGGCACTCCTCTCCACGACGATGCTCGCCGACACCCCGACCGAGGCCACGATCAGCGGCACCCTCGCACGCATCGAGGTGCGGAGCCCGTTTCTGATGCCCGACGGATTCGACCTGGTCACCGCGGATGACCGCCAGAGCTGGACCGACGAGTCGGGGCTGCGCCTGCGGGACGGCCTCTGCTGGCAGGCGACCGCCATCGCTGCGCATGTTGCTGACGGCCTGACCGAATCCCCGTTGCACACGCTCGATG
The DNA here is from genome assembly GCF_013410665.1 of Leifsonia psychrotolerans. Taxonomy (NCBI): domain Bacteria; kingdom Bacillati; phylum Actinomycetota; class Actinomycetes; order Micrococcales; family Microbacteriaceae; genus Glaciibacter; species Glaciibacter psychrotolerans. The sequence goes on along the minus strand of NZ_JACCFM010000001.1, from coordinate 172,728 downwards.
ATTCGCTGGCGATCATGGAAATCATCGATGAGGTGCGTCGCAGCGTGCACGAGGCCGGACAATCCTGAGTAGGCTCAGCGCGCAGCGGCTACATCGGCCAGGCAGCCCTCTGCCGCCACCCAGGCGAGCATCGCGCATTTGACGCGCATCACGAATTTCGAGACGCCCTGGAACACAACGGCATCGCCGAGCACGTCCTCGTCGGGATCCCCGATCCCCCGCGAACGCATCATCTCGCGGAACGCATCAATGGTCGACTGAAGTTCGGTCGTCGTCAGACCCGGGGCCAGCCCGGCCAGCACGGATGCCGATGCCTGGGAGATACTGCAGCCCGCTCCCGACCAGGCCAGCGACCGCACCCGATCGGTGCCCGGTTCAAGCGCCAGCTGCAGGGTGATCTCGTCGCCACAGCTCGGGTTGCGCTCGAACCTCTCGGCATCCGCTTCGTCGAGCTGCCCGAATCCGGTGCGCAGTTTCGAATGATCGAGAATGACCTGCTGGTAGAGGCCGGCGAGTGCGTCGCTCATCATGCCTCCCCGAAGTAGGCGCGCACCTGCGCGACGGCGGCGAGAAAACGGTCGACCTCGGCCTCGGTCGTATACAGGTAGGCGCTGGCCCGCGTGGTGGCGCTGAAGCCGAGCCGGCGGTGCAGCGGTTGGGCGCAGTGGTGCCCGACCCGCACGGCGATTCCGTGCGCGTCGAGGAACTGGCCCACGTCGTGGGCGTGCACATCGGCGACGTCAAAGCTGACCAGGCCCGCTCGAGGCACTCCGGCGGCGGGGCCCACGACACGGATGCCGGGAATCGACGCCAGGCCCTGCAGCATCCGTTCGGCGAGTTGCTCTTCGCGTGCCTCGATTCGGTCAAGGCCAACGCCCTCGAGGTAGCGCACGGCCGCGGCCAGTGCGACGGCCTGTGAGACGGGCTGCGTGCCGGCCTCAAAGCGTTGCGGGGCCGGCAGGTAGTCGGCTTCGTGCATGGTGACGGTGCTGATCATCGATCCGCCCGTGCGAAACGGCGGCAGCGCGTTCAGCAGTTCGGCGCGACCATAGAGCACACCGATACCGGTCGGGCCGAGCATCTTGTGGCCCGATAACGCCGCGAAATCGATGCCGAGAGCGCGCACGTCGAGCCGGCGGTGCGGGGCGGACTGGCAGGCGTCGAGCACGACGAGGGCGCCGTGCGCATGCGCGAGGGCGACGATCTCGGTGACCGGCGCGACGAAACCCGTGACGTTCGAAACGTGTCCGATCGCGATGACCTTCGTCTTTTCACCGATCACGGCGGCTGCATCGGCGACCGTGTAAATGCCGTCATCGTCGACGGGAATGAAACGCAGGGTCGCGCCGGTCTGGGCGGCAAGCTCTTGCCACGGGATGAGGTTGGCGTGGTGCTCGGCCTCGGTCACGACGATCTCGTCGCCGGTAGTCAGGGCAAACCGCTCGGCGGCCGCCCCGCCGCGGCCGTGGCTGGCGTTGGCCATACCGTAGGCGACGAGGTTGAGGGCATCGGTCGCGTTGGACGTCCAGACGATCTCGTCGACGTCCGCGCCGACGAACCCGGCCAGCGTCGCCCGCGCGTCTTCATAGGCTTCGGTGGCCAGTCCGGCCAGGGTGTGGGCGCCGCGGTGCACTGCCGCATTGCTGTGAATCAGAAACTGCAGTTCGGCATCCAGAACCGACTGCGGACGCTGGGCCGTCGCGCCGGAGTCGAGGTAGGCCAGCGGCTGATCGTTGACGGTCTCGGCGAGCGCCGGGAAGTCGGCACGGAGCCGGGCGACCTCTGCCTCGGTCAAGGGCACGGTCAGGGGCTTGGCCATCGGCTCGGTCATCGGCTCTCGGGTGACGCCGGGTGCGGGTAATGACACTGACTGCCTTTCGTTGCGGCTGCGGCCCACCCTGCAATCGCTGGTGTGTCCGCCTGCTACAACCATTCTCCCGTGGCTGGTGTTCCCCAGCATCCGAAACTGCGGCCGGTCATACTCTTCTTGGGCCTTCAAGCCAGTAGACGGGGCTGTTCACGTCGACACTGATCCGGGTGTGGCTCGGAGCCGTTTCCGTTGCCTCCACGGTACTGGCGCGCACTACCATCCTGTACCCCGCTTCATTTTGCATTGTGAAGCACACCGATTCACTTCCCCAGCCGCGGCAGGGTGGCCCATACGTATCTTCGAAGTGGGCTGGCCGCCACGCCTGCTCCTCGACAACGCGCTGTAGGGTCGGCGCAATGTCCTCTGGGCTCTCATCCGTGAGTTGCGTCCACATGACATCGACTGTGTATTGTGAGCCATCGCGCCCGCGGTAGGCCTCGTTCCCGTCCCTCCTCCTTTGGTACTCCTCGTATTCATCGATCACCTCGGGAATCGACGAGACGTTCTCGGCGATCGCCGTGCTCACCGGTGCGAGCAAGTTCTGGGTCTCAGCTATTCGCTCGCCAAAGAGCCGGTCGGCTTCGACGGGGTCCATCCAGACCACGTCAATTTCCCTGTCGCCTGCGGCGTCCCGCGCCTGAAGCAGGACAAGCTCGATGCCGCCAGCCAGAAGCACGAACGCCAGTGGAACGGCAGGAATAGCAATCCACCACCGAGCAGCCCGCACTGGCCGCTCGCTCCTCGGCCGAAAACTGAATGCGCAGATCACCGCCGCGATATACGCGAACAGCGCCGCTAACGGCGAAACGATAGTGAGCAGTAACTCAAATCGCCGCGTGACAATGGAAAAGACGTCACGCAGCAGCGAGTCGGAGCTGCCGCTATCGCCAATGCCGCGCGCAGCAATGATCGACAATGCCAGGCCCGTCCAGGTCACCATCATGAGTATTGCGATCGTGAGCGGCGTGAAGGTGTGCCCACGCTTGCGCAGAATAAACCGCGGCGTCATGAACAGTAGGCCCAACGCCGGCAGAACCACGGGCGAAAGAAGGATGTAGAAGGCTACTTCCCAGCCCCCGGTACCCGACGTGAGCTTTATTACAATCAACGCAGCTGGGAGAAACCAGGCGATCCACGGCCATGCCTTCCAGAAGACGTCCCGTGCAGGCCTCGTTGCGGTCTCACCAGTCGACATAGTCCTTCTCCCCCACGAAGTCGTCGCTTGATTCCACCGAAAACAAGCTGAAGGGAGCAGTCTACGGGTGCGCGCCAACCGGTCTCGCCCTGCAGCCGGGCGTTCGTGATGCGCCAGCGGATGCCACTGGCAGGGAATACCCGCGGCATCCGCTGCGCTGTGCCTGGCATGGACAAACGCATCGGCTTCCTCTCGTTCGGGCACTGGCAGGCGATCCCCGGCTCGCTGGTGCGCACCGCGCAAGACGCACTGCTGCAGTCGATCGAACTTGCCGTCGCGGCCGAAGAGATCGGCATCGACGGCGCGTTCGTGCGTGTGCACCACTTCGCCCAGCAGCTCGCCTCGCCGTTCCCACTCTTGTCGGCCATCGCCGCCCGAACGAGCCGCATCGAGATCGGCACGGGCGTGATCGACATGCGCTACGAGAACCCGCTGTATCTGGCCGAGGAGGCGGCCGCGACCGACCTGATCAGCGACGGCCGGTTGCAGCTCGGCATCAGCCGCGGGTCACCCGAGACGGCGCTCGACGGATACGAGTCGTTCGGCTTCGTGCCCGAGCCCCCGCAGACGGCGGCAGACCTCGCGCACCAGCACACCGAGATCTTCCGCGCCGCGATCAGTGGTGCCGCGATGGCGCGCCCGAACCCGCAGATGACGCGGTCGCTCAGCCCTCTGGCGATCGAGCCGCGCTCCCCCGGATTGCCCGACCGCATCTGGTGGGGTGCCGGTTCCCGAGCCACGGCGGTTCGAACCGCAGAGCAGGGCATGAACCTGATGAGCTCGACACTGCTCACCGAAGATACCGGGGTTCCATTTGACGAGCTGCAGGCCGAACAGATTCAGATGTTCCGTGACGCGTGGAAGGCCGCCGGGCACGCCCGCGAACCTCGCGTGTCGGTCAGCCGCAGCATCATTCCGATCGTGACTGACCAGGATCGCGCATACTTCGGTGGGGCCGCAGACGGCGAACGGAGCGACCAGGTCGGGTACATCGACGGCGGCATCGCACGATTCGGCACGAGCTATGTCGGCGAGCCCGACCGCATCGCCGCCGAACTCGCCCAGGATGCCGCGGTAATGGACGCCGACACCCTGATGATCACGGTGCCCAACATGCTCGGCGTCGACTACAACGCCCACCTGCTGGAGAACATCGCGAAGTATGTCGCACCCGCGATCGGCTGGCGTCACGGGGGCTCGGGCACTCCCCTGGCATAACTCCTGCAGGTTCGAACCAATTCGGGCAACGGCCCCGACCCATTGCCCCGGGGCGGCCCGCCCCAGTGGTCTGCAGGAGTTATGCGCGCGGTGCAGGAGTTATGCGCGCGGTTTCGCTAGATCGTGAAGGTGCCTCCGGTGGGCACGATGTCGGTGGGCACCGGGGCGTCATGGCTATAGGAGGCCGTCACCAGAATCGGCATGTGGTCTGATGTGCCCCGAGGCAGCGTTTCGACGCTCTCGATGGTGAGGCCGATCGAGGTGGCCAGATCGTAGTGGCCACGAAAAACCTTGTAGCGCGTGTACGTGCGGCTGTCGCTGAGCGTGAGGTCGTAGCCGCGCGACTGGACCTTCTCACTCAGGTTTTCTTTGAACAGCGGGTAGTTGTAGTCCCCCACCATCAGGGTGGGCAGGCCCGGTCCGAGCGTGTGCAGCTCTTCATGGGCTGTTCGGATCTGGTTGCGCCGCAGCGAATTGCGGGCGGTCAGGGGCGCGGCATGAAACGAAGCGACGACGAGCTCTCGCCCCGCCGACCGATCGGTCAGACGCGTGCCGATCAGCCGTTCATGAGCCGGACTCAGCACGCGGTCGTGCAGCGATTTCTTGAGGGCGAAGGCCTGCGTGGTGATCGCATCAAACCGGTCACGCCGATAGTAGAGCGCGAGCCCCAGGCGGTTGCGAGTTGTGGCGTCGGCTAAGTGAAGTCCGCTGATCTCTTCGGGGAGAGCGAGCGTGTCGCACTCCTGCAAGCAGAACATGTCAGGGTCGTAGCTCTCGGCGAGTGCCGCGAGCTCTCCGCTGGCACGGTTCTTGCGGAGGTTATAGCTGATGACCCTCACAACTGTTCGTCCTCACTTTTCGCGGTGTAGATGACAGCCTACGTTCGCTCCGAGGCGACACGCTGCCATTCTGTGCAGAATTACACTGTACGAAAGATGTGAATTCTCTGGATGAGTCGTGTGACTCAGTGTGTCAACAGAATCTTCACCGCGGCGACGACCACACACACGACGGCGAGCGCCACACCTGCCAGGATGGTGCGCAGCGAGCTCTTCTCAGCACGGAGGTGGCTGAGAATCACGCCGAGCAGCGCCATGCGTCCGACTGTCACAAGTACGGCGACTGCCACCGCGGCCACCGGGGTGAGCCAACCGATCCAGGCGGCGGCCAGCAGCACAGCAGGAATTGTCGTCGACGACACAATCGGCATGGCATTGCGCAGCTCGTGGATGATTCCGGACCGCCCCAGCGACTCACCGCGGCGGGTTCGGTGTCCGACCAGTTCAGAGGTCAGATGCGCCAAATAGGTCGAAAATCCAGTTCCGAGAATCACGAACATGCCGCGGCCGTCCAGGATGTCGGCCGGGTTCAAAACGACCAAAGCCGCCAAGATGAGCAAGTTTCCGTACACGTATGCGGTGGTACGGGCGGCGACATCGTCGGCGGGGAGGCTCGGGCGGTTCTGACGATTCGTGCGAAACCAAGCCACGGGGTGGGAGCTCCTTCTGGTGCTGTCATGCGGGAAGACCACGCTAGCAGGCCGGGCTGGGTGAAAGCGTGGGCCTCGGCCCGGCACTCAGCTCGCGCGGTCCCGATGGGCGATCAGGGCCTCGATCACGAGCGCGTGATCATCGCGCTGCGGCAACCCCGAGACGCCCACCACTCCCACCTGCATGCCGTTCACGCGAATCGGGAACGCCCCGCCGTGCGCGGCAAAGGCGGCGACGTCGAGCCGGGAATCCGTGTCGAAGTTCGCACCACGCGACCGAAAATCGGTGCCGACGGCAAGCGATGAATGACCGAACCGGCGCACCACACGAAACTTGCGTTCCAGCCAGTCGTCATTGTCGGCGGATGCTCCGGGCAGGCCGGCATGAAACACCCGTTGGTCGCCGAGCATGATCGCAATCGCCACCGGATGCAGCCGTTCGCTGGCCAACTCGACGAGGTGCAGACCGACTGTCCACGCGTCGGCGTGGGTGAATGCGCTGAACTGAATCTCTCGTTCCTGTTCAAGCAGCGTCGCGAGCGCGGCCTCTTCGTCGTGGCGGTCGGTCATCACGGGCTCCTTCTCGGGCGGCTGGGGGCGGATGCGCTGATTCAGCGAATCTCCACCGTACGGCAACCCCCGCTTGGGCCACGAACCGCGCACACCGTGGCGCCGCAGGCCAGCCCACGCGTACGCTGGGCGCATGCGTGCGATTCTGGTGAGGTCCCCTGGCGGTCCCGAAAACTTGAGTGTGGAAAACGTGCCAGAACCGCTCGTCGGGGCTCACGACATCCGTATCGCAGTGGTGGCGTGCGGGGTGAACCGAGCAGATATCGCGCAGCGGCTCGGCCGATATCCGTCGCCGGCCGGAACGCCGCCGTGGCCCGGCCTGGAGGTGTCCGGCACCGTCACCGAGATCGGCCCTGCGGTCACACGCTTCGCCGTCGGTGATCGGGTCTGTGCTCTGCTCGGCGGTGGTGGATACGCCGAACAAGCCGTCGTGAATGAGGATCTCGTGCTGCGTGTTCCGGATTCGGTCGATCTCATCGATGCGGCGGGCCTGCCTGAAACGGTCGCCACTGTCTGGTCGAACCTGTTCCAGAGCGCCCGGTTGCAGCGCGGCGAGACCGTTCTCGTGCACGGTGGCGCGAGCGGAATCGGTACGACTGCCATTCAGCTGGCGCGATTGAGCGGCGCTCGGGTGGCAGTCACTGCCGGAAGCCCCGAGAAGCTCGAGGCGTGCCGTCGGCTCGGGGCCGACATTCTGATCAACTATCGCACCGAGCGGTTTGCCGACGCACTGAGGGACGCCACAGACGGGCACGGCGCCGATGTCATCCTCGATATCGTCGGTGGCGCCTCTGCGGCCGACAACGTGAGCGCGCTGGCCGTCGACGGACGCATCATGGTGATTGCCAATCAGAGCGGTGTGAACGCCGACTTCGACCTGTTCCGGCTCATGCAGAAGCGCGGACGACTCTGGGGCACCACGCTGCGCGCCCGGCCGCACGTGCAGAAGGCCGCGATCATGCAGGGCATCCAGGCGGATGTCTGGCCGTGGCTGGCCAGCGGAGAGTTCCACCCCGTGATCGACAGCCGGTTTTCGTTCGCCGATGCGGCCGCGGCCCACCGTCGGATGGAGGCGTCCGAGCACGTTGGCAAGATTCTGCTGACGCCGTAGCGGCACTCTGCCCGCAGCATCCGTCTGGAATCTCGTCGCCGATTCGCCGATTTACCTCGTTACGGCCGACTTTCTCTCGCGTGCCGGGGGAACTCGACCGAAAAGGGCGAAGGAGGCGAGGAGGCTGCCGCACGGGACACAGGGAAGCGCCGGGCAGGCCCTGCTACCGTGGAGGAAGCATCCACGTATTGGTGCACTCGTCGCGGCCTTTCGCGCACTCATCCCGAGGGGAATCCGCTCACAGTGATCCATGCCGTGAAGAACGTGAAGAACTGGTCTTTCAACACCTGCGCGATCACCGGATTTTCGCTCAGCAGCTTCGCCGTGATGCTGCTCATCGTGAACGCCCTCGCCCAGAACCTCTTCGTGGGCGTGCTGTTGCCGATCGCCGTCGTCGCGCTCGTTCTCGGCGGAGCGGTGTCTGTGCGCGCTCACTTCCTCTGGATCCAGGGGAACAAAGACCCCAAGAAGCCCGTTCGCCGAGGCCGACCGCTCAGCTGAGCCGACCGAGCTGAGCTGACTCAGCCGAGCAGACTCAGCAGGTATGGCAGCGCCATCACCGGCGTGAGCACGAGCGCAGCGTAGGCGGCCAGCTTCCAGACTCTGCGACGCGCGGCAGCGGCATCCACCTCGGTGGCGAGCAGCTCGAACGTGGCCGTCAGGCCGGCCGGAGTACGCACGCCGGGGTGCCGCACTGCCTCACCTGGCACAATCTGAACCGGCCCGGTCTCGTGCCAGGTGCCCGGGTCGTCCAGCAATTCTGCGACTTGATGCTGTTCTGTCGGACTGAGCACCGGAGTGAGGTTGGTCAGCCACCGTCGAATCTGCCACGCGTCGACAACCTTCACCTGCGCGGGCTTCTGCCGGATCGTCACGCGCTTCGAATCGACGAATGCGACGACGGGCTGCACCGGCGCGGGAAGCGGCATCCGCTCCTCGATGATGGCCGAGACTCGTTGTGCCTCGGTCTCGGCGTCAGGAATGTAGTTGCGCATCTGCCCATCGACCAGAAGCGTCGACTCCGCAACCCAAATCTCGGTGTCGCTGTGGTGCTTCGTATTCACTGTGAATATGCCGCACGGACCAATAATGAGGTGGTCGATGTCGAGCGCGCTGAGGCCGGCTGGGAGCGCATGAAGCACCGTCCACTCGGGCGGCAGCTGGTCGAGGATGCGGCCCATCGCGATTTCGCCCTGCGCTGCTTGATACCAAGCCGAAGCCTCGGCGCCCAACGGGGAGCGACCGAAGAATCGCGCGATCCTTGAGCGGGGCGGGGCATCAGCCTGGTGCCGCACGAGATTCTCAAGGACCGACTGGCCCGCGCAGCGCTGGCGCATGCTCAGAGTTTCGGTCACGGATCTCCTTGTCGGCTGAATAGAATCTAGCGGGCTGAACACGCCCGTGCGTAGCCCCAAATGGGGGGTTGTGGGCACGCCGTCACGCGGCGGTCGTCTGCGCTGTGTCACATCGAGCGCACTGCGCCGCTCAGCATTCTTGATGAGCCAGAAGAGGCGAGGGCCGAAGTCTTCGCCGGAACGATTGTAATCGCGTTGGGAGCGTGTGTGTGACGCGCCCCCGCCCCCACGCGAACCCCGCACCCTCGTCTCGCGGACTTCTCACTGCGGATGCTGGCGTAGCGTTGACCCATGAGAGCACGTCGGAATCCGGGTCGGGCCCCATGCGCCTGACCGTCCGTCAGGGCTTCGGCGTGGGGCGGCTTCTTCTTGCCGCCGCGGGAATAACCGGCTTGATCAGTAATTTCAATTACGTGCTCGGATTCAAGTCATTCGGTGCAAACAACTTCTTCACCTACTTCACGATTCAGAGCGCGATCGCCGCCGTCGTCATGTTCGTGGTCGCGGCCGCACTCGCCTTTCGACGGGCTGACGATCCGCCCTGGCTTGACGTGCTGCGCACTTTCGTCACGACCTACATCATCGTGTCGGGAATCGTCTTTGCGATCATGGTGGTGCAATCGTCGACGCGCGCTTATCGCATCGACGTGCCGTGGTCGGATCAGCTGCTGCACTTCTGGATTCCCGCCTTCGCGCTGATCGATTGGCTCTTCGACCCACACAAGACGCGGGTCTCCTGGCGCCTGATCGGCTGGGTGCTGCTGTACCCGCTCGCCTGGGGGGCCTTCACGCTCGTGCGTGGGTCGATTGTGGGCTGGTACCCTTACTTTTTTCTCGACAACAGCCAGGTCAGTCTCGCCGAGACCGCGGTGTACTGCTTAATCTGCCTCGCGATCATCGGCGGCATCGCCGCATTGCTCATCGCCACGTCGCGGCTCACACTGTCGCTCTGGTGGGAGGCCCGGCCCCGCGCGTCTACGATCCCGAGTGCGCCGCGAAGGGTTCCAGGCTCGCAAGCGCCACCGCAAGAACCTCATCGTCGCTCTGGGAGGCCAGCTTCAGCGCGCTCTGCGCGGTGACCACCCCCATCAGAACCGGCTGTCCGGTGAGCGGCATGAGGTTGACCCAGACCGAGAAGTCACCGCCGCCGACCGTGTTCCAGAGCGGGGCTTCGGTCGACCAGAACGGCTCCGTGAAGCGCAGCCAGACCTTGTCGAGCACGCCCATGCCGAGGGCGGCGATCGCACCCCGATGCGAGAACGGCAACGGCGGATCGAATTCGATCGCCTCGGCCTTCAACACCCCGAGCGGAACCGTCACGATCACGCGGTCGACCTTCACCGACTCGCCGGTGGCCAGCCGCAAGCTCACCTGCTCCGCCGTATGGGCGATGCGCGTGACCACAGTGCTGAGCATCACATCGAGCGCTGCCGCATCGCGTGTCAGAAGGTTTCCGAAACCACCCAGCACGATGCGGGCGTCCGCGTCGGCGGCGGCCATCTCACTCGGCGTCGAGGCGAACCAGGCGGAGACGGCGTCGGGCGCGGCACCGGTCACCAGGTCGAGCGAGGAGGCGAGCTCAAGACTCAGCCAATCGGCATCCGTGGCGCTGAAGTCGGCGTTCGCGGTGGGCGCGGCCGTGGCGGACGCCGTGGGCAGTTCGGGGGCGCCGGAACCGGTCAGCGCAGCTGCCACCGAGACATCCTGCTGCTGGGCCGCAGCCCAGGTGAGCGCGGCGGTCAGCAGGTCAGGGCCGGTCGGGGGCGCCTCAACGACCTGACCCGTGGGGGTGCGGGTTTCAGCGGGTGTCACAAACGGCGCCGTCGCGACGTCGGCCGCCGAGAGCGCAGCGTCGAGAGTCGTTGACGTGCTCGAGCGGATGAATGAGGCCCCCAACTCGATCGGGAACGGCCAGTCGGAGCCGGTCACGGTGTCGATCCGTCCACCGATGCGGTCGCGCGCTTCCAGCACCATCACGTCGAACCCCGCTGCGACGAGCTGGCGGGCCGCGGTGATTCCGGCCAGGCCGGCGCCGATGACCGCGACCTTCTCGCCCGCCGCGCCCACGTCGATCAGGGCCGTTGCGGCATCGCGACCGGTTTCCAGGGCGCCCTGCACCGTGCCGGGCGATGACTCAGAGACGGCCTCGCCGGCGAGGAAGATGCGGCCCTGCACGGGAACGCCCAACGCGGTGCGTTGCTCGGGCATCGACCCCACGCTCTGATAGCTGAAAGAGCCCCCCGCGAACGGGTCCGCCGACCAATTGGTGCGCTTCACGGCGAGCGGGGTGGGAATCGGAGATGGCGAGGGCGAGCCGGTCGGCACCGGCGAGAGGGTCGGCTCGGGGGTGGCTGTGCACGCGGTCAACGCCGCCAGGGTCAGACCGGACGCCGTGCCCAGCAGGAAGGTTCGACGATTGATCATCGGATGCGGATCCGATGGCGGTGAGACTCGGTAGCCGCCCGCGTCTGCTGCACATCATTCATAGAGTTCAAACTACAGGAGGAGGGGTCTGGAGGAACCCGTCGCCCAGCAGCTCCCGCACGCGCGGCAGCAGTTCTGCACCGAGTGCGCTCTCGTCGACCTCAAGCAACTGAGCCAGCGCGCCGATGATGGCACCGACGGACAGTTCGCCGTCGCAGGCGCCGATCAGCGCGGCGAGGGCGGTGTCGAGCTGCACGGAACGCCCGAAGCCGCTGCCCTGATGCAGCGTCATCAGCGTGGGATCGTCCTGACCCGGCCAGTAGTGGCGTTCCTCCGTGACGTCGGGCGCCACGGTCAGTGTGGCCTGGGCCAGCTCGGCGTCATCCGTGGCCACCTGCCAGTCGAAGGCGGTCAGGCATTCGGCAAGGTGAGCGCCGATTCCTGCGGCGTTGGAGCCGAGCGAGTCGTGCAGCCGTTCGAGACGACGCAGGCGGGCGGGCTCGGCCGCTGCTCGCGGCTGTGTCGACTGCGGACTACGCGGCGCGGGGCGGCGCAGCAGCATATAGCCGAAACCCACCTGGCTCACCCCGCGCGCCTCGAAATCATCGAGCCAGGCCCCGTAGAGGCGGTCGAAGTCGGCGGTGTCCGGGCGGGTGCCCCCGTCACGAATCCATGTCTCCGCATAGTCCGTCGGCCACTGCGCCTCGCGTTCGATGATCCAGGCATCGAGGGGGGCTGAGCCGTCGAGGGGTGTGTCGAGCCAGCCCCGCAGACGCTCGAATGCGTCGGCCTCCGCGTGATACTCCCAGTTGCCGAGCAGTTGGGCCACACCGTCGGGCGTGAGATGCTCGGCCGCGCCACGCACGACCGCCTCGACGATCGCATCGCCGACCAGCCCCCCGTCACGGTATTCATAGCTCGGCACCCCTTCCGTGCGGGGCGTGATCACGAACGGCGGGTTCGAGATGATGTGGTCGAAGCGTTCACCGGCAACCGGATCGAACAGGCTGCCGAGGCGAAATTCGATATTACGGATGCCGTTGAGCTCGGCGTTCAGAGCGGCGAGCTCGAGGGCTCGGGTCGAGATGTCCGTCGCGACGACCCGAGTGGCATGCCGAGCGGCGTGCATCGCCTGAATGCCGCAGCCCGTGCCGAGATCGAGCGCCGACTCGACGGGGGTGGGAATCATCAGTCCCGCGAGGGTGAGGGAGGCCCCACCGACGCCGAGCACGTGGTTTTCACCGAGGGCCTGACCGAGGGCGAGTTCGCCGAGATCCGACACGATCCACCAGCTGCCGGCGCCGTGTCCGTCGATGAAGCTGTAGGGTCGCAGGTCGAGTAGCGGCTGAAGCAGCCCCGACTGCGCGGTGTCTTCACCCGGCTCGCCAGCCGTAACCAAGCCGAGCGCTTCGGCCCCGGCCGAGCCGAGGGTGGGCAGTGCGGCGTCCAGATCCGCACGCGGAACCGGCAGTCCCAGCACGAAGACCCGAGCGAGGGTCGCCGACGGCTCGTCGCGGCCGAGTTTTTCGCGCAGGGCGGCGAGCGCGCGCAGCGCCGGAACCCGCTGGTTGCGGTGCAACGCGGCATCCGCAGCGCTCCCCCACAGCCCGGTGAGCGCGCTCACGCTGAAGTTGGCGGCAGAGAGGTCAGAGCGAAGCAGGTCGATCAGTGCAGAAGTCACTGAACCATTCAACTGCACCGAGCGCCCCGCCCACCATTTTCCCGAGCAACGCGCGCGTCAGAGCCAGCGCATCGTGAACGCCCGGGCGAGCAGGCCACGGGTCGGCGGCAGCGCCAGAGTGCGCACGAGCGCGTTCCGCGCCGTCAGACGGATGCCAGTGGCCGGGCGCCCCATGGCCATATTGAAGCCGGCCTGCCGCACCGCCATGCGCGCTGCACGCAGACGCGTACGCTCGTACCCGGCGAGCGCCGCCGCAGCACGTGCGGCAGCCGCGGCGCGCTGGTCGCTCGGTCCCGGTTGCAGCGCCAACTCGAGCACCGGGGCGAGCGCGACAGCGTCGAGCCAGCCGAGGTTCATGCCCTGCCCTCCGATCGGGCTGATCTCGTGCGCGGCATCCCCGACGAGCACCACCCGACCCGAGACCATGCGGTCGGCCAGACGCTGCTGCACCGCGAACGCACTCGCGGGCGCGCGTCGATCGCCGGCCGCCCGTGCAACATCGGAAGCACCGTCAGCACCGTCCGGAGTCGTGCCGCCACCGCGACCGACGGCATCCTCTCCCACACGATCGCGAATGAGGGCTGCCAGGTCGCTGACGGAGGAATCCAGCATGAGACTTTCCGTCAACGCCACCCAGCGGCGTCGACCCGCGGGCAGAGGGAACGACTCGACCACTCCCGCGCGTTCGAAGAACAACCGGGCGGTACTGCTTCGAACTCCCCGGTCGGCGAGGTCCGCCATCAGATAGCTCGCGCCCCGCCCGTAGGTACGCCAGCCGATTCCCGCCGCTGCCCGCACCCGACTGCGTGCGCCGTCAGCGCCGACGACGAAGCGCCCGCAGAACGAGCGGACTCCCGACTCGGTGCCGGATCCGACGTCGGTGGTGTGTAACTCCACACGGTCCCCCTGATCGAGGAGGCCTGAAACCGTCACCCCCTCGCGCAAACCGCCGGGACAGAGCTGGGCAAAACGTGCGCGCAGTAGCGACTCCGTCTCGTACTGGGGCAGGGCGGCAACGAACGGATGCCGCCCACCGACTCGCGTGAATGAGAGCCGCCCCATCAGGGCTCCGTCGCAACTGACCTCGCCCTCGGAGATCTTCACCGCGTCGGCCAGCAGGTCGTCGAGTACCCCGATCTGTTCGAGAGCACGCAGCCCAGGCGGATGGATACCGATCGCCCGCGACAACAGCGACGGCTCGGTGCGCCGTTCCACCACGACAATGTCGAGTCCGCGCACCGCGAGTTGGCAGGCCAGCATCATGCCAACCGGGCCTGCACCGACGATGATGACGTCGCGCAGACGAGCCTCCGCATCGGGAGAGTCAGGCACCCGTGCCCCCCGTGGAATAACGCAGCAGGTAGCGGGATGGCACCTCCCGAGTCACCCACCACCTCGACAGTCCGGCCACAGTCAGCACCGCGCGTAATTCGTCGACCGTGAAGCTGCGCCTGATCGAGGTGAGGCCGTCGGGGCGAATGTAAGAGTCGCGAAAGAAGGGCCAGGTTGCCAACCCGAACCCCAGGTAGCCCAGCCGGCTGCGTTCGATGTCGGCGTGCAGAACCACCTGCCGACAGAGCCGTTCCGAGTCGAACAGCAGCCCGCCCAGCTCGCGCGCGGTCAGGTGATGGAGAACATGATTCGAGACGACGATGTCGAAACGGGCGCCCTCACCAACCAGCTCCGAGCTGAACGCACGTCGAAAGGTCAAGCCGGGCTGTGCCGGCTGCGCAAGCGCATAGGTGTGAGCCCGCGCATCCGGATCGATGGCCGTCACATGCAACCGCAGCCCGTCCTGTCGCGCCCACGTCGTCAGCGACCGGGCGAGATCGCCGCCTCCCGCACCGATATCGAGCAGTGTGCGCGGCTGGTCGACGTGCAGCAGCGGGCGGATGTCGCGTCGATAGATCTGTCGCCAGCCCGAGACCACCGCGTTGACGACGGGAAAGCTCGCGTAGGTGCGTTCGAGGCGCACGGGGTCACAGTCGGGGCTATCCATGAGCTCGACGGCGTCGTCGTCCCGCACCCGCAAGGACCGCATGCTCCTCGCCGTCCTTACCCGCGCGCCACGGTGAGCAGGCCGGATTCGACAGTGAGTCCCGGACCGAAGGCCAGTGCGCAGACCCGCTCGCCGTCGGCAACGGTCGGGGCATCGACGATCGCCTTCAAGACGAACAGCACCGTTGCACTCGACATATTGCCGTAGCGGCGCAGGATCTCGCGGGACGGTGCCAGCTGTTCCTCACGCAGTTCCAACTTCGCCTCGGTTTTATCGAGAATGCTGCGCCCCCCGGGGTGGATCGCCCAGTGTGCGATGTCTGTCGCGACATCGAGCCGTCCGCCCGGAGCAATGCACTCGCGCAGCGTGGCATCCTGCGCCAACAGCGGTGTGAGGGCCCCTTCGATATGTTCATCGATGATGTGAGGCACATAGCTGCTCAGCACCATTTCAAACCCTTCGTCGCCGATCTTCCAGGCCATGTCGCCTTCGCCGACTGGGGTGATCACAGTCTCGAAGACGTCGAGGTGAAGAGCGGTCTCGCCCGGCGCGGGTGGGCGGGCACTCACGATTCCCGCTGCGGCGCCGTCGGCGAACAGCGAGGAAGCCACGATGGTGTCGGGATCGTTGGAGGTGCGCAGGTGCAAGGAGCACAGCTCGGCACTGACCACGAGCACGACGGCGTTCGGGTCGGCTTCGACAAACTGTTTCGCCGTGCGCAACGCGGGCATCGCCGCATAACAGCCCATGAAACCGAGATGGTAACGCTGGGTAGAGGGAGAGAGCCCCAACTCCCGCACGAGCATATAGTCGGGGCCCGGCGCATAGAAGCCCGTGCAGGAGACGGTCACCACATGTGTGACGTCGGCCGCCTCGATCCCCGGACAGTTCTGCAGCGCGAGTCTCCCGGCCTCGACGAAGAGCTTCGTGGCTTCGACGATGTACAGCTCATTGCGCACCCGGGTGCTCGGTGCCAGCAACTCCGAAGTCGCCGGGTCATAGAACTGAGGATTCTCGACATCGGCCTCGAGCGAGAGCTCCGAAATCACCGTGCGCCGGGTCTCGATCCCCGACATGTTGAACGAGGTTGCGACGAGGCGTTGGGCGAGGCGGCTGAGTCCTGGTTGGGCGACGAAAACATCGCGGACCTGGTCTTGCACCAGGATCGTTGGAGGAATCGCGGTCTGGAGTGCACGCAATGTGACGGCCATAGCTCAGTGTTGCACGCGCATCCGCCGGGCGGCACCCCCGATTTTTCGGCGGACCGTCCGGTTACGGCAGGCGAATGAGGTTACGGCAGGCGGATGAACAGACGGGTTCCCACGACGGCGAGCGCGAAACCAGCCGCGACGATGGCCGCCATGCCTCCGATGTAGGCGATCAGCGTTTCCGTCGAGTCGGAAGTGGCCCGCGACACCGTGATGAGAAACGCCAGGGCAGTGACGAGCGCGAACGGAGCAATCAGCAAGATCAGCCGTCCCGCGCGCCAGGGGCGGGCGATCGCAAGCCCCCGGCCGGGCAGGCTCGCGAGAACGACGCCGGCGACGCACCCCCAGAAGGCGACGACGAGCAGTCCGGCAATCACATCGCTGGGGCGATGCCATTGATTCGCCACCGTCGACAGCCCCGCGGCCACGGCGAAGGCCGAGCCCCACGCGCCCACCATGGGCCGAAAGCGGGGGCTCGAAACGAGAAAGACGGCGAGGGCGGATGCCGCGGCAACCGTCGTATGCCCCGAAGGGAATGAGTTGCTGGCGTAGCCAGACACCCCCAGATCCGGTCGGGACAGCACGCCGTATTTCAGGATCTGAGTCGTGGAGACGGCGGCGCCGGCGACACAGACGGCGACCAGCAAGGTGACCCAATTGCGGCGGGCGAGCGCGATGACCAGGGTGAGAACCAGCCCGATCACGGCCGAGACCAACGGCACTTGGTCGAGGAGGGTCTCGGCCACCGGAGTGACGCTGCGAGAACCGAAATCTGCGCCGTCAAAGGCCAGCTGATCGACGATCTGACCGCTGTAGCTGCGCACAAAGAATGCATACAGACCGACGAAAGCGACCGGGGCACCGAACGCCCCGGCAAGATACCGGGTCGGGCTGGAGGTCGAGAGGGTGCGCACGAACCAAGAGTGCCACAACCAGATGGGGGACTCCTCACAGCCCGTCGCCGGGTTGACAGCCTTCGTTACGCCAGATGTCTGGCTCCGTTGCGCGGGAGCAGCTCGGGTTCTTACTCTGTGACTCTGCCCTCGCTCCCTCTCAGAAAGAAGATCATGAGCCTTCTCGTCGATTCCGTCCCCACCGTCTCCGCCGCCGAGCGCGCCGAACGCCTCACTGCCGCGGGTGCGGCCTGGTCCGAACGGATCCGCGCCAATGTCGACAGTGCACAGCTGACCACACGGGTCTCCGGCGAGGGCGAAGGGTCCGTCGCCAGCCGTATCACCGTCGGCGCCCAGGTCTTCTTCGTCGACGAACCGGCAGCGTTGGCCGGTGACGACATCGCACCCAGCCCGGTCGAATACGCGCTGGGTGCGCTCATCTCCTGCCAGATCGTGGTGTACCGGCTCTACGCCCAGAACCTCGGGATTCGACTGGATTCGATCACCGCCACTGCCGAAGGCGACCTCGATGTGCGTGGGCTGTTCGGCGTCGACGAGAGCGTGCGGCCCGGTTTCTCCGCCGTACGGCTCACCGTGCGGGTGACGGGTCCCGAATCCGACGAACGCTACGCACAGCTGCATGCCGCCGTGGACAGCCACTGCCCCGTTCTCGACCTCTTCGCCAACCCGACCCCGGTCACGGTGACACTCGTCGCCAATTAGAGGCCTTTTCCCTCTGCGTCGCCTGCGTGGCGTACACCGAATGTTCAAGAACGTCTGGTCGAATACTTGGTGTACCGCAGCACTCTCACATTCTGGGGGCGCACGCCGACATGAAGAGGAATCGCGTGAGCATTCGAACGGCCGAATATCCGAGGCCGGACCATTTTCTGCTCCATCTCAGTGACACTCACCTGCTGGCCGGTGACCGGCGACTGTACGATCGTGTCGACAGCGCCGCACACCTGGCCCAACTCTTTGCCGAGGTCGAAGCCTCGGGGGCCCGGCCCGAGGCCCTCATCATCACGGGCGATCTGGCCGATAAAGGCGAGCCGCAGGCGTATGACCGCCTCCGCGAGATCGTCGAGCCGGCGGCCGAGCGACTGGGCGCCCGGGTGATCTGGGTGATGGGCAATCACGACGATCGGGCGGTTTTTCGTACCTCGCTGCTCGGAGAACTTCCCGCGACGCACCCGATCGACGACGTCGTCTTCATCGACGGACTGCGCATCATCACTCTCGACACCACGGTGCCCGGCCACCACCACGGCGAAATCACGACCGACCAGCTGGTCTGGTTACGTGAACAACTGCGGGTTCCGGCACCCGACGGAACGATCCTGGCCATGCACCATCCGCCGGTGCCGAGCGTGCTCGACCTCGCGGTTTCGGTGGAGCTGCGCGATCAAGCCCCGCTGGCCGAGGTGCTGCGCGGAACCGATGTGCGCAGCATCCTGGCCGGTCATTTGCACTACTCCTCAGCCGCTACGTTTGCGGGAATCCCCGTGTCGGTCGCGTCGGCCACCTGTTACACGCAAGATCTGACGGTGCCCGCGGGCGGCACCCGAGGTCAGGATGCCGCCCGCGCGTTCAACCTGGTGCACCTCTATGCCGATACCGTCGTGCATTCTGTCGTGCCGCTCGGCAGCCATCCGGAACTTGATTTCATCGATGCGCACGAAAGCGCCCGACGGTTGGCCGAATCCGGAATTGAGATCCTGCCCGCCGGGACCCTGCCACCGGCACCGGTTCCGCCGCTGACCACCCCGATTCCTGTCTACAGCGGGTAGTCGGCCTCGCTCGGCGCCGCCGGCCGCTCCCACGGTGCGGGGAACGGAAAGTACAGTTCGAGGAACTCGGTGACAGCCTCGCGTCGCACCTCGTCGGAGATCTCGGGAAAGCTGCCGTCATTGAGGCAGAACATGTCTTGATCGCGGCGCTTGCGCAGCTTGTCCATCTGCCGCAAAGCGCGCTTCAGCGTGGTTTCAATGTAGAGCGAACGCGCTTGCGTTTGCGCCACCGCCCGACCGGTCATCAGTGCGTAGTAGTGGTACAGCGAGTTTGTTACCGAGATATCGGTCGCCGACCGGAAGCGGCTCGCGGCGGTGCGTGCGAAGTCGTCGGGGAACTCCTGCTCCAACTCGTTCATGACGCTCTTGCACAGGGGCGCCGCAGTGTGTTCAAGATGGCGCGTGGTGACTTTCCCGAAGCGTTCGAGCAGCAGCGCCCGGTTCACTCGGGCGGCATTCTCAAACCCGCTTCGACTCGGGTCGTTCTCGCCGAGCCCGATGCGCGTGGGGGCCTCGATGAACTTGGTGATCCCGCCCGGCGAGAAGAACATCTCCGGACCCACCGGGCGACCAAAGAACATGTCGTCATTGGAATACAAGAAGTGCTCGGCAATGCCAGGGATGTTGTGGAGTTGGCTCTCGACCGCGTGCGAATTGTGGGTGGGCAGCACGCTCGGGTCGGCAAAGAACTCTTCGCTGCGCATGATCGTGACCCGCGGGTGATCCGCGAGCCAGACCGGAGCGGGTGAATCCGTGGCGATGAAGATGCGACGCACCCACGGCGCAAAGAGGTAAACGCTGCGGAGCGCGTACTTGAGCTCGTCGATCTGACGAAAGCGCGCATCGGAGTCGTCGCCCTCCCCCACCTGGTGAGATTCCATCCGCAGTGCACGTTCACGTTGGAAATCGGCCGACGAGCCGTCAACCCAGGAGAAGACCATGTCAATGTCGAAGCTCACGTCACTGGCGAGATCGTCGAACATGCTGCGCAGGGTGCGCCACTCCCGGTTGTACAGCACAACGGTGGTCTCGCGTGCCTCGGAGCGCAGCAGCCGAGTGCGCATCAGCGCATTCTCGACCGGCGCGATGATCTCGTCGTCGTCGAACCGCCAGAATTCCAGTTGGAAAGCGGTCTCTGCGCCGTAACGCAACCGCCCGATCGGTTCGATACGTGGGCGGTAGACCCGAAAGACCGCACACCGACGCAGGGTCGCCAGGGCGCCGTCGGCGATGAGCAACGGCTGCGCCTGCGTGCCGTCAGCGGGCTTGGCATAAAACGGCTCCTCGGCGAAGGCCGCGGAGAGAGCCCGGGAAATCGTCGCGCGCTTCGACCGGTCGACGGCGATTACCAGCCGGTTGTGGTCACCGCGCACCAACAGAAAGTCGATGCCAGCCTGCTCGAGGGCATCGTGCACAGCCACGAGGTCTTTCGCCATCGATTCGTGCGGTGTGTAGTGTCCGTTCACCAGGGCGATCTCGCCTTTGCGCACGACCACATCGTCACGGTCAAAACGGCGCGTGCGTGGGTCGACAGTGACGAGCACCGGCTCGGGCTCGGCGCTGAGCGACAGAACCGGCATCGATCCGGTTGCGGTCGTCGTCGGGTCGGCGGCGACCCGGGGTTCGCCAAGGCTTCCGGATGTCGCGAGCGAGTCCGCGCGGTCAAAAGTAGACATGGTCTCCTGGGGGGATCGGAAGGCGCATTCACGACGCTGCCGGAATGTCGAGACCTAGATCTGTGCAACCCGAGTGAATTCAGTCGCGTCTGTTTCAGTGTACGTCCGCCCGCGTCACGACACAGCCACGCCCCACCGACACCGGCAGTAAGCGTCGGGAAAGCCGCTCACCCCCGGTGTGCAATACTGGGTGATGCTAGCAGCGGGTGAGCCTTGCGACCCGCTCGGAGAGTGCGGAACGCCCGCCGATCAATGTGATTGTCTTCGGAGCAAAGGCCGTTAGATCCCCGCGGATCCCGGCCGGCACGCACGCCGGCTGCACCACGTAGAGCGGCGCTCCCTTGGCACCCGCCAGCGCCGCACCAGCAAGCGCGTCAGGGAACTGAAACCCGGTCGCGAAGTAGGCGCTCTTCACACTCGTGAACGCAGCCTTGTTGATCTTCTGCGAGGTGTCAAACCGATCGGTTCCTGAAATGCGAGTGACCGTTCCAACACCCGTCAACGACGACACGATACCGTCAGCAACCGCCGCTTTCCCACCGACGACAGTGATCCGAGTCGCTCTGAGCTTCGTCAACAGCGCTGTCGTCGCCGCGTCAGCACGGGCGGCACCACCGTTGACCAAAAGCACCGGCACACCACGAGCCCCCGCTGCAGCCGACGCCGACAACGCATCGGGATAGTTCAGCCCGGTCGCAACATAGGCCAATGACACCGAACCGGAAAACGCCTGCGCGACAACCTGCCGAGCCGTGTCAAACCGGTCGACACCCGCGACCCGTTTCACCGTCGGCGCAAGCTCCTTCAACTCGGCCAGAACACCGTTCGACACCGCCGCAGTACCCCCGACAACCACGATCTTTCCCGGCTTCACACGCGTGATCTCGGCCCGCACCGACGCCGGAAGCTCGGTCGGCTGCGTCAAAAGCAACGGCCCACCCTCCTTCGTCGCCGCCGGGGCCGCCCCGAGCGCATCCGGGTAGTTCGTGCCCGTCACAATGTAAACGACCGGAGCCGACGTCGCGAAACCAGCGCGCGAGATCGCAACGGCCGTCGCATACCGATCCTCACCCGAAATGCGCGTGACGACGGGACTCCACGGGGCCGGCGTCGGAGTCGGCGTGGGTGTCGGCGTGGGCGTGGGCGTCGGAGTCGGCGTCGCAGTCGGCGTCGGCGTCGCAGTCGGCGTCGGCGTCGCAGTCGGCGTCGGCGTCGCAGTCGGCGTCGGCGTCGCAGTCGGCGTGGGTGTCGGCGTGGGCGTGGGCGTCGGCGTCGCAGTCGGAGTCGGAGTCGGCGTCGCAGTCGGAGTCGGAGTCGGCGTCGCAGTCGGAGTCGGCGTCGCAGTCGGCGTCGGCGTCGGCGTGGGTGTCGGCGTACCCAGCTTCGCCGCAATCGTTGCGGTGGGTGCGGAGACCTTGGTCACCGTGCCATATCCGACGCGTGAACCCGTGACGTCCACGCTGATCTGGCTGCCGACATCCGCCGCTGTCAGAGTGTATTTCGTCGACGTAGCGCCCGAAATTACGGTGCCATCCCGCTGCCAGCGCTGGGTTATCGTGGCGTTCGCAGGCTGCCAGGTGCCGACGTTCGCTGTCAGAATCTGACCGTCGATGAGAGTTCCCGTGATGGTTGGGGTCACCCCGGTCACCGGAGGAAGGGGTGCGTTGTCCACCATCGAGGCGTTGATGCCCGTTGCACGGCCGCCGGCGCTGACGTAGACGGCACTCGCATCACCAATGAAGCTCACGTTGTTCCACACCTGCGGGTCGTAGTTTCCGCTGCTGGTTTTAGCCTTCGTAAAGCCAACGGTGTACTGCCCCGCCGGAAGGCCGACAAACCGGTACGTGCCAGCCGTGCCCAGATTCGCGATCTCCGGGGCGACGATGCGGCCCGTGTACCAACCCATCGTGCTGTAGCGCTCATAAAGCTCCACCGAAAAATCAACGCCGGCCGGGATCGGGGCAACGCCGCCCGCGGTCCGCGTGTTGACCGTGCCCGAAATTGACACGCCCGGCGCGAGCTTGACCGCACCCACGTCCACCGCACTCGCCCCACCAGCCTGGATGAACTCCCGGCTCGGCGCCGGATACACACTCCACGCGAGCGCCGTTTCAGCACGGGAAAGATCACGGAACGACAACTTGTATCGAGCGTCTCGCGGCACATCGAAGCCATAACTGCCGTTGACCGTCGTCACACGCTCGATCGCGCCCATGGCCTCATCACCCAACGACGTGTCTTGCACGTCATACAGGGTCACCTCGATCGGAATCCCCAACGGCACATTCGCCTGGTTCGTCACACGCCCGGTGAGATTCGCCGCGCTGTTCCGGGCGATCATCGAGAAGTTCAGATTCGACAGTGCCGCATTACCTCCGGGCGGGTACAACACCTCGGCGGCTTTCATCGACCCCTTGCGCGGCCAAAATTCGTCATGGTAACGGATGCCGTTGGTCACAACCGCCGCCACCCCCACACGATAAACAGTGCCACGCGACAACCCGGCGAAACTGTAGTTCCCCGATTCACCACCGCGCACCCGCACAGACCGAACCGGGGTCTCATCCCACCGAATTGACGCATCGGCGGCATACAAATTGACATCGAACTCGACACCCACCGGAATCGCCGCCGGGGCACTCCCCCGGACCTGCGTGTCAACGTGCCCAGAAATCGTCAAGGCCGACGCGGCCATGGCCGCATCCGGCGCCGGCGCCACAATGAAACCCAGCGACAGCGCCAAAGCCAGCGCCACCCCAGCAAATACCCGAAAACGCGACGGCCGTTCACTGCTCACGAAGGAAAACAACACTGCTTCGACCGCCTACTTGGCGATATTCACCGTCGCCACCGAAGTCTTGGTCGCCGTTGTGTAACCGGCCAGACTTCCCGTGACGGCAACGCTGATCTTTCTCCCGACATCCGCCGCCGTCAGCGTGTAGGTCTTCGACGTCGCCCCGGCAATCGCGACACCGTTGCGCAACCACTTCTGAGTGAGTGTGACGGTCGTGGGCTTCCACGCGCCGACGTTCGCCGTCAGAACCTTGCCATTCGCCCGTGTACCCGAGATCGTCGGTGTCACCGCGGTGAGGTTGGGCAGGGGCTTCGGGGCGATCTTCGGGGTCAAAACCGAGGTTGTCGTCGCCGTGGCATACCCCGCGAGCGATCCGCTCACGGCCACGCTGATCTGGCTGCCGATATCGTCAGTCGTGAGGGGGTAGGTCCGCTCCGTTGCACCGGCAATCGCAACTCCGTTGCGCAGCCACTGCTGGGTCAGTGCTGCGCCAGCCGGCTTCCACAGACCCACTTTCGCGGTCAGCACGCTGCCCTCGGTACGAGTCCCCGTGATCGTGGGCCTCGGAGCTGCGGTAAAAGGCCTGGCGGCGATCAGAGTCGTCGGCACCGATGTCATCGTCGTCGTGACGTAGCCGGCCCGGGTGCCGGTGACGACTGCGCTGATCTGTCGGCCAACATCCGCCGCCGTCAGCGTGTACTTGATCTTCGTCGCCCCGGTAATCGGGCTTCCGTCACGCAGCCATTGCTGAGTCAGTTTGGCGGTCTTGGGATTCCAGACGCCTGGTTTCAGCGTCAGCACCTTGCCGTTGGCGAGTATTCCTGTGATGGTCGGGGTCGGCCCAGTCATCGGCAACGGGATCGGCTTCGCGGCGATGGATGCCGTCTCGGTCGAGGTCTGCGACGCCGTGGTGTATCCCGTCATGCTCCCGGTGACGATCACGCTGATCCGACTGCCGACATCTGCCGCCGTGAGAGTGTAGCTCGCCGCGGTTGCTCCAGAGATCGGGTTGCCCCCGCGCAGCCACTGCTGGCTCACCGCCACACCTGTCGGCTTCCAGACGCCCGCCTGCGCGGTGAGGGTCTGGCCATCGATGAGAGTGCCGGTGATGGTCGGGGTCGCGGGGCTCACCGAGGGCAGAGGCCGCACCACCATCGAGGCGTTGATGCCCGTTGCACGGCCGCCAGCGCTGACGTAGACGGCACTCGCATCACCAATGAAGCTCACGTTGTTCCACACCTGCGGGTCATAGTTTCCGCTGCTGGTTTTCGCATTCGTAAAGCCAACGGTGTACTGCCCCGCCGGAAGTCCGACAAACCGGTACGTGCCAGCCGTGCCCAGATTCGCGATCTCCGGTGCGACGATGCGGCCCGTGTACCAACCCATCGTGCTGTAGCGCTCATAAAGCTCCACCGAAAAATCAACGCCGGCCGGGATCGGGGCAACGCCGCCCGCGGTCCGCGTGTTGACCGTGCCCGAAATTGACACGCCCGGTGCGAGCTTGACCGCACCCACGTCAACCGCACTCGCCCCACCAGCCTGGATGAACTCTCGTGTCGGCGCCGGATACACACTCCACGCGAGGGCCGTTTCGGCACGGGAAAGATCACGGAACGACAACTTGTATCGAGCGTCTCGCGGCACATCGAAGCCATAACTGCCGTTGACCGTCGTCACACGCTCGATCGCGCCCATGGCCTCATCACCCAACGACGTGTCTTGCACGTCATACAGGGTCACCTCGATCGGAATCCCCAACGGCACATTCGCCTGGTTCGTCACACGCCCAGTCAGATTCGCCGCACTGTTCCGGGCGATCATCGAGAAGTTCAGATTCGACAGTGCCGCATTTCCTCCGGGCGGGTACAACACCTCGGCGGCCTTCATCGACCCCTTGCGCGGCCAAAATTCGTCATGGTAACGGATGCCGTTGGTCACAACCGCTGCCACCCCCACACGATAAACAGTGCCACGCGACAACCCGGCGAAACTGTAGTTACCCGATTCGCCACCGCGCACCCGCACAGTCCGAACCGGGGTCTCATCCCACCGAATTGACGCATCGGCGGCATACAAATTGACATCGAACTCGACACCCACCGGAATCGCCGCCGGGGCACTCCCGCGGACCTGCGTGTCAACGTGCCCAGAAATCGTCAAGGCCGACGCGGCCATGGCCGCATCCGGCGCCGGCGCCACAATGAAACCGAGCGACAGCGCCAGAGCCAGCGCCACCCCAGCAAATACCCGAAAACGCGACGGCCGTTGACCGCTCGCGAAGCGTTGAGACAATGACATAGTTCAGGGCCATCCTTGATGTCGGTCGAGAGCAGGTGGATTCAGAGACACCGCAACTCGAACGATCCCCCTTGGCCGGCGCGAACCATCGTTGGCTTCTGCACGATCGTTCGCACGGAAGGCCTGGTCGACGGAATACGAGAGCCTGACGCCATACTAGCGATTAATGAGACAGTGCGTTCACTAATTGCGCTCGAGTTGTGCTGAATCTGTGACCGGCAGACGGCAGACGAAGTCTCGGCAGAGGTAAGCGGTCACCCGGCCACTGCGCGTTGCGCGCGAATCGAACAGCGCGAAGCCTGCCTCGGCAAATGCTCGAGCTTGGCTCTCGGTGACGCAGGTGACCAGATTGGCCGGATATCTGCGGGCCGCTGCGCGCAGACCACTGGGATCGGCGGAACCCGAATCGTCGGATGACAGGACATCGGGTGAGACGACGACGAGCTGTACGGCGGGCTCGGTGAGCGCGTTGATCAGGCGAAGCGTAGCTCCGAAGGCGAGGGGTTGTGCCAGCGCACGGGAGACGATGCCCGACAGCGCCGAACGAGCCGCGTCTCGATACCGAGTCTCGGCCGTGAGTAGAAAAAGCTGATGGGCGGCGTCGGCAATCGCCGTCAGCCCTGAGGGGTAGGCGCCGTCAGAGGGATTGGCGGTGAAGGCGAGCCCCTGGCCTTCCAAAACCGGGTCTCCGCCGCCCGGTGGGCGGAACCGCAGGGCTGTGGCCGACTCGCGATCCTCGGCATCGGCGCTGTCGGATGCCGGCGAGAGAGTGCTGTCGATGAGTCGGCGGGCGCCTTTGGCGTAGCCGACGTCGCCGGTGACCAGTGCCAGATCGAGGAGCGCCCGGGCGAACATCCCATAATCTTCCAGCGTGGCCGGCGCCGCCGAGATGCGCGCGTCGACGCTCACACGCACGAGGGTACCGTCGGCCCGCACATGATGGGCCAGGAGGTAGTCCGCCGCCTGACGTGCACTCACACACGCGCGGTCGTTCTCTCCCGCGAACCCGGCGCGTGCCAGCGCCGAGATCGCCAGGCCGTTGAATCCGGTGAGCACCTTTTCATCGAGGGCCGGTGCGCGCTCGGCCCTGCGGTCATCGAGCTCGAGCGCGTAATAGCCGCCTTCGACGCGCACACCATTGACGATGCTTTCGGAATCCTGGGCGCTGGCGAAGCCGCCACTCGGAAGGCGCAACACGGTGGTGAGAAAATCGACAAGCCCGTCGACGACGATGCGTGCCCACCGCTCGTTCGTGCGTTGCCACGCCCGGGTATACAGGGCGAGCAACTGGGCATTGTCGGAGAGCATGCGCTCGTAGTGCGGTTCCGACCAGTCGCGCTGCACGGCGTAACGAAAGAAGCCGCCTTCGACCGGATCGCGCAGTGGGGAGGCACCCATCCTTTTGAGGGTGCGCAGCGCCAGCGCCTGTGCGGACGGTCGAGGGTCATCGAGCAGAAAGCCGAGCGTCGGCGCCATCGGAAACTTCGGCGCGCCACCGAAACCGCCAGAGCGCGTATCTTCCTGAGCCACGAGCTGTGTCAGTGCCTGCTCGATCTCGACCGGCTCGGCCAGTGTCCCCGACCTCGAGGCCTCTGGCAGCGCGGCGATGTCGGCGAGGGCCTGAGCCACGCGCGCCGCAGATTCGGTGACGTCGTCGCGGCGCTGGGTCCAGGCATCCGTGACGGCATCAAGCACCTGCATGAAGGACGGGAGCCCCTGTGCCGGCTGCGGCGGAAAGTAGGTGCCGGCGTAGAAGGCCTGCCCGTCGGGCGTGACGAACACGGTGAGCGGCCAGCCGAGGTTTCGGGTGAATGCACCGGCCGCGGCGAGAAAACTGGTGTCGACGTCGGGGTGCTCTTCCCGATCGACTTTGATGCTGACGAAATTCTTGTTCAGGACACTCGCGAGCGCCGGGTCACTGAACGATTCTCTGTTCATCACGTGGCACCAGTGACAGGTGGAATAGCCGATTGACACGAGCACCGGCAGATCGCGTGCCCGAGCTTCGGCGAAGGCCTCGGCACCCCACTCATGCCAGTCGACGGGATTGTCGGCATGCGAACGCAGATAGGGGCTGATCGCAGCAGCGAGACGGTTCGGCATAGGCCTATTCTGCTCTCTCAGGGGAGAGTGAGTACGTCGGATGCGAGGGCGCGCTGCCGCCGCTGCACCCGCATCCAGACGAAGAATCCCACAATCGTGAACGCGCCATAAAACAGGTACAGCGTCGCCGAGGCGTAGTAGCCCGCACTGACCAAAAGTGGCACTCCGACGATGTCGACGGCGACCCAGATGAGCCAGAACTCGGTCCAGCCCTTGGCCATGCCGTAGGTGGCCAGAAGCGATCCAGTGAAAATCCAGGCGTCGGCCCACACTGGCTCGAACGAGCCGAGAGCGGTGAAAATGGGGGTCAGGATGAGCGTTCCGCCGACGAGTCCCAACCCGAGCAGAACTCGCACCCGGTTGCCCGCCCAGCGCGGAGTCACCGCCACCTGGCCGACGGCTGCACGGGCCCGTCTCCATTGGATCCAACCGTAGATCGACACGACGATGAACATGATCTGTCGACCGGCTTGACCGTAGAGATTGATCGGGTTGGGCGTGCCGAAGACGGCCCCGAGGAAGACGGTGAACAGCAGAGCGTTGCCGGCAATTCCAACCGGCCAGGCCCACACCTTGCGTCGCATACCGCCGAGTGCGCTGGCCAGACCGAAGAGGTTGCCGACAACCTCACGCCAGAGGATCACCTGATCGCCGATGTGCAGTTGGGCGTCGAAGAGCCAGCTGATGACATTCATCGTTCCCGCTCCCTTCGCCCGCGCGTTGGGCGGCGTCCTCTGTCTATTTGGTACCGGTAATGAGCGTACCCGGCAGTTCGTACTGCCCCTGCGCCGGCGGGGTGCCGTTGTCGACCAGATCCTGGATGAGCGCGACGACCTGACCGGCAATCGAGGCCCAGTCCTGCTTGATCGTGGCCTGGAACGGGCCCTTCTTATCGATCTCGGCCAACGCGAAGTCCTGGCCGTCGACTCCGACGACGGGCACGTTCGTGACGCCGGCGGCGTTCAGCGCCTGCGTGACGCCGAGGGCCGGTTCGTCCCAGCCACCCCAGACTCCGGTGACCTCGGCACCGCGCGACGAGATGATGTCCTGCATCGAGGTGCGGGCACTGTCGACGGCGCCCGGGTTCTCGACATGCTTCTCTTCGAGCACGGTGATTCCGGCGGCCGCAAACGTCTCGCGGGCTCCGGCGGCACGTGCCTTCACACCCGGGTGCGGTTCGTGGGTCATCATGACCACAGCCCCCGTGCCACCCATCAGGTCGATCAACGCGCTCGCGCTCTGGTCACCAAGGCTGGTGTTGTCGCTCGTGACGTTGGCGGCGATCAGATCGTTGGCCGCGGCATCCATGGCGAAGACCGGAATGCCGGCGGCCACGGCCGACTTCAAACCGAGCGAGATCTGGGTCGGGTCACCGGAGCCGAGCACGATGGCATCCGGTTGCTGCGCCGCGGCGTCCTGGAACGCACTGTTGAGCTTGTTCATGTCGCCAGCGGTGTCGACGACGCTGATCTCCCAGCCCAGCTTTTCGCCCTGCGTGGTGAACTCGTCAATCGACTCCTTCGTCGCTGCACTCGACAGGTAGGGCGTGAGTACGACGACGCGCGTCACATCGTCGGCTGCGGGAGCGCTGGTGCTTGAGCAGGCCGTGAGCGCGAACACAACGGGCAGCGTCAGTGCTGCGGCGAGGCTCAGCCGTCTGGAGATCTTCATGGTGGTGCCTTTCAGGAGGTGGGATGTGGTGCGGTGCGGTGCGGTGCGGTGCGGTGCGGTGCGGTCGAATCAAATCTGGGCGAGGGACTGAAAGCTCCCGGCGAGCGCGTCGTAGAGTGCGCGGTGCACCGGAAGGAGTTCTCGATAGAGAGGGGTGCCGGGTCCGGGTTCGGTCACGAACCCCGCCCCGGTCTCATCCCCAGCGGCGATGTCGAAAAGCGAACGGATGCTGTGAGCCAGTCCGAGGGCGTCTGCGGCGTGTCGGGCGGCCGAGACGGTTCCCGGATCCCCGTGCGGGCCGGTGATGACCGGCACATCGAAAACCGAGGCCAGAATGCGACGCCAGGTCGGCGACTCCGCTGCTCCGCCCACCAGGGCGAGCCGTCGTGGCGGAGGGGGCTGCCGGTCGTCGGCACGCGTGTCGTCGGCGCGCATGTCGTCGGCGCGCATGTCGTCGGCGCGCATGTCGTCGGCAGCGTGCCGCAGGTTCATCGCGACCCCGGTCAGAACCGCGAGGTAAAGATCGACCGCATCCGTCTGGTCGGTGATACCGATGAATGCGCCACGCGCCTGGTTGTCGCGCACCGGGGTGCGCTCGCCGTTCAGCCCCGGCAGGCACAGCAGGCGGGCCGGCGGTGCGGAATCCAGGCGCGCGCCGGCGAGGGCATCGGCCTCGGCAAAGCTCAGACCGGGAAGAAATGTTGCCAGCGCCCAGGCCGACGCCGTGCCGGCCGAGAGCACGGCGCCGATCTGCAGGCGCCGCTGCCAGCCGGGCAGCACGATGGAATGGCGCGGTGACGGATCGGCGGCAGTCGCGCCGATCTGCGCAAACCAGCCGGTACTGCCGAGGTAGAGGTAGGCGTCGCCGGGTTCGCTCCCCACGAGTCCGTCGGTCGTCGCTGCGGCATCGCCGAGCGCCAACACGAGCGGGATACCGGCGGGCAGTCCCCACTCGTGCGCTGCGGCATCCGTCAGAGTGCCCACGATGGACTCGGCGCTGGCCGCATGCTGAACCAGTCGGGGCAGCTGCGCGGGCGTCGCACCGCTGGCTGTCACCATCGCGTGGAACCACTCGCGCCGGCCGACATCGAGCAGCCCGGTCACCGACGCCGTCGCCAGGTCGCAGGCCGGCTCGGCGCCGGCCCGCCAGAGCACATAACCTGCGGCGCTGAACAGCAGGCTCGTCGAACTCGCAAGAGTCGCGGGTTCGGTGTCGGCCAGCCAGGCGATTTTGGCGCCCACATTTGACGAATCCTGGTGGTTGCCGGTGCGCCGGGCCCAGTCGGGAAACGCGTTGCTCAACCGAGTGTGCTGGGCGCCGGCCCGGGTGTCGGAGTAGAGCAGCGCGGCGCGAACCGGGCTGCGCCTGACCTCGCCGGCACCGCCCGAGTCCGCCACACAAATGAGATCTTGCATTTGCCCGGTCGCTGCGACGGCGACGACCCGGTCGCGCACGGCCGCCGGGCACTCGCGAAGCGCGGCGACGCCGGCCGCCCACCAGTCGCTGGGATCCTGCTCCCGCTCCCCCGCACGTCCCGACACGGTCGGGTAGGGCGCCTGAGCACCCGCGAGAGTCACACCGTCGGTGTCGATCAGGGCGACCTTCACCCCCGATGTGCCGAAATCAAGCGCGGCGAAAACTGCTGCGCTCATCGACGGTTCCGGCTCAACCGACTCAGGCTCACGGCGAGCACAATGATGACACCCGTGAGCACCTGCTGCAGGTAGCTATTCACGTGCAACAGGTTCAAACCGTTGCTGAGCACGCCGACGATGCCGAGCCCCACAGCGGTGCCGCCGATGGTGGGTGAGCCGGTTCGACTGAGCGTGACGCCGAGAAAGACAGCCGCGATCGAGCTGAGCATCATCGGATCGGCGGCAGACGGATGCCCGGAAGCGAGCCGCGCGGTGAGGATCACGCCGGCCAGGGCCGCGCCCAGACCCGCGATGAGAAAGGCCGAGAATCTGACCAGTCTGGTGTTGACTCCCGAGAGGCGCGCGGCCTCCGCATTGCCGCCGATCGCGTACCAGGTGCGCCCGAGCACCGTGCGTGAGAGCAGGAACCAGACCAGAAGCATGACGACAACGGCAATGACAATCGGCACGGGAACCGGGCCGAGGCGCCCCTGGCCGAGCCAGATGAACGATTCGGGCAGGCCGAACACCGTCGTTCCGTTGCTGAGCAGCAGGGCCAGGCCGGTGAACGAGGTCATTGTCGCCAGGGTGGCGATGAAGGCAGACAGCCCCACATACGCCACCAGGAATCCGTTGATCGCTCCGGCCAGCAGGCCGGCGGTCAGGCCCACCGCGATCGCCTGAACCGGGTCGACCCCGGCAACGAGCAGCTGGGCCACCAACACTCCGACCAGGCTGGCGAGAGCCCCCACCGACAGGTCGAAATCGCCGACGACCATGACGACGGTTTGTACGGCGGCAACCAGTGCGAGCACGGCTACCTGCTCGAGGATGTTGCTGAAGTTCAGAGGAGTGAGAAAGATGGCGGGCTTCAGCAGACCGAAGAGCACGATCAGCCCGATCAGCCCGATCAGGGTGCCGAGCGACGCCATCCGGCCGGGAAGGCGGTGGGCCAGCGCTCGCACCGTCGGGTTCGCGGTGCGCGGTGCAGATTCGAGACGCGACATTATTCGGCCCTCCAGTAGCAGTGGTGCAAAATCGACGACTCGTCGGAGTCGGCGGCCGCCACCACAGCGGTCAGCCGCCCTTCGTGCAGCACAGCGATCTCGTCGGCGAGGCCGAGCAGTTCAGGAATGTCGGAGGAGACCACGATGACCGCGACTCCGTCATCGGCCAGGGCACGGATGAGCGCATAGATTTCGGCTTTGGTGCCCACGTCGATGCCACGCGTCGGCTCGTCGAGCAACAGCACACGTGGGTTCCGTTCGAGGTACCGGGCCAGCACGACCTTCTGCTGGTTGCCTCCCGACAGCTCGTTCACCGGCTGCGCAACGGATG
Source organism: Leifsonia psychrotolerans (assembly GCF_013410665.1). NCBI lineage: Bacteria > Bacillati > Actinomycetota > Actinomycetes > Micrococcales > Microbacteriaceae > Glaciibacter > Glaciibacter psychrotolerans. The sequence continues at coordinate 140,410 of NZ_JACCFM010000001.1, read as the reverse complement.
CCGCGGTGATGCGCAGGCGCGCCACGCCACGGGTGGCCATGGCCTTCTCCTGGCGCGCGGAGGCGACGCCCCACCGGCTGAGGGCGGTGAGGTTCGCCAGAGCGATGTTGCTGCTGATCGACTCCGCCATGATGAGCCCCTGGCTGCGGCGTTCTTCCGGAACCAACGCGATGCCGGCGGCCATGGCCCGTTTGACCGAGTGACCCGGATGCGCAGCATCGTCGACGGTGATCTGTCCGCCCGTTTTCGCCTCGGCGCCGGCGATGATCTTCACGAGTTCGCTGCGCCCCGAACCGGCCAGACCGGCGATGCCGAGCACTCTGCCTCGGGACGCGGTGAGGCTCACGCCCTGCAGTCGGTGGCCGTGCAGGTTCGTGATCTGCAGCAGCGGCACCCCGGCTGTGCCGGCGCGGCGCGGGTAGATTTCATTCTGGGCACGGCCGATCATCGCCGCAACGACGTCGTGTGTGTGGGTCTCCGCAACGGGCTTGGTCCAGACCAGGCTTCCACCGCGCATCACGGACACCGTGTCGGCGAGCTGGAACACCTCATCGAGCCGGTGCGAGATATAGACGATCGACGTGCCGGCGGAGCGAAGTTCACGCAGAACCGCGAACAGTTGCACGGTTTCGGTGTCGGTGAGTGCGGCCGTCGGTTCGTCGAGAATCAGCAACCGCGCTTCGCGGGCCAGCGCGCGGGCGAGCGCGACCATGGTCTGCTGCACGGCCGAGAGTTCGCTGATGGGGGTGCGCAGCGGAATCGTCTGCCCCAGACGGGCCAGAATCGACGCGGCATCCTGGTCCATCTGGCTGCGGTCGACGAGGCCGAACCGGCCGGGTCGGCGCAGACCGAGGAAGATGTTCTCTGCTGCTCCCAGACTGGGGACGAGGCTGAGCTCCTGCGGGAGCGCGACGATCCCCAGGCTCTGGGCCTCGGCGACCGAGCGCGGATGCCGCACCACGCCGTCGATCTCGAGGTGCCCGGCGTCGGCGGGAAGCACGCCGGCGAGCATTCGGATCAGTGTGGACTTTCCCGCACCGTTCTCGCCGAGCAGAGCGTGGATCGTTCCGGCCGGGAACTCGAGGTGCACGTCGTTCACGACACGTGCGGTACCGAAGTCCTTACGGAGACCGCGGAGGGCAAATACCGTCGGATCTGCGCGTTCAGGCATGAGTGGGGGGCGCGTGTGCATCGTGCCCCCAGTGACTCATCGATTTTGACCAGTAGAGCAATACTGGCAGAACTCAGAGCAGAAACACGCCGCGTCGGCTCCGCTCACCGAGAACGCAGATGCGCCAGTGTCAGCCCGATCGGGATGCTCACGAGCACGAGCGCAAGAAAGACCAGGTAGCTCGCCCGCGCCCAGACCACGGCTGTTCGCTGCGATCGGTGTGCACGGGGGCCGAGGGCGCGAATGGCGAGAACAAGCGTGACGACCAGCAGCACACCCCCGGTGTCGACAACGAGGGGAAGGCCAAGGAACGTGCCGGCGAGCACCGCTGCGCTGCCACCGTTCCACGCCACCACCTGCACGGCGACTGTCGCACGCGACGGAGCCCGCGGCACAAGCGCCGCCTGTGCTCGACCGAGTGCGATCTGCGCGACGCCCACAACGAGCACCAGATAGGCGGCGGCCCACGAGCCATGGTCGAGGCTGAGCGGCGCGGTGATGGCGGCAAGCAGGCCCCCTGCTACCACCGCTACCGATCCGACGAGCGTGAACGGGCGAGAACCCGGGGGGCGAGCGTCAGATTTCACGCCGCTCAAGCTAGCACCCGCCGTGTGGGTGCGGCTAGCGTTGAATCATGGAATCCGTTCGAGCAGACCTGCACAATCGCGACGACGTCTACGCGCTGACCAGCGAATTCTACCGACGAGCCTTCGCCGACGACCTGCTCGGGCCGATTTTCACCGACATTGCCCAGATGGATCTCGACCATCATCTGCCGATCATCTGCGACTTTTGGGAGACGGTGTTGTTTGGCGCCGGACTCTACCGCCGGAACGCCCTCGCGCTGCACGTCAGCCTGAACGAGAAGGTGCCGCTTCGCGCCGAGCATTTCGAGCGGTGGCTTGACCTCTGGGTGACGACCGTCGACGGGCTCTTTGTGGGCGAGCACGCCGAACGCGCCAAGCTGCAAGCGAGCCGTATCGCGGGATCCATTCACCGTCGGTTGCAGGGACGTTCCGGCAGTGAGTTCGAGACGATCACGCGCGCGCCGATCACGCCGTAGCAGCGGGAGTCACCGCTGCCGCTGCTAGTTGACCTCGTCGGGGTGTGCGCTGACGCGGCCCACACGCTCGAGCCCCGAGAGGGCCCGGACCTCGACCGGGGTCAGTTCGAAGTCGAAAACATCGAAGTTCTCGGCCATGCGGGCACGGTTGCTCGATTTCGGGAAGACGATGTTGTCGGTCTGGAGGTGCCAGCGGATGACGACCTGTGCCGGCGTCTTGCCGTGTGCCTCGGCGGCAACGGCGACCACGGTCTCGTCGAACAACGGGTACTTGCCCTGGCCGAGCGGACCCCAGGCCTCGATGGCGATGCCGTGGCGGCGCGCGTACGCGCTGACCTCGGGCTGTTGGTGCGCAGGGTGCAGCTCGATCTGGTTGACGGCGGGCACGACATCCGTCTCAGCCAGCAGGCGGCTGAGGTGGGGCACCAAGAAGTTGGAGACACCGATCGAGCGGGCGCGGCCGGAGTCACGAATCTGCTCGAGCGCCTTCCAGCTCTCGATGTACTTGTCGTTGGCCGGCGCCGGCCAATGGATCAGGTAGAGGTCGACGTAGTCGAGACCGAGTTTGTCGATGCTCTCATCGAAGGCGTCAAATGCCGACTGGGTGCCCTGACGGTCGTTCCACAGCTTGGTGGTCACAAACAGGTCGGAACGATCGATCGCCGACGAGGCCAGCGCCGCGCCGACGCCCTCTTCATTGCCATAGATGGCAGCGGTGTCGATGTGGCGGTAGCCCACCTCAAGCGCATCGGAGACGATGCGGGTCGTTTCGGTCGGTTCGACTTTGAACACGCCGAATCCGAGCTGCGGAATCGTGTGGCCGTCGTTGAGGGTGAGGGTGGGAACGCTGTGTGTCATCCCTCCACCCTACGGGTTCCTCCGCTGGGATTGCCGGGACCGGGTCAGCTCAGGGCGTGTATCAGGGGGTGCATCAGTACACCTCTCCCTGCGCCAACTCCGTGCTCTGCACCAACTCCGTGCTCTGCACCAACTCCGTGCTCACAAACTGAATATCCCAGTCGGTGGGGCCCGAAATGACGTGGCTTTCGGTGAACCGTCCCCGTGCGCGCTCGTCGAGCTCGGTGAGAAACTGAACGGGGTCATTCACGTTCGTCAGAATGAACCCTCCACCGGGACCCAGCGTGTCGAGAGTGCGGATCACTGCACGGCACAAGATGTCGTGAGGGATTCCGCCCACGTCGAGCGCCGTATACGACTGATAGTCGAGCTCCCCGCATTCACCGAAACGCGCGACGGGGTCCCTGGCGGGAACCAGCGCGACCGGCAAGATCAGGTCCATGGCATTGAAACTACCATCATCCTTTTAATCTGGCCTGGAAAAGCCCTCACCCTGCGGGAACCACTCGGCGGACAACTCAATCTCGCATCGGCCCGGTCCGGTGAATGGGCGCAAACTCACAGTGTGGTTCTCCTGGCCGAGCACTTCCGCCGCACCGCGCAGCAGCCCCAGATGCACTCCGCAGACGACGTCAGGGTTGCGCAGGGCTTCCTCTCGGAACGGGCAGGCCCGCAGGGTGATGAGGTGAGAGTCGCTCACCGCGTCGTAACCGAGCCGGTCGAGAAGACCGACCAGGGCATCGACGCCGGGCCCCGTCGCGTGATTCAGCTCCTGCTCGTATTTCTGCGACCAGGATTCTCCGGCGCGAATGGCTCGTGCACGCCCGCCATCGTCATCCTCTCCCAGAGAACTGCTGAGCACAGCGACCAGATCCCGGTGGGCCTCGACGCTGCGAACCGACGGATCAGAGGTGTACAGCACGCGGGGGCGGCCCCGGGTTCCGGCCCGAGGGGCAGCGCGACGCACGAGACCAGCGTCTTCCAGCCGATTCAAGTGGAAGCGTGTCGTCGTGACATGCAGCTCGATTCGCGCGGCCACCGACGCCGCGTCGAGCGGTTGCGCAGATTCCTGCAACGCTGCCAGCACACGCCGACGAGCCCCCGAAGCGAGGGCAGCATGGCGGGCATCTATTCGCTCGTCATCAGGCATGATGCGAGCGTAACAGGCGCCGTTCCCACGCATGTCCGGCCCGATCTGACGCACGGCAGCCGTCGAACCGAATACGATGGAAGGCTCATGATTCCCGCGCAGATCACCTTCCCCCCAGAACTTCCGGTCAGCCAACGGAAGGACGACATCGCGCGTGCCATCCGCCACAATCAGGTCGTGATCGTCGCCGGGGCAACGGGGTCGGGCAAAACCACGCAACTGCCGAAGATCTGCATCGAGGCCGGCCGCCAGTCGATCGGGCACACCCAGCCCCGCCGACTGGCCGCGCGCACCATTGCCGAGCGCATTGCCGAGGAACTCGGCCAGGAGGTGGGCGAGCTTGTCGGCTACCAGGTGCGCTTCACCGACCGGGTCGGCGCAGACACCAAGATCAAGCTCATGACCGACGGCATCCTCTTGAACGAGATGCATCGCGACAAGCTGCTGCGCAAGTACGACACGATCATCATCGACGAGGCGCACGAGCGCAGCCTCAATATCGACTTCCTGCTCGGCTACCTGCGCCAACTGCTGCCGAAACGGCCCGACCTCAAGCTCATCATCACCTCGGCCACCATCGATCCTCAGAGCTTCGCCGAGCATTTCGCCTCCGCCGACGGCACCCCCGCACCGATCGTCGAGGTGTCTGGGCGCACCTACCCGGTCGAGATTCGATACCGGCCGCTCGTCGCCGAGGCGCTCACCGACGACGATGAAACGGCGGATGCGGCGCCCGCCGTCGACCGCGACTACATCGAAGGCATCAGCGCAGCTCTCGACGAACTTGAGCGCGAGTCGAACGGCGACGTGCTCGTCTTTCTCTCGGGCGAGAACGAGATCAGGGACGCCGCCGACGCGCTGCAAGGCAAGTACGCCTCCTCGTCACGTACCAGCCCGACCGAGGTGCTGCCGCTCTACGGCCGGCTCTCCTCGGCCGAACAGCACCGGGTGTTTCAGCCGTCGACGGTGGCCGGCGTGCGTCGCCGCATCGTGCTGGCCACGAACGTGGCCGAGACCAGCCTCACCGTGCCCGGAATCCGCTATGTGATCGATGCCGGAACCGCGCGCATCAGCCGGTACAGCGTGCGTTCCAAGGTGCAGCGGCTGCCGATCGAGGCGATCTCGCAGGCGTCGGCGAACCAGCGCTCCGGCCGAAGCGGCCGCACCAGCGACGGCATCGCGATTCGGCTGTACTCCGAGGAAGACTTCCTGCGCCGCCCCGAGTTCACCGAACCCGAGGTGCTGCGCACCAACCTGGCGGCCGTGATTCTGCAGATGATTTCACTCGGCCTGGGTGACATCGCCGCGTTCCCGTTTCTCACCCCGCCGGATTCCCGCGGCATCAAAGACGGTCTCGATCTGCTGGCTGAACTGGGCGCCGTCGAGCCAGCCCGCACAGTACGCGGACCGAAGACGGGCAATGCGGCACTGGACGGCGCTGCAGTTCAGGGCACGCCCGACCAACGCAGTCCGAAGCTGACGCGAGTCGGCCATCAGCTCGCCCAGCTGCCGATCGATCCGCGCTTTGGCCGCATGGTCGTCGAATCAAAGACGCAGGGCACCAGCCGGGAGGTGCTGGCGATCGTGGCCGGCCTGACCATTCAGGATCCGCGCGAACGCCCACTCGAACGGCGTCAGCAGGCCGACGAGCATCACGCCAAGTTCATCGACCCCACCAGCGACTTCCTCACCCTGCTGAACCTCTGGAACTATCTCGAAGAGAGGCAGCGCGAGCTCGGCTCGAGCGCATTCCGGCGGCTGTGTAAGACCGAGTACCTTAACTATCTGCGGGTGCGCGAGTGGCAGGATGTCTACCGGCAGCTGCGCCAGCTGGCCAAGCCGCTCGGCCTGCACCTGGGCGATCCGAGTGTCAACCCCGACGGCATCCACCGCTCGCTGCTGGCCGGGTTGCTCTCGCACCTCGGTCTCAAAGACACCGCGAAGAAGGACTACGTCGGCGCCCGGCAACAGCGCTTCGTGCTGTTCCCCGGCTCCGCCCTGGCGAAGAAGCAACCCGCGGCGGTGATGAGCGCGGAACTGGTCGAAACCAGTCGGCTGTTCGCCAGAATGAATGCGTCGATCGACCCGGCCTGGGCCGAACCGCTCGCGGGCGACCTCTGCAAGCGCAGCTATTCCGAACCGCACTGGGAGAAGAAGCAGGGCGCGGTGGTCGCCTACGAACGTGTCACGCTGTTCGGCGTGCCCATCATTCAGAAGCGGCGCATTCAGTTCTCCCGCGTCGACCCGGCATACGCTCGCGACCTGTTCATCCGTGAGGCGCTCGTCGAAGGCGAATGGGATCTCGACCGGGTCGACCGCCGCTTGTCGGCGTTCGACCGTGAGAACAAGAAGCTCCGGGCTGAGCTCGCCGAGCTCGAGGAGCGCACGCGGCGTCGCGACATCCTCTTCGACGATGAGGCGGTCTTCGAGTTCTACGACACGCGCATTCCTGCCGACGTCTGCTCCACCCGCACGTTTGAGAGCTGGTGGCGCACCGAACGAGCCGCCCACCCCGACTTCTTGACCATGACCGCCCAGACCCTCGTCGCCGAAGACACTCCCGAGATTGACGAGAACCTGTTCCCGCCGATCTGGCAGCAAGGCGACCAGAAGTTTTCGCTCAGCTACCGCTTTGAACCGGGCTCAGCCGACGACGGCGTGACCGTGCAGGTGCCCCTGCCGCTTCTCGCCCGGCTGTCCCCCGCCGGGTTCGACGGTCAGGTCGCCGGGTTCCGGGCTGACCTCGTCACGGCGCTGATCAAGTCGCTGCCGAAAGCCATCCGGCGCAACGTCGTGCCCGCCGCCGATTGGGCCGCCCGACTGCTCACCGAATTGGATGCCGCGGCCGTGCAGAACGTCGGCCAGGCCCCGGACGCGGCCTTCGTCGACACCCTCGCCGCCCTCATCAAGCGCCTCACCCATGTCCCGGTGACCGCTGGCGACTTCGACCTGTATCGCATCCCCGCGCATCTGCAGATGACGTTCCGCGTCGTCGACGAGCGCGGGCGCACCGTCGATTCCGGGAAGAACCTCGTCGAACTGCAGCGTCGTCTCGGCGGGCAGGCCCGCGAGAGCGTGGCCGCCGCATCCGTTGCGTCGACGCCGACGAACGCCATCGAGCGCTCGGGTCTGACCACGTGGGACTTCGCCGAACTGCCCCGTTTTCTCGACACCAAACAGGCCGGTAACACGATCCGCGCCTACCCGACCCTGATCGATGAGGGTTCGTCGGTCGCGATCCGCCTGATGTCGACCGAGGCCGAGCAAGCCCGCACGCTGCCCGGCGGCGTGCGCCGGTTGCTGCTGCTGGCGACGCCCTCACCGGTTGCGTATGTGCAGCAACACCTCACTGGTGCCGAGAAGATGTCACTGGCGACAAGCCCCTATCGCAGCACGCAGGCCCTGTTCGACGATTGCCTCGCCGCGGCCGTCGATGATGTGCTCTACCGGGTGAAGCCCGACGGCCTCGTCTTCATGCGCGCCGAGTTCGATACGGTGCGCGACCGGGTGTCCGGGGTGATCATGGATTCGATGTTTGAGACGGTCGGACTTGTCGCCCGGATTCTCACAGCCAGTCGGGTCGCCGACAAGGCGTTGAAGGCAGCGACCAGCATGGCGCTGCTGCCGGCGATCAGCGATGCCAGGGAACAGCTCACCGGGCTTGTCTACCCCGGTTTCGTCAGTGCGACGGGCCTGGCCCAGTTGCGACACCTGCCCCGCTACCTGGGCGGTATCACCGCACGCGTCGGCAAACTGGCTGAGAACCCCGGCCGTGACAGGGTCTGGATGAATGAGGTGCAGGCCGCCACGGCGAAGTTCGCTACTGCGGGCGGCACGATCCCGCTCCCCGCGACTGCGGCGCCGAATCTGGTGCGTGCCCGCTGGATGATTGAGGAACTGCGGATCAGCCTGTTCGCGCAGGAGCTGAAGGCGGCCGAGTCGGTGTCGCTGCAGCGCATTCAGAAGGTTCTGTCGAGCTAGCCCTCGAAGAGTGCGCCCGTCGGCAGGCCGAGGCCGTGCTCCATCGCTCGACTGATCAGGCGTGAACGCGAGTGGGCGTCGCGGTAGTGCACCAACGATTGGGCGTTGAGGCCGTCAATCATGCCGATCAGCTGCCAGGCCACGTCATCCGGCTGGTCCGTCTGAAACTCACCGCGATCGAGGCCCGCCTGCACGACTCCGAGCACGAACTCGTGCCACGCGTCCATCTGTGCTCTAACCGCGCCCGACACCACGCTGCTGCGCCGACCGAGGCTCCAGGCATCGAGCCAGACTGCCGTCGTCGCGTCGGTGTCGGGCCCGAGCAGGGTGTCGATCACGCAGCGCAGTGACGCCGTGGGCGACGTCTTCGCAGCGACGCTGTGGGCGACCCGAGTGAGCTCGTCGTTCACGACCGCCGTCACAGTCGAGGCGACCAGTTGTTCCATGTTCGGCTCATAGTGGGCGACCAACGCGGAGGTGACCCCCACCTGCGCGGCGACGGCGCGCAGCGTCAGGGCGTTCAACCCGTGCTCGAGCGCGATCGCACAGGCCGCGGACTTGATCTCGGCGGCGCGCTCGTCGGACGACTTGCGCGCGGCGCGCGGCTGGTGGCTGGCACTTGACACGATCGCCCCTCACGTTCTACTTTGACCCTATGGTATTGATCACTTGATCAATAAGCCAGTCATGCTGCATGACGCACTCGAAGAGGAGCCACATGTCCTGGACAATGCCAGCCGAGACGACCCGACACCAGCGTACCTGGATGGCCTTCCCTCGAGAGGGCTACACATTGGGCGCGGATGCCGCATCGGCCGAGGAGGCCCGCCATGCGTGGTCCGCCGTCGCGCACGCGATTGCCGAGTTCGAACCCGTCACGATGCTCGTCGACCCGAGTGCCGGAGCCGATGCCCGGCGCCACCTGTCATCCGAGGTCACCCTGGTCGACGCCTCCTACAGCGAGTTCTGGCTGCGGGACAGCGGCCCAACGTTCGTCATCGGCGACGATGGTCGCCTGGGTGCCATCGACTGGATCTTCAATGGCTGGGGCGCCACCGATTGGTCGGAATGGAAACAGGACCAGTCGCTCGCCGCGTTCGTCGCCACCCTCGCGGGCGCCGAGATCGTACCGTCCCTCCTCGTGAATGAGGGCGGCGCCATCCATGTCGATGGCGACGGCACCGTACTCGTCACCGAGACCGTGCAGCTCGATCCGCATCGCAACCCGTTTGCGGACAAACGCCGCATCGAGGCCGAGCTGACGCGCACGCTCGGTGCGACGAGGGTCATCTGGCTGCCCCGCGGCCTCACTCGCGACTACGAAGAACTCGGCACACGCGGCCACGTCGACATGGTGGCCACGATCTCCTCCCCCGGCACCATCCTCGTGCACGAACAGCAGAACCCCGAGCACCCCGACTACCAGGTGAGCCGTCAGATTCGAGCTTGCCTCGAAGACACTGTGGATGCCGAGGGACGCGAGTGGCAGATCATCGCTCTGCCCGCGCCCGAGAACCTCCGCGACGAGCGCGGCTTCGTCGACTGGAGCTATGTCAATCACCTCGTCGTCAACGACGGCGTGATCGCCTGCGGGTACGGCGAGGAACGCGCGGATGCCCACGCCCGCGACATCCTCTCGGCCGCCTACCCGGGTCGCCGGGTGGTCACCGTCGACGCGCGCCCCATTCTTGCGCGCGGCGGCGGCATCCACTGCATCACGCAGCAGCAACCCGTCGCGAAGACCCCTCCCCTAACCCCCTAACCCCCTAACCCCCTAACCCCCTAACCCCCCTCTAACCCCTCTAACCCCTCTATAACCGAACGCGAGATCGGAGTCGTTGTCGTTATCAGCGCGTGAAAACGACAACGACTCCGATCTCGCGAGGGGGAATCGGGCGAATCGGAGGCTAGAGAACCTTCGAGAGGAACGCCTTCGTGCGCTGGTGCTGCGGGTTCGACAGCACCTCGCGCGGATCGCCCGCCTCGACGACGACTCCGCCGTCCATGAACACGAGCGAATCGGCGACCTCACGAGCAAAGCCCATCTCGTGTGTGACGACGATCATCGTCATGCCCGACTTCGCCAGACCCTTCATCACGTCGAGAACCTCACCGACGAGCTCGGGGTCGAGTGCGCTCGTGGGCTCGTCGAAGAGCATCAGCTTGGGCTCCATCGCCAATGCCCGGGCGATCGCGACGCGCTGCTGCTGCCCACCCGAGAGGTGTGCCGGGTAGTAGTCTGCACGGTCGGCGAGGCCGACCCGGGAGAGCAAATCACGTGCACTCTTCTCGACCTGGGCCTTGGGCAGACCCTTCACCCGGATCGGTGCTTCCATGACGTTCTCGAGCGCCGTCATGTGCGGGAACAGGTTGAAGCGCTGAAACACCATCCCAATTTCGCGGCGCTGCTTTGCCGCCTCTTTCGGATGCAGCTCGTACAGTTTGCCGTTTGCCTCACGAAAGCCGACCAGGTCGCCGTCGACGCTCAGTCGACCGGCCGAGAGCACCTCAAGGTGGTTGATACAGCGCAGGAAGGTCGACTTGCCCGACCCCGACGGCCCGACCAAGCACATCACCTCGCCGCGCTTGACCTCGAGCGAGATGCTCTTCAGCACCTCGTTCGAGCCGAAGCTCTTCGACACACAGTCGGCGAGCACCATGGGAACGTCGGTGCGCTGGTCGGGAACAGTGGCGAATGTGTCCGTCATCGCTTTCCTTTGTCGTTGTCGTCACTCGGTGGAATGATGACCGTCGCCTGCCCGGCGCCGGCCACGGGAACCGTACCGGTGAGCGCCGAGGTGTCCTTCTTATCGGGGCGACGATCACCGACGCCGCGCGCGAACCGCTTCTCCAAGAAGTACTGGCCCACCATCAGAATCGAGGTAAAGAACAGGTACCAGATCGAAGCCACGATCAGCAGCGGGATCGGGTTGAACGTCTCCACTGAAATATCGCGTGCGCGGGCATAGAGATCGAAGCTGAAGGGCACGGCCGTCACGAGTGACGTCGTCTTCAGCATCGAGATGACCTCGTTGCCGGTCGGCGGGATGATGATGCGCATCGACTGGGGCAAGATCACCCGGCGCATGGTCTGGAACCAGCTCATGCCGAGGGCCGTGGATGCTTCCTCCTGGCCGCGGTCGACCGAGAGCAGGCCGGCGCGCACGATTTCGGCCATGTAGGCGGCTTCGTTCAAGGCCAGGCCGATGATGGCAAGGGCGAACGGGCTGAGCGCGGCATCCGTGTTGATCGAGATCCACGGCGTCGCGAAGGGGACCCCAATGTCGATGGTCTTATAGATGATCGCGATCAAGCCCCAGAAGGTGAGCTGAACGTACACCGGTGTGCCCCGGAAAACCCAGAGGTAGAACCAGGCGACACCCTTCAACACCGGGTTGGGCGAGAGGCGCATCACGGCGAGGGTGACACCGAGAATGATGGCTATGACCATCGAGTAGACGGTCAGTTGCAGGGTGACGAACGCCGCCTGGCTGATGCGCTGGTCGAAGAGATACTTGCCGACGTAGTCCCAGCCAAAGGCCTCACGTTGCGACGCGTCGATGATGAAGAGCACGAAGATCAGGATCAGCACCACGGCGAACGTATTGCGCCACGGGTGGCGCAACCGAATCGCCTTGATTGCCGCTGGCGAGCCGGAGCCGCCCGGCGGGGTTTCCCCCGCCGGGCGATTCATGACAGGAGCGCTCATCGACTAGCCGTTCGCTGCTGCGTTGATGGTGATCTTCGCAATCCCACCATCAGCGACACCCCAGGTGTCGAGGATCTTGCCGTAGGAGCCGTCATCGACCATCGACTGCAGAGCAGCCTGCACGGCCTTGGTCATCTCAGAACCCTTCTGAGTGGCCATGCCGTAGGGCGCCACGTCGAAGCTCTTGCCGGCGGCGACCAGCTTGCCGCCGGTCTTCGAGATGGCGTAGCCGGTGACAGGCGAGTCGGCGCTGAGCGCGTCGGCACTGCCGAGAACGACGGCATTGGTGGCGTCTTCCTGAGCGTCGTACTTCATGATCTGAATCAGCGGCTTGCCTGCTGCGGTGCAGGCTTCGTTCTTGGCCGGGATCTCATCGGTCTCTTCGACGGTTCCGGTCTGAACGGCAACCTTGAGGCCACAGGCGTCGTTGGGGTCGACGGTCTTGCCCGCCGGGGCGGCCCAGAGGATGCCGGCGTTGTAGTAGTTGACGAAGTCAACCTGCTTCTCGCGCTCGACGTTGTCCGTGAACGACGACTCGCCCATGTCGACCTTGCCGCCGGTGATGCTCGGGATGATGTTCTCGAACTTGGCGACCTGGTACTGCGGTTTCAGGCCCAGCTTGGCTGCAATGCCGTTCGAGAGCTCGATGCCCCACCCGATCGGGCTGCCATCGGTGTCTTTGTACTCGTTCGGCGGGTACGCCGCATCCGTTCCGATGAGCAGGGTGCCTCGCTTGACGATGTCGGCGGGAACCAGTGCCGCAGCCGCGTCGTCTTTGCCAACCGCGGTGGCCGAGGAGCTGCCCGAGGACTCCCCGGGGGTGGCTGGTGTGGAGTTGTCAACACAACCGCTCAGCAGCAGTGCAGCGGCCGCAGCGAGAGCGGGGAGTGCGTATCTTGCGCGCATTGTTATTCCTTCTTTGTCGGGAGTCGCTGGTTCGTCTTTGAATTCCGTTAACGGGTTCGACCTCTGTGAGCCTAATGCACGACCCTCACGCAAATTCTTTGCACCCACTATCCACTATCCGGCCCGGAAACGCCCCCCGAGTCGACGAGTTGTCACGAAATCGTCACATGCCGCCCGAGGCGCGGTTGCGGTCGGCGCACGGCAATACACTTGAACATCGTGGGTATCTACTGGAATCTTCTGCAAACGCCAGGCGTTGCTCGAATCATTGCGGCTCAGCTCACGGCCCGTTTCCCGTTTGGGATGCTCTCGCTGGCGTTTCTGATCCACATCGAGCAGGTCTACGACTCGTACGGCGCTGCAGGCCTTGTGCTCGGTGCGATGAGTATCGGCCAGGCCATTGCCGGACCGCTGACCAGCCGTCTGATGGGCCGCTGGGGAATGCGTCCGGTCATTTCACTCACCATCGCGATCTGCGCCACCTCGATCGTGCTGATGGCCGTGATCCCGATGCCGATCATCAGCCTCATGCTCGTCGGGTTTGTCGCGGGAATTTCAATGCCCCCGATCCAACCCGCCGTGCGCACCATCTACCCCAAACTGGTCAACTCGAAGCAGCTCACACCGCTGTTCTCGCTGGATGCCTCGGCCCAAGAGATCATCTGGGTGCTCGGCCCCGTCGTGGCCACCTTTGTGGCCATTCAGGTGAGCAGCGTGGCCGGCATCCTGCTCGCGGCGACCTTCCTGGTGGGTGGTGGCATCTGGTTCCTCGTGCTCCCCGAGGTCGGCCGTGTGCGCATTCCGCGCAGCAAGCGCAAGCTGGGCGCGGTGCTGAAACGCCCCGCTGTTCTGCTCAGCACCGTGGTCGGATTCATGCTGGTTGCGGCGTGTGCCTCAGTTGAAGCCGGTGTCGTTGCCACCTTCGGCCACGGAAGTACCGACTCCGGGTGGGTCTTGGCTGTCTTCGCCGCGGGTTCGCTCGTGGGTGGACTCGCCTTCGGGCATATGCAGATCGGGCCGTGGGCCCTGGCCGGACGCATGCTCATTCCAACCATCGGCATCGGCCTCGCCAGCGTCTTCCTGAACTTCTGGTGGCTCTCCGCCACTCTGTTCGTTGCCGGCATCGGCATCGCCCCCGCATTGGCCGTGCTGTTTGGCATCGTCTCGGCGAGCGTCAAGTTCTCCGACACGGCAGAAGCCTACGGCTGGGTGGGAACCGGGCAGCTGATCGGCGCCGCGTTGGGCTCGGCCATCGCCGGCTTCTCGATCGACCACTACGGCCCCACCTCGGCGATCCTGGCAGCGGCAGGTTTCGCGGCCCTCGGCTGCCTGATCCCCGCCCTGGGCCGACGGTGGCACCCCGATCTGCGCGGCCGGGACGCCAGCCCCATTCCCGACACCGAGCCGGTGGCGGTAGTTTCGTAACCGATGACCACTTCACCGCTGCTCACTCTGAACGACAACGCGCTCATCCCGCAACTCGGGCTAGGCGTCTACAAGGTGCCGGATGCCGAGGCCGCCGACACGGTGCTGACCGCCATTCAGGCCGGCTATCGTCACATCGACACGGCAGCCCTCTACGACAACGAGAGTGGTGTGGGCGCGGGCATCGCCCGGTCAGGTGTGCCGCGCACCGAGCTGTTCGTGACCACCAAGGTCTGGAACGACCGCCACGGCTACGACGAAACGCAGCGCGCATTCGACGAGAGTCTGACCAAGCTGGGCCTCGATTACGTCGATCTGTACCTCATCCACTGGCCGGCGCCCCGACAGAACCGTTACATCGATGCCTATCGTGCCCTCGAGAAGTTGCAGGCCGACGGACGGGTGCGGTCCATCGGGGTCTCCAACTTTCACCCCCACCATCTCGACCGGTTGCTGGCCGAAACCGACATTGTTCCGGCGATCAACCAGGTCGAGTTGCATCCGTGGCTCGCGCAGAACGACGTGCGCGCGTACGACGCGATCTACGGCATCCGCACCGAGGCGTGGTCACCGCTGGCCCGCGGCCGGGCAATCGGCGACCCGACTGTGGAGGCCATCGGCGCACGGTACGGCAAATCTGCCGCGCAGGTCGTAATTCGCTGGCACCTGCAGCTCGGCAACGTTGTCATTCCGAAGTCGTCGACTCCCTCTCGGATCCGTGAGAACTTCGACGTCTTCGACTTCACCCTGGATGCCGCAGATCTGGCGAGCATCGCCCACCTCGATGCGGGCGAACGCACGGGCAAGAACCCCGACGACGTCGACTAAGCCTCAATCCACCGGTCGACTTTGAGCGTGAGGGATTTTCCGATTTCACGTTGAGTTGAGCTGTTTTTGGGGGCTGGGCATGGCTTCGCGTCGGCCTCGCTGCCGGTGATGTTCCACGTTGTCCTTGCGCCGTTTGGCTGGGTGGTCAGATGGATGCGGGTCCGGGTGGTCCGCAGGCTGCCGCGAATGCGGCGGTCCAGTGTTTCTCCCAGGGCCAGTCCTTCGGCAGGTGTAGAACGAGTCGGCGGGCCGAGGTTGAGATTCGGGCGGGAACGCTGATGAGTTTGCGGCGGATCGTGCCGCTGCGCGCTTTCCCGAGATCGGTGCCGGTGAGAGCACCAATGGCGCGGGCGAGATTGAAAGCGATGCAGGCCAGGATCAGCCAGGCGGCGTTTGCGGCGAACTTTCCCGAGGGCAGGTGTGCCAGCGCGGAGTCTTTCAGGTCTGCGTTGACTTGTTCGATGATCGCGTGAGCGCGATGGGTTTTGTCGGCGGTGACGGTGTCCAGGGTGCTGGTGGTGAAGAACGCGTGGAAACGGTGCGTGTCAAACAGGGTCGGCTGCGAGAGGTCTTTCTTGTTCAGTTCGGGGATGCGCCGCACGACCAGTCGTCCCTCGATGCGGTCCGCTTTCTTCTTCGAACCGAACGCGATAAATGGTACTTCGGCGACTTCCGCGGACGACACCCAGGTTCCGGTCTGTTCGTCGCGGATCGCGTCGGTGTACTCGATGCTCGTCCAGGCGCCCTCGCCGATCGTGCCGATCGCTTTCTTCACCGCCGGATCCATCCGGGCCGTGATCGAGACTTTCGCGCCTGCCCGCCCGGCGGCGGCCACGACGGTGTGGGCGTAGAACGCCGAGTCCGCCCGCAGCAGCACCGTCCCGGTGGCGCCGTTTCCGCGGAGCCGGGTCACGTTCGCGAGGAGGTCGGCGACGAATTTCCCGGCGCCGCGCACCGAGTTCGCGGCGCCCTTGCGCAGCCGTGAGCCGACGATGATCGGCGCACTGGTTTCGGTGCTGAGGATGCCCAGCAGGGCGTTCAGGCCGCGCACTCCGGAGTAGCCGTAACCGGAGCCCTGCTTCTGGTAGCCGTGGACTTCCTTGATGGTGTCGTCGATGTCGACGAGCGCGTACTCGTCAACGCCGGCCGCGATCGGGGCCGTCTCGGCCAGGCGGCGCAGCCAACGGGACGCGACAGCATCCAGCTGCCGGATGTGCCCGAACGTGAATGCGCGCAGAAACGACCCCAGGGTCGAGGGCGCGTAGGCGCCAGTGAAGAGTTTCTTCATTCCACCGTGACGAAGCAACGCCATATCGTCGATGCAGTCGGCGCCGGCGACCATCCCGGCCACCAGCGCAGTGACCTTCAACCCCGCGTTCGCGCCGAAGTACCCCGGCAAGGTGAGGTGCGTATCGGCCAGGTTGCCGAGCCCTGTTTTCACGGCCAACGCCATCGCCGGGACGAGCCCTGCCGTCGACACGAGATTCGTTTCGTCGAAGGATGCTGAAACCGCCGCGGAGGTGTGAGAAAGTTGCATCTACGAGATGCCTTCCTTTTCGGTGAAACAGAACTCTAGACAAGCTCTATTTTCGCTGATCAGTTAGGCATTCTCGGTTTAACGCGCCGCTAAACCCTCAACTCGAGCGGTGGATCGAGGCTAAGCGGCAGCTAGAGGGTCACGAGTGCGTCGGGGCCGTTCGGGTCTGGAATATCTTCGGCGTTCGGCAGACGGCGGAAGAAGCCGAAAAAGACGATCGAGAGTGCCGTCGCCGCGAGGCCCCCGATGATGAGCGGCAGCGCGAGGTCGATGCGCCCGACCAGACCGCCGAGCACGCTGCCGAGTGGCATAACGCCCCAGAGCAGCGTGCGCCAGGTTCCGTGCACCCGCCCGAGCAGGTGGCCGGGAATGATGCTCTGACGCAGCGACATGACCAAGATGTTCCAGATCGTCGACGACCCGCTCGAGATCGCGAAGACGACCGCGGCCGCCCACACATTGGGCCAGGCTCCGAGAGCAACGAATGTGACACCGCCGATGACCCCCATGACTGCCATCGTGGTGCCAGCGCCCCAGCGGTTTTTGAGGCGGTTCGCCACCACAGAACCGATGATGCCGCCAACCGCCCCGCTCAGCATGAAGATGCCGAACCAGGCCTCCGGCACCTGCAGCGAATGGAGGATGAACAACACGACGCTTGCCGTGGCGAATGAATAGGCGAGGCCGGTCATGGTGCTCACCGACCAGAGCACCACGAGCATCCGGCTCGACACGATGAAGCGATAGCCGTCAACGAACTGGCGGAACCAGGCGATCTGCGGCTCTGCCCGCGCGAGGGCGTGTTGGCGACCGGATGCGACGCGCGGCAGCAGGATCGCCAGCACCGCGGCCACGGCGAACGCCACGGCATTCGCCCCGAGCGGGATGAGGACCGAGACGGCGAACAAGAGCGATGTCAACGGACCGGCGAGGAAGTTCTGCACCACGAGTTCGCCGGCCTCGATGCGCGAATTTGCTCGCGGCAGATCGATCTTTCTCACGAGGCTCGGCACGACCGCGCGTGTCGCGCCGTCATAGAGGGTCTCGAACGCGCCGTAGACGAAGATGATGGCGTAGAGCCAACCAATGGTCAGCGTGCTGGTGGCTGCCAAAACGCACAGGGCGACGGCCAGCGCGACCCGCACGATCTCGGCGAGAGCCATTGCCAGGCGGCGGTCGATGCGGTCGATCAGGATCCCGGCGGGAATGGCACAGAACAGCCACGGCAGCATCGCCATGGCGGCGACACCGCTGATCAGGAGGGCGTCATCGGTGAGCCGTGCGGCCAGCAGCGGCACGGCCGTGCGCGCGATGCCGTCACCCAGGTTGCTGGCGAGACTGGCGGTGAAGAGGTTGGTGAATGCGGGCCCGAGCCGATTCGACGAGCGAGCCCGCCCTACCACCGGGGATGAACCTGCTCGCTGAGCAGTCGGGTGTAGATTTCGCGCACGCCGGCGTTGAACTCGTCGCTGAACGCGTCGAGCGTGCCGGCGACAGCGTTGGCCTGGGCCTGGGCGATGTTGCGAGCACCGGGGATCACGGCGCTCACCCCCTCCTGGTGAGCGGCCCAGGCCAGAGCGGCCTGCGCGGGGGTGATGGCGGAATTTTCCCGCGCGACAAGCTCGGCGAACTCAATGGCGGCCTGCACGCCGAGGTCGTAGTCGACGCCCGAGAACGTCTCACCGACGTCGAAGTGGCTGCCGTCACGGTTGTAGCTGCGGTGGTCATCGGCGGCGAACGCCGTCTCGCGCGTGTAGCGCCCACTCAGCAGACCGCTGGAGAGAGGAACCCGGGCGATGATTCCGACGCCGGCCTCGCGGGCAGCGGGCAGCACGGCGTCGAGCGGCTTGAGCCGGAAGGCGTTCAGAATGATCTGAACCGACGCGATTCCCGGACGGGCGATGGCCGCGAGCGCCTGGTCGCAGGTTTCAACGCTGACCCCGTAATTCGCGATCGCCCCGTCGGCGACCAGTGTGTCGAGGGCGTCATAGACCTCATCAGAGTCGATCACGGCGCTCGGCGGGCAGTGCAACTGCACCAGGTCAAGCGTGTCGGTGCCCAGGTTGCGGCGGGAGCGGTCGGTCCAGTCACGGAAGTTGTGAAGGACGTAGTTCTGCGCCAACTGGTCGACGCGACGACCCATCTTCGTGGCCACCGTGATTCCCCGGTCGGCGCCGTCCTGCAGAAGGAAGCGACCGATGATCTGCTCGCTGCGGCCGTCGCCGTAGACATCGGCGGTGTCAAAGAACGTGACACCGGCATCAGCGGATGCCGCCAGCACGGCCGTCGCGTCGGCCTCCGACACGTTGCCCCAATCAGCGCCGAGCTGCCACGTGCCAAGGCCGAGAACTGAAACGGTGCGGCCGGTACGGCCCAGGGTTCGCTGATGCATTGCTCCAGCCTAACAATGACGGCTTGGCTGTTCGGCCGGCGCGTCAGTCCCCATCGATCGCCTGGGCGATCACCCGGGCCAACCGCCTGCGAATGATGTGGTCGTTCCCCTCGACGCGATGCATCGTGACGTGCCGCATCCGTTCGATCACCGTCATGCTGCCGTACGGAATGAACGCGTCAAGCGAGCCATAGACCACGTCGACGGGCACGCGCAGGCTGGCGATGTCGCTGACGACGGTCTGAGATTGGATGCAATTCTCCATCGATTTCACGAACGGCATCCAGTTCTGCTCGGTGATCTCGAAGATTCCCTTCGGCAGCAGCCGGGAGAGGATCGCGGCGTTCGCCAGGGTGAAATCCTTGTTCGAGCGAAGATAGGTGTAGGCCTTGAGGTACGCTCCGACACGGGCGCGCACCCGTTGGTCGCCGATCTCGGAGGGCGCCAGGTAGACCGGGGGGCCCACGAGCACGACCCGTGAAACGCGCACACGCCGGGGCGTCAGCAATCCCTGCAGACCGCGCTGCTGGTTCACGGCGGCCAGTCGCGACACGATGAGGCTTCCGAGCGAGTGGCCAACCAAAATGACCGGCTCGCGCAGCGCGAGCGAGCGGATCGTCGCCGCGATCGAGGCGACATGGTCTTCAATCGTGTACTCGCAGTCGATGGGTGCCGGCGACTCGCCGAAGCCCAGAATGTCGAGGGCGATCACCCGATGCCGGTCGACCAGCAGGGGGATGAGCTGGTCGAAGGTTACCGACGACGAGGCGATGCCGTGCACGAGAACGATGACTGGGCCGGTTCCCTCGTCTGAAGCGACATGCAGAAGAGGTGGGCGGCGCGCCCGAAACCGAGCCGTCTGCGCCGCCCACCAGGTCATGCGTCAAGTATGACGGTTCACGCCGTCGGCCGGGCGATGCCGGGCCTCGCTGGTGTTTAGTCGAGCGTGTCTTTGAGGTCGTGCTTCGCGTACGTCGCGTCGCGTTCGGCCTCGGCCTTCTTCACCTTGCCCTCGGCCTTCAGCTCTTCGACCTTGTCCTTGGCGTCGTCAACCACGTCGCCAATCTTCTTGCCGGTGGCGTCGATCTTTTCCTTGGCGTCATCGAGCAAACCCATGTTGTCCTCCTTGTGAGCACCTCTCGGCGCATTTCAGTAGTACCGGTCGGCCGGAATCGACCGACTGTTCGAGCGTAACGGGGCGCCGGGGCTCGTTCCACAATTCTGACTCGACTCACAGACGCCGGATCGCTAAAGAATCGCTGCCGCTGATCGGCCCTCCCGCCTCCGCTGATCGCCCCCTCCCGCTGATCGACCCCTCTCCGCTGATAGAGGTCTCCCCGCTGATCGAGGTCTCCCCGCTGATCGAGCTCGTCGAGATCCCGTGAGCCACCCTCGAGACGCGGCGCGTGGTCTCGACGAGCTCGACCCACGGTTCGGTGATCAACCCGCACCCCTCCCGCTGATCAGCCCCCTCCGCTGATCGAGCCTTCCCGTTGATCGACCCCCTCCCGCTGATCGAGCCTGTCGAGATCCCCTGACCTACCCTCGAGACGCGGCGCGTGGTCTCGACGAGCTCGACCCACGGGTCACTGACCGACCCCACATCCCCCTCCCGCTGATCGCCCCCTCTCCGCTGATCGAGCTCGTCGAGATCCCGCGAGCCACCCTCGAGACCATGGACCGTGGTCTCGACAAGCTCGACCCACGGTTCGTTGATCGCCCCGCACCCCTCCCGCCGATCGAGCCACCCCGCTGATCGAGCTCGTCGAGATCCCGTGAGCCACCCTCGAGGCCTTGGCCGGGATCTCGACCGGCTACTAGTTCTCGATCCCTCCACAGATATAGCTTCGAGAAGTTATGCACCAATACTGAGAAAAGCTCGTAATCATGTTCGTTCTTTGGGAGAATAGAGCTATGTCAATCACCCTCCCACCCCCCGTCTCCGCCCCGGAGCCGACACCCGCCCCGGGTGCGTCGGCACCGACCGCGGCCATGGTGCTGGCGGTGCTCGAACAGACGCAGGCACTGTGGGCCGGGCTCGGCACGGTCAGCCCCGACCGGTTCACCGACGACGACCTCCTCGGTGTGCTCGGTGCGTTCGAAGGCGTCGGCCGGCTCGTCGATGCCGGCCGGGTGGCTGTGGCGGCGACGGTCGAGGAACGCTCCGGCCGGTGGCTTGGCCGCGACTCCCTCGCCGCGAAGCGGGGCTGTACCAGTGGCATCGACCTGATCACCCGGATCACCCGAATCTCCGGCCGGGAAGCGAAACGCCGCAGCGCCCTCGGCCTGCGGATGCGCGACACGCAACACGTCGGAACGATCATCCCCGCACTGTTCCCCACTGTGGGTGCCGCGGTCGCTTCGGGCTTGCTGGGGGTGGATGCGGCGGAGGTGATCATGTCCGGTCTGGCCGAGATCTCCCCGCGCGTTGCCCCCGATGATCTTGCGGCTGCGGAACGCGCTCTGGTGGGAGCGGCGACGGGCACGATTACGGCTGAGAATGAGGGTGAGCCGGGCGCGGGCTTTGCGTTCTCGGCGGACTCGATGCGGGTGCAGATGTTGCAGTGGCAGGCGGCGCTGGACCCCGACGGGGTGGCACCGAATGAGGTCGAGGGTGAGGCGACGAGCACGATCAGTTTCGGCCGCTTCAAAGACGGCGTCTACCCGGTGCGGGGCGGGGTGACTCCTGATCTGTACGGAATCATGAACCTCACCTTCGACGCGTTCATCGCCGCCCACAAAACCCCCGCGTTCCCCACCGCCGCCGAACAAGCCCGCGACCAGGCACGCGACGACCGCGCCGAGCACGACGACCGCGCCGAGCAGGACCCCCACGAAGGTCCCGACGGGCACGACTTGAACGACGAGCGCGACCGCGACGACCACGACGGCCACGAACGCGAGCACGAACTCGGCCAGGACCATGACCATGACGACCGCGACCGCGAGCACGACGAGCACGACCACGAGGTGCCTCTTCCCGGGTCGGCCGGGCACGAGTTCGATGACGTCGACACCCGTACCGCCGGGGAGAAGCGGGCCGATATTCTGCGCGGCATGTTCACCCAGCTGGCCCAGGCCGATAACACCCCCAGCATTGGTGGTGCACCGCCGACCGTGGTGGTGCATGTGAACGTGAACGATATTGAAGCCGGTCGCGGTGTCGGCTGGATCGACGGCGTCGACGCCCCCATCTCCCTTCGCACGGTCGATCAGATGATGTGTGCCGGAGGGACCCAAACGGTTCTGTTCGGTCCGAACGGTGAGGTTCTGACGCTGACCGATCCGCAACGACTGTTCAACCGTGCCCAACGCCGGGCGATCCTCGCCCGCGACGGCGGCTGCGGCATTCCCGGCTGCGATGCACCCGCACAGTGGCTCGAATTTCATCACGTGATCCCCTGGAGCAAAGGCGGCGTCACCGAAGTCGACAATGGTGTGGCGTTGTGTTGGCGACATCATCACACCATCGAAACGTCCGGCTGGGAGATCCTCATGGTCAACGGCCGACCGCAAGTCAAAGCCCCGGCCTGGATCGACCCGACCCGCACCTGGCGCGACGCCAACCGCCACCGCACCGACACCCACCGCCGCGACTAAACCGCCGCACCTGACCTGCGGCCAATCAGACGAAACCACTCCGAAATCCAGGCACAAAAACTAGGCTGGACTCCGTGACCGAAACCTCTTTCCTGCCCGGCGACCAGTTGCTGAGCGATGACTTACTCCTTCGCATCCGCGGTCGTGCCGCCGCCTACGACCAGAACAACGAATTCTTCACCGAAGACCTCGCCGACCTGGTCGATGCCGGCTACCTCACGGCACTCGTTCCGGTCGAATTTGGCGGCCTTGGCCTCAGCCTGGCGCAGGTCAGCCGTGAGCAGATTCGTCTCGCCGCCCACGCGCCGGCCACTGCGCTGGCCGTGAACATGCATTTGGTGTGGACTGGCGTCGCCAAGACGCTTTTTGATCGCGGCGACCACTCACTTGACTTCTTGCTTGAGGAGACTGGCCGGGGCGAGATCTTTGGCTTCGGCGTGAGCGAACCAGGCAACGACCTCGTGCTCTTCGGATCCCGCACCGATGCCCGCCCCGAGCCAGACGGTGGCTACCGCTTCACCGGCACCAAGATCTTCACCTCACTCTCCCCCGCCTGGACCCGCCTGGGCACCATGGGCCTCGACAGCTCGAATCCGGACGAGCCCAAGATCGTGTGGGCATTCGTCGACCGCTCCGAACCCGGAATCTCGCAAAAGAATGACTGGGACACCCTCGGCATGCGCGCCAGTCAGAGCCAATCCACGGTGCTCACGGGCGCCTACGCTCGGCCCGATCGTGTCTTTCGTCGACTCGATCCCGGCCCCAACCCCGACCCGCTGATCTTCGCCATCTTCGCTAATTTCGAGATTCTGCTCGCGTCGGTCTACACCGGTATCGGCCAGCGCGCCCTCGAACTCGCGGTCGGCGCAGCCCATCGACGCACCTCGTTGAAAAATGACGGCCGGGCGTTGTCGCACGATCCCGACATCCGGTGGCGTATTGCTGACGCGGCAATGGCGATGGACGGAATCTATCCGCAGATCGAGTCGTTGGCAGCGGATGTCGACGCGCAGGCCACACACGGCAGCCGGTGGTTTCCGCTGTTGGCCGGCCTGAAGCATCGTGCCACAGAGAACGCTCGGCATGTCGTCGACCAGGCGGTTCGAGTGAGCGGCGGCTCGTCGTACTTCGCAGGAAACGAGCTCGGCCGACTCTACCGAGATGTCTTGGCCGGCATTTTTCACCCCTCCGATGCCGAATCGGCTCACGGCACTGTTGCGGCCGCCTGGCTCGGCCCGCTCGATGACTGAGCCGCCACGCGCGGCGGGCCCTACCGGAGCCATTCAGATTCCCGTCGCACACACCAAGTCAGTTCTCGACCTGACCATGCGCCTGGCCGAGGTCATTTTCGCGGCCGGCGCGGGTGCTGAAGATGCCACGGCGGCCATGCAGGGAATCACGCGTGCCTATGGCCTGCGCAGCACCGAGGCTGACATCACTCACACCCTGATCACTCTCACGTTTGAGGATCCGGCGACACACGACAGCATCACGCGCAGTCGTAACGTGAAATATCGCAATCTGGATTACTCCAAGCTCACGGCGACGTCCGAACTCATCGCCGATCTGATCGAGTCGCCCCTCGACGTCGCCGATGCCCGTAAGCGCCTGGCGACGATCGTCAGTACCAAACCCATGCTGCCGGTGATTGTTCGACGCATCGGCTGGAGTCTCGTCGGCGCCGGCGCCGCTGCGCTGATCGGTGGCGGCTCCACCGTTGTGGTCGCCGCGTTCATCGCCACGTTCTTCGTGGATCTGGTGACCAGCGCGATGGCCCATCGCAAGGTTCCGGTGTTCTACCAGACCGTCGCCGGCGGGGCCATCGGGCCGATCATGGCCGCACTCGTGCACATCGTCGATCCCCGGGCGAACCCCACTCTCGTGGTCGTCGCCACGATCATCATGCTGCTCGCCGGCGTCACAGCGTTCGGCGCGGTGCACGACATCATCTCCGGCTTCTACGTCACGGGCACCGCTCGTCTTGTCGAAGCGTTTCTCATCACCGGCGGACTTGTCACGGGCGTCGCCGGAGCCTCACTGGTGCTCAGCCGGTTCGGCTTTCAGCTCAAGATCGACGCGATCATCCCCCCGTCACTCGGCGCACTGCCCGTGCAATTGGTCGCAGCCATCGTGATCGTCATCGGATTCTCACTCGCGGTTCAGGTTCCCTGGCGCGCGTTCTGGGTGGTCTGTGTGCTCGGCGCCCTCGCCGAACTGTTCTACCTGTTCGGCCTCAACGCACAGTTCGGCCAGGTCTGGTCCTCGGCCGGCAGCGCCTTCGCAATCGGCCTGTTCGCCACGGTCGCCGCGCGTCTGGTGCGTACGCCGCCGCTCGTGATTGTGGTCTCGGCGCTCGTACCGCTCGTGCCCGGTCTCATCCTCTTCAGCGGCCTACTGCAGATGTCGGAGGGTGAGATCAACGGGTTGATCGGCATGCTCACGGCCGCCGCGGTCGCAGTCGCCCTCGCGGCTGGGGCCATCCTGGCGCAGTATCTGGTGCAATACGTCTGGGGTCCGGCGCGCATCCTGCAGCAACGTTTCGTCGGCCCACTGATGGCCCTGCCGGTACGGCTCTCACGCGCATCCGGGAAACGTCCCTGACGTGTCGGGCGCTCCGTGCCTCGACTTCAGAGCTACGATGCTGAACTTTGCCGGGTTACCGCGTAGGGTCGACAATACGCTGCCGATGAGGCTCGGGATGAAGGAGTACAGATGGCTGACAAATCACCCAAGAAGGATGCCGGCAAGAAGACCGCCGACCGTTCGCTGAAAGAAAAGCGCGCCGACAAGAAGGCGAAGTCGGACGAGACCTCCGCGAAGGCACGCAAGGCCTAGGCTTTCTGCCTGGGTTGCA
This sequence comes from Leifsonia psychrotolerans, assembly GCF_013410665.1. Classification (NCBI taxonomy): domain Bacteria; kingdom Bacillati; phylum Actinomycetota; class Actinomycetes; order Micrococcales; family Microbacteriaceae; genus Glaciibacter; species Glaciibacter psychrotolerans. Next base: position 114,936 of record NZ_JACCFM010000001.1, on the reverse strand, counting down.
GTGCCCTCGTCGTAAACGGATGCTGTCACGATAGTCGTGGCAGCATCCGTGTTTAACCGCCTTCGAATCGACCGTCCCGAAAGGACTCCCCATGACGCTTCCCCGCGCAGACACGCGTGTCACCTACCCGGCACAGACTGTGACCGGCACTGCGACGGTGCTGCACGTGGCGCCCCGAGTCGATGCACCGGGCACCGCGCAGCAGGTCGTTCTGCTGGATGAAAGCTGCGTGCATCCGGTCGATGCCGGCTGGCCCGACCAAGGCCCCGATCGCGCGATGCTGCAGCACGGCGACGCCCACTACCCGATCGTCGACTGCATTGTTGCGGCCACGGACGGCTCTGCGCTCTTTCTCGGCCGTGATATTCCCGTGAGCAAGGGAACCGAGGGCTGGTCATTCGTCGTGGCGCATGTCATCGAGGCCGACGCCGTCCTCAGCGCCGGCGACACTGTTGACCTGACGGTCGACGCCGACTTTCGCCGTGCGCTCTCGGTGGGTCACACGGCCTGCCATCTGGCTTCACTGGCCCTAAACCGTGCGCTCGCCGACCGGTGGAAGAAGGAGATCCGCCTCGACGGTCTCGGCCAGCCCGACTTCGACGGCGCGGCCAACGACGCCTCGACAATTCGTGAAAGCGGATCGCTCGACAGCTATCGGCTCGGCAAGTCGCTGCGCAAGAAGGGCTTCGGCACGGACGGAATCGCCGCGGCGCTGCCTGACCTCGAAGCCGCGATCACCCAGACGATCACCGACTGGCTGTCGACGGATGCGGCGGTGCACGTCGAGCGCGACGGTGAATTGCTGACCGATCGTCGATCGTGGGTGTGTGCGTTGCCGGAGGCGACCGTGCGTATCCCCTGTGGTGGCACCCACGTATCCTCACTCGGCGAGCTCGGCCAGGTACGCGTCACGCTCACCGTCGCCGATGTAGAGGGCACCCCGGTGCTCACGATGGAGACGTTCGCAACGCCCACGGCCTGATCAGAACCGAAACCGCATCACTCCACCAAGCGCGCCAGCAACTCGATCAGCAGACGCTCCGTCAGTGGCGCGGGCAGGGCCTCGATCAGGGTGAGCAGCGGAGCGAGCTGGTCGGGCAGCACCCCGCCGCTACTCGCACTCGTTTCACCGCCGGCACCACCGCCGATACCGAGCTGCGACAGCACGCCGAACGCCTGATCCGACGACAGAGCGATCTCTCCCCCGCCCGAGCCGGCCAGCAACTCGGCCACCCCGCCAATCGCGCCGAGCACCTGCATCGGGTCGATCGACGCAACCCCGCGCACCTCATCGGCGGCCTGCACGAGTGCGGCCACGAGCGGCTCCAGCACCGACTCGGTCACCGGTGTGATCGTCAGGTGAGTGGTCGGCGGCAGGCGCACGCCGTTCGCCTGGGTCAAGCCGGGCTGCTGCTGCAGCAACCAGCCGAGCTGCCTCACCCGGTCGGCCCACACGTGCGGGTCGATCCGGCGTTCGGACGGCACCGACTCATCGGCTGCCACAGCGAACAGAGGACCGACCGGGGCACCCAACACCGCGAGTCCATCGATTGCCCGGATGGCGTCGGTGAGCGCATCCGTTGCCCGTTTGCATGACGCGCTCAGCGCTGCAAAGCCCGGCTCGCCGAGGCGATGCACGATCGCCCAGGCTGCGGCAAGCGCGCCGGCCGATTTCGAGCCGAGCATGGTGGGGTTGACCACCGGATAGCCGGGCCACCGTTTTGTGGCGAAGAATTGGGCGCGCTGCCGATCGCGTCCACGGTGCAGAAGCACCGAGACGCCCTTCGGCGCGTAGCCGAACTTGTGCAGATCGGCCGACATGCTGGTGACGCCGGGAACCTCGAAGTTCCACGCCGGAAGGTCGTCGCTCCACCAGGGCAGCACCCAGCCGCCGATGCAGGCGTCGACGTGGCAGGCGATACCGAGTGCGGATGCCGCAGCCGCAACCGCGCCGACCGGGTCGAGCGTCGCGTGCGGGTAGGCCGGCGCCGAGACCACGACCAGCGCGACATCGGGGGCGAGGCGATCGATCAGCTCGGCAGTGTCGACCCTTCCGTCAAGGCCGACGGAGACCAGGTCCAGCTCGAGGCCGAAGTAGTGTGCCGCCTTGTGGAACGCCGCGTGCACGGTCACCGGAGCGACCAGGCGAGGGATTCCCTCCCCGCCCGCCGCGCGCCAGACGTCCCGGGCTGTCTTCACCGCCAGCAGACAGCTTTCGGTGCCGCCGGACGTGACGCTGCCCACCACCTCGTCGCTGCCGGCCGCGTCGGGGCCGGCGCCGAGCATCCGTTTGGTGAAACCGATCACGTCGCGTTCCATCGCGGCGACCGACGGGAACGTGGTGGGGTCCAGGCCGTTCACGGGCTGCATGATGCGAATCGCGGTGGCGGCGAGCTCATCGAGTTCGGCCAAGCCCGAGTCGTAAACGTACGACAGCACATGTCCGCCGTGAGTGGGGGCGTCCAGCGTGCGCAGCTGCCGCAAACGGTCGATGATGAGTTCGGATTCGGGGGTCAATTCGGTCGTCACGTCGGTCGTCACGTCGGTCGTCACGTCGGTCGTCATGAGTGTGCCTTTGCTGTGGGAATGGAGTCGACGTCGGCCTTACGCAGGCCGTATCGAGTGAGGGTGAGCAGGCTGGCGACCATGATCGCCGCCGGCACGATACTGAAGCTGAGCACGATTCCGGCCACGGCCGAGTCGGGTTGCATGATGCCCGTGTTGCCAACCGAGGCGATGTAACCGGATGCGCTGAGCACGAGCGTGAGCACTGTCGCGCCGAGCGCCATCCCGGTTGTCTCACCGGCGGTCCAGACGCCGCCGAACAGGCCGGCACTCCCCTCACCGTGGGTCTTCGCGTCGTGCGAGATCACGTCGGGGAGCATGGCCATGGGCAGGGATTGCATGCCGGCGTAGGCCGCTCCGGCCAGCGCAACGGGCAGGTACACCCATTCGCCCGGCGCCCACAGCTGCCCGACCATGGCGAGTGCCGCGAGGGCGAACAGCAGGCTCGCCCAGACGAATGCCCTCTCCTTCCCGATGCGGTTCGCCAGTCGCCCCCAGGCCGGCGCGAGCAGCAGTGCCGGGGCGATCAGGGCAACGAAGAGAAACGTCACGGCGTCTTCCGAGTGCAACACCCAGGTCGCGATGTATTGCGCGCCGGCCAGCATCAGACCGGTGGCCAGCCCCTGCAACACGAAGGTCGCCAGCAGCGCACGAAACGGCGGACTGCGCCGCAGCACGGCCACGCTTGAGCGGTAGCTCTGGCCAATCGAAGCGGCTGTCGTGGCGGATGCGCGGGGTGCGGCATCCGTTCGCACCCTCGTGCGCGCTCTCGTGCGCGGCGCGATTGTCGACGACACGAGCATGCCGACACCGATCACGATCCCGGCGGCGACGGCCATCAGCAGATAGCCGAGGCGTGGGTCGGCGCTCAGACTGCGCAGCAGCGGGCCGCCGGCCCCGAACAGCAGGATGGCGAGCGCGAGCACCACCACCCGCCAGGTGAGCAGCCGCGTGCGGTCGTCGTAGCCGCTCGTCAACTCGGCGGGAAGTGCGATGTAGGGCACCTGGAACAGGCTGAAGGCCGTGGCGCAGAGGAGGAACGCGAGGGTCACCCAGACGGCGGCAGGCACCGTGTCGACGGCGGCAGGCACCGCGAAGGTCAGAATGAAGAAGATCGGCAGCAGCATCGCACCGAGCCTCATGAACCGGCGCCGTGAACCGGTCACGGCGAGGCTTCGGTCGCTGAGAGAGCCGATCACGGGGTCGATCACGACATCCCAGATTTTGGCCACGGTGACGACAAGACCGGCGGCGAGTGCGGCGATGCCGAGAGTATCGGTCAGGTAGTAGACGAGCACCAGGCCGGGAAGGGTGGCGAAGCCACCGGTGCCGAGTGACCCGATCGCGTAGGCCGCGATGGTACGTCGAGGGAGAGTCTGCGTCGTTGCATCCATGCTGAGAGCCTAGGGCCGACACTCCGTCTGGCGTGCCAGCCCGAACGGGCATTCTCGCACGGGCTTGACGAGCCCTCGAGGCGGGTCAAAGCTCAGCAGTGAGTGAGTTGCCGGCCACACCCGGCCGACGCCACCCCCGGTCAAGGAGCAGCTCATGCCTGTCGTTGAAGAAAGTGTCTACATCGCCCTCCCGCCCCAGGCGGTGTTCGACTATCTGATCGTGCCGTCGCACGCGCCGGTCTGGGACTCATCGATCGTGAAGGCCGAGCAAGTCGGCACGGATGCGATCGGCCTCGGCATGCAGGCAACCGGCACCAGCAAGATCATGGGGCGGCATTTCGACTGGACTACCGAGATGGTCGAGTTCGACGCTCCACGACGGTACGCGCAGAAGTCGGTCGGTGGCACGCTGGACTTCACCATCTCGAACACTCTTGCCGCCGAGGGAGCCGGCACCCGGCTGACCTACCGCATCGACGCGGCAAGCGGCCTCGGCGGTGTCTTCGGCAAGCTGGCCGACCCGTTCGTGGAACGTGCCCAGGCTCGCACCGTGCGGGCCAACCTCGAAACGTTGGCCGACCTCTTGGCAGAGCATCCGGATCTCTAGCCCCTTACCCAGTGTGGGGAAACACTCGTTCTGATTCTGGCGATGCCGAGGGGGCATGCTCTGCCGAAACCTGTCGACTATTTCGAGATTGGTTCGCCCGACCCGCAGGCCTCACACCCCTTCTACTGAACCCTTCTTGGCCACCCACCACACCGAAAATCTCCTCTTGGCGTTTCGCCTCCTTTGTGCTTATCCTCATTAACAATCGAACAAACATTCGAGATATTTGAGGAGCTTCCATGATCGCGCACACCACCGACACCGTCACCGTGTGGAGAGAACACGGAGTGCCCGTTCGCCTCGTCTGGCGCGGCGTGCGCTACCTGGTGACCGACACCCCGACTGCCCTGCGCGGTTCCCCCGACTACCTCGACCCGGGCATCACACATGCCCCCGAACCCATCATCGGCTGGCGTTTTCAGGGCACACCCGCCACGGGCGAGTCTCATATTTTCGACGTGCGACGCACCGGCCGCGCAGAATGGGAGCTCGTACGGATCTACGACTAGTAGATTCTCAGCCAACCGACCGAGGCGGAGACATGGCACAGGTACCACTCGAACCCCACGCAACCCCGAACACCGACGATTCGCTCCGACACACGCTGACCCAGCTCGCCACCGAGACGACTGGTGCAGACCGACCCGATCTCGATCTGCTCCCCTCGCTCGCGCTGGTGCAGCAGATGAACCACGACGATGCTCAGGTTCCCGTGGCCGTGGCCAAGCAGGCTCCCCAGATCGCCGCGGCCATCGACGGCATCGTCGAACGCATGCGCCGGGGCGGACGGCTGTTCTACCTCGGTGCGGGCACCCCGGGCCGACTCGGAATCCTGGACGCGAGCGAGTGCCCACCCACATTCGGTATCGATCCCGGCCTCGTCATCGGGCTGATCGCCGGCGGAACAGCCGCGATCCAGTCGGCCGTCGAAGACGCGGAAGACGACGCGGAGGCCGCTCCCGCCACTCTCGCCGACCATGCTCTCACCGCGGCCGACACCGTGGTCGGAATCTCCGCGTCGGGGCGCACCCCCTATGTCATCGGCGGGTTGCGCTACGCCGCCTCGATCGGCGCACTCACCATCTCGATTGCATCGAACCCTGATTCCCCGATCGCCGCCCTGGCCGATATTCCGATCGATGTGGTGGTCGGGCCCGAGTTCATCAGCGGTTCGACCCGGCTGAAGTCGGGTACCGCCCAGAAGCTCGTGCTCAACATGCTCTCGACGATCACCATGATCAAACTCGGCAAGACCTACCACGGCATGATGGTCGACCTGCGGGCCACGAATCAGAAGCTGAAACAGCGCTCTCAGCTGACTGTGATGCACGCTACCGGGGTCGACGCCGAGGCCGCACGGCAGGCCCTCGATGCCGCGAATGACTCGGTCAAAACGGCGATCTTCATGATCATCACGGGGCTCGGGCGGGACCTCGCCAGCGCAGCGCTTGACGCGGCCGACGGCATCCTGCGGGTGGCCCTGCTCGCCGCGCCCGCGCCGTCGAAGGAGACCCACCCCACCCGATAACGTTGATGGGTGATGAGCGAGCGCGGCCTCTGCGGCGCCGACGAGAGGACGACACAGACATGGCCAACCCGATTCGCATCGGCATCGTCGGTTACGGCAACCTGGGGCGCGGGGTCGAGGCCTGCATCGGGCTGAACCCCGATCTGCAGCTGGTCGGCGTTTTCACCCGCCGTTCGCCCGAGAGCGTCATCCCGTTGCACGCGCACACCGCTGTCTTCGCTCTCGACGAGCTGTCCACCCGCACCACCGAGATCGACGTGCTCATCCTCTGTGGCGGATCGAAGAACGACCTGCCCGAGCAGTCACCCCAACTCGCCGCCCAGTTCTCCCTCGTCGACAGCTTCGATACCCACGCGCGCATTCCCGAGCACTTCGACGCGGTCGACGCGACGGCCCGAGCCAGCGCCACGACGGCGCTCATTTCGGCCGGCTGGGATCCGGGCCTGTTCTCGATCAACCGCGTCTTCGGAGAGGCCCTCCTGCCCGACGGCGCCAGTTACACCTTCTGGGGTCGAGGCCTCAGCCAAGGGCATTCGGATGCGATTCGTCGCGTTCCGGGCGTGGCCGGCGGGGTGCAGTACACCGTTCCGTCCGACGCAGCCATCGCCGCCGTGCGCAGCGGCAGCCGCCCCGAACTGACCACGCGCCAGAAGCACACCCGCGAGTGTTTCGTCGTTCTCGAGCCGGGGGCGGATGCCGACGCCGTGCGCACCGCAATTATCACCATGCCGCACTACTTCGACGACTATGACACCACGGTCACGGTCATCGACGCCGAAACACTGGCGCGCGACCACGCGGCGATGCCACACGGCGGCTTTGTGATTCGGAGCGGCACGACGAGCGCGGGCACCGACCAGGTGATCGAGTACAGCCTGGCGCTCGGCAGCAACCCTGAATTCACGGCCAGCGTGCTGGTCGCCTACGCTCGGGCTGTGCACCGCATGAACCAGCAGGGCCAGTTCGGCGCCAAGACGGTGTTTGATGTGCCACCGGGGCTACTCTCGCCCAAGTCGGCCGCCGAGCTGCGCGCGGAACTGCTCTAATCAGACGCCGTGCGTCAGCCAGCGCCACGCGCTTCCCTGCCACGACTGCGTTCCACGCTACGCCGGAGGGCTTCCATCAGGTCGAGCACCTCGCCCTGATGGGCCTCGCCCTGCGTATCCCCCGCGGGCGTCTCGCCAAATGTCACGGCCGTGCTGATTGCGTCCCCCTGCGCCAGCTTCGCGTCGATCAGCGCCCGCAGCTGCAGCTGGTAGTCGTCACTGAACTCATCGGGCGTGAAGTCCGTTGAGAACGACTCGACGAGCGCATGCGAGAGTTGCAGTTCTTTATCGCTGATGCGCACCGGCTCCGCCAGTGCCGCGAAGTCTGCCACGCGCATCTCGTCGCCCCAGAGCAACGACTGCAACATGAGCACGTCGCCGTGCACGCGCAGGGCGCCGAGCCGGGACTTCTGACGCAACGCGAAGTGCACGATCGCCGTGCGATCGGTTGCTTCCAACGTCTCGCGCAGCAGCACATACGCCTTCGCCGAGGTGCCCGCCGGCTCGAGAAAATAGCTGCGATCGAACATGATCGGGTCGATCTGATCGTTCGGCACGAACGACACCACATCGATCTCCCGACTGCGCTCCTCGGGCAGTGACTTGAGGTCGGCATCCGTCAGCACGACGGTGACCTCACCGTCGTCGTATGCCTTGTCGATGTGCTCGTACGTCACGACCCGCCCGCAGACCTCACACCGCCGCTGATAACGGATGCGCCCCCCATCGGCGTCATGCACCTGATGCAGGGCGATGTCATGATCTTCGGTGGCGCTGTAGACGGCGACGGGAACGTTGACGAGCCCGAACGTGATCGCGCCTTTCCAGATCGATCGCACCGTCCCAGTAGACACCGAACCGGGAAGGGCCGCTAGCCACGCTCGTGGGGCGGGAGCATGCTGGCTGCATGCCAGCGCGATCCCAAACCGTGTCTGTCGGCGGCCATCGCGTCACGCTGACCCACCTCGACACGGTGATCTACCCCGAAACAGGAACGACCAAGGCCGACGTACTCGGCTATTACGCGGCCGTGGCCGACCTGTTCATTGCGCATGCCGTGAATCGGCCCGCGACCCGCAAACGCTGGGTACACGGTGTCGGAACACTCGATTCCCCGGGCGCGTTCTTTTTCCAGAAGAACCTTGACGCGTCCACACCCGAGTGGGTGCCGCGCCGACCCATCCAGCATTCAGATCACGTCAACGACTACCCGCTGGTGAACAATATGGCCACGCTTATCTGGTTGGCCCAGCTTGGCGCACTCGAAATCCACGTGCCACAGTGGCAGTTCGGCCGGGGTGGCGATCCGCGCAACCCTGACCGGCTTGTGCTTGATTTGGACCCGGGTGAGGGCGCCGGACTCGCCGACTGCGCCGAGGTCGCCCGACTCGCCCGCAGCATCCTGCGCGACATGAATCTCGACCCACTGCCGGTCACGAGCGGCAGCACGGGCATCCATCTCTACGCCGCACTCGATAGCACGCACACTGCGGCACAGATATCTGCGGTGGCGCATGAACTCGCGCGCTCTCTGGAGGCCGATCATCCCGCGCTGGTCGTCAGCGACATGAAACGGATGCTGCGCACGGGCAAGGTCTTCGTCGATTGGAGCCAGAACAACGCGGCCAAAACCACGATCGCGCCTTATTCGCTGCGGGGACGCAGCCACCCGTGGGTCGCTGCGCCGCGCACCTGGGATGAATTGAACGATCCGGGCCTGACCCAGCTCGACTACCAGCAGGTTATGCAGCGAATGGAATATATCGGTGATCCGTTGGCCGCCATCGATACTACGGAGGTGAACGAACGCCCGACCGATGATTCCGCGGCGATCAAGGCGACCGGGCTCTCACCTGAACGCACGCAGGATCCGGCCGCTGACCCCCTCGCCGTCTACCGCTCGAAGCGTGACAGCAGCCGTACGCCCGAACCGATGCCGGAGCGCACCGCGGGCACGGGCACGTCGCCCGCGACCGCCGGTTCCTCGACTGACCACAGCTTCGTCATCCACGAGCATCACGCCCGGTCGAAGCACTACGACTTCCGGCTCGAACACGACGGCGTGCTCGTCTCGTGGGCGTTACCGAAAGGCGTTCCCACCGAATCGGGAGTCAACCACCTTGCGGTGCACACCGAGGATCATCCGCTCGAATACGGTCGCTTCGAGGGCACTATTCCGTCGGGGGAATATGGGGCCGGCGAAATCATGATCTGGGATCGCGGGGAGTACGACCTCGAAAAGTGGCGAGACCACGAGGTGATCGTCACGGTGCATGGGGAACCGGGCGGTGGGCTCGGCGGCACCAAACGGTTCGCCATCATTCAAACGGCGGCAGCGGGAATGGACTCACAGAACTGGCTGATCCACTTGATGAAACCGGGCATGACGGCGGGTGCCCGGCGTTACCGGCCGCTCCCCGAGCCGGCTGCCGCCGCACCCGCCCGGATCTACTCCCCGATGCTCGCCGCTGCGGGCAGCCCGGCCGACACCGCTGAGGGAGCCTGGGCCTTTGAGATGAAGTGGGATGGCATGCGCGCTCTCGCCGCTCTTACGCGCGCGGTTGACTCACACGGCGGCGCAGACGGCCCGATGCAGGTTCGCATTTTCTCGCGCAACGGCCACGATGTGACGGCGTCCTACCCCGATCTGATCGACGACATCACGGCGAGCGTTCACGCGGATTCCGCCGTGCTCGACGGCGAGATCGTTGCCTTCGACCGCGGTGGCCGCCCGGACTTCGGTCTCCTGCAAACCCGCATGAACCTGACCGCGCCCCAGGAGATCGCCGCGTCTGCCCGCCTCACCCCGGTGCATTACCTCGTCTTCGACCTCCTCGAGAGGAACGGCCAGCCGCTGGTCGATTCCGGCTATGACGAACGCCGCGCCGAACTTGAGAACACACTGCGTCCGCAGGGCCGCGTGCAGCTCCCTCCGGCCTTCCTCGGCGGTGCCGACGGCAGCACCGGCCCGATTAGCGCTGCCGATGCGCTCCACGCGAGCCGCGACCTCGGCCTCGAAGGGGTGCTCGCGAAGCAGCGCGACTCGACCTACAGCGAGGGCCGTCGCTCCCGCCAGTGGATCAAGATCAAACATCACCTGAGTCAGGAGGTCGTGATCGGCGGTTGGCGCACCGGCACAGGTCATCGTCACGACACGCTCGGTTCTCTCCTACTGGGCATTCCGGATGCCACGGGATTGCGCTACGTGGGCCGGGTCGGCACGGGCTTTCGCGATCGTGAGCTCGTCGAGATCCTGGCCCGCCTCGAACAACGTCGGCGCAACGACTGTCCCCTCGTTGAGGTTCCAGCCACCGATTCCTGGGATGCGCACTGGGTCGAACCCGATCTGGTGGGCGAGGTGGAGTTCGCCGGGTGGACGTCGCAGGGACGGCTGCGGCATCCGTCATGGCGTGGCTGGCGCCCTGACAAGTCGCCTGCAGACGTCGTGCTCGAACAGTGATCATGCTCGAACAGTGATCGTGCTCGAACAGTGATCGTGCTCGAACAGTGATCGTGCTCGAACAGTGATAAGTGGCTCAGCTGCGCGCCAACTGTCGAGGGGCGCTTCGCACGATCCACGCCAGAACCAGCGCGAGCCAGCCGAGCACGGCAGCCAGGAAAATCCGTTCGACGAGGCCGACCGCACCGAGAACACCGCTTGCGGGAAGCAGCACGAGGCTGCCGAGACCGACGATCGCGAGAGCGAGCAGCGCAGGTACACCCCGCGGCCAACGGCCCTCTCGTCGAATCTGTAGGGTCATACCGAACACTCCGACCACGATTGCGACGAACCCGATTCCCGCCAGCAGAAGGTGGGCCCGACCCGTTCCGAGCACGGGATAGCCCTCGACGTTGACCGGAAAGAACGCCAGCAGAGTCGACGTCACCGCCCAGATGCCAACGAGCATTCCGGTGCGCGGGGTGGCGATATCGGCGCGAAGAAGTGCGACCAGAGCACACGCCGAGAGGATGCCGCGCACGACAAAGTTGATGTTCATCAGCCACGAATACGCGCCCCGACCGTAGTTGCTCTCCGCGTCAACCACGAGACCGTAGTCAGGGCGCAGCACAGCCAGCACGACGTCGATCCCGACGTAAGCGATGATTCCGACCAATCCGAACCAGGCCCACCAGCGTGCAGAGGCCGGCATCGTCGCTCTCCTGCTCCTCGCCCGACCGCCGGCTACTCGGACGCCGACTCCCCCGCGATATTGAACATCCAGCGCACGCCGAATCCGTCGACGCACATGCCGAAGCTGTCACCCCACGGCGCCTTCTCCAACGGCATCGAGACCGTACCGCTGGCGCTGAGCTTGTCCCAATAGCCGCGCAGTTCAGTTTCGTCCTCACCGCTCACCGACAGTGAACCGTTGGGACTCGGCTCGCCCATTGACCGTGGAGTATCGGCCGCCATCAGTACGAGCCCGCGAGAACTGGTCAGCGTTGAATGCATAATCTTGTCGTTCTCAGCTGCATCCATTTGCTCGGGGAATTCGGCGAACGTGCTGCTGGTCACCTCACCGCCGAACACCGATTGGTAAAATTCCATGGCCTGCTTCGCGTTGTCACGAAAGCTCAGGTAGGGGTTGAGTTGCGTCGTCATCGTCCTGCTCCTCGAGGATGTTTTCTGCTCTGGCGGGTGTGGATGGAGCGAATGTTGATACCGCTGATCACATGTCGCTGTTCTGATTGTCGGTCGGATCACCCAATAACGCGAGGTTTTCGACAGAGGAACACGTCGCTATTTCGTGAGTAGGAAGCACGTTCGTCCCCGCTATTCGCCTCGCGGATCAGACGATGTCGCAGGCGATAACACGACAGGGAGGATTGAGAGAGCCGGCGCCCAGTCGCGGCGCGTCAGTCACGGCGCATCAGTCGCAGCGCGTCAGTCGCGGCGGTGGGTGTCGGTGCGGTGGCGGTTGGCGTCGCGCCAGGTGCGGGTCGGGTCGATCCAGGCCGGGGCCTTCACGCGGGGCCGACCGTTGACCATGAGGATCTCCCAGCCGGAGGTTTCGATGGTGTGATGATGTCGCCAACACAACGCCACACCATTGTCGACTTCGGTGACGCCGCCTTTGCTCCAGGGGATGACGTGATGAAATTCGAGCCACTGTGCGGGGGCGTTGCAGCCGGGAACGCCGCAGCCGCCGTCGCGGGCGAGGATCGCCCGGCGTTGGGCACGGTTGAACAGTCGTTGCGGATCGGTCAGGGTGAGAACCTCACCGTTCGGACCGAACAGAACCGTTTGGGTGCCTCCGGCACACATCATCTGATCCACCGTGCGAAGGGAGATGGGGGCGTCGACGCCGTCGATCCAGCCGACACCGCGACCGGCTTCAATATCGTTCACGTTCACATGCACCACCACCGTCGGCGGTGCACCACCAATGCTGGGAGTGTTATCGGCCTGGGCCAACTGGGTGAACATGCCGCGCAGAATATCGGCCCGCTTCTCACCGGCCGTGCGGGTGTCGACGTCATCGAACTCGTGCCCGGCCGACCCGGGAAGAGGCACCTCAGCTGAGGCTGAACCCTGACCGTGGTCGTCATGGTCACGGTCGTGGTCGTCGTCATCGCGTTCGTGGTCACGGTCATCGCGTTCGTGGTCACGGTCGTCGTGCTCGCGGTCGCGCTCGCCGTGCCAGTCGCGGTCGTCCTCGCGGCCGTGCTCGCGGCCGTGCTCGCGGCCGTGCTCGCGGCCGTGCTCGTCGCTCAGGTTGTGGTCGTCGTTCAGGTCTTGTCCGTCTAGCTCGGCGCGGTCGTCGCGTGCCTGGTCGCGGGCTTGCTCGGCGGCGGTGGGGAACGCGGGGGTTTTGCGGGCGGCGATGAAGGCGTCGAAGGTGAGGTTCATGATTCCGTAGAGATCAGGAGTCACCCCGCCTCGCACCGGGTAGATGCCGTCTTTGAAGCGGCCGAAACTGATCGTGCTCGTCGCCTCACCCTCGACCTCATTCGGTGCCACCCCGTCGGGGTCCAGCGCCGCCTGCCACTGCAACATCTGCACCCGCAGTGAGTCCGCCGAGAACGCGAAGCCCGCGCCCGGCTCACCCTCATTCTCGGCCGTGATCGTGCCCGTCGCCGCACACACCAGAGCGCGTTCCGCCGCCGCAAGATCATCGGGGGCAACGCGCGGGGAGATCTCGGCCAGACCGGACATGATCACCTCCGCCGCATCCACCCCCAGCAAGCCCGAAGCGACCGCGGTACCCACCGTGGGGAACAGTGCGGGGATGATCGTGCCGACGTGCTGAGTGTCCCGCATTCGCAGGCCCAGGGCGCTACGCCGTTTCGCTTCACGGCCAGAAATGCGGGTGACCCGGGTGATCAGGTCGATGCCACTGGTACAGCCCCGCTTCGCCGCCAGGGAGTCGCGGCCCAGCCACCGCCCGGAGCGTTCCTCGACCGTCGCCGCCAGAGCCACCCGGCCGGCATCAACCAGCCGGCCCACGCCTTCGAACGCACCGAGCACGCCGAGCAGGTCGTCGTCGGTGAACCGGTCAGGGCTGACCAGGCCAAGCCCCGCCCACAGTGCCTGCGTCTGTTCGAGCACCGCCAGCACCATGGCCGCGGTCGGTGCCGACGCACCCGAGGCGGGTGTCGGCTCCGGGGCGGAGACGGGGGGTGGGGAGGTGATTGACATAGCTCCATTCTCCCAAAGAACGAACACGATTACGAGCTTTTCTCAGTATCTGTGTATAAGTTCTCGTACCTGTGTCTGTGGAGGGATCGAGAACTTGAGCCGGCCGGAACCACGCCCCCGGGTCTCGAGGGTGGCTCGCGGGATCTCGACGAGCTCGATCAGCGGGAGGGCGCGGGGTCGATTACCGAACCGTGGGTCGAGCTTGTCGAGACCTCGGTCCCCCGGGTCTCGAGGGTGGCTCGCGGGATCTCGACGAGCTCGATCAGCGGGTGGGTCGAGCATCGGGAGGGGACGCGGGGTCGGGCGACGACCCTCGGCTCGAGCTTGTCGAGACCGCGCTCCCCGGTCTCGAGTTCGGCTCACGGGATCTCGACACGCTCGATCAACGGGGTTGGATCGATCACCGAGCACGCGCACCGTCACGATCACACGACCACCGGGCGTCACCGCATCCGTCGCATCGACCTCGAAGCCGCTCGCTGTCTTGACCCGCCAAACGGAGTACATCCCGAGTGACACGTTCCCACACCTCGTCGCCGATCCCCACGATCACCGACACGTCTGAGCGACGATAGCAAGTTGGGCCCTGCGGCCAGTCGGGAGTCTCTGGGCTCGTCATGCTTCGCCTGCATCGCATCGCATTGCATCGCATCCACGCATGATACGAACGGGCCACGGCACTCAGCGGAGGCCGACGGATGCAGCGTCGTCACAACCGACGCCGACGAATCGGCCGCAGGAACATTCGCTTTGCACTCGACCGGGTGACGAACATCTGCTGCCCGTCAGCGCGGCCCGTCGGCCCGCATTCCCGGTGGCAGGTCTGGCCCTGGATTCCCCGTATCAAAGCGCACCAGGTCGTTTGCCTTGTCGAGCGACTCGTGCACCCCCATCAGCACGCGCTTCTTCGGGTCGAGGTCCCATTTGAAGAGCAGATACCGATCGCTCCCGTCGGTGCCGTGCACACGCTGAATCACCGCTTTGGGCAGCGCCGGATCGGTCCGCATGCACAGCCAGGTGTCGAGATCAAAGCGAATGGGTTTCGGAAGCGCCATGGCACTGATGCTAGACGTGGCCACCGACATCGCACTCAGCCAGCCACATTCGCCTTCATCGATTTGCCGGCCAGGTGCGGCCCCGCGACGACGGGCTCATATCGGGGCGATTCTCCCGCCGCCACACATGACGGCAGACATTCGATGAGCGCTTGATAATTGGCATTGTGGAAGAACGGCATGCTCTGCCGACGCGTCGAAACCGCGGAACCGGCATCCGGATTCACGACGCGGTGCACGGTCGATGTCCACCGGTCGTTGGTCCATCGAGCCATGAGATCACCGATGTTGATGACGTAGCCGCCGTCGATCGGAGGGATATCGACCCAGCTCGACCTGGGTTCGTCGCGCACTTGCAGGCCACCCCGGCCGAGTTCCTGGCGCAGGATCGTGAGGGTGCCGTAGTCGGTATGAGCCCCGGCGCGAAGCTGCCCCTCTTCAATCGGGAGCTGCTGCTCGGGATAGTTGATGGCGCGTAGCGCACTCGGGCTGCGATCGATGGAGTGGGCAAAGAACTCAGCGGGCAGATCCAGTGCACGCGCGAAGATCGACATCAACCTGTTCGACAGGGTCAACATCGAACCGTAGTAGGCCTCCCACGCAGGCCGCATCCCGGGCAGCGCGCTCGGCCACTGGTTGGGCGCGAATTGTCGCGCCTCCTCCTCGTCGATCGGAGTGTGCGTGAACGGCACGATCGCGCCGATGTTGAAGGATTCTTTAAGGTCGCCCGGCGAGTCCATGCCCATCGACTGCGCGAGGGACTCAGCTTTCAGTGGGAAATAGCCGAAATGACCTCCGGGCGGACGCTCGACTTCACGCTTCTGCTCGATCGAGAGGTCGAAGAACTCGCGGGCCTGGTTCCAACAGTCGTCGGCGATTGCGTCATCGACGCCATGGTTGACGATTTGGAAGAAACCGACTTCGCGCAGCGTGTCATCGAAGTCTCGCGCGACGAGCGCCGGATCCCTGTCGATGTCAATTGTGGGAACCTCACGGCCACCGGCGTTCAGGTCTTGAGCACTCATCATTGAGGTCCGTTTCACTGTTGTGGTCAGAAAAGTCAGGCTATCAAACCCAGTCGCACGTGAGGCGCGGGCGCGCCCCCGCAGCAGGCACCTGTCGCCACGACAGCACGGATCGAGAGTTCACTGACGAACGTTGCTCTCGCGTCGCAACGCTCATGGACGAAAGCAGGGTCGAATGACCTGATTCCCCCCTTCGTGAGTCTTCCTGCGCGTCAGCCGCGAGTTCCGGACACGTCACGACGTCGCGTCAGTCGCGCCGCAATTATGGCCGCGAACCCGAGTACCAGCAGGGCAATGCTCACTCCCGTTGAGGGCGTTGTCTGTATGCCGGTCGCGGCGAGTTCCTCGTTCCCGGCCGTCCCGTTCGCAGCGTCAGCGACAGTGACGTTTGCAACGACGGTGACGCCGACGTCGGCAAAATTGAGGATCAGGTGATGGTCACCGTTCGGCACTCCCGTCAGATCGAGCGCGCCAGTCACCGTGCCGCCATCCCACTGCACCGTGCCAAGTGCGACCGGTGTGGAGCGCATGTTGCCGACAATGCCCGACCGGGAGTCCTGCATCCTCTGAATAACGTCAGCCATGGCGTCGAATGTCTCGTTGCGTTGATTGGTCAGGCTCTGCAGACGGAGCATGTCCATCTGCTGCCTGTGGACAAGCGAGTCGATCAACTCTCGGAGGTGCTGGGCAAGTCCCGGCGCCGCCGTGGTGCCGCTGGCTGCCGAAGCGTTGAGGAAGTCGTGGTCGACCTGGGCCAGCCGCACAGCGCGCGTGGCCTCCGTAAACGTCTCCTCGGTGGGCGACGCACGATAGGCAGCGACAGCCGAGAGTGCGGCGTTCAACTGTGAGATGCGTGTGTTGGTGGCTTGCACCCGAGCAATTGATTCGGCAAGCGCTTCGCTCGACGCTGTTGCCCGGTTTTTTTGGATCGAAGTCAACTGCGCATCAAGGTCCAGTGCCACGACCGGAACACTGCTGACTGTGAGCGTCGGAAACTGTTCAGTGATGGGCTGTATCAGTCCCGTCAGCGCCTGCTGCTGACCCTCGTTCGGTTGTTGCGCGAGTCCGAGTAGCTGATTCAGCGCGTTGTTCATCAAGACGCTCCCGTGACCCGCGTGAGCCGTTGCGTCAAGCAGAGCGGCCAGCTGCGCCTCGGTGCTGCCGTTGAGCGCAGCTCCGAGGCTGTCGGCGTCGTTGAACGTGACGGGAGCCGGGCCCGCAGTCGGCTCGGGGGTCGGTTCAGCAGTCGGCTCAGCAGTCGGCTCAGGCGTGGGCTCAGGCGTCTCGATCGGCGTCACGACGAAAAGACGCTCGATCGCAACTCTGGCCGGGATCGTGTCACCGCTGGGTAGCGCGAAGGGCGGGTTCTCCGAGATTTGCTGCACGGCTAGGTCATACCCGGGAGGCGGCACGAAAGAGATTCCGTAGTCATTCGTCGGGCTCGTGGGCAGTGCGCCCGTCACGAACGAACCGTTGTGGGCCACCGCGACTCGCTGCACAGCGGAGGTGCCGCTCGTGATCACGACGGTCGCGCCGCTGAGATCGGCGAGCGGGCGCCGCTCTGCGGTCGCGGTGATCGATCCCGATACCGTGCCGTACGTGCCCCGGAAAGTGATGTCAACCGGTTCCCCGCCGCCCAGACTGAATTCCGTGAGAGTGTCCGTTGATTCCAGGTCGCCAGGCGCGCCCGGCCACTGTGCAGTCGCCCGATAGTTGGTTCCTTCACCTGCAATCTCGAGATCGAGCGTGCCATCGGCTCCGGTGACGCCTGTCGCCACCACGGTGTCGTCGCCGTGCCCTCGCTGCACGAGAATGTCCACTCCCGCAAGTGCGGCCGCCTCCGTGCCGCCAGTGATGCTCACGGCGATGGAGACAGAGTGGGCTGCCGGTACGACGGCGCTGGCGACCCACGGGCTCGCCACCAGAGCCAGCGCGGTCACGACAGTGATCGCACCGGCGTGGCGCATCCGTGTCGACAGCGTCGACCGATCTTTCCGTGGCACGAGGGGGATCGAGTGGAACGGGCGCTGCATGGCGTACCTCTTTTGGTATCGGCGGTTGCACCAAGTATGGACTGAGTCCAACATTGGATGCAAGTCAACATTGAACCGCGTACTGTTGCGAACAGTGAATCATTTCAGCGAGAATCGTGACGAACAGGGAACGTTGAGGAAGTGGACATGGCACAGGGCCTGCGGGAGACCAAGATGCTCGCCGCCCGGCGAGCAATGGAAAGCGCGGCGGTCTCGCTCGCCTACGACGAAGGCGTCCGGGCGGTAACGGTCGAGCGCGTGTGCGCCGCAGCCATCGTCTCGCGCAGCACCTTTTTCAACTATTTCGCCTCACTCGACGAAGCCATCTTCGGAACAGCCCTTGAGTACGATCCCAGCCTCACAGAGGCGATCCTCAGCAGTCATTCCCGGGACCTCGTGGTCGCGGCAAACCTGATCGTGGTGGCATCTGTGCGCGGCCAATCCGACGACACCATTACTCAGCAAAGGCTCGCACTATTCGTGCGAGAGCCCGGTGTGACCAGTGCCGTCTCATGGGCGAGCAATGAGAGTCGGGAGCGCCTGGTGACCGTCATTCGCGAGTGGCTCGACGCACACCCGGAACTCGCCCGGCTCGACGACGCGGACCACGCGACCGAAGCCCGGCTCACGGTCGGACTGTCTATCGCAATGGGTGACGAGGTGATTCGCCACGCCCACGAGGTGGATGGGGAGTTCCCCACCGATCTTGAGGCACTGCACACCGCGCGCCGCCGGATGGCCGCGATCAGCATGCCGGCCGAATAGGCCGGCCCCTGATTTGTCCGTGCCGCAGCCACCGCGCCACCATGCCCGAGGACATCCCCCAAGCACAGCCCCCCACCGGCTACAACCCTGTGCTCCATGCGGTTGTGAATCACTTTGCCTCTCAAACGACAAAATGCCCGACACGTCGTGCCGAGCATTTTGCTATTGGTGGAGCTAAGGGGATTCGAACCCCTGACCTTCTCATTGCGAACGAGACGCGCTACCAACTGCGCCATAGCCCCAAACTGCTTATGAACATTATCACGCACTGGGCGAAGATATTTACACGTCGGTCGGCAATACTCCGCCACAGCGCGCACAGATGCCGAGCGACGGGTCGTCGACATAGGCACCGCATTCGGGGCAGACGTTCGCCAGCCAACACGCGGGATCCCCGCCGCGCTCCGGAGGAACGTCGGCTGACGGTTCAGACCGTGGCTCGTTACCCGGCTGCACGGCGACGACGTAACACATCATCGAGGTTGGACATGCCCGGTTCGGTATCGCCGATGATGCCCATCGACGCGAATGCGCTTGAGGCCGCCGAGGCTGCAGGACGAGCTGTCGTCGGCCGAGTGATCGGCGTGACGGCGGCCGCATAGGCCGCCTCGCGTTCGGCTGCACGGCGCGACAATTCGGCCTCGGATGCCGCCTTCCGCAGCTCGGCACCGGCATCCACCGACGCCATTGCCGCCTGGGCGATTGAGCCCCGGGTGAGGTACATCGGGCGCGGGAGCGGCTTGGGCGTCCAGGTTGCGGCGACGACCGGCGCCTCGTCAAAGTGCACCGGTTCAAAACGCTGCTGGTGCACGCGCGTCGGAGCCGCCGCCACGTCAATCCGCACCGCTGCACGAGAGCGCGCGAATCGAGCGGTACGCGCCAGACGCGCCAGGCCGCCGAGCGCCGTCGCCGCGGCCAGTCCGCCGAAACCGAGCAGCAACCACGAGCCTCCGACCAACCCGATTGCGGTGCCGGCCACAACCGCAACGACGCCGACCAACAGCAGCAGAGAACGAAGTGCACGCTGACGACGCAGAGTTCCCAGTGCCCGCTGCGCAGTGACGGGGGTGAGCACCGCCGCTGCCTTCACAACGGCCGCGCGGCGAGCCGCCACCGCTGCATCCGCCGAAATCTTCAATTCTGCCCGGGCTTTCGCCTCGGCCTGAGCCAACAACTTCTGCTGACTCGACACCGTGCGCGCGTTTGCTTCGAGTCGCACCTGCTCGGGCACCTCCGCCGTTTCAGCGAGAATGCGCAGGGTCTGCTGCAGACGAACCGCGTTGCGTTCCATCGCGAAATACTGCCGACGCCGGGCCCAGGTCGGCATGAAATAGGCAACCCACAAGGCGGCAGCTACCGCCACCATCACTCCCCCGCCGAGTACCTCACCGCTCATAGTCCCTACGCTATGAGTCAGATGGCCTCATGTCTCTGATTACACGGGGTGTGTCATCGATCAATTACAGGCAATGGATGCGCAGCCGCGGCCAGGTCAGCGGCCGAAATCGCGGCCGCATACGGCGGCACGAGGCCGTCTCGCCAACGCCGCAACACACCCTGCTGCAATTCTTCGGCCGTCAGGCCGAAACAGAAGTGGTCCCGCCAATCGCCGTTGATGTGAATGAAGCGGCGCCGCAAGCCCTCATATCGAAAGCCCAGCTTCTGCACGACCCGCAACGAAGCGTCGTTCTCGGGTCGAATGCAGATCTCCATGCGGTGCAGGCCGAGTTGATAAAAGCAGTAGTCGGTGGCCAGTGCCACAGCGGTCGGCGTGATCGATCTTCCGGCGAAACGCTCCCCCACCCAATATCCGAGACTGGCGCTGGAGAGCGAACCCCAGCTGATGCCCGACACGTTCAGTTGCCCCGCCAACTCGCCGTCGTACTCGACAAGAAAGGGCAGGCCGTGGCCGGAGCGGGAGTGAGCCAACAGATTCCGGATGCTCGACCGCGTGTCGAAAGACATGGGCGCGTACGGGTTCGTCGCCTCCCATTTGCGCAGCCACCCCCGGTTTTCCATCAACGAGGCTTCGAGCAGACGTGCATCGCGCACGCGAATCGGACGCAGCGTGACCGAGCCCTCACTCAGCGTCGGGATAGTAATGGCCATGCGCGGTATTACGACTCGTCGAGGTGTGCCGCGAAATCGCGCAGCCACGGTCGCAGCTGATCGCGCAGATCCTCACGGTCGACGGCAAGCTGGATGATGGCCTTGATGTAGTCGACCCGGTCGCCCGTGTCATAGCGGCGGCCGCGGAAGATGACGCCGTATACTCCGCCGGTGGTTTCGGGGGTGACGGCCATTTCCTGCAAGGCATCGGTGAGCTGAATTTCGTTGCCCTTGCCCGGCTTGGTGTGTTCGAGAACATCGAAGACCTCCGGACGCAACACATACCGGCCGATGATGGCCAGATTCGACGGCGCATCGGCGGCGGCTGGCTTCTCGACCAGCCCGGTCACCTTGACCACGTCGGGGTCGCCGGTCAGTTCGATGGCCGCAGCTCCGTACAGGTGAATCTGCGAGGGGTCGACTTCCATGAGCGCCACAATGCTGGTGTTGCGCGCGGCCTGCTCCATGAGCATCCGTCCGAGTAGCGGGTCGCGCTCGTCGATGATGTCGTCGCCAAGCAGCACCGCGAACGGCTCACGGCCCACGTGCATCTTGGCCCGCAGAATGGCATGGCCGAGTCCCAGCGGGTCGCCCTGGCGTACGTAGTGCACGTCGGCGAGGTCCGTCGACGCGTTGACCTTGGCCAGGCGTTCTTTGTCGCCCTTTTCTTTCAGGAGGGCCTCAAGCTCGGTCATGCGGTCGAAATGGTTTTCCAGTGAGTTCTTATTGCGCCCGGTGATCATCAGCACATCGTGCAATCCCGCGGCCACCGCCTCTTCGACGACGTACTGGATGGCCGGTTTGTCAACGACCGGCAGCATCTCTTTAGGCATCGCTTTGGTGGCCGGCAAAAAGCGAGTGCCGAGACCTGCGGCTGGAATGACGGCTTTCGTGACTCTGATTCCCATGGACCCTACGTTATCGGCATCTAGGATGAAAGGTATGGTCTCTGACATTGGTCACCGAAAGAGGGCGCTCCGCGCGGAATTGCGGGAGCGCCGCTCGAACCTCACCTCAGTCGCACGCGATGCGGCAACCGTCGGCTTCACCGAAAACCTGCAAAGCCTGGTGGTCGACCTCTCTGCACAGTCAATTTCGTGCTATCTCTCAGCCCGCAATGAGCCGAACACCCGGCCGTTCCTCAACTGGGCCGAAGCTGAGGGCATCCGCATTCTCTTCCCCATCACTCGCGAAGACGGTCTCCTGGACTGGACCGTCGGTGAAGAGCACGAAGAGGTCGAGGGCATCACCGGCATGCCTGAGGCGGCCGGCGAATTGCTCGGCCCGATCGCGATCAACAGCGTCGATCTCATCATCGTTCCCGCCGCATCCGTCGATGCGACAGGGATGCGCATGGGCTGGGGCCGCGGCTATTTCGACAAGACTCTCGGCTCAATGGAGCGCTGCCCTCCGGTCTACGCCGTCGTGTACGACAGTGAGTTCGTCGATGAAGTCCCGCGCGAAGTACACGACCAACCGGTTGACGGCGTGGTCACCCCCACGAGGATCGTCTCTTTTTAGAGCACTCCCTCGTCTCATTTGTCCGGCTCGCATCCGCCTGCCGATTCCCCCAGCTGGAGATTCAGTGCCCACCTATTCCTACCGTTGCACCGCGTGCGACACCGCCTTCGATATTCAGCAGGCCTTCACCGACAACTCCTTGACCGAATGCCCCACGTGCGGCGGCAAGCTTCGCAAGGTGTTCTCGTCGATCGGCGTGACCTTCAACGGCTCCGGCTTCTACCGGAACGACGCTCGTTCCGACGCAAAATTGAGCGCCAAGTCCGCGGCATCGGCAACCGGATCGGCCTCCGGGTCGCCAAGCGGATCGGCCGCAAAATCTACCCCCAAAGAGGGCTCCGCGTCCGCTAGTGTCACAAGCAGTAGTTCAGCATCGACCACGAAGAGCGCGGCACCCTCAGCATCCTAGGTCCGCCTCTCCAGAGGAAGGATTGGCCATGATCCAGGGCTTCAAAGAATTCATTATGCGCGGCAACGTGATTGATCTTGCGGTTGCCGTCGTCATTGGGGCCGCGTTCACCGCGGTGGTGACCGCGCTCGTCACGGGAATCTTCAACCCGTTGATCGCCGCCATCTTCGACACCAGCGACCTCGCCGGTGCGATGGTCGTTTCGGTCGGTTCCGCCAAGCTGTCGTTCGGACTCGTGCTGGCAGCGCTCATCAACTTCGTGCTGATCGCTGCTGTTGTCTACTTCGTCTTCGTTCTTCCGATCAACAGAATGAAGGAAGCCCAGGATCGCCGTCGCCGGGCCGGTGTCGTCGACGAGGCCGCGCCGGCCTCAGAGCTCGAGCTGCTCGCGGAGATTCGCGACCTGCTCGCTGTCGGTACGGCAAAAGAGACGAAGCACACGCTGTAGCGTTTCTCACCCCGGTGTCTCACCCCGGCGTGTCTCACACGGGCCGGTTACCTCGTCAGCGTCGGCGGCGAGGTGACCAGCGCCGTGACGATCTGGCGCAGTGTTGACGCGTTCACCGCTGAGTTGACCAGGTAACGCGTGTACAGCCCAAAGCCGAGCACCGCATGCAGAATTGCGGGTCCATCGACGTCAGCCGGCAGCTCTCCGCGTGCGATCGCCCGCCCGATAAAACGCTCGGCGGCCTCGTCACGACTCGCCAGAACCTCGTCACGTAGGAACGCCGAGACTTCAGGCTCGAGCATCGCCGTCCAGGCGACGGGCGCCAGGCTGCCGAACGAGAGCAGCGACGGCCCCGTCCCAATGTGCTCGATGAAGTCGTCGACGATGGTGCCGGTGTCGATTTCGACCGTCCCGGGAAACTCCGAGGCGATCGCCACGGCCACCAGGTGCGCCTTGGTACCCCAACGCCGATAAATCGTCGTCTTGGAGCATCCGGAATCGGCCGCAACTGTTTCGATCTCGAGCCGCGGGTAGCCGACCGCACTGAGTTGGGTGAGGACGGCAGCGAAAACACGTTCGGCCAGCGCGGCATCCAGGGGACGCCCCCGACGCGGTGCTGTAGCTTGATCGAGCGTGTTTTTTGTCATGATTGTCAATGCTATCGTCCCTCGAGCGAGGGACGACAAATTGACTTTTACTACCAGTGCGGCGGGCGATCCTGCCGCAGGCGATCGTCGTTTTCGCCGCGTGGCGCTGGTGCACCCGGAACGCCGGATGCGACGCCGCCCTCCTCGCGCGGTACGGGCACATCGGGGCTCGGGTCGGTGTTCGGTGCCGGTTCGAGCCGGGCCCGCCGGGCGCGACCCGCCGCCTTCACAATCGGCTGACGCGCAGTTTCTCCATGCTGCACGTCGGCCGGCGCGTCGGGCCGCGGCTCGTCACCGCTCATTTCGGTTGCACACCGATCATCGTCGCAATCCGGGCTGCGACGGCATCGGGATTGGTGAACAGGTCGAAACTGTGCACCCGCAAATAGTGCCAGCCCAACCGGCGCAGCACCTCAGGGCGCAGCCGCAGTGATTCCCGCAGGCTTGACCGGCCGACGACGGCATCCGTTTCAATCGCCACCGCACGCCCGCCATACGAGGCGGCGAGAGCGAGCTTGCCGCGGTGACCGAGCGACACGTGCATGCCGAGGCCCTCGAGTCTAGAAGCCAGGTCGACCAGCAGTGCCTCCCGTGCATCGGGAGCCGCGACCTCGCTGGTGTTCGCCTCGGTCTCGCTGAGCACCTGGGCCAGCGCCAGGATGCCATAGCGCTGGCGATCCGCATCGATATCGGAAGGTCGGAAGCACGAGACGATGTCCATCGAGCGGCGCGCCCGGGTCATGCCGATGGCCAGCAAACGTTCACCACCCGGTTCACCGAGCGAACCGAAATTCGATAGCATGCGGCCGTGCGGAGTGCGTCCGTATCCGATCGAGAAGATGACCCGGTCGCGGCTCTGCGCCACGGACTGTTCAAGGGTGAGCACCGTGAAGGGCTCGGCACGATCCTTCAGAATGAAGTCCGACAGATCGGTGCGCTTCGCGAACGCCGCCAGCACGGCCTGGTGCACACGCACGGCGTGCCGCGCGCTCGCCGTGATCACCATGAGCGATTCACGCGGGCGTTGCACCGCGTGCTCCATCACGAGAGTGACAACCTGATTGACCTCGGCGTCGACACTTTCGACGGCGCCCGTGTCGGTGTCGGGCATTCCGTGACCGCCTGCCACATAGTTCAGGGTGAGGCTGCCGTGGCCCAGGTAACTGCCGGCCCACGGGTAGGAGTCGATCCGGCCGCCGTAGAACCTGTGATTCACGAGCTCGGCCAGGTCTTCGCCGCCGCCACGGTAGCTGCGCGTGAGGGTCAACGTGGGGAGCAACTCGCCCAGCCGGGCCAGCGCAGAGTCTGCGTGCAGCGCATCAACGTTGGAGTCGACGCCGACCGCGGGCGCCGTGAGATCGGGGCTCTCGGTCAACGCCGTCGTGAATGAGGAGGGCGTCTGCGTGACGGGGTCGCCGAACGCCACGATCTGCTTGCCCCGACGGATGGCGCCGACGTTCTCGGCGAGGGTGGTCGCACCCGCATCGACGAGCAAGACGGCATCGAACCCGATCGAATCGGTCAGGCCGGCCACCTCATAGGGCGAGGCCAACCAGACCGGCGCGAGCACGCGTCCGAGGTGCGGGGACTCGTGGTGCAGACGCTCGGGCGTCACCGCGTCGGCGCGGAGCATCCGGCGCAGTTGATTCGCCTCATCGGGCCAATCGACGACGCCGATCTTCCAGGTTTCGGCCAGCAGCCAGGCGAGGAGCGATCCGGTTGCCGAGGCATGCGCTTCATCGACGAGCTTGAAGTCGGCTTCGAGACGATCAAGGACCTGCGTGTTGGCGTTCAGCAGTGCCTTGTCGCCGGCCAGCATCGTTTCAAGCACCGACTGCCACCAGGCGAGTTCGAGCTCGGCGGCAACATTCTGCTCAGAGACATGACGGTGCGAGAGGTCGGACATCAGCGGGTCAAGGTTGCTTTCGCGCAGGGTAGCGAGCAGCGCCGTGCGCTCATGCAGATTCGCCAGCACCTCGCTCTCGGCGGCGAGCCCGGCGATAGTGTGAACGAGTTCCTTGATCGGACGGTTCGCCAGCTGACGCGGGCCGCCGGCGATTCCAAGCGGCACGTCAAGCTTTGACAGGTCGTCGGCCACCCGTTGATAGGCCACGTGCACGTCGGCAATCCCCACCGGCACCTCGGGTGTCGCGCCGGCCACAACGTAGCGCTGCCAGAGTGTGCGCTGCTGCTGGATGCGCCGCAGGCACTCATGCATATCGCTCACGTGCACGCCGGGTCGCAAATACTCGTCGGCGAGCTTACGCAGGCGACGACGGCTGGCGCCCGCCATCTCGGGCGAATCCCGCCGCGACGCTGTCGCGGCGATCAGTTCGGTGAGCGGCCGGTCGTACACTGCTGGCTGAAATTTGTCGAGGGTCTCGCGAATGTCGAGCAGCAGGCGCAGATAGACGCCGAGCTCTGTGATGGTTTCGAACGGGCGCAAGCGAGTCTGCCCGACCAGGCGCAGGGCGCGCTCGAGCAGACGAGGCAGCTCCTGCTGGTTGATGCGCTTGGCCAGATCGTGCGAGGTGGATGCCTCGGCAGTGGTCACAAACGACGCACCGTACCAGGGCGAATCGCCGGGTCCGTAGCGGAATTCCCCGAGTGCCGCGGCCTTGATCAGCGTGGTCGCTGCGGCACCGCGGTCGCGGGCGAGCAGTTCGAGCGCATGCCGGTCGAGCCGGGCGGTCGTGGCCGGCGGTGACGGAAGCTGGGCCAACCGGGCCAGTTCGCCGAGCGCGTCGAGCACCGAAACACCGAGCGTCGAGTCCCGGCGGGTGAGGGCCGAGCGGTAGTCCAGCAGCACCTTGCGCAAGCGCACGAGCGCGTCATCGATGTCACCGACCTGCGGCTGGGTCGCCTTTTCGTTCCGTGTGATCGACTGGATCAGATCGCGGCGCAGTGAACGCTGACTCACGGCGACGCCGGCCAGACCGACCTGCTGCAGACGATGCGCGATGCCGTCCAGGCTCGAGCGACGGGCGCTCACGACGAGCACCCTCTTGTGCTGGCCAATCAATGCGCCGATGGCGTTGACGATGGTCTGGGTGCCGCCGGTACCCGGCAGGGTCTTGACGACGAGGGAGTTGCCGGCCGCGATCTGGTTGACCACGTTTTCCTGCTCGGTGTCGGCGTCAAGCAGCAGGGTATCGGTCGACGGTGGGCGGGCATCCTGGCCGACCGGGGTGACGGGCTGGTAGGCGGCCTCGATCAGACGGCGAGCTTGCGGGTTGCCGGCGATCGCGTCGAGTAGCGGATGGTCGAGATCCGCGGCATCCGCGGCGAGCGCACGGCCCACGTCGGCAAATGACGACACGACCAGGCGCGGCACGACGTTGAACCAGGGCAGGTGCGAGGTGAGACCGCGCAGGCGATCGATCACCGGCTGCGGCTTGAACGCGCCGTTGGTCACGGCGAGCGCCACGAACGCGTCGGCGTCGAGGGTGATCTGGAACTGGTCGTGCAGCGCACGGGCCAGTTCGGGGTTCAGGAACGGGGCCCCGTTGAGCTTGAGTTCAAAGTCGCGGCCGTACCGGCGAATGGCCATGGGGCGCAGCAGCACCGGGGCGCTGTAGTCGACCTCGCCGTGGCGCCACTCAGCCAAACCAATGGCCAGGTGCACCGATTCGATGCCGCGCATCGAACGCAGTTCGATGCCCTTCTGCGTGATCTCGCCGGCCGCCAGCCGGGCGTTCCGCAGGGCCAGCTCGTCGCGGATCAGGTTCGACAGCAGTGTGGTCTTGCCGATGATGAACTGTGGCAGACCGCCCGGATGCGACGCACTCAGTTCGATGCGTGTGCGCGGGCCATCGGAGAAGTGCAGCAAAGGCGAACGGCCACCCACCTGGGCGAGTTCATCACGCCAGCGCTGCCAGACCGGTTCGGCGATGTTGCCGGCCAGCAGTGTCGGATCGCCGAGGCTCACGGCGTGGGGAGACGTCATGTTGTGCGGCTCGGGCGAGGGCAGGCCGGAGTGTTCCGACAGAAAGTCGTCGTCTTCTGGATTTCTCTCAAGTCGCCACACAGGGCCTAGCCTAATTCCACCGACGGGCAATTCCGGTTAGGCTGCACGGGTTTCGCGGATGCAGAGCAGTGGCACTGATCAGTCAGAGCGACGGACCGGCCTCGGCTTAGCCCTACTGGTGCGGAGGCGTGGGCGCAGCCGGGCCTAAAGCCAGTTGCGTTTTTTGAACACGGCGTACAGACAGAAGCCCATTCCCACCATCAGGGTGAGGGCGAACGGGTAGCCGAATTGCCAGTGCAGTTCCGGCATGTTCGTGAAGTTCATGCCGTAGATCGTGCCGACCAGTGTGGGCGCGAATAAAATGGCGGCCCAACTCGAAATCTTCTTCACCTCTTCGCTCTGCGCCAGACTCGTCTCGGAGAGGTTGCGCATTTCATCGTTCTGCCGCTGACCGACAAGCGTGGAATGCGTGGTGAGGGCGTTCTGCAGCAGCTGCCGAAAGGCATCGCCGCGCTCCACCACACGAATGGTGTGGTCGAGTACGTCCCGCAGGTGTCGTTGCACTTCGAGGTCGACGTCGTTCGTGTCGAAGCCCCTCTGCAGGGACTTGAGCATTCCGATCAGGGGCTGGGTCGCCCGCTGAAACTCGATGACCTCCCGGGAGAGTGCATAGATGCGGCGGGACACGATCGGGTCGCCGTCGAAGAGTTGGTCCTCGATCTCGTCGATGTCATTTTCGAGGCCCGCGACGACCGGCGCATACTCGTCGACGACCTGGTCGAGAATCGCGTAGAGCACCGATTCGGGGCTGAGCGCCAACGCATCGGTCGTGGTCTCGAGGCGGTGACGCACCCGGGCAAGATCAGGCGACTCGGCATGGCGAATGGTGACGACGAAGTCGGGGCCGACGAACACGTGCAGCTCGCCGAACTCGACCCGCTCGTCGGCGTCGATGTACCGGGCCGGCCGCAGCACCACGAAACGCGTGTCGCCGTAGCGCTCGAGCTTGGAACGCTGGTGCCCGCGCAGAGTGTCTTCGACGGCGAGGTGGTGGAGGTTGAATTCACCGGCGACCGTGCGCACCTCGGCTTCGGTGGGGCGATACAGGCCGATCCAGGCGAACCCGTTGTTGGCCTTCATATCCTCGAATGTCTCGTCGAGGGTGGCGGGCGTGGCCACACGTTTGCCGTCCGAATAGATTGCGTTGTCGATCAGCGCCATGGTGTCTCCTTCGTGCCTTCGCCTCAGATCTCCAGTGTCGCATCCGCAGATGGCTGCCAACCGCAGGCACTCCCAACGGCGCTCCCGTATGCTGTGCGCATGACCGAGCCACTTGCTTTCGCGGACCGAGTCTTCTTCGGATCGATCGTCACCATGCACGACGCTCACCCCGAGGCCACCGCCGTCGCCGTGCGCGCCGGTCGTATCACCGCCGTGGGTGACCGAGCAGATGTCGCCTCCCTCATCGGCCCCGACACCCAGGTTTCCGAACTGGGTAGCAGCGTTCTGCTGCCCGGCTTCGTGGAGGCGCACGGGCATCCGCTCTCGGAGGCGGTCATGCTGGGCACGCAGGTTCTCGACATTCGACCGGTCGTCATCGACACGGCCGCCGGCGTGCAGCACGCCCTCGACCAGGCGATCAAAGCCGCGGGAACGCACGGCGTCTATGCGAGTGGCTGGGATTCGCTGCTGCAGGTGGGACTCGTTGAGCCGACCCGCGAATGGCTGAACGCTCTTTCTCCTAACAAGCCGTTGGCGATTCTGCACAATTCAGGCCACTTCGCCTATTTCAATGACGCGGCGGCCGCCGTGGCCGGTGTCACACGGGACACCGCCGACCCCGTCGGTGCGTCGTTCGCACGCGATGCTCAGGGCGACCTCACGGGTATCGCCCGCGAAATCGGCGCCGTCGAGCAGATCTTTTCTCCCGCGTTGGCCAGCAGCCCCGCCGACTTCGTCTCGCAATTGGCCGCCGAATCACGTCGGCTGAATGCGGCTGGTATCACAACATCCGGGGAGCTCAGCTACAGCCCCGCTACGAAAGCCGGGCTGGACGCCGCGAGCGCGGCCGGTGCGTTGACGGTGCGCCTGCGCCTGTACGAGATGTCGACGGCGGCGCAGCACAGCGACGCCCGGCCGGGTGAGGGTGACGAACTCGTGCGCCAGGTCGGCATCAAAATGTGGGCGGACGGCTCCCCCTGGGTGGGCAACATTGCTACGTCGTTCCCCTATCTCGACACCGATGCCACACGTGCCCTCGGCCTGGAACCGCACCACCATGGCCAGGCGAACTACACGCCCGAGCAGATCGAAGAAATCTCGGCGGCCTACTTCTCGCACGGCTGGCAGCTGGCCTGCCATGTGCACGGCGACGACGCCGTCGATTCGGTTCTGGATGCCTGGGAACGCGTCGTGCAGCGGCATCCGCGCGATGACCACCGCTTGCGTCTCGAACACGTCGGGGCCATGACCCCGGCCCAGTTTGTGCGGGCTGCGAGTCTGGGAGTCACCGCGAGTGTCTTCATCGACCACCTCTACTACTGGGGCGATGTGCTCGTCGACGATCTGTTCGGCACCGAGCATGGCGCTCCCTGGGCGCGGGCCGGTTCGGCGCTGGCCGCCGGACTGCGGATCTCGTTCCACAATGACGGCTCGGTCACTCCACCCGAACCACTACGCAACATCGAGATCGCGGCCACGCGGCGCAGCAAGTCGGGTCGGCTGCTCGCGCCCGAGGAACGCATCACCGTGGCGCAGGCTCTGCGCGCCGAGACCATCGACAGCGCCTTCCAACTCTTCTCCGACCATGAGGTCGGCTCGATCGAGCCCGGCAAGCTCGCCGACTTCGTGGTGCTGGGTTCGTCACCGCTCGCCGTCGACCCGACCGCCGAACCGGCCGGCAGCATCGCAGACATTCCCGTGCTCGAGACGATTCTCGGTGGGGTGACCGTCTACACCGCGTGACCGCGCGCACGACGCACCTGTCAGGTGATCTCGACACGCTCGATCAACGGATTCTCGTTGGTCGAGCCCGTCGAGACCCGCGCGTCGTGAACCCACGCAGCCTCAGGCTGTTGCTCACCACGAACACGCTCGAGAAGGCCATCGCCGCTCCGGCCAGCATGGGGTTCAACAGCCCGAGGGCGGCCAGCGGAATCGCCGCCACGTTGTAGGCGAAGGCCCAAAACAGATTGACCTTGATCGTGCCGAGGGTTCTGCGGGCCAAACGGATGGCGTCAGCCGCCGAACGCAGGTCGCCCCGCACGAGGGTGATGTCGGCGGCCTCGATCGCGGCATCCGTGCCCGTGCCCATCGCCAGGCCCAGGTCGGCCTGCGCGAGGGCCGCGGCGTCGTTCACGCCGTCTCCGACCATCGCCACGGTCTTGCCCTCGGCCTGCAGTCGTCTGATCACCGCCACCTTGTCGGCGGGCATGACCTCGGCGATGACCTCCGTGATGCCGACCTGGGCTGCGACATGCTCGGCGACTGCACGGTTGTCGCCCGTGAGCAGCACCGGGTTCAGCCCCAACGCCTTCAGCTGGGCGATGGCCTCGGCGCTCGTCTCCTTGACCGCGTCGGCGACGACCAGCACGCCACGCGCCTCTCCATCCCAGGCGACCAGAACCGCCGTCTGTCCGGATGCCTCGGCTTCAGCCTTCCGCGCGGAGAGCCGAGACGACAGCGTGATCGACCAGTCGGCCAGCAAGGACTCACGCCCGACGAGCACGGCGTGCTGCTCGACGATTCCCTGCACGCCCGTGCCCTCGACGTTGGCGAACGATTCGGGCGTTGGCAGCGCGCCGACCCGCTGGCTGGCACCCCGCGCGATCGCCTGTCCGATCGGGTGCTCCGAGGCGTCTTCGAGCGCACCGGCCAGACGCAGCAGCTCGTTCTCGTCAACGCCCTCGGCCGCAATGATGTCGAGCAGGGTCATCGTTCCCGTTGTGACGGTGCCGGTCTTGTCGAGCACGATGGTGTCGACGATGCGGGTGGACTCGAGAATCTCGGGTCCCTTGATCAGGATGCCGAGTTGGGCACCCCGGCCGGTTCCCACGAGCAGCGCGGTCGGCGTGGCCAAACCCAGCGCACACGGGCAGGCAATGATCAGCACGGCGACGGCGGCCGTGAACGCGGAAGCGAGCGGGAAGCCGAGCAGGATCCAGGCACCGAGCACGACCACGGCAAGTACGAAGACGACGGGCACGAACACGCCCGATATTCGGTCGGCGAGACGCTGCACATCGGCCTTGCCCGACTGCGCCTCTTCAACCAGGCGTGCGATCTGGGCCAACTGCGTGTCGGTGCCGACCCGCGTGGCACGCACGACGAGGCGTCCGCCGGCATTGACCGTCGCCCCCGTGACCGAATCACCCGTCGCAACCTCGACCGGAACCGACTCCCCGGTGAGCATGCTCGCGTCCACGGCCGAGCGGCCGTCGATGACCACACCGTCGGTGGCGATCTTCTCGCCCGGACGCACCACGAACTCGTCGCCGACGACGAGCTGGTCGGCGGGAATGCGCGTCTCGACGCCTCCGCGCAGCACCGCCACATCCTTCGCGCCGAGTCCGAGCAGAGCACGCAGCGCGGCCCCGGCCTGCCGCTTCGAGCGCTTCTCGACGTAGCGCCCGGCGAGCACGAACATGGTCACGCCGGCGGCGACCTCGAGGTAGATATTTCCGGCTCCGTCACTCGGCGCGACGGCCCACTCGAAGCCGTGGGTCATGCCCGGCATTCCGGCCGTTCCGAGGAACAGGGCGTAGAGCGACCAGAGGAATGCCGCCAACGTACCCACCGACACGAGCGTGTCCATTGTGGCTGCGCCGTGGCGGAGGTTCGTCCAGGCGGCCCGGTGGAACGGCCAGGCTCCCCACAGGATCACGGGCGCGGCGAGCGCGAGCGAGGCCCACTGCCAGTAGGTGAACTGCAGGGCCGGAATCATCGCGAGCAGGATCACCGGCACCGCAAGCACAACACTGCCGATCAGACGCTGGCGCAGGCTGGCCAGTTCGGGGTCTGCTGGCGGCGTGGTGTCGGCGGCGGATGCCGCGGCATCCGTTTTCGGAGTCGGCAGCACGGCCGTGTAGCCCGTCTTCTCGACCTCGTCGATGAGCGTCTGCAGATCGAAGCCCGCCGGCGCGGTCACCGCGGCCTTCTCGGTGGCGTAGTTCACCGTGGCCGTGACGCCGTCAAGTTTGTTGAGCTTCTTCTCGATCCGCAGTGCGCACGAGGCACACGTCATGCCGCCGATCTCAAGTTCGATGGCGGGGCTGAGGCTCGCCACGATCAGGCCCGCGCGGCCTGGTAGCCAGCCTCGTCGACAGCGGCGAAGACGAGCGAGTCGTTCAGCGGTGCGTCACTGGTCACCCGGAGTACGCCGGTGGCGGCATTGACCTCGACGGCGCTCACACCGGCCAGTTGGCCGACTTCGGCGGTTACCGAACGCTCGCAGTGTGAGCAGGTCATTCCGGTGACGGCGTATTCCACGGTGGTCATGTCGATCTTCTTTCGTCCACGTAATTATACCCGGTGGGGGTATCTAAATGGTCAAACCAGACACCCCGCTCGGGTATTCCCGCGGTTGCTAGACGGCGACGAAGCGGGCGTCGATGGCCGCCGAGATCTCAAGCTCTTGCGGCTTGAGGCTGAGTTCGGACTCCCCCGATACCGCCAGGGCACGCACGAAAATCCCGTCATGGACGCCCCCAGCCGACACCCCACCGCTGTTATCGCCCAGCATTCCCGGGTCGGCGAGTGCGATCGCCCGCACCGACCCGAGACCGATGCTCTTGGCATACACACTGGCCTTCGTCGTGGCATTGTTCACCGCGAGCGCCTGCACCGTGGCGGTCATCGCGGCCTTCCGCGCTTCGGTCAGCGACCACTCGATATTCCCGACGCTCACGCCGTCACGGTCGGCGATCTCTTCGATCCACTGGGTCAACACGGCGAAATCCTTGAACCGCACGCTGAAGCCGATTGCTGCGTGAAACACCGGGGGAAGCTGGATGCCCTCGTTGTTCCATGGAACCGTACTCCACACGTTCACGGCGTCAGACGACCAGCGGGTCACCGGCCCGGCCGGCGAATCGTGACGATCGACGATCGTCGTGCGCACGGCATCCGCCACCCGAGTCGTATCGCTCACCACGAGTTGCCGACGGGGACCCTCGAATGCCACCGTCACGGCTGCTGTCGCTCGCTCGGGCGGGTGCCACGCCGTGTGTCGTCCCTGCACGGTGATGACTGTCTCTTGCATGGCGTTTCCCCTCGTCTGGTTTTGCCATCCTGACAGACCGCCCGCCACGGTGGGTAGGGCCAAAGGTGCGATGCGCCGCCATCACTATGGTGCGGCTCTTGCAAAGCTACTCAAAACATTGTGAAGTAGGCATTTCACCTCTGGACTTGGTCGTCCGATCGCGTCGTTCACGCAGGCCGGGCGGTAAGTCCGCCACCCCTATTCGCTCCGCCAAGCAACTACGCGAGCGCGAGATCGACGAACTCGTTGCCCGCTACCGTGAGATCCGCAGCATGCGCGAGGTCGCACGCGAGTTCCGGATGTCACGAACGACAGTGGCCAAGCATCTGGCTGATCGTGGAATCGACGCATCGCGCGGCATGAAAGCTCTGGAAATCAACAAGGCCGTATCGCTATACATCAAGGGTCTATCGAGCATGACCATCGGTAAACAGCTCGGCTATGACAATCACACGATCATCAAGGCGCTGCGCGAACAGGGCGTTCCGATCCGCGTTGCACTTGGTCGTTAGGTTAGGTTGCCCTGTTGCCATGGAAGGAGCACTACATTAACCGTCCGAGCGCGGGTCAAGGCAACCCTTTTCCGGCGTTTGCTAGATCTTGTACTTCTCCTTGCGCTTTTGGAAGGCTTCCTCGCCGCCGTCAAGAATTTCACAAGCGTGCTCTCGTATCCCGTGGCGTCCGAGGACGGTTGCGCTCTTTGCATTGTGTTCTTGGGAATGTTCAAGTGAGCCTGTCAGATACTCGAAAGTACGCCCGCCCTTGTTAGGGCGATCTGCACCATGCCGGTTCGCAACGATGACCGACTCTGAGTCAGCACCGACAACTAGGTTGGCGTCATGACTCACCATGATGATCTGGCGCTCGCGTTTTCTCTCAAGAAGGTAGGGCACAATTGTTCCGTAGATGGATCGACTATCGAGGTCGTCTTCAGGCTGATCAATCAGCAACGGCCACGGCTCCTGAGATTCGTTGAGGATCAACGTGAGCGCGAAGAGAGCTTGTTTCCCGGGGGTCATTGATGACCTGCCGAAACCGCCAATCCTGTCGGCATCGAGCTCAGCCGTAAACCGCACCTCGGGCACTACTGTCATCAGACTTTGCGCGGTAGCCAAAGAAGTAAAACCCTTGTTGAGCTCCTGGTCTCCGCTCCGGATTGCAGTCAAGAATGCGGCGGGTTCGGCCTGCGCCTTCAAAAAGTCAATGTCGTCGCCCTTCTTTGAAACATAGGCACTAATTTTGCTGCGGTTGAAAGCTACTGACAAATTCGAAACCACATCAGGATCCACCGCCGATTCCATGCCAAAAGTTAAGCCGTCAAGCACTCGCTGCTTCGATGAAAAAACCTTCTGGAGCTCAGTGAGCGCGACGGCTCGCTGAGCAATCGCTTCAACAATCTTCGTCACCTCAGCGGTTCGCACCTTTTCCTTGGCAATGCGAGCTGCCTGCTTCTTCTCTATCGCCTTCAACGCCTTGACTTGTTTGTCAAAATCCAAGGCCACCTGCTCCAACTCCGAATTCGCCTCGTGCTTTGCGATGAGCGTCGCATTCTGCTCCTTGATGATGTCAACATCAGATCGCAGAGTCCGCTGCTCAGCGAGCGTCGACGTGAAACTGACATTAAGCTCTCTTTCGACGGCCTCGAGCAACTCCGCTTCTGCCGCCCCCCGCTTTTCTTCAACTCGTTCGGCGATCGCGTCAGGGAGCTGGCCCCCAGCTGGACGAATCGCTACGGTCACTTGAACGGCACCAGGTATCGCCTGCGGATTTGCACTATCGACTCCTGCAGCCACATATTGCGACAGCTGAGTCAGCTCCTCAACAATGTCGTCCAATCGGCTGCGTTTGCTCTGGAGGTCTACCGAAATCTCTTGGTACTTAGTGATTTCTTCGTCGGTTAACTGCGAAGCCTTCTTTATCTCATCGATCTTTGACTTGTACGTGTCACGCGCAGCCTCAACAGCCTTCTTGTCACCCAAATCTCTTAGGTCCCCAGTCAAACGGTCCATCTCATCGGATGCATCAAACCAGGCCACAATTGCAGCTCGGATGTCATCGTTGGCTGAGACCAAATTCGCTACAGTCTGGTCTTGGATGACTTTCAAGTCCGGATGATTGCGAAAGAGCGACGGGGCGATCTTCTCGGTTACTTTGTTCGGATGCTCGCTAATGGAGTACAGGGAGTTCTGCGGAACGTAGATCACTTTGCCGTTCGCAGCGTCGGGCGCCCCCCACTCAATTTCGCGGACGGTCGCACTCACGTCGGCCCACGTCTTGCCCGCCGCAGGGCCGGCAAATTTCCTTTCCATTTTTGAAGCATCGATCTGCTGCTGAATCGTCTCACCAGGATCAACGGCGTGCGCAATGAATGCAAGGAGCGCAGATTTGCCAGACGAGCGGCTTCCGATGATGGAGTTCAAATTCCGATTGAACACAACCTCTGCCGGGAAATCATTGGTGTCTGAAAATCGAATCTTCGAGATGTACTGGTACGGCCGCTTCTGGTCCGGTTCGGCCAACTGAAGCGCTACTCGCTGAGCAGGCTCGATCAACGTCTGAAGGAGACCCTCGTAAGTTAGATCAGCTTTGATCCACGTAACGAAGTGTTTGACCCCCGATCCCGCATCCCCTTTGCCGAGGCGAGATTTCAGATCCTCAAAGCTGTGAGCGTCAGATCCTTCAAAGACAGGCTTAGGGATAATTTTCTCATCGGCCTCAAGCCGATCCACGTCCAGAAAATGGTCCCGCGAGTTCGGCCCAGCGAAGAAGGCGTGCGATTGCTTGTCGATCTCGTCGACGAGCTGATTCTTCCTCTTCTTGCTCCCCTTCCCACCAGGCCTGATCCCGTCCCCCTTTGCTGACGTAACGATCAAGACCTGGTTCTCGAGAGGAGAGCCAGAACCGAAGGTGTGCTCCAAAGCGGTCATGATACTTTTGCGCGAGACCGTGGCACTTTGAAACTCGTCAGCTGACTGAAGTTCTGCGCAGACTACCGATTTCTTCGATTTACCAGCGGTCGTCTCCGTGCTTAGCGCCATCATTAGCTTGTGCGCATCCGATTCAGACAGGTCTGGTCGAAAGATCAGGTGAATGTTTACCGACTGTCCGTCATCGTTGAGCACCTCAGGCAGGCGGAGCTCCAAGTTTGGAAAGAACACTTTATTGGACTCACCGGGGTACAGCGCCGCATACTGCTTTTTGAAAGCAAAGAAACTATCCAGAGAGAAGTAATCAGCAATCCCAATACATGCGACGTCCGAATCGTGAATGATTTCGCAAAACTGAACCCAATCAAGTTCTCCTGCGAGCTTTGAGTATCCATCAGTCAGTGTTGTTCCGGGAGCGTGAACGTGGAGGTCCCACTTTCGCCATTCCGAACCTCTGGGAAACCTCATTGTCTATACTCCTTCGCCTTGAGATACAGCCTGGCGAGCAGCCCAAGCATCAAAATCAAAATCGTCCTGTGCAAATGCAAGCGACGTATCGACCACAAACTTCATGCACTTAGCAAACACTTCCTCGTTGACGAGAACGCCTTCGCGCCGATGCAAGTGGGCTGCGCCGTCTAGCGTGTAAACGGCTGACGGCGTGTGCGCGTCGAAGTATGCATAGCGACGCATGTCAATTCCGAGCGCAAGCATCTTGACCCAGCCGTCGAGACTTTCGAGCCATTCGAATGCCTTCTCAGCTTCCTTGCCCGCCTTTCGAATGTCGAATATTGAGGGCATAAATGATGGCTTGGTTGAAAAGAGACTCCTGCCAGGGTGCCAAGCCTTACGACTCTCGTAGTCTCGGGTAATGCGATCGAAAGCGAGCTTGAGTTCGTCCATTGCTCCGTCCGGCTCGCCAGAGCTCCAATGCGACTGGGCAAGCTCGAGGTGTGCACGTGCTTCTTGGTCACGAACAAAAAGCAGGAGGCTCACCGACTCAATTTCGACGCCGAAGACCCGTTGCGAAAGTATGCCAATCAGTTCAGTCGAGTTACCAAGGTGTCTACCGATCGTTCCTGATTCGGCTTGATTACCGTGATGTTTGAAGTTGACGCGGGCCAGGTTCATGGCGGCAATCCCCGAACGGTAACCGACAATTGCCGGTTCGCCCTCTACACGACCAGCCACAGCATCGAACAACTGGAGAAAATCGTTCCGATTCGGGGTCGCGATATGCAGATGCTCCACGACGAGACCAAACATCGACTCCACTGCGTCTTGCATGCTGCCGAGGGCAAGCGAGTTCAGCGGCGCGGGCTGCTGCACCTGTTGCCCAGCAACCATGAGCTGATAGCGGATCAGACTTAACCGTTCTGCTTCATGCTGCTGCAGTGCCGCGGGTAGACCTGTCATTTCCATTCCTCGTCAGCCAATGGCGCGCCATTTAGCTCGTCTCTGAGCGCGCGCCA
This sequence comes from Leifsonia psychrotolerans, assembly GCF_013410665.1. NCBI lineage: Bacteria > Bacillati > Actinomycetota > Actinomycetes > Micrococcales > Microbacteriaceae > Glaciibacter > Glaciibacter psychrotolerans. The sequence continues at coordinate 76,519 of NZ_JACCFM010000001.1, read as the reverse complement.
GTTCGGCAAGTTCTTATCCATCAGCTCTACAAAACGGTCGTTGTGCGTGCGTTCGTGCAGGTGCGTCATCTCGTGAACGACGATGTATTCGAGGCATGCCGGGTGCTTCTTGGCGAGCTCGACGTTGAACCAGAGTCGACCGGAATCGGGGTTGCACGATCCCCACTTAGTCTTCATCCGTCGCACTGTCCAACCTGTCACTTCACGGCCGATGAGCGGCTGCCATTTCTCGACAAGCGCCGGAATAGCGGCCTTAAGTTGACGGCGATGCCAGGCATCGAGCGCCTTCCGACGGGCGGCGCCATCTGAATCGGCGGCAACTGTCAGACGAAGTTTCGATCCGGCGACATCAACGTGCGGCCTCCCTGAAACTTCCTGTATTTCGAGTCGAAGGCGCTGTCCCCACACGTAGTGGGACTCCCCCGCGATCATCTCGCGCTCAGACTGCCGGTCAGCAGCCTGAAGCTGTTCACGCTGCTTCTTAATCCAGGGCAGACGCTGCACGATCGCCAGGCGAATCGCGTCTTCGTCGAGACGTTCAGGAGCGGCTACACGCACGCGCCCCCTCGGCGGATAGACAGAAATGTGCATGTTCTTGATGTGCTTGTAAACGACATCAACGCCGATGCCGGCGACGGTGAGGTAGGCGTTAGCGGTACTCATCGCGTGCCCTCACGAGGTCGAAGAGTTCCTCGAACCGATCAAAATCAGCCGGCAACACCTTACGAATGGCATTGGCGACGACCTTTTCTTTCATCTTGTTTCCGACCCAGTCGTGCGGTTTCGCCACATTGATCGCAGTATCGAGCTGGATGACGATGGTTGTTTCTGACCAGCCGAAGTCGACCAGCGCCTTTTGCGCACCGTTCTTCGCCCAGTCCGGATAGACCGTATCGGATTCTTTCTTGCCGACCTTCTTCGCGAGTGCAAGGAGCTCCTGCAGGTACAGCTTGTAGTCGGAGGCTTCCTGACGGTGTTGTTCGATGAGTGCATCGAGCAGCGACGACATCGTGTCGTAGTATTTCGGGTTCATCGCGTGCTCATCGATGATCGTCTTGCGCACGTTGTTGATGATGGTCTCGGCGACGGCTTCCTTGTTCTTCTTGATGCCCTCGGGCAACGAGTCAAGTGCACCGGCACCGCGTTCGACGATCAGCTCGACGAGACCAACGTCCTCAAACTCTGCGACCAGTTCAGATGAGCCGGCTTGGATGTAGGTGTCAAGCAAGAATCGCATTCCGGCCTCGAATTGCTTGAAGTCGACGTTCTCACCGGCTCCGAGCTTCACCTCGTCACGAACCGCGACGTAGTGCGCGACCTCGGTCTTGATAGCGGCTGCTTCGGCCGCACTGTATCCGGCCTTCTCCATGTCATTCGCGAGCACTGCGTAGGCACGCACAAGTGCGCTCACGGACTTGTAGAGTTCGACTCGCTTGGGCTCATTGGTCTTGAGCTGGTCCGCATTCCCGGCATCGACTGCGCAGAAGTAGCGCTGGTACTGCAGCGTCTCTTTAGGCGGTGAGACTGGTTCGCAGAGAGCACGGATGCGTTCGAGCGCATCGTCGAGATCCTTGCGCTCTTGCTCACCGCGATCCTTTAGCAGACCCGCAATGTCTTCCTTCGCGTAACCGTCAAGTGCGCCCGACGTGTAGTCGGTGATCGCGTCTTCGAGTGAATTGAAGAGGTCTTGATAGTCGACGACGTAGCCATACTCCTTGTCGTCACCGTCGAGCCGGTTGACGCGGCAGATCGCCTGGAAAAGTCCGTGGTCGCGCATCTTCTTGTCGATATAGAGATACGAGGCAGAAGGTGCATCGAAGCCGGTGAGGAGCTTGTCGACAACAATAAGCAGGCGCATCTGACCCGGTTCCTCAACGAAACGGCGCTTGACCTCCTTCTCAAACTCTTCGATTTTGAGCACGGCGCTGTCTGCAGGCTCGTCAAAGTGATCAGCAAGCATCTGCCGATAAATGTCGTATTGGCGCAGCTTCTCGGTGGAGCCGTGCCCACCATCTTCCTTCGAGATTTCGGACGCGTTCGGCACATAGCTCGTGACGATCGCCACCTTGCCTTTGAAACCGGCCTGCACAAACATCTCGTAGAACTTGCATGCCTGATAGATACTTCCGCCGACGAGCATCGCATTGCCGCGACCATCCATCAGGCGAGGTTTGAGTTCCATATCGAGCAGGATGTCCTGCACGATTCGCTTGGCACGCGGCTCGGCACTGACCACTTTCTGCATGGTGCCCCACCGCTTCTTAAGCTCCGCCTTCGTGAGGTCGGTCATTCCCTTTGTCTTGGCCTCGAACCATTTGTCCACTTGGTCGTGGCTGGTGAGTTCTTGATCGATGTGGCGCGCTTCATAGCGAATATCAAGCACCACACCATCGACGACGGCTTCGTTGAATTTGTAGGTATGGATGAAGCTGCCGAACGTCTCAATACTGGTCGTTTTGTCTGCTTTGAGAAGCGGCGTGCCGGTAAAGCCAATGAACATTGCACCAGGCAAGAGCTTTTTCATCGCGGTGTGCATCTTGCCCGACTGGGTGCGGTGCGCTTCGTCGACAAAGACGAACAGGTTGCCCTTGGCGCTGAAACCTGCAGGAATCTTGGCATTTAGGTCAGCGAGGAATTGCTCGCTGGACTCGTCGAGGTCTTTGTCATCATCGCCGCCACGAAACTTATGAACGAGCGAGCACACGAGCCATGGCTCGTTCTTGTTCAGCGTGCCGATCAGGTCGGCCCCACTCGAGGTGCGGTAGATCTGCTCGTTGACGCCGCCGAAGACCTTTTCTATCTGTTCGTCGAGTTCAGTGCGGTCGGTGATCAGAAGCACTCGGCCATCTGGCTGGTGCTCGCGAATCCATTTCGCCAGCCACACCATAGTCAGGCTCTTGCCCGAGCCCTGAGTGTGCCAGATGATGCCACCCTCGCGCTTAGCGATGCGTTCCTGTGCGGCTTTAACTCCGAAGAACTGATTGTGCCGCGCGGTTTTCTTGACCCCGGCGTCGAACACCATGAAGTCGTGAATTAGCTCAAGCAAGCGTTCCTTCGAGCACATCTGCAGCAACGCGCGGTCGAGCGGCTCCTGAACTTCGGACGGCTCTTTCCATTCCAGCCAGTACTTCTCGGGGGTATCGATCACGCCGTAGCGAAGACCCTCAACATCGTTACCGGCGAAGAGCAGCTGCACCGTCGTGAAAAACGGACGGATAAAGTCCTTCTTTTGATTGCCAATGTTCTGCCGGATACCGTCGGACACTCCAACCTTGGAGCGCTTGAGTTCGATGACGCCCAGGGCGATGCCGTTGACGTAGAGAACTACATCGGGACGCTTGTTGTGTTCGCCCTTGATCGAGACCTCCTCGGCTACGACAAAGTGGTTAGCGGCAGGCTCCACCCAGTCGATAAGCCAGACGGTCTCGAACTGCTCGCCGACCCCTCGCTTGACCTTCACCCCATAGCGGAGAAGATCGTAAACCTCACGATTCGCCTCGTAAAGTGTGCGGCCACCACCGAGCGTGGCAGCCTTCTTCAGCTCGTCGATCGCCTTGCCTGCGAGCAGAGAATCGTAGCCGCGGGCCACAAGGTTTTGCTCCAGCTGCTCGGATTCCACCTGCGAATTACCTTCGCGGTACTCACGGTTGCCACCGTACTCGTAGCCAAGCTCTTTCTGGAACAGCTCAACGACACGATCCTGCGTCTTGCGCTCGATCTGGCCTACCGCACTCATATTGCTACCCCCAGATTTTCCAGACGGGTGCGCCCAGTCAGCAGCTCTTGCATCATGCCTTGTTTGATTGCGCGAATCTGACTAATCTGCTTCCGAAGTGACCGGATTTCTGCGTCGGCCGAAGACAGAACTTGAGCGATCGCAATCTGCTCTTCAACATTCGGAGTCGGGACTTCAAAAGCAGCGACTATCCCCCAGTCTGAACGTGGCATGTGGGTGCCGTGCGAAGCACTCGCAACCTCTATGAATGCTTCAGACTCAACTACATACCGAACAAACCCGCCGACGGACTTTCCCGGCAGGCTGCGAAGTGCCCAAATCTCAGTTGAGCAGTATCCGGGACTGGTGGCTAGCCAGTACTTACGAAGGTATGCGCGAAGTTTGCCAAACAGCACATCGCCCTCCCTGAAGATCGTCTTGAGCGAAATGCTAACCACGGCTGACTCGTTTGGAAGTACAGAGCCAGTTCCTGACTCGATATGTTCAAGTTCAACGACTGCGTCGCTGTGCACCGCCGACGCCGCCTGGCCTCGCGCCTTGACTGGCAGCGCCAGATCTCCAAATCGCTGGATCGTCCATTCAGCAGTAAACCCGGGGAGGCGGATCTTGCCGGTGAGGAGCTGCTGCATCATGCCTTGCTTAATAGCCTGCTTCTTCGCAATCAGACGCTCGAGCGTCCAGAGCAGAAGTTCAGCATCGTCCAGTGTTTTTGCAATGTGAAATTGCTCTTCTTCTGAAACGAGGGGGATCTCAAAATCACGCACCTGTTCAAGGGAGAGGTTTGCCTGCGCTGCTTGAACATTGATCTCGGAGACTCGCCGGAGTATGGCCTCGCTTCGTAGTTGCCATAGTAGATATCGAGAGTTCAATCCTGCCTGTCTTGACGGTCGGATGATCGCAAACGCTTGATTAGTGTTGGCCGGAATCCAAGAGTCTTCGACTACGGTCGACCGCCCCAGGGCCCCGGCGATAGAAAACAGGATGTCGCCCGCTGCAAGTTGCGAGCGCCGGAGTATTTCGTGAGTTTCAGAATCAATATGCGCTTCGCGCCCCGAAAGATAACGCCCATCGGGGGCGATCGTCTCCACCTTTATGAAATTAACTCCGCGTGCGGTGAACCGCCTTCCGATCGAGGTCGGCGTGGTGCCCTTGGTGACAAAATCGGAAAGCTTTCGAACGCTGACAGGTGGCAGTGTCGTCATAGGATCCCCATCTCTTTGAGGTGCTTGGTCACGTCGGCGCTGAGCGCTTCAACCTCGGCCTCGATGTCGGACAGCGTGCTGTGGTAGCGATCGCCGAGCACAGCGAGTCGAACGCTGAGCTGTTGAATGGGCTTGACGAGTTCGCCTCCAACACCGCGAGCGACCGATGCACCCCACTTGTCGTCAATGACGAGTGTTTGCGCATCGTCAATGTTGAGCTGGCCGTACTTGGCCAGTGTCTCCGCATCGAGTGCAGCCGCGGCATTCTTCGCCTTCTTCTTTGCGTCAGCCTCGGTCTCGTAGAGCGCGAGCAGCTTCGCGAGGCCAGCAACCTCGTCGGCCGTTCGCTCTAACTTTGCCACCTTGAGGCGAGCGGTTGCGAGCGCCTTGGTGATCTTGCCGTCATCCATCGCCTCGACGAGCACCCCGTCATCACTCGAGTTCTCCTCGACGAACTCAGTTACTGCCTGGCTGGCAACTTCAGCCGCTGCATTCAGCTCGTCTAGTTTTGTCTGCACGTCGGCAAAGTACCGTGCAACGATTAGTGCGGGCGGAATGAGATCCATTTTGTATTTCGACGCACTCCGACCACTGCCGAGAACGAGGTCAGGTGTCTCGGTGAGCTTCCGGTTTTTGTCTTCGATGGTCTTGCGGGGCTTGGCGGCCGCATCCCACCCTTCGTTCATTATGAGAGCGACGTCGTCATGCATCGAGTCGTTCCAATAACTCATCAGCTGCTCGTAAACGGAGTACTCGTCAATCAGTGGCCGCTTACGGAACCCGTCGAGTAGCTCTTCGGAGAGCGAGCTGATCAATACGCTCGGCTTCGTCGTGTGTGTAATTGCGGTCATCTCGTTGCGGTGCGCAGCCCACCACGATGCGACGTGGTTCCGAACGCCCTCCGCGAAGGCAAGATACTCGGGCGCACTCGTGATCGTCTGCGGCACGTCACTCTTGTCGGTGAGGAGTTCTGAGTAACCCTCCCGTAGCGGCCGGAACAGCTCGGAGCGAAGCGACGGAAAGGCCGTCCAAAAACCGTCCAGCGCATCGAGATCGCGGTTCGGGATACCCCCATGGATGTGCGCATGCAGGTCTTGAACGTCCTCCGGCTCGGATGAGTCGATATAGCGCGGGATATTGAGGTTGTAGTCGTTCGCTTCGCTCTCGATCTCACTGAGCGGCACCGTGCGCGAGTAGCCAGTCACCTCAAGTTGTTTGGTGAATGCGTCAACGATCTTGTGCATATCGCGCGGCCGCAAACGGTTCTTCGGACCATCTTTTGCGAAGCCTTTGGAGGCGTCGATCATGAAGATGCCGGTGCGATCCTGAGCATTCTCCTTGTCGAGAATCAGAATGCAGGCCGGGATGCCGGTGCCATAAAACAGGTTGGAAGGCAGACCAATGATGCCCTTGATGTAGCCGCGGCGGATGATCCTCTTGCGTATGGCAGCCTCTGCATTACCGCGGAAGAGGACACCGTGCGGAAGAATTACCGCGCCCTTGCCGTTCGACTTGAGCGACTTGAGCATGTGCAGGAGGAACGCGTAGTCGCCGTTCTTCTCAGGAGGCCGGCCATACCCGTCGAAGCGGCCGTATTCGTTCTCGAGGCCGTTGCTCCATGACTTCACCGAGAAAGGTGGGTTGGCCACGAGGAAGTCGAAGGTGTCGAGTTTGTCGTTCGTGGTCAGTTGCGGACTCGTGATCGTGTCGCCCTTGCGGATGTCGGCGATCTCGTTGCCGTGCAGAATCATGTTCATCCGGGCAAGCGCCCAAGTGGCGTTATCTTTCTCCTGGCCGTAGATAGTCAGGCCGTTTGGAGCAGCGTCGGCGACTTTGAGTAGTAGTGAGCCCGAGCCACAAGCTGGGTCATAGACGGTGGCCGACTTCGAAGTCGACGGTGTGATGCCGATCAACTGCGCCATCACGCGCGAGACTTCGGCAGGCGTATAGAACTGCCCCTTCGATTTGCCGGACTCGGTTGCAAAGTGTCGCATCAGATATTCATAGGCATCTCCGAGGAGGTCGTCGCCTTCGGCGCGAGAGCCACGAAAGTCGAGGTCCTGGAAGATCGCGATCAGCTTGGTCAGCCGATCCTGCATCTCCTTGCCCTTGCCAAGCTTTTCTTCATCGTTGAAGTCAGCGAGGTCGATGACCTTCTGTAGATCGTTGGCCTCGGCGAGTTTGCCGATTGACTTATTGATCTTGTCGCCGATTTCCTTGTCGCCCTTGAAAGTGACGAGGTCGTCGAATGAGCCGCCAGCGGGAACGTCAATAAGGCTGGAGGTGTCGCCCTTCGCCTTGTCGCTGACGTACTTTACGAACAACAGTGTGAGCACATAGTCCTTGTACTGCGAGGCGTCCATGCCACCACGAAGTTCGTCTGCACCCTTCCAGAGGGAGCTGTACAGATCTGACTTTTTGAGAGCCACTACCACGTCACCACCCTCGAAATCGCAGGCATTACTGATTGAACCGGGGTTATCGGGATATGACTCATATCGTGCGTGTACTCCTCCACACCGAAGTGTGCGCGTTAGTTATCCACAAAGCTTCTCTTCAGCGTATCGGCGTGCGCCGACACAATCGTGAGGCAGGGTCTTCGATCGATTCGTGTTCCGGGAGATCACCTCAAACCGGACGTAATAATCTACGTCTATTTATACCATGACCAGTGTTTTTAGTGAAGCTCATACAGGCATGCCTACTACGGAAGCCGACGGTCGATCCACTCGACGCCAGCTGTCTCGATGAACAATGTCAGGCCGCACGGGTACTTGTTCGGGTATTTGAGGTCGCCTTTTTCGGTAGTTATCTTGAATCGGACCGTTGACACGCCGGGTACCCCCGCAGCGACGAAGTCGCCGGGCTCGTACACGTTCTTGACCGCAAATTTCCTCTTTAAAGTGGACGACTGGCGAGCCATTCTGGCTCACCACATGAAATCACTGAACATCAACGAGTTAGTGAAGAGCGACCACCCCGGGAGAGAGCTATGAAGCCCTCATCCCGGGGGCGGTCGCAGTTTGGGTATTAGGCCTCAGCCTGTTTCCCGCGAGGGCTCCGAGTCTTCGAAGTCTCCTCGGCGCCAAAGATGGCCGAGATCGCGTTGCGCTTGGTCTCGGCCTCTCGCTCGATCTCAGCCCTGACCGTCTCGGCGCGCTCGAGCACCTTCGGGTCGGACTTGCTGGTCTCGACCCAGGCTTCGAGGGCGATTCGGATCTCTTCGGTGACGCTGCGGTCGTTGAGCTGGGCGATGACGTCCAACTGCGCACGCAGGTCGTCAGTAATGCGAACAGCGAGCGTTCGCGTTGGACCGGGTGCCGCATAGCCTGCGGCGGGATTTGTCTCACTCATGGTGAGCTACCTCCTCATTGGAAGCGGCCGACGAATCCGGGATGGATTCCTCTTACGAAGCCGCGGTCCTTTGAGGAGGCGTTGCTCAGTATGAACCTCGAGAGACGGGCGTCAATCTTCCGATCGTGAGCGTTGTGAAAACTACGGCATGGCTGGTTACCACTCCCAGGCGATGCCGCTGAAAAGGCCTCCGTGAACGTCGCGGAGCCGGAGGGTGGCGACGCCATGCTCGTTGAGCTCTGCGCGGTTGTATTCGTTCGCTTCCGTCGGCCGGGCAAAGGGGCTGACCTCCTTGAAGGTCCACTGTGATCGAGGCTTTATCCCGACGAATTTCACTTGTATTGATGCGAGGAGTGAGCGCTCGTGGAAGGCCCTACTGGCGAGTTTTATCGCGTCCTGCTTTCCATCAGAAGCAGCGACGGGCTTTATGCCAAACCGGAGATCGTAGCTCTCGCCGTCCTGCATAGGTTCGGTCTTTGTGCGCGTGGCATCGAGGTGCCAAAAATGGTCGTTGTAGCCTGCGCCTGGCACAGCACGGGTGTTGACCTTGAATGCTCCGGCAGGGTCGGGGGAAACTGACCCGTCGTAGGAGCGGGACACTGTGACGAAGTCGAGCTCGCCGTGCATGTTGACGAATCGGTAATACTCGCGGGTCGCTTGCCATCTGCGATTCTCAACAACTAACAACGTACTGGTGTGCTCGTAGATGATGCCTCCATGCATCTCGGGCACGTGGAGCACGAGCGGCGATTGTGCATAGGTGCCAGTGACTAATCGTGAGTGCAAGTGTGACAGCGCTGGCTCCTCGCGCGCAGCGACAGTATCAATGCCGCGATTTATCTTCGCCCCGTGAACAGCTCTGCGCTGCTGAAGCCGTGCAAGGTGCGCGGTTTCGGGGCTGAGCGCGAAGACGTCGAGCAGCAGGTCCGCCTCGCCGTTGTCCTCTAACGAATGAATGGCGGAGAGAAACCGGTTCTTGAGCCGTTCGAAGGTGTCGTCCGTGGAGTACCGCAAGACTTCGTCAACGATCGGCGTGCGCGCCAGTCGGCGCTGGATAAAGCCCTCGTTCTTCCGCAGTAGAGCGAGCTCATCACGCAGAGATTCAGCGTCATCGGACTCGAGTTTCATAGCTGCCCTCCGTTATTGCCGCATCACCAGAGTTCCTACTTTATTCCGACTTTCAAGCGGCCCGTCCGCCCACTCGTAACGTCGAAGCAGCCCCGGAATTCCGGGGCAATTCCTCTCTCACTCGAAGGAGCAGATCATGGCAACAACCGAAATTCTGTCGTCGGGCAACTCGCTCGGCACCCAGGGGCTGAGCCGCATGTCGATGGGTATGCAGCGTCAGACGAACCGCGAGGTCGAGCGGGTGCAGTCCCGTGCGATCGTCGCAAAGCTCACCGAGGATGGCCGCGCCTTCCTCACGAACACCGCACTGGAGCACGTGGGTGCGCTGACCGCGCTGGAGCAGCACCTCATCAGCATCGCTCCGCTGGGCGAGGCCCGTTACCGCGAGATTGTCGACAGCTACACGCTGGGCGCATCCGCGGCCATCCGGCGGTGGAACTGATGTTGCCCGGCATTCTCGTCCTGCTGGCGCTGCCGTTCGTCGCAGTTGGTTACGCCGTCATCGGCGTGGTGAAGGGAGGTGAGCTGCTCATGAAGTCGTTTCATAACCACCGCCACTTCCGCGCGCAGCGGGCTGAGGCCGAGCTTGACCGAAAGCAGGAGGAGCTTCGCCGCACGATCCTCAGCCTGGCCGACGCGCTGGGCATGGAGGCGCACGAAGCACGTAAGGCGCTGATCCGTGAGTCGTACCGGGCATCCGGACAGGTTCCCAAACAGTCCGAGTGACCGCACCACTGGGTGGGTCTGACGTTTCTGTTCAGACCACCCCGGCTCTTCCCGTTGCTGTTTTCACAACATTCACGACCAGACGATTGACAGCTTCACGCCCGAAGCGCATAACCAGTCCTCACCACCGCTCGCGACACATGCGAGCAAAGAAAGGAGATCTTCGACATGACCAACCCGACGACCACCACCACCACGAGGTTCCCCGTGATCTATGCCGACCCGCCCTGGGATATTGCCCAAGCCGGCGCCCGCGGCGCCATCAACCATTACGACCTCATGACCCTTGATCGAATCAAGGAGATGCCGGTCGCCGACCTCGCCGCCGACAACGCGACGCTGCTGCTCTGGACAACGAACGCAGCCCTGCCTGGCGCGCTCGAGGTGATGCGAGCCTGGGGCTTCACCTATAAGACGAATGCCGTGTGGGATAAGTACTACATGGGGCTCGGGAACTACTTCCGCGGTTCCCACGAGATCCTCTTGCACGGCGTTCGCGGCAAAGCTCCATTCAAGTTTCGCGGGCAACGCTCCACGCTGCTGTTTCCCCGGCAGGATCACTCACACAAACCCGAAGAAATGATCCCCTCATCGAGCGCGTCCTCGACGGACCATACCTTGAGCTGTTCGCTCGGCAACGACCGAACAGCCATGCCGATTGGTCAGTGTGGGGCAACGAGATCGATTCCGACATCGTCATCCCGGGCTACCCGGTGCCGTCCGATTTCACCGAGGCGCCCGGCCGCAGTGGAGTTCAGGAGTGATGCGCCGTGGCCGACGACTCCCCCCGCGCCTTGCCACAACGCTTCTTTCGCGGATGCCTGTATCTGCTTGGCGGCATCGTCGCGCTGTGGCTGGCGCTCGAGCTGCTCGCGCAGTTGTGGGGCTGGATTTTGCTGGCCGCAGCCATCGCATTGGCCATCTGGACTGGCGTTGTCAGCTACCAGCTGTGGCGAGATCGGCGCTGACGAGCATGAGCACGTTCACCTCTGTCGGTTCGTTGTGGAATACACAACGACGCTTGACAGAAACACGCGTTGAGTTCATAACTGGCGCCTACCCAGCAGGGATCCCCCCTTTTCCACGACGTCCGGGGCGTGAAACGAAAACGAGAGAAGGGAGGTTCATCATGACCAACCGTTCAACCCGACGACGCTATCGAAAGAGCTCAGGCCGTCAGGTCTGGGTGTTCAGCGAACTCAACCATGAGCTGCGCCCAGAGCAGATCGCGAAAATCATCACCACCGCGGGCCTTGAGCAGGCCCGACGTGAAGCCGAGGCGCGCGCTCAAGACATCGCAGCGCGAGACGTTGACACTCATGGAGAGGCTCGGGAGGAGGATCACCATGCGTGAGCCTTTCGTCTTCACTCGCCTCTATTTGCAGCGCCCCATCGAGGCCGGCACCGTCACGCAACTGCTCACCCGGCTAATGGGCTCAGACGTACCCCGCCCGCTTGTTCTGGAAGTCAACGCCAACGCTGACGGCGTCGCACACCTGCTCGGGTGCGCACCGACTGCGATGCAGGCGGTAAAACGCCTCCTGTCGGGTGGAATACCGGGGATCGGGTACGGAGCCGCCGCTCGGCTGGACGTCGCCACGGTAGGGCGCGTGTCGGCAGCACCTGGCGGGCTTCCCTTGGCGGAGGTCGACCCGGAGCAGGTGGTCGCGTCGCTGTACGGTGCGCTGGCGTCCCGGCGCGGCTCGGAGAATGTCGCCGTGCAGTTGGTACTGGGGCGTGCGCATCACCCGAGCCATGTTTCAAAGCAGACGCCCGACCCGCTGCAGCCGCTGCACAGTCGACTCCTCGACGGCACCCGGCCTGCGCCCGCCGACGTCCACCGGCGCCTCAGCAACCGGGCAAGCCAAACCCGCCTGGACACCACCGTGCGCATCGGCGTTACCGCCGAGACACATAAGCGCCGGATGACCCTCACCTGGCGAGTCTTCGGCAGCCTCCAACTGCTGGAGAGCCCGGGCGTGCGGCTCACCCTCACCCGGGAAGCGCCAACCAAGTGGCGGCAGGGCACACCATCGCGCAGTAGCCTCCGCCTCAGCGCGGGTGAACTCACCCCACTCTTGAGCTTGCCCCTCGGAGAGCGAGACTACCCGGGCGTCCCCGGCTTGCACCCGCGCCTGCTTCCGGTGCCGGAGATAGTCAGCAGCTCGGCGTCGGTCTTCGCCACCGGCACCGCGCCCGGCCCCGGCCCCGGCCGCTCCATCGGCATCGATCCGACCAGTCGTCTGCAGCACGTAGTCACGACCGGGCCGACGGGGTCGGGGAAGTCCACACTGCTTGAACACCTGATCCTTTCCGACATCGCCGCCCATCGCGCCTGTGTTGTTATCGAGCCGAAGCGGCAACTCATCGACAGCACCCTCGATCGCGTCCCTATTGAGGCCGCGGAGCGCATCGTGGTTATTGACGCCGCCGATGAACGACCGGTCGGATTCAACCCACTCGATGTCGGCGACCGCGATCCTGACATCGTCGTCGACGGCATCCTTGCCGCTCTCGCTGCGGTCTTCGAGGACGGCTGGGGGCCACGCACCGAATACTTGATTCAAGGCGCGTTGCTCTCACTCGCCCGCGCAGGCCAGAACCGGCCCGATCCGTTCACGCTGATCGATCTACCGCGTCTGCTCACCGATGCCGCCTTCCGTCGCCCGGTGATCAGCGCCGTATCTGACGACCCGACGCTGGCGACGTTCTGGGCCGAGTTCGAAGAGATGCGCCCCGGGCAACGCGCGGCCGCCATCGCCGCACCCCTGAACAAGCTTCGTAAGCTCGTACTCCGAAAGCAACTGGTCGCCGTGCTCGGGCAGCCCCGGCCACGGTTCCGCCTGCGCGACGTCTTCCGGGAACGCAACACCGTTCTCGTGCCGCTCAACGATGCCCTCATCGGCACCGGCGCGGCCAAGCTGCTCGGTAGCCTCATCGTCGCTGAACTGTGGATGGCGACGCTGGAACGGGCGAGCGAGAAGGAACCAACCAAGCGCCCCGGAATGGTCTTCATCGACGAGGTGCAGAACTACCTCCATCTGCCGACGTCGATCGCCGACGCCCTGGCCACCTCGCGCTCGTATGGCGTCGCCTGGCATCTCGCGCACCAATATCGCGGGCAGCTCCCTGTCGCGATGCGCGCCGCGTTCGACACGAACGCCCGCACCAAGTTGTGCTTCGCACTCGGCCCAGACGATGCCCGCGACATGGCGCGAATGGCGCCAGTGCTGTCACCAGAAGATTTTCAAGCCCTCCCACCGTACGAGATCTACGCCCACCTGATCGCCAGCGGTATACCCGCAGGATGGTGCTCCGCCGCCAGCCTGCCACCCGCACCGGCAGTCGGTGCAAGCCAGCAGATCCGCGATGCGAGCCGAGACCGGTATGGGGCGCTCCCGCTCGAGCCTCACGTCACACCGGAAACCCCGACGACGAATCAGTCGGAGAAGAGTGCGCCCGCGAGGTCGTCACATCAGAAGCCGAGGCGCTCATGAACCCGCCATTTGCCGGTGCTGACCACAGACAGATCGTGTCCGGTCGGTCATCCGCTCGATGTTCCAATCACGACGAGCACCCGCCACCCCGTTCGCCCCTGTTCTGGCGGTCTTCGACCACTGTGGGCGGGGACTCCCCCTGCGTTGCAGGGGACAAACAGCGGTCGGCTGCGCGGAGGTTCCGATGAACATTCGGCAGCGCATCGGCGCCCTCGAGCAGCATCTGACCGAGCGCGATATCGCCATCCTCAAAGACCTGGAACAGTTCCGACTGCTCACCACCCGCCACCTCCAGCGCCTCCACTTTCCAGCCGCACCGCTCGGACCTCACATCACCGTGAGCGGCGCAACCCGTGGCACCACCCGAGTGCTCACAAGGCTGGAAGAGCACGGCGTCGTCACCCGGCTGGCACGACGTGTCGGCGGAATCAAGCACGGCTCCGCCGTGACCATCTGGCAGCTCGGCGCAGCCGGCGACCGGCTTCTCCGCGCCCGCCGCGGCGACCCGATCCGCCGCCGATACGACGAACCTGGGCTTACCTTTGCCACCCACATGCTGGCCGTCGCCGAAGTTAGCGTGACGCTGAAAGAACACGCACACGCTACCCAGTTCGAGCTGCTGGAGTTGAAAACGGAACCGGCCTGCTGGCGCACCTTCAGCGGCACCGGCACCAGCGTGCTCACCTTGAAACCAGACCTCTACGCGGTCACCGCAGATGCGACCACCGAGACGCACTCATTCATCGAGGTCGACCAAGCCACCGAACACCTGCCGGCTGTGCTGCGAAAATGCCACACCTACCAGCGCTACGAACGCAGCGGCACCGAACAACGACACCGTGGGCTGTTCCCGGCCGTGGTCTGGATTACCCCGACGCAGACTCGTGCCGACCAAATCCGCACCACCGTCCTCGGCGACGAGAGCCTCGACAGCGAGCTGTTCTGGGTCACCACCATCGAAAACGCGCTCCGCCATCTGGCGCCCTACCCGCCGACCATCACCTAACCGAAAGGAGGAAACATTATGAACTCATCAACTCTCACAGTGACACCGGACGAAACGAACCGGGCCGTGCAAACCATCCAGCTCGGACTCGCTCTCGACCCCGAGGCACGCAGCCAGACGCTAGCGCGCCTCATCGCGGCCAGCCTTCACGACGGCGCTGGCACTGCTTTGGAGCGCTTCGCCTCAAGCGGGCATTTGGACGCCGAAGAAGCCCTTCACGAGCTGAACACCCTTCGGGTGCCGCTCGAGCAGGAGGGATGGGTCGACGCGCTCGGCCGCTACATACTCCTCACCGCAGGAGGCCAGTCATGAACGAACACGAACCCCGCACCCCAATGCCGGCGGAGCCTGAGCTCTCGCAAGAGGTAGCGCAGGCAACGTCCGACACCGCACCGTCCCTGCCCGAGCGTATCGAAGCCGGAATCGCAGCAGCGCTCGGACAAGAACGCGAGGTCCATCTTGATACCGCCCGAGCTATCGCCGAAGCGCTCAGCCAGGCCGTCGGCGACGACAGTGTGCTTGCCCGGTTCGCCGACACCGGCCAGGGCAATTACCTCGCCCTCCGCGAGGAATACCTGCCGCACTACGGCGAACCCAGCACCCCAGCGGAAGTGCGGCGTTGGATCAACTGGCTCGGCACCTTCCTTGTGCGGCGTGAAAACACCGGCAGCGGCCGACGCTTCATGAACGAACACCTCGAGCCCACCCTCGACCGCGTGCTTGTCCGTACCGTTCTCGAGTCGCAAGCGGGCCCGGTGACCGTGTATCTCCCCGCCACGCTTGATGCCCGGGAGATCATCGCTCTCACAGCTCGGCTCGAGGCGCTCGATGAATTCTTCGGCACCTCATTCAAGGCATTCCTCACCCTCCCTGACGTCAACGCCGCCGACCCGAACCTGATGGAGAGCTACCACGAGACGTACGTCGGCAGCTTCCGAACAATAGAAGAAGCCCTGCGCGCACTGACGCCGCTCGCAGACTGGGAGGCGGAACTCTCATCCTGGGCCACAGACCATGGTCTCGACTCCGAAACGGTGCGAATCAACCTCGACGCCGTCGAGGAGATGATGCGCACGATGCACGACGTCGTCGAACGGAATGGGTTGCTCCATGCCTTCAACAGATAGCGGCCCAGCTACCCCCGAGTTGAATCAGACATCACCCCAAGCCGCGTTCGCGCACAGCAGACGAAGAGCGATGCGGAATAGTCAACAGGCCCGGAAAATCGGGCCTAACGAGGTAAAATTGGAAGGTAAACGGAGAACGCACACGATGCCACGTCACGCATCGGGCACGCGCCCTGGCCCGCAAAATCACGGGGCGCCTACTCCATCACCACTCTCTCGAAACCACAGAAGCATCTCGTGGCTCGAGGCTGCCCTCTTCGATCTGAAAGGAGGGCAGCCATGAACCTGCCCGAACACCCTTACCCGAGCGCATTCGCTGCCGCGCCCCCACCGCTACGCGCTGCGCATCCCGAGCTACTCGAGATCGACGAAGACGAGCTTGAAACCGGGAGCAATCCGCTCATGATGGCCACCGTGCCTTCTGGTTCACGCGCAGTCGTCTACCTCCGCGTGTCATCCAAGGGGCAAGTCAACACGGACTACGACCCCGAAGGTATCTCCATCCCAGCCCAGCGCGTGTCCTGCCAACGCAAAGCTGACCAGCTCGGCATCACCATCGTTGCCGAGTACGTCGAGCCGGGGCGCTCCGCCACTGAGATGACCAAACGTGTCGCTTTCCAGCAAATGTTGGAGCGCATCCGCCGCGACCGCGACGTCGATTACGTCATCGTCTACAAGCTCTCCCGTTTCGCGCGCAACCGCATCGACGACGCCGTCGTCATGGCTGATCTTCAGAAACGCGGCGTCGAGCTTATCTCCGCCACGGAGTCGATCGACGCTACCCCTGTCGGGCAACTTATGCACGGCATCCTGTCCGCGTTCAATGAGTACCGGTCGCGAGAGGACGGGGCCGATATTGCTTACAAGATGGGGCAGAAGGCCAAGAACGGAGGGACGCTCGGAAAAGCACCGCTCGGATACTTCAACACCATCGAGCGCATCGAAGGGCGTGAGTTTCGGTCAGTCGCCATCGACGAGGAACGAGCCCCCTTCGTCAAACTCGCCTTCCAGATGTACGACACCGGGGAGTTCACGATGGATGACATCGTCGAGGAGCTCACCGATCGAGGGCTCGTAACCCGGGCAACTGCCCGTCGACCAGCCGGGCCGATTTCCACCTCGAAGATGTCGCGCATGCTCCGGGACCGCTACTACGTCGGTGACATCATCTACCAAGGCGAGGGGTATGAGGGCAGGCACCCTGCGCTTATCGATCGTGATCTATTTGAGCGGATCCAGCAGCGACTTGAAGCGACCGGACGCGCCGGGGAGCGAAAGCGCATCCACCCGCACTACCTCAAGGGATCCATCTGGTGCGGCGAATGTTATGTAGAGCGCGGGATCCCCGACAGTCGCATGATCATCCAACGCTCGGTTGGACGGAATAAGGCCGAGTACTTCTACTTCTTCTGCCGCGGGCGGCAGGAAGGCCGATGCGACTCTCGTCATCTCGCCTTCGACCTTGTCGATGATGCGGTCATCGATCATTACCGAACGGTGCAGCTTCGACCGGAGTTCATCCAGTACGTGAGGGGCGCTATCGACGAAGCGCTCAACGACCAGGCAGGCATCCAGCGGCAGCTCCGGGCACAACTCACTCAGAACCTCAAGCGACTGTCCGTGAAGGCAGACAATCTCATCGACCTCGTCTCCGATGGCGGCATGGCGAGCGCCAAGGCACGCGAGAGAATTCGGGCGATAGAACGCGAGCGAGACCAGGTTCAAGCACAACTCGAAACCATCGTCGACGACCTCTCGGTCGGAGCCGACTACATCAGAGGATGGCTGGAATTGCTCACCGACCCTTATGAGCTCTACAAGAACGCCAGCGACGAGATGCGCCGCCGACTCAACCAGGCGATCTTCACTCGTATCTGGGTAATGGACAAAGATCGCGCAGAATCTGAGCTCGGCGAACCAGTCCGACTACTCATGGACGCCCAATCGGCATGGGCTGCCGAACGAACGTTCGAACTCACGAGCGCAATAGAAAAAGCGCCGTCTAGCGACGACGCTCTTACGCCTGATACCGGAGAAGACTTACGAGAAGGCATGGATTCGGTCCATGGTTCTAGTAAGCGTTCTCTGGTGCCCCTGGAGGGACTCGAACCCCCAACCCTTTCCTTAGGACGGAACTGCTCTTCCATTGAGCTACAGAGGCTGACCAAGAAAGTTTAGCGGTTACCCGGGCGGGTACAGATACAACGGAACGTCCCCGGCCGACACGGTACGGGTGTGATACGTGTGGCTGCCCATCCAGTTGTATTCCTCGAGCATCACCGAATCACCCGATACCGACTGCACGTAGGCGACGTGGTTGTAGTTGAACCACGCCACCGCGCCCACCATCGGTGTCGTGCTCGTGATCCAACCCTTGCTGTCCCAGCCTCTGGCCCAGTTTGACGCATCGCCACCACCGGGAGTCATCGTGCTCCAGGTCCATCGCCACGGACCGGCGCTTGCACCGGCGTCGCGGTTGAGTCGCCACGCCACGAAGTCAACACACTCGCGGTAGTAATAGCCGAGCGGAGAGAGACCGCCACCCTGGCTCTCGGTGGCGTCAAAGGCCCACGGATAGTCGTCGCCCTCAACCCGGATGCCCGTGGCCTTGTACTCGGCGACGGCCGCCCGAGCGGCAGCTGCCGAGGCCTCCCGCTGCCGTTCCGCTGCGCTCAGCGCGAGCTCTTCGACCGACGTGGCGGAGAAGGTGTCACGCGCGACCGCGAGGTGGGATGCGCCGCTGGCGACAACGAGATCCTGCGCCTCACTCTGCGACCGCAGATGTCCCGCGGTTGCAGCGTTCACACCATCGACCGAGTTCGGAGCGAACGCGTAGGCCGGAAGGCCCGCCGTCAAGAAGAGCGCCGGAATGGCGACGAGCGCCGCCACGACCGTGACAGGGCTGCGGCGCCGCGTGCGGCGCGAGGGCATCGCGCGCTGCCGCGGTGCGACCGGTGGCACGACACCAGAGGCGACTGGCTCGACAGACTGGGCAGCGACATGCTCAGTAGCGATCTGCGCAACCGGCTCGGCTTTCCCGGCTTCCGCCGCCTCCCGTTGTGCTCGCAATTCCCGTCGTGACGGAAGGGCGTGCGCACTCTCGAGAGATTCAGACGGGCCGGGCGTAGTCAAAAGGCAATCCTCAGCTGGTCTGACGTTGGGTGGACTCCTCCACGTTACGCGAGACTGCGCTCAATTTCATGCCCCTCGAACGGGGAAAGTCTCACTCGAATGTTCAAGGTTTGGTGGATTATGCGGCGCGCGCCAGGTACTCGTCCCACTGCGACTGCGGGCTCTCTGCGCCGCGCACCACCCACACCGCGCCGTGCGGCACCGCCGGGCGGTACAGCATCCCCCAGCCCATCTCGGCCGGAGTCTGATTGCTCTTCTGGTTGTTGCAGCGCAGGCAGCAGGCCACCAGATTGTCCCAGGTGTCGCGCCCGCCCCGCGACCGCGGAAGAACGTGGTCAATGGTGTTTGCCGTTTTCCCGCAGTAACAGCAGCGGTGATCGTCCCGACGCAGCACCCCCCGGCGGCTCACGGGTGACACCCGTGAGCGGGGCAGCCGCACGTAACGGGTCAGCAGAATCACGCTCGGGCGGTCCCAGCTGCCGGATGAGGTCCAGACCGGATGCCCCTCGTCGCGTTCCACGATTGTCGCCTTGTCGTTCAGGACCAGAATCAGTGCCCGCTTGAACGAGACGACGGCGAGGGGCTCATACCCCGCGTTGAGTATCAGCGTGCGCATGCGCTCCCTCTCGACAACGGCCGAACGACTTCCAGGCAACAAAAAAGGGCGCTGTCACAATGACAACGCCCCAGTGGCCACGGCGTGGCTCCGGTCTCTGTGACAACACATCTGGTTGCCCGTTTTTATGCAAAACATCAGGGCATCAGGTTAACGCACAATTGGCGTGCCACGAAGGTGTGGCACGCCAATTCGAAAGTGTGTTAACGGATGTTCAGAATCAAATTCCGAGCCGAACGATGTAGTAGTCGCTCGTCCAGAGGGGCTGAATGCGCACGGATGCCCCTTCGTACGGGGCGTGCAAGATATTTCCGTTGCCGGCATAGAAGCCGTCGTGGCCATCCATGATGACCAGGTCACCCGGCTGAGCGTCCGCGAGGGAGATGCGGGTTCCCGCGGCCCCCTGCCCCGTCGACGAGTGCGGCAGGCCGATCCCGAACTGCGCGTAGACGTACATGACGAAGCCCGAGCAGTCGAAGCCGGCCGGCGTGGCGCCGCCGTAGACGTACGGCACGCCCTGGTACTGCGAGGCCACGCTGAAGACTGACGAGAGATCGTAGTTCGGGTAGGGCGGGCTCGCGAGGTAGTCCGAAACTGACGGACCCGAGTAAGACGTGGCGTAGCTGGTCATCGCTGCGGCAGCGGCCTGACGGCGCGACTCGGCAGCGGCGGCCTCGGCTACTGCAGCCGCGGCCGCGGCAAGCTCTTCCTTCGTGGTGGCGGTGAAGCCATCACGCGAGACGCTGACGGTGGCCGCCTGTGCGTCGACCTTCACGTTCTGCGCGTCGGCCTTAATGAGCTCAGTGGACTCGGTGGCCCCGTACTGAGTATCAGTGCTGCCGGGTGCGAAAGCATAGGCGGGCAGTGCCATGGTGGCGACGAGGCCGCCGGCAAGTGTCATGACGACGATGTTGCCGAGGCTGCCCCGGCGACGGGACTTCTTCGGTCGAGAGTTCTGGGGAGCCGTGCTGCGGACGTCCGCCACGGCTGGTCTATGTGAGGTACTGATGCTCACTGTCGAGGACAGCTTTTTACCTAATTCAGCCAAAGTTTTAACCTCCGGCGCCTCGACAACACTAGGTAGTTGCCCCGTCCAATGCGCTAATCGCGTGGGTGTGCCAGAGGCAAGAGACGGGCTAAGAAGGCGTCTTGCTCTGGGTCCTTTGACCGGCTTCTGGTCTGTGGGACATCCAAGAGGTTACGGGACGTACACCGTTTTGTCACGTTGGATGCCCAGATTGCTAACAAAATGATAACGAATCGGCCCTCGTATGAGGGGTAAACGCCGTCTCGTCAGACCACAGCCGGCGGAGTCGTGACGAACAGGTGGCTCGCGACCTCATTGGGCAATTCGAGGCCTGCCCCGAAGCCCTCGACCTGAACCAGCACGTAGGAGCCAACGGCCGAAAAGACGCCCGTGGCACCCGGCATCACACCGGACTGTTTGAGCTGTGTCAACAGCTCGGGGTCGAACTGAACCGGCTCGCCGAGACGACGGATGACGGCGGTCACGGGTTCCGTCGACCCGGCGACGACGCTCACCACGTTGGTCACACCATTCATGAAGTTGCCAGCCGACGGCTGGCCCAACTCTTCGAGACCGGGAATCGGATTACCATACGGTGACTCGGTGGGGTGGCCGAGAATCTCGAGAATCTTGCGCTCGACGCGCTCGCTCATCACATGCTCCCAGCGGCAGGCCTCATCGTGCACGAACTCCCACTCGAGTCCGATCACATCGCTGAGAAGACGCTCCGCCAGACGGTGCTTACGCATCACGTGCACGGCCTTGCTGCAACCAGAAGCGGTGAGTTCGAGATGGCGGTCGCCCGAGACGACGACGAGGCCGTCTCGTTCCATCCTGGCAACTGTCTGTGAAACCGTCGGACCGGAGTGACCCAGTCGCTCGGAGATACGCGCACGAAGCGGAACGATGTTCTCTTCTTCAAGGTCGAGAATCGTGCGGAGGTACATTTCAGTGGTGTCGATGAGATCCGTCATCCCCGGTGCCTCCCGCTCAAAAAGGTGCGTACGCCCATTCACGCAACGTCATAACCTTACCCGGCCCCCTCAGGACAACTAGAATCACGGTATGCCGGATCTGACAATTCCCACTGAACTGCTGCCCGCCGACGGACGTTTTGGCTGCGGCCCGTCCAAAATTCGACCGGAGCAGCTCCGCCACCTCACTGAATTCGGTGCCAGCATCCTGGGCACGTCCCACCGCCAGCCGCCGGTGAAGAACCTCGTCGGCCGGGTGCGCTCCGGCCTGTCGGGCCTGTTTCGCGCACCGGAGGGCTATGAGCTCATCGTGGGCAACGGCGGCTCGACCGCCTTTTGGGATGCCGCAGCCTTCTCGCTGATCGAGCGTCGCGCGCAGAACCTCGTCTTCGGCGAGTTCGGCCAGAAGTTCGCCAGCGCCGCCGCCGCCCCGTTTCTAGAGGCGCCCGATGTCATTACTGCGCCGGCCGGTTCGCGCGCCGAGGTCGTCGTGACCGAGGGCATCGACGTCTATGCCTGGCCACAGAACGAGACATCGACCGGCGTGATGGCCCCCGTCACCCGGGTGGCCGGCGACGCCGGTGCGCTGACAGTGATTGACGCCACGAGCGCCGCTGCCGGCATCGACTTCGACGCGGCTTCGGCGGATGTCTACTATTTCGCTCCGCAAAAGAACCTGGCCTCCGACGGCGGACTCTGGTTCGCCCTCTTCTCACCAGCCGCGATCGAACGCGTCATGCGTATTGCGGCCAGCGGACGCTATATTCCCGAGTTCCTCAGCCTGAAGAACGCGATTGACAACTCTCGACTCAACCAGACGCTGAACACACCGGCGCTGGCAACCCTGCTGCTGCTCGAGAACCAGCTCGACTGGATCAACGGCAACGGCGGACTCGCCTGGGCTTCGGCTCGAACCCGTGAGTCCTCGTCGATTCTCTACGACTGGGCCGAGCGCGTCGACTACGCGACACCGTTCGTCGCGAACCCCGACCACCGTTCGCAGGTCGTCGTCACGATCGACTTCGCCGACTCGGTGGATGCCGCGGCCGTCGCGAAAGCTCTGCGTGCCAACGGGATCGTCGACACCGACCCGTATCGCAAACTCGGCCGCAATCAGCTGCGTGTGGCAACGTTCACCGCGATTGAGCCGTCAGACGTGCAGAAGCTCGTCGGCTCGATCGAGTACGTCGTCGACCAGCTGGCACACTAGGCCGGTTCACCGCCCATGCGCCTGTGGTTGAAAGACAGCGAGCGGCGTCCTGATCCCCTGCCTGCCCGCACCGATGCGCGCAAGGCAATCGTCGCGGGCACGGCAGCCTGGTTTCTGGCTGCCGTGGCCGCGCTCATCCTGCGGTCAGAACTCGATGCCACCGGCCGTGCCTGGTGGCTCTGGTGCGCCCTGATCGGTCTGGGGCTCGGATTACTCGGCTTCGCCTGGGTGCAGTTCCGTCGCCGCTAGCTCTGCTGCAGCCTCGAAGTCGATTCCGTCGAGCACGTCGACGCCGTCGTCGCCGAAATCGTCGTCTGACTCGTCGTCATCGTCGTCATCGTCGTCATCGTCGTCGCTGTCGTCGTCATCGTCGTCGTCGCTGTCGTCGTCATCGCTGTCATCGCTGTCGTCGCTGTCGTCGCTGTCGTCGTCGAAAACATCTGACTCGTCGTCGTCGGAAGCCGTGGCCGAAGCTTCGTCCGCAGCACGCTCTTCGGCGGTTCGGTGATCGGCCATCCGGTCAGACCACGGCACCCACTCGGGTGCCAGCAGCGCGTCGCCACCCGGCATCAGCTCGGTCTCGAGCACCGACGGCTCTGCGTTGTTGTCGATGCGTGAGAGTGTGACGGTCCAGTGCCAGCCCGGGTACCCCGAGAGCAGGCAATCGAAAAGCAACGACAACACGTGCTCGTCTTCGACGACGTGCCCGAGCGGCTCACCGATCGTGTCGGCCGGGGTGATCTGCAGAAGCGCCGTGCGCGCAACATCGACCGCAGCAAGCAGCGTCTCGTCTGCCCCGAGAGCCGGCGACTCGTCATTACGCATCGAGTTCCTCGGCAACCTTGCGCAGCATGGCGGCAATCGTGCGGCCATGTGCCGACTCGGGGTAGCGGCCACGGCGCAGGTTGGCGCCGATTCCGTCGAGCAGTTTCACCAGGTCCTCGACAATGATCGCCATGTCGTCGGCCGGCTTGCGGCTCAGCTTTGCCAGACTCGGCGGCGCTTCAAGAACGCGCACTGAGAGCGCCTGAGCACCGCGCTTTCCGTCGGCAATCCCGAATTCGAGCTTTGATCCTGCCTTGACCGTTACTCCGGCTGGCAGCGCGGATGCGTGCAGAAAAACCTCTTGGCCGTCATCGGAGCTGATGAAACCAAAACCCTTTTCTTCGTCGTAGAACTTGACTTTGCCGGTGGGCATGTAAACCTCGCTGAAATTCGGGCGCGCCGTACTGCGCGTCTTCAAGAGACAGCATATTCGTCTTCCGAGACGATATGCCCAGTATCCTAAGAGTGTGACCACTCAACCTCAGTCAAACCCTCAGCGGATCGACCGCGTTTTGGCCTACCTGGTTGCGGGTTTGGTCGGCCTGTCGGTCATTGCATTCTTCGCCGTCATTGCCGCAACCGCAGTGGGAGCCGGAGCCAACGATGGCTTCAGCCACGGAATCTGGCCGTTCGTCATTTCCTTCCCCCTTTTCGGTCTCCCTCTGGGGTTCGTGATGATCATCGCGCTTCTCGTGATGAGCACGGTGCGACGCAGTCGCGCAACCAAGCAGGGTCGCCAGTAGCGGCATGCTGACACTCGCATCGCGTCTTCGAGCTCTCGATGATGCGGCGCTGCGCCGCACAATCGAAGCTCGCGCGCTCCCCTCCACAGGAATCAAAGACTTTTTCGACCTCGCCGAGGCGCTGCTCGATTCGCCCTCACTCGAAGCGACCCTGGCACACCTCGATCGGGCGACGCTGGCCGTGCTCGCCGTCTCCGGGAAACTCGCCGCAGAACTGGCCGGGCCCCCCTCTCTCGACGAACTCGTCGCTCGCCTGCGGGCTCCCAACGCACTCACGCTCACGCCGCAGCGCATCGACGCCATCGCCACCGCACTCGATGCACTCATGCTCGCGGTTTACACCGACGGTCGACTCAAGCCATATGCCGCGGTGAGCCAGCATCTCGACGGCTGGCCGCAACACGGACTCCCGAGCCCCACCGAACTGGCTGAGGCCGCCGCTCCGCCCACATTCGCCGAGCCCTCCGAGTCCGATCGGGCCCGGACCTCGGCCCTCGCCGCCGAGCGGGCCTTCGCCGCGGTCTCGTCCGTCGCCGAGCTGGTCAGCGATATCGCTCGCGAACCCGTGCATGAGCTCAGCCGTGGTGGCCTCGGGCTGCCCGATTCCAAGCGACTGGCAACGGCTGCATCCGTCGAGCCCGAAGCGCTTCCGGCCCTGGTGGCGATTGCGGCGCGAGCTGGGCTGATCGGCCGCGAGAACGGGCTCTGGATGGAAACCGAGACCGGACAGTCCTGGCTGCTCACCGGAACGGCCAGACGCTGGGAGGCCCTGGCCGCGTCATGGCGGGAGTCGTTGCCCGCCGACGTTTTGGCGGTTCTGCCGGCTCAGGCCGGGGTGTTCTGGGACGGCGAGTTGCGCGACTACCTCGGCTGGCTGTACCCGGCCGGTGGCCCATGGCTCGATGAGCGCGTCACCGCGGTTCAGGCCGAAGCCGAGTACCTCGGGATCACGGCCCTGGCTGCCACCAGCGCAGCCGGCGCCGCCGTGCTTACCGGTAGCCTCGACGCCGCCGCCACGATTCTTGCCGATTCGCTCCCGGCCGAAGTTGGCTCCGTTTATCTGCAACACGATCTGTCGATCGTGTCGCCCGGCCCACTCTCTCCGTCGATCGACGCCCGGATCAGGGCGCTGGCCGATGTCGAGAGCCGCGAGCTGGCATCCAGCTACCGCATTACCGCGGCATCGGTGAACCGTGCCTTGGCCGCCGGAGAGACCGCCGAGTCGCTGCTTGATTTCTTGCAGTCCATCTCGTTGACCGGTATCCCGCAGCCCGTGCACTACCTGATTCACGAATCGGCCGCGCGCTACGGGCGGGTGCGAGTGCGCGGCGTGAGCTCCGACGACGATCCGACGGTGCGCAGTTGGGTGCACTCCGACGACGCAGCACTCCTCGGCACGATCGAGGTCGATCAGACCGTGTCCCCGTTGGGGCTGCACCAGATTGCCGAGATGCGGCTGGGCAGCCGATACCCGGCCGACGTGGTGTTCTGGGCCCTCAGCGACGCGCGATACCCGGTGGCCGCCGAGAACGGCGAGGGCGACATCATCCACCTGCACCGCGTTCCCCTTGCCCGGGCGGCATCGGCCCCGGCCGTTGATCCGGTGGCAGAGCTCGTGGCGAAACTGCGCACGAGCGATGGCGGCGAAGCGCAGGCTGCGGGCGCATGGCTCGCCCGGCAGCTGGACGTCGCCATCCGGTCGAAGCAAACCGTTACCGTCAGCATCGCGATGCCGGGCGGGGTTGTCGTCGACTATCTGCTCGAACCCGCCAGCGTCGGCGGCGGCCGATTCCGGGCCCGGGACCGACGGGCTGACATCGAACGCACTCTTCCGCTCTCAAGCATCATCAGCATTTCTCCGATGCCGTAACGGATGCCGATGACGGGCGTTCGCAGGCGTAGGATTGGCGGCTATGTCTGACGGACCCCTGATCGTTCAAAGCGATCGCACGGTATTGCTTGAAGTTGCGCACCCGCTCGCCGAGGACGCACGCCATGATTTGGCGATTTTCGCTGAGCTTGAGCGGGCTCCCGAGCATATCCATACCTACCGAATCACTCGTCTCGGCCTGTGGAACGCCCGTGCTGCAGGGCACGACGCCCGAGACATGCTGGCAACGCTGACAAAGTATTCCAAATTCGCCATTCCGCAGACGGTCTCCATCGACATTGAAGAGACTGTCGGACGGTACGGCCGTCTCGTGATTGAACGGGATTCCGAGGGCGCCCTCATCCTGCGCAGCACCGACGAAGCCGTGCTCGCCGAAATTGCCAACGCGAAGCGGATCGCCCCGCTTCTGATCGGCAACCCGTCACCCGGAACATTTCTGATCGAGCCGTGGGCACGCGGTCAGCTCAAACAAGAGCTGGTGAAGTTGGGCTGGCCGGCCGAGGATCTGGCCGGCTACACGCCGGGAACTCCACACCCGATCGACCTGGTCGAAGAGGGCTGGGCGTTGCGCGATTACCAGAACAAGGCCGTGTCGAACTTCTTCGAGGGTGGCTCCGGCGTTGTGGTTCTGCCGTGCGGTGCCGGTAAGACTCTTGTGGGTGCCGGCGCGATGGCGACCGCCCGCACCAACACGCTCGTTCTCGTGACGAATACCGTCTCGGCTCGGCAGTGGCGTGACGAACTGCTCAAACGCACGACCCTCACTCCCGAAGAAATCGGCGAATATTCCGGGCAGGTCAAAGAAGTCAAGCCGGTCACCATCGCCACCTACCAAATTCTCACCGCGAAGCGGAAGGGCGAGTACGCCCACCTCGCCCTGCTCGACGCCATGGACTGGGGCCTCGTCATCTACGACGAAGTACACCTACTGCCGGCCCCCGTCTTCAAGCTCACGGCCGAGCTGCAGGCACGGCGCCGTCTCGGCCTCACCGCCACGTTGGTGCGCGAAGACGGGCGTGAAGGCGACGTCTTCAGCCTGATCGGGCCGAAACGTTTCGACGCGCCGTGGAAAGAGATTGAGGCGCAAGGCTTCATCTCCCCTGCTGCCTGTTACGAGGTGCGCATCGACCTGCCGCAGTCCGAACGGCTCAGTTACGCGGCGGCGGCCGACGACGAGCGCTACCGCCTGGCGGCCACGGCACCGGCGAAGCTGGATGTCGTCAAGCAGCTGGTGGCGAAGCATCCGGGCGAGCGCATTCTGGTGATCGGGCAGTACCTCGACCAGATCGATGAGCTGGCGGAGGCGCTCGGCGCACCAAAACTCACCGGTGCGACCCCAATCGACGAACGCGAGCGTCTGTTCCAGGCGTTCCGGGTCGGCGAGGAAGAGGTTCTGGTGGTCTCGAAGGTGGCGAACTTCTCGGTGGATCTGCCCGAAGCGACCGTGGCGATTCAGGTGTCGGGGTCATACGGATCGCGTCAGGAAGAAGCTCAGCGTCTCGGTCGGCTGCTGCGCCCGAAGGAGTCGGGTCTCACCGCGCATTTCTACACGCTGGTCGCCCGCGACACCGTCGACCAGGACTTCGCGCAGAATCGGCAGCGGTTCTTGGCCGAGCAGGGTTATAGCTACACGATTCTCGACGCTCACAGCCTCACCGCCGCCTAACCCCGCTGCGGCCCCGGGGCCTCGAGGCCGCGGTCAGGCGCGGGCGCGGGCGTAACGCAGGAACAGCATGTCGCCGGCCGGGAACGCGTGCACGAGGGTCATCGCTCGGGTCGCCTGAGTTGCGCCCTGCGCGATGCGTCCGGCCGTTCCCCCTTCGAGCACCGGGCTCAGGGTGAGACAGAGCTCGTCGACGCAATCGGCGGCGATGAGCTCGGCGAAGAGGTGCGGTCCGCCCTCACAGAGCACCTGGGCATAGCCGCGCTCCGCTAGTTCGGTGAGCATGCGCCGTGGGTCGACCGCGTCATCGCCACAGACCAGCACGTCGGCGACATCGGCGAGCGCCGCACGTTTCTCGGCCGGAGTGGCAGCATGGGTGATCACGAGGGGGCGGGTGACCGCGTCGGCGAAGAACGGATGCGCCGGATCGATCTCGAGGCGCGCCGTGACGATCGCGACGGGCGGCTGGGCCGACCATCCGTTCGCGACGCGCCACTCGGCATCCGTCGTCGGCAGCGCCACCCCGCCGTAGCCTTCGGCTCGCACGGTGCCCGCACCGACCAGAATCACGTCGCTGAGCAAGCGCAGAGTGTCAAAGACCATTTTGTCGTCGGCGTTGTTCAACGCGCCGCTCAGTCCGTCATGTGTCGCGGCGCCGTCCAGACTCGCGATGAAGTTCACGCGTAGGTGCGGCTGCGACCGGTCGGAGACGCTGTACTGATCGATGAGTTCGCTGCGACGGAGCATGCTCACTCCATGTTGTGGCGCAGGAAGGCGGGTGCACGAAATCCGAGGATGGCCTCGGTCATACGCACCGCATCAACGGCGGCCGGCACATTGTGCATGCGTACGATTCGGGCACCCTGCAGAATGCAGAACACCGCGGCGGCCAGGGAACCGTCGACTCGGGCGCCCCGCTCTCGGTTGAGTGTCTCGCCGATGAAGTCCTTGTTCGAGATCGCAGCAAGGGTGGGCAGGCCGATTGCGACGATCTCGTTCAGCCGACGGGTCAGTTCGAGCGAGTGCAGCGTGTTTTTGTTGAGGTCGTGTCCGGGGTCGATCACGATGCGTTCGAGCGGTACGCCGTACGATTCCGCGCGAGCGACGCGCTCACGCAGAAAGGCGGCGACCTCACCGACGACGTCGTCGTACCGGGGCGCCGGATAGGGCATGCGCGGTTTCGCGAGGCTGTGGGTGATCACCAGCGTCGCCTCACTCCCGGCGACGACCTCGGCCAGGGCCGGGTCGTGCACACCGGTGGTGTCGTTGATCACGTGAGCGCCGGCCGCGATCGCGGCGGCCGCAACCTCCGCATGAAACGTGTCGACCGAGATGACGACGCCGGCGCCGCGCAGCGCCTCAACGACCGGCACCACCCGGTCGATCTCTTCGGCAATGGGAATGGCCGGACCGGGCGCGAACTTGGCTCCGCCGATGTCGACCCAATCCGCACCATCGCTGGTCGCTTGGCGAGCGGATGCCACCGCCGCGTCGAGCTCGAACGTCGCGCCACGATCGTAAAACGAATCGGGGGTGCGATTGATGATCGCCATCACGGCGACCTCCCGCGAGAAGTCGAAAACGCGTCCGCCGATCAAGCGACGCGGCTGCACGAGGGAAGGAAGCTGCATCTCGTCCCGTTCTATCCGGTGGTGGAGGCCAACAGGTCCTCCAAGGCAATGCTCTCATCCGCGAGCGCTGCGTGGTCGACCTGCACGCCGGTTCGGATCAGACGTTGCACGGTTTCGTTGACATCCCAGACGTTCACGTTCATACCCGCTACGACACGATTGTCAGCCACCCAGAACGCGATGAAACGGCGTGCTGCCAGGTCACCCCGAAAAACAACAGTCGCGCCTTTCGTCAGATCCGCGTACCCCGAGTACTCCATACCAAGGTCGAATTGATCGGTGTAGAAGTAGGGGATCGCGTCGTAGTTGATCTCAGCACCAGCCATCGATCGCCCGGCCTCACGCCCGGCGTTCTCCGCGTTGGCCCAGTGTTCGATCCGAATGCCATGCCCGAGAACCGGGTGGAACACATTCGCAACATCACCCACGGCAAAGATGTCGGGGTCGTCGGTGCGGAAGGCGGAATCGACGACGATTCCGTTCCCGACGCGCAGGCCGGCATCCGTCGCCAGCGACACGTTCGGAATCGCGCCGATTCCGACAACGACCACCTCGGCCGGAATAACCTCGCCGTCCTTCAGACGCACCCCGGTGACACCGTTCGAATCGCCGAGAATCTCGCTCACCCCGGTCTGCATGCGCAGGTCCACACCGTTGTCGCGGTGCAACTGCCCGAACACGGCACCGGCCTCATCGCCGAGCGCGATATTCAACGGTACGGTTTCGAGGCCGAGCACCGTGACAACGTTGCCGTAGCCGATTGCCGCTGAGGCCACTTCCAAGCCGATCCAGCCGGCCCCGATGATCACCACGGTGCGCAGGCCCGGCTCGAGCCACTCGCGCAGATGCGCCGACTCGGCGACGGAACGCAGGTGGTGCACGCCGATGAGATCGACCCCCGGTCCGGGAAACCGCCGGGGGGATGCGCCCGTCGCCAACAGGAGCTTGTCATAGCGCAGCGTCTCGCCGGTGCTGAGGGTTACGTCGTGCGCCGAGCGTGCCAGCGCGGTAGCGCTCGCGCCTCTCCGCAGCTCCACCCGATTTTCGGTGTACCACTCGGGCGGATGCACACGCGTGCCGTCCCGCTCCATCGCACCGGTGAGAAACTCCTTCGACAGCGGCGGCCTGATATACGGAATTTCGTCTTCCTCCGCCAGCAACACGATGCGTCCCTCGAAACCTTCGGTCCGCATCCCCTCGGCGGCTCGCGCGCCGGCCAGCCCCCCTCCGACGATGACGAATGTCTGATCGGTGCTCATCTGATTCTCCTTCGACACAGCTCATCAGTTAGGAACGCATCCCGCAGAGCGCAAAGAACTCTTCGCGCGTGCGCGGATCGGTGCAGATCGGCCACGGCGCCCGCGGCACGCACTCGGTCGATGCCGTCTGCGTTGTCGACACGGTGCACGATCGACGGATGCGGCGCTGCCAAAACGGCGTTCACGGGGAGTTCTGCACTCGACATGATTGTCCTTTCCGCCTCTGTTCCCGACGGTAGATCCGCCGAGCGCTTTTGTCTACGAATGCCTGCGCGGAATGGTCGCCGCCGATGACGCCCCGGCACTGCCCGTGCCCCGCGAACCGCACGCCACGTTATCCGCATCAGCTCTCGCACAGGCGACCCTGCACCGCGCTCGACGCACTCCCAGGAAAGTTCCAGCTAACGCGCAGATACTTAGCTCATGACCGATGGCCCCCGCATTCTTATTGTCGATGACGAGCCCAATATCAGGGATCTCCTCACCACCAGCCTGCGCTTCGCCGGTTTTGCCGTGCGCGCGGTGGGCAACGGCGCTCAGGCAATCTCCGCCGTTCTCGAAGAGGAACCCGACCTCATCATCCTCGACGTCATGCTGCCCGACATGAACGGATTCGGCGTGACCAAGCGCCTGCGTTCGGCTGGCTACACGGCGCCCATCCTGTTCCTCACGGCCAAGGATGACACCGAAGACAAAATCACCGGTCTCACGGTCGGCGGCGACGATTACGTCACCAAGCCGTTCAGCCTCGACGAGATCGTCGCCCGCATCAAGGCCATTTTGCGTCGCACCATGCAGGCTGATGAAGATGCGATCATCCGCGCCGGTGAACTGACAATGGATCAGGACACCCACGAGGTTCTCGTCGGAGAGGTTCCGATCGAGCTCTCCCCCACCGAGTTCAAGCTGCTGCGTTATCTGATGCTGAACCCGAACCGAGTGCTTTCGAAGGCTCAGATTCTCGATCACGTCTGGGAGTATGACTTCAACGGTGACGCCGGAATCGTCGAGTCCTACATCTCCTACCTGCGTCGCAAGGTTGACGCTCACTCGAGCGAGCCGCTCATCCAGACAAAGCGTGGGTTCGGCTACATGTTGAAGGCCGCCAAGGCGTAGTCCCAGATTCCACTCCTACACTGGGGGCCTGATGCACGAGTCACTCACCCAGCGGTGGAACCGCGTTTCCCTCCGCTCAAAAATCACCGGCGTCACCGTACTGATGCTCACGCTCGGCCTGCTCGTCTCCGGCATCGGTACCATGGCGATGCTGCGCCAGTACGTGATCGAGCAGGTCGACGCTCGGCTGCAAACTGAGGCCCAGACGGCGCTCAGCTCCTCGACGACCGGCGCCTTGACGCAGGGCAGCGCCGACGGCGTGGCCTCTGACTATTACGTCGCCCTCTACGACGAGAGTGGCGCGCTGCGGTATCACACCTGGCGTGACCGCCCCGCCTCGGAGCTGCCCCAGGTCTCCATGCCCATGAATTTGGCCGCGGTGAACTCCTTCGGCGGCGAGATCCTCACCCTGCACAATGAATCCGGCGACACGACATTTCACGCTGTCGCCGTGCCCTTCGTGATCAGTCCGCAGGGCACGTACGGCACGCTCTTGATGGCGGTGTCACTCAGCCCGACCGAGAACATCCTGGCCACCTATCTCACGATTTTCCTCGGCTTCGGTGTCGGCGTGGTCTTGGTTGGCGCTCTGTTGACGCGGCTCCTGGTCACCAATACCTTTGCGCCGTTGCGCGAGGTGGAGCGAACGGCCGCAGCCATTGCCGATGGTGACTTCAGCCAGCGCCTCGGTGGGGCCACACCGAATACCGAGGTGGGCCGACTCAATCGCTCACTCAACACAATGCTCAGTCGAATTGACCGCGCTTTCAAAGATCGTGCGCGCACAATCGATCAGATGCGCCGCTTCGTCGGCGACGCGAGCCATGAGTTGCGCACCCCGCTTGTCTCGGTGCGCGGCTACGCCGAGCTGTACCGCATGGGTGCGTTGCAGACCCCGGAAGAGGTCGCCCAGGCGATGGAACGCATCGAAAAGGAAGCAATTCGCATGGGAGGTTTGGTCGAGGATCTCCTTGAGCTCGCCCGACTCGATGAGGCCAAGCCCCTCGCCCTGGCGCCCGTGGATCTGCTGCCATTGGCCCGAGACTCCGCCCTTGACGCAATGGCATCATCGCCCGGCCGGCAGGTCAGCGTCATCCTGAAGACGCCGACCGAGCTTGTCGACACTGTGGCAATGGATGCCATTGATCTCGCGCACTCGACCGGCGAGGTGAAGCCGTTTTCACCGCCGCCCGCCGAATCGACGCCGACGCCCGCACCGACCGATCGGGTCTCGGCGTCCCGCACAGCACCTGCGGCGCCCGCCACCGGCGCCATCTCGTTCGGTGCAACGCTGGCCCGCCTCCGCACCCGTAAACCGCGTCGAGCGGATGCGCCGCCTCTCGCGGAAGCCGTTGCTCCCACCGAGTCGGCGCCCGCCATGATTCCAGCGGTGATCATGGGCGAAGAAAATAAGATTCGCCAGGTGATCACCAACTTGATGGGCAACGCCCTGCGCTTCACTGCGCCGGACAGCCCGATCGAACTCGAGGTCGCCGTGGACCAACGCAATCAGCGTGCGTCGATCGCCGTCGTCGACCACGGTGAAGGAATTCCGCCGCAGATTCGGGAGAAGATCTTCCAGCGGTTCTGGCGTGCCGACACCTCGCGCGCTCGTGAGACCGGGGGCAGCGGCTTGGGTCTGGCCATCGTCGCATCCATCGTCGCCGGGCACAACGGCACGGTTGAAGTTGTCGAGACCCCGGGAGGCGGCGCAACGTTCCGCATCTGGTTTCCTCTCGCCGACTCCCCGAACGCACCGCGACCGGTAACGCCGGCATCCGGAAGCTGAGCCTCCTCCCCCGATCGAACCGCCTCGTCGTGTGCACCGAACCGGTTAATCGCCCGTCGCTTCCGGTCGTGCCTTCCTAGTATTGCCGCAGCAATACTCAGCGAAGGGATCATCATGACTCGGTATCAGGTCGACAGTGAGGCAGTGCTCGGCACAACCACGGCGGTGCATGGCTCGATCATGCGCATCCAGGGCGAGGTCAGCGGGTTACTCGCCCAACTCACCAATTTGGAGGCGTCGTGGTCGGGCCAGGCCGCGAGTGCTTTCCAGGGGGTCGTCTCCGAGTGGCGTGGCACACAACATCTCGTCGAGGAGAGCCTGGCGAACATCAATCAGGCACTCAGTCAGGCTGGGCAGCAGTATGCCGAGATCGAGCAGTCGAACGCGCGATTGTTCGGGCGTTAGGTTCTCAGCAACCCGAGTCAGGAGCGGACGTGCAGGTTCGTGAGAAGTTATTCTTCGTTTCTGGGGGCGTGCTGACGGCGCTCCTCTGTGTGAAGGGCCAACGCCATTCGGGCGCGTCATCTGGTAAGCCGCTCAGGACAGAGTATGACCGGCAGTCTCTCAGGTTGCACACGTCTCTGCACCTGCACCTCAATCTGGCAATTCCGATCAACGACGACGCACTATGTGACAGCCTGATCCTCCACCCCGTGCTGGCCGGCTCTGCAGTTGAGGCCGCTCCGGCGAGGAACCAGCCTTTGGGGAATTGTGGGTAAGTCAAAGCCGCGCCCGGCGGACAAGAAACGTATCCAGCGACACTGTCGGCGCCCACCACAGGGACCAAGGATCGTACGCTAACGGCGCTCGCACGGCTGAGAACCGGCCGACGCGCAACCCCGTCGCGCAGGCCCCCATCGATGGTGGTACGCCGTCGGACTGACTCGCCGGTTTAGCGCTGAGAAACATAACATAGGCGCGCAACAAGAGCGTCGCTCGATGGCCTCCAGGCCCGTATCGACGGACCGCCCTGTCCCTATGCCTTGCGCCTTGCGCCTTGCGCCTTGCGCCTTGCGCCTTGCGCCTTGTCACAAATGCCGGCTGACGATCAATCATTGATGATCAGCCCTGGAGACTCAGTGGGGACAGCCCAACCGTGGCGGCTCAGTCGCGGCGGTGGGTGTCGGTGCGGTGGCGGTTGGCGTCACGCCAGGTACGGCTCGGATCGATCCAGGCCGGGGCCTTCACGCGGGGCCGACCGTTGACCATCATGATCTCCCAGCCGGACGTTTCGATGGTGTGATGATGCCGCCAACACAACGCCACACCATTGTCGACCTCAGTGACGCCGCCTTTGCTCCAGGGGATCACGTGATGAAACTCGAGCCACTGTGCGGGGGCATCACAGCCGGGAACGCCGCAGCCGCCGTCGCGGGCGAGGATCGCCCGGCGTTGGGCACGGTTGAACAGTCGTTGCGGATCGGTCAGCGTCAGAACCTCACCGTTCTGGCCAAAGAGAACCGTTTGGGTCCCTCCGGCACACATCATCTGATCCACCGTGCGAAGGGAGATGGGGGCGTCGACACCATCTATCCAGCCGACACCGCGACCGGCTTCAATATCGTTCACGTTCACATGCACCACCACCGTCGGCGGTGCACCACCAATGCTGGGAGTGTTATCGGCCTGGGCCAGCTGGGTGAACATGCCGCGCAGAATATCGGCCCGCTTCTCACCGGCCGTGCGGGTGTCGACGTCATCGAACTCATGCCCGGCCGACCCGGGAAGAGGAGCCTCGGCTGAGGCTGGACCCTGGCCGTGGTCGTCATGGTCGTGGTCGTGGTCGTGGTCGTCGTGGTCGTGGTCGTCGCGTTCGTGGTCACGGTCGTCGTGCTCGCGGTCGCGCTCGTCGTTCAAGTCGTGTCCGTCGGGACCGTCGTGAGAATCCTGCTCGGCGCGGTCGTCGTGCTCGGAACGGTCGTCGCGTGCCTGGTCGCGGGCTTGTTCGGCGGCGGTGGGGAACGCGGGGGTTTTGCGGGCGGCGATGAACGCGTCGAAGGTGAGGTTCATGATTCCGTACAGATCAGGAGTGACCCCGCCTCGCACCGGGTAGATGCCGTCTTTGAAGCGGCCGAAACTGATCGTGCTCGTCGCCTCACCCTCGACCTCGTTCGGTGCCACCCCGTCGGGGTCCAGCGCCGCCTGCCACTGCAACATCTGCACCCGCATCGAGTCGGCCGAGAACGCAAAGCCCGCGCCCGGCTCACCCTCATTCTCGGCCGTGATTGTGCCCGTCGCCGCACCCACCAGAGCGCGTTCCGCAGCCGCAAGATCATCGGGTGCGACGCGCGGGGAGATCTCGGCCAGACCGGACATGATCACCTCCGCCGCATCCACCCCCAGCAAGCCCGCAGCGACCGCGGCACCCACCGTGGGGAACAGTGCGGGGATGATCGTGCCGACGTGTTGGGTGTCCCGCATTCGCAGGCCGAGGGCGCTGCGCCGTTTCGCTTCACGGCCGGAGATTCGGGTGACCCGGGTGATCAGGTCGATGCCACTGTTGCAGCCCCGCTTCGCCGCGAGGGAGTCCCGGCCCAGCCACCGGCCGGAGCGTTCCTCGACCGTCGCCGCCACAGCCACCCGTCCCGCATCAACCAGCCGGCCCACGCCCTCGAACGCACCGAGCACACCGAGCAGGTCGTCGTCGGTGAACCGGTCGGGGCTGACGGTGCCGAGCACTGCCAGAGAAGAGCGGGCCTGTTCGACCGCCGCCAGCACCATGGCCGCGGTCGGTGCCGACGCACCCGAGGCGGGTGTCGGCTCCGGGGCGGAGACGGGGGGTGGGGAGGTGATTGACATAGCTCTATTCTCCCAAAGAACGAACATGATTACGAGTTTTTCTCAGTATCGGTGCATAACTTCTCGAACTCGTGTCTGTGGAGGGATCGAGAACTTGAACCGGCCAAAAGCTCGCCCACGGGTCTTGAGGGTGGCTCACGGGATCTCGACACGCTCGATCAGCGGAAGGGTGCGGACTCGATTACCGAACCGTGGGTCGAGCTTGTCGAGACCCCGTTCCTCGGTTTCGAGATTGGCTCACGGGATCTCGACGAGCTCGATCAACGGCGTGGGCTGGATCTGCGGAGGGGCGAGGGGTCGATTGCCGAACCGTGGGTCGAGCTTGTCGAGACCTCGCTGCCCCGGCTCGAGGGCGGCTAGCGGGATCTCGACGAGCTCGATCAGCGGGGTGGGCTCGATCAGCGGGGTGGGCTCGATCAACGGAAGGGTGCGACGTCAACTGCCGACCGTGGGTCGAGCTTGTCGAGACCTCGCTCCCCCGTCTCGAGGGCGGCTCGCGGGATCTCGACGAGCTCGATCAGCGGGGTGGGCTCGATCAGCGAGGTGGGCTCGATCAACGGAAGGGTGCGACGTCAACTGCCGACCGTGGGTCGAGCTTGTCGAGACCTCGCTCCCCCGTCTCGAGGGCGGCTCGCGGGATCTCGACGAGCTCGATCAGCGGGGTGGGCTCGATCAGCGGGGTGGGCTCGATCAGCGGTGTGGGCTCGATCAGCGGTGTGGGCTCGATCAGCGGTGTGGGCTCGATCAGCGTGGGGGTTCGATCAGCGGAGGGGGCTCGATCAGCGGAGGTCGTCGACCGGTAGCGAAGGCGGTCGCCGACCGCCGGGGCAGGCGACGGGGCAGGCGGCAGGGCAGGCGCCGGGGCTTGAGAGAGTGACGGCTCCACGTTGACGGGGCACAAAAAACTGGGCGCCTCCCGAAGGAGACGCCCAGTCTGGTGAAGCAGGTGAAACAGATGGTGCCGGCTCAGACTTAGAAGTCCATGCCACCCGACGGGTCGCCCATCGGAGCCGGGTTCTTCTCCGGCTTGTCGGCGACAACGGCCTCGGTGGTGAGGAACAGACCAGCGATCGACGATGCGTTGAGCAGCGCCGAGCGGGTGACCTTCACCGGGTCATTGATTCCGGAAGCGATCATGTCAACGTACTCACCGGTCGCGGCGTTGAGGCCGTGTCCGACGGGCAGGTGACGCACCTTGTCTGCAACGACGCCCGGCTCCATGCCGGCGTTGAGGGCGATCTGCTTGAGCGGAGCGTCGATGGCAACGCGCACGATGTTCGCGCCGGTTGCCTCGTCGCCGACGAGGTCAAGAATTGCCTTGCTCTCGAATGCGGTCTTGCCAGCCTGGATGAGCGCAACGCCACCACCGGCGACGATGCCCTCTTCGACGGCTGCCTTGGCGTTACGCACGGCGTCCTCGATGCGGTGCTTGCGCTCCTTGAGCTCAACCTCCGTCGCGGCGCCGGCCTTGATGACTGCAACGCCACCGGCCAACTTGGCGAGACGCTCCTGGAGCTTCTCACGGTCGTAGTCGCTGTCGGTGTTCTCGATCTCGGAACGGATCTGAGCGACACGACCGGCGATGGCTTCGACGTCGCCGGCACCTTCAACGATGGTGGTCTCGTCCTTGGTGATGACGACCTTGCGGGCGTTACCGAGCAGGTCGAGGGTCACGTTCTCGAGCTTGAGGCCGACCTCTTCAGAGATGACCTGTCCACCGGTGAGAATAGCGATGTCCTGCAGCTGCGCCTTGCGACGGTCGCCGAAGCCCGGAGCCTTGACGGCAACCGACTTGAAGATGCCACGGATCTTGTTCACAACGAGCGTGGCCAGAGCCTCGCCGTCGACATCCTCAGCAATGATGAGGAGCTGCTTGCCGGTCTGGATGACCTTGTCAACGATCGGCAGCAGGTCCTTGATGTTCGAGACCTTGGAGTTGACGATCAGGATGTAGGGGTCTTCGAAGACCGCTTCCTGACGGTCGGGGTCGGTCACGAAGTATGCCGACAGGAAGCCCTTGTCAAAGCGCATGCCCTCGGTGAGCTCAAGCTCGGTGCCGAACGTGTTCGACTCCTCGACGGTGACAACACCTTCCTTGCCGACCTTGTCGATCGCCTCGGCGATGATTGCGCCGATCTCGGCGTCGCCGGCAGAGATGGATGCGGTGGCCGCGATCTCTTCCTTGGTTTCGATCTCCTTGGCGCTGGCAATGAGCTCGGCGATGACCGCAGCGGTCGCCTTCTCGATGCCACGCTTGAGGCTGATCGGGTCGGCGCCGGCTGCGACGTTGCGCAGGCCTTCGCGAACCAGGGCCTGAGCCAAAACGGTAGCCGTGGTGGTGCCGTCGCCTGCGACGTCATCGGTCTTCTTAGCGACCTCCTTGACGAGCTCGGCACCGATCTTCTCGTACGGGTCGTCCAGCTCGATCTCCTTGGCGATGGATACACCATCGTTGGTGATCGTGGGGGCGCCCCACTTCTTTTCCAGCACGACGTTACGTCCACGCGGGCCGAGGGTGACCTTGACCGTGTCAGCGAGGATGTTCAGGCCGCGCTCCAGGCCGCGACGGGCCTCTTCATTGAAAGCGATGATCTTTGCCATGTGTGTTTCTCGTCCCTCCCGGACGTTCCAAAACTGTGACGGATTAGCACTCAAACGGAGAGAGTGCCAGATCAATTCTGGCACTCTGATGCCGAGAGTGCAAGTGAACGGTGTGGGCTTGCGCTTCGACCTACGGCACCAGCTCGACAGAGCCGTCCTCGGTTGGCACCAGCTCGATCCAGGTATTGCCGCCCGCGAGCGCGATCAGCGTGCCGTCATCGGCGACCACACGGATGGGCGAGGCCTGCGCATCCTTCGACCAGGTGGCGTGAATGCTCTTGCCGCCCGTCGACACCCAGGCCTCGCCGGATCCGACCATGACGGTTTTGGGCACGTAACCGTACGTCCAGTCGATTCCGACGCGCATCACGATCAGGTTCGTCGCGTGCAGTTGGGCGCCCACACTGTCGAGGTCGGGTTCTCCCTCTTGCGAACGCAGGTAGCTCGCCTGGGCGGGATCCCAGCTCCAGCTCGGCCAACGCGCGTCTGAGAACCGGGTGTTGATTGTTGTCGTGGGGGAACCGGCCAGCATCGCCGAGGCCTCGTCAGGTTTCTCCGCGTACTCGAACTGCTGCACCGGGGGCGCAAGCTCAGGATGTGCCGCGACGATATCCGTCGCCTTCACCACGACATCGTGCGGGGAATCTTTGTCGTCGATGCGATAAAACAGTCCGGTGTCGTCATAGTCGAACACGGCGTTGACGAGTGGAGTGTCCATCATCATCTGCACGAACATCTCTTGGCCGCCGGAGTAGGCGACGATTCCACCGAAGGGGACGATGATGTCGGGATCCATGGGCCGGATCGATCGCACCGGGCCGAGCAGATCGGGAATGTCGGACTGCCACACCGCGACGTAACGGGTGAGGCCCCCTTCGACGAGTTCCTCAAAAACGATATCGGTGCGCTCAAGCCCGATCTGAGGCCGTGCACCTTCATGATTGTCGATCTTCGCAGAGAACGCCGGGAGGGAGACAGAACCGGGCAGGCGAGGAGTTCCACGCAGAGGAGCGAGTTCGACCGGTTCAGGCGTGGGCGTCACCGTCACCCGTGGCTTCGGCGATGCGGTCACGGCGGGGGTTGCGGGAGCGCACGCGGTGAGCAGCAGCGCCGGAATCAACACGACCACACTCCACAATCCTGCGCGCTGACGACCGTGCTCCGGGGCAGATCGAGACGATGACGAGGGGCCGAAAGTTTCTGAACTCATTCGCCACACACTAACGCCGCCCGGTGGAACGGGCGGCGTTAGTCAGGGCGCGCCTTCACAATCGACGCGTCTAGGCGGGTCGAACCGACTCCGCCTGCGGGCCTTTAGCCCCTACACCAACCTCGAAAACGACCTGCTGGCCTTCTTCAAGAACCTTGTAGCCGCTCATTTCAATTGCTGAAAAGTGAACGAAGACGTCCTGGTCACCTCCATCGACAGTGATGAAGCCGAACCCTTTTTCAGCGTTGAACCATTTCACGGTTCCGTTCGCCATGTGCTACTCCCGTTTGCTGTGATTCTGGCAGCGCCCGCCTCATGACGGCGCTGGGTCACAATGGGCGACCAAAACCAGATACTAGCGACACGAGGGTAGAAGAAAACAGGGGTGAAGCTGCATTAATCACACGAACTCTCACGTTCGTACCACCCACAGTGGTTACTCGGTCGCGGCAATATAGTCGTTGCCGACCACCACGGTGAGATCGGCACCTGACTCGGCGAAGTCATTCGCCAGTCGAATCTCTGCCCCGGGAAGTGAGGCGGCGATCCCCCGCGCGGCCCCTTCCAAGGACGCATCCGAGTAGTAGATGGTCGTCGTGACGATGTCTTCCGTGTCAGCGTTGCTGGTGGCACCGACATTCCAGCCGGCCGCCGTGAGCAACTCGCCGACACCTGCAGCAATCCCTGCGCCGGGCGTTCCGTTCAGCACGGTGATGCTGAGGTTCGGGTCGACGGTGGGCTCGGGCGTCGGCACGGGCTTCGCCGTCGGAATGGCGGCGGCAGCGCTGCTGGCCACTGGAGTCACCCCGGGAAGAGCAATGTCGAGTCGGGTGCTTTGGGTGAAGATGACTGCCGCACCGATGCCGACCAGAACGGCCGTCACGCCGGCAGCCCAGGCGAAGGCGACCCAGCCGCGGCCCTTCTTGCGCGGGGACCGGTGCGCGCCGACTCGGTCGATGGAGCGCGGCAGGGAATCGAAGCGATCGTTCGGTGTGTTGCGAGGCATCGTCAGTTCGTTCAGTCCTTGTTCGGCAGATCGTTCGGTTGGGCGTAGTCAGGTGTGGGCAGGGACCGACGGGCTCGCGCCTGTGCTCGGGCGTCGCGCATCCGTTGCAGTCGTTTCACCAGCATCGGATCGTGAGCACGAGCACCAGGAGAGTCGATCAAGGCGCCCAACAGTTGATAGTAGCGGGCCGCAGACACCGAGAACTCGGCTCTAATCGCCTGTTCTTTATCGCCGGCATGGTGGGCCTGCGCGTTTTCGAACGCCAGGATGGCCTTGTCGCGCTCAGAGAGTTCGTCGTGCACCCGGTCTCTCCCTCATCTCCAGCCGCCTTGCACTGGCAATCCTAAATGACCGGTGCTGACTGTTCCCCGTGCCGCCTTGAGGGCCGATGGAATGTTCGAGGGGTGCCGGGAGTTTAGTCTGGAGGCGGTGAAGCCGACCGCTTACACCGTGTGAGTGAAAGGACAAGCGATGGACTACGAAGTCACAAAGTCTGACGATGAATGGCGTGAAGAACTCGGCGACGAGAAGTTTGCGGTTCTGCGCAAGGCGGGAACCGAACGCGCCTGGACCGGGGAGTTGCTCGACGAGAGCCGCTCCGGCATCTACACCTGCGGCGCATGCAATGCCGAACTGTTCAAGAGCGGCACCAAATTCGATTCGCACTGCGGATGGCCGAGCTTCTACGAGTCGGTGCGTCCCGAGGCGGTCGAACTGATCGAAGACAACACGCTGGGTATGACGCGCACCGAGGTGCGCTGTGCGAACTGCGGTTCTCACCTGGGCCACGTTTTCGATGACGGTTTCGGAACGCCGACGGGCGACCGTTACTGCATGAACTCGATCTCGCTGAACTTCACCCCGGCCGAGTAGCACGTCGTGACTCATCCGATCAGGGACGCGGTGGCCGCACGGCGCTCGTTCGCGAAGGTGACCGCTGACACGCCGAGCCATGAGGAGTTGCTTCCGCTGGTCACCGCGGCGGCCCGGGTCGCCGACCATGGGGCGCTCCGACCGTGGCGACTGATTGAGTTGCGTGGTGCGGCGCGCGAGCGTCTCGGTGCCGCACTGGTCGAAGCCTCCGGCCAGGCGCTCGGCGCCGACCCGAAAATGGCGGCCAAACCGCTGCGCGCCGAGCTGCTGATCGCCGTGGTGGCGAGCAGACGGCCCAGCCACAAGGTCGACATCTGGGAACAGGATGCGACGGCGGCGGGTGTGGCCCATGCGCTCAGTCTTCTTCTGGCGGAGGCCGGCTGGGGTGTGATGTGGCGCACAGGTCCGCGCACGCGCGCGGCATCCGTTCGCACTCTGCATGGTTTGACCGACAACGAAGAGTTGCTGGGCTGGCTCTACGTCGGCGGCGTGCCCTCCGACGCGAAGCCGACAACACGCACAGCAATCGACCCCACCGCGTACCTCAGTTCGATCTGACGCCGCGGCCGGTTAACGGCTGCGCCGACGGATGCCGACCACGCCCACGGCGGCGAGAGCCAGCACGGTTCCCGCCACCGTGGTCGTGGCAACCGGGCCCGCAGCAATCGTCGGAATGAACAGATCAAGCGCGAGCGCGCAAAGCAGCTGACCGGCGACGATACCGAGGCCCAACACGAGAACACCGGTCGTGCGCACGATCATTGCGTTGCCGGCGATGAAAATGCAGCCGAGTAGTCCGCCGATGTAGAGCCACGGTTCCGCAGGCAGCACCGCGGGAAAACCGACGAACATCGCATGGATGACACACACCGCGCCGAGCGCGACGGTTCCGAAGACAAAGTTCACAAATGTCGCGGTCAGTGCGCTCTCGGCCACCGCCTTCACCCGCCCGTTGACCGCCTGCTGCCAGCCCTGGCCGAACCCAGCCGCGAGCGGCATCAACATAAGCCAGAGCGGCACCCCCGACGCCGCCTGGCCGGACACCGCGAGTCCCACGGCGACCAGTGCCCCGACCGCCCCGATCACACGCGGAGGCGTCAGCGGGCGTCGGCCCCCGGGGCTGATGCCGAACCGGTCCATCACCAGACCGCTGACCGTCTGACCCGCCACGACCGCGACCGTGAACAGCGCAACCCCGAGGATGGCGGCCGTGAGGCTCTGCGACAGCACATAGAACGCCCCGGCGGTGCCGCCCAGAACCTGCCACCAGGTGAGCGTGCTGCCCGCGAGCGTGCGGCCCGCGAGCGCCTGCCGCACGCGGCCCAAGCCGCGTCGCCCGGCCGGCCAGATCAGCATCGCGACGCTGAGAACGACGAGGCCGCTGCCGAACGAGATCACCGCAGCGACGAAGCCATCGCCGATGCGGGCACCGAGCTCGCCGTTGATGCGCGATTGCAGTGCGTTCAGAGCCCCGAAGAGCACGGCGCAGCCGACCGCCGCCCCCATCGGGAGGTGGCGGTGGGAGGCGTCGGCCGGGGTGGTGCTGTGCGTGTCGGCCAGTTGCGTCATCCGTCACCTTTCATGCGTCACTACATTCTCACCGAAGCGAGCCTTGCAGATGAGCTCACGACAGAGTTACATGGTTACAACGGATTGAACATACGTGCGACAGACCAGATCCGCCATAATGGCCCCATCTCAGTAAAGAAACGAATGGAATGTGAGTGAAATGAGTGCACTTTTTGTCATCATCATCATCATCGCCATCATCGCGCTCTTTGTCGGCGGCTTCGTTCAGGCCCTCCAATGGCTGCTCTGGGTCGGTATCGTGCTGTTGGTCATCGCCGTCATTGGGTGGTTGCTGCGTTTCATCTCCGGACGCAAGAACACCGTGTGAGTCGCCCCATGCGTATTAAATACATCATCGTCACGATGCTCGCTCTCACCGTGTTCTTCGTGGGCATCCGCGCGATCAACAAGGCCGAACGGGCCACGCGAAAGAGTGCCCACGAGATCGGTGAGAAGACCGCGAAGAAGGCGGAATCGATTCGTCATACGCTCGAAGCGGATGCCCGGGGGCTCGCGCAGCGGGCGAAACGCTGACGTACCGCTCGGCCTCAGGCCGTGGCGACCCTGTTGCTCCGGCGGGTCGACGATTCTGCTGACTGCACGACGTTCACCCACCGGTCGGCCACGGTCGACCAGACCTGGCGCAGTTCGGCCTCGCGCTGGCGCATCGGCTCGATGACCTGCGACCGCGAGAGCCCGGCATCCTGCAGATCAGCACTGTCGTGGCGCGCCCATTCCTCGGCGGTTGCGGCGAGGGCCTCCAGGTGGAATTGCAGCCCCCAGGCTGACTCCCCCACTCGAAATGCCTGGTTCGGGCAGCGGTCGCTTGAGCAGAGGGACGTCGAACCGGGGGGCAACTCGTGCACCTCGAGCGAATGCCACTGCATGGCGTGCAATTCGCTCGGCAGATCGTGCAGCAACGGGTCATCCGCGGCGTGAGCGGTGAGAGCCAGCTCGCTGAGTCCAATTTCTGATCCTTTGCGCACGCCGGCGACCACGCCGCCGGCCACGACAGCGAGCAACTGGGCGCCGAGGCAGATGCCCAGGAACGGCGTTTCCGTTTCCAGGCTGTCGGAGATCAGAGCGCGGACCCGCGGCAACCAGGTCGCGTCGTCATCATCGGTTGGCCCGGGTGTTCCGCCCAACACGACGACCCCGGCATACCCCTCGGCAGCGAGCGGAATGTCATGCCCAGCTTCTGGACCCACAACATCGATCTCGATGCCCGCGGCCCGGA
Organism: Leifsonia psychrotolerans; assembly: GCF_013410665.1. NCBI lineage: Bacteria > Bacillati > Actinomycetota > Actinomycetes > Micrococcales > Microbacteriaceae > Glaciibacter > Glaciibacter psychrotolerans. The sequence goes on along the minus strand of NZ_JACCFM010000001.1, from coordinate 31,572 downwards.
TGCGCTCGCCGACCAGGCCGATTCCCGCATTTGCCTCATGTTCGACGACCAAGATCTTCGTCATCGTCATAGCCTTCCCGCCTCAATGATCTTCTTCAAGAACGCACGGGTGCGCTCCTCCTGGGGCGCCCCGAAAATCTGATCGGGTGGCCCCTGTTCCAAAATGACTCCCTCATGCACGTAGACGACGGTGTCGGCGACTTCCTTCGCGAACGACATCTCGTGGGTTGCCATCAGGATGGTCAGCCCATCTGCCGCCAGATCACGCACAATATTGAGCACCTCGGCCACCAGCTCAGGGTCCAGAGCCGACGTGATCTCGTCGAGAAGCAGAACGTCAGGGTTCATTGCGAGTGCGCGCACGATTGCCACGCGTTGTTGTTGGCCGCCCGAGAGCTGGTCCGGGTAGGCCGCGGCCTTGCTCGCCAGCCCGACACGTTCCAGCAGAGCGAGTGCCTGCGCCTCGGCATCCGCTTTGCTCAGCCCGAGAACGCGGATGGGAGACAGCGTGACGTTGTCGAGCACGCTCATGTGCGGAAACAGGTTGAAGCTCTGAAAGACGATGCCGATTTTGCGCCGCAGCGAGTTGACGTCGATTCCCTCGCCTGAGACGACGTCGCCGTCCAGACGGATGTCTCCCTGGTCGATCTCTTCGAGTGCATTGACGCAGCGCAGCAGGGTGGACTTGCCACAGCCCGACGCGCCGATGAGGCAGACGACCTGATGCCGATTCACGTGCAGGTCGATCCCACGCAGCACCTGATTGCTCCCGTAGGACTTGGTGATGGTGTTCAGTTCAAGAAAAGCCACGATTACCCCTTATTCCGCTGCCGACGCGCGTCGCGCTCCAGGAGCCTGTCGACGAACCGGGTCTGCGGGATGGTGATGATGATGAACAAGATGGCGACAACCGTCACCGACGACAGGTTGAAGTAGTTGCTGGAGTAGATCTTGGCCTGGGTGAAGGCGTCGACGGTGCCGATGATGGTGACGAGAGCGGTGTCCTTCTGCAACCCGATGAAGTCGTTCAGCAACGGCGGAGTCACCCGGCGCAGCGCCTGCGGAACCACCACGAAACGCATCGTCTTTCCGTAGGAGAGCCCGAGTGAGCGAGCTGCGGAGACCTGCGACCAGTGAATGCCGTCAATTCCGGAGCGATAGACCTCGGCGACGTAGGCGCCATAGGTGAGCGTCAAAGCGAGCACCGCCGACCACATCGGGCCAAGGTCGCTGAAGAGGGGAACTCCGGCCAGCGGCAGGCCGAAGCCAACGAGATAGATCACGATGATCGACGGCACCGCACGGAAGACATCCACGTACGCCGTGGCCAGCCAGCGGAGCGGTCGACCGGCTTTTCCCGGAGCCAGCCGGGCGAGAGCGATGAGGAGCGCCCAGATCAGCACCAGAATCTCGGCGAGAACTGCAATTTTGATGTTCTCGCCGAACGCGACGGTGACGGCAACGAAGCTCTTCGCCATGAAGCTCGCGTCGAAGAACGTGGTTTGCACCGCGTGATCATTGGCGAGCAGGAAGAGCGTGAAGGTGGCGATGAAGATGATCGGCAGGCACGAACCGATTGCGATCCAGGCGCTTTGCCCGGCCCGGGAGCGATAGGTGCGAGCCTCCACAATATTATCTGCGGCGAGCGCTCGAGCGCTCGTGGCCTGCTGCTTACTCCCCCGCGCCAACGGCACGAATGTGCACAGCGCAAGCACCACGACAACGCTTGTTGCGAGGCCAAGAATGATCTCCCAGACGCCGGTTTCAGCGACGGTGATCGTCAGCCAGGCCGCGTAGCCGGTCAGAGCCGTCGTGAGTGCGGAAAGGAGGTAGCCGACGAGCAGCAGGGTTCGCGCCGAACCGACTGGTGCGGGTCGCGCAGCCTGACGAGGCTGCGCGACCCGAGCGAGATCAATGCTCACTTGAGGTGCCATACAGGAATGCTGGCCGGGTCGATGCCGTAGGCATCGGCGAGGTAAGCCGCGCTGAGCTTGTCGAGGGTACCGTCGGCTTTCAGATCGGCCAGGATCTTGTTGATCGTGCCGAGGTTCGGCGACCCCTTCGCCATCATGATTCCGTAGGCCTCGTCGGTCTCAATCTGCCCGACAACCTCCAGTTTTCCGCCTGACTTCGCTGCGGCACCCAACACAATGCTGAGATCCTGGATGCCGGCGTCGACGGTGCCGGCCAAGACGGCGGCCTGCTGCTCCGAGTCGCCGGGGAAGACGGCCGGCGAGGTCGAGGGGAAGGTGTCGGCGACAAGAATCTGGCCGACGGTTCCCTGCTTGACGCCCAGGCTTTGCTGGGCCAGGTTCTTCTCGGTGACGTCGGAGCCAACCTTCACAAGAACCCCGGCCGTTGACTGGAAGTACGGGTCGGAGAAGTCCATGACCTTCTTGCGCTCGTCGGTGATGGTGATCTGGTTGAGCGACAGGTCCATGTCACCCGACTTGCCGGCGACGAGGCCGTCAAACGAGGCCATCTGAAGCTTGACGTTGTCGATTCCGGCCCGGTGGGCGATGTTCACGAGCAGACAAAAGTCAAAGCCGCTGCGAATGTCTTCGACCGTGTCGCCGTTGTACCAACCCGGGCTTGGCAAATCGGCTTTCATCAGCAGAGTGTTCTCGGTGAGGGTGTCGAGCGTGTACTCACCCGCGGTGCCGGTCACCTCGCAGTCGCCGTATGATGCGGGGTTTCCGTTGGCCTGAACGGCGCTCTCCGACGCGCCACAGGCGGCGAGAAGCAGTGTCGTAGTTAGCGCAGCGGGAACGAGAAGTAGCCCTTTATGCCTCATTGCATGATTCCTCTCTCAGGACCTAAATCGTTTTAGGCGTACCGGTAGTATTCAGAGAATCAGGGCGTGCGTCAAGTTGAGACGCATAAGTGAAGCCGAAACGTAACGCGAAGAACGAGCGGGATGAGCATGACAGCAGGCAAGCGAGTCGGCATCAAACAGGTCGCCGAAGCGGCAGGGGTTTCCGCCTCAACGGTTTCACAGGTCTACAACCACAAGGGAGAGGCCTCATCCGCCACGCGTGAACATGTGTTGTCGATTGGTGCGCAGCTCGGCTATCGGCCGAACGTGTTGGGTCAGGCACTGCGCTCGGGTCGGTCCCGCGTGATCGGCGTCGTGGTCAGCTACCGGGACTCGGCGGTGTGGGATCAAACGTACCTGCCCTACTACCGCAACATCATCGCCGGCGCTGCGATTGAAGCGGTGGAGCACGGCTACGCGATCTCGGCCGCGCCCAGCAACGAGCACGGTCTCACTGACACCTTCTTGCCGCTCGACGGAGTAATCGTTGTCGACCCGATCCCCGGCGACCTCGTCGTCGAGCAATGCCTGGCCACTGGTATGGCGATCATCACCGATGGCGGCTATGAAACCAGCAATTCTGCCGCACGGCTGGTCACAGTGCGCTCAGACATGGACAAGGGCATCCCGAAGGTTCTGGATCATCTGCAGGCCGAATCGGCGGCATCCGTTTTCAGGCCGGCCCTCTTCGTCGGGCCACGACTCGACAGCTACACCGTCGACACAATCCGTGCTTACAAAAAATGGTGCGAAGTCGCCGGCTTTGAGGCCGCAGTCACCACCCCCGAGCCGAGCCAATCGCCACTGGATGCGGCACGCACCCTCCTGGCCCGGGGCATCCGGGCAGTGACCGCCGTGCACTGTCTGAACGAAACGTATTGCGCAGCGATCTTCGAGGCCGCCGCCGAGTTGGGAATCTCGATTCCCGACGAACTCCAGGTCTCCGTGGCGGGAAACGCCGCTGCGATGGGCGCAGAGCGACGCGCGGTGTACCTGAATCTCGATCCCGTCGAGACCGGCGCTCGGTGCGCCCGCGCGCTCATCTCGCTGCTTGAGGGCAACGACGTCACAGACATCGTTGAAGAAGTCACTCTTGTTCCAGCGAGCCAGGTCGTCGGATAGGTCAGACGACTGTCACCGCCAACTGCAAAACGCCCTACTTCCCAGTGGGGAGGAGGGCGTTGCAGGGCCGGCCACGGGACTTGAACCCGTAACCCCCACTTTACAAGAGTGGTGCGCTACCAATTGCGCCAGGCCGGCATGAGGCGTCGCGGCCTCGAAGATCCATCCTAAATGGTCATGACCGTTCCCGCGAAACGGAGCGCGTCTCGCGGCATGTCACACGACTATCCGGCCGGCGTGGGCGTCGGCGTCGGAGTGGGTGTGGCCGTGGACGTGGAGTAGGTTTCCCCGGCGGCCTGCAGCACAAATGCCGCGAACTCCTTCGGGTCATTCAACGAACCGACATACTGCTTGCCGTTCACCAGCACCGTCGGCGTTCCCTTGATCGCCGTGAGGTCGGAGTTGGGCACGGGACCGGTGACGGCCCGGTCAGTGGCCGCCTTGACCCACGAGACAAACGTTCTGTCGTCGATGCACCGCCGAATCGAGGCCAGGTTGGCGTGCACCCCCGACTTTTCGACGAGTGCGAGCAGGTCGTCATCGCTGCGCCCCGCGGACCCCTCTTCGGGCTGATCGGTGAACATGGCCGAGTTGAAGGCGAAGAAGTCGTCGGGTGATGAGTCTGCGACACAGGCAGCCGCGTTCGCTGCGCGCAGCGAATACTCGGTGCCGGCCGACTTGTGGGTGAGCAGTGCAATCGGGTGGATCTCGACCGTCGCCGCACCGGCGCCGACCCATTTGGCGATCTGTTCGCCGTTCGTCTTGTCGAACTGGCCGCAGAGCTGGCACAGATAGTCGACGTAGACCCGGATGTCGGTGACGGTTCCCGTGGTGTCAGGCTCGGTCGGAACGGGCTTGGCCTCGGGCGACAGCGCCGAGGTCGTCACGACCTTCATTCCCTCGCCGATGAGCAGTCCGTCACTGGCCATGTTGGCCGGCCCCGGACCGACGGGACGGATCGACGTCACGATGACCACGGCGATCAGAGCGACGATGGCCAGGGAACCGACGATGATTCCGCTTCGCAGGAACACGCGATTGCGGCGGTCCTTCTTCTTTTGCTCGTCACGAAGCTGCTTTGCCTTCTGTTGGGCGTCGCGTCGCCTGTTCTTGGAAGGACGGTCGTCGCTCGGTCCGACAATAGTCATGAATGCTCGCTCCGCTACGTGATGTTTTATGGCGCAAATTTCTGCGCCAATGCTCTCAAGATAGTAGGGCGAATTTCTGAGAAAGGGTCGAGCGCAAGCTGAACTGCGCTCGGATTGCCCGCCCGAGGCGTGGCACGAGGCCTGGCACGAGGCCTGGCACGAGGCGTGGCGCTCTGCCGTCGTGCGGGTACTCCGGCACCAGCCGTACATGCCATACTGAGTTCACTTGTCACCCACTGCCGCGTGATGAGCTATGAATCCCACTCACAAAGGATCGTCCGGCACGTACCTGCCGGTGAAGGAGAAAATAGAACTATGGCTACTGTCACTTTTGACAAAGCAACCCGTCTCTACCCGGGTTCCACTCGCCCGGCTGTCGATAAGCTCGACCTGGATGTCGCCGATGGCGAATTCCTCGTGCTGGTCGGCCCGTCCGGCTGTGGAAAGTCCACCTCCCTGCGCATGCTCGCCGGCCTCGAAGAGGTCAACGACGGCAACATCTTCATCGGTGAGCGCAACGTGACGGATGTTCCGCCGAAGGACCGCGACATCGCCATGGTCTTCCAGAACTACGCGCTGTACCCGCACATGACCGTTGCCGAGAACATGGGCTTCGCACTGAAGATCGCCGGTATCAATAAGGACGAGCGCGCCGCCCGCGTGCTCGAAGCCGCCAAGATGCTCGACCTCGAGCCCTACCTGGGACGCAAGCCCAAGGCTCTTTCGGGCGGCCAGCGTCAGCGCGTCGCCATGGGCCGCGCCATCGTGCGTCAGCCCCAGGTGTTCCTCATGGACGAGCCGTTGTCGAACCTCGACGCCAAGTTGCGCGTGCAGACCCGCACCCAGATCGCATCCACTGTTCGTCGCCTGGGCGTCACCACCGTCTACGTCACCCACGACCAGACCGAAGCGCTCACCATGGGTGACCGCATCGCCGTGCTGAAGGATGGCTTGCTGCAGCAGGTCGGCACCCCGCGCGACCTCTACGCCAAGCCGAACAACGTCTTCGTGGCTGGCTTCATCGGCAGCCCGGCCATGAACCTGTTCCTGGTCGACGCCGTCGACGGCGGCGTTAAGTTCGGCACCTCGACAGTGCCCGTGGCGCGCGAGACCCTCGCCGGTGCCACCGGCACCCAGGTCACGATTGGTGTGCGTCCGGAAGACATCCACGTGTCGGCCACGCCCGGTGAAGGCCTCGAGATCGACGTCGACCTGGTCGAAGAGCTCGGTGCAGACGGTTACCTCTACGGCCACTCCACCATCGCCGGCAAGCGCACCGACATCGTCGCGCGCGTCGATGGTCGCGTGCACCCGTCGGCCGGCGACAAGGTCTACCTGACCCCGACGCCGAACCACGTGCACCTCTTCGACGCGGAGAACGGCCTGCGTCTCGGCGGAGCCGTCACCGACTAATCAATTTCGCTTGACGAAGGCCCGATCACCTCCGGTGGTCGGGCCTTTCGCGTAAGACGGATCCCTCTAGTCGCGGATCAAGCCCAGCGCCCGCACGGCGTCCCTCTCCTCGATGAGCTCGGCGACCGAGGCGTCGATTCGAACACGGGAGAACTCTTCGATCGCGAGTCCCTGCACGATCTCCCAGCATCCGTTGACCGAGCGCACCGGAAAGGACGAGACGAGCCCGGCCGGCACGCCGTACGAGCCGTCGGAGACGACGGCCGCCGATGTCCAGTCGACGCCGTCTCGATCAGAACCGTCTCGACCAGAACCGGTGCCGCCCACCCACTGACGCATGTGGTCGATCGTCGCGTTGGCGGCGGAGGCGACGGAGGATCCGCCGCGCACCGCAATGATCTCGGCGCCACGCTTCGCCACCCGCGGGATGAACTCGTTCTGCAGCCAAGCCTCGTCGACGAGATCGGTGATCGGGGTGCCGTTTGCCTGCGCGTGGAAGACATCCGGGTATTGGGTTGCCGAATGGTTTCCCCAGATTGTGACGCCGGAAAGCTGGCCGACCGGCAGTTCCAGGTGCGCGGCGAGGAGGCCGAGCGCTCGGTTGTGGTCGAGTCGGGTGAGTGCGGTGAACCGGTCGGACGGCACATCGGGCGCGTGCGCCGCCGCAATCAGGGCGTTGGTGTTTGCCGGGTTGCCCACGACGACGACGCGCACGTCGTCGGCGGCCCCCTCATTGATCGCGGCGCCCTGAGGGCCGAAGATTGTGCCGTTGGCCTGCAGCAGATCGCCGCGTTCCATGCCGGGGCCACGCGGGCGGGAACCGACCAGCAACGCCACGTTCGTACCGTCGAACGCCTCGGCGAGATCGGTCGTCACATCCACCGAGTGCAGCAGCGGGAACGCGCAGTCCTGCAGCTCGAGCGCCGTGCCAGCCGCAGCTGCGGCCCCGGACGGGATCTCGAGCATCCGCAGTCTGATCGGCACGTCAGGGCCGAGCAACTGCCCCGACGCGATGCGGAACAGCAGCGCATAACCGATCTGCCCGCCTGCGCCGGTGAGCGTGACGGTGACCGGCTTCGCGGCGGTCGATGTGGACGGGCTGACGGGGTGTGCAACGGGTGTCTGGGTCACAGGCACAGCCTAGAACAGGCGAGGCCCCCGGGCACGTTTTTTGTGTCCGGCACCCCGCCTGTTCGTGTGCTCCAGGCCGATTAGTGGCCGCGGGCGATCCACTCCGCGCGCTGGGGTGCTTCGTCGCCGATCGACGTGTTCTGGCCGTGACCGGTGCGCACGACCGTGTCGGCGGGCAGCGTCAGCAGCTTGTTCGTGATCGAGTCGATGATGGTCGGGAAGTCACTGAACGAGCGGCCGGTGGCACCCGGTCCGCCGTGGAACAGGGTGTCCCCGGTGAAGACCGTGCCGAGTGCCGGAGCGTACAAGCAGACCGAGCCCGGCGAGTGACCGGGCGTGTGCAGTACCTCGAGTTCGATTCCGGCGACGGCGATGCGTTGGCCGTCGGCGAGCGGCGCGCTCGGGCGGTTGGCGGCTGCATCCGGTGCATCCGTCGGGTAGACCATCTGCCAGAGCATGGTGTCGTCCGGGTGCAGCCAGACCGGAGCATCCGTCGCCGCCCGCACGCCGGCTGCGGCGCCGATGTGATCGTTATGCGCGTGAGTGCAGAGCACAGCGAGGAGGCGGCGGTCGCCGACGGCCGCGAGGATGGCATCGGCGTCGTGTGCGGCATCGATGACGACACATTCGGTGTCATCGCCGATGATCCAGACGTTGTTGTCGAGGTCCCAGGTGCCGCCGTCGAGGCTGAACGTGCCCACGGTGACGAGGTGGTCGATGCGTGCGGTCATCAGAGCACCACCACCGAGCGCAGCACATCGCCGCTGGCCATCTTGTCAAAGGCCGCATCGATCTCGGAAATCGCGATCTTCTCGCTGACGAACTCGCCGAGCGGCAGCCGACCCTGAAGATAGAGGTCGGTGAGCATCGGGAAATCCCGCTCGGGCAGGCAGTCACCGTACCAGCTGGACTTGAGCGAGCCGCCGCGGCCGAAGACGTCAAGCAACGGAATCTCGAGCATCATGTCGGGGTTCGGCACGCCGACCAGCACGACGGTTCCGGCGAGGTCGCGGGCGTAGAACGCCTGGCGCCACGTTTCAGGTCGGCCGACCGCGTCGATGACGACGTCGGCGCCGAAGCCGCCGGTCAGCGCCTGCACTGCGGCGACGACGCCCGCTTCGTCGAGGTTCGAGGAGTCGATGGCGTGGGTGGCGCCGAGGTGCTTCGCCGTGTCGAGCTTCTTCGGGTCGCGGTCGATGGCGATGATGACGGATGCGCCGGCCAGGCGTGAACCGACGATGGCCGCGTTGCCGACGCCGCCGCATCCGATCACGGCGACCGAGTCGCCGCGGCTCACGTTGCCCGTGTTCATGGCGGCGCCGATTCCGGCCATGATGCCGCAGCCGAGCAGTCCGACGGCCGCGGGGTCGGCAGCCGGGTTCACCTTGGTGCACTGCTTTTCGTGCACGAGGGTCTTGTCGGCGAAGGCGCCGATGCCGAGGGCCGGGCTGAGCTCGGTGCCGTCGGTGAGGGTCATCTTCTGTGTGGCGTTGAAGGTGTTGAAGCAGTACCAGGGTTCGGCGCGCTTGCAGGCGCGGCAGTCGCCGCAGACCGCGCGCCAGTTGAGAACCACGAAGTCGCCCACGGCGACGTGCGTGACGCCCTCGCCGATGACGCTGACGCGGCCGGCGGCCTCGTGCCCGAGAAGGAACGGGAACTCGTCGTTGATACCGCCCTCCTTGTAGTGAAAGTCGGTGTGGCAGACGCCACAGGTCTCGATGTCGACGATGACTTCGCCGGGGCCGGGGTCGGGAATGACGATGTCGACCAGTTCAACTGGCGCACCCTTCGAGCGGGCGATGACGCCTTTGACGGTGGTGGGCATGGTGCTCCTCGGGTGGTGTGGTGACGGTGGTGCAAGCGTTGCAAGCTTCCTCTCACACTATCGCTGGGCGAGCAATCGCAGTTGGTTGAGACCCTCCGCCGCTCCCGCTGGTCGAGCCCCTCCGTTGGTCGAGCTTGTCGAGACCCCGCACCCCTCCCTCTAACCACCACACCTAAGCTTTTCTCCATGAGAACTCTGATCGCGGCGCTCGCGCTGGCCGGCACGCTCGCTCTCACGGCCTGCACGTCGGGAGGCGCCACCGGCACGTCGAGTTCCCCGGATCCGACCACCACGGCACCGGCATCCGCTGCCCCCACCGCGACGACGCCCGCCACACCCAGCGCGCTCACTCCCGTGACGCCCGACCCGCTCACCGACGCCTCGGCGGCCACCGAAGCGGTGCGTCTCGCCGACGCCATCCAGGCGCTGATCCCGGCGGATGCGATCGTGCACGTCGACGACCACACCCAACTCGTCGACAAGGGTGCGGGCTCCTCGCCCTACTTCGGCATTATTCGAACGATCACCACGACGCCGGAAACGGATGCGACGGCCACTGCCGCAGGAATGGTCGCCTCGCTTGTGTCATCCGGTTGGATCAGTCGCGAATCGTCGACGAACGATGGCACGACTCTCGACGCACTGAACAGCAGCACCGACTCGGCAACGTCGTGGTTTGTCATCGTCGGTGCGGATACCACCGACGCGAAGGCGCCGCTGATCACTCTGCAGTTGGCGAGTCCCGACATCTCGTAGCCGGCGAGCTACCGAACGTCACCCCGTTGGTCGAGCCCGTCGAGACCCCGCAACCCCCGTTGGTCGAGCACCCCGTTGGTCGAGCTTGTCGAGACCCCGCAACCCACCCGAACCCCGTGCCCACCCCGGCGACCCAGTCGACCCGGCGACCCAGTCGGCCATCCCCGCCACGCTCAGACGATGCATTCCACATCGACTCGCTCAGCTCACACCAACCGTCGATAGCGCCCCGCCAGTCAGGACGCGAGGGGTGCCGAGTAGCCAATCGTGCAGAGAAGAGGGGCATTCGTCGAATACTCGACAAATGCCCCTCCTTCACGCCTCTGACTAACCAGACAGGTCAGAACGAACTAGCGTGTGGCCTCGGCGAGAAGTGGCTCAGACTCCGTCGCGGGCAGCGACAAATCGCGGGTGCGTGAGACGGCACCGTCCGGCCCCTCGAAGCGGCGACCCCAACCGGTGATGATCGCGACGATCATCACGACGGTCAGCACCAGCGGGTAGAGCGTTCCGGTGACGATCTGCGCCGTGCTGAGCGCAGGCACCCCGTCATAACCGCTGGTCAGGAGGGCTGCAATAAAGAGGAACGCGCTGAGGAATGGTACGACGCACGCAACACCCATCGCGAAGCAGTCCATGATGTTCGAGCGTCGGTAAGGGTGCAGGTTCATCCGCGAGCCGATCTCATCGGCCACCGGGCCAAAGGTCATCATCGACGCCGAGTTGACTCCACCGAATAGCAACGTTGTCACACTCGACCCAATGGCGATCGCCGCCTCCGCACCGCGAGGTGTGCGCGCCAGCTTTCCGCGCACCAAAGCGTCGACGACCCGGTCCAGCACGCCGGCTGCAGTGAGGACACCCATGATTCCGAAGACCGAAATGACGAGGGCGACCGTGCCAAGCATGCTCGCAACGCCGCCGACGAGGAATCCGGTGGGGGCGCCATCCGTCACACCGAGTACGTCGCTCGGGACGATCAGGCCAGCTAGCAAACCGGTGATCGTGCCGAGCACAAGACCGACGGTCACCGCCTTGAAGATGTCGCGTGTCAGGAAAGCCACAATCAGCATGATCGTGATCGGGATGAGCATGACAAGCGCGATCGGGTTCGAGCTCGCGTCGAGAATTGCGGAGGCGCCGGCTTGAACTTGACCGCCACCACCGAAGATCACAAAGATGACCGCACTGATGCCGGCGGCCAACAGGGCGTAACGGGCGCGGGAAGAGACAACACCGGAAATGTCAGCGACGCCGGCCTTGCGACGGAAGCGCTGGGTCGACGACGAGATGATCGTCGTGTCGGAAATCGGCGCCATGTTGTCGCCGAAGATCGCGCCGGAGACGATGGCACCCGCCAGTAGCGCCGGGTCAGCCCCGAGAAGAACGCCCGCCGGGTAGAAGATCGGGAATGCCGTGAACATCGTTCCGATCGAAGACCCCGTCGCCATTGCAACGACACAGACCGTCACGAAGGCGAACAGGGTGAACCCAGCACCGCCGATCCCGATCGAGGTTCCGACCCAGACAAAGCCGCCCGAGACGTTGGTGGCCTTGACCAGTGATGAGAACATGCCAATTACGAGCAAGATGACGACGATCGAGACGGAGGTCGGGCTGCCGATGCCGCGCATCACCGCTTCCCAGAATCCGGCGTAGTTACGGGCGAACAGGGCACCGATCAGCAGGGCGACGATTCCGCTCATGGCTAGGGCCGTCATGTCGAAGGCCTTGAACACGACGAAGAACAAAACACAGAGCGAGAGGAAGACGGCGATGGGAACGAATGCCATCAGCCAGCCCCCTCTGAAGGTCAGGCGCGGGTGCTGGGTCATGATTGTTCCTCTCGTCACTGCTCTGTGAACTCCGCGCGGCTTCGGCCGGGAGTGTGCACTCAGTATCCACAAGACTGGACGAAAACGCAATTAGACTGCACACCTCAAGCCCGGGCCGCGGCTCGCAGCTTTCACATTCATCCTCAATATTTCCGCTTTTTTCAAGCCTTTCCGGTGATCAAGAGCCACTTTCGCCCCTGCCCACAGTGACACCCTGTCCAGTTTCGTGCAGTTTCAGTGCACATCGTTGTGCAGCCTGTGTGTAGAGTGACCTCATGATCGGAACCAGGTTGAGAGAGCTCAGGACGGCCCGAGGCCTTAGCCTCCGCAGCCTAGCGAGCGAGACTGGCCTGTCGGCCACCCTACTCAGCCAGATTGAGCGCGGCGTGACCGAGCCGAGTCTCAAGTCGCTGCGCCTAGTCGCCGACGTGTTCGGCCAGTCGGTCGCGATGCTTTTCGACGAGGGCGCGGTGCAGGCTGTACATGTCAGCCACGCCGGCGAGCGCTCGAAGATCTCCTCGCCGCGGGGGCACATCCAGTATGAACGCTTGATGCCGGGCAATGCCCAGCTTGCCGTTCTGCGCGGAGTCCTACAACCGGGTGAGTCGTCAAGCGACGAACCGTGGGCGCACGTGGCCATCGAATGCGCCTACGTACTGACCGGTGTGCTCACCGTCATGGTTGGCGACGCCGCCCACGAGGTGGTCGCCGGCGACGCGATCACCATCGATTCGAGCCAACCCCACCGCTACTGCAACACCACACCACACACGGTGGAGTTCATCCTCTCGGTGAACCCGCCCACGCCATAGGAGGATCACAGTGGATCGCAATTCCGTCAACTGGACCGGATACATTCCAGCCATCACCACCCCGTTCGACCGCGACGGCGCACTGGACCTTGGAGCATTCGAGACGCAGCTCGGCTGGCTGATGGAGCAGCGCATGCACGGCGTCATTCTCGGCGGCACGACTGGCGAATGGTTCAGCCTCAACGATGACGAGCGTGCGCAGCTGTTCACCGAAGGCGCGAAGAACGTCGACGGCGCCATGTGGGTGCTCGGCGGATGCAACGCGTTCACTCAGCAGGAAGCCATCCGGCACGCACATGCAGCGGAGAAGGCGGGCCTTGACGGAATCCTCGTCACTCCCCCGCCGTACGTGGTCCCCACCCGACGCGAGATCGTCAAGTTCTACCAGGACATCTCCGACGCTACGGACATCCCGATCTGTATCTACAACTGGCCGCGCGGCTGCATCGTAGACCTCGACACCGAGTTGCTGACCGAGCTGGCCGAGATCGACAACGTCGTTGCGATCAAGAACTCCACCGGTGACACCGCAGCTTTCCTCGCGGGCCTCTATGCGCTCAGCGACACCGTGCGCTACTTCGGCATTCCGACCAGCCCTCTCGGCGCAGACCTCGTCTCGCTCGGTTACGGCGATGGCCTGATGGGTTCGGGTGCTCCGCTCGGCTCGGCCCACCCCGACTTCTGGCGTGCCCTTGCCGCCGGCGACAAGGCCCGCGCACTGGAACTCGGTGCCCGCGACCGCGTTGTGATGCAGCGCTGGTTCACCCAGGACTACGGCGCCCAGTTCGGCAACGCCCAGGCAATCATGAAGACCGCGTTGCGCCTGCAGGGCGTGCCCGCCGGTTTCGTGCGCGATCCACTGCTTGAGCTCACCGCCGACGAGGTCACCATCGTCGAGGAAACGCTCAACAGCCTCGGCATCGAGACCGTTCCACTGTCATGACCGAGCACCACGACGTCGTCGTCGTCGGTGGCGGTCTGCTGGGCGCAGCGCTCAGCTGGATGCTCGCCCGCGATGGCGTCAACGTGGCCCTGCTCGAACGCGACCAACTGAATCAGCACGCCTCCGGACAGAACGCCGGCAGCTTGCACTTTCAACTTGAATACCGCATGCTCGAGCACGGCCTCGAGGCCGCCCGGCAGGCGGCCGAAGCGATGCCGCTCCATCTGGATGCCGCCCGGCTCTGGGCCTCGCTCGGCGACGAGTTAGGCGAATCACTCGGCGTCGTGCAAAAGGGTGGGTTGATGCTCGCCGAGACGGCAGAGCAGGCCGCGGTGCTCGAGCAGAAGTCCGAACTCGAGCGTTCCTGGGGTCTCGACGTGACGCTGCTGAGCGGCGACGAGGTGCGCTCGATTGCGCCGTATCTCTCTGATTCGGTCGTCGCCGCGGCGTACTGCCCGATCGAGGGAAAGGCGGATACCCGCACCGCTGGGCCTGCACTCGCACGGGGCGCCGCGCGGCTGGGCGCAGACATCCGCACCCGCACCCGGGTGATGTCGATGACCCGCGCCGGATCGTCCTGGCTCATCGGCATCGAGACGACCGAGCCCGACGGAACCCTGCGCAAGTCAGAACTCACTACCGAGGCCATTATTCTGGCCGGCGGCGTTTGGACCACCGAGCTCGGCGAGATGCTGGGCGCGAGCCTGCCGACAATCGCGCTGGCACTCACGATGACAGTCACCTTGAAGACCGAGAAGTTCATCCCGCATCTGGTGCAGCACGCCGGCGCGAAGCTCTCGCTCAAGCAGTCGCTCGACGGAAATGTGCTCATCGGCGGCGGCTGGCCCGCCCGATTGCCGGTTGATCGTCATGGCAATCCCGACCTCAATTCACGGCCAGAGCTGCTGCGGGCCTCCGTGGCCGGCAATGCGCGCGCCGCCATCGGCGTCGTTCCTCGCGTCGCCGCCCTGCCGGCCCTGCGCACCTGGGTGGGTACCACCACGGTGACTCCCGACCAGCTGCCGCTGGTGGGTTCCGTGCCCGGCTGCCCCGGGGTGTTCGTGGCCACCGGCGGATCGGCATTCACCCTTGGCCCGAGTTTCGCCCGGGTGCTCAGCGAGATGGTGCAGGGGCGCCCACCGAGCATGGATCTCTCCCCCTACGATCCGCGCCGCTATGGAGGTATTCATGTCTGAAGAGGTTTCGTCGCCGAGTCGCCGCTTAGACGCCCAGCGAGGCGTGCCGATTGAGATCACCTTCAACGGCGCAGTTGTCTCGTGCTTCGACGGTGAAACAGTCGCTACAGCACTCCTCGCTGATGGTGTCACCGAGTTCGGCACCACCCGCACCGGTGCGCCTCGGCAGCCGCTGTGCAACATGGGCACCTGTTTTGACTGTGTCGTGGTGGTCGACAGCGTTCCACTCACTCGTTCCTGCTTGACCTATGCCGTCGACGGCATGAACGTCGAATCGTCCCGAGGTGCTTGACATGTCAGATCACGTGATGTTCGACGTCGCTGTCGTCGGAGCCGGCCCCGCCGGCATTGCCGCGGCGCTCTCCGCCTCCGCTGCGGGTGCCCGGGTTGTTGTCATCGACGAGCAGCGTCGCCCGGGCGGGCAGATCTTTCGCCAGCCGCCCCGCGAATTCGTCGGTAGCAAGGCCAAGTTTTCGGCCGGTTATCCGTGGGCCTATGACCTCCTTGAGCAAGCGGATGCCGCGCCCGGAATCACGTGGAAGCACGAATCGACCGCGTTTGGTGTTTTTCGTGACCGTGCAGAAGACAGCTTGCAGGGCACTGCCGACCCGAGCCCCGAAGGCATCCAGTTGGCGATCAGCGGGCCGAACGGCGCCGAACGCCTACCCGTTCGTCGTCTGCTCATCGCAACCGGTGCCTACGACCTGCCCGTCGCTATCCCGGGCTGGACGCTGCCGGGCGTGATGATGGCCGGTGCGGTGCAGGGGTTCATCAAGAGTCAACGTCTACTCGTTTCGGAGCGCCTGGTGTTGGCGGGGTCGCATCCGTTGCTCCTTGTGGTCGCCGACCAACTGCGGGCGTCCGGCGCCGACATTGCAGAGATCGCGTTCGCCCGGGGCCTGCCTTCGCTGCGCGAGGCGTTCGGAGCGCTTCCCGCGGTGCCCGGTCACACTCGCTTGTTCGCCGAGACCGGCGTGGCCCTCACCCGCTTGATCGCGGCCGGTGTGCGCATCAGCACCCGCACTGTCGCGACCCGCGCGGTCGGAACCGACCGCGTGGAAGGCGCTGAACTTGCCCGGATCGATGAGAATTGGAAGGTCAAGGGATCACCGCGCGTGGTGCCAGCTTCGACGTTGGTGCTCGGATATGGCTTTCAAGCTTCAACCGAACTGGCCCGGCAGGCCGGATGCACCATGCTGTACAACTCGGCCAAGGGCGGCTGGATCGTCGCTCACGATCAGAACATGGCAACGTCGAGTCCAGGAATCTATGTGGCGGGCGAGCCGACCGGGGTCGCCGGGGCGGAGCAGTCCCGAGCGGAGGGCCATTTGGCCGGGTTGGCGATCGCTCAGGACCTGGGGTTCGGGCGCGCGCGAAGCCGTGCCCGCGCTCGGGCCAGTGATCGTGACCACTCGCTTACTACGGCTACTGATGATCTGACGAGCGCTGTGGAATCCGCCCGCACCGACGTGCACCACGCGCAAAAGTTCTCTTCTGTCGTGCAGAGCATGTTCGCACCGAACCGCAAGGGCCTCGCTGCTCTCGCAACTCCCGACACCATCGTCTGCCGTTGCGAGTTGGTGACGCAAGACACGGTGACGAACGTGCTCGCGCACAACCCACACCTCTCCTCGGCAAGTGGTGTAAAACTCGAGTGCCGCAGTGGCATGGGCCCGTGTCAGGGCCGCTACTGCGAGACGACAGTTGCCTCGCTGGTGGCTATCGAGAGGGGGCGTTCGATCGCGGATGTCGGCAGTTTCACGGCGCATGTGCCGGTGAAGCCGGTGCCGGTGAGTGCGTTGACGGTCTTGGACGGCGAATAGCAATCCGGTCATCGAGCGATCGAGATCCTGCGTACTGAACTTGGATCGCAGAGTGAACTCGAAGCTCGGCGAATGCGGTCTCGACAGGCTCGATCAACAAGATTCGTAGTAGAGGCGGAGCTCTGTTCGACGGATGAGGCCTGCCTCGACACGCCTAATCCCGCTGATCGAGCACCCCCGCTTGTCGAGCACCCCCGCTGGTCGAGCTTGTCGAGACCCCGCAGCCCGACCTGCATTCGTACCCGCCCACGCGACGCAGTCGGCCACCCCCACTACGCTCAAATGATGGTTTCCACAACGAAGCGGTCAACGCGCACCCGCTCAGGAGCAGCCAGCTACGTCACCGTCGGGGCCTTCCTCATCGCCGCGCTCATCATCAACCTCTACTGGCCGATCCCGCTCTGGGTCGCCACCCTTTACGTGGGGGCCAGCATCCTGTGCTTCATCGTCTACGCGGTCGACAAGTCCGCGGCCCGGGCGGGGCGGTGGCGGATATCGGAGACTACATTGCTTCTGCTCGGCCTGCTCGGCGGATGGCCGGGAGCCATCGTCGCCCAACAGACGCTGCGTCACAAGACGAAGAAGGCCAGCTTTCGTAAGGCCTTCTGGACGACTGTTGTCGCCAATGTTGCCGTGTTTGTAGTGCTGGCCACACCGCTGTTCGCGATGTTCGTTGAGTGGTCAGCGAGCGCGCTGCTTTGATCATCCGTGCGCGGCGACCAGGCTCAGCACGGCAAGCACGAGGCTCACCGGCGTCATCAGGGAGCGTTCGGGCTTGCTTCGCGAAATCCCGTTCATCATCACGCCGCGCGCGAAGTAGCCGGTGAGCACCCACATGGCCACGGCGATGAATTGGCGCCCGTAAGGAGTGCGGTTAGCTGCGCCCGTTCGAGCACCACGAGCGCGAACACCTCGTAGAGAACGATTGAGACGGCATTTCCAAGGCGCAAGTGCGGGAGCACCTCGTCCTGGCAGCCCCAAGCGAACCGCTCGAGCGGCAGGCCGGCGATCAGCAGTAGCCGGAAAACGGCGAGCAACCCCAGGATGATTCAGCTGCGGATGGCCGCAGCGGATGTCATGAGTTCAGCTTAGTGAGCGGGCGCGCTGGAACGACCCTTGGAGCAAACCGGCGAAGCGACGCGGCTGTGCGAAATATTTGGCGAACTCGACCGCGCAAATCAACCGAATGCAGTAGATGACCGTTCGCTCTCGTTACTACGTCAGACGATGTCACACCTTGATAACGGTGTGCGAAATACAAGGCTATGGCGAACGCTGCTCGGTATCGAAAAGCCTGGTGGAGAACCAAACCTCTAACCATTACTCACATGGCCGCGAGACGCGCTGATACATGCCGAAAAGCGCCCCAGGTCCTCGGACTCGGACTCAAGGAAAATACGTGTCCACGTATTCGAAAAACACCCTCCATCCGACGGTCCCAGTCATAACATGCATCACCCGCCATTACCGAGCCACTGCGCTCGCACTCACCAGCACAGCTGCGGGTATATGCCGCCGAAGGTGCCAGGTGAATGCGATTGGTTTCTCGCATCCGTGCTCCGCATAGTCGGCTTGGCCGAGGCATGTGTAAGCGCCCACCAAGCCGTAATCATCGCGATTCGAGAGACGGGTGAACATCACGACGTGGGATCCAGCTGAACGGTGATTGAGATATCGACGTCCGGTTGGGCTCGTCATCGAAGTCGCACTTTGCGATTCCCAGTGGAAGAGGTCGGCGTTCAGCCCGCGGAGTCCCGCGACGGCAACCGCTCGTTCGTTGTTGCCATGAGCCAGCGACAGGATTGAGGCGGTGATGACCGGGGCGATCGCCGAGTCGGTTGCTGAGTATTGGTCCAGCAAGAGTTCCATGAATTGAGCAAGGCACGCAAGCACCAACTTAAGACTCGAAGCGGCGGGATGGGCAGTCCTACGATACTGGGAACACGAGGAACCAATTCGCATTAGCGGCTCCATTGTCGGCTGGATGCGTAGACGGCCGAGTCGAGAGGCCTAGGAGGATTTCAGTCGGTAGCTATCGAGCCAATACATTGAGCTCATGTGGACTGAGAACTTGCACGCTCCTGATGCCGAAGATGAAGCACTGCGGGCGGTCTTTGCAGCTATTCAACTGGCCGATCCGGACGGGTCCCGAATGGCCAAGGTAGTGCGAAGAACCTTCGACCAGTTGTATGACGGTCAACGCACTGGGCGCTATCGCCTGGATCAATTGTTCAAGACTGAAAAGACCCACTTCGGCACTCTCATCGAGATTAATCTGCAGCGTGAGTTCTCGTTTGCGGACGGCGTAATACTGGACTTCCGTATCGCAGGCAACGAAGTCGATTGCAAGTTCTCCCATACAGGTGCTTGGATGCTACCGATGGAGAGCTTTGATCAATTGATCCTTGTTCTGAAGGCTGACGACCAGACATCCACTTGGAGCGTGGGAATCGTCCGGGTCACAGAAGAAAATCGTCGTACGAGCGAGAATCGAGACAAGAAGACCGGCCTTAATGCATTCGGTCGGGAACGAATTGCGTGGATTCATAAAGAGGCTCCGATGCAGCCCAACGCCTTGCTCGAGCTGGCTCCAGACGACGTCGATCGAATCTTCCAGCATCGAAGCGGGCAAAAACGCGTGAATGAACTTTTTCGCGTGGCGATGAATCGACGTCTGTCACGCACGATCATCGCAACTGTCGCCCAGCAGGATGATTTCATGAAGCGAGTTAGGAATAACGGCGGCTCTCGATCAGCGCTCGCTCCTGAAGGCTTCCTCATACTGGGAGGCGACTATTCGGTCCAGCGCCATCTTGCGGAGAACCTTGGTGCGACAGTCCCCGAACCAGGCGAGTTCGTAAGCGTGCGAGTGGTCCCGACCACAGCATCCACTCCACAGGCCATTAGCCTTGATGGTCGTTGGTGGCGCCTAGCTCGATCGGGCGAGATGATCACAGTTCCCGCCCCGTCCCTCACCAACGGAATTTAGAGCAGGTTCGCTTTAGCGCGGACAACTAGAAGCATCTCTGCACTATTTTGTTCCTGAGCGTAGAACTCACCGATTCACAGCGTTGCAGCCGAAATGCATTCCCGAGTGATCAAGGGCCGCGGCACCCACACGGCTACCAATCAAGGCAGTTAAACCAATCCCCAGTGTCAGTGGTTGCGTGGAAACTCAGATCCATGTCGGAGAATAGTACGATCGCAATTAATCAAGGAGTACAAAACGTGTCGAAACTGTCTGTCCTCGAAATCTGCGCGGGGGCTGGCGGGCAGGCCCTGGGCCTGTTCAACGCAGGGTTCGAAAGCCTGCTAGCGGTCGAGCTCGATGAGACGGCGGCACAAACACTTCGACAGAACTCCAACGGGAAAGTTGTTGTGGGAGACGTCGCAGACCCCAAGGTCTGGTCGCCTTCGGAATTTGAGGGCGTTGATTTGTTCGCCGGAGGTGTGCCCTGCCCGCCGTTCTCGATCGCCGGAAAGCAACTAGGGTCATCCGACGAACGCGACCTGTTCGCGTGGGCCGTTGAACAAGTTGCCGTGATAAAGCCTCGCGCCCTGCTGCTTGAGAACGTGCGCGGCCTATCAGCGCCTCGATTCTCGGGTTACCGCCAACGCGTCCTCGATCGGCTGACCCAGCTCGGGTACGTTGCGGATTGGCGGCTTCTCTATGCGGCTGATTTCGGCGTACCGCAACTGCGACCGCGATTCGTACTTGTTGCTTTGCACCCTGAGGATGCTGCTTACTTTCGTTGGCCTGAACCCCAAGAGCGGGAGGTCACTGTCGGTAGTAGCCTTCGAGACTTAATGGGAGCGAACGGTTGGCCTCACCTTGATGATTGGGTCAAACTCGCAAATGGAATTGGACCGACTCTAGTCGGCGGGAGCAAAAAGCACGGCGGGGCCGACCTCGGTCCAACTCGAGCGAAGCGCGCGTGGGAAGCTCTCGGAGTGGACGGCAAAGGCGTCGCCAACGAAGCCCCCGGTAAAGATGCTCCACATCCTTCGGAAAAGCTGCCACGCCTCACCATTCCCATGGTTGCCCGGATCCAAGGCTGGAAAGATGAGTACGCGTGGGAGTTTGCTGGCAGGAAGACATCGCAATACCGTCAAATCGGGAATGCTTTCCCCCCTCCCGTCGCTGAGGCCGTCGGCCGGTCAATTCGCGCCGCGCTCAACCACGAGGGAATTCCACATGAGATTCCCGAGCTGAGCGCCGACGTCCATGACCCTGTGTATCGGGCGCTCGCAAACACAGACGGCTTCGTAAAGATGGCTCGCCTCATCGCGACTCTGGACGAACTCAACCATGCATCAGTTGAGAGACGGCTGGCCGTACTTGCCCAGGACTTCGTCCTCGAGGAGAAGAGCACGAGCACAGGAACCGCTTACCGGCTTGGTGCGTTCAAGGGCTTCACTGGGCAATCTGATCACAGCCGAAATAACTATATGGAAAACTTTCGTCACCGCGTGAGTTGAAGCTCCTCTGCGTGGCTGGGCGCTGATACAACGCAGGTCTCAGTGCGGGCCTGCTCTCGATTTGTCCGCTTCAGCTTCCAGGTCGGCGGAATATTGCAGGCTCGTCGACGGCCTCATCATCGTTGCTGACATTGTCGGCGGGAATCAGGTTGCGACGCAACGCATAGCCGGCCTTCGCCACCATCGTCGATGTCTTGCCGGACCCGGCCGACGCGACCACCAGCATCCGGTTGTCGAAGCAGACGACGGCGCGCGCCTGTTCATCGGTCAACGGTGATTTCTCGACGGTTTCAAAGAAGTCACGGTTCGCTTCGAGTTCAACAGACAGCAAATGCTGGTTCTGCCCGGCGATGAAGTCAGCGAGTTCATACTGCCACCGCTCGCGTGCCGCGCTGACCCGGGCGTTTGACTCAGCATGGGACTGAAGGGCTGGCTCGTGCAGCAGGCGTTCGAAGCCGAGCGCGGCTTTGCGCGTCGCCCACTCTTCGGTGAACTCCCGGGTGAGCCACCCAGTGATTGAGAGCTGCTCGACCGCTGCCGTTTCGAGGTCGGTGACCCACTGCAGCACATTCTCCGCGGCTGCGTCGAACTCTGCGATCAAAGCAGAGGCGCGGATTGCCCGCGCCAGTTTCGTGGCACGTCGGTTGGGGATTCCACGCAAACGGATGCGCCGATCGGGATGGGGGATCTCGACCGTGGCCCAGAACAGGCCGCGGTCGACAGCCACTTCGCCGATCGCGCCAACGCTGGCCGTAAAGAGGCTGGCGTCTCTGGGCGAGGCGGCGTCGATGGACGCTCTGCCGGCACGCATGCTCGGGGTGAATGTCGTGTCGCTGGTCAGGATGATCTCAGCGCCATCGAGCGTGAGCGACCAGGGGGCGCACCGACTGAAATGTTTACCCCAATGCGATGGCGCCCAGATAATTTTCTTGCTGATGTTTGCTTTCGACACGGATCGTTTCTGGATTGCTACCGACGGCGTCGACGGCGTCGAGCGGGAACGAGTCGGGTAAGAATCGCGAGCACAATGAGGATCGCGATTGTGGCCAGAGTCGTCGGATTCGTCACGATCGATGCGAGGAGCGTGCCGAAACTGGCCAGCATGGCGTCGAAGAAACCGCTGTACATGTCCTCGGTCATGGCTGCACCACCGTATTGATATAGGCGTCAAACAGTGCGGTGATCAGAGGCGGGCCCAGAATCACTGCTGCAACAGTCATCGCAGCAATGCCGACCAGTTTCCACAACGTGCTCCGAACCCATGCCGAGCGGACGTCGCGCGCGAGCGCGTCGAATTGCTCTAGCGCGTTTTCAGTCGGCGGAATCGTCGCGGGCGGCCAGGTCGCGGGGTCGTCGAAGGCCGTGGCAAGCTCATTAACTTCGTCGGCACTCATCACTTCGGGGCGGGCCAGAAGCCAACGCCGCAAGTTGCCGGCCGTGAGCACTTTCACCGTCTCCGGTGGTTTCTTGATTGACAGGGACTTGGGACTGACCAACGCGAGCACGGGCTGCGCAGACGCGAGCTGAGGCATCCGCTCGGTCAGCATTTTTGTGACCCGTTTCGCTTCGAATTCAGAGTTGCGGATATACGGCTGTTTCTGCCCGGACACCATCACTGTGCGCCCGGCGACCCAAACGGCCTTGTGCTTGTGGTGCTTGGTGTTGATCGTGAACACACCGCCCGGGCCTACGAGCACGTGGTCGATATCGGTACCCTTCGTGCCGACGGGGAGCGCATGGAATACCGCCCATTCCGGAGGCATCGTGTCGAGAATGGCGCCGACGGCGATCTCACCCTGTGCGCCGAGATACCAGCTCAAGCTGTCGGCACCCAACGGGGAGTAGCCGAAGAATTGTGCGAGCCCCGATCGCGGCGGCGTGCGGCTCTGCTGCCGCAGCAGTTCCTCGATGACGGCTTGTGCGGCGAATTGTTGCCGCATGCGTGGCTGTTCGATTGCCATTGTTCCCCTCATGCTCTGCGTTGAATCTAGTGGGCGCGGGTGCGCTGTCCGTAGCCCCATTACGGGCAAATCCGCTGTCCCTCTCCTGAAGGCCGCATGCAATCGCGATCGAGGTCGCCACCTCATGCCCCTTGAACGCGCAACAGCAGCAGGGAGCCCCCAAACGCCCGCCACGCCGCGCGACACGCTCCGATGACCAGCGACTCGGCCACCCCGCGGGATACGGTCGACACTTCGCGCCGTTCGCCCTCAGGAGTTCCATGCCCCGCCCCGCCCCGCCCGCATCTGCATCCGCGTCCGCGTCCGCATCCGCGCAGCCCCCGTCCGCCCCGCGTCGGCCCCTCTCACAGCGCACACCACGCCCGCTACGCAGCACGTGGATCGTCGGGGCGATTGTCCTCCTCGTTCTGGTCATCGCTGTCGCGTCGGCCGGCTTGCCTGCCCTGCTGATCATGGCGGGCCTCGCGACCCTCCTCACCGCCGGCTACGCGCTCATCACCGGCCGGGCCTCGTGGGCACACGTGCCATCTCGAAAAGTTGCCGCTGCGGCCGTGGCGGTCAGCCTTGTCGCGATGGGAATGGGTGCCTCGCTGGCGCCCGTTACCGGCGGTTCCGGCTCCTCGGCGCAGGGGGCCGTGACTTCTCCGGGCGCACTTGCCCCGCCCGTGACGCGCACGCCGACCCGCTCCGCGAAACCGTCGGCGACCCCAACTGCCACACCCTCTACGGCTCCCGCAGAATCCCAGGTGGCCTCGGTCTCATCCGCGGCCGAGTCGTCGACCGCGCTCACTCAGCTCGCCACCCTCCCGATCAAGGGCAAGGCGCCGAAGACCGGCTACGACCGCACGGGCATGTTCGGCACAGCCTGGCTCGATGTCGACAAGAACGGATGCGACACCCGCAACGACATCCTGGCCCGCGATTTGGGCGACACCACGCACTCCGGTCCCTGTCGCATCCTCACCGGAACGCTCACCGACCCGTACACCGGTTCCGTGATCTCGTTCGTGCGCGGCAACGCCACCTCCACGAAGGTGCAGATCGACCACGTCGTCGCCCTGCAGAACGCCTGGGTCACGGGTGCACAGCAACTCTCGCAAGCTCAGCGCGTCGCCTTGGCCAACGACCCACGCAACCTGCTCGCCGTCGACGGGCCGACGAACTCGGCCAAGGGTGCCGGCGACGCGGCCACCTGGTTGCCGCCGCAGAAGTCCTACCGCTGCACGTATGTGGCCCGCCAGATCGAGGTCAAGACGGCCTACGGACTCTGGGTCGCACCGGCCGAGCACACCGCTATGACCCGCGTGCTCGCGAGCTGCGGTGGGGTGGCGACCACCGGCAGCCCCACTCCCCCACCTGCAGCGCCCGAGCCTGTCGGTGTGCCGGCACCGCTCCCCGCACCCGCACCCGCCCCGGCACCCGACCCCGCTCCGGCGCCCGCCCCGCCCGCGGCAGCTGAGCCCGTGCATCCAGGCGCCTTCTGCTCCACCCCCGGAGTGACGGGCGTCGCCGCCAACGGCCGCAGTTACACCTGTGGTGGAAAGGGTGCGGATACAAAAGGGAAGTATCACTGGAATTCGTGACGCGCAGCGTTGCTAACTCCTGCAATCCGGTGACCGGCGGCATCCGAGGCCGTGTGGTTCCGCTCCTTGGCCTCGCAGGTCAGACAGATTGCAGGAGTTAACGCACCACAGCCCCGCAGGGTGACCACCCCGGCCTGCCGGGCGCTTGCGCCGGGCACGCGAATGCCAGGAGACTATGCCCAGCGGAGGCGACAGGATCTCCCGCCCGACTTACTGAGGAGCACCGATGGCTGAGCAGTCCCGCGAACGCGTCGGGGTCTACATCGATTTCGACAACATCGTGATCTCCCGCTACAGCCAGCTGCACGGCCGCAGCGCCTGGGCACGGGACCGCGTGCGCACCTTCGACCCCACTCTGGCGGATGCCGACCCCCAGATCATCGCGCGGATCAGTCAGGCAACCGTCAACATCGGCGCCGTGCTCGAGTACGCCTCCTCGTTCGGCTCGATCGTGATCAGCCGCGCCTACGCGGATTGGTCCGCCGAGGTGAATGCCAGCTACCAGAAGCAACTGGTCGATCGTGCGGTCGATCTGGTGCAGCTGTTCCCTACCGTGCTGTCGCTGAAAAATGGGGCAGACATCCGACTCGCCGTCGACGTGGTCGAGGACGTCTTCCGGCTCGACGATCTCACCCACATCGTGATCGTCGCCGGCGACTCCGACTACATTCCGCTGGCTCAGCGCTGCAAACGGCTCGGCCGCTACGTCGTTGGCATCGGCGTCTCCGGCGCGACGAGCGGCTCACTCGCCGCCGCGTGCGACGAATTCGCCGACTACGACACCCTGCCCGGCATCAGCGGAGGCCACCTCCGCGACACCGCTACCGCCGAACGCGCACGCTCCGCCGATCAAGCACGCTCCACCGATCCCGCACGCTCCACCGGCCCCGCGCCGATCGAGAAGACGGATGCCACGGCGCCCGCCCATGCCCACGCAAAAGGGGGATCCGGCCCAACCGAAAAGGACGGTCCGGGCGACACGGCGGACGAGGAGCGCGCCACCCCCAAAGCGCGAAAGGCGGCCACCGCACTGTTGTTGCGCGCGATGGAGCTTCTGGCCAAGAACGACCTGGAATGGCAGCACGCCTCGGCCGTGAAGAATCAGATGCGCCGGATGGATCCGGCGTTCCAGGAGCAAGCCCTGGGCTTCCGGCAGTTCTCGGATTTTCTGAAGTCCCGGCACAACGTCATTGAGCTGGAGCAGAGCAGCCCGGCGAGCCCGATCTTGGTTCGGTTGCGGTCGTAACCGGCTTCGGCATCCGAATCGGCACATGGCAGCGGTCGTCTTCTGGTGACTGAGGACGCCGCCGCCACGGCGTGCCCATCCGTCGCCGCTAGGCTCAGATAATGAGTGGTTCCCTCAACATCGTGTCCGCGACCGCCGATCCGGCGCTCCTCGACCTGCCCTGGCATCTTCCGTTGGATGCCTGGCCGAATCAGAACATCGCGTCGCTGCCGAAGGGCATCTCCCGACACCTGGTGCGTTTCGCCCATCTGAGCGGACGCGTCGTGGCCATCAAAGAGACCACGAGCGAGATGGCCACGGGCGAGTACGACATGCTGCGCCGCCTGCAAGGGCTCGATTTGCCCTGCGTCGAACCGCTCGCCGTGATCACCAAACGCACCGATGAAGACGGCGCCCCGCTGAAGTCCGTTCTCGTCACCCGTCACCTCAAATTCTCGCTTCCCTACCGGGCGCTGTATTCGCAGACGCTGCGTCCCGACACCGCGACCCGGCTGGTCGACGCTCTCGCCGTGCTGCTCGTGCGCGTGCATATGGTGGGGCTGTTTTGGGGCGATGTGTCGCTGTCCAACACTCTGTTCCGCCGGGATGCCGGTGCCTTCGCCGCCTATCTGGTGGATGCCGAGACCGGCCAGCTTTATCCCGGCGGTTTGTCCAACGGGCAACGTGAGAACGACCTTGAGATCGCGCGCGTGAACATCGCCGGCGAACTGATGGACTTGGAAGCCGGTGGCCGTGTTGCCGACGAGCTCGACCCCATCCGGATCAGCAATGGCATCGTCGCCGCCTACCGCTCGCTCTGGACCGAGCTCACCGGTTCGGAATCGTTCGCCAGCTCCGAGCGCTGGCGCATCACCGAGCGGGTCGAGCGCTTGAACAACTTGGGCTTCGACATCGAAGAGTTGGGTATCAAGACCGACGAGAGCGGCACGACGGTGCGCATCCAACCGAAGGTGGTCGACGCCGGGCATCACCAGCGCCGCCTTCTGCGCCTGACCGGACTCGACGCCGAAGAGAATCAGGCACGGCGACTGCTGAACGACCTCGACTCGTATCGGGCCAGCTACGGCAACCCGGATGCCGACGAAGAGATGGTGGCGCACGAATGGTTGGTGCGCGTGTTCGAACCCGTGGTGCGCGCGATTCCGCGTGAGCTGAAGGGCAAGCTGGAGCAGGCCGAAGTGTTCCACCAGCTGCTCGATCATCGCTGGTTCATGGCTCAAAATCAGGGCAAGGATATCCCGCTCGCCGAAGCGGTCACCTCGTATGTGCAGGATGTGCTGCGTCACCGACGCGACGAGGTCACGGTGATCGACCCTCCGACCGGAAGCATCACGATGCCGATCCCGGTGACGGATGCTGTCGGCTCCGACGACGACGAGCCTGACTGGCGTCTGAACGTCTAACGACCGTCAACGGCCGATCGTTGCGGCCAACCATCCGCTGGTCGAGCCACCATCTGCCGGTCGACCCACCATCCGCCGGTCGACCCACCATCCGCCGGTCGAGCCACCATCCGCCGGTCGACCCACCATCCGCTGGTCGAGCGTGTCGAGACCCGGTGAGCACGCCACGAGACCGGCATACGAGGTCTCGACAAGCTCGACCAACGGGACGGACGCACGAGGTCTCGACAAGCTCGACCAACGGGACGGGCGCGCGACCAACCAACCGCTGGTCGACCCACCATCCGCTGGTCGAGCGTGTCGAGACCCGGTGAGCACGCCACGAGACCGGCATACGAGGTCTCGACAAGCTCGACCAACGGGGCGCACGACCAACGGGACGGGCGCACGACCAACCAACGGGACGGTCGAGCCACCATCCGCTGGTCGAGCGTGTCGAGACCCGGTGGGCACGCCACGAGACCGGCGTACGAGGTCTCGACAAGCTCGACCCACGGGGCGCACGACCCACGGGGCGCACGACCCACGGGGCACTCGACCAACGGGGCGGGCACTCGACCAACGGGGCGCACGACCCACGGATACAAAGAACGGTGCCGCCCCGAAGGGCGGCACCGTTCCTCGGACTGCGCGATCCTAGTTCGCGGCGGCCTTCGCAGCCTTCGTGGCTGCCTTCAGCGTCTTGGCTTCAGCCCGCAAACGCGAGATCTCGTAGAGCGTGACGCTGGCCGCGATCCCCGCGTTCAGCGATTCGGTGCCCGCACTGATCGGAATCGACACGATCGCGTCGCAGGTCTCGGCGACCAGACGTGACAGCCCCTTGCCCTCACTGCCGACCACGATGACGACCGGACGATCCGCCAGACTCAGGCCCGGCAGCGACACGTCGCCGTCACCGGCGAGGCCGATGACGAACACGCCGCGCTCCTTGAGCGCCTTGAGCGTCTGGGTGAGGTTCGTCGCCATGGCGACGGGTGTGCGTGCCGCAGCACCGGCGGAAGTCTTCCATGCCGATGCGGTGACTCCGACCGAACGACGCGCGGGAACGATCACACCGTGACCACCGAACGCGGCGGTCGAGCGGATGATCGCGCCCAGGTTGCGCGGGTCGGTGATGCCGTCGAGCGCGACGAAGAGCGGCTTGTGACCCCGGCTGATCGTCAGCTCCAGCAGCTCGATCGGGTGTGCGTACTCGTAGGCCGGAACCTTGAGGGCGAGTCCCTGGTGCACCGAGTCACGACCGGCGAGGCGGTCGAGCTCTGGACGCATCACTTCGAGAACAGGAATGCCGCGGCCGTTCGCCAGCGTGAGGACCTCTTTGACCCGATCATCCATTTCGATGCGCGTGGCGATGTAGAGCGCCTTCGCGGGAATCTTGGCGCGCAATGCCTCGAGCACCGAGTTACGACCGGTGACCACTTCATGCTCATCGATCTGCTGGGCGTTGCGGGTCGATGATCCGCCACCACCGGTGTGCCCGGTTCCGCCGCGGCTCGCGCCACGAGCGCCGCCACCCTGCGCCCCGCCCTGGTAGCCGCCACGCGACTCGGCGCCATCGGCGCGCTTGCGCGTTCCGCCGGCCGCCGCGTAGCGCTCCTGAGCTGCCTTGCGCTTGCCGGCGGGGTGGTACGGACGATCCTCAGCCTTCGGTGTGGGCTTCTTGCCCTCGAGGGCCTGGCGCCCCTGGCCACCCGAGCCGACCTGTGGTCCGCGACTTCCCTTGCGTACGGCGCCGGTGCGCGCCTTGCGATCTGTATTCTTCATCAGTCAAAACTCCAATGGGCACCCGATGGGGTGTCTTCGATGGTGATTCCGGCGGCGATGAGTTCGTCGCGGATTCGGTCTGCGGCCGCATAATCGCGGCTCTGCCTGGAGATCTCCCGGTCTTCGAGCAGACGCTCGACGAGGGCGGTGAGGGCAACCATGGCTGGTTCATCCGTCGCCACAGACCAGCCGGGCGACAAAGGGTTGATTCCGAGGACCTCGCTCATAGCGAGAACCTGCGAACGGGCGGATGCTGCGGCGTGCAGGTCTTCGGCGTCGAGCGCCGCATTTCCGGCACGCACGGTGTCGTGCAGCACACCGAGCGCCTGCGGAACGGCGAGGTCGTCGTCCATCGCAGACGCGAAATCGTCGGGAACGACCTCGGCGCCGGATCCGGCGAACCGGGTGTCGGCAAGGCGACGGTCGGCCCGGTCGAGAAAACTCTCGACCCGTTCGAGGGCGGCTTCGGCCTCGGCGAGGGAGCCGGGCAGAAAATCAAGGGTGGAGCGGTAGTGCGCCGAGCCGAGGTAGTAGCGCACCACGATCGGGCGCGCCTGTTCGAGCAGCTCGGAGGCAAAAACCGAGTTGCCGAGCGACTTCGACATCTTCTGACCGTTCACATGAACCAGGCCGTTGTGCACCCAGTAGTTCGCGAATGCGTCGCCGGCGGCGTTGGACTGCGCCAGTTCGTTCTCGTGGTGCGGGAAGCGCAGGTCGAGTCCGCCGCCGTGAATGTCGAACTGCTCTCCCAAGTAGCGGGCGGCCATGGCCGAGCATTCGATGTGCCAGCCGGGACGGCCGCCTCCCCAGGGGGAGGGCCACGCGGCATCCGTCGGCTCGCCGGCCTTGTGGCCCTTCCAGAGCGCAAAGTCGCGCGGATCGCGTTTGCCGCGCGGGTCGGCATCGGTGGCCGCTTCCACGTTGTCGAGGCTCTGTCGGGTGAGCTCGCCGTAGGCCGGCCAGCTGCCGGTCGCGAAGTAGACGTCGCCGGATCCGTCGTCGGCCGCATAGGCGTGGCCGCGCTCGATCAGGCGCGCAATGATGTCTTGCATCTGCTGGATGCTGGCAGTCGCACGCGGCTCATAGGTGGGAGCCAGGATGCCGAGGCGCTGGTAGCCGGCCGTGAACTCGAGCTCGTACCGGTAAGCGAGGGCCCACCACGCCTCGTTCGATCCTTCGGCGTTGACCAGAATCTTGTCGTCGATGTCGGTGACGTTGCGCACAAACGTGACGTCGTTGCCGCGGTAAACCAACCAGCGACGAAGCTGGTCGTAGGCCAGGGCGCTGCGCAGGTGACCGATGTGCGGCGAGGACTGCACGGTGGGACCACAGACGTAGATACCGACTTTTCCGGGAACGAGGGGAACAAAGTCGCGAAGGGCTTGGGCCTTCGAATCATAAAGTCGCACAGTCACGCCTCCCAGCTTAGGACAGCGGCCTGGGCCGAAACCGGGAGCAGAAGCGCCGTCGCCAGTGCAGCGATGCCCTCGCCGCGGCCGGTGAAGCCGAGCGCGTCGGTCGTCGTCGCCGAAATAGTGACCGGGGCGTGCAGCAGACGAGTGAGCAGCGCCTCAGCTTCGGCGCGACGCGGAGCCAGTTTTGGGCGGTTGCCGATGATCTGCACCGTGACGTTTCCGACCCGGAATCCGGCCTCGGTGAGAAGCCGCAGGGTTTCGTTCAGGAAGACTTCGCCGTGCGCATCGGTCAGGCGAGGGTCGGCCGTGCCAAAGATTCCGCCGATGTCACCCAGGCCCGCGGCGGCGAGCAGGGCGTCGCAGATGGCGTGCACTGCGGCATCGCCGTCACTGTGACCCGAGAGTCCGCGCTCGCCCGGCCAGTGCAAACCGGCGAGCCACAGGGGTGACGTGTCGTCGAAGGCATGCACGTCCATGCCCGTTCCGATGCGCGGCGCAGCGGATGCAGCAGGCGTGACGGATGCAGCCGACACATCGGACGCAAGCAGCAGGTGCGCGCGGCGCAGGTCGTCGGGCGTGGTGATCTTGAAGGCGAGCGGGTCGCCACCCATGGTCTGCACGGGGTGGCCGGATGCCGAGACCAGAGCGGCGTCATCCGTCGCCTCGGCGATGTCGTTCGCGGAAGCCGCGGCCAGCGCGGCGACGAGAACCTCGCGAGGAAACCCTTGGGGCGTCTGCACGGCAGCGAGTTCGGCACGGTCGACGGTTTCGTGCACGATTCCGGCGTGGTCGATGCGCTTGATGGTGTCGACGACGGGGAGCATCGGCAGCACCCCGGCAGCCGAGGCCCGCACCGTCTCGACGACAGCGTCGAAGACCGCGGAGGGGGTCAACGCGCGCGC